>CAVTYQ010000004.1:0-616588 GCA_963739005.1 uncultured Alphaproteobacteria bacterium | reverse complement strand
CCAGATCTGACGCTGACAGCGGCCACCAACTTCGCAACCCTCGTAGCGGTCTTGTTTGCATCGACCGCCCTCGCAGGTCACGCGAATGAGGGCCGGTGGACTCTGCTCGCACTTCTAACTTCAGCCGTGGTCATCGCGACCTATGGTCTTTTGCTAGCTGCAATGGGCAGCAATTCGATCCTTTGGATGGAGAGGTGGGCTTACAAAGGGTATCTCACAGGCACCTTCGTCAATCGCAACCACGCAGCGACTTTCCTCGGCGTTGGAATCATCGTCGCGGCTTCGCTGCTGCTGTCGCCTGATGCCGCGACCGACACTCCGACCCGCCGTCGCAACATCCTGCGGGCTGCTTGGCTCCTCTGCGGGATTGTTCTCTTCGTCGCCCTGATCAGGACGGGATCGCGCGCCGGAATATCGTCATCGTTGCTCGGCGTCGGCGCGGTCGCGGCCCTTGCTCTTTCGGGCAAGAGCAAGAGGCTTACTCTGCGCGCGGTCGTCGCAGCGATCGTGGGAGCGCTTCTCCTTGTTGCCGTCGCCGGCCGACCGCTTCTCGCAAGAGCATCGAGCACCGCCTTCGAACTGGCCGATCGCCTCAATGTCTATCGCGGCACGCTTGCTGCGATCGGGGACAGGCCACTTCTGGGTCATGGCGCTGGCACTTTCGCCTCCATGTTCCCGATCTATCGGCCGGCCGCGCTATCGCCCGATCTCAGCTGGTACACCGCGCACGACGTCTACCTGGAGGTCGCGGTAGGCGCAGGTCTGCCGGCCTTTGTCCTTGGCCTCGCCATGGTCGCTGCCATGGTCTGGGTCATGCTTCGAGCGCTCGCACAGCGGAAGGGAGCACTGCCGTGCACGATGGCGGCGCTCGGCGCGGCCGCTCTCGTGGCGGCTCATTCTCTGCTCGACTTTAGCCTTGAGATACAAGGCGTTGCATTGCCGTTCGCGATCCTGTTCGGAGCCGGGTTCGGAGAAGCGCTCTCCGCCCGGCCGAGCGAAGTTGCGGCGCCCTCCGACGTGGCAATTGGCGCGCGCGCCCCGCAGGCCGCGAGGTTCCCGCTGTCCTTGATCCTCGCGGGCGTCCTGTCGGCGCTTCTGATACTTGGTGTCGTCCGCCTTGCCGTTCTCGCTTGGGGAACGCCGACGTCGTTCTGGGTCGGCGAAGGACAGGCTCTCGTCAGCGAAGACGCCGACTTCTCGACCAAGGAGATCGCTCGGTCCGAGAGCGCATACCGATACGTCAAGTCGCTGGCGCTTTTCCCAGCGCGCTACGGCGACTGCGCCCGCTGGCCGGACGCCACGAGAACGGTCGACCGCTGTCTCGAGCTTCTCGACGACGCGCTTGCACACGCGCCGGCCGCGAGTGAGCTGTGGATCGAGAAGGCCAGGCTGTCTCTCCTATCGGGACGACAAACGGAGGTAGAGGCCGCGCTCTTGAACAGTCACGCGACTGCGCCCCGGGAAGGCTGGCTCGCGTTCAGGCGGGCCCGTCTGCTCCTGTCGACCCAGATGTCGCTGCCGGAAGGCCTGAAGGAAACGCTCACAGAAGATGTGAATGTCGTCCTCAGGAGCAGAAAGCTTTCAACCGCCCTCGCGTGGTACTTCGCCACCGACGCCCTCTCTCGGAGCAACCTGCTTCCGCTGCTTGAGGAAAGCCCCAACACCAACGGCGTCCTGCAGTTTATCGGGCTCGTCCGTCGGCAGGCCTATAAGAACTAGAAGCTGGGGCTCGAACTCGTAGGTTCGACCTTCGGCGGCGGCGGCCCATCACGACCCTTGTTGTCGCCGGTCGGGCCTTTGGTCTTAAGGCTGCTGCTGTTGTCGCAGCTCGATGTGTCGACCTTGAAAGCGTCGTCGAGGGCTCGCTGCGATTGGGCAAACGGCAGGCTGATCGCGAGCGCCGTGGAACGCTCCTCCGGGGTGGCGTTGGACACCGGGCCACCCGGCAGCGCGATGACGACGGCGCAGACGTCGTCCACATTGATGCATGCACCGCTTGAATCGCAGTTCGTCGTGCCGCCGCTGTAGAGAGCTTCGGTCACGCGACCGGTTCCCACCTCGACCGTAAAGTCGAGCTTCGTCCCGCGGACACCGATCGTCATGGCAGGCGTTCGAATACTATAGGCCTGATGCGGACTGACTCCGGTGATGAAACGAAACGCGCCTTTCGTTGCGGAGATGGTGACGGCACGCGCCGTGTTGTCGGGATTGAATATGAAACGGTCGATGGTCGTGCGGGAATTCGGTCCAATCACAAAGCGCGTGTTGTCGACAAAGATGATCTGCGCGATGCCTTTGTAGTCGGTCGTGATCTCGTCACCGGAGAACACGGCCCCTTGGCTCAGCAGAAGGCGCGCCCCCTCTGAACCTGACGCCTTGGCGTTCTGATTGACGTCGACAACGGTGCCGCTTGGGCTCGCCGCAAAGGCGATGCTGACACTGGAAAGCAAGAAAAACAGAGCAGACGGCCGAATGCGACTCGACATAACGACCCCCGGGAGCCGCCTACCGCGGGCGGCAATTCACAGTACCCTAGCATCTAAGCCAAACCTCAAGTCGATGGCAAGCGGCGTGCCGCGGGCGCCACGCCTCAACGGCACGGTTCTCCCGCAGACTTCGGGCATAGGCGAACTCCAGAGCGCTCCCACCCGGAGCTTTCGCGTTGACTCGCCGGTCATTGTCGACCAACGTTCCAAAACGTTTTGGATAGATGGGAAGGTGGCTCCATGGCTCCCCCGCGCCCGCCGGGTTTGAAGCATCTTGCTTCGGAGCTGGGCCTTTCGATTACGACCGTCTCGCGCGCGCTCGCCGGCTATTCCGACGTCAGCGCCGAGACGCGCGCGCGCGTGGTGACAGTCGCCCGCGCCAACGAATACGTTCCAAACCGCGCCGGCCGCATGCTCGTTTCGGGACGCAGCGATTTCATCGGCATGCTCCTCCCGGTGCGCGGCGACGAGATCATCGACAGCTATCTGTCGGAGTTCCTCGTCGGCCTGACGACCGGCCTCTCCCGCCGCGGCCGCGACCTCTTCCTTGCCGCAGTCGCCCCCGGCGAGGACGATCTCACGGTTCTGCGCCACATGGTCGACAGCCAGCGCGCGGACGGGATCGTGCTTTACCGGACGTTCTGCGACGATCCGAGGGCTCGATTTCTCGCAGACCGCCGGGTCCCTTTCACCTCGCACGGCCGAACGCTGACACTCGATGCCAGCTATGCGTGGGTCGATACCGACGGCGAGGGAGCGTTCGCCCTGGCCGCCCGCCAGCTCATCGACCTCGGGCACACGGAGTTCGCATTCTTCGGACCGACGCAGCCCTACGCTTACGCCTATTTCCGTCAGCGTGGCCTGGAGACCACGCTGCGCGACTGCGGCCTGCGCCTGTGCCCGGATAGAATCGTAACGGCTCCCGCCGGCGAAACCCCGGCGATTGCCGAGGCCGCCGATCGGCTACTCGATCTCTCACCGCGTCCGACGGCCGTGTTCGGAGCCAAGGACAAATTCGCCCTTGCCGTTCTCGAGGCCGCCAGGCGGCGTGGCGTCGCGGTGCCCGCCCAGATCTCGGTGATCGGCTTCGACGACCTGCCGGTCGCCGCCTATGCAAACCCGCCGCTCTCGACCTTCGCGCAGCGGATGACGGAGGGCGCCGAGATCCTGGCCGACCTGATCGTCGATCGCCTGGAGCGAGGGCCGCAGGCGGTCGCGCCGCGCCTCATCGAACCGCAGTTCATTCCGCGAGCCAGCCACGGCCCGGCGCCACCTCGGCGACGCGGGAAATCATCCCCGCATTGAACCGGAAACCAAAAAGGGGAGGAAGGAGATGAGAAACACGAAGAACCATCTGATCGGGGCCGTCGCCATTGCGGCGCTGGTGCTCGGCGCATCGCTGACATCGGCTGCCGCCGCCGACCCCGTCCTCTTCTGGTCAGACCAGGGGACGCCGGTCGAAGAACAGCAGCGCATTCGCGACAACGTGCTTTCCGGCTTCGGCGGCGAGGTCGACTTCCAGCCGCAGGACCCTGGACCCTACGTCACGCGCATTCAGGCCGAGGCGCAGGCCGGCAAGGGCTCGATCGACCTGATCGGCGGGCTGCACGGCGACTTCGCGAGCTTCTCCGACGCCGTCATGGACGTGAGCGACGTTGCTGCGTCGCTTGCGAGCATCGACGTCAACCAGACCTATCTCGGCCTCGGCAAGCTCGGCACGGGTGAGCAGAAGTACATCCCGTGGATGCAGGCGACCTACATCATGGCCGCCAACAAGAAAGCTCTCGAATTCCTGCCCGAGGGCGCCGACATCAACGCGCTCACCTACGACCAGCTGATCGCCTGGGCGAAGAACCTTGCCGAGAAGACAGGCTCGCCGAAGTTCGGGCTGCCGGCCGGACCGAAGGGGCTGATCCACCGCTTCTTCCAGGGCTACGCCTACCCCTCTTTCACCAGTTCTGAGGTGACCAAGTTCCGCTCGCCCGAGGCGGTGACGATGTGGGAGAAGATCAAGGAGCTTTGGGCGGTGACGAGCCCAGCCTCGACGAGCTTCGCCTTCATGCAGGAGCAACTCCTCTCCGACGAGATCTGGGTCGCCTGGGATCACACCGCGCGGCTCGCCGAAGCCTTCAATCAAAGGCCGGATGACTTCGTCGCCTTCCCCGCGCCCGCCGGTCCGTCAGGTCGCGGGTTCATGCCGGTCGTCGCCGGCCTCGGCATCCCGAAGACCGCGCCGGACGTGGACGGGGCGAAGAAGCTTCTCACCTACATGATGCAGCCGGCGACGCAGATCGCCATGCTCAAGGCGAACGGGTTCTTCCCCGTCGTCAAGGCCGATCTCCCCGCCGACATGCCGGCGTCCGTGCGCGCGGAAGGGGCGGCGGTCGCGGCGCAGTCGGGATCGAGCGACGCCAATCCGGGTCTTCTTCCCGTCGGCCTCGGCGACCTCGGCGGCAAGTTCAACAAGGTCTACGTCGATTCCTTCCAGCAGATCGTGCTGAACGGCGCCGATATCAAAACCGTGCTCGATCAGCAGGCGGACGTGCTCCGCTCGATCATGGAGGAGTCGAAGGCGCCGTGCTGGGCGCCGGACGCAAAATCTGACGGCCCCTGCCCCGTCGAATAGGATCCTCCCGAGGCGTCGGCGGCCCAACGATCGCCGCCGGCGCCTTAACAAAGCGGGTCGCGGGCGAATGGAATCGCGCAGACTCCCCTATCTCCTGCTCTTGCCTGCGACGCTCTTTCTCGCCGTGTTCTTCGTCTTTCCCTTCGTCCAGGTCGCAATCGAGGCGTTCACCAAGGGCGGCAGCGCGACGCTTCAGAACTTCCGTGACATGGCTTCCGACTGGAAGTTCACGATCGCGCTTCGCAATACCCTCCTCCTCGCGCTCGTGATCGTGCCACTGCAGTTGACGCTCGCGCTCACCATGGCGTCGATCGTCACCCGTCTCCGCGGGGGGCGCGACCTCATCCTCTACATCTGGACGATCCCGCTCGGCATTTCAGATCTCGCCGCCGGCCTCGTCTGGCTCGCGATCTTCGAGCGGAACGGCTTCCTGAACAGCCTGCTCGCGAATCTCGGGCTGATGAGCGCACCAACGATCTGGCTCGGCTACCAGAACAAGATCACGCTCTTCGCCGTCGTCGTCATCGCTGAGCTGTGGCGCTCGACAGCGATCGTGCTGGTGATCCTGGTCGCCGGAATGGGCCTGATACCGAAGGAATATCACGAGGCGGCGGAAGTCTTCGGCGCGGGCCCCTGGAAGCGCTTCGTCAAGGTCACGCTTCCGCTTCTGAAGCCGAGCCTGCAGACGGCTCTGATTCTTCGAACCATCCTCGCCTTCGAGGTCTTCGCGGTCGTCGCGGCGCTCGCCGGCACCAACATGCCGATCCTGATGGGCGAGGTCTACGACTGGCAGTTCGCGCTACAGGACCGCAAGGTCGCGGCCGCCTATGCGCTCGTGATCCTGGTCATCTCGATCGGCTTCACCCTCTTCTTCCTGTTTGCGCTGCGCTCGCGCGAGGAGGCACGGGCATGAGCGTCACCGCTGCCGCGCCCGCCGCCGCCGCACGTCCCGTCAACGCTACCGGCTGGATGACGATCGCAATCGTCGTCGTGCTCTGCGCCTGGGTGCTGCTGCCGATCTACCTGATCGCGGTCAACGCGCTGAGCGCGCCGCAGGACGTCTCGGGTTGGCCGAAGAGCTTCTACCCCTCGTTCGATTTCGGCAGCATCCAGTTCTTCATCAAGTTCCGTGGCGTCGCGAGCGCACTGATGAACTCCATCATCGTCGCGGTGCTCACCATGATCCTCGCGATCGGGCTCGGCGCGCCCGCCGGCTACGCGCTCGCGCGCTTCCGCTTCCGGGGTAAGGAGACGTTCCGTCTGCTCGTCTTGATGACGCGCGCCTTCCCATTGCCGCTCCTGGCGCTGCCGCTCGCGGTCCTCTTCATCCGCACCGGTCTCGACGACAGCCGGCTCGGCCTTGCCTTGGTCCACACGACGCTGGCGCTGCCGTTCTCGATCCTGATCACCTTCTCGCTTTTCCTGAGCATCCCCTATGAACTGGAGGAAGCGGCCTTCACCCTTGGCTGCACGCGCATGCAGGCCTTCCGCAAGGTGGTCCTGCCGTTGGCGCTTCCCGGCATCGCCGCTTCCGGCGTCTTCGCCTTCGTCACCTCCTGGAACGAGGTCTTTGCTGCCGCCGTGCTGACGATCCGCAACCGGACGCTCACCGCCTTCCTTCTGCAGAGCCTCGACTATTCACCGCTGCCGCTCAAGTTCGCCGGCGGAGCGGTGCTGGTCCTCCCCGCCCTCATCTTCCTCTTCGCGGTCAGGAAGTATCTCTTCGCCCTTTGGGGCATCGCCAACCGCTGACATCGGAACCGTACCATGGCCGAGATCGAGATCAGGAGCGTCGCCAAGCGGTTCGGCAGCTATACCGCGCTCTATCACGTCGACCTCGACGTCGCCGACCGCGAGTTCCTCGTGCTCCTCGGCGCATCGGGCTGCGGCAAGACCACGCTGCTTCGGCTGATCGCCGGCCTCGACAGCCCGAGCGAGGGCGATATCAAGATCGGCGGCAAGCGCGTCAACGAGCTGCCGCCGCGCGCCCGCGGCATCGCCATGGTGTTTCAGAACTATGCGGTCTTTCCGCATCTGACCGTCTTCGAGAACATCGCTTTCGGCCTCAGGATGAAGAAGCTCCCGCAGCCGGAGATCGAAGAGAAGGTCAACCGCTCGGCGGCGCTGATGCATATCGAGCAGCTGCTTTCCCGCTACTCCGGCCAACTCTCCGGCGGGCAGCGCCAGCGGGTCGCGGTGGCGCGTGCGCTCGCCATGGAGCCAAGCGTGCTCCTGATGGACGAGCCGCTTTCGAATCTCGATGCGCTTCTTCGACTGGAGATGCGCGCGGAGCTGAAACATGTCCTGCAGCAAAGCCGCACGACCACCATCTACGTGACCCACGATCAGGTGGAAGCAATGAGCCTTGGCGACCGTATCGCCGTGATGCATCAGGGCCGCATCGTGCAGGCGGCGTCGCCGATGGATGTCTACCGCGATCCGGCCACGCACTTCGTTGGGGGTTTCATCGGCAGCCCGCCGATGAATTTCCTTCCCGCAACCCGCCGCAACGGCGGCTGGCGCGTCGCCGACATCGATCTCGCCGGCCCTACCGCCGAGCGGGCAAAGATCGACTTCGGCATCCGCCCGGAGGATGTGGCGCCGGCCGAACATGGCCTGAGCGGCACGATCCGCGTCGTCGAGCCGCTCGGCGCACACCAGCTCATCACCATGACAGTCGCCGACACGCTCTTCCGCGCCGTGCTCGACAGCGACCTACCCGTCCGCCCGGGCGAGCGGCTGACGCTTGCGCCGCGCGCCGAACGCATCCGCTGGTTCGACCCCGAAACCGGCGCCGCCATCAACTAGGAAGACGAAAAAATGACGATTGAGCCGCGCGACCGAGCGCTATTCGCCAATGCCGAGGCCATCCTCCGCGACAACGATCGCGGCGCCTATACGGTGCCGACCAAGGGCCTCTACCCTTTTCAATGGAATTGGGATTCCTGCCTGACGGCGCTCGGCCAGCGGCATTTCGACGAGGCGCGCGCGTGGACCGAGATCGAGACGCTGCTCGCTCACCAATGGCCCGACGGCATGGTGCCGCACATCGTCTTCCACGCACCGGACGAGGGCTACTTCCCAGGTGCCTCGGTGTGGGGGACCGGACGGCCGACGCCGACGTCCGGAATTACGCAGCCGCCGGTCCTCGGCTTCGTGCTTCTTCGCCTCTACGCCGAAGCGCGCGACAAGGAGCTGGCGCGCGAACGAGCGGCCGCCCTCCTGCCGAAGGCCGATCTCTGGCACCGCTGGTTCTATGCCAACCGCGATCCAGCGGGCACGGGACTTGTCGCCATCCTGCATCCTTGGGAATCGGGGCGCGACAATTCCATCGACTGGGACGAAGCGCTGATGCGCGTGCCGACGGATGGAGTCGAGCCCTATCAGCGGCGCGACACCCAGCACGTCGACGCCGCGCAGCGCCCGACGCAAGCGGAATACGACCGCTACCTCTGGCTCGTGCAGAAGTTCAGGAGCCTTGGCTGGGATAACGCGAAGCTTCATGAGGCATCGGCGTTCAAGGTGGTCGATCCGGGCTTCAACGCCATCCTGATCCGCTCCGACGAGGCGGTCGCGGAGCTCGCCGATACACTTGGCTTCAACACGATCGCAGCAGCGGCGCGGCAGCGCGTGGCGAAGGCCCGGGCCGCCTTCTCGATGCTCTGGAGCGAGGAGGCTGGGCAGTTCCTCTGCTTTGACCGTGTCGCCGACAAGCTTGTCGCAAGCCGCTCCGTCGGCGGGATCCTGCCAGTGCTTGCGGGGCTCGGCGATACCGACCGCCTCGTCGATACGCTCCGCCGCTGGCGCGGCGCAGTTGCCTTCGGCGTTCCATCGCACGATCCGAGCGACCCGCGCTTCGAGCCGAAGCGCTATTGGCGCGGCCCCTGCTGGCTCGTCGTCAATCATATGCTCGCCGACGGCCTCGCGCGGTCCGATCGGAGCGACGCCGCGAGCGAGATCACCGCCGACAGCCTTGGCCTCATCCGCAAGAGCGGATTTGCCGAGTACTACGATCCGGCGAGCGGCGCCGCGCTCGGCGGCCGCCATTTCACCTGGACGGCGGCGATGGTCATCGAGCTGCTCGCGGCGTAAAGGCAAGCCATGCGTATTCTTGGGTTTGGAGCACACCCCGACGACGTCGAGATCTTCTTTCTCGGGACGCTTGCCGCGGCAAAGGCCGGCGGCGCCGAGGTCGGCTGGGCGATCGCGACCGACGGCTCAAAGGGCGGTGAGTGCTCTTCTGAGAATCTCCGCAATACTCGCCGCGCCGAGGCGGAGACCGCGGCCGAGCTCCTTCAGGTCAAGCCTCTTTTCCTCGATCGCGTCGACGGCGAGCTTTGCCTCGATCGCCCGACGGCCGCCCTCGTTGAAGCCACGCTTGTTGCCTTCGCGCCCGACCTCGTCATCACGCATGCGCCGAACGACTATCATCCGGACCACCGGGCGCTTTCCACGCTCGTCCGCGATGCCGCGCGGTTCAACGTGCCGGTCGTCTATGCCGACACGCTGATGGGGACGGGCTTCGAGCCGACGATCTATGTCGACGTGACGACGCATTTCGATCTGAAGCGGCGGGCGATCCGGTGCCACGCTTCGCAGCGGCCGGAGCGCTTCGTCGACGCGTGCGCGGTCTGGAACCGCCTTCGCGCGCTGCAATGCAATGCTCCGCGAAGCTATGTCGAGGCGTTCCGATTTGAGCCTGTCTATCCGTTCGCCGATATCCGCGCACTGCTGCCGGCGCCGCCCGCGATCATGGCGCTCTGACGCACGGACATTCGATTTTCCACCGGCTGGAAAGCCGGCCTGTGCTTTCGACCCATTGAAGCGACGTCCCAAGGGGTTGCCAAACGGGCATCAATGCCCGCAACCTTGGGTCTAGAGCCGGCGAGCAGCGCCGATGCCGGCGAAAAGGGAGGAAACAATGAAGCGCATCCTATTCGTGGCGGCGGCGTCAGCCCTGATGGCATGGTCGGTGCCGGCCTTCGCGCAGTGCGATCCCGGCGAGACGGTGATCAAGTTCGCCCACGTCGTGGCGCCGACCGGCAATCCGAAAGGCGAGGCGGCGCAGGAATTCGCCGACCGCGTCAACACCGAGATGAACGGCAAGGTCTGCGTCGAGGTCTATCCCAACTCGCAGCTCTTCGACGACGACAAGGTGCTGGAGGCGATGCTCCTCGGCGACGTGCAGCTCGCGGCGCCTTCGCTGTCGAAGTTCGAGCAGTATACGCTCGTCTTCAGGCTCTTCGACCTACCCTTCATCTTCAACGACATCGCCGCCGTCGACCGCTTCCAGAAGTCGGCGGACGGCCAGAAGATGCTGAATTCCATGCACGACAAGGGGCTGATCGGTCTCGGCTTCTGGCACAACGGCCTGAAGCAGATGTCTGCCAACAAACCGCTCCTCCTTCCGAGCGACGCGAAGGGCCTGAAATTCCGCATCCAGCCGTCGGATGTCCTACAGGCGCAGTTCGAGGCGCTCGGCGCCGTGCCGCAGAAGCTCGCCTTCTCCGAGGTCTACGGTGCGCTGCAGACCGGCGTCGTCGACGGCCAGGAGAACACCTACTCGAACATCTACACGCAGAAATTCTTCGAGGTGCAGGACGGCATCACCGAGACCAACCACGGCGTGCTCGACTACCTGCTCGTCACCTCCACGGATTTTTGGGAGGGGCTCGACCCGGATGTGCGTGATCAGCTGTCGAAGATCCTGACCGAGGTCACCGACAAGTGGAACGCCAAAGCGGGCGACGTCAACGAGGCGGCAAAGCAGAAGATCCTCGCCGCCGGAACCGTCATCCGCACGCTCGACGCCTCGCAGCGCGACGCATGGAAGGCGGCGATGAAGCCGGTGTGGTCGAAGTTCGCCGACCAGATCGGTCAGGATGTCATCGATGCGGCGCTGGCCGCCAACCAAAGCAGCTAGACAAGACAATCAAGAGGGGCCCGGGCCGGGAGGCGCGGGCCCTAACCTCGCTTAAGGCGGTTCCGGCCCGACGAGCGGCCGGTGGGAGGGGCCCGCCATGGAGGCATTTCGCAACCTGACCCGGCGACTGGAGGAGGCGGTGATCGCCCTCCTCCTGGCGGCGATGACCATCGTCACTTTCAGCCAGGTGGTCGCCCGCTACGTTTTCAATTCGGGCTGGCCGGCGGCGCTCGAGCTCACTACCATCATGTTTGCCTGGCTGGTGCTGTTCGGCGCGAGCTACGCCATGCGGATCGGCGCGCATCTCGGCGTCGACATTCTGATCCGCCTGCTGCCGGCCCCCGCCTACCGGGCGATGACCGTGCTCGGCGCGCTCGCCTGCATCGTTTACGCCGGCATCCTCTTCTACGGCTCCTGCGGCGACCCGTTCGCGACCGGGCAGGTGTGCGGCGCGGGCTATGTCGGCAAGATGTACGCCGTCGGGCTGAAGACCTCCGACCTGCATTGGCCGCGCTGGGCGGTCTACGCGATCCTGCCGATCGGCATGGCGCTCTTCGCGCTTCGCGCCGGCGAGGCGGCGGTCATGATCCTTTCCGGCCGCCGCGACGGCCTCGCCGCCGGCCACGAGGCGGAGGACCTTCTGCGGGAACAGTCCGGCGGCGCTTCGCCGGGCACGCGCTGAAGCCCGACGATGGAATTGACCGTCCTCTTCATCCTCGTCCTTACGATGCTGGCGCTCGGCGTGCCGATCGCCGTGTCGCTCGGCCTGTCGAGTCTCGTCGTCATCATCTTCTTTTCGCACGACTCGCTCGCCTCGATCGCACTGAAATTCTTCCAATCGACGCAGGGCTACACGCTGCTCGCCATCCCGTTCTTCGTGCTCGCCTCGAACTTCATGGCGACCGGCGGCGTGGCGCGGCGCATCATCCGCTTCGCCATCGCCTGCGTGGGCCAGTTCCGCGGCGGGCTCGCAATGGCCGGCGTCTTCGCCTGCATGCTGTTCGCCGCGCTCTCCGGATCGTCGCCGGCGACCGTCGTCGCGATCGGCAGCATAGCTATCGCCGGCATGCGCCAGGTCGGCTACACGACGGCGTTCGCCGCCGGGGTGATCGCCAACGCCGGCACGCTCGGCATCCTGATCCCGCCGTCGATCGTGATGGTCGTCTATTGCGCGGCGACCGACGTGTCGGTCGGCCGCATGTTCCTCGCCGGCATCATCCCGGGCATCGTCGCCGGGCTGATGCTGATGATCGCGATCTACGTCGCGGCGCGGGTCAAGGGCTTGCCGGCGCAACCGTTTGCCGGCTTTCGCGAGATCGCCGCAGCGGCCGGCGATTCCGCCTTCGGGCTCTTTCTCGTCATCATTATCCTCGGCGGCATCTATGGCGGCATCTTCACACCAACTGAGGCGGCGGCCGTCGCCGCGGTCTACGCCTTCCTGGTGGCGATTTTCGTCTACCGCGACATGGGGCCGCTCAAAGGAGTTCCGTGGCGGACAGCGGACGAGCCACTCGGCAGTGCAGTCCTGCGCAATCTCATCCTGACCGTAACGCGCTTCATACCCGGCTGTTTCCACCGCGACACCGTGAAGGTACTAGTCGATTCGGCGCGGACGACGATCATGCTGATGTTCATCATCGCCAACGCGCTGCTCTTCGCCCACGTGCTGACGACAGAGCGCATTCCCCAGACGATCACCGACTGGATGATCGGGGCCGGCTTCAACTGGTGGACCTTCCTGATCGCGGTCAACGTGCTGTTGCTGCTCGGCGGCCAGTTCATGGAGCCGTCGGGGTTGCTCCTGATCGTGGCGCCGCTGGTCTTTCCGATCGCCATTCAACTCGGCGTCGACCCGATCCACCTCGGCATCATCATGGTGGTCAACATGGAGATCGGCATGATCACGCCGCCGATCGGGCTCAACCTCTTCGTCACCTCCGGTATCACTGGCATGGATCTCTTCCAGGTGGTGCGCGCGGCGCTGCCGTTCTGCGCGGTCCTGCTCCTCTTCCTGGTGATCGTGACCTACGTGCCGATCCTGTCGACCGTCCTTCCCTACGCGCTCATGGGACCGGAGCTGGTCACGCACTGAGCTTTCCCGGCATCCCGGGTCTTTACCATTCTCGTTAACGATGATTGGTAGTAGCTGGAGAATAGCCAGTATGTGACTTGACTTCCGATAGTCGATAACTGCGGTTTTTCCGCAGTGACGCTGGAATATTAACCTTAAACGTTGATTATCTGGGTGTAAGCTTAAGACGCCTCCAATTTTAATTGTCGAACGCAAGCCACCCCAATATCGTCCGGGGAGATGCGGCACATCTGCTGGCGCGGGCATACGCGCAACCAGTGAGCGTGCCGTTTATGTCGTTGGGCGACGACATCCTCCACCGAACCCGTTTGCTTCCCCGCCGAAGGCCGGCTGTCTCACTTCGGGGACGCAGGCAACGGGAGCTTGCGGCGGCGCAGCCTGCGCCGGTGCGCGTGGAGCGCCCGGTCTTCTTCACCGATTCCCGCTTCCGAGAATACGCGTTCAGGGCGATCTGCCTGGCGATATTCGCCTTTGCGGTGACGTCGCTTACGGTCATCATCGCGCGGACGCTCTTTCCGCCAGACCTCAGTATCTCTTATACGAACGTGTTTGAAAGGCTGGACGCCGAGGATCACGCCACCGCGCGGAGGTCCGAGCCGACAAGTCCCATTCCGGTCGTGCCGGCGAAAGCCGACACGGATCCGCAGGACAAACCCGCCGGGCCCACGCCGGAAGCGGGCGAGATCGAAAAGATTCCCGCCGCCTTTCTCGACAGGCCGCTGAAAATCCTCAGCGCCGGGCTCTCGATCGACTCGATCAGCGGCGCGGCGACGAAATGGATCGACAGCATTCTGCCAAACGAGACGGCGCCGACGACGAAGGTTTTCGTCTCGCTGGACGATATCGACAAGAGCGCGGCTTATTCTCTCGGCCGCAACCAGGCGAATATCGATTACCTGCTTCCGGCCTGGCTGCACGTCAATGCACTCGGCGGTATCGCGCTCGATCCTTCCGACGATCGCGCCGCACTCGGCGACGCCTTGGGACCGCGCCGGTGGCCGGTCACGGAGGCAAGCCGACGCCCGACGATCGTCCCGATCCTCGACAATCTCGGCTCCGACGACGTCGAGATGACCGGAACGCGGCGTCTTCTTGCGGGGGATTTTGCCACGAAGCAGCACTTCATCCAGGATCTGCTCGGCACGCTGAAGCAGATCGGGGCTGAGGGCGTCGCCATCGATTTCGACGGTCTTGAGCCGGGCGATGTCGCGCAGCTCGGCAGAATCCTGGCAAGCCTCGCGCCGCAGCTTCGGGCGCAGAACATGCTTCTTGTCGTTCGTGCGCCCCTTGCCGACAAGAGCGGCGTCTGGAAGGTCGCGGCGACCCCCGCCGACTACGTGATCCTCAAGGACAAGGACTACGCGGCGGGGACGTTGGATATCGTTCCGGAAGACCGGACAGCCGCCGTGAGTGCGGCGCTGCAAGGGTGGGTGAAGAGCCGCCGCGCCGAGGCGCTCGCGGTCGAGATTCCCGGCCCGAGCTATCAGATCACGAATGGCGGCCGCAACGGGCGCATGCTGTCGTTCGACGACGTCATCGAAACGCTCGCCAGGGGCGGGCTGACGAGAATCTTCCATCCAGGCGCCTCGCTTGGGAACGTCAAATTCGCCGACAGCGAAGGGCTGCAGCGGATCTTCGTCCAAGACGCGATCACGTTCTTCAATTTCCATCGCCTGATGGAAAAGCTGGGCGTCGCAAACGTCTCCTTCCGCAATCTCGGGGGCGAAGATCCGTCGACATGGACTCTACTCGACCGCCTCCGACGTGGCGGGCAGGTGTCGGCCGACATGCTTACGGGGCTCGGCTACACCTACCCTTTTGAGGTTGCCGGAGGCGGGGAGGTCTTCAGCGTCAGCGGGGAGCAGAAGGACGGCCGCCGCGAACTCAGCATCGCCAGCGACGGCACCATCTACGGCGAGGCCTTCGCGTCGCAGCCGGAGCGACGCACGCTGCACCGCTGGGGAGACAAATTCCCCAACAAGCTCGCGCTGACGTTCGACGACGGCCCCGATCCGCGCTTTACGCCAAAAATCCTCGATGTCCTGAAGCGCTACAACGTTCCCGCCGCCTTCTTCGTCGTCGGCAGCAACGTCCTCCGCGAACCGAGCCTTCTACGGCGCATGCTCGATGAAGGACACGAGATCGGCAACCACACCTTCTCGCACCCGGATCTGAGCCGCATCAGCGACATGCAGATGGATGTCGAGCTTTCCGGCACGCAGCGCGTGCTGGAGAGCACGATCGGGCACGACACGCTGCTCTTCCGCGCTCCCTACGCGTCGGACGATCTCGGCAGCAGCTACGGCGAGTTGGAGGTCGCCATCAAGGCG
Source organism: uncultured Alphaproteobacteria bacterium (assembly GCA_963739005.1). Taxonomy (GTDB): domain Bacteria; phylum Pseudomonadota; class Alphaproteobacteria; order Rhizobiales; family Afifellaceae; genus DASWJZ01. The sequence continues at coordinate 601,131 of CAVTYQ010000004.1, read as the reverse complement.
AGCGCTCTCGGCTACATCATGGTCGATATGCTGATCGACCCGAACGACTGGCAGATCTCAAACGGCGATCTGATCGCGGATCGCGTGATCCGCGCGGCGGAAAGTAATGCCGGGCACGTCATTCTTCTGCATGACGCGGGCGGCGACCGATCCGGAACCATTGCCGCGCTCCCCAAGATCATCACCGAGCTCCGCGCGAGGGGCTACGAGTTTGCGTCGATCGCCGACCTTGTCGGGCTGTCGGGCGACGCCTTCATGCCGGTCGTGCAGGGCAACCCGAACCCGCTGCTCATTCAAAGCACGGGGATCAGCTTCCTCGGGACGGTCGTCGTCTGGGCCGGCCGCCTGCTCTTTCTGGCGATCGTCCTCGGCATCGGCAGGGTCGCGATCATCATGTTGCTGGCCGGGCTTCCCCGCCGGCGCAGGCCACTCGTGGACATTGCGCTGCCTACGGTCTCCGTGCTCGTGCCGGCGTTCAACGAAGAGAAGGTGGTCGTCGAGACGGTCAACTCGATACGCCGGTCGAACTATCCGAATCTGGAAATCGTGGTCATCGACGACGGCTCCACCGATTCGACGCTGGAGACCCTCCGCCGCGCCTTCGAAGGGACCGAGGTCCGCCTGCTGACGAAGCGGAACGGCGGGAAAGCCTCCGCGTTGAACCTCGGCATCAAGTCCACGACGGGCGAGTTCATCATCGCGCTCGACGCCGACACGCTCTACCGTCCCGACACGATCTCCGCCCTCATTCGACACTTCGCCGACCCGTCGATCGGAGCGGTCGCCGGCAACGCCAAGGTCGGCAATCGCACCAACATCCTGACGCGCTTGCAGGCGCTCGAATACATAACCGCGCAGAACCTCGACCGGCGCGCGTTCGAGATCATCGGCGGCATCACCGTCGTTCCGGGCGCTGTCGGAGCGTGGAGACGCTCGGCCGTCGAGCAGGCGGGTCTCTACAGCAGCGAGACAGTGGCGGAAGACGCCGACCTCACGATCTCATTGCTGCGCAAAGGGTGGAAGGTCGTCTACGCGCCCGACGCCGTGGCTTTCACCGAGGCGCCGGAGACGCTCCGCGCGCTGGTCCGCCAGCGCTATCGCTGGGCGTTCGGAACCTTGCAGAACATGTGGAAGCATCGGCAGGCCTTCCTGCAGCCGCGGCGAAGCGGGCTCTGCTTCATCGCGTTTCCGCACATGGCGATCTTCCAGTTCGCGCTTCCCGTCCTTGCTCCGATCGCCGACGTCATGTTCGTCGCCGGAATCCTCGGGCTGGCCGTGCACAAATGGTTCCATCCTGGCCTCCCCATCAGCGCCGACGCGCTGCTCCTGCTTGAGTCCTATCTGGTCTTCAGCTTCGTCGACGGAGCCGCTGCCGTCGCCGGCTTCATCGCCGAACGGCGCGAAGACGCTCGCCTTCTGTTCCTGATCCCGCTGCAACGGGTGATGTACCGCCAGATCCTCTACGTCGTCCTGGTCAAGGCGATCGCCGGGGCGATCAAGGGGCAATTGGCGCGCTGGGACAAGCTCGAGCGCACAGCCACGGTCTCGGCGTCATGATGCAGAGGCGCAGGCACAATCGACAATCCGGGGCACACGCCCTGCCCGTTGAACTACCAAGGTCAAAAAGGACGACGATGAACGCGGCCGCGTGGATCGCCTTATCACTCCTTGCAACCCTTCCCGGCGGCGCAGCGGCGGCGGTGTGCCCGTTCGAACCCTGGTTCAAATACGACGGAACGCAGCTTTATCGAAACGGCGACAAGAGCGCCTACCTCTACGTAACGGGGTGGACATCAGTCGATGCCGACGGATCACCGCGGGCCTATCATCCCGGCGACGTCGGGAAGCGCTGCGGCAAAGGCGGCGCCGGGCTCGATTGCCTCGCGAACGCCGGCTATCCCAATACCGACTGGTGGGCCAATGTGCTTGCCCAGGACCCGGCGAATCCGGACAAGGCGTACGTGCAGCCGTCCGGTCCCGACCAGGGCTTCTTCGTTTCCAAGACGGCGCTTCTCGACCGGGTCAACCCCGACGAACGCGATCCGAAGCGCTACGTCGACGCGAGCACGGTCCCCTACCTCGTGTTTCCGGAACCGTTCTTGGGGAACGCCGGAACAGGCAAGCTCGGCGATGTCGGCGCGGCCTATCACTCGGCGACGAAGAAATGGACACCCTTCATCGTCGCCGACGTCGGCCCGCCGGAGCCGCTTGGCGAAAGCTCGATCGCCCTGCTCAGGGCGCTGAACGGCGCCGAGCCCAACGCACGAAACGGCGACGGGATCGTGGCGGGCGATGTGCTCTACATCCTCTTTCCGGACTCGGTCGACGCGCGCGCCAGGCCTTGGCCCATGACCGGCGAAGAGATCGGCAGCGAGGTCGATTCCAGGCTGGCGGCGGTGGGCGGCACGGCGCTTTTCGAAGCCTGTCGGCCGCCCGGCTAGCGGCGCGTAGTTCGCTCGGTCGGCCTTAACCCTCTTTTTAGGTTAACGAAGACCTTCACCATGTTCGTTCGTAATGTTGCGGAGCGCGCAAGCGAGACGAAAGAGAAGCGTGATGATGAAACCAGTGCTTCTTAGGGCATTCCAAGTAATGGCGGTCGTTGCGCTCTGCTCTACAGCGCAGCTCGCATGGGCGGAGGATTCGATCTTCCTGGATCACGACCTGAACGGAGACGGATTCATATCGCCTTCGGAGTATGATCTCTTCCGCCAATATCTGCTCCTTTCGCTCGACTTCGACAGCGACGGGAGGATCTCAACCGACGAATGGAACAGCTGGGATCCGCGAGACGCCGGTATCCCCATCGCCGACAAGCAGATCGGTCTTGCTTATTCAGCGATGGCAAACGTCTTCATAACGGCCGACACGAACGTCGACGGCTATCTTTCGGAGCAGGAACTATCCGCGGCTTTGCTGCGTGACTTCTCCAAGGTCGACGAGGACCAGAACGGTTTTCTCAACCCCAGCGAATTCGAAAAGGCATTTCTGCTGCCTCATGAGATCGAGGTTCGCATCGCCGAGCTGGCCAAGCCGCCCGCGTGACGACGACCACGCGGACATTAAAAGAGGGAGACAAGTGAGATGAAAGTTGCCGCGTTTCTTAGCTCTGCATTGCTCGGCGCCGTCGCAGCGATGTCCTCATCCCAGGCTTTCGCCGTCGAGTCGGCGGCCGGCAGCATGGTCACGATCTACAATAAGGCCGACGTGGCCGTGAGCACCCGGACGAAGTCGGCTGATGACGACCAGTGGGACTCCACCTACTCGCTCGATCCCGACGACTATCTTCAACTCGATTGCGGCGCTGGTTGCGTCGTCCCCGGTTTCGATATCGAGATCGGCAACTCGGGGCACACCTACTTTCTGCAATCGGGCAAGTCGTTCGCGATCCGCGTCGATCCGCACACGCACGGGCTGATGATCTACGAAGCCCGCTCGATCCCCTCCCGCTTCGACGTCGAGGATCCCGGCGGCGAGTGAGTCATCGACTTCAGCTCTCGCCAGTCACCAGGGCGGCGTGGGGAAGCTCCTTCGCGCCGCCCCGTCCTTTGAAAGCTACACTTCCCGGCTGATCGCGCGCCGCTTCACGACGCCTGCGACGCCTCTCCCCTCATCATTCGCCGCGCGCGCGTCGATCGCGACCTCGTTTCCGTCCTGCGCCCAGCGGGTGTGGAATTTTCCCGGCTTGTCGAGACGGGCATAGGTGTGTGCGCCAAAGTAGTCGCGGAGGCCCTGCAGCAGGTTGGCGGGCCCGCGCGCGCGACGCATGCCGTCGTAGTAGGCGAGCGCGGAGGAAAAGGCCGGCGCCGGCACGCCGCTTTCCACCGCGAGCGTCACCATCTTGCGCCAGTTCTGCTCGGCTTTCTTCACCGCATCGCGGAAGAATTGATGCAGCAGAAGGTTCGGGACCGCGCCTTCCGCCTGAAAGGCCTCGCGGATGCGGTGCAGAAGCGCCGCGCGGATGATGCAGCCCCCGCGCCAGATCATCGCGAGCTCGCCGAGCTTCAGGTCCCAGCCGAACTCCTGCGAGGCCACCGCCATTTCCTCGAAGCCCTGCGCGTAGGCGACGATCTTGGAGGCGTAGAGCCCATCGCGGATCGCATCGATGTCTGCAGACGAAGGTTTTCGCGGCGATATCGGCGCATGCGCGATGATCTTCTCCGCGGCGATCCGCTGCTCCCGCCGCGCCGAGAGAGCGCGCGCGAACACCGCCTCCGTGATCGTCGTCAGCGGCACGCCGAGATCGAGCGCCGACTGCACGGCCCAGCGGCCGGTCCCCTTCTGCTCCGCCTCGTCGACGATCTTGTCGACCAGCGCCCCGCTCGACGAGTCCTTCTTTCGGAGCACCTCGGACGTGATCTCGATCAGGTAGGAATCGAGGTCGCCCTTCTTCCATTCCACGAAGATGTCCGCGATCGCCGCGGCGCTTAGGCCGTAGACCGATTTCAGGAGATCGTAGGCCTCGGCGATCAGCTGCATGTCGGCGTATTCGATGCCGTTATGCACCATCTTCACGTAGTGGCCGGCGCCTTCCGGACCGATGTAGGTAACGCATGGCGTGCCATCGACCTCGGCCGCCATCTTCTTCACGATCGGCTCGATCCGCGAATAGGCCTCGCGCTCACCGCCCGGCATCATGCTCGGGCCCAGCAGCGCCCCCTCCTCGCCGCCCGATACGCCCATGCCGACGAAGCGGAAGCCTTTTTGCTTCAGCGCGGCGGCGCGGCGGTTGGTGTCGGTGTATTGCGAGTTGCCGCCGTCGATGACGATGTCGCCCGGGTCGAGATGCGGGATGAGTTCGTCGATCACCGCGTCGACCGGCGCCCCGGCCTTGACCATGATGATGATCGGACGCGGCGGCTTGATCGAAGCGACAAACGCGGCGAGTTCCTTCGCGGGGAGGAAGCGCCCCTCGCCGCCATGCTCCTTGACGAGCGCGTCCGTGCGGTCGGCATGGCGGTTATAGAGGGCGACGCCGAAGCCCTTTCGCGCCGCGTTCCTGGCCAGGTTCGCGCCCATCACGGCAAGCCCGAGCACGCCGATATCCGCCAGTTCCGCCATGCTTCTCTCCTCGTCCGCGCGCCCGCTTCCGCGAAACTCTGCTCCGTTTCTGGACCATCCGACGCTTGCGTGGCAACCGGCATGTCCTTGGCCGCTGCCCGCGTTGACACCCTAAAGGCCAGGCCCTAAGTCAGGCCGCGATCACCGGCCCAGGTGGCGGAATTGGTAGACGCGCACGGTTCAGGTCCGTGTGCCGCGAGGCGTGAAGGTTCGAGTCCTTTCCTGGGCACCAGGCTTCGCTCTTACGAGCTACGCCTGGCGCGCCAGGCTTCGTGAGGGCGCATACGTTCGGCCGGCGTAGCGAGTTAGAGCGGAGCCTGCCCGGCGAAGCCGGAGCCGAGCGAAGGCGAAGACGGGCGATGAACTGCGCCACCTCCTGCAGGCTTTCATGAAACCCGTCGCCTTCGCCTCGGTTGGCGAGTGCATGATCGAGCTTTCCGCCGGCAAGGGCGCCGACTGGCGCCTCGGCTACGCCGGCGACACCTTCAACACCGCCTGGTACGTGCGCTCGATCCTGCCGAAGGCACAGCGCGTCGCCTACGTGACGGCGCTCGGCGACGATCCGTTCTCCGAAAAGATGCAGAGCTTCTTCGCGAAGAGCGGCGTCGACACCGACCGCGTCCGAAAGATTCCGGGGCGGCGGCCCGGCCTCTATGCAATCACGCTCGATAAGGCGGAGCGCGCCTTCACCTATTGGCGGAGCGAGTCCGCCGCGCGGTGTCTCGCCGACGATGCCGCCTGGCTGAAGCGCGCGCTCGATGGCGCCGGCATGCTCTATTTCTCCGGCATCACGCTCGCGATCCTCAGCACCCCGGCGCGGCGGCGGCTGCTGGCGGAGATCGCGGCGCGGCGGAAAGCGGGCGCAAAGATCGCCTTCGATCCGAACTACCGCCCCGTTCTCTGGCCGGACAAGAAGACGGCGCGGGCGGCGATCGAAGCGGCATTTCATGTGACGGACATCGCGCTCCCGACGCTTTCCGATGCGCGCGATGTTTTCGGCGATCGCACAGAAAGCCGCACCGCCAGTCGGATGATCGATTCCGGCGTCGGCGAATTCGTTGTGAAGAACGGCGAAAAGCCGGTGCTCGTCTTCGGCGACGGAATCCACGGAAAGGTGCCGCCGACGAAACCGCCGCGCCTGGTCGACACGACCGGCGCAGGCAATTCCTTTTCCGGCGCCTATCTAGCGGGACGGATCATCGGGCTCGACCCGCTCTGCGCGGCGCGCCTCGGCCACATCGTCGCCGCGGAGGTCGTCGGCGTGCACGGGGCGCTTGCGAACATCGACGGCGCGAAAGCGCTCAAAGCAGCTGCGGCCGAGAGGAAGAGGGAGAGAGACCCCTCCCCAACCCCTCACCGCAAGGCGGAAAGGCTCTAAGCCGCGTAGCGGCGGATCAGCGCCTTCAGCGCCGGCTCGTCGAGCTTGGCCAGCCGTTCGATCGCCGCCTCCGCGTCGCGCTTCACGTCGCGCTTGTGGCGCGTCTTGACCTCATCGACGTTCGCCTTCAGGTCACGCAGGTCCTTCAGCTTTCCGCCTTTGGCGTCGCCCGCCAGCTCCACCACGGCATCGATCAGTGTTCCGAGCTGATCGCCGAAACTCGCGACATTCTCCACAACGTCGCGCTCGATGGCCGGGTTGCCGGCGTAGCTCACGTCGATCCTCGGCGAGAACCAGTTGGCGAGATCGACGTCGCCGCTCGGGAAGTTGAAGGTGAACGGAAACCAGGGCTGCATCGTACTCGCGGTCATGCACATCCTCCATGACAAGGCAGAAAGCCCGGCGACCAGCCGGGCTTTCCACAGGGTTCCAAGTTCGGGGCGCGCGCGGGTGTGCGCCCCGCGGCCGGCGCCTCCCGGCTACATCTTGCCGAGGCCGGCGGCGTCGGTGATGTCGTGCGTCCAGGCGCCCGACGGCTTGTTCTGGATGATCTTCTGATCCAGCAGCGCCTGCTCCGTGCGGTTATAGGCGTCTTCGTTCAAGACGCCGTTGCCGCCGGCGGTCAGCTTGGCGACCTCGCCCATCATGTATTTCTGATGGTCGAGATCCTGGCCGCCATTGTCGACGACGATCTGCGCCGCCTCGTCCGGATTGGCGAGCGCGTAATCCCATCCCTTCATCGACGCCTTCACGAAGCGGACCATCTTGTCTTTGAAGGCCGGGTCGGCGAGCTTGTCCTCAAGCGCGTAGAGGCCGTCCTCGAGGAGGTCGTTCCCCATCGCCGAATAGTTGAAGACGGTGAGGTCCTCCGGCTTGAAACCGGCGTCGAGAACCTGGCCGTATTCGTTGTAGGTCATGACCGAGATGCAGTCCGCCTGCTTCTGGATGAGCGGCTGCACGTCGAAGCTCTGCTTCAGAACGGTGACGCCGTCGGGGCCGCCGTCGGTCGACATGCCGATCTTGTGCATCCAGGCATAGAACGGATACTCGTTGCCGAAGAACCAGACGCCGAGCGTCTTGCCCTTGAAGTCGGCCTCGGTCTTGATGCCGGTATAGGTCGGGCAGACGAGCTCCATGCCGGCCTTGGTGAAAGGCTGCGCGATGTTGACGAGCTTCACGCCCTTCTCTCGCGCCGCGAGCGCGCCCGCCATCCAGTCGACGATCACGTCGGCGCCGCCGCCGGCGATCACCTGCTCGGGCGCGCTATCCGGCCCGCCGGGGTTGATCGTGACGTCGAGCCCCTCGTCCTTGTAGAAGCCCTTGTCCTTGGCGACGTAATAGCCGCCGAATTGCGCCTGGGTGACCCATTTCAGCTGCAGGGTCAGCGCGTCGTCCGCGAAAGCCTGGCTGAAACCGAGCCCCGCGGCGAACGCAATCGCGCTCAAGAGAACCTTCTTCATTGACTACCTCCGTTTGGAATTTCCAAGCTTTCTTAGGGCGTTAGGCTCGGAAGGACGGGTGCCAGAACGTCGCCGCGCGTTCGATCAGCGACACCAATCCGTAGAAGAGCGAGCCCGCTAGCGCGGCCATGGCGATTTCCGCCCAGACCATGTCGATCCCCATGCGGCCGACCTCGGTGGAGATGCGAAACCCCATCCCGACGATCGGCGTGCCGAAGAATTCGGCCACGATGGCCCCGATCATGGCAAGAGTCGAGTTGATCTTTAAGGCATTGAAAATGAACGGCAGGGCGGCCGGAAGCCGCAGTTTTACCAGCGTTTTCCAATAGCCGGCGGCATAGGTGCGCATCAGATCGCGGTCCATCGCCTCCGTAGCGGCAAGCCCGGCAATCGTGTTCACCAGCATCGGGAAGAAGGTCATCACGATCACCACGGCGGCTTTCGACTGCCAGTCGAAACCGAACCAGATCACCATGATCGGGGCGATGCCGATGATCGGGAGCGCGCTCAAGAGATTGCCCACGGGCAGAAGGCCGCGCCGCAGGAACGGCACGCGGTCGGCGAGAATGGCGACGACGAAGCCGGAGAGGCAGCCGACGGCGTAGCCGAAGAGAACCGCCTTCAGAAAGGTCTGGCGGAAGTCGGCGAGAAGCGTCGGGCCGGAGACGATGATCTTCTGCCAGATCAGGCTCGGCGGCGGCAACAGGACGAACGGGACGGCGAAGCCGCGAACCGCAATCTCCCAAAGGATCAGCACCCAAAGACCGAAGACGAAGGGAATCGCGACGCCGACGAGGCGCCGGACCCACGCGCCCGTCGGGCGAAGCGCGGAAAGCGCCTGCACGAAAGCCCATGCGGTCAGCCATGCGGAGAAGACGAGCGCCCAATAACCGAGGCCGGCATGGCCGGCGACGTCGGGAAGCGCGCGGACAAGAAAGAGCGCGGCGCCGTGCGCTGTGACGCCGGTCAACAGGAGCTGCCATCTTGGCTGCCAGATCGAGATCAAACCGGCGAGCGCCAGGAATCCGGCGACGGGCGAAAGCGGCGATCCCATGACAGCCGGCCCGGTCGTCGAGACGAGGAGCACGAAAGCGACGATGGCGATCGCCACCGCCGGATAAAGGACTTGCGACGGGCGGCCGTTCATCGCGCGCCCATCGCGCGCCGCACCAGGCGATCGATGACGCCGACGAGCGTCACCAGCACTGCCGCCACCACCGAGGCCGCTATCAGCGCCGACCACATCTGGATGGTCTGGCTGTAGTAGGAGCCGAAAAGGAGGCGCGAGCCGATGCCGGCGACGGCGCCGGTCGGAAGCTCGCCGACGATCGCGCCGACAAGGCTGATCGCGATCGCCACCTTCATGGAGGCGAAGAGGAAGGGCACCGAGGCCGGCACGCGGAGCTTGAAGAAGACCTGCGCGCGGCTGGCATTATAGGTGCGCATCAGGTCGAGCAGGATCGGATCGGGCGAGCGGAAGCCCTTCACCATGCCGACGGTCACGGGGAAGAAGGAAAGGTAGGTCGAGATCAGCGCCTTCGGCACGAGGCCCTTCAGGCCGATGGACGCCAGCACCACGATGACCATCGGCGCGATCGCCAGGATCGGGATCGTCTGCGAGGTGATGATCCACGGCATCAGGCTTCTGTCGAGCGTGCGCGAATGCACGATGGCGATGGCGATGGCGGTGCCGAGCGCCGTTCCCATGGCAAAACCGAGAAGCGTCGAGGAGAGCGTTACCCAGCAATGGTAGAGGAGGCTCGACGGCTTCGTGGGATATGCAAGGACCACGGTCTGGTAGAGGTCGACGGCAACCTGGTGGGGGGCGGGAAGCGTCGGCTTCTTCTGCGTCATCGTCTCTGCGACAAGCTCGGAGAAGGAGACCGTTGCCCCACGCCGCTCGTCGAGGTCACGCTGGAACGGCGCATTCAGCGCGAACGTGGCGATGTACCAGATGGCGACGACGGCAATGAGGATGACGAGGATCGGCCCAGCATTTCCGGCCATCGCACGGCGATGCCAGCCCTCGCTCGCGACCGCCGGAGCTTCGAGCACGGCGCTCATGCCGCTCCCCTTCCCCCATGGGGAGAAGGTGTCGCCGAATACGACGGAGGCAGGGATGTGCGCTGTGGCAGCTTTCTTCCCCCCTCCCAACCCTCCCCCGCAAGGGGGGAGGGCTCGCGCGGAGGCCGGCTTTCAGTCGTCATAGCTATGCCCTGCGCGGAGGCCTTCGCGCACCTGATGGGCGATCCGTAGGAACTCCGGCGTCTCGCGCATGTCGAGGTTGCGGATTTTGGGCAGGTCGCTTTCGATCACCTCGTGGATGCGGCCGGGGCGCGGCGACATCACCACGATGCGCGTCGACAGGAACACGGCTTCCGGAATTGAATGGGTGACGAAGATCACGGTCTTCTGCGTCTTCGCCCAAAGCTGAAGCAGCTGCTCGTTCAGGTGATCGCGCACGATCTCGTCGAGCGCGCCGAACGGCTCGTCCATGAGAAGGAGCGCCGGGTCGAAGGAGAGAGCGCGGGCGATCGAGGCGCGCTGTTGCATCCCTCCCGAAAGCTGCCAGGGGAATTTCCGGTCGAAGCCCGTGAGGTTCACGAGGTCGAGGTTCTTCCTCACCCGCTCCGCGCGCTCCGCCGACGAGATTCCCATCACCTCGAGCGGCAGCGCCACGTTCTTCGCGATCGTGCGCCAGGGATAGAGCGCGGCGGCCTGGAAGACGTAGCCGTAGCAGCGGGTCTTGCGCGCCTCTTCCGGCGAAAGCCCGTTGACGAGGATTTTTCCACCGCTCGGCTGCTCGAGGTCGGCGATCACGCGGAGAAGCGTGGTCTTGCCGCAGCCCGACGGCCCGATCAGCGAGACGAACTCGCCGCGCTCCACGCTGAGCGAGATGTCGGAAAGCGCCTCTACCGGCCCGTCGGCAGTCTCAAAGGTGAGCGAGAGGCCGCTGATGTCGATGACGCTTGCCGGAGCTTTCGCGGGCGCCGCGCCCGCCCGCACGATACGCTCCATCCGCTCAGCCTGAATCCGACTATCCGCCATGATGTCCGCCTGCCCCGGCGGAACCTAGCGCAATTTCGCTCCCCGTGTCGCGCCCTTGAGGCGCGGGGCTTGCTGTCGCCGTATATTAGCGGAAAAGGAATCGCCGCGCCCGCGACTGGGGCGCGGTCCGGTCATCGGAAGGACGCCTACCATGCAGAAATCGCCAGCAAAGACCTGCCGCATCGTGCGCCCCACCGGCACCTACGAGGGCAAGCAGGGGTTCAGCTATTTCGAGGGGATCGCCAGCGAGACGGTGGGGTCGGGCGCGATCTGCATGCACCTCCTGACGATCCCGCCCGGCGGCCGCGCCAAGATCCACAAGCACGAGAGCCACGAGACGGCGATCTACCTGATGAGCGGCGAGGCGCATGTCTGGTTCGGCGAGCGGCTCGAGGAGCACGTCGTCCAGCGCGCCGGCGAGATGTTCTACATCCCGGCGGGCGTGCCGCATCTTCCCATGAACCTCGGCGACAAGCCGGCGACGGCGGTCATTGCCCGCACCGACCCGCACGAGCAGGAGAGCGTCGTGCTCCTACCGGAACTCGAAGCGCTGGTGCCGGAGCTTCTGAAGTCGGTCGGCGCAAAGGCGGCCTAGATCATGTTCCAACTCGCTTGTCGTCATGCCCGGACTTGATCCGGGCATCCGTTCCGTGACCGTCAACCCAGTGATCAGCGCGACGGAATGGATTGCCGGGTCAAGCCCGGCAATGACGACAGGCTGAAGGACAGGCCTCTCTAGACCCCCGCGGGGATTCCTGTCCGCTCGACCTTGCGCGGGGCGGTCAGCTCCTTCCAGGTGGAGAGCGCCTTGTTGACCGGCGGGCTCGCCGGGCGCTCGACGAAGCGGCCGTCGCCGGTGCCGGCGCTGACCTCGCCGTCGGCGTAGGCGACCTGGCCGTGCGACAGCGTCGTCCTGGCGCGGCCGGTCACGCTCACCCCTTCGAAGACGTTGTAGTCGATCGCCGATTTCTGCGTCTTGGCGCTGATCGTCTTCGTCGCCGCCGGGTCCCAGATCACGATGTCGGCGTCGGCGCCGGGCGTGATCGCGCCCTTGCGCGGATAGATGTTCAGTATCTTGGCGATGTTGGTCGAGGTGACCGCGACGAACTCGTTCATCGTGAGCCGCCCAGTCCTGACCCCGTAGGTCCACAGCACCGAGAGCCGGTCTTCGAGCCCGCCGGTGCCGTTCGGGATCTTGGTGAAGTCGCCGACGCCCATGCGCTTCTGCTCGGTGGTGAAAGCGCAATGGTCGGTCGCCACAACCTGCAGCGAGCCCGACGCGAGCCCCGCCCAAAGCAAATCCTGGTTCAGCTTGTCGCGGAAGGGCGGCGACATCACGCGCCGCGCGGCGTGATCCCAGTCAGGGTTCTTGTATTCGCTCTCGTCGAGGACAAGATGCTGGATCAAGGGCTCGCCATAGACGCGCATCCCCTTCTGGCGCGCGCGCCGGATCGCCTCGTGCGCCTGCTCGCAGGAGACATGCACGACGTAAAGCGGCACGCCGGCCTGGTCGGCGATCATGATGGCGCGGTTCGCCGCCTCGCCCTCCACCTCCGGCGGGCGCGAATAGGCGTGCGCTTCGGGGCCGTTATTGCCTTCCGCGAGCAGCTTCTGCTGGAGCGAGGCGACCACATCGCCGTTCTCGGCATGGACGAGCGGCATCGCGCCGAGCTCGGCGCAGCGCTGGAACGAGGCGAACATCTCGTCGTCGTTCACCATCAGCGCGCCCTTGTAGGCCATGAAGTGCTTGAAGGTGTTGATGCCCTGATCGACCACCTTCGGCATCTCGTCGAAGACCTGCTTGTCCCACCAGGTGATCGACATATGGAACGAGTAGTCCATGCGCGCCTTGCCGGCCTTCTGGTACCATTGCTGCAGCGCGTCGAGCAGGCCTTGCTTTGGGGCCGGCAGGCAGAAATCGACGATCATCGTCGTGCCGCCGGAGAGCGCGGCGGCGGTGCCGGTGTCGAAGTCGTCGGAGGAGAAGGTGCCCATGAAGGGCATCTCCATATGCGTGTGCGGATCGATGCCGCCCGGCATTACGTAGCACCCCGACGCGTCGAGGATATGGTCGGCGGCGTGGTCGAGATCGGGGCCGACGGCGACGATCTTGTCATGCTGCACGAAGACGTCGGCCTTTTGGGTCAGATCGGCGGTGACGACGGTGCCGCCTTTGATGAGTTTGGACATTACGAAACCACTCCCCGATGCATCACGGCCGATAGGTGGCGAGCTCGAAGCCGAACCCGATGAACACCGCCCCGGTCACCGCCTTGACCGCGCGCTCGAAGCGGCCGGATCGGGCGAGCGCCGAGAGCTTCGCAAACACGATGACGATCGCGCCGAACCACAGAACATTCAGCATGGCATGGACGACAACCAGCTCGTAAGCCGCCGGGATCGACATTTTTCCCGGCAGCAGGAACTGCGGAAAGACGGCGAGATAGAACATCGAGACCTTGGGATTGAGCGCATTGGTGAGAAGCCCGTCCAGGAAGGCCCTGCGCAAAGTGCGCCTGCGGCGCGCCGGCACGACGTCGGCAAGCGCTGCCGGGCGACCGCGCCAGGCGTCGCGCAATGCCTTAGCGCCGACCCAGGCGAGATATGCCGCTCCGACGAGCTTCACCGCCTCGAACAGCGTCGCAGACTGCACCAGAAGCGCCGACAATCCGAGGATGGAGAGGCTCCCGTGGATGAAGAACGCCACCACGAAGCCGGCGATGTTGGCGAACCCCGCCGCGCGGCCCGAGGTCGGCACGGTCTTCGCGATGAGAACACCGTTCGGACCCGGCGAGATGATGAGAAGCGCCGCCAGGAACATGAACCCGAAGAGTGTCGCGAGCGTCATTCCCGTCCCCGGTTCTTAAATCACTCCACGATCTCCGCCGTCTCCACCACCGCGTGGAAGAGCACGTCGGCGCCGGCGGTCGCCCATTCGGGATAGATCTTCTCGTCCTCGTTATGGCTGACGCCATCGACGCAGGGGCAGAAGACCATCGAGGTCGGCGCCACCTTGGCGATGTAGCAAGCGTCGTGCCCGGCGCCGGAGACGATGTCGCGGTGCGAGTAGCCGAGCCGGTCGGCGGCGCGGCGGACGGCGGCGACGCAGTCGCGATCGAACTCGACGGGGGCGTAGTAGAACACCTCCTGCACCTCGGAGGTGAGCTTGCCTTCTTCGCAGATCCTGGCGAGCGCCTTGGAGAAATCCTCCTTCATCTCCGACAGCGTCGTGTCGATCGGATGGCGGAAGTCGACCGTCATCGTGACGGAGCCCGGGATGACGTTGCGCGAGCCCGGATAAGGTGTCAGCACACCGACCGTTCCGACCGCGTTCGGCGCGTTCTTCCAGGCGATCTCGTTGACCGCCTGCACAAGCTTCGCGGCACCGAGCAGCGCGTCGCGGCGGCGCGGCATCGGGGTGGAGCCGGCATGGCTCTCGAAGCCCGTGAGCTTGACGTCGAACCAGCGCTGCCCCTGCCCGTGCGTTACGACGCCGATGTCGACGCCCTCGGCTTCGAGGATCGGGCCCTGCTCGATATGAAGCTCGAAGAAAGCCTTGAGCGGACGCTTTCCCACCGGCTCGCCGCCAATGTAGCCGATCCGCTTCAACTCCTCGCCGAGGAGCTTTCCCTCCGAGTCCTTCAGCCCGTAAGCGTAGTCCTGCGTATAGACGCCGGCGAAGACGCCCGACGAGATCATCGCCGGCGCATAGCGCGAGCCCTCCTCGTTGGTCCAGTTCACCACCTCGATCGGGTGCTTCGTCTTGATGCCGAGGTCGTTCAGCGTCCTCAAGATCTCAAGCCCCGAAAGCACGCCGAGGACGCCGTCGTAGCGCCCGCCCGTCGGCTGCGTGTCGAGATGGCTGCCGACCATCACCGGCGGGAGCGTCGGATCAGCGCCCTCGCGCCGCGCGAACATGTTCCCCATCGTGTCGACGGCGACCTTGGCGCCCGCCTTCTCGCACCAGGACTTGAAGAGGTCGCGGCCTTCCCTGTCGAAATCGGTCAGCGTCAGGCGGCGGTTGCCGCCCTTCACGCCCGGGCCGATCTTCGCCATCTCGTGGATGGAATCCCAAAGACGCTCGCCGTTGATCTTCAAGTTTGAACCAGGTGCAGCCATGAGAAATCTTCCTGGGCGTCTGCTAACAGGTAGGAGCTTGCGGCTTGAGCTCAATTTCAATGAACGCCATCGGCGCATCGCCTGCGTTGACGACGTTGTGCTCAACACCCGCGTCGCGGCGATAAACGGAGCCGGCGGGCATGTCCACCGTGCGGGGCCCGGTCAGCTCCTCCAAGAGGAAGCGGCAATCCGTCATCGGCACGACGACATAGTCCATCTCGTGCCGATGCCAGCCGGTCTCGGCCCCCCCGACAAAGTCCCAGCGGGTCACCCTCACCTTCCCATCATCAAGCAACGCGGCGGGCAATGCGGCTGGCCGGCTCATTGCGCGAGCTCAATGCATGCTTGGGAAGGTGAACACCGCGCCATGCGCAATACCCGCCGGCCAGCGCGTCGTCACCGTCTTCAGCCGCGTGTAGAAGCGCACGCCTTCCGGCCCGTAGATCGCATGGTCGCCGAAGAGCGAACGCTTCCAGCCGCCGAAGGAATGGTAGGCGACCGGCACCGGGATCGGCACGTTGATGCCGACCATGCCGACCTCGATCTGGTCGGCGAAGGTGCGGGCGCTGTCGCCGTCGCGGGTGAAGATCGCCGTGCCGTTCCCATACTCGTGCTTGTTGATGAGATCGACGGCGCTGTCGTAGCTCTCGGCGCGGACGACGGAGAGCACGGGCCCGAAAATCTCCTCCTTGTAGATGGTCATGTCGGGCTTCACGCGGTCGAAGAGCGAGCCGCCGACGAAGTAGCCGTTCTCGTAGCCCTGCAGCTTCAGGCCGCGGCCGTCGACGACGAGCTCGGCGCCCTCCGCCACGCCCTTTTCGATATAGCCAAGCACCTTCTGCATATGTTGCTTGGTGACAAGCGGGCCCATCTCCGCATCGGGGTCGGTGGCAGGGCCGATCTTCAGCGCGCGGACGCGCGGCGCCAATTCCTCGATCAGCTTGTTCGCGGTCTCCTCGCCGACAGGCACGGCCACCGAGATCGCCATGCAGCGTTCGCCGGCCGAGCCGTAACCCGCGCCCATCAGCGCGTCCGCCGCCTTGTCGATGTCGGCGTCGGGAAGCACGATCATGTGGTTCTTGGCGCCGCCCAGCGCCTGCACGCGCTTTCCGGCCGCGGTGCCGCGCGTGTAGACGTAGTGCGCGATCGGCGTGGAGCCGACGAAGCTCACGGCCTTGATGTCGGGGTGGTCAAGGATCGCATCGACCGCCTCCTTGTCGCCGTTGACGACGTTCAGGACGCCGTCCGGAAATCCCGCCTGCTTGAAGAGATCGAAGACCAGCATCGGCGCGGACGGGTCGCGCTCCGACGGCTTCAAGACGAAGGTGTTGCCGCAGGCGATCGCCACAGGATGCATCCAGAGAGGAACCATCGCCGGGAAGTTGAACGGCGTGATGCCGGCGCAGACGCCGAGCGGCTGGCGGTCGGAGTAGGTGTCGACGTCGGAGCCGACGTTGCGCGAGAACTCGCCCTTCAAAAGATGCGGGATGCCGCAGGCGAATTCCACGACCTCGATGCCGCGCTGAACCTCGCCGAGCGCATCGGGGTGGGTCTTGCCGTGTTCGTTCGAGATGGCGCGGGCGATGTCATCGGCATGCTTCTCCAGAAGCTCCTTGAACTTGAACATGTAGCGCGCGCGCTTCAAAGGCGGCGTACGGCCCCAGCCTATCGCGGCCTCCTTCGCCGCGGCGACAGCCTTGCCGACCTCCGCGGCGCTCGACAGGCCGAGCTCCGCCGACTGTTCGCCCGTGGCCGGATTGAAGACGGGGGAGAAACGCCCCGCCGTCGAAGGCTCGACGCGCCCGTTGATGGCGTTCGCGATGCGCTCCATCTCTCTCCCCGTGCTTCTACTCTAGCGCCTTCAGGACGCCGGCGAGCTTCCCGATCAGTTCGTCGATCTCGCTCTTCTTGATGATGAGCGGCGGCGACATCGCGATGGTGTCGCCGGTGGTGCGGATCATGATGCCCTGCTCATAGGCATTGAGGAAGGCGCTGAAAGCGCGCTTCGCCGGGGAGCCCGCGATCGGCTCCAACTCGACCGCGCCGATCAGGCCGATGTTGCGGACATCGATGACGTGCGGGAGCCCCTTCAGGCTGTGCAGCGCGTCCTCCCAGTGCTTGGCCATTTCGGAGGCGCGCGTGAGCAGGCCCTCGCGCTGATAGATGTCGAGCGTGGCGAGGCTGGCGGCCGAGGACGTCGGGTTCCCCGAATAGGTGTAGCCGTGGAAGAACTCGATCAGGTGCTCGGGTCCGTTCATGAAAGTCTCGTAGATTTCCTTCTTCACGAACACCGCGCCCATCGGCACGACGCCGTTCGTGAGCCCCTTGGCGGTCGTCATGATGTCCGGCGTCACGCCGAAATAATCCGACCCGAATGCCGCGCCGAGACGCCCGAAGCCGGTGATCACCTCATCGAAGATCAGCAGGATGCCGTGCTTGTCGCAGATCTGGCGAAGCTTCTGCAGGTAGCCCTTCGGCGGAATGAGCACCCCCGCGGAACCGGCGACCGGTTCGACGATCAGGCAGGCGATGGTCGAGGCATCGTGGAGCGCGACCAGACGCTCAAGGTCATCGGCAAGCTCGGCGCCGTGCTGCGGCTCACCGCGCGTGAACGCGTTCGTCGAGAGATCGTGCGTGTGGCGGATGTGATCGACGCCGGCGAGCAGCGCGCCGAAATGCTTCCGGTTGGAGACCACGCCGCCGACCGAGACGCCGCCGAAATTGACGCCGTGATAGCCGCGCTCGCGGCCGATCAGACGGATGCGGCTGCCGTCGCCCTTCACGCGGTGGTAGGCGAGCGCGATTTTCAGCGCCGTCTCAACGGACTCGGAGCCCGAGTTGGTGAAGAAGACGTGGTCGAGGGTCTGCGGCGCCGCGGCGGTCAGCCGCGCGGCAAGCTCGAAGACCTTCGGATGGCCCATCTGGAAGCCGGGCGCGTAGTCGAGCTCCATGAGCTGCGCGTGTACCGCGTCGGCGATCTCCGGCCGCGCATGACCGGCATTGACGCACCAAAGACCCGAGGTGCCGTCGAGCACCTGGCGGCCGTCGTGGCTCCAGTAATGCATGCCCTTGGCGCGGACGAGCAGGCGCGGGTTCTTCTTGAACTGCCGGTTCGCCGTGAACGGCATCCAGTGGGCTTCGAGGTTGTTGGTGATGGGGGCGACTGGCTTTTGCATGGGACAGACTTTCCGCCGCGAGGGGCAAAGATTTCCGCGCCCGTCTAGCCGGTTTCGGACGCCAAGCCAAACTTGACTGATTGGTCAAAATCAACGCTAGGTTCGCGCCTCGGTCAAGGCGAAAGATCGTAGGCATGAACCGTCCGGAGCCGCCGCCCAGGAAGGCGACCCGCATCCAGAAGAAGAACCGCAAAGCGATCCTTCAGGCGGCGCTCGAGGTCTTCTCGCAGCGCGGCTTCCGCGGCTCCACCGTCGACCGCATCGCGGAGCGCGCCGGCCTCTCCAAGCCCAACCTCCTCTACTACTACCCATCGAAGGAGGCGATCTACGTCGCCGTCCTGGAGGACACGCTGGAATTCTGGCTCGAGCCGCTCGCGGCGCTCGATCCCAACGGCGACCCGATCGAGGAGATCGGCCGCTACGTCACCGCGAAGCTTGAGATGTCGCGCACGCGGCCCGAGGCCTCGCGCCTCTTCGCCAACGAAATCCTGCACGGCGCGCCGGCGATCGGCGAGTTTCTCGCCGGCCCCCTGAGGCGGCTCGTCGACGAGAAGGCGGCGGTCATCCGGACGTGGATCGAGGCGGGCCGAATTCGCGGCATCGATCCGCGACACCTGATCATGATGATCTGGGCGGTGACGCAGCATTACGCCGATTTCGACGTGCAGGTCCGGGCCGTGCTCGGCGAGGACGCCGCCCCTGCCAGCCGCTTCGCCGACGCGGAGACGACGCTCGCGAGCGCGCTTTTCGACGGGCTACGCCCGCGCTAGCGGCGCGGCGATTAGTCGGGATCGGCGCCCTCGCCGATCGGCTCGTCGGCGATCTTCGGACGGAAATAGCGGCCGAAGATGATCGGCGCGAGGAAGCCGACGATCGCGAAGGTCCAGAGCCCGATCGCCAGCCACGAGCCCCAGAGGATCGACAGATTGCCGTCGGAGATCGTCAGCGCGCGGCGGAGATTCTTCTCCATCTCGTTGCCGAGAAGGACGCCGAGGATCACCGGCACCAGCGGCACATCGAGCTTCCGGAGCACATAGCCGAGTACGCCGAATACGATCATCACCAAGAGGTCGAAGGTCGACCCGGAAACCCCGTAGATGCCGACGAAGGAGATCATCGCGACCGCCGGCATGAGAAACCGCGGCGGGACGAGAAGCACGCGCACGAAAAGGCTCACCAGCGGGATGTTCATGAAAAGCAGCATGAAATTCGCGATGAAGAGCGCCGCGATCAGACCCCAGACGACATCGGGATTGGACTGGAAAAGAAGCGGGCCGGGCGTAACGTTCAGGGCAAGCAGCATGGCGAGAAGCACCGCCGTCGTGCCGGAGCCCGGAACGCCGAGCGCCAGCATCGGCACCAGCGCGCCACCGGCGGCGGCGTTGTTGCCGGCCTCGGGCGCTGCGACGCCGCGCGGGTCGCCCTTGCCGAACGTGCCGTCGCGGTCGGAGATGCGCTTCTCCAACGTGTAGGCGACAAACGAGCCGAGCGAGGCGCCGGCGCCGGGAAGGACGCCGGCGAGAAAGCCGAGGCCAGTCGAGCGGGCCATTGCCCCCCAGCACTGCTTGATCATCGCAAGCGGCGCGGTGACTCGGCCGAGCTTGATCTTCGCGGAATCCGCTTCCCCCTCGCCCTTGTGCTCGAGGAACAGGAAGACTTCCGAGATGGCGAAGAGGCCGACGATCGCGACGAGGAAGTTGATGCCGTCGTAAAGATAGACATCGCCGAAGCTGAAGCGCGGAACGCCGGTCTGGTGGTCGACGCCGATCATGGCGATGCCGAGACCGAGCGCAGCCGCGATCGCCGCCTTCGACTGGTTGCGGCTGGCGATGCCGCCGAGCGTCGCGAAGGCGAGGGTATAGAGCGCGAAATACTCCGCCGGCCCGAAGAGGAGCGCCAGCTTGACGAGGAGCGGCGCGAGAAAGACGAGTCCCCAGGTAGCGAAGAACGAGCCGACGAAGGACGCGTAGCCGGAGAGCGCGAGCGCCTCGCCGGCCTGCCCCTTCTTCGCCATCGGGTAGCCGTCGAGCGTCGTCATCAGAGCCGGCTCGTCGCCGGGAATATTGAGGAGGATCGACGAGATGCGCCCGCCGTACATGGCGCCGTAATAGACGCTCGTCAGCAGGATCAGCGCCGGTGTCGCCGGTAGCCCGAGCGTGAAGGCGAGCGGGATCAGGATCGCGACGCCGTTCGACGGTCCGAGCCCCGGCAGCGCGCCGATGATGGTGCCGATGAAGCAGCCGACCAGCGCGAGACCGAGGTTCTGCAGCGTCAGCGCCACTGCGAAGCCATCGACGAGGTGGGAGAGCGCGTCCATCGTCAGAACCCCCAGGGACCGCGCGCGAGCGTCAGCCCGAGGGCCAAATGGAAGATGATGTAGATGCCGACGGCGATGCAGATGCCGGCCGCGGCCGCGGCAATCGGCCTCGTGCCGAGCCGCCACGAGAGAAGGCCTGCGGCGACCGCCGTCGAGATGACGAACCCGGCGCGCGGCAACGCCAGCGCATAGGCGATCATCACCACGACGGCGAAGAGGATTTCGAGGAAGCGGCCCGCGGCCGGCCACTCCGGCCGCGGATCGGGTTTCATGATCGGGTAGACCGCCGCGATGGCTAGCGCGATTCCGATGACGATCGGGAACGCCTTCGGCCCCATCGGGTCGACGATGAATCCGGTCTCGATCAGCGTCGCTTGCCAGACGAAGAATCCGGCAAGCACGATGCAGACGACACCGAAGACGCGGTCGCTCATCGCGCGACGCTCAGGATCTAGGTGCCAAGGCGCGGGCGCTATTTGATCAGGCCGATCTCCTTCGACAGCGCGGTGGTCGCCTCCACCTGGCCGGCCACGAACTTCTGGAAAGCGTCGCCCGAGGAATCGAGCGGCATCAGGCCGTTGTCGGCCATGATCTTCTTCCACTCGTCGGAAGCGTAAACCTTCGCCACGGCGTCGACCCAGAAGCCGTAGGCCTCGTCCGACATGCCGCCCGGCACATAGAAGCCGCGCCAGTTGGCGCCTACGGCGTCGATGCCCTGTTCCTTGGCGGTCGGGAACTTTCCGAAGTCGCCGGGGAGGCGGTCGGGCGCGAGCACGGCGAGTATCTTGATGTCGCCGGAGTCGACGAAGCCCTTGGCTTCCGAGAGGTCGCCGGTGAAGGCCTGGACATGGCCGCCGAGAAGCTGGGTCACGGCCTCGCCGCCGCCCTCGAAGGCGACATACTTGATCTTGCGGACGTCATCGAAGCCAGCTGCCTTGGCCGCGATCAGCACCTTCAGATGATCCCAGCCGCCGACCGCAGAACCGCCCGCGAACGCGATCGAGGACGGATCGGCCTTGATCTTGTCCATCAGGTCGCTCAGCGAATTGATCGGCGAGTCTTTGGAAACGGCGATCACGCCATAGTCGGAACCGACCGCTCCAACCCAGCGCACCTGGTCCATGGTGTTGCCCGGGAAGGCGCCCTGGGCAAGTCGCGTCGAGGTCGCCGAGGACGCGGCGACGATCAGGTTGTTGTCGTCGTTGCGCTTGTTGACCACCTCGGCATAGGCGACGCCACCGCCGCCGCCGGAAAGATTGGTGACCTGCACGGGATCTGGAACGATCTTCAGATCGTAGAGGGCCTTGCCCACCTGACGGCAGGTGAAGTCCCAGCCGCCGCCCGCGCCGGCCGGCGCGATGCATTCCGTATTGCCGGGATCGAAGGCCATGCCCGGCGCGGCGGAGAAGCAGATCGAGATCGCGGCAAACGCAAAGGCGCGCGCGGCGACTGCGGCTCTTGTCATTTCTTGTCCTCCCACAATCATCTTGCTTGGTTCGAATGCGCCGAGTTGAACACGCCGAGGATGTACTGGCAACCTTGGTAACGGGCGTCATCGGCGGCGGACGGCGCTCAATCGATCGTGCGCCGGAAATCCAAACCGCGACGCTCCGGAGCCCGTATATCCACCGTCGATAGTGCCCGCGCGATCGGTTAACCGCCGAGCGCCGAAATTGTGCAACAATAGAGCGGGGCGATTGGAGTTCTTCAATGCTGCGTATGATCCTGGCCGTTTCCATGGCTGCCTTCGTCGTGCTTGCGGCGCAGCCATCGTCGGCCGCCGACACCCAGATCGGCGCGGTGACCAGGCTGCAGGGCGAGGCAAGCTGGCTCTCCGGCAACACGCCGGCGCCGCTCGCGGTCGGCGCCCCCGTCTTCTCCAATCAGAAGGTCTCGACAGGATCCGCCGCGCGCCTTGAGCTCACCTTCGACGACGGGACGAAGCTCACGCTCGGCGAGCACGCCGCGATGACGCTCGACACCTTCGTCTATGACCCGGCGCAGGGGATCGGAAAGATGAGCCTTGCGGTCAAGGGCGCCTTCCGCTTCGTCTCCGGCCAGGTCTCAAAGCAGCCGAACAAGGAAGTCGCCGTCGCGACCCCGGTCGCGACCGTCGGCATTCGCGGCACGGAGTTCTGGGGCGGTCCGATCGACGATCAGGCGCTCGGCGTGTTCCTGATCGACGGGGCGGTCACGGTGACGAACGCCGCCGGCGAACAGGTGCTCGACACGCCCGGCGAGGGCACCAACATCGCGACGCCCGACGCGGCACCCGGCGCGGTCACCATCTGGCCGCAGGACAAGGTCGACCGCGCCATCGCGACGGTGACGTTCCAGTAGGAGCTCGAGCGCCCTACTCCGCCGCTTGTCTTGCCATCGGGTTGTTCGGGTGCGTGGTCCAGTTGGCGTAGACGGGCTCGACCTTCTTGCCGGTGCGCTGATCGATCTCGCCGGCCGCGAGCGGCACCATGCTGATGCAGCTCTCGACCGGGCAGACCTCAACGCAGAGATTGCAGCCGACGCATTCGGCGTCGATCACCTCGAAATGCCGCTTGCCGTTCTTCGACGTCGAGATCGCCTGGTGCGAGGTGTCCTCGCAGGCGATGTGGCAGCGGCCGCACTTGATGCAGAGCTCTTGGTCGATCCGCGCCTTGGTGATGTAGTTGAGGTTGAGGAATTGCCAGTCGGTGACGTTTCCGGCGGCGCGGCCGGCGAAATCCGAGACGCGTGAATAGCCCTTCTCGTCCATCCAGCGCTCGAGCCCGTCGACCATCTCCTTCACGATCTTGAAGCCGTAGGCCATCGCCGCGGTGCAGACCTGCACCGTGCCGGCGCCGAGCGCCATGAACTCCGCCGCGTCGCGCCAGGTGGTGATGCCGCCGATCGCCGAGATCGGCATGCCGGCGGTCTCCTTGTCGCGCGCGATCTCCGAGACCATCGAGAGCGCGATCGGCTTCACCGCCGGCCCGCAATAACCGCCGTGGCTCCCCTTCCCGTCGATCGAAGGCTCGGGCGAGAAGGTGTCGAGGTTGATGGAGGTGATCGAGTTGATGGTGTTGATGAGCGACACCGCGTCGGCGCCGCCCTGCTTCGCCGCGCGCGCCGGGCGGCGGATGTCGGAGATGTTCGGCGTCAGCTTCACGATGACGGGCATGCGCGTATGCGCTTTGCACCAGCGCGCCACCATCTCGATATATTCCGGCACCTGGCCGACGGCGGAGCCCATGCCGCGCTCGCTCATGCCATGCGGGCAGCCGAAATTCAGCTCCACGCCGTCGGCGCCGGTCTCCTCCACGAGCGGCAGGATTGAGGCCCAGCTCTTCTCCTCGCAGGGCACCATCAGCGAGACGACGACGGCGCGATCCGGCCAGTTCTTCTTGACCTGCTTGATCTCGCGGAGGTTCACGTCGAGCGGCCGGTCGGTGATGAGCTCGATGTTGTTGAAGCCGAGGAGCCTCCGGTCCGGCCCGTGGATAGCGCCGTAGCGCGGGCCGTTGACGTTGACGATCGCCGGGTCCTCGCCGAGCGTCTTCCACACGACCCCGCCCCAGCCTTCCTTGAAGGCGCGGACGACGTTGTATTCCTTGTCGGTCGGGGGCGCCGAGGCGAGCCAGAACGGGTTCGGCGATTTGATGCCGACGAAATCGGTGCGGAGATCAGCCATGGCAAACGTCTTTCGCGTTGGGAAGGCGAGCACAGGGTGCTAAAGGGTGAACCCATTCCGGATCGGAGTGAAGTTCATGAGTGGAACACTGCAGTACACGATCAACCTGCGGCCGGAACCCGAGGGCGGCTTTACTGTCCTTGTACCGGCGCTGCCGGAAGTCGTGACGTACGGAGAGACGGAAGAAGAAGCCCTGCTGATGGCGCACGAGGCGATCGAGGTGGCGCTTGACGTCCGGCGCGACGAAGGTGATGAGATCCCCGCCGACATTGTGCCCCTCGTCCGCACCGTAACCGTCCGCCAGGCTGCCTGATTGTCCCGAAAGCTGGCCGGCCTCAGCGGACGGCAGATCGTCAAGGCCCTGCAGCGAGGCGGCTTCGACGTAATCCGGGTGAGCGGCAGCCATCATGTCCTGCGGAACCCCAGCGTACCGAACTCCAAGGTCATCGTGCCGGTGCATGGCGCGAGGGACCTACCACCCGGGACGGTCGCGTCGATCCTCAGGCAGGCCGGACTGTCCATTGAGGAATTTGCCTCGCTCCTCTAACCAATTAGCGCGCGGTTGATCGACTCGGCGGCGAGCTTGCCGTCCTGCGCCGCGGCGACTGTGAGGTCTTCGCCACCGGCAACGCAATCGCCGCCCGCCCAGACGCCCGGCATCGAGGTGCGGCGCTCTTCATCGACCGCGATGCGCCCGCCCGTGAGCTTGATGGCATCGCCAGCACCGTTCAGAGGCGCCGGCTCGAAGGTCTGGCCGATCGCCTTGAACACCATGTCGGCGTGAAGCGTCGCGATCTCGCCGGTGCCGGCGAGACGGCCATTTTCGACACGCGTGCGCTCAAGCGCGATCGCATGGACGTTGCCCTTCTCGTCGGCGAGAAGACGAAGCGGCTGCGCCCAGTGCATGATCTTCACGCCCCTTGTCTGCGCGAGGTCCTGCTCCCAACGGCTCGCCTTCATCTCCGCCTGGCCGCGGCGATAGACGATCGTCACGTCCTCCGCTCCCAAGAGCTTCGACTGCAGGCCGGCGTCGATCGCCGTCATGCCGCCGCCGATAACGACGACGCGGCGGCCCACCGGCATCTTCGCCAGGTCCTTGGCCTGGCGAAGCTCGGCGATCCAGGCGACGGCATCGAGCGCGCCCTTGGCGCTTTCGCCGTCCGCGCCGAGCGCGTTCACGCCGGCAAGCCCCATTCCGAGGAAGACCGCATCGAAATCCTGCTTCAGCTCCGCGAGCGTGAAATCGCGCCCGAGCGCCTCGCCGCTCTCGATGCGGATGCCGCCTATCGCGGTGATGAACTCAACTTCACGCTCTGCGAAGCCGCCCGGCGTCTTGTAGGCGGCGATACCGTATTCGTTGAGACCGCCGGGCTTCGGCCTGGCGTCGAAGATCGTGACGTCGTGGCCGTGGAGCGCAAGCCGATGTGCGCAGGCAAGGCCCGCAGGGCCCGCACCAACGACCGCGACGCTCTTCCCGGTCGGGTGTGCGCGCGTAAAGGGATGCTCGCCGCGCTCCATCAGGAAATCGGTCGCGTAGCGCTGCAGCTCGCCGATCTTCACCGGCTTGTCCCCGGCGAGATTCCTGACGCAGGCCTCCTCGCAGAGCGTCTCGACCGGACAGACGCGCGCGCACATGCCGCCCATGATGTTTGAATCGAGGATGGTCTTGCCGGCGCCGCCCGGATTGTCCGCCTGGATCTCGCGGATGAAGAGCGGGATGTCGATGTGTGTCGGGCACGCCTGCATGCACGGCGCGTCGAAGCAGAAATAGCAGCGATCGGCTTCGACGAACGCCTCGTGGCGCGAGAGCGGCGGGTGCAGATCGGAGAAGTTCCGGGCGTAGTCGTCGGCGCCGAGCCGGCCCGCCACGATGTCGGGCCGGCGCTCTCCCAGATTGGACATCCAGTCCTCCACGCGACAGCGCGATCGCGGCTGCGGAGCGACGCGCCATAACCAAACCGCGGAAAGGATGGACCGGGTTTCCGATGCGGTCAAATTTTTTATCAAGTGATCAATTTTTGGGCGCAGCCCCCCGGAAACGCGCATACGAGACGGCATCCGTCGTTTCGAAAAGAGTTGGGCCTTTGTCGCGATCCGGCGCTCTGTTAGAGGTCGCGTCCGCGAACGGAGACACCAAGGATGGCGAGACTTCCGGACGGCTGGCTGCAGGCGGCGGGGATGTCCCCGCAACGGAAAGCCGAGCGGGCAAACGGCGGCAAGGCTCCGCGCGCCCCGCTCCCGCCCGCCGAGATCGGCCACCTGCTGCAGCAGGGATTGGCGCAGCAGATGAAGGGAAATCTCTGGCAAGCCCAGGAGCACTACCAGGCCATCCTGGCGCGCGAGCCAAACCAGCCCGACGCCTTGCATCTGATGGCGCTGATCGCGCTCGAAGCAAAACGCTCAAGCCACGCGATCAAGATGCTGACGCGCGCGGTGGCCGGCAAGCCGCACGACCCGGCGCTTCGCGGCAGCATGGCCGACGCGCTGATCCAGAACAACGACCCGGCCGCGGCGGAACGGCATCTTCGCCGCGGACTGAAGCTCGCGCCAGACCATCCGGAGCTCCTTTGCAAGCTCGCTCGCGCCCGCGCGATGCTCGGCGGCGAGGACGACGCGAAGCAGATATTCGAAAGCGTCCTTGCCCGCGATCCGAACTTCCCGTCGGCCCTGACCGGGTACGCTCAGCTTCTTGCGCATCTCGGTGACGCGGCGAAGGCCGAGGCACTCTATCGCAAGGCGCTCGAACTCAAGGTCGAGCAGGTGCAGGCGCTCGCCGGTCTTGCCGAGTGCCGAAAGTTCACCGGCGACCCGCCCGAGCTCACCGAGATAAAGGCGCTGCTCGACCGCCCGGGGCTCAAGGCGTCGGACTCAATCAGGCTTTGCCAAGCGGCGGCGAAGATCTCGAACGACATCGGCGATTACGACGCGGCGTTCGAGTACTACCTCGCCTCGCGGCAACTGCTTGCCGCCGACGCCGGCAAGACCAACTATTCCGGGCTCTATCGCCAGGTGCGATCGATCTTCACGCCGGCCTTCTTCACGGCGCGAGCGAGCTACGGCGATCCTTCCGAGAAGCCGGTGTTCATCGTCGGGATGCCGCGGTCCGGAACGACGCTGACCGAGCAGATCATCGCCAGCCACCCACGGGCGGCAGGCGCGGGCGAGATCGGCGTCGTCCGCAAGGTGGCGGTGTCGCTCGGCTTCGGCGGCACGGACGAAAAGGCGTTCGCCCGAAGCGTCAACGCGCTCAAGGCGAAGGAGACGACGCATCTGGCGAGGCAGTGCCTCGCCGGGCTCGAACGCTTCTCGAAAAGCGCCGCGCGCATCACCGATAAGCTGCCGCACAATTTCGAGGTGCTCGGGCTGGTCGCGCTCCTCTTCCCGAACGCGAAGATCGTGCATTGCCGCCGCAATCCGCTCGACACCTGCGTCTCCTGCTTTCTCTCGCCGCTGAAGGAAGGCCACGCCTACGCGCAGGATCTGAAGGCGCTCGGCGAGTACTACCGGGAATATGCGAGCTTGATGGACTATTGGCGGGAAGCGCTCCCGCTACCCATCCTCGACGTCGACTACGAAGCGCTGGTCGCCGACACCGAAGCACAAGCGCGACGGCTGATCGACTTCATCGGGCTCGAATGGAATCCCGCCTGCCTCGACTTCCAGGCGAGCGAACGCGCCGTCCACACGATCAGCGCCGCCCAGGTTCGCGAACCGATCTACCGAACGTCGGTGGAGCGCTGGCGCCGCTACGAGAAGCACCTTGGTCCGCTGTGCCAGGGGCTGGGCGATCTCGCAACCTGAGGAAGTCCTCCCGCGCCGGTTGCCAGCCGACGGACCGTCCCTCGTGCGGTGGAAAGCGGCCGGCCTCCCTATATGTGTCAGGGCAGCCAACTGTTAGACTCTATCAAGTCGCGCGAGGACCGGACGTTGGAAAAGGCAAGTGTCGAGCGCAGACTGGCGGCTGTCCTGGCGGCGGACGTCGTCGGCTACAGCCGGCTCATGGAAGCGGACGAGACCGGGACGCTCGCGCGCCTTCGTTCGGTGCGGCTCGAGCTGATCGATCCGGCGATCGAGAAGTGCCGGGGCCGCGTCATCAAGACCACCGGCGACGGGATGCTGGTCGAGTTCCAAAGCGTCACCGAGGCGGTCCGGTGCGCGGCCGAATTTCAGCGCCGCATGGCGGAGCGCAACGAGGACGCGCCCGCGAGCGGTCTCGTCTTTCGCATTGGAATCAATCTCGGCGACGTGATTGTCGAGAACAACGATATCTTCGGCGATGGCGTGAACGTCGCGGCGCGGCTTGAGTCAATCGCCGAGCCTGGCGGCATCTGCGTCTCCGCAGCGGTGCGCGACCAGGTCGGCGACCGCCTCGATGTCCGCTTCGAGGATCTCGGCGAACACAATGTCAAGAACATCACCCGGCCGATCCGCGTCTTCCGGGTCCGCTACGATGGAGAGGAGAGCGTCACCGCCGCTCCCGCCGGCGGCGTCTCGCACAAGGAGACGCAGACGCGCGTTCCCTCGATTGCCGTATTGCCGTTCGTGAACATGAGCGGCGATCCGGAGCAGGAGTTCTTCGCCGACGGGCTGACCGAGGACATCATCACCGAGGTGTCGCGGTTCCGCGACCTCCTCGTCATCTCTCGCAACGCGGTCTTCGTGCACAAGGGAAAGCCGGTGACGGCGCGCGGCATCGCGAAGGAGCTCGGCGTCGATTACGTGGTGGAAGGCAGCGTACGCAAGGCCAGCGACCGCGTGCGCGTCACCGTTCAGCTCATCGACGGCGAGACCGAGACGCATGTCTGGGCAGAGCGCTACGACCGCAAGCTGGAGGACATCTTTGCCATCCAGGACGAGGTCACGGCCGCGATCGTCTCGACGCTCCGCGGTCGCGTCGAAGAGGCGACGCATCAGCGGGCGAAGCGCAAGCGGACCGAGAACATGGAGGCCTACGAATACGTGCTCGCGGGCAAGGTACTGCACCACCGTTCGCAATGGGAATCGAACCAGGACGCGATGGGCATGCTCGAACGCGCGATCGCGGCCGATCCCAAATACGCGCACGCGCATGCCTGGAAGGCCTGCGTGCTCGGCCAGAGATTCGTCTACGGGTGGTTCGACGATCCGGAGGTGCTTCTGAAAGGCATCACGTCGGAGCTTGAGACCGCGCTCTCGCTCGACGAGAACGACGCCGACGTGCACCGCATCCTTGCAGCCGTGCATCTCACCTTCAATCGCTTCGACAAAGCCCAGTACCATCAGGAGCGCGCGCTCGAGCTCAGCCCGAACTATGATCTCGTCGTCGTCCAGCAGGGCGAGATGCTGACCTGGCTCGGTCGGCCCGAGGAGGGGATCGAATGGATCCGCAAGGCGATGCGACTCAACCCCTACCATCCGGAGCGCTTCTGGAATCATCTCGGCCGGGCGCAATATGCCGCGCACCTCTATGCCGATGCGATGCAGTCCTTCGGCCGCATCACCAAGCCGGATCACACGCATTACGCGTTCCTCGCGGCGGCGGCCGCGCAGATGGGAGACGGCGCGGCGGCCGAAGCCAACCGTCGCGAAGTCCTCGCGCGCGCTCCGGACTTCACGGTCGCCGCCTATCTCGCAACCCTCCACTACAAGCGTGAGGCCGACCGCGAGCATCATCGCGAGGGGTTGTTGAAGGCCGGCCTGCCGGCCTAGACGAACGCTCCTCGCCGGCCTCGGTCGGAGCCGAAAGTTTGATTACAAACTAAAGGCGCGCTATCTCCGAGGATAACGACAGGGAGAAACGACGATGCCGCTCGAAACGGTGCGTCCGCGCGACTGGAACTCGCATCCGCAGTATGTGTTTGCGGACTACAAGTCGACCGTCTTGCGTGGACCGAAGCGGCCGCTGGTGCCGCTCCGGCATACGCTCTCCGAGCTGACCGGCCCGGTCTACGGGCACGAGAGCGTCGGGCCGGTCGACAGCGACCTTACCAAGAACGGCGCCAAGAACGGCGAGCCGCTCGGCGAGCGCATCATCGTCACCGGGCGCGTGCTCGACGAGGCCGGCCGGCCGGTCGGAAACACGCTGATCGAGATCTGGCAGGCGAACGCCGCCGGGCGCTATGTGCATCATGTCGACCAGCACGAGGCGCCG
This sequence comes from uncultured Alphaproteobacteria bacterium, assembly GCA_963739005.1. Classification (GTDB taxonomy): domain Bacteria; phylum Pseudomonadota; class Alphaproteobacteria; order Rhizobiales; family Afifellaceae; genus DASWJZ01. The sequence goes on along the minus strand of CAVTYQ010000004.1, from coordinate 570,781 downwards.
CTCGACGCGAATTTCCTTGGCGGCGGACGCGCGGTCACCGACGAGCACGGGCGCTATCGCTTCATGACGGTCAAGCCTGGCGCCTATCCGTGGAAGAACCACTACAATGCCTGGCGGCCGAACCACATCCACTTCTCGCTCTTCGGCCCGACGATCGCGACGCGGCTCGTCACGCAGATGTATTTCCCCGGCGACCCGCTGCTCGCCCTCGACCCGATCTACCTCTCCGCGCCGGAAGGCGCGCGCGAGCGGCTGGTTTCGGAATTCTCGATCGACGTGACGGAGCCCGGCTTCGCGCTCGGCTACGTCTTCGACATCGTGCTTCGCGGCCCCGCGGAAACGCCGATGGAGACGCCCAAATGAGCGATGGGGCGAGCCTGAAGCAGACGCCCTCGCAGACGGTCGGACCATTCTTCGCCTTCGGTCTGGCGGCGGCGCAGTACGGCTATCCGCACAATTCAATCGCCTCAGGCCAAGTTGCCGACCCGCAGGTCCCGGGCGAGCACATCGAGATCGTCGGGCGCATCATCGACGGCGCCGGCGAGGCGATCCCCGATGCGATGATCGAGATCTGGCAGGCGGATGCGGAAGGCCGCTACGCGCATCCCGGCGATCCGCGCGGCTCCAACCAGCTCTTCCGCGGCTTCGGCCGATGCGGCACAGGGACCATGCCGGAAAGCCGCTACGCTTTCCGCACCGTCAAGCCCGGCTCGGTCGACGCGAAGCAGGCGCCGCACATCGACGTCATCATCTTCATGCGCGGTCTGCTGACGCACGCCTATACGCGCCTCTATTTCTCCGACGAGGCGGAGGCGAACGCGCGCGATCCGGTGCTCTCAAGCGTACCGGCGGAGCGGCGCGACACGCTCATCGCAAAACGTGAAGAGACCCCAGGCGCGGCCGTCTATCGCTTTGACATCCGTATGCAGGGCGATGCCGAGACGGTCTTCTTCGACCTTTGACGGATTTTTTCTGATGGCCGAGTTCCTGTCCCTTTCGGACGCAATCGGGCGCAACCTCTTCGACGGCGATCAGGTCGCCATGGAGGGCTTCACGCATCTGATCCCGTTCGCCGCCGGCCACGAGGTGATCCGCCAGGGCAAGAAGCGCCTGACGCTCGTGCGGATGACGCCGGACCTGATCTACGACCAGGTGATCGGTGTTGGCGCGGTCGAGAAACTCATCTTTTCCTGGGGCGGCAATCCCGGCGTCGGCTCGCTGCATCGCCTGCGCGACGCGGTGGAGAACAGCTGGCCGCGACCGCTCGCGCTCGAGGAACACAGCCATGCCGCAATGGCGAACGCCTACGAGGCAGGCGCCGCGAACATGCCGTTCGCGATGTTCCGCGGCTACAAGGGCGTCGACCTCCCGAAGGTCAATCCGACGATCCGCTCCGTCACCTGCCCCTACACCGGCGAGGCGCTCGCGACCGTGCCGGCGCTCCGCCCCGATGTTTCGATCATCCACGCACAGCGCGCCGACCGCGCCGGGAACGTACTTCTCGAAGGCATCGTCGGCGTGCAGAAGGAGGCCGTGCTCGCGGCGAAACGCGCGATCGTCACGGTCGAGGAATTGGTCGAGGATTTCGGGCCACGCAGCCCTAACGCCGTGATCCTGCCGGCTTGGACCATCGCGGCCATCGCCGTCGTGCCGGGCGGCGCCTTCCCCTCTTACGCGCACGGCTACTACAAGCGCGCCAACGCGTTCTACAAGGCCTGGGACGCGATCGCCCGCGACCGCGACACGTTTCTGAAATGGATCGACGAAAACGTCCTGAAGAAATCCGCCGCGGATTTCGCGCAGTATGCGAAGCGCGCGGCGTGAGGCAGCGATGAACGTGCAAGCCTCTGCCTACACCGCAACTGAGATGATGACGGTCGTCGCGGCGCGGGCATTGAAGAACGACGACGTGGTGTTCGTCGGGATCGGCGCGCCGTCGGCGGCATGCAACCTCGCGCGGCTGACCCACGCGCCGGACATCACGCTGATCTACGAGTCCGGCACGATCGGCACGCGGCCCAACGTGCTGCCCCTTTCGATCGGCGACGGCGAGCTTTCCGACACCGCGCTCACCACCGTGGCGGTGCCGGAGATGTTCCGCTACTGGCTGCAGAGCGGACGCATCACCGTCGGCTTCCTCGGCGGCGCGCAGATCGACCGCTTCGCCAACCTCAACACCACCGTCGTCGGCGACTACGCGAAGCCGAAGGTGCGGCTCCCCGGCGGCGGCGGCGCGCCGGAGATCGCCACGAATTGCGGCGAGATCTTCATCACCATGGCGATGGGGAAGCGCGCCTTCGTGGAGACGCTGCCGTTCATCACCTCGCTTGGCCACGGTTCGGGGCCGGGTTCGCGCGAAACGCTCGGCGTCAAGACCAAAGGTCCGACAAAGATCATTACCGACCGCTGCCTCATGGAGCCCGATCCCGTGCCCCGCGAACTGACCGTGACGGCGCTCTATCCCGGCGAGACGCGCGCGACGATCGAGGCGGAGTGCGGGTGGCCGATCAAGTTCGCGTCCGAATTATCCGAGACGGCGCGGCCGACCGAGGAGGAACTCCGCGTGCTCCGCGATCTTCAGGCGCGCACGGCCACGGCGCACGGTGGCGACGCTTGAGCAAGCGGATCATGCCGGCTCCGATGAGATGGGCGGCAGTTCAGGATGAAACGCTCTGAAGCGTGGGCGCCCGCCATGTCGGGGATCCTTCTCCGGTTTTTGCGGAGTTGGGCTAAGTCTCGCTTAAGATTTCCCTGTTCAATTCGGCGCAAGCTGGCGGTTCTCCGCTGCATGTCCACCGCAAGAGGTGCGCCCAACATGACAACATGCTTTACCCGCCGCGATTTCGTGGTCGGCACCGCCGCCGGCGCCGCAATTGCAAGCATGCCGGCTGCCGCGCGGGCGGAATCCAGTGCGCCAAAGAAACTGTTCGTCGATACGCGGCAGATCGAGGTCAATGGCAAGCCGGCCACTCGTTTTGGGGTGTTCCAGTCGGACGGTACTCTCGGCGTGACCCTCAACGAGGGCGACATCTTCGACATCGAGCTGGTGAATACGCTGAACGTGCCGACGTCGGTGCACTGGCACGGGTTCACCGAGCCGTGGGAGCAGGACGGGGTTCCGTACCTGTCGGCGGCGCCCATTCCGGCCGGCGCTTCGCGGCGGTTCAACTTCCCGGCAAAGCCGGCGGGCACGCGTTGGATGCATTCGCATTTCGGGCTGCAGGAGCAGAACCTCCTGTCGGCGCCCTTCATCGTGCGCGAAACGGCGGCGATTAAGGCCGACCACCAGGAAGTCGTTCTGATGCTCGACGATTTCACCTGGCGCACTCCGCAGGTGGTGTTCGAGAGCCTGCGCAAGGCGGCGATGTCCATGGGCAAGATGGACGCCGACCCCGATCTCAACGACATCGCCTACGACGCCGTTCTCGCCAACGAGCGCACGCTCGACGACCCCGAAGTCATTCGCGCGGAGGCCGGAGGCACGGTTCGCCTGCGCATCATCAACGCCGCGGCTTCATCCAACTTCACGGTTGATTTGGGCGCGATCGAAGGCACGCTGATCACCGTGGACGGCGAACCCATCGTGCCGATCACCGGCAGCCTCTTTCCGATTGCGGTCGCCCAGCGGCTCGACATTCTGGTGATCATGCCGAAAGCCGGCGGCAGCGTTCCGATCACCGCCCAGGTCGAAGGCAGCCTGCTGCGCGCCGGGATCATCCTGGCGACGAAAGGCGCCGCAGTGACGAAGATGCAGGTCAGCGCACCGTCAAAGGGACCGCGCGACACCCTGGCGCTGGAACAGCGACTCCGAGCAAGCTCGCCGCTTGCAGCGCGCAGTGCGGACCGGAAGACGACCGTCGATCTCACCGGGACGATGGAGGGCTATGTGTGGAACATGGCCGCAGACGCCCTGCCCGGCATGCCCGTCTCCGCCAACCAAGGCGACCGTGTCGAGATCGAGATGCGCAACCTGACGCCGATGGCGCATCCCATGCATCTGCACGGTCATGTCTTCCAGGTGGTCGCCGTCAACGGCAACAGGTTCGGCGGTGCGATGCGCGACAGCGTGCTCGTCACGCCCAAAACCAATGTCACCATCGCGTTTGACGCGACCAATCCCGGCATGTGGGCCTATCACTGCCACAACCTGTATCATCTCGCGGCCGGGATGTTCACCACGATGATCTATCGGAACATCGTGTAGGCGAGGCGGCGGCCCACCGGGCCGGCCTATGGTCGCCGGACGCGACCGCACCGTCCCGCTCGATATCGTTGGTATTCAAACCACTGGCCTCATGCTGCGCTTGCCCGCAAGCCGGCAAAGCACTTATATCGCCCGGCGCGAGACTTTCCCGGTGCGGGCCGCAAGACCTGTCACGGGTGCTGCCTATCCTGGCTTTGTCGCGGCAAGTGGGAGCACGGGTTCGCTTTCGCGGGCTAGTGAGATGACCTGATGGAGATGCAGCAGGTCCGCTATTTCATCACGCTTGCGAAGACTCTGAATTTCACGCGCGCCGCCGAGGAGTGCAACGTCAGCCAGCCCTCGCTGACGCGCGCGATCCGCCTGCTTGAGGCCGAGCTCGGCGGCGAGCTTCTCAGGCGCGAGCGGCGGCAATCGCATCTGACCGATCTCGGCCAGCGCATGCTGCCCCTGATGCAGCAATGCTACGACGCCGCGCTTGCCGCGAAAAGCCTCGCCACGGCGATGAAGAAGAATCAGATCGCGCCTTTGTCGATCGCGGTCTCGCCGACGATCAACACTTCGTTATTCATGGCGCAGCTGAACGAGCTCTCCCGCGCCTATCCCGGCGTGCAGCTTCGCATCAAGCGCGGCGGCGGCGACGAGATCCCGCACCTGCTCAAGGACGGCGAAGCCGAGATCGCCATTGCCGGTCCGCTCCCGGAGGACTGGGAGCGGCTCGACAAATGGCCGATCCGCGAAGAGCGCTTCGACCTCATCGTCAGCCGCGAGCATCCCTTGGCGAAGAAGGACATCGTCCCGGTCGCGGAGCTGAAGGGCGAGCGCTTCCTGCGACGCGCCGGTTGCGAGATGAGCGCGATCATCACGCGCGATCTTGCCGCGCACGGCGTTCACGCGGAGGACGCGCACGAGGTGGAATCGGAGCAGGATTTCTTCGCACTGCTCGAGGCGAATTTCGGCCTCGCCATCGGCCCGGTGACCGGCTCGCTGTCGGACAAGCTCGTGCGCCGGATGGTCGACGGTCTCGACGTGAAGCGCAACATCACGCTTTACGGAATCGCCGGCCGCAGGCGATCCCCGGCCGCGGCGACGCTGCTCAATCTCATGCGCGCGACCGACTGGTCGCGCACCATCAACTAGATTGGCAACTAGCCGGCGCTCTTCAGCGCGGCGATGAGATCGGCGATTTCCATGCGCTTGCGGTAGTCCGGATCGAGGTGGCGCGCCTTGATGATGCCGTCGGTGCCGACCACGAACGTCGCGGGAAGAGGCAGCATCCAGGAATTCGTTTCCCTGATAGGTCGGGATGTCGACGCCGGCGGCGGGGAGGAGCCCCTCCATTTCGGTCCCGACCCACATCACGAGGTTCAGCGACATGGCGTAGCCGTTGTCCATGTCCGTCAGGATCGGGAACGGCGCCTTGGAATCCTCCTTGAGGCGCGCGGTGAATTTCAGCCGGTCGGGAAGGATCGCGACCACCTGCGCGCCCGCGGCGCTAACCTTGGCGTGCACCTCGGCGAGCGCCGTGGTGTTCACCCGGCAGTACGGGCACCAATGTCCGCGATTGAAGGCGATCGCGACAGGGCCTCTCTTTAGGAGCCCGGCCAGGTTGACGAGTTTCCCCTGGTCGTCGGGGAGCATGAAAGGCGGCATCGGGTCACCCGCTCCGGGCGAGTTCGCGCCGACGTCGCTTGCGGTGAGGCGCGCGATCAGCCGATCGACAGCGCCCGCGAAGCGCGGATTTAATGTCCGAACTTCGTCGGCGACGAGCTTCAGCCGTTCGTTGATAGAGGCATCCATGTGGCGAGCGCGCTCGATCGCGTCTCCGATCGCTGTCGTCAGCGGTTTCGAAGTCATTCGACAGCCCCAAAATCCGCTGCAGCGCGTTCAAGCACCTTGGACTTCGATCCGTTCCGCAACGTCTGCCCCCCGGAGCAAATCTATATCACGGACTCTTTCACGCGATAGTGTGCGTAAGGCTATGGAATTGATGCGCCCGGCGCGCCAGAAGAACTCCACAACGAAGTCCGGTTCGGCTCGGCGCGCATCGCAAAAAAGCCCGGATTGGCGGCCAGTTGCCGTCGCCGCGGGCGCAATAGCGCGGCGCTATTGGAACAATCGAACTTCAATATTTTCGGCGGTGAACGGGATGCGCGAAAAAGCGATTACGCCAACAGGGCGCCAGACCACACGTTAGGGGAATTAAGATCATGAACAAGACCGCTCAAATCTCCGGTGCCGCGCTCGCCGCCGCGCTCGCTGCCGCGCTTGTCACCGCCTCCGCGCCCGCCGGCGCCCAAACGGCGGCCGCTGAAAAGGAGAAATGCTTCGGCATCTCTCTCGCCAGCAAGAACGATTGCGCCGCCGGCCCCGGCACGACCTGCGCCGGCACCAACAAGGTCGACTACAACGGCCATTCCTGGGCGCTCGTGCCGAAGGGCACTTGCGTCACCATGGAGACACCGTTCGGCCCGGGCTCGCTTGCGCCGATCGAGCGTCCGAGCTGACCGACCGACCAACCGACTGAAACAATCGCGCCGAGCTGCAACGGCGGCGGGTCGAGAGACCCGCCCGCCCCGGCCAAGACGCGAGTCATCTGGGGAACGAAAATGCTACGTCCAATGTCGCCTCCGACCTATCGTGCATCGCACCGCATCCCGCCGCGCGCCGGCGTCGGTCTTAAGGGCGAGCACGCCGCCGACATCCTCGACAACGCCCGCGGCGTCGCCTTCTTCGAGGTGCACGCCGAGAACTACATGGGAGAGGGTGGCGCACCGCACGCGACGCTCGCGCAGATCCGCGAGCGCTTTCCACTTTCGCTCCATGGCGTCGGCCTTTCGATCGGCGGCGCGAAGCCGCTCTGTCGCGAGCACCTGAGCCGGCTGCAGCGTCTCGTCGCGCTCTATCGGCCGGGACTCTTCTCCGAGCATCTCGCGTGGTCGAGCCACGGCGACGTCTATCTGAACGACCTTCTGCCGCTCCCCTACAACGAGACGACGCTCGCGCGCGTCACCTCCCACGTCGACCAGGTGCAGAAGGTGCTCGGCATCAAGATGCTGCTCGAGAACCCGTCGACCTACGTCGCCTTCGAGCAATCGACGATGAGCGAGACGGAATTCCTCTCCGAGGTCGTCGCACGCACCGGCTGCGGTCTCTTGCTCGACGTCAACAACGTGCACGTCTCCGCCGTGAACCACGGCTTCGACCCGTTCGCGTATCTCGAGCGCTTCCCGATTGCCGCGGTCGGCGAGATTCATCTCGGCGGCCACGCCGAGGAACGCGACGCCGACGGCGCCTCGCTCCTGATCGATTCGCATGCCGACCCGGTCGCCGACAAGGTCTGGGCGCTCTACGAATATGCGATCGAGCGCGCCGGGCCGGTTCCGACGCTGATCGAATGGGACAACGATGTCCCCTCCTATCCGGTGCTCGCCGAGGAAGCGGCGCGCGCCGACTCCGTCATGCACCGCTTCTGTGTCGCCAACTTCAAGCGCACTGCGTGAGGCCGCCATGCAGAACGCCATCGAAGCCCGGTTCGCCGCCTCGCTGTTGAGGAGCGATCTGCCGGTTCCGGCCGGACTCAAGGCGCCGCACGGGGGCGCGACGGAACGCCGTTTCGCCGTCTATCGCAACAACGTCGTCGCCGGCCTCATCCGCGCGCTCGAAAGCCGCTTTCCCGTGGTGGAGAGGCTCGTCGGCGAGGAATTCTTCCGCGCCATGGCACATCTGTTCGTCACGCAGGACCCACCGCGCTCGCCGATCCTGTTCCGCTACGGAAGCTCTTTCCCCGATTTCGTCGAAAGCTTTCCGCCCGCCGCGAGTGTCCCCTATCTTGCCGATGTGGCGCGGCTGGAACTGGCGCGCGGCCACGCTTATCACGCGGCCGACATTTGCCCGCTCACGCCCGAGGCGTTCGCCGCGCTTGACGCGGACGCGCTGACGGCGACCGGCGTCAGGCTGCATCCGTCGGCGGCGCTGCTGACGTCTCCCCACCCTGTCGTCTCAATCTGGCGTTCGCACCAAGCCGACGGCGAGCCCCATATCGAGAGCTGGCAGCCGGAAGCGGCGTTGGTTCTGCGTCCCGGCATCGAGGTCGAGGTGCACCGCCTGCCGCGCGGCGGCTACGCATTCCTGACCGCGCTATCGCAAGGCGCAAGCATCGCGCGCGCCGCCGCGATCGCGGCCGCCGAGGTGGCGGACTTCCACCTCGTCCAGAATCTCGCCTTCCTCATCGAGGCGCGCGCGGCGGTGAAGCTCCTCGCCGCGAGGCCGATCTGACAGGCTGACCGGTCGTTGGGCACCGCCTGGCAACCGCGCGGTGTTGCGAACGCGTACGGGCGGTGAGCAACCGCCGGTGCGGGTATTGATGGGCTTGCCGCGGAAGCGCGTCTGTATCAGAAACTGTACATGAATCGTTTGCCCCTGACGACGCAGCTCTGGGAGTTCGTGGGGCTCGCTCTACTTCTTGCCGTGTACCTGGCGAGCGACGCTCTCTTCGACCGGGCCGGCTACCAGCTGATGAATGTCGTCGGGCCGCTGTGGCTGACTGCGCTCCTTTGTTTGGGGGCCGCCAGAATGGTCCGCGCGGATGCCGGCGCACTTTGGACGGCGCTCTTCTGGTTCCGGGTGTCGTCGGCCGCTTACTATGGCGTCGGATCGCTGGTGCCGATGCTGAGCGACGACATAACGCGTGCACGGATGCAGGCGTTCTTCCGCTTCTACGGTGAGGATGTCGCGAAAGCGAACATCATCTTCACCGTCGGGATCATCGTCGTTCTGGCGTCGGCGAACGTCTGCCAGGCGTTTGTCGGGTCGGGCCGCCGCGGGCGCGGGCAGATGCTGCGCCTTCGAGGGAGCGGCGCCATGCTGGCGGCGGGCCTTCTCTTCCTCGCCGTCGGCGCGTCCGTAAAGTACCTGTTCCTGCTACCGACTCTCTTCGGCTTGACCGACTTCGTCATGCCGGGCGCGGTCGGCGCGCTCGGGAAGCTCACCTTCGCGGCGATCTTCCTGCTCGCCGCTTGGAGCCGCCAGAACGCGAAGAGCCTGCTGCCGCTCGTCGCCGGCTTCGCGGCCCTGGAGATGTTCGTTGGCATCCTCGCCTTCAACAAGTCCGAAGTCGTGGGCGCTTTGCTGATGTTCCTGCTCGCCTTTGTATGGGACCGGACGACGCTGGCGCGCCTCGCAATCGTCGCCGGCATCGTCGCGACGACCTACTTCCTCTCCGTCCCGATCGTCGAATTCGGACGCGCCGAGCTGCTCGCGCGCAACGGAACACTGGGGAATGCCGACTTCTCGGAGCGCCTCGAGATCCTTTCGCGCGCCACGCACGTGGCGCCGAGCGTGCCCGACGACGCAAGCGTCACGCACGGCATGACCCGACTCAGCTACGTCAACCAGGCAACGTTCGCGGTGCACGAATACGATTCGCTGCGGCCAGGGAACAGCTTCGCCGATTTCTTCGCGGTCTTCATTCCGCGCGCGCTGTGGCCGGACAAGCCGATCATCACGAAAGTGGCTAACGACTTCAACGAATCGGCGACCGGCAATGCGGCTTCCGCCTCCAGTCCCGGCCTCTTCGCGGAAGCCTATTGGAACTTCGGATGGCTCGGTGTGGTGTTGCTGATGACGCTGCTCGGCGTGGTCCTCGCACTCCTCAGCCGCTATGCGCTCTACGTCATCCACTCCGGCCTTTGGCTCTTCTTCCCGGTCGTGTTGCAGGCGATGCGAATCGGATTCCGCACTGACGGGTATTTCGTCGCTGACATCGTGGGCGGCACGTTGATGGCGGTCGCGCTGCACGTGGTTCTTCTTCTCGTCGACGCACCGCTATTCACATTCTTCCGCAGGTCGGCACCGCGCCCGAGAGGCATGCATCGCGCTCCGCCCGCGCGTATGCATCAGGCGCCGCGACGGGTCGCGTAGGCCGCTCTCTCCGCAAGCGCCTCCAAGCGTCATCCCGCGGCCGGCGGCAAAGGCTGTTTCCGCATGATCCACGCTAGGATGAGCGCCGTGCAGATGAGCTGCAGCACATAGCTCAGACAGCTCGCTTGCGCGGCGCCGACGGCGCCGTTGCGAACGATCAGCACGTAGGCGAACCCGACGTCGGCGAGGGCCGCGACTGCGAGGGGCCACAGCATCTTGGCGGAGTGTCCAAGCGAGAGGATGCGGTTCTCGAACGCGGTCGTAAGCCCGCTTGCGGTGAAGCCAATTCCGATCCAAAGCATGATCTCCACTGCGCCCGCTCGATAGGGCTCGGCAAGGACCAGCCAGACGACCCACTTTCCAAGGACCGCGATCCCCAAGAGGCCGCAAAGACTGATCCCGACGTAGGCGGCAAGCCAGGCGAGAAACAGGCGGTTAGCACGATTGCGGTCGCCGGAGGTTTCGGCATCGAAGAGTTTCGGGCGGAAGAGATCGCTCAGCGCGCCCCGCGCCAGCGAAAATCCCTGACTCGCGATCGAGAAAGCGGCGAGATACTGGCCCGTGGCCGCGCCACCGAGAAGCGCCGCGAGCACGTAACGGTCGCCCAAGTTCGCAAGCCAGCCCAACACCGCCATCGGAGCAAACGGGGCCCCGTAACGCCAGAGCTTCGCACGAAAACCGGGGACCGCATGTTCACGGTCGGCAAGATGCGCAAACGCACCGAACATCGGCCAGGGCGCGAACAGGCTGGCGACCACGAGACCTCCCGCAAGCCCGAGAACCTGCCCCCAGACGAACGCCTCCTGACTTGCCGCCAAGACAAGGAGAACGCCCGTCATGAGAGCGATCAGACAAGCCTCCAAGACGCGAAGCCACACGAAAGGCGTCATCCGTTGCTCGGCATGGAAACGTGCGAAAAAGACTCCGCGCGAGGCATTGACGAGGATCCAAAAGACCGCCGCCACAGAAATGCCAATGCTCAGGTCGCTGTTTCCGCCCCCTGACCATAGCGTCAAGCCTATGAGCGCGAGGCCGGCGGCAAGCGCCGCGGCGACGAGGGCCCATCCAAGCGTCTGCACGGTGAAGCTGTCGCCATGCCCCGCCCGGCGGGCCTCGGTGTGGTAGCGCAATTGCGTCGACACGACCGGCTGGACGAACAGCTGGAAGCCAAGCCCAAGGATGCCGAGAATCAGATTCGCCCCGCCGAAGACCTGGGCCGGAGCGAGATGGGTGTAGACGCGGAGTGCGGCGATGCCGATCAGCGCGTTCAGCAGCGTCCCAAGGACAACGGTCGTGCCCGTGCGGAGGAAGGACCGCGACGGGACGTGACGCAGCAGATCACGAAGCGCCGAGGCACGAAAGAGACTCATCGCCATTGGATGGCACTGGCCACGCCGCGTTCACAAGACCTTATCAAGGCCAGTAGGGGAGATCAGATAGTTGCCGAGGGGCAGCTCGCCTTCCGGCGCTGTGACGAGACGTACGGTGGTGCGGAGCGCGCCGCGCTGAACCTCGAAGCGAAACAATTGACCCGGAAATGGGAAGAGCTCCTTCAAGGCGGCCACAGAACCCATCTTGGTGGCTGTGCCGGCCGCAACTTCAAACCAAACGATCGGCGCATCCCTTGCGAGCAGCGGGCCAAGACCCCGGATGACTTCGGGCTCGAAGCCCTGAACGTCGATCTTCACGGCGTCCACGCGACCTATCCCGGCTGCTTCGAGATGGCGGCTCGCATGAACAACATCGACCCTCTCCGCCGATTGCAGCGGACGGTCATATTGCTGGATCGTCGAGAGAGTTCCCAAGCCAAAGTTCTGCTTCGCAATTGTATAGAACGGCATCTCACCATCGCGGTCCGCGAGGGCGACCCTGTGCAGCCTCACGTTGGCGATCTCGTTGATTCGCATGTTCCTCTCGAAGCTTTCCCAGAGGATCGGATTCGGCTCGAAGGCATGCACCGCGGCAAAGTGCGGCGCAAACGCCAAACTGTGTGTTCCGACATTCGCGCCAACATCCAGCACCACGCCTCGTCGGCTAGGCGGGACAAGCGACAAGAAGCACTGAATCTCTTCTCGTTCATATTCCCCAAACAGGTACATCCGGCGGTCGAGAAAGGACGACAGGTCTCCGGCAAACCACCCCGTCGGATTCTCCACCACAAACGTAGCAGCGATATCGCCCGGCACGACCAAATCTACGAGTTGTCCCCAACCCCTGACACCGCACAGGAACCGTAGTGACCGCGCAGCGCGAGCACCCAGGTGCCGCGGATGCTGCTCTTCGAGACCGCTCACGGTGTCCGCTCCGGAAACTCTAGGCGCTGTCATTGTTCTTCGCGCGCAAGCGCTCCACGATCGCCCGGATCTCCTGATCGCGGTCCTTGGCGGCGACGAGCACGGCGTCCTTCGTCGCCACCACAATCAGGTCTTCGACGCCGAGCGTCACGACCAGCGGCCCGTCGCTGCGCACATAGGCGTCCTTCGTCGATTCGGCGATGACGTTGCCGATCAGAGCGTTGCCATCGGCGTCGCGCGCGGCTGCTTCCCAAAGCGAAGCCCAGGAGCCCACGTCGCGCCAGCCGAATGCGGCGGGCACAACGGCGACGCTGTCGCTCCGCTCAAGCACCGCGTAGTCGAACGAGATTGCACGGCAGCGCCCGTAGGCGTTTGCGTCGAGGCGAATGAAGTCGGCGTCACGCGCCGCGCCTTCCAGTGCGAGCCGCGCCGATGCCAGGAGATCCGGCTCGAGCAGCGCGATCTGCTTTAGAAGCGTCTCGGCAGACGCAAGCACGATCCCGCTATTCCAGAAATAGCTGCCGTCCCGCAGATAGCTCTCCGCCGTCGCGCGGTCGGGCTTCTCGACGAAGGCGGCGACCTCTCTGGCGGCTGCGGCATGCGCACATCGGTCGCCGAGGCGAATATAGCCATAGCCGGTGGCAGGGTTGTCGGGTCTGATCCCGAAGAGCGTGATCAAGCCGCCTTGCGCGGCGGGGACGGCTTGCCGCACAGTCGCGCGAAAGGCCGCGTCGTCGCCGATCAGATGGTCCGCCGGCATCAGAAGGACGAGCCCGTCCGGCGCGACTTCCGCAACAACCAGCGCCGCCACCGCGGCGGCGGCAGCCGTGTTCCTACCGATCGGCTCAAGCACGATCCGCGCCTTCGAGAAGCCGGCTGCGTGCAGCTGCTCCGCGATCATGAAACGGTGCGGACCGGCCGCGATGACGGTCAGCGGCTGGAAAAGTTCAGGATCGGTCGCGCGCAGCGCTGCCTGCTGGAAGAGTGTCCCTCCGTCCACAAGCTGGATGAGCTGCTTTGGCGCATCCTCCCGCGAGATCGGCCAAAGCCGGGTCCCCACCCCCCCGGAAAGAAGGACAGGAAAGATGCGCGCGCCGCTCACCGACCGGGCGCCCACGGGGCGTCGCGGCGCCGGCGATCGGCCTGCCTCGTCGCATGTCGCATCTTCGCTCCGCGAGCCCGCCCAAGCGTCCGGACAACTTGCAGGAACTGCCGTGATATTCCAAGCGGCGCGAAAGTCCCATCGCGCCGCGAGACAGCCGGCACTTACATGTTGGCGCGGAGAGCGCGGCGCGCGAAGTGCCCAGCGGAGATGCCGCGAAGGAGCGCATAACGATAGGATCGCAGAGTCGCTTCGCGCTCCCACCCGCCGGTCGGCCAATCGCTGACAAGGGCCCTCAGCCGCGAAACGTCGAGCGCCGCGCGGGCCGGCCGGGATTCAGCGAGCCGTTCGAGTTCCCCGGCGATTTCCTCGCGCGCGGCCGAGAAGCCCTCGTGCCAGTCGGCCGCCTGCAGACCCCTCCGCCGCTCCCTCAGCACGCTTTTCGGAAGCCGATCCGAGAGGGCGCGCAACGCAAGGGCGCGCGGCGTGCCGTGCGAAAGAAACTCCTCCGTCGGAACCGCGAGGCAGAATTCGACGAGCCGCCGGTCCGCCGTCGGATCGCGGAGGTCGATGCCGAAGCCGCCGAGCGTGCCCTTGTTGAAAGGTCCGAGGTCGATGCGCTGGAGTGCCCAGAGTCTTGTCTCGAAGCCATCCGCGCGGGGGCGATAGCTGAAGTCGAGGCCGCGCTCGCGCGCCCGCTTGTCGAGGTCGAGAGCGGCGAGCCGCTCCAAGCTGATCGCAGAATAGTCGCCGATGGCGAGCGGGCGATTGCCTGTGATGCGCTGGAGCAAGGCCCAAACGGCGTCTGGCAACCAGGGACCGAAGCTTTGCTTGAGCACGCCGCGCCAGCGCATGTGGCGTCCGCGGGTCAGCGCATGGCCGGCCTCGAACCAGGTCAGCCATCTCCCCTGTCGGACAAGCTCGGACAGAAGCTGCTGGCCGTCATAGCTGATCGACATGTTGCCCATCTGGGCGGTCAGCATCACTGCTATCCCGCGCTTCTGCGCGGCCCGGTTGATGGCGTTGAACCAGACGCCATTGCAAAGGTTGAGCATCGGCGCTTCGTAGAGGAAGAAATACCGGTCGAGGTCGGCGACCGGCGAGCGTCGCTCGGACCGTATCTGCACATGTTCGACGTTCGGGTGGAGCGCCGCGGTCTCGGCGGCAAGCGGCCCTTCGTCGCCGAGCCGTCCCGACGGCACCGGCCCATTGAACCCCTGGCGCGGCACCGACGTGAAAGCGGCGAGAGCTTCGCCGCAGGGCCGCAGCAGGCGCGCGGCTGTCGCCGTCACGCCGGCGCTGTCGAGACCGGCACTGAGATGCGTGCCGAGGCCGCCGCGCGAGCGGCGGAGCCGCGCCGCGACCGCTTCATCGAGATGGTGCCGTGCGGCCTCGGCATAGGCTCCGCTGCCGGCAAGTCGGATTGTCCGCCGCTCCGGATTCCAGTAGCGGCGGCAGGTGACGCCCGCTGCCGTGATACTGACGAAGTGCCCCGGCTCGACGCGTTCGATGCCTTGGAAGAAGGTCCGCGCGCCGTGATCGGGGAGAAGCACCAGGAATTCGGCGATCCTCTCTTCGTCCGGCGCATAGGGAATCTCGGCGAGTGCGTGCAGGCCCTTCGGCATCGACGCGAAAGCAACGAACCGATCGGCGGCGTGATAGTGAAGCGGCCTCTGGCCGAGAAAGTCGCGGGCAAGCCACAGGCGGCGCTCGGCATCGTCCCAGAGTGCGAAAGCGAAATCGCCGACGAGCCGGTCGAGGGCCTCGGCCTGCCACTTCCGCCACGCGGCGAGCGCGATCGCTGCGTCACAAAGCTGGCGTGCCTCGCTTCGATGAAGAGCTAGCGCCGCGATCAGATCGGCGCGGTTGTCGAGCCGCACGTCGGCGGCGATTACGTAGCGCCCGTCCGCGCTGATGGATGGCCCGCGGTCGAAGTCGTCCTCCGGCAGCAGATGGAAAAGGCGGCGTCCAAGCGCGACGGAACCACCCTCCCATTGACGACCGTCATCGTCGGATCCGTAGATGCTCTGCGCGGCGAGCATGCGCGCGCATTTCTCGCCGGCGTCGGAACGCCAGTCGAAGTGCCAGTAGCCGGCGAGCGCCGTCATTTGCGGCGCGCGGCGCTAGGAAAGAAGACCGACAGCAAGGCCATCGTCGGCGGGGCCTATGCTAAGCTCCGCCTGGCTTGAGTTGAGCCGCTGAAGGACCGGCCGCCTCCACGTCTTCGGTTGGCGTTCGCCTTCGTCCCTCTCGCTGGAGGGACCCTCTTCGGTTTCATCGTCCATTCGCGTCTCCTGGTGTCGTCCGCCGAAACCGATCAAGCCGTCTCTTCGATCATGCCCTCGGAGCGAAGCTCCTCGAGGAGATCGAGCACGTCCTTCTCGCAGACCTCGGGTGCGACGCGGTATTCGCACTCAAGCGCGGCGCAGATATCCGCGACCTGCGTTGGATCGCCGAGCATGCGCCAGACGCGCGTGCCGATGGCGTCGAGGCCGTAGCACATGCCCTTCTCCACGCTCATCGCAACGATCTCGCCGTCGACCTCGGCCTGCAGGAAGCCTTGGCTCTGGCGCACGCAAGAGCGAAGGGAAATGCCAGAGCTGCCCGACATGCCGACTTCTCCGCCTTGCAGCTTCACGAAAGCAGAAGGACGAGCTCGGAACCGAGATTAACTCCGGTCTCCGCATCATTGGCGCTTAGCCGCTGAAGCACCGGCCGCTTCCAGGCTTCCGCGCGGATCTCACCGCTCTGACCCCCCGTCTCTGCGCGGGTCGGCCCTTCATGTTCCATTTTCAAGTCTCCTCTCAATTGAAGCCAAACAAATGCCCACGGTCAGCTCGCGAAATGACGCTCCAATCTGCCGACCTCCTCCGCATAGACGTCAAGGCCCCAGCGGCGCCCAGCCGCAAAGACCTCCGCGTTCCGCGCAATCGCGGTGGCGAGGCGAAATTGCACCGGCCCCACGCCCATCGGCGCGACCGCCCAGCCGCGATACGTGTGCGCCACGATCGCGTTGACGGCGGCGACGCCAGTCAAGCGCTCGACCTGACCCTCGTTGCGCATTTGTCGGTCTGGAAGAATGTAGAGGCGATGCAGCGGTCGCGGGATCGAGCACCTGGGCGTCGCCAGAGGCACCTGATACTTCTCGATCCCGTCAACGAGCTGCTCGCAGCGGCTGACATCCTCGCCGACGGCGGTGGCAGCCTCGCGCCACAGTTTCAAGCGGGGGACGCCCGGCCAGCACAGTGCGCCGCCCGTCTCGTCCAGGCTCACGACGCACACGTCGTCCGAGAGGATCTCGTAGTCCTTCTTGCAAAGCGAGGCGGTCAGCGTGGATTTGCCGGCACCCGAGTTGCCGGCGAAGCATATCGCGCGCCCGTCAAATACGATCGCGTTCGCATGAAGCGGCAGCAGACCGCGCTGCATGCAAAGGATGGCGAGCGCGGTGCCGAGGATGTGCAGCCGGACCGCCTTGTCGGACGCTCCCGAGAGAGGATCGACGACAATCTCCTCACCACTTCGCACACGATAGCGCGCGACGCTGGGGACTTCGAAAAGCATGTCGCGACCGGCGATTTGGACAAGTGCAGAGACGCGCTCTGCCCCTGCGAGCGTCCGGACCACGGGGCCTGTGCGGATCGAAATCTCGGGAAGCGGCTCGTTCTCCGTCCGCGCTGCGTCGAGCTCAGGCAAGGCGATCGCGGAATTGATCCGCAGCCCGTGCGAAATGTAGCATCCGGCTCCAAGGTGCCGCGCTTCGGGCATCATCCGTCGGCCGTCGTGAGGCGACGAAATGCGTCGCCGAAGCGCGCGAGGGGGGTCACGGCTTGGGCGCCGCCGCCGCCAACGACAATCGTTCCCCCGGCTTCAAGCCAGGCATGCGCGACGAGAGCGCCGGTCTCGTCCCTCCCCACACCGAAGTGGAGGACCGCGCGGTAGCCTCGGCGCGAGAGCATCGCTTTCGCTGCAAGCGCGCACGGCAGGCAGGCCGCGCGCCAAGGGACGTTCCGGGCCGCAGTGGCGACCGCCCATCCTATCGTGCAGTTCAGCGCCGGATTCGGATCTCGTGCAGGTTGGACAGGCGCGCGATCAACCAAGCCAGCCAAGAAACGAAACGGGATCAAAAGAACCGCCGCGCGCGCAATTGCGAGAAAGACCGCAGCTTCCAGCAACAGGCGGGCGTCGCCAGCCGCAAGGGAACGCCATTTTCGCAACTTCTTCGGGTAACGTCGCTGCGACATCCGACCCGCCGGTTTTCTTGTGTCCTTCGCCGGAAGGGGCCGAACGCCAACGAGCCACGCCGGCGAATCACTTATTACGTGTATTGCACGCACTGATTCTCGCGCCAACTCTCGGCGGCATTTTCTGGCGATTTTTTGTGCAGTTCTGCCGCCAAACGGTTCTCTGGCGCTCGTCTTGAGGGGGTCATGCCGGAAGCGATCCCGCAAGAATTCTTGCTGGCGGCCGCCTGCTGCCGCTGGCCGCCGAGCGCGGAGCGCAATGAAGCGGTCCGCTCCGCCGCCACGCCATCCATCGACTGGAAGCGTTTCCTCCGCGTCGCGGCCCGCCATCGCATCATCGGCCTTGCAAACGACGCGCTGCGTCGAGCCGATATCGAAACGCCTCAAGCGGTAAAGACGGAACTCGCCATCGCGGCGCGCGAGCTTGCGCGGACGAACCTCGAATACGCGGCCGAGGCCTTCCGGCTTTGCCGGCTCTTCACCCAAGAGAGCTTGTCGATGGCGGTTCTGAAGGGCGCTCCGCTCGCGCTCCTCGCTTACGGCAACCTTGCGCTCCGGCACAGCCGGGACATCGATGTGATCGTCCGCCCCGAAGACCTCGACGACGCGATCGCTCTCCTCGAGCGCGGCGGCTATCGCCGTTCCGCATCTGCCGGGCCCGCGGTTCGGCGCGAAGGCCGATGGGATAACAAGCCGATCGACTTGCTGCACACGAAGAGCGGCAGCGCGATCGAGCTGCATTGGGAACCGTTCACCAACCCGCACCTCCTCGTGGCACCACTTGGGACCGTCGCGGTTCCCCTGCCGGGCGGCGGGTCTCTCACGACGCTTCGACCTGACGATCTCTTCGCCTATCTTTGCGCGCACGGCGCCAAGCATGGATGGTTCCGCTTGAAGTGGCTCGCCGACATAGGCGCACTGCTTGCGGCAGAGGACGGCGATGGGATCGCGCGTCTCTACGGGTGCGCCCGAGCCCGCGGCGTCGATCGCCCGGCTGCCCAGGCGCTGCTTCTTTCGGCGCGGCTCTTGGCGACGCCGCTGCCAGCCGGACTTGCGGCCGCGCTCAGACGCCAGCGGATCGTGACCGTTCTTGAGCGGACGGCGCTCAGGTCCATGGTTGCGGGAGCCGCCGAAACCGAGCCGACCGCGCTGCCGTTCGGGACGACGCGGATCGCGCTCGCCGGCTTCCTCATCGGGCGGGGCTGGCGGTATCCTGTCGCAGCGGCCCGCGAAGCGCTCGCCAGCGAGGACGACCGCAGGGCATTTCCGCTTCCCGACCGCCTGCAATTCCTCTATCCGATCCTGCGGGCGCCGCTATGGTTCTGGCGCCGCGCCAGAGCTCACCGACGCGCGCAGGTAGCGAGCCGATAGCGCCGCCGGCTTCGGCGGGTGGCAGCCTCGCCGGGGCGTCGAAAAGGACACGGGATTGGGCATGCTGAATGTTGGCGTGATCGGAACGGGCTACGTGGGTCTGGTGACGGGCGCCTGTCTCTCCGAACTCGGGCACCATGTCGTCTGCGTCGACAACGACGCACTGAAGATCGAGCGCCTGAAGGCCGGCGACATCCCGATCTTCGAGCCGGGACTGAAGCAAGCCGTGGCGGACAACGTCAGCCGCGGCCACCTGCGTTTCTCGACCAGCATCGAGGAGGCCGCGTCCGCCGATGTCGACGTCGTCTTCATCGCGGTCGGCACGCCCGCCGACACGAACGGGGGCGGCGCGGTCCTGAGCTACGTCCATAGCGCGGCGGAAGCGGTCGCCCGCGCGCTTGCCGCCGGGCCGGCCGCGGCGGAGCAGTTCACCGTGATCGTGACAAAGTCGACGGTCCCCGTCGGCACGAGCTGGGAGATCGCCAACATCCTCGGCGCACACCTCCCGAGCGAACGCTTCGCCGTCGCCTCCAATCCGGAATTCCTGCGCGAGGGAAGCGCGATCAAGGACTTCATGGAGCCCGACCGGATCGTCATCGGGGCCGACTCGGAGCGGGCGCGCAAGGTGCTTGAGAAGCTCTATCTCCCGCTCACCCGCAAGGGACGCCCGCTGGTGGTCACCTCCACGGTGGAGACCGCGGAGCTCATCAAATATGCGGCCAACGCCTTCCTCGCGACCAAGGTGACCTTCATCAACGAACTTGCGCGGCTTTGCGAGGCGACCGGCGCGAACATCGCGGAGCTCGCCGTCGGCGTCGGGCTCGATACGCGGATTGGCCAGAGCTTCCTCGCCGCCGGCCCGGGCTTCGGCGGCTCATGCTTCCCGAAGGATTTGCGCGCGCTCGTCAAGACCGCCAACGATTTCGGCACGCCGATCGAGATCGTGGAGACGGTGCTTCGCGCCAACGACCGCCACAAGGGCCAGATGGTGGAGAAGATCCGCGCGGCGCTTGGCGGCGATCTCCGCGGCAAGACACTCGGCGTCCTCGGCCTCGCCTTCAAGGCCAACACCGACGACATGCGCGACGCGCCTTCGCTCACCATCCTGCCGCAACTACTCGCGCAGGGCGCTGCCGTGAAGGCCTACGATCCTCAGGCCAGCGAAAACGCCGCCCCCCTCCTCCCGGGCGTCGCCATCGTCGACTGGGCGGAAGACGCGCTCGCCGGCGCGGATGCGGCGATCGTGCTGACGGAATGGGACGAGTTCCGCTCGCTCAACTGGCGCAAGCTTTCCGCCATGATGCGCGCGCCGATGCTCGTCGACCTTCGCAACATCTTCGATCCGCAGGATGTCGCAGAACAGGGTATGCGATACGTTTCGCTCGGCCGGCGCGAAATCCAAAATCCGCTTGAGGCGGCCGCAGCCGAATGACGGTTTCGAAGCCGCACGACTTCACCCGCACCCGCGCGCTCGTTACCGGCGCGGCCGGGTTCCTCGGCTCGCATGTCTGCGATGCGCTGATTGCGCGGAACTACGACGTCGTCGGGCTCGACAATTATTTCACCGGGCGCAAGGAGAACGTCGCGCACCTCTTGAACAACCCGAACTTCGAGATGGTCCGTCACGACGTGCGCCAGCCCTATTGGGGCGAGTTCGACGAGATCTTCCACCTCTCCTGCCCGGCTTCGCCGCGCTTCTATCAGCGCAACGCGATCGCCACCGCGAAGATCAGCTTCTTCGGCTCGCTCAACATGCTGGGACTTGCCAAGCGCACGCGCGCCCGCATCTTCCACGCCTCGACCTCGGAGGTTTACGGCGATCCGCTCGAGCATCCGCAGAAGGAGAGCTACGTCGGCGCCGTCAATCCGATCGGCCCGCGCGCCTGCTACGACGAGGGCAAGCGCATCGCCGAAGCGCTCTTCTTCGACTATCACCGCCAGCACGACGTCGACATCAAGGTGGCGCGCATCTTCAACACCTACGGGCCGCGCATGAACCAGAACGACGGGCGGGTCGTATCGAATTTCGTCGTGCAGGCGCTGAAGGGCGAGGACATCACCGTCCACGGCGACGGCAGCCAGACGCGCTCCTTCTGCTACGTCGACGATCTGATCGGCGGCATCGTCGCCACCGTCGGCGCAGAGCCGGACTTCACCGGTCCAGTGAATCTCGGCAATCCCGAGGAGTTCACGATCTTGGAACTTGCCGAGATCGTCATCGACGTGACAGGCTCCCGCTCGAAGATCGTGAAGACGGCGCTGCCGGTCGACGACCCGAAGCGCCGATGCCCGGACATCACGCTCGCCAAGAAGGCACTCGGCTGGGAGCCGAAGGTGAAGCTCAAAGAGGGATTGGAAAAGACCACCGCCTTCTTCGAGCGCGAACTCAGCCTGGAGCGCGCGTCCTGAACTGATCGGACAGCGAGGACACATGAAGCTCCCCGGACCGGATCATCCAATAAGCGTCGCGCCGAACTCGAAGCGGGTGGTGGTGACGTTCGCAGGGCGCGAAATCGCCAATACGACGCGCGCATTGACGATGAAGGAATCGACCTACCCCGCCGTGCAATACATTCCACGCGCCGATGTCGACATGACCCTGCTCGAGCGGACGGCCCACGGAAGCGAGTGCCCCTACAAGGGCCACGCCAACTATTTTTCGATCCGCGTCGACGGAAAGAGCGCCGAGAACGCGGTGTGGAGCTACGAGACGCCCTTCGACAGCATGGCGCAGATCAAGGATCACCTCGCCTTCTATCCAAATCGTGTCGACGGCATCGAAGAGCAGCCGGCCTGAGTGAGGCGGCGCACTCGGTGGCAGACCACCTTCCGGAGGAGAAGGTCAGCGCCTCTTAGAACGCGCCGAAGCCATCCGAAAGCGGCACGGCGCGCACGTCCTGAAGGAGCGCGACGAAGCCCTTCGCCTGATGCTCGGCGACGGCGCGGCCCTTCTCCGGCGTCGCCGCGGCGGCGTTGCCGACGACACCGCTCTCGTTCAGATCGCGGGCGATCCAGGCGAAAGCGTGCGTGCCGGTCGGCGCGATGTGCTTGAACTTCGCGTCGGTCTCGGCGGCGAGCGAGACGAAATTCTCCGCTTTCACCATGTCGACGAGGTCGGGGCGGAAGTGCAGCATCAGCGACGTCTCGACCTCGCCGCCGTGGATACCGTGACGCCGCTCGAGTTCGGAGAACATGCCGTCGGGATGGCCGAAGCGCGACCAGCTCGTCTTCACGACGAGCATGTCGGCACGCACGCGAAGCTCGCGCGCGACGATACCCATGATCTCCTCGTTTCCGCCGTGCGAATTGACGATGACGAGCTTCCTGACACCGGCGCGGCTGACCGATAGGCCGAGCTCGGTCCAGGCCTCGATTGCGACGTTGGCGGGAAGCGTCAGCGTTCCCGCCGCCCAAACATGCTCGTTCGACTTGCCGACCGCCTGGATCGGCAGGCCGCGCACGTCGAGGCTCTCCGGCAGCATCCCCGCTGCCGTCATCAGCATCCCTTCGGCGATCAGCGCGTCGGTACCGACGGGAAGATGCGGCCCGTGCTGTTCGGTCGCCGCGATCGGAAGGATGGCGATCGTCGCGTCGGGATCGACCGCGCTGAATTCGGTCGCCCGGTACTCGCCCCAGCGCAGCCGCCGGCGTTTCTCGCTCATCCGCTTTGCCTCATGGCTTCGTCATGCGGCCGGCGCGACCGCGATCGCCTCGATCTCGATCTTGAATTCCGGCCGCGCGAAGCCGGAGACGATCATCAGGGTCGAGGCCGGCAGGGGGTCGGCGAAGAACCGGTCGCGCACCGCCATGTAGTCGCGGAGATAGGCGCGGTCGGTCACGAAAGCGTTGATGCGTGCGACGCTAGCAAGCGCCAGCCCTGCCTCGGCGAGGATCGCCGCGATATTCGCGAAGCAAAGCTCGGCCTGCGCGCCGGCCCCTTCCGGCACGCTCTCATCAGGCGCAATGCCGAGCTGCCCGGAGCAGAGGATCAGGCGATGTCCGGCGGGCACCTCCACGCCGTGGCTGTAGCGCGCGAAAGGCGGGCGGATCGTCGCTGGATTGAGCGGTCGGAACATGGCCTTCGGGCGGTTTTTTCGACGCTACGATCCGCGGCCACACCCTGACAAGAGAGGCAGCGACTTTCGGGCAAGGCATGCCGCTTTCTTGTGCAGGATCATTCGCCTAGACTGCCCGGGTTCTGGGATTCCCGCCGCGCGGGATGCGTGCCGGCGCGGGCGAAATCGTCCGCCGCTGGCATGGCTCTTGCGGCGCGGCGTGCAAGGCGGATCATCAAGGAATGCGCGTGGCGGCCTCCGGCCGCACCCCGCGCAGCAGACAAGGCGGAGAACACACAGCATGAGCACGATCAGAGCTTTGACCTTGGGACTTGCGGCCGGAACGGCTGCCCTCGCCTTCGGCGGGCAGGCGCTGGCGCTCGATGAAATAACCTTCGGCACCAACTGGGTCGCCGAAGCGGAGCACGGCGGCTTCTACCAGGCGGTGGCCGACGGCACCTATGAGAAGTACGGGCTAAAGGTGACCATCGTCCCAAAGGCCGACCAGGCGATGCTGCTCGGCGGCAAGATCCAGTTCTACATGCAGGGTAACTTCCTGGCCACGTTCTCGGCGGCCGAGCAGGACGTGCCGGTGATGGAGGTCGCGGCAATCTTCCAGAAGGACCCGCAGATCATCATGGCGCATCCGGAAAGCGGGCTTAAGGAGTTCGGCGATCTCGCCAAGCTGAAGTCGCTCTTCATCGGCGACGATCTTTTCGTTAGCGGCTATCGCTGGATGGAGTTGGCTTTCCCCGGCATCACCGACGAACAGCGGAAGCCCTACAACTATTCCGTCGCGCCGTTCCTCGCCGACATGGATTCCGGGCAGCAGGGCTACCTGACCTCGGAGCCCTACGCGGTGAAGAAGGAAGGCGGCTTCGAGCCGACGGTGTTCCTGATGGCCGATGCCGGCTATTCGACGCCTTCGACCATGATCGAGGGCATGGCCGACTACGTGAAGGCCAACCCCGACATCACCAAGCGCTTCGTCGAGGCGTCGATCATCGGCTGGTACAACTATCTCTACGGCGATAACAAAGCGACCAACGAGCAGATCAAGAAAGACAACCCGGACATGGACGACGACCAGATCGCGTTCTCCATCAAGCAGATGAAGGATTACGGCGTGGTCGTCTCCGGCGCTTCCGCCGACGGCGGCATCGGCTGCTTCACCGACGCGGTGGTGAAGGATTTCTACGACAAGATGGTCAAGGCCGGCGTCGTCAAAGCCGATCTGGACATCTCCAAGGTCTACACGACCGAGTATGTCTGCAAGGGCGTCGGCAAGGAGCTGGTGAAATAGCGGCCTGCGCTTTGACCGACTGACAACGCGCCGGCGGCGGAACCCGCCGCCGGCTTCCCGACGAACCATCGGCGAGGATCGATCGCCGACGCCGCCCTACTGGCGAAAAACGAGGCGCATCATTGAACTTCGTCGCTGAGGCAGATGCATCGGACCGGAGCCGGCAAGCCGCCGCGGAGAGACCGCTTATCGCGCTCCGCTCGATCTCGAAGGTCTTCTCGAACGGCACGCTGGCGCTGAACGACATGTCGCTCGACGTCGGCCGCGGCGAGTTCGTGAGCCTGCTCGGCCCCTCCGGCTGCGGCAAGTCGACGGCGCTCAGAATCATCGCCGGGCTCGGCCAGCCGACCTCCGGCACGATCGACTGGCCGAGCGCCGACTACGACGCCGACGGCCGCCCGCACCCGGAGATCGGCTTCGTCTTCCAGGAGCCCACTTTGATGCCCTGGGCGACGGTCTTCGCCAATGTCTGGCTGCCGCTCCGGCTGAAGGGCGCGTCGAAGTCAGCCGCCCGCGACGAGGTCATGCAGACGCTTGAGACTGTCGGGCTCGAGGCTTTCGCCGGCGCCTATCCGCGCGAGCTTTCCGGCGGCATGAAGATGCGCGTCTCGATCGCTCGCGCGCTCATCACCAAGCCGAAGCTCCTGTTGATGGACGAGCCTTTCGCGGCGCTCGACGAGATCACCCGCTTCAGGCTCAACAACGATCTTCTGGAGCTTTGGGAGCGCTTCGGCTGGACGGTGATCTTCGTCACCCACTCCGTCTTCGAATCCGTCTACCTGTCGGAGCGCATCGTCGTGATGGCGGCCCGTCCGGGCCGCGTCTACACCGGCCTCGCGATCGACGCGCCCTATCCGCGCCACGACGATTTCCGCACCTCCACCGTCTACAACGACAATTGCCGGCGCGTTTCCGACGCGCTGCACGAGGCGATGGGAGAGCGAACCCCTTGAGCGCCATCGACGCCGGAAAGGTCGACGCCGCGGCTAACGCCGAGGAAGGCCGCGCATCGACGCCCGCAGGCGAAGGGACCGCCGGCCGCGTCGCGCGGATCGCCATACCGATCACGATGCTCGTGCTCCTCATCGTGGTCTGGCAGGTCTACGTGACGGTCGCGCATGTACCGCACTACATCCTGCCGAGCCCGGTCAGAATCGGCGAGGCGTTCGTCACCGACTGGCCGATCCTTGGAAGAGCCCTCCTCATCACGCTGAAAACGACGTTCCTGGCGCTTGCCATCGCGCTCGTCTCCGGCGTCGCACTCGCCGTCCTGATGGCGCAATCGCGCTGGATCGAGCTTGCGCTTTTTCCCTATGCTGTGATCCTGCAGGTGACGCCGATCGTCGCCATCGCGCCCTTGATCCTGATCTACACGTCGACGACCGGCGAGGCGCTCCTGATCTGCGCGTGGCTCGTGGCCTTCTTCCCGGTGCTCTCCAACACCGCGCAGGGGCTCCATTCGACCGACCACAACCTCCTTAATCTTTTCGAGCTCTACGGCGCGAACCGCTGGCAGACGCTGATCCGTCTCAAGCTTCCGAACGCGCTTCCTTATTTCCTCGCGGGCCTCAGGATCGCCGGCGGGCTGGCGCTGATCGCCGCCGTCGTCGCCGAGTTCGCCGCCGGAACGGCGGGCGAGAACTCCGGCCTCGCCTTCCGCCTGATCGAGGCGCAACACCGGCTCAACATCCCGCGCCTCTTCGCGGCGCTCGTGCTCCTGTCGCTGACCGGCGTCGTGATTTTCGCGGCGACGAGCCTCCTCTCATACCTCCTCCTCAGGAACTGGCACGAGAGCGCCGTAAAGCGCGAGAACTGAGCGATGGCGGACGTCCGCATTCCCGAGACGGGGGACTACCGGCTCGCCCGCGCCCGCATCCCCGTGAGTCTCGCCGAAGCGCGCGGCATTGAGGGCGACCGCGACGGTCTCGCTCTCGTCGATCTTACAATCAAAGGCGGCCGCATCGAGAGTATCTCCTCATCGTCCGGTCGGGCCGAGCCGGGCGCGATCGACCTTGCCGGCCGCATGGTCCTTCCGGCCTTCGTCGATTGCCACACGCATATCGACAAGGGTCACATCTGGCCGCGCATGCCGAATCCGGACGGCACATTTCCTTCCGCGCTCGATGCGGTGGCACGCGACCGGTCTTCGCGCTGGAGCGCCGGCGACGTCGAGCGGCGCATGGAGTTCTCGCTCCGCTCAGCCTACGCGCACGGTACCGCCGCGCTTCGCACCCATATCGATTCGCTGCCGCCACAGGAGACGATCTCCTGGCCGGTCTTCGAGGCGGTGCGCGCCCGCTGGGCGGGACGGATCGACCTGCAAGCCGTCTGTCTCATCCCGATCGATCTCGTACGCGACAAAAGCGTATTTGCCGCGCTTGTTGACCGCGTCGCCGACGCGAAAGGCGTTTTCGGCTGCGTGACCTTCATGCTGCCGGATCTCGATCAACTCCTCGACGAGGTCGTTCGCGCTGCGGCCTATCGCGGCCTCGACCTCGACTTCCACGCCGACGAAACGGCCGATCCGCTTTCCGTCTCGCTCGACCGCATAGCCGACGCTGTCATCCGCAACCGCTTCAAGGGCCGCGTCCTCGCCGGCCATTGCTGCTCGCTCGCGCGGCAGGCCGATGATGCGGCGAAGCGGACGCTCGACAAGGTCGCCGAGGCCGGAATCTCCGTCGTCAGCCTGCCGATGTGCAATCTCTATCTACAGGACCGCCGTGGCGACGCGACGACCCCGCACTGGCGCGGCGTCACGCTGCTGCACGAGATGAAAGCGCGCGGCATCAAGGTCGCCGTCGCCTCGGACAACACGCGCGACCCCTTCTTCGCCTATGGTGATCTCGATATGCTGGAAGTGCTGCGCGAGGCGACGCGCATCCTCCACCTCGACCACCCCTTCGCCGATTGGCCGGCGGCGGTCGCGCGGACGCCCGCCGAGATCATGGGACTCAAGAACTACGGGCGCCTCCGCGCCGGCGCGACCGCCAGGTTCAATATCTTTCGCGGCCGCTCATGGACGGAACTTCTGTCGCGGGCGGAATCCGACCGTATCGTAGTTAGGAGCGGGCGCGCGATCGAGCGCGTGCTACCCGACTACGCCGAGCTCGACGATCTGATGGTGGGATGATGCATCACGCTACGACGGCCCTGGATCGACGCCGCTGCGTCCTTCGAGGCTCGCTCCGCTCGCACCTCAGGATGAGGGAGTTGGTTTGGCTCCGCCAGCGCCGCATGGGTCGCGGAGCCCACGTTCCTCCTCATCCTGAGGTGCGAGGTCGCGGAAGCGGCCGAGCCTCGAAGGACGCAAACCGCCTCCCCAATCCGAAGTCACGCGTGTCCAATCAGGGGGCCGCGTGATGGTCGACATTGCCGCCCTGAAAGCCGCGCTCGGCGACGTCAAGACCGAAGACAACCCGGCGATCGTGAAGCAGAAGAGCCGCGACTTCTTCTGGTACTCGCCGGTGCTGAAGCGCCAGCTCGACCACGTCACCGCCGACCTCGTCGTCTCGCCGAAGAGCGAGCTTGAGGTGACCCATATCCTGAAGACCTGCTTCGCGATGGACGTGCCGGTCACGCCGCGCGGCGCCGGCACAGGGAACTACGGGCAGGCGATGCCGCTCTCGCGTGGGGTCGTGCTGAACCTTGCGGAGATGAACAAGGTGAGAGCGATCAAGCGCGGCAGCGTCGTCGCCGAGGCTGGCGCCGTGCTCGCCGCGCTCGACAACGCGACGCGGCCCGGCGGCCAGGAGCTTCGCCTTCGCCCCTCCACCTACAACACCGCGACGATCGGCGGCTTCATCGCCGGCGGCTCGGGCGGCATCGGCTCGATCAAGTGGGGGGGCCTCAGGAACATCGGCAACGTGCTCGGCTTGCGCGTCGTCACGATGGAGGAAAATCCGCGCGTGCTCGAGCTCAAGGGCCGCGACCTGATGAAGGTCATGCACGCCTATGGAACGAACGGCATCATCACCGAGGTCGAGATGCCGCTCGACGCGAGTTACGACTGGGTCGACGTGATCGTCGGCTTCGACGACTACATGAAGACGGTGCGCTTCGCGAATTTGATCGCCAATCAGGACGGCCTCCTCTTCAAGGAGATTTCCACCGTCGCCGCGCCGGTTCCCTACGATTACTTCCTGCGTCACCGGAAATTCCTGAAGCGCGAGCATTCGGTTGCGCTCCTGATGGTCGCGCCGCACGCGATCGAGCCGCTCATGACGCTCTCGGCGGAGAACCGCGCAGAGATTCTCTTCCGCTCCGACATTGCGAGCGACGAGGAGAAGAAGGGCCTGCCGCCGCTCTTCGAATTGACCTGGAACCACACGACGCTCCGCGGGCTCCGCGTCGATCCGACGATCACGTATCTGCAAGTGCTCTATCCTTTCCCGGACCATGTCGAGAAAGTGGAACGGATGACGGAGATTTTCGGCGACGAGGTTCCCGGGCATCTGGAGTTCCAGCGGTTCGACGGGAACGTCTGCTGCTCCGGACTGCCGATCGTCCGCTTCACGACCGAGGAGCGGCTCGACGCGATCGTGCGCATTCATGAGGAGAACGGCTGCCCGATCTTCAATCCGCACCGCTACACGCTGGAGGAAGGCGGCATGAAACGCACCGACGCGGTGCAGCTTGCCTTCAAGCGCGACGCCGATCCGAAGGGGTTGCTCAACCCAGGCAAGATGATCGCCTGGGAGAACCCGGACTACGACTGGAAGAGCGACAAGGTCTATCTCTTCCCGGGACTCCAGACAGCAGCGGAGTGAACGCCATGGGCGTCGTGCCAAGTCTTCCGGAACTCAACGAGACGATCGCCCGGCTGGCGGCGCGCTTCCGGGCCTCATCCGATCCGCGTGCCGCGCATCTGCTGGACGTCTATGAACGGCTTTCCCTACGGTTCGCCGACGATCTTTCCGATCAGCGCGATATCGCGCTATCGCGCGGCGGCGCATTGATGATGGTGCGATGTCTCCTGGAGGAGAGCGCCTGAATGCGTGTCCTCGTGCTCTACGCGCATCCGGTCGAGACGAGCTTCAACGCCGCGCTTCACGCCGCCGTGGTCGAAGCGCTGAATGGGGCGGGCCACCACGTCGACGACTGCGATCTCTATGCGGAGGACTTCGACCCGCGGCTCACCCGGGCGGAGCGTATCGGCTATCACGAGGTCGGGCCGAACATTGAGCCGGTGCGCGGCTACGTGGAGCGCGTGCGCGCAGCGGAAGCGATCGTGCTTTCCTTCCCGGTGTGGAATTTCGGCTACCCGGCGATCCTGAAGGGCTTCTTCGACCGCGTGTTCCTGCCCGGCGTCTCCTTTGACCTGACGCCGGAAGGCGGGGTGAAGCCGCGGCTTACGCAGCTCAAGAAGGTCGGAGCGGTCTGCACCTATGGCGGCACGCGGCTGCGCGCATTTCTGGCCGGCGATCCGCCGCGCAAGGCCGTGAAGCGCGTGCTCCGCGCGCAAACAGGCAGCATGACGACGCCGGTCACCTACCTCGCCTATTACGGCATGAACCGCGCGACGGAAGCGACCTGCGGCGCCTTCCTGAAGCGCGTGAGAGAGACGATGGCCGCGTTCTGACTGACCCGAGAGCCGTCTACTCGGCCGCCTTGAGCGCGTAGTCGGCGCGGCCGTTGGAAAGAATGGAGCGCGCGAGCGTCGGGTGTCGCGCCAGCGCCTGCGACATGCGCGCAGCACTTTCGCGCAGCTCCGAAAGCCGCTCGGCGATCATGATTCCGATATCGACGCGACCGGAATAGCCGGAGCTGTTCAGCGCAGCGACGACGTTTCCGTCCGGATCGCGGACCGGGACGGCGAGCGCGGTGATGCCGTAGTCGAGCTCGTCGACAGCGGTCGCGAAGCCGACCTTGCGCGCCCGCGCCACGATGGCGTGAAGCTTGGCGCGGTCGGTGACGGTGAGCTCCGTCAGCTTCTCCAGCCGTGCGTTGCAGAGATAGGCATCGAACGCATCCTTCGAGAGGCCGGCGAGAAGGACGCGGCCCATTGAGGTCGGATACGCCGGATAGGTCACGCCGACGCCGGCGAAGATGCGGTTCGCGCGCTCCGCCGAATGGTGGGCGATATAGAGGATGTCGTCGCCGTCGAGCACGCTGACGGAGGCGGCATCGCCGAAGCGGGCGACGAGACGGCGAAGCTCCGGCAGCAGGATCTCCTCAATATGCGCGGCGCGGAGATAGGCGGCGCCGAGATGGAGGACGCGGGCGCTCAAGAGGAAGCGCTTGTTCACGTGCCGCACGTAGCCGAGCGCCGCCAGCGTGTGCAGGCTTCGCCTGGCCGCCGCCGGGGTGATGCCGGCGCGGCGGGCGACCTCGGAAAGCGTCATCTCCGATTGCCCCGCATCGAAGGCCTCGATGACGGCGAGCCCCTTGGCGAGACCGCCGACGAATTCCGCGCTGCCGTCCTGCCCCGCCATGTGCACTTCCTGCGCCGCCCTCAGCCTGCCGGCGACAGCACGAAGTCGAAATCGATCCGCGCGTCCGGTCGGCGTTCGAGGTCGTATTCGATCTTGGCGTCCGAGGGCACGCGTTTCGCCTTGCCGATCAGCGAGTGGCGCACGCCGAAGACGGCGTCGGAATCGATATACTCGTCGCCTTCGAAGAAGAGCTCGGTGATGATCGAGCGCATGCCCGGCGCCCCGATGATGTAATGCAGGTGCTTTGACCGCCAGGCGTGCCGCTCGCCGGCGCGAAGCAGGTTTCCGACCGGGCCGTCATAGGGGACGGTGTAGGATTTCGGCATCACCGTCGTGTAGTAGTAGCGGCCAATGTCGTCGGTGGTGAAGCGGGCGCGGAGATCCATCGGGTCCTGACCCTTCTCCTGGATCGGATACATGCCGCTGCCGTCCGCCTGCCAGGTGTCGACCACGGCGTTCTTCAGCGGATGGCCGAGCGTGTCGCGCACCGTTCCGTTGGCGAGGATGATGACGCCCTCGCGATCCTCGGCGAGATCGGCGCCGAGCTTCTTCGCCGGCGCGTCCTTCAGATAGAACGGCCCGAGATTCGAGAGCTCGGTGCCGCCGCCCTTGGTGTTGATCATGTCGACCAGAGCCGACCAGCCGAGCACGTCTGAGAGAAGGATGAATTCGTGGCGCTCGGGCGTGGATATCTGCCCGCAGTCGTAGAGGAAGTTCAGGAGGTACATCCACTCGTCCTGCGTCAGGTTGGTCTCGCGCGTGAAGTCGTGGAGATGCTCGATGAATTTATCGAGCAGGAACGAGAAGCGCTCGTTCTTGCGCCCGTGGAAGGACTCCTTCACGGCGTCGGTGATGCTCATCTGATTGATGTCGCGCACGGGTCTCACCTCCCCATTTCTTTCGCCGCCGGGTCTTCGGCGGCGGTTCCTTTCTTGGTAAGCCGGCGAGCGGCCACCAGCTTGACATCAGACTACCCAGCGGGCATTTTTTCGACAAGCGAAAAAAACTGCGAACTCCGAAAGGGCGCAGCGGGAGAGACGATGCGGATCGGCAAGCAGAATGAGGCCTTCACGGCGATCGCCACCTCCGACGCCGATTCGATCACCGTGCGCGGCAAGGACCTCTGTGCGGACCTGATCGGACAGGTCGGCTTCACCGACTATTTCTACTTCCTCGTCACCGGCGCGATGCCGAACGAGAACCAGCGCTTCTTCGCCGACGCCGTAATGGTGGCGATCGCCGAGCACGGGCTGGTCCCGAGCGTGCAGGCGGCACGCATGACGCTCGCCGCGGCACCGGAGGCGTGGCAGGGGGCGATGGCCGCCGGGCTCCTCGGCGTCGGCTCCGTGGTCGCCGGCAGCTCGGAGGCCGCGGGAAAATTCCTGGTCGCGCTCCTCGAAGAGGCAAAGAAGGCCGGCGCCTCCCTCGACGAAGTCGCGCAGGTGGGGCTGAAGCGCCTCGTCGCGGCGAAAGAGAAGGTGCCGGGCCTCGGCCATCCGCAGCACGCGGGCGGCGATCCGCGCGCCAACCTGCTCCTGAACCTGGCGGACGAGCGCGGGACCGCGGGCGACCACGTCCGCATGCTGCGGCTGCTTGAGAAGCATGCGCCGACGATCACGGGCCGCAAGCTCCCTATCAATGTCAGCGGAGCGATTCCAGCGGTGATGCTCGATGTCGGCTGGCCGGTTGACGCGATCAAGGGGCTGCCGCTTCTCGCTCGCACCGCAGGCCTCGTCGCGCATCTCTACGAAGAATTGCAGCGCTCGATCGGCTTCATCATGTCAAACTACGCCGACCAGGCGATCACCTACGACGGCGTGGGTTCCGCCGATGAAAACAAATAGGAGCGTGGCGTGACGAAAGTGCTGGCGGGTCTTCGCGTCATCGAGATGGGGACTTTCATCACCGGGCCGGCGGCGGCGATGTACCTGGCCGACCTCGGCGCCGACGTGGTCAAGGTCGAGCGGCCGGGTACCGGAGACCCCTTCCGCGCCTTCAAGGGCGGCCTCTACAGCCCGCACTATCAGACCTACAATCGCAACAAGCGCTCGATCACGCTCGACACGTCGAACGACGAGGATCGTGCGCTCCTCCACGCGCTGATCGCCGAGGCCGACGTCTTCATCCAGAATTTCCGGCCGGGCATCGCGGAGAAAATTGGGGCAGGCGAAGTGGAGCTGCGCGCGCTCAACCCGCGCCTCGTCTACTGCGCGATCTCCGGCTTCGGCACAGACGGCCCTTATCGCGACCGCCCCGCTTACGACACGGTCGCGCAAGCCGCGAGCGGCTTCCTCCGCCTCGTCATGCCGCCGGAGAAGCCGCGCGTCATCGGGCCGGCGATAGCCGACGCGCAGACCGGATTCTACGCTGCGCTCGGAGTTCTTGCAGCGCTCTTTGAACGTCAGACCAGCGGCAAGGGCCGGCGCGTCGACGTTTCGATGCTGGAGGCGATGTGCCACTTCAACCTCGACTCCTTCACCCATTACTTCTCCGAAGGCGAGATCATGGGGCCGCTCAGCCGCCCGAGGGTGTCGCAGTCCTATGTCTTTGAATGCGCCGATGGAAAATGGCTGGCGCTCCACATGTCGTCGCCGCCGAAATTCTGGCAGGGGCTCGCCGGCGTGATCGCGACGCCGGACCTCTTCGACGACCCGCGCTTCGCAACGCGCGAGGCGCGCATCGAGCACCAGGACGACCTGATCGAGTTCATGGCGCCAATCTTCAAGACGAAGCCGCGGGCGGCCTGGTGCGATGCCCTCGCCACGGCCGAGGTTCCGCACTCGCCGGCCTACGATTCGAGCGAGGCATTGGAGGACCCGCAGGCGCGCCATCTGAAGCTCAAGATCTCGGCGGAGCACCCGGAAATGGGGACTTTCACCACGGTCCGCAGCCCGCTTTCCTTCGACGGCGAGAAGTCCCTCGACGTCCTGCCCCCGCCGACGCTCGGCGAGCACAGCGAGGAAATCCGCGCCGAAGTTGCGGAGCGGAGGCGCGCCGCCGAATAGCGGCACAATCCCGCGCTTGTGGCGAAATCTTAGGCAGCCGGTCCTTCGGCGTTGCCTCGTTCGGCGGCTTTCCTGGTGGCATGCGCCTTGCTTCACCTGCTGCGGTGCACAACCGACCAGGGAGAGGGTTCATATGGTTTGGGTCAGGGGAAAAAGGCTTTTGTCCGGGGCGGTGCTCGCCGCGTCGCTCGGGCTGAGCACGGTCGCGGGCGCGCAGGAAGACACGATCAAGGTCGGCATCCTTCACTCGCTTTCCGGCACGATGGCGATCTCGGAGACGACGTTGAAGGACGTCATGCTCATGCTCATCGACGAGCAGAACAAGAAGGGTGGGCTTCTCGGCAAGAAGCTCGAGCCGGTCGTCGTCGACCCGGCGTCGGACTGGCCGCTCTTCGCCGAAAAGGCGCGCGAGCTGATCAGCCAGGACAAGGTGGCGGCGGTGTTCGGCTGCTGGACTTCCGTCAGCCGCAAATCCGTGCTGCCGGTCTTCAAGGAACTGAACAGCCTGCTCTTCTATCCGGTCCAGTACCAGGGCGAAGAGAGCGAGCGCAACGTCTTCTATACCGGCGCCGCGCCGAACCAGCAGGCGATTCCGGCGGTCGACTACCTGATGAGCGACGACGGCGGCGCGGTAAAGCGCTGGGTGCTCGAGGGTACCGACTACGTCTATCCGCGCACCACCAACAAGATTCTCGAGGCCTACCTGAAGGCGAAGGGCGTCGCGCCTGAAGACATCATGATCAACTACACGCCGTTCGGCTTCTCCGACTGGCAGACCGAGGTGGCGGCGATCAAGACCTTCGGCTCGGCCGGCAAGAAGACAGCGGTGGTCTCCACCATCAACGGCGACGCCAACGTCCCCTTCTACAAGGAGCTCGGCAACCAGGGCATCAAGGCCGAGGACATCCCGGTCGTGGCCTTCTCGGTCGGCGAAGAGGAGCTTGCCGGTCTCGACACCGCGCCGCTCGTCGGCCACCTCGCCGCGTGGAACTACTTCGAGTTGATCGACACGCCGGAGAACGCCGCCTTCATCAAGGAATGGCACGACTTCACCAAGAACGACAAGCGCACCACCAACGACCCGATGGAAGCTCACTACATCGGCTTCAACATGTGGGTGAAGGCGGTGGAGAAGGCCGGCACCACGGACCCCGACGCGGTGATCGACGCCATCGTCGGCGTCTCGGTGCCGAACCTGACCGGCGGTTACGCGACGATGATGCCGAACCATCACATCACCAAACCGGTCTACGTCGGCGAAATCCAGGACAACGGCCAGTTCGACGTCGTGTGGAAGTCGCCGGGCCTCGTCATGGGCGACGAGTGGTCCGACTATCTGCCGGATTCCAAGCCGCTCATCTCCGATTGGCGGGCGCCGCTCTCCTGCGGGAACTTCAACACCGCAACGGGCAAGTGCGGCGGCGAGACGAACTGAGCCGGCACAGCCTCTCGACGACAGGGTTCGGGCGAATCTTTCGCCCGAACCCGAGCTTTCGATTTCAGGATTGCCGATGCTGAGGATTCTTGCGTCAGCGCTATTGCTTCTGCTGACCCACGCCGCCTTTTGCGGCCCGGCGCGCGCCGAGGGACTCGCCGATGCGGTCGGCGGCTTCGCCAAGGACAGCTACAGCGAGACGGTCGCCGCCATCGGCGCGGTCGCCGCAACGGGTGACGAGCGGGCCGCGGCAATCGTGCAGGCGCTGAAGGCGGGACAGCTCTATTTCGCCAAGGCCGACGGCAAGGTCTACATCAAGGATGCTTCCGGCGCGCTGAGCGACGCGGTAACCGGCGAAGCCGTCACCGGCGAAGCGCCGCTCGGCCTGAAGAAAGTGCGCGTCAACAATCTCGTGCGCGGCACCATCGAGGCGGCGCTCGGATCGCTGACGCTGCTCGCACCCGATCCGGAGAAGCGCCGCACCGCGGCGGAGGCTGTGTTCAAATCGCGCGACGCGACAGCGCTGCCCGCGCTTGAAGCGGCGCTCGCGAAGGAGACCGACGCCGGGGTCAAGCGCGTGCTTGAGCAGGCGCGTGCCGCAATCGTCGTCGCCGACCCGAAGGCGGCGGAGGCAGACCGCGTCGCCGCCGTGGACGTGCTCGCCGAGCGCGGCGACGAGGACGCGAAGGGGGTTCTGAGCACGCTCCCCGCCGATACGCCGGATGCCGTCGGCAAGGCGGCGCAGAAGGCGATTGCCGGCATGGAACAGCGTCTCGCCGTGTGGAATGCGGCGCAGAACGTCTGGTACGGGATTTCCCTTGGCTCGGTCCTGCTTCTTGCGGCAATCGGGCTCGCGATCACCTTCGGCGTCATGGGCGTCATCAACATGGCGCACGGCGAGATGGTGATGCTCGGCGCCTACACGACCTTCGTGGTGCAGGAGACAATCCGCAGTTCGGCGCCCGGCCTCTTCGACTATTCGCTGGCGATCGCAATTCCCCTCGCCTTCCTCGTCTCCGGCGCGGCGGGATTCCTGGTCGAGCGGGTGATCATCCGCTGGCTCTACGGGCGGCCGCTCGAGACTCTGCTTGCGACATGGGGCCTGTCGCTGGTTCTGCAGCAGACGGTCCGCTCGATCTTCGGCGCCAACAACCGGCAGGTCGGCAATCCGTCCTGGATGTCGGGCGCCTTCGACGTCGGCCATCTCACCATCACCTACAACCGCCTTTGGATCGTCGTCTTCGCGCTCCTGGTCTTCGTGGTTCTCAACGTCGTTCTCAAGGCGACGCCCTTTGGGCTGCAGATGCGGGCGGTAACGCAGAACCGGCGCATGGCCGCGTCGATGGGAATCCGCACCCCCTGGGTTGATGCCTTCACCTTCGCGCTCGGCTCAGGCATCGCCGGCATGGCGGGGGTGGCGCTTTCGCAGATCGACAATGTGTCGCCCAATCTCGGCCAGGGCTACATCATCGACAGCTTCATGGTCGTCGTGTTCGGCGGCGTCGGCAATCTCTGGGGAACGCTCGCCGGCGCGCTGACGCTCGGCGTCGCGAACAAGTTCCTCGAACCCTACGCCGGCGCCGTGCTCGCCAAGATCGCCGTGCTCGTCTTCATCATCCTCTTCATCCAGAAGCGCCCGCGCGGTCTCTTCGCGCTCCGCGGCCGGGCGGTCGAATCCTGATGTCGAAGACGATGCTGATCGGGCTCGGCCGCGGCGCGCTTCCGATCGTCGTTATCCTCTTGGCGATCGCGGTGATCGTGCCGATCCTGCATCTGTGGGTTCCGCCCGGCCATGCGTTGCATGTGCCGACCTACGCGGTCGCGCTCTTCGGGAAATACCTCACCTACGCGCTCCTCGCCGTCGCGCTCAACCTCGTCTGGGGCTATTGCGGCATCCTCAGCCTCGGCCACGGCGCCTTCTTCGCGCTCGGCGGCTACGCGATGGGCATGTATCTCATGCGCCAGATCGGCTCGCGCGGCGTCTACGCCAACCCGATCCTTCCCGATTTCATGGTGTTCCTGAACTGGAAGGCGTTGCCGTGGTTCTGGTACGGCTTCGACAGCTTCTTCTACGCCGCGCTGATGGTCGTGCTCGTGCCTGGCGTGCTCGCGCTCGTGTTCGGCTGGTTCGCCTTCCGCAGCCGAGTGACCGGCGTCTATCTCTCGATCATCACGCAGGCGCTCACCTACGCGCTTCTCCTCGCCTTCTTCCGCAACAATTTCGGCTTCGGCGGCAACAACGGGCTGACCGATTTCAAGGACATTCTCGGCTACGACATCCAGTCCGACGCGACGCGCTCCGCGCTCTTCGCCATCACGGCGATCGCGCTCGCGCTCGCGGTGCTGGTGACCGCGGCGATCGTGCGCTCCAAGTTCGGCAAGGTGCTGATTGCCGTCCGCGACGCGGAAAGCCGCACGCGCTTCCTCGGCTACCGCGTCGAGCACGTAAAGCTCTTCGCCTTCGTCGTCTCGGCCTGCATGGCGGGGATTGCCGGCGCGCTCTACGTGCCGCAGGTCGGCATCATCAATCCGAGCGAATTTGCGCCGGCAAACTCCATCGAAGTCGTGATCTGGACCGCCGTCGGCGGTCGCGCCACGCTCGCTGGCCCGATCATAGGCGCCGTGCTCGTCAACCTGGCGAAGAGCTATTTCACCGCCGCCCTTCCCGCCGCCTGGCTCTTCCTGCTCGGCGGCCTCTTCATCGCGGTCACTTTGTTCCTGCCGCGCGGCATCCTCGGCTCGCTTTCGCAGGGCTTCGGCATCGTGGTGGCGCGCCACCGCGCGATCTTTGGGGAAAAGGGCATGAGCCCGCCGCACGAACCGTCCCCGCCGGATCCAGCACTTGCACACGCCGCCGAAGGTCCGGCCCCGGCGCATTTCCAGGCCGCGGCGGCGGAGTAGGCTGATGTCCGAGAAATTCTCCACCGCAACGCTCCTCTACCTCGACAACGTCACTGTGTCGTTCGACGGCTTCAAGGCGCTGAACGGGCTCTCGCTCGCGGTCGAACAGTGCGAGATGCGCGCCATCATCGGCCCGAACGGCGCCGGCAAGACGACGATGATGGACGTCATCACCGGCAAGACGCGCCCCGATACCGGCGACGTCTTCTTCGAGGGCCGCATCGACCTCTCCAAGCACGACGAGGCGGATATCGCCGAGCTTGGCATTGGAAGGAAGTTCCAGAAGCCGACGGTCTTCGAGTTCCACACCGTGTGGGACAATCTCGAGCTCGCGCTGAAGGGCGAGCGCGGCGTCTTCGCGACATTGTTCCACCGCACGAGTGCGGAGGAAGCGGCGCAGATCGAGGATATCCTCGAGACGATCCGCCTTGGGCATCTCCGCGACAGCCTCGCCGGCAACCTCAGCCACGGCCAGCGGCAGTGGCTGGAGATCGGCATGCTGCTCGCGCAGGACCCGAAGCTCCTTCTCGTCGACGAACCGGCCGCCGGCATGACCGACGAGGAGACGGCCGAAACCGCTAAGCTCCTGAAGCGCATCGCCGAGACGCATACGGTCATCGTGGTGGAGCACGACATGACCTTCGTCCGCGACCTCGACGTGAAGGTGACGGTGCTGCACGAGGGCTCGGTGCTCGCCGAAGGCTCGCTCGACCACGTCAGCGCCGATCCGCGCGTCATCGAAGTGTATTTGGGACGATGAGGATGAGAGCGCAACGCGCGCCCTCTCCCCCCTTGCGGGGGAGAGACGGAGAGGGGGGAAAGGCCTCGCGAAGGCTTCCTTCCCCCCTCCCTAACCCTCCCCCGCAAGGGGGGAGGGAATGATGCTCTCCGTCGAGAACCTCGATCTTCACTACGGCGCGGCGCAGGCGCTGCGCGGCGTCAGCGTCACGGCCGAAGCCGGAAAGGTGACCTGCATCCTCGGGCGGAACGGCGTCGGCAAGTCGAGCCTCTTGCGCGCGATCGTCGGCCATGAGCCGGCGTCCGGCGGCCGCATCCTCTTCGAGGGCGCGCCGCTTACCGGCTCGCCCTATTCGCGCGCCCGCGCCGGAATCGGCTACGTGCCGCAGGGCCGCGACATCTTTCCGCTTCTCAGCGTCCGCGAGAACCTCGAAACCGGCTTCGCGCCGCTGAAGCGCGGCGAGCGCGGCGTCCCCGACGTGGTCTTCGAGCTTTTCCCGGTGCTGAAATCGATGCTCGGGCGGCGCGGCGGCGATCTTTCCGGCGGACAGCAGCAGCAGCTCGCGATCGGCCGCGCGCTCGTCATGCGCCCGAAGCTTCTCGTCCTCGACGAGCCGACCGAAGGCATCCAGCCCTCGATCATCAAGGATATCGGCCGCGCCATCGTCTACCTGAAGGAGCAGGCCGGCCTCGGCATCGTGCTGGTCGAGCAGTACCTCGATTTCGCGCGGGAGCTTGCCGACCGCGTCGCGATCATGGATCGTGGCGAGGTCGTCTTTTCGGGAACCGCCGCGGACCTCGATGACTCTGCCGTTCGCCGCCACCTTACCGTCTGAGCTGCCCCCCGCGGCGGCTCCGCGCTTCGAGCGGACGCAAGGCACGGCGCGGATCGCCTTCAAGTACGAGGGCGGCGCGACCCGGCTCGACCGGCTGCACCAGTCGGGGGCGGCGAAGGTGCGGTTTCCGCACCGCCCGGCCGAAAATCCGCCAGAGGCGGTGCTCATCAACACCGCCGGCGGCCTGACCGGCGGCGATCGGATGGAAGCGGAAATCCGGCTCGCACCCGGTTGCCGCGCCGTCGCCACTACGCAGGCCTGCGAGAAGATCTACCGCGCGTCGGCTGGAACGGCCGAAATCCGCACGACGCTCAGCGTCGCCGCGAGGGCGCGGCTTGACTGGCTTCCGCAGGAAGCGATCCTTTTCGACGGAGCGCAGCTCTCGCGGCAGCTCGCGGCCGATCTCGACCGAAACTCCGAGCTTCTTCTTGTCGAGGCCGTGATTTTCGGCCGGGCGGCGCGTGGCGAAGTGGTCCGCACCGGGCTTTTTGCCGACCGCTGGCGCATTCGGCGAAACGGGCGGCTCGTCTTTGCCGACGATCTGCGACTCGATTGGGCGGATGCCGATCTCTTGAGCAGACCGGCCGTGCTCGCGAGCGCGGGGGCAATGGCGACGGTCCTCCTCGTGACGGAAGAGCCCGAACGCTACCTCTCAGAAGCACGCGGCATCGTAGGCGCGGCCGGCGGCGTCAGCGCCTTCGACGGCAAGCTCACCGCGCGCGTCACAGTGCCGACCGGCTTCGCGCTCCGGCAGACGCTCATTCCCCTCCTCGCGGCGCTGCGCGACGGTGCCGCGCTTCCGAAGCTTTGGCGGATTTGACTCCATGAACCTGACGCCGCGCGAAAAGGACAAGCTGTTGATCGCCATGGCGGCCATCGTGGCGCGCAAGCGGCTGGAGCGTGGCGTCAAGCTGAACCATCCGGAAGCGATCGCGCTCATCACCGACTTCGTGGTGGAGGGCGCGCGCGACGGCCGCACGGTCGCCGAACTGATGGAGGCCGGCGCGCATGTCGTTACCCGGGCGCAGGTCATGGAGGGCATCGCGGAGATG
Source organism: uncultured Alphaproteobacteria bacterium (assembly GCA_963739005.1). Classification (GTDB taxonomy): domain Bacteria; phylum Pseudomonadota; class Alphaproteobacteria; order Rhizobiales; family Afifellaceae; genus DASWJZ01. Next base: position 529,894 of record CAVTYQ010000004.1, on the reverse strand, counting down.
ATCCACGACGTGCAGGTCGAGGCGACGTTCCCGGACGGCACCAAGCTCGTCACCGTGCACGAGCCGATCAGGTAGCGGGCGCATGCCGGAATTCCACGCGCCGCTTCCCTTCAGCCCGTTCGACCTCGCCGCGATCGGCTACGTCCTCGTCGTCGTCCTTCTCGTCCTCGGCATCCGTAAGGTCTGGAGCATACTCAGATGATCCCCGGCGAAGTCTTTCCGGCGAAGGGCGAAATCGAACTCAACGCCGGCGCGAAGACGGTGACGCTCACGGTCGCTAACAAGGGCGACCGGCCGGTGCAGGTCGGCTCGCACTACCATTTCTTCGAGACGAACGGCGCGCTCGACTTCGACCGCGCGAAGGCGCGCGGCATGCGGCTCGATATCGCCGCCGGCACCGCCGTCCGCTTCGAGCCGGGGCAGACGCGCGAGGTGACGCTCGTGCCGCTTTCCGGCGCGCGCAAGGTTTTTGGCTTCAATCAGAAAGTGATGGGTAGCCTCTGATGCCCGCTCGCCTCTCCCGCGCCGCCTATGCCGACATGTTCGGCCCGACCGTCGGCGACAAGGTCCGCCTTGCCGACACCGAGCTCATCGTGGAGGTGGAGAAGGACTTTACCACCTACGGCGAGGAGGTGAAGTTCGGCGGCGGCAAGGTGATCCGCGACGGCATGGGGCAGAGCCAGGTGTCGCGCGCCGACGGCGCTGTCGACACGGTCATCACCAATGCCCTCGTGATCGACCATACGGGGATCTTCAAGGCCGACATCGGATTGCGCGACGGCCGCATTGCCGGCATCGGCAAGGCCGGCAATCCCGATATGCAGCCCGGCGTCGATATCGTCATCGGCCCCGGCACCGAGGCGATCGCGGGGGAGGGCAAGATCCTGACCGCTGGCGGAATGGACGCGCACATCCATTTCATCTGCCCGCAGCAGATCGAGGAAGCGCTCTATTCCGGCGTGACCTGCATGCTCGGTGGAGGCACCGGGCCGGCGACCGGCACCAACGCCACGACCTGCACGCCGGGCCCCTGGCACATCGCACGCATGATCGAGGCCGCCGACGGCTTTCCGATGAATCTCGGCTTCGCCGGCAAGGGCAACGCCTCGCAGCCGGCAGCGCTCATCGAACAGATTCGCGGCGGCGCTTGCGCGCTCAAGCTGCACGAAGACTGGGGCACGACGCCGGCGGCGATCGACTGCTGCCTCGCCGTCGCCGACGACTACGACGTGCAGGTGATGATTCACACCGACACGCTGAACGAATCCGGGTTCGTGGAGGACACGATCGCCGCCATCAAGGGCCGAACCATCCACGCCTTCCACACCGAGGGCGCCGGCGGCGGGCACGCGCCCGACATCATCAAGGTGTGCGGGCTTCCAAACGTCATCCCCTCCTCCACCAATCCGACTCGGCCCTACACGCGGAACACGATCGACGAGCATCTCGACATGCTCATGGTCTGCCATCATCTGTCGCCGTCGATTCCGGAGGACGTCGCCTTCGCCGAGAGTCGGATCAGAAAAGAGACCATCGCGGCGGAGGACATCCTGCACGACATGGGCGCGTTCTCCATCATCGCCTCCGACAGCCAGGCCATGGGCCGCGTCGGCGAGGTGCTGATCCGTACCTGGCAGACGGCGCACAAGATGAAGGTGCAGCGCGGACGGCTCAAGGAGGAGACCGGCGACAACGACAATTTCCGCGTCAAGCGCTACGTCGCCAAATACACGATCAACCCGGCGATCGCCCATGGCATGGCGGAACACATCGGCTCCGTGGAAGTCGGCAAGCGCGCCGACCTGGTGCTGTGGAGCCCGGCGTTCTTCGGCGTGAAGCCCGACCTTGTGCTTGTCGGCGGTACGATCGCGGCGGCATTCATGGGCGATCCAAATGCCTCCATTCCGACGCCGCAGCCGGTGCACTACCGCCCGATGTTCGGCGCCTACGGCCGCGCCATCGCGTCATCGTCGGTGACCTTCGTGTCGGGCGCGGCGGCCGGCGACTTGGCGCTTTGGGAGGAGTTCGACATCGACAAGGTGCTCGTTCCGGTTTCCGGCACGCGCAGCGGAATCTCGAAGGCTTCGATGATCCACAATGCCGCGACGCCGAATGTGGAGGTCGATCCGGAGACCTACGAGGTGCGCGCCGACGGCGAGCTTCTCACCTGCGCCCCGGCCGAGGTGCTGCCGATGGCGCAGCGGTATTTCTTGTTCTGAGGGTTGCTCTTGGGCGTGACCTGTCGCGTCACCGATGCCGCATTCGACCGCTGGGACGAATTGCATCGGCTGCTCATGGAGAGCTTTGCCTACATGGCGCCGCGGATTGATCCGCCGTCGTCGCTTCTGCGCATGGGTGTTGCCGATCTCGCGGCGAAAACGGTGCAGGAGACGCTCCTTCTTGCCGCCGACGGCGACAGGCTCGTTGGCTGCGTGTTCCTCCGGCTCGAACCGGACCGCGCCTATGTCGGAAAGCTCGCTGTCGACGCCGCCTATCGCGGTCAAGGGATCGCCCGGCGTCTCCTCGCGATGGCCGAGGTGTTCGCCGTGGACCACGGCCGCGTCGCGCTTGAGCTGCAGACGCGGGTCGAGCTCACCGAGAATCACGCTGCATTCTCCCGACTCGGTTTCGTGAAGGTCGCGGAGACCGCGCATCCCGGCTATGATAGGCCCACAAGCATCACCATGCGCAAACCGATTGCCGCGTCGCCGGACGCCGCTACGGCGATACGTCAAATGGAGTCTCAAGCGTCGTGATCCGCGCCACCAAGGTCGTCCGCGCCGGGCATTGGAACGGCGCTTCGACCGATACCGTGCTCCTCCCCTATGACGATCGCCATCGTCGGCGGCTCGCGATGATGGGCGAACGCGGGATCGAATTCCTGCTCGATCTTCCCGAGGCGACGGCGCTCCGACATGGCGACGGGCTGGCGCTTGAGGACGGGCGCATGGTCGAAGTTCGCGCGCGGCCCGAGCCGCTGCTCGTCGTCACCGCCGACGACCCACATCACCTGGCCCGCCTCGCCTGGCATCTCGGCAACCGGCATGTGCCGGCGGCGATCGAAGCGGACTACATCCTGATCCGGCCCGACCATGTCCTCGCCGGGATGCTCCTCGGCCTCGGCGCCGGGATCGCCCCGATCGAGGCGCCGTTCGATCCGGAAGGCGGCGCCTACGCGCAGGGCGGAGACGATCACGGACATGGCCACGGGCACGATCATGCGCACGGCCATGGCTGAAATCGCGCGCGAAGAGACGCTCGCCGCGCCGGAGCTCTTGAAGCTCATGACCTTCCTCTCGCCGGCCTTTCCGGTCGGCGCATTCTCCTACTCCCACGGCCTCGAATTTCTGATCGACAACGGCGAAATCCGCAGCAGCGACGCGCTCGCGTCGTGGGTCACCGACCTGCTCCAACGCGGCAGCCTGTGGAACGATGCGGTGCTCTTCACCGAAGCGCATCGCGCGACGCGCCTTTGCGCCGACGACGATCTCCTCTCCGTGGCCGAACTTGCGGAGGCGCTCGCCACTTCGCGCGAGCGGCGTCTGGAAACGACGGCGCAGGGCCGCGCTTTTCTCGACGCGATCGGAGTGGCGTGGCCCTCCGCGACCCTCGAAGCTCTGTCGAAGACAGGCGGTGCTGCTTATCCCGTCGCGGTCGGGGCGGCCGCTGCCGCGCACGACATTGCGCTTGAAGCCGCCCTCCCCGCTTATCTCAACGCGTTCGTCGCGAACCTCGTCTCCGTCGGCGTGCGGCTCGTGCCGCTCGGCCAGAGCGCCGGACTCAACGTCCTCGCGTCGCTGCACCCGCTCATCGTGACCACCGCCCGTCGCGCGGAAAAATCGACGCTCGACGATCTCGGCTCCGCGACGATCCGCGCCGACATCGCGTCGATGCGCCACGAGACGCAGTATTCGCGGGTGTTCCGCACATGAGGGAAAATGGGAAGACGAACGGCCCGCTTCGTGTCGGCATCGGCGGCCCGGTCGGCGCCGGCAAGACGACGCTGACGGAGATGCTCTGCAAGGCGATGCGCGAGCGCTACTCTGTCGCGGTCGTCACCAACGACATCTATACGAAAGAGGACGCCGAGATACTCACCCGTCTGCAGGCGCTCCCCGAAGAGCGCATCATGGGCGTGGAGACCGGCGGCTGCCCGCACACGGCGATCCGCGAGGACGCCTCCATCAATCTGCAGGCGATCGCCGCGATGCGCGCGCGTTTTCCCGATCTCGACATTGTCTTTATCGAATTGGGCGGCGACAATCTCGCCGCCACCTTCTCGCCGGAGCTTGCCGACCTCACCATCTATGTCATCGACGTCGCCGGCGGCGAAAAGGTGCCGCGCAAAGGCGGTCCCGGCATTACCCGCTCCGACCTTCTCGTCGTCAACAAGATCGACCTTGCGCCGCATGTCGGAGCCGACCTCGACGTGATGGAAGCCGACACGAAGCGCATGCGCGGCGAACGCCCTTACGTCTTCGCCGACATGCGCCGGCGGCACGGCCTCGAGCGCATCGTCGCCTTCGTCGAGGACGCAGGCGGTCTCGCTCACTAAACAAATCCGGCTCGCGGGTAAGTCAGCCATACTGACGGTTTTCTGCTGCATTGCAGCATAATTTCCGCTTGCCGAGTTAAGTGAAATCCACTCTACTAAACAAAATAACTAAACATCGGCTCGCCGAGCCGAGACGGAATGGCCGCGATTGCGGCCGGAGGCATGCGAGCCGGGTAGCCGCATGGAAACGCTAGGAGGGATTAGCATGAAGAGACTGCATCGTGGGGCGCTTGCCGTGCTTGCGGCGGGACTCCTTTCCGGCGCCGCGGCGAGCGGCGCACAGGCCGCGGGCGGAGAGCTTACGCTCTGCTGGGCCGCCTGGGATCCGGCCAACGCGCTGGTCGAGCTGTCCAAGGATTTCACGGCCGAATTGGGCATTCAGATGAAATTCGAGTTCGTTCCGTGGACGAGCTACGCCGACCGCTTCCTGAATGAGCTCAACTCGCACGGCACGCTCTGCGATCTCATCATCGGCGACAGCCAGTGGATCGGCGGCTCGGCGGAAAACGGCTACTACGTCAAGCTCAACGACTTCTTCGACAAGAACAACATCTCGATGGACGACTTCATGCCGGCGACCGTCGTCGGTTATTCCGAGTGGCCGAAGGGCACGCCGAACTATTGGGCGCTTCCGGCGATGGGCGACGTCGTTGGCTGGACCTACCGCAAGGACTGGTTCTCGCGCCCCGAGCTGCAGAAGGAATTCAAGGACAAGTATGGCTGGGAGCTCGGCCCGCCCGCGACCTATGACCAGCTGAAGCAGATCGCCGAGTTCTTCCAGAACCGCCAGATCGACGGCAAGACCGTCTACGGCGCCTCCATCTACACGGAGCGCGGCTCGGAAGGCATCACGATGGGCGTGACGAACGTCCTCTACGACTACGGCTTCCAATACCAGAACCCCGACAAGCCCTACGAGATGGAGGGCTTCGTCAACTCCGCCGAAGCGGTGAAGGGCCTTGAGTTCTACAAGGACCTCTACAAGTGCTGCACGCCGCCCGGCGCGTCGAACGTCTATATGGGCGAATCGGCCGACGCCTTCAAATCCGGCCAGGTCGCGCTGCACATGAACTTCGCCTTCACGTGGCCCGGCCTCTACAAGGACCCGAATGTCGGCGGCGACAAGATCGGCTTCTTCGCCAATCCGGCCGGCCCGGACGGCCACTTCGCCCAGCTCGGCGGCCAGGGCATCTCGGTCCTCGCCAACACCGACAACATGGATGGCGCGCTCGCCTACATCAAATGGTTCGCCCAGAAGAATGTGCAGGCCAAGTGGATGCAGCTCGGCGGCTTCTCCTGCGCCACGTCGGCGCTCCAGGATCCGGCGTTCCTGAACAGCACGCCCTACGCCAAGCCGTTCCTCGACTCGATGGCAATCGTGCAGGATTTCTGGGCCGACCCGGCCTATGCCGAGCTCCTGCAGGCGATGCAGAAGCGCGTCCACGACTATGTCGTGGCCGACCAGGGCACGGCCAAGGAAGCGCTCGACTCGCTGGTCAAGGACTGGACGCAAGTCTTCCAGGACGCCGGCAAGATCTAGGCCTGCCTGCTTAAGACAGCCCCTCCCGGATTGCCTCGGGAGGGGCTTCCTTCGAGATGCCTGAAACGGCAGGATCACCGGAAATGAGCGATTCCTCCGTCAAGGTCATGTTAGCCAATCGGGTTGCCGCGGGGACGCCGGCTGGAGTGGCGAGACGCCTTCGTGGTCTTTCCGACCGCGTGCTTGCGTGGCTCTTCATCGCTCCGACGATCCTCCTGCTCCTTGCGATCAATATCTTTCCGCTGATCTGGACGATCTACCTCTCGTTCACCGACTACCGCGCGAATCGACCGAACGCCGAGATCAAGAACATCGGACTGCGCTTCTACGAGCGCATCCTGAACGACTCCGACATCTGGTACGGGATGCAGGTAACCTCCCATTTCGTCATCTGGACGATCGTATTCGAGACGCTGATCGGCTTCGGACTCGCCTACCTGATCGACCGAAAGTTCCGCGGGCACGGATTCTGGACCACGGTGATCCTGATCCCGATGATGCTATCGCCGGCTGTCGTCGGAAATTTCTGGAAGTTCCTCTATCAGCCGCAGATCGGGCTTTTCAATTACGCGGTCTCCTTCCTGACAGGCGTCGATCCGCAGTCTTTCCAGATGCTCGGCGAGGTCTCCCTGGCGCCATGGGCGATCGTGATCGTCGACGTGTGGATGTGGACGCCTTACGTGATGCTGATCTGTCTCGCGGGCTTGCGCTCGATTCCCGACGACATCTACGAGGCCGCCGAGGTCGACCGCGCTTCGAACTTCCGCCAGTTCTGGTCGATCACGCTGCCGATGGCGCTGCCCTTCATCATGCTCGCGGTGCTCTTCCGCGGCATTGAGAATTTCAAGATGTTCGACATGGTGAACCTCCTGACCGGCGGCGGCCCCGGCTCGATCACCGAACTCGCGTCGATCACCTTAAAGCGCGAGGCGTTCGAAAGCTGGAAGACCGGCTATTCGTCCGCCTTCGCCATCATCCTCTTCGTCACCGTCTTCGGCCTCGCCAACATCTACGTGAAGGCGCTGAACCGGGTGAAGCAGCGATGAGCGCGGCTCGAAACAGGGCGCGGCGCGTCCCTTCTCCCATGGGGAGAAGGTGGCTGCGAAGCAGCCGGATGAGGGGTTGCGACGCAGCAGGAATTCGCCGAGGCAGCATCCCCTCACCCGCCCGCTTCGCGGGCACCCTCTCCTTCTGGGAGAGGGTTGGAGGCCCGCGATGAGCGCCGCCACAGCCGCCCATTCGGTCGTCGAGCCTACGCCGCTTGCCAAGCGGGTCGCGTCGGTGATCGTCGTCGCCTACGCCCTGATCACCATCATCCCGCTTCTGTGGATCGTCGCCACGAGCATCAAGACGCCGCCCGACTCGATCGCCTATCCGCCGAAAGTGCTCTTCAGCCCTTCGCTCGAGGGCTACGTGAACCTCTTCACGACGCGCACCCGGCAGACGCCTGAATACATGGCGAGCCTGCCGCCCGCGACCGCCTGGTACGACAAGCTGGTGCGCTCGCGGAACATGGTGATCGCCGGGCCGTCGAACGTCGTCGGGCGCTTCACCAACTCCATCATCATCGCTTTCGGCTCGACCTTCCTCGCCGTCTTCCTCGGCGTGCTCGCGGCTTACGGCTTCTCGCGCTTCAAGGTGCCGCTCAAGGACGACCTTCTCTTCTTCATCCTGTCGACGCGCATGATGCCGCCGATCGCGGTGGCGATTCCGATCTACCTCATGTACCGCGAGGTCGGCCTGACCGATTCGAAGATCGGCATGATCCTCCTTTATACAGCCGTGAACGTGTCGCTCGCGGTCTGGCTCCTCAAGGGCTTCATCGACGAGATCCCGCGCGAATATGAGGAAGCCGCGATGATCGACGGCTATTCGCGCCTACAGGCTTTCATCAAGGTGGTGCTGCCGCAGGCGACGACGGGAATCGCGGCGACGGCGATCTTCTGCCTGATCTTCGCCTGGAACGAATACGCCTTCGCGGTGCTCCTCACCTCCGGCGAGGCGCAGACCATGCCGCCCTTCATTCCCTTCATCATCGGCGAGGGCGGGCAGGACTGGCCGGCGGTCGCCGCCGGGACGACGCTCTTCCTGATCCCGATCTGTGTCTTCACCATCCTGCTTCGGAAGCATCTCCTGCGCGGCATCACCTTCGGGGCGGTGCGCAAATGAGCAAGATGCGGCGCATTCCCTCCCCCCTTGCGGGGGAGGGCCAGGGAGGGGGGACGGATGAAGGCCGCGGCAGCGTGCTTCCCCCCTCTCCGTCTCTCCCCCGCAAGGGGGGAGAGGGACTCGCGCGCTACTTCCGCCGCGGCCCTTGGGAGATGCTCGCGACCATCGTCATCGCGCTTGGCGTCGTCATGCTGATGCAACCGCTGGCGCTCGCGCTCTACACCTATTCCTTCGTCACCATTCTCGCCGGCACCGCGATGTTCGTCATCGTCAGCCATTTTCCGGACTGACGCGATGGCTGAGATCAGAGTCGAAAATCTCAGGAAGCAGTTCGGCGATTTCGTCGCCGTCAAGGATTTCGAACCTGACGGTCGAAAACGGCGAGTTCTTCGTCATGCTCGGCCCGTCCGGCTGCGGCAAGACGACGACGCTCAGGATGATCGCCGGGCTGGAGCTGCCGACATCGGGGCGCATCCTGCTCGATGGCGAGGACGTGACCTTCAAGCGCGCGGCGGAGCGCGACATCGCCTTCGTGTTCCAGCTCTTCGCGCTCTATTCGCACATGAACGTCAGGAAGAACATCGCCTTCCCCCTGGTCACGCAGGGGACGCCGCGCGCCGAGATCAAGGCGCGGGTGGAGGAGACCGCGCGGCTCCTCAGGATCGATCATCTCCTCGACCGCTCCATATCGGGGCTCGCCGGCGGCGACCGCCAGCGCGTTGCGCTTGGCCGCGCCATCGTGCGCCGGCCGAAGGTGTTTCTCATGGACGAGCCGCTCGGGACGCTCGACACGGAGTTCCGCGATTTCATGGTGCGCGAGCTGCGCGAGCTTCACAACCGCATCGGCGCGACCACCGTCTATGTGACGCACGACCAGCTCGAGGCGATGGCGATGGCCGACAAGATCGCGGTGATGAACCGCGGCGTGGTCGAGCAATACGCCACGCCGCAGGAGATCTACGACCGCCCGGCCTCGATGTTCGTGGCCGACTTCATCGGCTCGCCGCCGATGAATTTCCTTCCCGTGCATGCGCGCTTGGCGAAGGGCGCAAAGACGCTCCGCGTCAACGGCGCGACCATCGCGGTTCCGGAGATCCACGAGGATCTCGCGGAGACGGAGCTCGCGCTCGGGGTCCGGCCGGAGCACATCCGCTTCGACGATTCCTCGGCCCTGCGCGGCTCGGTCTTCGGCGCGGAATATCTCGGCACGACGCAGATCGTGACGGTGACGACCGAGCATGGGCCGCTCAAGGCGCGGCTTCCGGCCAATGTGCGCGTCGCCGATGGCGACACGGTCGGCCTCGCGTTCAGCGGCGAGCGACTCTCGCTCTTCGAGAAGGCGAGCGGACGCGCGATTGCGACCGCGCGCGAGTTGAGGGCCGGCCATGGCTGACGTCGCCCTCTCCCGCGTCACCAAGCGCTTCGGCGAGACCGTCGCCGTCGACGCCCTCGATCTCAAGATCGCGGACGGCGAGTTCGTCGTCATGCTCGGGCCGACGGGCGCCGGCAAGACGACCACCCTTCGCCTCGTCGCCGGACTCGAGCGGCCTGATGCCGGCACCGTTTCGATCGGCGGGCACGACGTGACGCGGGTCGCCCCGGCGGAACGCAACGTGACCTTCGTGTTTCAGCAATATTCGCTCTATCCGCACCTCTCCGTTTACGAGAACCTCGCCTTCCCGCTTCGCTCGCCTGCCCGCCGCCTGCCGGAGGCGGAGATCAAGACGCGCATCGAGCAGGTGGCGAAGGTCCTCGGCATCGCAAGCAAGCTGCAGAACCGCGCCACGCGGCTTTCCGGCGGCGAGATGCAGCGCGTCGCGATCGGCCGCGCTCTCGTCCGCCGCCCGGCCGTCTATCTGATGGACGAGCCGCTCTCATCGCTCGACGCCAAGCTCCGTGCCGATCTCCGGCTGGAGCTGAAGCACATCCAGAGAGATCTCGGCGCCACCATCCTCTACGTCACACATGACCAGATCGAAGCGATGACCATGGCGAACCGGATCGGCATCCTGAACGAGGGCCGGCTGATCCAGATCGGAACGCCGCGCGAGATCTACGAAAGCCCGCTCAGCCTCTATGTCGCCGCGCGCCTCGGCCAACCGTCGATCAACCTGATCCCTGCCGGGGTCCTCCCAGACGGCGGCGGTCCCGCCGGCGCGCGCACGGTCGGCGCGCGCACGGAGCATTTCAGGATCGCCAAGGCGCTGAACGGCAAATCCCAAGCGAAGGTCGACTGGATCGAGCACCTCGGCGACCAGAGCCACCTGCATCTCTCGATCGGCGAGCACAAGGTGGTGACGCTTGCCGATCCGCACACGGAGCTGAAATCCGGCGACGCCGTCACCGTGGAGCTCGTCGCGCCGCTCTATTTCGATCAATCAGGGAATTGTATCGGCGGAGCCGGCCATGCTTGACGCGAAGCGCCGCCGCGACCTGATCCAGGCCGTCGCCAAGACGGTGATCGATCACGCCGATGAATTGACCGCGCTCGACAGCGCCATCGGTGACGGCGACCACGGCGCCAACATGAAGCGCGGCTTCCAGGCGGTGCTCGCGGACCTTGACGGGCTCGCCGGAAAGCCGCTGCCGGAAGCGCTCAAAGCGGCGGGAATGCAGCTCGTCATGAAGGTCGGCGGCGCCTCCGGTCCGCTCTACGGGACGCTCTTCATGACGCTCGGCAAGACGCTCCCCGACGCGGCCGACCGCGAAGCTTTCGCCACGGCGCTCAAGGCCGCGATCGACGCGGTCAAGGCGCGCGGCAAATCCGATGTCGGCCAGAAAACCATGCTCGATGTTCTCGTGCCCGTGCAGGAGGCGGTCGCCGGCAACGCCGCGATCGGCGAGGTGGCGAAACGCGCGCATCAGGCGGCGGAAGCCACGATCCCCATGCTGGCGACGCGCGGGCGCGCTTCTTTCCTCGGCGAGCGCTCGATAGGCCACATGGATCCGGGCGCGCGCTCGAGCGCCCTTATCGTCGATGCCGCGGTCACGGCGCTCGCAGCAGAAGCGTGAGTGCGAACACCATGAAGAACGTCGGAATCGTCATCGTGTCACATTCGCCGCTCGTCGCCGAGGGCACCGCCGACATGGTCCGCCAGATGGTCGGCGACGAGGTGCGCGTCGCCTATTGCGGCGGCAATCCGGAGGGCGGACTCGGGACGAGCGTCGAGTCGATCCTGAAGGCCATCGACAGCGCCTGGTCGGAGGCCGGCGTCGCCATCCTCGTCGATCTCGGCGGCGCGGAGACGAATAGCGAGATGGCGGTGGAGATGCTGCCAAGCGAGCGGGCGCGGCGCGTCGTCGTGTGCAACGCGCCGATCGTGGAGGGCGCGGTCATCGCCGCGACGGAAGCGTCGGGCGGAGCGCCGCTCGACGTGGTGAAACGGACGGCGGAAGAACTTTCCCCGGCATAATGTCGAAGGATCGCGGATGTCCGGCAATGTCATGACGGGGTCGGTCTTGTTGACGCACGCGGTGGGTCTCCACGCGCGCCCGTCGGTGAAGCTCACCAAGCTCGCCAAGACCTTCGCAAGCCGGGTGGAGCTCGGGCTCGCGAGCGAAGGGCCGTGGATCGACGCCAAGAGCATCGTCAAGGTCATGGCCACCAAGGCGCCGCAGAACGCCGTCCTGCATTTCCGCGCCGAAGGCGACGATGCAGCGCGCGCGATCGATGCGCTGGTCGCGCTGGTCACCGCCGATTTCGGGGAGGCGCCGGCCAACGAGCCGGGGAACGCGGTTCATGTCGGAACCGGTTGAGCTCAAAGGGCGGCCAGCCGCGCCGGGAATTGCCGCCGGCCCGCTCTTCCGCCTCGACGCTGAGATCGCTCTGCGTCTGCCGACCGGCGACGCGAAGCGCGAGCGGCAAGCCTTGAACGCTGCGGTGCTGCGCTCGATCGAGCAGATTGCCAGCCTGATGAGCGCGGCGGCGGAGGACGAGCGTGGCATCCTGGAGTTCCAGGCCGCGATGCTCTCCGACAGCGAGCTGACCGATCCCGCCTTCGCGCTGATTGATGCGGGCGACAGCGCCGAGGCGGGATGGCTTGCGGCGCTCGGCGAGCAGATCTCCGGCTACGAGACGACGAGCGACGACTATTTCCGCGCCCGCGCGGCCGACCTTGTCGACCTTCGCGACCGTGTGCTCCGCAATCTCTCCGGCGTCGATCTCGCGACCGCGCCGCCGGGCGCCATCCTAATGGGCGCCGAGGTAACGCCGACGCGGTTCCTCGAAACCGACTGGTCGCGCGGCGGCGGCGTGGCGCTTTCGGCGGGAAGCGCCACCAGCCACGTCGCCATGCTGGCGCGTGCCCGCGGCGTGCCGATGGTGGTCGGCCTCGGCGACATCGAGATCGACGGGCATCGCGAGGCGATGGTGGACGGCGACAACGGCGCACTGGTCTTGAGCCCGGGCGCGGCGGAACGCGCCTTCGTGGCGACACGGAACGCGGCGAAGGCCGCCGACGGCGACCGCTTCGCGCGCTATCTCCACGCCGATGCGCGCACGCTCTGCAACATTCCGATCGACGTCATGGTCAATGTCGCGCGGCCCGACGAGGTCGACCACATCGACGTCTCGACCTGCGACGGCGTCGGGCTGATGCGCACGGAGTTTCTCTTCTCCGGCGACACGCTTCCCGACGAGACGGCGCAGTACCGCGCCTACGCCAAGGTGATCGACTGGGCGAACGGCCGCCCGGTCACGATCCGCACCATCGACGCGGGCGGCGACAAGCCGGTGAAAGGCTTGACCGTGGAGGAGCCTAATCCCTTCCTCGGGCTCCGCGGCATTCGCTTGTCGCTTTCGCGACCGGAGATTTTCCGCGTGCAACTTCGCGCCCTCGCCCGCGCCGCGACAAGCGGCAACCTCAAGGTCATGCTGCCGATGATCACGATCCCCGGCGAGATCGAGGCCGCCCGGAAGCACCTCGACGATGTGCTCGCGGAGCTTCGCGCGGAAAAGACCGATGCGGCGCGTCCGGCGCTCGGCATCATGGTCGAAGTGCCGGCTGTCGCAATCCAGCCGAAGGCCTATGCGGCGGCTGAGTTCTTCTCCATCGGCTCGAACGACCTCACGCAATACGTGACGGCGGCGGCGCGCGACAGCCATCGCGTCGCCGACCTTTGCGACGTGCGCAACCCGGCGGTGATGAAGCTCATCGCCGACGTCGCCGGCTTCGGCAAGCTCGCCGGGATCGAGGTGAGCCTCTGCGGCGATGCGGCCGGCGATCCGGCGCTCGTGCCGGCGCTCCTCAAGGCGGGACTTCGCAGACTTTCCGTCGCTCCGGCCATGCTTGGGCCGGTCAAGGCGGCGATCGCACGGACGCGGCTTGATGAGTGAGCGCGCCCAGCGCAACACCGATGCGCCGGCGAGCGACGGCGTCGCCGAATACAAGGCGATCTTGCAGCGCGTACTTGAAGCGCGGCCGTCGGGGACCAAGCAACGCATCGCCGTTGCGCTCGCCAAGAACCGCAGCTTCGTCACGCAGATTACGTCGACCGCCTACGACACGCCCATCCCGGCGCGCCACGTCGATCTTGTTCTCGAGATCTGCCACTTCTCGCCGAGCGAGCGGAAAGCGTTCCTCGCCGCCTACGCCCGCGCACATCCCAATCGCCAAGCGCCGCCGCGCGAAAGCCCACGCACGCGCACGCACGTGATCCACCTGCCGGACCTCGGATCGCCTGCGAAGAACCGCCAGCTCGACCAGCTCATCGGCGATTTCGTCGAGCGGCTTGCCACGCTTTGCGCCCGCGCGAAGGATTAGGCATGCATTTGAGAGGCCGGAAACCAGCCGTTCGCGCGAAGGGCGATCCCCGGCAATCGGGCTCATTCTGACCGCGAAGCGGGGGGCGCGAAAAGATGGCGGCGAAGGAGGGGCGACCGTGAAGAAGCTGATCAATCAAGTCGATACGATCCTGACCGAGAGCCTCGACGGCTTTTGTGCGGCGCACGCGGACATCGTCGCGCTTGGCGCCGAACACAAATTCGTCCGGCGGCGCAACTTGAAGCCCGCCAAGGTGGCGCTCATTTCGGGCGGCGGCTCCGGTCACGAGCCGCTGCACGCCGGCTTTGTCGGCCACGGCATGCTCGACGCCGCCTGCCCCGGCCAGGTCTTCACCTCACCGACGCCCGACCAGATGATCGATGCGGCGGAGGCGGTCGCGGGCGGCGCCGGCGTTCTTTTCATCGTCAAGAACTATGAAGGCGACGTCATGAACTTCGACATGGCGGCGGAGATGGCGACGGAGCTTGAGATCGAGACGATGTCGGTCAAGACCAACGACGACGTGGCGGTCGAAAACTCGCTCTACACGACTGGCCGGCGCGGCGTCGCCGGAACGCTGATCGTGGAGAAGATCGTCGGCGCGGCCGCGGAAGAGGGCCGCGATCTTGAATCGCTGAAGGCGCTCGGCGACAGCGTCAACCAGCGCACCCGCTCGATGGGCGTGGCGCTCACGAGCTGCACCGTGCCCGCCGCCGGCAAGCCGACCTTCGAGATCAGCGACGAGGAGATGGAGATGGGCGTCGGCATCCACGGCGAGCCGGGCCGCCGCCGCGTGAAATTGAAATCCGCCGACGCGATCGTCGAAGAGATGATGACGGCGATCCTCGGCGACCTCGGGGCGAAGAGCGGCGAGGCGCTGCTCCTCGTCAACGGGTTCGGCGGGACCCCCGCGATGGAGCTCTATCTCGTCTACGACGCGGCGCGGAAGCGCCTGGAAAAGCAGGGGCTGAAGGCCACCCGTTCGCTTGTCGGCAACTACGTCACGTCGCTCGACATGGCGGGCTGCTCAATCACCGTTTCGGTGCTCGACGACGAAGCGAAGCGGCTGTGGGACGCACCCGTGCACACGGCCGGCCTCCGCTGGGAGATGTGAGAGACGGGTAAGTCACATCCCCGGCGGGGCGTTCCCCTCGAATCCCGCCAAGTGGTCGGCGAGCGCCTTCTTGAAAGCCGGCCGTTCCTGGCAGCGTGCGATGTAGGCGGCGACGACCGGCTTCTCGGCGACGAGGTCGGTGTGGCGAAGACTGTCGAGCACGGCTGTCATCAGAATGTCCGCCACCGTAAAGCGGTCTTCCAGATAGTCGCGGCCGTCGAGCCAGTCGGAGAGCGCCTTGAGCCGCGTCCTCACGCCTTCCACCGCCTGTGGCCGGCGCAGTTTCGCCCATTCTGCCTCCGCCTCGAAGAGATCGATCACGATCAGGTTTAAGATCTGAGGCTCGAGCGTGTTCATCGCGGCGAAGAGCCACGTCGTCGCGCGTGCTTGCGCGTTCGGATCGGGCGGCATCAGAACGTCCGAATGCCCGGCGATGTGATGGAGGATCGCCGCAGACTCGAAGAGCACCAGCCCGTCTTCTTCGTAGACCGGCACCTGCCCGAAGGGTTGCTGGCTGCGATAGCTCTTCGTGTCCTGATCCTCGAAGCCGATCTGCCTGACCTCATAAGGAAGGCCCGCCTCCTCCAATGCCCAGCGGAGCCTCAGGTCGCGGCTCAGCCCCTGGGCGAAGGGCGGCACCCAGCGAAACGCAGTGATCCTGATCATCGTGTCGCTCCTTCCTTCGCGAGATTTTCGACATAGGCCTGCTCGCGATTGAAGCAGGAGTTCCAGCCCTGAACATGACCATCGCGCGCGCTGACGGTCATGAACGGCGTTTGACGGAAGCTTTGAACGGTCTTGCCGTCCTTCTCCTCGAAGGTCACGGTGACGATGGTTTCGACGCTCGGCTGGTCGTCGCGCGCGTCCCACGCGAACGTGTAGACGATGCGCCTGTCCCGCTCGATCTCGCGGAACCGGCCGCCCATCCAGCTCTTCCCGTGGGCTTCCGACTCGATGCAGGCGCGCCAGGCGCCGTCCGGCCGGAAATCGAGATCGAGACTGGTGCAAGTGAAGTTCTCCGGCCCGAGCCAGCGGATCATGTGCTCGCGCTTCTCCCAGATACGAAACACCAGCGAGACCGGCGCATCGAAGGTCCGGACGATCAGCAGCTCATCGTCGGCCAGCGTCCTGGCATTCGTTTGGGCTTTAGCTTGGAGGGCCATCGCGCTTGCCTTTCGTGATCTCGGCAAGATAGGCGTCCATCTTGTCGAAGCTCCCCTCCCAGAAACGTCGGTAGCGACCGAGCCAGTCGTCGACGGCCTTGAGCGCCGTCGTCTCCAGCCGGCAGGGCCGCGTCTGCGCCACCTTGCCGCGCGAGATCAGGCCGGCGGCCTCCAAGACTTTGAGATGCGCCGAAATCGTCGGCTGTGTGAGCGCGGAGCCCCCGACCAGCTCGGAGACCGTGGCTTCGCCCGTCGCCAGGCGCGCCAGGATGGCGCGCCGCGTCGGATCGGCAAGGGCCGCGAAAGCGGCATCGAGTTCCTCGTTCATATGCATCGATTATCGTCTATATAGATGTTTGTCAATATACTGACCGATTTACGCCAGGGAGATATCTGGCGCCGGCAAAGTGCCTTAATCTGGGATTCGGACGCGAAAGGGAGCGACATTTATGGAGAAGGACGCGAAGACCGGTCGCTCTCAGGCGATGGAGCGCTTCGACCGCGCCAGGAAGACGACCGAGGAGGCAATGTCGATCATCGACCTTGAGCGTGACGCCACGCGAAAGAAGACGGCGCGCTTAAGAAAGCTTCGCTTGGAAAAGGAAGCCGAGGACGGCGTCGCGCCGATCGATAAGAAGCCGGTCGCGAAGAAGGTGGCAAAGAAAGCAGCGCCCAAGAAGAAGGCGAAGTGAGCGGCTAGGCCGGCCCATCCCCCGCATACGCCCGCTGAAGCAACGCGCGTATCCCATCCGCCTCGATCGGCCGCGGGTTCCAATACGGGTCCTTCATCGTCAATGCGACGGCGCTCTCGAAGCCGTCTTCCGGCATGCCGATGTCCTTCAGCGCGAGCGGAATCTTGAGCGACCGCGCGAGATCATAGAGCCCTTGCGCCGCGCCCTCCGCGCCAAGCGCGGCGGCGATCCTGCCCATCGCGTCCGGCGCGGCCGGCGCATTGTAGGCGGCCGCGTGCGGCAGAACGATCGCATGCGTCTCCGCGTGCGGCAGGTCGAAGGCGCCGCCGAGCACATGGCAGAGCTTGTGATGAAGCGCCATCGACGTCGAGGCGAGGCACATGCCTGAGAGCCAGGCGCCGTACTGCGCCTGCGCACGCGCCTCCAGGTCCTGCGGCGCCTCGACGATTCGCGGCAGCGCGGCAGCGAAGGCGCGAAGCCCCGCCTCCGCCATCATCTCCACGATGGGATTGCGATCCTTCGCATAGAGCGCCTCGACGGCATGCGCCATCGCGTTCATGCCGCTCGTCGCGGAAAGCCGGGCGGGAAGCGAGAGCGTCAGCTGGACGTCGTAGATCACGGCCTCGGGCACGACCTTCGGCGAGCGGATCGTCTTCTTCTCGCCCTCCGCCGTCTCGCCGAGGACCGGCGTCACCTCCGAGCCGGCATAGGTCGTCGGGATGACGAGCTGCGGCGCGTCGGTTCGAAGCGCGATCGCCTTGCCGAGCCCGGTCGTCGAGCCGCCGCCGATCGAAACGACGCTGTCCGCGTCATGCTCGTCGAAGATCGCCAGCGCCTGTTCCGTCACTTCGACCGGCGTGTGCATCGTCGCGCCGAAAAAGTGGCCGGCCGTCAGTTTGCCGAGGATGCCGGCAACACGTTCGCCGGCTTCTTTCTGCTCGGGCGTGGAAAGCACCAGCGCGCGCTTGGCGCCGAGTGCGCGGAGAACATCGGGGGCTTCGGCGAGACGGCCGGCCCCGAAGATGACGCGCTGCGGGCGCCCTTCGTAGACGAATGGCTCGACCGTGCCGGCGGTGCGCATCGCCTGGGCCGGAAGGCGGCGCTTAGCCGCCCTGCCGCATCATGTGGTAGCTGAGCTCACCGGGGTCGGCCATATCGGGCACGCGCCACCCGTCGATGTCGTATTCCGCCATGCACTGTTCGGCGAAGCCGATCATCTTCTCCGTCGCGCCGGAAGCCTGCGCGCCGAAGAGGCAATAGCGCCGGATCTCCTCGGTCGAGCCCGACCAGTTGATCTCGTAAAGCTCGGAGCGGCCGCCGAACTCCGTGCCGATCGTATCCCAGAGAAGCTTCAGGAGCTTCACGCGCTCCTCCGCCTTGTAGCCGTGCGAGCCGCGGAGATAGCGGTCGAGATAGGGACGGATATCGGGATTGGCGAAATCGAGCTTGGAGCTATTCAGATAGATCAGCCCGGAGGCGACCGTTTCCTCGATCAGGTATTTCACCTTCGAATAGGCGAAGGTGCAGAAGATCTGATAGGCGGCGCCCGGCTGGATATTCGGAAGCACATAGTCGCCGATCCAGGGCTGCGGATCGCGCGCCATGGCATCGGAGAGTCCCCAGAAAAGATTGCGCCAGCCGATCACCTCGCCGACCTTCGCCTGCACGCCGCGGAAATCCTTGGTGCCGCCGGCTTCGACCGCCTTCAGCATCAGCCCGCCGATGAAGTCGAGCTTCACCGCGAGCCGCGTGCAGCCGTGGAGAAGTGCCCGCGGCAGGAAGCCGGTGCGCGGGAAGAAGTTGTTCGCCTTCTCCACGTCCTTGTAGACGAAGACGTTCTCCCAGGGGACGAGCACCTTATCGAGGATGAAGACGGCGTCGTTCTCGTCGAGCCGGGAGGACAGCGGATAGTCGTAGGGGCTTCCCATCGCCGTCGCCGTCATCTCGAAGGAGGTGCGGCAGATGAGCTTCACGCCGGAAGCGTTGGTCGGGATCATGAAGACGATGGCGAAGTTCTTGTCCTGCAGCGGCGTCAGCCCGTGATGCGCGACGAAGGTGTAGTTGGTCAGCGCCGAGCCGGTCGCCACCACCTTGGCGCCCGACACGATCACGCCGGCGTCGGTCTCCTTCTCGATGTGCACGCAGACGTCCGCCACCTCGTTCGGCGGGCGGTCGCGGTCGACCGGCGGATGGATGATGGCGTGATTGACGAAGGGCACGCGCTCCTGGCTGTAACTTGTACCAGCGCTTGGCGTTCTCCTGGTAGGGCTCGTAGAAATCGGAATTGGCGCCGAGCGTGCCGAGGAAGGCGGCCTTGTAGTCGGGCGCGCGCCCGATGAAGCCGTAGCCGATGCGCGCCCATTCGGCGATCGCGTCGCGGCCGCGGACGAGCTCGTCGAGCGTCTTCGGCGCGCGGAAATAGGCCTGCGTGAAGCTGCCGTTCCCGGTATCCGTCGGGATCGTCAGCTTGTCCTTCTTGGCCGGGTCGTGGAGCGCGTCATAGAAGCGCGCGAGCATGCGCGACGTGTTGCGGAAGGCCGGATGCTCGGTCACGTCCTTCACGCGCTCGCCGTAGATATAGACGGCGCGGTCGTCGCGGAGCGACTCGAGGAACTCCTGCCCGTTCATCGGCCGGGTGACCTTCGCGCTCGCCGTCGCCTCGGCTGAGTGCGCGCCGGCCGGGCTCTTCCGCGCGGCCGCCTTCGTCCCCGTGTCGCCCATCGTTTCCTCCCTCGCCACAAGACAACGATTTTCGTCGTTGTTCGATTATCGAACTTTTGTGCGTTTTCCGAACCGAACGATACGGAGTCACACGCGCCAAGACAAGCGGGGCTTACGGGCCAAAACCGCCATCGTCGTCATGCCCGGACTTGATCCGTCAATGACGACAAACCTAGGGCCGAATTCGGCAGGCCGAAACGCTCACGCAATGAAGCTCGAAATCCGCTCCGAGGCGGCGCGGAGCTTCGGCAAAAAGTGGTCGCGCATGTGGTTGCGGGTGATGCGTGTCGAGTTGGTCGAGAGGTTCAGGCCGGCGACGGCGTCGCCGCGGCGGTCGACGATCGGCACGGCGATCGAGCGCAGACCGCGCTCGAGCTCTTCGTCGACGATGGAGAACCCCTGCTCGCGATCGGCCTTGACGCGATCGAAGAGCGCTTGCGGCTCGGTGATGGTCTGCGTCGTGTAGGGCTCGAGCCTGAGCGACATCAGCCGTCGCCAGATCTCGGCGTCCTCGACGTAGCCGAGCTGCACGCGCCCAAGCGAGGTGTGGAATGCCGGCAGTCGCGAGCCGACCGTCACCGCCACCGACATGATGCGGCTCGTCGGCACGCGCGCAACGTAGACAATCTCCGTTCCCTGCAGGATGGCGGCGGAGCAGGATTCCTGCACGCTCGCCGAAAGCTCCTTCAGCAGCGGCGACGCCTTCTCGATCCAGCTTTGCGATGAGAGATAGCCGAAGCCGAGTTCGAGGATCTGCGGCGTCAGCGAAAACTGCCGGCCGTTCTGCTCGACGTAGCCGAGCGCGGTCAGCGTTCGCAAAATGCGCCGCGCCGTCGCGCGGGTGAGATCGGCGATCGCCGCGGTCTCCGACAGCGTCATCGTCGCGCGCTGGCCGGAGAAGGCGCGCATGACGGTCAGCCCCTTGGCGAGCGTCGTCATGAACTCGCGATCTTCAACAACGAGCGCGCTCGAACCCGGTCTCGCACTCGCGCCGGCGCGTCGTCCGGTAACCGTCGAAGTCTTCGTTGACACCGTGAAAACTCTGCCTGAGTATGGTCGATAAACGAACGACTGTTCGATTATCGAACAAGTCGAGCGAGCCCGTCAAGGCGTGGGCGATTCGCGGAAATGAGCGGCTCTTGCCGCTGCCCGCTCGCCGCTTCGCGCCGACAAGAACGAGGGTTGGGAGGACAAGCCATGAAGACGCTTACCAGAACGGGTATCGACCGCCGGCGTTTCCTGAAGGCGTCCGCCGCCGTCGGCGCGGTTGCCGCGACGCCGCTCTTCGCGCCGGCGGTGCGCGCCGCGAACGCCAAGATCAAGATCGGCTATGTGACGCCGCAGACGGGGCCGCTCGCCGCTTTCGCGCAGGCCGACGACTTCACCACCAAGCAGGTGATGGAGACGACCAAGGGCATGGTCCAATCGGGCGGCGCCACCTTCGACATCGAGATCGTGGTGCGCGACAGCCAGTCGAACCCGAACCGCGCGGCCGAAGTGGCGAAGGAGCTGATCGTCGACCAGGAGGTCGATCTGATGCTCGTCGCCTCGACGCCGGAGACGACGAACCCGGTCTCCACGCAATGCGAGATCGAAGGGATGCCCAACATCTCGACGATGGCGCCGTGGCAGCCTTGGTTCATCGGGCGGCAGGCGGATCCGGGCGGCGGTCCGCCGGCGTGGAAGCCGTTCGACTACACGTTCCACTATTTCTGGGGACTTGAGGACATCATCGCCGTCTTCCTCAACATGTGGAACCAGCTCGATACCAACAAGGTGGTCGCCGGGCTCTTCCCGAACGACGGCGACGGCAACGCCTGGGGCGATCCGCAGAACGGCGTGCCGCCGGCGTTCGAGAAGGCCGGCTACAAGACCGTCGATCCCGGCCGCTATCAGGATCTGACCGACGATTTTTCCGCGCAGATCGCGGCGTTCAAGAATGCCGGCGCCGAGATCGTGACCGGCGTCGTGCTGCCGCCGGATTTCACCACCTTCTGGAACCAGGCGCGGCAGCAGGGCTTCAAGCCGAAGGCGGCGAGCGTCGGCAAGGCGATCCTCTTCCCCGAATCCGTCGAGGTGCTCGGCGAAGCCGGCAACAACCTCTCCTCGGAGGTCTGGTGGTCGCCCAGCCATCCCTTCAAGTCGTCGCTGACCGGCGCGTCGTCGGCCGAGCTCGCGGCGGCGTTCGAGAAAGCGGCGAACCGGCAATGGACGCAACCGATCGGCTTCATCCATTCGCTCTTTGAAGTCGCCCTTGATGTCCTGAAGCGCGCGGAGGATCCGAAGAACGCCGATGCGCTCGTCAAGGCAATCGCCGCGACCGACCTTCAGACGGTGACCGGACCGGTCAAGTGGGATGGCGCCGGCCTGCCGCCCTTCGCTGCGAAAAACGTCGCCAAGACGCCGCTCGTCAGCGGCCAGTGGCGGCGGAAGTCCGACGGCAAGTTCGAGCTCGTCATCGTCGACAACCAGAACGCACCGGAAATTCCGACAGGCGGCAAGATGGAGCCGATCGCCTGAGCGAACGGGTCACAAGGTTATCAGAGTTGTCGTCATTGCCGGGCTTGACCCGGCAATCCATTCCGTAACTGCTGCGAAGGACGTGACCGTCACGGAATGGATGCCCGGATCAAGTCCGGGCATGACGACACTGGAGTAAACTCGCGGTGATCCTCGAGCTTGAGAGCGTGTCCAAAGCCTTCGGCTCGGTCACCGTCGCGGACCGGATCGACCTTGGCATCGAAGCCGGCACGGCGCTCGGCATCATCGGCCCGAACGGCGCCGGAAAATCCTCGCTCTTCAACCTGATCGCCGGTGCGCTGAAGCCCGATTCCGGCACGATCCGGCTCGATGGCCGCGACGTGACCGACGGCTCGCCGCAGGCGCGCGCCCGCGCCGGGATCGCGCGCTCCTTCCAGATACCGCTGCCCTTCGCCAACATGACGGTGTTCGAGAATCTCCTCGTCGGCGCGACGCATGGCAGCGACCGCGGCGAGTTGGAGGTGACGCAACGCTGCGGCGAGATTCTTGAGGCGACCGGCCTGCTGCCGCTTGCCAACCGCCGCGCCGGCACGCTGACTCTGCTCGAGCGCAAGCGCCTGGAGCTTGCGCGTGCGCTCGCCGCCGAGCCGCGCATCCTGCTCCTCGACGAGATCGCCGGTGGGCTGACCGAAGCCGAATGCGGCGCGCTGGTCGCGACGATCTCCGACGTGCGCAGGAGGGGCGTGACGATCGTGTGGATCGAGCACGTGGTGCACGCGCTCCTTGCCGTGGTCGACCGGCTGATGGTCTTGAACTTCGGCAAGAAGATCGCCGAGGGCGACCCGCGCACGGTGATCGCTTCCGCCGAGGTGCGGGAGATCTATCTCGGGATCGAGGCATGAGCGCCTGCTCTGGACAAACGGAAGTGCGTCCTTCGAGGCTCGGCCGCATGCGCGGCCTCGCACCTCAGGATGAGGGCGTTGGAGGATGCCGCCGGGGCGATCCAGCGCCACGCCGTCCGCGCAACCAAACCACCATCCTCATCCTGAGGTGCGAGGCCGTGAGCTTGTCGAACGGCCGAGCCTCGAAGGACGCAGCGACGCTCGTGCAGTGCCCTTCACAGGGCGCCAAGGAGCATCACTAGTGCTCTTGCTCGAGACCAGCGACCTCACCGCCTTCTACGGCGACTTCCAGGCGCTCTTCGGGGTCAGCGTGTCCGTCGAGCCGGGCGAGACGGTCGCCATCATCGGCGCGAACGGTGCGGGAAAATCGACGTTCCTGAAGACCGTCGCGGGTCTTATCCCGAGCCCGCCCGGTGCCGTGCGCTTCGACGGCAACGACATCGGCGGGGCGCGTGCCTACGAGAACGTCCGCCGCGGCATCGTGCTCGTTCCCGAAGGCCGCCGGCTCTTCCCCTCGCTCTCGGTGGAAGAGAATCTCCTGATCGGCGGCTACGGTCGGCGCGGACGCTGGACGCTCGCGCGTGTCTACGAGCTTTTCCCAATCCTCGCGGAGCGTCGGCGTTTGCCGGCGACGTCGCTCTCCGGCGGGCAGCAGCAGATGTGCGCGATCGGACGCGCGCTGATGGCCGATCCGCGCCTTCTTCTTTGCGACGAGATCAGCCTCGGGCTCGCGCCGATCGTGATCCGCGACATCTACGCCGCGCTCCCGGCAATCAAGGCGGAAGGCGCATCGCTCATCGTCGTCGAGCAGGACATCGTGCAGGCGCTCGCCGTCGCCGACCGCGTCTATTGCTTCCAGGAGGGCCGCATGTCGCTCTCCGGCAAGCCGGCGGAATTGACGCGCGAGGCGATCCACGCCGCCTATTTCGGACTTTAGCGAATGATCGCCTGGCTCGACACGCTGGTTCAGGGAATTCTGCTCGGCGGGCTCTATGCGCTCTACGCCGCCGGGCTGTCGCTCATCTTCGGCATCATGCGGCTCGTCAATCTCGCGCATGGCGACCTGATCGTGCTCGCGGCCTTCATCATCCTCGCGCTGGCGCAGACGCTCGGCCTCGACACCGTCCTCGCCTTCGTCATCGCGCTGCCGCTCATGTTCCTCGTCGGCTACGCACTGCAGACGCTTCTCTTCAACCGGACGCTCGGGCGCGACATCCTCCCCCCGCTTCTCGTTACCTTCGGGCTCTCGATCATCATCCAGAATGGGCTGCTCGAAGCCTTCTCCGCCGATACGCGGCGGCTGCCGATCGGAAATATCGCCGGCGTCTCGATTCCGCTCGGCGGCGGCATCGCCGCCGGCGTCATGCCGCTTCTGTCGCTCGCCGCGGCCGTCGTGGTGATCCTTCTCCTGAACCAGCTCTTCTACCGCACCGCGCTCGGCCGCGCCTTCCGCGCCACCTCAGACGACAGCGAGACGGCGCAGCTGATGGGGATCGACAACAACCGCATCTACGCGACGGCGATGGGTCTGGCGCTCGCGGTCTGCACGGTCGCCGCCTTCTTCCTCGGCAGCCGCGCCACCTTCGATCCGACTATCGGGCCGGCGCGGCTGATCTATGCCTTCGAGGCGGTCATCATCGGCGGCCTCGGCAGCCTCTGGGGAACGCTTGCCGGCGGCATCGTCGTCGGCGTCGCGCAGACGATCGGCGCGCGCATCAATCCGGAATGGCAGATTCTCGCCGGGCACATCGCCTTCCTCGTCGTCCTCGTCTTCAGGCCGCGGGGGTTCTTCCCCCGCGCCATCGATTGAGCGCGGGATGAGCGACAGCCCCACAGAGAGCGCAGCGCCTCGCTTCCGTCTCGAAGCGGAAGGTCAGACGCCGCGGTTTCTGCTCCTTGCGGCGATCCTCGCCTTCCTCGCAATCGTGCCGTTTTTCGCTGGGCGCGCGGCGCTGCAGGACCTCTTCTTCGTCTTCACGATGCTGGCGCTCGCGCAGTACTGGAACCTGCTCGCCGGCTATGCCGGGCTCGTCTCGGTCGGCCAGCAGGCCTTCATCGGGCTTGGCGCCTATGCGCTCTTCGCGGCGACGCTGGTCTTCGACCTCGATCCGCTCGTCGCGATCGTGATCGGCGGGATCGTCGCCGCGATCCTTGCCGTTCCGACGGCGCTCGTCGTCTTCCGCCTGCGCGGCGCCTATTTCGCCATCGGCACCTGGGTCGCGGCGGAGGTCTTCCGCCTGATCCTCGCGCAGGTGAAAGAGCTCGGCGGCGGAACCGGCACCTCGCTCGGCCCCGACGTCACCAACCAGATGGCGGGGCTGAAATTCATCGCCGCGACCTTCGGTATCCGCACTGCTGCGGCGCGCGACGTCGCCAATTACTGGCTGGCGCTCGCGCTCCTCGCCGGCACGCTCGCACTCGTCTTCTTCCTGCTTCGCTCGCGGCGCGGCCTGGCGCTCGCCGCGATCCGCGATTCGGAGACCGCCGCCGACAGTCTCGGCGTCGACGGCTTTCGCACCAAGCTCGTCGTCTACGTGCTGACCGCATTCGGCACCGGCATGGTCGGCGCGCTCATATATCTGCAGAAGGCGCGCATCTCGCCCGACGCCGCCTTCTCGGTGCTCGACTGGACCGCCTACGTGATCTTCATCGTCGTCATCGGCGGCATCGGCACGATGGAGGGGCCGATCGTCGGCGCGATCATCCTCTATCTCCTGCAAGACTATCTCTCGACGCTCGGCGCCTGGTACCTGATGCTTCTCGGCGCGCTTGCGATTGCCGTCATGCTCGTGGCGCCGGGTGGCATCTGGGGCCTCGTCGCGCAGCGCTTCGACCTGCAGCTCTTCCCGGTCCGCCGCCGGCTCAGAACGGGTGCCGAGTAACGCCGTCGCGATCACGGCCCGGAATGGGCGACTTGCGCTTGCCAAGCGGCGCTTCCGGCTCCATGTCCCTGACGCGGCCGTTCGGTCGCTTTCTCCGCGACGGAGGGTGCCATGATCGACCTCTACACCTGGATTACGCCCAACGGGCGCAAGGTCTCTATCCTTCTGGAAGAGCTAGGCCTCCCCTACGAGACTCACGCCATCGATATCGGCAAGGACGAGCAGTTCAAGCCGGAGTTCCTGAAGATCAGCCCGAACAACAAGATCCCGGCGATCGTCGACCGCGACAACAACCTTGCGCTCATGGAATCGGGCGCGATCATGATCTATCTCGCCGAAAAGACCGGGCGCTTCCTGCCGAAGGAAGGCGAGCCGCGCTACCGCGTGCTCGAATGGCTGATGTTCCAGATGGGCGGTATCGGCCCGTTCCTTGGACAGGCGCATCATTTCCTGCGTTTCAACAAGGGGAAGGCGCCCTACGCGGAGGAGCGCTACGGCAAGGAGGCGAAGCGGCTCTACGGCGTGCTCGACCGCCGGCTCGACGGGCGCGCTTTCGTCGCCGACGACTACTCGATCGCCGACATGGCGATCTGGCCATGGCTCTCGCGCTACGAATGGCAGGAGATCGACATGAACGATTTCCCCAACGTAAAGCGCTGGTACTGCGACATCGCTTCCCGGCCGGCTGTCCAGAAGGGCTACCACGTCCCGAAGTTCGCAACCGAGATTCCGATGCCGTGAGCGAGACCGGCAAGGACATCGTGGAAGGCACGCTGCCGGAGGGTCTCCGCATCTACGCGGTCGGCGACATCCACGGCCGCATCGACCTGCTTCAAGAGCTCGCTGCGACGATGCGAAGCGACTTGAAAGCCTTCCCGGCCGCGCGCGCGATCGAAGTCTACGTCGGGGATTATGTCGATCGCGGACCCGGCACCCGCGACGTCGTCGAGTGGCTGATCGCGACGCCGCCGCTCGGCGAGAGACGTATCTGCCTCATGGGAAATCACGAGGACCTGCTGCTCCGGGCGCTCGACGACGCATCGGAAATGTCGAACTGGCTTTATAACGGCGGCGGCGAGACGATCGTCTCCTATCTGAGCGACGGCAACCCAAGGCGCGAATTTCCGACCAACGAAAGCCTGCGCGCCGCCTTCCGTGATGCCCTGCCCGCAGCGCACTGCGCCTTCTTCTCGTCGCTGCCGCGGACGGCGGAATTCGGCGGCTACCTCTTCGTCCATGCCGGCGTCCGGCCCGGCCGCCCGCTCAAGGATCAGGACCCCGAGGATCTGATCTGGATCCGCGGGCCGTTCCTCGATTCCGTCGTGGACTTCGGGAAGATCGTCGTGCACGGCCACACCCCGGTCACCGCGCCGGATATCAGGAGCAATCGCATCAACATCGACACCGGCGCCGTCTTCAGCGGCAACCTCACCTGCCTCGTGCTTGAAGCCGACAAGCGGCGCTTTCTCAAGGCTTCGATCCGATGACCCGCATCCTCGTCACCGGCGGCGCCGGCTACGTCGGCAGCCATTGCTGCAAGGCTTTAGCGGAGGCCGGCTTCGAGCCGGTCGTCTTCGACAATCTTTCGATGGGCCACGAGGGCGCCGTCCGCTGGGGACCTATGATCAAGGGCGACATGCGCGACGCCGAGGCGCTTCGCGCGGCGATCGCGGAGACGCGTCCGGAGGCGGTGCTCCATTTCGCGGCGCTGGCGCTGGTCGGGGAATCGACCGGGCACCCGGAGCGCTATTACGCGGTCAATGTCGGCGGCACGCTCAACCTCCTCGAGGCGATGCGGCTCGGCGGCGTTCCGCGCATCGTCTTCTCCTCCACCTGCGCCGTCTACGGCGAGCCGGAGCGCGTGCCGATCACCGAGGACCTGCCGCTCCGACCTATCAGCCCCTATGGCGCGTCGAAGCTCGCCTGCGAGTGGATGATGGACGACTTCGATCGCGCGCACGCCATCCGCTCCCTGCGGCTTCGCTACTTCAACGCCGCCGGCGCCGATCCGGCGGCCCAGATCGGCGAATGGCACGAGCCGGAGACGCATCTCATTCCGCTCGTGCTCGACGCGGCGATCGGATTGCGCCGCTCGATCTCGATTTTCGGAACCGACTATCCCACCGCGGACGGGACCGCGGTGCGCGACTACATCCACGTCATGGATCTCGCCGCCGCGCATGTCGCCGCGCTTCGGCATCTCCTCGGCGGCGGCGCGTCCGCGGCGGTCAACCTCGGAACCGGGCACGGCGCGTCGGTGCGCGAGGTGATCGACTCGGTCGAGGCCGTGACCGGCCGGAAGGTCGCAGCTCAGGAATCGCCGCGGCGCGCCGGCGATCCGCCGGTGCTCGTCGCCGATCCCGCGCGTGCCGCGGCGCTTCTCAATTGGCGCGCCGCCGCCGACCTCGCAACGATTGTCGAGGATGCCTGGCGGTGGCACCAGAAGCGTCTCGACCAGTCCAATCGCGCGCCTTCATCCGCATCTTGAGGCTTCGCTAAGCCTCAATCGCCGGGCGATTGATCTTGGCGCTGGCCGAGGCTAAGTAACGAGCGCCAGGCCGGGCCCCTCTGGCAGCGGACCTCCGCTGCGATGTCGGACTGGACGACCACTGTGTGGCCCAGCCGTTCCTTCGATCCCGATTTCGACAGGAGAGCGCTGCGGCGGCGGCCACGCGTGAAGGGTGCGCCGCATGCTCGAATTCGTTTCGGCCGACGCCTTCTCGGCGTTTCTGAATGTCATTCCGATCGACCTCGTCCCGGCCGGCGACCGCGCCGGGGCAAGCGTTGATCTTCTGCGTCCTTCCCCGCCCTTCGTGCCGCCGCAAGTTTAGGGGCGGCCGATGCACCTTTCCTCCGAACTCTCGACCATCCTCCAGGTCATCTTCATCAACGTCGTCCTCTCCGGGGACAACGCCATCGTCGTCGGTATGGCCGCGGCCGGCGCGCCGGTGGCGATCCGCAAGAAGGTCATCTTCTACGGCATCGCCGGCGCCGTCGTGCTGCGCGTGCTCCTGTCGCTGCTCGCGGTGCAATTTCTGCAGATCGTCGGGCTTCTCCTTGCCGGCGGCATCCTGCTCCTCTGGGTCTCCTGGAAGCTTTTCCGCGAAATCCGGAGCGCCGCCGCCGAGCATGCCGGAACCGAGGCGCTTGGCGCGATCGGCAACGGCGCGACTACCGCGGAATCGACCAAGACCGTGGGAGAGGCCATGTGGCAGATCCTCGTCGCCGACGTCTCGATGTCGCTCGACAACGTGCTGGCGATTGCCGGCGCGGCGCGCGAGCACCCACTGATCATGGCGGCCGGACTCCTTCTCTCCGTCGCGCTGATGGGCATTGCCGCGACCTTCATCGCGCGGCTGCTCGATCGATACCGCTGGCTCGCCTGGGTCGGGCTGCTCGTGATCGTCTACGTCGCCGCGCGCATGATCTGGGAAGGCGGCTGGGAGGTCGGAGCGTCGGTGACGCTCTTCATTACGCCCGGCTCTTTCCTGGCGACGGCCTGACGGCCCGCCTCGATCGTCAGGCCGCTTCGTCGGTCCGCGCGCGGGTCTTCGAGTCGTCCGACGCCGAGACGCCTGCTTCCGGCTTGCCGGTCTCCGCGGGCCGCGCTCTCTGGCGAACGAGCCCAATCAGGAAGCCCGCGGTGGCGCTTTGCACGCCGAGCGCCATGCCGAGCGTCGCGACCGCGGCAAGCCGGATGTTCACGTCGGGGTCGAGATCGCCAAAGCCCGTCACCATCCAGTGCAGCGACGACACGGCCGCCGTCAGGAATCCGAGCGCAAAGAAGATGCCGCCCGCGAGGCAGAAGCGGTCGACGGTCAGAATCCTGCTCAGCGCCTTGAAGCGCGGCGTCGCCGGAAGCCGTCCGACGGCGACGGCGGCGGTCTTTGCCACGGCGTAGAAAAGAACGAGCTGCGTCCCGACCAGGATCGCCGCGACCGCCATCAGAAGCGTCGCCGCGTCGAGCGTGATCGGGCCGAGATCGAGCGGCCCGCGGAGCACCGCCGCGGCGATCAGCACACCCATGCTGGCGAGCGCGCCTCCCGGGTAGAGAAAGAGCCAGTGCGGGGCGAATTCGAGCAGAAGCTTCAAGTGCCGCCATCCGTCGCGCCAGCTCCGAAGATGCGGCGGACGCGAGCGGCCGTCCTGCTGCAGCGTCGTCGGCACCTCCGTGATCTTGAGCTCCGCGAGCGTCGCCTTCACCACCATCTCGGAGGCGAATTCCATGCCCGGCGCGTCGAGGTTCAGCGCCAGGATCGCGGCGCGGGAGAAACCGCGCAGCCCGCAATGGAAGTCGCCGATCGGGCTTCTGAAAAAGAGCCGTCCTACGAAAGAGAGCACGGGGTTGCCGAGATAGCGGTGAAGCTTCGGCATGGCAGAAGCCGCGATGCCGCCGCGGAAGCGGTTCCCCATGACCACGTCGTATCCGGCGCGGAGCTTCTCCACGAAGAGATCGAGATTGGCAAAGTCGTAGGAATTATCGCTGTCGCCCATGATGACGAAGCGGCCGCGCGACGCGCGGATGCCGGCGATCAGCGCGGCGCCGTAGCCGCGGCTCGCGACGTCGACGACGCGGGCCTCGCGCGCCCGCGCGATCGCCTGGCTGCCGTCGGTCGAACCGTTGTCGGCGACGACGACCTCGCCCGCAATTCCCGTGCGCCAGAGGAAGGACTTCGCCTTGTCGATGCAGACGCCCAGCGTTTCCGCCTCGTCAAGGCACGGCATCACGATCGAAAGCTCGATCGCGCCAGCCTCCGCGAAGCTCTTCTCGACGCCGAGCAGTGCCGCGTGCACGGGGTTTTCGCCCGGCGAATCAACTTGCATCGCGATTTCACCCCGATAACCGGCGGGTAAGCTAGCCCGGCGATGCTTGCCGCCAGGTGAATCGCGCGCGGAAAAGTCCATGGCGGCGGCGGAAAAGCTCTACAGCTCCGATACTTCGGCGGCGCGGCCGGCGACGAGCCTTTTCGATCGTCCGGGGCTTTTCTGGGCGCTCGCCCTCTTCTTCGCAGCGATCTACTTCCACGGCCAGTGGCTCGGCTTCCAGCAATTGGACGATCTCTCCACCCTCAGCGCGGACAACGGGCTCCGCCTGCAGGAGGTTCGCGACCTCGCCCAGGGCCAGAGCTGGTTCGACACGCACCAGTACCGCTACCTCCCGCCCGAGGGCACGCGGATGCACTGGTCGCGGCTCGTCGACGCGCCGCTTGCGGCGGGTCTCCTCGCGCTCACGCCAGTGCTCGGGTCCGGGCTAGCCGAGCGGGTCGTGTTGACTGCGTGGCCGACCCTTCTCTTCGCGCTCTATTGCGCTCTGACCTTCGCCGCGCTTCGGCGAACCTTTGGGCTCAGGGCAGCGCTCCTCGCCATTGCGATCGCGCCAAACTACCTCGCTTTCCGCGATCTCTTCGGCGCCGGCGAGATCGATCACCACAACGTCCAGGTCGTGCTGACGCTGACGTCGGTCCTCTGCTTCGCGATCGCGGCATCGAGGCCGATCGCGGCGGTTCTCGGCGGTATCGCTTCGGCGCTTGCACTCGCCGTCGGACTGGAGAGCCTCCCCTACGTCGCCCTGATCGGGCTTGTCTACGCCGCGGCGTTCGTCGTCGATCGCCGTCAAGCGCACGGCTTGGCTCTCTTCGCTTCGGCGCTGGCGCTCGCGTCGCTTGCAGCTTTCGCGGTCGAGACGGCGCCTTCGCTTTGGCTCACGCCAACCTGCGACACGCTCTCCGCGCCCTGGCTGCTACTGACCTTCGGAGCGGGTGCGATCGCGCTCGCGGCCGTCGGAACGCGTCTTGCGGCGTGGCAAGCCCGTCTCGCGGCTCTTGCAGTCGCATCGGTCGCGCTTGTCGGCGCGTTCGCATTCGCCTTCCCGGCCTGTCTCGCCGGACCCTACGGCGCGGTGCCGGACTCGGTCCTCCCGCAGTGGCTCGAAGCGACCGGCGAGGCGCTCGATTTCGGCGAAGCGATTTCGCGCCACCCGATGCTCACCGCGATCGTCTTCGGCCCGACGCTCGCCGCGGCGATCGCGGCGTGGATCGGCGCTCTCCAAAGCCGGGGCGAAGGGCGGCGGCTGCTTTTCGCCACCGCGTCGCTCCTCACTCTGACCTTGGCGCTGAGCAGCGTGCAGATCCGTGCGATCTATGTCGGCTGCGCGCTCGTGCCCGTCGCCGCCGGCTTCGCGCTCGACCGCGTGCTTTCGCAGGCGACCGACCGCCAGGTGCGCATTCCCCGCGCGCTGGCGCTTCTTGTCGGAGGCGCGCTTCTCTTCGAAATGCCCTGGGTCTCGGCCGCGGCCCTCGCCGAGCACGCTGAGCTCGTCGCCCCCGCTCCCCATCACGACCCGGACGCGATGCGCGCGTGCTTGAGGGAGCTTCCCGCGCTTCGCACGATCCCGAAGGGCACGATCCTCGGTCCGCTCGATCTCGGCGCGCATGTCCTCTTCCTGACCGACGATTCGATCATCGCCGCGGGTTATCACCGTAACGTCGAGGGGATCGTCGCGGGAATCGAGGCCTTCGCCGGCTCGGAGGCCGACATGCGAAAATTCGCGCTGCGCGACCACGCCGACTACGTCGCCGTCTGCCTGCCCTGGGTCACGGCCTACCCGGACCGCTACGGCGCTTTCGTCAAAGCGCTCGCGCGCGGCGAGGCAGCGCCCGCATGGCTGGCGCCCGTTCCGCTCGATGCGCGCGCGCTAAAACTCTGGCGGGTGACGGAGCGCTAGCGGACCACGCGCCAGACCTGCAGCGGACCGGTCTTGAGATCGAGCGGCTGAAGCCACGGCACGCTCACCTGTCCGGCCGCAAGCTCGCTCGCAAACGAGGTCTCGCCCGGACGAAGCAGCCCAAGCCAGTTGGCGCAGATCGCCACGTAGCTGACGTTGAACTTGTCCACCTGGCGTCGCATCGCCGCCGCGTCGCCGTTGAAGGCCTCGATGCCGGCGATCACGCCCGCCACGCCGCGGTGATACCCGCCTACGAGCGCCGAGTGATGCGTGTGAAGGATGATCTTCGGGCCGAGATCCATCTGCCCGAGCACCAAGCCCGCCGGGAGCGCATCGAGCGGCTTCAGATAGAGGGGATCGGCGCACGCGGCACGCGGCGGCGCGCGCTTCAACTCCAGCGGCGCCACGTTCTGCACGGCGACAACGAAGGCGGCCCAGGCAATGCCGAGGAGCGCGATTCCGCCAATCGCAGACACCGTGCGGGTGGACAGGGTAGCGCCCAGACGGCCGGCGATCAGCCGGTCGATATACCACCCCGCGACCGGGGGAACGAAGGCCGACGCGATGTAGACGGCGCGTATCTGGTAAAACGCCATCCCCGCGCCGAGCCAGAGCATTGCGGCAAAGAGTCCGAGAGCCGCCCGCTTTTCGCCAACGCGCCAGGCGGCGAGCGTCGCCGCGAGCGCGCCAACGAGCATTGGCATCACCGACTGTAGCGCCGCGCTTGGATTGACCTTGACGAACTTCGCGAACGGCAGCGCCTCGATGGTCACATCGAGGAGAAGGCTGCGGTAAGGCTCCGGTATCACGTTGTAGGGCCCGACCCGGCACGCCGGGAAGAGCACCACGAATGCGACGACGAGGGCGGCGCCTAAGCCGCCTGCCGCGACTACCCGCAGCGGCCACGTGCGAAGCCTCGGAGTGGCGGCGACGAGACATGCGGCAGCCAAGCCGCCCCCCGTCGTCAGCAGCAGCCATGGACTTGATAGCGCATCGCATTTCGGCGCGCCCCACGCCGAGGGCGCCGTCTGCACAACGAAGAACACCAGCGACCCGACGGCAAGGCTCGCGCCAAAAAGCAGGAACGCGCGGGCCGCCCTTTCTGGCATTGCGATCCAAGAGAAGGCGAATGCGCCCCCGATCACTACAACAAAGGGGAAGGTTTCCAGACCGACGGCAAGCGAAAGCGAACAGAATACGCCGCTTGCCACGGGCGCTCTCGCGCGGCCGTCCGAGAACGCGAAGCCGAGGGCTGCGAGCGTGACAAGAATTACCTGGACGTTGTGATGATCGATCCGCGCCGGGGCGAAAAGATCTTGGAAGACGATGAGCTGCCCGGCGATGAAGATCGCGAAGCCGGCCGCTCGCTCGCCGAAGAGCCGCCATGCGCCGATGCCGATGACGCTGCAATAGACGAGGAAAAGGACAAGGGGCCAACCGGTGACTGTCACCCGCTCGGCAAGGTCGGCGCCAAGCAGTGGAGTCAACGCAAGAATCCACCCGGCGATCGGCAGATCGACGAGACGCGACCAGTGCATCGACACGCCTTCGGGCGGCATGTAGCGGTACTGAGTCATATCGAACCAAGACTGGCCGGCGAGGAAGTCGCGCACGCTTGCCAAGCGCATCGCATCGTCGCTGTCGGAAAGCGCCAGGCGCATTGCTTCTTTGATGCCCGGTATCGCCGTCCAGAGGAAGATGAAGAGCCCGGTGAGGATGAGAGCGCCCGCCGCGAAAAGCGGCGCGACTTTGTGGTGATCGAGCCGCTCGGCCAGCGATGGAAAGCCCTCGGCGGTCATGTCGCCCAGCTCAAGCCGCGGACAGATTTGTGCAGAAGCTCGCCTTGCGGCGGGAGAAGCTTACCCGCCGCGGTGATGAACTGCTCGTCATGGATGCGTTCGCCATCGATGATGTTCGGCCGCCGCGATTGGCGGGCTTCAGGGTTGCGCCGCGGTTCCGGCGTTCCCCGATCCGCCGCCACATCGGTCATCCCCCAACCTGTTCGACAACGACCGCCACCTGCCTGAACGCGTAGCCGATGGCGTGGAAGATAACCTTTCTGGCGGCGACAAACTCGCGGAACGCCCTGTGCTCGTGATTCCGCCAGTGCGGGTAGTTGAAGTACTCGTCGAAGACAATGACGGTCTTGGGTCCGATCCTGCCTCCGAGGCTGTCGAATACCGTCTTGGTGGAGCTATAGAGGTCGCAGTCGATGTGAAGGAGCGCGACGCGTTCGGCGTGCTCTGCGGCAAAGGCCGGCAGCGTCTTGTCGAACCACCCCTTGTGCAGCGTCACGTTGGGCGGGACTTTCGGCAACATTCCGGCGCGATTGAAAATGCCCGCCGCCATGTTGTTGCCGGACCAGTCCTCAGGCAGACCCTCAAAGCTGTCGAACCCGTGCACGACCCGGTTCGGCATCTTCTTGGCGATAAAGCGGATCGTACCGCCCTCGTTCACCCCGCACTCAATGACGATCCCGTCGGCGGCGGCACGGCGAAGCGCAAATGAGAGGAGGTCCCTAGGCGTATCGAAGGCAAGCGCATCGGGCATCTCCTCCTTGATGAAGGCGACCGTCTCGGCAAGCGCATCCTCCTCCAGCGCCCGGTATGGGTGGCGCAGCGAGTAGTCCGCGATCCGGCGAAGAAAGACGGTCGCCTTTTGCGCCGCGCTCTTCAAGGCAAAGTTCGCGATGAACACGCGGGAGCTCCACGAACACTCCCGGAAAAGCCTAGTCTCCAGGGCCTAAAAAAACACTTACAGCGGGGACGCGGTGCGCGCATGCGCCGCGTTTTCGTCTGCGTCAAACGTGCCGGTCGACAGGCCAATCCCTCGGTCAGCGCACCCGCGCATGCCTTGCCCTTTCGCGGAGCGCGCGACGAGAATGACCTCGACGTTGCGACGGTCGATGCGCCCGGGGGCGAAGCGATCGCGAAAGACGATCAGCCGCGACGAAGATCGCGAAGCCTGCTGCGCGCGGGCTGAAGATGCGCGCAGTGGGTTCCGCGCGGGATTCGCCTTCGCACGACCGACTTATCGTCCGGTCAGCGTGCCTGCCGACGAACACAAGTCCCCCGGCGATCTTGCCCGCTGGCGGCACGGTTTTCGTCGGCGTAGAGTCTGCGCGGCAAGTCCAGCGCGGGAAGGCTCGCCTCGCGCCTCGGGGGTCGATCGATGCCGGCGTTTCAAGGTTTTCCGAAAGAGACCGCGAGGTTCCTGCGCGACCTCACGAAGCACAACGAAAAGGCCTGGTTCGACACGCATCGTGACGCCTACCAGACCTACTACGTCACGCCGGCGCTCGCCTTCGTCGCGGCGATCGGCCCGCGGCTTCAGAAGATCGCGCAGAGCGTCGCCTTCGGGCCGAAGATCAACGGCTCGCTCTTCCGCATCAATCGCGACGTGCGCTTCGCGAAGGACAAGCGGCCCTACAAGAACCACGTCGATCTCTGGTTCTGGCACGGCGACAGGCGCGGCTGGAATTCGCCGGGCTTTTTCTTCCGCCTCGCTCCCGACCGGCTGATCCTCGGCGCCGGCATGCACAGGTTCGAGAAGACGCAGCTCGAGGCCTATCGGAGCGCCATCGTCGATGCGCGCGGCGGAAAGGCGCTCGTGAAGGCCATCAAGGACGTCGGCGACGCCGGTCCCTACACGATCGGCGGAGCGACACGGAAGGCCGTGCCGCGCGGCTTCGATCCGACGCACGAGCGCGCCGAATACCTTCTCCATGAAGGGCTCTTCGCGGGCTTCGAGACGGAGGACACGGCGGTCGCCGAGACGCCGGGCTTCCTCGATTTCTGCACGGGGCATTTCAAGGCGATGTGGCCGATCTCCCGCTGGCTGCTCAAAGAAGTCACCGCCGAGACCTAAAGCCCCACCGCGCACCTCCCGTCGGCAGGCGCGAGCCCCCGGCCGCTCGGCGCGCCCTAGCCACCCGCTTTGGCTACAAGAAACGGTGGCCTTTAACCCGCTTTTAATCCGAACCGATGGTATTTGACCATCGAACGAACTTCTCGGTGAACGTGCGATGCCGCCTCGATCACGCGGCAGGGTAAGAGCCCACTCGGCCATTATCAGAGGACGCGGCATCTGATGAGCAGAAATCGCATATCGCGGCTCAATGAGCCTCTTGCCTATGGCGCCATCTTTCTGACCGTGTCGGCGGCTTCTCCTGCCTATGCCTATCTCGACCCGGGCACAGGCAGCATGTTGCTGCAGCTCATGTTGGGCGGCGTTGCCGGCGTCATGGTCGTCGGCAAGCTCTACCTGCGCCGCGCCGCGGATTTCTTCCGCGGCATCGGACGGCGCCGACACCCTCAATGACGCTGGCAACGGCGCTGGCGGAGTTGGTTCCGGGTTCGCACCGTGATCCGGCCGGCGGCGTTTATCGGCTGGGCGACCGCATACTGCGAACCGTCGCCCCCGACCACGACGCGGAGTTCGCCGCGACGTTGCGAACGGGAATGCTCGACCGGTTTGCCGACTCCGGACGCATCGTCGCCTTCGAGCCGCTTTCCGGTCCGCCCGCTGCCCTCGGTCTTGCCGGCGCGAGCCGCGTGCTGGAGCATCCGCGGCTGCCCTTCATCTCCTACCCCTACGAATGGTCGTTCGAGGCCCTCCGCGCGGCGGGGCTGCACTATCTCGATCTGCATCTCGAGGCGATGGAAGGCGGCCTCACGCTCAGCGACGCCTCCGCCTACAACATCCAGTTCCTTGGAACGGACCCGATCTTCATCGACCTGCTTTCCTTCCGCCCCTACCGCGACGGCGAGATCTGGTCCGGCTATCGACAATTCTGCGAGCAGTTCCTCAATCCGCTTCTCCTCTCCGCGAAGACCGGGGTGATGCCGAATGCGTGGTATCGCGGCGCGCTCGAAGGGGTAAGGACATCCGACCTTCGTCGGCTGCTGCCCTGGCGCGCGCTCCTGTCGCGCCGCGTCCTCCTTCATGTCGTGGCGCATTCGGCGCTGGAAGATGTTGCGCAAACCTCGCTTGCGACCAAGGAGGCAAGCGTTGCCGCTGCCCTTCCCCGCGAAAGCTTTCTTCGCGTGCTCGGCGGCATGCGCGCCTGGCTCGGATCGCTCGCGCCAAAGCGGGTGCGTAGCCGGTGGGCCGATTACCCCACGACCTGCAGCTACACGGACGAAGAGCGCACGGCCAAGCACGCCGAGGTGTCAAGGTTCGCCGCCGCGCTGCGGCCGAAAATGCTCTGGGCGCTCGGCTGCAACACGGGCGAGTACCCGCTGCTCGCTCTCCGATCCGGAGCCGAACGCGCCATCGGCTGGGACGGCGACGCAGCGGCCGTCGACACGGGGTTCCGCGCCGCGCGGGACGCCGGCGCGCGCTTCACACCGCTGGTTTGCGATCTTGCCAACCCGAGCCCGAGCCAGGGGTGGGATCAGGCGGAGCGCGCCGGCATGCTCGAGCGCTCGTCCGCTGACGCGGTGATGGCGCTCGCCATCATTCACCACCTGACATTCGGCGCCAATGTTCCACTGCCCAAGGCAATCGCGTGGACCGTAAGCCTCGCGCCGCGCGGGCTCATCGAATTCGTGGCGCCGCATGACGTGCAGGTGCAGCGCATGATTGCTCACCGCGGAAGCGTTCACCCCTACGACCGCGACCTCTTCGTCACAGCGCTTCAGAAGGTCGCGCGGATCGAGCGCTCGACGGTGCTCGGGCCGTCCGGTCGGGAGCTCTTCTGGTATGACCGAAGCGCCTGAGCCGCGCGCCGCCGCGAGCCACTTTGCCCGGATCGCGCCCTACGCCGCCCCGGCTCTGATCCTCTTGGCGATCGTGGTGCCGTTCCTGAACTTCTATGGATACAGCCTCGTTCTGCCGGAGAGCCTCATTCTGATCGGTGTCGCCGCCTCGTTGGGGGCGGTGCTCGGCGCGATATCACGGCTGCGACCAACGCTCGCCCCCCTGCTGATCGCGCTCACGCTCTTCGCCTACATCTTCTGCCGACAGGACGTGACGGACATGCTTGCCGCGGCGTCCAATCGGATCGGAGCCGCGACCGGCCACCCGTTCGTCGTGCTCGCGGCGGTCGGGCTCGTGCTTTTCGGCGTCATCTGTCTGATTTGCATGCTTCTCGGCCGGCATCTCGACGCGATTGCGATCGCCGTCTTCGGAACCATGGTCATCGCGAGCGTCGCGCTTCCGAGCGGAGCACCAGACACGGCGTTCAAAGCCGGCAGGCCGTCGGCGGAACGGAAAGATCTACCACCCATCATCTACATCATCCTCGACGAGCATATCGGGCTGGCCGGACTGCCCCCCGATCTCGAAGCCTCGGAGGAGGCCCGGCAGGTGGTTGCGGCGACCTACAAGGATTTTGCGCTCTACAGCCACGCCTACAGCCGCTACGACGAGACAAAATACTCGCTCGCCTCGCTCGTGAACGGGGACCGCTGGCCCGATGTCGTGCATCTCTTGGGCGAGCGGCCCTACGCGGCGGTGATGAAGCAGAACGCCTGGTTCGATACCCTGAAGACAGAGGGGTATTCGGTCAGCGTCTATCAGAGCGCCTGGCTGGACATGTGCTCCAAATCGTCCGCGGTCGACAGCTGCTTCACCGCGACGCCCTTCTCGCTCGACGCGGTCCAGCGATCGTCGCTCTCCACCACGCAACGCCTGCGCGCGCTGGTGCGAAAACTTTTCGTCGGCCGCGAGGCGCTGCAGGTCGCGCCGATGATAAGCCAGGAGCTGCTTGCGCGGTTTCGCGCCGACATTGCCGATCGCTCACGCGGAAGGGCGTTCTACCTGCACCTGATCTTTCCGCACTACGGCTATCTCTACGGGCGCGACTGCGCCCTGCTCGATCCTTCGCGATGGGAGAAGGAGGATCGGCGACGACGACATCTATACGCCGGAGGAGCGCGCCGGCCTCTACCCCCGCTATCTGAATCAGCTGATCTGTTCGGCGCACACGATGGAATTGCTTTTCAGCGAGCTGAAGAGCCTCGGCATCTACGATGAGGCAACGATCATCATTCACAGCGACCACGGATCTCGTCTCGCGTCGTGGCGTTATGTGAGTAGCAAGCCCGAACGCTTCAGCGAGCGGGACAAGATCGACGACTATTCCACGCTGCTCGCCATCAAGGCTCCAGGCGTCGCGCCCGGGATTCACGACGAGCCGGTGGCTCTGCAGCAGCTCTTTGCGCAGATGTTTCTCGGCGGCAGCCGCCCGGCAAGCCCGGGGCCCGGCGAAGTCTTCGTCCGCAAGTCGGAGGAGAGCGATTCCTTCTCTTCCCTGGATTTCGCGTGGCCCGACGCGCCGGGGCCGGTCGCGGATACACCGCTTCCCCGGCTCAGAGGCACGACCGGCGGCTGACGACCCCCGCGCAGCAACGGGCCAGCAGGCGCGGCCGCGATTCGGCCGGGTCGGCCAATCGCGTCGTCTTGTGAAACGCCCCGCCATCTCCTAAGTAGCCGTCATTCCCTGAAGCTTCCTAGGATTTGCGGCAGCGATGGCGCGCCAGTTCATCTATCACATGCAGGGCCTGACCAAGGCCTTCTCCGGCGGCAAGAAGGTCCTGGAGAACGTCCACCTCTCCTTCTATCCGGACGCCAAGATCGGCGTCCTGGGCCCGAACGGCTCGGGCAAGTCGACGCTTCTCAAGATCATGGCCGGGCTCGACAAGGAGTTCTCCGGCGAGGCGTGGGCGGCGGAGGGCGCGCACGTCGGCTACCTGCCGCAGGAGCCGGAACTCGACCCTTCGCTCGACGTGAAGGGCAACGTCATGCTCGGCGTCGCCCAAAAGCAGGCGGTGCTCGATCGCTATAACGAGCTGATGATGAACTACTCCGACGAGACGGCGGAGGAGGCGTCGAAGCTGCAGGACGAAATCGATTCGAAGAACCTCTGGGACCTCGAATCGAAAGTGGAAATGTCGATGGAGGCGCTCGGCTGCCCGCCGGGCGAGGCGCAGGTCAAAACGCTCTCAGGCGGCGAGAAGCGCCGCGTCGCGCTCTGCAAGCTCCTGCTCGAAGAGCCCGATCTGCTCCTCCTCGACGAGCCCACCAACCACCTCGACGCGGAGACCGTCGGCTGGCTCGAGAAGCACCTGGAGCTTTTCCCAGGCGCCGTGCTGATCGTCACGCACGACCGTTACTTCCTCGACAACGTCACCGGCTGGATCCTGGAGCTCGATCGCGGCCGCGGCGTCCCCTACGAGGGGAACTACACCGCCTATCTGGAGAAGAAGGCGAAGCGGATGGCGCAGGAGAAGAGCGAGGACAGCGCGCGCCAGAAGGTCATCGAGCGCGAGCGCGAATGGATGGGCCGCAGCCCGGAAGCGCGGCGCGCCAAGTCGAAGGCGCGCATCAAGGCCTATGACGAGCTCTTGAAAGCCAACGAGGCGCGGCTGCAAAGCCGCGACGCGCAGATCGTCATCCCGCCGGGGCCGCGGCTCGGTGACGTCGTCATCGAAGCGGACCATCTCTCCAAGGGCTATGACGGAAAGCTCCTGATCGACGGCCTCTCCTTCAAGCTGCCGCCCGGCGGCATCGTCGGCATCATCGGCCCGAACGGCGCCGGCAAGACGACGCTCGCCAGGATGCTGACCGGCCAGGAGCAGCCGGACAGCGGGGAAATCCGCGTCGGCGATACCGCGATCCTCGGCTATGTCGACCAGAGCCGCACGCTCGACGGCGCAAAGAACGTCTGGGCGGAGATTTCGGGCGGCGAAGAGATCATCACGCTCGGCAAGCGCGAGGTGAATTCCCGCGCCTATGTCTCCGCCTTCAACTTCAAGGGCTCGGACCAGCAGAAGCCGGTCGGCAAGCTCTCGGGCGGCGAGCGCAACCGCGTGCATCTCGCAAAAATGCTGAAGTCGGGCGCGAACGTGCTCCTCCTCGACGAGCCCACCAACGACCTCGACACGGAGACGCTCGCCGCGCTCGAAGAGGCGCTCGAAGATTTCGCCGGCTGCGCCATCGTCATCTCCCACGACCGCATGTTCCTCGACCGCCTCGCCACCCACATCATGGCATTCGAGGGCGACAGCCACGTCGAATGGTTCGAGGGGAACTTCGAGGCGTATGAGGAGGACAAGAAACGCCGCTTAGGGGCGGAGGCAACGGAGCCGCACAGGATCAAGTACAAGGCATTTTCGCGGTAGGGGAAGCTGAAGAACCGCTACGGCGCGACGCCAACGAGAACGAGCGGCACGGCGGGAACGCCGCGCCCTTCCCTTATTAAGTTGTACAATTCCCCCTCGTAGTAGGCGACGCCGGACGACATCTCCTGCTGTAGCTCCTTCATCGGCAGAATCTCGACGCCGACATCAATGACGTCACCGACGTAGAAGGCCATGTGCTTCACGAAGAGATCGTAGGCGACAAACGCGTACTTTCCGAACTGCACTTCGACAGCAACGCGCTCTTTCACAAAGTCCGTCTGGTTGAACGAAAAGATCGGCGTGGCGCCCGCGGCAGCAATCTCTTCCTTCTGTTGAGCAGGCGGCATTTGCATTGTCTTGCGGATCAACCGTGCATCGGATGTTACCCAATACGACGTCCGACGTTCTGCCCATCCCCTGCTATGAAAGTCGGTGCTCATCGCTCGATTCATTTCGATCGGCGAGTAAAGCACCTTGTCCTTGGATCGGACCTCTTTCGAGACCTTTGTCCGACAAGCGGCGGCATCGACCGCCGAGACCACCGCTTGAATCTCGCGCCAGAGACGCCGCTTGTGGACTAGAAGAAATTCAAGCCCATTGAGATGCGAGTAGTACGTCGCAATCCTCAACGGTGTCCCCCGTAGGGCAGGCTCGGATCATAGACGGGCCTATCCCTCGGGCGCGCCTTGAGCGTGCCGGCGTGCGCGTGATGGGCGCGCGCTCGCGCGATGTCGACGTATTCTCTGACGATGTCGCATCCAAATCCGGAGCGCCCATGCATAACGGCAGCAGCAACTGCCGTCCCGACACCCATGAAAGGATCGAGCACGTAGTCGCCAGGGTCGGTCAGGGAAAGAACCAGGCGCTCGACCAGTTCAATTGGGAACTGGCAGGGATGGATGGTCTTCTCGACGTGATTGTTCTTGACGTTGGGGAATATCCAAACGTCTCCCGGATTCTTT
Organism: uncultured Alphaproteobacteria bacterium; assembly: GCA_963739005.1. Lineage (GTDB taxonomy): Bacteria > Pseudomonadota > Alphaproteobacteria > Rhizobiales > Afifellaceae > DASWJZ01. The sequence goes on along the minus strand of CAVTYQ010000004.1, from coordinate 487,102 downwards.
CCAAGCGGATTGCCGGAAAGCTGACCGGCCTTCGGCCCCTTGAAATGCTTCTTGCCCGGGTATTTCGATGGAACGCGGATCGGATCGAGGTTGAAGGTGTAGTCGTCGCTCTTGGTGAACCAAAGAATCGTCTCGTGGCGGCCAGAGAGACGCTTAGAGCAGTGCAGGCCGTGCTCGAAGTGCCAGACGACCCGGTTGCGCAGCTTCAAACCGTGGCGCAGGAAGACCGGATAGAGGACGATATCGAGCGGGAATATCTCGCCGTTCTGTACGTGGTTGCCCACCTGCCAGCAGATCGATCCGTGCGGATGCAGGAGTTGCACGCATTCGGCGATCGTTTCCTCCTGGCTCTCGATGTAGCGCTCAAGTGGCGTGCGGCGTTCGTAAGCCTTGCCGATATTGTATGGCGGTGAGGTCACGATGAGCTTCATGCTTTCGCTCTCGAGCTTCGACATGAAAGCGAGATTGTCCTCGCATCTCACGATCGCCTCAGAGCCTAAGCGCTCTCCGCTTCGCCTCGGATCGTGCAGCACTTACCAGCCTCCCATTTCACCGCAGCCGGAGTAGAACAAAAAAGGAACACCATAGCAAGTCGCACTCTGCCTGATTCGCAAAAATTTCTGCCGTGCGGATACTCGGCTTCAGACTTATCCCCGCTCTCCCCGCCTCTGCTAATCTCCCCTCACCGCTGCTCATGAGAGGCCGGGTGCGCAGCCGGAGCATTTCGGGAGCGGCGGGCGGTCCGCGACGGTGCCCCGCCGGAAGGGCGCCGGCCCGGCCGGTCCCGGAAGGGTCCCCGAGCGCCACTACGAGCGCTCTGCCGGATGTCGTCGGCTGCATGGTCCTTCAGGCGGCGCGGAAACGCCGCCATCGAGGGACGGAAGAGTGGACAAGTCGGGAATCGGAAAAGCCGCGCGGGGCGCTTCGAGAGCGCCAGCGATTTCCTGTTCGAGGGTGGTCTTGGAGCGCCCCGTCCACTCCACCGGCAAAAACCCGCGCCGTCAGGCGGCGGCGCGGTCAGGCATGCGCCGCCGCGAACCGCCGCACCTCCACCGCGTGCTCCCTCCCCTTCACCTTGATCGCCTCCGCCGGCCCGAAGCCCTCCGCCGCGCCGCCTCTTGCCAGCGTGGCCGAGTCGGCGACGATCTCGCCCCGCCCCGCCTCCGCGCAGAGCCTGGCGGCGATGTTCACCGAGTCGCCGATCACCGTGTAGTCGCGCCGCGCCTCCGGGCCGACCGGGCCGGAGATCGCGAGCCCGGTATAGACCCCAACCCCGACGCCGCGCGGCAGCTTCGCTGCTTCGACCGCCGCCTGGATGTCGCGCGCCGCAAGGATCGCGCGCCTCTCCTTGTCCTCGCCCTCGAAGCGCACGAGGAGCGCGTCGCCGATCAGCTTGTCGACGTCGCCGCCGTGCCGCGTCACGCGTTCGATCTGAAGCGTCATGATCCGGTTCAGGAAGGCGACCACGGCTTCCGGCGATTCCGTCTCGGAGAAGTCGGTGAAGCGGCGCACGTCGGAATAGACGAGCGACACCTCGATCCGCTTCAGCGGCACGTCGCCGCCCGCCGGCGCTGCGCGCACGGCGCCGACGGCGCTTACCGACATGAAGCTTTCGAGCCGCGCGGAAAGCTCGCGCACGCGTGCCGCACGAAAATCGATCCCGGCCTGCGCGCGCCTTATCAGATAGCCGAGCGCCGCGAGGAGACCGGCGAGAAGCAATCCCGGCACGAGCGTCGGCAGGAGGAGCGAGCGCGCAAGAATGGCACGGAGCTCGCCCGCCGGCCAATAGAGCTCCATCACCAGCCCGATAGCGCCGTCGGGCCGCCGGAGCGGAACATAGAACTCGTTGTAGCGCGTGCCGTCGGGCTCAGCGTGCGGCAGCAGCGTGCGCTCGCCCTCGCCGATCGCCGCCGCGAGCGCGGCATTGCTCTCGATCTGCCCGATCTCGGGCGCGTCGGTGCTGAAGAGCGCCTTCCCGGCCGTGTCATAGACCTTCAATTGCGAGAGGCCGCGCTCCGACACGGCATCGGCGAAGAGCGCGACGAGCTTTGCCTGCTGATCGGCGTCGGCCGTTCCGGCGAGGAGCGCCGCCCACGCCGCCGGCATCTTCTTGTCGAGCTCGGTGGCGATCTCCTCGACGCGGCCGGCGGCGAACTCCAGATGGATCTGGCGCACAGCCTGCCTGACCGACCACGCCGTCAGGAGAACGAGGGAGACGACGAAGAGCGCCATCAGCGGAAGAACGCGGCGGCGATAGCGGCGCGCCAACGGAAACGGCCGCTCAGCCGCGTCCGCGTCGTTCGGGCTCGTCTTTGAAATGTCGGCTGGACTCAAAGCGGCGCAAGTCTCCGGCTCGATTGCTTCGCCGGAACCTAGCCGTCGAACGACCGTCGATCCACCACTGCGGCTAAAGGGCTTTGGTCAAGCTCTCCGCCGCGCCGGGCCAAGCCTCACTTGCAATACCATTCCTTCGCGCCGTGGTGCCCTTGGACGAAGTGCCAATACGCGTGCTTGTCGCCGCAATCGGGCGGCGGCGTCCCCGGCCAGCTGGACGCGCGGTTCGCGCGGACCGGCGTCGGCTTTGGCTGCGGCTTCGCGTCTGCGTTGGCGCTCGTGTCGGAGGGAGTCGCGTCAGGGTTCGCGGACTTCGGCACCGGAATTGTCGGCGCCAGCGCGACGAGATCGAGCACCTTCTCCGGAAGCGCCTTGCTCAGCGTCTCCGCCGAATTGTCGTCCGGCTGGACGAGCGCGGCGATCGTCTCGCATCCGGCGGGCGGCTTGGCGTCGTTGCCTTCGACCGTCGGAGCCACCCAGTCGCGCGGACACTCGACGGAATCCTTCGGCCAAAGCGCCGATACCGGTCCGCCGCGATCTTCTACCGTCGGCCCTTTGTCCGCGACGGGCTGAACCGGCTCTGCCGTTGCGAGCGTCAGAGCGACCGTCGCCGGCGCTGCCGGCGGCGGAGGTACGGCTGCCGTCTCGACCGGTGGCGGCGGGGCGCTCGGTGCGTCCGCTATCGCATTCGAAGGCGCAGGTGGAGGAGCCGGCGCCTCGGCGACCGGCTGAGAGACCGGCGGCAGAATTCTCGGTTCGGCGGGAACGACGCTCGCGGTCGTCTCCGGTTGCACGGCGTCCGCCGTGGGCCGCGCCTCAGCGCCGACATTCGTCTGCAGGAGCGTCGCGATCTGATCCGCCTCCGCAGCCTCAGGCGTGGGCGATGTCGCCGCGATCACAATCGGGGCCGGGTCGTTCCGCGCCTCGCCCGCCGCGTGTTGCGACGGCCGGTCCGGTCCGCCCGGATCGACGAACAGCGCATTGCTCGACACGACCGCCATGATAGCGCCGGCGAGGCCGACGATGCCGGCGCTTTTCAGAAGGACGGGCCGCATGTCGCGCCAGCTCAGCCGACCCGGCTCGGGGGTGGGCCGGCCATAGGCCGATCTGCCGCGGGCGCCGTTCGAGCCGTAACGGGGCCGAATACTCACTACACAAAACCTCAGCTACGCGGTTCTCGGTTATCCTTAACGAAAAATGAAGATCGGGAGAAGGCGATGTTTGGGCGGAAAGCCGGCGATCTGCCCTTTGTGCCGCGCAATCCGGCCGAGAGGCGCGCCTAGTGCGCCCCGGTCCGTACGCGCGTCGAGGCGACCGCGTCGAGCGCCATCTCCGAGAGCCGCTCCCATTCCTTCAGCGCGAAGGCGTGGAGCGCGGTGCGGTCGCGGCCGGATTCAAGTCCTTCGCGCAGGAGATCGAGCTCCGCCAGGAAAAGCTCGGCATTGAACGTGGAGACGTCGCCGGCAAGACGCCGGATCAGGATGCGCAGGAACTGCCTCTGCATCGTCCCCTGCAGGAGCATGATCTCGCCGAGGGCATCGACGTCCGCCGCGTGGCCGGTCTCTGGCATTTCTCGTCCTTCCGTGGGGGCGGATCATCCCGGTCCGCGCTGGTGCGACTGGAGAGCCCGACCGTCGCAAATTTCACCGGCGAGGTCTACGCGCCTCCGGCCGGCGCGCGACCGACACGAAAGCGCGCATATCCGTTCCTACTCTCGGTAGGAATTTAGCGACCGAATTATCCGATCGGTGAAGCTTGTTCCCTAGATAGAAAGCCCTGCGCGCGGACCAAGAAGCCGGACCGAAAACCGCAGGACACCCGGCGCGGGCGAACGTCGAGACGCGGGAAGCATCGCGCCCTTGGCGATAGGGGACAAGATGAGCTTGCTGCTGGTCGAAGACAACGCGGACGACGAGGCGCTGACACTGCGCGCCTTCGAGCGGAACAGAATCCGCGACCGGATCGTCGTCGCGCGCGACGGCGCGGAAGCTCTCGACTACCTGTTCGGCAAGGACACGGACGCGGAGCGGCGCATGCCGAAACTGATCCTGCTCGACCTGAAGCTCCCCAAGGTCGACGGACTCGAAGTGCTGAAGCGTATCCGGCAGGACGCGCGCACCGCGCTTCTGCCGGTGGTGATCCTGACATCCTCGAAGGAGCAGCAGGACATCGTCTCCGGCTACCGCCTCGGCTGCAACAGCTACGTGCGAAAGCCCGTCGACTTCGATCAGTTCCTCGAAGCAGCGCGTCAACTCGGCCTCTACTGGCTGATGCTCAACGAAGCGGTGCCGGCATGAACCCGACCGCGAAGACGATGGCGTCTGCGGCCAGGCGGCGGCGCATCCTGATCGTCGAGGACTCCGAAGACGACGCGCAGCTCTTGCTTCGCGAGCTCCGTCGCGACGGCCTCGACCCGGTGTTTCGTCGCGTCGAGACGATCGCCGGCGTGAAGGAGGCGATGCAGGAAAGCGCGTGGGATATCGTCATCTCCGACTACAATCTCCCGCAACAGAGCTTCCCGGAGATGATGCAGGCGATCCGCGGCTCCGACGCCGATATACCGGTGATCGTCGTCTCCGGCTCGATCGGAGAAGAGAACGCCGTGGCGCTCATGCGCGAGGGCGTGGCCGATTTCGTCTATAAGGGCAGCCTGTCGCGGCTCATCCCCGCCATGAAGCGCGAGCTTGACGCGGCGGCTGCGAGGATCGCCCGGCGCGAGAGCGACCAGCGCTTCCGCGACATTGTCGAGGTCTCCGGCGACTGGATCTGGGAGACCGACGAACAGCACCGCTATACCTTTTTCTCCAACCGCTACGAGGAAGCGGATTGGGCGGAGTCCGCCGCCAGCCTCGGAAAGACGCCGTGGGAAGTGGCGGGCGCGACCGTCGACCAGGACGAGCACTGGCAGGCCCACATTTCCGACCGCGAGGCGCACCAGGCGTTCCGCAATTTCCTCTTCTCGTTCATGTCGGATTCCGGATCGCGGCACCACGTATCGATGGGTGGCGTACCGGTCTTTGATCGTAGCGGCGCGTTCCGCGGATACCGCGGGACGGCGACCGACCAGACGCCGATCGTGGCCGCCTTCTGGCGCGCCGAAGAAGCCGACGCGCTGCTCAGGGATGCCGTCGAAAGCATCTCCGAAGGTTTCGTCATCTTCGATTCGGAGGATCGGATCGTCCTCGCCAACGAGGCCTTCCGCAAGCTCTACGCCGAAGTGGCCGATTTCGCGCGGCCGGGCGTGCCCTTCGAGGACTTTCTCCGCGCCGCGCTCGAGCACGGGGTCTTCCCCGACGCCAGGGGACGGGAATCGGAATGGATCAACGCCCGGCTTGAAAACCATCGCGACCTCTCCGGCAGCGTCGTCCAGCGGCTCGCCGACGGCCGCTGGGTGATGGTCAGCGAGCGGCGCATGAGCAACGGCGGCATCGCCGGTCTCAGGATGGATATCTCGGCATTGAAGAAGGCCGAGGCGCAGCGCGACCATCTTGCCGATCACGACGCGACCACCGGCCTTCCAAACCTCTCGCTCTTCACCGAGCGTCTCGTCGAGGCGATCGGGCACGCAGAGCGCTCCGGGGGGACGATCGCCGTCGTCTGCCTGGAACTCACCTCGCTGCATGATATCCGCGACACGCACGGCCTCGACGCGGGCGATACCGCCATCCGCGAAGCCGCCCGGAGACTGAGCGACGCGATCACGGCAGGCGAGACCATCGCGCACATCGGCGGCGGCCAGTTCCTGGTGCTGCGCAGGGCAATCGCCGACGAGCCGGCGGGGATGCGCTCCGTCGAGGCGCTGCTTGCCACGCTTGCGGCAGGCTTTCGCATCAACCAGGCCGAAGTGCTCCTCAAAGCCGCGGCCGGCGTAAGCATGGTCTCCGGCGGCGAGGGAGATGCTGACTTTGCCATCCGCTATGCGACCACCGCCATGCACCACGCAAAGATCGAGCCGGGCGGCAGCTACGAATTCTACAACGCCGAAATGACGAGTGCGGCGGTGTCGCGTTCGGTCTTGGAGGCCGATCTCCGGCGCGCTGTGGAAAGGGATGAGCTCTTCCTCGTCTACCAGCCGCAGGTCAGCGCGCACAATTACAAGCTCGTCGGAGCCGAGGCGTTGCTCCGCTGGCGGCATCCGACGCGGGGGCTGATCGGCCCCTGCGACTTCATTCCGATCGCGGAGGAAAGCGGCCTGATCGGGTCGATCGGCGAGCACGTATTGAAGATGGCGTGCCGGCAGGCGCGCGCCTGGCGCGAGCGGGGCGCGAAGTTTCCGGTCGCGGTCAATCTCTCCGCCTTGCAGCTCGCCGATGACGATCTCGACAGGAGGATTGCCGCCATCGTCGAAGAGGCGGGGCTCCCGCCGGACGCGATCATGCTCGAGCTGACCGAAAGCGCCATTCTGCGCGATGCCGCCGCCGCGGCTCGCACCATGCAGCGGCTTGCCGCCGGCGGCATGCGTTTCGCGCTCGACGACTTCGGCATGGAGCATTCGGCGCTCAGCCATCTCTCCGATCTGCCGTTCGACTTCGTCAAGATCGACCGCGCCTTCGTATCGCGGATGACGGAGAGCCGCGGCCATTCAGCGCTCTTCCAGGCAATCGTCGCGATGATCCATTCGCTCGGCATGACGGCGATCGCAGAGGGCGTCGAGCAGCCGAGCCAGCTCATCTATCTGCAAGCCTATGGCTGCGACATTCTGCAGGGGTATCTCTTCAGCCGTGCGCTGTCGGCGGAGGAATTCGAGCCGCTGCTTACCGCCGAAATCGTCCTGCCATCGGTGGAAAGCGGCACGGCTGCCGTGACCGAGGCGCTCGTCGCCATGCAATCCGACGCCGCCTGAACCCGAATGCAAAGCGTCGGCGGGGCCTGCCGGGCTCCGTCGCGGAAGTCGCTCAGACCTTCTCGCCCAAGTGAATTTGCGTAGCGGCCCGCAGTGTTGCGGGCATGCCCTTGTATTCGCCGCGCGGGGCGGGCGAGAATGCCGCGTTCTTCATTCGAGAAAGTCAAATCCATGCGGCGGTCCTCCCTCCTCTCGCTCGCCATCCTGCTTGTGCTTGCGGTCGCGGCGTCCGCTCCAATCGCGCGCGCCGACGACGGCGACGTCGCCGGATCGCACGATTATCCCGGCATCGGCCGCTTCGCCGGAAGCGCGATCACCGGCTACGACGCGAAGGATTTCGACGCGACGCGGCTGCAGGCCGCGCCTTTCAAGGATGGCCAGGCGACCGGCGAGAAGCGGCCGGAGGGCAAGGTCACCCGCATCGCCTATCGCACCGGCGCCGGCCCCTCGATCCTCGAAGTCTCGCGCAATTTCGAGACGCAGCTCGCCAAGGCCGGCTTCGAGACGCTTCTCGCCTGCGACGTCGACGATTGCGGCGGCATCCCCTTCAGTGAGGCGCTCGACGTGCTGCCGATCCCGCAAATGTGGGTCGACGGCTTCAACTACCGCTACTACGCCGGCCACAAGGCGGGAGAGAACGGCGCGGAGACCTACGCTACCGTCCTCGTCAGCCAGAACAACGACGAGATCACGGCCGAGCTCGTCGTCACCGAGGTCGGCGCGATCGCGAACAAGATGGTCGACGCCGCCGCGATGGCGAAGGGCCTCGGCGACAGCGGGCACATCGCTCTCTACGGCATCTATTTCGACACCGACAAGGCGGTCTTGAAGCCGGAGAGCCGGCCGACGCTCGACGAGATCGCCAAGCTCCTGAAGGACCAGCCCGATCTCAAGGTGGTCATCGTCGGCCACACCGACAGCCAGGGCGGCTACGATTACAACATGGACCTGTCGAAGCACCGCGCGGCCGCGGTCGCCGCCGATCTCGCCAAGACCTACAAGATCGCCTCGGCGCGCTTGCAGACCGCCGGCGTCGGCTACCTCGCGCCGGTCGGCTCGAATGCCACCGACGACGGCCGCGCCTTGAACCGGCGGGTGGAGCTGGTCGAGCCGTAGCGAGCGGCAAAAACAAACGGCCGCCCAAGGGGCGGCCGCTTTGCCTTATCTCTCGCACCAAGCCTAGCTATCCAAGAAGCTCCGGAGCTTCCTTGAGCGGCTCGGGTGCTTGAGCTTCCTGAGCGCCTTCGCCTCGATCTGGCGGATGCGTTCGCGCGTCACCGAGAACTGCTGGCCGACCTCTTCCAGCGTGTGATCGGTGTTCATGCCGATGCCGAAGCGCATGCGGAGCACGCGCTCTTCGCGCGGCGTCAACGAGGCGAGCACGCGCGTTGTCGTCTCGCGCAGGTTCGACTGGATCGCCGCGTCGATCGGCAGCACCGCGTTCTTGTCCTCGATGAAATCGCCGAGGTGGCTATCCTCCTCGTCGCCGATCGGCGTCTCGAGTGAGATCGGCTCCTTGGCGATCTTCAGCACCTTCCGCACCTTCTCGAGCGGCATCTGCAGCTTCTCGGCGAGCTCCTCAGGCGTCGGCTCGCGGCCGATCTCGTGCAGCATCTGCCGGCTCGTCCGCACGATCTTGTTGATCGTCTCGATCATGTGGACCGGGATGCGGATGGTGCGCGCCTGGTCGGCGATCGAGCGGGTGATCGCCTGGCGGATCCACCACGTCGCGTAGGTCGAGAACTTGTAGCCGCGGCGGTACTCGAACTTGTCGACCGCCTTCATCAGCCCGATGTTCCCTTCCTGGATCAGGTCGAGGAACTGCAGGCCGCGGTTCGTGTACTTCTTGGCGATCGAGATGACGAGACGAAGGTTCGCCTCCACCATCTCCTTCTTCGCCTGTCGCGCCTCGCGCTCGCCCTTCTGCACCTTGTGGACGATGCCGCGGAACTCGACGATCTGCAGCCCGGTCTCCGCCGCGAGCTGGCGGATATCCGTGCGGATCTTGCTGACGCTGTCCTTCTCCTTCTGGCAGAAGGCCTTCCAGCCCTTGGCCGAGAAGCGCGCGATGCGGCGCGTCCAGTGCGGGTCGAGCTCGTGGCCGCGATAGTGGGTGAGGAAATCCGAGCGGTCGATGCCGTGGCTCTCGCCGAGGCGAAGCAGCTTCGAGTCGAACGAGATCAGCCGCTTGTTGATGTCGTAGAGCTGCTCGACCAAGGAATCGATGCGCGCCTGGTTGAGCGACAGCGACTTCACGTCGGTCACGATCTCTTCGGTCAGCTTCTTGGCGCGGCGCTCCTGCGCCGGCGTCAGCGCGCGCGCCTTGGAGCCGCCGCCGACGATGGCGTCCTGCAGGCGGCGGAGCTTCTTGTAGTTCGAAGCGATGCGGTCGAAGGTCGCGAGAACCGCCGGCTTGATCTCCGCCTCCATGGCGGCAAGCGAGAGATTGTTCTCGTAATCGTCGTCCTCGTCTGCATCCATGTCGTTGGGAAGCGGCTCTTCCTCCTCGTCGCCCTCGCGTTTCTCCGGGGCGGGCGCCGCGGCCTTGGGCGGCGGCGGAGCGGCCTTCGTCGCATCGCCGTTCTCGACCACCGGCCCGCCCGGCGGAGGGGCCGCGACCGTCGGCGCCTTGGCGTCGGGGCCGGCGTAGGTCGCCTCAAGGTCGATGATGTCGCGCAGGAGCACGTTGCCGGCGTTCAGCTCGTCGCGCCAGATGATGATCGCCTGGAAGGTCAGCGGGTTCTCGCAGAGCCCCGCGATCATGGCCTCACGGCCGGCCTCGATGCGCTTGGCGATGGCGATCTCGCCCTCGCGCGACAGAAGCTCCACCGAGCCCATCTCGCGCAGGTACATGCGCACCGGATCGTCGGTGCGGTCGGAAGCCTCTCGGCCCTTTGCCTTCTTGGCGACGGCGGTGCTGGCCGCAGGCATCAGCTCGCGGCCTTCCGATTCCTCTTCGGGCTCTTCGTCCGCGGCTTCCGGCTCGCCCTCGTCGGGCTCGTCGGACTCGACGACGTTGATCCCCATGTCGGAGAGCATCGCCATCGTGTCTTCGATCTGCTCGGAGGTGACTTCTTCGGAGGGAAGCACGGAGTTCAGCTCGTCGACGGTGACGTAGCCGCGCTTCTTCGCCTCCTTGATCATCTTCTTGACCGCGGCATCGGATAGATCGAGCAGCGGGCCGTCGTGGGTCTGGGCCTCCGGCGTCTCTTCCTTGGTTTCGCCTGCGGTCTGGGTGGTCGTCGCCATCTGGTCTCGCGTCTCAGCCGGCCCGCGCGCAGGGCCGCCGGTTTCGAAGGGAATGGCGCGGTCGATAGGCGGTTCCCCTAAAGGTCGCCTTAACCACGCCGCTTCCGGTGCCTCGCCTCACATCGTGCGGCGCCGGGCGGTGATCCTCTACGCGGACCTTTGGCCGTCAGCGTCGCTTGAACGGGTGCACGATCACCGCCCCTTCCGTCTCGTCATTCCGATCGGGACGAAGGCTGCGCTGATCTTGCTCCAGGATATCCCGCAGACGGCTCAAGTGCACGTCGCTCGCCTCGCGACCGAGCGCCGTGGCTGCCACCTGCCGTTCGATAGATAACGCGCCGGCCCGAAGACGCAAGTGGGCAGCGTCGTCCCAGATGGCGGCGGCGCGTTCGGCGCCGGCCGCCGAAAGGGCGCCAAGGCCCGCGCCGCGCAGCTTCTCAAAAAGCTGAGTGATTTCAGTGGTATGGCCAGCCCGCTCCAGGGCAACCCGCAGCTCGCCCGCCGAAATCCCAGGCGTTTCAGCAAGTTCCGCGGCAAGCGCAGCGGCGAGATCGGCGAGACCTTTGCCGGCGAAGGTGGCGTCGGCCAGCATTTCCAGCCGTTCCGCGGCGATCTCAGGGTAGAGAATCGGCACGGCGACCAGGATCGCCTCGCCGAGGCTCGGACCGACGCTTCGCCCGCCGCGCACCATGGAATTCGCAAGGAGGCTCGCCGAGGGGCCGGCGGGCGGGGGCTGGAACCGCCGCTCTCCCTGTCGGCGCCAATCCGCCCGCCGATTCTGATACTGATTCGGGGGCCGCCGCGCGGAGCCGAAGTGGAGCGCCAGGCTCTCCTTGACCGCGGTCTCGTAGTGCCGCCGGACATCGATGTCGCCGATCGTCGCCACCGCAGCGCGGAGCGCCTGCTCGACGCCCGCCCGCCGCTCCGGCGTCGCCAGGTCAAGCCCGTAGGTTGCACTCAGCCACAGCATGTCGACGAGCGGCTTCGCGGCGTCGAGGATCTTTCTGAACGCCTCCGGCCCCTCGGCGCGGATGAGATCGTCCGGGTCCTGCCCGCCCGGGAGAAGCGCAAAGCGGACGCTCTTCGCCGGCTTCAGCTCGGCAAGCGCCAGATTGACGGCGCGGAACGCCGCCTTCAGCCCCGCCTCGTCGCCGTCGAAGCAGAGGACCGGTTCCTCCGCCATCTGCCAGAGCATGCGAAGCTGGTCTTCGGTGAGGGCTGTGCCGAGCGGCGCGACCGTCGCCTCGAAGCCGGCGGCGACGCAGGCGATGACGTCGATGTAGCCTTCCACGACGAGGACGTGTCCGCCCTTCCGCGACGCGGCGCGCGCGGCCTGGCCGTTGTAGAGAACGTGGCTCTTGTGGAAGAGCGGCGTCTCGGGCGAGTTCAGGTATTTCGCCTGCGCATCGGGGGCGAGCGCGCGTCCGCCGAAGGCGATCACGCGGCCGCGGAAGTCGGTGATCGGAAAGATGATGCGGTCGCGGAAGCGGTCGTAGGAGACCGGGATGTCGTCGCCGGCGATCAGCAGCCCGGCCTCGATCATCTGCTCCTGCGTGATATTCGCCGCCGCGAGATGCTCCTTCAGCGCGTTGCGGCTCGCGGGCGCATAGCCGATGCGGAAGCGCTTCTGGGTCTCCGGCGAAAGGCCGCGCTCGCGGAGATAGGCGCGCGCCTTGCCGCCGTCGGGGCCTTGCAGCGCGGCCTCGAAGAAGCAGGCTGCTTTCTCCACCACATCGTGGAGCGAGGCGCGCGCCGCCTCATGCTTCTCGGCGTCCGGGTCGCGGTCGGGAAGCGGCAGCCCGGCGTCCTGAGCGAGCTGCGCGACGGCTTCCGGAAAGCTCAGCCCCTCCTGCTCGACCAGGAAGGTAAAGTGGTCGCCCGACGCCCCGCAGCCGAAGCAATGGTAGCGGCCCTTGCGGTTCTCGGCGTGGAAGGAGGGCGTCTTCTCGCCGTGGAAGGGGCAGCAGGCCCAATAGTCGCCGCGGCCGGGATTGGATTTCCGCTTGTCCCACGTGACTTTGCGCCCGATCACGTCGGAGATCGGGACGCGGGCGCGGATGTCGTCGAGGAAAGCCGGGGGAAACCGCATGCTGACAGCGCTTAGCACGTGATTTGGGTATGCGCATTGCGGGGCGCCACGGTTCCCTCATGTGCGCCCGAAAAACACAGGCCCCAACGTTCGCTGGAGGCGGCATATGCCTTACGAGCTCTACTATTGGCCCTCGATCCAGGGGCGCGGCGAATTCGTCCGCCTGGCGCTGGAGGAAGCCGGCGCCGCCTACGCCGATGTCTGGCGCGAGGGCGGCATGTCGCTGCGGGATGCCGATTCCGGCGAGCATCCCTCCTTCGCCCCGCCCTACCTGAAGGACGGGAAGAAGGTGATCGGGCAGACCGCCAACATCCTCCTCTATCTCGGCGACAAGCACGGGCTTCACCCGAAGAGCGAGGCGGGGCGGCTCTGGGCGCACCAGATCCAGCTCACGATCGCCGACCTCGTGGTCGAGGCGCACGACACGCATCATCCGCTCGGCGTGGATCTCTACTACGAGGACCAGAAGCCGGAATTGCTCCGCCGCGCGAAGATGTTCCGCGAGAGCCGCATCGCAAAATTCCTCGAATGGTTCGAGACGATCCTTCAGCGCAATCCGAAGGGCGACGCGCATCTCGTCGGCGCCAGGCTCACCACCGCCGACCTCTCGCTCTTCCAGGTGGTCGAGGGCTTGAGCTACGCATTTCCGAAGGCGATGAAGCGCGAGCTTCCGAAAGCTCCCCGGGTCGTCGCACTTCGCGATCGCGTCGCGGCAAGGTCGCGGATCAAGGCCTACGTCGCCAGCGAGCGGCGCATCCCGTTCAACGAGGACGGCATCTTCCGCCACTATCCGGAGCTCGACGGGTAGATTTCGTTAACCAATCCTCAACCGACCGGTCGGTATGCTGCTCCAATAACAAGGAGACCGGTCGGTATGGGAAAAGCCCTCGCGAAAGGCCGCGACACGCGCGAACGTATCCTCGCCGCCGCCGAGCCGATGGTGCTTCGCCAAGGCTTCGCCGGAACCTCCCTCGACGATCTTCTCAAGGCGACAAATCTCACCAAGGGCGCCTTCTTCCATCATTTCGGCGGCAAGGCCGATTTCGCCCGCGCGCTCGCAGAGCACTATCGCGGAAACCATCTGGCGCTCTTCGAGACGTTTGCCGCCGCGGCGGACGCCGTCTCCGACGATCCGCTCGAGGCGACGCTGGCGTTCCTCAAGGGCTTCGAGGCCTTCGTCGAGGCGCGCACCACGCCGCTTGCCGGCTGCATCTACGCCGCCTACGCGTATCAGAGCCGGCAGTTCGATGATGGCGTGCAGACGCTCGTCGCCGACGGGCTGAAACGGTGGGAGGCGCTCTACGAGGCGCGCTTCGGCGCGATCCTCGCCTGCTACGAGCCGAAGGCGCCGGTCACCGCCGCGGAGCTCGCCGAAATGGTCGTCGCGATCGTCGAGGGTGGGCTGATCCTGTCGCGAAGCTATGGCGATCCGCATCTGGTCGCGCGCCAGTCGCGGCAGTTCCGCAACTATCTGGCGCTCCTCTTCGCCGACCGCGAGCCGCGTCCGGCCGCGCAGGGCTAGACGTTCTCACTCGCGCTGGCGTGAGCGCCCGCGAGCGCGATCTGGCGCTTTCTTGAACCGCCTTGAATTGTGGGGCCCGCCCGGTGGCGCGCAAGGTTCTCTGGTCGACAATTCCGGAGGATCTCCCGATGAGAATCTTGCAACGCGCCGCTTTCGCAGCCGTCTTTTCCGCCACTCCCCTCTTCCTCGCCCCGGCGTTCGCCGCGGGCATGGCGAGCGACCACATGATGGCCGACGAGATGCATCCGATGATGATGCACGACGTCACCTGCAGCGCCGGCATGTCGGACACCGGCGGCATGATGGTCGAGTTCCACAACATGGGCAAAGAGGAGATTCCCGCCGGCGCCACCGCGCACTGGATGCTTTCCGGCGTCGCGCAAGGAGACGTGCATTTCATGGACGCGGTCGCCGCCGGCGGCATGAAATCGCAGAACTACGCGATGGCCGACCAGATGATGCACATGCCCGCCCACGGACATTGCACCATCGAGATGATGAAGTAGCCCGACTTGCCTGAAGCGGCGCCGTTTCAGCGGCGCCGCGCCCCTCCCTCCAAAGGCGCCTATTCGGCTGCGACCAGTGGCTCGCGCTCCAGTTCCGCCTCGCCATGCCGATGGATGTGCGCGCGCTGGAGATCGTTCGCCGCCGCGCCATGCGTGCGGATCAGCTCAAGCTCGTCGACCGCCTCGCGATCGTCGAGCGCCGGCGTCAACGCCGCGTCCATATAGCTGCGCTTCGCCGGATCACGCTCGATCTTCCAGGCGAGATAGACGAGCGTGGCAAAGAGCCCGCCGATCCGCACCTGCCGCACGGCCGTCCGCGCGAAATGCTTGGTGTAGAAGACGAGCGGATTCTCGATCGGCATGCCGGGGCGCCGTTCGGTGCGCGCCCTGCGCCGAAGATAGCCTGCCTCGACCGGATGCACGCGCTCGACCTTGTGCGTCGACCAGAACCAGAGCAGCGGCCATATCGTTTTGAAAAGACTTATTCTCTGCGCCGCCAGCCGGCGCAGGATGCGCTCGATATGCGCGCGGTTGTAGTACTGCTCCCACGCGCTCTCGAATGCGTGCTCCCACTCCGCGTCCGACATCTTCGGGTGGTGCGTCACCCGGTGCGAGAGCGCGTATTTGTTCATGTCGGGGTCCATCCAGGTCCCCGCCTCGTGCAGGCGCTTGTGGTCCTCGGAGCCTGGAAGCGGCGTCAGATAGAAGAACTCGACCAGCTCGACCGGCAGCTCGTTCTTGATGATCTCCACATCGCGGGCGATCGATTCCGGCGTGTCGTAGGGGAAGCCGGTGATGTAGCCGATGTAGATTCGGACTCGGTGCTTCTTCCACTTCTGGAGCATCTTGCGATACTCCCAGATCTTGTTCTGCCGCTTCTTGGCGGCCATCAGATTGTCCGGGTTGACGCTTTCAAGCCCGACATAGACCCAGTTGCAGCCGGCCTTGGCGCACTTCTCGATGAAGCCCTCGGTCTTGTGGCAGAGCGCGTCGGCCTGGATGAAGAACTTGAACTTGATGCCTTCCTCGCGCAGCAGGATCATGCGGTCGAGCACCAGCTCCCAGTCCTTGTTGCGGGCGAAGTTGTCGTCGGTGATCAGAAGGCGGCGAACGCCACGCGACCAGTTTTCGCGGAGCAGCGCCTCGACGTCGTCGGGCGTGCGCCAGCGCGACTTGCGGCCCTGCACGTTGATGATCGAGCAGAACGAGCACTGGTAGGGGCAGCCGCGGCCGGAATCGAATGGCGCGTAGCGCGCCGCCACGCGGTCGAGCACGTTGTCGGGGAGGATCGGCGTCGGCGCACCAGCCAGGCTCGGCAACGCGTCCATGAAATTGTAGATCGGCTTCGCCTTCTTCTCCCAGACGTCCTTCAGGAGCATCTCGAAGCGCCCCTCCTCCGCCTCGCCGGCGAAGATGGTGCAGCCGATGTCGATCGCTTCCTGGATGTCGGCCGGAATCTCCTTCAGCATCGCCAGACAGCCCGACACGTGGAAGCCGCCGATTGCGACCGGGATGCCAGCGGCGCGGAAGCGCCGGACGATGTGCATTGTGCGGGGAAACTGGTTCGACTGCACGCCGACCATGCAGACGAGAGCGCCGTCCGCCGCCGACAGCTGGCTGATCAGCGTCTTGACCGGAACGACGGTGTTCGGCTCGTCGTAGCCGGAATAGGTGATATCGACATCGGGACCGAGCACCCGGCGGTCGGCGCAGTCACGGGCGAACGCGTAGAGGCAGCCGAGCGAGTTCGCCGGCACGCAGGACTTCCACCACTGGATGACATAGCCGTCGGAATCGTAACGCGCCGGCTTGATCAGCGCGATCTTGAACGTCTTTGTCCGCGAGCCCATCGCCGCCCCCGCCGCATCTCAGGCAAAGAAGTATGAGGGGAATCCGCGGCTGGTGCAAATCGCCGCGGCCCGGGACGGCTTGCCGCTCCTAGGCGAGGAGCCCCTTCACGACGGCGCTCGCCTTGCCGAAGTCCATCTTGCCGGCGTGGCGCTCCTTCAGCAGCGCCATCACCTTGCCCATGTCGCGCTGGGACGTTGCGCCGGCTTCTGAAATCGCGGCCTTGGCGGCCGCGGCAACGTCCGCCTCCGACATCTGTGCCGGCATGAAAGCGCGGATCACCTCGATCTCGGCGCGCTCCTTCGCCGCGAGCTCGGGGCGCTTGCCGTCGTCGTAGGCCTTCGCCGATTCCTCGCGCTGGCGGATCATCTTCGCCATCACCGAAAGGAGTTCCTCGTCGGAAGCGGTCCCGGCGCCGCTCGCCGCGGGCAAGGATGTCGCGGTCCTTGAAGGCGGCGCTGATCATGCGAAGCGCGGAGACGCGGGCCGCGTCGCGGCTCTTCATCGCCGCCTTCAGCGCCTCGTTGACCTTCTCGCGCATGACAAATACCCCGGCGCGTTGACCGTTTCGCCGCCCGCCCTTAGATGGGCGCGAAGTTCCAAAATCGTTAGTGGTGCGGCGCCCGACCGGCAAGCGGACGGCTCGACCGCGGATGACGAGGCAAGATGACCACCCCTCCCTGGAGCGAACCGAAGGCGACCGCCCTCCTCGTGCTCGACGACGGAACGGTCGTTGAGGGCGTCGGCGTCGGCGCCGCTGGAAAAGCCGCTGGCGAAGTCTGCTTCAACACCGCGATGACCGGCTACGAGGAGATCCTGACCGACCCCTCCTATGCCGGGCAGATCGTCACCTTCACCTTCCCGCATATCGGCAATGTCGGCACCAACGAGGAAGACATCGAGACGGTGAACGCGGCGGCAAGCTCCGGCGTCACCGGCTGCGTCCTTAAGACCGACGTCACCGAGCCAGCGAGCTGGCGCGCGACCCGGCGCTTCGATCAATGGCTGAGCGCGCGCGGCATCGTCGGGATTTCCGGCGTCGACACGCGGGCGCTGACCGCGCGCATCCGCGAGAAGGGCATGCCGAACGGCATCGTCGTCAACGCGCCCGACGGCGTCTTCGATGTTGCGGCGCTTAAGACCGAAGCCGCCGCGCTGCCGAAGATGGCGGGCCTCGACCTCGTACCCGGCGTGACCACCGGCCAGAGCTTCTCCTGGGACGAGACGACCTGGCATCTCGGCGCCGGCTACGGCCACCGCGAGGGGAATCCGCGCTTCCGCGTCGTCGCCATCGACTACGGCATCAAGCGCAACATTCTGCGCCTTCTCGCCGACCAGGGCTGCGACGTAACGGTGCTGCCGGCGACGGCGACGGCGGAGGACGTGCTTTCGAAAAAGCCCGACGGCGTATTCCTCTCGAACGGCCCGGGCGATCCGGCGGCGACCGGAGAATATTCCGTGCCGACGATCAGGGCCGTGGTCGAATCCGGCGTGCCCACGTTCGGGATATGCCTCGGCCACCAGATGCTCGGCCTGGCGCTCGGCGGAGAGACCACGAAGATGCGGCAGGGCCATCACGGCGCCAACCATCCGGTGAAGGATTTCACCACCGGCAAGGTCGAGATCGTCTCGATGAACCACGGCTTCGCGCTCGACCGCGACAGCCTGCCGAAGAACGTCGAGGAGACGCACGTCTCGCTCTTCGACGGCTCGAACTGCGGCATCCGCATGACCGACAAGCCGGTTTTCTCGGTGCAGTACCATCCGGAGGCCTCGCCCGGCCCGCAGGACAGCCACTACCTCTTCAAGCGCTTCGCTGAATTGATGGCGAAGGGGAAGGAAGCGGGGTCCGGCTCCAATTGATCGATACAACTATTGCGCTATTTTCACGTGTAGACAACTCAGATTTGCACCGCTAACGTCTTGCTCACGATGCGCTTGAGGGGCCCGACCCGCCCCCGCGCAGCGACGGGGCGATGCCATGGCGCAGAATACTTCGACCTATAGAACCGATCCGGCGCAGGAGCTGGCGACCGCAAGGAACCACCGTTTCGCAGCGACCGCGGCGTACGAGAAAATCCTGAACGAGCGCAACAATGAGCTTTTCTCGGTCAACGAGAAATGCGGACCGATGTCGGAACACTACAAGACCGCGAAGGAGAGCCTGCAGAAGGCGCAAGGCGAGTTCGAACGCATCCATAGCGTCGTTCGGCGGCCGCTCAACAAACACCGAGTCCGCTGGATTTACTTCGCCGTATTCGCGCTGGCTCTGGCGCTGCTCGAGGCGCCGGTCAACAAATACTTGTTCGACGTCGCCCTGAACGGCTCTAGCTTCGTCTCCTACACGGTATCGGTCGCCTTTGCGTTCTTTGTGCTCGTTCTCGCGCACGTCGCCGGGCGAAGCATCCGACAGGTCTGGTCGGAATACCGGCGGAAGGTGCTGTGGACCTCGTTGGCGCTCTTCCTGCTCCTGAGCTTCGTGCTTGCCGGCATCGTCTCCGTTCTGACCGTCGGCCGCGCATCGACCTCGGCCGTCTCCGAACTCGCCAATTTCGGCGACCTCCTGTCCAACGTTCGCTCCAACGTGACGTCGCTCGGCCTTTGGGGAACGCTTGCAAGCGCCTTCTCCGATATCTCCGCCCTGGTCCTCGCGACCGTCAATATCGGCGCGATCTTCATGACCATGATGCTGGCGTTCTTCACCGTCGATCCCGACAAGGACTTCGACGCTGCCGCCTCCGAAGTGGAGAAGCACGAAACTCTGATCACCAAGCTCTACGCACGATACATCCGCGAGAAGAAGGCGGTGCTGGTCAAGCATGCGCCCGATCTCGCAGGTCACAGCGCCAACTACACCTCGGCGAACGGCAAGGTGATCGAGCTGAAGACAAAGCTCGGAATGCCGATCGAGGACGAGGACCGCATGATCATCGATCTCCGCGACACACTCTCGGAGGACGCCGAGCGTGAGGAGTCGACCGTCGACACCAGCCACGAGCCGATGCTCGTTGCCGGGAGAGACACGGAGCCGACAGCGGTACCGGTTCAGGGCCGCTCCACGCCCCGCATCGTCTCCGGCGACCGAATATGATCGGGACCGTGGCGGGGCGATGCCGGTTTCGTCGGCGTGTCGTGCGGGCGCCACTCCAGCTAGCGATTGCGCTGGTCTTCTGGGCTGCATCGGTTGGCGCGGCCGCGGCGTTGGACAACGCCAGTTTCTGCTCCAAAACCGCGCCGAACGTCGTCCTCTACCTTGATGTGACCACGCCCTACGACGATGTCGACAAGCATACTCTGGTCGACGGGGCCACGCGCATCTTCGAAAGCCTCAAAGGCGGCGAGCGCGTTTCCATCCGCACGATCGCAGACGAATTCTCCAGCAGTCGGCGACTTCTCGATCTGTGCGTTCCCTATTGCGAGCCACATGGCATATTACATGACATCTTCTTCTCCGATTGCACTGAGGGGGTGGTAGTCAACGAGAAGAAGAAGCTGAAAGCCAGCGTCGCCCACGAACTCCTCGACGCGATGTCGACGGCCGGAGACCTTCCCTACTCAGAGATCGTCAGGACTCTCGCGCGTTCGTCGAGCGAGGAGTTCCGGCCCGATCGGTCGAACGAGATCTACATCTTCTCCGATCTCATCGAGAACTCGAAGTACCTTCCCGGAAAGAAGTTTCTTTGGGATACGACGGATTCGCTCCTCGCCTTCGTTCGGGAAGGCAATCAGATTCCGAAGCTGACGGGCGCCGTGGTCAGGGCCTTCGGGGTCGGCCGCGGGGGCAACCCGGAACACCGTGATGCGCTTGACGAAGAGGTGCGGCAGCGTGTCGAAGGCTTCTGGAAGAGCTACTTCGCCGAGGCCGGCGCATCGCTTACGATGCAGCAGAATCTGACGCTTCAGTAGTAGCCGGGACGACGCTCTAGCGTAGGACGCATGCGCCTACTCCTCCACGTCCGCATCCGGCCGGTCGGAGCCACGCGAGAGCTCTTCGTGCCAGTTCCCCTCGGTGTCTTCGTACTGGATCGCGCGTGTCTCGCCGGGAACGTGCTGCTCGGCCGCCGCCCGGTGCGCCGCCTTGACCGCCGCCGCGTGGGTCCGAAAGGTCTCGGAGAAGACATCGCCGAGCTTATAGGCCCAGCCGCCGTCATGCTCGACGATCCTGTAGGTGATATGCGCCACGCCTGTGCTCCTTGTCCCGTGTGGTTGCCGGCTCAGATATCGCCGGAGAACGTGTCGCAGCCGTCGATCGTGCCCTTCTCGTAGCCGCGGCGGAACCAGCTCGCGCGCTGCTCCGATGTGCCGTGCGTGAAGCTGTCCGGAACGACGTAGCCCTGCCCTCGCTTCTGCAGCGCGTCGTCGCCGACGGCGGCGGCGGCGGTCAGCGCTTCGTCGATGTCGCCCGGATCGAGAATGCCTTCCTGCTCGGTGTGCTTCGCCCAGATGCCGGCGAAGCAGTCGGCCTGCAGCTCGGTGCGGACGGAAAGCGCGTTCGACCCGATCTGGCCAAGCTGCGCCTCCTTGGCGTGCACAGCGGGCAGGATGCCGAGCACGTTCTGCACGTGATGGCCGACCTCGTGCGCAAGCACATAGGCCTCGGCGAAGTCGCCGGGCGCGCCGAAGCGGGTGCGAAGCTCGTTGTAGAAATCGAGGTCGATGTAGATGTTCTGGTCGCCCGGGCAATAGAACGGACCGGTGGCGGCGCTGGCGGCGCCGCAGGCGGAGCGCACGCTCCCCGAGAAGAGCGTCAGCGTCGGCTTCGGATAATCCTTGCCCTCGGCGTTCAGGATCGCCGTCCAGGTGTCTTCGGTGTCGGCGAGCACGGTCGCCACGAAGTCGCGCATCTCGTCGCTCGCGCCGCTCTGCACCGGCTGCCCGCTCTGCTGCGTGCCGCCTCCGGAAAGATCGCCGTTGAGGAGATCAAGCGGATTGATGCCGAGGAAGTAGGCGGCGACCAGGACGACGATCACCACGCCGATCCCGCCGCCGCCGGCCCGGCGCACGACCATCGGGCCGCGGCCGTAGCCGCCACCAAGGCCTCCGCCAAGACCGCCGAGGTCCCCGCTTCCGCGCATGTCGCGGATGTTCTCGCTTTGCCGCCGGCCCTGCCAACGCATCAAACGCCTCCATGTCGCCCCCGACCCGGGCACCCTCTATTGAAGCCGCGAGACGGCGGCAAGTTCAGACCGTTACCGTTGGCAGACTAGCCGACCGTCGCCCTCACGAGAACTGCGTGCTTTCCGGCTCCTCCCCGCGCTTCGCCAGCGCCGTTTCCAGGCGCTCGATCAGCAGCGCCAATTCGTGCGTGCGGATCTGGTCGAGCTTGTCGTGAAGAGCCGCAATCTCGATCTCCGCCTTCAGGTTCACCTCGTAATCGTGCCCCGCCGCCAGCCGGTCCTTCGCCGCCTGCCGGTTCTGCGACATCATGATGACGGGAGCCTGGATCGCGGCGAGCAGCGAGAGAATCAGGTTCAGGAAGATGAAGGGGTAAGGATCGAAACTGCCGATGAGCCCGACGAGAAGCGCCGTATTGACCAGCACCCAGAAGGCGATGAAGACGCCGAAGCCGATGATGAAGCTCCACGAGCCGCCGATCTCGGCGACACGATCGGCGAGGCGCTCGCCGAAGGTCTGCTGCTTCTCGAACTCCTTGTTGACGTTGAGGGAGACGGCCATGCGCTTCGCCATGCGTTCGATCAACCGCCGCTCGCGTACCGGCATGTCGTCGACGCCCAGGTCGAGAAGACGCTGGGCGAGTTGGCGAATAGCGTCCTCGTTTTGGTTCATCGCCGTCCCTTCCTTCCGGCGCGCCCCGCTTTCGCGCCAATGTCACATTCCGGGTATAGCGCAACGCTGCCGCTTCCCGCGATTCGATGCGACGGCCCGGCACCCTTGATTGTGACGAAGAAGCGCCGAACTCTGCCGCGTGTTGGTCGCCGCGAGGCCGCAATCGGGCCCCATCGTCTACGCCAGGAGGGGGAGATGAGCCCAGAAGAGTTCAGGGCCTGGCGCAAGGCGCGCGGCCTCAAGCAGAAGGAGGCCGCGGAAAAGCTCGGCCTCAAGAAGCGCATGATCCAATACTACGAGACCGGCAACCGCGGCGCCAAGAAGGTGGTCATCCCGAAGACCGTCGAGCTCGCCTGCTACGCGATCTCGGTCGGGATCGAAGCGTTCGACGGGGCGCATGCCGCAAGCGGCGGGCCATCCGACGCGGAGGATGCCCCAGCCATCGCGCATCTCGTCCACGAAACAGCGCGGCGGAACGCCGCCTAACTGGCCCCGCGCCTCGCCAAACCGATCACCGCCCCTGGGCGCTTGAAAGCTCGACCAAAAATAGAATAGAGTTGCAACCGGTGGATGGAAAAGCGCCCGCAGAGCGCGTCTCCAACGCTGGGGGAAACCTGGTTGAACTGGCCTCAGGTCGCCGGTGGAATCATTGTCGCTGCGCTGGTGATCCTTGCGCTTGCGATCTTCTATCAGTCGCTGCGGTGGATCTACCGGCTGCTCGCTTGGCTCCTCAGTCTGCCGCGCATCGCTACCGAGGAGCGCAACTTAGCCAGGTTCGTCGTCGCGCTCGTCGCGCTGCTCTTCGCGTCTCCGGTGATCAGTTACATGATCAGCGTGATTGCGGCGGGCCTCGGCGTCCTGCCGAGAGCCATCGACGAGCTGTTTCGGGCAGCGCGCCTCGTTGCGGCGCGCTGCACCTACGACTGCTCGATCGACATCCTTCAGTTTTTCGGCACCGCGCTCGCCGGCTTCGTGAACGCGCTGGTGTCGGCGCTCCGCCTCGACACCTTCCCGGTCGGGAGCTTCCTCACTTTTCTCGTCGTCTACGCGCTGTTGTTCTCCGCCCACACGAGCTTCCGTGCCTGGCGGCAACGGCGTCGCGCCGACGACGGAGCGCAAGTGCTGCCAGGACCGGGCGTCACGCAAATCGGCTTCTTCGGAATCGTCGTCTTTGCATTCTATCTGAGTCTGTCAGCGCTCCTGGTGCTCTCCTTGATGCAGTCGGCGACAGCGCCGCAAGGTTTCACCGAGAAGGAGCTGAAGAGCGCGATCGACCTTGAGATTCCCGCTGATGAAGCGTTCCTCGACCGGTTCGGGGCGCTGGCCACGTTCCCGAGCGAGCTCGCGGAAGACGCCCGGCTCAGTCCGGCGCGAAGTGAGGTGGCGCACCAGTTGCATGAAAGCGCCATGTCCCTCACAGCGGACTGGGCCACCGCCGCGAAGAGCACGCACCTGCAACTGATCGATCTTCAGAGCCGAGCGGTCGAGAACTTCGCCTCGCAAAGCGCCGAGCGGCTCGGCGGGCGGCCGACGATCGATCACTTCGACCGGATGCTCGAATGGTTTCAGCAGCGCCGCTGGGAGAGGGAAGCCAATCTCTCCGCCTGCGCCCGCGCGGTGAACGCATGGATACGCACTGCGGTTGAGCTTGTTGAGAACTGGCGCCTCGCCCCGCACACGGATTCCGCGGTGGAGCAGGCCACACCCGACGATCCCGCCTATACCATCGCACAACAGATGCAGGGCGATCTGCGCAATACCCTCGGCTCCTGCGACGCCGCGCAAGGACAGCGCTACGAGCTCGTTCCGGAGCGCCCGTCGCGCGGCGAGAGCCTCGGCTACGTCGGCAAAATGACAGGCTGGCTCCTCGATACCGACTCCTCACCGCTCGTGATCATCATCGGCCTGGTCGGATTCAGTCTCCTCGGGGCTACCGTGTCGCGGGTCGTTCGCCTCGGTGCCTCCGACGGCCTTGCAGGGCTTGAGATCAGCGATCTCTTGCGCGTCGTGGCGGGGGGCGTCACGGCCGCGATGCTCGTCTTCCTCGCCGCCTATGGCGGGCTTGCGGTACTCGGAGAGACGGAAGCGAATCCGAACCCCTACGTCATCTTCAGCTTCTGCCTCGTCGGCGCGATTTTCAGCGAACGCGTCTGGCTTTGGGCGGAGGACAGCATCCTCGCACGGCTCACCGGCAGGAAGCGCGACGGCGCCGCTCCTGCCCCGGATCCGGAACCCAAGTGTCGGCAAGGTCCGGAGTGCCATCCGGCGCCGGCGGACGATTCGCGGCCGGCGGGAGAGACGCCTGAGGAAGACGCGGCGGCGGATCGGGCTCCACCTGCCGAAGATGACGTCCCGCCGCCGCAAAAACCGGCTGAAGATTTCTAGCCGCCCGCGCCCTTTCACGGGGCAACGATTGCGCCTATAAGCGCCCCGAAATCTGACAGATTCTCTTGACCAGCCCCGGGCGGAGCCGCCGTCCCGGGGCTTCGTTCGAGCCGCGCCCGACCGATGCCGAAACGCACCGACATCTCCACCATTCTCGTCATCGGCGCCGGGCCGATCGTCATCGGCCAGGCGTGCGAGTTCGACTATTCCGGCACGCAGGCGGTGAAGGCGCTGAAGGCCGAGGGCTACCGCATCGTCCTGGTCAATTCCAACCCGGCGACGATCATGACCGATCCGGATCTCGCCGACGCCACCTATATCGAGCCGATCACGCCGGAGATCGTGGCGAAGATCATCGAGAAAGAGCGGAACGTCCGCCCCGGCGGCTTTGCGCTGCTCCCGACGATGGGCGGGCAGACGGCGCTCAATACCGCCCTCTCTCTCCGCAAGATGGGGGCGCTGGAAAAATTCGACGTGGAGATGATCGGCGCCACCGCCGACGCCATCGACAAGGCGGAGGACCGCGAGCTCTTCCGCGAGGCGATGCGGCGGATCGGCCTGGCGACGCCGAAGGCCGCCTTCGTCAACACCTCGGAGCTGAAGAAGCGCTTCCGCGAGGAGCGCGAGACGCGGCTCGCCGCGGTCGAAGCGAAACATCCCATCGGCCCGGAACGCGCGCATGCGCTTGCCGCATTCGAGGCGGCGTGGTCGCTCGGCGAGCGGCTTCGGCGCGACGAGCATCGCCTCTCAGCGCAGCTGCAGGCGCTGCACGCGCTGAAGGAGACGGGACTCCCCGCGATCATCCGCCCCTCCTTCACGCTTGCGGGCACCGGCGGCGGCATCGCCTATACGCTCGAGGAACTCTACGAGCTGGTGCTCGGCGGCCTCGACGCCTCGCCGACGAACGAGGTCTTGATCGAGGAATCGGTGCTCGGCTGGAAGGAGTTCGAGATGGAGGTCGTCCGCGACAAGGACGACAACTGCATCATCGTCTGCGCGATCGAGAACATCGATCCGATGGGCGTCCATACCGGCAATTCGATCACCGTCGCCCCGGCGCTGACGCTGACCGACAAAGAGTATCAGCTGATGCGCGACGCCTCGATCGCGGTCCTGCGCGAGATCGGGGTGGAGACCGGCGGCTCGAACGTGCAGTTCGCCGTCAACCCGGAAGACGGGCGCATGGTGGTGATCGAGATGAACCCGCGGGTATCTCGCTCCTCCGCGCTTGCCTCGAAGGCGACCGGCTTTCCGATCGCCAAGGTCGCGGCAAGGCTCGCCGTCGGCTACACGCTCGACGAGCTTGAGAACGACATCACGGCCGGCGCCATGCCGGCGTCCTTCGAGCCGACCATCGACTACGTCGTCACCAAGATCCCGCGCTTCGCCTTCGAGAAATTCCCCAGTGCGGAGCCGGTGCTCACCACCTCGATGAAATCCGTCGGCGAGGTGATGGCGATCGGCCGAACCTTCGCGGAATCGCTGCAGAAGGCGCTCCGCGGCCTGGAGACGGGGCTTAACGGTCTCGACGAGGTCGAGATACCGGGCCTCGGCGTCGGCGACGACGAGAACGCCGTGCGCGCCGCGCTCGGCGTCCCGCGGCCCGACCGGCTGCTTCGGATCGCGCAGGCGCTCAGGCTCGGCTTCAGCGTCGAGCTCATCCACGAAGCCTGCCGCGTCGATCCCTGGTTCCTGCGCGAGGTCGAGAAGATCGTCGGCTGGGAAGCGCGCGTGCGCGAGCATGGGCTTCCGGAAAGCCCGCGGCTCCTCAGACAACTGAAGGCGCAGGGTTTTTCCGACGCGCGGCTCGCGACACTTTCGGGTAAGCGCGAGGCGGAGGTGAGCGCGATGCGAGCGCGCCTCGGTGTGCGGCCCGTGTTCAAGCGCGTCGACACCTGCGCGGCGGAGTTCGCCGCGCCGACCGCCTACATGTACTCGACCTATGAGACGGCCTTCGGCGGCACGCCGGAGGACGAGGCGCGACCGTCCGACCGGCAGAAGGTCATGATCCTCGGCGGCGGGCCGAACCGCATCGGACAGGGGATAGAGTTCGACTATTGCTGCTGCCACGCCGCCTTCGCGCTCGAAGAGTCGGGCATCGAGTCGGTGATGGTGAACTGCAATCCGGAAACCGTCTCGACCGACTACGACACGTCAGACCGCCTCTATTTCGAACCGCTCACGGCGGAGGACGTGCTGGAGATCGTGCGCGTCGAGCAGTTGCGCGGCAAGCTTCTCGGCGTCATCGTGCAGTTCGGCGGGCAGACGCCGCTCGGACTCGCCCACGCATTGCAGGCCGCCAGCGTGCCTATCCTCGGCACGTCGCCCGACATGATCGACCTCGCGGAAGACCGCGAGCGCTTCAAGACGCTGCTTGAACGGCTGAAGCTCAAGCAGCCGGAGAACGGCATTGCACGGTCGGTCGAAGAGGCGCGGCGCGTCACCGAGCGGATCGGCTACCCCGTCGTGATCCGCCCCTCTTACGTGCTCGGCGGCCGCGCCATGGAGATCGTTCGCGATCCCGGAAGCCTCGAGCGCTACATGACGAACGCGGTCGTCGTTTCCGGCACGTCGCCGGTGCTGATCAACTCCTACCTCTCCGACGCGATCGAGGTCGACGTCGACGCGCTTTCCGACGGGGCCGACGTCTTCGTCTGCGGCGTCATGGAGCACATCGAGGAGGCGGGGATCCATTCCGGCGATTCCGCCTGCTCGCTGCCGCCGCACACGCTTTCCAAGACGACGATCGCGGCGATCGAGAAGCAGACGATCGCGCTCGCCAAGGCGCTTCAGGTCTGCGGCCTGATGAACGTGCAGTACGCGGTCAAGGACGGCGACATCTACGTGCTCGAGGTCAACCCGCGCGCCTCGCGCACGGTGCCCTTCGTCGCCAAGGCGATCGGCATGCCGGTCGCCAAGGTCGCCGCCAAAGTGATGGTCGGGGCGAAGCTCAAGGATTTCGACCTGAAGCGCCCGAACCCGAAGCAGATCTCGGTCAAGGAGGCGGTCTTCCCCTTCGCCCGCTTCCCGAACGTCGACACGGTGCTCGGCCCGGAGATGAAATCGACCGGCGAGGTGATGGGAATCGACGCCGCCTTCCCGCTCGCCTTCGCCAAGAGCCAGATCGGCGCCGGCACCATGCTGCCGCTCGGCGGCACCGCCTTCGTTTCGGTCCGGGACGCCGACAAAGCGCGCGTCGTTCCGACCGTTAACCGCCTGTCAAATCTCGGCTTTAGGGTGATCGCCACGGCCGGAACCCAGCGCTTCCTGGCGAGCCGGAACATCCCCTGCGAGCGGGTCAACAAGGTGCTTGAAGGGCGGCCACATATCGTGGATGCTATCAAGAACGGCGAGGTTCAACTGGTGATCAACACCACGGAAGGGGCGCAAGCCCTGGCCGATAGCCGTTCGCTCAGGCGCGAAGCGCTTCTGCACAAGGTTCCGTATTTCACGACCCTGGCAGGTGCGAGTGCGGCAGCCCTCGGGATCGAGGCGCTGTTGGGCGGTCAGCTTGAAGTCAGGCCGCTGCAATCCTACTTCACGGCCGCCTGACCTGTCTGTTCACGGGGCGTTCCGGTGGGACGGAACGCCCGGTTTTTTTGTTGCCCGGCGAAAGCCGGTCCTGGAGGTTGAGATGGAAAAGGTGCCGATGACGGCGAACGGCTACGAGAGGCTGGAGACGGAATTGAAGCGTCTCACCTCGCAGGAGCGCCCGCGCATCATCCAGGCGATTTCGGACGCGCGCACGCATGGCGACCTTTCCGAGAATGCCGAGTATCACGCCGCCAAGGAAGCGCAGAGCCTGAACGAGGGCCGCATTGCGGAGCTCGAGGACAAGCTCACGCGCGCCGAAGTGATCGACGTCACCAAGCTCTCCGGCGACACGGTGAAATTCGGTGCCAAGGTCACGCTCGTCAACGAGGATACCGAGGAGAAGAAGGTCTACCGCATCGTCGGCGACGTGGAAGCCGACGTGAAGGAAGGACGCATCTCCATCTCCTCGCCGATCGCGCGCGCGCTGATCGGCAAGAGCGTCGGCGATACTGTCGAGGTGACCGCGCCGGGCGGCGCCCGCAGCTACGAAATCCTGCGCATCGCCTTCGGCGGATAGGTCCTCGCCCGGGGCATCTGCTCCGCGCACGTCATCGCGAACAGCACCAGCATTGCGACAAGCCCGAGCGGCAGGTGCAGAAACTCTGCCGCCGGGCGCGCGAGGAGCGGCGCGATCCAGGCGAAAGCCAGGAGCGCCTTCTCGTAGGGGCGGAAGCCCTCCTCCAGTCCGCGCGCGACGAGGAACGCGATCGCGGGCGCCATCACGAGCATGTCGTAGTCGAGCACGTAGGGCGTGACGAGAAGTGCTGCGAGCGCAACCGCCGCCTTGCCTGATTGCGTGACGCCCCCGGTCCAGGCGCGCACCAGCATCACAAGCACGGCGAGCGCGAGAAGCGCCTGCGCGATGTAGGCCGCGGCGATCGATCCGCCGAGACCGCGCACCGCTGAGAAGAGGCTCTGGATCTTGAACCAGCCGGTCGCGACCTGCTCGAGCACCACGGTTCGCGTCACCTCGCCGCTCGCCAGGAAGGCGCGCCAGGGCTCCAGGCCGAACAGGGCGACGCTCAGCGCTGAAAGCAGCACGACGGCGATCGCGGCGCCGAGGAACGGCTTCCACTGCCGCGCCGCGAGAAGCGCGAAGGGCAGCACCAGCCCGAGATGCGGCTTGTAGCAGAGGCAGCCGAGCAGAAATCCGGCGAGCCACGGCCGCCGTTCAAGCAGCGCCAGTCCGAGACCGAGAAGCCCGGCGGTCAGGAACGCATTCTGTCCGTGGCCGACGGTGATGAAGACCGCCGGGAACGCCGCCGCGGCGAGTAGCGCGAGCGGCCGCGGCAGGATCGTCCAGATGGCGAAGAGATAGAACGCGAGGCCGGCGGCGATCCAGACGATCAGCGCGGCGATATAGGGGAGCTTCGCGAGCGGCGCGGCAACGAGCAGGAAGATCGGCGGGTAGTGCCAGCCGTAGACGTTCTCCGATTGCCCGGTGACGGCCCCCTCTTTCGCGAAGAGGCTGGCGAAATCATAGACCGCCGCCGGTTTACCCTCCAAGGCGAGGCGGCCGGCGGCATAGGGGTTGGCAAAGTCCGTCCCGATCGGCCGGCCCAACACGTCGAGCAGGCCGTGGCCCGTCGTCCAGAGCGCCAGCGTCGCGAGGCCGAACATGATGAGGAAGAGCAGCGAATAGCCGCGCACGCGCTCCCGATCGATCCAGGCACCCTCGCGGAGGGAGGCGGCGATGTCGGCGGAGCGAAGCATGGCCGCGCGACAATCGCGACTTCGCGCTAAGGCGAGGTTAAGGCTCTCCGTGCCGGCCGCGGGACTTTACGGCCGCCAGTCGATCGGCACGTGGCCGGGCTGGCTGGCGACGCGCTTCACCCACGCCGCAACGCCGGGAAAGGCGGAAAGCTCGTAGCCGCCTTCGCCCGCGCAATGCGTGTAGGCATAGAGCGCGATGTCGGCGACCGAGTAGGCGTCCCCGGCGAGCCAGTCGGCGTGCGACAGCCGCTTTTCCATCACGGCAAGCGCCGCGTTGCCCTTCTCGAGCGTCTGCTGAAGCCTCTCCGGCGTTTTGAGATGCGCGCGCTCCGGCGCCGTCATGATCGAGCGGCGGACGGCGATCGACGGCTCGTGATCGTATTGCTCGAAGAACAGCCACTCGTAGGCCTTGGCGCGGTCGTAGGAATCGGCCGGCAGATACTTCGTGCCCTGTGCGAAGTGGAGCAGGATGGCGTTCGATTCCGCCAGCCGCCTCCCATCCTCGAACTCGACGAGCGGTGTGCGGCCGATCGGATTCTTCGCCAGGTAGTCCGATTTCCGCGTCGAGCCGTCATAGGTATTCATCTCGACGACCCGGAATGAAATCTTCAGCAGCGCGAAGAGCAGGCGCGGCTTGTAGGAGTTGCCGGAAATCTGTTGCGAGTAGAGCGTCAGCATCGGTGCACCGCCAAGCGTCATCGACCCTGGCGATTTCTCCGGCCGCGGAGGCGCCGGTCAAACGAATATCCTTGGCGGGAGAAATTGGCGACGCTGATCGATCGCGGATCGGCAAGCCGGGGCGGACTTTATTCGCACTTGCGAAGGCGGCGCTCGGGCAATAGGGTCCGCCGCCGTTTCCACTTGCCAGCCAAGAACGTCCCGGAGCAAGCCATGAGCTTCCTTGCCGACAGCCTTTCGCGGGTCAAGCCGTCCGCCACCATCGCGGTCACCCAGAAGGCGCGCGAGCTCAAAGAGGCTGGCCGCGACGTCATCGGACTCGGCGCCGGCGAACCCGATTTCGACACGCCCGACAACATCAAGGAAGCGGCGATCGCCGCAATCCGCCGCGGTGAGACGAAGTATCCGCCGGTCGCCGGCATCGCGCCGCTCAGGAAGGCGGTCGCGGAGAAGTTCAAGCGCGAGAACGGGCTCGACTACAAGCCCGAGCAGGTGATCGTCGGCACCGGCGGCAAGCAGGTGCTCTACAACGCCTTCGTGGCGACGCTGAACCCTGGCGACGAGGTGCTGATCCCGGCGCCCTATTGGGTGAGCTACCCGGAGATGGTGGCTCTGAACGGCGGCGAGTCGCGCTTCATCGAATGCCCGATCGAGACCGGCTTCAAGCTGACGCCGGAAGCGCTCGACCGCGCCGTCACCAAGCGCACGAAGTGGCTGATGTTCAACGCGCCGTCGAACCCGTCGGGCGCAGCCTACTCGGCCGCCGAGCTCAAGGCGCTCGCCGAGGTGCTCCTGAAGCACCCGCACGTCTGGGTGCTGACCGACGACATGTACGAGCATCTGCTCTACACCGACGCGCCGTTCGCCACGATCGCCGAGGTCGAGCCGAAGCTCTACGAGCGCACGCTCACCATGAACGGCGTGTCGAAGACCTATGCGATGACCGGCTGGCGCATCGGTTTCGGCGCCGGGCCGAAGCCGCTCGTCGACGCCATGGTGATGATCCAGGGGCAGCAGACGTCGGGCGCCTGCTCGATAGCGCAATGGGCGGCGACGGAAGCGTTGACCGGAACTCAGGACTTCATCCCGAAGTTCGTGAAGGCGTTCCAGGAGCGGCGCGACCTGGTCGTCTCGATGCTGAACCAGGCGACCGGCATTAAATGCCCGACGCCGGAGGGCGCGTTCTACGTCTATCCGTCCTGCGCCGGCACGGTCGGCAAGACCGCGCCGTCGGGCAACAGGATCAAGACCGACGAGGATTTCTGCCGCGAGCTTCTGGAGGCGGAGGGCGTCGCCGTGGTGCATGGCACGGCATTCGGGCTCGGCCCGAACTTCCGCATCTCCTACGCGACGTCTTCGGACATTCTCGAAGAGGCGTGCACGCGCATCCAGCGCTTCTGCAACGCGCTGAACTGAGCGGGAAAACGAAAGCGGCGGGGCATGCCCCGCCGCGAAATTCCAGATAGCCGCCCGGCTATTCTTCGACGATCTGCAGGTTCACCGCCTGCGGCCCACGGCCGCGACGATCATCCTCTGTCTCGAAGGAGAGCTTCGTGCCTTCGGCGAGCTGCTGCAAGCCGGAACGCTCGATCGCCGAGATGTGAACGAAGACGTCCTTGCCGCCGCTCTCCGGCGTGATGAAGCCGAAGCCGCGATCGTTGTTGAAGAACTTGAGCGTGCCGTTCTGGCGTGGCCCGCGTTCGCGCGGCTCGCTGTCCCTCTGGAAGCCGCCGCCTCCACCGCCGCCTCCGCCGCTGCGAAATCCGCCGCCGCCACCGCCACCGCGGTAGCCGCCGCCTCCTTCGCGATCGCCGCCGCCGCGATAGCCACCGCCACCGCCGCCGCCGCGATAACCACCGCCAGCGCCGCCGCCGCGGTAGCCACCGCCGCCGCCGCCGCGGTCGCCGTAACTGCCGCCGCCACCGCCGCCACCGCGATAACCACCGCCGCCGCCGCCGCCGTCACGGTCGCCACCGCCACTGCGAAAGCCGCCGCCCCGGTCGCCGTAGCCACCCGGGGCGCCGTGCCCCGGTCCGGCCGGCGCGTCGCTGCCGAAATCTCTCTCGCCCCCGAACTCGCGCTGTCCGCCACGCCGGGGACCGCGATCACGGTCACGTTGCTCGCGACGCTCAAAATCGTCGTCGTCGCCGCCGTTCTCGCTCATCACGCAAAGTCCTCTCGCAGAATCACTGAAATGCCGGATCTCGACCTCAAGCGAAGGGTGAGTGCCAGCGCGCGCAGGCGTGCGGTATTCGGAGAGGAGTCATTCATTACGGCCGGGAAACCAAAATCCTCGGGGCCCATCCAACCTCGCCGGCTTCCGCAAACGAAGCCGTCGCGCGGCCACTTATGCACAAGCCCGACGCCTCGGCAAGCGCGAATCGCCGCCGAAGCGCCGGGCTCGGCATTGGGAAACCTAGGCTTTTAGCCCCGTTCCAGGATGGTGATGCGCACAGCGGCGACGCCGGATTCAACGAATCCGAGCCGGCCCGCAGCGGCCTTGGTGAGGTCGATGATGCGCCCCGAGACGTAAGGCCCGCGGTCGTTGATGCGGACCACGACCGAGCGTCCGTTCTTCAGGTTTTCCACCTTCACCTTCGTTCCAAAAGGAAGTGAGCGGTGCGCGGCGGTGAGCGCGCCGGGATCGCAACGCTCGCCGGAAGCCGTCTTCGAGGTCAGCGCGTACCAGGAGGCACGACCCGTCTCGGCGTTCGCGCCAGTGTCAAACGCACCAAACGAAACCGCGACCAGGGCCGCGGCGAGTAAGCCTTTCACTGCTTTTAATGAACAGGGCATCAGCCCACTTCTCCGTCGATGTTTCGCGTGGTTGCGAAAGTCACATCAAAAGAGGCGAGAATTGGCCACCGAAGAGAAAGATTCAGGCAACTGTGTAACCATAACAGGGAGCGGAGGGGCCCAATTCCCGCTCTGTTTTCGACAATATTCCTAACAGCCGACCTGGTCGCATTGCTCTGTGCGACTAATTTCATCTACCTCAGTGGAACGCCATGCCGTTGCGGTGGGTCGAGTTGCATGAGCGTGCG
Organism: uncultured Alphaproteobacteria bacterium; assembly: GCA_963739005.1. Lineage (GTDB taxonomy): Bacteria > Pseudomonadota > Alphaproteobacteria > Rhizobiales > Afifellaceae > DASWJZ01. Next base: position 453,510 of record CAVTYQ010000004.1, on the reverse strand, counting down.
GCGCATCCAATTGAACTCGCAGAACGCGATACTAGGAGGCGTAAGAATGCGCCCCAAAATGAAAAAGGCCGGCGCAGAGGCCGGCCTTTTTCATCTGTGCGAAGCAGTTCACTGGCAGAAGTGGTACTGCCCGTCAAAGCCTAGGAAGTAGCCGGTCCGCGAGTTGAACGAGCGATAGCGGGCGTCGCAATAGTCGTACCATTCCGGCGACCAGGGCTGCGGGCCGCCGTAGTAGACGGGCGCCGGCTGATACGCGGGCTGATAGACGACCGGGGGCGGCGCGTAGACCGGCGCCGGGGCATAATAATAGTCGGGATAGTAGTAGCGCGGCTGCGACAGCGCGCCGGCAACGAGGGCGCCGGCGGCGAAGCCGAAGATTCCGGCCGCGACCGCGCTGCCGTCATTGTGGTGATGGTAGTAGCGCTGACGGGCCTCCGCGGCACCCGAGAGGGAAAGCGCGCCGATCGCCAGAGCGAGCGCCGCCGCCGTGGGTTTCATGAAACGCATGTTCGTGTCTCCGTTGACGCGCCGGCTTTCGGCGCTCGGGCGCCCTTTCGCGCCCCTCGGCAAGCAATTTCGGCCTGTTCGCCTGAACCGTGAATGAACGCCGAAAGTTCCGCTTCGGAGCGGGTCTTAGCGGATTTTTGGCCAACAATAAGGCCGGCGCTACGGCCGGCCTTCAAAGCTCCGGGAACGGCGGCGCGCCTAGTCGCAGAGATGACGGTAGCCGTCGAAGCCGAGATAGGTGCCGGAGCGGGGGTCGAAGCTCCCGAATCGCCGCGCGCAATAGGCATACCAGTCGGGTGTCCACGGCGCCGGCGCGTAGTAGACGGGGACAGGCTGATACACGACCGGGGGTGGCGGCGCGACGTAGACCGGAGCCGGCGCGTAATAGCGCGGCTGGGCCACGGCGGTGCCGAAGAGCGTGCCGACCGCGAAGCCGGCTACGCCGCCGAGCAACGCGTCGCCGCCATTCGCCTTCGCCGGAGCGGCGGCGCTGAGCACGACAGCGAAAGGAGTGATGAGTGCAAGGGTACGCTTGAACATGACTTCACCCGGATGGCGCCGTCTAACCCGGCGCGGGACGCGCGCATAACCGCGCTCCGGATTCATGTCACCGCAACCTAAACAGCCGCTTAACGGCGCCCCCCGCCCGTCAGCGTCCGGAGGTGTGGATCTGCTCGGCGATGTACTCCGCCTTGTCGCGGAGATTGACCCCCAGCACGACGAGCGCACCGATGATGGCTACGGAGATCAGCGACACGACCAGCCCGTATTCGACGGCCGAGGCGCCCGATTGATCGGCGGCAAAGCGCCGGATGAGACGCGACATGCGAAGCCTCCAAGGGCCGCATTCCACGCGTTGCGCTCAAGCGGCCCACTTGGCCGACGTTTGTCTCACCCCCGGAGCCGGCGCGCGACGGAAACCCTTTATTTACCTTAAGCTTGGCGCGGAGCCGCCCGCGCCAACGAAACATTACTCCCGCCTCGCGAAACCCGATTGCCGCGTCCGTGCAACGATACCGACACGCGACCCTGGCACATTCCAACTCGCGTATCGGACGCAACGGCTTGTCCTCCCGCCTGACGCGTCCGCTTCCGCTCAACCTCCTGTCCGCCTTGGGGCCGGCCATCGCGCCGGCCTCTCCTTTTTCGTGGAGAAGCAATAGCTCCCAGCGCTTCGGGAGACGCGGCGACGGTTCAGGCGCCGCGCTCCTTCTCCACCTCGCGCGCGCGCCGTTCGATCTCGGCGGCGGAAAGGTCCTGGCGGTGCGTGGCGATCCACCACCAGTCGCCGGCGGCGTCCTCCACGCCGCCGTCGCGGTCGCCGTAGAACTGATCCTGCGGCGGCGCGATCGGCTTGGCGCCGGCCGCGAGCGCCTTCTGGAATGTCGCGTCGCAGTCCTCAACGTGCACGTAGAGGAAGGCCGGACGCTCCATGCCGCGGCGCGCTTCGCCGACCATCACCGTCGAGCCGCCGATATCGAGCTCGACGTTCCACAGCGATCCGTCGGCATGGAAGAGCGGCTCGCGCAGCATCTGCGCGTCGAAGACGGCTTGCGCGAAATCGACGATGCGCATCGCCTGCGGCACGACGATGAAGGTGCTGACGACGCTCCTTCCCGAGGCGCGCCAATTCTGCAGCTCTGCGTTCATCTCTAGCCTCCGAGCTTCTTGATCAAAGCTTCGGCCGCGGCCGGGTTCCTTTCCTTCGCGCTGGCGATGAAGAAGACGAAGACGTCGCGCTTCGCCTTCTTCGGCGCGGACGCGACGAGCGTCGGGATGTCATCGGGGGCGCCGCCCGCCGCCCAGGTTTTGGCGCGCGCCGCCCAGCGGTCGAGGTCGGCGGCCGCGTAGCCGGTCGTGATGTCGGCGCGTGACCGCTGCAGGCGCAGATAGACGAAGTCGGCGGTCACGTCGGCGATCGCCGGGTGCTCGTCGGAATCGGCGTAGACGATCGCAACCCCGTTCTCACGCGCCAGGTCGACGATCTCAGGCACGAGGAAGCTCTTGGAGCGCACCTCGACCGCGTGGCGGATCCGCAATCCGCCGACCTCCCTCGGCAACAGCGCCAGGAAAGCGCCGAGATCGTCCGCGTCGAACTTCTTGAACGGCGCGAACTGCCAAAGCACCGGCCCGAGCTTCTCGCCCAGCTCGGTGACGCCGGACTTGAAGAACCACTCGACCGCGCCGCCCGCCTCGCCGAGCTTCTTGGCGTTGACCACGGCGCGGTGGCCCTTCACCGAAAAGACGAAATCGTCGGGCGTGTCGTCGCGCCACTTGGCGAAGCTCTTCGGGCCTTGGCTCCGATAGAAGGTGCCGTTGATCTCGATCGCGGTGAGTTGCCGGCTCGCATGTTCGAGCTCGCGCTTCGCCGGCAGCTTCTCCGGATAGAAGACGCCGCCGCGCCAGGGCGCGTAGGTCCAGCCGCCGATGCCGACGCGGACGGCGCCGCCCGCGTCAGCCCGCTTCACCGCCATCGCCGCCGCTACCTATTTCGGCGGGGTGTAGGCGACCTTCTTCGCCTTCTTCATCGCGCCGGTCGCTTCGCTCGGTGAGAGCAGCACGGTCGTGTGATACTTGCTGAGCGCGCCGGCCGAGACCGATGAAAGACCCATCGCGACTGCCGCCTCGTTTCCCGGCAGCTCCGCGATGACCACGACGTCGTAGTCGCCGAAGGAGAGGAAGAAGGAGTGGAGCTTGCCACCGAGCGACTCGACCATCTTCTTGACGACCGCCGAGCGTTCCTGCGGTTTGGCGACGAGAGCCTTGGCGGCGCTCTCCTTGTACGAAGCCTGGATCATGTAGTAAGGCATATCGATTCCTCCCCTTGGCCGCGCGTCAACGGCGCGCGGGCGCCCACAAGCATAGCTTACTTCGCCGGCAACGCGAATTCGGCGCGGTTTTGGAACAAAGGAAAAAGGCGGAGCCCTGGGCCCCGCCTGCTGGAAATCCGGTGCTCTCGCTTAGCGGCGCTGCTCTCCGTTGTCGTGATTGCGTTCGTTATCCTGGCCAAGCTGGCCGGGCCGCGCCTGCTTCGGATCGTTGTGGCTGCTCTGACCGCTGCGGCCGCCTTGATTTGGGTTCTGCGGCTTGTCTCGATCGTTGCCTTGGCCCGGCCGGGTCTGTCCGCCCTGATTGTTGTTCATCTTCTACTCCTCCGCAGCGGAATGCTGCAAAGGAAGAACGCAGTCGAGAGAAGCGGCGTTCCGAAGATTTATTGACGATTAGCCGCCCCGACAAAGGATCGAAGCGGCGTGTTCCTTGTGTTGTTCTTATGCGGCGCTCGCCCGCTTGGTCTCGGCCGGGGCGGCCCACTTCGTCATTGTCGGCGCGGCGCGGGCGTATTGTGGTGGCGTCGTGAATTCATGGCCAAGCGCCGCGGCCGCCCGCCAGGGCCAGCGCGGATCGGCGAGGACGGCGCGGGCGAGCGCCACCATGTCCGCCTTCCCTTCGGAGACGATCGCGTCGGCCTCTTCAGGCTCGGTGATCATGCCGACGGCGCGGGTGACGATGCCCGCTTCGCGCCGGATCTTCTCCGCGAAGGGCACCTGGTAGAGCGGCCCCATCGGGATCTGCGCCTTGGCGAAATTGCCGCCGGAGGAGGCGCAGATGTAGTCGACGCCGGCTTCCTTCAAAGCGCGCGCGACGACCACCGCCTCGTCGGGCGAGAAGCCGCCGTCGGTCCATTCGCTCGCCGAGAGCCGCGCGCCGACGACCATGCGCTTCGGCAGCGCGGCGCGCACGGCGCGCGCGACTTCGAGAATGAGCCGCATGCGGTTCTGCAGCGGCCCGCCATAGTCGTCCTCGCGCTTGTTGGAGAGCGGCGAAAGGAATTCGTGCATCAGGTAGCCGTGCGCGCCGTGCAGCTCGACGAAGTCGAAGCCGGCGCGTTCTGCGCGCTTCGCAGCGGCGACGAAGTGCTCGAGGAGCTCAGCGATCCCTTTCGCGTCAAGCGGCGTCGGCACGTTCCAACCCGCATCAAATGGAATCGGCGAGGGTCCGATCGTCTGCCACGGGTCCTCACTCGCCTTGAGTGGCCCGCCACCCTCCCATGGCAACCGGTTCGAGGCCTTGCGGCCGGCATGCGCGAGCTGGATGCCAAAGCGCGTGCCATCCGGCGCGACGCGCTTCGCCGCGTCGAGCGTGCGCTTTGCCGCCGCTTCGTTCTCATCGGAATAGAGCCCTAGGCAACCATGCGTGATGCGCCCGCGCCGCTCCACCGCCGTCGCCTCGATCGTCACCGACCCGGCGCCGGACATTGCGAGCGTCATCCAATGCTGCATATGCCAGTCGGTAGCCGAGCCGTCGGCGGCCGAATACTGGCACATCGGCGCGACGGCGATGCGGTTGCGGAATTCAAGGCCGCCGATCGAAAGCGGCGAGAAGAGATGCGAGGTCATGGAGGCTCCGGGGAGGATTAGAGCAGGAACCCTGACATAAGGCAGCAAAGCGTTCCGCGCGAGTGCGACGTTTCGAGCGCAGGGCTGGGATGCGGAAAGGTTTGCTCTTCGGTGGCGCCACGAATGAGGCGAGAGCGAATTCGAGGCTCTCTGGAGTGACACGCCCTCATATTCGTTGATCCATTAGCCCCAGCGCCGCCTCGGAATGTGGCATGAGGAACGCGGCAAGATCATCGACAACGGCTGCGAGTGGCACGGGCTCGCGTTCGATCCCTTCCGCAAACGACGCCCATTGGTGCTGCTTTGCCGGATCCTCGGCAAAGGCGAGCGTGAGCGCGTCCGGCGGATCAAGCGGGATCGCGGTCTTGCGGCGGGCGAAGGTCGCGGCGATGGCGCGTGCAAGGCTATCGCCTTTGAACTCGTAGCTCCGCGACAGCACCCAGATATCGTAGAGGTCCTTCATGCGGCTGTTGGCGCGGCCGAGCATGACCATCGCCTGGAACTTCTCGGCGATTACCGTATCGCGCGGATAGACTTGCAGGCGCGGGCGCGGCAGATCGAGAAGCACAGGCAACTCCAGCTCCGTCGCCGCCGGCACGACGGCATCGCCAAAGCCGATATCGACGAGCACCCTCACCCGCGCGCCCGCGATCAGGGCGTCGGTGCGAAGGCGCAACCCGTCATATTCCAATTCGTCGCGGATGCGATCGATGACGAGCTTGCTGGAATCGAACGGCACGCCGTCATCGGCTTCGACCTGGCACACTTCGCGAAACACCCTGAGCATCGCATCGGGGTCGGTATCTCCGAAACCCAAAAGGTCAACATCGCGCGTCGGGCGAAACGGATCGTCGAACCAAGTCGTGATCGGCATCGCGCCTTTCAAGACAAAGCGCTGGCGGTGCGCGGTCAGGCTCAGGCGATAGAGTAGCCGCTCAAGGACGTAGCGGGTGAGCAGAGGTCGAAAGTCTGGTTGCGCTCTTTGGACAGATTCAGGAGGCGGGCGCGCACCGAGGCGCCGATGTTGCGTACTTCCCTAGGCATTCGCGGTGATCGCATCCAGATAGGGCCGGACGATCTTCCAAATCCCCGCCTCCTCGGAGTAGCGCGCGATCTCGGACGGCGTTGCCTTGCGTGTCCGGAGCGCCTCCCGCAGTCCCTCTAGTGCGAGGTTGAGCCCGGGGCTTTGCTTGTAGCGGCGGCCTGCGCTCTGCCGGTAGCGGAAGAGATCGACGACGGTCTTCGCCGGATCGAAGACGCGAACCGTCACGCCCTCGATGACGTGCTCGTCGATACCGGAGCCAAGCACCTTGGGGCCAAAGCGGACGACTTGAAGCGGCGGGCTGGTGAGGCGGGGCCGCCGGTCTTTTGAGCCGATCGCCAGCCAGACGCGCGAGGGGATGGTGTCGGTGAGTTCGTGGTAGGCAAGCGCCGAGACGAGGCAAACGGTGCCCTTGGGCACGAGCTTGGCGGCCTCGGCGAGCGAGTGGTTGATGTCGAAGCCGGCATCGGGAAGCTGGTAGAGGCCGCGGCCAAGCCGGGTGACGAGCCCCTTCTCCATCATGCGCGACACGGTGGCCGCCGTAACACCGGCTTTGGTGAACTCTGACAGGCGCATGATGCCCCGGTTGTGGAGCAGGGAAATCGCCTGGTCTTGTTGCGTCGCGGTTTCACTATTCATGCACGGCTATATGATATGAAACGTCGGATATGTCAAGTTTATATCCGACGTTTCATATCATACGCGGCAGTGGGAACTCGCTACCGTCCGGGCCTTCCGCTCTTCTTCGACCGCCCCTTGCGACGACGCTCTTCTTGCGGGTCCTCGTAAGACCCCGTGCCGATCTTTTCACGCGATGTCGCGCCGGGCGCGTCCTCCGGCTTGGGCGGGCGCAGGCCGCCCATCGGAATTTCGGTTCGGCCGACGGTCATCTCGTCGAGCGAGTTCTTGCGCGCGAGGCTGCGGAAGGAAAGACCGGCGGGGCCGCTGATCCGGCCGGAGGCCGCGCCTGCGTCCTTTCCCCCTCCGTGCCGCCCCTTCGGTGCACCGGGTCGGCCGCCGCTTGAGAACGCCCCCGCCCTTCCTTCCACTTCGCTCTGGCGCGCCAGCGGATCGTCGGAAATCGCGAGCTCGGTCTCGCGCAGGCGCTTGATCTCGTCGCGGAGGCGCCCGGCCTCCTCGAACTCGAGGTTGCCGGCGGCTTCGAGCATGCGCTTCTGCAGGTCGGCCATGTGCGCTTCGAAATTGTGGCCGATCATGCCCTCGTCGGCGAGGCCGGTATCGACGCGCACGTGGTCGCGCTCGTAGACGCTGTCGAGAATGTCGTGGATCGAGCGCTTGATCGACTCCGGCGTGATGCCGTTCGCGGTGTTGTACTCGACCTGCTTCTCGCGCCGGCGGTTCGTCTCCGCCATCGCCCGCTCCATCGAGCCGGTGATGCTATCGGCGTAAAGGATCACCTTGCCGTCGACGTTCCGCGCGGCGCGGCCGATCGTCTGCACCAGCGACGTCTCGGAGCGCAAAAAACCCTCCTTGTCCGCGTCGAGGATGGCGACCAGCGCGCATTCGGGAATGTCGAGCCCTTCGCGCAGGAGGTTGATGCCGACCAGCACATCGAATGCGCCGAGCCGCAGATCGCGGATGATCTCGATCCGCTCCAGCGTCTCCACGTCGGAATGCATGTAGCGCACGCGCACGCCCTGCTCGTGCAGATATTCGGTCAGGTCCTCGGCCATGCGCTTGGTCAGCGTGGTGACCAGCGTGCGATAGCCCTTCGCCGCCACCTCGCGCACCTCGCCGAGCAGATCGTCGACCTGGCTCTTCGCCGGCCTGATCTCGACCGGCGGATCGATCAGCCCGGTCGGGCGGATCACCTGCTCGGCGAAGATTCCACCGGTCTGGTTCAGCTCCCAGCCGCCCGGCGTCGCCGAGACGCAGACCGTCTGCGGGCGCATCAGATTCCACTCCTCGAAGCGGAGCGGACGGTTGTCCATGCACGACGGCAGGCGGAAGCCGTATTCAGCCAGCGTCGCCTTGCGGCGGAAGTCGCCGCGATACATGCCGCCGATCTGCGGGATGGTGACGTGGCTCTCGTCGACGAAGACGAGCGCGTTGTCGGGGAGATATTCGAAAAGCGTCGGCGGCGGCTCGCCCGGCTTGCGGCCGGTCAGGTAGCGCGAATAGTTCTCGATGCCGGCGCACGAGCCGGTCGCCTCGATCATCTCGATATCGAACTGGCAGCGCTGCGCGAGCCGTTGCGCCTCAAGCAGCCGACCCGCCTTCTCCAGCTCCTCGAGCCGCCATCTCAGCTCTTCGCGGATGCTCTTCGTCGCCTGCGCGAGCGTCGGCTTCGGCGTCACGTAGTGCGAGTTGGCGTAGATTTTCACGGCCTTCAGATCGCCGGTCTTCTGGCCGGTCAGCGGATCGAACTCCTGGATCGATTCGATCTCGTCGCCGAAGAAGGAGACGCGCCAGGCGCGATCTTCCAAGTGCGCGGGGAAAAGCTCCAGCGTATCGCCGCGCAGGCGGAACGAGCCGCGGATGAAATTCATGTCGGTGCGCTTGTACTGCAGCGCCACCAGGTCGGCGACGACCTGGCGCAGGTCGATGGCAAGTCCGATCTCCAGGCCGAAGGTCATCGCCGTGTAGGTCTCGACCGAGCCGATGCCGTAAATACATGAAACAGAAGCAACAATTACCGCGTCGTCGCGTTCGAGCAGCGTGCGCGTCGCGGAATGGCGCATGCGATCGATCTGCTCGTTGATCGACGATTCCTTCTCGATGTACGTATCCGTCCGAGGCACATAGGCCTCGGGCTGATAGTAGTCGTAGTAGGAGACGAAATACTCGACCGCGTTCTCCGGGAAGAACGATTTGAACTCCCCATAGAGCTGCGCGGCGAGCGTCTTGTTCGGCGCCAGGATCAGTGCCGGGCGCTGCGTCGCCTCGATCACCTTCGCCATGGTGAACGTCTTGCCGCTGCCGGTGACGCCGAGCAGCACCTGCATGTTCTCGCCGGCTTCCGAAATGCCCTTCACCAGCTCTTCGATGGCGCCAGGCTGGTCGCCCTTCGGCTCGAATTCCGAGACGATCCTGAGCGGGACGCCGCCCTCGCTCTTCTCCGGCCGCGGCGGGCGGTGCGGCACCCAGGTGTGGTCGCGGAATTCCGGCCGGCCCTTCTCGATCAGGTCCGACAACGCTTCGACCGTCGCGGTGACGGCGCCTTGCGGACGCGATTCCGCGTCCTCCAGCGTCACGTCGAGCCCCGAGACCGGCATCAGCCCGGCGCCAGCGCGCTCGCGCGCCGTGGCGCGCCCGCCCATCGACGTGCCGCGAGCGGTCGTCAGCGGCTTTTCCTTCGCCGGCTTCAAGGGGATGGAGCGGTCGGAAAGGGTCGGATCGCCGCGCCCCTTCACGCGCCGCTTCGGCTTCGCCTCGGTGTCGGCGGAGATCGCGTCGGCCCATGCCGAGATTGGCCCCGTCGGCGCACCGTCGGGCAGCGGACGGCCGTCGAGACGAGCCTGCGGGGCTTCGGAAAATCCTTCTACGCGACGGTCGTCCGGGCTGTTCGGCCGCGTGGAATTGGAGCGTTTTCGGGGCATCGGCGCAATATGGTACGCGCCGCGTGAAATGGCGAGAGCGTCCGCCCGCCCAAGCCGCAGCCTCCTGACAATCCCCGCCGGCCGCTGCGCCGGGGAGTCTTTTGCCACCTCATGGTTGCATCCTGAACGTGGAAAGTTTCGCGACCTCCTGTAGCAAATGACATACAAACTCACGCGAAACGTGTGCGACGAAACGGCAATTTTCTCAGGGAATTAAGGCTCTCTTTTCAATTTCCTGCAACCGTTGTCGGCGGATTGGAAAGACAAGGCTGTGAGCATCCAACAGTCCATCGCAACTACCAAGAGAGAAGAGACAATACGGACACGGTCGAGCGCCGACGGATCGTCTGCCAGCGCGGCGGATGCGCGGTCGGCGGTCGCGCGCGTGTCTGCTTCCGCTCGCGTGCGTCTCGGTGCGGCCGGTTGCGCATTGCTTCTCGCGCTCGCCTTCGTGCCTTTCGTGCGCCTGGTCGCGCTTGACGTCAGGGCATTTCCGGTCGTGCTCGGCAGCGCGTGGATGCAGGGATGGCTGCTCGCCGCATTCGCTGCGGTCGCGCTCGGCTGCGCGCTGCTCGCCTATGATCGTCACGGCGCCCTGGTCGCGGCGCGACGTTCGGAGCGGAGCTTCCGCGACCTTTACGAGGGCATCAGCGAGGGCGTGTTCCGCTCCACGCTTGACGGCAGAATGGTCAGCGCCAATCCGGCGCTGGTCAGGCTGAACGGCTACGAGACGGAAGCGGAGCTCATCTCTTGCTGCGACGACATCGCCAGCGAATGGTACGTCGATCCGAACCGCCGCGCCGAAATTCACCAAGCGCTCCTGGAGAAGGGCCGGGTGATCAACGTCGTCTCCGAGGTCTACAGGCATAAGACCCGCGAGCGGATCTGGATCGAGGAGAGCGTACGCCTGGTGCGCGACCGCAAGTCCGGAGAGCCGCTCTACTACGAGGGAAATGTCCGCGAAGTCACGGAGACGATGCACCGGCTTAAGTTGCAGGACCGCTATGACAAGATCGCGTCGATCATGTCCGGGTGTCTCTATCAGAACCGCATGACGGCGGACGGAAAGACCTCGATGCCTTACGCGAGCATCGGGCTCTACCACATGCTGGGGCTCTCCCCCGAAGAGGTCGCGGAGGATTCAACCGCCTATCGCAACCTCATTCACCCCGACGATTTCGACCGCGTCACGCAGGCGGTCCTGCATTCCCGCGATACGATGACGCCGTTGCAATGCGAGTACCGCATGCGGCTGCCGAACGGGACGGAGAAATGGGTGCTCGCGCATTCCGTTCCCGAGCGCGAGCCCGACGGCTCCACGCTCTGGCACGGCTACATCGTCGACGCCTCGGAGAAGAAGCGCTCGGAAGCGAAGATCTATGAGCTTGCGTATTTCGATACGCTGACGCATCTGCCGAATCGCGTGTTCCTGAACAATCGCCTGCATCGTATCCTGGCGTTCAACGCCGATCGAGAATGCCCGCGAGCGCTGCTGTTCGTGGACCTCGATCATTTCAAGGTGCTGAACGACACCAAGGGCCATCACGTCGGCGACCTGCTCCTGTGCGAGATCGCCGGCCGGATCAGCGCCTGCGTCGGCCCCGGCTCTATCGTGGCCCGACTCGGCGGCGACGAGTTCGTCGTCCAGATCGAGCCGCCGGGCGACTCCGTCGATGAGGTCGAGACGCGGGCGCGCAACATCGGCGAGAGCATCCTCGCCGCCATCGACCAGCCGTTTCGCATCGCCGACGACACGTTCCAGACGACCGCGAGCATCGGGGCGGTGGTGTTCTCCGCCAACGATCACGACGCCGATGCCGTGCTCAAGCATGCCGACCTTGCCATGTACGAGGCAAAGGCGGCCGGGCGCGGCACGCTGCGGTTCTTCGAGGAGCGTATGCAGATCGCAGTCGGCGATCGGCTCGCCATCACTTCCGAGTTGCGCCGCGCTCCCGAGGAAGGCAGCCTGCTCCTCCACTATCAGCCGATCGTCAGCGGGCTCGGCCGATGCCTCGGGGCCGAAGCCCTGCTCAGATGGAACCATCCCGAGCGCGGCCTTATTTCGGCCGGCGAGTTCATCCCGATCGCGGAACGCAGCGGCTTCATGGACCTGATCGATCACTGGGTGCTGAAATCGACCTGCGTCACGCTAAAGGAATGGGAAGCCGATCCGCTGGCGCGCGACCTGACGCTCGCGGTCAACGTCAGCGCGCGCGAAATGAACCGCATCGAATTCGCCGATGTCGTGGAGAACGCGCTGGCGCAGTCGGGGGCGCGACCGGATCGGCTGACGCTGGAGCTGACCGAGTACGCCATGCTCGACAATTTCGAAGCAGTTAACGCCGTGACCCAGCGGCTACAGGCGCTCGGCGTGCATTTCGCGCTCGACGATTTCGGCACCGGGTATTCGTCGCTCTCCTATCTGAAGCGGCTGCCCATCGACACGCTGAAAATCGACCGCTCCTTCGTCCGCGACATCGAAAGCGACGAAAGCGATCGCCAGATCGTACAGGCGATCTTGAACATGGCGCGCAGTTTGAAGATCTCCGTCATCGCCGAGGGTGTGGAGACGGAACTGCAGGCCATGCTGCTCAGGCAATTCGGCTGCCACGCCTTCCAGGGATTTCTGTTCGGCCGGCCGATGCCGGAGGAGGAGTTCCGCGCGCATCTCGATACCCTTGCCGCCAACGCCAGCGGCAATGCTTGGCGGAACCGCGCCAGCGCCTGAGCGGCGGTCTCTATCGGACGCCTCAGCGAAGTCGACAAGCGACGGCGACCGCGACTTACCAACCCCAGTTGTTACCTTTGTTGCGCTCGATCACCGTCTTCTGCCGCCGGCTGAGGGCGGTGAAGAAATCGATTCCGGTGAGCTCACGAATATTCTTGATCGAGGTGACGAAGCCGTTCGGGTCCTGCGAGCAAAGACGTTTGTTGGGAAGGAGGAAGGCCACGGAGTGCATCGTCGCCGGGTGATAAATAATCTTGAAGAAAGACTCGGGGACCGCCACGTCGTCGCCGGGCTTCTTCTTGACCAGATCGCCGATCGTCGCGACCGGGTCGGGATAGATCGGCCCGGTGAACACGATCAGGCGCTCACGGGTTTTCGCCCAGTTGCGGACCTCGTCCTCAAGGTCCGCCCAGATGCCGCGGTTGAAGCACTGACCGATCTGCGGCGCCATGTTTGACAGGAAGAACGATTGATCCATCAGCTCCTGGTCGCTCTTAAAATCGGCGGCAGGAGCCTGATGGCCGCGGTCGAACCCGCTGCCGCTATAGTTCTGCAGTGTCGCGCCGGCGGGCGGTGGCGTCTCCGGATCGGGCATGAAATTGTTCTTCCTCTGCGCCTTGCCCACGATCTCGTCGGCAGTCACGTCCTCGGCCACCCAATCGGGAATGTGCGTGAGGTCATTGTGCAGCAACGAGTAGCCGTCGCGGCAGACGAACGTACGAGTGAGCGCGGGCCCCGCCGGCGCTGCGCCAACATCAGCATCAATCTCGGGGACGCCGGTCTCAGCGAAAATGTGCGCACAAGCCTCACCCGGCTGAACCGCTTGCCCGTGCGCGGGCCCGAGCGTGGCTCCCACCAACACCGCCATCGCGCCGAGACGGCCGAAGGTCAATTGCGTCAGCATGGCGCTCGTCCTCCCCCAGCAAACGGCCTTGCTCTTGCCCCGCCCATCACTTCTTGCCGTTGTCCTTGTCACTGCCGCCGATGCCCGAATATTTCGAGATCAGGTAGCTGCCGCCGCTAATACCGAGCAGCATGAGCGCCCCGTTCGGCACCTCGATCAGCGTCCCCGCCTCAAGTGACAGCACCAGATAGAGACCGGCGATGACGAAGGTGAAGACGAGGAATTGGAACCGAGAGAGGCTGGCTTTCGGCTTGCCGTCGCCGCCTTTGTCGACCGGCTCGGAAAGCAGATACGCAAGATCCAAACGGCCGCGCCAAATCTGCCAGACGACGGCAAGCGCGAGAAGCAAGATGATGATCGACACGATGACCGCGACGATCAGCGAAAGTTGATACGGCGCCATGATCAGCCCCTATTTTTGATGCCGGCGATCTTGCCAGTCAGATACAGCCCGTTCGTTCCAAGGAGGACGGTGAGCACGGAGTCGGGAACGTCTGGCAGTCCCCCTGAATTAGGCGATGCCCTGAGCGCGGTCGTGACGTAGAAGGCGGCGTAACTAAGCGTCGCAAGGAGGAGCGCCACCCGTTGAGGGGCGATGTCTCCGCGCCGCTCGTCGCTAAGCAGCCCGCTGGTATTGATTGCGCCCGTGAGAATCCCGCGCAGGACGAATGCCGCGAGCAGGCCAAGCCAAAGCAACAGGCCGTTTTCCACAAGCCCCATGACATTCGTCAAATCCACGGCGCCCCCAGACGAGCCCCTCCCGAGGGATGAGTCTCAATTCAACTTATCATTGAATTTATCGGCAGTAAACGGTTGCAATTCGACCGGTGCATCGAGCCGATTTGCGGTAAGCCCAGCGTCACTCGGAAAGGACGCGACAGAGGCCAGACCGGCCAACTCGATTCTACCTCCGCTCACGTCAGATTGACGGCCCGTGACGCCGGCCGCAGCTTATGATGTGTTCCCAGATGGCAGCCCCCGCCATCCCACTTCGCCACGAGGCACCAGAATGAAATCACTCCTCACCATCGTCAGCGCGAGTCTCCTTGCCGGCGGCCTGCTCGCCGCGCCCGCCTTTGCGGCCGGCAGCGGCGCCAGCAGCAGCGGCGGCCAGACCCCGACCTGCCCGACCGGCAAGGTCTATAACCAGCAGAAGCAGACGTGCGTCGACGCGCAGTCGAGCCTCGACGACAAATCGCTCACCACCTATGCCTACGTGCTGGCCAAGGCAGGACGCTACGACGAGGCGCTGCAGACGCTTGACCGCCTTAAGAACCCGAACACCGCCGAGGCGCTCAACTACCGCGGCTACGCCACGCGGAAGCTTGGGCGGACGGATGAGGGGATCGGCTACTATCTCCAGTCCGTGGCGCTCGATCCGAACTATACGCTGGTGCGCGAGTATCTCGGCGAGGCCTACCTGATAAAGGGCGACCTCGCCCGCGCGAAAGCGCAATTGGCCGAGATCGAGAAGCGCTGCGGCACGACCTGCGAGCCCTATGGCGATCTCGCCGAGGCGATCGCGGCCGTGAAGAGCTGAGCCGGCGCTTCCGCGCACGACCCGAAAGGAATAGATACAAGGCGCCGGGGTGAGCCGCGGCGCTTTGGATTCGTGCGATGTCGTTTTTTCGTTCGGCGGCCCTCCGCCGCAGCATTTATGCGATAGCAATTGCGCTCGCGCTCGTGCGCCTCGCGGCGCGCGCGCATTCCGAGCCGCTCGTGGGCGACGTCCCGGCAGACCGCGGCGCGATCGTGCGCCTCGCCGAGTGAACCGGCCCGAAGTGCGTCTCCAAATCCTCTTCCTTCACGCGCCGGGTCGATGACGGACGTCTGCTGGGTGCTGACGACGGGGGAAGCCGGCATGCGCAGTCAGGCACTTGGGCTGGCAGAAGCCGTCGGTCTCCCCATCGAGGAGAAGCGAATCGTCGTACGGCTGCCTTGGGCCTCGCTTCCGGGTGGCCTCCTTCCGATGCCGCTCGCGGCGCTCGATCCTTCCGGCGACGGGCTGGCGCCGCCCTGGCCGCGCCTGATCGTCGGCTGCGGCCGCCGCTCGATCGGGCCGGCGCTCGCTGTGAAGCGCCTCTCCGGCGGCCGTACCTTTGCGGCCTATGTGCAGAACCCGGAGCTCGCACGCGCCAAGTTCGACCTCGTCGCCGCGATGCCGCACGACCGGGTGCGCGGCGCGAACGTCGTCGCGGTGCCGACGGCACTGCATCGGGTGACGGCGGAACGGCTTGAAGAGGCGCGGACGAAATGGCGCGAGAGGCTCTGTCCGGAAGGACAGCCGCTCATCGGCGCGCTCGTCGGCGGTGACAACGGCAATTATCGGCTGACCGATGGCGTGGCGTCACGTCTCGTCCGCGTGTTGCGGAAGACGCATGCCGAGCACGGGATGCAGGTGGCAGCCACCCCCTCGCGGCGGACGAGCGAGGCGGCGAAGCACGCGATCGGCTCGGCGCTGGCGGCGGAGTCGCTTGGGACACTTTGGGACGAGACCGGCGAGAACCCCTATTTCGGCATTCTTTCTCTCGCCGATCGGCTGATCGTCTCCGCCGAGTCGATCTCGATGATCTCCGAGGCGCTCGCCACCGGACGGCCGGTGCACGTGCTGCCGCTCGAAGGGCGGGGCGTGCGGCACGAGGCGTTTCTGAAGCGCATGCTTGCCGACGGACTCGTCTCGGCGATCGAGGGCGACGATCTCGATTGGAGCTTCGCGGGGCGCCAGCCGATCTATCCGGCGCTTGAGCCGGCGCGTCGCATCCGCGAAATGCTCGGGCTTGCCTGAGGCGGAAGCGCTCTCCTCTTAAAGAGCGCGTTCGGCGCTCACCCGGCTTCGGTGGCGACGGGCTGCTGCGGAAACGCCAGCTGCTCGCGGGCGCGCCAGTCGTTGGTCACGTAGTTGATGATGATGGAGCGCCGGACGCCCTGGATCGGCCGCTTCTCGAAACCGTGCCAGGTGTTCGTCGCCGGCACGAAGATCAGCGCCGAGTTCGGCTCGAATGGCGGGCGCCCCGCATGCGTGGTCTCGTCGGCGTAGATGTCGGTGCCGAGGTCGGAATGGCGCGGATCGTCCGACATGTAGAGGAGCATCGTGAACATCTTCACGCCGATATCGGTGTGCGGCTTCAGCCAGAAGCCGTCGGTGTCCTGCGCGTATTCGATACGGATATAGGTGTTGTCGAGCGGCGCGCCGAAGACCCCGGCGAGGTGCGCCACGATTTTCGGGTCCTGGAACGCCTCCACGGTCGCCCGCGCGTTGTCGAACGCTTCGAGGTTGGCGCCGGAGAAATAGATGCGGTCTGGGTTGTGCGCCTCGCGCGTGCCCGAGACGCCGCCGAGGTCGGCGACCGGAAACGGCATAGCCTTGAGCTCGTCGAAGACGCTCGTGGGAAGCACCTGGTGCAGAATCCAATGGCGATAAGGCGCCGTGCGCCTCTCGGCTGTATCGACCGACTCGGTCAGGCTCTTCTTGATCGTGTCGGAGAGCGTGCTCATTCGTGTCCCCTCGAAATTCCCGGCGCTGCCCCCGAAAGCCCCGCTCCCTGCGGCATTCCCGCGTTGCAAACGCCCCGTCCGCCGATCTAGAGGACTTCGCCGCCGCCTGTCCAGGGCGCTGGGCGACGTGCCGCCGCCGGATGTTGCAGGCGCCGGCATTCTTGAAGCCCGCGCCGCCTTCCACTATCTCCCTTCCGGCCGGCCGCTTGGCTTCGAGCGGCGCCTCTGACCGGTCGAGGACTATGGCCTATCTCGATATCGACGCGCTCGAGCGCACACCGCTGAAGCGCAAGCCCTATGACTACCTGGTCGTGCCGGACTTCGTGCGCGCGGACCGCTTCCCCCGCGTGGTGGGCGACTATCCGGCGGTGCCCGGGCCGGGCTCGCATCCGCTCTCCGAGGTCGGAATCTCCGGCCACTTCAAGGCGCTCCTCGATGAACTCAACGGGCCGGAATTTCGCCATGCGATCGAGGCCAAATTCGGCATCGACTTGGCATCGCGCCCGACCATGTTCACCGTGCGCGGCGAGTGCCGCGCGACCGACGGCAAGATCCACACCAATTCCACCACCAAGCTCATCACCGTCCTCCTCTACATGAACGAGAAATGGGACAAGGACGGCGGACGGCTCCGTGTCCTTCGCAGCGGCACCGACATCGAGGACTACGCGGAGGAGGTCCCGCCGCATGGCGGCACGCTTCTCGTCTTCCGCCGCTCGGAAAATTCCTGGCACGGGCATCTCCCCTTCGACGGCCCGCGCCGCGCCGTGCAGATGAACTGGGTGACCGACAAGTCGGTGGTTGCGCGCGAGCAGGGGCGCCACCGCATCTCCTCGACGATCAAGAAGCTCAATCCCTTCCGCAAGGCGAGCTAGGGGCGCCGAAACGATGGCCCAACATCATCACGCACGAGTTCTGATCCTCGGCTCCGGCCCGGCCGGCTACACGGCGGCGATCTATGCGGCGCGGGCCATGCTCGAGCCGGTGCTGATCGCCGGCCTGCAGCCCGGTGGACAGATGACGATCACCACGGACGTCGAAAACTATCCGGGCTTCGCCAACGTGATCCAGGGCCCATGGCTGATGGAGCAGATGCGCGAACAGGCGCTCCACGTCGGCACGCGCATGATCTCCGATACCGTGGTCGAGGCCGACATCAGGCAGCGGCCCTTCCGCCTGACGCTCGACAGCGGCGATATCTGGACCGCCGACGTTCTCATCGTCGCGACCGGCGCGCAGGCGCGCTGGCTCGGGCTTCCCTCCGAGGAGCGCTTCAAGGGTTTTGGCGTCTCCGCCTGCGCCACCTGCGACGGCTTCTTCTTCAAGGGCAAGGACGTGCTCGTCGTCGGCGGCGGGAACACGGCAGTCGAGGAGGCGATCTACCTCTCGCATCTCGCCCACAAGGTGACGGTGGCGCATCGGCGCGACGCGTTCCGCGCCGAGCGCATCATGCAGGAGCGTCTGCTCGCGCGCGACAACGTCGAAGTCGTCTGGGACGCGGTCCTCGACGAGGTCTTGGGCAAGAGCGGCTTTCCGCCCGCCGTCACCGGTGCGCGGCTGAAGAACGCGAAAACCGGCGAAAAGTCGGACATCTCCGTTGACGGCATATTCATTGCTATAGGTCATGAGCCGGCCGTGTCGCTGTTCAAGGAGCAGCTCAGGCTGAAGCCGAGCGGGTATATCTGGACGGCGCCGGATTCGACCGCGACCAGCGTTCCGGGCGTCTATGCGGCAGGCGATGTGACCGACGAAGTGTTTCGTCAGGCCGTAACCGCGGCGGGGCTTGGCTGCATGGCGGCGCTGGAAGCGGAGAAGTACCTGTTCGGCGTAGAGACTACGCGCGAAGCAGCGGAGTAGAAGCGCTTGAACGTGCAAGAGCCGGGACCGCCCGTCCAACGCGGCGAGATCGACTGGGACAAGCTGCGCATCTTCCATGCCGCCGCGCAGGAGGGCTCGTTTACGCGCGCCGGCGAGTTGCTCGGCATGAGCCAGTCGGCGGTGAGCCGGCAGGTGAGCGCGCTCGAGCAGGAGCTCGGCACCCCCCTCTTCCACCGCCACGCCCGCGGCCTGATCCTCACCGAAGAGGGCGAGCTTCTGATGCGCGCGGCGCGCGACATCGCGCTGAAGCTTCAAAACGTTCGCGCCCAGCTCGTCGATTCGCGCGGTCAGCCGACCGGCACGCTGCGCGTGACGACCACCGTCGGCATCGGTTCGACCTGGCTCACCTCGCGCATCAACGAGTTCATCGACCTCTATCCGGGCATTCGTCTTGAGCTGATCCTCGACGATTCGGAGCTCGACGTCGCCATGCGCCAGGCCGACGTGGCGATCAGGCTGCGCGCGCCGACGCAGCCCGACCTCATTCAGCGGCGGCTCTTTACGCTGCACTTCCACGTCTATGCGTCGCGCGATTATCTCGACCGTTTCGGCGAGCCGAAGACCACCGACGACATCGACAAGCATCGCATCGTCATCTTCGGCGAGAACGCGCCGACCTACCTGAAGACGATGAACTGGCTCTGCACCGCCGGGCGCGAGCCGGGCAATGCGCGCCAGCCGGTGTTCTCCGTCAACAACGTCAACGCCATACGCCGCGCCGTCGAGAAGGGCGTCGGCATCGCGCTCCTGCCGGACTATCTGGTCGGCCCGCAATCGGCGCTGGTACAGATCCTCCCCGACTACGAGGTGCCGAGCTTCGACGGCTTCTTCGTCTATCCGGCGGAGCTGAAGGATTCGGCGCGCGTCACCGTGTTCCGCGATTTTCTCGTCGCCAACGCGCGCCGCTGGAGTTTTTGAAGCTCGCTCTCAGATTCCGCCGTACCACTCATAGCCGCGGTCTTCCCAGAAGCCGCCGTTGCCGTCGAAGAGGTTGGCGTAGCTTTCGACCGCCTCGATGCGCATGATGTATTTCGCCATCTTGTAACCGAGCTGGCGCTCGACCCGGACACGGAGCGGCGCGCCGTGCGGAATGGTGAGCGTCGCGTCGTTCATGTCGTAGGCGAGGATGGTCTGCGGATGGACGGCGTCTTCGAGCCCAATGCTCTCGTAATAGAGAGCCTCGCCGTAAAGCGTGTCGGCGCAATGGAAAACGATGTAGCGCGCTTCCGGCTTGAGTTTCACCTGTTCGAGAACGTGGCCGAGCGGCACGCCCTTCCATTTGCCGATGCAGCTCCAGCCCTCGACGCAGTCGTGACGGGTGATCTGCGTGCGCGACGGCATGGCGCGGAGGTCGGCGAGCGTGAATTCGCCCGGATTCTCCACAAGTCCGTCGACCTTCAGCTTCCAGTCGGCGAAGTTGTTCGCGGCCATCGCCTGGTAGGCCGGGTCGTCCACCGAGGTCGAGCCGTTGGCCCTGAACTCCGGTGAGAGATCGGCCTCGGTGTATTCGCGCGCAAGGTCGTTTGATCTGACGAAAAGGCGCTGTACGCGCCGCGTCACCTGCTCGTCGAAGAAGAGGATGTTGCGGAACCACGGCGCCTGCGAAAGCGCGTCGCAGCCGGAAAGGGCCAGCGTGCCGGTTGCAACACTAAGGCCGCGCAGAAAACTCCGGCGGCTCGGCTTGCTGTCAAGCGAGGATTTATTCCGCGGCATGCGGCTGCTCCTCCGTTTCGATCCGGTATCTGCCGGTGACCATCGAGCGGATGTTGTTCCACACGCCCGAGATCAGAACCATGAATACGTGCACGAGCACGAAGAGAACGATCAGCGTCGCGCAGATGAAGTGGATCGTTCGCGCCGTCTGCCGCCCGCCGAAGATGTCGAGAAGCCAGGGGAAGGCTGAGTCCACGCCAGGCGACATCGTCAGGCCCGCAAGGATCAGGATCGGCACAAGCACGAAGATCACGCCAAAGTAGGCGAGCTTCTGCAGCACGTTGTAGGACTTTGCCTCCTCCCCCCTTGGGAAGCGGAGGAGCAGGTGTTCTCGGACCGAGGAGCCGATATGGCGAAGCTGCTCGCCCGTCGGCACGAGCTGCCGCCAATGCCCGCTCAAAAGCGTGTAGCCGATGTAGACGAGGCCGTTGATGACGAAGAGCCAGGCAAAGAAGAAGTGCCAGCGGCGGCCGGTCGCGAGGTCCTGGTAACCGGGAACGGTAAGCCAGGAGGGAAAGCCGCGCGACGTCCAGCGGCCGGTCGACGACTTCGACAGCCCGAAGACGCCGGTCGTGTCGAATTGCTTTCCGAGAATTTCGGTCACGCCGACGGGGCTGCCGTTGTCGCCTTGCATGGTGCCCATCGCGAGGACGGGATCGTCGAAGGTCGACTTCTGGCCGATATAGAGCGCCGGGTGGGCGTTGAAGATCTGCAGGCCGCTCATCAGGAGAAGCGTCATGCAGAGCAGATTCACCCAGTGCGTCACCCGCACAACGAGACTGTGGCGGTAGAAATAGGTGCGGAGTTTTTGAACTCGGTCGGCCATGGCGAAGCTTTTCCCCTGCCTCGCACATTATACGGCCGATCCATAGGCGGGGTTTTTGGATTTGATGCTCGCAAAGCATCAATTCCGCGCTAGGGCCAATCCTCTCGCACTCACCTTGTCGCTTGCCAACGTATAAGCAATCACTTATGCGTCTCGCATGATGGAGAAGGACGTCTTCCGGGCTCTCGCCGATCCAACGCGACGCGCGGTGTTCGAGCGCCTCATCGCGCGGGAGATGAGCGTATCGGAGCTGAAGGCCGGCTTCCCGATCTCGCAGCCTGCGATCTCCCAGCATTTGGCGGCGCTCCGCGGCGCCGGGCTGGTTCGCGAGCGCCGCGAGGGGCGCCACGCGTACTATCGTGGTGACCCGGCCGGGCTCATGCCGCTTTTTGATTGGGTTGACCGCTACCGGACGTTCTGGCCGCGGCGGATCGAGAAGCTGAAGGATGTCCTCAAGGGGATGGACCAATGACGGATGACAGCAAGCGCGCCGAAATTGCAGACTCAATCTTCTTCGAATGCGATCTCGACGAGCCTCCCGAAAAGGTCTGGCGTGCTCTGACGGAACCGGAGCTGCTCGCCGCGTGGCTCGAGCCGGACGCGATCCAATCCGCGGATGACGGCCGACGGTTCCGGCTGGATTTCGGCAAGGACGGTCACACCGTCGAGCTTGAGACGCTGACCGAAGAGCCAAACCGCCTGCTCCGCTGCCGCTGGCGGAGTTTCGAATACGACGGAGGTCTCCCCGATCTGGACAGCATCGTAACGTTCGAGCTCGCGGAGTCCGGAACGGGCGGCACGCATCTCCGCATCGTGCACGAAGGCTTCGCCGCAACCCTTTCTGCACCTGCCCCGCAACAGACGTTTGCGCGCCGTCCTCCTATCGCAGGCCTACGCGGCAAATTCTGCTCGCGTCCGCTGAGACGAAGCCGCGAGACCACGATGCGGCTGGCAGCTTGAGCCTGGGAAACAAACCCTGAGCAGCCCGATGAATTTCGTGCCGATGGTCGTGGAGCAGTCGAACCGCGGCGAGCGTGCTTACGATATCTTCTCGCGCCTCCTGAAGGAGCGGATCATCTTCGTGAACGGGCCGGTCGAAGACGGCATGTCGGCTCTCGTATGTGCGCAGCTCCTCTTTCTGGAGTCGGAAAGTCCCAAGAAGGAGATCGCCATGTACATCAACTCGCCGGGCGGCTCCGTGACCGCCGGGCTGGCGATCTATGACACGATGCAGTTCATTCAAAGCCCGGTCTCGACGCTCTGCATGGGCTTCGCCGCATCGATGGGCTCGCTTCTCCTCATGGGGGGCGCGGAGGGACAACGCTGCGCGCTTCCGAATGCCCGTATCGTCGTGCACCAGCCTTCGGGCGGGTTCCAGGGCCAGGCTTCAGACATCGCCCGCCACGCCGCGGACATCGTCAGAACGAAGCAGCGCATCCACGAGCTTTACGTGAAGCATTGCGGCCGCACCTACAACGAAGTCGAGCGTACGCTCGACCGCGACCACTTCATGACGGCCGAGGAGGCAAAGGCGTGGGGCCTCATCGACCGCATCTGCGAGCGCCGCGAGCTTGGCGAAGCGGCCTGAGGCCGCTCACCAAGCCCGTGCAGCGGCTATCGCTTAAGCTGCCTGCGGCTTCGCGTGCGCCAGGATGTCGTCGGCGAGCCGCCCGGTCACCTCGGCCATCTTGTCGAACTCGGCGGTGAAGGTGCCGACGCCGGCGGTCGCGGAACGGAGCTCGATGATCAAATCGGCGATCTCCGCCTCCGGGATCAGCGCCTCGACCACGTCCCAGCCATGCCAGCCGGGCCGCGCGTCGAAGCCCATGAGCTGACCGCGGCGTCCGGAGACAATTGCGTTCACCCGCGCCGTGTTCTCGCTCGGAACTGCGACCTTCACCCTCAGCACCGGCTCAAGCAGCACCGGACGCGCGTCCGGCAACGCCTCGCGCATGCCGAGGATGCCCGCCATCTTGAACGCCTGGTCGGAGGAATTGACGTCGTGATAGGAGCCGTCGGTCAAGGTCACCCCGATGTCGACCACCTGGAAGCCACCGAGCGGCCCGTTCTTCAGCGCCTCGCGCACCCCCTGCTCGACCGCCGGTATGTAGTTCTTCGGCACGACGCCGCCGGTGATCGTATCGTCGAAGACGAAGCCCGAGCCGCGCGGCAGCGGCTTCACTTCGAGCACCACGTCGCCGAACTGCCCGTGCCCGCCCGACTGTTTCTTGTGGCGGCCGCGCTTCTCGACAGTGGCGCGGATCGTCTCTCGATAGGGGACGAGCGCGCGCCGCGTCTCGAGTCGCAGCCCGAAGCGGCTGGTCAGCCGCTCGACGGCAACGCGAAGATGCATCTCGCCCTGCCCGCCGAGCAGCGTCTCGCCGGTGTCCTGCCGGTGGTCGACGCTCAGCGAAGGATCCTCCTCCACCATGCGCTGTAGCGCGGCGGAGAGCTTCACCTCGTCCTTGCGCTCCGCCGGATTCACGACCTGCCGCAGGACCGCCTGCGGCGCGGGCGGGATCGCAAGCTGCTTCACCGCTGCGCCCTTCGGCCCCAAAGTGTCGCCGGTCTGCGCCGGCTCCACCTTGCCGAGCGCCACCGTCTCGCCTGCCTCGGCGGCGCCGCGCTTGGTCGATTTCTGCCCGACGAGGCGATAGATGCCGGAGACCTTGCCGACATCGCCGCGCGCGGTCTGAAGCTCCATCGAATCGTCGACCTTGCCGGCGAGCACGCGCGCCACCGAGAGCTTTCCGGCGTGGCTCGTATGGATGGTCTTCAGGATCTGCACGAGCGTCTTCGACGCGTCGGCGATGCCGAGGCGCTTCCGCGTATCCTCGACGTTCGGCGCCTCGTGGCGGAGCGCCTTCAGGAGCCGCAGGATGCCGTTGCCGTTGATGGCCGAGCCGATCAGCACCGGCACGATCTGCCCGGCGCGAAGCTCCGCGGCGAGGTCGGAGAACACCTTGTCGCGCGGCGGCTGGATATCCTCCAGGAGCTGTTCCATCAGCGCGTCGTCGTGATCGGCGAGGCGCTCCAGCATGGAGAAGCGCGCCTCGTCGCGGCGATTCGCTTCGTTCGGGTCGAGCTCGATGACCTCGCTTTGCGCGTGCTCGCGGTAGACGAAGGCGCGGTCGAGCGCGAGGTCGATGAAGCCGGTCGCGATCTCGTTCTTCCAGATCGGAATCTGGCGAAGCACAAGCGGCGTCTCGGAGGCGGGCTGCAGCAACTGAAGCGCGTCGCGCACGCCCATCGACGCCTTGTCGATCTTGTTCAGGAAGAGGAAATGGGGGACGCCGCGCTCTTCGAGGTGGCGGAGCACGACCTGCAGCGCCGGAATTTTCTTCTCGTCGGGCTCGGCGACGACGATTGCCGCGTCGATGCCGGCGACGAGCGGCTCGCTCTCGTAGTTGAACTCCACCGAGCCGGGGCAGTCGAGGAAGGTGAAGGTCTCGTCCATGAACGTCGTCTCGGCGACGTTCAGCTCCACGCTCATCGAGTGGGCGCGTGCCTCGGGCGAGGAATCGCCGACCGTGTTCCCGTTCGCCACGACGCCCGGCTTCTCCACGATGCCGGTGCGGGCGAGGATTGCTTCAAGCAGGCTGGTCTTGCCGCTCGCGAACGGGCCCACGATCGCAAAGCATCTGGGGCCGGTCTTGCGTCCATTGTCGCTCATGTCTTCTCCCTGCCTCGCCGGGGTCTTGGCCAAGCCCCGATTGCGGCCCAAGGGGAAGCAGAACGCCAATTCACGCCCTGCGCCTCAGCTCCAGACAAGAGCCTCCGACGACAAGGTCCGCCACGAACTTTCGCCCCACTTCCGGAGCCGGCTTTCGTGATCGTCTCAGGCGCGATAGAGTTTGGCAAGAGCCGCGCAGTAACGGCGACAGCATGGTGCGGCCCGGCGACGAATTGGCTAGGAATTCCCCCATGTCAGCAAATCATTCGTTGGTGGCGCTTGTGCTCATTCTCGGGCTTGGCTCCGCACAGGCGGCCGACTACGCCGCGCCGTCGCCGCATCGCGCGATGGTGTCGGCCGACACGGCCTGTGCGGGTTCGGGCGTGCTCGGGCGCATCAAGGGTCGCTACGCCTACGCGGAGCGCAACGTGCTGCACCGCGGCTTCCTCATCGCCTCGATCGGCAATCCGCGGCCGAGCGGGCATCGCTATGCCGAGCCGGGCCTCGTCAAGCGCGACTATTGCCGGGCCGACGCCGTGATGACCAACGGAAGCGCGCATCCGGTCTTCTACGTGATCGAACACGGGCTTGGCTTCGCCGGGATCGGCCGCGACATCGACTTCTGCGTGCCCGGCCTCGATCCATGGCACGTGCACGACGGCGACTGCCGCACCGTCCGGTGATCCTCGCCGACTGAGACGGGGGCGCTTCCGCCCCTCCCACCGTCTTCCGGCATCCATTGAGAAAATGAGGGGATGACACAATGTGGACGCTCAGAA
The DNA here is from genome assembly GCA_963739005.1 of uncultured Alphaproteobacteria bacterium. Classification (GTDB taxonomy): domain Bacteria; phylum Pseudomonadota; class Alphaproteobacteria; order Rhizobiales; family Afifellaceae; genus DASWJZ01. Next base: position 428,008 of record CAVTYQ010000004.1, on the reverse strand, counting down.
GCGCGTCGGCCTCGCCGTTCGTTCGAAAGGTGCAGATCGCCGCGGCGATCTGCGGACTCAGCGACCGCATCGATGCGCAGGCGACCGACACGACCGACGCGGCAGGACCGCTGCGGCGCGAGAACCCGCTCGGCAAGATCCCGGCGCTCATCCTGGAAGACGGGACGGCGCTCTACGATTCCCGCGTGATCGCGGAGTTCTTCGACGCGGAGGCCGGCGGCGGCGTCATCATCCCGAAAGGCGCAGCGCGCTTCGGCGTGCTGGCGCTGCAGGCGCTTGCCGACGGCATCATGGACGCCTCGGTGCTCAGGGTCTACGAAACGCGCTGGCGCGCGCCCGAGACCCACAGTGCGCGCTGGGTCGAGCATCAGACGGGCAAGGTCGCGCGCGGGCTCGCGGCGCTCGAAGCGGCGCCGCCGAAGCTTTCCGGCACGCCGAATATCGGTGAGATCGCGGTCGCCTGCGCGCTCGGCTACCAGGACCTCCGCTTCGCCGGCGAATGGCGGAAGAGCTACCCGAAACTCGTCGCCTGGCTCGACGAATTTGCCGCCAAGGTGCCGAGCTTCGAGGCGACGAAGCCGAGTTGAGGTCTGCGGCGATGCGTCTGCTCATCCTCGGCACGGGCAGCATGGCCAACCGACACGCCAGCAATTTCTCGGCCATCGAAGGCGTTAGCGTCGCCGGCGGGGTCGACGTCGTGCCGGAGCGTCTCGCGGCGTTTTGCGCCGAGCACCGGATCGATCGGCGCTTCTCGAGCATCGAGGAGGCGCTCGCCTGGGGCGCATTCGACGCCGTGGGGAACGTCACCCCCGACGCCGTGCATCATCCGACCACGATGCAGGCCATCGCCGCCGGCAAGCATGTCTTTTGCGAGAAGCCGCTCGCCACCGACGCCGCCAAGGCGATGGAAATGACCGAGGCGATCGAGAAGGCCGGCTTGGTCGGCATGGTCAACCTCACCTACCGCAACTCGCCGGCCCTGCAGAGAGGGCGGCAAATGGTGCTCGACGGCGAAATCGGCGCCGTGCGGCACGTGGAAGCGACGCACCTTCAGAGCTGGCTTGTCGGCAAGGCCTGGGGCGACTGGAAGACGGAGAGCCGATGGCTCTGGCGCCTTTCCAGGAAGCACGGCTCGAACGGGTGCCTCGGCGATATCGGCATCCACATCGTCGATTTCGCATCCTACGGCTCTGGTCTTGACGTCGCCCATGTCTTCGCCCGGCTGAAGACGTTCGACAAAATGCCAGGGAACAGAATCGGTGAATACGATCTCGACGCCAACGACGCGTTTGCGATGAACGTGGGCTTCTCCAACGGCGCCTTCGGCACGATCCAGGCGAGCCGCACGGCGGCCGGGCAGCTCGACCAATTGAGGCTTCGCGTTTACGGCGAAAAGGGCTCGATCGAGATGATCTACGATACGGGCCGATCGCATCTGCGCGCCTGCATGGGCGCCGACCTCGACACCGCCAATTGGCGGGACATTCCGTGCGACCCAGTTGAAACCAATTACCAGCGCTTTGTCGCGGCGGTTCGCGGCGGCAAGACGGAGGAGCCGTCGTTCCGCCGCGCCGCCGACATCCAGAAGGTGCTCGACCTGGCTCAGGTTTCGGATCGCGAGCATCGCGAAATGGCAGTCCCGAAGAGCGCGTAGCGCGCGCCCTGACTGCCGCCGCCGCCATAGCTCTCCCCTATCGAAACGGCAGCGACCCGGTATTTCCGCTCGCGCCCCGAAATTGGGACGTTCCCGCCATCGGCATCGGATGCCGAGACATGCGCGTGGCCTTTTCGGCCGCGATCGAGGGAGCGACCGATGAACATGCATTCGGACATCGCGCCGAAAAAGGCGACAAAGGCCGCCGCGGCGACGAAGACCATCAACCTCGCGCTGCAAGGCGGCGGGGCGCACGGCGCTTTCGCCTGGGGCGTGCTCGACCGGCTGCTCGAAGACGAGCGCATCGGTTTCGAGGGGATCAGCGCGACGAGCGCCGGCGCGGCGAACGCGGTCGTCCTCGCCTACGGCCTCTCGGTCGGTGGGCGCGAAGGCGCCAAGCGGGCGTTGAAGACGTTCTGGCGGCGGATCGCCCGCTCGGCGATGTTCTCGCCGCTGCAGCCCTCTCCCTTTGACCGGCTGACGCACAATCACGGCCTGGAGAATTCGCCGGCCTATCTCGCCTTCGATATCCTCTCCCGTGTCTTCTCGCCCTATCAGCTCAATCCGCTCAACATCAATCCGCTGAAGCAGGTGCTCGAAGAGGTCGTCGACTTCGAGAAGCTGCAGCGCGACTGCGCGGTGAAGCTCTATCTCTCGGCCACCAATGTCCGCACCTGCAAGGTAAAGGTCTTCACCGGCGCGGAAGTCTGTGCCGACGCGGTGCTCGCCTCGACCTGCCTCCCCTTCATGTTCCAGGCCGTCGAGATCCGCGGCGAGCACTATTGGGACGGCGGCTACATGGGAAACCCCGCCATCTTCCCGCTCATCTACAATTGCGACAGCGCCGACGTCGTCATCGTGCACATCAATCCGGCTGAGCGGCCGGACGTGCCGACCAACGCGCGCGACATCATGAACCGCATCAACGAGATCAGCTTCAACTCCTCGCTCATGCGCGAGATGCGGGCGATTTCCTTCGTCACCAAGCTGATCGAGGACGGCAAGCTCAAGAAAGGCGATGCGAAACACATGATGCTGCACGCGATCGAGGCCGACGACGTGATGCGCGGGCTCGGCGTCGCGTCAAAACTCAACGCCGATTGGGAATTCCTGATGCACCTCCGCGACATCGGCCGCGAGCGCGCCGAGACTTGGCTGGAATCAAATTTCGACAAGCTCGGCAAGGAATCGACCGTCGACGTCCGCGCCCGCTATCTGTGAACCGCGCTCCCTCTTCTCCCCCCGCCTGCAGACTGGCCCGGATGGCAACGTTCGGGCCTTTTTCTTTTCCTCGGCGTTGCGAAAGGGATGCGGAGGTCACCGCCCCCCTTATGCAGAGGTGCTTCGCTCCGCCCCTTCCAGGCTCGCGCAGCCTTTCCTCGGATCTCGGGATGAGGGCAATTGAGCCTCTCCTCGAGGCAGGTGAGCTCGCACCTGATAGCGGCGTTCTATCAAATCCGTTCGCACTCGGTATTTCCGTTCATCGCCCACATTCCCGATGCTTGCTCCCATGCCGGACGCGTCGTCGCGGCACAGATTCAGGAGACAAGCGATGTTGAAAGGAATGAAGACCTCCGCGCTCGTCGTCGGGCTGCTTGCCGGCGTCGTCTTCACGGGAGCCGCTTTCGCCGGGGAATGCCCGGCGGAGAAGAAGATGGCGAATGCGCGCGAGCCGGTCAAAGTCGAGGCGGTCGGCGTCACCGACACCGTGCTCGCCATGCTTCCTCTCGCCGAAGAGGGGCCGATGCTGAAGGACCGCAAGATGCGCGTCCGCAAGCTCACGATCGAGCCGGGCGGCATCGTCCCTTGGCATAGTCACGGCGACCGGCCGGCGCTGATCTACATCATCGAGGGCGAGATCAACGAATACGCCAGCAACTGCGCCGCCCCGATCGTCCACCCGGCAGGCGATGTCGCCGTCGAGTCGCACGAAGTCGCACACTGGTGGAAGAACCTCAGCAACGGAACCGTGACGCTGCTCTCGTTCGACATCATGCACGACGAGAACGATCACGCGATGTGACCGCACTTGGGTCACGACGGAAGGCGCGGCATCCAGCCCCTCCCCCACAATGGGCGCCGCGCCTTTCACCTCCTTCAACCTGACGACTTACCCCGATCCGCGAGGATAAAATGCCGAACCGTTCGATCATCGCACCCGCCTTCCGCCGCTCTTGCGTGATCGGGCTGGTCGCCTTCCTGACCGTCATCGACCTCTTCGCCGCGCAGGCGATCCTGCCGGCGCTCGCGCACGCTTACAACGTAACGCCGGCGGCGATGGGTCTTGCCGTCAACGCCTCGACCTTCGGCATGGCGGCTGGCGGGCTCGCGGTCGCCTTCTTCAGCCGCAAGATCAACCGCCGGCTCGGTGTGCTCTTGAGCCTCGCGCTCCTCTCGATCCCGACCGCGCTTCTGTCGATCGCGCCGGACCTCACGGTCTTCACCGCGCTTCGCGTGGTGCAGGGCGTCTGCATGTCGACCGCCTTCGCATTGACGCTCGCTTATCTCGGCGAGCGCTGCAGCGCCGCCGATGGCGCTGCAGCGTCGGCGGCCTACATAACCGGCAACGTGGCGAGCAACCTCTTCGGCCGGCTGATGGCCGCCGCCGTCGCCGACCACCTCGGCCTGCCGGCAAGCTTCCTGATGCTCGCCGCGCTCAATCTCTCCGGTGCGGCAATCGTCTATTTCTGGCTGGCGCGCACGCCGCCGATGGCCGACATGGGCCCCTCGAGGCAGCCCTCGCCGTTCGCCGCCATGCTCATGCACTTCCGCACGCCCGAGCTCCGCGCCGCCTTCGGCATCGGCTTCTGCATCCTCTTCGCCTTCATCGGCACGTTCACCTACGTGAACTTCGTGCTGGTGCGCGCGCCGCTGTCGCTTTCGATGATGGGCGTCGGCTTCGTCTATTTCGTGTTCCTGCCCTCGATCATTACGACGCCGATCGCCGGAAGCGTCGCCGCGCGGTTCGGCACGCAGACGACGCTTCGCGCTTCGCTCGCCGTCGCCGCGCTCGGCCTTCCGCTCGTCCTCTTGCCGAACCTTCCCGCCGTCCTCGTTGGCCTGGCGCTGATCGGCGTCGGCACCTTCTTCGCGCAGGCGACGGCAACCGGCTTCGTGAGCCGCGCCGCGGCGACCGACCGCGCCTCGGCGAGCGGCATCTACCTCGCCTCCTACTTCTTCGGCGGGCTCGTAGGCAGCGCCGTGCTCGGCCAGATCTTCGACCGGGTCGGCTGGGCGGCCTGCGTCGGCGGGATCGGCCTCTCGCTCCTCGTCGCGGCGTTCCTCGCGGGACTCTTGAAGATGTCGCCGGCGCTGCACTACGCCGGGCGCCTCGCCGTCAGCCAGTAGTCACCGTTCATTCCAAGCGCCGTCCTCCCCTCGCAGGAGGACGGTTGCCTGTTTGGAGCTACCCAACTCCCTTATGCTGAGGTGCGAGCGCAGCGAACCTCGAAGCACGCACTGCATCGCCCTCGTGCTTTCTAGATCGTCTTTCGAGGCAAACGCCGGCGATGTCGGCATTGCACCTCGGGATGAGGGAGTTTGACGGCATGTCGCCGGAAAGACACTGCGCCGCAAGACGGCTCCCTTGCCCTTCATTTGTTTCAAGTCCGGGGGACGGGATCGGTCTTGCGGCGCTTCGCCGAGATCGGCGGCGCAGTCTTCCGGATCGACTGCGGATGATCGACCCTAGCGCTCTGCCAAACCGGCATCCAATGCCATCTCCCTATCGTTCCGATGCGCGCGTTTTGCGGCAATAGCGCTCAGTTATCGACATGGAAGCGCATCGGCATTTCCTCCGAGCTCGAGCCCTTCGTATCGATTGCTCCAACGCCCGCACGACTTTCCGCGCGCGCTCTTGAGACACGAGAGGAGCGATCGATGATCCAGAATTTCCTGAAGCTTTCCACAATCTTGCTCGTCGCAAGCGTCATCACGGTATCCTGCGCCGCGCTCGGCAGCGCTAGCGGCGAGGGCAACGGCGTCGTCGTGGTCGACAGCGCCTATTCGGTCGACGAGACCATCACGCGCGTCAAGAAGGACATCGCCGACAAGGGCATCGTGTTCTTCATGGACGTCGACCAGGCGAAGCTCGCCGCCGGCGCCGACATCAAGCTGAACCCCTCGCACCTTCTCATCTTCGGGAACCCGCCGCTCGGCATCCAGTTCCTGACCTCGAACCCGGTCTCCGGTCTCGACTGGCCGGTCCGGCTCCTCGTCTTCCAGGACGCGGACGGCAAGGTGAAGATGGCCTACAACGATTTCACCTGGGTCGCACACCGGCACGGCATCACCGACCGCGACGCGCAGTTCAAGATGGCGACCATGGTGATCGACTCGATCACTTCGGCGGCGCGCTAGTCGCGCCGCTCCTGCCGCGCGTTTCATGGCCGCGGCGAAAACAAACGGGGGAAAGGTGATGGCCGAGAAGTTCGACGCGATCGTCATCGGCACCGGCCAGTCCGGGCCGTCGATCGCGCAACGCATGACGAAAGAGGGGATGAAGGTCGCCATCCTCGAGCGCAAGCTCTTCGGCGGCACCTGCGTCAACGTCGGCTGCATCCCGACGAAGACCCTCGTCGCCAGCGCCCGCGCCGCCTACGTCGCCCGGCGGGCGGCGGACTTCGGCGTGATGATCGACGGCAACATCGAAGTCGACATGAAGCGCGTGAAGGCGCGCAAGGATTCCGTCGTCAGTACGTCCAGCCAGAACATCGAGAAATGGCTGAAGTCGAACCCGGACCTGACGGTGATTCACGGCCACGGCCGCTTCGAGAGCCCCAACACCGTCAGCGTCGACGACCGGCTGCTTGAGGCGCCGAAGATCGTCGTCAATGTCGGCGGCCACGCCTTCGTGCCCGACGCGCCGGGGATCGACAAAGTCGATTATTTCACCAGCTCCACAATGATGGATGTCGACTTCCTCCCGGAGCATCTCGTCGTCATCGGCGGCTCCTATATCGGGCTTGAGTTCGCGCAGATGTACCGCCGCTTCGGCAGTCGCGTGACGGTGATCGAGATGGCCGGCCGCCTGATCCCACGCGAGGACACCGACGTTTCCGATGCGGTGAAGGCGATCCTGGAGAAAGACGGCATTGAAGTCCGCTTGAACGCCGAGTGCATCGCCTTTGAGAAATGCGGCGACGGCGTCGCCGCCGGCGTGAAATGCGGAGACGGCCCGAAGCAAGTCATCGGCAGCCACCTCCTTCTCGCCGCCGGTCGCCGCCCCAACACGCGAGACCTCGGTCTCGACAAGGCCGGCGTCAACACCGACGCGCACGGCTACATCGTCGTCGACGACAAGCTCCACACCAACGTCGAGGGGATCTTCGCTGTCGGCGACGTGAACGGCCGCGGCGCCTTCACCCATACCTCCTACAACGAATACGAAATCCTCGTCGCCAACATGTTCGACGGCGACGACCGCAAGATCTCCGACCGCATCACCGCCTACGGCCTCTTCATCGATCCGCCGCTCGGCCGTGTCGGTATGAGCGAGCGCGAGGTCCGCGAGTCGGGGAAGAAGGCGCTGATCGCCACAATGCAGATGACGCGCGTCGGGCGCGCGCGCGAGCGGAGCGAGACCGACGGCTTCATGAAGATCCTGGTCGACGCGGAGACGAAAAAAATTCTCGGCGGATCGATTCTCGGGATTGAAGGCGACGAGGCGATCCAGTCGGTGCTCGACGTGATGTACGCCGGCGCGCCCTACACCGTCATCACGCGCGCCATGCACATCCACCCGACCGTGACGGAGCTGATCCCGACGCTGCTCGAAAGCCTGAAGCCGCTGGAATAGCGCGCATAGGAGGCGTCTTTCGACAACGATTCCCTTCCGTCTTGGCGCGTCCTGATCGCCTAGTTGCGAAAAGGACGCAGCGGAAAGCCGGGGCGCGGTGGTATGCTTGTAAGATACCCACCGTCGTGCGGCGGAAATCCTGGAGGGGAAGATGATCCGATTCGCCTTGACGACTGCCGCCGCGACGGCGCTTGAGGCCACGCTTTACACGGCGGGCGGGATCATGTCTCCGACGCCGGCCTTTGCATTGGAGCCCGCATGCGTCGAGCAAGGGGAAAACGGTTGCGCCAGATACGCCAGCCCCGACGACGTTGTTGACACCGACGATACTCCGGAACCGAGCGAGGGCGGTGACTCCACGACCGGAGACGGCGACAGCGAATCGACATCCGAACCATCGGAGAGCGGCAATCAGTAACCGCCAAGTCCCGGGTGCCGCTGTTGGGCGGCGGACGCTCCTGCGCCGCCGTTTCTCGGATCTATAGCCGCTCAAATAGCGACGATTAGAACGCCACCCGGTCGCCACCCTTCAGGTCGAGGATGCTGCGCGCCTCGTCGGGGGTCGCGACCTGCATGCCGAGCCCCTCGATGATCTTCTTCGCGAGCGTCACCTGGTCGGCGTTCGACTTCGCAAGCTTGCCCTTGCCGGCCCACAGGCTGTCCTCGAGCCCGACGCGGATATTGCCGCCGAGCGCCGCGGCCTGCGCGGCGATCCGAAGCTGCGCGGCGCCGGCGCCGAGCACCGACCAGCGATAGGAATCGCCGAAGAGGCGATCCGCCGTGCGCTTCATGTGCGCCACGTCTTCCGGATGGCTGCCGATGCCGCCGAGGAGCCCGAACACCGACTGCACGAAGAATGGGGGCTTCACCAGCCCGCGCTCGGCGAAGTGGTTCAGGTTATAGAGATGCGCGATGTCGTAGCACTCGAACTCGAAGCGCGTGCCGTTGTCGTAGCAGGTCTTGAGGATGTACTCGATGTCCTTGAAGCTGTTGCGGAAGACGAGGTCGCGCGTGGCTTCAAGATGCGGCTTCTCCCAGTCGAACTTGAAGTCCTTGTACTTGGCGAGGAGGTGATAGAGGCCGAAATTCATCGAGCCCATGTTGAGCGAGGCGACCTCCGGCTTGAACTGCTTCGCCGGCAGCACGCGTTCCTCGACCCGCATATAGGGGCTGCCGCCGGTAGTGATGTTGATGGCGGCGTCGGTCGCCTGCTTGATGCGCGGCAGGAAGCGCGCGAAGGCCTCCGGCGTCTGGTCGGGCTTGCCGGTCTTCTCGTCGCGGGCGTGAAGATGCAGGATCGCGGCACCGGCCTCCGCCGCTGCGATCGCCTCGCGCGTGATGTCGTCCGCGGTGATCGGAAGGTAGGGCGACATCGTCGGCGTATGGATCGCGCCGGTGATCGCGCAGGTGATGATGACCTTTCCGTTCGTCGCCATCCGTCTCCTCCTACTTGCCGATCTTCTTGTCGGCCGCGCGCTTGTGCGCGGCGAGCGCCATCAGCCGGCGGTCGCGCCACGCCTGCCGCTTCCCGAGGTCGGATGCCGCAAGCCGGCTTCGGCGCTCCCGCTCGAGGGTTTCAAGCACATCGCCCGCCCAGTCCACCCGGCGCTGCATCTGCGGGAAAAGCTTCTCGTAGATGCCCTGATAGCGGATGACGTAGTCGCGCACGCCGCCCGGCGCGTTCAGGTCGATCGTCTCGAACGGTCCCATGAACGACCAGCGCAGCGCCAGTCCCTCGCGGATGCCGACATCGATGTCCTCCACCGACGCGTAGCCGTCGGCGACGAGGCGGAACGCCTCCTCAAGCAGTGCGCCCTGCATGCGGTTCATGACGAAGCCGTCGAGCTCGCGCCGCATGACGATCGGCGCCTGCCCCGCGGCTTTCAGGAAGTCGCGCGTGCGCTCGATCACATCCGGCGACGTCCACGGCGCGGGCACGATTTCGGCGGCTGGGATGAGATACGGCGGATTGATCGGGTGCACGACGAGGCAGCGCTCGCGGCCGGGAAGCGACTCGGTGAAGAGCGAAGGCAGGATCGCCGAGCTCGAGCTCGCGATCACCGCGTCGGCCGGCGCGAGCCCGTCGAGCTCCTTGAAGATCGCGATCTTCACCGGAAGCTCTTCCGGCGTGCTCTCCTGCACGTGCGAGGCGCCGGCGACAGCGACGGCGAGATCGCGCTCGATCGCGATCCTGGCGAGCATCGCGTCGGGGCCGATCCGACCGAGGAGATCGTTCTCGGCAAGGTCCGGCAGCACGTCGCGGATGAAATCGAGCGCCTTTTGCGGCGCCGCCGGGTCATTGTCCCAGAGCGCGACGTTATGGCCGGCGCGCGCGAACGTGATCGCCCAGGCGCGGCCGATGAACCCAGCCCCAACGATTGCGACCTTGCTCATTTTCCGCAGCTTCAGGCGCACGCCACTACACCATCGTCCAGGCATACATCACCGCGTCGCGCCTGCCCCGCATTTCATCGTCGCTCAGCTCCGACTCGGATTGCCGCGCCGAAAGCTGCCAGTCTCTCAGAACATCGCGAAGACCGCGCCGGCGCGGGTCCATCTCGGCCATCAACGCGTTCATCTGCCTCAGCCGGCGCACCAGCGTCTTCATGAACTCGACGGCCTGCCCAGGATCCCCGCTGAGCGACGCCATGAAATCATCATAGGAGGTCACGGCGCAGGCCGTGTCGGTGACGGCCTTGACGGTAGCGGACCGCGGCCCGGGCTCGATCAGGCTCATTTCGCCGAACACGTCGCCGGCGTTCAGTGAGCCGAGGGTCTTGGCCCTGCTGCCTTCCCCGATGATCACCTCGACCGAGCCGCTGACGACGAGAAAAGCCGTGCTCCCCTCCTCTCCTTCGCGGAGTATCGTGTCACCGGCTTTGAACCTGACAGTTTCCATCTCTGGACCTCCGATCGGCAACCGGCCACCGATGCCGTAGCCTGCAGGCAGGGTAGATGGGTGCCGGCCTCTGCACCAGCCGACGGACACACCGGCGGCTACACTCGACGGACGGCCTTCCTGTTCCTGCGGCGGCTGGAAAGACAGGCGGCGTGCGGGCACCGCCTGTCGGTCAGGTCATCGAGAATAAGTGGCGACCACTTCGTAGAGTCCGGGATGGGCTTCGCCGTATGTCTTGTTGCGGTCGAGGAAGCCCGCCATTTTGAGTCGGGTGACGACGGCCTCGGCTGTCGCTCTGCGCGTAGTTGACGACCCTCGTTCCGTCCAAGCTCATATGCAGGCTAGCTGAGAGCCACCCTGGCTCCTCTCGTGCGCACGCAACGGCGTCACCGAGCACATCAACGAGCGCTCGCTGGCCGCCGGACGGAACGGTGAAGACGTTGATCTGGGTGATGATGCCAGCGTTGGCCCGGATTATGATCATGTTCAGTACCTCTTGCGAGGACCTGCGGATCGCCCATGATCTTCATCGGCAGTGCCACCGCAGGTCACCGGCGCAGGGCGCGCCGAAGCCTGCCGTGGGTTCTCGCTGGAGCGAGAACGGAGCCTCCGGGATGGAGGGGATCGGGCTTACCGCCTACCGACCCTGGTCCTTTTCGACGTTGCCACGGTATCGCAGCCGCGGCCGCGAGCCAACGGGAGTAATTGCGGCGACTTGCGTCGAAGCTTTGTCGCCGCGATCTTCAATGGCCAACTTCGCGCACCAGCCGACGCCAACGAGTGCCCTTCCTGAGAGATGGGTGACAGATCATTCCGGAGACATGGGTGACACTTTTGGGCCTTTGCGGGGAGAGCAAAGGTGCCCTGGAAGGAGTGTCACATCATGGACGAGCGGGTGAAGTTCATCGCCCGGCTGCTCGACGGGGAGACGATGTCGGGGCTGTGCCGGGAGTTCGGCATCTCGCGCAAGACCGGCTACAAGATCCACGAGCGCTACCGCGACTGCGGGGTGGAGGGGCTGACCGACCGCTCGCGCCGACCCTACCGGCACGCCAACCAGCTGCCCTTCCAGATCGAGACGCTGATCGTCAGGCTGAAGCGGGAGAGGCCAGCCTGGGGCGCGCCGAAGATCAGGGAGCGGCTGGCGCGGCTTTATCCGGATGTGCAGCGGCCGGCGATCTCCACGGTGCACGCGGTGCTCGACCGCCACGGGCTGGTGAAGCGCCGCAAGAGGCGGCGCAATCGGGCCATGGGCACGCCTCTGTCGTCCTCCAGCGAGCCCAACGCGCTGTGGTGCGCCGACTACAAGGGGACTGTCGGAAGTTTTGTGCTGAGGCCGTCTGCGTCACTGAGTGACGAACCTTTCGCCGAACACGACGGCGAACTGGGTCCTGGCCTCGAACCATTCGCGCGGCGGCCGCTTCCACTCGTCGGCCTGGCGATCGAGGACCAGATATAGCAGCTTCATCGCCGCATCGTCATTGGGGAAGTGCCCGCGCGTTCGAACCGCGCGGCGCAGCTTGGAGTTCAGCGCCTCGATCGCATTGGTCGTGTAGATGATGCGGCGGACGCCTTCGGGGAAGGCGAAGAACGGCACCACGTGCTCCCAGTTGCGCCGCCAGCTCAAGGCGATGGCCGGATACTTCTGGCCCCAGGGGCTCGCTTCGAACACTTCCAGGGCCTTCCGGCCGGCCTCGGCGTCGGTGGCCCGGTAGATGGCCCTGAGCGCCGGCATCACCGGCTTGCGGTCCTTCCACGACACGAACGCAAGCGAGTGGCGGATCAGGTGTACGATGCAGGTCTGCACCACCGTGTCGGGGAACACGGTGGTGATCGCCTCGGGGAAGCCCTTCAGGCCATCGACCACGGCGATCAGGATGTCGCTGACGCCGCGGTTCTTCAGCTCGTTCATGACACGCAGCCAGAACTTGGCGCCCTCCGTCTGCTCGATCCAGATGCCCAGTATCGCCTTCGTGCCGTCGGCCAGGATCCCGAGCGCGATGTAGACCGCTTTGTTCCTGACGAAGCCCTCGTCCCTGATCTTCACCCGGATCGCATCGAAGAAGACCAGCGGATAGCAGGCCTCCAGCGGCCGGCCCTGCCATTCGGCGACCTCCTCCAGGACGGCGTCGGTGACGGCCGAGATCAGGTCGGGCGAGACGTCGATGCCGTAGAGCTCCTCCAGGTGGCCGCGGATCTCCCGCACGCTCATGCCGCGTGCATACATGGAGATGATCTTGTCGTCGAAATCCGGGAAGCGGCGCTGGTATTTGGCGATCAGCTTCGGATCGAAGGTGCCGGAGCGATCGCGGGGGATCGTCAGCCGCATCTTCGAGGTGCCGGTCAGAACCGACTTCTGCGAGCTGCCGTTGCGGCGATTGGCGTTGCCTTCGGCGCGCTCTTCCCCAAGGTGCTCGTCGAGCTCGGCGTTCAGAATGCGCTCCGACAGCGCCTTCTTCAGCTCGTCAACAAGACCGTCCTTGGCAAACACCTCCTGCGGATCGCGGCCCGCCAGAAGCTGCTCCAGAAGCTCTTTCTCGATAGCCATGTGATGATTCTCCTCTTTTCATCATCATGGCCTCACGCACACAATTCCTGACAGTCCCACTACAAGGGCGAGTTCATGCTCGCCGACCGGCGCTACTGCTACCCACTCACCATCACCGACTACGCCAGCCGCTATCTGATCGCCTGCGAGGCGCTCGCCAGCACCAAGGAGGCCACCGCCTTCCCGGTTTTTGAGAGCGCCTTCAAACAGTTCGGCCTGCCCCGGGCCATCCGCACCGACAACGGCGTCCCTTTCGCCAGCCCCAATGCGCTCTTCAACCTCTCCAAGCTCTCCGTCTGGTGGCTGAGGCTCGGCATCGAGATCGAGAGGATCAAGCCGGGCAACCCGCAGCAGAACGGCCGCCATGAGCGCATGCATCTGACGCTGAAACTGGAGACCACCCGCCCGGCGGCGGAGACCATGCTCAGGCAGCAGGCCAGGTTCGACGACTTCGTCGCCTGCTACAACACCGAGCGCCCGCACCAGGCCCTCGCCATGGCCTGCCCGGCCGAGCACTACGCGCCCTCAACCCGCCCCTATCGCGGCCTGCCGCAGCTCGACTACCCTTTCCATGACAGGGAAGTCACCGTCACCACGTGCGGGCGCATCTGCCTCAAGCGCCGCAAGATCAACCTCAGCCAGGTCTTCGCCGGCCAGAAGGTCGGAATCCGCCAGGTCGACGACCGCCTATGGCTCGTCAGCTTCATGCACTACGATCTCGGCTACTTCGACGACGAGACCTGCAGGCTGGAGCCGATCGCCAATCCCTTCGGAGCAAAGGTGTTACCTATGTCTCCAGAATAAACCGTCACCTATGTGTCCGGAATGGACCGAGCATGGCTGGCGGAGGGAGCGGGATTCGAACCCGCGTTACGGTTTCCCGTAAACACGCTTTCCAAGCGTGCGCCTTCAGCCACTCGGCCACCCCTCCTCAGGACTTGGCCGCCAGGGGCCGCGTCCGGGAGCGCCTCATGTATCGGCCGCGCTTCAGAACCGCAAGGCGGGCGCGCCGCCCGCCGGCGCCCGCGCGCGATCACAGGCGAGTGTGCGGCGATTGCTCCTTCGGCCAAACGCTCTTACCTATAGGCGCATGCTTCGCTTCATCGCCCGTTTCCTCGGCTTCTGGCTGATCGCCGGAGCGCTCGTCGCGGCCGTCGTCGACGGGGCGAAGTCGATCGCCGCCTCGAGCCTGGTGCTGACGCCGCTCGCCGACACCTACAAGACGCTCGCCGCGTTCGGCCAGCCGGACGGGACGGAGGTCGTGATCCCGACCGCCCCCTGGCCGCTCGACATGCCGCTCGCCTGGGTCATGGCGGCGCCGACGGCCGTGGTGCTCGCCGTCCTCGGCGTCGCCCTTCTCGTGATCGGCGCACGCCGCCGACGCCCCTTCCTCAGCCGCGAATTCGCGGCCTGACATCACCCGAACCCTCGGAGGCCTTCATGCTCTTCGGTATGCTCTCCAAGAAGCTCGCCATGCCCGGCCAAGGCGAGGCGCTCGCCGGCCGCGCCGAACCGATCGCGACCGCGGAAAAGCATTTCGTCAGCGGCAGGCCGCTCAAGGGCCCCTACCCCCAAGGAATGGAGACGGCGCTCTTCGGCCTCGGCTGCTTCTGGGGCGCGGAGCGCATCTTCTGGAAGACGCCGGGCGTCTATGTGACCGCGGCCGGCTATGCCGGCGGGGAGACGCCGAACCCGACCTATCAAGAGGTCTGCTCCGGCCGCACCGGCCACACGGAGGTCGTGCTCGTTGTCTTCGATCCGAAGGCTATCTCCTACGCGGAACTCCTCCGCCGCTTCTGGGAAGCGCACGACCCGACGCAGGGCATGCGTCAAGGAAACGACGTCGGCACGCAGTACCGCTCCGCCGTCTATTACTACGACGACGCGCAGCGGCGGCAGGCCGAGGCCTCGCGCGACGCCTACCAGCAGGCGCTCGGGAAATCGCGGAGCGCAATCACCACGGAGATCGCAAGCGCGCCGGAATTCTACTTCGCCGAGGACTATCACCAGCAGTATCTGGCCAAGAACCCGGCCGGCTATTGCGGGCTCGGCGGCACCGGCGTCTCCTGCCCAATCTTCCAGGAAGAGGCGGCGGCCTAGCCTCTACTGCGCCGCCGGACGCGGCCGCGGCAGGCGCGCGAGCGCGGGCTCGGCGGCGGGCGCGGATACCATGACGGGCAGGTCGGCGTCCGCCGGCGGCATGGGTTGCCCGGTCTCCGCCGCAAAGGCCTGGCGCATCGTCATCGCGCCGTCGACCGGCGGCGCCTGCAGGACCGCTTTGCACGCCGCCGGCAGATCCGCGAGCATCACCTGGCGCGGCGGATGAGCCGGCGTCGACGCCGGCTTGTAGGGCGCGGCGGTGAACCAGTAGTCGAGCTCTTTGCCGCAGCCGTCGCCCGGCGGTGGCGGCGCCTGCTTGCGGCAGTTCGTGCCCGGCGGACACGAAAGCCGGATGTGGAAATGGTCGTCGTGCCCGTAATAGGGGCGCACCTTGCTGAGCCAGCCGCGGTCGCTCCCCGCCGTGCGGCAGAGCTCCTTCTTGATCCCCGGCGCAACGAAGATGCGTTCGACGCGGGGGTCGAGGGCGGCGCGGCGGATCACCCGGCCGTGCGCGGACGTCCAGCGGTCCCGATAGATGTCGTGCGGGCCGGGCTCGGCGACCGATATCGCCGACATGTCCTCGCGTTCCTTCTCGCTCAGCCGCCTTGCCGGCATCGGCGTCAGCCAGATGTCGACGTCGAGGCCGATCTGGTGCGAGGCGTGCCCTGTCACCATCGGACCGCCACGCGGCTGCGACATGTCGCCGATGAGAAGGCCGGGCCAGCCATCGAGCGTCGCCGCGTCCTTGGCGAGCTTCTCGATGAAATCGATGAGAACCGGCAGGCCCCATTGGCGATTGCGCGAAAGCCGCATCGCCTCCCAGGTGGACCCGTCGGGCGGAAGCTGCGCCGCGCCGGCCATGCAGCCGCGGGCATAAAAGCCGACCGGCCCGGTGGGGAGCGCCGCCGGCAGCGACTGCGCTCCGAAGAGCTGCTTTGCCGTCTGTTCCGCGAGCGCCGGCGCAGCGGAAAGGAAGGCGACCAGAATCAATAGGAATCGAAGCATGGACGACGATAACACGAGGCGGCCGCAGGCTTAAGCCGCTGCCCTAGTTCACCACCCGCCAGAGCTTGAGCTTCGTCGGCTCGGTCGTCGACACCGGCGCGAGCCATTCCGGCGTGTTTCCCGCCAGGAGCTCCGCGGCCAGCCCATCGGGCGCCTTCCCCGCCGCGATCGCCGCCTCCGGCGACACGGTGCAAAGCGCGACATAGTCGACCTCGCGCGCGTGCACGATCGCCTTCGCCTCCGCGGGCGTGCGCTGCATGGCATTGATCGTGTCGAGGATTGCCTGGCCGTTCCTGTGATACGGGCCGGCCACGACGGAATGGTCGGAAAGCATCAGCACGGTCGAGCCGTAGAAGAGCGGCGCCAGCACGAGCCCGCGCGGCACCTCGGCAAGAAGCGCGCCGCTCGCCGCGTCGAAGCAGTTCTGCTGCGCCGGCGAAAGTCCCTTGATCAGCGCCGGGTCGGGTTTCGTCGGCGCGTGCAGCGCGATGCGGCCATGCGAAACCGCGGCGAGCGCCTTCTCCCCGCCCCAGCCGATCAGAAGATAGGTGTAGGGAATCGCCGCGACAAAAACGGCGGCCACCGGGAGCGCGCGGCGCAAGCGGTCGCCTGACCGCCCCGCCGTGGCGGCATAGACCTCCGCCAGCCAGACGCCGAGCACGGGGATCGCGAGCGCGCTCGCGAAGGGAAGCGTGCGCACCTGGTAGAAGGAAAGCGCCGCCGCGAGCACGAGCAGCGTTGTCGGAAATATCCAGATCGTCTGGCGGCGCACATGCCGGAAGGCGACGAAAAGCGCCACGAGAAGCGGACCGATCGAGCCGATCGCGCCGACCGGCTCGCGCTCCGCGTAGGCCCAGATCGGCTGCGCCTCGGTGACGGTGTCGAGGAAGGCCGCCTTCACCGCCGGCGAGAGCTGGCCATAGGGGCCGCCGAGACATTCCGGCGTGATCCCGATGAAAGTGCCGGCCGCGCCGGCCCCGACAACGAGAAGTGCTGCGATCCGCACATTTCTGCCGGCCCGACTTCCGACAAGCGCCAGAACCGCGAGCCCGAGGCCGGCGATCAGGATCGGAGCGGCGAAGGCATAAGAAAGCGAATCGCAAGCCATCGCGGCCGCCGGCGAGCCGGTCGCGTAATAGAGCGCGCCAGGCAGAAGCCCGAGCGCGACGCCGTAGGCGGCAACGGCGCGCGGGTTCTCCCCGGTCCAGGCGAAGCGCAGCGCGATCGCGATGCCGAGCACGGCGACATGCGGCAGCATCTCAAGCCCGATCGCGAGCGTCACCGCCGAACTCGCGCCGGCGAGAAATCCAAAAAGAGCTCCGGCGCGCATCCTGAGAGCGAAGGCCACCGTCGCCAGCATCAGCGCGACCTGCGCGTTATGGTGATCGATGTCGCCGGGGAGGTAGACGATCAGCGGATCGAGGAAGAAGAGCGCGAGGAAAAGCGTCGCGATCGCCGCGGCGCGGCCCGCAAGTGCGTAGGCCGTCGCCGTCGCCGCACCCATAAATCCAAGCAGAAGCAGCGTCGGCCAGCCGGTCAGCGCCAGGTTCTCGCCGAGTCCGACATGCCTGCCGACGAAGATCAGAAAGGCGAGCGGCGCGTCGATCAGCCGCGACCATTGCAGGAGCGCGCCGCCGGGTGGGTCCATGCGGTGCTGCACGAGGTCGAACCAGCCCTGCCCGGCAAGAAGATCGCGTACATCGACGAGCCGGAGGAAGCTGTCGGGGTCCTGGCCCTCGAAGAGCGCCGGGTTCAGGACGCGGGTGGCGACGATCGCCACCGCGAAGGCCGCCCAGAAGATCAACACGATCGCGGGGAGCGAGGGCTCGCGCGCGGAGGCGCCTGAGGCGGCACTGTTCGGCAAAGTGTCGGCTTCGGCTTTCACTGGCGCGTCTGGCTGGGTCGGCGTCTGTCGGATTTGTTTCGGGCCATACCCCAAGAAAAGTGAACGCGGGGTTCCTGCAAGCGAAATCTTACCAGGCGTTAACCGGTGGCGGGCTAGACAAGCCGCTGCCTTGACCCTTGCGGACGGAACCATGAGCCCGATTGCGATCGAGGACGGCTTCAAGATCGCCGTGCTCATCCCCTGTTACAATCAGGCCGAGACGATCGGTGCGATCGTGCATGGCTTCCGCGAGGCGCTGCCCGCCGCGCACATCTTCGTTTTCGACAACAACTCGACCGACGACACGGCGCGGGTCGCGACGCGCGAGGGGGCGCGCGTCTATCGCGAGGCCAGGCAGGGCAAGGGCAACGTGGTGCGGCGCATGTTCGCCGACATCGACGCCGACGTCTACGTGCTCGCCGAGGGCGACGGCAGCTACGATCCGGCGGATGCGCCCTCCCTCGTCAATGCGCTTGTCACGGAGCGCGTCGACATGGTGGTGGGGACGCGGCACGGCGCAGCGAGGCGCCGCGCACAACAGAATTTCGGCGAGCGCGCCTTCGAGTGGCTCTATCGCCACTTCTTTGTCGGCGCCTCCTCCGACATCGTTTCCGGCTATCGCGCCTTCACGCGCCGCTTCGTAAAGAGCTTTCCAGCGATCTCGACCGGCTTCGATGTCGCGGTCGAGCTTTCCATGCACGCGAACCAGCTGATGATCCCGGTCGCCGAGATCGACCTCGCCGACGAGAAGCCGCAGCGCGCGGCGCCCGAAAGTCCGGCGGGCATCGCCGGCACCCTGCGCACCGCCGCGATGCTCGGCATGCTCGTCAGGGAGACGCGGCCCTTTGCGTTCTACGCGATGTTCGCGATCGCCTTCTGGATCGCCGGCCTCTCGCTGATGGTGCCGATCCTGACGGCGCGGCTCGACGGGCAAGTGCTGGCGTCCTTCTCCAACGCCATTTTCGGCATGAGCATGTTCGTCGCCGGCTTCATCATGGGTGGATGCGGGTTAGTGCTCGAAGCGCTCGGCCGCTCGCGCGTCGAGCAGAAGCGCATCCTCTTCCTCACCGTCCCCGGGCTCGGGGCTCAGTAGCGGCATGATCAAGCGCGTCAAGGCGGAGGCGCCGACGGTCCTCCGCTTCGCACTCGTCGGCGGCACCGGCTTCCTGGTCGACGCCTCTGTGCTCTCGCTCCTCCACTACGTCGTGGGGCTCGATCCGTTCTCCGCCCGCGTCGTCTCCATGTGCGCGGCGACCTTCACCACCTGGCGGCTCAATCGCGCGCACACCTTCGGCGCGTCGGAGCGCGGCCAGGCGCACGAGGGACTGCGCTACGCGACCGTCGCGGCGATGGCTGCCGGCGTGAACTACGGCATCTTCGCGCTGGCGCTTCTCCTTTGGCGTGGGATGCCGCCGATCGTCGCGCTCGTTCTCGGCGCCGGCTCGGCGATGGCATTCTCCTATGCCGGCTATTCGCGCGTCGTCTTCTCCGGCCCGCGCACGATCTTCGGAGTGCCGAGTTCGCACAGACGATAGCCGCCCTTTCGCTCGGCGAGATCGAGATGGAAGTGCGTGGCATGCGCCGCGTTCGAGCCCGGCCCGAGCACCGTCGTGAAATAACGGCAAGCGCCGGCGCGGACCGCCTCCTCGAAATCTGATTCCGGCGAGCCAGCTTCGTTCGTTCCGATCCCGACGTCGTCGCGGCCGGCGAATTCGAAATCCGCAATGTCGATGGCGTTCGCGAATGCGTGCTCGGAGATCTTTGCGTTCGGATCGTTGTAGCGGTTGCGACAGACGAAAGCGGAATCCTGCCGGATACCCTTCAGCTTCGCGTCGAACGTCCGCGCGCTCGCGGGCTGAACGACCTCCTGAACCCATCGGGCAAGCGCGCGCGTCGCCGCGCAGTTCAACACGGTTTCCGGGCTGATCGCGACGCCCGCTCCAAGCGCCGTCACGTTGAGCGGGTGCGGGATACTGCACGCGCCAGCGATCGGTTCCATCGTCGCAAACGTCACGCCGAGCGCGCGCAGGTTCCCAAGGCAGGCCGCGAAATCCTCGTCGCTCTCCACCCGCATCGGCGCCGGCGTGATGTTCGGCGCCTGCGGCGGTTCTGGAATTTCCTCTTGCGGGGCGACCATCGCTAGCAGAGCGGGATGTGCCGGGCGCGGACGCGGCAGCCGCGCCAGAGCGTCGACGGCAAGGATCGCGTCCTGGAAGCGCGTCGCCGCGCCGTTCGCCCAACCGACGGTCTCCGCCGGCGGGATCGTGGCGGGTCGCGGACGCGGCAGCCGCGGCGCGGTATCGCTTGCGGCCCACGCCAAGCCAGCAGCGGCGACCATCGCGAGCGCGAGGACCGCGCCCGCGCCGCGGCGCGCGCCTCTCATTGGAAGGAGACGACGACGCCAGGCTCAACCAGCCCGGCCAGTTCCTCGGCGTCCCAGTTGGTAAGCCGCACACAGCCATGCGAGCCGGGCTTGCCGACTTTCGTAGGGTCGGCGTTGCCGCTTATGTCGTAACCCGGATCGGTGAGAGCGATTAGGACCGTGCCGACGGGGCTGTTCGGCCCGGGCGGAAGTGTGGGCGGTCCGCCGCCCCCCTGCACAACATCCATTGCGCTGAGCTCGTAGGTCGGGTCGCGGGTGACCGCGCTCGCCAAGTGTTCGCCGAACGGCGACGGATTCTCTTCGCTCCCGATCGTCGCCGGGTAGGCGACGATCAGATGGTTTGCGGCGTCGTAGGCGCGCACCTGGCGCAGCGTCTTGTCGGCGACGATCCGCGCAACCTTCTCCGTGATCGGCGCGCCGTCGACGGCGGCGACCCAGATTTGCGTGCCGGCCTGGCGGAAATTCGCGGTCGGGTTCAGCGCCGTCAGCAGTTTCGTGTCCATATGGAAGCGCTCGCCGAACATCTCCTCGGGGCTGGTGTAGTTAAGGTTCGGGAGCTGCGCTTGTTCCGCGTAATCGTCGGGAATCGACGCGAGGAACGGATAGGCCGCGTCTTCCGGCGTGATCGTGTATTGGACGAGGACGGCGGGCGCGGCGTCGCCGCCGAGCGCGTCCCACACTTGCTGATCGAGCACGCCATCGACCGGCAGGCCGAGCACGGTCTCGACCGCCGAGAGTGCCTTCCCGAGATTTCCTCCCGCGTAGGCGTCGATCACGCCGGGCGAAGCGCCGGCGCGGTCGAGGAGCACCTGCGCCTTCAAGACCAGCGGGCTCGCGCCTTTCTGCGGCGGAAGGTCGGCGGAGAAGACCGCCGCGTTCACCTCTTCGACGGTGAGGCTTTCGCGCGTCCGCTCGGCGCCCGGCACGGCTGGCGTCTCGGCGCTCGTTGCCTCCGCGCCCGGCCGCGTTCCGGGAGCCACGGTCCCGGCGGGAGCCGTGGCGCTCGCGCCGGGCGCCGGAGCGCCGGCCTGAGCCGGGGATGCGGGGCTCTGAACCGTCGCGCTCGGCGGCAGCGGCTCAGGCTCGTGCGCGATCTTCGGCGGCGTATAGGGGCGCGGGCCGGGCTCGACCGGGACGATAGGCACTTGCGCCGTCGGCGGGAGGAGCGGCGTCGGCGCGCCGGGCTGCGGCGCGGTCGGCGGCAAGATCGACGGTGGTTGCGTCGCGTCGTCGGGATGCTGTTTCAGCACGCCCTCGATCAGAGATTCGAAGCCCTGATCCTGGCCGCGGGCTGCAATCGGCAAAGCCGCCGCGAAAACAATGAGGCACGCCAGCCATTTGGCAAATCGCACGATTTGTCCCTCGTGAGCCTGGTCTTGGTCACGTTCGTGCCCCTTCGCGGGGATTCGCGCGACCTTAGTCAGCCATTTGCGGTTCCGCCACCTCGAAGGCCGCGACAATCCCACCCCCGCACACCTGCGAATTTGCAGCTTGTCGCGGGCCGTGCAGTTTCTAAGTCCGATGCTTCAACACCAAAGAGGCGAACCCATGATCACGCGCGCACTTGGCCGGAACGGTCTCAAGGTCTCCGCTCTCGGCCTCGGCTGCATGGGGATGTCGGGCATGTACGGCCCGGCCGACCGCGGGGAAAGCATCGCGACGATCCACGCCGCGCTCGATGCCGGGATCACGCTGATCGACACCGGCGATTTCTACGGCATGGGCCACAACGAGATGCTGATCGGCGAGGCGCTGAAGGGCCGCCGCGACGAGGCTCTGATCAGCGTCAAATTCGGAGCGCAGCGCGATCCGGACGGCGCCTGGCTCGGTTACGACGCGCGTCCGCAGGCGGTGAAGACGTTCCTCGCCTACAGCCTGAAGCGCCTCGGTGTCGATCACATCGACATCTACCGCCCCGCGCGGCTCGATGCGAAGGTGCCCATCGAAGAAACGGTCGGCGCCATCGCCGACCTGATCAAAGCCGGCCATGTGCGCCATGTCGGCCTCTCCGAGGTCGGGATCGAGACGATCCGCCGCGCCAACGCGGTGCATCCGGTGGCCGACCTGCAGATCGAGTATTCCGTGATCTCGCGCGGCATCGAGGACGACATCCTCCCGACCTGCCGCGAGCTTGGCATCGGGATCACCGCCTATGGCGTGCTTTCGCGCGGTCTGATCAGCGGGCATTGGTCGAATGCCGCGGGCGCAAAAGGCGATCTCCGCGTTCACTATCCGCGCTTCCAGGGCGAGAACCTGGAGCGCAACCTCGCTCTCGTCGAAGCGCTCCGCGGCATCGCCGAGGCGCGCGGCGCCACCCCGGCGCAGATCGCGATCGCCTGGGTGCTTTCGCGCGGCGAGGACATCGTGCCGCTCATCGGCGCGCGCCGGCGCGACCGGCTCTCGGAGGCGCTCGGCGCGCTCGACGTCCGGTTGGGCAAGAGCGATCTCGAAGCCATCGAGCGGGCGGTGCCGTGCGGCGCCGCCGCCGGCGAGCGCTACGCGCCGGCGCAGATGGCGATGCTCGACAGCGAGCGCGCTGCGCGCCGCTGATTCAGTCGGAGGCGCCGGTCTGCGCGCGGTGCCTGAGATAATGGTCGGCGAGTACGATCGCGAGCATCGCTTCGCCGACTGGCACGGCGCGGATGCCGACGCAGGGGTCATGGCGGCCCTTGGTGACAAGGTCGATGTTCTCGCCGGAGCGGGTGATGCCCTTGACCGGATTCAGGATCGACGAGGTCGGCTTCACCGCGAAGCGGCAGACGACGGGCTGGCCCGTCGATATGCCACCGAGGATTCCGCCGGCATTGTTCGACAGAAACACCGGCTTGCCGTCGTTGCCGACGCGCATCTCGTCGGCGTTCTCCTCGCCGCGGATGCGTGCGGCCTCGAAGCCGTTGCCGATTTCCACGCCCTTCACCGCGTTGATCGACATCATCGCGGCGGCGATGTCCTGGTCGAGCTTGCCGTAGACCGGCGCGCCGAGTCCGACCGGCACGCCGTCGGCCACGACCTCGACGACAGCGCCAACCGAGGAGCCTTCCTTGCGGATAGCATCGAGATAGGGCTCCCACTTCGTCGCCGTCTCCGCGTCGGGCGAGAAGAAGGGATTCTCATCGACCGCGTTCCAGTCCCAGCGCGCGCGGTCGATCGCGATCTCGCCGATCCTGATCAGCGCGCCGCGCACCGAAAGCCCCGGCACGACTTTGCGTGCGATCGCGCCGGCGGCGACGCGCATCGCCGTCTCGCGCGCCGAGGACCGCCCGCCGCCGCGATAGTCGCGGATGCCGTATTTGGCATCATAGGTGTAATCGGCATGTCCTGGACGATAGCTCTCGCGGATCTCCGAATAGTCCTTCGAGCGCTGGTCGACGTTCTCGATCATCAGCGAGATCGGCGCGCCGGTCGTGACGAGGCCACCGGTCGTCTCGTCCTCGAACACGCCGGAGAGAATCTTCACCGCGTCCGGCTCGCGCCGCTGCGTCGTGAAGCGCGACTGGCCCGGCCGCCGCTTGTCGAGATAGCCTTGGATCTCCGCCTCGGAGACCGGAATTCTCGGCGGACAGCCGTCGACCACGCAGCCAATCGCGCTCCCATGGCTTTCGCCCCAGGTGGTGACGCGGAAGAGATGGCCGAAAGTGTTGTGCGACATGGGCTTTCTCGCCGAGACCTCTAGGCGCGCCGCGTAACAGCGTCAAACTCAGATCGTCAGCACGTCGCCTTCGGTGAAGAGGATCACGCGGTCCTGCGGCACGGCGAGGTGCGGCGCGTCATGCGACGGGAGCCCCGCGAGGAGATGGAGAAGCGCGCGCAGGATGCCGCCATGCGCGACGACGAAGGTGGGGCGGTCGAGCGTCTTGAGCCAGCGCCCGACCCGCTCGGAGAGCATCGCGTAGCTCTCGCCGTTCGGCGGGACGTAGCCCCACTTGTCGCGGTCGCGCGCCCGTCCTTGCTTCGGGAACCGTGTAGCGATCTCGTCGAGCGTGAGCCCTTCCCAGTCGCCGTAGTTCGCCTCCATCAGCGCCGGATCGGTGGCGAAGCGGCGTCCGCTTTCGCCCGCCGCCTGAAGCACAATGCGCATCGTCTCCTCCGCGCGGCCGAGCGGCGAGGCGACGAGCTGCCATTCGCCGTCGCGAAGGATGCCGGCGATGGCGCGCCCGTTCCGTGCCGCCTGCAACCGGCCGCGCGCGTTCATCGGGATGTCGCGCTGGCCCTGGAACCTGAGCTCGCGGTTCCAGTCTGTCTCGCCGTGGCGGATGAAGACGAGCGGCGGGGTCGTCATGCGCGCCCGCCGAGCCGGAGGCCGGGGGCGGGCCGCTCTTGCAACACCTCGCGGCGGAAGCGGAAGAGCGCCGCCGGCCGCCCGCCTGTCGCCGTCGAGGTGCCGCCGGTCGGCTCGACAAGCTGGCCGTTCTCGACGAGACGGCGAAAATTCTGCTTGTGGAGATGCTGTCCGGAGATCGCCTCCACGGTGCGCTGCAATTCGGTCAGGGTAAAGGTCTCCGGCATCAGCTCGAACACCACGGGACGATATTTCAGCTTCGCGCGCAACCGCGAGATCGCGGTCGCGAGGATTCTCCTGTGGTCATGTCGCATCGCCGTGCCGAAGGGCGGCAGGCTCTTCCGATCGAGCGCCGCAGCGCGCCCGTCGCGCCGCGCCTCCTCGACGAGCCCGGCTTCGTAAAGGAGCTCAAAGCGCTCGAGCACGCGCTCATCGTCCCAAGGCACGTCGCCGACGGCGAAGGCGAGCCTGACGCGATCGCGCCGGCCGATCGGGCGCACCGGCGCGTCCTTGTCGGGTCGTTGTGCCGCCCACTCCGCGAGAAGCGGCAGCATCGCGTCGAGAAGCGCCGGCCTCCCCCCGCGCCAGTCCTCCCAGGGGAAATAGCCGTACCAGAGCCGCCAGGCGGCGCCGGAGCGCGCCAGCACGTCGTCGGATTCGGGCGAGCGGCGCGTCAGCGCCAAATAGCCGACCGACATCACGCGCGGGTCGCGCGCCGAGGGCTCGGCATGGCGACCGCGGTCGCCGAACGTATAGAGCTGCTCGACATAACCGAGTTTCAGATGCGTCTGCGCCTCCACCCAGCCGCGGAGCCCGATCTCGAGCGTGCGGTGGCCGACCGGATCGAACGGTCCGAAGGGAAGGCTGTCGCGGGCGTCACGCCCGGCCTCAACGACAAGGATGAGCGGCGTGACGTTCTCTACCGCGACGATCGCGGCGTTAAGTCCGACCGCGATCGCCGCGCCGGTGCCGACGGCGTCACTCATCGATCGGAAGCGCGAAGACCGTGCCTTCGAAAGCCTCCGCGCCGCGGCCGATCTTCTCCACCGCTTTCACCATGCGGCCTTCGCGCCCGAGGATCGCGTCGGCGAGCGCGACGATCCGGGCGTTCGGCGTCGCCTCGGGTGAGCGCGCGCGCAGGCGAAAGGCGATCACCTCTTCGTCGAGATCGGGCCTCGCGGCGCAAAGGGCGGAGAAGGCTGCGGCTGTCGAACGGCTGATCCCGGCATAGCAATGGACGACGATCGGCGCGGCGCGGTCCCAGCGCTGCATGAAGGCGAGATATTCGCTGACGTGCTCCTCGGCCGGACAGACCATGCCCTCGGCCGGCGCGGAGATGTCGTGGATCGCGACGTGAAGATGGTTCGCCGCCGGGACGACCGGCGGGCGCGAGAAGAGCGTGCCGGAATTGACCAGCGTCACGATGTGGCTGGCGCGATATTCGGCGACGGTCTCGGCGAGGCGCGAGAGCGGACAGACGACGATTGCGCTCATGTCATGCCTCCGCCATGGCGGCCTTCGCGGCCGCCCTGAAGCTCCTCAGATAGAGCGATTCGGCCTTCTTGGCGGACCATGGCTCGAGCATCGACGCGACTTGCGCGCCGCCGATCGCGCCCGGGCGCCCGAAGAAGCGCTCGGCTTCGCGCTCGGCGAAGCCGGCAAGACTGACCGCTTCGAAATAGGCCGCCGTCTGGTCGGCCTTCTTGATGCGATTTTGCATCTGCGGCGGCAATGCCGCCGGAAGCTCGAAGCGGAGTTTGACGGCCCGATGCAGGCGCTCCTCGACCTCGCGATAGGCGGTGTCGATCACTGCCTTGAACGGCGAGATCAGGTCGCCGATCACATATTCGGGCGCATCGTGGAGCAGCGTCGCCAGGCTCTCGCGCGGCGTTGTGGCGGGGTTCTGCAGCCGGTGCACGCGCTCGACGAGCAGCGAGTGCTGCGCGACCGAGAAGGCGTTGTCGCCGAAGGTCTGGCCGTTCCAGCGGGCGACCCGGGCGAGACCGTGCGCGATATCCTCGATCTCGACGTCGAGCGGCGACGGATCGAGCAGGTCGAGGCGACGGCCCGACAGCATTCGTTGCCATGCGCGCGGCGGTGCGCCGGGGCGGTCGGGCATCGCGCTCAGTCCTCGCCCACGCTTGCCGTCGCCGGCCAGCCATAGGTCGCCCAGGCAGGAAGCGCGATCGTCACCTCGTCCGCGCCGATCAAAACCGGCTGATTCGCATCGAGCGCGGCGCGCAGCCGGTCGAGCCTGACGACGCCAACCGCATGCCGGTCGACGGACGAGCCGAGCCGACCGGCGACGCGCCCGCCCGCGACGATGTCGGCGCCAGGTTCCGGGAGAGAACCCTTTGATTCAATTGCAACAATTCTCCTCCGCGCCGTCCCTCGGTGACGCATGCGGCTGACCACCTCCTGGCCGATGTAGCAGCCCTTGTCGAAGGCCACGCCGTGGAGAGAATCCATTGCTGCGTCAAATGGATAGGCGTCTCCAAAGATGAAATCCACCCCACCCTCGGGGATCGCCAGCGCGATCCGCTGCCGGTGCCAATCCGCCACCTTCGCATTGGTCGCGACCGAGTCCGTCGGCGCCGGCCGGCGCGTTCCGAGCGCGGGGAAGCGCGGATCGGCAGGATGTTCATCGTCCAACTCGTCCCATGCAGCGAAGACCGCGAACTCCGGCGCCAGGGCGATCTCGACCTTCGCCCTGAGCTTGTAGAGCGACAACCGCTTGGCGAAGGCCTCGGCCTCGTTGGCGCGGATGTCGGCCGCGTAGCCTTCCGGCCGCCTGTGCAGCACGAAGTCCCACAGAATCTTGCCCTGCGGCGTCAGCAGCGCCCCGTAGCCGCTGCCGTGGCGGTCGACCGCCTCCATGTCGAGCGTGACGACGTTCTGAAGCAGCGTCTTCGCGTCCGCTCCCGCGATGCGGACGACGGCGCGGTCATCGAGGTGGGCGGTGGGCATCGATCTGCTTTAGGACTCCGCGCTTGCGCTCGAGGAGGATTGCTTGCAATCCGTGGGTTACCCCTCCCCCGCCCCTCCCTACAAGGGGGAGAGGAACGAGCCGCCGATGCCAGAGACCTTCGATCTCCTTATCCGCCGCGGCAGCGTCGTGAACCATGACGGCGTCGGCGTCCGCGACATCGGCGTCGCCGCCGGACGCATCGCGGCGCTTGGCGACCTTTCCTTCGCCGACGCGGCGGAGACCGTGGACGCGGCCGGGCTCACGATCCTTCCCGGCGTCATCGACACGCAGGTGCATTTCCGCGAGCCGGGGGCGACGCACAAGGAGGATCTCGAGACAGGCTCGCTCGCCGCGGTGATGGGCGGCGTCACCGCCGTCTTCGAAATGCCGAACACGAACCCGCTCACCACGAACGCGGCCGCGCTCGAAGACAAGCTTAGCCGCGCCAAGGGCCGCATGCATTGCGATCACGCCTTCTGGGTCGGCGGCACGGCGGAGAACGTTCCCGATATTCCCGAGCTTGAGCGTTCGCCCGGGGCCGCCGGCGTCAAGGTCTTCATGGGCTCCTCGACGGGATCGCTGCTCGTGCCCGACGACGCGGGTGTGCGCGCGATCCTGAAAGTGACGCGCCGCCGCGCGGCCTTCCACGCCGAGGACGAGTTTCGCTTGATCGACCGGGTGGCGATGCGGGTCACCGGCGATCCTTCGAGCCATGCGGTGTGGCGTGACGCGGCGGCGGCGCTTTCGGCCACGCAGCGGCTTGTTGCGATCGCGCGCGAGACCGGCGCGCCGATCCACGTGCTTCACGTCTCGACCAAGGAGGAGATGCGCTTCCTCGCCGACCACAAGGACGTCGCGTCGGTCGAGGTGACGCCGCATCACCTGACCTTCTCCGCGGACGACTATTCCCGACTCGGCACGCTTCTGCAGATGAACCCGCCAATCCGCGACGCATCGCATCGCGATGGCGTATGGGCCGGCGTCGCCGACGGCACCGCCGACATCCTGGGCTCCGACCACGCGCCGCACACACTTGAGGAGAAGGCGCAGCCTTATCCGCAATCGCCCTCCGGCATGCCCGGCGTGCAGACGCTCGTTCCGGTCATGCTCGACCACGTCGCCAAGGGCCGAATGTCGCTCCTGCGCTTCCTGGACATGACCAGTGCCGGACCCGCCCGGCTCTTCGGCATAGCCGGAAAGGGCCGGATCGCGGTCGGCTACGACGCGGACCTTTCCGTCGTCGACCTGAAGCGGACGATGACGATCAGCAACGAATGGAGCGCCTCGCGGGCGGGCTGGACCCCCTATGCCGGGATGCCGGTCACCGGCTGGCCGGTCGGCACCATCGTCCGCGGACGCCAGGTGATGTGGGAGGGCGAGCTCATTTCCGGCGGAGAAGGCCGGCCGGTGCGCTTCCTGGCGACGCTCGGTAACCACGCCTGACGACCGCGCTACTCTCCCTTAAGGGCTGCCTGTTAGAGAAGGGCTAACCCTCCTCAAGCGGCCTGGAGTGGCGTTGAACCTTACAAGGGAATTTTCCGGCGGGCGCGTGCGCGAGATTCTCACGCACGTCCGCGATTTCGCCACCCGCAAGGACAAAGCGGGCGTGGCGCGGCGTACCGCCGTGATCGCGCTTACGATCCGGCTTACCAGCGCCGCGCTCGCCTATATCGCGCAGGTCGTGTTCGCCCGCCTGATGGGCCAGTACGAATACGGCGTCTTCGCCTACACCTGGGTCTGGTTCCTGGTCTTCTCCGCCGTCGCCACGATCGGCTTCGGCGATTCCCCGGTGCGCTACGTCGCGCAGCTTCGGGCGCGCGGCGAGGACGATTATCTGCGCGGCTTCATCCGCTTCGCGCCGCTCGCAATGCTCGTCGCGTCGGTCTCGTTCAGCGCGCTCCTCATCGCATCGCTTCCCCTCGCCGAAGGCCTGATCGAGCACGATTACCTGATGCCGATGGCGTTCATGGCGGTGTCGATTCCCTTCGCCTGCCTGCAGGCCTTCTTCGAGGGTCTCGGGCGCAGCTACGACTGGACGATTCCGGCGCTCCTGCCGAACTACATCCTCCGCCACGGCCTGCTCCTCTTGATCATGGTCGCCGCCGTCTGGCTCGGCTTCAAGGCGACGGCGCCGACCGGCTTCGTCTGCCTGGTCCTCGCCATGACGATCTCGATCGCCTACCAGGCGACGACGATCCTCTA
This sequence comes from uncultured Alphaproteobacteria bacterium, assembly GCA_963739005.1. Classification (GTDB taxonomy): domain Bacteria; phylum Pseudomonadota; class Alphaproteobacteria; order Rhizobiales; family Afifellaceae; genus DASWJZ01. The sequence continues at coordinate 398,288 of CAVTYQ010000004.1, read as the reverse complement.
CCGCTTGCGCCGCGTCGTCCCGCCGGGGCCGCGTGCCTACCGGCCGCGAGAGTGGATCAAGGGTTCGGCGCCTTTCGCCTTGCTCTATGCGGCGCAGCACCTCTCCTCCTTCGCCGACGTGCTTGTCCTTTCCTTCTTCGTGAGCCCGGCCGAGATCGCCATCTATTTCGCCGCGACGCGCATCATCCAGGTGGTGAACCTCGTGCCCTACGCCGCGACGGTCGGCACAGCGCATCTCTTTTCCGCAAGCCACACGCTCGGCGACCACGCGGAGCTGCAGCGGCTCTGCCGCTCGGTCGCGGCGACGACCTTCACCATCGCGGCGCTTGCCGTGCTCGCCACGGTCGCGGGCGGGGATCGGCTGCTCGGCATGTTCGGGCACGGCTTCGAGGAAGGCTACGTTCCGCTCGTCATTCTCTCGGTCGGCGTCTTCGCGCGCGTCGCCGCCGGCCCGGCGGAGGACATGCTGAACATGACAGGGCACAGCAACGTCTCCGCCTCCACCTATCTCGCGATTGTGGCGGTGAACGTGCCGCTCGCCGTCGCGCTAGTCATCCCCTTCGGGCTGAACGGGGCGGCGGTCGCGAGCGCGATCGCGCTGATGCTTCGCGCGCTTTGGCTCTCCTACGCCGTCTGGAAGCGGCTCAGAATCCGCACCTCGATCCTTGCGGTGATCGCGGCGTGGGGCATTGCCGGCTTCAGCACACGCTGCTCGGCGCTCCGCACCCCGGCCGAATAGTCGCTCAGTCTCCGGCGAGGAAGAACAGCCAGCGCCCGTCCGGCGCGATCCCCACGCGGAAGAAGGTGTAAGCGCCGTAGGATTTCATGTCCTCGTAGTCGGCGGCCGTGAGCAGCGTGAAAAGCTCGACCAATTGCTCCGGCGTCAGCGCATTCAGCGGATATTCCGCGAAATAGGGCCAGACGTAGTGATCGTCGTCGGTCCCCTCACCGACATGCACGAACCCGGACTGAAGCACTTCCAGGAGGATCGCCAGGATCTCGCGCCCGTCCGCGTCGGCGGCAAGCGCCTTCAGATACTCGATCGGGTCGCCGGGATCGCCGAATGCGACCGAAGGCGGCTTGGGCTGCGCATCCATGAGCGGGCGAAGTTTTTCGATGTCGCCCGACTTTGCCGCTTCGATCAGCTTCGCGCGCATCTCGCGCACAGGTTCGGGAAGGTCGGATTCGGAGCGCAGGATGACCGGAAGGGGCTCGGTGCTCTCCGTAGGCGCGGGCGCGGCTTCCGGCGCCGCAGCGGCGGCCGCGTCAGAGGGAGCCGCGATCGCCACTACGCCCGGCCGAACGAAGTGCCGTGGCCCTGAGAAGCCATCGAGGAGAGGCGCGGCCGGCGCCACGGCCGCCGCAACGACGAACGCCGCCGCGCAAGCGAATCCAAACAGGGCGGCGGACCTCTTCATCCGCCGACGATAGGAGGCGACGGCGCCTCGGCGCAACCGCGCCGCGCTCGTCGCGCCCGATTTCGGCTGTCAGTGAACGGCGCGGGAGATGGAGAATTCGCCTGCGGCGATGCGGTTCGGAAGACGCTCCGCGAAGTCGGCAACCGCGTCCTCGCCATAGGTCGACACGAGGTCACCGAGGGCCGCGAAAAGAGCGACATGCGCCAGGACATCCGGCTCAATGCCCGCACCGAGGGCCGCCTCCCACACGGCAGAAAGCCTTTGGTAGGCCTCACGCTTCTGAAGGCTGAATTTTTCGGCATCGGGGTGGCGGAGGTCGCGCATTCTCATTTTTCCCGGCTTCGGCGTTGTCGGCTCCGCGTAACATGCGTCCGACCCGGCCCACACGGGAATGTGAAAGGATTGTTAATCGCCTAAGTTATTGGCTGTAGCGGCCGCGAACGTCGCTCGCCAGCGCCTCGCCCTCCGTCAGATAGCGCGAGATCGCCAGCCGCGCCGACGGCGTGCATGTCCGGTAGACGGCGTTATAGCTCTCGAACCCATGGTTGAAGCGGGCGATAAGCCGAGTCCGCCGCTGCGGCGGAGGGTCCTCGGCGGCGAGAAGCGAGTTCATTTCGGCGCGCCAGGCGTAACCGTCGGAATCGCCGCAAAGGTCGCGCAGGAAGGAGAGCGACCCGAGGATTTCGGAAAGCCGAAGCAGCTTCGCCTCATAGATCGGAGCCGGAGGCTCGTTCGAAGTGTCGGTGGGCGCTGGCGGCGGCTTTGCCGCCGCCGATGGCTTCGCAGCGGGCGCCGTCGGCGGGACCTCGTCCTGTGCGGAAGCCGCGCCGGAGACGGCGACAAAGGCGACCAACGCGAAGAGCGGCAGGAAGAAGCGATTCATTGCGCCCGACTCTGGGCGGCCGGCGATCCGCTCGCAAGTGGAGAGCGATCCGAATTCATCGAAGCGGCGGCTCGGCGAGGATGGCGATGGCGCGTGCGATCCAACCCGCCGCGCCCGGCGTCGTCCGCCGTTCGAGCACCGCGGCGAACGGCACGAAGGCCGCTTCGAGCGCATCGTCGGCAGCCGCCGGCGATCCGTCCCCGCGGCGGGCGGCGAAGACGGCTAGCCGGAAGGTGGAGCCCAGCTCCGGCTCCTTCGTGCCGAGCGCTATGACCGCGGCGACCGTAAGCCCGGTCTCCTCGAGGAGTTCGCGGCGCGCCGTTTCCTCCGGTGTCTCGCCCGGCTTGGCGCGGCCGCCGGGAAAGCTCCAGAGCCCGGCGAAAGGCGCGCGGGCGCGCTTGACCATCAATACGCAATCGCGGCCAAGCACCACGACGCTCGCGCCGTTCGCGGTCTCCTTGCCTGTGTCAGGTGCAGCCGCCATCTGTTGACTAAATAGCTCCGACGTGTGGCCCCATGTAACCTCCCCTTTGCGCGCGGGTCGAATTTTCGAGCTTGGCGCGGAAATTCAGGAGGGAATATTTGCTGGCCCCCTCCCGGAGTTCGCTCCGCTTATGCTTCGTGAACTTCGACCTCCCCTCAAGGGGAGACAACGCGCGCAGCGAGGACGATCGATCACAATGTGCGGCCGCTACACGTTGATCGCGAATGCCGAGGCGATCCGCCTTCTCTTCGAAGTGCCGGCCTTCGACGAGCGGCTCGCGGTGCCGCGCTACAACATCGCACCGACGCAGCCCATCGTCGTCGTGCGCGTAGGGCCGAAGGGGCGCGAGCTGGTGCCCGTCCGCTGGGGGCTGATCCCATGGTGGGCCAAGGACCCGAAGACGCTTCCCCTGATGATCAATGCCCGTGCCGAAGGGGTTGCGGAGAAACCCGCCTACCGCGATCCATTCAAGTACCGGCGTTGCCTGGTGCCGGCCTCCGGCTTCTACGAATGGCAGGCGCGGGGCAAAGGCCCCAAGCAGCCGTACCTCGCAAGCGCAGGCCCGATCCGGACGGGCGACGACCACCTCATCGCTTTCGCCGGCCTCTGGGAGACTTGGCACGGCCCTGACGGGAGCGAGATCGATACGGCCACGATCGTCACCACCCACGCCAACGGCGCGCTTGCGCCCATTCACGAGCGCATGCCTGTGGTCGTCGCGCCGCAGGACTTCGAGACCTGGCTCTCTTCGAAAACCGATCCGAGCGAGGCGGCGGCGCTGCTGAAACCGGCGCCGGACGACCTTCTGTCGCTTGCGCCCGTCTCCATGCGCGTCAACTCGGCCGACAACGACGACGCCGCGTTGCTAGAAGGTGCAGGCGGGGAGCCTCAAGCCCGCGAGGCGAAGAGCGCCGCCGAGGAGCCTCGGCAAGGCAGCTTGTTCTGAGAATTGCACTCGGTGTCCCGCCTTGCGGACGCGCCTTGGGAACCGTCACCGCTTTTCAACGGACGCCGCCTCGGTGATCCTTATGCTCCCCCAGAGTCGGCTGTAGCTCGCGGCTACGCCTTTGGTCTGGCCGTCCGCGACGTCGATCGTCAGCGCATTCGACCTGCGGGTCGCAATTGCGCGCAAGACGAGCTGCACGGAGTGACTCCCGCTCGAGCAATCGAGCATCAACTTTTCTCCGAATTGCATTCTGCCTGCGGGGCTGCCATCCAGCAGCACCGCGATGTCCCTGACGCCGAGCAGCCAGCCAGGATCCGTCAGCGTGACCTCGATCCGCGAACTTCCGTCCTGCATGTCCCAGTTCTCCGAGCCGCTCAATAGCTGACGAAGCGTAGTCTGGCTTCGCGCCGGCGCGGTGGCAGCTCACCCGCGCCGTCAGATCACCCGTCCCGGATTGAGGATGTCGTTCGGGTCGAAGGCGCGCTTCAGCTTGCGCATCATCTGAAGCTCGACCTCGCTCTTCACGTGCTCAAGAAGCTTGCGTTTGTAGCGGCCGATCCCGTGCTCGGCGGCGATCGATCCGCCCATGTCGGTCACGACGCGGTGCACGATCTCGTGCACTTCGGGCGCGCGCGCGAGGAACGCCTTCCCGTCCGCGCCAATCGGCTGCGAGAAGTTGAAATGCAGGTTTCCGTCGCCGAGATGCCCGAAGGGGACGGGCCGCGTGCCGGGCACCACCTGCTCGACGGCGGCGACCCCACGCTTGATCAGCTCAGCCACGCGATTGATCGGCACGGAGACATCGTGCTTGATGGACGCGCCTTCGTGCTTCTGGATCTCGCTCAGGCTGTGCCGCATGCGCCAAAAGTCCCGCGCCTGGGCCAGCGAGGAGGCGATCGCGGCATCCGCCACCGTCCCTTCCGCAAGCGCGGAGGCGAGCGTGCGAAGTGTCAGTTCGTGCGCGTCGGCCTCGCTTTGGCTCGACGAGACTTCCATCAGTACGTACCAAGGATGCGAGCTCCCAAGCGGATCGCGCGCACCGGGAAGGTGCTTCACCAGCATCTCGATCGCGAACCGCGGCATCAGTTCGAAGGCGGTGAGGTTCGACCCGGCACACTTGCGTGCATGCCGAAAGAGCGCCAGCGCCTCGCGCGGCCCGTCGACGGCGGCAAACGCCACCGCCTGCCCGCTTGGCAGCGGAAAAAGCTTCAGGACCGCGGCGGTCACCACGCCGAGCGTCCCCTCCGCGCCGATGAAGAGCTGCTTCAGGTCGTAGCCGGAATTGTCCTTGATCAGGCCACGGAGGCCGTCCCAGATCTCGCCGGTCGGCAGCACCACTTCCAGACCTAGCACGAGGCTGCGCGCGTTGCCGTAGGCGAGCACCTGCGTACCGCCGGCATTGGTCGAAACGTTGCCGCCGATCCGGCAGGAGCCTTGCGAGCCAAGCGACAGCGGAAAGAGCATCCCGGCTTCTTCCGCGACCTCGTGCAGGCGCTCAAGCACGACCCCCGCCTCGGCGACGATTGTCGCGGCGTCCGCGTCGATGCCCCGTATCCTGTCGAGACGCTCGAGCGACAGCACGATCTCGCGCCCGCTTCCGTCCGGAATCTGTCCGCCGACAAGGCCGGTGTTTCCGCTCTGCGGCACCACCGGCGTGCCGGTCTCGTTTGCCAGCTTAAGGATCGCCGAAATCTCGTCGGCCGAGCCCGGCCTGACCACAGCGGGCGTGACCCCGTGATAGTAGCCACGCGGCTCGCTAAGATAGGGCGCCTTCTCCGCCTCCCCGGTCAGGATGTGCGCGGCGCCCACGATCGCATGGAGCCGCGCGAGCACGGCACTTCCCGCGGCTTCCTCGGCCATGGCTTCTCCCATGGCTTCCCTTACGCGAGGCATCGGCGGGCGTCGAGGCGGCTTGAAGGGCGGGAATCCGCGTGCCATTACCCGAAAGAGCGGGGAATTTTGCCGCGCATCGAAGAAGGCGGGCGAGACGGGATGGAAGCGTCGGTTGAGGGAGTGATGCGCGGCAAGCGGGGCCTCATCATGGGCGTCGCCAACAACCGCTCGCTTGCCTGGGGTATCGCCTCTGCGGTCCGTGCGGCGGGCGCCGAGCTCGCGCTCACCTATCAGGGGGACGCGCTCAAGAAGCGCGTCGAGCCGCTCGCCGCGGAGCTGCAAGCGCACGTCGCCGGGCATTGCGATGTCACCGATCCGGCGACGATCGACGCCGTCTTTCGCGAGATCGAAGGGCTCTGGGGCGGGCTCGATTTCATGGTCCACGCCGTCGCCTTCTCCGATAAGGACGAGCTGACCGGCCGCTACGTCGACACGACGGCGGAGAATTTCTCCAGGACGATGCTCATCTCCTGCTACTCGCTGACGGCGCTTGCCCAGCGGGCGGAGAAGCTGATGGGGTCGGGCGGCTCGATCCTGACGCTCACCTATTACGGCGCCGAGAAGGTGATGCCGCACTACAACGTCATGGGTGTCGCCAAGGCGGCGCTCGAAGCGTCGATCCGCTACCTCTGCGTCGACCTCGGGCCGAAGGCGATCCGTGTCAACGCGATTTCGGCCGGGCCGATCAAGACGCTTGCCGCATCCGGCATCGGCGACTTCCGCTACATACTGAAGTGGAACGAGCTCAACGCACCGCTTCGCCGCACGGTGACGATCGACGACGTCGGACGCGCCGCGCTCTTCCTGCTCTCCGATCTTTCGGGCGGGGTGACGGGCGAGGTCGTCCACGTCGACGCCGGCTATCACGTCGTCGGCATGAAGGCGGTCGACGCCCCCGACATCGCCACGGTCATTCATAAAGACTAACGGGCCGGGGTCTCTCCAAGCCTCCGCGATTCAGCTATAGATCGCCCGGGCGATGGGGAAACGCGGACGTGTGGGGACTTCTGGTCCTGGTCGTCATCTGGGTGGTCGTCGGGCCGATCTTCGCCTTGACGAGCGCAACGCGCGCTAACCGTCGCTCCAATGAGCTCCTGAGACGGCTCGAAGCGCTCGAAAGCAAGGCGGGCATCGATTCCGCCGAAGCGGCGAGGACCGCGGCAGCGGGCATCGCTCAGCCATATCCTCCGCCTTTTGCAGCGGCCACGGCCGAACCCGCGGCGCCGGCCGCCCCCGAGGCACCGCCCGCCGAGCCTGTCCCCGCCGAAGCGGCTTCCGCGGGAGTCGAGCCGGCGGCCGAACCGGTCGCGCCAGAGGCGTTTCCCACCGCCGACGCGCCGGCTGCGCCGTCGCCTCCGACGCCTCCGGGTAAATCGCTCGAAACGAAGATCGGGGCGCGCTGGACGGTTCTGGTCGGCGGGCTGGCGCTCGCGCTCGGCGCGATCTTCCTCGTCCGCTACTCGATCGAGCAGGGCCTTATCGGCCCCGCCATGCGGATCGCGCTCGGCTTCCTCCTCGCCCTCGTGCTCTTTGGAACCGGCGAGTGGCTCCGGCGCCGCGACAGCGCGCTGGCGCTGCCTCCCGCCTTCGCCAAGGCCGATGTCCCGGCAATCCTGACCGGCGCGGCGGGCATCGCGCTCTTCGCCACGATCTACGCCGCGTACGCGCTCTACGGCTTCATCGGCCCCAGCGCCGCCTTCGTGCTCCTGACGGTCGCGGGACTTGTCACGCTCTTCCTGTCGGTCATCCACGGCCCGGCGCTTGCGGCACTCGGCGCGCTTGGCAGCTACGCGGCGCCGCTCCTCGTCTCAAACGCCGAGCCGGCGCCCTTCCCGGTCGTGCTCCACGTCCTCGCGGTGACGGCAGCGGTGCTCGGCATGGCGCGCATCCGGGCCTGGCGCTGGCTCGCCGTCGCGGGCATCGCGGCAAGCCTCGCCTGGGGTCTGCTTCTTGGCGAAATCGAAGCCGCAACGACCGTTCCGGCCGAGCTTCTCCTCGTTGCCGGCCTCGCGGTGATTTATGTCGGAGCGCTTCTCGCCGGCGCCGCGCCGATCGGTCTTCGCGACCGGGCGCCCGATCTCTATGCGCTCGGCGCGCTCGCCGGCCTGTCGGCGCTTTCGCTTCACTATGCCAATATCGACACGCACTATCCGCCGCTCGTATCGGGCATCGTGCTTGCCGGCTTTCTTGGCGCGGTGGCAAGCCGCTGGACGAGCGTCGGCGCCGCCGCGCTCCTTTCCGGCGCGGTCGCCATCGTCACCGTGATGCTTCTCCCGCCATCGATCCCGATCTTCCTCGGCGTGATGCGAATTGGCGCTTTTCATTGGGCGATCGTCAGCGAGGCGGGTCTCGGCCGCTTCGCGCTCGAAGCCGCAGCGATCGGGTTCGTCGTCGGCGTCGGCTGCTTCGCAAGCGCCGACCGCGCGGCGACGCGCGCGCCGACGACCGCGGGCTTCTTCGCCGGCGCCGGCGCGCTGGCGCCGTTCCTTATCCTGATCGTCGTCTATCTCCGCCACTCGCCGTTCGAGACGCGACCGGCCATCGGCATCGCTGCGCTCGTGATGGCCGCCGTCTTCGCCACGCTGACGGAGCGGCTGATCGCCCGGCGGCCTGACGACGACATGGCGCTCGCCCCGGCGCTCTACGCGGCGGGCGCAGTGCTTGCGCTCGCCTTTGCCTTCGCGGTCGGGCTCGCCACGCGCTTCATCCCCCTTTCGCTATCGCTCGGCGCCGCGGGGGTCGTATGGGTCAGCCTCTACCGTCCGGTTCGGGTGCTCTCCTGGCTCTCCGTCGTCGTCGCCGGCCTCGCCTGCATCGCCATCATCTTCGGCCCGCCGTTCACGCCAGAAGAACTCGGCACGCGGCCGATCCTGAACGGCCTGATCCTGCGGCTCGGGCTACCGGCAGCCGCGGTCCTTTTCGCCGGCGAGACGCTACGTCGTCACCGTGACGGCCTCGAAGCGCAAATTCTGCAGACGATCGGCCTCGTGCTCGCGGCGATCTTCGTGACGTTCGAGATCCGGCATTACTCCGGCGGCGGGATGATCTCGACCGGCCCGACCGGGCTCGGCGAGCAGAGCGCGCTGACGCTCGCGGCGCTCGCCTTCTCGCTCGGCCTGCAGCGGATCGCCGGGCGCACGAAGAGCAAGGTCTACGCCGCCGGCTCGCTCGTCGCGGGCCTGATCGGAGCCCTCGCGATCGCGATCGCGCATTTCTTCACCGCGAACCCGCTCGTGACCGGCGAAAGCGTCGGCACAGGGCATTTCTTCAACCTGCTTCTCCCCGGCTACCTGCTGCCGGCGCTCGGCGCGGCCTGGGTCGCGGCAGCGGCGCGACCGGTCCGCCCGCGCTGGTACGTGCTCTTGATCGCCGCGCTCGCCCTCCTCCTCGGCTTTGCCTACGTGTCGCTGATGGTGCGGCACGGCTTCCAGGGCGAGCGGCTCGACGGCTTCGAGATGACCGACGCGGAAAACTGGACCTATTCGGCGGTGTGGCTCGTCTTCGGCATCCTGCTTCTCGCCGCGGGCATTTTCCTCCGCTCCACGATGGTGCGCGCGGCCTCCGGGCTCGTCATTGCGGTTGTCGTCTGCAAGGTGTTCCTCTTCGACATGGCGGCCCTGACCGGGGCGCTCCGTGCCGCCTCCTTCCTCGGCCTCGGCGCGACGCTCATCATCATCGGCCGCCTTTATCAGCGCCTACTGATGCGGGGCGTTGCGAAGGAAGCAGCGGAGGCCGCGACGCCGGGCTGACGCGTCTACTCCGCCGTTCCGCCGCCGCACTCAGGCAGGCGCTTCGGCGCTGCGACATTCGTCAGCTCGTCGGCCGACGCGCAGATGCGGAGCCCCGCCTTGCGTGACGATTCCAGGATCCTCTTCTGGTCCTCGGGCCGCGAAAAATTCCAACCGGTGTTGAGCAGCCACTCGAAGGAGACGTCGGGATAGAGGCTGTTCAGCGCCGCGAGCGTCGCGGTGGCGGCTCTGGTCCGGCCGAGCTCGGCTTCGCTCGCGGCTTTGAGCACCAGCATCGGCGGATCGGGCTCCGTTGACGCCGCGCCCCGCTCGACGGCGGTGACCGCTTCCTGATAGCGCCCCACGAAATAGAAATCGGTCACGCAGTCCGCATAGTACCAATCGGGCGGCGTCGGGTTCAGGCGAAAGGAGCGGTCACACATCGCCGCCCCGTCTTCCGGCTTGCCGAGGAACGACATCGTGTCGGCGGCCATGTTCAAGACGTCGGCCGAGCTCGGGTTGAGCTCGAGCGCGCGCTCCGTCTCGACCATGGCCTCGTCGTTCTTGTCGAGTGTCGCGAGTGTCCAGGCTAGCAGGATATGGCCGTTCGCATCGTAGGGATCGAGGCGGATCGCGGTCCGCGCCAGGCGCTCCATCTCGGCCGACGCGGCGTTCCAGTTCTTCTCGTATTTCGCCAGGTCCTGGATCAGCCACGCCTTCTGCACGTAAGCGCGGGCAAAGTCGGGATCGCGCGCGATCGCCCTGTCGGCCTGGGCAATCCCTTGCCGGGTGTCGGCCTCGGTGCCCTTGAGGAAGGATTCGTAAGCCATCACGGTCAGGTCGTAGGCCTGCAGGTCGCCGGGGCGCTTGCGGAGCGCCGCCGCCTGCATGTCCGCGAGGAGCAGGTCCGACCCGGCCACGGCGCTCGCCGTATGTTCGGAGACCTCCGACTGCACGGCGAAAACGTCCTCCGCCGGACGGTCCCACCGCTCTGACCAGATGTGCGCCGCCGTCGTGGTGTCGATCAGCTGGGCATTCACGCGGATGCGGTCGCGATCGCGCTGAATCGACCCTTCGAGGACGTAGCGGACATTCAGGTCCTTGCCGATCTGGCGAACGTCGGTCGCCTTGTCGCGGTAGGTGTCGACCGAGTTCCGCGCGATGATGTCGAAGTCGCGGTAGCGCGCGAGGTCGGTGATGACGTCATCCGTCAGCCCGTCCGCAAGCCGCCCGGTCGCGGCGTCGCCGCCAAGATTCTGAAAAGGGATGACCGCAATCGACGGCTTGACCGTCTGAAGGGGGGAAGCGCTCGGCCACCAGTAGAACGCCGCGCCGCCGGCGCCTAGGGCGACGATCGCCGCGGCCACGGCAGCCGGCGCGAGCCACGTCCATCGCGTCCGCCTCTGCCTCACCGGCCGCTCGGAGCCGTCAAGGCGGACGGCATAGGCGCGGACCGGACGCGCGATGTTCTTCAGGTGCTGCTCGCCCATGTCGTCCAGCGGCAGGCCAAGCGTGCCTTGCATGTGATCGAAAGCGGTGCCGGAGATCAGGATCCCGCCCGGCTCGGCGAGCGGTTCGAGCCGCGCCGCCACGTTGACGGCGTCGCCGTAGATATCGTCGGGCTCCACCACCACGTCGCCGAGGTTGATGCCTATGCGGAAGAGGATGCGCCTGTTGGGTGGAGCGTCCGCCTGTTCCGCCGCTATCCTTCGCTGGATCGCGACGGCGCAGGTCACCGCCTCGACGACCGAGCCGAACTCGGCGAGCACGCCGTCGCCGGTGAGCTTGACGATGCGCCCTTTCTGCTCGGCCGTGAGCGGCTCGATGATCCGGGTGCGGAGCGTCCTGACCGCCGCCAGCGTCGTCGCTTCGTCGGCCTCCACCATGCGCGAATAGCCCACGACGTCGGCGATCATGATCGCCGAAAGACGCCGCTCGAACTCGCGCGTGGTCCATGCGGACCTAGGGTAGTCCAGTCGGCGACGCGCGGCGAGGCCTATACGCGGCCCGGACGTTCAGCCGATCGCGACAACGACGCGGCCGCGCACCTTGCCCTCCACGATCCTCTCCGCCGCGTCGCGGATCTGATCGAAGCCGATGGTCGTCATCATCGCTTCGAGCTTGTCGCGGTCGAGGTCGCGCACGAGCCGGGCCCACGCTTCCTCGCGCGCCGGGCGCGGCTGCGTGACGGAGTTGATGCCGATCAGCGACACGCCGCGCAGGATGAACGGCGCGACCGAGGTGGAGAGGCCCATGCCGCCGGCGTTGCCGCAGGCGGCGACCGCGCCGCCCGCCTTGGTCATGGCGATGACGTTGGCGAGCACGTTCGCGCCAACGGTGTCGATAGCGCCGATCCAGCGCTCCTTGTCGAGCAGCTTCGCGGGATTCACGAGCTCCTCGCGGTCGACGATCTCGGCCGCCCCGAGGCCCTTCAGATAGTCCGCCTCCGCGGCGCGTCCGGTCACGGCGACAACGTGGTAGCCGAGCTTCTTCAGCAGCGCGACGGCGACCGAGCCGACGCCGCCCGCAGCACCCGTCACCACGACCGGTCCGCTCTTCGGCGCGATGCCGTGGCGCTCAAGCGCGATCACGCAAAGCATCGCCGTGTAGCCGGCGGTGCCGATCGCCATCGCGTCGGCGGACGACATCCCGTCCGGCTTCCGGATCAGCCACTCGCCCTTCACGCGCGCATATTTGGCGTAGGCGCCGTAGTGCCCCTCGCCGACACCCCAGCCGTTCAGGATCACGTGGTCACCCGGCTTGAAGTCGGGATTCTCGGACGCGACCACCTCGCCGACGAAGTCGATGCCTGGGATCATGGGGAAGCGGCGCACCACCGGAAGCTTTCCGGTAATGGCGAGCCCGTCTTTGTAGTTGACGGTGGAATGACTGACGCGGACGACGACGTCGCCCTCCATCAGGTCGGCGAGCGTCAAGTCGCGGACTTCGACGAACTGATGCTTTTCCGCGTCGCGGTCGACGACGAGGGCTTTGAAGGTTTCTGCTGCGGACATACGGCCTCCTGTCCGCGCCTTCATGGCGCGGCAACACGGAAGCCGCAACCCTACGCCGGAAGCGCCGCCGGCACCTCGTAGGCGGGCGCCTCCTTGATCGGCCAGTGCACGATCGCGGCGAATATGCCGAGCGCCACGCCGAGCCACCACACGACATCGTAGGAGCCGGTCCGGTCGTAGAGCACGCCGCCGAGCCACACACCGAGGAAGGCGCCGACCTGATGCGACAGGAATACGATCCCCATCAGCAGAGCCATGTGCTTCGGTCCGAACATGATGGCGACCAGGCCCGAGGTCGGCGGAACCGTGGAGAGCCAGAGGAGGCCGATCGTGGCGGCGAAGACGAGCACGGTGACGGGCGTCGTCGGCAGGAGCACGAAGAGCGTGATCACCACGGCGCGGGAGAGATAGATGAGCGACAGGAAGGCCGGCTTCGAGTGGTTCTGGCCGATCCACCCCGACGCTAGCGATCCCATGACATTGAAGAGCCCGATCAACGCGAGCGCCCAGGCGCCGATCCGCGCATCGAGCCCGCGATCGACGATGAAGGCGGGGAGATGCGCGGCGATGAAGGCGACGTGGAATCCGCAGACGAAGAAGCCGGCGGTCAGAAGCAGGTAGCTCCGATGCGCGAACGCCTCGGAGAGGGCCTCGCCGACGCTCTGGTCGCGCATCGTCTGTCCCACAACTCCGGGCTTTCCCGCGAGCGCCAGCGAGAGCACTGGAATCGCAAGCATCATCGCGGCGAGGATCGACAGAGCCTCTGCCCAGCCGAATGTCTGGATCAGCGTCTGGCCGAGCGGCGCGAAGACGAACTGGCCCATGGAGCCCGCGGCCGTGCCGATGCCGAAGACGATCGAACGCTTCTCCGCCGGCACGCGCCGGCCGAACGCGGCGAGCACGATCGAGAACGAGGCGGCCGCCATGCCGAGCCCCATCAGCACGCCGATTGAGAGGTCAAGCCAGAGCGGGCTCGGAGCCCAGGCGGCCAGGGCGACTCCAGCCGCGTAGATGAAGCCGCCCCCCGCCAGCACACGGCCGGAGCCGTAACGGTCGGCGAGTGCCCCGGCGAGCGGCTGGCCAAATCCCCACACGATGTTCTGGATGGCGATCGAGAGCGCGAAAATCTCGCGGCTCCAGCCGCGCGCTTCCGTCATCGGCGTGAGGAAAAGTCCCATGATCGAACGCGGCCCGAAGGAGAGCAGCGAGATCAGGCAGCCGGCGACAATCAGGAGCGGCAGAGCCACGGCGACCAAGCGCGTTGCGGTTTGTGCGGGGGCGGCCATGGCGACACTCTTTGATCGCGAATTGACGATCCTTCTAGCGCAGCTTCGTTCAATCGATGGCATTCATCTTTCTGATCCATTCCTTCAGCCGGTACTGAACGAAATGCCGCAAGCTGATTCGTTAACCGCTTGAAATGGGCGGATGACAGCTTTATGTAGCCTCCGTCCGGCAGTCGCCGGTTTTCTTTGGACCCTATTATACTCATTCTGAGTATAATACCGAGGAGGACGCGATGGGGTTCCTGCAGAGCGTTGAGACGGAGCGCGTCGAAAGCGGCCGCAGCACAGCGGAGAAGCGAACCCGCTTTCCTGCGCTACCGCGTCCAAATCTCGCCTACACGCCCGAAATCGCTGCCGCGACGGCGCCGCTCTACGAGAAGGTGCGCAACGTCATCCCGGCGATCGAATGGCCGACCTTCGCGCCGACGATCCACGCGATCAACGCATTGAAGCAGGAGCGGAACGCCGTCATCCTCGCGCACAATTATCAGACCCCGGAAATCTACCACTGCGTGGCCGACATCGTCGGCGACTCCTTGCAACTCGCCCAGGAGGCGGCGCGCACCGACGCGGAAGTGATCGTCCAGTGCGGTGTCCACTTCATGGCGGAGACCTCGAAGATCCTCTGCCCTGACAAGACGGTGCTTATTCCTGACAGCCGCGCCGGCTGCTCGCTCGCCGCCTCGATCACGGGCGAAGACGTGCGCCGGCTGCGCGACGCCTATCCCAGCGTTCCCGTCGTCGCCTACGTCAACACGAGCGCCGAGGTGAAAGCCGAAGTCGACATCTGCTGCACCTCGTCGAACGCGGTCGAGGTGGTGGAATCGCTCAACGCCAAGCGCGTGATCTTCCTCCCCGACCGCTATCTCGCGAAGTGGGTCGCCTCGCAGACCGACGTGGAGATCATCGCGTGGCATGGCGCCTGCGAGGTGCACGAGCGCTTCTCAGGCGCGGAGCTTCGCGCCTATCGCGAGGCGGATCCGTCGATCAAGATCATCGCTCACCCGGAGTGTCCGCCCGACGTGATCGAAGAGGCGGACTTCACCGGTTCGACGGCGAAGATGATCGGCTGGGTGAAGACGCAGCATCCGAAGAAGGTGCTGATGGTCACGGAATGCTCGATGGCCGACAATGTTGCTTCCGAAGCGCCCTCGGTCGAATTTGTGCGGCCCTGCAATCTCTGCCCGCACATGAAGCGCATCCAGCTTCCGAAGATCCTCAACTCGCTCCTTTTCATGCAGGAGGAAGTCCTGGTCGATCCGCTCGTCGCGGCAAGAGCACGCCGCGCCGTCGAGCGGATGGTGAACCTGAAGAGCTGACATGCCCTCCCCCTTTCCCCGGAATCCTGGGAGGGCATCGACGACGTCGTCATCGTCGGCGGTGGGCTCGCCGGGCTCTTCTGCGCGCTGAAGCTCGCGCCCCGACCGGTCACCATTATTTCCGGGGCGCCGATCGGCGAAGGGGCGTCCTCGGCGTGGGCACAAGGCGGGATCGCTGCGGCGCTCGGCACCGGCGACACCATCGACAGCCATGTCGCCGACACGATCGCAGCCGGCGCCGGCCTCGTCGACGAACGCATCGCGCGCGGCATGGCGGCGGAAGCCGCCGACCGCGTGCACGACCTCCTCGGCTACGGCGTCGCCTTCGACCGCGAACTCGACGGCGCGCTGAAACTTTCGCGCGAGGCGGCGCATTCGCAGCGCCGCATCGTGCGCGTCAGGGGGGATATGGCCGGCGCCGCGATCATGGCAGCGCTCGTTGCCGCGGTGCGGCGGACGCCCTCGATCCGTGTGCTTGAGGGCTATGTCGCCGAGCAGCTTCGCGCCGAGGGCTATTACGTGACTGGGCTCGTGGCGCGCGACCGGCGCGGCGGGCTCTCCGACCGCATCCACCTTTCGACGCGCGCCGTGGTGCTTGCCTCGGGCGGCATCGGTCACCTTTACGCCGTCACCACCAATCCGCCGGAAGCGCGCGGCGAGGGTCTCGCAATGGCGGCGCGCGCCGGGGCGCTCGTCGCCGATCCGGAGTTCGTGCAGTTCCATCCGACCGCCGTCGACGTCGGTCGCGATCCCGCGCCGCTCGCGACCGAGGCGCTGCGCGGCGACGGCGCCATCATCGTCGACAGACAAGGCCATCGCTTCATGTTCGACATCCATGCCGACGGCGAACTCGCGCCGCGCGATGTCGTGGCGCGCGGGGTGCACGAGGCGCGGGTCACCGGACGCGGGGCGTTCCTCGATTGCCGCGAGGCGATCGGCAAGGACTTTCCGGAGCGCTTCCCGACCGTTTACGCCGCCTGCATGGAGGCCGGCATCGACCCGACGCAGCAGCCGATCCCGATCGCGCCAGCCGCGCATTACCACATGGGCGGCGTGCACGTGGACAGCGTCGGGCGGACGACGCTCGACGGGCTGTGGGCCTGCGGCGAGGTCACCTCCACCGGCGCGCATGGCGCGAACCGTCTCGCCTCCAACTCGCTCCTCGAAGCGGTCGTGTTCGCAGCGCGCGTGGCCGAGGACATCCACGGGCTCCTCCCCAACCACAAGATGACGCACTGGATCGGCGCTCCTGCGGGCGAAGCGCCGACCGCACCCGACGAGGACGATCACGCGATCCAGAGGCTCCGCGCCGTTATGGGCCGGCACGTCGGGGTCGTGCGCGACCGCGCCGGCCTGAGCGAGGCGCTGGTGACGATCGAAGAGCTGTCGTCGCACCGGCATGGACCGCAGGCGCGGAACGCGCTCATCGCGGCAAGGCTTGTCGCGGCCGGCGCGCTCGCACGCGAGGAAAGCCGCGGCGGGCACTACCGCTCGGATTTCCCTGAGCCGGATCCAAAGTTTGCCAAGCGAACCTTCATGACGCTCGACCAGGCGGACGCGATCGCCGAGCAGGCGGACGCCCCGCTCGATCTCGCCTCATGATGCTCCCCGTGCTCCCGCCACCGCTCGTGGCTGAGGCGGTGAGCCGTGCGCTCGCCGAAGATCTGGGGGGCGCCGGCGACATCACCTCCGCCGCGACGATTCCGGCGGAGGCAATGGCATCCGGCGTCATCGCCGCGCGTGAGGCGGGTGTGATCGCCGGCCTCGCCCTCGCCGAAGAGGCGTTCCGCCAGATGGATTCGGCCGTCGAAATCAGGCCGGCAGCTACGGATGGAGACCGAATCGAGCGCGGCGCCGTCGTCGCCCGTGTCTCCGGCAATGCGCGCGCGATCCTTTCGGCGGAGCGGGTGGCGCTCAATTTCCTCTCACATCTCTCCGGCATCGCGACGGCGACCCGCCGCTATGCCGACGCGATCGCGCAGACGAAGGCCCGGATCACCTGCACGCGGAAGACAATCCCCGGGCTTCGCGCCTTCGAAAAGTACGCCGTCCGCTGCGGCGGGGGCTCGAACCATCGTTTCGGCCTCGACGACGCGATCCTGATCAAGGACAACCACATCGCCGTCGCCGGCGGCGTCGGTGAGGCGATCCGCCGCGCCAAGGCGTTCTGCGGCCATCTGGTGAAGGTGGAGGTCGAGGTCGACACACTCGACCAGCTCCGCGAGGCGCTCGCCGCCGGCGTCGACGCGATCCTGCTCGACAACATGCCGCCCGCGACGCTCAGGGAGGCCGTCGCCATCGCGGCCGGAAAGGTTGTGCTCGAAGCGTCGGGCGGCGTCACGCTCGACACCGTCGCGGCGATCGCCGCAACCGGCGTCGATTTCATCTCCGCCGGGGCCCTTACCCATTCCGCCCATGCGCTCGATCTGGGGCTGGATATCGCCGTGGATGCCTGACGCGCCGGAAAGCGGCGAAGTGTCCCCAGGCTTTGCAGCCGGACCGCCTCTTGCCGATTGTGCGCTGCGGCAGATCAAGCTAGCAGCATCCTTGTTGCAGCACGCTAAAGAGTCAGCTCATGGCGAAATGGGTCTACGGCTTCGGCGGCGGCCGCGCGGACGGCTCCGCCGCCATGCGCGAGCTTCTCGGCGGCAAGGGCGCGAACCTCGCCGAGATGGCGAGCCTGAAGCTTCCCGTTCCCCCGGGATTCACCATCACGACCGAAGTCTGCACCTATTTCTACGCCAACGGCCGGCGCTACCCGGCCGAGCTCAAGAGCGAGGTCGAGACGGCGCTCGGCGCCATCGCGGATCAGACCGGAAAGATCTTCGGCGACCGCACCGAGCCGCTCCTCGTCTCCGTGCGCTCCGGCGCGCGCGCCTCGATGCCGGGGATGATGGACACCGTCCTGAACCTCGGCCTTAACGACGAAACCGTCAGCGCCATCGCCGGCCTCGCCGACGAGCGCTTCGCCTGGGACACCTACCGACGCTTCGTCCAGATGTACGGGAGCGTCGTGCTCGGCATCGAGCACCACGAGTTCGAATCGATTCTGGAGCTTGAGCGCGAGAGGCGCGGCCACGCGCAGGACACCGATCTCGACGCCGGCGCCTGGCAGACGATCGTCGCGCAGTACAAGAAGCTCATCGAGGACACGCTCGAGACTCCGTTTCCACAGGCGCCCGCCGAGCAGCTCTGGGGGGCGATCGGCGCGGTCTTCGGCTCGTGGATGAACCCGCGCGCCAATTCCTATCGCAAGCTGCACGACATCCCGGCGAGTTGGGGCACCGCGGTCAACGTGCAGGCCATGGTCTTCGGCAACATGGGCGAGACGTCGGCGACGGGCGTCGCCTTCACGCGCAACCCCGCGACCGGCGAGAAGGGGCTTTACGGCGAGTTCCTCGTCAACGCGCAGGGCGAAGACGTCGTTGCCGGCATCCGCACGCCGCAGGACATCACGGAAGCGGCGCGGCAGGCTTCGGGTTCGAAGCTTCCCTCGCTCGAAACGGTGATGCCGGACGCCTTCGCCGAGCTCGGTGAGACCGCCGCGCACCTTGAGGCGCACTATCGCGACATGCAGGACTTGGAATTCACCGTCGAGCGCGGAACGTTCTGGATCCTGCAGACGCGCGCCGGCAAGCGCACGGCGAATGCGGCGCTCAAGGTTGCCGTCGACATGGCCGGCGACGGATTGATCACACGTGAGGAAGCGGTCGGCCGCGTCGAGCCGGAGGCGCTGAACCAGCTCCTCCACCCGACCCTCGATCCCGCGGCCGAGCGCACGCTCCTCGCCCGCGGCCTGCCGGCCTCGCCCGGAGCCGCCACCGGCGAGATCGTGTTCACCGCGGAAGGGGCGGCGAAGCTCAAGGCCGACGGCCACGAGCTGATCCTGGTCAGGAACGAGACGAGCCCGGAAGACATCAACGGCATGGTGGCGGCGCTCGGCGTCTTGACCGCGCGCGGCGGCATGACGAGCCACGCCGCCGTCGTCGCACGCGGCATGGGCAAGCCCTGCGTCTGCGGCGCGGGCGCGCTCAGGATCGACCTCAAGGCCGGCACCATGTCGGTCGCGGGCAAGAGCTGGCGCGCCGGCGACGTCATCACCATCGACGGCGCCACCGGCGAAATCTTCGACGGCCGGGTGCCGACGCTCCGACCCGAGCTCACCGGCGATTTCGGCACGCTCATGGGCTGGGCGGACGCGGTCCGCCGCATGAAGGTGCGCGCCAATGCGGACACGCCGAACGACGCGCGGGTGGCGCGCGACTTCGGAGCGGAAGGAATCGGCCTTTGCCGCACGGAGCACATGTTCTTCGACGGCGACCGCATCGTCGGCGTGCGCGAGATGATCCTGGCGAAGGATTCGGAAGGACGCCGCGCCGCGCTCGAAAAACTCTTGCCGATGCAGCGCAAGGACTTCGTCGAGCTTTTCAAGATCATGCACGGCCTGCCGGTGACGATCCGGCTGCTCGATCCGCCGCTGCACGAGTTCCTGCCGAAATCGGATGGGGAGATCGGCGAGGTCGCCGCATCGATGAAGGTCGATCCGGCGCTGCTGCGTGACCGGATCATCACGCTGACGGAGTCAAACCCGATGCTCGGCCATCGCGGTTGCCGGCTTCTCATCTCCTACCCCGAGATCGCGGAGATGCAGACGCGCGCGATCCTGGAGGCGGCGGCGGAAGCTGCCGCGGCGACCGGCGAGCCGGTCGCGCCGGAGATCATGGTGCCGCTCGTCGGGATGCGCAGCGAGCTTGACAACGTGCGCGCGACGATCGACCGGACCGCGAAGGCCGTCGCCGCCAACGGCGCGGCGATCGACTATACGGTGGGGACGATGATCGAGCTGCCGCGTGCAGCGCTGCGCGCGCAGGAGATCGCCGAGGGCGCCGACTTCTTCTCCTTCGGCACGAATGACCTGACTCAGACCACCTTCGGAATCTCGCGCGACGACGCGCACGGCTTCATCGGCCACTATCAGGAGCTCGGCCTGATCGAGAAGGATCCCTTCGTCACGCTCGACGTGGAGGGCGTGGGTGTGCTCGTCCGCGTCGCCGCGAACGAGGGGCGCAAGGCCCGGCCGAACCTGAAGCTCGGAATTTGCGGCGAGCACGGCGGCGATCCCGCCTCGATCCGCTTTTGCGACGTGGTCGGCCTCGACTACGTTTCCTGCTCCCCCTTCCGCGTGCCGATCGCGCGGCTTGCCGCGGCGCAGGCGGCGCTCAACAGCGCCCAGAGCCAGACCGCCTGAGGCCCCGATAAAGGTTACCTCGCCGTAGCGCTCGGCGGCCGCATTATCGCCCGATTAACACTAGAGAAATCTTACGTCCGCGCTCGGCGGGCCGATTCTCGGGGGGCATAACGCGGTTAACCGCGCATCAACCTCAATTCGCTTTTAATGGGTTCGTGAGAAAGCAGCGGTCGCTTGTTGCCGTCGCGCAACAGGTCCGTGGGGTCGGAGGGGTATCAGCGCAGTGTATCATGCGACGTCGCGCGTAAGCGTCCTGAAATTCGCCGCCGCAGCCAGCATCTCGATAGCAGCGATCGCGACAGCGCTGCCGGGTGTGATCGGCAATATCTCGGATTTCGCATCCGCCGCCGTGCATCCCGCGACGGAGGGCCCGCCCCTCTTGGCGGACCAGGCGGGTGCGCCCCAAACCCCGGCGGCGCCACAACGCCTACGGAACCAATTGAGTGTGCGCACACTGCGGCCGGGCGAGCTGGCGGCGCTGATGGCCCCGCACGATCCCTCGCTTCCGCCGCTTCGGTTCGCGGCGCGCTCGTCGAGCCAGATCGCCCTCGACATCGCCTATTCCACCTTCGCCCTGGCGCCCCGTCCCGCGCCTGTCCGCACGGCGCTCGCCCGCATGCCGCATGCGAAGCCCGGCGACGTGTTCTCGATCGGACCGGACGGCGCGGTCGAGGCGAATTCCGCCGTGCTCGCCTACGCGGCGCCGACGGAGTCGATCGAAGCGCCCTTCGCCGCCGTGATGGGCGGCCCGCGGGTCGCCGCCACGCCCGATCAGAGCGCCGACGAAGACGCTGACGGCCTCCGCCGCCCGCGACCGCGGCCTGACCCGAACCTCGTGCTCGACTGGCTCGACGGGCGCGCGCTTGGGCAGTTCGCGCCGGGTCAGCACAACTGGGTGCAGAATCCGCTGCCGCTGAGCGTCTTCGAGGCGAAGGAGCAGAATTGCCTCGCCGAGGGCGTCTATTTCGAGGCGCGCGGCGAGTCGGCGGACGGCCAGGCTGCCGTCGCGCAGGTCATCCTGAACCGCGTGCGCAACCCGGCCTATCCGGATTCGGTCTGCGGCGTTGTTTTCCAGAATGAGGAGATGACGCACCATTGCCAGTTCTCGTTCGCCTGCGACGGCCGCCCGGAGCGCATCTCGGAAGCGGCCGCGTGGAAATCGGCGAAGCAGATCGCGCTCGACGTCAGCCGCGGGAAAATCTGGATCGACGAGGTCGGCGATGCGACCCACTACCACGCCGGCTACGTAAGCCCGGGCTGGGACCAGCGGATGATCGAGAAGGACCATCTCGGCCAGCACATCTTCTACCGCACCAAGGACGGCGGCCTCTCCTGATTTTTCCGTCCTGCTCCAGACGGACGAAAAGCGCGCCTTCGGACGCGCTTTTTGTTTTTGAGGAAGACCGACGGGCGCGGCGACAATCATTGTCGTCATTGCCGGAGTTGATCCGGCAATCCATTCCGTCGCCCGTGGCGCTTGGCGAAACCGCTACGGAATGGATGCCCGGGTCGAGCCCGGGCATGACGACAGTTCTTGTACGCTTGTGCCCTACGACCTCGCGGCTACCCCTCGATCTTCGAGAAGTCGGCGACGGCGAGCGTCGCGCGGCGGAGCATGTTGAGGAGCTTCAGCCGGTTCGCGCGAAACGCCGGGTCATCAGCGTTGACGGTCACCTTGTCGAAGAAGGCGTCGACGGCAGGGCGGAGCTCGGCGAGCGCGCGCATCGCGCCCTCGAAATCCTCGCGCTCTACGTGGTCGCGCGCGTGGCCTTCCGCCGCCTGCATGACGTGGAAGAGCGCCTTCTCCTCCGCGAGGCCTTGCGTCTCGATCAGATGATGGTCGGGCGTGGCGTCGAACGCGCCCTCACCGTCCTTCTTCTCCTCGGCGCGAAGAATGTTCGCGGCGCGGCGATAGCCGACGAGAAGATTCTTGCCATCATCGGAGTCGAGAAATTTCCCGAGCGCTCCGACGCGCCGGACGATCATCAGGAGATCGTCCTGCCCGGGGAGAGCGAAGACAGCGTCGATCAGATCGTGCCGCGCACCGGTCTCGCGCAGATAGACTTTGAGGCGATCGGCGAAAAAAGCGAGTAGGTCATCAGCGACGGCTCTAGCGTCAGCTTCGACGCACCTATGTCGGGATCCGTGCTCCCAGTGAGCTTCGACGTTCTCATCTTTCCGCTCTTCCTCAGTAAGATACGTCTCCACGAGGAAGTTGACGTAAGCCTGATCGTTGACGCTTCTGACGCGGAGGAATTCCCGAACCGCGTCCGCTGCGACCTGCGCCAACGAGATACGGCTCCGCTTCTCAATGACTATCCTAGTCACTCCGAGCGCCGCCCGCCTCAACGCGTACGGGTCCTTGCTCCCCGTCGGCTTCTCGTCGATCGCCCAAAAGCCGACCAGTGTGTCGAGCTTGTCGGCGAGAGCGACAGCGATTGAGACCGGCTCAGTCGGAACAGAGTCATTCGGACCCTGCGGCTTGTAGTGATCGCGGATCGCATCGGCGACCTCCGGCTTCTCCTTCCGTTCAAGCGCGTAGTAGCGGCCCATCACGCCCTGCAGCTCGGGGAATTCTCCCACCATCGCGGTGGTGAGATCGGCCTTCGCCAACTTCGCCGCGCGCTCCGCGTCGTCGGGGTTCGCGCCGACGAGCGGTGCGAGCTCGCGCGCCAATCGCGCGATGCGCTCGACGCGTTCGGCCTGCGACCCGAGCTTCTCGTGGAAGGTGATCGACGCGAGCTTCGCGCCGTGCTCCTCGAGCGGCACCTTGCGGTCCTGCTCCCAGAAGAAGCGCGCGTCGGAAAGCCGCGCCGCGATCACCCGCTCGTTCCCAGCGACGATCTCCTTGCCGCCGTCCGACGCCTCGATGTTTGCGGTAAGCAGAAATCGGTTGGTCAGCGCGCCGGTCTTCGGATCGCGGAGCACGAAGCATTTCTGGTTCTGCCGGATGGTGAGACGGATCACCTCGTCGGGGATATCGAGATAGTCGCTGTCGAAGGCGCCCATCAGCACCACCGGCCACTCGACGATTCCCGCGACCTCCTCGAGCAGGCCCGCGTCCTCCACCACGTCGAGCCCGACCGCGAAGGCGAGGTTCTTCGCCTCCGCCTCGACGATCGCCTTCCGGCGTTCGGGATCGAGCACCACCTTGGCGGCGGTCAGCGCCGGCTCGTAGTCGGCGAAGCGGCCGACCTTGATCGGCTCGCCCTTCGTCATGAAGCGATGGCCGAACGTGACGTTGCCGCTCGCGATCCCGCCGATCGAGAAATCGACGACGATCGGCTCCTCCGTCTCCGGCCCGAAGGTGCAGAGGATGGAGCGGAGCGGGCGCACCCATTTCAGGCTCGCCATCCCTTCCGCCCCGGGCTCCGCGAAAGGCGAATCGGCCGGCGCCGAGCGCGCGCCCCAGCGCATCGACTTCGGCCAGGGGAAGGCACGGATCGCAGCCGGCACGATATCCGCCACGATCTCCTCTGCCGCGCGGCCCGGCCGAACCACAACCGCCAAGTAGAAATCCCCCTTCTTCGGGTCCTTCTCGACCTTCGCCTCGCCGATCGAGGCGAGCCCGGCGCCGCGCAGGAAGCCCTCTATCGCCTTCTCCGGCGCGCCGACGCGGGGACCTTTCCGCTCCTCGCGCATGTCGGGGGAGCGGGCGGTCAGCCCGTGGACGGTCAGCGCCAGGCGCCGCGGCGTCGCGAAGGCCTTGGCGCCCTCGTAGGTGAGACCGGCGCCGACCAGCCCGTCGGTCACCAGGCGGCGCAAATCCTCGGCCGCTTGCGGCTGCATGCGCGCAGGGATTTCCTCGGAGAAAAGCTCAAGCAGCAGATCGGGCATTTTTAACCTCGCGGGGGAGCCATATCAAAGCCGCGCCCGGTCTGTCATTGGCCGGCGTCCCCTCCTCGCAACCGAACCGCGAGGGACGCCGCATCGCACCATAACCGGGAGGCTGATTCGAGCCGCGGCATGCTCGCCGACGCCGCTCTGCGGGGTTCGGGGGGCGGTCGATGCGATGCGCCCCATGGAGGCGCCGACGACCCTCACGGAACCCGCTCTGCGCCGCCGTTTTTGGCTGCTTCGGCGCAGTTTCCGAAGGCGCGCGCGGCGCGAAAGAGCGCAAAGAGTGCGGCGTATTCTCGGCAGCTATGGAAAATATTCCCAGATGTTCTTGCAACGTTCATGCCGATAAAGTAATTATCTACGCATGTTGAATCGCGCCGAGCGACAGCCCAATATTGTCCAACGTGGTCTCCCCGACCCCGTCCCAAAGGCCGGCGTCCGCGTCCGCGGGCGTCGGCCGGCGGGTCCGTCCGAATCAGATATCCTCGCCGACCGGCGAAGGGGCCGGGGCGCGCAGACCAACGTCTCAGGCCGCTACGAATCGAAGACCGTCGAGGCGTTCGACGACGACTGGGGCACGCTCGAAGAGCTGCCGGCGCTCAAGACCGAGGTGCAGATCGAGCGCGCGCGCAAGATCATCACGCGCAACCAGTCGCCCGACATCTCCTTCGACCGCTCGATCAATCCCTATCGCGGATGCGAACACGGCTGCTCCTACTGCTTCGCGCGGCCGACGCACGCCAACATGGGGCTCTCGCCGGGACTCGATTTCGAATCGAAGCTCTTCGTGAAGCCCGACGCGGCTGAATTGCTGGAGAAGGAGCTGGCGGCGCCCGGCTACGAGCCGAGGACGATCGCGATCGGCACCAACACCGATCCCTATCAGCCCATCGAGCGCGAATGGCGCGTGATGCGGCAGATCCTCGAAGTGCTGTCGAAGGCGAATCATCCCGTCGGCATCGTCACGAAGTCGGCGCTCGTCGCGCGCGACATCGACATCCTCGCATCGATGGCAGAGCGCGGTCTTGCCAAGGTGGCGATCTCGCTGACGACGCTCGACCGCAAGCTCGCGCGCGCGATGGAGCCGCGCGCGGCAACGCCGCCGAAGCGGATCGAGACGATGGCGAAGCTCGCCGCCGCCGGCATCCCGGTCACGGTGATGACGGCGCCGATCGTGCCGGCGCTGAACGACATGGAGCTCGAGCGGCTGCTTGAGGCCGGCTACGAGGCGGGCGCGCGCGAGGCGGGTTACGTGCTCCTTCGCCTGCCGCTCGAAGTTGCGCCGCTCTTCCGCGAATGGCTGATCGCGAATTATCCCGACCGCTACGCGCACGTGATGTCGGTGATGCAGCAGATGCGCGGCGGCAAGGACTACGAATCGGAATGGGGCGTGCGCCAGCGCGGGCGAGGACCTTATGCCTGGATGATCGGGCGGCGCTTCGAGACGGCGACAAAGCGACTCGGCCTCAACATCGAGCGCAGAAAACTCCGCGCCGATCTCTTCGAGCCACCGGTGGCGCTCGGGGGACAATTGAAGCTGGCGCTGGTTTGACCGTGATCACGGCAGTCCTCATCCCGAGGTGCGAGCGCCCGCAGGGCGCGAGCCTCGAAGGAGGCTCCAGAAGGCGTTGGGATCACTGCTTTGCGTGCTTCGAGGCTCGCTCCGCTCGCGCCTCGGCATGAGGACGTGAGTGGGCTCCCTGAACGCAGGCTTGTGACTCCCGGCTGCGACTCGCTTGCTCCGCGCCGCCCCGCGGCCTATCGGGGGCCATGGCGCTTGCCGAATCCGTCGAGCCAAAGGAGCGCGTTCCGGCGATCGTTCCGACCTTCAGGGCGGAGCGAAGGCTCTTCCGCGAGGGTTTCTTGCGCGTCGCCGGCGTCGACGAGGCGGGGCGCGGGCCGCTCGCGGGACCGGTGGTCGCCGCCGCCGTGGTGCTCGACCCGAAGAAGCTTCCGAACGGCATCGCCGATTCCAAGATCCTGACGGCCGAGCGGCGCGAGGCGGTCTTCGCCGCGCTGTGCGAGCGCGCCGAGATATCCGTCGCCTTCGGCTCGGTCGCGGAGATCGACCGCGTCAACATTCTGCAGGCGACGCTTCTCGCAATGCGCCGCGCCGTGCGCGGCCTTTCGGTACCGGTCGACGCTGCGCTGATCGACGGCAACGTCGTGCCGCTGAAGATGCCGTGCGAGGCGCGGCCGATCGTCGACGGCGACGCCACGAGCCTTTCGATCGCCGCCGCCTCGATCGTCGCCAAGGTCATGCGCGACCGGCTGATGGCGCGCTGCGACAACGCGTTCGCGGGCTACGGGCTTGGCGCGCACAAGGGCTATTCGACCAGGGCGCACCAGACGGCGCTCGCCGAACTCGGGCCTTGCCGGCTGCACCGGCGCAGCTTCTGGCGCGTCGCGGCGTTCTTCGAACCGGTGCAGGGCGAGCTGTCCGAGGTTTGGGAAGACTGAGCGAGAGCCGCAACGGCATGAATTGCCAGGTCAAGCCCGGCAATGACGACAATCAATACCGCTCGGGACTTAGTTCAGGCTCTTCCTGACCGTGTCGATCGCGCGCTCGATCAGTTCGTCGCCGGTCTTGCCCTTCGCCTCTTCGGCGAGGATGCGGCCGGCGGCGGCGGTGGCGACGTCGATCGCGCGGCTCCTGACCTCGGCGACCGCCTGCTGCTCGGCCTGGGCGATGCGCGCCTCGACCGCCTTGGTGCGGCGGACCACATAGTCTTCGATGCGGGCGCGCGATTCGGCCGCGAACGCTTCGGCCTCGCGTTTCGCCTGCGCGACGATCGCCTCGGCCTCAGCCTCGGCGTGGCCGAACTTCTGCCGGTATTCCTTGAGCAGCGCTTCGGCTTCTTCGCGGAGCCGCCGCGCTTCGTCGAGATCGGCCCTGATCTTGGTGGCGCGATCGTCGAGCGCCTTGGTCAGCATCCCCGGCACTTTCAGGTAGACCATGACGCCGAGGATCACGAGGAGCCCGAGGAAGACCCAGAGCGTCGCCCATTGCGTGGCGTTCATCGTGAAGCTCCCTCGGCGATAACCGCCTCGACGGCGCGCGCGACCTCGTCCTTGCCGACCTTGGCGCCGACGAGGACCTCGACCATCGTCTCGACCGCGTCCTTGGCGATGGCGTCGACGCCGGCGAGCGCCGCCGCTTTCACCTTGGCGATCTCCGACTCGGCCGCCGAAAGCTTGTCATTCAGCGCGCCTTCCGTCTTCCTGCGGTCGGCGTCGACCCTCGCCTTCGCCGCGTCGCGCGCCTTCGCGCCGATCTGGTGCGCATTCTGCCTGGCCTCGGCGAGCGCCTTCTCATAAGCGGCGACCGCCGCCTCCGATTCGGTCTTCATGCGCCCGGCTTCGGTGAGGTCGCCGGCGATGCGGTTCGCACGATCCTCCAGGATGCCGCCGATCCGCGGCACCGCGACGCGCTTCATCAGGAGGTAGAGGCCGCCGAAGGCGATCACCAGCCAGAAGAGCTGCGAGCCGAAGGTCGTGGGGTCGAAGGGCGGAAACGTCTCGTGCCCACCGGCGTGCTTGCCGGCCGGCGCCGCGGTCGTCGCCTGCGTATCCGGCGCCGCGGGCGCGGCGATCATGTCTCCGGCGCCCGGCGCAAGTTCCGGCGCGGTCTGCGCAAAGGCTGATGAAACGAAGCTCACGGCTTTAGCCTTCCCGTCCGGGCGACGGTCGAGAGCCGCCCGGCGCTTGCCGTCAGACGGCGAAGATCAGGAGGAGCGCGATCAGCAGCGAGAAGATGCCGAGCGCCTCGGTCACGGCGAAGCCGAAGATCAGCCGGCCGAACTGACCGTCCGCCGCAGCCGGATTACGGATCGCGCTCTGCAGATAAAGGCCGAAGAGCGAGCCGAGGCCGACGCCGGCACCGCCCATTCCGATACAGGCGATACCGGCTCCGATCAGCTTCGCAGCATCCGCTTCCATGATGAACTCCTTGATTCCAGTTGGTGTGATTTCAGTGCGTCGGGTGAAGCGCGTCGTTCAAATACATGCAGGTCAAGATGGCGAAGACATAGGCCTGCAGGAAGGCGACGAGGATTTCGAGCGCGGTCAGCGCGACCGTCATCGCGAAGGGGATCACCGCGCCGACCCAGCCGGCGACGCCGAAGGCGCCGAGCATCAGGATGAAGCTTGCGAAGACTTTCAGCGTGATGTGGCCGGCGAGCATGTTGGCGAAGAGACGAACCGACAGGCTGACCGGGCGCGACAGGAAGGAGAGCACCTCGATCGCCACGACCAGCGGCAGGAGGTAGCCCGGCACGCCGTGCGGCACGAAGAGCCCGAGGAACTTCACGCCGTTTCTGTAGAAGCCGTAGAGGACCACGAGCAGGATGATGGTCACGGCAAGCGCGGCGGTGATGACGAGGTGGCTGGTCACTGTGAAGAAGTAGGGCACCAGCCCGATCACGTTGCAGAACAGCACGAACATGAAGATCGAGAACACGAACGGGAAGAAGCGCATCCCGTCCTTGCCGGCTGCCTCGCGCAGCATATTGGCGACGAACTCGTAGGAGATCTCGGCGAGCGCCTGGATGCGGCCGGGAACGACGGCGCGGCGCGACGTGCCAAGGATGAGAAGCGCCGCGATCAGCGCCACCGCGATCAGCATGAAGAGCGCGGAATTGGTGAAGGCGATGTGGACGCTGCCGATCGTGCCAAAATCGACAAGATTGTGGATGCCGAACTGATGGATCGGGTCGACCTTGTCGGCGGCCGCAGTCTTTTCCACGCCAAAAATCCCCTTCTCGCACCCGTGCCCCGGGCTACGACCTCAATTCGACCGCCCGTTGCCGCCCGTCATGCGACTGGACGTGCGCACCACGTTCAGCACGCCCGCCGCGAAACCGAGCAGCAGGAAACCGATCAAACCCCAAGGCGACGTGCCTGCCAAGCGGTCAAGTCCCCAGCCCAAGCCGATGCCGACCAGAATGCCGGCAACGAACTCGCTCGCTAGCCGGAAGGCATAGGCGAAATCCGTGCTGCCCGTCCGTTTTGGCTCCTCGGCTTCCGCATGTTCGCGCTTCTCCGCGTCGATCGCACGCGAAAGACGGTCGAGCCGCCGGGCAAGCTCGGAGTTGGTGCTGTCCGTTCTGCCAGATTTCCCGTCTTCCGCCGCCATCCGAGTGTCCGAGAACCGCCGTTCAGACAGCGCGCAAACGGTCATCGGCAGGGGCGGACCCCTCCGAAACCGGGCGCACCATAGTTTTGGCCCCCATGGGTGTCAAGGCAACCGCGATGCCGCCTAATCTATTGGCAACGTTCACTTTTCGTCGCCTCGACGCAGCCTGAACCAGCGTCAGCTCGCCTCGCGGAAACGTTCCGCCACGGCAAGATCGACCGACACGACCTGCGAGACGCCGCGCTCGGCCATGGTCACGCCGAGGAGGCGGTCCATCTGCGCCATGGTGATCGGGTTGTGGGTGACGACGATGAAGCGCGTGTCGGTGCGCCGGCGCATGTCGTCGAGGAGCTTGCAGAAGCGGTCGACATTGGCGTCGTCGAGCGGCGCATCGACCTCATCGAGCACGCAGATCGGCGAAGGATTGGTGAGAAAGACGGCGAAGATCAGCGCGAGCGCCGTCAGCGCCTGCTCCCCGCCCGACAGAAGCGTCATCGACTGCGGGCGCTTGCCCGGCGGGCGGGCGACGATCTCAAGGCCGGCTTCGAGCGGGTCGTCGGAGCCGACGAGCGCAAGCTCCGCCATGCCGCCGCCGAAGAGGTGCTTGAAGAGGCTCTGAAAGTGGCCGTTCACCGTCTCGAAGGCGGCGACGAGCCGCTGGCGGCCCTCACGGTTCAGATTCTGGATGCCGAGCCGGAGACGCTTGATCGCCTCCTCGAGGTCTTCCTTCTCGACCCGCATCTCGCCGAGCCGCGCCTCAAGCTCCTGCGCCTCCTCCTCGGCGCGGAGGTTGACGCCGCCAAGCCGCTCGCGTTCGGCCTTCCACTTGTGGAGCCGTGCCTCGACGACGCCGGCCTCCGGCGTCTCGGCGTCATCGGCAAGGCCGGCGAGGCTGCGAAGATCTTCGAGCTGCCAGTCGAAGTGCTCGGCGATCTGGGCGGCAAGCTCGGTCTTGCGGGCGCCGGCCGCGATCACCCGCTCTTCGTCACGGCCGCGCCTCTCGCGGGCTTCGGCGAGCGCATCGAACGCGGCGCGCGCAGCCTCCTGCGCCAAGCGATGCGCGGCTTCGGCGTCGGCGAGCTCTGCCTCCGCCGCTGCAAGCTCGGCCGCCGCCGATACGGTCTCGCCGCCGAGTGCGCGGCGCCGCTCGGCAAATGCTTCGGGATCGTCGGGCACGGCCGCGATCTCCGCGTCGAGCGAGGCGAGGCGCTCGTTGAGCTCTATGACGCGCTCGGCCGCACGCTGAAGACGCGCTGCCCAACGCTCGCGTTCGGCGGCGATATCGGCAAGGCGGCGCGCACGGACCGTCTGGCCATGCGTCGCACGCTCGGCTTCGAGGCGGGCCTCGGCGGAAAGCGTGCGCTCCTTTGAAAGCGCGGCCTGCACGTCGTCGCGGCGCCCTTCGAGCTCAGCCGCGTCGGGCAGTCCGGCAAGCGCGTCCTCGGCCACCCTGAGTTCGGCGCGGCAGGTCTCGGCATCGGATTCGATCCGCGTCAGCGCGCCGGCAAACGCCGAAACGCGCTCGACCACGCGGGCATGCCGCCGCTCGGCGTCCGTCACCGCCCGCCGCTTCGCCTCCAATGCTTGATGGGCTTCGTGCAGCGCGCGGCGCGCGTCGGCATCGAAAGTCTCCGCCTCGGCGCGGAGCTGCGTGGCGGTGCCGAAGGCGTCGAGCGCCTTCTCCACGTCGAAGCGCGCCGCTTCGAGCTCCTGCGTGACCGCGGCAAGGCGGGTCCGCTGCTCAAGACGCCTTGCGCGCGCCGCCGCGGCGCCTGCCGCAGCCTCAAGCCCGTCCCAGCGCCAGAGTCCGCCGTCCGGGCTGACGAGCCGCTGGCCGGCCGCAAGAAGCGGCTGAAGCGTCGCTGCTTCCGCCGCCGCGACGACGCCGATCAGGCGAAGCCGGCGCGTGAGGCTCGCCGGCCCGCGCACGAAATCGGCAAGCGGTGCTACTCCGGGAGGAAGCGCCGGATCCATGTCGCCACGGCCGCTCATTCCCCAATGGACCGGCGCAGCGCGATCGAGCGACGCGTCGAGATCGTCGCCGAGCGCGGCGGCCAGCGCCTGCTCGTAGCCGGACGCGACTTCGAGCGAATCGATCAGCGGCGGAAAGCGATCCGCACCGGTAGCATTCAAGACGTCGGTGAGCATGCGCGCCTCGGCGTCGAGGGCGCCGAAGGCACGCTCGGCCGCATCGTAGGGCCCGCGCGCGCGGCGCTCCGCTTCGCGCGCCGCGGCGCAGGTCGCCTCGGCCGCTTGGGCCTCCTTCTCGCGCTTGGCGACGAGCGCTTCCGCATCGGCAAGTGCGGCGGCGGCGGCAGCGACCTCGGTGCCGGCGCCTTCGTCCGCCATGATGCGCTCGCGCTCGCCAAGCGTGGTCCCGCGCTCGTCCTCCAAGCGGCGGAGCTTCGACTGCGCCTCGCGGATGGCGCGCTCGCGGGCGGCGCGCTCGGCCTCGGCGGCGGCAAGCGCACCGGCGGCGGCCGCGAACTCGGCCTCCCATGTGTTGACGGAGGCGGCAGCGTTGTCGGCCGCCGCGGTGGCGGAGACAATCTGTCCCTCCGCTTCGGCCGTCTCCGCGCCGAGCTTTGCCTCTTCGGCGTCGAGCCGCTCCGCCGCGGCGTTGGCGTCGCTTCCGATTTCGCCTTCGTGGCGGAGGTCGGCATCGGCTTGCGCGCGGCGCGCGATCAGTTCCTGCCGGCGCGCCTTCCGCTGCGCCTCTTCGCGGTCGATCTCCGCAGCGGCGACCTTCAGGCGCTCAAGCTTCGCCGCCGCGGCAGCCGCCTTGTCGCGCAGCGCCGGGAGCCGGGCGGCCACTTCCGCCTCGGCCCTCCCCGCCTCGGTCTGCGCCGCGGAAACCTCGGCAAAATGCGTTCCGGCGGCAAGAAGCTCAGCCTCCGCCTCGGCCAGGCGCGCGAGCGCGCTTTCCCAGTTGATGACGTAGAGGATCGCCTCCGCCTTGCGGATCTCTTCGGAGATCTTGCGGTAGCGGATAGCCTGGCGCGCCTGGCGCTTCAGCCCGTCGAGCTGGCCCTCGATCTCGGCCATGATGTCGCTCACGCGGCCGAGGTTGTTTTCCGCCGCGCGGAGTTTTTGCTCCGCTTCGTTGCGGCGCGCGTGCAGGCCGGAGATGCCGGCGGCATCTTCCAGGATGCCGCGGCGGGCGATCGGCTTGGCGGCGATCAGCTCAGCCACCTGGCCCTGGCGGACAAGCGCGGACGAATGCGCGCCGGTCGCCGCGTCGGCGAAGAGAATCTGCACGTCGCGGGCGCGCACGTCGCGGCCGTTGATGCGGTAGCTCGAGCCGGCGTCGCGTTCGATGCGGCGGGTGATCTCGACCGGCTCGGGGCCGTTTCCCGCCCCCTCGTCGCGCTCTGCGCCGAGCGTCACCTCGGCCATGTTGCGCGACGGACGGGTGCCGGATCCGGAGAAGATCACGTCTTCCATGCCGCCGCCGCGCATCGCCTTGTACGAGCTTTCGCCCATGACGAAGCGGAGCGCCTCGACAAGGTTCGACTTGCCGCAGCCGTTCGGCCCGACAATGCCGGTGATTCCTGGCTCGACCGGAACTTCGATGGCGTCGGCGAACGACTTGAAGCCGTGCAGACGCAGACGCGTGACCTTCATTCGATGCGAGCCCCCGCCGCCGACGCGGGCCCGCCGGCGCGCCTAGTTGAGCAGCGGCTCGATCGCCTTGTCCAAATCCTCAAGCGACAACGCCCCTTCGTACTTCTTGCCGTTGATGAAGAACGTCGGCGTGGCGTGCACGCCGAAAGCACTACCGCGATCCTGAACGGCCTTTATCGCGTCCAATAGTGCCTGATTCTTGAGGCATGCATCAAAACTTTGGTCGGTAATCCCGAACTGCCCGCCGACGTCAAGGATACCGGCCTTCACGTCGCTGCCATAGAGCCATTTGTCCTGCGTGCGGAAGAAGGTGTGGACGATGTCGAAGAACTGGTCGGCCGGGGCGCAGCGGGCGAGCATTGCAACCGCGAAGGCGGGGGCGTTCAAGGGGTACTCGCGGAAGACGTAGCGGACTTTGCCGCTGTCGACGTATTTGAGCTTGAAATCGTCGAATGTCGTCATGTCGAAATGCGCGCAGTGCGGGCAGCTCATCGAGGCGTATTCGACGACGCTCACCGGCGCATCGGCCGGACCGAGCACCTTCTCTTCGAGCGGGCCGGGGGCGAGCAGGTCGGCGACGTTGACGGTGGCATCCTGCGCCAATGCGGCGCGGCCAAGAACGAGCGCTCCTGCCAACGAAACCAACAGAAAAGCGCGGCGGGCGATACTCACCATGTCACCATCCTTCCCGGAGTCCTGCCGGCGACTTCAGCCGAAGCCCCTTGAACGGAGGCTGAACGGCGCGTTTCCCAGCCTAAATAGGGCATGGCCGGCCGGCGGGAAACGGCCAAGTCGTCACGTTCGTGCGATAATGCTGCGGCCCAGTGCGCGGAGCGATTCCCTGAGCGGGCCGTCGACGCCGTCGAGCCTCCGCTCAAGCGCCGCCGGGACCTCGCGGGCCGGCGGTGGCTGCGGGCGCGCTTCCTCGGCCACGCCGATCGGGTGCTGCACGATCTTCACCGCGCCGACCGCCGGATAGCCGAAATAGGTATTGACCCGCTCGCGGACGCGCCCCGTCTCGTGCGCGAACTGGAGGGCGACCGAGGGATCGCAGCGCACGACGAGCGTCGCCGCCCGGCCGTCGCGCGACCAGCGGATGCGCTCCGGCGCCGTCCGCTCGAAATAGGCGGCGCCAACGATGTCCGGCCACCAGGCGATCAGCTCGGCGCGGGCGAGGCCGCGCTTGCGGACGAGCGGATCGAGCGCCTTACCGATCAGCTCGGCGACGGACTTTGCGTTCGGCCGCGACGGATGCGCCACTGTTGACGATGCTCCTTCCGCCCTTGCCTTGGAGGGCGCCAGCGCCACACATGGCGCGTGATGCCCGCCAAGCTAGCGATGCCGGCCGCGCCCGCAAGACGAAATCGCCAACCCGCCGCAGCCGCGCTGATCGCCTGGTACGAGAGGCACGCCCGCATCCTTCCGTGGCGGGTCGGGCCGAAGGCGCGGGCGCGCGGCGCGCGGCCCGATCCCTACCGCGTCTGGCTTTCCGAAGTGATGCTGCAACAGACGACGGTGAAGGCCGTCGCGCCCTATTTCCTCCGCTTCGTCGAGCGCTGGCCGACGCTCCGCGACCTCGCCGCGGCCGACGAGCGCGACATCATGGCCGCGTGGGCGGGGCTTGGGTACTACTCGCGCGCGCGAAAGCTGGTCGAATGCGCGCGCGTCGTGGCGGCGCGGCCGGGCGCGCGGTTTCCCGAGACCACGGCGGAGCTGGCGAAGCTTCCCGGCATCGGCGCCTACACCTCCGCGGCAATCGCGGCGATCGCCTTCGACGAACCGGCGGCGGTCGTCGACGGCAACGTCGAGCGCGTCGTCGCCCGCCTCTTCGCGATCGCGACGCCCTTCCCCGCCGCGAAGCCGCTGATCCGCGAGAAGCTTCAGCCGCTCGTGCCAAGCGCGCGCGCCGGCGAATTCGCCGAGGCGCTGATGGATCTCGGCGCAACGATCTGCACGCCGCGAAAGCCCGCCTGCGTGCTCTGCCCATGGTCGGAGGAATGCAGCGCGCGGCGCGAGGGATTGGAAATCGTGCTGCCGCTCAAGGCGCCGAAGAAGGCGCGCCCGACGCGGATCGGCACAGCCTTCGTCGTGCGCCGCGCGGACGGGGCGATCCTGCTTCGCCGCCGCCCGCCTGCGGGGCTTCTCGGCGGCATGAGCGAGGTGCCCGGCAGCGAATGGGACGAGGCGTCGACGCCACGGGGAAAGCGGCCGTTCAAGGCGGAATGGCATGCGCTTGCTTCACCCGTGGCGCATGGCTTCACGCATTTCGAATTGCGGCTGAGAATTGAGCGCGCCGATGTCGGCCTCGAAACCCCCGCCCCGCCCGGCCATTGGTGGGCGACCAAGCTTTCCGAAGAAGCGCTTCCGAACGTTATGAAAAAGGCAATCGAAGCGGCCTATCCGGGCGCAACGAAAGCACAGGGAAAGCCATGAACGACATCCGCCATATCGTGCTCGACGTCGGCAAGGTGCTGGTCCACTACGACCCGCATCAGGGGTATTTCGAGCTGATATCCGACCCGGCGGAGCGGATGGCGTTCCTGACCGAAGTCTGCTCAAGCGCCTGGAACATCGAGCAGGATCGCGGGCGAAGCTGGGCGGAAGCCGAGGCCGAAGCGATCGGCCGCCATCCGGACAAGGCGGACTTGATCCGCGCCTTCCGCAAGAACTGGCACCTGATGGTGTCGCACGAATATCCGCAGAGCGTCGCGCTCTTCCGCGCGCTTCTCGCGAACGGCCACGACGTGACGCTCCTTACCAACTTCGCGTCCGACACGTTTCGCGAGGCGCAACGGCGCTTTCCCATCCTGAAGGAGGGGCGCGGCGTCACAGTTTCCGGCGACGTGAAGCTGATCAAGCCCGACCCGGCAATCTACGCGCATCACACGGAGGCGTTCGATCTTGCTCCCGTGGCGACGCTCTTCTTTGACGATTCACCCGCGAATGTGGAAGGCGCGCGCGCCGCCGGGTGGAATGCGGAGCTTTTCACGAACGCGGAAAAGATGCGCGAGGATTTGAAGCGCTACGGCATCGCGATTTGAGCGCGGAGACTCAAACCGCCATCTGCTTCCTGATGTCTGTCCTGAGCGCATCGATCGGCTGGAGCGCGCCGGCAATCTCGGTGTGCCAGAAGGTCCAGCCGTTGCAGGCCTCAAGCCCCTGCACGGCCGCGCCGACGCGATGGATCGAGCCGACATGCTGCCGCCCCTCCGCCTCGCAGAAGAGTGAAGCGTCGGCGCGCACCGTCGCGGCGAAGCGGCGGCGCGAATCGGTCAGGACATCGCCGGCGGCGACGAGGCCCGCCTCGATGAGCGACCCGAAGGGCACACGCGGCTCCGCGCGCTTTCCCTCGAAGACCTTGAGCACAGCGCCAGCCGCTTCCCGCGTCGCGTCGATCCGACGCTGCGCCGCCTCGACATAGGCCGGCTCGCGCTCGATTCCGATGAAGTGGCGGCCGAGCCTCTTCGCGACCGCGCCGGTCGTGCCGGTGCCGAAGAAAGGATCGAGCACCAGGTCGCCGGGCTTCGTCGAGGCGAGGAGCACGCGATAAAGCAGCGCTTCCGGCTTCTGAGTCGGATGCACCTTGTCACCGTTTCCGTCCTTCAGCCGTTCTTCGCCGGTGCAGATCGGCAGGAACCAGTCGGAGCGCATCTGCAGATCGTCGTTGAAGACTTTGAGCGCATCGTAGTTGAAGGTGTAGGTCTTGGCGTCCGCCGAGGGCGACGCCCAGATCAGCGTCTCGTGCGCGTTCGCAAAGCGACGGCCGCGAAAATTCGGCATCGGGTTGGTCTTGCGCCAGACGACATCGTTCAGGATCCAGAAGCCGAGGTCCTGCAGGACGGCGCCGACGCGGAAGATGTTGTGATAGGAGCCGATCACCCAGAGCGCGCCGGTCGGCTTCAAGACCCGGCGGCACTCGCCGAGCCAGGCGCGGGTGAAGGCGTCGTAGGTAGCGAAATCGGCAAAGCGGTCCCAGGCGTCGTCGACACCATCAACGCGTGATTGATCAGGGCGATGCAACTCGCCGGAGAGCTGCAGGTTGTAGGGCGGGTCGGCAAAGACGAGATCGACGCTCTTGGAGGGTAGCCGGCTAAGCTCCGCAATGCAGTCGCCCACGAGGATCACATCGCTGAGCGAGGTCTCTCTCCTCGCCCGCGCCGCACGCACGCCCATCACGCCACTCCGCACTCGAACCGCGGAAAGCGTGGCGGATCAGGGTGAAGCGGACGTTAGGGAAAGTGGTGAAGGGCGGGTAAATCCTGGACGTTTCCGGCCGCCGGCCCTTAATATCCCTTCCTTCGGCTGATATAGGCGGGGCTCACGGGGAGGGAAGATCGTCGATGCGGCCATTTCGACCGGCGCCGTTTGCCGCGGCCTCCGCCGCGGTGATGGGCCTTTTGGCGCTATCCGCGCTTGGCGGCTGCTCGGTCATGGATCATCTGATCCCAGGCTCGAAAGGATCCAAGCCGAAGGAGACGGCGAGCGCCGACGCGGTCGATGTCCGCCGCTACCTCGGTCCCGACTATTGCCCCGAGCTTCGCATCTACGACGGCGCGCAGCTCATCCGCACCTACCAGCACGGCCACCAGGGGGATCAGAACTTCGTCACCTGGCAGGCTTCGTTCGGCAAGACGGCGCGCGAATGCCTCTACGACACGCAAGGCAATGTGACGCTCAAGATCGGCATCGCCGGCCGCGCCGTGGCGGGGCCGAAGGGGGGAAGCGATCCGATCCCCATCCCGATCAAGATCGCCGTCGTCAAATACCAGGATTCGGTGCTGACCACCGAGCGCCTGACGATCCCGGTCACGATCCCACAGCAGGGCTCGACCGTTTTCTCCCAGGTGAAGGAAATCACGGTACCGTCGCCGGGCAGCAACCGCGACTACATCATCTATGTCGGGTTCGACGTGGGCGACTGGGATCCGATGCACCCCGGCGGCCAGGCGGTGGCCGCCGTCGACGCTCCGGCCGTCGTCGAAGAGCCGGCGGCGGCAGCCGCACCTCCGCCGCCGCCCCCGCCCGTAGCCGCGAGCAAGCCGCAGGGACAGGGCAACACGCTACCGGTGCCGAGCGGCGGATTTGTCCTCAGCCAATAGCGCCTTCGCGCGTCCCGAAAGGTTGACGGAGCAGGCATTTGCGCCCATGACTCGCTGCGCGGATCACGTCGCGATCCGCGAGAAAACATACGCCGCGCGGGAGAGATTCCGCCGAATCCGGGTCTCCGGGCTCGGCGGAGCGCCGAAGGAGCAACCGCCCCGGAAACTCTCAGGCGACAGGACCGCGCCAAGGCGAGCGACGCTCTGGAAAGCGGCAGCCCCGCGTGTCGTTGGGCCGCCCACCGAAGGAGTAACCGGTGCGCTTCACGCGCCCCCGGGAATCTCTCAGGTTCTCGCGACAGAGGGGGCACGAACGGGCGCAACCGCCGCGCCATCGTGCAACGCTCTGACGCCGGGATGTGATGGCCGCAGAAACTGAAGGGCTCCGTCGAACCGCGCTCTACGACCTGCACGTAGCGCTCGGCGCGCGTCTCGTGCCGTTCGCCGGCTACGCGATGCCGGTTCAATACGATGGCATCCTCGCCGAGCACCGCTGGACGCGCGAGCACGCGGGCCTCTTCGACGTCTCGCACATGGGGCAGCGCTTCCTCGTCGGGCCGGACCACGCCACGACCGCCGCCGCGCTCGAGCGGCTGACGCCCGGCGACTTCCAGTCGCTCGCTCTCGGGCGCATGCGCTACACGCTGCTTCTGAACGACGCCGGCGGGATCATCGACGACCTCATGGTCACGCGGTCGGGGTCCGAGAACGAGGACGGCGCGATCGGGGTGGTCTTCAACGCGGGTCGCAAGGAGATCGACGACATCTATTTCTGCGACCGCCTGCCCGACGACGTGACGCTGCACACCGCCGACGACCGCGCGCTGCTTGCGCTGCAGGGTCCGCAGGCGGCTTCGGTCATGGCGCGGCACTGCCCGAAGGCTACGGCACTCGCCTTCATGGGCGCGACGAGCGCGGAGTTCAACGATATCGACTGCCACGTTTCGCGCTCCGGCTACACGGGCGAGGACGGCTTCGAGCTTTCCGTCGCGGCAAGTGACGCGGAGGCCATCGCGCGCGCGCTCCTCGCCGAGGCGGAGGTCAAACCGATCGGCCTTGGCGCACGCGACTCGCTTCGCCTCGAAGCCGGGCTGCCGCTCTACGGCCACGACCTCGACGAGACCACTTCGCCGGTCGAAGCCGACCTCGCCTTCGCGGTCGCCAAGCGCCGGCGCACCGAAGGCGGCTTCCCAGGGGCGGCCCGGGTGATGCGGGAGCTTGCGAACGGCCCGGCGCGGAAGCGCGCAGGCATTCGTCCATCGGGACGCGCGCCGGTGCGCGAAGGCGCGGAAATCATCTCCGAGAGCGGCGGCGCAATCGGCATCGTGACCTCGGGCGGCTTCGGCGGCACCGTCAACGCGCCCGTCGCGATGGGCTACGTCGAAACGCAATTCGCCGAACCCGGAACGAAGGTCGCGACACGCGGCCGGCGCGGCGACGAGCCCGCCGAGATCGCGCGCCTTCCTTTCGTCGCGCACCGCTACTTCCGAACACCCCGCTGACTGGAGCTCCTATGTCCGATACGCGCTACACCAAGGAACACGAATGGGTGCGCCTCGACGGCGACACCGCCACGATCGGCATCACCGCTTACGCGGCCGACCAGCTCGGCGACGTGGTCTTCGTCGAGCTGCCGGAGGTCGGGCGCGCGATGAAGAAGGGGGAAGGCGCGGCCGTCGTCGAATTGGTGAAGGCGGCAAGCGACGTCTACGCGCCGATCTCGGGCGAGGTGACGGAAACCAACGCGGCGCTCGCCGACGATCCGGGCACGGTCAACAAGGCGCCCGAAGCGGACGGCTGGTTCATGAAGATGAAGCTTGCCGACAAGAGCGAAGTCGAGGGGCTCCTCGACGAAGCCGGCTATCGCGCCTTCGTCGCCGCGCTTTGAGGCCTCAGCCGTGGCCCACGACTATCGCGCAACCATCGTCTGGAAACAGGTCGGCGACGATTTCGCCAAGGGCCGCTACACGCGGGCGCACGAATGGCGCTTCGACGGCGGCACGGTCGTGCCGGCGTCGGCCTCGCCCGGCGTGGTGCCGGCGCAATTCGTCCGCGAGGACGCCGTCGATCCGGAGGAGGCGCTCGTCGCCGCGCTCTCAAGCTGCCACATGCTGACCTTCATCGATCTCGCGCGGCACGCCGGGCTCAACGTCCTATCCTATGTCGACGAGGCGGTCGGCGTGGTGGAGGAGATCGCGCCGAAGAAGCGGGCGGTGACCAAGGTGACGCTCAGGCCGAAGATCGTCTTCGCCGGCACGCCACCGGACAAGGCGAAGCTCGATGCGCTCCACCACGAGGCGCACGAGATCTGCCTCATCGCCAACTCGGTGACCACGAAGATCACCGTCGAGATGCAGCCGTGAAAGAGCGCCGGGCGCAGGAGAGCGATCTTGCGACGGTGAACGCGCTCACCCGCGCCGCCTACGCGCACTACGTCGCGCTCCTTGGCAGAGAGCCGCTCCCGATGACGGAGGACTACCGGCCGCGGATCGCGGCGGGCGAGGTGTGGCTCTTGGAGGAGTCCGACGCCACCGTCGGCCTCATCGTGCTCGAAGAGCATGGCCGGCACCTGACGATCTTCAGCATCGCGATCCCGCCCGAGCGACAAGGCGAGGGGCTCGGGCGCCGGCTCCTTGCTTTCGCCGAAGATGAAGCGCGGCGGCGCGGCTGCAGCACGCTCGATCTCTACACCAACGCAATGATGACGCGGAACATCGCGATCTATCAGCGCTGCGGGTTCGAGGAGACCGGCCGCACGGAGAACCCGAAGCGCCCGGGATGGATTCGCGTGGACATGGAAAAGACGCTCGCCGTCGCCGAAGACCGGAGGTCTGCCTAGACGATGCGCTATCTCCCTCATACGACCCAAGACCGCACCGACATGCTCTCCAGGATCGGCGTCGGTTCCATCGACGACCTCTTCTCCGACATTCCGGCGGCGAAGCGGTTGACCGCGCCGCTCGACCTGCCGAAACAGCGGAGCGAACTCGAAGTCGCACGGCTCATGCGGGCGCTTGCCGAGCTGAACCGCTCCGCCGGCGAAGGACCCTTCTTCGTCGGCGCCGGCGCCTATCGCCACCACGTGCCGGCCGCGGTCGATCACATCATCCAGCGCTCGGAGTTCCTGACCTCCTATACGCCATACCAGCCTGAGATCGCGCAGGGCACGCTGCAGTACCTGTTCGAGTTCCAGACGCAGGTCGCGAACCTCACTGGCATGGAGGTGGCGAACGCCTCCATGTACGACGGCTCGACGGCGACCGGCGAGGCGGTCCTGATGGCGCATCGCGTCACGCGACGGCGGAAGGCGGTGCTTTCCGGCGGACTGCATCCGCATTATCGCGAAGTGGTCGAGACGCTGTCGGGAATGGCCGACGACAAGGTCATCGCGCTCCACCCCGACCCGCGCGGCACCGAGGACCTGCTCGCGTCGATCGACGATGACACGTCCTGCGTCGTCGTGCAGTCGCCGTCGGTCTTCGGCCATCTCGTCGATCTTCAGGCGGTCGCCGAAAAGGCGCACGCGCACGGCGCGCTGCTCGTCGCCGTCTTCACCGAGGTGGTGTCGCTCGGGTTGATCGAGCCCGCGGGCGCACAGGGCGCCGACATCGTCTGCGGCGAGGGCCAGGGCATCGGCAATGCGCTGAATTTCGGCGGACCCTATGTCGGGCTCTTCGCGACGAAGCAGAAATTCATCCGCCAGATGCCCGGACGGCTCTCGGGCATGACGGTCGACGCGGAAGGGAAGCGCGGCTTCGTGCTTACGCTTTCGACGCGCGAGCAGCACATCCGCCGCGAGAAGGCGACCTCCAATATCTGCACCAATTCCGGCCTCTGCGCCCTCGCCTTCACCGCGCACATGACGCTTCTCGGCGAGACGGGGCTGAAGCGTCTCGCGGAGGCGAACCACGCGCGCGCGTGTCAGCTTGCCGACGCACTGGCTCAGGTTCCCCGCGTCGAGGTGCTGAACGAGACCTACTTCAACGAATTCACAGTGAAGCTGCCGAAGCCGGTCGCGCCGATCGTCGAGGTGCTGGCGAAGGCGGGGATCATGGCCGGCGTCCCGGCCTCGCGCCTTCTTCCCGGACTCGGATTCGACGACCTCCTCATCGTAGCGGCGACGGAAACCGTGATGGAGGCTGACATCGAAGCCTTCCGCACCGGGCTGACGGAGGCGCTGCAATGAACGACCAGGGCCGCCCCACCCGCGCCGAGCCAGAGGACGCGAAGCGCGAGACCTTCACCGGCAATCGTGGGCTCGCGATCGAGGAGCCGCTTCTCTTCGAGATCGGCCGCGCCGGGATTTCCGGCGTCGACGTCGACGTGCCGGAGGCGAAGCTGGATCGGCTCGGCAAGCATCGCCGCAAGGCGCCGATCGACCTTCCCGCGCTCTCCGAGCCGGAGGCGATGCGCCATTACGTGCGGCTCAGCCAGAAGAACTACGCGATCGACCTCGGCATCTACCCGCTCGGCTCCTGTACGATGAAGTACAATCCGCGGCTGAACGAAGCCGCGGCGCGCTATCCGGGTTTCGCCGAGATCCATCCGCTGCAGCCGATGTCAACCGTTCCGGGCGCGCTCGCGCTGATCCACGAGCTCGGCCGCTGGCTGATCGAGATCACCGGCATGCATTCGGTGGCGATGAGCCC
Organism: uncultured Alphaproteobacteria bacterium; assembly: GCA_963739005.1. Lineage (GTDB taxonomy): Bacteria > Pseudomonadota > Alphaproteobacteria > Rhizobiales > Afifellaceae > DASWJZ01. The sequence continues at coordinate 355,723 of CAVTYQ010000004.1, read as the reverse complement.
GAAAGCCGGCGCGCACGGCGAGCTTTGCGGCATGATGGCGATCAAGGCAGCGCTCTCCGATCGTGGCGAGGCGCGCGCGAAAGTGCTGGTGCCGGAATCGGCGCACGGCACCAATCCGGCGACCGCGGCCCTGCTTGGATTTTCCGTCGTCACGGTGCCGGCGCGACCGGACGGGACGGTCGGCGCGGACGACGTGAAGAAGACGCTCGCGGAGCACGAGGGCCAAGTCGCGGCGCTGATGCTGACCAACCCGAACACCTGCGGCATCTTCGAGCCAGAAGTGGCGGAGATCGCCGAAGCCGTGCACGCGGCCGGCGGCTACTTCTACTGCGACGGCGCCAACCTGAACGCCATCATGGGCAAGGCGAAGCCTGGGGCGCTCGGCGTCGACGCCATGCACATCAACCTGCACAAGACTTTCTCCACGCCGCATGGCGGCGGCGGACCGGGCGCGGGGCCGGTGGTGCTTTCCGAGGCGCTTGCGCCTTTCGCGCCGCTCCCCTTCGTCGCGCGCGACGGCCAGAAGTTCCGCCTCGTCGAGCATTTGGCCGAGGCTGCCGGGGCAAAGCCGCTTGGGCGCATGACCGCCTTCCAGGGCCAGATGGGGATGTTCGTGCGCGCCTTCGCCTGGATGCTCTCGCACGGCTCCGACGGAATGCGGCAGGCGTCGGAAGACGCGGTCTTGAACGCCAACTACATCCGCGCCTGCCTGAAAGACGTGATGAGCGTCTCCTTCCCCGATCACCCGGCCATGCACGAGGCACTCTTCGACGACCGCTTCCTGAAGGACAGCGGCGTCACCACGCTCGATTTTGCCAAGGCGATGATCGACGAGGGCTTCCATCCGATGACGGTCTACTTCCCGCTCGTCGTGCACGGCGCCATGCTGATCGAGCCGACGGAATCGGAATCGCGTGCGAGCCTCGACCTCTTCATCGCTTCGCTTCGCGACCTCGCGTTTGCGGCGAAGGCCGGAAACACGGAGCGCTTCACGCAGGCGCCGCGCTTCGCTCCGCGACGCCGCCTCGACGAGACGCGCGCGGCGCGCCAACCGGTCCTGAAATGGGCACCTCCCGGGGCTTACGAGGAGGCGGCGGAGTAGTCAGCGACACCCAAAATCCCGTTTCTCGTCGGGACTGTCCTCCCACGAGGGATGGGCCGCTCTCTCCCTAACGCAAATCTCTTGGCGCAAGACCGCTCCGCCCATCTCGCCGGCATCGGCCTCATGCTGCTTGCCACGCTCATGTTCTCGCTGAACGACACGCTCGGCAAATGGCTGGTCGCCACCTATTCGGTGGCGCAGATCCTTCTTCTGCGCGCGGTCGCGGCGCTGATCATCCTGTCGCCGTTCATCGTGCGCGCAGGGCTCGATGCTTTCCGCAAAGCGCCGCAACCTCGACTGCAGGTGCTTCGCGCGCTTCTCGCGACCACAGAGGTCGCCTGTTTCTACTTCTCTGTCTGGTACCTGCCGCTTGCCGACGCCATGACGTTCTATCTCGCCGGTCCGATCTACGTAACGGCGATGTCGGCGCTCTTCTTGGGCGAGCGCGTCGGCATCTATCGCTGGGGTGCGGTCCTCGTCGGCTTCGTCGGCGTGCTGATCGCGCTCAACCCCACGCTTGGAACGCTTGGGATCGGCTCGCTGATCGCGCTCGTCGGCAGCTTCATCTATGCGATCTTCATCGTGACGACCCGGCAGGTCAGGAACACGTCGAACGTGGTGCTCGCGACGGCGCAGGCCCTCGGCGGACTGACCTTCGGAACGATCGGCTCGCCGCTTGGCTGGGTTCCGGTCGAGAGCGGCAGCCACTACCTGCTCCTTTTCCTCCTCGGCGCGGTCTCGATCGTGGCGATCAGCTGCGTGAACCAGTCGCTGCGCCTGGCGCCGGCTTCGGTCGTTGTTCCCTACCAGTACGCGCTGATCGTGTTCGCAATCATCTTTGGCTACATCTTCTTCGGCGACGCGCCGCGATTGCATACGCTGATCGGCGCCGCGATCATCGTCGCCTCGGGCCTCTTCATCTTCCTGCGCGAGCAGCGGCTCAAGGTGCCGACGGCCGACGAGCCGGCGCTGGCGGAGCGCTAGCGGAAGCGGAAGAGCTCCGCGTGCTCCCAGGGGCCGTCGCGATAGCGCCAGAGATGCAGTCCGACGCAGCGCATGCGGCGCGGGAGCGCACCACGGATGGCTTCGCGCGTGCGCCGCGCTTCCGCCTCGCTTTCCGTCGTCTGGACCGTGACGTGCGGGCGAAGCGGCGCCTTGTCGTGATCCGTCAGCCACGGCCACCATTCCGCCGCCAGCCGCTCGCGCAAGGCGTGGAGCCGCGGAGCGCTCAGAAATACGGCGACACCACGCGCAAGCGCCTTCGCCTCGCCGACCTCGACATCGATCGGCTTCTCCGCTGCAGCTTCCTGCCGAAGCAGCGCCTTGATCTCGCGCCCGTGCTCGCCGGGAAGCTGGTAGAACAGCGTCAGATGGGCAGGCACGAGATTGCGGTTGGGCGCGTAGTAGCGGCGACGGAGCGCATCGAAGGCGGCGAAGGCCTCGCCGTCCATCTCAAGCGTCAGCACGAACGGCGCCGACGCGCCCCTCAGCTCACCGGCTGACGCCATTCGCGCAACGCCTCGAGCGTCGGCGGCACCTCCGCGAGACGGCGCACGACGGTTAGCGCACCGGCGTCCATCAGCGTCTCGCCGTGGCCGGGCCACGAATGCGACGCGCCGGTGAAGCCGATCACGCGCATTCCCGCGGCGACCGCCCCGGTGATGCCGGTAACGGAATCCTCGATCACGATGGCATCAGCCGGGTCGGTCTCGAAGATGTTCGCCGCATGGAGGAAAACATCGGGCGCCGGCTTGCCGCGCTTCGTGCCAACCTCCTGGGCGGAGAAGACATAAGGGCGGAAGCGGTCCCAGAGGTCGACCTTGGCCAGCGACACCTCGAGCCGCGCCAGCCGGGAGTTCGAGCAGATGCAGCGCGGATCGTCGAGCGCGTCGAGCATCTCATGGACGCCGGGGATCGGCACGACGTCCCGTTTCAGCCTGATGTCGGTCTCGCGCTTGGCGCGGTTGACGACATCGTCGGGAAAACCGAGGCCGATCTCCTCGCCGACCATCCGAAAGATACCCTCGGTGGTGATGCCGGCGAAGCGGTGCGCGAGTTCCGCCGCCGATATCTCGTAGCCGTATTCGCCGAGAATCGCGGCGTCCACCTCCGCCGAAAGAATCTCCGAATCGATGAGCACGCCGTCGCAGTCGAAAATAATGAGCATGGCCGCCCGTTTAGCAGGCTTTCGCGTCGCGGCAAGGGCGGCCGCCCATGCTTGCCCGGCTCAATCCGGGACTATACGCTCAAGCCGCCTGCTAGGGACGGGAGAGCTTGAAGGGTGCGTTATGTTTCGACCCGCGGCGAGGCGCCGGCGCTCGGTTTTCGCGACGTCGTGCTCGCGGGACTCGCGCGCGACGGCGGGCTCTACCTCCCGGAGACCTGGCCGGCGCTGACGAAGGACGAGATCGCGGCGCTTTCCGGCCTCTCCTACGCGGAGACCGCCTTCCAGATCATCAGCCGGTTCACCGGCGGCGAGGTCCCCGCCGCGGCGCTGAAGCGCATGATCGACGATGCCTATCTGACCTTCCGCCACGACGCGGTCGCGCCGCTCGCCCAGATCGGGCAGAACCATTTCCTGCTTGAGCTCTTCCATGGGCCGACCCTCGCCTTCAAGGACCTGGCGATGCAGTTCCTCGCCCGGCTCATGGACCACGTACTCTCCGAGCGTGACGAGCGCGCGACGATCGTGGGCGCGACCTCTGGCGACACCGGCGGAGCGGCGATCGAGGCGTTTCGCGGGAGGAAGCGCACCGACATCGCGATCCTCTTTCCCGACGGCCGCGTCTCTCCGGTGCAGCGGCGGCAGATGACGACGGCGCGCGAGAAGAACGTGCAGGCGATCGCGATCGAGGGAAATTTCGACGACTGCCAGGCGCTGGTGAAGGCGATGTTCAACGACGCGCGCTTCCGTGACCGCGTCCGTCTTTCCGGCGTGAATTCGATCAACTGGGGCCGCATCGTCGCGCAGATCGTCTACTACTTCACCGCCGCCGTCTCGCTCGGCGCCCCGCACCGCGCCGTCTCCTTCACTGTGCCGACGGGAAATTTCGGCAACATCTTCGCCGGATACGCGGCGAAGCGCATGGGACTTCCGATCGAGCGGCTCATCGTCGCGACGAACGTCAACGACATCCTCGACCGCACGCTGAAGACCGGACGCTACGAGGTGCGCGGCGTGACCGCGACCACCTCGCCCTCCATGGACATCCAGGTCTCCTCGAATTTCGAGCGGCTGCTCTTCGACGCGGAGGAGCGCGACGACGCTGCCGTGCGCGGCCTGATGGCGGGGCTTTCGCAGTCGGGCGGCTTCACGCTTTCGGAGGCGGCGCGAAAGAAGCTCGGCGAGGTGTTCGCGTCGGGAAGCGCCGACGAGGCTGCGACCGCCGCCACGATCGCCCGCCTTTTCCATGACGACGGCGCTCTCGTCGATCCGCACACCGCCGTCGGCGTCTCGGTGGCGGAGCGTCATCTCGGCAAGACCCCGATGGTGACGCTCGCGACCGCGCACCCGGCGAAATTTCCCGACGCCGTCGCCGCGGCGACCGGCGCCCGTCCGGAGCTTCCCGAATGGGCGCGCGCCATCCTGACCCGGAAGGAATCCTACCGCACTCTTGCCGCCGACCTCGCCGCCGTCGAGCAGGCGGTCGAGGCGGGAATCGCCGCGACCGAGCACGTCTGATGAGCGTCGAACTCTCCCGCCTCAAAAACGGCATCACCGTCGTCACCCACAACATGCCGCATCTCGAAAGCCTGGCGCTTGGGCTGTGGATCGGCGCGGGGGCGCGCTCGGAGGCGAAGCGCGAGCACGGCATCTCGCACCTTCTCGAGCACATGGCCTTCAAGGGCACCACGCGGCGGAGCGCGCGCGATATCGCCGAGACGATCGAAGCGGTCGGCGGGGAAATGAACGCGGAGACGAGCGTCGACCACACCACCTACTATCTCCGCCTCCTGAAAGACGATCTCGCGCTCGGGCTCGACGTGCTCGGCGACATCGTCTCCGATCCGCTCCTCGATCCCGACGAGCTTGAGCTCGAGCAGCATGTGATCCTGCAGGAGATCGGCGCCGCGCAGGACGTGCCGGAGGATTGGGTGTTCGAGCTCTTCCAGGAGGCCGCCTTTCCAGGGCAGGCGATCGGCCGCACAGTGCTCGGCACGCCCAACTCGATCCGCTCGCATACGTCCGATGATCTCCGCCGCTTCCTCGGCGCCCATTATTGCGGCCCGCAGATCGTCATCGCCGCGGCCGGAAACGTCGACCACGCGGAGGTGGTGCGGCGCGCCGAGGAGCACCTCGGGCGGCTCTCGGACCGCAAGTCCGCGCCGGCCGAGCCGGGCCTCTATCGCGGCGGCGAGCGCAAGGAGCCACGCGCCATCAAGGAGGCGCAGATCCTGCTTGGGTTCCCGGCACCGACCTACATGGACCGCGCGTTCACCACGTCGCACATCTTCTCGGCGATTCTCGGCGGCGGCATGGCCTCACGCCTCTTTCAGGAGGTGCGCGAGCGCCGCGGACTCTGCTATTCCATCTACTCGTTCTACTGGCCGTTCACGGACACCGGCGTCTTCGGCATTCAGGCGGCGACGTCGGAAGAGGATATCGAGGAACTGGTGCGCGTTGTCCTCGACGAGCTTGGCAAGATGTCGGACGGCGTCACGGCGGTCGAGCTCGGACGCGCCAAGACGCAGCTTCGCGCCGGTCTGCTGATGACGCTTGAGAGCCCGATCGCGCGCGCCGGACAGATGGCCCGGCACATCCTCGTCCACGACCGCGCGCTTTCGCTCGAAGAAATGGTGGAACGGGTCGACGCGGTCGGCGAAGCCGATCTCGCTGGCTTCGCCGCTAGCTTGTTGAACAGCCCACCGACGCTTGCCGCCATCGGCCCGGTGAAGGAGCTTCCGAGCGTCGACGCGATTGCCGCGACGATGGCCGGGCAGAAGAGCGCCGTGGGCTGGTGAAATGGCATTCCTGCGCGCCACAACAGCCTTCGAGACGCCGGTCATCCCGGGCGACAGGCTCTTTTTGCGCATGCCGAGCCTTGCCGACTATCCGACCTGGACGGCGCTCCGCGCCGAAAGCCGCGCTTTCCTGACGCCGTGGGAGCCGACCTGGCCGGCCGACGATCTGACGCGCACCGCGTTCCGCCGCCGCATCCGTCGGTATCATGCCGAGGTGCACGAGGATCGCGCCTATCCGTTCTTCATCTTCCGCCAGAAGGACTACGCGCTGCTCGGCGGAATCACGATCTCGAACGTCACGCGCGGCATGACCCAAACCGCGACGCTCGGCTACTGGATGGGCGAGCGCCACGCCGGGCGCGGCCACATGACCGCGGCGGTCAAGGCGATCGCCCCGTTCGCCTTCGGGGCATTGCGCCTGCACCGCCTGGAAGCCGCCTGCCTGCCGCACAACGCGCCCTCCATAAAACTGCTTGAGCAGATCGGCTTTCGCCGCGAGGGGCTGGCGCGCGGCCTCGTGTGCATCAACGGCCGCTGGCAGGACCATATCGTCTTCGCGCTGCTTGCGGACGACCCGCTCGGCTAGCCGTCTTTTTGCCCGGATTTCCGGCCGTCCCGCCACTTCGGCGCCGGATTCTGTCGGCTTGTGAAGCGTGCCGACGGGCATTACAGCTTTGCATACAGACCGTTCCGGAGGTGGCGCGTTGCGCGCTGGACTCACTCTCACGCGCATTTTCCTCGCCGTCGCCGCCCTCCTCATAGCCGGCCGCGCTTTCGCGCTCGACGCCGTCTCGCTGCAAGTTGACGATCCGGTTGTCGACCTTGGCGCCTCGTTCGACCGCTACACGAACCAGGGCGACCGCATCCAGGTTTCGACCGCGCCGGGAGCGGACGGGATCGTCCGTCGCATCGAGGTTCCGGCGGAGAACCCCGAAGGCGCGTCGGACTGGATCGTCTTCGCGCTCGCCAACCCGTCCGACGAGCAGCTCGAACGGCTGATCGTCATCCCGCACTACCGCCTCGTCGGGTCGGGGCTGATCTGGCCCGATCTCGGCTGGGAGCGGGTCCGCGCGGTGACGCCGAGCGAGGGGTTCGCGCCGGAACGGCAGGCGAGCAGCGAAGCCGACATCTTCCGCATCACGCTCGACCCAGGCGCAATCGTCACCTACGTCGCCGAGCTCAGCGACCCGCAGCTCCCGGAAATCCATCTCTGGCGGCCCGACGCGTACGAGAGCATGGTGAACAGCTATACGCTCTATCGCGGCGTGGTGCTCGGAATTGCCGGGCTGCTCGCGCTCTTCCTGAGCGTGCTCTTCGTGGTCAAAGGCACGGCCATGTTCCCGGCGACGGCGGCGCTCGCATGGGCCGTCTTCGCCTACATCTCAATCGACTTCGGCTTCTGGAGCCGCGTCTTCCAAAGCTCGAGCGGGCACATGGCAACGTGGCGCGCCGGCACAGAGGTCGTGCTCGCCGGTGCGCTCCTCGTCTTCCTCTACACGTATCTTCACCTGCACCGCTGGCACGTCCGCTACAGCCATGTCGCCGTCCTCTGGCTGATCGGGCTTGCTCTCCTCGCCGGCGTGATCGCGATCGATCCGAGCGTCGCCGCAGGGATCGCGCGCATCTCGCTCGGGCTGACGGCGGTGGTCGGTATCGGCGTCATCGTCTGGCTTGCGATCCGCGGCTTTGACCGCGCGATCATGCTGATCCCGACCTGGCTTATCCTGCTCTTCTGGGTGGCGGCGGCTTGGCTCGCGGTGACCGGGCGCATCGACCACTCGGTCGTGCAGCCGGCGCTCGCCGGCGGACTTGTCCTCGTCGTGATGCTGATCGCCTTCACCATCATGCAGCACGCCTTCGCCGGCGGCGCGATCGCACAGGGGCTGATCAGCGACGCGGAACAGAAGGCGCTGGCACTTGTCGGCGCCGGTCATTCGATCTGGGACTGGGATGCGGCGCGTGACCGCATCGAGACCAGCCGCGACATCGAGCAGGTGCTCGGCTTCAAACGCGGCGCGCTCGATGGCCCGGCGCGCAACTGGCTCGGCATCATCCATCCAAGCGAGCGCGATCTCTTTCGCGCCATGCTCGACGCCGTCGTCAACCAGCGGCGCGGGCGGATCAACCTCGATTTCCGCATGCGCGCCGAGGACGGACACTTCCTCTGGTTCGGCATCCGGGCGCGCCCAATCGTCGGCTCCGACGGCGAGGTCATGCGCTGTTCCGGCACGATCGCCGACATCACCGACCAGAAGCTCGCGGAAGAGCGGCTCCTGCACGACGCCGTCCACGACAACCTGACCGGCCTGCCGAACCGGCAGATCCTCCTCGACCGGCTTGAATTCGCGTTGACGCGCGCCCGACTCGAACGCATCGCCGCGCCGAGCGTCATCGTCTTCGACCTCGATTCCTTCAAGGACGTGAACACCCAGTTCGGCCACTCGGTCGGCGATTCGGTGCTGCTCGCGCTGTCGCGGCGCGTCGTCAGGATGCTACCGCTGCAGGACTCGCTGACGCGATTGCACGGCGATTCCTTTGCGCTGCTCCTCTTGTCTGAAACCGAGCCCGACGCCATCGAGCAATTCACCCGCGAGCTCATCCGCACCATCAAGGCCGCCATCTCCATCGGCGACCACGACGTCTTCCTGACGGCCTCGGTCGGCATCGCGCCGTCGACCAACGAGGGGACGGCGGAAGAGCAGATCCGCCGCGCCGAGGCTGCCGTCTATCAGGCCAAGCGCTACGGCGGCGACTACATCCAGTTCTATGAGCCGGCGTTTGGAATGCGCAGCCGGCGGATCGACCTCGACAGCGAGCTCAGGAAGGCGCTTGAGGCGGGAAACATCGACATCGTCTACCAGCCGATCGTGCGTCTGGAGGACAACTCGATCGCGGGCTTCGAGGCGCTGACGCGTTGGGAGCATCCGCTGCACGGGCGCATTCCGCCGAAGGAATTCATCGCCGCCGCGGAGGAGAGCGGGCTGATCGTGCAGCTTGGGCTTTACGTGCTCGAGCATGCCGCACGCGAGCTCGCATCCTGGCAGAACGCGCTCTCGAACGCGCCGCTTCCCTTCGTCTCGATCAACGTTTCAAGCCGGCAGCTCCTGCGCCACGACCTCCTGAACGACGTGAAGGCGGTGATCGCGCGGACCGGGGTCGCGCCGGAGACGCTGAAGCTCGAGATCACCGAATCCCTGGTGATGCAAAATCCGGAGTATTCGGCGAAAGTCCTTACCCGTTTGCGCGAGCTAGGCGCCGGGCTGGCGCTTGACGATTTCGGCACCGGCTACTCGGCGCTCTCCTACCTTCAGCGCTTCCCCTTCGACACGATCAAGATCGACAAGTCGTTCGTGCGCCCGAACGGCTCGCCGACCCGCGCGATCCTGCTCCGTTCGATCGTCACGCTCGCCCACGATCTCGGCATGGAAGTCGTGGCAGAGGGTGCGGAGACCGAAGCGGAGGTCATGGAACTCGCCGAGGCCGGCTGCGAATACGCGCAGGGCTTCGTCTATGGGCGGCCGATGACGGCGCAGATGGTGCAGCAGATGGTGCGGCGGCGGCCGGCGGTCGCCCGCGCGAGCTGAACTCAAACCTACGCGTGCCCGGCCTCGACCGAGAGCATCGCGGGCTCAACGCCGATCTTGGCGAGCGCGCGATCGTATTTGGCGTTGATGTCGTCGTCGAAGAGGATGTCGCAATCGGCCTGGCTGTGGAGCCATCCGTTCGACTGGATCTCGAATTCGAGCTGCCCGGGACGCCAGCCGGCGTAGCCGAGCGCAAGGAGTGCGCGGTCCGGCCCGCGCCCGTCGGAGATCGCGCGCAGAATCTCCAGCGTCGCCGTCAGGCAGACGCCTTCGGCGATCGGCAGGGTGGCGTTCTCGAGGAAGAAGTCGGAGGAATGCAGCACAAAACCGCGGCCCGTCTCGACCGGTCCACCGCGGTGGACGCGCACGTTGTCGACGCCGCCGGGAAGATCCGGCTCGTTTCGCGCCTGCACGATGTCGAGTTGGACCAGGAGGTCGCGGAAAGTCACGTCGCCTGCCAGCTTGTTGATGACGATGCCCATGGCGCCGTCGCCGGAGTGCGCGCAAATATAGACGACGGACCGGGCGAACCGCTTGTCGGCCATGCTCGGCATTGCGATCAGAAGCTGTCCGTCGAGAAAGCCCTGGGGTGGCGTGCCCGTCTTCATTCGCAAATGCTACCAATCCCATCCGAAGTTGGATAGGCGTCGAGGGGGCGACGCTCTGACGACGCGGCGCTTATGTAAACTAGGGTCGAAATCCATGTCCGCAATAGCGATCCGCATCGTCTCAATCGCCGCACTCGCGCTTCCGACCGCAGCCGAGGCCGCCCATTCCGCCTGGACCGAGGCGGATGAGGCGCGGCTCCGCCTGCTCCTGGCGGAGCCGGCGAACGGCCAAATCGCCGGCGGGATCGAGATGGCGTTGGAGCCCGGCTGGTACACCTATTGGAAAAATCCCGGCGAGGCCGGCGTGCCGCCGATCTTCGATTTTTCCGGATCGGAGAACGTGGCCAATGTCGAGGTGCGCTACCCGGCGCCCGTCCGTCACGACGATGGGGCAAGCGTTTCGCTCGTCTACACGGACGAAGTCGTCTTTCCGCTCGTCATTGCGCCGCGCGATACAGAGAAGCCCGTGGTGCTTCGCATCAACGCGAATTTCGGAGTCTGCTCGGACGTCTGCATCCCGACCCGCGCCAGCGCGGAGGTGACGTCCTCGGCCACGCCCGATGCGCTCTCTGCCGCGCGCATTGCGAGCTTCGCGCCGCGCGTCCCGCGGGCGGCGGAGCCCGGCCGCTTCGACATCGAGACCGTAGCGGCGGAGGGGAACGCGCTCCTCATCGACGTGCGCATGCCCGATTCCTCCTACATGGACCTCTTCGCCGACCCCCCGGAAGGCTGGTTCATCGGTCAGCCTTCCTTCGTGGAACGCGCGGAAGGCCTCTCGCGTTACCGCCTCCGGCTCGCCGGCCGGCCGGCCGATGTGCCGCTTGTCGGGCAGAGCTTCAACTTCGTTGCCGTCTCCGGCGGCGAGGCGATAGAGAAGGCGGTCGAGATCAAGTAGAGCGTCGGCTCCAGGCGCTTTCCACAATTCATCCCACTCACGGAGAATTCGATGACCATTTCCGTCGGCGACCGCATTCCTCAGGCCGGGCTCTTCGAGCCGGGCGAGAGCGGACCGGACAAGCTCTCCACCGACGCGCTCTTTTCAGGACGCAAGGTCGTGCTCGTCGGCATGCCCGGCGCCTTCACGCCGACCTGCCACCGCAACCACCTTCCCGGCTTCATCGAGAACCGTGACGCCATTCTCGCCAAGGGCGTGGACGAGATCGTGGTGCTTTCGACCAACGACACGCACGTTTTGCGCGCCTGGGCAGAGGCGAGCGGCGCGAAGGGCAAGGTCCGCTTCGTCTCTGACGGCAATCTTGAGCTCATCAACCAGACGGGCCTTTCCTTCGACGGCTCAGGAACAGGCATGGGCACGCGGGCGCGCCGATTCGCGATGATCGTGGACGACGGCGTGGTGACGGCTGTGGCCGTCGAGGACAAGCCCGGACAGACGGCGGTCAGCTCGGCCGCGCAGATCCTGGAGAAGCTCTAGGGCGTGCACTCATAGACGGCGCCTCTGGCCTTACGCTCGTGGCGCGACTGGCGATTACGAAGGAGTAGGCGCTTGAGTGGTCCGTCCGGTCCAAGGGTCCGGGCGAAATCTCGAATGCACCGCTAGTCACGCGCCACCAACGCGCTGACCAGCCGTGCGGTGCGCGGGGCCAGGGTCAACCCGATATGCCCATGCCCGAAGGCGAGGATCACATCGCGGCCTCCGCTCGAGGGGCGGATGACGGGCACGGAGTCCGGCATCGACGAACGGAAGCCGAGCCAGGTCCTGCTGGGCGCGCCAAGGTCCGGGAACATGCGTCGCGCATTCGCGATCATCCGTTCGACAAGCCGTGGATTTGCCGGGGCCGTGACCCCCCCGAGCTCGACGAGGCCAGCGACTCGCAGTCGACCACGCATCGGACAGAGATAGAAGCCGTAGGTGGCAGGGCACACCGGCCGTTCGATCGGTGGCGCTGCCATGTCGTACTCCACATGATAACCGCGCTCGGTTGCGAGTGGGATAGAATCGCCTGCTTGCGCGGCAAGTTTGCGGGAGCGGGCACCCGCCGCGATGACGACGGTCCGGGCGTGGATTTCGAACGGCGCAGCCATCACCCGAACTCCGTTCCTTTCCCGCGCGATGTCCGTTGCCGAGGCCCTGACAACCTCTGCTCCTGCCCGCCGGACGGCCGCAGCCAAGAGCCCCATCACCTCACCCGGGTCGCTGACGCTCATGGCGTCGGGGAAGAACAGGCCGCCCCCTTCAACGGCCGGCAACTTCGTTTCGAGCCGCGCCACTTCTTCGCCCGTGAGCAGCTCCTGGGAGACGCCGTAACCGCGGCGGAGCGCGATGTCGCCGGCTGCGGCGTCGAACGCCTTGCGCGTCTCGTAGACATAGAGACAGCCCTTCGCCGACAGCAGGCTCGCGGCGCCGATCTCCGCCGCAAGCTCCTTCCAAGCCGGCGCGGCATCCGAGAGAAGCTCGGCTATCTTGCGCGCATTGTCGCGATAGCGGTGCGGAAGGGCCTGATAGGCGAACCGCGCAAGCCACGGGAACAGCGTGGGCAGAGCGGATTTGCGAATGCTCAGGGGACTGGCCGGATCAAGCAGCAGGAAGGCGAGGTTCGAGAGAACTGCCGGGGTCCCAACCGGAATCACCGCGTAGCTCGCAATGGTGCCGGCGTTTCCGTAGGACGCCCCCGATCCCGGCTCGTCGGGCTCGATCACGACGACCTCGCGTCCGTCGGCGCGGAGCCGAAGCGCCGCCGCCAGGCCGATGACGCCGCCGCCGATCAGGGCGATGTCCGTCGAAATTCTGCTCATCGGTCTTTTGGTTTCCACGTCGAGCCCGTGCACGCCCGCCCGCCGTCGGATGGCTACGTGGGACAAACTGCGCTCAAGGTTTTCGTTCAGGCGGGTGGTGCGGCGTACCTCGCCACATAGGCGGCTGTTCGCGCCTCCCGCGGCCGGTCGATTACGTCTGCGGCCGGTCCCTGCTCGACGATGCGGCCGCCATCGATGAAAACGACCCAGTCCGACACCTCGCGGGCGAACGGTATCTCGTGCGTCACGAGAATCATCGTCATGCCGTCCCTGGCGAGCTCCCGCATCACGCGCAGCACCTCGCCGGTCGATTCCGGATCGAGCGCCGAGGTCGGCTCGTCGAAGAGCAGCACGGTCGGGCCGAGCGCCAAAGCCCGGGCGATGGCAACACGCTGCTGCTCGCCGCCCGACATGCGTTCGGGGTAGGCCGTCGCGCGCCCCGCAAGACCTACGCGCGTGAGCAGCCGCACGGCCCGCTCGACCGCTTCCCGCTCGGGCACCGCCGCCGCGTGCATCTGCGCCAGGACGACGTTCTCGACCGCCGTCAGGTGAGGAAAGAGGTTGAAGCGCTGGAACACCATGCCCACGCGCTGACGCAGCATCGGCAGGTCCTTGCAGGTCACCGCGCCCTTAGCGCAGATCGTCTCGCCGTTGACGGTGATGACGCCGTCGTCCGGCTGCTCCAGCAGGTTCACGCAGCGCATCAGGGTCGTCTTGCCGCCCCCGCTCTGGCCGATGATGCTGACGATGCGGCCGGTGGGCACGTCGAGGTCGATGCCGCCGAGCACTTGCCGTCCGTCGAAGGATTTCGTGAGGGCCCTGATCCTAACCGCCGGCGAGTCGTCGGCAGTCGCCATGCCACGAATCGCCTCCAGTGGCGCTTGCGCCATCGCTTACGCCTTCCCTGCAAGGAGGGCCCTGGCGAGCTCAAGCCGGCGCCGCCGTCCGGGAGAGAGCGGCACGCCCGCCTGGATGGTACGCTCCAACCAGAGCAAACACTGCGACAGCGGATAGCAGACAACGAAGTAGATCGCCGCGATCACCAGATACACTTCGAGCGCCCGGAACGTCTCGGAAGCGATCAGTTGCGCCTGTGTCATCAGCTCTGCCGCCGAGATCGTCACCAGCAGCGACGTCGACTTCAAAAGATCGACCAGCATTGTGTTGGTCCCCGGCAGGGCGAGACGCAGCGCCTGCGGGAGGATCACTCGGCCAAAGGTCGTGGCGCGCGCAAGCCCCAGCGCCTGCGCCGCTTCGTTCTGCCCGGAATGGATGCCGGAGATCGCCGCGCGAAATATCTCCGAGAGGTAGGCGGCGTAGAACAGCACGAGGCTCAGCACCCCGGCGGTGAAGACGTTGAGCTTGATGCCGATCGAGGGCAGCCCGAAATAGGTCACGAAGATGATCGCCAGCAGCGGAACGTTCTTGAAGACCTCGGTGTACACTGCGGCCGGAAGCCGCACGATGCGGAGGCGGTTGAGGCGCATCAGCGCGAGCCCGAGACCCATGATCGCGGCACCGGCAAAGCTCGCGAGCGTGTAGGCGAGGGTTCGCAACAGGCCCTCGCCCAGATTGCTCGCAAAATCACCCCAGGGAACCTGGAATAGTCCAGGCAGCGAGAGGCTCATGCCGGCCTCCCCGTGCTCACGGCTCGATCGAGGGCGGCGACCACGTATCGGAACGGTCGACGCCGCGCCGTTGCGCCGCCATGTCCGGAGCGGGCACCAGGAACTGCTTCGGATCGCCGCCCCATTTGGTGACCAACGCCGAGAGCGATCCGTCCTTGTACATGGCGTCGATCTGGTCCGAGATCGCCTGCGTGAGCTTGGGCGCCTGCATGGGCAGATAGAACCCGGTCATGTAAGGCTGGAAGTACTGGTAGGCCGGATGCGCCTTCACCTGGTCGGCGCTCGGCGGCGTCAAGTATTCGATCCGGATCTTGGTGTCGGGCCGCTGCTGCTGCTCGTAGGTGATGAGCAGCGGATCGAGGAAACCGACGTCGAGCCGTCCGGCCGCGAGGTCGTCGAAGACGCCGTTGGCCGTCGGGTAGGTATGTGGGGTCGCATCGGGCACCTCGGTAATCGATTTCGCCCAGACATAGCCGGTGACCGTGCCGAGCGACTTGCCCTCGAGGCTCGCGACGTCCGGGTAGCTCGCCGACCCCGCCACGGCGAGCGCCGGCGGCGAGTAATAGGGCGGGTCGGTGAACAGCCCAACCTTCCGGCGCGCGTCGGACCAGGCGATGCCCCCAACCGTGATGTCTGCCCGTTGCGACTGCACCGACGCCAGCATGCCGGAAAAGTCGGTGACGCTGACCTCGAGCTTGAGCCCGAGCTTCTGCGCGACCGCGGCAAGGATGTCGCTGTCCAGGCCGACCAGCTGCCCATCCTTCATCGCCGTGTAGGGCATGTAGGGCTCAATGGTGACCTGCAGCACGCCGGGGTCCAAGGTCTCGAGGTCGTCCGCCAGCGCCGCCGGCGTCGCCAGGAGGCAAAGCCCGAGTCCCAGTAGCCCCGCGGCGCCGCCCTTCATCGTGGAAAGCGGAAAATTCCCGATCTCAGCCATTCGCCTCCCTCCCTTCCGTTCAATATATTAGTAATATATCAATCTGATATATTATTGAAATCCGCTGTCAAGTGGGAAGGGCGCGAATCGCTTCCGATCGCGCGACGGGCTGGGGACGAACTGCATGGATGCCGTGCCGGACGGGGACGCGGAGGTGCTGGAGACCGGGCTCAGCCTGGCGGAGCGGACCTACATCCAGCTGCGCGAGGACATCATCGCGGTGCGCCTGCCGCCCGGCACCCTTTTGCGCGAGCCCGAACTGATGCGTCGGCTCGACGTCGGTCGCACCCCCGTCCGCGAGGCGCTCTTACGGCTCCAGCGCGACGGTTTCGTCGTCGTGGTGGCGCGTGGCGGGACATTCGTCAGCAAGATCGACATCAGCGATCTTACCGCGATCTACGAGGCGCGGGCGCGGATCGAGTCCTGGGCCACTCGGTTGGCTGCACAGCGCCTGAGCGAGCCTGAACGCCGCGAGGCGCGGGAGCTGATTGCCGCGCTCCAGGCCCTCGAAGTTTCCAAAGAGACCGATGCCCTGCTCGCTCTTGACCGCCGCATCCACCGCTTCATCTATCGGAGCGCCAAGAACCCCTACCTGTTCGAGACGCTCGACCACTACCACAATCTCTCCCTGCGTATCCTCTATGTGGCGTTGCGGCGGTTTCCGTCACTGATCACCGGGCTCGACAAGGTGGTGCACGAGCAGGTCCAAATGCTCGAGGCGGTCTGCCGCGGCGACGCAGATACCGCCGAACGCATTGCCCTCAACCATGTGTTGAGCTTCGAGCAGGAAGTTCGCAAGATAATCTGATACTCGCCGATGGCCGCCGTCGTGGGTCAGAACGTTGTTCGAGGCGTAAATTTGGTCTGGCGCCGGCGGTGCTCAAGCTCGCTATGGTTCTGTCAAAATGCGAAATGAGGGGTCGTCCGCGTCATGTCCCCTGAGCACCCGAATGCGGACGAGCTCAAGACTGCGGCAAGCTTCTTATGGATGCTGCGATCAGGCGCGCCGCGGCGTGATCTGCCGAAGCGCTTCTGTGCCGATCGCCGCCGCGACGGAATCGAATGCCGGGTCAAGCCCGGCAATGACGACATTGGTTCAGGCAGCCCTCACGACTTCTTCAAATACGGCGCCATCCCTTGCCTGGCGAGCGCGTCGGCGCGCTCGTTCAGATCGTGGCCGGAATGGCCGCGCACCCAGCGCCACTCCACGTCGTGGTTCTCCGCGAGCCGCTCAAGCGCCTGCCAGAGATCGGCGTTCTTCACCGGCTTCCTGTCGGAGGTCTTCCAGCCGTTCCGCTTCCAGCCGTGAATCCATTTCGTGATCCCGTTCCGCAGATATTCGGAGTCGGTGTGAAGCTCGACGACGAGAGAGCCCTTCAGCGCTTTCAGCGCCTCGATCGCGGCGGTCAGCTCCATGCGGTTGTTGGTGGTGTCCGGAGCACCGCCGAAGAGCTCCTTCTCGCGCCCGTCATGTTCGAGGATCGCCGCCCAGCCGCCCGGCCCCGGATTGCCGGAGCAGGCGCCGTCGGTATGAATGACGACGCGCTTTCCGTCCTTCGTCATGTCGCCGCGCCGTAGTCGGCGGCGCTTCTCACGCGCTGATGGAAGCGGAGCTTGCGGAGATATTCGCGCGGATCCTTCGGCGTGACGAGCGCGCCTGCGGGCACGTCCAGCCAGTCGTGCAGCCGGGTCAGCAGGAAGCGAAGTGCCGCGCCGCGCGACAGCATGGGCAGCGCGGCAAGCTCGGCCGGCTCAAGCGCGCGCACGCCCGCATAGGCCTGCATGAGCGCCCTCCCCTTGGTGACATTGAAGGAATTGTCCGGCTCGAAGCACCAGGCGTTCAGGCAGACCGCGATGTCGTAGGCGAGAAGATCGTTGCAGGCGAAATAGAAGTCGATCAGGCCGGAGAGGCGCCCCCGCAGGAAGAAGACGTTGTCCGGAAAGAGGTCGGCGTGAATGACGCCCGCGGGAAGATTTCCAGGCCAAGCCGCTTCGAGCGCATCGAGCTCCGCCGCAACGAAAGCGGCAAGGCCGGGCTCGACCGTATCGGCGCGGGCGCGCGACATCTCAAAAAGCGGGCGCCAGCCGGATGCGGAGAGCGCATTCTCGCGGCGAAGCGGAAAATCGCGACCGGCCTGATGCATCTCAGCGAGCGCCTGGCCGAGCGCGGCACAATGATGCGCCTGCGGGCGGCGAACCCACATTCCTTCCAGGAACGTGATCAGCGCGGCCGGCCGTCCGGCAATGCGGTGGAAAGTCTCCCCGTCACGGCCGCGCACGGGCAGCGGGCAGCGGATGCCGCGCGCCGCCAAGTGCTCCATCAGGCCGAGAAAGAACGGAAGATCGGCTTCCGCGACGCGCTTCTCGTAGAGGGTCAGGATGTAGGTGCCGGACTCGGCGCGGAGCAGGAAGTTCGAGTTCTCGACGCCCTCCGCGATGCCCTTGAAGGAAAGGATCGTTCCGAGATCGTAGACCTTGAGCAGCGCTTCGAGGTCGGCGTCGCCGACGTCGGTGTAGACGGCCATGGGGAAATGCCTGCCCTAGGGACCTGCCCATTCCGATGGAATCAGAATGGGGGCTCTAGCGCTCCGTTCGAGCATGATCTGATCCGAAAACCGGTTCCCACTTTTCGGGATCATGCTTCTCAGGCCGCGGCCTCGCGAAGCTGCCTCGGAAGGCTGAAGACGATGTTCTCTTCAGCGGTGCGGACGAGCTCGACATTGATGTCGAAGCGCGCGGCGAAAGCGTCGAGCACCTCCTCCACGATCACCTCCGGCGCCGAAGCTCCCGCCGTGACGCCGATCCGCTCGGCCCCCTCGAACACCGACCAATCGATCTCGGAAGCGCGCTGGATTAGAAAGGCGCGCGGACAGCCGGCGCGCTCGGCGACCTCGACCAGCCGCTGCGAGTTGGAGGAGTTCGGCGCGCCGACGACGATCATGCGGTCGACCACCGGCGCGATGCGCTTCACCGCTTCCTGACGATTGGTGGTCGCGTAGCAGATGTCGTCCTTGTGCGGTCCCTTGATGTTGGGAAACCGCTCCTTCAACACCTCGACGATCTCCGACGTGTCGTCGACGGAAAGCGTGGTCTGGGTGATCCAGGCGAGATTGTCCGGCTCGCGCGGCTGGAAGGTACGCGCGTCCTCGGCCGTCTCCACGAGGTTGATCATTCCGGTCGGCAGCTGCCCCATCGTGCCTTCCACTTCCGGATGGCCGGCGTGTCCGACAAGGACGATCTCGTGTCCGCGGCGCGCGTGGAGAATGGCTTCCTTGTGGACCTTGGAAACGAGAGGGCAAGTCGCGTCGAGCACGGCGATGTTCCGATTCGCGGCGTCTTCGCGCACCTTCTTGGAGACCCCGTGCGCCGAAAAGACGACCGGCTTGTTGGATTCCGGAATCTCCTCGAGCTCCTCGACGAAGATCGCGCCCTTGGCCTTCAGGCTTTCCACCACGTAGCGGTTGTGGACGATCTCGTGGCGGACGTAGACGGGCGCGCCGAAGCGCTCCAGCGCCTCCTCGACGACCTGGATCGCGCGCTCAACGCCCGCGCAGAAGCCGCGCGGGGCACAGAGCAGAATGTGAAGCTTGGGGCCGGGCATCTGTCTCCCGCAGTTAGGGAGCCTACCAGGGTCGCGTCAAGCGGCCTTATCAGCGCGATCATTCAGCCGGCGCCAAGCAAAAACGGAGAAAACCGCCAGAAGCGCGGCGGCGAGCCCGTACCAGGTGATGGCGTATTGAAGATGATCGTTGGGGAATATCATGCGCGTCTCCCCCGCCTGCGGCAGGCCGCCTGGCGGGGTCTCCGATGCGAGAAGGTCGATGAAGAACCCGGCCTGAAGGCCCAAGCCTGTCTCGCGGGCAATGCGGGAAACGTCCCTGGCGTAGAATATGCGCTTCTTGAGATCGGGATCGGGCGTGAACCAGCTGCCAAGCTCGGGCGCACGGATAAGCCCTCGGATGGTCACGTCTTCCGAAGGCGGCGGCGCGTAGTCCGCCTGCTTCTCCTGCGGCACGAAGCCCCGATTAACGTAAACGGGGATATCGGAAACGGAGGAATGGAACGGCGTCAACACCCAGTAGCCCGGCCCGCGGAGCGGCCCCTTCGGCTCATCAAGGGAGGTGAAGACCAGAACCTCGCCGGCCGGGAGATACTCGCCGGAGAGAAGCGCGGCGCGATACTCGTTCGATTCGAGAAACGCAGCCGGATCGCCGATCTCGGCGAGACCCGTCGCAGTGAGGTCGAGGGCCGCCAGCGTCGGGCGTTCGGCGACCCTTGCGATCAAATCCTCTTTCCAGGCCAGGCGGCGAACCTGCCAGTTCCCGAGCGAGACGAGAACGGCGATGCCGGCAAGGGCAAGAATCGCCGGCAGGATCAGGCCGGATAAACGCCGAGCCTGCGAATCAGTCGCCGTGATGGATGCGGCCCTCTTCAGCCTTGTGATGATACTGAAGCGCGATCAGGACGCCCTTCAACGGCCTCAGCATGCCGAGGCAAAGGATCAGCACAAGCGGCCCCCAAAGCACGACGTGGACCCAGATCGGTGGGCTATAGGCGACCTCCACCAGAAGCGCCGCGCCGGCGATGATGAAGCCGACGATCAGGATGACGAAGACCGCCGGGCCGTCGGCGGAATCGGCGAAGGCGAAGTCGAGGCCGCAAGCCGAGCAACGCGGCGCGATCGTCAGAAACCCGGAGAAGATGCGCCCTTCGCCGCAGCGCGGGCAGCGCCCTCGAAGGCCGACGGAGAAGGGATTCTGCGGCGCGTAAAGCGCCTTGTCCTCGCTCACACGCGGGAGCCCGCGCTAGGCGCCGCAGCCCCGGAGAGCGCCGGGCCAATTCTCATCCGGCATACGTGCCGCCGGCGTTCCCCCAGACGTAGATGCAGGTGAAGAGGAAGAGCCAGACGACGTCGACGAAGTGCCAGTACCAGGCCGCCGCCTCGAAGCCGAAATGCTGCTGCGGCGTGAATTGCCCGAGGAACACGCGCACCAGGCAAACGCTGAGGAAGATCGTGCCGATGATGACGTGGAAGCCGTGGAAGCCGGTCGCCATGAAGAAGGTGGCGCCGTAAATGTTGTTTTTGAAATCGAACGGCGCGTGGATGTACTCATAGGCCTGGATGGATGTGAACATGAGGCCGAGCACGATGGTGAGCGCGAGCCCCCATTTCAGTCCCCGGCGATCGTTCTGCAGCAGCGCGTGGTGGGCCCAGGTCACCGTCGTGCCCGAGGTCAACAAGATCAGCGTGTTGACGAGCGGCAGGTGCCACGGATCGAGGACCTCCATCCCGGCCGGCGGCCAGTGCCCGCCGGTGGCGGCGACGCGCGCATATTGGTCGGCTTCGCCGGAATAAAGACTGGCGTCGAAGAAGGCCCAGAACCAGGCGACGAAGAACATCACCTCCGAGGCGATGAACATGATCATGCCGTAGCGGAGATGCAGCTGAACGACGGGCGTGTGGTCGCCGCGATTGGCTTCCCGCACGACGTCGGTCCACCAGGCGAACATCGTGTAGAGCACGCCGAGCGCGCCGGGCAGCGTCCACCAATAGCTCGCCCCGTGCATGGCGGAGATAAGGCCGAGCGCCAAAGCAAACGCAGAGACCGCCCCGATGATCGGCCACGGGCTCGGGTCAACGAGGTGGTAGTCGTGATGCTTCGCGTGCGACTCAGCCATTTTCGCCCCGTTCTATCCCCTTTCGCAGGACCGGCGCCGGGGCGCCGGACCGCGCATTTAACTACAGGTTTTTTCCGCCGGCGTCGCCGTCCGTCCGCGCGACCGGTTGTCCTGCCGGCTGCGCCTGCTCGGCCACCGGGAAGAACGTGTAGGAGAGCGTGATCGTACGCGTGCCGTCCAGTTCGCGATCGTCCGCATAGTCGGGCGAAACGAAGAACTGCACCGGCATCTCCAGCCGCTCGCCCGGCTTCAGCTCCTGCTTGGTGAAGCAGAAGCACTGGATCTTGTTGAAGAAGGAGCCGACGATATCCGGCTGCACGTTGAACGTCGCCGTCCCGGTCGTCGTGGTGCTGCCGTTGTTCTCGGCAACAAACTTGATGAGCTTGGTCTCGCCGAGCTTCACGGTCACCTGCGGCACTTCCGGCTTGAAGGTCCACGGGAGCCCGGCGACGTTGCCATCGAAGCGGACCACGACCTCGCGCGCGATCGCGTGCTCGGGGGCCGCGGCCGCCCGTCGCGGGGTGCCGGCGAAGCCGGTTGCCGAGCAGAAGATGCGGTAGAGCGGCACCGCGGCGAAGGACGCGCCGACCATCCCGACCGACAGCGAGAGGAGCCCGATCGCGAGGGCGAAGTTTCCGGCTGACTTCCTGGGTTTCGTCATAGGGCTCGCTGGCCTCCGTCAGTTGTGGAGGACGCCTGGCCCGCGCACGAGCGCGAGCACGTAGAAGAGGACCACGAGGAGCGCGAGGAGGATGGCCAGCGCCACCGACCGGCGGCGGCGGCGCCTCGCCTGCTCCGGAGTGAGGGTCCGCCGCGCATCCGGATCACCCACCGAGCGGCCCGCTCAGCCCGAGCTCGACGAGGCGCGCCGAGAAGAGGCCGAAGAGATAGAGGATCGAATAACCGAAGAGGCTCTTGGCGGCGGCATTGTTGCCGGCGTCGCCGCGATACCAGAGGAGCACGGCGCGGCGTACGAACTCGGCGCCGAGAAGGAGCGCCGCAACGCCGTAGATCGGCCCGGTCTCGCCGAGGAAGAACGGCAGCGCGCCGAGCGGCGCGAGAAGCGCCGAATAGGCGAGGATGTGCTGCCGCGTGGCGACATCGCCGACGACGTTCGGCAGCATCGGCACGCCGGCCTCGGCGTAGTCGTCGCGGGTGAAGAGCGCGAGCGCCCAGAAATGCGGCGGCGTCCACATGAAGATGATGAGGAAATAGAGGAGCGGCTCGAGCGATACCCCGCCGGTGACCGCGGCCCAGCCGATGAGCGGCGGGAGCGCGCCGGCGGCGCCGCCGATGACGATGTTCTGCGCCGTCCAGCGCTTCAGCCAAGCCGTGTAGACCACGATGTAGAAGAAGATGGTGAAGGCGAGGAGCGCGGCGGCGAGCCAATTGGCGGCAAGGCCGAGGATCGCGACGGAGAATGAAGCGAGCACGATGCCGAAGCCGAAGCACTCGGCGCGGGTCATGCGTCCCGCCGGGATCGGACGCCGGCGCGTGCGCCGCATCAGCGCGTCGATATCGGCGTCGTACCACATGTTCAAAGCGCCGGCCGCGCCTGCGCCGACGGCGATCGCCAGGAGCGCGATCAAAGCGCGGGCCGGATGGATCGGCGTCGGCGCCGCCACCATGCCGACGAGCGCGGTGAAGACGACAAGCGACATCACGCGCGGCTTCAGAAGCGCGAAATAGTCCTCGACGTCGGCGCCGCCAAAATCCTCGGCGAAGAGCTTGACGTCGGTCTCGTTGGCCGCTGCTGTCATCTTGTCGCCGGCTAAAGCGCCCCTAGCGGATGAGGGGCAGCTCCTCCCACTGGTGGAAGGGCGGCGGCGAGGGCAGCTGCCATTCGAGCGTCGTCGCCCCCTCGCCCCACGGATTGGCGGCGGCGACGCGCTTGCGGCTGAACGCCTCGAAAATCCCGTAGAGGAAGATGAGCGCACCCACGCCGGAGATGTAGGAGCCCCAGGAGGAGACGAAGTTCCAGCCGGCGAAGGCGTCGGGATAGTCGATGTAGCGGCGCGGCATGCCGGCAACGCCGAGGAAGTGCTGCGGGAAGAAAATGAGGTTCACGCCGATGAACGTGACCCAGAAGTGCACCTTCCCGATCGTCTCGTTGTACATGTAGCCGGTCATCTTCGGGAACCAGTAGTACCAGCCGGCGAAGATGGCGAAGACGGCGCCGAGCGACAGCACATAGTGGAAGTGAGCCACCACGAAGTAGGTGTCGTGCATGGAGCGGTCGAGGCCGGCGTTGGCGAGCTGGATGCCGGTCACCCCGCCGATCGTGAACAGGAAGATGAAGCCGATCGCCCACAGCATCGGCGTGCGGAACGAGATCGAGCCGCCCCACATCGTGGCGATCCAGGAGAAGATCTTCACGCCGGTCGGCACGGCGATCACCATCGTGGCGAAGGTGAAATAGGCCTGCGTATCGACGTCGATGCCGGTGGTGAACATGTGGTGCGCCCACACGATGAACCCGATGGCACCGATCGACACCATCGCGTAGGCCATGCCGAGATAGCCGAAGACCGGCTTCTTGGAGAAGGTGGAGACCACATGGCTGACCATGCCGAAGCCCGGCAGGATCAGGATGTAGACTTCCGGATGCCCGAAGAACCAGAAGAGGTGCTGGAAGAGAATCGGATCACCGCCGCCCGACGGGTTGAAGAACGTCGTGCCGAAATTGCGGTCGGTCAGAAGCATGGTGATGCCGCCGGCAAGCACCGGCAGCGACAGGAGCAGCAGGAAGGCGGTCACCAGGATCGACCACACGAAGAGCGGCATCTTGTGCAGCGTCATGCCCGGCGCGCGCATGTTGAAGATGGTGGTGATGAAGTTGATGGCGCCGAGGATCGACGAGGCGCCGGCCAGATGGATGGAAAGAATGGCGAAATCCATGGCCGGGCCGGGCTGGCCGGAGGTCGAGAACGGCGGATAGAGCGTCCAGCCGCCGCCGGCGCCGTAGCCGCCGGCCGGCCCTTCGACGAACATCGACGTCAAGAGCAGGAGGAAGGACGGCGGCAGCAGCCAGAACGAGATGTTGTTCATGCGCGGGAAGGCCATGTCCGGCGCGCCGATCTGGATCGGGACGAACCAGTTGCCGAAGCCGCCGATCATCGCCGGCATGACCATGAAGAAGATCATGATCAAGCCATGCGCAGTGGTGAACACGTTGTACATGTGCTTGCCGTAGTCGAGCGCAGCGTCGGCGGGAACGCCGTAGACCATCTGCGCAAGGCCGCGGAAAATCTGGATGCCCGGCTTCTGCAGCTCAGCGCGCATCGCAACCGAAAGCGAGCCGCCGATGATCCCCGCGATGATCGCGAAGATCAGGTACATCGTGCCGATGTCCTTGTGGTTGGTCGCGTAGACGTAGCGCTTCCATCCGGTCGGATGAGCGGCATGCGCCTCGTGAACTGCTGCGTG
Source organism: uncultured Alphaproteobacteria bacterium (assembly GCA_963739005.1). Taxonomy (GTDB): domain Bacteria; phylum Pseudomonadota; class Alphaproteobacteria; order Rhizobiales; family Afifellaceae; genus DASWJZ01. Next base: position 331,043 of record CAVTYQ010000004.1, on the reverse strand, counting down.
AGCCATCGTCAGCTCCTGCCCTCTTCGTTCGGCGCCGTCAGCGGGCGGCCAGCTTCTGTTCCTGTTTCGAATCGTCGAGCGCGCGCGCCAGCGTCTGATAGGCGCCGGGAAGGTCGGACGCCGCCTGCGCCGCCCAGGCGCGGAACTGGTCGCTGGAGACCACCTTGATCTCGATCGGCATGAAGGCGTGATCCTTGCCGCAGAGTTCCGAGCACTGGCCGTAGAACGTGCCCTCGCGGTCGGCCTTGAAATAGGTCTCGTTCAGGCGTCCGGGAACCGCGTCATCCTTCAGGCCGAAGGCCGGCAGCGCGAAGGAGTGGATGGCGTCCCCTTCGGCCGTCACCTGCACGCGCACGAAGGTGTCGACCGGCACGATCACCGGATTGTCGACGGTCAGGTTGCGAAGGTCGCCTTCCTTGAGCTGGTCGTCCGGGAGCGGCAGCATGAAGAGATCGATCGGCTGGGCGACGCCCATGTCCGTATTGTCCGCATCATTCGCGTAGGAGACGTCCCACGCCCACTGCACGCCGGTGAACTTCACGGTCAGGAACTTCGCGGTCTTCGCGTCGTAATTGGGGTAAAGCTTCGACGGATCGTATTCGCCGTAGAGAAGCTTGAAGGACGGAATCGCGATCGCGATCAGGATGAACACCGGCAGGACGGTCCACAAGACCTCGACCGTGGTGTTGTGGGTGACGCGCGAGGGAACCGGATTGGCGCGCTCGTTGAAGCGCACGATGCACCAGCCGATAAGGCCGAATACAAAGAGGACGATGACGGTGACGATGATCAGCGTGTAGTTGCCGAACCACTCGATGTAATCCATCACCAGTGTGGCCGGGTTCTGGAAGCTCATCTGCCAGTCGAAGGCGCCGTCCGGGCGCCCCTCGGCCAAAGCCAGGCCAATACCGGCCGCCAGCCACGCAAGAGCCGCGATCAGTCTCGTCGCAACCGCCATGGATCAGTAACTCCGCCTTGCGGTTCCCACGCGCCCCGGGCGAGCAACCAAAGCCGTCGATCCGGAGATCGCCCCTGCGCCGTCCGCTCTTGCCCGGAGTAACCACAGTCGGCCCGGGCACGCAACGCGCAAGCCGGGCATATTATGCGGCAAATTGCGCGCGAGGCGACGGCGCTCAACAGCCTCCCCGGCCCTTTTCTTGACACTCTGGGCCGCTCTGGTAGGGCTTCGTTGTGCCTGCAACCGGCGTTCACGTCGCGGAGCGGCCGACCGCTTCCGGAGGCATCCGTGCATCGCTTCGTATTGCTGCTGACCTTTTTGCTTCTCATTCCCGCCCAAGCCGTCGCGCAGGGCGAAGTCAAATCCAAACACGGCGACTGGGATCTCCGCTGCGACAAGCCTGCCGGGGCAACGACCGAGCAATGCGTGATCATGCAGTTCGTGACCGCGCAGGACCGCGAGAATGTCGGCCTCTCCGTGGTGGTCATGAAGACGGCGGACAAGCAGGCGCGCATCCTGCGCGTGCTTGCCCCGCTCGGCGTGCTCCTGCCGCGCGGGCTCGGCCTCAGGATCGACAACACCGACATGGGGACGACGGGCTTCATCCGCTGCCTGCCGAACGGCTGCGTTTCCGAGGTTCTGATGGACGACGCGCTGATCCAGCAGCTGCGCAAGGGCAAGCAGGCGATGTTCATCATCTTCCAGACGCCGGAAGAGGGAATCGGCGTGCCGATTTCGCTTGCCGGATTCGGCGAAGGGTTCGACGCTCTTCCCTGACCTTCCGGCTTCCGCCGGGGGGCGCCTCCGGCGTTGAGGACGGCGAAAGGCATGCTTGACGCATCCGACGGCCACGGCTTCGCCTTCGCGGAGCCGCTGATCCTGCTCTTCGCCTCGGTGGTGGGAGTCGCCGTCTCGCGGCGGCTCGGCCTCGGCTCGATCCTCGGCTACCTCGCCGCCGGCGTCGTGATCGGGCCGGTCGCGCGGCTCATCACCGGCGCCCAGGAGATCATGCAGGTCGCCGAGCTCGGCATCGTGATGTTCCTGTTCATCATCGGGCTGGAGCTGAAGCCGGCGCGGCTGTGGGCGATGCGCACCGACATCCTAGGGTTCGGCCTGGCGCAGGTGCTCGTGACCGGCTCCGTCCTCACCGCGATCTTCGATCTCGCAGGCTGGCGGATCGGGCCAGCGATCATCATCGGCTTCGGCCTCGCGATGTCGTCGACCGCCTTCGGCATGCAGGTGCTGACCGAGCGGAGCGACCTCGCCACGCCCTACGGGCAGAAGGCGACCGCCGTCCTCCTCTTCCAGGACCTCGCCATCGTCCCGCTCCTTGCCGTCGTGCCGCTCCTTTCGCCGGGCGGCGCGCAATTCGGGGCGGGCGGCCCGATCGATATCCTGAAGGCCGTCGGCGCGCTCGCTGTGCTCCTCCTCGGCGGACGCTATCTGCTCAACCCGTTCTTCCGGCTGCTCGCGCTCACCAGGGCGCGCGAGGTGATGACGGCGGCGGCGCTTCTCGTCGTGCTCGGCGCCGCGGCGCTCATGGAATTCGCCGGCCTCTCGATGGCGATGGGCGCCTTCCTCGCCGGACTGATCCTGGCGGACTCTTCGTTCCGCCACGAGCTCGAGGCGGACATCGAGCCGTTCCGCGGCCTCCTCTTCGGCCTCTTCTTCATCTCCGTCGGCATGGCCATCAACCCGGACAGCCTGCTGCAGAGCTGGTGGCGGATCGGGCTCGCGGTCATCGTCGTCATGAGCATCAAGGCGGTGGTGCTCTACGGGCTCGCGCGAGTCTTCAAAGCCACGCACAACGACGCCGTCAGGATCGCGCTCCTTTTACCGCAAGCGGGCGAATTCGCCTTCGTGCTCTTCGCCTCCGCGTCGGCGGTGCGCGCGCTGTGGCCCTCGGAAACCGCCTTCGTCGCCGGCATCGTCACGGTCACGATGGCGCTGACGCCGCTTTCGTTCCTGCTCGAGCGCTTTCTCCTCCGCAAAGAGGAGGCGGAAACGATGGAGGAGGATTTCGAAGGCGCCGGCGGGCAGGCCCTTATCATCGGCTTCGGCCGCTTCGGACAGATCGTGAGCCAGGTCGTGCTCGCGCAGCATATCGACACGACGCTGATCGATTTGAGCGCGGAGCGCGTGCGCCAGGCCTCGCGCTTCGGCTTCCGCATCTATTTCGGCGACGGCACCAGGCGCGACGTCCTGAAGGCCGCCGGCGCGGAGCAGGCGACAATCATCTGCATCTGCGTAGCGAAACCCGCGGTCTCGAACCGCATCGTCGAGCTCGTCGAAACGGAGTTCCCGAACGCAAAGATCTTCGTGCGCTCCTACGATCGCAACCACACCGTCGAGCTCCGCCACAAGGGCGTCGACTACGAGATCCGCGAAACGTTCGAATCGGCTCTCGCTTTCGGCGCCGAAACGCTGCGCGGGCTCGGCCTCGGAACGGATGAGGCGGACACCGTGGTGGCGGAAGTCCGTCGCCGCGACGCCGAGCGGCTCGAGGTGCAGCTCGGCGGCGAGACCGCCACCGGTATCGAGGCGGCGCAGCCGGGCAAGCTCAAGCCCGAGCCGCTGACGCCGCCGGTGCGGCGCGAGGCAGCGCATCGCACGGCCGCCGAATGAGCGCGCGAGTCTTGGCCTCAGGCGGCGCGCTGGCTAAAAGGCTCTCATGAACAAGCACGAATTCATCGGGCGCGACGGCGAAGCTCGGCTTCGCTATCTCGACAGCGATTTCCAGGTGATGGCGCCGGGGGCCTACGTGACCTGCGCGGTGACCGGCAAGCGCATCCCGCTTTCGGAGCTGCGCTACTGGAGCGTCGACCGCCAGGAGGCCTATGTCGACGCGGCCGCTTCGCTCAAGCGGGAACTTTCTCTTCGTCGCGGGAAATGACTGGCTTCAGACGATAGTGGCTCGCGTGCGAGGCGACCGCGTCGGTGATGAGCGTGATCAGCCGCCGCGGCTCCTCGAAGCTGACGCGCACGGGGAAGGTCTCCGTCGCCGCGGCGAGACGCGCGGCCGACTCGCCGCCTCCGTTCAGACGGACGCGGTCCTTCTCGGTGGTGATCGGCACCAGATCGCGCCCCTTCGCTTCCGCCATGATCGTTTCGCAATCGGCCGGGGTGAAAAGGTGGTGGTCGGGAAAGCTCATCGTGTGCCCGACCGTGGCGCCGGCGGCGGCAAGCGAGTTATAGAACTTGGCCGGATCGCCGATGCCTGAGAAAGCCAGGTAGGGGCGGCGCTTCAGCCCGCGCTTGCGGGAAGGAGCGGAAAGCGCGCGAAGCGTCGGCAGCCCGGCGCGGGCGGCGACGCGGACGGCACGCCCGCCGCTCCCCTCGCCGAGCACGACCAGAGCATCGGCCATGCGCATCTGCGCGGCCAGCGGCGCGCGGAGCGGCCCGGCGGGAAACACCAGCCCGTTGCCGATGCCGCGATCGGAATCGATCACGACGAGCGCAAGATCCTTGCGCAGCGACGCGTTCTGAAAGCCGTCATCCATCACCACGACGTCGGCGCCGAGCCGCGCCAGAAGCTTGGCGCCGCTCGGCCGGTCGGCGGCGATGACGGTCGGCGCGAACTGGGCGAGAAGCAGCGCCTCGTCGCCGACCTCCGCGGCGGTGTGGATTCCAACCGACACGCAAAGCGGCCCGCGCTCGCGGCCGCCATAGCCGCGCGTCAGAAAGCCCGGATTGAGCTTCAGCTTGCGGCAGACGCTCGCCACCTCAAGCGCCGTCGGCGTCTTTCCGGCGCCGCCGACGACGAGGTTCCCGACGCAGATCACCGGCACCTCGACGGTGACGCCCGATCTTGCCATCAGCCGCCCGCTGATCTGGCCGTAGACGGCGCCAAGCGGCGCCAGCGCGAGGCCGGCGGGGTGGCGGTGCCACCAGAATTCAGGGGCGCGGGGAAGCTTCATCGGGAAGGCCGAGTTGCGCGAGATAAGGTTGCAGCGCGCTAAGCGTACGTTCCAATGCGCCGCCGAAGCGGTCGACGCAAGCACGCGCTTCGCGCGTCAGGCGATCGCGCTCGTCGGGATGCGCGATCAGGCGCTCGACGGCGGCGGCCAGCGTCGCGGCATCCTCCACCGCGATCACCGCCCGCGCTTCGATCAGCGCGTCGTAGACGTCGCGGAAGTTGCCGACGTGACCGCCGTGCAGGATCGGCACGAGAAGCTTCGCCGGCTCGATCGGATTCTGCCCGCCATGCGGCACCATCGAGCCGCCGAGAAAGGCGAAGTCCGCCAGCCGATACCAAAGGCCCATTTCTCCGATCGTATCCGCGAGATAGACGTCGGTCGCGGCGCCGATCGGCTCATCCTTCGAGCGGCGGCTGAACGACAGCCCGGCGGCGGCGATCTCGGCGGCGACCGCGTCGCCGCGGTCGGGATGCCGCGGCGCGAGGATGGTGAGAAGCCGCGCGCCTCCGCCTGCGATCTTGGCGTGGGCGGCGATCACCGCCGTCTCTTCGCCGCGATGCGTGCTCGCCGCGACAAGCACGGGGCGATCGCCGATCGCCTGGCGGAGAGCCGCGACCGCGGCTTCATCCGCAGGGGGCGGCGGCGCATCGAATTTCAAGTTGCCGCACACGACCACGCGGCTCGCGCCGAGCGCCTTCAGCCGCTCGGCGTCGGCAAGCGTCTGCGCCAGAAAGAGCTCCGCCCGCCCGATCACCGCGCGGGCAAGCGGCGCCACTCTGCCCCAGGAGCGAAACGAGCGCTCCGACATGCGCGCGTTGACGACCGCGAGCGGCAGCGCGCGCCGGCGCAGCGTGCGGAGCATGGTCGGCCAGAGCTCCGACTCGGCAAAAAGGGCAAGGCCCGGGTGCCAATAGTCGAGGAAACGGCCGACCGACTTCGGCGTGTCGATCGGAACGAACTGGTGTATGGCGCCAACCGGAAGCCGCCGGCTGGCGACGTCGGCCGCCGTGACTGTTCCGGTGGTCAGGAGCACTGCCGAGCCCAATCGCATGAGACGGTCGACCAAGGGGACGGCCGCAACCGTCTCGCCGACGCTTGCCGCGTGCACCCATACGAGCGGACCTGCGGGGCGTGCGCAGCCGGCCACGCCAAAGCGCTCGCCACGGCGGGCACTGTCCTCCTTGCCCTCGCGCTCGCGCAAGCGAAGTGCTGCGCCAACGATGGGTACTGCGAGACGGCCAGCCGCGCCGTAGAGCGCCAGCGCAGCTTCGCCAAGCAGTCCGCCGGGGTTCCGGCTGGCCGTGATATCAGCCTCCAGCAAGGGCGGGCTGCGGCTCGTCGTCGAGGAGCTGAGTCTTGACCATGCGGGCATATTTGCCGCGTCGCGCCACCAACTCGAGATGCGTGCCGGATTCCAGAATGCGCCCAGCCTCCATGTAGAATATCTGATCGGCCTTCTGCACCGTGGACAAGCGGTGGGCGATCATGACGACGGTCCGCCCTTGCAGGAGCCGCTGCATGGCCTCCTGCACCTTGGCTTCCGATTCCGCGTCGAGCGCGCTCGTCGGCTCGTCGAGAAGAACGATCGGCGTGTTCCGCAACATCGCGCGGGCGAAGGCGATGCGTTGGCGCTCGCCGCCGGAAAGCCGGTTGCCGGACTCGCCGACGCGCGACTGGTAGCCGTGCGGCAGCTTCATGATGAAATCGTGCGCCGCCGCCGCATTCGCCGCGGCGGCAATCGCGTCCTCGCTCGGGTCCTCCGAGCCATAGGCGATGTTGGCGGCAATCGACTCGTCGAAGATCACAGGATCCTGCGTGAGCAGCGCTGAAGCCCCGCGCACGCTCGCGATGGTCGCATCGCGCAGGTCCTGCCCGTCGATCAGGACGGAGCCGGCCTGCGGATCGAAGAGGCGCAGGACGAGGTTCAGGACCGTGCTCTTGCCGGCGCCGCTCGGTCCGACGAGGGCCACCTTGCGACCGGCGGGAAGCTCGAGATTGAAGCCGGAAAGAACGAGCCCGCTGCCGTCGTAAGAAAAGTCCACGTCCTTGAAGCTGATGGCGCCGCCGGTGACCTTGAGGGGCGCGGCGCCGCGCTTTTCCGTCACGTGCGCGGTGTAGTCGATCAGCGCGAAGACGCGCTCGGCTGAGAGCAATCCTTCGGCCAGCGACGCGTGGATGGAGGCGAGCTGCTTCATCGGCTGGAACGTGAGCAGCGCGGCGGTCATGAACCCCATGAACTCGCCGAGCGTGACGTCGCCGGTGACCCCGCGCCAGCCGCCGTAGAGCACGGCGCCCGCAAAACCCATGCCGGTCAGCACTTCCCACAACGGGCCGACGGCGGCGCGCGTACGCGTCGCCTTCATGAAGTACTTGCGGAGATTGTTGACGATGCGCCGAAGGCGGAGCGACTCGTTGGCCTCCTGCCCGTAGGCCTTGACGACCCGCATGCTCTGCAGCGTCTGCATCAGCATGCTGTTCAGGTCGCCGGCCTCGCGGATGCCGCGCCCGGCTGCGCTCCTCAGACGCTTCCGCTGGCGGCCAAGATTGAAGACCGCCAACGGCGCTCCGAGCAGGACGATCACGCTCAACAGCCAGTCCATGTAGAACATGGCCACGATCAGGAAGATCATGCTCGAGAGATTCTTGAAGATGGTGATCAGCACGCGCGTGCCGTTGCGATCGATGGCAGCGGAATCGCCGACCATGACCGACACGAAGCGGCCGGAATGAATGCCCTGGATCCAGGCGAGGTCGGCCGTCGCGATCGTGTCGAACATGCGAATCCTGATGTCGGCGACGATCTTGGTGCCGAGCGAGCCTTCGGCGACCGTAGACACCCAGTCGGAGAACGCGCGTACGGCCACCGCGACGACGATCAGGGCGGGCAACACAAAGACGAGCGTCTCGTTCTTGGCGATGAACACGTCGTCGCCGACCCGTTTCAGGAGAAACGGCAGCGCGCCCGCGGTCGCCGAGTTTATGGTCGTCGCGGCGACCACGATGGCCAGTATCGGCCAGTGTGGGTAGACGCACTCGCGCATGATGCGCACAAAGACCGGCCAGCGCGAGTGATCCTGCTCAAGGAGCGCGTCGAAGCTGAAGCCGGGACGCGGCGCACTGGGGCTCAAATCAGCTTTGCTCATTACTCACTTCGGGCTCGAGCAGCCGGTGAAGATGCACGATGAAATAGCGCAGCTGCGCATTGTCCACCGTCATCTGGGCCTTTTCCTTCCACGCCCGGTAGGCTTCGGCGTAGTTCGGATAGATGCCCACAATATCGAGCGTGGCGAGATCGCGAAAGCGCACCTTCTCAAGCGATTCCAGTTCCCCGCCGAAGACCAGGTGCAGGAGCTGCTTCTGACCCGCCCTCGTCTCACTCATTTCGGCCCCCGGAAGCGGTCACGCCCTTCGCCCACGCGCCACCTCCCGGCTGGCGTTCTCCACTGTCGCCAACATGTGCGCGTGGAGGCTTGAATTGGTCGCCACAAGCACGCCGTGCTGCAGGACCTCCCGATTGTAGCGCGGCGGAAGCCCGTCGAGCTCGGTCAGCCGACCGCCCGCTTCGTGCACCAAAAGGTGGGAAGCCGCAAGGTCCCAGTCGTGCGCCCGCGGCCCTGCGAAAGCGGCGTCAAGCCGATTCGCGGCAACCTGCGCAAAGCGGTAGGCAAGCGATGGAATATGCGCCTGGGGATGTGCCCCACTCCCCCGGATGGTCTCGGTCCGCAGCCATCCCCGCGGAGCGCCGATCCGCGCACCGGCGACGTCGGGCCAATCCGAGACCGACAAGCGGCACTCGCCCATCCACGCGCCGCCGCCTCGCGAGGCGACATAGATCTCGCCCCGCGCCGGCGCGCTCAGCGCCGCGACCACCGGTCGTCCCTCGACGACGACGGCGAGGCTCACGCACCAGAGGTCGCTCCCTTCGATAAAAGCGCGCGTGCCGTCGATCGGGTCGACGACGAAAGTCGCCGCACGCTGCCGGCGCGACGGATCGTCGGCCGATTCCTCTGAGAGCCATCCATAGTCCGGCCGCGCCCCGACAAGCATCGTGCGGAGATGTCGATCGACGGCGATGTCGGCTTCGCTGACCGGCGAGCCGCCCTCCTTCGTCCAGGTGTTGGGGTTGCGCCGAAAGAAGCGCTCGGCAAGTCGTCCCGCCTCGAGCGCCGCGCGCTTCAGGAGCTCAAGGTCGGATTCGTCCGATGGCACACTCTTTCCCCACCATGCTCCGCGCCGATTTAGCTTTCGATTACCGTGATTTGGCGTGAAATTACATTAACCACGGACATTAAGCAGTTTAGGAAAAATCGCGCCTAATCTCTCGCATAACACGAGGCCGAAAAGGTCCAAACAAAAAAGAACATGCGTCGAGCAGATATGGGTCAGGTCCAGTCAAATCTGGTGGGCCGTTCCTCGGAACGGCCCATCGTCTTCCCGGACGTTCTCCTATACAGGTGCACGTCTGGAGACGGTGCAGATTGTCTTGTCACGTTTGACCGGAGGACTGTCATGATGTCTCGACCCGTTGCCGGCCTCGCCTGCCGCGTGCGCGTGCCCGTCCGCCAATACCAGGCGGTGGCGCTCGTCGTGCGCGGCGAAAGCAATGTGGTCCGGCTGATGCATCGCGATGTCGGCCTCTCGCTCGATGTGGAGAGCTTCGACAGCCTTGCTACCGCCGAAGAGTACCGCGACCGGCTCGCCGGCTTCCTCGACCTGCCGCCGGTCATCGTGTCGGCGACGCCCGACGCGGAGCGCGGCAACGATCTCCCGCGCGAAAGGCGCACCCGGTCGGTGCGGACGCGGCGACCGCGGTTCCTGGCGCGGCGGCGGACCGGGAATACGGTCACCATCCGCAAGATCGAAGGGCGCGAGATCATCGCCCGCAACTGACGGCTTCTCCGCTAGAAGCGGAAAACCGCGTCGGCGACCAAGCCGGCAAAAATGATCCAGCCCGTCGTACTGTTCGCCCTGAAGCGGCGGAGGCAATTCCCAGGATCGTCGGGATCGAGCGTCGCGATCAGATAAGCGGCGTGGAGCAGCCCTGCGCCGAGCGCCGCGAAGGCGAATATCCCGGCATCGGCGAGCACGCAGGCAAGCCCGAAAAGCACGAAGGCGGCGACGTAGAAGACGGCGATGCCGGCGCGCGAGCGGCGGCCGAAGAGCCGCGCCGTCGAGCGGACGCCGATCAAAGCGTCATCCTCCTTGTCCTGCAGCGCGTAGATCGTGTCGTAGCCGATCGTCCAAAGCACCGCCCCGAAATAGAGCGCGATCGGCGCAGCGCTTAGGCTCCCGAAGATCGCCGACCAGCCGACCAGCGCGCCCCACGAGAATGCGAGCCCGAGCACGAATTGCGGCCAGTCGGTCACCCGCTTGGCGAAGGGGTAAAGCGCGATCACCACGAGCGAGGCAAGGCCGAGGACAATCGTGAAGCGGTTGAACTGGAAGAGCACCAGCGCGCCGACCAGCGATTGCAGCAGCAGGAAGACGAGCGCCTGAAAGGGCGTGACCTGGCCCGAGGGGAGCGGGCGCAGGCGCGTCCGCTCCACCTTCGCGTCGAAATCGCGGTCGATCAGGTCGTTATAGGTGCAGCCGGCGCCACGCATGGCGATCGCGCCGACCAGGAAAAGGAAGAGGTGCCAGACATTCGGCGCGCCGCGCTCGCCGGCGACCGCGGCCAGCGCCGCCGACCACCAGCAGGGCCAAAGCAGCAGCCACCAGCCGATCGGCCGATCCCATCGCGCGAGCCGCCCATAGGGCTTCAGCCAGTCCGGCGCGAAGCGGTCGAGCCAGTTTCTCGGCGGGGCGTCTGGAAGCACGAGGGACGGCGCAGGCATTCCCCCTGCTCGCGCGGGATGGAGCGGCCGTCAAGCTGCGGTTTTGTCGCCGTGCCTTCGCGTGATAGGGAGCCTCGCATGCGAGCGGGCGGGCGGCGATGCGGGTTCTTCTGATCGGGTCGGGGGGCCGCGAACATGCGCTTGCCTGGGCGCTTTCGGCATCGCCGCTTCTGACAAAACTCTTCACGGCGCCCGGCAACGCCGGCATCTGCGATGTCGCCGAATGCGTGCCGCTCGATCCGGCAGACCACGCCGCCGTCGTTGCGTTCTGCAAATCCGAGCGGATCGACCTCGTCGTCGTCGGACCGGAAGCGCCGCTCGTCGCCGGCCTCGTCGACGACCTCCAGGCGTCCGGCATCCGCGCCTTCGGGCCGACGAAGGCAGCGGCTCAGCTTGAGGGCTCGAAGGGCTTCACCAAGGACCTCTGCCGCGAAGCCGGCATCCCGACCGCAGCCTACCGGCGCTTCACGAATCGCGGCGAAGCGCGCGCTTATGTCGAAGGCCATGCGCTTCCCGTCGTGGTGAAGGCCGACGGTCTCGCGGCCGGTAAGGGCGTCACTGTCGCGACGGAGCGCGATGCGGCGGTTGCGGCGCTCGATGCGATCTTCGCAGAGCCCGGCGCGTCCGTCGTCGTCGAAGAGTATCTCGATGGGGAAGAGGCGAGCTTCTTCGCGCTTTCGGACGGTAAGACCGTGATTCCCTTCGGCACCGCGCAAGACCATAAGCGCGCCTTCGACGGAGACAATGGACCGAACACCGGCGGGATGGGCGCCTATTCGCCGGCGCCGATCCTCTCCGACGCGATGAGCGAGCGCGTGATGGCGGAGATCATCCGCCCGACGGTCGCGGCGCTCGCGAAGCGCGGCATACGCTATCGCGGCGTTCTCTACGCCGGCCTGATGATCGATGCGGAAGGGCCAAAGCTCATCGAATACAACGCCCGCTTCGGCGACCCCGAATGCCAGGTGCTGATGTTGCGGCTCAGGGACGACCTCCTCACGATCCTGAACGCCGCGGTGGACGGGGTCCTCGACCAGGTGAGCGTTCGCTGGCGGGATGAATCGGCGCTTTGCGTGGTGATGGCGACGAAGGGCTATCCGGGCAGCTATGCGAAGGGCTCCGATATCCGTGGGCTTGATCAGGCCGCAGCACTGCCCGACGTCGATATCTTCCACGCCGGTACCCGGCGCGACGGCGGTCGGATCCTGGCTGATGGCGGACGCGTGCTCGGCGTGACCGCCCTCGGCCAAACGGTCGCCGCCGCACAGGCCCGCGCCTACGAAGCCGTGGAACTCATCGACTGGCCGGAAGGTTTTTGCCGTCGGGACATCGGCTGGCGCGCAATCCCGCGGGAAACCGGCGATAGCGCGGACGGCCATGGCCCCGCCAGTTAACCGAGAGTTTCAATCTTTTTCATAAAGTTTTCTTGTCGGGCCGCCTTTCGCCCGGCAAGTTCCTCGGCCAGGGAAACCAAGCCATGTCGATGGAGTCGCGTATCGGTCTTGCCTTGGGCGGCGGCGGCGCCCGCGGCATGGTGCATATCCTGGTCTGCGAGGCTTTCGACGAGCTCGGCATCAAGCCGGCGCTGATCGCCGGGACCTCGATCGGCGCGATCATCGGCGCCGGCTATGCTGCGGGCTTCTCCGGCAAAGAAATGCGCGAAGCGGCGGTCGGCTTCTACGCCAAGCGCCGCGAAGTGCTGGCCAAGCTCTGGCGCGCGCGCCCGCTCGCCTTCACCGATCTCCTGCGCGGCCGTTCCATCACGCCGCAATTCGACGCGCGCGTCATCCTCGAGTCGTTCGTCCCCGGCATCGAGCACCTGCCGGAGCGGATCGAGGATCTCAAGATCCCGATGAAGATCATCGCCTGCGACTTCTACGCCTGGTGCGAGGTCATCCTGGCGGAGGGCGAGCTCCGGCCGGCGATCGCCGCCTCGATCGCCATCCCCGCCCTCTTCCGCCCGGTCAATCTCGACGGGCGCGTGCTGATCGACGGCGGCGCCACCAACCCGCTTCCCTTCGACCACGTGGCTGATTGCGAAATCACCGTCGCCTGCGACGTTGCCGGCGGGCCGGCGGAAACGCCCGGCCGGCATCCGGGGCTGCTCGAATGCGTCGTCGGCGCGGCGCAGATCTCGATGCAGTCGGTGATCCGCGAGAAGCTGAAATGGCATCAGCCGGACGTGCTTCTCCGCCCGGAGATCAACGGCGTCTTCATCCTCGACTTCCTGAAGACGCAGGCGATCCTCGACATGAACGCGAGCTTCAAGGACGATCTCAAGCGGCGGCTCGAGCACATCATCAGTACGCCGTTCGAACTGCCGCTCGCCTCAGCGAAGGGCGCCAAAAAAGCGGCGAAGAAGGGACCCGGCCGCGCGCTCGCCGATACCGGAGTAAACCTCTGGCGCATGGTGGCAGGTGGGCGCGGCAAAGAAGCGGACTCCATGCTCGACCGCGCCGCCCTTGGGGTCGCCCGCGCCATAGTAGAGCCGGCGAATGCGCGCGAAGGAAATGGCCGCGGCGCATAAGGTGCAGGGCTCGAGCGTCACGTAGAGATCGCATTCCGAAAGCCGCTCCGTGCCGAGGCGCTCCGCGGCGGCGCGGATCGCCAGCACTTCCGCATGCGAGGTGACGTCGGAGAGTTCGCGCGTACGGTTGCCGGCCACCGCGACGACCTCGCCGTCGCTCACGACAACGGCGCCTACCGGAATCTCGCCGCGCTCGCCGGCGGCTTCCGCCTCTTTGAGAGCGAGGTCCATTAAGCTCTGAGCGTCGCTGGGCATCTCTCGTCCGGCGCCTTTGTGTTAAGAGACCGGCCATGAGTGGCGGCGGCGGACGAGAAAAACAAGCGGATACGGGCGGGAAAGGCGAACGCATCGCCAAGCGCATCGCGCGCGCCGGCCTCGCCTCGCGCCGCGACGCGGAGCGGATGATCGCCGCCGGACTCGTCAAGCTCAACGGCCGCATGGTCGAGACCCCGGCGACAATCGTCGGCCCCGCCGACAGGATCGACGTCGACGGCACGCCGCTCGCCGAACGCGAGCGGACGCGACTCTGGCTCTTCCACAAGCCGAAGGGTCTCGTCACCACCAATCGCGACCCGCAGGGCCGGCCGACGATCTTCTCCGCGCTGCCGAAGGACCTGCCGCGCGTGATGACGGTCGGGCGCCTCGACATCAACACGGAAGGCCTTCTGCTTCTCACCAACGACGGCGGGCTCGCCCGCGTGCTGGAGCTGCCGGCGACCGGGTGGCTCAGGCGCTACCGCGTGCGCGCGCATGGCGAGATCGAACAGCGGGCGCTCGACCAGCTTCGTCGCGGCATCACGCTCGGCGGCATGGTCTATGGCGGGATCGAAGCGTCGGTCGAGCGCGTGCAGGGAACGAACGTCTGGCTGAACGTGGGTCTCCGCGAAGGCAAGAACCGCGAGGTGCGCCGCGTGCTCGAGCATCTCGGGCTCGGCGTCAACCGGCTGATCCGCGTCTCCTACGGACCGTTCCAGCTCGGCGACCTGAAGCCCGGCGAGGTGGAGGAAGTGCGCGGCCGCGTGCTCCGCGACCAGCTCGGCGAGAAGCTGGCAAAGGCCGCGCGCGCGGATTTCGACGCGCCGATCCGCGATCGCGACCTGGAGCCGAAGCCTATCTCGAAGAAACCACGCGCGAGAGCGGCCCCGCCGCAGCGACGAAATCCGCATGCGCGTCGTCGGCGGAAGATTTAGGGGCCGCGCGCTCGCCGCCCCACGCTCGCAAGACATCCGTCCGACGAGCGACCGGCTGCGCGAGTTGCTTTTCAACATCCTCATCCATTCATACGGCCTCCCGCAGGCCGACACGCGTGTGCTCGATCTCTTCGCCGGCACCGGCGCGCTCGGGCTGGAAGCGATCTCGCGCGGCGCGGCGCAGGCGCTCTTCGTCGAGACGGGCGTCGAGGGGCGAGGACTGATACGCTCGAACATCGAGGCGCTCGGGCTGACCGGCGTCACGCGCATCCTCCGGCGCGACGCGACCGCGCTCGGGCCCGCAGGCACGATCCAGCCGTTCGATCTCGCCTTCCTCGACCCCCCTTACGGCAACGGGCTCGGCGAGAAGGCGCTTCTGAGCGCGGCAGAAGGCGGATGGCTCAAGCCGGGGGCGCTGTTGGTGCTTGAGGAACGCGCCGGCGCCAACGTGAAATCGCCCGCGGGATTCGCCGTGCTCGACCGCCGGGAAGGCGGCGAAAGCCAGCTTCTGCTCTTCCGCTTCAGCCAGGATGCAGCGTGACGTTGCAATCGACATGCCCGAGAACATGTCGATGTAATTCATTTTTATCGACAGAAGTACCCTCATATGATAGCGTCATCGGCATACTTTCCGGATATATCGAGAAATCTACGAAACATCGACATATGTTCCGGCCCAACCAACCCTATAACGACCTGCCGCCGCTTCCACCGGGAAGCGATGTCGAGACGCGCGCGATCCTGAAGGCTTGCATCGAAGCGCGGGCGGCTCTGGCCGAGATGCGGATAGCCGGACAGCTCATCCGCAACCAAGGGGTCCTTATCCAATCTATTCCCCTGCTCGAAGCGCAGGCGAGCTCCGAGATCGAGAATATCGTCACCACGGCCGACAAGCTTTTTCGATTCGCCGACAGCACAAGCGAGCAGGCCGACCCGGCAACAACAGAGGCACTTCGCTACCGCGTCGCCCTCTCCGGAGGCTTTCGATCGCTTCAGGAACGACCGATCTCGACGACGCTGGCGGTCGACATCTGCCGCATGATCAAAGGCGTGGATGTCGATGTCCGCGCCACAGCAGGAACCGCGCTCGTTGAAAGCACATCAGGCACGGTCGTCTACACGCCGCCGCTCGGCGAAGACCTCATCCGCCGCATGCTGGCGAACTGGGAGCGCTACATCCACGACGCGCGTGAGATCGACCCGCTCATCCGCATGGCGGTGAAGCACTACCAGTTCGAAGCCATTCACCCGTTCGCGGACGGAAACGGCAGGACGGGCCGCATCCTCAATCTCTTGTTCCTCGTCGAACAGGGACTGCTGGATGTTCCGATCCTTTACCTCAGCCGCCACATCATCCGAACACGGCGCGACTATTATCGGCTCCTGCTTCAGGTGACGACGGAGGCGGCGTGGGAGGAGTGGATCCTCTACATGCTGAATGCCGTTCGCGAGACCGCAACGTGGACGTGCGGAAAAATTCGCATGATCCAAGGGCTGCAGGAGAAGACGGCGGAGTCGATTCGCCGACAGCTCCCGAAGATCTATTCACGCGAGCTCGTCGATACCATCTTTGCGCAGCCTTATTGCCGCATCGGTAACGTTGTGGAGTCGGGCATCGCGAAGCGCCAGTCGGCGTCAGTCTATCTGAAGGCACTCGCGAGGATCGGCGTTCTGGAAGAACGCAGGGCAGGACGCGAGAAGTTCTTCATCAACGCGGCACTTCTGCGTGCCCTGACGGACCGGCCGGCCGCGTAGGACGGCGCCGCGCTGGCGCAGCTCCTCCTCGCTCAACAGCAGACGCCTCCGCCGGCCTCGCACCTCAGGATGAGGGGGGAGACCGGGATGCCTGCCCGCGTCAAGCAGTCGGCGACGGGACGCGGAAGACCTGCAGGTTCTGCGCGACACCACGAAGTTGCGCGTCACGCGGTTCGACGGCGAAGGCCGCGAGCTTCGACTTCACATCATGCGAATCGTAGACGTCCTGGCTGACGAAAATCTCGTCCGCGTCGGCGAGATTCTGTACGCGCGCGGCGATGTTCACGGTCTGCCCGAAATAGTCGAGGCGGTCGTTCAGCGTGACTGCGATCGCCGCGCCCTTGTGCACGCCGATCTTCAGGATCAGCGCCTTGTCGGGCTGCCGCTCGTTGAACACAGCGATCTCGCGGCGCATGTCGAGGGCCGCTTCGACCGCGTCGGCGGGATCGAGGAAGGCCGCCATGATGGCGTCGCCGATCGTCTTGATGATCGCGCCGTGGTGACGGGCGGTCACGCTCTGCAGCTGCTCGAAGTGCTGCTGCACCAGCGCGAAGGCGTTCAAGTCGCCGATCCGGTCGTAGAGCGCGGTCGAGCCCTTCAGGTCGGTGAAGAGGAGCGCGATGTCCTTGACGCCGATCCCCTCGTTCGCGCCGATGACCTCGGAGCGGAAGAGGTCGCGGAAGGTCTGCGTGGTGAGGAGCCGCTTGCCGGAGAGGAACGGCGCGAAGTGGAGCGGCGGCGGGCGGTCAACGTTCGGCGGCATCTGGATGATCCCGAATTCAAAACGTTTCGCCGCCGCGCTCTCGATCACAAACGTGATCTTGCCGGGCGGGATGTTGCCGCCACCCGGCTCGCAGGAATTCTCGTCGCAGCGCAATTCGATCCGCTGTTCCGCCGCCGGGAGCGCCGGGTCGATGATGAAGAGGAACCCAGCGTCGATATCGAAGCTCGAACCGCGCAGCGCACCGGCCTCCGTCTCGACCTGCATCGTGACCGTTTCACCCGGCGCGATGAACGTGAGCCCCTTGTTCAGCGCTTCCTTCATCCTGAGGAACGGCGTGCCATCGGGCATGAGGCCCTCTTCCGCCGAGCGGAAGCGGAAACGATAGTCCTCCACCGAGAGCGTCTCGGGATCGTGGTAGGCGATCCGGCGGACGGTCGGGTTCACCGTGAAGGTGACCGCGATCATGTCGTCGAGCGCCGCCACCATGTCGACGTGGCAGTTGGTGCAGCGGCAGTGGCTGTCGAGAACTCTTGAGCGCCCGGAAGCTGTCGATCACGCAGGAGCAGACCGGGCAGATCAGGATCCAGTTCATGTCGAAGAGGCCGAGCGCCGACGCGTGCAGGAAGAGGTCTATCGCCTCTTCCTCCGCGAGGCCTTTTTCCGCGGCGAAGGTGAGCGGATTGATGCGTAAGAGACCGGCGTCCTCCGCCGAGCGGATGTGGCTCTCGAGCTTCGAGACGACGCGCGGGCTCCACGCGCGCGCCGATTCAAGCGCGGCGAGGCGCTCGTCGAGCAGCTTTTCGTTGATGTTGGTCATGCTCCCTCCTCCCTCGGGGAGGTTCGTCCAATCTAGCACCGAACGTGGCGCTGCCGTGAACACTACGGAGCCGGGGGCGCCCCGGTTTCAGCGCCGCCCGAAAAGCCGCTCGACGTCGGCGAGCTTCAGCTCCACGTAGGTCGGCCGGCCGTGATTGCACTGACCGGATTGCGGCGTTGCCTCCATCTCGCGGAGGAGCGCGTCCATCTCCTCGGGCTTCAGCTTGCGGCCGGAGCGGACCGAGCCATAGCAGGCCATGGTCGCGGCGACGTGGTCGAGGCGCTCGGAAAGCCGTGTTGACGCGTCCCATTCGGCGAGGTCATCGGCGATGTCGCGGATCAAAGCCGCGGCGTCGATCTCGCCAAGCATCGCCGGCGTCTCGGTGACGGCGACGGCGCCCGGGCCGAAAGCCTCGATCGTGAGCCCGATGGCCCGAAGCTCCTCTGCGCGCGCAAGAAGGCGCGCCACGTCGTCGGCGGGAAGCTCGACCACGTCCGGGATCAAGAGCATCTGGCGCGGGATCGAGCGGCCGGCGAACGCTGCCTTCAAGCGCTCATAGACGATCCGCTCATGCGCGGCGTGCTGGTCGACGATGACGAGGCCGTCATTCGTCTGCGCCACGATGTAGTTGGCGTGGAGCTGTGCGCGCGCGGCGCCGAGCGGGCGGGCGAGCGCGGTCTCATCAGGCGCGGAAAGCGTTGCGCGCGCGTCGGCCGACGGCCGGTCGATGACGGCGAAGGGCGCCTGCTTCTCCTCGCCGAAGCCGGCAGGCGCCGCCCAGCCCTGCCGCGAGCCGTTGCCGTTGCCGTTTGCATGGCGTTGCTCCGCGCCCGGCGCCTCCGCCCGGAACGCCGCGAGCGTCTCGTCGCCGATGCTTCTTGCGGCGCGGAAGCCGTGCGCGGCGAGCGCGTCACGGATCGCGCCGATCAAAAGCCCGCGCACCAGGCCGGAATCGCGAAAGCGCACTTCGAGCTTCGCCGGATGCACATTCACATCGAACTCGGAGGGACCGAGGTCGAGGAAGAGCGCGGCCACGGGGAAGCGGTCGCGCGCAAGCACGTCGGCATAGGCGGCGCGGAGCGCGCCGGCGAGAAGCGGATCGCGCAGCGGCCGCCCGTTCACGAACATGAACTGATGCAGCGAGTTGGCGCGGTTGAAGGTCGGAAGCCCGGCCCGTCCAGAAAGGCGAACGCCTTCGCGCACGGCTTCGATCGGCATCGAGTCCTTGAGGAACGCCGCGCCGACAACCTCGGCCATCCGGGCCTCAGCCGCGCCGTCGCCCTGCTTCGGCGAAAAATCGAACGGGAGCCGATCCGGTCCGGCGAGCGTGAAGCCGATCTTCGGATGCGCGAGCGCCAGCCTCCGGACGACCTCGGTGACGGCGTTCGCCTCGGCGCGGTCGGAGCGCAGGAACTTGAGCCGCGCGGGAACGGCGAAGAAGAGGTCGCGCACCTCGATCTGCGTGCCGGCATTGCGGCTCGCCGGGCGCGCTTCGCCGACCGTTCCGCCCTCGACCTCGATCGCCCAGGCGTGCTCCTCGTCCCGCTGCCGCAATTCCACGACGAGCCGCGCCACCGCGCCGATCGAAGCGAGCGCCTCGCCGCGGAATCCGAGCGTCGCGATTTCTCCGAGATCATCGCCGGGGAGCTTCGAGGTGCAATGGCGGGCGACGGCGAGATGAAGCTCGGCGCGGCACATTCCCGATCCGTCATCGGCGACGCGGATCAGGCTCTTGCCGCCGCCCGCGGTGACGATCTCTATGCGGCGGGCGCCAGCGTCGAGCGCGTTCTCCACGAGCTCCTTCACGACGCTCGCAGGCCGTTCCACCACCTCGCCGGCGGCGATGCGGTTGATCAGATGGTCCGGGAGGCGACGAATCGGCACGATGCGGCCTCGCTTGAAAGCGATCTCGTCGGACTTTCACAAGGAACGAGAACGCGAGGAAAGCCCGCTACGATTTTGAAAACAGGAAGCTCCAGAAGTGGTGCTTCTTCACGCCCTTATCCACCTCGCCCGTCGGCGCGGTATCCGCGGGCTGACGATAGGTGAGCGGCGGATCGGTCAGATAGCGCCGATCGGTGCTGTTGTAGCCCTTCGAATCCGCAACCGCCTTGGCGAACGCGTCGCGCTGCCCGCCGCCATGGTGCAGCAGCCGATAGTACTCGTCGCGGTCGTCGTGATCGGATTGCTTGGCATTCAACTCGCGCGCGTGGTCGGCGTTCGCATCCATCACGGCAGCCAGCGAACGGGTTCTCTCGTAGTCCTTCCGCGTCACGTCGTCGTAGGGGTTGTCGTCTTTGGTGGGGCCGGGCGCGGCGCTGTCGGCCGGGTCGACCGGCCAGTCCGGCGTGGCCAAGGATGCGGTATCGACCGGCGGCGGCAGTTGCTGCGAATTGGGCGGCATGACGAGAGGGGCGCGCGGCTCGTAGTCGATCGGCTTTTTCTTCGAGCCCACGAGCCCGCCGGTCAGCTCGTGGAAAAGGGCCACCTCCGGCACCTCGCCAGTGCCGTAGGTCGAGCTCATGGCGCACCCGCCAAGCGCGAGTGGCGCCGCGAGGACGGCAGACAGCGAAATTGAGATACCCCGGCGCCCCATGGCCCAAACCCTTCGAATCCCGGACTCTATAGCATCAACGACCGGGGACCGCGACCTCCTCGCTCGGAGGATGTTCCTTGCGCCCGGTCTCACGTTTCCGTGGCGATTTCGGGGCGCTCCAGCGCCCAGGCGAGGACCAGCCCGATCGCCCCGGCCACAATCCACACGTCGGCGAGGTTGAACACGTACCATTCGAAGCGCCCGACGTGGAGAAGGAAGAAATCCGCCACGGCCCCGTAAGCCAGGCGGTCGATCACGTTGGAAATGGCGCCGCCGATGATCAGGCCAAGCGCAAGGGTCGCGAGCTTCCCCCGCGTGATCCACAACCACCAGGAGAAGAGCAACGCACCGACGATCCCGAGCGCCACGAGCAGCCAACGGCCGAGTTCGCTCCCCTGCGGGAAGAGGCCGTAGCTCACGCCGCGGTTCCACACCATGACGAGATCGAGGAACGGGTTCAGCGCCGCGCGGCCCTTCGCCTCGATGTCGTAGAGGTCGAGCATCCAGACCTTGTCGGCCTGGTCGACGAGGACGGCGAGGCCGGCGATCGAGAAGCCGACGGCGCGGGCGCGCCGCGTATTGCTCATTCGGCCGCCTGTCGTGCGTCGAACTCGCGCAGCGCCGCGGCGTCGCGGAGCGTCACGTCCGGATAATCGGGGGCGGTGCCGACCTCCTTCGAATACTTCCACGAGCGCGCGCATTTCCGTCCCGACGCGGGTTCGATCACGACGGCGGCGGCAGGCTCCTGCGCGAGCCGGAAGGCACCCTCGGGGGCGTCCTCAAGCGGCCTCGCCGCGAAGCCCGACGTGATCGCCACCTCCGCCATGTCGACACCCTCGATCGCGGCAAGAAGCTCAGGATCGGAAAGGAAGAGCACCGCGCGCGCTTCGAGCGACGCGCCGATCTCCTTCTTCACGCGCGCTTCTTCCAGTGCGCCAAGGACGACGCGGCGGAGCCGCAGCACGCGCTCCCATTTCGCCTCAAGCGCCGCGTCGCGCCACTTCGCCGGAACCTCGCGGAAGAGCTTCAGATGCACGGTGTCGGATACGCCGTGACGCTCGCCCCACGCTTCGTCAGTGGTGAAGGGAATCATCGGCGCGAGCCAGCGCACCAGGCAGTCGAAGAGGATGTCGATGACGGTCAGCGCCGCGTGCCGCGCCTTCGACGAGGCGGGATCGCAATAGAGGCGGTCCTTCCTGACGTCGAAATAGAAGGCGGAGAGGTCGTTGGTCATGAAAGTGAAGAGCGCGAAATAGATGCGCTTGAAGTCGAACGCTTCGTAGGCTTCGCGCACCACGCCGTCGAGGCGCGCAAGCTCGGAAAGCATCAACCGCTCAAGCTCCGGCATCTCGGCCTCGGCGACGCGTTGTTCGGGGCGGAAATGCGCGAGCGAACCAAGCATCCAGCGGATGGTGTTCCTGAGCTTCCGGTAGGAATCGACGTTGGTCTTGATGATCTCGGGGCCGATGCGAAGGTCCTCGGCATAGTCGGAGGAGACCACCCAGAGCCTAAGGATGTCGGCGCCCGACTGCTCGATCACCTGCTGCGGCGTCACCTGGTTGCCGAGCGACTTCGACATCTTGCGCCCGTCCTCGGCCATGACGAAGCCGTGCGTCAGCACCGCATCATAAGGCGCGCGGCCGCGCGTGCCGCAACTTTCCAAAAGCGAGGAATGGAACCAGCCGCGATGCTGGTCGGAGCCTTCGAGGTAGAGCGAGGCCGGCCATTTCAAATCCGCCCGCTCTTCCAGCACGAAAGCGTGGGTCGAGCCGGAATCGAACCAGACGTCGAGAATGTCGTCGACCTTCTCCCACTCATCCGCGTCGAAGGAATTGCCGAGGAAGCGCTTCTTCGCTCCGTCCTTGAACCAGGCATCGGCGCCCTCCTCGCGGAAGGCGTTGACGATGCGCGCGTTGACGGCCTCGTCGAGCAGGACCTCTCCGCTATCGCGCTTGACGAAGACGGCGATCGGCACGCCCCAGGCGCGCTGCCGCGACACTACCCAGTCGGGGCGGTTCTCGATCATGCCGCGCAGGCGGTTCTGCCCCGCCGCCGGCACGAAGCGGGTATCGGCGATCGCCTTCAGCGCACGGGCGCGCAGCGTATCGCCTTCGCCTGCGATGTCGCGGTCCATGTGGATGAACCATTGCGGCGTATTGCGGAAGATCACCGGCTTCTTGGAGCGCCAGGAGTGCGGGTACTGGTGCTTCAGGCGGCCGCGCGCGATCAGCATCCCCGCCTTGGCGAGCGCGTCGATCACGGCGGCGTTGGCGTCGCCCTTCTCGCCGGCGTCGGTGATGACCTGGCGTCCCTCGAAGCCCGGTGCGTCGGCGGTGAAGCGGCCGTCGGCGTCGACCGTGTAGGGGATCGCGGTGTCGACGCCGCTTTCCTCAAGCTCGCGCCGATGCTCCATCCAAAGATCGAAGTCCTCGCGGCCATGGCCGGGCGCGGTGTGCACGAAACCGGTGCCGGCGTCCTCGGTGACATGATCGCCGGGCAAGAGCGGCACGTCGAACTGGTAGCCGCCGAGCCCGGACTGCTTCAGCGGATGCGTCACGACGAGCGTCTCGAAATCCTCGGCCGGTACCGGCGCGACGCGCTCGTAGCTCTCGACGCGCGCTTGGCGCATCACGTCGGCGGCAAGCGAGTCGGCAAGAACATAGCGGTCGCCCGCCTTCGCCCAATTTCCCTCCGGCGCAGCAGTGACCGCGTAAAGTCCGTAGGCGATCTTCGGCGAATAGCTGACCGCGCGGTTTCCCGGAATCGTCCACGGCGTCGTCGTCCAGATCACCACCGAGGCGCCGCGCAGCGTGCGCGGGCCGGAGGCGACCGGGAACTTCACCCAGACCGTGTCGGACGTGTAGTCCTGATACTCGACCTCGGCCTCCGCGAGCGCCGTCTTCTCCACGACCGACCACATCACCGGCTTCGAGCCGCGATAGAGCTGGCCGGACATCGCGAATTTCATCAGCTCGGCGGCGATCGTCGCCTCCGCATCGTTCGACATCGTCGTATAGGGATTGTCGAAATCGCCGATCACACCGAGACGCTTGAACTCCTCCGCCTGCACAGCCATCCAATGCTTGGCGAACTCGCGGCACTCCTGACGGAACTCGTTGATCGGCACCGTGTCCTTGTTCTTGCCCTTGGCGCGGTACTCCTCCTCGATCTTCCACTCGATCGGAAGGCCGTGACAGTCCCAGCCCGGCACATAGTTGGAATCGAAGCCGAGCATCTGGTGCGAGCGCACCACGACGTCCTTCAGGATCTTGTTCAGCCCCGTGCCGATATGGATGTGGCCGTTCGCATAAGGCGGGCCGTCGTGCAGGACGTATTTCTCGCGCCCCTTCGCCGCTTCGCGCTGGCGGCGATAAAGATCGATGGCGTCCCAACGCTTGCGGATCTCCGGCTCGCGCTGCGGCAGACCCGCGCGCATGGGGAAATCCGTCTTCGGCAGGAACAGCGTCTCTGAGTAGTCGCGGCCTTTGTCGGCTTTGGGGGCCGACTTGGCATCGGATCGTGAGGAGGCGGCCTTCTTGTCGCTCATCGTCTGGCCTTCAAGGCTCGAAATCTGTTGTGCGTGGAGGGCCGCGCCGGAACGCGCGACGCTGGCCGAAAGCCGGCCGTCCCGGCCCCGTCAGGACAGGGCCGGGCCGATAATTCGAACGATCGGCGCAGAAAAACGCATCATGGCGGGTTCTTAACGGAGGGCGGCGGCCAAGTGAAGCGCCGACGCGCCCAATCCGCCGCCTAAGCTGGCGCTTCGTCCGCGAAGCAGATAGAGGCGCATCCGATGAGCCGACCGGGCGCGTGGATTCGCGCACTCTACGACTGGACCATGGGGCTTGCCGCAAGCCGCCACGCGGCGAGCGCGCTTGCCGTCGTGTCGTTCCTGGAAAGCTCGATCTTCCCGGTCCCGCCCGACGTGGTGCTCGCGCCGATGGTGCTGGCGCGGCCGGAAAAGGCCTACACCTACGCGGGCATCTGCACCGTCGCTTCCGTGATCGGGGGCATGGTCGGCTACGCGATCGGCTATTACCTGAGCGGGTTCGGCGAGAGCCTGCTCGCACTCATGGGACATGCTGGCGGCCTTCAGACCTTCCGCCAATGGTACGCCGAATGGGGTGTATGGGTGATCCTCATCAAGGGCGCGACGCCGATCCCCTACAAGCTGGTGACCATCGCCTCCGGGCTGGCGGCCTTCAACTTCCCGGTCTTCGTCGTCGCCTCGATCGCGACGCGCGGCGTGCGTTTCTTCCTGGTCGCGCTGGTGTTGAAGCGCTACGGCCCGGCGATCCTCTCGGTCGTCGAGCGGCGGCTCACACTGACGGCGACGATCGTCGTGGCAATTGTCGTCGCCGGCTTCCTGGTGCTTCGCTACGTGGGATGAGCAGGCGGCGCTACACGTCCTTGCCGTCGCCCAGCGAGGCGCTCCAGGCCGCGTGGAGGCGGTGGTCGAGGTCGCCGGGCGGCATCCGTTCGAGGATGGCGCGCGCGTCGATCGAAGTCGCTGTCCATCTGCGCGACCAGCGCCGCGACGCTGTCGAAGCGCTCCTCCGCGCGGATGAAGGCGTGGAAGGCAACGAGCGCCGTCTCGCCGTAAAGGTTGCCGGAGAAGTCGAACACGAACGTCTCAAGCACCGGCTCGCCGCCGCCGAAGGTCGGCCGGCGTCCGTAGCTCGCAACGCCGTCGCGGAGCACGCCGTCGGCGGCGAGGAACCTGACCGCGTAGATTCCGTGAGCGATCTCGCTCGCCGCGTCGAGCGCCATGTTCGCTGTCGGATAGCCGAGCTCGCGGCCACGCCCGTCGCCACGCGCAACCTCGCCGGAGACGGCGAAGCTCCAGCCGAGCAGCTCGTTCGCCGCGGTGACGTCGCCCTCCGAAAGGGAGGCGCGCACGCGCGTGGCGGAGACCGCGTCGGCGCCGTCGCGAAGCGCATCGACAATTTCAACCGAAAAGCCGCGACGGCGCCCCTCCTCGGCGAGAAAGCGCGGCGTGCCGCGGCGCGCCTTGCCGAAATGGAAGTCGTAGCCGGTGACGGCGGCGCGGATCGCGAGACGATCGACGAGCATGCCTGAAACGAAGTCCTCGGCACTCGTCTCCGCGAGCGTACGGTCGAAGGGGATGACGAGCGTGCCGTCGAGGCCGAGCGCGGCCGCGAGCGCCGCCTTGAGCGGTGCCGGGGTAAGCCGGAAGATCGGCCGTCCGGAAAAGAAGGCGCGCGGGTGCGGCTCGAAGGTGAGCATCAGGCACGGCACGCCCAGTCGCTCCGCCTCCCCGCGCGCCGCGGCAAGCACCGTCTGATGGCCAAGATGCATGCCGTCGAAGTTGCCGATGGCGACGACCCCGCCGCGCCATTCCGCCGGCAGGGTTTCGAGGCTCGCGAGGCGCGCGCGCTTCACTGTCCGGCTCCTGCGCGCGCGCCGGAGGCATCCCAGCAAAGCGTCGGAATATAGGCGGCGGCGACCAGCCCCTCCGTCGCCAGCCGTTGCTCGACACGCGCAGCGTCGGGCTCGCCCGCCGGGCCGAAATCGGCGGCGTGGATGCCGCCGGTCACGAAGAGCGCCGGCAGCCCGTTGTCGACGGCGCCGCGGATGTCGGTCGGCAGCCCGTCGCCGACGGCGAGCAGTTTCTTACCGCCGAGTTCCGCGAGCTTCTTGCGCGCGGCGTCGTAGATCGGCGCATGCGGCTTGCCGGCGAGGATCGCCTCGCCGCCGAGATCCTCGTAGAGGCGTGCGAGCGCGCCGGCGCAAAAGATGAGCTTGCCGCCGTGCTCGACGACGATGTCGGGGTTGGCGCAGACCATCGGAAGCCGGCGCGACACGAACCGCTGAAGCAAGTCGCGGTAGTCTTCCGGCGTCTCCGTCTCGTCGTCGACGAGCCCCGTGCAGCTCACGAGTTCGGCGTCCGCTTCGGCGACAAAGGCCACGTCGAGTCCCTCGTAGAAGGGCAGCTGGCGGGGCGATCCGATGTGAAAAATCTTCACGCCCGGCCGCGCCGCGATCAGGCCGCGGGTCACGTCACCGGAGGTGACGATCGCGTCATAGGACTCATCCGGAACGCCTAGCGCGCGAAGCTGAGGCCTGACCGACGGGCTCGGCCGCGGCGCGTTGGTGATGAGGATCACCGGGCCGGCGGCACGGCGAAAGCGCGAAATCGCATCGACCGCGGCAGGAAAAGCGGCGATGCCGTTGTGGAGCACGCCCCACACGTCGCAGAGCAGCGAATTGGTACTCGCCCGCGAGATCCTTCAGCCCCTCCACGCGCCGCATCCGATCCTCGGCCCCCGTCCGCCGGCACGCGCCGGCCCGGCCGGGTAGCCTTAGGCGCCGGCAAACGTCAACCAATGCCGGCAAAATGAAGGAAACTTCATTCCTCGCGGGGCGCATATATTGCCGCTATACCGATCCCCCTCGCAGGGCCGCCCCCGTATGAAGGTTCTTTTTGCAGTTGCCCTCTTGCTCGGAGTGACGATGTCCGCAGTTCCAGCCTTCGCCGAGAGCCCGGCCCCCGCCGACGCCGCTGCCGAAACCCCGAGGATGGCGCCGAACGCGGAGGCCTTCACGCTTTCGAACGGCATGCAGGTCGTCGTGATCCCCGACCACCGCGCGCCGGTCGTCACCCACATGGTCTGGTACATGGTCGGCGCGGCCGACGAGAAGGCGGGGCAATCGGGCATCGCGCATTTCCTCGAGCATCTGATGTTCAAGGGCACGGCGACGCATCCGGGCGACGAGTTCCGCCGCCGCGTCGCGGCGATCGGCGGCGACGAGAACGCTTTCACCTCCTACGACTACACGGCCTACTTCCAACGCGTCGCCAAGGAGAACCTCGGCGAGATGATGGCGTTCGAGGCCGACCGCATGTCGAACCTCGTGCTGACGGACGAGACGGTGGCGACGGAGCGCGACGTCGTCTTGAACGAGCGCCGCGACAGGGTTGAGAAGAATCCCGATGCGGTTCTAAGCGAGGGGCTCCTCAGAATCCTCTATCTGAACCATCCCTATGGCCGGCCGGTCATCGGATGGAACCACGAAATCCTGGCGCTCGATCGCGCCACCGCGCTCGGCTTCTACCATCGCTACTACACGCCGGAGAACGCGGTGCTCGTCGTCGCCGGCGACGTCACGCCCGACGAGGTGCATCGGCTGGCGGAGGCGAGCTACGGCAAGATTCCGGTGCGCCCCGACGCCATGCGCGCGCCGCGCCCCTCCGAGCCGCCGGCGATCGGCCCGCGCTCGATCACGGTGCGCGACGAGAAGGTGCGCGATTCGCAATTGCAGCGCATCTACGTCGTGCCCTCGGCGGTCTCCGCCGCGCCCGGCGAGGCGGAGGCGCTGAACCTCTTGGCCGAGATCCTCGGCGGCGGCTCGGTCAGCCGCTTCTATGACAAGCTGGTGCGCGGCGACGGCGGAGCCACCTATGCCGGCGCCAACTACCGGGCGGACGGGCTCGATAGTTCACGCTTCATCATCTACGGCCTGCCGAAGCCCGGAACCGACCTCCGCGACCTCGAGGCCGACATGGATGCGGTGATCGCGGATCTCTTGAAAAACGGCATCTCGGACGAGGAACTCGCGCGCGCCAAGCGCTCGGCGATCGCACAGGCGATCTACTCGCTCGACAATCAGGCGATGCTCGCCAACATTGTCGGCCAGGCGCTTGCCGTCGGCCGCAGTCTTGAAAGCGTGCAGGACTGGCCTGCGCGCGTGCAGGCGGTGAGCAAGGAAGCGGTGCAGGCCGTCGCGCAAAAATATCTGCGGCCGGAGGCTTCGGCGACCGGCTATCTGGAGCCCGCCGAGGGCAATCGTAGCTGACCGCCGTGCGCGCCAAGAACCTCGCAACCGCCCTCTTCGGAGCCGCCATGACGCTTGCAGTCGTAAACCCGCCGGCGCGGGCAGCCACCGTTCAGGACGTCACCAGCCCGGGCGGGCTCAAGGCGTGGCTGGTGGAAGACTACACGGTTCCGATCGTCGCCATGAACGTCGCCTTTCGCGGCGGCGCCGCGCAAGACCCGGAAGGCAAGGAGGGTCTTGCCAACATGATGTCGGGGCTGCTCGACGAGGGCGCCGCCGACCTCGATTCGCGCGCCTTCCAGGCGAAGCTCGAAGACCTCAGCATCGAACTGTCGTTCGACGCGGATACCGATGGATTCTACGGCAGCCTGCGCACGCTTTCCACAAATCTCGACCAGGCCTTCGATCTCTTCCGCATCGCAGTCACTGAGCCGCGCTTCGACGCGGAGCCGGTGGAGCGCATCCGCGGGCAGGCGATGGCGAACCTCAGGCAAAACGAGACCAACCCGAACGAGATTGCAAGCCGGGTCCTCGCGGAGGCGCTCTTCGGCACGCACCCCTACGCACGGCCGATGGAGGGGACGCTCGAAAGCGTGAGCAAGATCTCCGCCGATGATCTCAGGGCGTTCCACGGGCGCACGATCGCCCGCGACAATCTCCACGTCGTGTTCGTCGGGGCGATCGACGCCAAAGCGGCAGGCGCCGCACTCGACCGGATGTTCGGCGCGCTGCCGGAGCACGCGACGCTCGCCGCGGTCGCCGAAACGACGCCGAGGACCGGCGAGAGCGCGCACGAGGCGCTCGCCGTCCCGCAGACCGCGATCCGCGTAGGCGGTCCCGGCCTGAAGCGCGACGATCCGGACTTCATCACCGCCTACGTCGCAAACGAGATCCTGGGCGGCGGCACGTTCTCATCGCGCCTCTACAAGTCGGTGCGCGAGAGTTCGCGGGCTCGCCTATTCGGTCGGCTCCAGTCTCCTCCCTTTCGACCATGCCGGCGCCTTCGTCGCCGCCACCTCCGTCGACGCGACGAAGACCGCCGAGACAGTCGCCCTCATGCGCGAAGAGATCGCGCGCTACGCCAACGAAGGACCGACGGCGCAAGAGCTAGCCGACACCAAGGACTATCTCGTCGGCAACTTCGCGCTGCGCTTCGATTCCTCGCAGAAGATCGCCCGCAACCTCTTGCATTTTCAGCTCGACGGCCTCGGCATCGACTACCTCGACCGACGCAACAGCCTGATCCGCGCCGTCACCCTGGACGACATCAAGCGGGTGGCGCGGGCGCTCTGGGGCGGCACACTCTCGGTTGTCACCGTCGGTCCGGGCCGGGCCTAGACGCGCCGCTCCCGCGAAAACGCAAACGCAAGCAGGGGCTTGCACTTCGCGCGTCTTCTGCTCACGATGTTTGGAACGGGAATTCTCGGGGTTGGAGGGCGTCATGAAATTCAAAGCCGCGTCGCTTTCGGCGCTTCTTTTGGCATGGTCGGCGACGGTCGCCGCCGCCGGCCCGGCCGTCGATGCGGCAACGCGGGCGGAATCCCTGGTCGCGGAGGGCAAGACCGCGGAGGCGCTGGACGCGCTTTCGGAGGCCATGGACGCGATCTGCCAGGCGAGCCCGCTTGCCTTCCGCAAGGCCGTCGTTGTCGATTCCTCAGGCGGCTACGGCGTTTACACTGAAAAGGCGGACAAGACCTTCAAGCCGGACGAGAAGATGAAGGTTTACGTCGAGCCGGTCTGCTTCGGGCACGGCGGCTCCGGCGTGGCGACCACGATCGGCTTCAACGCCGACCTTGCGATCGAGAACACCACCGGCCAGGTTCTGGGCGAGGCCAAGGATGTCTTCTCGGTCTCGACGCCGAGCACGCCTGAGAAGCGCGAATTCTCCATGACGCTCTCATTCGGCGTGCCGTTCCTCAGGCCCGGCGACTATAAGGCGGTCTTCACCGTGCGCGATCAGAACTCCGGCAAGAGCGGAATGTTCGAAGTCCCCTTCGCGATCGTGCTGCCGACCGGAGGCTGAGGGCGCCGAGGCGGTCGAAAGGCCAGGCGGCCGACCCTCTACGGGCTTTGAACATTTTTGCGCCGCGGCGCTCTTTTTGCCGGCGCCGCGCCATTTCCCATTGACAGCAATCCGCCCTCTTCTTATCTCCTCGCCACCTGCTGGCACTCTCCTAGTCTGAGTGCTAACAGCCCAGATCCGGGGGCGACAGCCCCCTCAATGTGGCCCAAAGAAACATGGGAAGAGGAACACATGCATTTCCGTCCATTGCACGACCGCGTCGTCGTCCGCCGTCTTGAGTCCGAGGAGCGGACCAAGGGCGGCATCATCATTCCGGACACCGCCAAGGAGAAGCCGCAGGAAGGCGAAGTCGTCGCCGTCGGCCCCGGCGCCCGCGACGAGAGCGGCAAAATCCAGCCGCTCGACCTGAAGGCCGGCGACCGCATCCTGTTCGGCAAGTGGTCCGGCACCGAAGTGAAGATCGACGGCGAAGAGCTCCTGATCATGAAGGAGTCCGACGTCATGGGCATCATCCAGGGCGTGCCCGCCGCCAAGAAGAAGGCGGCTTGAGGCCCCTCTCCCCCCGAAATTCCTGAACACGAGGACTACGAAAAATGGCAGCGAAAGACGTAAGATTCTCCGCAGACGCGCGCGAGAAGATGCTCCGCGGCGTCGAAATTCTGGCGAACGCGGTTCGCATTACGCTCGGCCCCAAGGGCCGCAACGTGGTGATCGAGAAGTCCTTCGGCGCTCCGCGCATCACCAAGGACGGCGTGACCGTCGCCAAGGAAATCGAGCTTGACGACAAGTTCGAGAACATGGGCGCGCAGATGGTGCGCGAAGTCGCGTCGAAGACCAACGACGTCGCCGGCGACGGCACCACGACCGCGACCGTGCTCGCCCATTCGATCGTGAAGGAAGGCGCCAAATACGTCGCCGCCGGCATGAACCCGATGGACCTGAAGCGCGGCATCGACCTTGCGGTCACTGCCGTCGTGAAGGAACTGCAGAAGCAGTCGAAGAAGATCAACACCTCGGCCGAGGTCGCCCAGGTCGGCACCATCTCGGCGAACGGCGACAAGACCGTCGGCGACATGATCGCCGAGGCCATGCAGAAGGTCGGCAACGAGGGCGTGATCACGGTCGAGGAAGCGAAGTCGCTGGAGACCGAGCTCGAAGTGGTCGAAGGCATGCAGTTCGATCGCGGCTACATCTCTCCCTACTTCATCACCAATGCGGAGAAGATGATCGCCGACCTCGAGGATCCCTACATCCTGCTCTTCGAGAAGAAGCTCTCCAACCTGCAAGCCATGCTGCCGGTGCTCGAAGCCGTGGTGCAGTCCGGCCGTCCGCTCCTCATCATCGCCGAGGACGTGGAAGGCGAGGCGCTGGCGACGCTCGTCGTCAACAAGCTCCGCGGCGGCCTGAAGGTCGCGGCCGTCAAGGCGCCTGGCTTCGGCGACCGCCGCAAGGCCATGCTGCAGGACATCGCCACGCTGACCGGTGGTCAGCTCATCTCCGAAGACCTCGGCATCAAGCTTGAGAACGTGACGCTCGACATGCTCGGCCGCGCCAAGAAGGTGTCGATCTCCAAGGAAGAGACGACCATCGTCGACGGCGCGGGCAAGAAGAAGGACATCGAGGGCCGCATCAACCAGATCAAGGCGCAGATCGAGGAGACCACCTCCGACTACGACAAGGAGAAGCTGCAGGAGCGGCTGGCGAAGCTCGCCGGCGGCGTCGCGGTGATCCGCGTCGGCGGCGCGAGCGAGGTCGAGGTGAAGGAGAAGAAGGACCGCGTCGACGATGCCCTGAACGCCACCCGTGCGGCGGTCGAGGAAGGCGTCGTTCCGGGCGGCGGCGTCGCTCTGCTGCGGGCCAAGAAGGCGGTCGACAGGATCGTCAACGACAATCCCGACGTGCAGGCCGGCATCAAGATCGTCTTGAAGGCGCTTGAGTCTCCGATCCGTCAGATCGCGCAGAACGCCGGCGTCGACGCCTCGATCGTGGTCGGCAAGGTGATGGAATCGAAGTCGAACACCTTCGGTTTCGACGCGCAGGCCGAGGAATACAAGGACCTCGTGCAGGCCGGCATCATCGACCCGACGAAGGTCGTGCGCGTCGCACTGCAGGACGCCGCTTCGGTCGCCGGTCTCCTGGTCATGACCGAGGCCATGGTCGCCGAGATGCCGAAGAAGGAAGCCGCGCATCCCCCGATGCCGGGCGGCGGCGGCATGGGCGGCATGGACTTCTAAGGAAGTCCATAAAAGCCGCCCACTCGGAAAGAGCGCTGAAGCCGGCAACAGCCGGCTTCAGATGGCGGCATGGACTTCTAAGGAAGTCCATAAAAGCCGCCCACTCGGAAAGAGCGCTGAAGCCGGCAACAGCCGGCTTCAGATGGCGGCATGGACTTCTAAGGAAGTCCATAAAAGCCGCCCACTCGGAAAGAGCGCTGAAGCCGGCAACAGCCGGCTTCAGATGGCGGCATGGACTTCTAAGGAAGTCCACAAAAGCCGCAAACTCGGAAAGAGTGCTGAAGCCGGCTTCAGATGGCGGCATGGACTTCTAAGGTCCATCACCTCAAGGAATCGAACGGGGCCCGCGCGGGCCCCGTTTTCTTTTGCGCTTCGGGGAGATCAGAGCGATGCGATGACCTGGCAGACGCTGACGACCTCAGGCGCGTAAAGGTGGGGGCTTCCCAGAATCTGCTTGCAGGTCTTCTTGAGCTTGCGGGCGTCGACTTCGCTCAGATCCTGCACCGTGCTGCGCAGCACGCTCGGCGAGAGAGCGCCGAGGCTGCTGACCGCGTTCAGCGTTCCGCCGCCAATTCCGGTCGTGGTCACGCCGCCCGGCAGCGAAACGCCGACCCCGGTTCCACCCACCGTCGCTCCGACGGAAGCGCTGCTCCCGCCAACGCTCGCTGAGGCGGAAGCGCCGCCGACACTTGCACCGGCGCTTGCGCCGCTTCCGCCACCGACGCTTGCCGATGCGGAACCGCCGCCGCCGCTTGCGCCGGCACTTACACCACCGCCGCCACCGACGCTGCCGCCAACGCTCGCTCCGCCCACGCTGCCGCCAACGCTGACGCCGCCACCCGAGCCGCCACCGACGCTGACGCCGCCAAGGCCGCCAACGTTCACATCAAGCGCGCCTGCCCCGCCTGCCAGAAGCGTGAGAGCCGTCGCCAGCCCGGCGAGCTTCAGGCGATCGCATGCCTTCATCCCCGTTGCCTCCACAGCCACTTTGGCTCGGATGCTACGGGGAGTTGGTTTCAGAACCGGCTAGAAAGGTGGTTTCCATACACTTGATGCGTGCATCTAGCGATCATTCGACGCGGGTTGTTGCGAGCAACCGAAGTCGCTGCCGTACAAAGAAAAACGGGGCCCGGTGGGCCCCGTTCTCGCTCGGTGGTCGGATAGCCGGTTAGAGCGATGCCAGCACGTTGCACACGCCGACGGCCGCCTGATTGAAGCCGCTCGGATTGGCGAGCACATCCCGGCACTTTGCCTTCAGCGCCGCCACATCCGCGTTGTCGAGGTTCGAGAGCGCATCCTGAATCTGCGCTCCTGTCAGCCCGCCCGGCAGACCGCCGCCGGTTCCCGGGCCGGTGCCGGGGCCGGTCCCCGTCGGGCCAAGCCCGATGTCGATGCCGCCGTTCGGGTTCAGCGTGATGGTCCCCGTCGAGCCGTCATTGGCGGGCGTCGTGCCCGTGCCGATCACGATGGAGGCGCTCGGCGTTCCGGACGTCGTGCCGCTGCCGAGCGTGATGGCCCCAGTGGCCGGGCCGGTGCCGGCGGTCGTGCCGCTGCCGCCAAGGGCGACGTTGGCGGTCGTGTCGCCGCTGCCGCCGAGCAGCGAGCCTCCGGTTGCGGAGCCGGTCGCCGCGGAGCCGGTGCCGCCGGGGTCGGCGACGCTTGCGGTCGTCGTGCCGCCGGCGGTGCCGCCGCCGACGCCGCCGACGCTGACCCCGCCGACGTTCACCTGCGCCGAAGCCGGCGCTGAGACAGCGACGGCCGCGAGCGCACACACGGCCGCCAGAGCTGCAATGCGATAGTTCATGGAGTCCTCCATTCGCCGCATCGATCGAATGCGATCTGCAACCATACGTCGATTGGAGGGTTTCTGTTCCGCGCAGATCAATACACGGTTTCGCCCTGCTTAACTTTCGGAAGCCTTGAAAATTCTACAGCTTTACGTAATTTCCACGCGCATCACTTCCAAAACGGCGCAGCGGCGGCAGGAGAGCTTCAGCGCAATCCCACGCTCGTCAGCGTGGCAGTGGCGACGCTGACGCCACAAGCCTCGAGGCGATCGAGAAGATTTCGCGGCGGTCGTGCGCGACGCTTTGGTCCAGGGCGCGGCACGCGAGGCCGCGAGCTTCGCCTCGGAGCGGAGGATGACCCCGTCCTCGAGAACCTTCAGACGATTGGCGGCAAGGGTCGCGCCGGTCGTCGTGATGTCGACGATCAGGTCGGCCGTGCCGGCGGCGGGCGCGCCTTCGGTCGCGCCGAGGCTTTCGACGACGCGGTAGAGCGCGATGCCGTGAGCGGCGAAGAAGCCTTGAGTCAGGTTCCAGTATTTCGTCGCGATCCTGAGCCGCCGGCCGTGGCGCGCGCGGAAGGAGGCGGCGACATCGTCGAGGTCCTCCATGGTCCAGACGTCGATCCAGAACTCTGGCACAGCCACGACGACATCCGCCTTGCCGAAGCCGAGGCCGGCGAGAAGCGCGATCTTCGCGTCCCAGTCCGACAACGTCTCGCGCACGAGGTCTTCGCCGGTGATGCCGATATGCGCGTTGCCGGCGGCAAGCTCGCGCGCGATCTCGGAGGCGGAGAGGAAGGCGATCTCGATATCGCCCTCGATTTTATTGGGGCCGCTGACGCGGCCGCGATAGCCGCGCGCATCACGCTTTTCGACGTGCAAGCCGGCGCGGGCGAGAAGCGCCTCCGCATCCTCCATGAGCCGTCCTTTGGAGGGGAGCGCGATGACGAGCGCGCCATTCATTCGCCCGCCTCCACCTGGTCGAGCCGCATGGTGAAGCCGACGGCCGGCACCGGCTCCGCCGCGCCGAGCATCTCCATCATGCGGTCGTAGCGGCCGCCGCCGATCAGCGGCTCGACGAGCCCGGCGGCGCGGATCTCGAATACGAGGCCGGTGTAATAGTCGAGCGGGCGGCCGAAACCCGCCTCGAAACCTATCGCCACGCCGGGCGCGCGCTCTGCGATCACGTCGGCGCGCTTTGCGAAGAATTCGAGAGCGCCTGAGAGATCGAGCGCGTGTTCCTTTGCGAATGCGCAAACCGTGCCGGCGGCCGCCGACAGCTCCGCCTTGAGCGCAAGATATGCGCCGACGATTTTTGCGGCGCGCACGGCGACCGCCGCATCGGGGATCGCGCGCTGTG
Source organism: uncultured Alphaproteobacteria bacterium (assembly GCA_963739005.1). Taxonomy (GTDB): domain Bacteria; phylum Pseudomonadota; class Alphaproteobacteria; order Rhizobiales; family Afifellaceae; genus DASWJZ01. Next base: position 295,525 of record CAVTYQ010000004.1, on the reverse strand, counting down.
AGAGGAAGCGCTCGGCGATTTCCTGCGGCGAGCGCCCTGCGCCGTCCTGATGGCCGTGCGCGGCGTGGCGCTCGGCTAGGAGCGCGACAAGGCCGTCATGATTTTCAGCGACGGCGCGGAGTTTTGGATCGAGCCGGCGATCCTCCGCCTCGCGCGGCGCGACCATGCGGTCGAGATTGGCGCGCATGACCTTGGGCAGGCCAAAGGAGCGGCGGAGCCGCCGCCGCCAGCGCCCCGGCAGGCCGAGCGCGCGAAGCAGCGACGTGAAGAGCGTGATGTCGCCGAGGCGGACCGCGATACCGCCCGGCGCGGCTTCGCTCGCGCAGGCGACCGCGAGCGCCAGCGCATCGACGTCGGCGATGACGCGATCGGCATTGCCGATGTCCTCGTAGCCGGTCTCAAGCCGCTGCGGCGAACCCTGGTCGTGGCGGCGGAAGACGAGACCGCGATAGGCGTAGCGCGCCGAACCGGCGCCGTCTTTGAGGTGCGCGAGACAGACGGGGATTGTGAAGTCGGGGCGGAGCGCCAGCCGCTCGCCCTGCGGCCCTTCGGTGACGAACATCCGGCGACGGATGTCCTCGCCCGCCGTCTCCAGAAACGGATCGGCCGGGTGCAGCACCGGCACATCGACGAAGCGCGCGCCGGCGCCATCGAAGAGCGCGCGAAGGTGAGTGGCGAGGGGGGGCATCAAGCAGCTGCGCGCGATTCCCTCCCCCCTTGCGGAGGAAGGGCGGACTCTCTCCCCCCTTGCGGGAGAGAGACAGAGAAGGGGGAAGGACACCGCCGCGGCCTTCTTCTATCCCCCCTCCCTGGCCCTCCCTCGCAAGGGGGGAGGGAAATCAGCGGCAACGCGCTACGCATCGCGGTCAGCTCGAACGCTGCTTCTTCAGCAGCTTCCGCACTTCCGCCACGATGTCGCTGGCGGGAACCTCGAATTGCCCGGGCCGCTCGTCGCGCCAGGCGTCGTGACCGGCGATCGCCGCCGCCTGCGCCTTGCCGGCGGCGAGGTCCTTCACCTGCAGCTTGCCGGACTCGAATTCCTGGCTGCCGGCGATGATGGCGGCGGGGGAATTTCGGCGGTCGGCATATTTGAGCTGCGCCTTCATGCCGGATGAGCCGAGATACATCTCGGCCGCGACGCCGGCATTGCGGAGATCGGCGACGATTTTTTGGTACTCGGCGAGGCGCGCCTTATCCATCACCGTCACGACGACGGGGCCGGAAAGACCTTCATCGCCGAGCTTGCCGACGGCCCTCAGCGCCGCGGCGAGACGAGAGACGCCGACGGAGAAGCCGGTCGCCGGAACGTCTTCTCCCCTGAACCGTCCGACCAGCCCGTCATAGCGTCCACCCCCGCCGACCGAGCCGAAGACGACCGGCTGGCCCTTCTCGTTCGGCACTTCGAGGGTGAGCTGCGCCTCGAAGACGGGGCCGGTGTAATATTCGAGGCCGCGGACGACGGAGGAGTCGACGACGATTCGCTTCGTACCGTAGCCCGCCGCCGTGCAGTACTCAGCTATCCGGCGAACCGCGTTCACCCCTTCTAGGCCGGCGGCCGATTTGTCAGGGCCACCAGTTGCGATGAGCCTATCTTCCCAACGATTCAGTAGCTCAAAGTTCGAGTCCACCCATGTCTCACCGTCGATTTCGAACGTTGTCTCGTCGTCAATGATCCCTGCTTGGTAGTCGACGGCACGAATTGCACTGCCCCGGTGGCCAGACGTGAAAAACATGACTGTGGCGATCTGATCCGGCTCCAGATCGGCGCCGGTCGTATGGTCACCGCTTTCGTCGGTTCGTCCCTTGCCAAGGAGCGCCTCAACGCCGCCTTTCCCGAGTCGATCAAGCTTGTCGATCGCACGAAGCACCATGAGCTTCTGTCGTTCATCCTTGACGCCGATCGCCTCCATCACGCCGTCGAGCACTTTGCGGCTGTTCACCTTGATGACGTACTGTCCGCGCTCAAATCCCAGCGCCTCCATCGTGTCCGCCGCCATCATGCAGATCTCCGCGTCGGCCGCCGGTGACGACGCGCCCACCGTATCCGCATCAAATTGCATGAACTGGCGATAACGCCCCGGCCCCGGCTTCTCATTCCGAAACACCCAGCCGGCGCGGTAGCTCCGATAAGGCTTCGGCAGCCGCTCGTAATTCTCCGCCACGTAGCGCGCCAGCGGCGCGGTCAAATCGTAGCGCAGCGACAGCCAAGACTCGTCCTCGTCCTGGAAGGAGAATACGCCCTCGTTCGGGCGATCCTGGTCGGGCAGGAATTTTCCAAGCGCCTCCGTGTATTCGACGAAGGGCGTCTCCACCGGCTCGAAGCCGTAGCGCTCGTAGACCGCCTTGATCGTCGCCATCATCCTGTCGACGGCGCGGATATCCTCCGGCCCGCGATCGGCGAAGCCGCGCGGCAGTTTCGGCTCAAGCTTGTTCTTTTTCGGGTCAGCCATCGTGGGCGGAACGCGTTCTCGGAAATATCAGAAAGCCCGCCATTCGACGGACTGGAAGGCGGGCGCGTGCTTAGTAGCGGGATGGGGGCGTCGCGGCAACCGCCGGAAGACCTCTACGCCGGCGAGCCGGACCGGCGCTAATCCCAGAGGTCGTACTTCTGCCAGTCGCTCTCGGGAATGGCGTCGCCGATCTTGTAGTTGAAGTCGAGCACGTCCATGTGGTCGGCCGTGGTCTTGCAGGCATAGGAGAGCCGGTACCACTTGCCCTTCGAGCGGAAGGCCGCGCCGTCGCCCATAAGCGAGTCGCCGTCGACCTTGGCCTCGGCGGTGGCTCCGGCCACCACGCGCTCGGGCCTGTAGCCCTTCTTGTCCTTCGCGATGCGGTTCATCGCCTCGATGTCGCAGCGCTGCTCGAGCCGGGCGCCGAGATCGAGCTCCTTCAGTCCCTTCACGATGGCTGCTTCAAGCGCGACGCTTGGCGTTGCGAGCGAAGCGGCGGCGAGCGCCGAGCCAAGGATCAGGATGCGGGAGAAAGCCGAGGGACGCTTCGGCTTGTACGCTGGGTGAACCATCATTCCGGCGTGGTCTTGTTACGAACCCGTTTTTGCGGGCCGCCTTTAGTAGCCGGCCGGCGCGACGGCGGCAACCGGGCGGTCGAAGCATGGTTTAGGTCGAAGGGCCCGTGGCGGGAGAGACTTTCACCCCCTTGTGGCGGGAAGGCCGCCGGTCCAAAGGACCGATTGGGAGGGGCATGCTTGCGCTAAGCGTCGTCAAACGACACCCCTCCCCCCAGTCCCTCCCCGCAAGGAGGAGGGGATCGCGCCGCGAGGCTCAGGCTTGATCGAAACCGACGCCATCATCATCGGAGGGGGGCACAACGGCCTCGTCTGCGCCGCCTATCTGGCCGAGGCCGGGCTGAAGGTGACGGTGCTCGAGCGCCGCGCGATCGTCGGCGGCGCGGCCGTCACGGAAGAATTCCATCCGGGCTTCAGGAACTCCGTCGCCTCCTACACCGTCTCGCTTCTTAACCCGAAGATCATCCGCGACCTCGCCTTGCCGGCGCACGGGCTCAGGATCGTGGAGCGGGCGGTCGCGAACTTCCTGCCGCTTCCCGACGGCCGCTCGCTGAAGGTTGGCGCGGGCCGGACCAAGGCGGAGGTGGCGAAATTCTCCGAGAAGGACGCGGCGCGGCTCGACGACTACGCGGCGCGGCTCGACCGCGTCGCCGACGTGCTCCGCAGCCTTCTGCTGGAGACGCCGCCGAACGTACTCGCCGAAGGCTGGGGTATACTGCCGGAGCTTCTGAAAGCCGCGCCGCTCGGGCGCAGGCTCGGCGGGCTCGACGCGGAGGCGCGGCGCGACTTCCTCGACCTCCTCCTGAAATCGGCCGGCGACTTCCTCGATTCCTGGTTCGAGAGCGACCCGATCAAGGCCGTCCTCGGCTTCGACGGCATCGTCGGTACCTATGCAGAGTCCCTACGCGCAAGGCACCGCCTATGTGCTCCTGCATCACGTCTTCGGCGAGGTGAACGGCAAGCGCGGCGTTTGGGGCCATGCGATCGGCGGCATGGGCGCGATCACGCAGGCGATGGCGAAATGCTGTTCTTCGCGCGGCGTCGACATCCGCCTCGACAGCGCGGTGCGCGAGGTGATCGTGGAGAAGGGCCGCGCCGTCGGCGTCGCGACCGAAGGCGGCGAGATCTTCCGTGCGAAGATCGTCGCGTCGAACCTCAATCCGAAGCTTCTCTTCACGCAGATGCTCGACCCGGCGACGCTCGACGCGGAGTTCCTCAGGCGCATGACGCATTGGCGCTCCGGCTCCGGCACCTTCCGCATGAACGTCGCGCTCTCCGAGCTGCCGGATTTCTCCGCCGCTCCCGGCAAGGCGCTCGGCGAGCATCATTCCGCCGGCATCATCATCGGACCGAGCCTCGCCTATATGGACGGCGCCTTCCTCGATGCGAAAGCGCATGGCTGGTCGAAGGCGCCGATCATCGAGATGCTGGTCCCCTCGACGCTGGACGACACGCTCGCGCCGCCCGGACGGCACGTCGCGAGCCTCTTCTGCCAGCATGTCGCGCCGGCGCTGCCGAGCGATTCCCCCGGCGGCGCATCGTGGGACGACCACAAGGAGAAGGTCGCCGACCTGATGATCGCGACGGTCGGCGCCTACGCGCCGAATTTCTCGTCGTCCGTCATCGGGCGGCAGGTGCTCTCGCCGCTCGATCTCGAACGCACCTTCGGGCTTCTCGGCGGCGATATCTTTCACGGCCAGCTTTCGCTCGATCAGATCTTCTCCGCCCGGCCGATGCTCGGTCACGCCGACTATCGCGCGCCGATCCCCGGACTTTATCTCTGCGGCTCCGGCACGCATCCGGGCGGCGGCGTAACCGGCGTGCCAGGGCACAACGCCGCGCGCGCGATCCTCGCAGACGCGAAACGCCGGCGCACCGCGAGCGCGTGAGGAGCCGCCGATGCGCAGGTTCTTCCGGCGGCTCAACCATCGCGACGCGGTCATGCGAAACCTCGACGCCCTCCTCCTCCTTTATCCACGCGGGCGGCAGTTTCCGCGCGATTTCCCGACGCTCAAGGCGACGATACGCAGCGACTTCGAGACGGGCGTTCCGCCCACGGTCTCGGCGCTCAGGATTTCGGGCGGCGTGATCGGAAGCTTCGTCGGCCAGCTCGGCGACGACCAGAAAGCGCGCGTGCTCGCTGCGCTCGTCGAGCACGGAAGGGCGCACTACGCGGTCATCGCGCTACGGCGCGTCAAGGGCCCGCGCGTCAAGGCATGGCGGGAGCCCGTGCGCGATCCCGTCCTTTTCGTCTCGGAGCTTGCCGGCGCCGCCATCTACATCGCCGGGCGCATGGCCGAGGAGGGGACGATCCGCTGGGACGAATACGCCGACTTCCTGACCAACATCGAAACGGCGCTCGGCGTCAGCCCGAAGGATCAGCAGCCGCTCGGGCGCGCCTTCGCACCGTGAGAAACGAAACGGGCGGGGCCGAAGCCCCGCCCGCAATTGCTAACGCAAGACGCGATGCGATCAGCCGCCGATGCAGGTGTCGGCTGTCTCGGGCGTGCAGACGTCGAGACCCGTATAGGTCGGGTCGGCCGGCGCCGGCTTGCCGTCATGCATGTCCTTGATCGCGTAGATGACCTTGTAGCCCATCTCGAATGGCCGCTGACCGACCTGTCCGGCCGAAAGACCTTCCTTCATCAGGTCGATCTGCACCGGCAGCGTGTCGGCGACGACGAGCGCGAGCTTGCCCGAGGCGATCTTGTCCTTGTACTTCTCAGCGACGGCGCGGTAGGCGTCCGGCACGAACTGCGGGAAACCGCCGGTCGGCGTGAAGGCATCGAGGTCCGGATACTTGCCGAGGATGTCTTCCATCTGCTGAACCGACAGCGGGAAGTCGTCGTTCGTGTAGAGCGGGCAGCCGTCAACCTCGGTCCAGCCGTTCTGGCCGGTCAGGCGAACGCCCGGAGACTCCGTGCCGGTCATTCCGCCAAGCGTGTCGCGGATGCCCTGCATGCGCTCGTTGTGGTTGGCCGCAGCGGCGCCGCCCGACTGGATGCAGATCGTGCCGCCGTTCGGTTTGATCTTCTGCACGAGCTTCGCGATGTTGGCGCCGATGTCGTAGTTGTGCGTGCCGATATAGGCGACGCGCAGGTCCTTGTTCTCCGGCAGAAGGTCGGAGTCCCACGTGATGACCGGAATGCCCTTCGCCTTTGCGTCGCCGAGCACGCTCGCCATCGCCGCGGCGTTCGCGGCCGACACGCCGATTCCGTCCACGCCCTTGGCGATCAGGTCGGCAACGATTTGCACCTGCTCATCGCCGCCGCCGTGCTCGCCGGGGCCGGTGAAGAAGCATTCGACCTTGTCGGCGCCGATTTCGGAGACCGCCTTTTCGCAACCGAGCTTCGCCTGATCGAAGAACGGGTTGTTCAGGTTTTTCGGAACCACGGCGATGACCAGCTTCTTGTCCGCGGCGACGCTGTGACTGGCGATGAACGCGCCAGCTGCCATGACCGCCGCGATGACGGCAACCCCTGTCAGATATTTCCTCATTCCACTTCCTCCCTTTCCCCTACTCAAGACCGCGCGCGGTGCGGGGATGCACCAGACGTCACGCGCGCCTCCGTCCGCGGACCTTTTCAAGCAGGACCGCGAGAACGATGAAGACGCCGACGAAGGCGCCCTGCCAATTGGAATCGATGCCTTGCATCAGCAACGAGTTGCGGATGACCTCGAGCAGCGCCGAGCCGATAACCGACCCGTAGGTGCCGCCCTCGCCACCCATCAGGTTGGCGCCGCCGATGACGGTCGAGGCGATCACCTTCAGCTCGTAGCCGGTGCCGAGCGCGTTGATCGCAGAACCCTGCCAGCCGACCACGAGGATCGCTGAGATGGCCGCCGTCAGTCCGGACAGCATGTAGGCCTGCGCCTTGACGCGGTCGACGGGGACGCCGGTCAGGCGCGCCGCCTGCTCGTTGCCGCCGACCGAATAGAGATGCCGACCCCAACGCGTGAATTTCAGCACCACGCCGACGACGATGGCCAGGAGGATCAGCGTCCACACCATGTTCGACATGCCGAGCAGCTCGCCGCCGCCGATGGCCTTGAAGCCGGGTTTGTAGGGCCCGAAGTTGTAGAGCATCTTGTTGCCCGAGAGCACGATCGCGACCGAGCGCGCGAAAGACAGCATGCCGAGCGTCACCACGAAGGCCGAAAGGCCGACATAGGCGATGAGTATCCCATTGATCAGCCCGACGAGCATTCCCGTAGCGAGGCCGGCGGCCACCGCCAAAGCCCAGTGCTGCCCGGCCTGCAGGATCACGCCGCAGACAACGCCGACAAGACCCATGGTCGACCCGACCGAGAGGTCGATGCCGCCGGTGATGATCACCGCCACCATGCCGACCGACATGATGCCGATATAGGCGAAGTTGCGCGTGATGTTGTAGAAGTTCTCCGACGAAGCGAAGGCCTCCGGCTGCAGCACGCACATGAGGAGGATGATCGCGAGCAGCGCGATCGTCACCCAGAACGGTTGACTGGAAATCAGCTTTTCGAAGAGCGTCTGTTCGCGGATGCCGACGACGTCTTCGATCGCCACGCCGCCGGTCGCGGGCGACGCTATTCCGACGTTCCCGGCCGGACCTCCGTCAGGCTGCATGGATCGCCCCAGTGATCAGCCCCGTCACTTCCTCCGGGCTCGAGTCCGAGATGGCTTTTTCGGCCACCTTGCGTCCGCGCCGCAGGACGAGAACGCGGTTGGCAACCGCGAACACGTCGGGCATGCGATGGCTGATCAAGACAATGGCGATGCCCTGGTCACGAAGTCGGCGGATGAGATCGAGCACCTCCGCAACCTGCCGCACCGAGATCGCGGCGGTCGGCTCGTCCATCAGCACGATTTTCGAGTCCGAAAGGCGCGTGCGGGCGATCGCCACTGCCTGGCGCTGCCCGCCCGACATCTTACGCACCAGGTCGCGCGGCCGCGTCTCCGACTTCAGCTCGGCGAAGAGCTCGCCGGCGCGCTTGTACATCGAGTTGAAGTCGAGAAAGCGGAGCGGTCCGACGCGCGTCCTCAGTTCGCGGCCGAGAAAGACATTCGCCGCCGCCGTCAGATTGTCGCAGAGAGCGAGGTCCTGATAGACGATCTCGATGCCCTTCTCCCGCGCTTCGATCGGCTTGTGGAAGTGCACCGGACCCTCATCTATGATGATCTGGCCCGACGACTGCGGGAAGTTGCCGGCGATGATCTTCACCAGCGTCGACTTGCCGGCGCCGTTGTCGCCCATGAGGCCGAGCACCTCGCCCGGCTCGAGCGTCAAATCGACATCGGTCAGCGCGGTGATCGCGCCAAAATGCTTCGATATCTTGCTGAGCTGAAGAACAGCCACGTGCGGCACCCACCCACTCGAAGACGTTTCCTGGTCCGGCTGGCTGCAGGCCGGTTGATTTGCAGAAACGATACGGGCGTCTCACACGCTTGTCCAGCGCAAGCGGGCGGCCCGCCTAGCCCACCACGATGATGTGCAGCGCGCGCGGCCCGTGCGCGCCGAGGAGCAGCGTCTGCTCGATGTCGGCGGAGCGGGAGGGGCCGGTGACAAGGTTCACGGTGCGCGGCAGCACGCCGACGCCGTAGCGCTCGCGGAGGCCGCGCAAGACCGCCTCGTAGTCGCCGGCAACGTCGTCCGCCGACAGCATCACGATATGCGTGTCGGGCAGGAAATTGAGTGTCGTCGGGTTGTCGGGCCCGGAAAGAAGCACCAGCGTTCCCGTCTCCGCGACGCCCGCGAAAGCATGGCTGAACGACACGGTATCGTGCCCGTCCGACGCGCCTTGCAGGCGCTCAAGATGCGGCTCGCGCGACCAGGGCAGCGCCGCGATCGCCGGATCGGCGCCGCTGCGGATCTGCGAAGGGAGATTGTGGCCGCGGAGGTAACTGGCGATCGCCGCCGGCACGTCGTCAGGCGAGGAAAGGCGCTCGACCGTTGCCGAAACGCGCTCCGCCATCTCCTTGAAGAGCGCCACGCGGCCCGCACGGTCGAGCTGCCCGCGTGCGGGGATGGTGTTGGGCTTCGCCTCCGCGAGGCGCGACTCAACCGCGCTTTTCCGCGCCGCGTCGTCGGCGGAGACGCCGAGCGCGCGCCGCACCTTGGCAAGCACGGCGTCGCGGCCGCTCATGTCGCGCGTCTCCGCTCGCGATAGAGATCCATGAAGGTGCGGCCGGCCGGGGCCGGCAGATCGCGGTGCCTGGTCCAGCCGCCCGCAAGCGGCAGCATTTTGAAGCGGCCCTGGGCGTGCCCGAGATTGCCGAGCGCGCGCATGGCGATCCGCGTCGTCAGGCGATAGAGCGCCGGACGCTTCGCGAAGAACGCCCAGAAGCGGATGCCGAAGCGCTGCGTCGCCGGCGAGAGGCCGCGTTCGAATTCCTTCTCGCGCCAATGCCGCATCAGACCTGGAAGCGGGATCATCATCGGGCAGACGCTTTCGCAGCGCCCACAGAAGGTGGAGGCGTTCGGAAGCTCGTGCGTCTTCTCCAGCCCGAAGACGACGGGATCGAGAACCTGCCCGATCGGCCCCGGGTAGGTCGCGCCGTAAGCGTGCCCGCCGATCGCGTGATAGACCGGACAATGGTTCATGCAGGCGCCACAGCGGATGCAGCGGAGCGTTGCCTGATACTCGGTGCCGAGGATCGCGGTGCGGCCGTTGTCGAGGATGACCACGTGGTATTCCTCGGGGCCGTCGGGGTCCTCCGGGCGACGTGGGCCGGTCGAAAGCGTCGTATAGACCGACATCTCCTGGCCGCTCGCCGAGCGCGCGAGAAGACGCAGGATCGTCGAAGCGTCGGCAAGCGTCGGCACCACCTTCTCGATCGAGGCGATGACGATGTGGATGCGCGGCAGGATCTGCGTCAGATCGCCGTTCCCCTCGTTGGTCACGATGATCGAGGTTCCCGTCTCGGCGACGAGGAAGTTCGCGCCGGTGACGCCGACATCGGCGGCAAGGAAGCGGTCGCGCAGCACGCCGCGCGCTTCGGCCAGAAGGCTGGTCGGTTCGGAAAGATCGCGCTCGGGCGGAAGGTGCGTGTGGACGCGGCGGAAATCGGCCTCCACCTGGTCTTTGTTCAAATGCACGGCGGGCGCGATGATGTGGCTCGGCACCTCGCCGCGGAGCTGGATGATGTATTCGCCGAGGTCGGTCTCGATCGCCGCGATGCCGTTCTCGGCGAGGTGGTCGTTCAGCCCGATCTCCTCGGAGACCATCGACTTGCCCTTGGTTACCGTCTTCGCGCCGGCCTTGCGGCAGATGTCGAGGATCGCCTTCCGCGCATCGTCGGCGGTCTCGGCGAAATGCACTTGGCCGCCCTGCGCGACGACGCGCGCCTCGTAAGCCTCGAGGTAGAGGTCGAGGTGGGCAAGCGTGTGGTCCTTGATGCCGCGCGCCTCGGCGCGCAGCTGCTCGAACTCCGGAAGCCCCGCGACCGCCTTGGCGCGCTTGTCGACGAAATTGCCGCGGACGTGATTCAATGCGCGCTGAAGCTGCGCGTCGGCAAGCGCGCGGCGGGCATTCTCCTTGAAGTGCTCGGCGGTGATGTGCATCGGCGGCGTTATTTCTGGCATGCCGAAGCGGCGGTGCGGCCGAGCGCGAAAACCCCGCGCTCACCGCCGGCCGGCAGCGTGTCGATTCCGCCGTCGTCGTTCTTGGCCGACAGGCCGGTCGTATCGTTGACGATGACGATCGCGTTCCTGCTCTTCAAAAGCAGCTTGAATGTCTGATCACCGGTCGCGCAGCTCTCGTCCTTGCAGCGATGGCAGGTGAAGCCGCCTTGAATTCCGTCGTAGCAATCGCCGCCAGTCAGATAGGTTTTCCCATTTCGCAAAGTGTAATGGATGCGCACGAAGGGATTGTCCCCCCAGTCGATGATCTCGGCTCGCATTGCGCCGACGCGTTGCCCCGGATGCTTTGCGAGATACGCGGCATCGTAGCTCTGGCTGAAGCACGACTCGTAGAAGTCGGCGATGTTGAGCGCGGCCGCCGGCGCCGCGGACGCAGAAAGGCCGAGCGTAGCGAAGAGGACGCGTGTGATCGCCGACGCGTTCATTCCGGCTCCCCGATCGCCGGGCCGTCGGCCATGCCCGCGAGCACCTCGGCGACGTGACGCGACTTCGTGGCGTGGCCTTCGCGCTTCAGCTTGCCCGCCATGTTCAAGAGGCAGCCGAGATCGCCGGCGAGCAGCGTCTCCGCGCCGGTCCCGGCGATCGCCGCGGTCTTCTTCTCGACGATGGCGTTCGAGATGTCGGGATACTTGACGCAGAATGTGCCGCCGAAGCCGCAGCAGACATCGGCCTCCGGAAGCTCCGTGAGCTCCAGTCCTTCGACCGAGCGCAGAAGCTTGCGCGGCTGCGCCTGGATGCCGAGCTCGCGCAGGCCAGAGCAGGAATCGTGATAAGTGACGCTGCCTGAATGGCGAGCCGCCACCTTCTCGATCCCGCGCACGTCGGCCAGGAAGCTCACCAGCTCGTAGGTCTTTGCAGCGAGCCGCTCCGCGCGCGCCTGCCAGTCCGGCGCGTCGGCGAGAAGCGCCGGATAATGCTTCTTGATCATGCCGGCGCAGGAGCCGGAGGGCGCGACCACATAGTCGTAGCCTTCGAAGGCGGCGATCACGCTTTTCGCGATCGTCGCGGCGTCACGCTGGTCGCCGGAATTGTAGGCGGGCTGGCCACAGCAGGTCTGCGCCTCCGGAACTTCCACGCGGCATCCCGCGTCCTCCAGGAGCTTCAGCGCCGCGAAGCCGACCGAGGGGCGGAAAAGGTCGACGAGACAGGTCACGAAGAGGCCGACCCTTGGGGCGGCGGGGACAGGCTCGCTCATTGGCGCTCGGCGAAGGGGGCTTTTGTCATGGGCTTGGAAGCACGATTGCCACGCGCGTCCGGGGTCGGTCAAATCCAATTGGATATCAGCCGCCAATGCGGCCGAAAGCCGGCTCAGAGCCCATTCGACAGGCCGGGAAAAAGGCCCTAGTGAAGGGCTTATGACGCTCTCCATGCCGAAGCCGAAGGCGGACGTGATCGCCAAGCGGGAGACGATCGTGCGGGATCTGCGCGCCATCGTCCCCGGCGAAGGCGTGGTCGTGCATGCCGACGCGCTGCGCGCTTTCGAGACCGACGGGCTCACCGCCTACCGGCAGGCGCCGATGCTGGCGGTGCTGCCGGAGACTGTCGACCAGGTGAGCCGCGTCTTGCGCTACTGCCACGAGAACGGCATCCGCGTCGTGCCGCGCGGCTCCGGCACGTCGCTCTCCGGCGGCGCGCTGCCACTTGCCGACGGCGTGCTCCTGGTCATGTCGAAGTTCAACAAGGTGCTCGAGGTCGACTACGACAATCGCGTCGTGGTGGTGCAGCCGGGCGTGACCAATCTCGGCGTGACCAACGCCGTGTCGCGGCATGGCTTCTACTACGCGCCCGACCCTTCCTCGCAGATCGCCTGCTCGATCGGCGGCAACGTGGCGGAGAATTCCGGCGGCGTGCATTGCCTGAAATACGGTCTGACCGCCAACAACGTGCTCGGCATCGAGGTAGTGCTGATCACCGGCGAAACGATCAGGCTCGGCGGCAAGCATCTCGACAGCGAGGGCTACGATCTGCTCGGCCTGATGACCGGCTCGGAGGGCCTGCTCGGGGTCGTAACCGAGGTGACGGTCCGCATCCTGCGCTCGCCGGAGACGGCGCGCGCGGCGCTGATCGGCTTTGCGTCGAGCGAGGATGCGGGGCGCTGCGTCGCCGACATCATCGGCGCCGGAATCATTCCCGGCGGCATGGAGATGATGGACAGACCGGCGATCCACGCGGCGGAGGACTTCGTCCATGCCGGCTATCCGCGCGACGTCGAGGCGCTCCTGATCGTGGAGCTCGACGGCCCGCAGCGGGAGGTCGCCGCGCTTCTGACCCAGGTCGAGCAGATCGCGCTCGCCAACAAGGCGACCGTCTTCCGCGTCTCGCAGAGCGAGGCGGAGCGGCAGGCCTTCTGGGCCGGCCGCAAGGCGGCCTTCCCGGCGGTCGGCCGCATCTCGCCGGACTATTACTGCATGGACGGCACGATCCCGCGGAAGGCGCTGCCGGAGGTGCTCCACCGGACGCGCGAGCTCTCCGAGAAATACGGGCTCCGCGTCGCCAACGTCTTCCACGCCGGCGACGGCAACCTGCATCCGCTCATCCTCTACGACGCCAACAACGCCGACGAGCTGGAGCGCGCCGAGGCCTTCGGCGCCGACATCCTGCGGCTTTGCGTCGAGGTCGGCGGAGTGCTGACCGGCGAGCACGGAGTCGGCGTGGAGAAGCGCGACCTGATGCCGGTGATGTTCTCCAAGGACGACCTCGCGCAGCAGGAGCGGGTGAAGTGCGCGTTCGACCCGAACCACCTGCTCAATCCGGGCAAGATGTTCCCGGAGCTTCACCGCTGCGCCGAGCTCGGCCGCATGCACGTGCACAAGGGCAAGGTGGCGTATCCCGACCTGCCGAGGTTTTGAAAGCGGGAATGGAGACGACGCTCAAGCCCGCCGATGCCGATGGCGTGCTCGGCGCGGTCCGCTGGGCGGCGGCGGAGGAGATTCCGCTCGAGGTCTTCGGCCACGGCTCGAAGCGCGGCATGGGACGCCCGGTACAGACCGAATACGGACTCGACATCTCCGGTCTTTCCGGCATCACGCTCTACGAGCCTGAGGAGCTCGTGCTTTCGGTCAAGGCGGGAACGCCGGTCGCCGATGTCGAGACGCTGCTTGCCGACCACAACCAGATGCTTGCCTTCGAGCCGATGGATTTCGGTCCGCTCTTCGGCGGCGTGCGTGGGCGCGGCACCATGGGCGGCTTGCTTGCCGCCAATTCCAGCGGCCCGCGGCGCATCAAGGCCGGCGCGGCGCGCGACCATGTGCTCGGCATCAACGCCGTCTCCGGCCGCGGCGAAGCGTTCAAGTCGGGCGGGCGCGTGGTCAAGAACGTCACCGGCTACGATCTCTCGAAGGGCCTCGCTGGCTCCTGGGGCACGCTCGCTGTCGTCACCGACGCGACCTTCAAGGTGCTGCCCAAGCCGGAGGCCTCGGCGACGCTCGTTGTCGCCGGCCTCGACGATCTGAGCGCCATCACCACGCTCTGCAAATCGATGGCGACGTCGTTCGACGTATCGGGCGCGGCGCACCTGCCGGAGAATCTGGTGGCGGAGGTTCCCGACGCGGCCTTCCCCTCAGGAGGCCGCGCGACGACGCTCCTCCGGCTTGAAGGCATCGCGCCCTCCGTCGACTACCGCGCCGAGAAGCTCACCGCGCTGGTCGGGCGCCTCGGCGAGGTCGCGGTGCTCGAGGGCGCGCAGTCGGAAGGCGTTTGGCGCGCCATTCGCGACGCCTCCGCCTTCGGCACGACGTCGCGTCCGGTGTGGCGGGTCAGCGTCGCGCCGAAGGCCGGGCCGTCGGTCGTTGCCGCGCTCAAGGAGACCCATCAGATACGCTATTTCTACGACTGGTCGGGCGGACTCGTCTGGATCGAGGTCGATGCGGAGAGGAAAGACGGGCTGGCGCGCGATATCCGCATCGCCGTCGCGGCGGCGGGCGGCGGCCATGCGACGCTGATGCGCGGCAGCTCGGCGCTCCGCGCCGCGGTCCCGCCCTTCGAGCCGCAGCCGGCGGCGCTCGCCGCGCTGTCGCGGCGGCTCAAGGACCAGTTCGACCCGCGCGGCATTCTGAACCCCGGGCGGATGACGGCGGGCGTCTAAAGATGCAGACCACGTTCACGCTCGAGCAGCTCGCCAATCCCGACATCCAGGAAGCGGATGAGGTGCTGCGGCGCTGCGTGCATTGCGGCTTCTGCCTCGCCACCTGCCCGACCTATCTGGAACTCGGCAACGAGCTCGATTCGCCGCGCGGACGAATCTACCTGATCAAGGACATGCTGGAGAACGACAAGCCGGCATCGGAGGAGGTGACGACCCACATCGACCGCTGCCTCTCCTGCCTCTCCTGCATGACCACCTGCCCCTCGGGCGTGGACTACATGCGCCTCGTCGACCAGGCTCGCGTGCGCATCGAGGAGACCTATCGCCGGCCCTTTCTCGACCGGCTCTTCCGCCGGCTTCTCGCCGCCGTGCTTCCCTATCGCCGCCGCTTCCGCCTGGCGCTCCGGTTCGCCGGACTCGCGCGCGGTGTTTTGCCTTTCGCCAGACGATTCGGCGTCGCCGGCAAGCGGCTCGAGGCGATGCTCGGGCTGGCGCCGACGCAGCTCCCGCCGCGCTCGTCGATCCGGCCCGGCGTGAGCTTCACGCCGGAGGTTGCGCAGCGCGCCCGCGTGGCGCTTCTGAACGGCTGCGCGCAGGCCGTGCTCGATCCCGGCATCAACATCTCCGCGGTGCGGCTCCTGAGCCGCTTCGGCGTCGAAGTGGTCTTCGCCAAGGGCGAAGGCTGCTGCGGCTCGCTCGTTCATCACATGGGCCGGGCGAGCCAGGCGCGGCACCTCGCGCGCGCCAACATCGACGCGTGGATCGACGAGATCGAAGGCGAAGGTCTCGACGCGATCCTCACCACCACGTCGGGCTGCGGCACCACGATCAAGGACTACGCGCATCTCTTCCGCGACGACCGTGCCTACGCCGAGAAGGCGGCGCGCGTCGCCGCGCTTGCGGGCGACATCTCGGAATATCTCGCCTGGCTCAAGCTGCCGCCGAGCAAGCGCGGCGCCGGCCTCGTTGTCGCCTATCACGCCGCCTGCTCGCTCTCGCACGGCCAGGGCGTCATCCAGCAACCGCGGGCACTCCTCAGAAACGCCGGCTTCGAGGTGCGCGAGGTGCCGGAGGGACACATCTGCTGCGGCTCGGCCGGCACCTACAACATCCTGCAGCCCGAGATCGCCCGGCAGCTTCGCGACCGCAAGGTCAAGAACATCGGCTCCGTCGCGCCGGACGTGATCGCCGCCGGCAATATCGGCTGCATCGCACAGATCGCGTCGGGGACGCACGTGCCCGTCCTGCACACGGTCGAGCTCCTCGACTGGGCTTACGGCGAGGAAGACGCGGACTTCCTCAGGCGCGGCGGATCGCCCTTCGGCGAAGGGGTTTCGTGAGCGCCCGCCATCGGCAAGACCGAGATCACGACAGGAGAACGGAATGACGGATCGGGTTGCGGTCGGGGATATCGCGGTCGAGCGGAGCCTCTACGATTTTGTGAACGAGGAAGCGCTGCCGGGGACCGGCGTCGCGCCCGAAAAATTCTGGACCGGCTTCGACGCGATCGTGCGCGATCTCGCGCCGAAGAACCGCGCGCTCCTCGAGAAGCGCGACCGCATGCAGGCGGAGATCGATGCATGGCACCGCCACCGCCGCGGCAAGAATTTCGATCTCGCCGAATACAAAGCCTTCCTGCAAAGGATCGGCTACCTCCTTCCCGAGGGGGCGGATTTCTCGATCGCCACGACGAACGTCGACCCGGAGATCGCCGATGTCGCCGGGCCGCAGCTCGTCGTGCCGGTGATGAACGCGCGCTATTCGCTGAACGCCGCCAATGCGCGCTGGGGAAGCCTCTACGACGCGCTCTACGGCACCGACGCGATCCCCGAGGACGGCGGCGCCGAACGGGGCAAGGGCTACAACCCGGTGCGGGGCAAGCGCGTCATCGATTTTGCGCGTGGCGTTCTCGATGAGGCGGCGCCGCTTGGCGGCGCGTCGTGGCGAGATGCGACCGGCATCTCGGTCAAGGACGGCGCGCTCTCCGTTGCGACGAAAACTGGCGCGGTCGGCCTGAAGGAGGCTTCGCGCTTCGTCGGCTACGAAGGTGCGGAGGCGACGCCGAGCGTCGTGCTTCTCAAGCACCACGGCCTGCATCTTGAAATCCGCATCGATCCAACGAATCTGATCGGCAAGGGCGATCCGGCCGGCATCGCCGATATCGTCGTCGAAGCGGCGATGACGACGATCATGGACTTCGAGGATTCGATCGCCGCCGTCGACGCGGAGGACAAGGTCGCCGCCTATCGCAACTGGCTCGGCCTGATGAAGGGCGATCTGACCGCGACGTTCGACAAAGGCGGCAAGACCGTCGAGCGCGCGCTCGACTCAGACCGGACGTTCAAGCGCCCTGCCGGTGGAACGCTGACGCTGCACGGGCGGAGCCTGATGCTCGTCCGCAACGTCGGGCACCTGATGACGATCGACGCCGTCACGACGAATGATGGCGCGCCGATCCCGGAGGGAATTCTCGACGCCATGGTGACCTCCGCGATCGCGCTTCATGACATCGGCGCAAGCGGCAGGCGCAGGAACAGCCGCGCGGGCTCCGTCTACATCGTCAAGCCGAAGATGCACGGGCCGGAAGAGGTCGCCTTCACCGACGAGCTTTTTGGGCGCGTCGAAACGGTTCTCGGCCTGCCGCGCTTCACGCTCAAGGTCGGGATCATGGATGAGGAGCGGCGCACGACGCTGAACCTGAAGGAATCGATCCGCGCCGCGAAGGACCGCGTGGCCTTCATCAACACCGGCTTCCTCGACCGCACCGGCGACGAGATCCACACCTCGATGGAAGCCGGGCCGATGATCCGCAAGGGCGACATGAAGGCCTCGACCTGGATCCAGGCCTACGAGGATTCGAACGTCGATATCGGCCTGATGTGCGGCCTTCCGGGCCGCGCGCAGATCGGCAAGGGCATGTGGGCGATGCCCGACCTGATGGCCGACATGCTGAAACAGAAGATCGCGCATCCGCGCGCCGGCGCGAACACGGCGTGGGTCCCCTCGCCCACCGCGGCGACGCTGCACGCCCTCCACTATCACCAGGTCGACGTTAAGGCGCGGCAAGACGAGCTTAGATCACGCAAGCGCGCACCGATCGACGACATCCTGGCGATCCCTGTCGCCGAGCGGCCGAACTGGCCGCAGGAGGACATTCAGAAGGAGCTCGACAACAACGCCCAGGGGATTCTCGGCTACGTGGTGCGCTGGGTCGACCAGGGCGTCGGCTGCTCGAAGGTCCCCGACATCAACAATGTCGGCTTGATGGAGGACCGCGCGACACTCAGAATCTCAAGCCAGCACATCGCCAATTGGCTGCACCATGAAATCGTCTCGAGGGCGCAGGTGACGGAGACGCTGAAGCGCATGGCAGCGGTGGTCGACAGGCAGAACGCCGGCGATCCCCTCTACCGCCCGATGGCGCCGAACTTCGACGACAGCGTCGCCTTCCAGGCGGCATCCGACCTCGTCTTCAAGGGGCGCGAGCAGCCGAACGGCTACACCGAGCCGATCCTCCATGCACGGCGGAGGGAAGCGAAGCGGAAGGCGGCGGGATAGCGGACGTGGAATGGATGCCCGGATCAAGTCCGGGCCGTGACGACAAGGATGTGTGCGAAAACCAAAAAGGGCGGCCAAGCGGCCGCCCTTTTGATAGCGATGCGCCTCGATCACATCACGACGACGGTGGTGCCGATCTTCACCAGGTCGTAAAGCTCGGTGACGTTCTCGTTCAGCATGCGGATGCAGCCGGAGGAGACGTTCAGGCCGATCGAATTCGGCTCGATCGTCCCGTGGATACGGTAGAGGGTGTCCTTGCCCTTGTCGTCGTAGAGATAGATCGCGCGCACGCCGAGGGGATTGCCGTCTCCGCCGGGCATGCCGTCGACCTGATACTTCGCGAGTTCAGGCTGCCGACCCACCATGTCCGACGGCGGAAACCACTTCGGGTTCTCCTGCTTGTTGCCGACATGGACCGTGCCGGTCCAGCCGAAGCCTTCGCGCCCGACGCCAACACCCATGCGGATCGCCTGCCCGTCCTCAAGCACGTAATAGAGGAACTTGTCCTTGGTATCGACGATGACCGTCCCCGGCGCTTCCGGCGTGTCGTAGTTGACGATCTGGCGGTCGAATTTCTTGTCCGGCTTCGGATAGACGGGCGTCGCCATCGTGGGGGGCGTGCGCGGCGCCGAATGCGCGTCCTGGCGCAACTTGTCCGGATCGTAGGTCATAAAGGAGTGGCTCGCCGGATCGTAAACCGTGCGAGGCGTGGCAACCGCCGCGAAAGCCACAAGCCCCATGGCCACGCTCAGCAACGCGACCCCAGCCGCATGGGGAAATCTCATTCCTACCTCCAAGCCCAATCGCCGAGACTCGTTTGTTTCATACTGAATTTCGCAATGGCTCGCCAGCACGCCGCGGACGCTTCGGCGGAGGCGTTGCATCCGCGCATCGGCCGACGGGCGGGGCCCAAAGGTCCCGCCCGGAAGAATCCGCCGACGACCCCGGCTCAGGCCTAGAGGACCACCACTTTCGTGCCGACGCTCGTGCGCTGGTAGAGCTCGATCACGTCTTCGTTACGCATGCGGATGCAGCCGGAAGAGACCGCATGTCCGATGGTCCAGGGCTCGTTCGACCCATGGATGCGGAAGAGCGTGTCGCGCCCACCGTCATAGAGATACATCGCCCGCGCGCCGAGGGGGTTGTCGGGGCCGCCCGCCATGGAGACCGGGAGATAGGGCTGGCGGACGCGCATCTCGGCCGGCGGCGTCCAGGTGGGCCACTCGGCCTTGCGGCCGACATGGACGGCCCCCTTCCAGGCGAAGCCCTCGCGTCCGACGCCGACGCCGTAACGCTGCGCCTTGCCGCCGTCGAGGACGACGTAGAGGTAGCGGCTGCCGGTATCGATGATGATCGTGCCGGGGCGCTCGTTGGTCTGGTAGTCGACGACCTTGGGCAGGTAGGCGGGGTCGATCGTGGCCCGCGGCGCCCGCGCCTGCAGGCGGGCTTGCGCTGGCATCCGCGCCTGGGCGGGCGCGTTCCGCGAACCGCCGAAGGCGCGGAAGATACCGGTCGCCGGCGTAGCGTTCGGGTCGACCGGATTCGAGCCGACCGGGTTCTGGCTGCTCGCAAGCTGCAACCACTGCGCGTCGATCGCGGGGTCGCCGCTCGTCTGCGGGGTCGAACCCGCCGCGGCGAGGGAGAAGACGGCGCTCATCATGAGGAAAAGGAGGGAGAGAGTGATACGCATGACCGGACTCGCTACTCATCGATAACGGTAACGAAGCGTTAGCCGGAAAATGACTGCGCTTCAGTGAACGGCGGGCGGCGCTGGGGTCACCGGCCCGCGCAATTTTTTATTATGCCTAAGAAACCGTTTCCCGTCACCTGAGGCGCGCGCTGACCGTGGCGGCAACAGCCGGCAGTACGCGCCCAACGTCCGCCTCGCTCATCCCGGGGCGGACACGCGGGTCGTAGAGCATGTTCACGAGATGCCGGTCGAAGCTCGTGAAGGTCGAATGCGGCGAGCGGTCGTTGAAGACGCTTTGCGAAAGGGTACGGTCGTCGTTGACCGGCCCAAGCCCTTGCAGCACCTCCTCCACCGTGCAGCGGCGGAAGAGGAAATCGCCCTCGTCGGCGACGATCACCGCGTCGGAGCGGATGATCCCGCTCGACGTCGAGACGACGCGGACGAGGCACTTGCCCGGGGCGAAGGTCGATGTCGGCCGGCCGTAGACCTCGCGCGCGACGATCGTCCGATAGTCGCTGCGATCGACCACGAAGACGCGGAAGTTCGCCGCGGCCGGCGCGGCGACGACGCGCACGTCGAGGCCGCCGATCAGGTTGGGTAGCGAACGCACGAAATTTGCGACCTCGGCGCCGCGGCCCATGCCGGAACGGTCGTCGACATAGACGCGGACCGGCTTCACGAACTTCTTCACGATATTGGACTGCCAGCCCGCGCTCGGATATTCGGAGCCGAAGACCGTGCGCTGGAAGCCGTCGATGAGTTCCGCGTTGCTGAATGCCAAGCCGGGCGTCGCCACAAGGCAAAGCAGGAGCGCAACGGCAAGGCGGAGGGGCAAAGGTCGCATGGTGCTGGCAGCCATAGGTGCAAATATGCCTTGCATGTCTTTCATAGAGGTAAGCGCCCGAGCGGCAAGGCTTGAAGCCGCATGACGCGCCTCGCGGACGGCCTCGTCGAAGGCGCGGACGGGCGGCCGCGCTGCTTCTGGCCGGGCGCCGACCCGCTCTATCTCAGCTACCACGACAACGAATGGGGCCGGCCGGTCGCCGACGACCGGCGCCTCTTCGAAAAGCTTTGCCTGGAAGGCTTCCAGGCCGGCCTCTCGTGGATCACGATCCTCAGGAAGCGCGAGAACTTCCGCGCCGCCTTCGCCGGATTCGACATCAAGAAGGTCGCCCGCCTCGGGCCGCGCGAGGTGAAGCGCTGCCTTGCCGATCCGGGCATCGTGCGCCATCGCGGCAAGATCGAATCGGTCATTAACAACGCCGAGCGCGCGCTGGAGCTGATTGACGAGGCCGGTTCGGTCGCCGCCTTCGTGTGGCGCTACGAGCCGAAGCCGGCAAACCGCCCGAAGCGGCTCGACCGGGCGGCGCTCGCCCAGATGTCGACCTCGCCCGAATCGGTGGCGCTTTCGAAGGCGCTCAGGCAGCGCGGCTGGTCGTTCGTCGGCCCGACCACCGTCTATTCCTTCATGCAGGCGATGGGGCTCGTGAACGACCACCTGCAAGGCTGCACCTGTCGGGCGGAAGCGGAAAAAGCGCGGCGCAGCTTCGCCCGGCCGTCTTGACGCATTGGTGATGGAGCCGGTGTCGCACCGCCGCCGTTTCGGGCAATATACGCGGGGCGACGCGGAGGCACGAGTATTGGGAGCGTAGATGCCGAGCTTGAGCGACTGGCAGATCACGCCCGCCAGGCAACCAAAGCCAGGCGAATACGATTTCGACCTTGAGCGCGCCCTGGCCTCGGTCGTCGGCCTGCGCACGAAAGTGCCGGACGACGCCTTCACGGCCGAGGTGCTCGGCACGGAGCGCGGCGGGCATGGCGTCGTCATCGGCGACGGCGTGGTGCTCACCATCGGGTATCTCATCACCGAGGCGGAAGAGGTCTGGATCAATCTCGCCGACGACCGGGTCATGCCCGGCCATCCGATCGCCTACGACCAGACGACCGGCTTCGGCCTCGTGCGCGCGCTCGGCGCGCTCGACCTGCCGCCGCTGCCGCTCGGGCGCTCAGGCACGGCACAGCAGGGAAGCCGCGTCGTGATGGGCGGCGCCGGCGGCCGCCGCCACGCGCTCGCCGCGCGCATCGTGGCGAAGCAGGAGTTCGCCGGCTATTGGGAATACGTGCTCGACGAGGCGATCTTCACGGCGCCGGCGCATCCCTTCTGGGGCGGAGCGGCGCTGATCGGCGCCGCCGGCGAGCTTATCGGCATAGGCTCGCTGCAGGTCGAGCAGCGCGCGACCGGCGGCGAAGGCGGGCAGCTCAACATGGCCGTGCCGATCGACCTCTTGAGCCCGATCCTCGAAGATCTCCTTGCCACCGGCCGCCCGGCGCAGCCGCCGCACGCCTGGCTTGGGCTTTTCGCCACCGATCTCGAAAACAAGGTCTTCGTCGTCGGCGTCTATGCCGGCGCGCCGGCCGACCGGGCCGGGCTGAAGCCGGGCGACCTCATCCAATCCGTCGCCGGCGCGCCGGTCACGAGCCTCGCCGGCTTCTTCCGCAAGGTGTGGTCGATCGGGCCGGCGGGCGTCGCGGTTCCGATTGTCGTCAGCCGCGATGGCGAGACGGTCGAGGCGCGCATCGTTTCCGGCGACCGCGAGCAGTTCCTGAAGAAGCCGCGGATGCATTCCTGAGCGGCCGCCGCGGGCACGTGCCTCTCCCGCGGCCGCAATTGCTCTTCCAAGCCGCCGTGCCGGCACGCTAACCTCACCGAAAAGACGTTTTCCGGCCCGGCCGCTAGCGCGGAACGGGCTCTTGGGGGAGGTTTCCGTTGCCTGATTTTCCGATCGTGGACAGTCATGTCCACCTGCTCGACCCGAGCCGCCTCGGCTATGCCTGGACCGCCGGGGCGCCCTCGCTGAAGGCGAGGAAGCTTCCCGCCGATCTCGACGCCGCGGCGACGCCGGTCAGGATAGAGCAGATCGTCTTCGTCGAGGTCGACGTCGACTACCCGCAGCATCTCGCCGAGGCGGAATGGGTGGCGGATGTCGCCAAGGCCGATCCGCGCGTGACGGGCATGGTCGCGGCGCTGCCGCTTGAGCAGGGCAAGGCCGTCGAGAAGGATCTCGAACAGCTTCGCCGGCACAAGATCCTACGCGGCGTAAGGCGGCTCATCCAGAACCAGAAGGATCCCGACTTCTGCATCCGGCCCGACTTCATCGCCGGTCTGAAGCTGCTGGCGCCGTACGATCTCGTCTTCGATATCTGCGTCTTCCACCACCACCTGCCGAACGTCATCAAGATGGTCGAGGCCTGCCCCGACGTGCGATTCGCGCTCGACCACATCGGCAAGCCGGCGATCAAGGCGGGGCTTCTCGATCCCTGGCGCGCAGACATGAAGGCGCTCGCCCGGCACGAAAACGTGCACTGCAAGATCTCCGGCGTAGCGAACGAGGCGGACCACAAGAACTGGACGCGCGAACAGCTGAAGCCTTATATCGCGCACGCCATCGAGTGCTTCGGCTTCGATCGCGCCTTCTACGGCGGCGACTGGCACGTGATGGAACTTGCGATCAGCTATCCTGAATGGGTGGCGCTCGTCGATTGGGTCATCGTCGGCGCAAGCGCGGAGGAGAAGCGCAAGCTCTTCCACGACACCGCCATCCACTTCTACCACCTCGACCGCTGAGCAGCCGCATGAACGCACAGACCCTCAAGCGGCGCGTCTACAGCGTCGCCGAGATGCGGCGGCTGGCGGCCCGTGTCCTTCCGAAGCCGGTCTTCGACTTCGCCGACGGCGGCGCCGAGGACGAATGGACGCTGCGGCGCAACGAGGCGGCGTTCGACAACCTGCAACTCGTTCCGCAGACGCTGCGCGGGGCGGCCGAGCGCGATCTCTCGGTTGAGCTTTTCGGCAAGAAGCTGGCGCTTCCGCTGATGATCGGCCCGACCGGCCTTTCCGGCCTCTTCTGGCCGGACGGCGAGATCTGCGCCGCGCGGGCGGCGACCGCGGCGGGGACGGCCTTCTGCCTGAGCCATGCCTCGGTTTGCACGCTCGAACAGCTTGCCGAGACCGGCGTCGCCCCGCGCTGGATGCAGGCCTTCGTCTATCGCGACCGCGGCTTCACGCGGGAACTCGCCGAGCGCGCGAACGCCGCCGGATATGACGCGCTGGTCTTGACCATCGACAACCAGCTGACCGGGAACCGCGAGCGCGACATCCGCAACGGCTTCACCATCCCGCCCAATCTCGGGCCGCTCGAAGTCGCGGCGATGGCGACGAAGCTGCCGTGGCTCTGGCGCATGCGGCGCGAAATGAAGCGCATCACGTTCGCCAACTATGTCCGCCCCGGCGAGACGGCCGACCTGACGAAGCTTGCCGGACGCATGGCGGGGATGCTCGATCCTTCGATGGCGTGGCGCGACGTCGACGAGCTCAGGCGCATCTGGTCGAAACCGCTCATACTGAAGGGCGTGCTCAGCGCGACCGAGGCGCGCGAAGCGCTGGCGCATGGCGTCGACGGCCTCATCGTGTCGAACCATGGCGGCCGCCAGCTCGACGGCGCGGTGTCGTCCATCGAGGCGCTGCCGGCCGTGGCGCAAAGCGTCGCCGGACGCATCCCCGTGCTGCTCGACGGCGGCGTCCGTCGCGGCGCCGACGTGGTGAAGGCGCTGGCGCTCGGCGCGCGCGCCTGCCTGATCGCGCGCCCGCAGCTCTGGGGTCTCGCGGTCGCAGGCGAGGACGGGGTCGCGCGCGTGCTCGATATCTTCCGCGGCGAGATCGACCGCGTCATGGGGCTCTGCGGCGTGCGCAGCACCGCCGACATCGGCGCCGACCTGCTTCGGAGCGCGCCCCGGCGCTAGGGGGCGGCGCTGACGCTTAGTCGGTCTCGCGGATGCGGGCGGGCGGGATCATCGACGAATAGAAGGCAGGCTTCTTCAGCCCCGCCTTCACCTTCGCCTCAAGATCAGCCTCGAGCGCGCGTACCGCGGCGAGCTGCTTGATGGTCTGGCCGATCCTGGCAAACGGGACGACCACCACGCCGTCCTCGTCGGCGACAACCATGTCGCCGGCGGAAACCGCGACGCCGCCGACGATTACGGGGAAGCCGACCGTCCCGGGCCCGGTTTTCGCCGGCGAGTTCGGCGTGACGCCCGCCGCGAAACACGGGAGCCCCACCGCGCGTATCCCCGGCGTGTCGCGCACCAGACCGTCGGTCACGAAAGCGGCGATGCCGGAGTTCTTCATCATGCCGATCAGAAGATCGCCGGTGACGGCGGTGTTGGAGAAGGAATTGGTCGCGCAAAGGATCACGTCGCCGGGCTTGGCGACATCGAGCACGCCGAAGACGGCGAGGCAGTCGGCCGGGCCCGCCTCGCAGGTCAACGCCGTGCCGCAGAAGGTCTTGGCGTCGCCGACCGGCTTGATGCGGTAATCGAGCGCGCCGCGCCCGCCCATCGCGTCGACGACGTTGCCGGTGAGCGCACCTTTGAAGGCGGCAAGCTCTTCGGCGCTCGGGCGCGGGAAGTTGCGGCGCACGGTGAGAAGCGGCGGATCTTCGATCATTCCTTGGACCTGTTCGGCTGCGGGCTCGCGACAATGGCGCGAAACGCCTGGCGCGCCAAGCAACCTGGGAGGCCCATGCGCCGCCGCGTCTTCGCCAACCGCTTGTTCACCATCCCAATCGTCTCGCACGAAGCGCCGCTTCCGGGGAAGCGGGGGACCGCAGTTTCCGGTCCTGAGGCCGCGGCAGGATTCACGCATTCTTAGCGCGCGCTGCTCTTCATGGCGCCTCTCTCAGCGAGGGGGCCGATGCACAGCGGCTCGATTTTCAAGCAAGCGACGGCAAGCGCGCGCCACGCGGCCCTGGTCGCCCTCCTGGGCGCCGCCGCGATCGTCGGCGGATTCCTCGCCGAGCGAGCCTACTTCCAGAGCCACATGTCGGCGGCCACCGGGAAGCTGGTCGAGGCGCATCACGCCGCCGATATGATCCTGCTCGCCGACGAGCGGTTGACGATGTCGGCGAACATGGTCGCCGCCACGGGCGAACCGCGCTGGATCGACCGCCACGAGGCCAACATCCCGCTCATCCTCGACGCCATCCAGGAAGCGGTCGCTCTCGCCCCTCCGGCGGTCGCCGATCGCTTCGACGCGGAGACGCGGGTCGCGAACGACCGGCTGGTCGAGCTGGAGCGCGAGTTGTTCGAAGCCGTCAGGCGGGGCGACACGCCGGCGGCGCGCGCCATCCTCGATGGACAGACCTATGCACACTACAAGGAGATCCTGAGTTCCGGTACCGCGCGCTTCGTCGAGGGGATGATCGCGTCCGTCTCGGCTGAGCGCGTCGCGGTCCAGCAGCGCACCACCATCGCGCTCTGTGTCGTGCTTCTCCTCTCGATCGCCGGTGCAGCCGCCCTGTGGCGTGCTCTCAACAAGACGCTGCAGCGTTCGGAGGCGGCGCTCTTCGAGGCGGAGCGCAAGATCCAGACGCTCGCGATGAACGACCTTCTGACCGGGCTCGCCAACCGCGCATCGCTGCGCGAGGGCCTGCACGCCGCGCTCGGGCGCAGCGACCGCAACCACACCAAGCTCGCGCTCCTCATGATCGATCTCGATCGCTTCAAGCCGATCAACGACCGCCACGGCCATATGATCGGCGACCTGGTGCTGAAGGGCGTCGCGCACCGCATGGCGCGCGTGCTCCGGCGTGGCGAGATCCGGGCGCGCTACGGCGGCGACGAGTTCGTGGCGGTCGTCGAATATGCAAGCGACGACGAGATTCCGCGCACCGTCAGCAAGCGGCTCATCGAGGAGCTCTCGGAGCCGATGACCTTCGATGGACTGACCGTCCAGATCGGCGCAAGCGTGGGGCTCGCCGTCTATCCGACGGACGCCAAGACCGAGGAGGACCTGATCCGCAAGGCCGACATCGCGCTTTACCGTGCGAAACACGAGGGCCGCGGATCGGTGCGCTTCTACGATTCGAGCATGGTCACGGACATCGACGCACGCGCCAAACTGGAAGAGGAGTTGCGCGAGGCGATCGCCATCGACGGCATCGTTCCCTACTTCCAGCCGCTCATCGATCTTTCCACCGGCGAGCTGCGCGGCTTCGAGGTGCTGAGCCGCTGGCAGCATCCGGTTCGCGGCATGGTGCACCCGTCAGAGTTCATTCCGCTCGCCGAATTGTCCGGCCAGATCGGCACGCTCACGATGGCGATCCTCAGGTCGGCGTGCCGCGCCGCCCTGTCGCTCCCGGGCAATCTTTCGATCGCCATCAACGTCGCGCCGCAGCAGATCCAGGACGAGTGGCTGACGCCCGGCATCCTGGCGATCCTGAACGAGACCGGATTCCCGCCGCACCGTCTCGAGGTCGAGCTGACCGAGCACGCGCTCGTCACCGATCTCGCCTCGGCGAAGCGCGTGATCTCGTCCTTGAAGGGCGTCGGCATCAAGATCGCGCTCGACGACTTCGGCACCGGCTATTCGAGCCTTTGCTACCTGTCGGAGCTTCCCTTCGACAAGATCAAGATCGACCGCTCCTTCATCAAGACGCTCGAGCGGGAGGAGAGCGCCAAGATCGTGAACGCGATCGTCGGGCTCGGACGAAGCCTCGGCGTGCCGACCATCGCGGAGGGCGTCGAGACGGAGCACGAAGCGGAATTCCTGCGCGACATCGGTTGTCCGATCGCGCAGGGCTTCCTCTATTCGACGCCGGTGCCCGCGACGGAACTCGCTGGTCTGGTTGCCGAGTTCTCGGCGACGACCGACAAGCGCGCCGTCGCCTGACGCTTGTTCAGGGCTTCGGTTTCGACGGCGTCCGCTCGGTGAAGAGCTTGCCGCCCTTCATCTTGTCGGCCTTTGCCGATTCCACGATCTGCACGACGACAACCTCCGGGTCGACGCCGAAGTTCCTGACCACCGCGTCGGTGATGTCCTTCATGAGCGCGCGCTTCTTCTCCGGCGCACGGCCTTCGGCAAGGTAGATGACGATCTCGGGCATGTTTCGCCTCAGCGCGGCTTGGTGAGCCGCATGACGGTGATATAGCCGAGAAAGACGGCGATCGTCTCGGGCTCGCCGAGCCCTTCGGCAGCGATGATCCGCTCAAGCTCGCCGCCGAGTTGCGGGCGAACGTACTCGTAGAAATTCATGCGCATCGGGAACGAGGCAATGAGGCCGTAGAGGCCACGGGCACGGGCGTAGTCGGTGATGACGAGACGTCCACCCGGCGCCAGCACCCGCCACATCTCGCGCAGCGCCTCGGGCTTCACCTCGGAGGGAAGGTGGTGGAAGAAGTATGACGAGGTGATTGCGTCGGCGCCGCCGTCGGGCAATGGCAGCGCTTCGGCGATGCCGACCTGGAACTCGGCCGCGACGCCGGCGTCGTGCGCGCGTTCGATCGCAAGGTCGATCATCCCGGGCGTGGCGTCGATGCCAAGGACGTGGCTTCTGCCGCCGTGCTTGTCGCCGAGCATCGCGGCGGCGGCGACGGCGAGCTTGCCGGTGCCGCAGCCGATGTCGACAAGGCGCTCGCCGGGCCTCAGCTCCGCCGCTTCGAGCGTCGCTTCCAGGATCGCCTCCTGCTGGCCGAGACTGATGCAGTTCTCCAGCCGGTCGACCTGACGCACGCGGCCGGAGACGAGGATGCCGCGTGTCCCGGACCCGCCGAAACGAACCGGATCGGCAAGCGATTCGGCGCCGCGGGCGCCGAGGCCGCTGCCGGCGGTGCGCAGTGCGATCGCCACAGAGGTGAAGACGGCCAGGCTCGCAACGAGCGCGATCAGGATCATCTGCGACGACGCCGCGAGCGCCGGGGGAAGCGATTCATGCAGCTCGGTGAAGGCGAGCGCGACGGCCGTCGCTGCAATCGTCAGGCCGTCATTGGCGAGCGCGCGACGCGCGTTGAATTCGACGCCGGAGGCTGCGCGGCCGGCGCGGGCGAGATTTGGAAGCCAGCGCGGCACGGCGGCGCAATAGGCGCGATAGGAGTCGCCGTAGCGGGCGCGAAGATCGTCTTCCTCGATGCGAACCATCGCGGCGTAGATCAGCGTGCATGCCGCAGTCCCGACCAGCACGACCTGCGGCGATCCGTGCATGAGAAAGATGCCGACGCAGACGAAGAGGCCGCCGAGATAGCGCGGGTTGCGGCAGAGCGCATAGAGGCCGCTCTCCACGAGGCCTGAACCGTTGCCGACGGGGCTGCTGATCGCCACGGCGCGGACTGTCAGGCCGAGAAGAACGACGACAAGGGCAGCTATATCGAGGAGGTGTTCCAGGTGCTCGCTGCCCAAAATTTCCTCATTCGGCACCGCCAGCGAATAGGCGGCGAGGACGACGATCGGGACCCCGCCCTTGCCGTAACGCAGGAAAATCCTTCCAAGAAACCTGACCACTCTGTCCATCTGCCGGTCTTCTCCGTGGCGCGGCCACCCAACCGATTCAAACCCTATACAGGAACCGTGCCGCAAGCACGAAACGCGATGCCGCACGCGACCTTCAATCGCCGGCCCGGCCGCGCGTTTTCAACCTATGCTCGAGTCCGCGCACCAGGAGCGACAGCGACAGTGTCATCACCAGATAGAGAAAGGCGACGACATTGTAGGTCTCGAAGAAGAGGAAGGTTGACGCGGAATAAACCTTGCCCAGCTGCGTGATGTCCTGCACGCCGAGGGCCGAGACGAGGGCCGAGTCCTTGATCATGGCGACGAAGTCGTTGCCGAGCGGCGGCAGCACGACGCGGATCGCCTGCGGCAGCACGATGAAGCGGAAGGTGTGCCGGCGGCTCAGGCCGAGCGACCAGGCGGCCTCCAGATGGCCCTTCGGCACGGCCTCGATCCCGGCGCGGAAGATCTCGGCGAGGTAGGCGGAATAGCTGACGGTCAGCGCCACGATCGCGCGCCAGGTGAAATCAAAATCGCGAACGCTCAATGCCGGTAGGAGTCCGGCATCGATCGGCCACGCGAACGCCCAGTTCCAGGCGACGACGAGCTGCGGCGCGCCGACAAAGGCGACGTAGAAGAGCAGCACCAGGACCGGGATGCCGCGCACGATCTCAACATAGAACGTCGCCACCTCGCGCATGACGCGGAGCCGCGACACGCGGCCGAGCGCGACGAAGAGGCCAAAGGCGGCGGCGAGCGCGAAGGCGACGACCGTGACCCACAGAGTGACGAGGACGCCCTTGCGCAGGGCGGAGAAGATCGTGCGGTAGTCGTAGTCGGCGACGATCAGCCAGAAGAAGAGGATGGCGAGGAGGACAGCCGCAAGGAGCCAGAAGGGAAATTCGCGGCCTTTCTGTTTGGGCGCGGATGTCCCCTCAGCGGTCATGACCTATGCGCGGCGGCGAGGCTCGCCACTCTCCTTGCCGGGAGGGGAGCGCCGATCGCCGGCGTCAACACTACTGCTTCGACTGATATTCGAAGAACCACTTCTGGTTCAGCTTGTCGATCGTGCCGTCCGCCTTCATCTCGGCGAGCGCCGCGTTGATCGGCGCAACAAGATCGGAGCCGGGCGTGAAGATAAAGCCGAATTCCTCGCGTCCGAGCGGCTCGCCGACGACCTTGAAGGCG
Source organism: uncultured Alphaproteobacteria bacterium (assembly GCA_963739005.1). GTDB lineage: Bacteria > Pseudomonadota > Alphaproteobacteria > Rhizobiales > Afifellaceae > DASWJZ01. Next base: position 265,042 of record CAVTYQ010000004.1, on the reverse strand, counting down.
CCCTGCGAGGCGCCGATGTAGCCGGCGGCGGAGGTCTTATCCATCAGCACCAGATCGACGTCGCCGGACTTCAGCGCCTGCACCGACGCGCCGAACGTGTCGAAGAGCTTGATGCGCGGATTCGCTTCGTCGCCGTCGAGCACGTTGTAGACGGCGGTATAGAAATTCGTGGTGCCGGCCTGCGCGCCGATCAGGAGCTTCGGGTCCTTCCCGAAGGTCTCGGCATCGGTGAAGCGGTTCTCGTCGGCGCGCACGAGCATGTACTGTTCGGAGACCATGTAGGGGTCGGAAAAGTCGACCTGCGCCTTACGCTCGTCGTTGATGGTGATGCCGTCCATTCCGATGTCGAACTGACCCTCGCGCACGGCCTGGATCATCGTGTCCCAACTCGACAGGTTCCACTCGACCTTCAAGTTGAGCCGCTTGGCGATCTCGTTGACGGCGTCATATTCCCAGCCGATGCCCTGGCCGGTCTTCGGGTCGGCGAAGTTGAGCGGCACGTAGGCGTTCTCGGTCACCGCCTTCACGGTGCGGCCGCCGAGATCGGGAAGTGCGGCCATGGCGGGGGTCACCGCGGCAAAAAGGAGCGCGGCGACGGCAATCTTGATCCTGGTCATGCTTGGGACTCCGACACGAATTCGCTCGCCCTTGTTCTAGCCGGCCCGGCGCGGGTTGGGGAGATGCGTGCGATCCAGGCGCGGGCGAGCGCCCCGCCGGCGGCGTCCGCCTTTGGCCCGTTGCGCGCCGCCTCCAGCGGATGGCGGTCGAACCAGTCGGGCGCGTAGTTGGCAATCTCGGCGGCGAAATCCTTCGTCCAGCTCGCGACAAGCTCCGTTCCGGCCTCGAAATGAAACTGGATTCCGTATGCGGCGCGGCCAACCCGAAAGGCCTGCATCGGCGTCATCGCGCTCGTCGCAAGGTGTACGGCGCCTGGGGGAAGCGTGAAAGTGTCGAGATGCCAGTGAAAGATCGGCGCCGCTCCTCCGATCGCCGCGAGCACCGGATCGGCGCGGCCGGCCTCGGTCGCGCGCACCTCATGCCAGCCGAACTCGAGCGGGCGGCCGAGGATGTTCTCGGCGCCATAGCCGCGCGCCAGGATCTGCGCGCCGAGGCAGATTCCAAGCACCGCCTTGTCCGCATCCCCGAAGGCGCGGGCGAGTGCCGCTTCGTCCTTCAGATAGGGATGGTTCGTGTCGTCGAGCGCATCCTGCGCGCCGCCGAGCATGATGAGCGCATCGAAGCCGTCGGGAGACGCCGGCAGCGTATCGCCGGCGTGGGTGCGGAGAAGTCGCGGCTCGGCGCCGGCCTCGGCGAGCGCCTCGCCGACGAGACCGAGCGTCGTCTTCGGATAGTTCTCGATGACGAGGACGCGCATTTTCCTTCCGCCTTCGCCCGCACCGCATAGCACGCGGCCGCGCGGCGGTCACCGGAACCGTAAGGCGCGGTGAGGCGTTTTCTCGGCTGAGGCTTTCGCCGGAGACCACCCATGAAACCGCGCCAAGGCAGCCGCAGGGACGAAGAGCAGCGCCGGCGCGACGCGGCCAAAGAAAGCGCCAGGCTCGACGAAGCGCTGAAGGAGAGCTTTCCGGCCAGCGATCCGCCCGAATCGACGCAGCCGGGCGTCACCGGCTGGGACCTCAAGGACAAAAAGAAGAAGGGCGGAAAGTGACAGCTATTCGACCGCCGCTGCGAGCTTTCTCGGCGCGATGAACTTATAGCTCCGCCTCACGATCTTCGCGACCTCCTCCCAGTCGGGATTCTTTTGTCGAGGCGCACGCCGATCCAGCCCTTCGGTCCCACATAGGCCGGGACGTAGAACCGTTCGGGGTCGACACCGACAAGAACCATCTGGCTCCCAGGCGGCGCCTTGCAGCTGAATGTCGGCCGGCCGCCGGTTGTCCCCGCTATAGCAAAGATCTTGCCGCGAATGCGGAATGTCGGCTGGTCCCAAGTCTCGCGCTCCTCCACCTCGGGAAGCGCGAGGCAGATCGCGCGGAGCTTTTCGATCGGCGCTTTCGCCATCTAAAGCAGCGAGCCCTGGTTTCCGGGTGAGCCGCTGCCGCCGCGCGACCGTTTCGTCTTCGCCTTCAGGCCTTCCGTCACGGACGCGGTGATCGAGCCCTGCGCCACCTTGATCAATAGCGGATCGCCGGTCGCGACCTGTTCCGGCGAGCGCACCGTGCCGCCGCTCGGGTCGAGGACGATCGCGAACCCGCGCGCGAGGATCGCATCGGGCGACACCGTCTCGCGCAGCGTCTGGAAGAGGCGCGCGACCTGCGCGTAGCGCTCGCGGTGGCGGGCGAGCGCCCGCGCCAAGTTCACGACATCGTGGCGCGCGGCGGTACGGGAGAGATCGCGTCGCGCCAAGCGGACGAGGTTGCCGTGCGCGGTGGCCATGCGCGCCATCATCTGCGTCACGCGCTGGCGCCGCTCAGCATCCGCGCGGCCTAGGATCGCCGGGTTGTGGCGGCTACCGACCGCGACGTAGCGCTCGCGCTTCTTCGCGACCTCGGTCACGAGCGAGCGGCCGAGCCGACCTCCGACATCGTCGAGCTTCTGCCGCGGCAGGGCGAGCAGATCGGTAAGCGAGGGAAGCGCGCGGCAGAGCGCCAGATATTCGCGCCGGCGCGTTTCCATACTGCGGCGTAGCGAAAGCTCGTGGCGACTTGCCAGCTCGCGCGTCTGCGCCAGAAGTTCGGCGCGGACGGGCACCGCCATCTCGGCCGCGCCGGTCGGCGTCGGGGCGCGGAGGTCGGCCGCGTGATCGACCAGCGTCCAGTCGGTCTCGTGGCCAACCGCGGCGATCACTGGGATCGCGCTTGCCGCGACGGCACGGACCGCGACCTCCTCGTTGAACGCCCAGAGGTCCTCGATCGAGCCGCCGCCGCGCGCGACGATCAGAAGATCGGGGCGCGGCACGCGACCCGATCCGGCGATGGCGTTGAATCCACGAATCGCAGCCGCCACTTCCTCCGCGGCGCCCTCTCCCTGCACGCGCACGGGCCAGACCAGCACGTGACGCGGAAAGCGGTCGCGCAGGCGATGCAGGATGTCGCGGATCACCGCGCCGGTCGGCGAGGTGACGACACCGATCACGGCCGGCAGATGCGGGATCGGCTTCTTCCGTGCGGCGTCGAAGAGGCCTTCGGCGCTGAGCTTCTTGCGCCGCTCTTCGAGCAGCACCATCAGCGCGCCGGCGCCGGCGGGCTCCAGGAAATCGACGATGAGCTGATAGCGCGAGCGGCTCGGATAGGTGGTGAGCCGGCCGGTCGCCACCATCTCCAGCCCGTCCTCGGGCTTGAACTTCAGCCGCTGGAAGGTGGTGCGCCAGATCACCGCCTCGAGCGCGGCGCCGGAATCCTTTAGCGTGAAATAGCAGTGGCCGGAGCCGGCGGCGCCTTTGAAGCCGGAAACCTCGCCGCGCACGCGCACGTGCTCGAACTCGTTCTCCACCGTCCGCTTCAAGGCGAAGGAGAGCTCCGAGACGGTATATTCGGCGACGTTGGTGGGCGGGGTGTTCATGGTTTGGCGGCCTGCGCTCACTCCGCCGCGACGCTCGCAGGACGCTTCGGCAGACGCGCGATCTCCTTGCCGGCTTTCGCCTCAGCAACTCTGATGTCGTATGCGGATTGCAGGTTCAGCCAGAACTGCGCCGACGTGTTGAACCAATGTCCCAGACGTAGGGCGGTGTCGCCGCTGACGTTGCGCCGGCCGTGGATGATCTGCGTAACCCTGTTCGGCGGCACGTTGATCTGCCGCGCCAACTCGGTCGGGGTGACGCCGAGTTCCATCAACTCGTCAACGAGAACTTCACCGGGATGGATGGCGGGGCGGGGCATGGCTTGTTTCACCTTCTCAATGATAATCTACGATCTCGACATTCGAGGGGCCGTTGGCGCCTTGCGGCCGTTCAAAGCAAATCCTCCACTGGTCATTGATTCGGACGCTGAATTGACCTTTCCGATTGCCCTTCAGCGCTTCAAGACGGTTGCTCGACAGTCCGCGCAGATCCTCGGGTCTTGTTGCCGCATCGAGTATTTCGAGCCGCTCGTACGCCTGCCGACCAAATCCCGAAAACGCCCGCACAAACGCCCCGGCCGCGAAAGTGCGCGTTCGCTTGTCCCGATAGCTCAGGATCATGGTAGCGTACTTATGCGCGTTGACGATTTACGTCAAGCGTAAACCCTAGCTGCCGAAGACCATGCCCTATGACTTCAAGAGTCCCCGCCTCTTCGTGGAAAGCGATCTTTCCAAGGGCGCGCACGTGGCCGCGGAGGCGGCGCAGGCGAACTATCTGCTCAATGTCCTTCGGCTCAAGGACGGCGACACAATCCTCCTCTTCAACGGGCGCGACGGCGAGTGGCGGGCGCGACTCGCGGAGGCGAAGCGGAAGACCTGCGCGCTCGTTATCGAGGAGCAACTTCGTGAACAGACGCCCCTCCCCGATCTCCATTGTCTCTTCGCGCCACTGAAGCACGCGCGGCTTGATTACATGGTGCAGAAAGCCGTCGAGATGGGTGCCGGCCGGCTCTGCCCGGTGCTGACCGAGTTTACGCAGGTCAGCCGCGTGAACCTCGATCGCATCCAGGCGAACGTCATCGAAGCGGCGGAGCAATGCGGCGTGCTCGCCATTCCTCCAATCGACCCGCCAAGGAAGCTCGCAGCGGCGCTCGCCGAGTGGGATTCGTCCCGCGCCCTCATATTCTGCGACGAGGCGGCGCCGACCGCGAATCCAGCGGAGGCACTCAAGAACCTGCCGCGCGGTCCGGCGGCGCTTCTGATCGGACCGGAGGGCGGATTTTCCGATCGGGAGCGGGCCGATCTTCTCGCTCGGCCCACCGTGAGGGCGCTGTCGCTCGGCCCTCGTATCCTGCGCGCCGACACGGCCGCCGTCGCAGCGCTGGCGCTCGTCCAGTCATTCATCGGCGATTGGCGATAAAAGGCTTTGCCACCGGCGGGCGCCCGATTATGGTCCGGCTCCTTTTGCCGGAGCGACGATGGCGCGCGACACCGCCGACAGCACACCGATCGAAAGCAGCGACCAGCTTGCGACGCATCTTGAATCGGGCGCAAAGCCGCGCGCGCTATGGCGGATCGGCACCGAGCACGAGAAGTTCGGCTTCTACAAGGACGGCCACGCCCCCGTCCCTTACGAGGGCCGGCGGGGCATCAAGGCGCTGCTCGAAGGCATGCAGGGCCTCCTCGGCTGGGAGCCGATCAACGACGGCGAGAACATCATCGGACTTGCCGATCCGGTCAGCGGCGGGGCGATCTCGCTTGAGCCGGGCGGACAGTTCGAGCTTTCCGGCGCGCCGCTCCGCTCGCTTCACCGCACCTGCCGCGAGGTGCATTCCCATCTCGCCCAGGTGCGCGAGATCGCCGACCCGCTCGGCATCGGATTCCTCGGCCTCGGGATGAGCCCGAAGTGGAAGCTCGCCGAGACGCCGGTCATGCCGAAATCGCGCTACAGGATCATGGCGAACTACATGCCGAAGGTCGGCCGATGCGGCCTCGACATGATGTTCCGTACCTGCACGGTGCAGGTGAACCTCGACTTCTCCGACGAAGCCGACATGCGCGACAAGATGCGCGTCGGGCTCGCGTTGCAGCCGATCGCGACCGCGCTCTTCGCGAATTCCCCTTTCACCGAGAACCGGCCGAACGGCTTCCTCTCCTACCGCTCGGAGATCTGGCGCGACACCGATCCGAACCGCACAGGCATGCTTCCCTTCGCGTTCCTCGACGGCTTCGGCTTCGAGAACTACGTCGACTGGGCGCTCGACGCGCCGATGTATTTCGTCGTCCGCGACGGCCGCTATTACGACATGACGAGCTTCACGTTCCGCAGGTTCATGGAGGGCGTCGCGCCGAACGACCTGCCCTCGCCAAGGCCGACGATCGGCGACTGGAAGAACCACCTCTCCACGCTCTTCCCCGAGGTCAGGCTCAAGACCTACCTGGAAATGCGCGGCGCCGATGGAGGACCCTGGCGGCGGCTCCTTGCGCTGCCGGCACTGTGGGTCGGCCTCCTCTACGACCAGACGTCGCTCGACGGCGCCAAGGCGCTCATCGCCGACTGGACCGCGGAGGAGCGCCAGGCGCTGCGCGACGCCGTGCCGAAGACGGCGCTCGCGACGACCTTCCGCAATCGCACCGTGCTCGACATCGCGCGCGACGTCGTGGCGCTGGCACGCGATGGGCTCAAGCGCCGCGCGGTCTCCGGCAACGGCGCCCTGGACGAGGTCCCCTATCTCGGCCCGCTCGAAGAGACGCTGGCGCTCGGGCGCACGCCGGCGGAGAATCTGATCTGGCAATACCAGACGCGCTGGGGCCGCTCGGTCGAGCCGCTCTTCGAGGAGCAGGCTTACTAGCTATTCGGAAAGCACCCGCGTCGGCGGGACCGTCACCGTCATCACCGTCCCCTCCCCGCGCGCGCTCCTGATGGAAAGCGCTGCGCGGTTCGCCTCGACCAGCGCCTTGGTGAGCGGCAAGCCGAGCCCGGTGCCGGCGCGATCCGCGAGGCTTCCGATCGAAAGATCGCGGAACGGCTCGAGCGCGCGCGCCACCTCCTCTTCCGACATGCCGGGGCCGGTGTCGCGGATGCGTAAGAGCGCCTCGCCGCTGCCGCTCAGGCTGGTCGAGACGATGACTTGCCCGCCGGGGCCGGCGTGGCGAATGGAATTCGACAGGAGGTTCATCACGATCTGGCGGAGCGTCTTCTCGTCCGACACGATCGCGGGAACCTCGCCGGAAAGGCTGGAGCGAAGCACGACGCGCGCGCGGCCCGCTTGCGCCTGCATCAGGCCGATCGCCTCGCGCACGATCTCGTTCAAGGAGACGGCGGCGAAATCGAGCGTCAGCTTGCCCGCCTCGATCCGCGAAATGTCGAGAAGGTCGTTGACGAGGTTCACGACATGCTCGGCGGAGGCGCGCATCTCGCGCATATATTCGCGGTAGCGCTCGTTCTCGACCGCGCCGAAGCGCTCCTCGATCATCGCCTCGGCGTAGCCGATGATCGCGTTCAGCGGCGTGCGGATCTCGTTGCTGACGCGACCCAGAAACTCCGACTTCTGCGTCGAGGCTTCCTCCGCCGCGCGCTTCGCGGCTCTCAGATCCGACTCGATCCGCTTCCAATGCGTGATGTCGCGAAGCACCGCGCAGAAGCGCTGCCCCTCTTCGCTCGAGATCCGCCCCATGGTCATGAAGAGCGGGATCGAGCCGGCGCCCGCGGCGGCATCGACCTCGCGCCCCTCGTTCAGGAGGCTGGCGACGCCGTTGTCCCTGAGCCCGGACAGATAATCGAGCGCCGATTGCCGGCTCTCCGGCGTCAGCAGATCGTCGAACTGGCGGCCGACCATCTCCGCCGCCTCTAGGCCGAAGAGCGCCTCGGCGCTGGCGTTGACGCTCTCGATCGCGCCCGATGCGTCGAGGACGACGACGCCGTCCGTCGCGGTGTCGAGGATCGCCGTCATCTCGCGTAGCCGCCGCCGCGCCTCGGCGAGCTGCTCCGACATGGCCGAAAGGCGCGTGTCGCCGCCCGTCCTCGCCCCGCCTCGCTCGATGTCCTTCTTCTCCGCTTCCACCGGCCGTTCGGAGGGGGACGGAGGCGGCGCCTCTTCATCGGCGAAGTTCTCCGCGTCCACCTCCAATTCGCCGGCGGCTTCGTCGGTCATCTCCTCAGGATGGTCCGCATGCTTCGCAGCGAGACCGTCGACGATCCGATCGCGGAGCGACGCGGCGATCTCCTCGAAGGCGTTCCGCTCCTGCACCGTGAGACGCGCGCTGTCGGCCATGCGCTCGAGGTCGGCGCGGATCGGGACGACGTTGGCCGCGAGCGATTCCTCGTAGGGCGGCTGCGGCTCGCCAAGCGGAGCGGCCGGGCCGAAGCGCGCCTCGAACGTCGCCGGCATCAGCGCCTCGGCCGGGCGCAGGATGCCGAAGCCACGGAAGCCCTGGAACGATTGGTCGCCGCCAAAGACAGGAAGCGCCGTCAGCTCGACGGGCACGCGCACGTTCGAACCTTCGACCGGCCACCAGGCGGTGAGCCCGCTCCAGGTGTCGCGCTGCCGGAGCGCGCGGGCGATGCGCCCGCTTGGGTCGAGCTTGAGCCGCACGGAGGCCTCCTGCCAGCGCTCGCCGACGATCTCGGCGTTGCGGCCGACAACCTGGGCAAGGCCCGGCGACAGGAAGAGGAAGCGGTCGGCGGCATCGGTCTGCCAAAGGAAACGCACCGGCGCGCGCGACAGGCTCTGCGTTACCCGCCCGGCGCTAATCACACGCTGCGGCGGACGTTCACCGGGCGCCTGAGTTTCGTCACGCGGAAGCGCCCTGCGCGGCGGGATGGCGTCTTCCTTCGGCGGCGGCGTCCCAACCGCCGGCTCGGCTCTGCCCGCGTCGGCCGCTATCTCGACTGCCGCCGCAGCGGCTTCGCTCTGTTCCTCGGCGGCCGGCGCGACGGCTTCGGCCGCGCCTGCGCCGGCGGCATTCAGGGCCTCCTCGCGAAGCGCCGCGGCAAGCCTGCTGAGCTCCGGCCCGTCAACCGCAACGGGCTCGACAGCAGCGACTGCGCCCTGCTGCGAACTTCGCGCGGATTTCCACGCCACGAGGCAGAGCCGCAAACTGCGTCCGCCGTCAGAGAACTCAATCGTTGGCGTCGAGCCGCTGACGGATTCGGCGGCGCCGGGTTCGCCCTCCGCGACCACGGCGCCGTCCGCGTCGAACAGGACGGCGGCCGTGCTTCCGCTTGTGAAGAACGACACGAGGTCGGCCGGCAGAGGCTTCTCGCCGCCGCCCTCCAAGGGGAGGGCGAGGAGCCCGCGCTCGGCGCCGGCGCGCACCGCCCGGCAGCGGCAAAGGACGGGATGCGCGGCGAGATCGTCGAGGAGCCGAAGCCGGGCGAGCGTCCCCTGTTCGGGGATCGCACGCGAAAGGCCGGCGATCATGCGCCGCAATCCCCCGCCAGGAAGGCTTTCGAAAAGAGAGACAAAGGAGGGCGCCGCGAGCTTCCGCCCGGCGGCGGGGTTGGCCCAGAGCACGCGCGTCCCGTCGCGCGCAAAGACGATCGCGGGCTCGGCCGACAAGAGGAGCGCGCCCAGCTTGGGTACGGCGGCAAACTCCAGTACCGGTTTCCCGCCAAGCTGTCATCAACGGTCGTCTCTCCCGCGCCGCCGCTTGGTTAATGAAACGTTATGGCAGAGTTGAGGGCGCGGGCCAGCCCAGTCGCCCGCCGGTTCACCGCTATTCGCTGGTTTTGGTTAACGGACGCGCCGAAAAAGGCTCGTCCGGGTTTGTGCAGTGCAAAATCATGTTGCAATGCACAATGAATGCGCTTATGTTCCCTTTATCTGGACGCGATGACGTAATGGAGACTCCTATGGCGAGCACAGAAAAAAAGGCCGGCGCTGCCAAAGCGGCCGCGGCCGATGCGGCTACCAAGACGGTGGCGGCGGAGAAGTCGGCGGCGAAAGACATGATGGCCGCCTTTTCACTACCCGATTTCGAGGTTCCCGAAATCCTCCGCTCCTTCACGGAGCAGGGTCTGAACCAGACGCGCGAGGCCTATGCCCGCATGAAGAGCGCAGCTGAAGAGGCGACCGACGCGCTTGAGGACAGCCTTGAGACCACGCGTGAAAGCGTGCGCGAGGTGCAGTTCAAGGCGCTCGACATGGCGAAGTCGAACGCCGACGCCGCCTTCGACCTGATGCGGAAGCTGCTCGCGACGACCTCGGTCGCCGATGCCATGCAGTTGCAGACCGCCTTCGCGCGCGAGCGTTTCGAGGCGATGGTCGATTACTCGAAGGACGTCCAGGCGACGGTGACGAAGGCCGGTACGGAAGCCGCCGCGCCCGCCAAGGCGATGTTCGAGAAGGCGATGAGCGTCGCCAAGGCCGCCTGATCTCAGCCAAGGCAGAACGCAGAAAAAGCCCGGGCTTGCCCGGGCTTTTTTCGTTATCGGAGCGGCGTCCTGCGATCTTGCGTTTCCGCTCCGCTGACTTAGAAATCGCGAAAAGACCCGTCGGGGCTTAGGCGATGTACACGGCGACTACGAAAACAATCAGCGTCCGCGTCGAACCCCGTTACATGGCGGACCGGTCCGATCCGGCCGAGAGCCGCTTCTTCTGGGCCTACACGGTCGAGATCGCCAATGGCGGCGCGGCGCCGGTGCAGATCCTGGCGCGCCACTGGGTCATCACCGACCAGCTCGGCAGACGCGAGGACGTGCGCGGCATCGGCGTCGTCGGCGAGCAGCCGGTGATCGAGCCGGGCGCTTCCTTCACTTACACAAGCGGCTGCCCGCTTCAGACGCCATCCGGCACGATGGTCGGCACTTATCAGGCGGTCGGCGAGGACGGAGAAGTGTTCTCCGTCGACATCCCGGCTTTCTCGCTCGACATCCCGGGCGAGAAGCGCGTGCTGAACTAGAGAAACGAAGAGCGCGGACGTTCCAGCCTGTCGTCAGGAGCCCATGCCCGGGTCGAGCCCGGGCATGATGATGGTGGAATGGTCCTTCGACCGTGCGGCGACGATCTCCGCCGGATCGAAGCTGTAGTTCGCGCCGCAGAACTCGCAACGGACTTCGACCGCGCCCGAGGCGGCCGCCGCCTCGTCGATCTCGTTCGGCTCCATCTGCTGCAAGACCTCGCCGATCCGCTCACGCGAGCACGAGCAGTTCTCCTCGATCGTGATCGGTTCGAACACGCGCACGCCGCGCTCGTGGAAGAGGCGATAGAGGAGCCGCTCGGCGACGATCGAGGGATCGGTCAGCTCGTGATCCTCGACGGTGTCGATCAGCGCCTGCGCTTCGACCCAGGCGTCGTCGTCCTCCTCCTCGTCCTCCACGAAAGCGCCTTCCGGCGCGTCGCCGGCCGGCAGGTCGCGGTGGCGGACGCGCTCGCCCGCCTCGGGCAGGAACTGGCCGATGATGCCGCCGGCACGCCAGGTGCGCCGCGCCGCGCCGTCGGCGTCCCGATCGTACATCTCGGCAACGGCCAGGCGGATGCGGGTCGGGATCTGCTCGGACTGGCGGAAATACGTATGCGCCGCCGCCTCGAGCGTCTCATCCTCGAGCGGCACGTAGCCCTGGTAGCGCTGCTGCATCTCGCCCTGCTCGACCGTCATTGCCAGCGTGCCGGTGCCGAGGAGCACGCTCGTATCCCATTCGCCGTCGGAGGTCGCCGCCTCCACCTTGCCCGCGTCGAAGGTGGCGGTCGCGCGGATCTGGCCGGGCGTCCTGACGTCGACGACGACAAGCGATACGGGGCCATCGGTCTGCGTCTGCAAGATGAAGCGACCGACGTCCTTGAGCGACGTCGCCAGCAGCGAGGCGAGCACGGCCGCCTCGCCGACGAGCCGCTTCACCGGCGCCGGAAAATCGTGGCGCTGGAGGATGGCGTCGATCGATGGCCCTAGCGTCACCACGCGGCCGCGCACGTCGAGCGCCTCGACCTGGAAAGGCAAGGCCCGATCGTCGCCACCCGAGGGCTCAACCGCGAAAAAGCCGGTCTCGCTCACCGTCACGCTCCCGTTTTAAAGCACCAGGCAAGGATGCCCTTCTGGGCATGCAGGCGGTTCTCCGCCTCGTCGAACACGACGGATTGGGGTCCGTCGATCACGTCCGCCGTCACCTCCTCGCCGCGATGGGCGGGGAGGCAGTGCATGAATATGGTGTCGGGCTTGGCCTTTTCCAAAAGCCGGGAATTGACCTGGTAGCGCGTCAAGAGATTGTGCCGGCGCTCCGCCTCCTCCTCCCCCATCGAGACCCAGGTGTCGGTAATCACGCAATCGGCGTCGGCGACGGCTTCTTCCGGGTCGGTCAGGAAGCGCACGTCGGGCCGGTTCTCGGCGATCCATTCGGCAAGCGCCGGCGGCGGCTCGAGCTCCGCCGGGGCGGCGACATCGAGCTTGAACTTGAAGCGGCCCGAGGCGTGGATGAGCGATGCGAGGACGTTGTTCACGTCGCCCGACCAGGCGATCTTCTTGCCGGCGATCGGGCCGCGGTGCTCCTCGAAGGTCATGAGGTCGGCCATGATCTGGCAGGGGTGCGAGCGGTGGGTGAGGCCGTTGATGACCGGCACGGTGGCGTGCGCGGCGAGCTCCAGCAGCGCGTCGTGGTCAAGGATGCGGATCATGATCGCATCGACATAGCGGGAGAGCACGCGCGCCGTGTCGGCGAGCGTCTCGCCGCGACCGAGCTGCATCTCCTTGCCGGAAAGCACGACCGTCTCGCCGCCGAGCTGGCGCATGGCGACATCGAAGGAGACGCGCGTGCGCGTCGACGGCTTGTCGAAGATCATCGCCAGTACGCGGCCGTCGAGCGGTCGCTCGCGATGGTCGCGCGCGTCGGCCTTCAGCCGCCGGCTGTCGTCGATGATGCCGCGCAGCGTCTCGGACGGAAGGTCCGAGATGTCGAGGAAGTGCCGCGGGGCGTCCATCGCGGAGGCGCGCTCATTCGGCGGCGGCGCGCCGCGTCAACCCGCCAAGCGCCGCATCGAGACGCTGGATAGCCTCGTCGATGTCGGCGTCGCTGATGATGAGCGGCGGCAGGAGCCGCACGACGTTGTCGCCGGCGGCGACGAGAAGCAGGCCCTGGGCGCGCGCCGCGGCGGCGACGTCCCCGTTCGGGACGCGGCATTTGACGCCAAGCATCAACCCCTCGCCGCGTATGCCTTCCACGATGTCGGGATGCGAGTCGACGACGGAAGCAAGCTTCTGCTTCAGCCGCAGGCCGGTCTGGCGGACATGCTCGAGAAAGCCGTTGCCGAGGATGATATCGAGCACGGCGCAGCCGACCGCCATTGCGAGCGGATTGCCGCCGAAGGTCGTGCCGTGCGTGCCGGCCGTCATTCCGGCCGCGGCCTGCCGCGTCGCCAGGCAGGCGCCGACGGGAAAGCCGGCGCCGAGGCCCTTTGCGATCGCCGCGATGTCGGGCGTGATCCCCGCCCATTCATGCGCAAGGAAGCGCCCGGTGCGCCCCATGCCGGTCTGAATCTCGTCGAGGACGAGGAGCAGACCGCGCTCGTCGCAAAGCTGGCGCAGGTAGCGGAGGTCTTCGAGCGGCACGGGCCGGATGCCACCCTCACCCTGGATCGGCTCGATCAGGATCGCGGCGGTCTCCGGCGTAATCGCGGCTTCGAGCGCCTTGCGATCCCCGAACGGAACCTGGTCGAAGCCTTCGACCTTCGGCCCGAAGCCTTCGAGATACTTCTTCTGTCCGCCAGCCGCGATGGTGGCGAGCGTGCGGCCGTGGAAGGCGCCTTCGAAGGTGATGATGCGGAAGCGCTCGGGCGCGCCATTCACATAATGGTAGCGCCGCGCCGTCTTGATCGCGGCTTCCATCGCCTCGGCGCCGGAATTGGTGAAGAACACGCAGTCGGCAAACGTCGCGGCGACGAGCCGCTCGCCAAGCGCGCGCTGAGCGGGAATCTCGAAGATGTTGGAGACGTGCCAGACCTTCTCGGCCTGGGCCTTCAGCGCCGCCACCACATGCGGATGCGCATGGCCGAGCACGTTCACCGCAATGCCGCCCATGAAGTCGAGATAGCGCGTGCCGTCGGTCGCCACGAGCCAGGCGCCCTCGCCCCGCTCGAAGGCGAGGTCGATCCGCTGATAGGTGGAGAACAGCGGCGAATCCGATTGCGGTCTTGTCGCCATCGCGGCTTGCCAAGTTGCTTGAAAATCAAAGGCCGCCCGGGGGCGGCCGCCGCATTCCGCTTACCATGGCGCGGGCGACGCGCGCAAACACCAAGGCGATGCAACCGCGCGGGACCTCCGGGCCGTCAGCGCCGCCGCTCGGCGAGCCAAACGGTGTGCCCGCCGCAGTCCGGATCCTCGGCGCGATGGGCGACCACGCCGAACCCGTTCTCGCCCAGGAGCCGCCGATATTCATCCGGGTCGAGACTCGCGTGGAAGAGGTCGTTGCCGCAGAAGCGTCCGATCGCCTCGCCCGCGGCCGGCCCGGAGGTGAAGAGAAGCAAGCCGCCGGCGGCCGCGTGATCGCGAAAGCGCGGAAACATCGCGCGCTGCTCGTCCTGGCGGAGGTGGAAGAAGCTGTCCCAGGCGACGATCGCCTGGAAGCGCGTCCCAAGCGAAAGGTCGCGCATGTCCCCGACGAGCCAGGTGGCGTCGGGGAAACGCCCGCGGCAGAGCGCGATCATCGCGGGCGCGGCGTCGACGCCGGTCAGTGCAAGCTCGCGCTCGATGAAGAAGCGGGCGATCGGCTCGCCCATGCCGCATCCAAGGTCGAGCACGGCGGCGCCACGCGGCAACCGGGCTGCGACCATGCCGAGATACTTCCCCTCGCCGACATCGCGGCTCCGATCGCGGTCGAATGCGTCCGCAAACGCCTCGTAAAGCCGCCAGGGCTCTCGCGAATCCGCGGAGTGTGACATTCGCGACTCACTTTTCCCAATTCACAGATAATGCCGTTGGATAAGCGCGGCCGACGCTTGTCGGCGATTCAGGGCGACTATAACTTCCACCTCGACAACGCACGATATGTTGTGCGGCGGGCCAGTTTCCAACCTAAGTCTTGCGTTTAGCGCGGGCGCGCAGCGTTCCGCGAGCGCGTTCGGATTCGGCGAGGAATTGGCCGTTTAGGAGAAGCCATGTCGTGGACCGACGAACGCGTCGAATTGTTGAAGAAGCTCTGGCAGGACGGCCTTTCGGCCAGCCAGATCGCCGGTGAGCTCGGCGGCGTCACCCGCAACGCGGTGATCGGCAAGGTACACCGCCTCGGCCTTTCCGGCCGTGGCCAGCCGACATCCTCCATCAAACGGCAGCGGCGCACGCATCCGAGCGGAATCCGCCGTTCGCGCACCGTCTCGATCGGCAATCTCGCGCTGAAGAGCAACCTCGACTACCTGCCGGACGCGGACCTGCAGCCGCGCCGCAACGTCGTGGTGCCGATCGCGCGCAAGCTCTCGATCTTCCAGCTGACCGAGCACACCTGCAAATGGCCGATCGGCGACCCCGGCCAGGAAGATTTCCACTTCTGCGGGCATGATTCACTGGAAACCGGTCCCTATTGCGAGTATCACGCAGGGGTCGCGTACCAGGCCCCGGAGCCGCGTCGGCGTCAACGCAGAGCCGGCTAGCGGCTTCGACGACCTTCCTCCCGAAGAAAGGGCGTACCAAAATGGCGGGGCCTGCCCCGCCTTTTCTCTTTTGCGGTCAGGCCCGCTCGAACTGCTCGTTGAACGCGTAGCCGGCGCCGCGGACGGTGCGGATCGGATCGCGGCTGCGACCGCGGTTCAGCGCCCGGCGCAGGCGCCCGATGTGGACGTCGACGGTGCGCTCGTCGACATAGACGTCGTGGCCCCAGACACCGTCGAGGAGCTGCTCGCGCGAGAAGACGCGGCCGGGGGTCTTCATCAGGAACTCGAGCAGGCGGAATTCGGTCGGCCCGAGATGCACCTCACGCCCGCCGCGGCGGACGCGGAAGGTCTCGCGGTCGAGCTCCAGATCGCCGGCGCGCAGCACCGAGGAGATCGCCTCCGGACGCGCGCGGCGGAGAAGCGCCTTTACGCGCGCCATCAGCTCGGGCACCGAGAACGGCTTCACCACGTAGTCGTCGGCGCCGGTCGCCAGACCGCGGATGCGCTCGTCCTCCTCGCCGCGCGCCGTCAGCATCAGGATCGGAAGCTGCGTGGTGTCGTCGCGGGTCCGCAGCCTGCGGCAGAGCTCGATGCCGGAGAGGCCGGGAAGCATCCAGTCGAGGATGAGCAGGTCCGGCATGCGTTCGCGCAGCCTGACTTCCGCCTCGTCGCCGCGCGCGACCACCTCGACCTCGTAGCCTTCCGCCTCGAGGTTGTAACGGAGGAGCAGCGTCAGCGGCTCCTCGTCTTCGACGATAAGGATCAGTGGCTTCGCCATGCCGCGCTATCCCTTCGCGCCTATTCGTCGATCCGAGTGCTCGACTGACGCGTGCCTTCCCATTGCTCGCCGGTGATCAGGTAGAAAACGGTCTCGGCGATGTTGGTGGCGTGGTCGCCGATGCGCTCGATGTTCTTGGCGCAGAAGAGGAGATGCGTGCACATCGTGATGTTGCGCGCGTCCTCCATCATGTAGGTCAGGAGCTCGCGGAAGAGCGAGGTGTAGACGGCGTCGATCTCCTCGTCCTGCGCGCAAACCTCGCGCGCCTTCTCGATGTCGCGCGTCGCATAGGCGTCGAGCACCTTCTTCACCTGCCGGAGCGCGAGCTCGGACAAGTGCTCCACACCCACGCGCAGCTTGTTGGAGAAGGTCTCGCGTTGGATGGCGACGGCGCGCTTGGCGATGTTCTTGCCGAGGTCGCCGACCCGTTCGAGGTCGTTGGCGATGCGGATCGCGGCGATCGTCTCGCGCAGATCCTGGGCCATGGGCTGGCGGCGGGCGATGACGATGATCGCGTTCTCCTCGATCTGGCGGTGCATCGCATCCACCTTCTTGTCCGCCTCGATGACCTCGTGGGCGAGGTTCACGTCGGACGCCAGCAGAGCCCTGATCGAGCGCTCGACGATCTGCTCGGCGCGACCGCCCATCTCGGCGATCGAGCGGGAGAGCCCCTGCAGGTCGTCCTCGAACGAGCTGACGATGTGTTGCGCCATTCTCTTCCCTCTCAGCCGAAGCGGCCGGTGATGTAGTCTTGCGTGCGCTTGTCGTGCGGCGCGGTGAAAATCTTCGAGGTCTCGTCGAATTCGATCATCTCGCCGAGATACATGAAGGCGGTGTATTCGGAGACGCGCGCCGCCTGCTGCATGTTGTGGGTGACGATGGCGATCGTGTACTCGGTCTTCAGCTCGTCGATCAGCTCCTCGATCTTCGAGGTCGAGATCGGATCGAGCGCCGAGCACGGCTCGTCGAGCAGCACGACTTCCGGACGGATTGCGACGGTGCGGGCAATGCAGAGCCGCTGCTGCTGCCCGCCCGACAGGCTGAGCCCGCTCGAATGCAGCTTGTCCTTCACTTCGCCCCAAAGCGCGGCGCGCGTCAGCGCCGCCTCCACGCGATCGTCGAGGGCGGAGCGGTTCAGCTTCTCGTAGAGGCGCAAGCCGAAGGCTATGTTCTCGTAGATGGTCATCGGAAACGGCGTCGGCTTCTGGAACACCATGCCGACGCGCGCCCGGAGACTGTTCAGGTCCTCCTTGGCGTTCAGGATGTTCTGGCCGTCGAGCAGCACCTCGCCCTCGGCGCGCTGCTTCGGGTAGAGCTCGTAGATGCGGTTCAGCACCCGCAAAAGGGTGGACTTTCCGCAGCCCGAGGGGCCGATGAAGGCGGTGACCCGGTTGCGGTAGAGCGGAACGCTGACCGATTTCAGCGCCAGCGATTCCCCGTAGTAGAAGCGCAGGTCGCGGACCGAGACTTTCTCGTTCAGCGTCGAGTTGACGGCGACGTTCACTGGGACACCTTCGAGCGTGAAAGGAGGCGGGCGAGAATATTGAGGGCCAGCACCGTGATCGTGATGATCAGCGCGCCGGTCCAGGCGAGCTGCTGCCAATCCGCGTAGGGGCTCAGCGCGAACTGGAAGATGGTGGTCGGCAGGCTCGCCATCGGGGCATTCAGATTGAGGCTCCAGAACTGATTGTTGAGAGCCGTGAAGAGGAGCGGCGCCGTTTCGCCGCTGATGCGGGCGACCGCGAGAAGGACACCGGTGATGATGCCGGCGCGCGCGGCGCGATAGGTGACGCGACGGATCACCAGCCAGCGCGGCATCCCCATCGCGGCGGCCGCCTCGCGCATCGGGCTCGGCACGAGCAAGAGCATGTCCTCGGTGGTGCGCACGACGACGGGGATGACCAGCATCGCGAGCGCCACCCCGCCGGCCCAGGCGGAGAAATGGCCCATGGTCGCGACCATGACCTCGTAGACGAAAAGGCCGACCACGATCGACGGCGCCGACAGCAGAATATCGTTGATGAATCGGACGACCATCGTCAGGCGGGAGAAGCGTCCGTATTCCGCCATGTAGGTGCCGGCGAGAATGCCGATCGGCGTGCCGATCACCATGCCGAGCACGGTCAAGATGATCGAGCCCATGATCGGGTTCAGAAGTCCTCCGGCGCTGCCCGGCGGCGGCGTCATCTCGGTGAAGACTGAGAGCGAAAGCCCGGCGAAGCCCTGCCAAAGGAGCGCGCCGAGGATGACAACCAGCCAGGCGAGACCGAATCCGGTCGCTCCAAAACAAAGGGCCATGGCGATCGTGTTCGTGCGGCGTCGGCTGGCGAAGCGGGCTTCCATGGCTCAGTTCCCCTGCCGGCGTTCCATTTGCATGAGCATGTAGCGCGCCGCGGCAAGCACGATGAAGGTGATGACGAAGAGGATGAGGCCAAGGGCAATCAACGAAGAGGTGTAGAGGTCACCGACCGCCTCGGTGAATTCGTTGGCGATCGACGCGGAAATCGTGGTGCCGGGCTGCAGGATCGAGGCTGAGATGCGATGTGCGTTGCCGATGACGAAGGTCACGGCCATGGTTTCGCCGAGTGCCCGTCCGAGCCCGAGCATCACGCCGCCGATGACGCCGACGCGCGCATAAGGGAGCACGACGTTGCGCGAAACTTCCCAGGTCGTGCATCCGAGGCCGTAGGCTGCTTCCTTCAGGACCGGAGGAACCTGGTTGAA
Source organism: uncultured Alphaproteobacteria bacterium (assembly GCA_963739005.1). GTDB lineage: Bacteria > Pseudomonadota > Alphaproteobacteria > Rhizobiales > Afifellaceae > DASWJZ01. The sequence continues at coordinate 246,448 of CAVTYQ010000004.1, read as the reverse complement.
GACGTCGGTCGTTATCGCGGTGACGAAGGGGAGCACCATGATCGCGAGGATCAGCCCGGCGGTCAGAATCCCAATGCCGTAGGGCGGACCGGCGAAAAGGTTCTGCATGACCGGCACATTCGCGAAGGTGGCGATCAGCGCCGGCTGCACCGTTCTCTGCAGGAATGGTGCAAGAACGAAGAGGCCCCAGATGCCGTAGATGATGCTCGGGATGCCGGCGAGCAGCTCGACCGCGATGGAGATCGGCCGTCTGAGCCACATCGGACAGAGCTCGGTCAGGAAGATGGCGATCCCGAGCGAGACCGGTACGCCGATCAGCATCGCGAGGAAGGAGGTCACGAGGGTGCCGTAGATCGGCGCGAGCGCACCGAACTTCTCGGTGACCGGGTTCCAGCTCTCGGTGAAGACGAAGCCGATGCCGTAGGTGCTGAGCGCCGGCCAGGCGCCGATGAAGAGCGACACCATGACGCCGCTCAAGAGCAGGAGCACGAAGAGCGCAGAAACGAGAGTCATGCTGCGGAAGGTGACGTCGCCGATGCGGAAATAGCGCAGCGTGGCTGCCCGATCGGGCTGACTCTCGGAAGCCAACGGTCGGTCGATCGTCATGTCGGTCATGCAACTGCCCCCCGCGCGACCGGCCGGTCAAGATCATTGAGGCGGGAGGGCCCGATCCGGCCCTCCCGAAGAACATTCGTCACATGGCTGCGTAGACAGCTTTGCCGTCCTGGCCCTTAACCTTCGACCACTCGTCCTTGACCATCTTGACCACCGCTTCCGGCATCGGGATGTAGTCGAGCGCGGCCGCCATGTCGGCGCCCTTGGCGTAGGCCCAGTCGAAGAACTTGAGCGCCTCGCCGGCAGCCGCCGGATCGTCCGGATCCGTATGGATCAGGATGAAGGTGGCGGCGGTCATCGGCCAGGTCGCGTCGCCCGGCTGGTTCGACAGGATGATGCCGAAGCCCGGAGCGCTCGACCAGTCGGCGCCGGCGGCGGCGGCCTGGAAGGCGGCGGCCTCAGGCGCCACGGTCTTGCCCGCAGCGTTCACCATCTTGGTGAAGGTGAGCTTGTTCTGCAGAGCATACGCGTACTCGACGTAGCCGACCGAGCCCGCGGTCTGCGCGACATTGGCGGCGACGCCTTCGTTGCCCTTGGCGCCAACGCCAACCGGCCACTCGACGCTGGTATTCTCGCCGATCTTGGTCTTCCAGTCGGCCGACACTTTCGAGAGATAGTTGGTGAAGTTGAAGGTCGTGCCGGAACCGTCGGAGCGGTGGACGACAGCGATGGCGGCGTCGGAAAGCTTGGCATTCGGATTGAGCGCGGCAATCGCCGGGTCGTTCCACTTTGTGATCTCGCCCATGAAGATCTTGGCGAGCGTCGGACCGTCGATCACGAGATCGCCCGCGGCCACGCCCTCGATGTTCACCACCGGAACGATGCCGCCCATGACAGTCGGGAACTGGATGAGGTGGTTCTTGTCGAGCTCGTCGCCGCCGAGCGGCTTGTCGGTCGCGCCGAAGGTGACGGTGCGAGCTTCGATCTGCTTGATGCCGCCGCCCGATCCGATCGACTGGTAGTTCAGACCCGTGTCGGTCTCTTTCTTGTACGAGTCAGCCCATTTCGCATAGATGGGGTACGGAAACGTCGCGCCGGCGCCTGAAATGTCGGCGGCCGCCGCTGCGCCGACGCTCGCCGAAACGGCAAGCCCGATCGCAAGTGCGAGGTTGGAAATTCTCACCTGGCCTCTCCCTGATTGGAGTTCATGAATTGTGGATGATCATCCGAAGCGACCGCCCCGGCCGCTCAGGCGAGGCCACCCTAGGCTTGCGCTGCTATGGTTCTATGACTTTCGCACGACAGTATAATGACGATTTAAATAGCTGATATTACTGACTAATTTTCTTTCTCCGCCGGAACGTTTGCGAGCGGAAGGGTGGCAGTGAAGCAGGCGCCCTCACCGGTCCGGCTCTCCACGTCGAGGGTACCGCGATGGCGCGTCAGAATGTGCTTCACGATGGCCAGTCCGAGCCCCGTTCCCTTCATCTCCCGGCTGGCGCCGGCATCGACGCGATAGAACCTCTCCGTCAGCCGCGGGATGTGCTCGGCGGGGATGCCGGGTCCGAAATCCTTGACGCGAACGAGCGCGACGCGACGCCCCGCCGGAAGCTCAAGACTGACGTCGACCCGCTTCCCCGACGCGCCGTAGCGGATGGCGTTCTCGACGAGGTTCTGCGCCAGCTGCACGAGCTCGTCGCGATCGCCGACGAGGTCGACCGGGCCGGGCGGCGTCTCCACAGAGAGCTTCACCGAATTTTCGGCGGCGAGCGGCTGCATGGCATCGGCGACATGGCGCAGCACGCCGACCAGATCGACGCGCGTCGTCGGGCGGTTGTGCGCGCGCATCTCGACGCGCGAGAGCGACAGGAGATCGTCGATCAGCCGCCGCATCCTGCGCGCCTGGTCGAGCATGACGCGAAGGAACTTTTCTGAAGCCGCCGGGTCGTTGCGGGCCGAGCCGAGCAGCGTCTCGATGAAGCCGGTCAGCGAGGCGAGCGGGGTGCGCAATTCATGACTGGCGTTGGCGACGAAGTCGGCGCGCATGCGCGCGATCGCGAGGCGGTCGGAGACGTCGTCGAAGGTCACGAGCATGAAATTGACTGCGCCGCCCGGCGAGCGTAGCGGACCGATCGTCACGGAGTAGGTCGTCGACGTTTCGCCCGGCTCGCGGAACTCGATGGAGGTCGGCTGTCCGGCGCCGGCAACCTCAAGCGCCTCGGCGAATTCCGGCCAGCGGAAGGTGAGCGTGAAAGCGTCGCCCGGGCGCGTCGCCGGGAAGAGCTGCTTCGCGTGTTCGTTGGCGTAGCGGACGGTGCCGGCGGCATCGAGCAGGAAAGCGGCTTTGGGGAAGGCCTCCACCGTCGCCTTCATGGCGGTGTCGGGCCAGACGAGCGCGCGCGCGGCGGCGTCGGCGCCGGCCCGCGCCAGCGACGACCGGCGCGGGCCGACCGCGGCGACGAAAAGAAGGACGGCGATGGCAAAGGCGGCGTAGGCGATCGGCAGACCGAAGAACGCCGCGCCGGCGATGAGGGCGACCGCCGCCGCGACGAGGATATGCCCGGAAGCCCGCACGCGCTCGCGCGGCGTGGGCGTTTCGGCGCGCTCGCTCGTTAACGATTCATATGGCGAGTCTGCCATCGGGCCTCTAGCTTGTCCTATCGGTAACGCGCCGGCGCGTCTGCTCTTGCGATTGCGCCGGAAGGTGAGCGGGCATGCAGCGCAGTCTAGACCGATTCCATGACTTCGACCTCGACGATCCGGTGCTGCCGGACCGGATCGCGGAGAACGCGCTCACCTCTGGCGGCTATCCTTACCGCAAACCGCTCGCGCGAAAGGCCTACGAGAAGGAGCTGATCGCGCTGCAAGTCGAGCTTGTGAAGCTGCTCGAGTGGCAGCTTCAGTCCGGCGCGCGCAGCATCCTCGCCTTCGAGGGGCGGGACGCCGCCGGCAAGGGCGGGTCGATCAAGGCCGTGCGCGAACATCTTAACCCGCGCCAGGCGCGCATCGTGGCGCTCGCCAAGCCATCCGACCGGGAGACCGGCCAATGGTACTTCCAGCGCTACGCGGCGGAGCTGCCGGCGGCCGCCGAAATGGTCCTCTTCGACCGCTCCTGGTACAATCGCGGCGTGGTCGAGCCGGTCATGGGCTTCTGCACGCCGGTGCAGGCCAAGCGCTTCCTCGAAGAGGCGCCCGATTTCGAGCGCATGTTCACGAGCGGCGGCATCCGCCTCTTCAAGTTCTGGCTCGAGATCGGCCGCGAGATGCAGCTGAAGCGCTTCCACCTGCGCCGGCACGATCCGCTCAAGATGTGGAAGATTTCGCCCGTGGACCTGGCGGCGATCAATCGCTGGGACGCGTTCTCCGAGGCGCGCGACCGCATGGTCGCGGCGACGCACACCAAGCACGCGCCGTGGATCATCGTGAAGGCCAACGACAAGCGGCGCGCGCATCTTTCGCTGATCCGCCATGTGCTTCTCAACATGAACTATCCCGGCCGCGACGATCACGCGATCGGCAAGGTCGACAGGAAGATCCTTCGCCTCGGCCCGCAGGCGCTCGCAAGCTAGCGGCGGCGCGAGGGCGCCCCTTCTCCCGTGGGGAGAAGATTGCCCTGGATCAGCGCCTCAATCACCCGCCAGGCGCCCGTGCGCGTCGAGATAAGCGATCACCGACTCGGCAAGCGCTTCCGGCGTCGCGTCGCCGCCCTTCAGATGAATCTCCGGTGCGGCCGGCGCCTCGTAGGGCGAGCTGACGCCGGTGAAATTCCTGATCTCGCCGGCGAAGGCGCGAGCGTAGAGCCCCTTCGGGTCGCGCGCGCTGCAGACTTCAATCGGTGTGTCGACGAATATCTCCACGAACTCGCCTTCCGCCAACAGCCCGCGCGCCATGTCGCGCTCGGAGCGGAAGGGCGAGATGAAGGAGACGAGCACGATCAGCCCGGCATCCGCCATGAGCTTCGCCGTCTCGGCGACGCGGCGGATGTTCTCCACGCGATCGGCGTCGGTGAAGCCGAGATCGCGATTGAGCCCATGGCGGACGTTGTCGCCGTCGAGGATCGTCGTGTGCCGGCCGCTCGCGTAAAGCCGCTTCTCGACGAGGTTGGCGATCGTCGATTTCCCCGAGCCTGAGAGCCCGGTGAACCAGAGAACCGACGGCTTCTGGTGCTTCAGGCGGGCGCGCGCCGCGCGGTCGATGTCGAGCGCCTGCCAGTGGATGTTCGAGGCGCGACGGAGCGCGAAGCGGATCATGCCGGCGGCGACCGTCTGGTTGGTGAAGCGGTCGATCAGGATGAAGCCGCCGGTGTCGCGGTTCTCCGCGTAGGGATCGAAGACGATCGGCTCGGCGGTCGAGAGATTGACCAGACCGATTTCGTTCAGCTCGAGCACCTTCGCGGCGTTGTGCTCGAGCGAGTCGACGTCGAAGCGGTATTTGAGATCGGTCACCTGCGCGGCCACGGTGCGCGTCATCGATTTCAGCAGATATTGCCGCCCGGGGAGCATGTGCTCGTGGTCGAGCCATACGATGTCGGCGGCGAACTGGTCGGAGAGCGGCGGGCGGGAATCGGAATGCGAAAGAACGTCGCCGCGGGAGAGGTCGATCTCGTCGGCGAGCGTCAGCATGATCGACTCGCCGGCGACGGCGCTTTCGCGCCGATCCGCGCCGAGGCCGAGCCCGGTCACGCGGCTGGTGCGGCCGGAGGCGGCGACCGCGACCTCGTCGCCAACGGCGATGCGGCCGGAAAGCACCGGCCCGGCGAAGCCGCGGAAATCCTGGTTCGGCCGGCACACCCACTGAACGGCCAATCGGAACGGCCCGCTTTCGGCGCGGCGCGAAGGCGAGACGCGCTCCAGGTGTTCGAGGATTGTCGGCCCCGCATAATTGGGCGTACGTGCGCTTCTGACCGTGACGTTGTCGCCATCACGGGCCGAGATCGGAATCGCGGTGACGGTCTCGATGCCGAGCTTCGCCGCGAGCGCGTCGAAGGCTTCGGAAATCTCGCGGAAACGGCTTTCGTCGAACCCGACGAGATCCATCTTGTTGACGGCGAGCACGACGTCGCGGATGCCAAGCAGCGAGACGATGGCCGCGTGCCGGCGCGTCTGCGTGAGCACCCCCTTGGTCGCATCGACGAGAAGGATCGCAAGATCGGCGGTCGAGGCGCCGGTCGCCATGTTGCGCGTGTATTGAACGTGGCCGGGCGTGTCGGCGACGATGAAGCGGCGGCGCGGCGTCACGAAGAAACGGTAGGCGACGTCGATGGTGATCCCCTGCTCGCGCTCCGCTTCGAGCCCGTCGACGAGAAGCGCGAAGTCGATCGCGTCGCCGGCCGTGCCGTGCTTTCGCGAATCGGCTTCAAGGTCGGCGAGTTGGTCCTCCATCAACAGATGGGAATCGTAGAGGAGCCGCCCGATCAGCGTCGACTTGCCGTCGTCGACGCTGCCGCAGGTCAGGAGCCGCAGCGTGTCGGCGGTCTCCGCCGCGCTGACCGCTTCGAGCGAAAGCGCTTCCTTGTTCATCAGAAATAGCCCTCGCGCTTCTTCTTCTCCATCGAAGCGGAGGATTCCTTGTCGATCAGCCGTCCGCCGCGCTCCGACGTGCGCGCCGCGAGCATCTCCGCCACGATCGCTTCGAGCGAGGCGGCGTTCGACTCGACCGCGCCGGTCAGCGGATAGCAGCCGAGCGTGCGGAAGCGGATGAGCCGTGTCTCCGGCTCCTCACCGGGGCTAAGCGGCAGGCGGTCGTCGTCGACCATGATGAGCTGGCCGTTGCGGACAACCACGGGACGCTCGGCGGCGAAATAGAGCGGCACGATCGGAATCTGTTCGCGCAGGATGTAGGCCCACACGTCGAGCTCGGTCCAGTTCGACAGCGGGAAGACGCGCATCGACTCGCCGTCGTTAACGCGCGTGTTGTAGAGGCGCCAGAGTTCCGGCCGCTGGTTCTTCGGATCCCAGACGTGGCTCGCCGAGCGGAACGAGAAGATGCGCTCCTTGGCGCGGCACTTCTCCTCGTCGCGGCGCGCTCCGCCGAAAGCGGCGTCGAACCGATGCTGACGAAGCGCCTGCTTCAGCGCCTCTGTCTTCATCACGCGCGTGTAGTTCGGCCCGCCGTCGATCGGATTGAGCCCGGCCTTCACGCCCTCCTCGTTGGTATGAACGATGAGCCGCATACCGGCCTCGGCGGCGGCGCGGTCGCGGAAGGCGATCATCTCGCGGAACTTCCACGTCGTGTCGATGTGCATCAGCGGGAATGGCGGCGGCGCGGGGAAGAACGCCTTCCGCGCAAGATGCAGCATGACGGAGGAATCCTTGCCGATCGAATAGAGCATCACCGGGTTCAGGCACTCGGCAGCCACCTCACGGATGATGTGGATGCTCTCAGCTTCGAGCCGCTCGATGTGGGACAGGCGATCGGACATGCGCACGATAGGCCGCGAAGCGGGCCGGCTGGAATGCATGAGACACGAGGGCTTCTCGCCCGTGCCGGCGTCAGCGCGAGGGGCCGGCTTCCGCCATCGCGCCCACGCGCATGAGGCTATAGCGCGCTTCGAGCGCGGCCCGGTAGATATCTTCGATCCGCCTTGCCGTGGCCGAGAGGGAAAATTTTTCTTCCACTCTGCTGCGCCGCAGCATCGCCTCCGCCACCATGCGTTCAGGGGCGGCAAGCGCCGCCCGCATCGAGGCGGCAAGAGCTGGCGCGTCGCCCGGCGCGACCAGGCGCTTCGCCTCGCACTCGAAGATCTCCGGGACGCCGCCGACGTTGGTCGCAATGAGCGGCATTCCAGCCGCCGCGGCTTCGAGAACGATGTAGGGCAGCGACTCCGCTCGCGAGGGCAGCACCACCGTGCGAGCCAGCGCGAAGGCGTCGCGCGCCGGCATCGGCGGCAGGAAGGCGACGCGATGCCGCTTCACGATCGCGTTCGCCATCTCGCGATAGCGGCGCGCATCGTCGAGCGTCGACGGACCGACGACGATCGCCCGCGCGGCGTGGCCTTGCTGTTCGAGAAGCGCCAGCGCCTCGATGAAGATGTCGGTCCCTTTCAGGTCGCGGAGCTCGCCGACGAAGAGGAAGTCGGCTGCGTCCTGCACACTGACGACCGGCTCGAAGTCGTCGGACCTCAAGCCATTGCGCACGACGAAGGCCGGGCAGCGCGGCGTCCCGACCTTTTCGCAATAGGTGCGCGCCTCGTAGGCGGAGACGTGGATCAATCCGTCGGTCAGGCGTTCGAGCGCGCGCTCGACACCGAAGTAGATACGCCCCGAGAGCGACCCGGCCGCGTAGTGGAGACTGCCGCCGTGCGGCGCGTAGAAGGCGGCGACGGTCGGACCGCGGCGGCGCTCGAAGGCGGCCGCGAGGCGGCCGTAGACGCCGCCCTTCGCGCCATGGGAATGCACCACGTCGGGGCGCATGCCCGCGACCGCGCGCGTGACGGCAAACGTAGAGGGAATGTCGGAGGGCCCAATGGAGCGCGTCATGGCGATCCGCTCGACCCCAAGGTCGAGCTCGGGCAGAAGCGCGGCAATGCGCTCCTCTTCGAGCGCCCCTCCGCTGGTCGAATCGCAGATCAACCCAACCGCGTGGCCGGCGCTCCGCTGCGCGAAGACGAGATCGGAGATATGCCGGAAGATGCCCCCGACAGGACTCCGGGTCACGTGGACGATTCTGAGCTCTTTTCGCAAATCTCGGCGCCTTTCCCTGCCCTTTTAGGGGCGTCCGGGCTAAGGCGGCGTAAACGGAGGCGGACCGTGGCCTTCCGCCGCCGCCCGGAATAGTCTCGCTTGGAGCGCGAAATCCACCTTTGCGAGGAGCTGAATGTCGAAGTCGGGAGAGCCGGCGGGAAATCGCCTCGCCGTCGTCACCGGCGGGACGCGCGGCATCGGCGAAGGCGTCGCGCGGGCCCTCGCAGCCGAAGGCTGGCGGGTCGTCGCCGGCGGGATCGCCGAGGACGAGATCGCGGCCTTCGCCTATGACCCAGCGATCGAGCCGCAGGCGCTCGACGTCACCGACGATGCGTCGGTCGCTGCGCTCGTCGCCCGCTGCCCGCGGATCGACGCGGTGGTGAACTGCGCCGGCGCCCTCATCCGCCAGGGCGGCGAATACGAGATCGTGAATTTCCAGAAGGTGCTGGAAGTGAACCTCGTCGGCACGATGCGCGTGTGCATGGCCGCCAGGGCGAAGCTCGTGGAGACGAAGGGCGCGATCGTCAACACCGCCTCGATGTATTCCTTCTTCGGCGCGCCGCACGCGCCGGCCTATGCCGCTTCGAAGGGCGGCGTCGCGCAGCTCACGAAATCGCTCGCCGTCGCCTGGGCGGCGGACGGCATCCGCGTCAACGCCGTCGCGCCGGGCTGGATCGAGACGCCGCTGACGGCGCCCGCGGTCGCCGACACGCAGCGCTCCGCCGCGATCGTCGCGCGGACGCCGATGGCGCGCTGGGGCCAGCCCGACGACGTCGCCGGCGCCGTGCTCTTCCTGCTATCCGACGCGGCGCGCTTCGTCACCGGGACGGTGCTTCCCGTCGACGGCGGTTATTTGATCACCTGAGGGGACGCGAACGCCGATGAACATCCACGACAAGATGCCGAACCGCGCCGGACTCAAGGAGGGCGAAGACGAGCGGCGCGTGCCCTACCGGCATCCGCAGCCGGAATATTCACCGCCAGAGCTTGTCATCCCCGATGCGGTGCCAACGGACGAGCGGCTTTGGGTGCCGCAGGCGGAGAACGTCTGGTTCCGCCCGCTCTGCCTCTCCGCCTCGCGCGGCTATTGGCAGAATCTCCTCAAGGTGACGAAGTCCGGCGTGCTGTCGCGTCACCGCCATCCGCAGCCGGTGCACGGCTACGTCATCAAGGGCGAATGGCACTACCTAGAGCACGACTGGGTGGCGACGGAGGGCGCCTACGTCTACGAGGCGCCGGGGGAGACGCATACGCTCATCGTGGAGGACCACGTGCCGGAGATGATCACGATGTTCCAGGTGAACGGCACGATGCTCTACGTCGATCCTGACGGGAAAGTGCAGGGCTACGAGGACGTCTTCACCAAGATCGAGATGTGCAAGCGGCATTTCGAAGCGGTCGGTCTCGGCGCCGCCTATGTCGAGCGATTCATTCGCTGAGACCGCCGGCTGGCGACACATTTTTTCCGACCATCGGCGGAAATCGCTATTTACGCGCGGCCCTTCTGCGGCGAAAAGTATGATTTAGGGAGGGAGCGTTCCGAGACGGCGGAGACCGGCCGGAATTCCATCTCTCCCGTATGAAGTCCATTTAGGGACGAACGGGAGGAAAACCGATGAGATACATTGTACCGCTCGCGGCATGCGCCGCGGCGCTGTCGTTTGGCGCGACCGGCGCCTTTGCCCAATCAGGCACCATCAACAAAGCCGTCGGCGGCTATACGTTCGACGATGCCGCGAAAGAATCGGATGCCACCAAGAACTTCCACTCCGCCGACGGGCATCTCACCTTCGCTATCGTGACCCACACCGCCGGAAACGGCTTCTTCGACCCGGTCTACGTGGGCGCCAAGGTCGCGGCCGACATGATCGGCGCAAATCTCGTCATGCTCGGCTCGGAAGCGCCGGTCGACGACATCCCGCGCGAAATCGAGATCCTGAACCAGATCATCCAGGACCCGACGATCGACGGCCTGATCCTGACCACGCCGCAGGTCGGCGCCTACAACGACATCGTCAAGCACATGCTCGACCAGGGCATCCCGGTCGCGACGACGAACTCGTTCGATCCGACGATCTATGACCGCGACGGCATCAGCCACACCGGCCAGAGCGCCGCAGCGGCCGCCATCGGCGGCGCCGCGATGGCGAAGTGCGTGCTCGACAAGGGCCTCGACAAGGGCTCGATCATCTTCCCGTCGCAGACGACCGCGGGCAACGTGGAGGTCAACAACCGCGTGACCGCCGCGTTCACCGCCGCCGTCAAGGTGCTGAACGACGCCGGCAAGCTCGCCAACTTCACAGTCGACGCCGGCGCCGATCAGATCGGCATAGCCGTCAACGATCAGGACATCGCCGGATCGATCGTGACGCTGATCGAGTCGCGCGGTGACGTGGTCGGCATCTTCGGTCCGAACGGCGCTGTGACGCCGGCCATCGTCGATGCGGTGACGCAGAAGAAGATGGAGAACCAGATCTGCACGTTCGGCTATGACCTCGGCCCGAAGCAGCTTGAAGGCATCAAGTCGGGTGCTCTGACCGGCTCGCTCGGGCAGCAGCCCTTCCTGCAGGGCTTCTGGCCAGTCATGCAGCTCTATCTGCAGATCGACCGCGGCGTCGCCGCGGCCAATCTCGACACGCGGGCACAGGTCGTCACGAAAGACAACGTCGACACGGTCGGCAAGCGCTTCGAGAACTAGTCGCTCGAACGCGTTGACCCTTGCATCGGCGGGAGGGGCTTCAGCCCCTCCCGTCTGAACCGATGGCAATGCTTTCGCTGATCGAAATCGCCCGCCCATGACCGCAGCCGACACAGCGATCGTCCGAGCGGCGCGCCGCCGCCTGCCGATCGAGATGTTCGGCGGGTGGGAGGTCGGGCTGATCATCTTCATGATCCTGCTCTACCTGGTCGGCGTCTACATCAATCCCCGCTTCTTCGGCGGTGCCGAGGCGCTTTCCTCGGTGCTGCGCGACGCCGCGCGCTACGGCGTGATGGCCGTCGGGATGACCTTCGTCATCGTCAACAAGGATCTCGATCTCTCGGTCGGATCGCTTTACGGCGTGACCGCCGTCGTCTTCTCGGTGGCCTTCTCGCAATCCTATTTCGACGCTGGAATTGTCGCCGCCGTCGGCTGGAGCATCTTCGTCGGGCTCACGATCGGGCTGATCAACGGCACGCTGGTGACCGTGCTCAGGGTGCCGGCCTTCATCGCCACCTTGACCATGCTTTTTATCGGCCGCGGATTCGTCACCGGCCTGTCCGGCGGAAAGACGATCTCCTACATCGACAAGGCGAAAGGCTTTCACGCCTTCTTCGTGATCGGCGAGAACAATTCCTGGGGCTTCAACAATCAGATCTTCGTCTTCATCCTCTTCGCGGTCGTCGGGGCCTATCTCCTCGCGAAGACCCGCGCCGGCTACCAGACCTTCGCGACCGGCGGCAACGAGCTCGCCGCCACCTACTCCGGCATCACCACGAACTGGGTGCGCATGCGCGCCTATCTGATGTCGGCCTTCTGCGCCACCATCGGCGGGCTGATGCAGGTGGCGCAGGATCGCGGCATGATCGCCCAGTCCGGCCAGGGGCTGGAGCTGATCGTCATCGCATCGGTGATCGTCGGCGGCGCTTCGATCCTGGGCGGGCGCGGCCGCATCCTCGGCTCGAGCCTCGGCGTGATCCTCGTCGTCTTGATCGACAAGGTGCTTCGCGAAGGCGTTCCGATCACCCGCATGATGAAGGTCGGCGACGTCGAGATGAAGATCAATTCCGTCGCTCAGCTTCCACCCGGCGCGGTTCCGGCGTTCCTCGGGCTGATCCTGATCATCGCGGTGCTGGTCGAGCCCTGGCTCATCCGGCGGAACGCGCTCGGCCGGCTGTGGGCGCGGCTGCGCGGCCGGCCCGCGCCGCCGGTACCGGACGTCGGCGGCATCGCCATCGAGGGCGTGCAGACAAAGGGCACCGCCGCGACCGATCGCGCGCTCGCGGCGACCGGCGCCCGGAAACTGCTTGCGCGGCGCGACATGGCGGCGATCCTGATCGCGCTCGTTCTTTGGGCGGTCGGGCTCTATCTCAGGCCCGACTTCTGGGGCGGCCTCGACAACAGCTTCAATCTGCTTCTCGCCTTCACCGAGGTCGCCTTCGTCTCGATCGGGCTGACTTTCGTCATCGCCAACGGCGATATCGACCTCTCGGTCGGCTCGGTGCTGGCGATGAGCGGCGCGCTCGCCGCCTTCTCGATGAAGACGCTCGGCTTCGACCCGTGGGTGGCGGTCGTGATCGCGCTTCTCGGCGGCGCATTGGCCGGCGCGGTCAATGCCCTCGTCACGGTGCGCTTCGGTCTGCCCGCCTTCGTCGCCACGCTCGGCATGTTCTACACGGCGCGCGGCATATCGGCCTGGATCGTCTCTGGCCGCGAGCTGTTCGGCTTTCCGGAGCGCTACAACCTGATCGGCCGCAAGCTGATCGAGGCGCTGCGCTATTTCCACATCGCCCCGACCGAAGGCTCGCTGATCTACGACATCTCCGCCGCGCTCAGCGTGCAGAGCATCTTCATGGCGATCCTTGCCATCATCGCCGGAATCGTTCTCGGTTTCACCGTCTGGGGCCAGCAGATCTACGCGACCGGCGGCAACCGGCGCGCCGCCGAATACGCCGGCATCAACACCGGGCGGGTGCGCGCAGTGAGCCTCGTCTTCTCGGCCCTTTGCGCGGCTTTCGCCGGCTGCATTTACATCGCCTTCTACCGGAGCTTCACGCCGACGGCGGGACAGTTCCGCGAACTCGACGGCATCGCTTCAGTGATCATCGGTGGCGGCTCGATCTTCGGCGGCTACGGCACCATCATCGGCGCGCTGGCAGGCGCCGCGGTGATCACGCTCCTCCGCGCCCTGCTCTCGCTGCAGATCATCACCGCCAACGGCTCCTTCGTGCTGCCCAATGTTTGGGTCAACGTGTTCATCGGCGCGATCCTGCTCGGCGCGGTCCTCATCGATATCTGGGTGCGCCAGACCGACCTCATCGGCTCGCTTCGCGCAGCCCTCCGACGCGACAAGCCACGACGGGAACCTGCCCATGCCTGACGCCAACCAGCCCATCGTCGAGATGCGGCACATCGAGAAGTCGTTCGGTGCCGTGCAGGCGCTCCACGACGTCGACCTGACCCTCTATCCGGGTGAGATCCTCGGGCTCGTCGGCGACAACTCGGCCGGCAAATCGACGCTCATGAAGATCATGACCGGCGCCTACCAGCGCGACAGCGGAGAGATCCTCGTCGCCGGCAAGCCCGTGCACTTCAAGAGCCCGCACGAGAGCCGCGATGTCGGCATCGAGATGATCTATCAGGACTTTGCGCTGTGCGGGAACATGGACGTCGGGCAGAACATCTTCCTCGGGCGCTGGCCGCGGAAACGCCTCTTCGTCGACCGGCGGCGGATGTACGCCGAGGCGGACGACGTGCTGAAGCGGCTCAAGGTCGACGTGAATTCCGTATTTCAGCGGGTCGAAAGCCTTTCGGGCGGGCGGCAGCAATCGGTCGCCATCGCGCGCGCCATCTCCTTCAACCCGCGCGTCGTCATCCTCGACGAGCCGACCGCCAACCTCTCGGTCATGGCGACGGAGCGGCTGCTCGAGACCATGCTTGAACTGAAGAAGCAGGGCGTCGCCCAGATCATCATCTCGCACCGGCTGGTCGACATCTTCGCCGTCGGTGATCGGGTGATGGTGCTAAAGCGCGGCGAGAATGTCGGCGAGCGCTACGTCAGGAACACCAACGAGCACGAGGTGCTTGAGATCATCGTCTCCGGCACGCGCGAGAACCGGCTCTCAGCCGACGAGGCCTTGAAGCGCGCGGCCTGAAGCTCGCTTGGTCGGTCAATCGGCAAGCGACATTTCGAAGCAGCCGGGCTCGGCGCCGCCTCTGCACGCCATTCATTCGCTAACGAAACGGCGTGAATCGCGATTTTTTCTGACGGTCGTTCGAATCCTCTGTTTGAGCGCGATTCCCTATGATAAATTGGCTCTAACCTCGAACGCGCAGAACAACCGTTGACGACAAAACGGGTTGGATTTCAGCTGTTCTGGAAGCTATTGGTTGCTACCGTCCAAACGGGAGGGAAGACATGAGAAAAATCCTTGTATCTATGCTGGTGGCGGGCGGTTTTGCCGTCTCCGCCGCCGCCGCTACGGCGCAAACCGTGGTCGGCGTTTCCTGGAACAACTTCCAGGAAGAGCGCTGGAAAACCGACGAAGCGGCCATCAAAGCCGCGCTCGACGCCGGCGGGGCCAAGTACATCTCGACCGACGCTCAGTCCTCTGCCGCAAAGCAGCTGACCGACATCGAGAACCTGATCTCGCAGGGCGCCAAGGTGCTGATCGTGCTGGCGCAGGACACCGACGCCATCCAGCCGGCCGTCCAGAAGGCCGTCGACGAAGGCATCCCGGTCATCGGCTATGACCGCCTGATCGAGAATCCGAAGGCCTTCTACATCACCTTCGACAACAAGCAGGTTGGCGTGCTCGAGGCCCAGGCCGTCTATGCGGCTCAGCCGAAGGGCAACTACGTCATCATCAAAGGCAACTCGGCCGACCCGAATGCCGACTTCCTGCGCACCGGCATCGAGGAAGTCATCGGTGACGCGGTGAAGAAGGGCGACATCAAGATTGTCGGTGAAACCTACACCGACAACTGGGATCCGGCGAATGCCCAGAAGGAGATGGAGCAGTTCCTCACGGTGAACAACAACAAGGTCGATGCCGTGGTTTCCGAGAATGACGGCATGGCCAGCGGTGTTGTCGCGGCGCTTGCCGCCCAGGGCATGGCCGGCCAGGTTCCGGTCTCCGGCCAGGACGGCGACCACGCCGCGCTGAACCGCGTCGCGCTCGGCACGCAGACCGTGTCTGTGTGGAAGGACGCGCGAGCGCTCGGCAAGGCAGCCGGTGAAGCCGCCCTCCAGCTCGCCTCCGGCAAGATGATGGACCAAGTCGACGGTTCGGTCATGTTCAGCGGCGGCCCGAAGGGCGTCGCGATGCACTCGCTCTTCCTGAAGCCGGTCCCGATCACGAAGGACAATTTGGACGCCGTGATCGACGCCGGATGGATTTCAAAGGACGAGGTCTGCAAGGGCGTGCCGGCCGGCTCCGCCAAGGTCTGCGGCTGATCTGATCGCAGTTTGAACAGGGCTTGCGCCGCGGTATCCCGCGGCGCAAGCTTCCGTTGCACCAACTGAATGTGACGGCTGGAAATGGCTGAAGCCATCGGCGCGCCGGGCCGGGGGGCCGGTGATATCGCCCCGCGCAGAATGACGCCCCTGCGCGCCTTCATGCAGGCCACCGAGATTGACGCGCGCATGCTCGGCATGATCGCCGCGCTCGCGATCGTCTGGATCGGCTTTCACATCGCGTCCGGCGGCGTGTTCCTGACGTCCCGCAACCTCTGGAATTTGTCGGTTCAGACCGCCACCGTCTCGATCATGGCGAGTGGGATGGTGCTCGTCATCGTTTCGCGCAACATCGACCTTTCGGTGGGGTCGCTGAACGGCTTCCTGGCCATGATCATGGGCGCGATGC
This sequence comes from uncultured Alphaproteobacteria bacterium, assembly GCA_963739005.1. Classification (GTDB taxonomy): domain Bacteria; phylum Pseudomonadota; class Alphaproteobacteria; order Rhizobiales; family Afifellaceae; genus DASWJZ01. The sequence continues at coordinate 230,648 of CAVTYQ010000004.1, read as the reverse complement.
AGACGGAAATCCTGCCCCAGTTGGTCGGCTATGACTACCGGTTCACCTGGATCGTCACCTTGGCCGTGGGCCTCGCGCTCGGCGCCGTGATCGGCGCCTTCCAGGGCTTTGTCATCGCCTTCCTCGGCGTGCCGGCCTTCATCGTGACGCTCGGCGGCCTGCTCGTATGGCGCGGCGCCGCGTGGTGGGTGGCGAACGGCCGGACGCTCGCTCCGCTCGATTCGACCTTCCAGCTGATGGGCGGCGGCGGCCACGGATCGATCGGCGCGACGTTGAGCTGGATCCTGGCCGTCCTCGCCTGCGTCGGCATCGTGCTCGCGATCGTCATCGACCGGCGGCAGCGGCGGCGGTTCGATTTTCCGCTGAGACCGATGTGGGCGGAGTTCACACTCATCGCGATCGGGTGCGTCGTCGTGCTCGGCGCTGTCGCCGTGATCAACGCCTACCCGATGCCGGTCGGCCTCGCGCGCCAATATGCCACTTCGCACGGCATCCCCTGGCCGGACGAGGGCCTCTTCATCTCGCTCGGAATTGCGATCCCGGTTCTGATTGCGCTCGGCGTCGCCTTCGTTGTCACCTTCATCGCGAACCGGACCCGCTTCGGCCGCTACGTGTTCGCCATCGGCGGCAACCCGGAAGCGGCCGAGCTCGGCGGCATCAACACCCGCTGGATCATCATGAAGGTGTTCATCCTCATGGGCGTCCTTTGCGGCATCGCCGGCGCGGTCGCATCGGCGCGCCTCAATGCCGCGACCAATTCGCTCGGCACGCTCGATGAGCTTTACACGATCGCCGCCGCGGTCATCGGCGGCGCCTCGTTCACCGGCGGCATCGGCACGGTGCCCGGTGCCATGCTCGGCGCGCTGGTCATGCAGTCGCTGCAGTCCGGCATGCAGCTCATGGGGATCGAGTCGCCGCTACAGAATATCGTCATCGGCTTCGTTCTGGTGTTCGCCGTCGGGATCGACACGGCCTACCGCAAACGAACCGCGTGAGGATGAGGGCGCAAGGAGTAGTTGATGTCCGGTGACCGCCCACCCCTCGTCGAGATGCGCAACATCTACGTTTCGTTCGGCGGCGTGCATGCCGTCGAGAACGCGAACATCGATCTTTATCCGGGCGAAGTGGTCGGGCTCGTCGGCGGCAACGGCGCCGGCAAATCGACGCTGATGAAGGTGCTCTCCGGCGCGTATCGCGCCGATTCCGGGCAGATCCTGATCGACGGCAAGCCGGTCACCATCAACAATCCGCGCGACGCCAAGGCGCTCGGCATCGAGACGATCTACCAAAACCTGGCGCTCGCCGACAACGTGGACGCGCCGGCGAACGTCTTCCTCGGCCGCGAGCTTCTGACCCGCTTCAACACGCTCGACGACGTCGCGATGGAGGCGGCCACCCGCAGGGTCATGGGCCGGCTCAATCCCGTCTTCAAGGGCTTCAAGACGCCGGTGAAGGCGCTTTCCGGCGGGCAGCGCCAGTCCGTCGCGATCGCGCGCGCGATCCATTTCAACGCGCGTATCCTGATCATGGACGAGCCGACCGCCGCGCTCGGCCCGGCGGAGACCGCGCAGGTGCGTGACCTCGTCAAGCAGCTGAAGAAGGAAGGCATCGGCATCTTCCTGATCAGCCACGAAATCCACGACGTCTTCGACCTCGCCGACCGCATCACCGTGATGAAGACGGCGCGTATGGTCGGGACGGTCAACAAGGACGACGTGACGACAGACGAGGTGCTGGCGATGATCATCGGGGGGACGGTGCCCACCCACGCCAAGATCACCAACGCCTACATGGAGGCGCGGCTGTGAGAGCGCGCGGATCGGCGCTACGGCGGCGGGCGATCACCGCGCTTCTTGGCGGCGCCTGCCTCTTCGTCCCGCCGGCGATCGCCGATGATGCCCCGGCGCCTTGGGCGGAGAAGGTGGTGCGCCAGCACGTCGACTTCACCGACTACGAGGGAGCGCTGACGCAGGCTCAGCTCGCGAAATTGGTGGACGCCGGCAAGGCGCTCTTCATCGGGCGCTTCACGGCGGAGGACGGGGTCGGGCGTCCGATGGCGACGCAGGCGATCATCCCGACCTTGCGCAAGCGCCCGGTCGACATCGCCTTCCGCCGCACCGCCGGCATGGACGCCAACGCCTGCTCCTCCTGCCACTCCGACCCAGCGCCCGGCGGAGCCGGCCCGTTCACGGTCAACGTCTTCGTCTCCGAGGGTTTTGAGAGCGCCGATTTCGACAGCCTCGATCCGCAGTTCTCCAACGAGCGCAACACCAACTCGATGTTCGGCGACGGGCTGGTCGAGCTCTTGGCGCGCGAGATGACCGCCGATCTCCGCACCGAGCGTCTCGATGCGCTGAAGCAGGCGCGCGCGACCGGCAAGCCGGTCACCGTCGCGCTCACCACGAAGGGCGTCGACTTCGGCAAGGTCACGGTCGGCCCCGACGGCATCGTCGACAATTCCGGCATCGAGGGCGTCGACGCCGACCTCACCGTCCGGCCGTTCAGCCAGAAGGGCGTCTTCGCATCGCTCCGCCAGTTCACCATCAACGCCATGAACGCGCATCACGGCATGGAGGCGAGCGAGCGCTTCGGCAAGCGCTGGACCGGGACCGACGACTTCGACCAGGACGGCCACCCGGACGAGCTCTCGCCCGGTGACATCTCCGCGGTCGTCGCCTTCCAGGCGGCGCTGCCGATGCCGAAGGAGATCGTGCCGGACGATCCCGCCTGGCGCAAAGCCGCGGCGGCGGGAGCCGCGAAGTTCGCCGAGCTCGGCTGCGCGGCGTGCCATCGCGCGACGCTGCCCTTGAAGAGCCTCGCCTTCGCCGACCCCTCGCCTTACGACCTCTCCGGCACGCTTCGGCCCGGCGAGGTCGCCCAACCCGCCGTCTACGATCTCGGCGGCCTCGATTGGGCGAAGTCTTTGCAGCGGAATGACAAGGGCGAATACTTGGTGCCGCTCTTCGGTGACCTGAAGCGCCACAAGATCGCCGACAACGAGGTCACCGCCTTCGGCAACGAGATCCTGGCGCAACGCTTCGTGGAGCGCGACATCTTCATCACCGCCGAGCTTTGGGGCGTCGCCTCGACGGCGCCCTACGGCCATCGCGGCGACATGACCACGCTCGACGAGGCAATCCGCGCGCACGGCGGCGAGGCGCGCGCCGCACGCGACGCCTACATCGCCGCAAGCGACGCCGACCGCTCGTCGATCATCGCCTACCTGAAGACGCTGGTGACCGTGCCATGACCCGGGTGATCGCCCGCGCTTCGCTGGTGGCGCTCACGCTCGTCGGCGGCGCCGGAATCGCGCTTGCCGCCGAGAAGGCAACGAGCGACGTGCCCGACTACGTCGACGAAGCCGCCGCCGCCGGTATCAATCATGTCTATGGCGGCCCGTGGGAATTCTTCGTCGGCGGGGGCGTCGCCGCGTTCGACTGCAACGGCGACCGCAAGCCCGACCTCTTCATGGCCGGCGGCAGCAATCCGGCCGAGCTTTTCGAGAACGAGAGCGAGACCGGCGGCGCGCTCCGTTTCAAGAAGGTCGCGCTTTCCGGCGTCAGCGATTCCGACCTCAGAAAAGTCATCGGCGCCTATCCGATCGACATCGACAATGACGGCCACATGGACCTTTTCGTCCTGAGGCTCGGCGCGAATCTCATCCTGAAGGGTGGCCCCGATTGCCAGTTCACTAAGGCCAACGACGCCATGGCCTTCGACGGCGGCAAGGAATGGACGACGGCGTTCTCCGCCAGCTTCGAAACGGGCGCGAAGTTCCCAACGCTCGCCATCGGCAACTACGTCGACCGACAGGCGCCTGGTTCGCCCTGGGGCACCTGCGGGGACAATTATCTGATCCGCCCGTCGGCCGGCGACACCCCGTCCTATGGTGCCCCCTTCCTGCTCTCGCCGGGCTACTGCACGCTCTCCATGCTCTTCACCGACTGGAACCAGTCGGGCACGCCGTCGCTCCGCGTTACCAACGACCGCCAGTATTATCGCGGCGGCGAGGAGCAGATGTGGCGCGTCGATCCCGGCCGCACGCCGACGCTCTTCACCGCCGCCGACGGCTGGGGGCATCTCTCCATCTGGGGGATGGGGATCGCCGAGGCCGATCTCTCCGGCAACGGCTATCCGGAATACGCGCTGACCTCGATGGGCGACACCAAGCTGCAGGAGCTCGACCCCGAGGAGGACCAGGGCGACGACGGCCTGAAGCCCGTCTACAAGGACATCGCCTTCGATGTCGGCGCCACCGCGCAGCGCCCGTATCAGGGCACCGACTACCGCCCATCGACCGGCTGGCACAGCGAGTTCGCCGACGTGAACAATGACGGTCTGCTCGATCTCTTCATCTCCAAGGGCAACGTGGAATCGATGCCGGAGTTCGCGGCCTACGATCCCGACAATCTTCTTCTCGGCGGCTGGGATGGGACTTTCACCGAAGTCGGCGGACAAGCCGGCATCGCCTCGGAGAAGCGCGGGCGCGGCGCCGCCGTCGTCGACCTCAATCTCGATGGAATGCTCGATATCGTTGTCGTCAACCGCAACTCGCCGGCGAGCCTCTTCCGCAATCTCGGCGCCCGCACCGCGTGGGGGCACGAGCCGCTCGGCAACTTTCTCGAGGTCGAGCTGGCTGAGCCCGACACCAACCGCAATGCGGTCGGCGCGCGCATCTCCGTCAAGACCGGCAACCACACCATGACGCGCACCATCGCCGTCGGCGGCGGCCACGCCTCGGGGCAGGCCGGCTTCGTGCATTTCGGCCTCGGCACCGCCGAGCGCGCCGAAATCCGCATCAAGTGGCCGGACGGCGAATGGAGCCACACCTACAAGGCCTTCGCCGACAATTTCGTGCGCATCGAGCGCGGCAAGCCGGCGGCCGGCTATTGGCTGCCGCCGCCGCCCGCCGATTCTGCCGGTTCGACCCAGTAGCAGCGTGCCGCAGCTTCCTTCCGGCGTCCGCCTGATCGACGCCAAGCTTCCCGACATCGGGGTTCCCGATATCCGTCCGGAGCTCCCCGAGGGCCTTTATGCGGCGCGCTTCGCCCGTTTCGCCGAACGCATCCGGGCGGCGGGATTTGCGGTGGCCGTGGTCTATGCCGACCGCGAGCACTTCGCCAACCTCGCCTTTCTGACCGGCTTCGATCCGCGCTTCGAGGAAGCGCTGATGATCTTCGTGCCAGGCCGCGATCCGATGCTTCTTGCCGGCCCGGAGAACCAGGGCACGGCGCGCGCGGCGGCGATCGACCTCGATGTCAGGCTCTATCCGCCGTTCGGTCTGCTCGGTCAGGATCGGAGCGGCACGCCCGCGCTTGCCGATCTCCTCGCCGAGGCCGGCATCCGACCAGGCGATTCGATCGGAAGCGTCGGCTGGAAATATTACGGCGAGATGGAAACCAAGAGCCCCGAGACCTGGCTCGAGATCCCCTCCTTCATCGCCGACGCGCTTCGCGCCGCCGTCGGCGCCTCCGGCCGCGTCGCGAATGCGACCGCGCTTCTGATGGACGCCTCGACGGGGCTCCGCGCCGTGAACGAGATCGAACAGCTCGCCCTCTTCGAGTTTGCAGCGAGCCACGCATCGGAATCGGTCAAGCGCGTGGTCTTCGGCGTCAAGCCCGGCATGCGCGAGTTCGAAGCGGCGGCGCTGCTCAGAAACGAAGGCTTCGCGCTTTCCTGCCACGCGATGCTCTCCGCCGGGCCGCGCGCGTCGCTCGGCCTCGGCAGCCCGTCGGACCGCGTCGTCGAGCGCGGCGACCCGTTCACGGTGGCGTTCGGCATCTGGGGCGCTCTCACCGCCCGCGCCGGCTTCGTGGCCGCCGATGCGTCGGAGCTTGCCGAAAATATCCGCGACTACGCGGAGCGGCTCGCCGGCCCCTATTTCGCCTGCGCCGCCGAGTGGTACGAGACGATCGGGATCGGCGTCACCGGCGGGGAGATCGACGCGGTGGCGAAGCGCCACCTCGGCGATCCGTTCTTCGGCGTCGGGCTCAATCCCGGCCACCTGATCCACCTCGATGAGTGGATGAATACGCCGATCTATCCCGGCTCGCGCGAGGCGCTGAAATCCGGCCAGGCGATCCAGCTCGACATCATCCCGGCGACCGGCACGCCCTATTTCACGAGCAACATCGAGGACGGCATCGCGCTCCTCGACAGCCAAGGCCGCGCCGCCTTCGCCGAGCGCTATCCCGATGCCTGGCGCCGCATCGAGGCGCGCCGGGCCTTCATGGCGGATGTCCTCGGCATCCGGCTGAAGCCGGAGGTGCTGCCCTTCTCCAACCTCGCCGGCTACCTGCCGCCCTTCATCCTCTCGCCGAGCCAAGTCTTCGCGCGCTGAGGCGGCCGATCCACGCGAGTGGCGCGCCTCCGGCCCTGCTGCTAGCATAAGTTGCACATCGCCGAGCGCGGAGGCGTCGCATGGGCGGACCGATCGGTATCGACGGGCGAGAATACAAGCTGTTGCTCGAGCCGGCTGCTTTCGCCGGAATGCGCTACGAGAAGGCCGCCACGACGCTCTGGGAGCGTCGGCTGAAGCCGCTCATCGCGAAGGAACTCGATGCGAAGAAGAATGGCGCGAGCCGCGCCGACGGCGAACTCAAGCTCAAGAAGCGGCGCGTCGTCACCTTCTTCGACACGAAGGCGCATCATCTGGCGAGGCACCTGTTTGCGCTCCGCAAGCGGACTTTCTTCAAGGACGGCGCGCTGACCGGCCTGCCCGAGCTGACGCTCAAATTCCGTACGCCGGACCTTCTCCTTTCCGCCGAATATCGTGACGCAGCACGACATGGCGAAGGCGCGACGGTGCTCCAGGAGGACATCGCGCCGCTCCAGATCTCGCGCAAAGGCAAGCCGGCCGCCATCGCGAGGCCGCGATCGACCTACAGCCGGTTCTCGGTGTCGACCAAGCGCGAGATCGATGACGCCTTCGCAACGCTGGGCGATGTCGGCGCGCGGTTCGGGGCGTTCTCCGACTTCCTCCACGAAAGCGAACATGATGCGGGCGAGAAGCTCCGCACCGGCCCGATGATTTGCGAGTGGGTGTTCCAATACGCGCGCGTCGATCTCGGAAAGAGTCTCGATGCCGAGTTCGGCTTCACGCTCTGGCATTTCACGAAGCCGGGCGCGAAGCGCTTTCCCTTCGAGCGGGCGGAATCCGGCGGGCTTGATCCCGACGTCGTCGAGATCTCCTTCGATTTCGAGACGAAGGGCGGGCGCATGGACGCGGACGCAGCGGAGCGCGCGGCGACGCTATTCAAGGCCATGCAGGAGAAGCTTCCCGCCAACCGCGACTCCACGAGCAAGACCGCGCTCGGCCTGCCGTCGGGGAAATAGACGCGACCGCTCTCTTTGGCTGCCGCGCGCGGCTGCCCGCTAGTTCGCTGCGGGTGCAGGCGTCGGCGCATCCACCGTGTTCTCTGCCGCATGCTTCTCAGCGGTCACGCGCCAGATCGTACCGCTTCCGTCCTCGCTGACGAGAAGCGAGCCGTCCTTGGCCACCGCCACGTCGACCGGGCGACCCCAGACGGACTGATCGTCCAAGACGAAACCGGTCATGAAGTCCTGGTAAGCACCCGTCGGCTTGCCGGAATCGTCGAACATCACACGCACCACCTTGTAGCCAGTGCGGTGGTCGCGGTTCCACGAGCCGTGCATCGCCACAAAGGCGTCGCCCCTGTAGCCGGCGGGGAATGCGTCGCCATCGTAGAAGACTATGCCGAGCGGCGCCGAGTGCGGCTGGAAGAGCACGTCCGGCACGGTGACCTTGTCGGCGAGGTCGGGCCGCTCGCCCTTGTGACGCGGATCTTCGTTGCCGCCGATATAGTACCAGGGCCAGCCGTAGAACGCGCCTTCTTGCACGTGCGTGGCAAAGTCCGGCGGCAGGTTGTCGCCGAGCGCGTCGCGCTCGTTGACCACGCACCAGAGATCGCCGGTCGCCGGCTGGATCGTCATGCCCGAGCAATTCCTGAGACCGGTCGCATAGACGCGGCGGTTCTTGCCGTCGGGATCGAAGGCAAGCACATCGGCGAGGTTCTCCTCGTCGTCCCAGGCTGCGCCGAGCGGATGGCCGGCGACGAAACCGTCGGGGGCGGCGCTTCCCATCGTGTCCTCGCCGACATTCGAGTTCGAGCCGACCGAAACGAAAAGCGTCTTGCCGTCCGGCGAGAACGCAAGGTCGCGTGTCCAGTGCAGGCTGACGGGAAGCGTTGGCACGATCGCTTCCCCGCTGCCCGAGGCCACCGTGTCGCCGGCCTTGTAGGGATAGCGAACGATGCTGTCGGCATTGGCGATGTAGACGTATTGGGGATCGTCTTTCGGATAGAAGGCGATGCCGTAGGGCTGGTCGAGTCCGGTGGCGAATGCGTCCTTCCTGGCAACCTTGCCGTCCGCGCCCATGCGGAAGACGTAGACCACGCCCGCGCCGCTGTCGGCGACGAAGACGTCGCTGTTCGGCGCGACTCTGATCACGCGCGGCATGCTCAAGCCACTCGCGAACTCCGTCACGCCGAAGCCGTCGGGCACTTCCGGCCTGCCGCCTTCCGGCAAGACAGCCGGAGCCGGAGCGTTGCTTGCCGATCGGGTCTGATAGGGCGCCGGCATGTCCGACGGCCGGATCAGCCGCGTCACGCCGGGCTTGCTCTCCTCCCAGCTTCCATACGCCGCGGCGCCGGTCAGCACCTTGGCGGAGCCGCCTTGCGTATCCGCCGCATGTGCGACCGCGCCGGCGAGCACGAAAGCCGCCGCGCCGACCGCCGCGAATGTCATCTGGCGCATCTGAAACTCCTCATGCCCCAGCCCGCCGGTTGCTGTCCGCGCCCCGCGCCGCAAGAATGAAGGTCGCGCCCGACCGTTCCTGCCGCGGAGGTGTCAAATTATCGCAGGCGCGTCACGAGAACGTCGGTCACCAGAATTCGGGAACGCCGACATCGGTGTCAAGCCGCCCGCCGTCGAGGGCGCGATAGCGGCCGGCGTGATAGAGAAGCGGCGCGCGGTCCTCCGCGGCGAGTCCGATGATGTGGCCGATAAAGATCGTGTGATCGCCGCAATCGTGGCGGGCCGCGATTTCCGCGGCGATCCGCGCGCACGCACTGGCAAGGAGCACGGCCGGCCCCAGGCGCTCGAAGCGGACGGCGAGCTTCGGGTTCGGCCGGCCGGCGAAATGCTCGCTCAGATCGACCTGGTTCTCGGCGAGGATGTTCACGCCGAAATGGCCCGCCGTCATCATCACATGGTGCATGTGCGCGCGCTTGGCGATCGAGACGACGCAAAGCGGCGGCTCGAGTGAGCCCGACATGAAGGCGTTCGCGGTCATTCCGCGCATCTCGCCATCGTGCTCGGCGGTCACCACCGTCACGCCGGTCGCGAAGCGGCCCATCACGCGGCGGAAGAGGATGGGATCGATCTCGGGGCGGGCGGCATCGTTCATGCGGGCGACCTTAACGCCGATTTTCCCGCCCCCGGCAAGGCATTGCGGCTTTGTACCTTATGGAAGCTTGAGATCGAGAAGCGCGACCTCGCCATAAAGATGATCGATCCGCGCCGGAGGCACCGATGCCGATCGGTACCAGCGCGGCAGCCTGAGCCCCTCGCTCTCCCAGGCCTGGCCCGCGGGAACGAAGCGCTTGTCGACGGCGAGCACCGCCTTGCCCGCCGGGAGGATCGTGTCGGCGAGCGCCTGGCAAACGCCCGCGAGCAACGCCGGATCGCTTGCGTACATGACCTCGTGATAGTCGATGTCGTCGCCCTTCCGCTTCACCTGCATCGCCACGTAGCAGCTTGCGCCGCCGGAGCGCAGGAGAAGGTGGCGCAGGTTATAGGGACGGTGGTCCTCGAAGAGCTTACGGTCCGCAGGCGAGAGGCGGCTCGCGATCGTGTCAAGATCGTCGATGATTTCGAGATCGCCGCGGCTTCCGGCGCGGCGGCGAAGCAGGTAGCGGAACTCGTCGAGCACGCTGAAGCCGCTGTTCGCGCTGAAGGCGCGCCCGGTTGCGAGGGTCGCCGTCATGACCGTGTAGGTCATCTTCGGATCGGCGACCGCGGCGAACTGAATGCGCTGCCCGATCCCCTGCCCGCGATAGTCTTTCAGGAGATACCAGGCGCAGATGTTGCAGAAGCGCTCGATGCGGCCGGCGATCGGCCGGTCGGCGTAGACGAGGCCGAGAAAGCCGACGGCACGATCGCCGTCCACGGCGACACAGCCGCGATCGGCATCCGCCGGCCGCCAGGGATAGTCGAGGATGTTCCGCCAGCGGGTCTTCGGGATCTTCTGGCTCATGTTGTCGTAGAGAAGGTCGACGACGCGCTCGATGTCGTCGACGGTCGCGGGGCGGACTTCGACGCTCATGGCGCGGCCCTGGCGCCGGGGGCAGCCGCGTGGTTCGGCGAGAATGCTTCGGCGATGGCGAGCCAACGCGCCGCTTCATGCGCGCGCGTGAAGGCGAAGAAGCGCTCGAGGAAGTCCCAGAGCGCTGCGTCGTGGTCGAGGTGATGGGTCAGGAGCCCGAGCGGCTCGTCACGATCCGCCGCGGCGGAGCGGCGCGCGGAGAGCTCGCCGATGACGCCGCTCAAGGCCTTCTCCGTTCCGGCGAAGCGGCGTTCGTGCCAGTTGATCGGATCGACATGGATATTGACGATGGCAAGGTCGCCGCAGGTCGTCGCCGCGCGCGCGCCGGAAGCGGAAGCGCCGAGGAATCCGAGTTCGGCGAGGCCTGCAAGCACCGGCGGCTCGATCCGGTTCCACGGGGCCGCGAGCACGCGTTCGAAACGCGCGCCGAAGAGCGCTCCGAGGCGCTCGTAGCCGCGGCCGATCTCGGCGAAGACTTTAGGGAGCGGACGCTCGCCGCCGAGTTCGACGGCGGGTGCGCCAGGCCGCCCGTGGTTCTTATGTGCATAGCCATGCTGCAAGACGGACGCGAGCGGCCGGCGCGCGAAGACGTCGCCGAGCGTGGGTTCGGCATGGGCCGGAATAACTGCGACGCCGATTTCGATGCCGAAAGTGGCGGAGAGATCGAGGAGCCGCGTCAGTGCCGCAGTCGGCGCGACGGCGTCGTCGTCGCGCCACCAGAAGCATGCGACGCGGCCCGCCTCCGCCCAAAGGTCGAGCTCGCGGCCAAGGGCGTCAAAATCAAGCGGCATGCCGTCGTCGCTCCTGGCGCGGGCGCGGCGATGCTGCGCGCCCGCCGTGAAGTCGGAAGCGTCTTTACCAACGGATGGCGGAGAGGAGAAGCAGCCCGCCGATCCGACCGGGCGGCAGCTTTCTGTTAGTCCCTAATAGCGTTGGCAGTTCTGCACGATCTCGCCCGCCACGACGGGATAGTGATCGGCGGGATTCAGAATGACCGTCTGCACGTCGGTGATCGCGTTCATGCAATCGTCGGCGCGCGCAAACGAGTTGCCCTTCCCGACGTAGATATCGAGCCAGGGCTTGCCCTGATACTTCGTGTGGCAAGGGCCGCTCTGCGGCGTCGGGCCGTTGCCGCAGGTGTCCTCCACGATGAAGTAGCGGCGCAGCGTCGGAATGTAGAAGCGCGTGCCGCGGGGGTAGTCGAGCACGTCCTTCCCGGTCGCGAAGCTATGCCCCACGGCGAGCGTGATCGGATCGGCATAGGTCCCCTTGCCGCCGGCCTTGGCGTGGATGACCGGGTGCGAGATGTCGCCGCTCCCCGGCGGCGTGTTGTCCCAAAAACTGTAGCCGGTGACGTAGGCGGCGAACCGAACCTCTTGCCCGCCCGGGCTCTTCGCGTCCGTCGCGTCGAATGCCGCAACGGCAGCAGCGAGGGACAAGGAAACCAGCAGCGGCCCCACAACACGGGCGTGCCGGCGCTTTGCACGAAGCATGACTCCCTCCGATGCAGTACGCCGCATCCCGATTTATGCCATGGCCGGGGAAGAAGCTCTACCCGGTAGGGTGCGATACCCAAACCGCGTCGCGACCGACGGATGGGCTGAAGGGGCTTTGAGCAAAGGGCCTTGCGCGCCCGGGAGGGGGAGGATTCGAACCCCGCGCCCCAGAACTCGAAGTCTGCTGCAAAGCTCCGCCCGGTATTCAATGAGCTTCCCCATGCCGCGCGACGCGCGTGAGTTAAAGGCCGCAAACAACGATATCCGCTCGATTGTGTGCAACCATGTGCGGGCACCTCGGGAGCGATTGGGGGGCCCTCCTTTCAGCCGCCGGCCTCCTGCCGGACTTGACGGTATTGAACAAACGGAGGCATGTTAGATCGATCTAAATTTTCGTGGCCCGGCCGGGCTGCAGGCTCGTCGTTTTGGCTGGTTCTTGAATCTGATCGATCTAGAGCGCACCCGAGTGCAACAGCGCAAGACCCTGAAGGACATCGCCAAGCACGCCGGCGTCTCCCCGGCGACGGTCTCTCTCGTGCTGCGCAAGAGCCCGCTCGTCGCGCGCGAGACGCGTCAGCGTGTGCAGACCTCGATCGAAACGCTCGGCTATGTCTATGACCGCGCCGCGGCGAACATGCGCATGCGTTCCACGCAGACGATCGGGCTCGTCGTCTGCGAGATCACCAACCCCTTCTATGCCGAGCTGACGGCGGGCATCGACGACACGCTCGACCGCGCCGGTTGGGTCGCCTTCCTCGCCAACACGGCGGAGTTGCCGGCGCGTCAGGACCGTTTCATCGCCCGTATGCGCGAGCATCGCGTCGACGGGCTGCTGCTCGCGCCGGCTGAGGGAACCGATCCGGCGATCGTCGAGGAGCTTCGCCGCACGGGCCTGCCGGTCGTGCAGATGCTGCGCCGCCTCGGCAAGCGGAACGCCGACCAGGTCGGTCCCGATTTCCGCCTCGGCATGACGCTCGCCGCGGAGCATCTCATCCGCCTCGGACACAAGCGGATCGCTTTCGTCGGCGGCGGACGGCGCGCGTCGCCGACGCGCGACCGCGCCGCCGCCTACCGCGACACGCTGGCGCGCTACGGGCTGACGATCGGCCCGATCGTGAATTGCCTGCCGACGCGCGAGGAAGGGGCGCGCGCGGTCGGCGAATTGATGCGCGGCAAGCCCTCCGACCCGACCGCCGTTCTCTGCTACAATGACCTTTGCGCGTTCGGGGTGCTTCTCGGTCTTGCCGACCGCGGCCTCGTCGCCGGCCGCGACTGCGCGGTGATCGGCTTCGACAACATCGCCGAAGCTGCGCTCTATCGCCCTGCCCTCACCACCATCGCGATCGACGCGCGCCGCATCGGCGAGGAGGCCGCGAACCTTCTCCTTCGGCGCATCAAGGCGCCGAACGGCGCGCCTGAAAGCATCGTTTTGCCGCCGAAGCTCATCGTCCGCTCAAGCTGCGGAGGCAAACCGACCCACCACTAGTCGTGAAGTCCCGCCACCCACTCGAAAGCATGCGGGACATAAACCAAGGAGGAAGTTCGATGACGAGACACATCACCAAACGGACGCTTCTATCGGGGGCGAGCATCGCGCTTGCCGTGCTCTTCGGCAGCGCCGCCGCGCATGCCGACGCGGTCTCCGACGCCAAGGCGGCGGCTGAGAAATACGCCGGCCCCCAGACGACCTGGGAAGGCCCGACTTCCGCGCCGAAGCCCGACAAGGGCAAGAAGGTCGTCTTCCTCTCGGGCGACGAACAGAACGACATCTCCCACCTCTACGGCGTCTACATCAAGGAAGCCGGCGAGAAACTCGGCTGGGACGTGACGATCATCGACGGCAAGGGCAGCCCGACCTCATGGCTTGCCGGCATGAACCAGGCGATCGCGCTGAAACCGGACGGCATCGCGCTCTTCGCCGACGGGGCCAGTCTGCAGGACCCGATCAAGGCGGGCGTGGCGCAGGGGATCAAGTTCGTCGGCCTGCACGCCGCCGGCACGCCGGGGCCGCAGCCCGACCTCAATCTCTTCGTCAACATCCAGGAGGACCCGGTCGAGATCGGCAAGGCGGAGGCCGACTGGGTCATCGCCGACTCGAACGGCACCGCCCAGGTCGTGATCCTGAGCCACAACGAGTACGCCATCGCCGAAGTGAAATCGATGGCAACCAAGGCCGAGATCGAGAAGTGCGGTGGCTGCAAGGTGCTTGAGTACGTCAACTCGCCCGCCTCGGAAGCGGCACAGCGCCAGCCGCAGCTCACCACGAGCTGGGTGCAGCGTTTCGGGCTCCCGCTCTATGCGACCTCGGTCGGCGACAACGACTGGGACTTCGCGGTCCCGGTCCTCAGGAGCGGCGGCGTCGCTCCGGACCAGGTGAAGCTTGTCGGGGCCGACGGCAACCGCTCCGCCTATGACCGCATCCGCAAGGGCGGCCAGTATCAGACCGTGACCGTCTCCGAGCCGATCGAACTCCAGGCCTACCAGGCGATCGACGAGCTGAACCGGGCCTTCCATGACGCGCCGGCGTCGGGCTTCGTGCAGCCGCCGTTCCTGGTCACCAAGGACAACATCCACTCGGAGGGCGGCGACCAGAACACCTTCATCCCCAGCAACGACTACAAGAAGCACTATCTCGAGATCTGGGGCGTGATGTAATGATCTCTGCGGGTCCCGGCCGGCATTTTGTCGGCTGGGACCCGCAGCGACACGACCACGATCGGGGCGGGCGCCGATGATGGAGCTCGATGCGAAGCGGGGCGACGGTTCGGCGGAGCGCCCGCTCCTCGCCATGTCCGGATTGACCAAGCGGTTCACCGGGACATTGGCGCTCGACCGTGTCGATTTCGACGTCCGCCGCGGCGAAGTGCATGCGCTCCTCGGCCAGAACGGGGCCGGCAAATCGACGCTCATCAAGATCCTGGCCGACGTCTATTCGGCCGATGCCGGCGAAATCCGCTTCGGGGATCGCATCGTCGATCTGAAGGCGGACGCGCTGCCGATTGCGTTCATTCATCAGGACCTCGGACTCGTCGAATGGATGACGGTGGCGGAGAACGTCGCGCTGCTGACCGGCTATCCGCGGTCAAGACTTGGACTCATCTCCTGGGAGCGCGTGCGCAAGGCGGCAGCCGAAGCCCTCGCCATCATGGGGAGCGACCTCGATCCGAACGCACCCGTCGCAGGGCTTCCCGCGGCGGAGCGGTCGCTCGTCGCGATCGGCCGAGCGCTGGCCGTGAAGGCCGACATCCTCGTCCTCGACGAGCCGACGGCCGCGCTGCCCGATGCGGACGTCGAGCGGCTCCTAGAGACGCTGAGGCGGCTGCGGGCGAGCGGTATCGGCATTGTCTACGTCACCCATCGCCTCGACGAGGTTTTTCGCATCGCCGACCGCATCACCGTGCTTCGCGACGGACGGCGCGTCGCCACCGTCGGCGCGGACGCGACATCGCCCAGCGACCTCGTGGAGATGATCGTCGGCCGCTCCATGAGCGATGCGTTCGTCAAGCCGGCGCCGCCGAAGGACAACGTCGTGCTCGAGGTGGAAAACGCCGTCTCGGGCCACGTCGGACCTGTGTCGTTCAAGGTCGCCGCCGGCGAAACGCTCGGGCTCGTCGGCTTGCGCGGCGCAGGCCACCACACGATCGGCCGCGCCATCTTCGGTCAGGTCCCGCTTGATTCGGGCTACGTCTCGCTCGACGGGAGGCGCATCGACCCATCCGAGCCCGCCGATGCCATGCGCGACGAGATCGGCTTCGTCTCGAGCCGCCGCGCCGAAGAGAGCATCGCCGCGAACATGGCGGTGCGGGAGAACATCTACCTGAACCCTGTCGCCACCGGGAAGAACGTGGTCGGCGTGATCAGCCGGCGGGGCGAGCGCGACGACGCCCGCGCCGCGCTGAAGCGCTTCTCGATCAAGGCTGAGGACACCGAGCAGGCGGTCGCGACGCTCTCCGGCGGAAACCAGCAGAAGGTGGTGGTCGCGCGCTGGATGGAAGCGAAGGTGCGCCTGTTGGTGCTCGAAGAACCGACGATCGGTGTCGACGTGAGCTCGAAGGCGGAAATCTACCACCTTCTCAAGATCTCGCTGCAGAAGGGGATGGCGGTGCTTCTGATCTCATCCGACTTTGAGGAAGTGGAGCGCATCTGCCATCGCGCGCTGGTCTTCAGCCGCGGTCGCGTTGTGGCCGAGATTCCGCACAGCGGCCTGTCGATCGCGCATCTGACGGCGGCCGCTTCCGGGGGCCAGTCCGTCGCGCATGCCGGAGTCCAATCGTGAGCGACGGCGCCGCGACACGAGGCTTCGGCTCCGTAGCTACACGGGCGATCTCGGTCTGGGGCCTTCTCGTGCTCCTGGTCCTCCTGATCGTCGTGTTCTCGCTGCTGAAACCCGACACCTTCCTGAGCTATTTCAACATCCGCTCGATCCTCTCCAACAAATCCGTGCAGGCGATGGTCGCGCTGTCGGTCTTCATCCCGATGACGGCGAACCAGTTCGATCTCTCCGCCGGCTTCAACGTCGGGATCAGCCAGGTGCTCGCGATCGGGCTGCAGGCGCAGGGCCTGCCTTGGTGGGGAGCATCGATCGCCGTGGTGCTTCTCGGCGCCTTCGTCGGCCTGGTGAACGGCCTCCTGGTCACGCGCATCAAGATCGATTCCTTCATCGCCACGCTCGGCACCGGAACGGTGCTCTATGGCCTGAACGCCTGGTACACGGGCGGACAGCAGGTGCTCGGCAACCTGCCGCCGGAGTTTCTGGCGATCTCCGGCAACGTTGGGTTCGTCCCGATGCCCGCGATCTACGTGCTCGTCATCAGCCTGGCGCTCTGGCTGGTGTTCGAATACCTGCCGCTCGGCCGCTATCTCTATGTGCTCGGCGCGAGCCCGCGCGCCGCCGAGCTGAACGGCATCTCGGCGAAGCGCTACATCACGCTCGGATTCATCGCGGCCGGAACGCTCGCCGCCTTTGCCGGCGTCGTGCTGCAATCGCAATTGCAGGTCGGGCAAAGCTCGGTCGGCCAGGAATACCTGCTCCCGGCGTTTACGGCGGCGCTCCTCGGCGCGACCTCGATCCGCCCCGGCCGCGTCAATGTCTGGGGCACGGTGCTCGCGGTCGCGGTTCTCGCTGTTACGGTTGCCGGGTTGAACCAGCTCGGCGCGCCATTCTTCGTCGAGCCGCTCTTCAACGGATCGATGCTGATCCTTGCAGTGGGGTTGGCGGTGCAGGCCGCGCAGCGGAGGACAAGACGCGGCACGGAGGCTGACCGGGCGGCGGCGCGCGAGGCCGCCGCTCCCGCGGCCGAATAGGTGAACCGAGGGAGCGCCGGGATGCCCGGACACGATCGCTACGACGACCTGCCGGAGAACGCGGCGGCAAGCCCGGCGCTCAGCCCGGAATGGTTCAAGTCGCGCTGGGGCCCCGACGATCAGATGGGCAACGGCAATCTGATGACGCCAGCGAAGACGCTGGCGGCGCTGAAGCTCGTGAAGACCGGCGAGGCGATCAGCCTCGGCATGCCGTACGATACGAAAATGCCCATTGCCCCTGGCCGCGCCTACGCGCTGCGCATGCCCGGTGGGCCGACCGGCGGCCCCTATGGCGAGAAGAGCCGTACCATCTGGAACGACGAGTTCATCGCCACGGAGATCGGCCAAATCGGCACGCAGATGGACGCGCTCGGGCACCTGGGCTGCATGTGCGGCTTCCGCGGCGACAAGACACAAATGCTCTTCTACAACGGCAACAAGCTCTCCGAGATGTGGTCGCCTTACGGGCTGCAGAAGCTCGGGATGGAGAATGCACCGGTCTTCATCACCCGCGGCGTGCTCTTCGACGTGCAGGGGCTGAAAGGCCGCGTGCTCGATGTCGGTGAGCCGATCACGCTCGCCGACCTGAAGGCCTGCCTGAAGCGGCAAGGAATCTCCGAAGCTTCATTCACGCCCGGCGACGCGGCTTTCGTTCGCACCGGACACGGATCGCGCTGGTACACGGAGACCCAGACCTTCTACGACGGTGCGCCTGGAATCATCCTTGAATGCGCCAAATGGTTCGCGCGCCTTGAAGTCGTCATCGTCGGTGCGGACAATTTCGCCGTCGAAGTGGTGCCGCCGGTCGACCCGGACGTCTTCCACCCCTGCCACCAGCATCTCATCATGGAGAACGGCATCTACCTGCACGAGGGCATGACCTTCGAAGGCCTGGTCGAGCGCAACATCTTCGAGTTCGCCTATATCTTCGCGCCGCTCAAGATCGTCGGAGCGACGGGCTCGCCCGGTAATCCTATCGCGCTGATCTGAAATCCGCGGTTCGCCCGCGACGCCCGCCTGGAGGCAGGAGACTGCAGGAGCGAGAGAAATGACGAAACTTCCCTTCGGCGCGGCCGACCTCGAAAATCTGAAGCGCTGGGACACGCCCACGATCTGCAACGGCCTCGAACTGGTGGTGCCTGAAAGGCGAGCCATCGGATTTACGGTGGAGCCGATGGTCGCAGCAGACCGCAAGCTGCCGCCGATTGTCGGACTGGCTCGAACCGGTCTGATCCGCGCCAAGGAGCCGCCGAGGGGGCCGATCCCGCCCCGCGAGGACTGGTACGATTACGTTGCAGCTGAGGACCTGCCGACGCTAGCGGTGATTCAGGATATCGACGATCGGCCGGGTTATGGCGCCTTTTGGGGCGAGGTGCAGTCGACCGTGCATCTCGGTCTTGGCGTGCTTGGCTGCGTAACGAACGGTTCGTTCCGCGATCTCGACATGCTGGCGCCCGGCTTTCAGATCGTCGGCGGCCGCATCGGCCCGAGCCACGCTCATGTTCACATGGTGCAGATGAACTGTGACGTGGATGTCTTCGGGATGCTGGTGCGCAACGGCGACGTCGTTCACGCCGATTATCACGGCGCCGTCGTCATACCGGCCGATGCCGTGAACCGGCTGCCCGAGGCGATCGATCTTGTGACGCGGCGCGAGAAGGTCATTCTGGAGATGGCGAAGGCTCCTGGGTTCACCAGCGCTGACATGCGTCAGGCCCTGAAACGCGCGGCCGACATCCACTGAACCTGGCGGCTTCCGATGAATGCCGCTCGCCAGTGCGAGCGGTCACCTCTTGAGGAGCATCGCGGATGCGACCGGCTCACGGCGTCCACTGAACCGGCAACAGACCGTATAGCGCTGCTTTCCGCGATGGCCGGTCCGGCGCAAAATAGCGCCTTTCCAAATCCGCCTTCCGCGCCCTTACCGACCGATCCTCCTGCCAGTCGAGCATCGCCATATGGAGCGTCGTCTGGAATCCTTCTCGGCAGGCGTGCTCGTAGTCATTCACGAGAGTCTCGGGAAGCGCGCCCTGGCGCAGCCACTCGACCGCCGCGCGCATCTCGCGCGCAGCCACGGCAGCCATTTCCCGCATCTTTTGCCGGTCGCGCCCCGTTCGCTTGCCGGCCAGCACGAGGGCAACAGCAAGCTCGCCGCCGAAATAGCGGCCGCGCTCGTCGAGTTTGTTTCGCATTTGGATCGTCGCGCCCACCGCACACTAGGCGAAGAACTGCGGAGGACTTTGGCTTCTCCGGTTCGGTTAACTTTAACCGCTCTTCTTCGGGTGCGATCTCGGAGTCTTGAGACGTGGTTAATGCGACGGGCGGGGGCATCGTCCGAAGCACGATCAACGCGCGGAAGCATCGCCGCCAATTTGCGTTTGCGCTTGCGTCGCTCGCGAACGCTTTGGATAGAATTCAGATCACGCTCGGCGGGGAAGTCCGGCGCCTTCCGAACCCTCGAGGTTGTTCTGAGGTTTGATTTCGGATGACCGCTTGGGTCCTTTCGGCTTCTTTCCGTTCCGCCTGTTCGCGCTCAAGCCGGGCCTTCTGACGAGCGATCATCGCGTCGATGCTTTCGTCGGCGGAATCCTCAGGATCATCATCTTCGGCCGCGGACGGGAAGAATCGCCTCGAAGCTTCCGAATTGCCGGTCGCCGCGCTCCAGCTTTCGCGCGGGCGGGTCGAAGCGTTCACGGCCTCGACAACGAGCGGGTAGAGGAGCCAGGCCGCGAGCAGCCCATAAAGCCATGACGACAGCACTCCGGTGACGATTGTCAAAAGGAGCGAAGCGAGTGCGTGCCGCCATTTTCCCGTCATCAGGAAGTAGATCGGTCCAAGCAGCAGGCACCAGAGCCACGACATCGGGCCTGTCTGAAGTTCATCGTGGCTGCTCTTTGGACGCATCAGACCCCGTGCCATCCACCGCTGGCGCGCTCCGCTTTCTCGCGCGCGTGAGTGTCGCGCGCGGACACTAAGCGGCGGGATAAGGGACGTGGTTGCCGCCCGGTGAACGATGGAGGAAGTCGCGGAGCCACACGCAAAATGGGCGGCTGTCCGCCGCCGGCAAGGCGTCGTGACGCCGCCCTCTGGCCTTCACACCGTGCGGACGGGACAGACCTTCGTCGGTCCGTCGGACCCGCGAATCTCCGGCGCGGGCCGGGAATTCGCGGAAAACTCGAAGTTCCACGATCGTATGGTATTCGGAATATAACCTGATATTTTATCGCCATGATCAATCGCGCACCGCCGATATCGGTTGCCGAGGGCGCTTACCGCCGGATCCGGGGCGACATCATCTTTGGCCGCCTCTCGCCCGGCTCGAAGCTGAAGCTCGACATGCTGAAGGACCGCTATGGAGCCAGCGTCTCGACGCTTCGCGAGATCCTCAATCGCCTTGCCTCCGACGGTTTTGTCATTGCCGAGGGCCAGCGCGGCTTCGAGGTCGCGCCGGTGTCGGCGGAGAATCTGAAGGAGATTTCCGAGCTCCGGAAACTGCTTGAATCCTACGCTCTGGAGCTTTCGTTCAAAGCCGGCGACATGGACTGGGAAGGACAGGTCGTAGCCGCTCATCACAAGCTCCAACAGATGGAGCGGGCAATGATGGCGGGTGACCACTCGGTGAAGGAGCAGTGGAAGCGCTACGACTGGGAGTTCCATCAGGCGCTGATCACGGCATGCGGATCGCGCGAGCTGATGGATGCGCATGCCGCGGTCTTCGACAAATATCTGCGCTACCAGATGATCTCGCTGACCTTTCGCGGCCAAGCCGCTGCCGACGAACATCTCGAGCTGATGCGGGCCGCCCTCAAGCGCGACGCCGCGACCGCGCAGAAGATTCTTCGCAAGCACATCGACGGCGGCGTCGAGCACAGCCTTGCGGCGAACGCTCTGCAGGCGACGCGCAAGGGTGTGCGCAGCGGGCGCGCCGCGGCGGCCGTCGCCGCTAGCTGATCTCGACGAACGTCCCGCTTCTCGCGGCCTGCTTGATTCCGAAGACGACCTTCAGCGTTTCCAGGCCCTCGCGACCCGGCACCAGCGGCTCGGCGCGCCCGAGCGCGACGTCGGCGAAATGGCGGAGCTGCAGCGCCAGCGGGTCGTCGCGCCCAAACGCCACGGATTCGCGGGCGATCGGCTCCCACCAGCTTCGCTCGGCGGCCTGAGACCAGCGTCCAAGATCGGGAATGGAGAGCGAGCCCTGCGTTCCGCCGATCCAACAGCACGCTTCGCCTGTTCGTGGGTAGGCCGGATTTTCGGATGCCGTCAGCTCCCAGCTCCACGGCGCGACGATGGTGTCGGAGACGGTCGCCGTGCCGATCGCGCCGCTACGAAATCGCAGGATCGCGGAAGCGGAATCCTCCACGTCGTGCCCGCGGGTGGCGCTCGACTCCATCGCCTGGACGGCCGCGACGTCGCCGCAGAGATGACGCAGGAGATCGATGTCGTGGATCAAATTGATGAGGATCGGACCCGCGCCCGCCGCGCGACGCCACTCGGTACTGAAGTAGGCGTCGGGCTTATAGGTCCAGCCCATGACGTGGGCGGCGACCAGCTTTCCGATGCGCCCCTCCGCGATCGTCTCCTTGGCCTTGTGGATGAGCGGGTTGTGACGCCGGTGATGGCCGACAAGGATCGGCACGCCGGCAGCCTCCGCCTCGCGCACAAGGAGCTCTGCCTCGGCGATGTCGTCGGCGATCGGCTTCTCGATCAGGACCGGTATGCCGGCTGCGACGCATTCGCGCCCGTGCTCTGCATGCAGCCGGTTGGGGGTCGCGACGACGATGCCGTCCGGCCGCCCTGACGCGAGCAGCGCCGAAAGGCTCTTGAACCACGGCACCGAATGTTTGGCCGCGACAGCTTCCGCGGCCGGCGCTGGATCGACGACGGCGATGAGCTCGGCCTCGCGCGCCGCGTGCTCGATATGGCGGCTGCCGATGAGGCCCGCTCCGACCACCGCGATCCGCGCCTTGCGTCTCATGCGCTTCGAAGGCGGACGCGGCTCGACGGCATCTATGCCTCGCGCCGACCACCCTCGCCTCTCGCTGAATATCTATCATATAAAAATAGTAATCTCATATGTCGACTGTTGTATGTGTTGAACGGTGGCGGGAAAGCGTGCAGTTTATCCGGATCGCCGGGGTCTGCGCCCATCGCGGATTCTGAAAACAAGATCAAAGAGGGAGGACGAACAGTGCCAGTGAAATTGAACCGCAGAACCGTTCTTGCCACGACCGCATGCGTCGTGGCGGCGCCCTTTACCCGCTTCACGGGCATCGCCTTCGCGGACAACATCGTGCTCCGGCTCTCGACGCCGGCGACGCCGACGGATCAGCGCTCGGTCGGACTGGAGCAGGTGTTCGGTCCCGCGGTCAAAGGCTTCGCGACCTACGAGCCGCACTACAACGCAACGCTCTTCAAACAGGGCACCGAGCTCGAAGCGATCTCGCGCGGCAATCTCGAAATGTCGATCACGTCGGCGCAGGAGCTGGCGACCATCTTTCCGGAGTTCTCCATCTTCACCGCCGGCTATCTGCATCGCGACGCCGAGCACCAGAAGAAAGTGTTCGCAAGCGGCATCATGGATGACATGAAGGCGAAGGTGGAAAGCGATCTCGGCGTGAAGCTGCTGACGGTCATGTATCTCGGCCGTCGGCAATTGAACCTGCGCATCGACAAGGAGATCAAGACGCCCGCCGACCTCGCCGGCGTCAAGCTGCGCATGCCCGGCACCGACGCCTGGCAATTTCTCGGCAAGGCGCTTGGCGCGAACCCCGTGCCGATGGCGTTCACCGAAGTCTATACGGCGCTGCAGACCGGCGCGATCGACGGCCAGGACAATCCGCTTCCGACCGACAAGGATTCAAAGTTCTACGAGGTCACCAAGCAGATCGTGCTGACCAGCCATCTGGTCGATCTGAACTATCTCGCCTTCTCGAAGAAGATCTGGGACGGGCTGACGCCGGAGCAGCAGGCGACCGTCCAGAACGCGGCCGACGACGCCGCCGAGTTGGGTCGCCAGAAGCAGCTGCAGCTTGAGTCGGAGCTCGAGCAGTTCTTCAAGGACCAGGGTCTGAAGGTCTATCCGCCGGACATCGATGCCTTCCGCAAGCATGTGCAGGAAGCCTATTTGAGCTCGGAGTTCGCCAAGGACTGGCCGAAGGGCATGGTCGACAAGATCAACGCCCTCTGATCCGCGGGCGCTCCCGGAGCTCTCGTGCGAGTGCTGCGCTGGCTGCAGGCTCGGGCGGACAACGTGGCGGTGGGGCTTCTCACCGTCATGTTCATCTCGTTCATCCTGCAGATCGTCTCGCGCTATGCGCTTAATTATCCGCTCGGCTGGACCCTCGAGCTCTGCCTGACCACGTGGCTTTGGGGCGTGTTCTGGGGGTCCGCCTTCTCTCTCGCGGACCGCGACCACGTCAAGTTCGACATCCTCTACCTTGTCGGCGGCGAACGCATTCGCCGCACGTTCGCTCTCGTCTCTGCCATCGCCATACTCGCCGGCTTCATCGCCGCGCTGCCGGCGACCTTCGACTACATCACCTTCTACAAGATCAAGAAAAGCGCGGTGCTGCACATCCGCCTCGACTACGTCTTCAGCGTCTATGGCATCTTCGCGGTGGCGATCGTCGTCCGCTACGCATTGAGGGTCATCGGCATTCTCAGGGGCCGGTCGCCGGATTCATTCGATCAGGCGACGGAATGAGCGTCGCCTTTCTGCTCTGCCTGTTGGCGCTCTTCGCGCTGGCGGCCATCGGAACACCCATTGCGCTCTCCATGATCGTCGCGGCGATCGTCTATCTCGCGGTGCGCGGACAGGATCTCGGTCTTGCCGCCGAGCAGATCATCCAGGGGCTCTACGACAGCTTCATTCTTCTCGCTGTGCCCCTCTTCATCGTTGCGGCGAACATCATGAACGCCGGCACGATCAGCGAGCGGCTGCTCAACTTCTGCGTCGCCGCCGTGGGGCGATTCCGCGGCGGGCTCGGCTACGTCAACGTCGTCGCCAGTCTCATCTTCTCGGGGATGTCCGGCTCGGCCGTCGCCGATGCCGCCGGCATCGGCAAGATCGTCATCGAGATGATGCGCAAGAACGACCGCTACTCGCCAGGCTATGCGGCCGCGCTCACCGCCGCTTCCTCGACGATCGGCCCGATCATTCCACCGTCGATTCCGATGGTGATGTACGCGCTCGTCTCCGACAGCTCGATTGGATACCTCTTCCTCGGCGGCATCTTGCCGGGGCTGCTGATGGGGGCGGCCCTGATGGCGATGAACGCCTACGCCGCGAGGCGACGCGGCTTCGCCCTCGAGGATCCCGTCCCTTTGCGCGAGTTGCCGCGACGGACGCTCAACGCGATTCCGGCGCTCCTGATGCCCGTCATCCTGCTCTACGGGATCTACGGCGGGGTGACGACGCCGACCGAGGCGGCCGCCGTCGCCGCTGCCTACGCGCTGCTTCTCGCAGCTTTCTTCTACCGCGCGCTCAGCCTGCGCAGTCTTTATTCCATCATGTCGGCGAGCGCGCGGTCCTCCGCGGCGGTCGGGCTCGTCATCGGCGGCGCCTTGATCTTCAACTATATCGTCGCGAGCGAGAACATCCCCGGCCGCGTCGCCAACGCGCTGGTCGGCGTAGACATATCGCCGGTCCTCTTCCTCCTTTCGGTCAACCTCCTCTTTCTGCTGCTCGGATGCATCCTCGACGCGACGACGATGATCCTGGTGATCGTGCCGGTCTTCATTCCGGCGTGCCGCCAGCTCGGGATTGATCTCGTTCACTTCGGCGTCGTCATCGTCGTCAACTGCATGATCGGCCTGATCACCCCGCCTTACGGAATCCTGCTCTTCGTCATCAACGCGACAACCGGCATTTCCTTGCGCGCCATGATCGGCGAGATCTGGCCGTTCCTCGGCGTTCTCATCCTGGCGCTTCTGGTGATGATCCTGGTTCCGGACGTGGTGCTCTGGGTCCCGCGCCTCTTCGGGTATGCCGGATGAGCGGCGTCGTCGGGGCGGAGGAAAGCCCGCATCGGTCGGGCGCGAAACGGCTGCGGCTCGGCCTGATCGGCGAGGACATCGCGCGCTCGCTGTCGCCTAACCTGCACCGCCTGGCGGGCCGGCTCTGCGGCATCGACGTCTCCTACGAGCTCATGACGCCGGGCGCCAGCGGCGCGGAGTTCGACGCGGTCTTCGACGCGTGCCGCGACGGGGCTTTCCGCGGCGTCAATGTCACGCACCCCTACAAGGAGCGGGTCGCATCGCGGGTCGCGGTCGAGGACCCGGTCATCCGCCGCATCGGCTCCGTCAATACGGTCGTCTTCGAGCCTGGCGGCGCCAAGGGTCACAACACCGACCATACGGGCTTCATCGCGGCATACAGATCTGCCTTCGGCGCCCGCGCGCCAGGCGCCGTCGGCGTGATCGGCGCGGGCGGCGTCGGCAGGGCGATCGCCTTTGCGCTGGTGCTTCTGGGCGCGGATGAACTGCGGCTCGTCGACCGCGACCGGACGAAGGCCGACGCGCTCGCGGCGGCGATAAGAGAGGCATCCGGCGGGCGGGTCGACGTCGCCGTCGGCGACGTTTCAACGGCATCGACGCTGCGCGCGAACGCCGTGGTGAATTGCACCCCCGTCGGCATGGGCGGGCTCTCCGGATCACCCGTGCCGGCGGATTGGTTTGCCGGAACGGAATGGGCGTTCGATTCCGTCTACACGCCCGTCGAGACGAAGTTCAAGAAAGACGCCGAGGCCGCCGGGGCGCAGTTCCTCAGCGGATACGAGCTCTTCTTTCATCAAGGCGTCCAGGCGTTTCAAATCTTTGCCGGCACGAAGCCGGCCGATCTCGCCGCCCTTCGGCGAATGCTCGGTAGCGGATGATCATCGAGCGGCGCCCGGCCCCCACCGAGTGGACAATCGTGGAGGGCTTTCGCTTTCAATGCCCCTGAGCCCGTGGATCGGCACTCGGGCGCGGCCCGCCCACGTGTTTTTCCCGTTGAGATGCCTTGTGGAATTAGCAAACTCGGGTTTGAAAGGGTATGAGCGGAGCTGCAATTTCGAATCAGAGGGAGATTTCCTTTGGCCAAGGCACGAATCACGAAGCCCGCTACGAAAAAGACGCCAGCAAAGTCGCAGACCCAGGCCTTTCGGCCGGTCAAGGGCGCTCTTTCAAAGTCCGCACTTGTCGACCTCGTCGCTACAGAGAACGATATCCCGCGTGCGACCGCCAAGGGGGTCCTCACTACTTTCGAGAACGCTCTTTTGGGATCGGTTCATCCGCGTGGGGCGGGCGAGTTTACTTGGCCAGGACTGTTGAAGGTCACCTTGCGAAAGGTGCCGGCTCGAAAGGCGGGAACGCTTGTCCGTAATCCCGCCACGGGTGAAATGACCCCAGGCGCAGCCAAGCCGGCAAGCGTGCGGGTCAAGATCCGGGCTCTATCAAAGCTAAAGACAGCAGCCTTATCTTAAGCGGCACTGACGCTGCACTGCCTGCAAAGTGGATGACCGCTCCCACCGTGGGCGGTCATCCGCGCGAGTTCCGCTGGAAGAAGCTCACCTCGGGGACAACAAGCCTGGCTGCCAGCTCACCTCTCGAGGTTACAGGCGAGGAGTGGCCGAAATTCAAGCCGTCCGGAGCGAGAAATAGTCCGCCGTCTTAGCTAAGACGGCCCTCCGCTAAGTATTGGCGCGCCCGGCAGGATTCGAACCCACGACCCCCAGATTCGTAGTCTGGTGAAAACTGTGCACGTCGGGTAATAGCCGTGCATATCCGAACTTGCCCAAGGTCCCTCCCCTCAATAGAAATTCACCCCTGTTAGCCTGGCGTTATCCCGCATTATAGTGCCGCTGATGTTAGCCTGACGTTAGCCCCGAAGGCGGTCGATGGCGAAACGGAAGACACTTTCGAGCACCGGCGTCGCCAACCTAAAGCCCCGTGCAAAGCGCTACGCGGAGCCGGACCCGGAGCTTCGGGGCCACTACGTCCGCGTGGCCGCCACTGGCGCCAAGTCCTTTGTCGCAGTTGCTCGAAATCCGGCCGGCAAACAAGTCTGGGCGACGATCGGCGCCACGGACGTTTTCGACATAGAAGAGGCACGTGAGACGGCACGCGACGCGATCAAACGTATTCGGGCGGGCCTCCCAGCCTTTGAGGCACCCACGGTCGCGCAGAGCTTCAAGGACGTGGCCGAGAACTGGTTGAAGCGGCATGTCCAAGCCAGCCATCTCCGATCAGAGAGGGAGATCACACGGCTATTGACCGCGCATGTGCTCCCAGCATTGGAAGGACGCGCTTTCCTTTCGATCCGACGTAGCGACATTGCCGCGCTCCTCGACCAAGTGGAGGACGAGCATGGCGCACGCCAGGCCGACTACGTGCTCGCCATCGTGAGGGGTATCTGCAACTGGTTTGCGGCGCGCCATGATCACTATGTTCCTCCGATCGCAAGAGGGATGCGCCGCACCGATCCCAGGATGCGGAAACGCTCGCGTATTTTAGACGATGATGAGCTGCGTGACATCTGGAACGAAGCACAGGAAAGCGGAACGTTCGGCGCGTTTTTGCGCATCGGACTTCTGACCGCACAGAGGCGCGAGAAAGTCATTGCCCTGCGATGGGGTGACCTGTCTGACGAAGGCGAATGGCGCATTCCAGTCGCCGCCCGAGAGAAGGGCACGGGGGGCGTTTTGGTGCTGCCGAACCAGGCGATCGAGATCATCCGAGCGCAGCCTCGGTTCACTTCCAATCCCTACGTGTTCGCCGGCCGCGGCGAGGGTCACTTTAGCGGTTTTTCAAAAGCCAAGTCGGCGTTCGACGCCAAGCTCCCTAACATCGCGCCATGGATGATTCACGATCTTAGGCGGACAGCCCGTTCCCTCATGTCTCGAGCCGGTGTGCGGCCTGACATCGCGGAGCGCGTAATGGGCCACGTCATCGCCGGCGTAGAGGGGGTCTACGACAGATATAGCTATCGGGCCGAAAAGGCAGACGCCTTGAGCCGCCTCTCTGCGATCGTAGAGGACATAATCTCGGTCGGCGCTCAATGAGAGCCCACGCTCCTAATAGAGGGGTTTCTGAAGCCGATTGGGTAGGTCGCCTTCTGCCGCAAGTCGTGACCATCCTGAACAGCCTTCATGTGCTCGAATCAGAGCGGCAAAATGTGGAGTGGGCAGCCAGAGACTTGCTATTTTTCGCTTGGGTAACCTCAGAAGGACGCCCACCGCAGGTGACGAATGGCGCTGCAAAAGTTCAACTCGTCAAATTCGCCAAACTCAGTGGTGACCTTGTCGCGCACATTCTCTCCATGGACAAGGTTGCAAAGAACGCTATGTCCCGCCTCAGCGCGGGCCGGGACCAGCCTGGATACTGGACTGGATCACAAGATGAATGGGATCAATTTGCACGTCCATCACTTCCTCTGGTCGCCGGCCACCTCAAGACCTTGGAATTGGCCGCACAGCGCATTGCGCTTCGTGGAAAGGGCCGCCCGCGGAAGGAGTGGGCCTTCAACGTAGCTGCCTACTCGGTTCATTCATACCAGCGGTTGACGGGACGGCCGCCGACAATTCTCACGCGCGAGGGAGTGGCCGGAGGACCATTTGTCTTTTTTCTTGATCAGCTCTTCACGGCAATTGGCATTGAGGCGAGCGCGGAAAGCGTGGCCAGGGCCGTCGTGAGAAAAAGGAGAAAAACGCCCGCCTAACGGCGATTATTCTCCTTTCGACGACCTAGGAATATCGCATTACGTCCTTGCTCCGCGCAAAACGCTGCGGAATGAGTGATGCCGATCCAACTCCTAAGATTCAAAGACCTTAGGCAACGAAAGGTCGTCGACAACCGGCCGACGCTGGCGCGATGGATTGAGCGTGAAGGGTTCCCTCCTGGCCGGATGCTTGGGCCGAACACTCGAGTGTGGACGGAGGCGGAAATTGAGGAATGGATCGCCTCCCGGCCGGTGGCGGCCGACGGTCGCATCCCCACGACCCTACTCCGAAAAAAGGCGGCCGATTCAGGAACGCAGGCACAGAACCTTGAAACTGTTCGAGAGGGCGATGCCGGCCGTCACACCAACGTCGAACGTGTCGAGCTTGCTTCCGCAGAACGCGATCACGGCGTGGAAAGTGGTGCTTCGCAAGGGCGCGACCGCGTCCGAGTAGACGACCCCAAAGGCAACGGCGGCATCAAGCCGGTGACTGTCAGACTGAAGCGCCAATCTAGGTGGGCGCGGGTATGACAGATATCCTCGCCCTACTCAAAGGTGTGCGCCATAGCGGCAATGGCTGGAGTGCGCTGTGCCCCGCTCACGATGACCAGCAAAACAGCCTCAGCGTTCACCGCCGCGATGGTCGTTGGCTACTCAATTGTCACGCCGGCTGCCGTTGGAAAGAGATCACTTACGCACTCGGCATAGATGACGCCGCTCTGTTTGATGATGAGACCGCGGGAGGGGGCGGGTCGCGTCCCACCTACAACCGCGCAACCGCGCAACCGCGTGCGAAATCGTCAAAGAGCGCAGCCGGCCTTACCCTCAAGCAATATGCAATCGCGAAGGCGTTGCCGATCGACTTCATCGAAAGCTGCGGCGCATCAGACCTCATTTACGATAAGAAGCCGGCAGTGCGCCTTCCGTACTTTGGGGAACACGGCGAGGAGCTCGCAGTTCGGTTCCGAGTTGCCCTTGAAGGCGACCGCTTCCGCTGGAAATCAGGCAGCAAGCCTTGTCTCTATGGTCTGCACCGCCTCGCCGAGGCACGGCAGGCTGGTTATGTGGTGATCGTCGAAGGGGAATCCGATTGCCACACACTTTGGTTCCACGGGATTCCCGCTCTTGGTGTCCCCGGCGCCAACAATTGGCGAGAAGAACGTGATGCTTGTCTTCTCGATGGGATCGACGCGATCTTCCTGATTATCGAGCCGGACGGGGGCGGCAGGGCGGTGCAGAAATGGTTGTCGCGTTCAACGATCCGGCATCGGGTTAAACTCGTCGGCCTGCCTGCAAAGGACCCGTCAGCGCTACACCTACAAGACCCGAAGGAGTTCTTGGCGCGCTGGCAGGTCGCCTGCCGGGATGCGAGGCCATGGATCGAGGTTGAAACCGAAGCCAAGGCGGCGGAGCGAACGGAAGCGTGGAAAATGTGCGGCGTCCTCGCGCAAAAAGCCGACATCCTCAGAGAGTTCGACAGTGAATTGTCGGGGGTCGGGATCGTCGGTGAACGCCGCGTCGCCAAACTCCTCTACCTTGCCCTCACGTCCCGTCTACTTGACCGACCAGTTTCGGTGGCGGTCAAAGGGCCGTCCTCCGGCGGCAAGTCGTTTGTCGTCGAGTCGACGCTCAAGTTCTTTCCGCCCGAGGCGTTCTATTCCCTCACCGCCATGAGCGACCGGGCGCTGGCCTACTCCAGTGAGCCGCTGCAACACCGACACCTCGTCATCTACGAAGCCGCCGGGATGGCCTCGGAGTTCTTGAGTTATCTGATCCGATCGCTTCTGTCAGAGGGGCGCCTTCGCTACGAGACCGTCGAGAAGACTTCGGACGGCTTCACCCCCCGCTTCATCGAACGGGAGGGGCCTACTGGGCTGATCGTTACGACCACGAGTCTTCATCTGCACCACGAGAACGAAACGCGGATGCTTAGCCTGACTATCACGGATACCCAGGCGCAGACGGCAGAGATATTTAAGGCCCTTGCGCAGGAAGGCGTCCGGGTTCCCGTTGATCTGTCGCGATGGCGGACGCTGCAAACGTGGTTGGCATCGAGGCCGACCCAGGTGGTGATCCCGTTCGCGGACCAATTGGCTAGACTGGTGCCGCCGATCGCGGTGCGGCTCCGTCGAGATTTCAAGACAATCCTGACGCTGATCCGTGCCCACGCCTTGCTGCACCAAGCGTCGCGATCGACGGACGAGAAAGGCAGGGTGATCGCAACCACGCAGGACTACGCAGGGGTCCGCGACCTTGTTGCAGATCTCGTGGCGGAAGGTGTCGAGGTTACCGTCAAGCCAGAGGTCCGTGAGGTTGTTGAGGCAACTGCGCGCCTCCTTGGACAAGGCCGTGACGATGTGCGTCAGGTGGACCTCAAGGAAGTCCTAAAGCTCGACAAGTCGTCGATCTCGCGCAGGGTAGCCGACGCGCTCGACGGGGGGCTTCTCAAGAACCTTGAGGATCGCAAGGGACGTCCGGCACGACTCGTTTTGGGCGATCCACTTCCGATCGAGCGCGACATTCTTCCATCGCCCGATCAACTAATCGAGGGTCGTCCGTTGCAAGGTTGCAGGGTTGATCGGGGGGGCAATAGGCCCCCCATCTTTCCACCGCAAACTGACTTTCCAGACATACCAGCCTTCCTGGATCGCCGCCGAGGGAAGGCGAGCGTGGGAAAGAGCTTCAGCTCTGCGTCCTGTGTGGGGTCCGAAGTGCAGCCATGACGGAAATCGGAGAATCCGTTCCCCAAGATTGCGAAATGCCTTCCGGCAAAGAGGCTAGAACACCGGATCGACTCGGAAGTCTGCACGTTGAATACCGGC
Organism: uncultured Alphaproteobacteria bacterium; assembly: GCA_963739005.1. Classification (GTDB taxonomy): domain Bacteria; phylum Pseudomonadota; class Alphaproteobacteria; order Rhizobiales; family Afifellaceae; genus DASWJZ01. The sequence continues at coordinate 198,986 of CAVTYQ010000004.1, read as the reverse complement.
GGTGCGGTAAGCCGAACTGCCGCTGCGCCCGCGGGCTTCATCATGGCCCCTACTTTGTTCGGAGATGGCGCGAAGGCGGCCGACAAAGGAAAGCGCTCGTGCGTCGCGAAGAGGTTCCGGAGGCGCTAGTCGCAATTGCCGAACGACGAGCACTTGGATCCGTGTCGCGAATTGTCAAAAGCTTGCGGCTGCTTCAGCAATAGGAGCTCGCGATGCCCCTTCGGAGCCGCCGCGTCACTAACCCGAGCTCGACGACTGCTGACTGGTCTCCGAGCGAGGATTCGGACGACCTTGCTTTGGAAGACTGCACCGCGGAGCGGGGCCTTGATGTGTCCCAAGAAATAGTGGCTGACGCCGACGACGAGGCTGAAGAGCTTCCGGCGGTCGATCCTGCGGAAGAGGCGCGCGCCGAGGAGTTCGAGCGCGGCGTCCAGGCCGAAGCCAAGGAGCAGTTCAAGCGCCTCAAGGATGAAGCTCAAGCGATCTACGGGCTGACCAGGGGTCGAGTAGGCGCAAGGACACCACAGGAGTGGGCCGCGCTTCTGGAGAAGGCCGGGGACGAAATCGGAAACGGTCAATTCCTTGTCCGCTGGCTCGGAGCCGAACGATACCTCGAGCCCGGAATTGTTGCGGTGCTCGTGACGCTGCGCCAGAACCTGATGGCAGAGCTGAAGCGGGTGACTGCAGTCGACGTCATGACGATCGATACTGCGATCGTCGGCTACTACAACTTCCTCCGCGCCCAACGCTGGATTGGCGATCTCAGCCTTGTCGTTGAGCGGGAGCTGTTCGGGGAAGAGCCCCTGAACGTATACCACGGAGACAGGATCGGAGATAAATTGAAGGAGCAGCTTGGTCACCTAGCGGAAGTCTTATTGCCGCTTCAGGATCGCGCGGCGCGCATGATGCAGCGCAGCCTCGAGGCGCTCCGATCAGCTCCGCGAGCCGGCGCACGAGGGTCGAAGGTCAGGCGGCAGAAGAAGCGATTGCTCGCCTCTACTGAATAATATTGGCGGACCCGGATCGGCCGCCACGCTTTAGTCAAGGACGGGTCGGCTGCCCTCGCGCGCACGCTTCCTCTTCACTCGAGCCAGCCCCGCAAAGCGCTTCAGGTGGATCCCCAGCTCCGCCTCGGACTCTGGGTGTAGCAAGATCCTGATGCGGAGAGTCCGAACAACGGCGCGACACTCCTCGAGCGTGAGCAACACCGATTTTTGGCCCGCACGATATGCCGCGAACTTCGCTAGGATTTCAGGCGGAAGATGCGAGAGCCAATTTGCCATTCTTGGAACCTACCACGGCGTGCGGCTGCCACGAGCGGATCGACGCGGACCAGCAAGCTGATTTCAGGCGAAAATCGGAGACTGAAGATGCCTACACACCTGGGCAAGTGGATGGCCGATGGCGGCGATGATCGGCGTGCTCATCTTGATCGGCATCGCGCTCGTCGCCTGGGCCAGCGTTGATGCCCGCGGAATCGACGACCGGCATCAACACCGGCTAGGGTCAACCAACCCACCGGTACGCCAGACCCGGCTCCACGATCCATTCCTCGTAGTCGAGCGACCGAATATCATAGTCCCCGTCGTGATTTCGCGGCGCAACTCCGGCGAAGCGATAGCGGTGACCCGAGTCGTCGATCACGTATTCCGCGATAGGATGATCATCGATGTATCCAAGCACCGCACCTTCGGCATGGGGCGGTGCAAGCACAAAATAGTCCCGTGAAATACCCCTCATGCCGCTGAATCTGGACACCGCGCCCATCCTCGCGCCTGGTTTTCAGTGTGGTGATCGGGAGACCGTCAAGGCGCGGCGGCGATGGTCGGCCCGGAGCCGCGGCGCGATGAACCATGAAAGCGGCGCGGCGAGCATGAAACTCCCGACGATGACCGTCGGGAGCAGGTATTTCCATTGGTCCGCAGGCGCCAAGACGAGAACCGCGACCGCGCTGGCGCCGAAGAGGAGAGAGTCGACCATTCCATAGATTACCATCGCTATTCGAGTGCGGGTGGTCATGCAAATCTCCGTCTGCTGGCGAAGGCTGGTTGGGAAACTGTCTCTTGCCGAGACGGTTCCCACGCCTCTGGACTTCAATTCCGGCTTCATCGGCAACGGCTCAGCGCAAGAACCACGCTCCGCACTCTCCGCCGCCTCCCGCGCAGCACCTTTCGTCGCACCCCGGGAACCGCAGGCGCCAAGCGACGCCCCATTAAATCCATTGCCGGCGCGGGTCCTCTCGCGAGCGTTTCGTCGACGATTCAAAGAAGGTAGACGACCCTGCCGATCAAGATCGACACGCCCACCAGCGGCGGGGGCGCTGGTCACCGCCGGCCGATCTTCATTCCGGTCGCAAAAGCCGGCGCGCGCGACGGTAAGCTTTATGGATCGGCTACGGCGTCGGCGATCCCGACGGTAGCGAACGTGAGGTATCGAGATGGACGCCGGCCGTTGTCGTCAAATTCAGCTTCTCGGTTCATCCAGCAGCCAGCCGGCGAAAGAGCACCGGCTGCGGCCCCGCCCTTTGCGCCTAGCGCAGGGGCACTAGGGCCGAAGTCTCGAGCCCGCTTGGCACCGCCCGCAGCGATACCGCATCCACCCCATGGTCGCGCCATGCTTCGAGCGTCGCCATCCTGAGCCCGAGCCTTGCATAATCGACCACGTAGTAGCCGGAGGCCGTCATCCTCGCCGCGTCGGCGTAGCGGGCGTCTTCGAGCAGGTCTTGCGCCATCACCCCGACGTAGTCCGTCTCGCTCCACAGATAGCGGAAGGCATAGAGCCGGATGCCGCTGTCGAGTGTGGTGAGCAACCCGATTTCGCGCTTCAGCCGGCGGTCGGAATAGACGGCACCAGCCTCCGTCGGCTCACTAACGGTTCCGGTGTCGTCGCTTACGGTTCCTCCGTCTTCCGTCTCCGTATCACCGGAGGACGATGGCTTACTGATGCAGCCGCCACCCTCCGACGCCTCATCGGTCGCGCCGCAACCCGGACCCGCCAACGCGGGCTTCGCGAGCATCACGCCGCCAGCGGCATGCAGCATGACAGCCAGCCCAAACGTCGCGGCCGTCGTCAAAGCGAAACGGATCATTCAAGCCTCCCCTTCAAAGTCGCGAATTCCGCAGGAAAGGCTACGGCAGGTTGGCGTTCGCAACAAGTGCACGAAGGGCACGCGCGGAAACGTAGCCGCTAAAGCGGCCAAGCGAATATTCGTCGGCGCAGATGGTCTTTCGGCTCTTGCCGGCGCGCTATGCATTTGCGGGTTTCGAAACCTGAATGATCTTGACCTTCATCCCGTTCAGTTCCGGTCCGCTGACAACCTCGATCTTTGTCTTTGCGGCATAGCACTACTTTGGCAGATTATCAGTGAGGAGCGTGTGCCGGCAGTGCGGGCATCGTACTGGCGGCGGTCGTGCGAACGCGGCGATGATGGCGGCCCGAACTGCCGGGAGGCTCGGGTGGGGCGGTGGGCCGTGGATTCTTTTTTTCCCGTCTCGCCTGATCGAGACGGCGCGATTGCAGGAAGGCATATGCGATCATCGTCATGAGCGCGTGTCGGTGCAGTCCTGTCCATGACCGCCCCTCGAAATGGTCGAGGCCCAGTTCCTCCTTCAGTTGCTGGTGGGCTTGCTCGCAGATCCAGCGCGCCTTGATCGCGCCGGTAAGGCGCTTGAGCGGAGTGTTGGCGGGAAGGTTGGAGAGATAGTACTTGCGCTCGCCGCTCGAACGAAGCTCGCCGATGAGCCAGACCTCCTCGCCGGGAAGGTGCTGGGCTCCCATGGCGCCGATGCGCTGGGGCGGACCGTCGGCGACGCGCACACGCATGGCGGCGAAGCGGGCCGACAGGCGTCCCTTGGTGCCGCGCCGCCAACTGACCTGCCGCCAGACCGCGGTCTCCAACATCGCCTGGGCCATGACCGACGGGGCATCGGGGACATGGCGCTTGCGCGGCCGTCCGCGCCCGGCGACGGGGAAGATCATGGCTACGCCGACCGGATAGACCTTCTGCTTGAACGGAATGCCGACCGTCCATGCAAGACTGCGCTCGCTCAGACCCTGGCGGAACGGCGCGGAGAGGCCATAGCCGGCATCGGCCAGCACGCAACCGAAGCGCAGGCCGGCGGCGCGAGCCCGGTCGATCTCTTCGAGCGCGATCTCCGGCTTGGTCTGATAGGCGCGACGATCCTCAGGCACACCGGCCCGCGACATCCGCACGGGATCGGATGTCCAGCTCTCGGGCAGGAACAGCCGCAAGCCCACCATGACCGGCACCTCGCCGGATGCCAGGGTCAGCGACACCAGTGTCTGGCAGTTGGCGTTCTTGCCAAGCGCCGAGGCGTATTGGGGAGCAACCCCGACCGACCGGGTTCCCTTCTTCGGCAGGGCCGTGTCGTCGACGATCAGCCAGGCGTCATCGCCGCCAACCAGCCGATCGGCTTCGGCGAGCAGTGCCGCCGCCAGGGGTGCGGCGTCCCACACGCCACTGGCGATGAAGTGATGCAGTTGGTCGTAGCCGATGCTCGCATCACGCGCCGCCATCGGCTGGATGCTCTTGCGATCGCCAGCGCCGATCAGTCCCGCCACATAGGCAGGACACATGCGCGATCTGGTCTTGTGCCCCAGAGCGTCAAGGAACGGCGCAAGCCAGTGTTCCAGATCGGTCTTCCAGTGCCTGTCCATGTCGGCCCCTCCAAAAGCCGACCATCTATGAATCACCGAAAACCCTCGTTGGGAATCCTCAAAATGATCTCTCACGCAGAAATCTGCCAAAGTAGTGATAGGCCGTGCAGCAGATCGTCACGATGGCTTGCGCGCCGGGCATTTGGGGATCGACATAGAACACAAGATTGTCGGCAATTCTAAGTCCTTCCGTAGGTGGCCGAACCGAAAACGTGAAGTAGGCCACGCTGTCGCCGATGTCGCTCGGGGCGGCGAGGGAAGTCACCAAGCCGTTGGTCGTTTTGGTTGCCGAATCGTCGCCCATTTTCCTTCCTCCCTTTTTGGCCGCTCGCGCGCCGCCGTCATTCAATGGGATCGAAATCCCCAAGCCGAAGAAGCCGGGGCTCGCGACGCGAACTGGCCCACGAACACGCCGAAACGCACCGCAACAAAACTGGAATCGCAACCCGCTGGCGATATTGCTCGACCGAGCACAGAGACGGCACAATCACGCTCGTCACGTGTCGTCGAAATTCGGCTGAATTAATAAGCGACTTTGACGGGGGCAGCGAGGGGGCTCGCATGACTCAGGACTATTTCGCTATCCTTGAATTCGACCTGCTGGTCCTCTGCGTGGTTTTGGGATCGGTCGTCGTCGCTATTTCCGTCATCGAATCGAAACGCCGGCAGGCCATCGCCACCATGGCAATTGGCGGCTTCGGCACGCTGGTCCTTGCCGCCGGTCAGCCCCAAGAGCCCTGTGTGGCGCAGGGGTTGTTCTGGATTCCGCAGGGCGCTGGGATTGCGTTCTTGTTTGCGCTCGCGATCCGCAACGTCCTTGGCGTTCCCGAAAATACAACTCTATTCGGGTTGTTGGGCATGATCGGCAACGGGTTGAAAACCTCGCTTGCGCCGCGCCGCTGGAGCGACGCAGTGGGAAAGCCCACCCTGTCGCAGCGCGATCTTTCCAAGCGCGTCTTCGTTGCCATTTCGGCGGGCACAGGCGGCGTCGTCGGCAGCCTGATATCGCTCGGCCTGTTCTGGGAAACGCTGCAAGAGGATTTCGGCATACGCGGGCTGTTCGACACCGTGGTGCTTACGACGGTTTCGGTCACGCTGATCGGGCCTTTGCACGAATACATCATGGATCGTGGACTGGATGCGAGCCCCCCGCTCCATGGAGCGCCGGTGGAGAGCATTTTTCACGGATTCTCTCCGAAGGCGCTGTTGCGCGTCGGAATGGTTGTAGCGGTCTTCTTCATGCTGGACATGACCCAGGCATCGCTTGAGCGATGCGTCCGCGACGGAGAGCTTGACGCCATGTTCCTTATTCTACTTGGCGGTATCACTCCGGCGCTCGTCAGCTATTACTGGAGCGCGGCGCTGCAACTGGGCGCGCCTTCGGTGTTCCGCGCCGCGACCTGGCCCAGCATCGTCGCGGGCGCGGTCATGTTCTCCACGATGGCCTTTGCCGCCTCGGTCGTCCTCTCCGCGCTTTGGGGTCTCTTCGATCCGCCGCACGATCATAGTGCAAACGGTTTCTCCATCATAATGGCACCGTTTCTAAGCATCGTCGGCGTGACCTGCGGGCTCGCGCTGGGGTTCAGCCTGCTCACCTGCGGGGTCTATGCGGCCGCCGGCGGTTACGCGATAGATCGGGTCACCGGGCGCAATTCCTGGGGCGCTTTGATCCTGGCGCTTGCCTTGGCGACCTTGCCGCAACAGATGCTCAGCACCTGGGTAATCTCGAGTCTCGCGGGCGCAGATACGCGAAGCGAAGAGTCAGGTCCCGATCCGACGCCAGCAGTGGCCGAGCCGCTCGCGCCCACGCTGACACCAATCGCGGCGGCGCTTCAGAGATACGGCGTATTCCTGTGCCGCACGGTCAAGCCGCTGCACACCGAAACCGCCGCCCTGCAGGCCCTGGAAAACCCCGCTACGAGAAATGGGGCGCTGAAGGTCACCGGGTTCGATTGGCTGAACCTATTCCTCGGCACGGCAGGATGGCTCGTGGGGCTCTACGCTAGCGGCTTTCCGGATTTGTTGAGGCGGAAGGCCAGTCCGATAGTGGAGCAACCGACCGATGCCGTGTCGCCGTAGACATCCAGCGACGATAGGCACGCCGCTCTCGCTCTACTTCGCCTGACTCCCCTCGGTCTGATCCGAGTCGTCGTCGGCGCTATTGTCGCCGCCGACTTGACCGCCGTCTTCGCTGTTTTGCGGCCCGTCCGTGTCGGCATCGGCGTCGTCGGGGACGGCGCATTTGGCACGACCGGCTTCGCCTTGTTCAGCGCATGATGGTGGAGACGCGAAGGCCAGCGGCGGCAACGTGACCGCTCCCGCCGCGTAGAGCGTCACCGCCAGCACCATCGCGACGGCGAATCGGCCATGGCATTGCTACCGGCAATTCTATCAGATCGGCCTCGATGCCGCTGCCGGTAAGAGCAATCGTTTTTCGGATTTTCCAGCTTTTTGTGAAGGAGTATAGTTCACTAAAAGGAGGGGGGAATGTCGGAGAAGGCTGGACAGAATCCCGCGCAGGCCCCGCAAGGCAAGCCGTCCTCGGGGTCAGGACCGTACAAGCTTGCGGCGCTCACGCTCTTTGTCGTCGGAACTGGCATCGCCGTATGGCTGGCCTGGGGCGGTTGGGTATCGATCAGAAGTTGCTCAACGCCACCGTTTGACGCCGCACGCTGTGGCAACAATACGGGCGGTTACTATGCCATCGTCGGCGCGCTCTTCCTTCTGGTCGCCGTCTGGGGTGCGGCCGGCAAGGTTTGGAACCGTCAGTGAGTGAATGTCTGCGCGCGGGCGGCGGTTCGGTTCATAGATCCTCCGCGCGGTCGCACCCCGCCGGAGGTGCGCGGCTGATCGGCATGGCGCGGCTGATGTCGCATCTAGGTGGGGTTGTCGTCACCGGCCTCAGTCGGCTCGCTCTCGGTCGCGTCGTCACCGCCGCTTATGGTTCCGCCGTCTTCCGTGTCAGTATCATCGACGGAGATTTGGGGATGGATGCAGCCGCCGCTTTCGGTAGCCTGATCGCCCGCGCCGGCGCAATCACCAGCCCAACCGGACCCCGGAAGCATCACGCCGCCGGCGACATACAGCAACGCAGCCAAAGCCAAAGCGCCTGCTGTCGCCGAAATGAATCGGATCATTCATACCTCCCCGTCCGAAGTCGCGAATTCCGCCGGGAAAGCTACGGCCGCGGGGCATCACCGACAAGTGCGTGAAAGACACGCGCCGCTTGACACCTAGGCCGGCCGGGTGGGTTGAGTGGGTGAGCCAAACGCACTGCGCGGACGCGCTTCCGCGCGCTGCGGGATCGCCACCATCTGAGTTGGCCGATTATCGGCATTTGGAATATGAATGAGGGCAAATCTCGGCGTCGCCGGGATACGGGGAGGCAAACCATGGAACAGTTGATCGTCAACGTGATCGCCGGCGCTCTTGGCGGAGCGGGAACCGGCAAGGCTGCACCTAAATTCGACCTTGGCATGGCCGGCAATCTCATTGCCGGGGCCGTCGGTGGCGGTGTTCTCGGTCAGATCGTGGCGTTGTTGATTCCAGCAGTTACCGCTGCCGCGCAGAGCGGCAATTTGAGCGTCGGCGGGATCGTGACGCAGGTGATCAGCGGCGGCGTCGGCGGGGCGATCCTCACGGCCATCATCGGGGCGATCAAGAACAGGTAGCCGTCTGCCTGCCATGAGCCGTCCACGGCTTCCGAAAGCCGCGCAACGGGAACTTCGGAACGTGCCGCGCCATGCTGGCTAAAACGGTCGAAACCGAGAACTTCTTCGGGCTCTTCAAACGCCACGCCGGCGTTGACGCCGACTACGTAGTCGTTTCCTTCGGCGACAGTGCAGCGTTGGCGAATGAACTTCTCGGCCTCGTTGTCGAAGGAACGAAACGGGCGACCGCCTCGCTCGCGCGCAACTACGGCGACGGGCTCGAGCCTTTGCCGAAGGTTGGCGACTATGTGCTTGTCCTCGCGGGCGACCGCGCGCCTCGTCTGATCTATCAAACGACCGACATCGTGGTTAAGCCGCTCATCGAAGTGGACGACCAATTTGCTTTCGACGAAGGCGAGGGCGACCGTACGCGCACGACATGGCTTGCCAATCACCGCGACTTCTTCACCCGCGAGGCAGAGCGCGGAGGCTTTGCCATGAACGACGACATCCTGACCGTGTTCGAGCGGTTCAAAGTCGTGTGGCCGCTCGCCTTTGCCGACCGGCCCGTCAGCGAGAAGATGAACCCTATGCCGGTTCAGTCGCACGTCGCTGATAGCTGATAGGCTTCGTGTTAAACGGCGCGCCTTCGCGCGCCGGTGTTGCGAAGGCTTGCCCACCCTCTTCGAAGTGCATCCGTAGCCGCTAAATCGGCCGGGCGGCTCTGCGAGCGACGCGTTACCTTCCCAGGACGTGCTTACGGGCCACCCAGATCGTCGCCTAGCGGCTGAACGGCTTCTGAGGGGCGCTCTCTTCGGGATCCTCGGAATCGCGCTGGCCGTCCCGCTGGCGGCTGGGGGCAGAGTTTCCTCGATGAGCTTTACATAAGGGACTGGTTCGCAACGCCGGAAAGCCGCTGCGTCACCTTGGTCTACATGTCGAGGATTGGCCGCCTGTCGTTCCAGTCATCCAGCACGCCGGGCTCGCGCATCCAGTCCTCGATCTCGCCATCCGCTGTCCCTTTCTCGATTTCGTAGCGCTGCTGAATCCGCGCGGAAAGCTCTTCGCGACGGCCGGCGATTGCATCGAGATCATCCTCGCTGAGCTTCCCCCACTTTGCCTGCACGCGAGGGCGGAAGCGCGACCAGTTCCCCTCAACTGCTTCCCAAGCCATGGAGTATCCTCAAAGGACTTCCGACAAAGTCGGCGATGCGCCGTGGTTGCACACAAAGCTCGCCAATCAACGCCGCTAACAACGGCTTGGTTGCCTAGACGCATTCCCTTCCAGTCGCACGAGCGAAGTGCCCGTCTTCCGAGCGGGCTCGCGGCGGCGGGCATTGATCGCTGTGAAGAACACGATGATGACGGTGCGATCCGGACCAAACGCGGCGGCCCATGCGGTGTGCATAATTCACGAGTTTCGCACAATTCCGCTGGTCCTTTCGCGCCAATAGGTTAGGCTGTGCATAAGTCATGTGCGAAAGGCATGTGATTTCATGACCACTTTCGGGTATGCGCCGGTGTCCACCGACGCGCAGAGCGTCGAAACTCAGATAGCCGAACTCAGGGCGGGAGGCGCGACACCCATTTTCCAGGCGAAGGTCAGTGGCGCGCTCACCGACCGGGCGCAGTTGCGGCGTGCCGTAGGCTCCGAGCGCCGACTGTCAGTGCCGCAGCCACGCTTTCGCTCAAGGTCGGTTGCCGTTCCGGCCGGCATCCTCGGCGGCTGTTCCGCGTCGGCTGGATTGCAGTCGGGGCAAGGTGCGCCGGCACCGCCGCAGCCGCACGCATGCGGCCGTCGCTAAAGATAAGTATCGGGGAAAAGTCGAAGCGCCAGAGGCACTTCCGGGCCAACCTAAGGCGATCATCGTTGACGCGCCCTTTATCGCAACTGCAACTATTACCAACGGTTAACGTTTAAAGAAAGCGCACATTGTGCGTATCAGTAGAGGAGTTGGTCATGCGTATGTCAGTCAGAACGCTTCTCCTTTCTTCCACCGTAAGTCTCGCCCTTCTTGCAGGAGCGCCTGCCTATGCCATTGAACTGCTAGGGGGGGTCACCCAAACGGCCACGGGGGGTGATGCCAATGCAAACGGCACCGGCGGTGACCACAATGGCGCAAGCAGCCAACAAACCGCCCAAAAAACGTGTTGTGACCGTGGTGGTGGCGGCGGCGCAATAAGCATCGGGAACGGAAATGGGTTTGGTGGCGTGGCGATTGGCGGCGATGCCGGCAATTTCAATAGCGGATGGGGTTCCGTTACACAGACGGCAACCGGCGGTGACGCCAACGCCAATGGGACGGGCGGAGACTACAACGGGGCCAGCGGAAGCGGTTACTCCGTAAGTATTCTCAACGGCAACGGCTTCGGCGGCATCGCTGTCGGCGGCGACGCTTACAACAAAAACCTTGGAAGCGTGCACCACGCGCAGCGGCCGGGCTATCCTCCGCACGGGCCCAACAAGGGTCCGCACCCGATTGGAAAGCTGGCAACCCTGCCGCCGGCGACCCTAAGAGCGTCCCTCGACCAGTTGGACGACTCCGATATGCTGAGGCTAAGACAAAATTGCGCAACTATCCTTTCGGAGCCGGTTGCTTACGACAGGAACACGCTCTTTGTCTGCGAAGTTATAATGCAACTCTGACTTAGGAACTTGTGACGCGGCGGGGGCTACGGCCCCCGCTCGCCTCACACCAGTGAGACGGCTCGGAAGTCGGCGTCAACGCCGCACTCGCCTTCATCGAGAGCGCCCGCCCCCCGGATGAAGTAGAAGCCGCTCGTGATCCAGAGGGCCTGCACTCACGCCACCGTCATCGGCGTGTTCGCCCGGTTCGGTTACGACCACGGGGGGTGACCGCATCATGACCGCGGGAGCTAACGCCGTTGCGCGCCTGGTCAAAGCCTACGCGGTGCAGGTGGAGACGCTCCGGCGCCTAAGAGGCGGCGGCTCTCAATTGGTGCGCGTCGAGCACGTTCACGTTCACGGAGGGGGCCAGGCTATTGTGGGTCCGGTCGCGGTTGAGCCGAGTGGCACACGACAACCGCAATCCGCCTGGCCTTCGCCCAAGAAAATGGTAATGCCGTCCGAGTGATGGCAGATCGCAGTCAGCAGCGGAATCGGGCGCCCTCTCGAACTGCCCGTTCATGAGTGGACGGTCAGTCGGCGCTTAATGGGCGACCTTCAGCAGTAGGTGGCCCTCACGCTTGCAGACGGGACGCGAAGCGCCAATCGTCAGTCGCGGAGGGCACTGATTCGATGGCGGCTCTTATTTCTTCGTCGTATCTCGCGAAGCTCAACCCGGAGCAACTACGCGCCGTGGAACACGGTGGCGCCTCGGTCGGCGGCCCACTCCTGGTCATCGCCGGCGCGGGCTCGGGCAAGACGGACACGCTCGCCCACCGCGTTGCACACCTGATCGTTGGGGGCGCCGATCCCCGACGGATTCTGTTGCTCACCTTTTCGCGCCGCGCGGCCGCCGAAATGAAACGACGTGTCGAACGGATCTCCACCGAGGCCATGGGGAACGCGGCGAACGGGCTTTGCTCCGGCCTGACCTGGGCAGGCACTTTTCATGCCGTGGGCGCGCGGCTTCTCCGTGAACATGGTGCCGAGATCGGCCTCGACCCAGCGTTCACCATCCACGACCGCGAGGACAGCGCCGATCTGATGAACCTCGTCCGGCACGAGCTCGGTTTTTCCAAGATGAGGAGCCGGTTCCCGACGAAGGGAACGTGCCTCGCCATCTATTCGCGCTGCGTCAACGCCGACCAGCCAATCGACGATGTGCTCGCCACGTCGTTTCCATGGTGCACCGGCTGGGAAGCGGAGCTGAAGCAGCTCTTCGGCGGCTACGTGGATGCCAAGCAGCGGCAGAACGTCCTCGACTACGACGACCTCCTCCTCTACTGGCAGCAGGCGGCAGCGGAACCAATGCTCGCGGCGCAAATCGGCGCACGCTTCGACCATGTGCTCGTCGACGAGTACCAGGATACAAATAGGCTGCAGGCGTCAATTTTGCTCGGCTTGAAGCCGGACGGACGCGGGCTGACGGTCGTCGGCGACGACGCGCAGGCGATCTATTCCTTCCGTGCGGCGACGGTACGCAATATCCTCGACTTTCCGCGTCATTTCACGCCGCCCGCCGATATCGTGACGCTTGAGCGGAACTACCGCTCGACGCAGACCATCCTCGCGGCGGCAAACGGTGTCATCGACCTTGCCAGCGAGCGCTTCACCAAGAACCTCTGGACCGACCGCGTCGCAGGCGAGCCGCCACAACTCGTCAGCGTACGCGACGAGGCCGACCAGGCGAACTACATCGTCGAGCGCGTGCTCGAGAACCGTGAAGGCGGACTGTCGCTCAAGGAGCAGGCTGTGCTTTTCCGCGCCTCGCACCACAGCGGTCCGCTTGAGCTTGAGCTGACGCGCAGCAACATTCCCTTCGTCAAGTACGGCGGGCTCAAATTCCTCGACGCTGCGCACGTGAAGGACCTGTTGGCACTGCTTCGCTTCGCGGAGAATCCGCGCGACCGTGTTGCCGGGTTCCGGCTACTGCAGCTTCTTCCAGGCATCGGTCCTGCGACTGCCCAGGCGGTTCTCGATCGTATCGGCGCCGCCGCCAATCCCGGGCGCGAGCTCGTCGAGGGTCCGGCGCCGCCGAAGGGCTCTGTTGATTGGCGCGGCTTCGTGGCGGCCTATGACCTTCTTCGCGAAAGACGCCGCGATTGGCCGAGCGACATCGAGGTCGCACGGCGCTGGTATGAGCCACACCTCGAACGCATACACGAGGACGCCGCGTCACGCCGCGCCGATCTCCTCCAGCTCGAGCAGATCGCCCACGGCTATCCTTCGCGCGAGCGCTTTCTGACGGAACTTACGCTCGACCCGCCAGAAGCGACGAGCGGGGAGGCCGGCGTGCCGCATCTCGACGAGGACTACCTGATCCTTTCGACCATTCATTCAGCGAAGGGACAGGAGTGGAAGTCGGTCTTCGTGCTGAATGCGGTCGATGGCTGTATCCCCTCCGACATGGGCGCGGGCACCGCCGAAGAGATCGAGGAGGAGCGCCGGCTGCTCTACGTCGCGATGACGCGCGCCCGCGAGAGCCTGCACCTGCTCGTGCCGCAGCGCTTCTTCACAAGCGGCCAGCAGGGCCTCGGAGATCGGCACGTCTACGCGGCGCGCACCCGCTTTATACCGGACGGTCTGCTCAAGCTTTTCGAGGTGACGGCGTGGCCCGCCCGGAAGCCGGGGGCTCTGCAAGAGCCGCGAGAGAGCGCCGTCCGCGTGGATGTCGGCGCCCGCATGCGCGCGATGTGGCGATAACGCGGCTAACCGCGCGCTCTTCGCTGTTGGAAGCCGCCCATAACCTGCGTCCTTCTTACGGTTGAACAGATCGTCCGCGTCTCGTCGCGCCGAGGTCTTGTTCTCTTTCTGTTCCTCCTGCATCCTGATTAGATGCTGACAAGCGATTTGCCCCGCACGGTCGACGAGGCGGAGCTGGCGGGATGGGAGGGACTGGAGGTTGCCTGTGCGGCCTGCCGCTGCACCTACATCGTGCCATGGCATCGCATCCGCCGGCGGACCGGGCATCGGAAGCTCTTGGAGATCAAGCAACGGCTGGTGTGCGAGAAGTGCCGCATTCCGCCGGAGCGCGTTTCGCTGACTAGAACGACCTATCCTGTCGCCAGCGGTTCGCCAAAGATGGATCGGCTAGAGATTTGAGGGGACTTGCAATGCGTGGCCGATAGTCTGGTGTTGCTTGGCCAAACAACGAGGTGCCGTGATGGCGTCGACCTTTTTGGCGAGTGATGGCGACGCCTACGAGCGGATCATGGGACGGTGGGCCACTCGCCTGGCGGGTCCTTTTCTTGATTTCGCCGGCGCCGCGGCTGGCGAGCGCGTGCTCGACGTTGGCTGTGGCACAGGCAATCTGAGTTTTGCGCTTGTGGAGCGCACGAACGTGCTGGAGGTTTGCGGGCTCGATTTTTCCGCAGCATATGTCGACTATGCCAAGGGGCGCTGCACGGACAATAGGATCGGTTTCCAAGTCGGTGACGCATGCTCCATGCCGTTTCCGGATCGCAGTTTCGACCGCGTCCTATCGCAATTGATGCTGCATTTCGTTCCGGATGCTCCGCGCGCCGTCGGGGAGATGAGGCGGGTCGCATCTCCGGGCGCGGTGGTGGCAGCGACGGTATGGGACGTACGCGGCGGCTTTGTCGCGAACCGGCTTTTTTGGGATACCGCCGCAGTCCTCGATCCGCGGGTCAACGAGATGCGCGCCCGTAACTACACACGGCCGATGACCCGTCCGCGCGAACTTGCGGCTGCATGGCACGAAGCCGGCTTTGCCGACGTCCGCGATACGATGCTGACCGTTCGCATGGACTTTGCGTCGTTCAACGATTTTTGGGAACCGTATCTGGGCCGGCAAGGGCCGATCGGCGGCTATGTTGCGGATCTTACCGACCCGGCCAGGGAAACTCTTCGTGCGGCCGTCCAGCGCGCGTATCTGGACGGCGAAGCTGATGGGCCGCGCTCCTATGCGGCAGTCGCTTGGGCCGTGAGAGGAACGGTTCCGGGTGCGGGACCGTCAGGCTTTTCTGCCAAGGATTCTAACCGCGCCAATTAGTGTCGATCCCAGGAGACAATCAGTGTCGCCACTACGACGGAGCCTGTGACGAACTGCTGCTTCTCTGGCGACACGCCGGGCTACGGCTTGGCGGCCGAGCGATCTGGAAAGGGGCAGAGGACGTTGAGGATGGCGGCGATGCCTATCGGACCAGCGTCAGGATCATACCGCCGATCCGACCTGCGCTGGTGCCTGTTGTAAAAGAGAGCGCCCACCCATGTAGCGTCCCACGACGAATGGCGCGAGCAGCGCGTGGAGTTTGCCGGATGCGTCACGAAAAGTTTGGCTCTAGCCCGTGTCGTCTGCTGACCGCCTTGTTTGACCCGCTGGAGCCTCATTCCCGGTGGTCGAAGGAGGAAGAGCGGGCGCCGGGGCATCGCGCCACGTGCTTCGTCGACATTACAAATGGGCGCGCGCAATAGGCGCAAGTGGCGCACTCGTCCGGTGTGACGCCGGGTACTCACCGGTCACTCGGGGGAGCTTGCTCAGGCGCCAGGTCGGTTCGGTCAGCGCAGTCAATTAGGTATCGCTTGACGTGCTCCTTGGCGAGACGCTCGGCCTCGTCTGCTGCGACGTTCATGGCGTGATCCGCGGTAAAATCCGGCATGACTACGCGCTGACGACCCGTTGGACGACGCTGGTTCCAACGCCGAGCGTCCTGCCGATTTTCAGGAGACCCATGCCCTGATTGCGAAGCTCGCGAATGCGGTCCTCGACCGTGCTTTCCAGCCGCGGCCGTCCGAGCTTGGCCCCGTCGGCCCTCGCGCGGGCAAGCCCCGCGTTAACGCGCTCGCGAATCATCTCCCGCTCGAACTCGGCAAACACGCCCATCATCTGAAAGAGCGCCTTGCCGGCCGGCGTTGTGGTGTCGATCGCCTGCTGGTGAAGGTAGAGATCAACACCGAGCGCGTGCATCTCGTTGAGTGAGGCTACAAGGTCCTGAAGGCTCCTACCGAGCCGATCAACGGACCAGGCTGCGATCATATCGAACTGCCGCCGCGTTGCTTCCTTGAGGAGGCGGTCGAACCCCGGGCGCTTGTCGCGGCCTTTGGCGCCGCTGACCCCAGCATCCTGATAGACAGCAACTACCCGCCAAGCTGATTGTTTTGCGACAGCCTCAAGCTCGCGCCTCTGGTTTTCAACCGACTGTCCCTTCTTGGTGCTTACCCGCAGATAGAGCGCGACCCGCTTTGTCATGGCGTCTTCCCAGCGTGCCGGCAAGCTAACATAGGTCATACGTAAATCAAGTGATTACGGTATGCCATTTGGAGGGTTAGAATGCCGTGCAAATCGGCGGTCGCCGCCTGCAATTCTCCGAGGGGTTTTCCGTATAGCCGGCGGTCGTTGGGTCAACGGGTGCGCCTCCTGCCGTGAGGCGGACCCATTGAAGACGAACAGCCCCTCGCGGGAATAGTCTCCTCGCGGCGACAGGCTTCTCCTGTTGCCGCGTGCGGCTCAAGGTCTGCCGCAGTCGCGGGTCTGCTTTGGGAAGACGTCGCCGCTCACCGCTCGCTCGCTCAGAGACACGCCAACGGCAAACAAGTTGGGCTTGCAGGCCGACCTGCGGCGGGTCCAGCCGGGTTGATGTCAGCAAGGTGTGCGGGTTAGCCTGAGTCCGCGAGGGGTAAAAGTGGGCGGGCCAACAAGGGCGCGCGACACCGATGAGCCTCTTCTACCAGATCGCCTACCGGATTGGATTTGCCCCCTGGGAGCAAGCCGCCACGCACAGGGTTGCGGCAGATCAGATCGCGCGAATGTTTGATCGCGAAGAGCGTGAGCGGAAGCTACCCTACGGCCGCGCCCTAGATCTTGGATGCGGCAGAGGACATTGGTCGATCGAACTGGCGCGCCGGGGCTGGGACGTTACTGGCGTCGACATCGTGCCAAAGGCGATTTCCCAGGCGCGTGAACGGGCGGCAAGAGCAGTCGGTAGGGTGACCTTCATCCAAGGGGATCTGACGGCGCTTCGCGCTGCCGGCGTCGATGGCAGCTTCGACTTCTTCTGGGATTTTGGCGCAATACATGGGCTCGATGCGGATCAGCGCTCTGCGGTCGGCCAGGAGGTGACGAGCCTCGCCAACCCCGATGCGACCATTTTGCTGCTCGCGTGGGCACCCGGGCGTCGGGCACCATTGCCAAGGGGCGCCAGCGGCAACGACATCAGGGCGGCATTTCCCGCTTGGCAAATCGCTGATGTGACCGCCTTCGACACATCGGGGTTGCCTCGCCCACTGCGGCGGGTGGAGCCCCGAATCTACAGAACTCCGTAGGCGCCCGCAGGCTTCAACCTGATCGGCTATCGCGCCGGGGCCGCTGGCGCCGCGGCGATCAAGGCCCGGGCATACCGACCCCTAAAGCAACGAATTAGCCCCCGCGGCGTTACGCGCTCCGGCGGCGCTCACGTTTCCCCGCCGTCGGCCGGCGGTCTCGCCACCAAACTCTTCCGGGACCGCCGGTTTCAATCTCTGAGTCAGGTACTAGGACACGATCGTGGCCAAGCCTGGGAAGTGTTCGAGCTTGCTGCACGAAGAGCTGCCGCGGACTCTCGTGGCCGTATGCATCCTTCGCGCGAGAACGCCAACCGCCGGTCGACCTTCGCTCATTTGATGGTGGAAGCCGCCGAGAAGGCGCTAAAGGCCGAAGGGTCCTGGCTCGCCTTGTTGACCCCGGATTCCGCTCTTCCAAGCACGCTTGATGATCCGGGCTTCCGTACTCCATATAAGCGCGCGCTCGGTGCCTTGGGGGGTCTACACGATCGCCATGCCCTGCGAGGGGCCATCACCGATCTAGAGCCGCACTTTTGTGCGCTGCGGCTCCCGCGAGCCGAGCGCGCGCGTCGCGCCTGCAGGCGTACGACCGGAAGCGCGCGGATGCCGGTTTCCTGGACAAGTGGTTCTGAACATCGGCCGAGACCGGTGAATTTATCAGCACTTTGGCAGCCAGGAGGACGAACCAGATGGCAATGAAGTATGAGGGCTACGTAGCACTGAAGAGCCAAAAGAATAGCAGTCCGAGCAAGATCACGAAAAGCAAGCCAAGCACGATTTCGCCAATGCCATCGTGGCTGAGTGTTTCCTTCTCGCGCCCATCGGTGTCGACGACCCTCTCCCACTCAGGCATGGCGCCCCTCCACGGCAACTTGAAGGCTTCTCAGAAATAGCAATGCCGGAAATAAGTTCCTTGTCCCCCCTTTCCGGTGTCGCGATCTGCGCCGACCCGTTACCGCGGGTACGAATTGGTACCATGACAAACTGGAGAGCGACCAGTCCTACTTTTGACTCTAGCGCTAACACTAATACGGGCGGGATGAATGGGTAACGAAGCCGTTAGTTGTCGGCTCCTGCGTGAAGAGATTCGTTTTCTACCTACCATTGATCTCTTCTCGCGCCTCCCTGAATCGCCAGCGATCCCGCCCTGGCGGCCTTCTTGTCGCGCTCCGCCTGATCGTCAAGGCCGACGAGGTGCTGGCCGACAGGGCGTGACGATCCCCCGGGGGAGAGTGTCGGCGTCGCATTGCCGGTCGTGACCCAGCAACGGACATGGATCTACCCCGACGATCGATCGAAGTCGCCGATGCGTGACGGGCCGTGGTCGCCCTGGTCCTCCGGGAACCAGCGGGAGCGCGGCGCGTTCATGCACGCAACAAGAAGGGCGACGTCCAGCACTGATCCCGCTCAACTGGCGCTCGCTCGGCTCTAGATGGGAAGCTGGTCCGGCCCGAGAGGCCGGACTTCTTCTTTTCCGATATTGCCGGCCGCTTCCGGACTTCCTCGGCGCAACTGTTCTGCATTAGCTGGCGTTTAGGCACCGGCGGCGCATCCGGATTCCCGCTGTCGGCCGGCGGTCTCGCCACCAACTCTTCCGGGGCCGCCGGTTTCGTCTCCAAGGCACGGTAGTGGACCAGATCGCCAACGATCGTAGCGAAGCCTGGTAAGCGTTCGAGCTTTCTGCACGAAGAACGGTCGCGGACTCTCCCTGCCCGCATGCATCCCGTCGCAGGACTAGACCAACCGGCAGCGCGGGCCGACCTTCGCTCATTTGCCATGCCGATGGTGGAAGCGGTCGTGAAGGGCCTTGGTCTACACGGTCTCCATACACCGGTGAGGAGCCGTTCATCACCGACCCTAGAATCGCACGCCGGGGAGCACCTAATGTGGTCCTTGGGGTACCGGATGCCGAACTACTCCTAGCCCACGCCCGCCTGCGCCGAGATGTCCTGCGAGCTCATCTCGACGGACGGAAAGTCGGATCAGGAGTGGAATCCGGGATCAACGCGGCGTAGCGGGACCTTCGGCTTCGTTTCCGTGCCGATCACGGCCCGGCGGGGATGCCGACACCGTCTCGGAACTTCAGAGATAGCGGTGAAAGCCGCCCTTTGCCTTTCTCGAAGGCATGCGGCCGAAGGACGAGGTATATGCCGCGAGCTTGCTCTCACCGTAGATAATCAACACGCCAATTCCTCGACGACCTTCGGGCAGCGAGGGGTCTCGTCGCCGATCAATTCGGCACGAATCTTTGCGCATTCGTCGGTACGCTTCAATACAGACAATGCCCTTGTCGGACGAAATCTTCATGCCTAATTTTCAGTCGCTGGCAGATCGCCAGTGGTCCTGTTGTTGCCCTTGGAACGGGAGGAGGGGACGATGGGTATTGAACGCCCAGATCTTCTTGAGACTTCTGATCACCGAGGAAATCCGGCGCATCGTCGCCGACGCCATTCGGAGCGGCTCGCTTTTCTCGACATCTGATGCCGTTTCCCAAGTCCTACAGGTTTATCCCACTTGCGGCCTGACAGAGCGACAGCTCGCTGATCGCGTCATCATGGCGGCCGGCGCGGCTCGTGTGCCGATCGAAATCGGAGAAAGCCAGATTGGGCTTCGGCGCCGCAGCCGCCCTCCTGGCGGACAGCCAACCGTTCGCCTCGGCCGGGATCGCAAAAGGGGCGCGCGCGGGGCGTGATCACGCTGCCGGCGCGGTCGAGCATCCCCTGAAACCGGCGTGCTAGATCGGCCCCCGACAGAGCCGACCGGCCAATGCCAGCGCCCAAGGTGTCCGTCCCGAAGAAGCGCACGGCGCGCTCGCAATGGCGTCGGTAAGCGCTCTGATGAGACGGCGATCGCGCCTTGCTGTGTATCCGCCCGAGCGGGTCCTTCTCCACCGCAACGAAGAGATCGAGTTTGTCGCGGCACGCAAGATCGCCGAGCGCTTTGGCGTCAAGGTCGATGAGAACCCCAAAGAAACCGTGAGTGCCTGCGGGTCAGCCAGTTTCCGGACGCGAGCATGGGTGGAACATGAGGGGCGAAATCTGCATTGTCGGCCTCATCCCGGAAAACTAACGATTATTGGAAATCCACCATCGTTCAGACACCGACTGCCCGGAGCGGCCGCAGAAGAATCCATCGGATGCGATTTGGCGCCGAGGTCCAGGATGGCGGCGTGAGCTTTCACCTTTGGGCACCGAAGCACGCGCACGTGGCGCTGAAAATTGACGGCGACGAAAAAGCCCATCCGATGCGGGCGGAAGCCGACGGCTTGCATAGCCTTTTGACGTTCGCGGCGCAGGCCGGCTCGCGCTACCGCTTCGTGCTTACGGACGGTATGACGATCCCCGACCCCGCCTCGCGCTTCCAACCACTCGATGTGCAAGGGCCGAGCGAAGTGATCGACCCAAGTGCCTATGAATGGCACGACGCGGACTGGCGTGGTCTGGCGTGGGAAGATGCTGTGCTCTACGAGCTGCACGTCGGCTGCTTCACGGCGGAGGGGACATTCCGCGCGGCGATCGCCAAGCTCGATGCGCTCGTCGACCTTGGCATCACTGGGATCGAGATGATGCCGATCGCCGATTTCCCAGGCGAGCGCAACTGGGGCTACGACGGTGTGCAGCTCTTTGCGCCAGATTCAAACTACGGCCGGCCGGAAGACTTGAAGGCGCTCGTCGAGGCGGCGCACAGCCGCGGGCTGATGGTCTTCCTCGACGTTATCTACAACCACTTCGGACCGGAGGGGAACTACTGGCCGGCCTGCGCGCCGATCTTCACTGAGCACCACCAAACACCCTGGGGGGCGGCGGTGAATTTCGACTCGGAGGGTTCGGCGGTGGTGCGCGAGCTCGTCGTGGAAAACGCGCTCTTTTGGATAGACGAATACCATATGGACGGGCTCCGTCTCGACGCGGTCCATGCCATCTTCGACGACAGCCCGACGCACATCCTTGACGAGATCGCTCTGCGTGTCCGCGCCGGCGCCGGGGATCGCCGCGTTCATCTGATAGTGGAAAATGAGGAGAACCGTTCGTCGCGGCTTAAGCGTGGAGCGGACGGCGCGCCGCTTGAATACACCGCGCAATGGAACGACGACCTGCATCACGTGCTCCACACGGCCGTGTCCGGCGAAAGCGCCGCCTATTATGAGAGCTACCACGGCGACACGGAAAAGCTTGGCCGCGCGCTTGCCGAGGGGTTCGCCTACCAGGGCGAGACTTTGGTGCATCGCGGGAGGGCGCGCGGCGAGCCGAGCGCGAGCCTGCCGCCGACCGCCTTCGTTGGTTTCATCCAGAACCACGACCAGGTCGGCAACCGCGCCTTCGGCGAGCGGCTGACGGCGCTCGCGCCGCCGGAGGCCGTGCGCGCTGTCGCCGCTGCCTACCTTCTCTCGCCGCAAATCCCGATGCTCTTCATGGGCGAGGAATGGGGGTGCGCGCGGCCGTTCTACTTCTTCTGCGACTTCGGGCCGGAGCTCGCCGCGGCGGTCAGGAAAGGCCGGCGGGCGGAGTTCGTGCACTTTCCGGAATTTCAGGACACGACGACGAGGGAGACGATACCTGACCCGACAGCGGAAGTGACGTTCCTCGCCTCCAAGCTCGATTGGGAAGTAGCCGTAGAAGAGGAACACGCAGCGTGGCGCGACTTCTACCGGCGGGCGCTTTTAGTGCGCCGAACGGAGATCGCGCCGCGACTTCGCGGCATCGGCGGGCATGCCGGGCGATACACGGTGTTGGGAACACAGGCGGTGCGAGTCGACTGGACTCTCGGGGACGGATCATCGCTGACGCTGATAGCGAATCTCACTGCGGCACCGGTCGCGGCTCCGGACGTAGAGGGTCGAGTACTCTGGCAGGAAGGGGAAGCAACGCCGCGGGAGCTCGCACCCTGGACAGCTATCTTCACGCTCGAGGAGGGAGGCGAGCGTGGCTGAGGACGTACGGCCAATTCCACGCGCCACTTATCGATTGCAGTTCAATGCGGGATTCGGCTTCACCGATGCGGCGCGTCTGGCGCCCTATCTCGCCGAACTCGGTGTTAGCCAAGTCTATTGCTCGCCCTACCTGAAGGCGCGCCCTGGGAGCACGCACGGCTACGACATCGTCGACCACAACGCGCTCAATCCGGAGCTCGGTTCAGAAGCTGACTTCGCTGCGATGACTGCTGCCTTCCGCAACCACGGGCTCGGGCAGATTCTTGATTTCGTGCCGAACCACATGGGTGTCGGCGGGGCCGACAATCCGCTTTGGCTCGACGTGCTCGAATGGGGACCGGACTCTGCCTTCGCCGGCTGGTTTGACATCGATTGGGACCCGGAGCGGCGCTATCTGCAGGACAAAGTGCTGATGCCGTTTCTCGACGACCAATACGGCGCGGTGCTGGAGGCTGGGCGTCTCGTCCTGAAGTTCGACGCGAACGAGGGGAGTTTCGCGGTCTGGGCTTACGACACGCACAAGCTGCCCGTCTGTCCGCTCCACTACGCGAGCATCCTCGGCGACGCGCATCCCGCGCTTGAGCGGCTCGGCGACGCCTTCGCCCACCTTCCGACCTCGCGCCTCCATGTCGGCAGGCGCGCCACGGAGCTTAAGGCGGAGCTTAGCGCGCTCGCGAAGACGGATGCCGAGGCGGCGGCCGCGATCCAACGCGCCGTGAACGCTTTCAACGGTGGCGGCGGCGACCTCGACAGCTTTGGCCGGCTCGACGTGCTGATCCGAGCGCAGTACTGGCGGCCGGCATATTTCCGCGTCGCCGCCGACGACATCAACTATCGTCGCTTCTTCAACATCAACGACCTCGCCGGAATCCGCATAGAGGTGTCGGAGGTCTTCGAGCGGGCGCATCGGCTCGTCTTCCGCCTTCTCGATGAGGGCGTGCTCGATGGCATCCGTCTCGACCACATCGACGGACTGCTCGACCCGAAAGCCTACTGCTTGCGGCTGCGCGAAAAGGCGCCGCGGCCATTCTATCTGGTGGTGGAGAAGATCCTCGCGCCGCACGAGAACCTGCGCGAAGACTGGGGCGTCGACGGCACGACCGGCTACGAATTCGCCAATCTGTTGACCGGGCTATTGGTCGATCCCGCCGGCGAAGAGGTTCTAACACGGACCTATTCGACGTTCACGGGCGTGGCTGGAGACTTCAGCGAGATCGTGCGCGACTGCAAGCTCCGCATCATGGACGACGAGATGTCGAGCGAACTGATCGTGCTCGCCCGCGCAGCGGCGCGGGTGGCGCGTTCGCATCCGCGAACCGCCGACTTCACCAACAACGTGCTGCATCGGGCACTGACGCAGATCATCGCATGCTTCCCCGTCTACCGGACTTATGTCGACCAGGACGGCGCTTCGGAAGCCGACCGGCGCGACATCGACTGGGCGATCGCGCAAGCGCGGCGCTGCGACATGGCACTCGACCCGAGCGTATTCGATTTCCTGCACGAGCTCCTGACAGCCGACCTTGTGGCGGAACCGCAGAGCGGCTTCAGCCGCGTCGCGGTTATCGGCGCCGCTATGCGCCTCCAACAGTACAGCGGGCCGGTGATGGCTAAAGGACTCGAGGACACTGCCTTCTACCGCTACAACCGGCTTCTGGCGCTGAACGAGGTCGGCGGCAGCCCGGAACGCTTCAGCGTCAGCGTTGCGACTTTCCACGGCGCAAACCGCGATCGCGCAAGGCGAACACCGCATGCGCTCTTGAGCACTTCCACGCATGACACCAAGCGTGGCGAGGACGCGCGCGCGCGGCTCGCCGTACTTTCCGAGATGCCACGGGATTGGGCGGAGCAGGTTGCACTGTGGAGCCGCATGATTCGCGCACCGCAGGCGTCGACCACAGAGGAAATGCCGCCAGACCGTAACGACGAATACGCCTTCTACCAGCTTCTTCTGGCGGCGTGGCCTCCGGCGTTCTTTTCGGGTGCGCTCGACCCAGACGCCGTCGCGGCCTTCCGGCTGAGGATCGAAGTTGCGATGCTAAAGACGTTGCGCGAGGCGAAGTTGCGCACGACCTGGGCGATGCCGAACGAAGCTTATGAGCAGGCGACGCTCGATTTCGTCCGCCGTGCCCTCAACACCGCACGGGCAAATCCGTTCCTGGAGAGCTTTCAAGCCTTCCTTGCCCGAATCGCGCCGCTTGGCGTGCGGAACAGTGTCGTTCAAGTGGTGTTGAAGCTCACCGTCCCCGGCGTCCCCGACATCTATCAGGGGACGGAGCTATGGGACTTGAGCCTTGTCGATCCGGACAATCGTCATCTCATCGATTTTGGCCGCCGACGCGACGCTTTAAACGACGTCAAAGGTTGGACGGGCGAGGTGTCCAAGTTGCTGGAGGATTGGCCGGACGGTCGCATCAAGCTTTACCTGGTGGCGAAGCTCCTGCAGCTCCGCCGGCAGCATCCGACGCTATTCGACGCCGGCTCTTACGAGCCGCTTGATGTTTCTGGCCCGTATGCGGAGCGGGTCTGCGCCTTCATGCGTGAAGCGAAGGGCACCCGAATAATCGTTGCCGCGTTGCTTTTTCCAGCGCGGGGCGATGCCGCCGGGCAAACAATTGTGCTGCCCCAGGCGCTCGCTGAGAAGCGATGGAAGAGTCTACTTGATGGGCGCGTGGTCGAGTTCGGCGAGGGCGGCCTTAATGCGACAGATCTCTTTGCCGAGCTCCCGGTTTGTGTGGCGGTGGCGGTGGCGGTCGCGGGTGCCTGACCGGCACCGCACGATGAGCGCACGATCCCTCTATGGAGAACCAGATCCGCTCAACGCCGGTCTTGTTCCTCCTTTCTAAGGCTCGCGGGATGGCCGCAGCACTTTGCCCTCGCTCGCACAGCTCGACCTTGTGGCGGTCGAGCAACAGGGGCGCACGGGTGAAGGGCGAGGTGGGTGTCGAAATATGATCGGAGATTTCTAGTCCGAATCCGGTTCGCCGAGCCGGCTCCAAAGGATTGGTCTACTGTGTCCCGCCCGGCGCTGGCCCGGCCATCAACGCGGCATTGGCGTCAGAGAAGCCACTCTGCGACCGGGAGCCCCGCCACCGTCAGCGAAGCCGGGTCGATCGCCACCGTCAGCCCACTCGGCTGCGTCAAAAGGTAATTGTCCTTCGCCGCGCGGGTTCCGATCATCCGTGTCGACCCGCGAGACAACCCGCGCGAGCTTGTGATGGCACGCTGGGGACTGGTTCCCTGGTGGTCGAAGGAAATGCCGAAGGTCCCGCATATCAACGCCCGGGTCGAGACAGTGCACACGATGCGCGTCTTCAAGGAAGCCCCAAGCGAAGGGCGCTTATCCCCGCGACCGGCTTCTTCGAGTGGCAGAGGCGGGGCAATGGAAAACAGCCCTATCGCTTCCAGCGCTCTGACCTCGAGCCCTTTGCCTTCGCGGGGCTTTGGGAATTTGCCCGGATCGCAGGTCAGGAAATCCTGTCCGCCACGATCATCGTGGGCGAGCCGAACCCGCTTGCCGCGGCGATCCACGACCGCATGCCGGTGATCCTGGAGGCTGAGGACCACGACCGTTGGCTTGCGCCGGATACGCCTATCGAGGGGCTCAGAGCGCTGCTCAAACCATATCCGGCCGAGCGCATGTGCGCGGTCGCGGTCAGCCGTAATGTCAACAGTGTCAAGAATGATGACGAGAGCTGCATCCAGCCGATCGGGGAGCCGCCGCTTGCCGTCTAAGCCGATCACCGAGTGGATCGAGGTTGCGGGCGTTCGCCCAGCGACCTTCAAGCTGGTCGAGAAGGCGACCGCGTCCTATGACCTCTTCCGCTCCAGCAAGATGATCGGCACGGCGCGTGTTGAGGACGATGGCAGCTTCTCCGCACGTTTCGATGCGCCGGACGGAACTTGGTCGGCGACGGCTGAGCCCCTCAAAGAGCTGGAGGCAAAAGGCAGGAAGACGGCCGACGAAAAGCTCAGCATCGCCTTCTTGCAGCACGCGCAGACCAGCCGCATCGCGACGCTTGACCAGCAGCTTGCGGCGATGCGGAAAGGGGTAAAGGTGGGCCAGGGTCCCGTCGCATCTCTGCAACGATCGCAGCGTTTGGCTCGAAACCGAGTCCAAACTGACGCCGAGCATGTCTGCTCTTACAAGCGGACGTCCTGATCGCGCTGCCGCAGATCGGCCTCTGACCCATTGGCGGACATCGCACCTTTCTGCCATCAGTCATATCTCAAATCGTCGCGTACCTCGAAAGATCGTGCGCAGAAAGGCAACAATGGCTTCTGCCCCTTCGCGAAGTTATCCTTTAGGCGGAACTAGCACCGAGCGGGATCGTTTGCTCAGCCAAGCCGAGCAATACGAGCCGACAGCCAACTGGCTGCTCGACCAGATCGGTGTTCAGCATGGCTGGCGGGCCGTCGATATCGGCTGCGGACCTATTGGAATTGTCAATTTACTCTCGCAACGCGTTGGCCCGAGCGGCGCGGTTATCGGCCTCGAACGCGAGCAGCGCTTCGTAGAGATGGCGCGCGCCGAGATCGCCAGGCGCGGCCTTGGCAACATCACGATGGTCCAGGGGGATGCCCTGAACACCGGCCTCGAGAAAGGCTCATTCGATCTGGTGCATGAGCGCCTGCTATTGATAAATGTATCCGCTCGCGAAGCGTTACTGACGGAAATGCTGTCGCTGCTTCGCCCTGGCGGAACGGTGGCGCTTGAGGACGTGGACAATGTCTCGTGGCTCTGCCAGCCGGCGCATCCGTCGTGGGATATCCTGCTAAACGCTTTTCATACAGTCTTTCAGGCGGGTGGCGGTGACGGTTATGTTGGCAGACAGCTTCCGGTCTTCCTGCACGCCGCTGGCGTGAGGAATATCCAAACAAAGGTGACGGTCGAAACGCCGCCTCTTGGCGACTATCGCCGTACGCACCTCCTCTCGCTCATCGACTCCGTTCGCGACAAGATTATCGCCAGCGGAGTGCTCGATGAAGAAAAGCTGAATGAGCACCGGGAGGCGCTGGCGCAGCATCTCAAAGACCCAGGAACCACCGTCATCGACAAGCTTTTGGTACAGTGCTGGGGGCAGAAATCGCGCTAATGGTCACCGCGAGCCGACGACCCATGTCCGCTATTGTGCCCATCGCGACATGTAGCAGTAAATCGGTCGTCGGTCGCTTTCGGGGGCGGACATCGGGCTGAACTGGCTAAGATTGCATTCCGAATGACCCAATTGAGACACTCGGCGCCGCTAGAGTCAGATACCCAGGCCGTCTAAAAGAACTGGTCTCAGTTGCGGACACCCTCGCACAGGAGCTACCTATGCCTGACGCAACACCCGATCCCATCATGAAGATTGCTATGGGCTTTATGGCAGCAAAGCATCTTTTCGCGGCGAACGAAATCGGTTTGTTCGAGGGCCTTGCGGCAGGCCCCGCGAGTATCGACGAACTCGCGAAAAAGACCACTATTCCTCGTCGGTACTCTCGGGATCGTTGCCAACGCGATGGTCAGTTTGGGATTGGTCGAGCGGCAGGGCGACAGCTACCGCAACAGCGATGCGGCCGCAAAGTTCCTTGCGGGCCGCCCTGGCCCCGATTTGCGGCCGATGCTCCGCTTCTGGAATCGGATCAGCTATCCGACCTGGCAGAAGCTCGACGAGGCGGTGCGCACCGGCGAGGGCCAAGCCCAATTCGGAAGCTTCAACAAGGAAGAGCAACAAATCTTTTCGGCTGGCGTCGAGTCCTTCTCGGCTCCGGTGGCGGCGGCGCTCGCGGGGTCCTACGATTTCAGTCACCATCGCCGCGTGCTTGATGTTGGAGGAGGTACAGGATCGTTTCTCATTGCGGTGCTACGCCGCCACAGCGCGCTCAAGGGCACACTGTTTGAGTTGCCGGGCGCTTGTGCAGTCGCCCGTCAACGCCTTGCCCATGAGCCGGAGGGGACGCGAATCGAGGTTGTGGAGGGAGATGTATTCAAAGACGCGCTGCCCGAGGGTCACGACGCCTTGATCGTCGCCAACACCGTCCATGTTCTTTCTGCGGTGCACAACTTCGATTTGCTGAGAAAAATGCGTGCAGGCGTATCGGCAGGCGCTCGGCTCCTCCTCGCCGATTTGTGGACCGATCCTACCCATACCGAGCCACCCGCCGCCGCCCTGATGTCCGGTGAGTTCCTGGTCATCTCGGGTGAAGGACAAGCCTACAGCGAGGTGGAAGCCGATGAATGGCTCGCGCAAACCGGATGGAGAAAGCTTGAGCGTAAACCGCTGGCCGGACCAGGCAGCTTGATCGTCGCGGAGGCCATTTAAGTCTACTGATTTCAGACCCCGGTCATGTACCCTTTTGGCGCATCGCGGAAGTGCTGTCGGCCCTCGGCGACTTCCGAAGATCATCGTAAAGCGGACATCGGGCGGCCGATGAGCAGCGCCCTCCTTCGGAGACTGCCTTGAGCCAGCGTCTATCGCAGTCGCGAAATGGTCGAATGCGAGACCGCATAAGATCGCCCGATCTCAGTCAGGGGCTCGCCCGCATCACGACGTGCCAGAGCTTCCCTTCGCTGATGCGGTGTGAGCTTCGGCTTCCTGCCCATACGGACGCCGCGCGCCTTGGCGCGCTCTCGGCCTTCGCCTGTCCTCGTGCGGATTAGCTCCCGCTCAAACTCCGCGAGCCCGGCGAGGACGGTGAGCATCAGCCTTCCGTGAGCCGTTGTGGTGTCCGCCCACGAGTCCCGAAGCGATCGAAAGCCCGCGCCTTGCTCGGCAATCGCCGCGAGGGTGTTCAACAGATCCCGGGTGGATCGAGCGAGCCGGTCGAGGCGTGTGACGAGCAGCACATCGCCGCTCTGGAGGGAGCCGAGAGCGCGCCGCAATTGCGCTCGGTCAGTGAGCGTTCCGCTGACCTTTCCCCGAAAGACACGTGCAGCTCCGGCAGCCCTAAGCTCCGCGACCTGAGCTTCGACGCTCTGCCCGTCAGTGGACACCCGCGCATAGCCAAACGTCGTCATAAATCGCATCCTTTTTCGCACACGACTTATGCACAGCCTAAGCTACTGACGGAAAGGGCCAGCAGAATCGTGCGAAATTCAAGAATTATGCACAGCGGCTCATTGCGAGTTATCGAACAGGGACCCGCTACCAGCGGATCGTCAGAATCCTTTACGTCTATCGGCCCACGCCCGCCGTGCTGATATCGTCGGGTGAAATCGCAGCAGAAAGATTTGACCGTGGCAACTCACCGCTTCGTCCCGACCCGCTTCTACAATGCCATCTGCAAGGCTGATGCCGCGCTCCGCATTGGCGATGGCGATAGCGTCGTGACGACGACGCTCGATGCGTGGGGGTTCGACGAAGACGGCAAGCGGCGCGCCGAGCGACCCAACCCGATGACAGGACCGTTTTTCGTGGAGGGCGCCGAGCCGGGAGACGCTCTTGCGGTCGAGATCAAGCGCATGACTCCAAATCGGGGGACCGGATGGACCTTCTCGGCCGTCGCGCCGAACGTGGTCGAGCCGAACTTCGTGCCGAGCTTGCCCGAGCGCCGGAGGGTCGAGTGGAATATTGACGCTAAGAGTGGGACGGTCCGTCTTTCCGATCCGCCGGATCGCACGCGCGACTGGTCCGTGCCGCTCGCGCCGATGATCGGCTGCTTCGGTGTTGCGCCTCAGTTGGGACAGGCGATCTCAACTGCGACCAGTGGTCCCTATGGCGGCAACATGGACTATCGGGGTTTCGCGCCAGGAACGACGGCGATCTTTCCGATCTCTGAGCCTGGCGCACTGTTTTACCTGGGCGACGGCCATGCTTGCCAGGGCGATGGCGAGATCGTCGGAACGGGCATCGAAACCTCCTTCGAGATCGAGTTTGCGGTTCGCGTGCTGAAGGGGAAGACGATCGGCTGGCCTCGCGGAGAGAACGCCGCCGACATTTTCACGGTGGGCAACGCGCGGCCCCTCGACCAAGCGCTTCAGCACGCGACAACAGAGATGATGAAGTGGCTGGAGAGCGACTTCGGGTTCGACGCCACCGCGGCGAGCCATCTGCTCGGCCAGTGCGTCCGCTACGACGTCGCCAACGTCTTCAATCCGGCCTATTCGGTCGTCTGCCGGCTGGCGAAACGCTGGCTTAGCCCGCCAACGTGACAACAAGATCTCCGCGCGCGCGTGGTTACGCGGAATCGCTATTGACGGCGGCCGCCTTCCGCGATGAAGCGGGCCGGCTGCAGCGACGGCAAAAGGGGGCGGAATCCGCAACGGATGATGGATGACCCACGGCGACTTAGACCAACCTGATCCTAGTATTCGGGCCTTCGTCGGTCGCACGGGGCTCGTCGCCGATCCAGGGAACGCGCGCTTCGTGTCGCTTGAAGGCGGAGTTTCTTCCGATATCTGGTTGGTGCAGGACGGCAGCCGGTCCTTCTGCGTCAAGCGTGCGCTGCCACGACTGCGTGTCGCGGCCGAGTGGCTCGCCCCGATGGAGCGCAATCTTTACGAGGCGGAGTGGTTGAAGCGGGCAGCCAGGCTGGTGCCCGGCTCGGTACCGGACGTACTCGCCGATGATCCCGACGTCGGAATGTTCGCCATGGAGTATCTCGATCCAGGCCGACACCGCTGCTGGAAGGCGCACCTCCTTGCTGGTCGGGTGGACCGGGCGGTTGCAAAAGCCGTTGGAAAGCGTCTTGGCGCGCTTCATTCCTTGTTCGCGCGTGAACCCGATGCGCCGGGGCGTTTCGCCACCGACGCAAACTTCCACGCTTTGCGGCTGGAGCCCTATTTGTTAGCCACGGCCAGAGTGCAGGCCGATCTGGCCGAACCAATTGAGCGCCTCGTTGTGAGGACTGCCAATACAAAGCGCACCGTCGTGCATGGGGACGTTAGCCCGAAGAACATCTTGATCGGACCGACAGGCCCGATGTTCCTCGATGCCGAATGCGCCTGGTTCGGCGATCCCGCATTCGACTTGGCGTTTTGTCTCAATCATCTGCTGTTGAAATACCTTGCCGCGCCGGCTGCGGCCGTGGAGCTTATGGGAGCCTTTCCGGCGCTCGCCACTGCCTATCTCGCTGAGGTCGACTGGGAGGATCCGGGCGAAGTGGAATTGCGCGCTGCGACACTGCTTCCAGGACTGTTCTTGGCGCGCGTCGATGGAAAGTCGCCGGTGGAATACGTGACCTTAGAAGGCAGCAAGGAACAGGTGCGTAGGGTCGCGCGCCTCCTCCTCAAGGAGCCACAGCAGAGCTTGTCCCAGGTGGCGGCAACCTGGGCGCGCGAGATCGGATCGGAGAGATGAGCGTCGCAAGCGATCCTCGTATTCGCCAGGTCAAGGGGAGACGAGTTTGGGACTCGCGCGGACGGCCCACCGTCGAAGCCGAAGTGCATCTTGCCGATGGCTCTGTAGGTCGAGCGATTGCGCCGGCCGGCGCCTCGCGCGGTCGCTACGAAGCGATTGATCTGCGTGATGGCGGCAGCGCATTCGGTGGGTATGGCGTAGCGCGTGCCCTTGCCGGCATCGCAGACGAAATCGCTCCAGCGCTTGCCGGACTGCGCGCCGACAATCAGGCCGAGATCGACAGAACGCTCATCGAACTGGATGGGACACCGAACAAGGCGCGGCTCGGAGGAAACGCCACGACGGCCGTTTCCATGGCAGTCGCGCATGCGGCTGCAGCATCCGCCAAGATACCGCTCTGGCGCTACCTATCGCGGGACGACAAGGCCCGCATGCCGATGCCGCTGGTTCAGGTTTTTGGCGGGGCGCGCATGCCGGAAGGCGCATCGACCTGCAGGATGTGATGCTGGTGCCTCTCGGCGCCTCGACATTCGACGAAGCGACGGCCATCGCGGCGGAAGTCTACTGCGCTGCGGGCCTTATCATGTCGGAGCGCGGCCTGCTCCGCGGGGTTGCCGACGAAGGCGGTTGGTGGCCCGAGTTCTCTTCCAATGAAGAAGCCTTGGAACAGGCCGTCGGAGCAATTGAGCGAGCAGGATATGTTCCGGGCGAGCAGGTCGCGCTCGCACTCGATATTGCCTCCACACAGCTTAGGTCTGGGAACAAATACCGGCTCGGCATGGATTCGACCGAGCTCGATACAGACGCGATGGTCGAACGCCTCGTCGAATGGTGCAGGCGTTTTCCTATCGTCTCCGTCGAGGATCCAGTCGCCGAGGACGACGACGAAGGCATGCGCGCCTTCACCGCAGCGGTCGGCGAGCGCGTGCAAGTCATAGGCGACGACTATCTGGTGACGTCGGCAGCAAAGGTCGCACGCACGGCTGCTCGCAACGCCTGCAATGCCGTGCTCCTAAAGCCCAACCAGGCAGGAACTCTGACTGAAACTCACGATGCGTTGCAGGCCGCTCGTGATGCCGGATGGCGCGCGATTGTCTCGGCGCGGTCGGGAGAAACCGAGGACACGACAATCGTTCACTTGGCCGTTGGTTGGGGAGCCGATCAGATCAAGGTAGGTTCGTTTGCCCGCTCCGAGCGCATGGCGAAGTGGAACGAGGCCATTCGAGTCGAAGAGCTCGGCGATAACGCCGTCTTTGCTGGCCGCGATGCCGTCGGCGCGACAAGAGCCGCCGCCGCCCGGCCGTGACTTGCTCGCCCAGAAGCAGCCTGCTCGCGATGCCCCGATGGTCCTGTTCTCGCCCACGAAATCAACTACTCACAATTCCCGCGATGTGTAGCCGCTACGATAACCTGAATTGCCCATGACGCTTAGCGAGCCGGCCCGCGTCGGTGCGCAACAGCCAACAATCTGAGAATCGGATGCTCTCTTGATTCGTCCCGAAATGAGCTAGTCTGGAAGAGGCGTGTATATAGTTAGATGATTTATGGACGAAATTGACCTGGATGCGGCGGTTGCGATGGCTCTCGACGCGCTATTCGCCGGTCGGCTGGCGCTGCTCTGCGGTGCGGGCCTGTCCATGGCGGCGCCGAGTTCCCTGCCGAACGCCGCTGCGCTCGCTTGCAAGGCTAAGCAAAAGTATGATGCGACCTTCGGCGAGGAGCGGGATCCACTGCCAGAATCCATTGATGACCAGGCGGAGTTTTTTTTCCAACGCGGCGAACTCGTCACCGTTTACCTGCGCACCTACATCGATCACGACGCTTTCGCCGCCGAGCCAAACATCGGGCACTTCGCGGCCGCCGATTTGTTGCTGACTGGCGCAATAACCACTGCAGTCTCGACCAATGTTGACACGCTCATCGAAACAGCCGGTAACATGCTGTTTGGTCAGATCGGTGTCGGCATTAGCCGTGGCAATGTCGCGAGCCTTGCGCCGAATGTTTCCCCTTTTCTCAAAATCCACGGCACCTGGCCTGATCCTTCGGGAACTGTGTGGGCAGCCGGCCAGGTCGCAGTTGATCCGATTAGGACACGAATCGAACAATGCGGTGTATGGCTACAGAATTGGCTCCTCGACCGCGACCTGGTTATCGTTGGGTACTGGACCGATTGGGATTATCTGAATCAGGTTCTAGAAACCTCATTAGGTGCCGTTAGTCCGAGCCGCGTCATCGTCATTGATCCCTGCGAGACCGGGAGCTTCGAGGCGAAGGCGCCGGCGCTCTTCGCGCTCGGCCGGCGGGCAACCCAAGCGTTCTGCCACGTCCGCAGTTCGGGCGACGTCTTTCTCAACAAACTCCGCGTCGATTTCTCCCGCGCATTCGTTCGCCGTATCCTACACGCGGGCAGTGCGCCATATTCAGCGCATGTTGGAGCATCTCCCGACGACGTCTGGCTCGAGCCAGCTAGTACAGATGCCGAGGTGCTTTGGCGTATCCGGCGTGACCTCGAGGGATGCAATCCAAATGAACCGGCCAAGTCGCGGGAGCCGAATGAGGAGCCGCTGCTCGGCATGACAATGCTGCAGCTCCGGGCACGCGGTGCCGTCCCTGACGGCATCTATTGGAACCTCGGAGGAGACCGTATCCGCGTTCTGCGCAGCGCAAATCGTCCGCTGCACGAGGTCGAAGCCGCTTTTGCGCGCGAGACCCCGCCGGTAGTGGCACCCGAATATGTCATCGCGGTTGGGGCCGAGGCGTTGTCGCTGCTGCCGAACATTGCACGCGGGAGCGGGAGCGGTTCGATCGCACGCGGATCCGCTGGGCGATGGTTGACGCGAACCGACGCCATCGCGGAGTTGGGCTTATGAGCACGACCATCTTGCTGGTGCAGGATCAACTCGTCCAGGCCGGGTACGCCGTCGCCATTGCCGATGGCGACGACGGGCCGGTCGCGATGTTCGAGAATGCCTCGATCTTGGGCTTCGTGCTCTGCTTCCCCGACGCGGCGAAGTTGCTCGAACAGTGGCAGCCTGCGAGCCAGCGAGTGCTCAAGACCGCTCAGTTTGCGCTTCGGCGCGCCGAGGCCAAGTCCTGGAACGCCTATCTCCTCTTCCTGGCCGATGCGCCAGGCGACTACGGCCAGAACATTAGACTCGGCACGATCGAGGAAGATCTCATCGGAACGCGCAAGATCGCGCGCGCTGGAGTTGCCGACGCCTCCGACGTGCGCACCGCCTTGCTCCCCCTACTCCCCATCCAAAACGCGCCGCGTCTGGAAGCGGTCGACATGCCTTCGGAAATCCGCCTGCGGACCTCCGAGCTTCCGATTGAGCTCGTACAGGCTTTCCTCTCCGGCGCGCCAGATGCGACGTTAGCGCAACTGCTGGAGGCCGGCCAATGAAGATCGCTTTCGTCCATATCTCCGGGTTCCGCGGATACCAGAAGCCGGTCCGGATCGACTTTTCTGACAGCTTCACGATCATCGATGGCCGCAACGGCGCCGGCAAGAGTACCATCTTCGACGCCGTCGAGTTCGCGCTAACCGGCACGATCAGCAAATATCTCGATGCCAAGGCCGATCGTGAGTCCGTGGAGGACTACATTTGGTGGACCGGAGGCGGCGATGCGCCATCCGAGCGCTTCGTCGAGGTCGGCTTTAGCGACGGCGAGTACCTAGTCGAGGTTCGGCGGACTCCTCTAGATGCTAACGATTTCGACGTCAGTGCGCTATCCGCGAGGCTAGTCGACCCGGACTTCGCGCCCAAGCACGCGATAAGCCAGCTCTGCACGTCGACGATCATCCGCGACGAACATATCGCCCGGCTCAGCTTGGACATGAAGGAGGCGGATCGCTTTACGCTGCTGCGCGACGCCATCGGTGCTGTCGACGCCGAGGACTGGATCAAGCGTGCTCAGGCGCTGGCTTCGTCGGCCTCGTCGCGAGTCAAGGCGATGACCGCGGAGGCGGAGCAGGCAAGTCAGGTTCTCGCCAACACGGCGCGCCAGATTGACCAGGCCCGCGGCGCGCTGCCGGCCACGTCCTTGCTAAGCAAAGCCGCGACACGTTTGCAGAGCGCGTTGCGCAGCAGCGCTTCACCTGACCAACTGCCCGACTTCGCACGGCGACGACTAGCCGACATCGCAAATGACCTCGACAAGATTGCTCCACTCGCCGAACGATACGAGGAAATCGGCCGCGTCCGATCAACTCTCTCAGGGCTCGAGGAAAGTGTCGACAAAGGTGGCGCCAACGTGACACTCGCCCAGATCGCGCTCGAGGAGCGCATTGCCGCCCTTGCCGACGCGCGGTTCTCGACTGCCTTAGCTCTGCAGGCGCGTCGACTCGAGGAGCTTGTCAATCTCGGCCGCTCGCTTGATCTTCGCGACGGCCACTGTCCGCTTTGCGAAAGCGAGATTAGCCACAGTCAGTTCGAACATGGCCTTGAGGCGGCGCTTACCGTCGCCCGGCAACTAGACTCGCAGGCGGTCGATCAGGCGGAGAAGGAGCGCGCCCGCGATGCGGCGAAAGCAGCGCTCGCATCTGCGGAAGAGGCGCACTGGGCGGCGATCCTCCAGCGCGACGCCGCCAAAGCGACGCTGGACGGCTTCGACAAGCGGCTCGAAGCCGCGTCGCTCGCTGACGCCTCTCTGGAAGAGGTAGAGCGCCGGATCTCTACCCTAAAGGCGGAGCAACAGGCGATCGCGGCCGACCTGCGGTTGATCGACACAATCTCGCTGGATCGGGCGATCTCGCGGGCAACCGAGGATCGGGAAGCCGCCAAGGACCGAGTCGTTCGCGCCGAGGAACGTCTAGGCCGCGCACGGCTCGCCGAAACGCGCGCTAAGGCGATCTATGATGCAACGCGCCGCGCCGCGGCCGAAACGCTCGACCAGCGCCTTGAACGTGTTCTTCCTCTGATGTCAGAACTCTACAAGCGACTTCGGCCACATGCCTTCTGGAGTGACATCGAGTACAGCGTCCGCGGCGATGTACAGCGCTTTCTCAAGCTGCAGGTCGGCGGAGATATCAATCCGCAGTTCGTCTTCTCGAGCGGCCAGCGCCGCGCGACCGGCTTGGCGTTCCTGCTTTCGGTCAACCTGTCGATTGCGTGGAGCAGGTGGCGCAGCATCCTGCTCGACGATCCTGTGCAGCATGTAGATGATTTTCGCACCGTCCACCTCGCGGAGGTACTCGCGCATCTCTGCCAATCCGGCCGCCAGATCGTCTGCGCTGTCGAGGATAGCGCCCTCGCCGGCTTGATGTGCCGCCGGCTGCCGACCACCGAAACCGCACCCGGAAAGTGGATAACCCTGGGTTCTGATCGAGACGGCGCGCTCACGATCACACATCAGAAACAGATCGCGCCGCTCACCCGACGCGCATTGGTGCTGCCCGAGCGATCACTCAGCGCCTGAGTGCTGCAACTCAGGCTTT
This sequence comes from uncultured Alphaproteobacteria bacterium, assembly GCA_963739005.1. Classification (GTDB taxonomy): domain Bacteria; phylum Pseudomonadota; class Alphaproteobacteria; order Rhizobiales; family Afifellaceae; genus DASWJZ01. Next base: position 162,106 of record CAVTYQ010000004.1, on the reverse strand, counting down.
GCGATTGAAACTGCTTTGGCGAGCCCTTCGCGGAAACCTCCGCCCCGTTAGCCTGCCGTTAGCCGAAAGCAACAAATGGGAACTTGTGATCTGTCTAAGTTATTGAACCCATTGGCGCGCCCGGCAGGATTCGAACCCACGACCCCCAGATTCGTAGTCTGGTGCTCTATCCAGCTGAGCTACGGGCGCTTGGAGCCAACGCGGCAGCCTGCCGCAAGGCCCGGGAGAGGTAATCGGTCGCGCCGAGCATTGCAAGAGAGCGCGTCGGCGGGCATGGATCAGCTTGCGGTGCGACGCGTTGTGATGCGCGGGGTGCATCGCAAAGCGAAGCACCGCGCGGCGTTGAGCCTCCTATCGCCGGGGCGACAGCCGCGTCAGCGGCCGCCTCTCCCCTCAGCCCTGCTGGCGCTCGCGGCGCGAAGCGATCGGAACCGGGCGGTCGGGGATGCTGATCTCGAAGACGGCGCCGGCACCGGCGCGCTCCACCAGCCTGATCTCGCCGCCATGGGCGCGCACGATTTCCGCGGCGATGGCGAGCCCGAGGCCGGTTCCGCCCTGCCGCGCCGAGCCCTCGAACGCCTGGAAGAGCTTGGCGCGCGCCTTCTCCGGCACGCCCGGGCCGGTGTCGCAGACGCGGATCGCGGTGACGCTGCCGGTCCGCTCGCCCTCCACCCACACGCGCCTTATCACCGCCGGCCCCTCGCCGTCGCTCACCGCCTCGACGGCGTTCCTGCAGACGTTCATGAGCACGCGGAAGAGCTGCTCGGGGTCGCCGTCGACCTCCACGTCGCGCGGCACGCGGTTCTCCCAATGGATGCCTTCGCGGCCGGGGAGCGAGAGCACGTCGGCGACGTCGTCGACGAGCCGCGTCAGCGAAAGAAGCTGGCGCCTCGGCGGCTCCTCGCGCGCCTGGCCGTAGGCAAGCACGGAGCGCGTGTACTCGATCGCGCGGTCGATGGCGCTGATCACCTTCGGCACGAAGCGCTTGACCAGCGGATCCTCCACCGCCTGCAGCCGGTCGGAGAAGAGCTGCGCGGAGGCAAGGATGTTCCTGAGATCGTGGTTGATCTTGGAGACGGCGAGCCCGAGATCGGCGAGATGGCGGCGCTGCGCGAGCATGTCGCGAAGCGCCTTCTGCATGCCGGCGAGCTTCTCCTCCGCGACGCCGATCTCGTCGCGCCGGCCGCTCGGCACGATGATCGTGGAGGCGTCCTCCGGCGCCGTGGAGAAGCCGACGATGCTGGCGGAGAGCCGCTGCATCGGGCGCACGAAGAGCAGGCGGAGCGCGACATAGACGAGCGTCGCGGTGATGACGGAGATCGCCAGCGACAGAAGCAGGATGTTGCGCGAGTAGGCGATCATGGCGTCGCGCAGCGCCGCTTCGTGCACGACGATCTCGAAGCGGTCGCTGCCGGCCGGCGGCTGACCGCTCACCATGATGTAGCGGTCGCCGGTGGAGAACAGCGTCTGGAAGGCGGCGCGGATCGAATCGAGCGGCTTCAGCCACCTGAGATCGTGGTGCACGGCGATGTCGTGCGGCATGTTGTCGACGGCGATCAGCCAGCGCTGGCCGGCGCTTCGAAGCGCGATCGTGTCGACGCCGATCGAGCGCAGCATCTGCTCTTCGAGGTCCGCCGAGATGCCACCTTCGGGCGCGGCGCTCACCGCCAGCGCCACCAGTTCGGAGCTGTCGAGCTTCTCCTTCAGCCAGACATTGCGGAAGTTGGCGATCGAGGGAATGTAGATCAGCACCTCCGCCACCATGACGAAGAGGAGGGTGAGCACGAGGAGCTTGTTGGAAAGGCTCAAGCCGAGGACGGCGGAGCGCGTCTTCGATTCGCCCGCTTCGCTTCGGTTTGCCGCAGACGGCGCCGGGAGCTTGTCCGTCATCTCCTACCCTCGCCCGCGCCCAGGCCATTCTAGCGGGCGCGCGCTTCCCTTTCCAGCCGGCCGCGTGCTCATCCGAACCTCCGCAGGAAACGGATCAGGCGGCGCAGCAGCGGGGAGTCGAGCTTCGGCGCGTAGAAGGCGATCGCGGCGCGCCGCGCCGCTTCGGCGCGCGTCGGATAGGGGAAGACCGCGGTCGCGAAGTCCTTCACGCTCATGCCCTTCGCGACGGCGAGCACGAAGGGCGCGATCAGCTCGCTCGCATCATGCCCGAGAATATCAGCGCCGACGACCGTCCCACGCTTGGTGACGAGCACGCGCACCAGCCCGCGGCGGTCGCCCTCGGTATGGGCGCGATCGTTCTCGGCGAACGGCCAGCGCAGGATCTGCAGGCGCCGATAGCGGCGGCGCGCCTCCGTTTCGCTCAGGCCGACATGGGCGAGCTCCGGCTCGGTGAAGGTGACCCAGGGAAGGATGTCGCGCCTCACCTTGCCGCCGAAGCGGAAGAGGATGGAGCGGACGACGAGGCCTGCCTGGTAGCTCGCCCAGTGCGTGAACTGCGCGCCGCCGGCGACGTCGCCGATCGCGTAGATGCGGCGGTTCCGCGTCCGGAGCCGCGAATTCACCTTGATCCCCTTCGCATTGACGCGAACGCGCGCCTTCTCCAGATCGAGTTCGTCGAGATCGGGGCGGCGCCCGGCCGCCAACAGGAGATGCGTCCCATCGACATGCGAAGCGCTGTCGTCCGGGCTCTCGAGCGACACGCGCACACCGCTCCGCCCGCGCCGCGCCACCCGCGTCACCTTGGCGCCCTCGCGGATGTCGATGCCTTCGGCGCGAAGCATCGCGAGAAGGAGCCGGGTCAGCTCCGGATTGTCGTGGGCGAGCGCCTTGTCGGCCTCAAGCACCGTCACGTCGGAGCCGAGGCGGCGGAAGGCCTGCGCCATCTCGAGGCCGACAGGCCCGCCGCCGACCACGATCAGGTGGCCCGGCAGGCGCTTCAGCTCGAAGACGGTCTCGTTGGTGAGATAGGGGACGGCGATCAGGTTCGGGATCGGCGGGATCGCCGGGCGCGAACCGGTCGCCACCACGAAGCGGCGCGCGCGGATCTCCGTCTCGCCCACTCGCAGGGTCTGCGGATCGGCGAAGCGCGCGACGCCGGAGAGCACCTTGACGCCGAGGCCGGTGAAACGCTCGGCGGAATCGTTCGGCTCGACCGCCGCGATGGTCTCGCGCACATGCGCCATGACGGCAGCGAAGTTCGTGCGCGGCTCGGCGGCGCTCACGCCGAAACGGCCGGCGTCGCGCATCGCCTCGGCGCGGCTCGCCGCGGCGATCAGCGCCTTCGACGGCACGCAGCCGGTGTTCAGGCAATCGCCGCCCATCTTGCCGCGCTCGACGAGGACGACGGGGACGCCAAACGATGCCGCCGCCGCCGCCACCGTCAGGCCGGCCGAACCAGCACCGATCACGCAGATATCGGGCGTCAGGACCTTACTCATACTCCGTCCGTCGGCACGCCCTTCTCCTTTCCGCGCCGCCACCGGCGCACTGCAATCGGCGCAAGCGCCACGACACCGAGCATCGCCAGCGCCACAAGCAGCGTCACCGGCACATGCGGCCCCTCGCTGTCGAGCGCCGTTCCGAGCCCGTGTCCGAAATAGGCGAACACGAAGCTCGCCGGCACCACGCCGGCCGCGGTCGCAGCAACATAGGTGAGAAGCCGCATGCCGAACAGCGCGGCGGCGAGATTGACGAGCCAGAAAGGAAACAACGGCACGAGACGCAGGAAGAGCAGGTAGCTGAAGCCCTCCTCCTGGAAGCCCGCGCGCAACTTTCGCGTTCGCGGTCCGGCGCGCTCGGCAAGCAGCGCGCCGAGCGAGGTGCGGGCGATCAGGAAGATCAGCGTCGCACCGATCGTCGCAGCGACCGAGGCGAGCACCGTTCCAAGCGCCGGGCCGAAGAGGAAGCCGCCGGTGATCGTCATGATGCCGGCGCCTGGGAAGGAAATGGCGACCACGGCGATGTAGATGAGCAGATAGGCGGCGCTCGCCAGCCAAGGATGCTCGGCGACATAGCCGAGAAGCGTGCCCTGGTAGCGGCGGAGCGCGTCGAGCGAGAGATAGTCCTGCAGGCCGGCGGCATAGAGCAGGAGGAGCGCCAGCACGACGACGCCGAGCGGCAGCCAGCGGAGCAGAGCGCGCCGCCGCGACGCGGGCCGGTCGGGCCCTCCGCTCGCCTGCTGCAGCCGGGCGCTTCCCGCGTTCTCCATCTGGCCTGTCGCGTGTCGCGTGGCGATCTCCACACCCCCTTGGTAGCACCGCCAGCTAAACGCCGGGGAAACGCTTGCGGCCGCGCCACGAAGTTATGAAGCGCCGGGCGGACGGCATCACCGGGGCGTGACGGGCACGGAATCCGCCGATGTCGTTGACTTCCCCGCGGGTTTCACCCTATATCGCCCGCGCTCGACCGAAGCCGTGCGGACACGCGCGCTTCGGCCTATCCCGAACATCGGCGCGGCGCGGTTTCTAAGCCCAGGCGAACCGGCTGTCCGTTCTTGAGACGAGGGCCGCCGGTGAGGCGGCATGGACGATGAAGAGAACCTATCAACCGAGCCGCCTGGTGCGTAAGCGCCGCCACGGTTTCCGTTCCCGCACCGCGACCAGGAACGGACGCAAGGTGCTGGCGCGCCGTCGCGCCAAGGGGCGCAAGCGCCTGTCGGCGTGACCGGTCCCGAACCGATGCCCGAGCGCCTGAAGAAGAGGCGCGATTTCCTCGCCGCCGCGAAGGGCCAACGGGCCGCGCGGCGCGCGTTCGTTTTGGAGGCGCGGTTGCGCGAGGATGAAGGCGGCCCGCGTTTCGGCTTCACGGTTTCGAAGCGTACGGCCGTGAAGGCGGTGGAGCGCAATCGCATCCGCCGCCGCCTGCGCGAGGCGGTGAAGCGCGCAGCGCCGGAAAATGCCCGTCCCGGCCACGATTATGTGCTGATCGGACGCCGCGGCGCTTTGACGGAACCGTTCGCCGACCTTACCTCCGCCCTAGCCGACGCCATGCGGCGGATTTCCGACATGGCCGATCCGACGGGAGCGAGCGGGGCACGGAGGCCCGGCCGATGAAGAACAACCAGAACGTCATCATCGCGATCGCGCTCTCTTTCTTGATCATCGTCGCGTGGCAGTTCTTCGTCATCGGCCCGAAGATGGAGGCGGAACGGAAGCGCGCCGCGCAGGAGCAGTCGCAGACCGCCGCCACACCCGCGAGCCCCACCACCGCGACCGGCGCGGGATCGCCGGCGACCCCCGGCGCGCCGAGCGCGGCACCCACCGCGGACACCGCTGCTGCGGAGGTGATCGCGCGCGACGCCGCGCTCGCCAAGACGAGCCGCGTGATGATCGACACGCCGGCGCTCAAAGGCTCGATCAATCTCGTCGGCGGGCGGATCGACGACCTGCGTCTCGCCGAATACCGCGAGACCGTCGACCCGACGAGCCCGCTCGTGGAGCTCTTCTCGCCGGCCGGCACCGAGCACCCCTACTTCGCCGATTTCGGCTGGGTCGCCAGCCCGGGCGGGCCGACCGTGCCGAACGACCAGACGGAGTGGAAGGAGGAGGGCGGGCCTCTCGCGCCGGAGCATGACGTCACGCTCACCTGGGACAACGGCGCCGGGCTGGTCTTCAAGCGCGTCTATTCGATCGACGACAAATACATGTTCACGATCCGCCAGTCGGTCGAGAACACGACGGACGCGCCGATCGAGCTCTTCCCTTACGGCGTCGTGAGCCGCACCGGGCTGCCGAAGACCAGCGGCTACTACATCCTTCACGAGGGCCTGATCGGCTTCCTGGTCGGCGACGGCCTGCAGGAGATCAAATACAAGGCGCTCGACAAGAACCCGACCGTGCTGCCGGCGAAAGTTTCCAGCGGCTGGGTCGGCATCACCGACAAATACTGGGGCGCCGCCCTCATCCCGGACGAGGGAAAGCAATTCCAGCCGCGCTTCCAAAAAGGGGCGGCCGGAAGCCAGCCCACCTACCAGGCCGACTTCCTCGGCGATGCCGTCGCGGTCGCCGCCGGAAGCTCGGCGGAGAGCAAGACGATGCTTTTCGCCGGCGCCAAGGAGGTCAAGGTCCTCGACCACTACAAGTACGATCTCGCCATCCCGCAATTCAACCTGATGATCGACTGGGGCTGGTTCTGGTTCATCACCCAGCCGATGTTCAAGGTGATCGACTGGTTCTACCACCTGCTCGGCAATTTCGGCCTCGCCATCCTGGCGGTGACGGTCTGCGTGAAGGCGATCTTCTTCCCGCTCGCCAACCGCTCCTACGCGTCGATGTCGAAGATGAAGAAGCTGCAGCCGGAAATGAAGGCGTTGCAGGAGCGGTTCAAGGACGACCGCACGGGGCTGCAGCAGGCGATGATGCAGCTCTACAAGAAGGAGAAGGTCAATCCGGTGGCGGGCTGCTGGCCGATCGTGATCCAGATCCCCGTCTTCTTCTCCCTCTACAAGGTGCTCTTCATCACCATCGAGATGCGCCACACGCCGTTCTTCGGCTGGATCCACGACCTTTCCGCGCCCGACCCGACGAACATCTTCACCCTGATGGGGCTCATTCCGTGGGACCCGCCGCACTCGCTGCATCTTGGAATCTGGCCGCTCATCATGGGCGTCACGATGTTCGTGCAGATGCGCATGAACCCGACGCCGCCGGACAAGACGCAGGCGATGATCTTCAACTGGATGCCGCTGATCTTCACGTTCATGCTCGGCTCCTTCCCGGCCGGCCTCGTCATCTACTGGGCCTGGAACAACACGCTTTCGGTGCTGCAGCAGGGCGTGATCATGAAACGGAACGGCGTGCCGATCGAGCTCTTCGGCAATCTGAAGGGCCTCTTCAGCCGGCCGAAGCCGAAGGACACGCCGGCCGAATAACCGACCGAATTGCCGCTTTGCTCGCGCCGGGCTAGATTGCGTTTGCAACCAACGGGCGAGAATACGCCAATGAGCGTCGAATCCGACAACGTCGCCATTCTGAAACGCGCCTATAGGGATTGGGACGAGTCGAAGGGCGCGGGCACCGACTACCTGATGGCCGTCTTCCACAACGATATTCAGCTCACATCGCTTGCCGGCGGAGAGGAGCCGGTCGCGTTCACGTCGAGCCGAAAAGGGAAAGAGGGCTTTCTCACCTATATTGACGGTCTCACCCGCGATTGGGAGATGATCTACTATCGCGTGGACGACTATATCGCGGAGGGAGATCGTGTCGTCGCCATCGGATCGACCTCCTGGCGAAACAAGAAGACCCGCAAGCTTGTCGAGACGCCGAAGGTCGACATCTGGCGAATGAAGAACGGCAAGGCCGTCGAGTTTTCCGAATACTACGACACAGCGAAGCTGATCGCCGCCACTCAGCCCTGATTTGCTTACGCGGCGCTTTGGGCGCAGCCGCAAGGGCCATTCGCGTTCCGCGTCTCGCCGCAGTCTGATAGTTGATCTGCTTCGCAACAATGCGATTGCAGGCAGATGGGTCGAAATCTCGAGATTCTCTTCCGCCACCCCTGGCGGCTCGTCACTGAAGCGCCGTCGCTCGCCGCGCTTCCGGCGGAGGGCCCACCGGAGGTCGCCTTCGCGGGCCGCTCGAACGTCGGCAAGTCGAGCCTCATCAACGCCGTCACCAACACGTCGAACCTGGCGCGGACGTCGAACACGCCGGGACGCACGCAATCGCTCTTCTTCTTCGTGCCGGAGCCGCCCGAGGCGAAGCCCGGCCTGCAGCCGCCGGTCGCGATCGTCGACATGCCGGGCTACGGCTTCGCCAAGGCGCCGAAGGCGGCGGTCGCGGCATGGACGAGGCTTCTCAGAGCCTATCTCGCCGGGCGGGCGTCGCTGAAGCGCGTCTTCGTGCTCGTCGACGCGCGCCACGGGTTGATGCCGACCGACGCGACGCTGATGGGCGAGCTCGACCGCGCCGGCGTCTCCTATCAGGTCGTGCTCACCAAGGCCGACAAGGTGAAGGCGGCGGCGCTCGCCGCCGTCGGGACGGCGACGTCCGACGCGATCCGCAAGCGCCCCGCCGCGCATCCGGCGATCCTCGTCACGTCCGCATCGACCGGCGCCGGCCTCGAAGACGTCCGCGCCGAGATCGCCGCCTTCTCAACGCGACCGTAAGCCGCTAAGAGGCGCGGCGCGCGCCGGGAGCCGCCCCATGAATAATTCGACCAGCACGATCACGACGAAGGACGCCCACGACCAGGCGCGGCTTCTCGCCGAGGCGCTGCCCTTCATGCAGCGCTACGAGAACAAGACCATCGTGGTGAAATACGGCGGCGCGGCGATGGGCGATCCGGCGCTTGGACAGGCCTTCGCACGCGACATCGCGCTTCTGAAGCAGTCCGGCGTGAACCCGATCGTGGTTCACGGCGGCGGCCCGCAGATCGGCGACATGCTCAAGAAGCTGGGCATCAAGAGCGAGTTCAAAGGCGGGCTTCGCGTCACCGACAAGGCGACGGTGGAGGTCGTGGAGATGGTGCTCGCCGGCTCCATCAACAAAGAGATCGTCGCCATGATCAACAAGGAAGGCGAGTGGGCGATCGGCCTTTGCGGCAAGGACGGCAACATGGTCTTCGCCGAGAAGGTGACGCGCACGATGGTCGACCCGGATTCGAAGATCGAGGAAGTCGTCGACCTCGGCTTCGTCGGCGACCCGGTCGAGGTCGACCGCACGCTGCTCGATCTTCTCGCCCGCTCCGAGATGATCCCCGTCATCGCGCCGGTCGCGCCGGGGCGCGACGGCGAGACCTACAACATCAACGCAGACACTTTCGCAGGTGCCATCGCCGGCGCGCTCGCCGCGACGCGCCTCCTCTTCCTGACCGACGTGCCAGGCGTGCTCGACAGGCAGGGCAACCTGATCGCCGCGCTCAGCGTCGCGCAAGCGCGGGCGATGATTGCCGACGGCACCATCTCCGGCGGCATGATCCCGAAGGTCGAGACCTGCATCGAGGCGATCAAGCGCGGCGTTGAGAGCGTCGTCATCCTGAACGGCAAGACGCCGCACGCCGTGCTTCTCGAGCTCTTCACCGAGCACGGCGCGGGAACGCTGATCAGACCCTAGCGACACGCCTTTGTCGGCGTGGGCGATGAAGTCTTAACGCCGCTCCACTATATTCCTGACATGAACATTTCAGTTGAAACCGTCGCGCCGCACAAGCCGCGCGATCTTGGCGTCTTCGCCGACAAGGAGGCGTGGGTCTTCGACCTCGACAACACGCTCTATCCGCGCGCCTCCAACATCTTCCGCCAGGTCGACGAGCGCATCCGCCTCTATGTCCGCCGGCTCTTGAACGTCGACGAGGCGGAAGCGGAGAAGATCCAGAAGAGCTTCTACAAGGCGCATGGCACGACGTTGCGCGGCCTGATGCTGAACCACAACGTCGACCCCGACGAATTCCTCGAATTCGTGCACGACATCGACCATTCGGCGGTGAAGGCCGATCCGGAACTCGGGCGTGCGATCAAGCGGCTGCCGGGCAAGAAGTACATCTTCACCAACGGTTCGCGCCAGCACGCGGAGAAGGTCGCCGAACGGCTCGGCTTCACCGACCATTTTGCCGACATCTTCGACATCGTCGCCGCCAACCTGGTGCCGAAGCCGGAGCGTGAAACCTACGAACGCTTCGTGAAGCACTTCGGCGTCGAGCCCGAACGCGCGGCAATGTTCGAGGACCTGACGCGCAATCTCGTCGTGCCGAAGGCGGTCGGCATGCTGACCGTGCTCGTCGTGCCGCCGGGCACCCGCGAGGTGTTCCACGGCGAATGGGAATATGAGGGGCGCGACGACGACCACGTCGACTTCGTCACCGACGACCTCGCCCGCTTCGTCGAGGAAATCGCCGACGCGATCGGCGCGTGAGCGCGAACCACCTCTATCTGGCGGTCGCCATCCTCTTCGAGGTGATCGCCACGTCGGCCTTGAAGGCGACCGACGGCTTCACGCGGCTCGGCCCGTCGGTGATTACGCTTGTCGGCTATGCCTGCGCCTTCTATTTCCTGGCGCTGACGCTTCGCACGATGCCGGTCGGCATCGTCTACGCGGTCTGGTCGGGCGCCGGCATCGTGCTCATCGCAGCGATCGGCTGGATCTATTTTCGCCAGCAAATCGACGCGCCAGGGCTCGCCGGCATTGGCCTGATCCTCGCCGGCGTGATCGTCGTCAACGTCTTCTCCAAGACGGTCGGGCAATAGGGCGCGGCGTGTCCGATCTCCTCGTCAATATCGACGTCGACGATCTCGCCAAGGCCGAGGCGTTCTACACCGCCGCCTTCGGGCTCAGGGCCGGACGCCGCTTCGGCACGCACGGCGTCGAGCTTTTCGGGCTCTCCTCGCCGATCTATCTCCTGGTGAAGGCGCCGGGGAGCATGGCGTCGCCGGCCACCGGACTGAAGCGCGACTACCGCCGCCACTGGACGCCCGTCCATATCGACGTCGTCGTGCCCGACATCGACGCTGCGGTCGCGCGGGCACAGGCCGCCGGCGCGGTGCTCGAATCGCCAATAAAATCCGCCAATTGGGGCAAGCTCGCGCTGATGGCCGACCCCTTCGGCCATGGCTTCTGCCTGATCGAATTCGTCGGCCGCGGCTACGACGAGATCGCCGCGCCGTCGTAGGCTTGCGCCCGCCCTCGTCAGCGGCGATATAGGTGGGAGGGAGGTTGGCGGCGGACGTGCTCCTCGCCAACCGGGTCAGGTCCGGAAGGAAGCAGCCCCAACGAGTTTCGGCACGGGTCGCCCGTCAGCCTCCCGCCTCTTTCTTCCAGCCATGCAACGAGGCCCGCCGGCGCGTCATGACCGAAACCGCTCCCGGCTATCAGGTGCTCGCGCGGAAATACCGCCCCGCCCGCTTCGACGATCTGATCGGCCAGGAGCCGATGGTGAGGACGCTGAAGAACGCGTTCGCGGCCGGCCGCATTCCGCATGCCTGGATGCTGACCGGCGTCCGCGGTGTCGGCAAGACGACGACGGCGCGCATCCTGGCGCGGGCACTGAACTACGACACGGAGGAAGGCGGCGGCGCGCCAACGGTGGAGCTTGCCGCCGAGGGCGTCCACTGCCGCGCCATCATGGAGGGGCGGCACCCCGATGTGCTGGAGATGGACGCCGCCTCGCACACCGGCATCGACGACATCCGCGACATCATCGATTCGGCGCGCTACGCGCCGGTCTCCGCGCGCTACAAGGTCTACATCATCGACGAGGTCCACATGCTCTCCAAGCAGGCCTTCAACGGCCTCTTGAAGACGCTTGAGGAGCCGCCGCCGCATGTGAAGTTCGTGTTCGCCACGACCGAGATCCGAAAAGTCCCGGTCACCGTGCTCTCGCGCTGCCAGCGCTTCGACCTCCGCCGCGTCGACGCAGCGCTGCTCGCCGAGCATCTGACCGCGATCGCGGCGAAAGAAGGCGTCGAGGCCGAGCCGGAGGCGCTCCGGCAGATCGCGCGCGCGGCGGAAGGCTCGGTGCGCGACGCGCTTTCGATCCTCGACCAGGCGATCGCGCACGGCGCCGGCAAGGTCGCGGCGGAAGCCGTGCAGGGCATGCTCGGCCTCGCCGACCGCACCCGCGTCGTCGATCTCTTCGAGCACGTGATGAAGGGCGACACCGCCGCCGCGCTGACCGAGATCGAGGCACAGCATCAAACCGGCGCGGATCCGGCAACGGTGCTTAGCGACCTCGCCGACTTCGTCCATTACGTCACGCGGCTGAAGCTCGCGCCGAACGCCGCTTCGCATGGCGCGATCTCGGAAACGGAGCGCGTGCGCGGCGCGGCTTTCGCCGAGACGCTGTCGCTGCGGGAGCTGTCGCGTGCTTGGCAGATGCTGACCAAGGGCATCCAGGAGGTGGCGCTCGCGGCGCGTCCGCTGACCGCGGCGGAGATGGTGGTCGTCCGCCTCTGCCACGCCGCCGACCTGCCGACGCCCGACGAGGCGATCCGCATGCTGACGCAGGCGGGAAGCGAAGCGCCTGCTCCCGACACGCCGCGTGCAAGAACGGCGCCGGCCGCGCCGTCACGCGCGGTGCGCGGCCAAGCGGCGCCGCGGATGCAGGCAGCGCCCGCGGAGCACGCCATCGCAGCGCCCGAGCCGACGCTCAAGAGCTTCGACGACGTCATCGCCCGCGCAAGAACCGAGCGCGACCGGCTTCTCGTCTTCGCGCTTGAGCGCCACGTGCGCCCGGTGCGCTTCGAGCCGGGGCGGATCGAGATTGCGTTGACGGCGGAGGCGGAGCGCGACCTGCCGCAGAAGCTCATGGCCGCGCTCAAAGCCTGGACCGGCGAGCGCTGGATGGTCAGTGTCACCGCCGCCGCGGCCGAAGCTGCGGTCGAGACGGTGCACGAGGCGCGCGTCAAGGGTCGCGCGGCGCTCATGGAGGAAGTCCGCGCCGATCCGCTGGTCAAGCGGGTGCTCGACAAATTCCCGGGGGCCGAGATCGTCGATGTGCGCGAGCGCGCAGCCGAAACAAAGAACGACTTGCCGGTGGCCGTCGATCCGATCGACGACGGCGAGCGGGACGAGGATTTCTGATGCGCGATTTCATGGGCATGATGAAGCAGGCGCAGGCGCTGCAGGAAAAGATGCAGAGCCTGCAGGCGGAGATCGCCGCGCTCGAGGTGACCGGCAACGCGGGCGCCGGCCTCGTCACCGTGGTCGTCGACGGCAAGGGCGGCATGAAGAGCGTCAAGATCGATCCCTCGCTGATGAAGCCGGAGGAGGTCGAGATCGTAGAGGACCTGATCGTCGCCGCGTCGAGCGACGCACGCCAGAAGGCCGAGGCGCTCGCGGCGGATAAGATGAAGGCGCTGACCGCCGGCCTGCCGCTGCCGCCCGGGCTCACGCTGCCGTTCTGAAGGATTTCGATGGAGCGTCGCTCGTCGCCCGACCTCCGCTTTGGGTGGAGGTCGCCATGGAGGCAACCCCGCGCCCCTCATGCTGAGGTGCGACCCCGGACTTGTTCCGGGGGAGCCTCGAAGCACGCACCGGCGCGGTCCCGGCGCCTCCTGGACCCCTCTTCCGAGGCAATGCCGGCCGCGCCGGCATTGCGCCTCAGGGTGAGGGTGTTGGATGTGATCAGTTCCCCGCTTTCCTCCGCTGTGATCTCCGCGAGGCTCACGTGACGCGCGCCGTCGTCGGGCCGGAGATCGAGCGGCTGATCCAGCTTCTGGCGCGGCTGCCGGGGCTCGGCCCCCGCTCGGCGCGGCGCGCGACGCTGGCGCTCCTGAAGAAGAAAGACTCCTTGATGGAGCCGCTCGGCAAGGCGATCGCCGAGGCTGCGGCGACCGTTTCCCTCTGCCCCGTCTGCGGCAACGTCGACACGCAGTCGCCCTGCACCATCTGCCGCGATTCTTCGCGCGACGCCTCGCTGCTCGTTGTCGTGGAGGAGGTCGGCGACCTCTGGGCGCTGGAACGCGCAGGCGCCACCAAGGGCCGCTACCATGTGCTTGGCGGCGTGCTCTCGCCGCTCGACGGGATCGGCCCGGACGACCTGAACATCGCCTCGCTCGCAGGCCGCGTGCGCGAGGGCGGCGTCAAGGAAGTCATCCTCGCGATGAACGCCACCGTCGAGGGGCAGACCACGGCGCACTACATCACCGATACGCTCGCCGGCTCCGGCGCCAAGATCACGCGGCTCGCGCACGGCGTGCCGGTCGGCGGCGAGCTCGACTATCTCGACGACGGCACGCTCGCCGCCGCCATGAAGAGCCGCACGCCGTTCTAGCAGTCTACTGACAGCGACTGACAGGGAGGTGTGCTAGCCTCCCTCAGGTTGCACCGGAGGAAGCGATGCCCGTGGCCGACAACGCCGACATCGTGCTTTATCACGCGCCGCAGAGCCGGGCGTTCCGCATGCTCTGGTTTCTGGAGGAGCTCGGCCGTCCCTACCGCGTGGAGCCGATCGACCTCAACAAGGGCGATCACAAGAAGCCCTACTTCCTCGCGCTCAATCCGATGGGCAAGGTGCCGACGCTGATCGACCAGGGCATCCCGATCGCCGAGACCGGCGCGATGATGGTGCATCTCGCCGACAAGTATTCGCCCGGCGAGCTGGCGCCGCTCTTCAAGGAGCCGAGCCGCGCCGACTATCTGAAATGGCTCTTCTTCGCAGCCGGCGTGATGGAGCCGGCCTTCGGCGAAAAATTCTTCAAGTGGGACCTGCCGCCGCGGCGCGTCGCCTGGGGGAGCTTCGCCTCGATGGAGGAGACGGTGACGGCGGGTCTCGCGCCCGGCCCCTGGCTGCTCCGCGACCAGTTCACCGCGGCCGACGTCTATGTCGCCTCCAACCTGCACTGGGGCCTGATGGCCGACCTCTTCCCAAAGGAGGGCGTCATCGCCGACTACGTCGCGCGCTCCGCCGCCCGCCCGGCGCTGAAGCGCGCGCTCGCCATCGAGGACGGATTCATCAGGGCGAAGGCGTAGGCGAGTAGCCCAACCTTTTCGCGATCCCGTGAGAGGCTGGCGGCGGCGCGGTTCAGTCCCGCATGACGTACCAAAAGACGGCGGCGTTCTGCCCGATGCCCAATGGCAGCGACGAAAGAAAAAGCTCGAATTGGGTGATCGGAAGGGACCACAGAACGAAGTTGGCTCCCATGACGGCCAACACCGATAAGACAAAAAGCCAGTCGCCACCTCTCAAAGCCAAATCCTCCTCGGGTAAGCGCGCATTGTGCCCGTGCTTGCGGTGAACCGCTACCCCATGCGTTGGTGCTCCTGCGCCCGAATGCCGGAAATTTCTTCGCTGCCGGCCGACCGTAGGTCGGGGCTCTAGGCCGCGTCGCTTGGCTCCGTGCCTTCGAAAGGCAGGCTCGGAAGCGGCGCTTCCGGCTTCGGCGGGTTGAGCCCGATCGAGCCGATGCTCTTCCCGCGCTTCGTCACCTTGTCGCTCGACGTCAGGATCTGCTCGATGTCCTTCTCCACCATGCCGAAGTGGCTGGCGAGCTTGCGGACGCGATCGTCGAGCCGCTCCACGTCGAGCATCATCTTCATCACCTCGTCCTGGATGATGTGCGCCTGCTCCCTGAGCCGCTGATCGCGGAGCACCGCTTGGATCACCTGGATCGACAAGAGCAGCAGCGAGGGCGAGACGATGACGATGCGGTCGCGATAGGCGCGCTGCACCACGTCGTCGAAGCTCTCGTGGATCTCCGCGAAAACCGATTCCGACGGCACGAACATGAAGGCGGTGTCGTGCGTCTCGCCCGGCACTAGATATTTCTCGCGGATGTCCTTCACGTGCTTCAAGAGGTCGCCGCGGAACTGCTGCTGAGCCGCCTTCAGCGCTTCCGGCGTCTCCGCCGACCGGATCGCGGTATAGGCTTCGAGCGGGAATTTTGCGTCGATGACGAGCGGCAGCGCATCGTTCGGCAGATGGATGATGCAGTCCGGCCGCGCACCTGATTTCAACGTGAACTGGAGGGCGTAGGCGCTCGACGGCATATTGTCGGAAATGATCGATTCCATCCTGCCCTGCCCGAAGACGCCACGCGTCTGCTTGTTGGCGAGGATGTTGGCGAGCGTCGTGACCTGTCCGGTCAGGTCGGCGATATGCGTCTTCGCGGAGTCGATCACCGCCAGCCGTTCGTGCAGGTTCTTCAGGTTCTCGTGCGTCGACTTCGTCGCCTCGCCCATCGACTGGTTCAGGCGATGCGTCATGCCATCGAGCCGCTCCGACAGCGACTTCGTCAGCTCCGATTGCCGGTTGCCGATCAGCTCCGACATCGCCTGCATGCGGCCGGTCATCTCCGACTGCGCCTTCAGAAGCGTGCCGATCTGTCCTTCGAGCTCGTGGGCGCGGGCGGTCGCCGTCTCGCCGGCATCCCGATTGCCGCGGCCAAGCCGCCAGAGCGCCACGGCCAGCGCGAGGGCGAGCACGGCTCCGACAACGATCGCGATCGCCAGAGGAGCGGCAATCCCCCCGCCCGCGGCCTGAACTGTTTCCATCGGCTAGAGCCTAGCCGATTCGTCCGGAAGCCCCGAAGCTTGGCTCCGGGGCTTCCGTTTCACGCGTTTCGCGACCGGAGGGGGGCGGGGTTCCGGGCGCGCCCCGCGATTCCCGTTACTGGTTGTCCGGTCCGCCGTTGTCGTCCGGCCCCTGGTTCGCCGGGCCGTGATGCCACCAGCCGCGCGGACCGCCGTCGCGCGGGCCGCGGTGATGCGGCCGGTCGGCAGGCGAGAGCATGCCGTCGTGATTTTGATCGAGGCGCGCGACCATGTTGGCGAAATGGTCGTCGAGCTCGGCCTTCGAGATTTCCGCGTCGCCATTCGGGTCGAGGAACTGGAATGTGCGGACCGCCATCGGTTTGGTGATCTCCGCCCAGAGCGCTTCGAACTCCGAGAGCGACAGGCTGCCGTTCTTGTCGGCGTCGAACTCCGCGAAGCGGGCGTTGATCGCGGCATTGATCTCGTCCTGCGAAATCGCGCCGTCGCCGTTCGTGTCCACGTCCTTCAGTATCTCGCGGCGCATCTCGCCGAAGCCGCCCATCGGTCCCATGGCGCCGGGGCCCATGCGATCGGCAAAGCTTGAGCCGACCAGGAACAATCCGCCGGCCACTGCAAGCGCGCTCGTTGCGAGCGCCACCTTCACACTTCTCTTCATCGAACGATCTCCTTCTCCAGCTCCCTCGGTGGAGCGGAACATGGGGAGCGGATGTCGCAGAAATTTGGGCGGAGGACGCCTTCTTTGTCGCTGTTCGTCGCGGGACCGCAAGCCGTTACAGTCTGTTACAATTTTCCAGGAGCACCCCTCGCGGACAGGAGATAGCTCGGGTCCATGGAGCGCACACCGCACATCCTCGTGGTCGACGACCATCGCGACATCCGCGATCTCCTCGCCCGCTTCCTGGCGAAGCATAGCCTTCGCGCGAGCGTCGCGGAGAGCGCCGCGGCCGCGCGCAAGGCGCTTGCCGCCGCCGACGTCGACCTCGTCGTGCTCGACATCATGATGCCGGGCGAGGACGGGCTGTCGCTCACCCGCTATCTCAGGGAAAACACCGATATCCCCGTCATCCTGCTGACCGCCATGGGCGAGGAGACCGACCGCATCATCGGGCTCGAGGTCGGCGCCGACGACTACGTGGCGAAACCCTTCAACCCGCGCGAACTGCTGGCGCGGATCAAGGCGGTACTGCGCCGGTCGAACGGCCAGACGGGACGGCAGCAGCCGAAGGAAGGGCGGCTCGGCTTCGACCGCTGGGTGCTCGACCTCTCCCGCCGCGAACTCATTGACGACAAAGGGGTTTTGGTCCCGCTCTCGAGCGGCGAGTTCCGCCTGCTCGCGGCGCTCGTGGAGCGCCCGGGCATGGTGCTCACCCGCGACCAACTCCTTGATCTGACACGCGGAAGATCGGCGCAGCCCTTCGACCGCTCGATCGACAACCAGGTCAGCCGCCTGAGGAAAAAGATCGAGCGCGACCCGCGCACGCCGGCGCTGATCAAGACCGCCTGGGGCGACGGCTACAGCTTCGCCGGCGAGGTGACGCCGTTATGAGGCTTTGGCCGAAGAGCCTCGCCGGCCGGCTTGCTACGCTGCTCATCCTGACACTGATCCTGGCGCAGTCGCTTTCCTTCGCGCTTTTCTCCGGTGAGCGCATCTCGGCGCTCCGCAGCGCCTACCGCGAGGACCTTTTCGTCCGGCTCGTCTCGCTGGTCGGACTGCTGGAAGCGTCGCCTGCGGATTTGCAGACGCGCGTGCTCGCGGCAACGAGCTCGCCGATCTTCCACGTGGCGATCGACCCGGAGCCGGCGGTCCCGCCCGACGGCGTCGGCGACGGCAATCTTCGAAGCGGCCTTGCCGCGGCGATGGGCAAGCCGGTCGACGACGTACGCGTCGCGCTCGGCGGGCCGCCGTGGCGCAACCGCCCCAATCGCGACCGAGGACCGAGCGACGACCATCCGCCGCGGCGAGCGCCGCCGTGGGTGCGGGCGTCGGTGCACATGGCGGACGGGCGTTGGCTCAACGCCAATGCCGACCGGCCGCCCGTCCCGCCGCTCGGCCGGCCGTTTCTGGCGTCGTTCCTGATCTCGGCGCTCGCCGTCGGCGCCGTCGGCGCGCTCGGCGTCGGCTTTGCGAGCCGGCCGCTCCGGAACCTCGCGACCGCCGCCGACAGGCTCGGGCGCGGCGAGACGTTCGAGCCGCTGCCTGAGACCGGCCCGCAGGAGACGCGGCAGGCAAACGTCGCCTTCAACCGCATGCGCGAGCGGCTCGACCGCTACATCCGCGACCGCACCGCCATGCTCGCCGCGATCGCGCACGACCTCAGAACCCCGATCACCAGCCTGCGCCTCAGAGCCGAGTTCATCGAGGACGAGGAGGCGAAGACGAAGATCCTGGAGACGCTCGCCGAGATGCAGGCCATGGCGGAGGCCGTGCTCGCCTTCACGCGCGGCGACGCGGAGAGCGAGGCGAGCCGCGCGACCGACGTTTCATCGCTGGTCGAAAGCATCGTCGAGGACGCCGCGGCAAGCAGACGCGACGCGACTTTCGGCGAGTCGCCCGCGATCACGCTGACATGCCGACCCTTCGCGCTTCGCCGCGCCATCGGCAACCTGGTCGACAACGCGACTGCCTACGGCGTCAGAGCGCGCGCCCGGGTCGAGGCGGAGAAGGACGCTGTCAGGATCATCGTCGAGGACGACGGGCCGGGGATACCCGCGGCCGATCTTGAGCGGGTGTTCGAGCCGTTCGTGCGGCTTGAGGGCTCGCGCAGCCGAGAGACCGGCGGGGCCGGCCTCGGTCTCGCGATCGCGCGCTCGATCTTTCGCGCGCATGGCGGCGACGTGACGCTGGTGAACCGGCCGAAGGGCGGGCTCAGGGCGACGGCGACGCTGCCGGTCTGAAAAAAGGCCGGAAGCGCCGCGATTGACCCTCGCCGCGGCAGCCCCTATCTCGCTCGCGTGACCAAGACGCTTGAAATCCTCACCATTCCCGATCCCGTCCTCCGGCAGAAGAGCGCGGCGGTGGAGACCGTCGACGACGCGGCGCGCCGCTTCATGGACGAGATGCTGAAGACGATGTACGAGGCACCCGGCATCGGGCTCGCCGCGATCCAGGTCGGCGAACCGCGGCGCATCATCACGATCGACGTGGCGCGCGATGACGAGGAGGAGGCAAAGAGCCCGCTCTTCCTCGTCAATCCGGAGATCGTGTGGAGCTCGGAGGACGAGCGCTCCGTCTACGAGGAGGGCTGTCTCTCGATCCCCGACTATTACGCGGAGGTCGAGCGCCCGGCGAAGGTGCGCGTGCGCTACCTCGACTACGAGGGCAAGGAACAGGAGCGCGAGGTCGAGGGCCTGCTCGCAACGTGCGTGCAGCACGAAATCGACCATTTGAACGGCGTCCTCTTCATCGACTACCTCTCCAAGCTGAAGCGCGATCTGGTCGTGAAAAAATTCACCAAGGCGGCGCGCGAGAAGGAACGCCAGCGCCAGCACCGCATCTGACATGGCGCTTCGCGTCGTCTTCATGGGGACGCCGGATTTCTCCGTGCCAACGCTCGCAAAGCTCGCGACGCAAGGTCACGACATCGCCGCCGTCTACACGCAGCCGCCGCGGCCGGCCGGGCGGGGCATGGCCGAACAGCCCTCGCCGGTGCACGAGAAGGCGCGCGAGCTCGGCATTCCCCTCGTCATGCCGGAGACGCTCAGGATCGCCGCGGCAGAGAAGCTCTTCGCGTCGCACGCGGCCGACGTTGCCGTCGTCGTCGCCTACGGGCTGATCCTGCCGAAGGCGATCCTCGATGTGCCGCGCCACGGCTGCCTAAACCTGCACGCCTCATTGCTGCCGCGCTGGCGCGGCGCGGCACCGATCCAGCGCGCCATCATGGCGGGCGACCGCGAAACCGGCGTGATGGCGATGCGGATGGAGGAAGGGCTCGACACGGGCCCGGTCTGCCTTGCCGAGTGCACGCCGATTAACGCGGACGAGACGGCGGGCGAGTTGCACGACCGCTTGGCGCTGCTCGGCGCGGAGCTGATGGCGGGGGCGCTCCGCGCGCTCGAAGCGGGCACCCTCGCCTGCTCGCCCCAGAGCGAAGCCGGCGTCACCTACGCGAAAAAGATCGAGAAGGCCGAAGCGCGGATCGACTGGGCGCGGCGCGCCGATGAAGTCCACAACAAGATCCGCGGTCTCTCCCCGTTTCCGGGCGCCTGGTTCGAGATGGGGAAGAGCGGCGAGCGCGTGAAGATCCTGCGATCGAGGCTGGCGTCGAGCTCCGGCGCCCCGGGCGCGATCCTAAGCCTCGCCCCTCTCGTCGTCGCTTGCGGTGCGGGCTCCGTCGAGCTCGTCGCCCTTCAGCGCGCCGGCAAGAAGCCGACCGACGCGGCGGCGTTCGTGCGCGGGACGCGCCTCGAAGCCGGCGCGCTCCTCGGCTGAGGTTCGCCGCCTGCGGCCGGCGATCCGGCCTTAGCGTCGCCACGGTCATCAGCCGATGCTTGTCGAGTAGGTCGAAAACCTTCCGTCGCCCGCATTGTCCCTGGAGGGAACTCGCGATTGACCCTTGCCGACTTTTCCGAAATCGCTAGTGACACACGCTTCGGAGCCGCATCTTGAGTTGGATCAAGAACCCCTCTGAACGCCTTTTCGAGGCGCAGCTCGAGCCGCCGGCAGGCGTCGTTCAGCTGCGCGGCGAGGAGCGTGGCGACCAGCCGCAAATCCGCGATCTCCTGGAGGCCTCGTTTCCCAGCACCGGCGAGGCGCTGCTGGTGGACAGGCTCCGGAGCGACGGCGACATCGTACTGTCGCTGGTGGCGGAGGATTCCGGCGTCGTCGCCGGCTACGTCGCCTTTTCGCGGCTGCGCGTCCGAGGGGCCGGCGCGCCGTTCCCCGCGGTCGCACTGGCGCCGCTTGCGATCTACCCGGAATACCAGCAGCAGGGCATCGCCAGCCACCTCCTCCGCGAATCCCACGCCTGCCTCGCCTCGCTCGGCGAGACGCTCTCGGTCGTCGTCGGCGAGCCTGGCTATTACGGCCGTTTCGGTTACAGCAATCGGCGCGCCGCGCAGTTCCAATGCGAGTATCAGTCGCCCTATCTGATGGCGCTCTCGTTCGGGTGGGCACCCACCGAGGGGCGTTTGGTCTATCCGGCCGCCTTCAACGTGTTGAGCGACGATGCCGCGCACCAAGCTCACTATCGAGTATGACGGCACGCCGTTCGTCGGCTGGCAGCGGCAGACGAACGGGCGCTCCGTGCAGCAGGCGATCGAGGAGGCGCTCGCGCGCCTGACCGGCGAGGAGCCGACCATCCGCGGCGCCGGCAGGACGGACGCCGGCGTGCATGCGCTCGGGCAGGTCGCGCATTTCGATCTTGAGCGCGCGTGGAGCGGCAAAAAACTCCGCGACGGGCTGAACGCGCATCTCCGCCCCGAGCCCGTCGCCATTCTTCTCGCGGAGAGCGTCGCCGCGGGCTTCGACTCGCGCTATTCGGCGATCCGCCGGCACTACGCCTACCGCATCCTCACCCGCCGCGCGCCGCCTGTCCTCGACCGCGGGCGCGTCTGGCACGTCGCGCGGCCGCTCGACGCGGTCGCCATGCATCGCGCCGCGCAGCGCCTCATCGGCACGCACGACTTCACCACCTTCCGCTCCACCGAATGCCAGGCGAAAAGCCCGGTCCGCACGCTCGACCGGCTCGACGTGCTGAAGCGTGGCGATGAGCTTGTGGTCGGCGCAACCGCGCGCTCCTTCCTGCACAACCAGGTGCGCTCGCTCGTCGGCTCGCTGAAGCTCGTCGGTGAGGGAAAGTGGAGCGCCGACGATCTTCAGCACGCGCTCGAAGCGCGCGACCGCAAAGCCTCCGGCCCGGTCGCGCCCGCCGACGGGCTCTATCTGATGCAGGTCGACTATCCGTAGACCTAGCCGAAGCGATCGAAGAGCGACCAGATCGTCAGGCTCAGCACCAGGTCGAGGATCACGATCGGCAGCGCCAGCGCCATCGAGATGAAGAGCGTCGTCCGGACGATGACGTAGGAGAAGCGGAGCGAGATGGCGATGGCGACGAGCAGCGCATAGGGCATCACGGCGGTCGGCAGCACGCCGAGAAGATGCAGCGCATGGACCACGGCCACCATCGCGGCGATCACCACCGAGGCCCAGTTCCGCGCCACGATGAAGGGCACATAGTGCGAGCCGAGGCCGAAGGGGCGCGCCAGCACCGCGAACACGATCGGAAACGTGAACCAGTCGACGAGGAGCGCGATGCCGTCGAGGCTTAGCTGCGCGCCGGTGAGCGGGGACGGCGCCGCGCCCGCAGTGGCCATGAGCGGCTGCTGGCTGAGGACGGAGAGGAGAGCGAAGGGCGCCACCAGAACGACCGCGCCGAAGGAGCGCCAGAACCCGTCGATCGAGGTGTCGAGCCGGTTCAGCCCCTCGGGCCGGCCGAGCATGATCTCGAATGCGCCGGCAAGGCTGTCGCGGATCGATTTCAGCCCGCCGATCATTGCGGGAAATAAGCCTCGAGGAACGCTTCGTAGATCGCCGCCGTCGCTTCGATCTCCTTGAGGGACACGTGCTCGTCGATCTGGTGCATGCTCGTACCGACCGGGCCGAACTCGACGACCGGGCAATAGTCCTTGATGAAGCGCGCGTCGGAGGTGCCGCCGCTTGTCGAAAGCGCCGGGCGGCGGCCGGCGACCGTCTCGACCGCGTTCGAGATCGCCGCGATCAGCGTCTCGTCGCGCGTCAGGAACACGTCCGACGACGGCGGCTCAACCTCGAGGCGCCAGCGGACCGGCAGGTTTGCCGAGAGCGCGGGATCGGCCGCTCCTGCCCTCAATCGCCGCTCGATCTCGGCTGCCAGCGAGTCGCGCGTCCAGAGGTCGTTGTAGCGGCTGTTGAAGCGGGCGCTCGCCTCAGCCGGGATGACGTTCCAGGCGGGATTGCCGACGTCGACGCTGACGACCTCAAGCGAGGACGGGCCGAAATGCTCCGAGCCGGCGTCGAGCGGAGCGGATTGCAGCGCATAGAGAAGCTGCGTCATGCCGCGGATCGGATTTTCGGCGAGATGCGGGTAGGCCGCGTGCCCCTGCCGGCCTTCGACGACAAGCGTCGCGGAATAACTGCCGCGGCGACCGATCTTGATCTGGTCGCCAAGCTCCTCAGCGCTGGTCGGCTCGCCGACGAGCGCGGCGGAGAAACGCTCGCCGCGCGCCGCCGCCCATTCGAGGAGCTTCTTCGTGCCGTTCACCGCATCGCCCTCCTCGTCGCCGGTGACGAGGAACGAGAGACGGCCGCCGAAGGCTTTGCCACGGCGAGCGACGAAACGGAGCGCCGCCGCGAGCATGGCGGCGAGCCCGCCCTTCATGTCGACTGCGCCACGGCCATAGAGGACACCGTCGACGATCTCCGCCGCGAAAGGCGGATGCCGCCAGCGCGCCTCCGGCCCCGGCGGGACGACATCGACGTGGCCGGCGAGCGTCAGGTGCCGCTCGCCCGTCCCGATCGCCGCGAAGAGATTCTCGACGGACGCGGCGCCCGGCGCGCTGAAGACCGGCCGGTCGACCGAAAACCCTGCCGGCGCGAGATGGCGCGCGACGACGTCGAGCGCCGGGCCGGCCGCCGGGGTCACGCTCGGCGCGCGCACCAGCGCGATGAGAAGATCGCTTGCACTCGGCGCTTCAGTCATGACGGCGGCCTGTCGGTCACGTCGCCGAAGCGGTTCGGCGCGTGCGTCCCCGGCACGATCCCGACCCAGATCGTGAAGACGAAATTGACCAGCGGCACGAAGAGCGCAACCGCGAGGAAGCCGCTGTAGCCGATATCGTGAAGGCGCTTCACGGCCACGGCGAGGTTCAGATAGAGCGTCGCCAGGATGACGGCCGGCGCCACCGCGTCGGCGATCCGGTAGTAGCTCGCCTCGGCGCCGCCGAGAAGCTGACCGACGAGCACGGCGTTGACGCTCAGCAGCATCAGATAGGCCAGCCAATAGACCTGGCGGGAGACGCGTCCGCGGAGACTGATGAAAAGCCAAAGAATGGGAAAGCGCACGGCGACCCCCAACGCTCGACGCGACGTCTCAGTCGCGGAGCAGTTCGTTGATGGAAGTCTTGGCACGCGTCTTCTCGTCCACCTTCTTCACGATCACCGCGCAATAGAGCGACGGCCCGCCGGAGGCGCCGGGCATGGAGCCGGAGACGACGACCGAATAAGGCGGCACCTCGCCGTAGGAGACCTCACCCGTCGCGCGGTCGACGATGCGCGTCGAGGCGCCGAGATAGACGCCCATCGAAAGCACCGAGCCCTGACGCACGATCACGCCCTCGGCCACCTCCGCGCGCGCGCCGATGAAGCAGTCGTCCTCGATCACGACTGGGCCCGCCTGCAGCGGCTCAAGCACGCCGCCGATGCCGGCGCCGCCGGAGATATGGCAGCGCTTGCCGATCTGCGCGCACGAGCCGACGGTCGCCCAGGTGTCGACCATCGTGCCCTCGTCGACATAGGCGCCGAGATTGACGAAGGAGGGCATCAGCACGACGCCCGGCGCGATATAGGCTGAGCGGCGGACGATCGCGCCCGGCACGGCGCGAAAGCCGGCGGCGCGAAATCGGTTCTCACCCCAGCCGGCGAATTTCGACGGCACCTTGTCCCACCAGGTTGCGCCGCCGGGGCCGCCCGGAATGGCGGCCATGTCGTTCAGCCGGAACGACAGGAGCACCGCCTTTTTCAGCCATTGATTGACAGTCCATGCGCCGTCCTTGTTCTCGGCAACGCGCAGCGTTCCGGCGTCGAGAAGCTCAAGCGCTGCATCGACGCTTTCGCGCACCTCGCCGCGCGTCGAGACGCCGATCGCCTGCCGGTCCTCGAACGCGACCTCGACAATCCGGCGAAGCTGGGCAATGTCGCTCAATTAAAGGCTCCCTCAGGACGTGCGCGAGACGTAAGGCCGCGAGCGCCGGACAGTCAACCGAGAGCCGAAGGAGCGCCCTTGCCCGAATTCGCCCTCGATCCGCGGATCGCCGCCGACAGCCTTCCGGTAACCGACCTCGTGCTCTGCACGATACGCCTGCAGTCGGACGCCAACTATCCCTGGCTGGTGCTGGTGCCGAAGCGCGCCGGCGCGGTCGAGATCGTCGATCTCGACCCGGCGGACCGCGCCCAGCTTCTCGAGGAGATCGTGAAGGCGAGCGCCGCGCTCCGCGAAACGGTCGTCTGCGACAAGCTCAACGTCGCCTCGTTCGGCAACGCGGTGCGGCAGATGCACGTCCACGTCATGGCCCGCACCTTCACCGATGCGAGTTGGCCGAGCCCGGTCTTCGGCGCCGCCGCGGCGAAGCCCTATCCGCCCGGCGCGGCGGAGGCTCTTGCGGCGGCGCTTGCCGCGCGCTTGAAGTGAAGGGCGGCCGCCCCACATCCCTCGGCGACCCTCGCCCGAAAGAGCCCATGGCCACCTTCTTCGACGACCGCTCCCTCTACGAGACACGCTCGCTCCACGCCTTCTCCGGCAGCCCGATCGAGCGGTGGAGCGAGGGACGCGCCGGTCTCGATTTCGCACAGGCGCTCGCCGACGAGCGGGCGGCGGTCTATCTCCTCGTGGAGGACCGCGCGCTCATCCATCTGAACGGCGAGCGATTGCACGCGGGCTTCGCGCTCGACCGGGCGCAGGCGCTCGGGCTCGACGCCGACAGCCTCATCCTGCTCGGGATTGCCGGCGGCGGCCCGCGCTTCGCAGGCCACACGCACGCGGAAGCCGCGCTCCCCGATGACGTCAAGGCGATCGACCTCCGCTCGCTCGCCATCCAGGGCGCGCTCGACCAGGCCGACCTCGCAGCGCTCGCGCAGGCGCGCTCCTATCTCCATTGGCACACGGCGAACAAATTCTGCGGACGCTGCGGCACGCTGATGGAAATGAAGGGCGGCGGCACGAGCCGCACCTGCCCCTCTTGCGCAAACGAGATATTCCCGCGCGTCGACCCCGTCGTCATCATGCTCGCGATCGACGGCGAGCGCTGCCTGCTCGGCCGGCAGGCGCGCTTCGCGCCGGGCATGTATTCGGCGCTCGCCGGATTCTTGGAGCCGGGGGAGACGATCGAGGAGGCGGTCAGGCGCGAAGTGATGGAGGAATCCGGAATTCGCGTCGGCCGCGTCGCCTATCACTCGAGCCAGCCCTGGCCCTTCCCTCATTCGCTCATGATCGGCTGCCACGCCGAGGCGCTCTCGACCGAGGTCGACCGCGACGCGGAGGAGCTTGAGGACTGCCGCTGGTTCGACCGCGAAGAGGTGCGCGCGATGCTCGCCGGCACGCACCGTCAAGGGCTGAAGGCGCCCTTCCCGATGGCGATCGCGCATCATCTCATCAAGGCGTTTGCGGAGACCGCATAGCGAGGCCGACGGATAGCAGGTCTACACCAGCTCCACGCGCAGCCGCCGTCCCACTACACTGGCAGCACGCTGGAGGCTTTCGATCGTCGCAGCGCCATTGTCGGGATCGAGCAGGCGATCGAGCTGGGCGCGGCTCGTGCTCATCAATTCGGCCATGCGTTTCTTGGTGATCTTTTTCTTTTTCATCTCTTCCGCCAACTGGTGCGCCACCACCGCTTTGATCGCGGCCGTGGTCACTTCATCCTTGAGGCCAGCTTCTTCCAGCCAGCTCTCGAAACTCGATCCAATATGCGGATTGCGCTTCTTCATGACGACAAGACCTTTATTCTTCGCCGCGCCAGAGCAAGCTCTGCTGGCGGTGTTTTTTGCGTCTTCTTGATGAACGCATGGAGGGCGATCAGCATCCCTGCATGGAAACCAAATAGTAC
This sequence comes from uncultured Alphaproteobacteria bacterium, assembly GCA_963739005.1. Taxonomy (GTDB): domain Bacteria; phylum Pseudomonadota; class Alphaproteobacteria; order Rhizobiales; family Afifellaceae; genus DASWJZ01. Next base: position 135,431 of record CAVTYQ010000004.1, on the reverse strand, counting down.
CCTTGCCTCGCGCTTGCTCGCGAGAGACGAGCGTACCTCCCAAAGTCCATCGCCCAACGACCGACAGAGCGGCAGGCCAATGGGCCAACCGAACTGGACCTTTGCAAGATCGCGCCCCACGGTGCGCTGGTCCTCACGGGTCAAACTGCCGAGCCACTCACGCACGGGCTCGCGTCCAGTCCTGGCCCGCCAGAACCGAAGCGGGATCGGCCTCAGTCCCTCAGGCATTTCTTAGTGTATCATAAATGATACAGGGGCAGCAACCGTCCACGGCGGCGCAAGATTGGTTTGTTGTCAGACCGTCGGAGCCTGCGGTCTGAGATCGCGGTTCGCCTCCGGCTCGGCGATGTTCTTGCGGAAGGGGCTCGCCGGGTAGACGCCGACGATGCGGAACTCGGCGGAGAAGAATTCCAGCTCCTCCAGCGCAAGCTTCAAAGAGTGGTCGTCGGGATGGCCCTCGACGTCGGCGTAGAAAAGCGTCGCGAAGAATTTCCCGCCGAGCTGATAGCTTTCGAGCTTCGTCATGTTGACGCCGTTCGTGGCGAAGCCGCCCATCGCCTTGTAGAGCGCGGCCGGCACGTTCCTGACGCGGAAGATGAAAGAAGTGATGGTCGGGCCGTTCCTTGCCGGCGCGCGGATGGCCTCGCGCGAAAGGATGACGAAGCGCGTCGTGTTGTGGGCCTCGTCCTCGACGTCCTCCTTCAGGATGTCGAGGCCATAGATCTCGGCGGCGAGGCGCGAGGCGAGCGCGCCGCGTTTCGGATCGCCGAGCTCGGCGACGTAGCGCGCCGAGCCCGCCGTGTCGGCCGCGACCTCCGGAGAGACGCCGAGCTTCCTGATGAAACGGCGGCACTGGCCGAGCGCCTGCACGTGGCTCTGCACCACTTCGAGGTCTTCAAGCTTGGCGCCGCGCACGCCGAGCAGCTGATGGTGCACGGGCAGGAAATATTCGCCGATGATCGAAAGGTCCGAGGTCGGCAGGAGATGGTGGATGTCGGCGACGCGGCCGGCGAGCGAGTTCTCGATCGGGATCATGCCGAGGTCGGCCTCGCCGCCGGAGATCGTCTGGAAGCAATCCTCGAAGGTCGGCTGCGGCACCGGCTCGCAATCTGGGAAGACTTCAAGACAGGCGATATGGGAATTCGCCCCCGGCTCCCCCTGGAACACCACACGCTCTTTCGCCACCAACCCGCTCCTCACTCAACGCTTGCTCAAGCGAGCAGCGTACGCGCCCGCTCGAGATCCTCCGGCGTGTCGACGCCGAAGGGCACCTCGTCGACTACCGTTACATCGATCCGCATGCCGGCTTCCAGGGCTCTCAGCTGCTCAAGCCGCTCGCGCTTCTCAAGCGCGCTCGGCGGAAGCGCGACGAAGCGCTCAAGCGCGGCGCGGCGATAGGCGTAGATGCCGCTGTGGTGATAGAGCGGCCCCTCGCCCCACGGCGCCGTGGCGCGGGTGAAATAGAGCGCGCGGAGCCGCCCGGGCGCGACCGGCGTCCCCACCACCTTGACGACGTTCGGATTGATCCGCTCCGCATCATGCACGATCACGCCGGCGAGCGTCCCGATGGCGACCTCGGAATCGGCGAGCGGCCCGAGCGCCGCGGCGATCGCCTGTGGCGAGACGGTGGGAAAATCGCCCTGCAAATTGACCACCACGTCATGGCGCCGCTCAGGGTCGAGCTTTCCAAGCGCCTCGAAGATGCGGTCGGAGCCGGAAGGGTGATCGGGCCGGGTCAGCACCACCTCCGCGCCGCTTCCCTTGAGCGCCGCCACGATCTCGGCCGAATCCGTCGCGACCGCCACCGGGCCGATGCCGGCGGCGCGCGCCCGCTCAACGACACGCACGATCATTGCGCGCCCGGCGATATCGGCAAGCGGCTTGTTCGGCAGGCGCGTCGACGCAAGGCGCGCCGGAATAACGACAAGAGGCTGCATGGGAGGCGGCAAAGCGTGGGCAATCGGTGGCAAAACGTCTCAGGAGACGCGGCTTATACGGCTTGATGGCCCATGGCAAACGCGATACCTGTGCCCGCGAACCTGCGGAAACCCCGCGGGAATCGAGCCATTTCGCCGAGGCCGCGCGGGGAGCCCCTGCCCTATGGATTCCTTTGAGTGGAACAAGATCATAGGGGCGGTGCTTTTTGCGCTCCTGGTCACTTTCGGACTGGGTATCTTCTCCGGCATCATTTTCGAGACCGAAGCCCCAGAGACGCCGGGCTACGTCGTCGCGGTCGCGACCCCGGAAGCCTCGGGTGGCAGCGAGGCGCCGGCGCCGCAGCCGATCGCGGTGCTCCTCGCAAGCGCCGACCCGAAGAAGGGCGAGGCCAAGGCCAAGATCTGCACCACCTGCCACGACTTCACCAAGGGCGGACCGAACAAGATCGGCCCCAACCTCTACGGCGTCGTCGGCCGGCCGATCGCGTCACACGAGGGCTACGAATACGACGACGCGATGAAGAAGTTCGCGCAGGAGGCCAACACCTGGACCTTCGACCACCTGAACACCTTCATCCACGATCCGAAGGCGACGGTCCCCGGCACCAAGATGGCCTTCGCCGGACTGAAGAACGACCAGGAGCGGGCCGACGTCATCGCCTATCTCCGCACGCTCTCCGACAATCCGTTGCCTTTGCCGGAAGCGGCCGCGGCGCCGACGGAGACAAAGGTCGCTTCAGCCGAAGCCGGCGCGCCCGCGGCTGAAGCGCCCGCGGCTCCGGCCACGGAGGCTCCCGCCGCTCCGGCTCCGGCACCGGCCGCGAATGCAGAGGCGCCGGCTCCGGCGCCTGTTCCCGCACCCACCCCCGCTCCGGCCGAACAGCAGGCGGCATCCACGCCGGCCCCGGCACCTGCGCCAGCCGCCGAGCAGCCCGCGGAGCAGCAGACCGCGCAGACGCAGGCCCCCGCGGCGGCCGAACCCACGGCAGCTGGTGGCGGCGACGTAACCAAGGGCGAGGCCTACGCCAAGCGCTGCTCGGTCTGTCATGACCTGACGGCAGCCGCGGCCAACAAAGTCGGCCCGCATCTTTGGGGCATCGTCGGCCGCCCGATCGCCTCGGTCGCCGACTACAGCTACTCGGATGCGATGAAGAGCTTCTCCGAAGGCGGCGCGAAGGCATGGGACGCGACGGCGCTCGACACCTACCTGACCGACCCGCGCAAAGTGGTGCCGGGCACGAAGATGGTCTTTCCCGGCATCGCGAACGAAACCGACCGGCAGAACGTCATCGCGTATCTGGGCACGCTGAAATAGCCGCCGGGCCGTTGCCCGACGGCGCGAAAGCGCAGCCGCCTAAGCGACCGCGCGGCCGCGGGCCGCTCGCAAGCGCTTAACTTTTCGTCATATTCAGTTTCGGCGTGTGCGGCCAAAGCCGCATTCCTGCTATATGACGGATCGACGATTGCATGACGGCCCGGCCGTCGCCGAGGGATCCGAAGCCGATGCGTTTGCGCCTCATCCTCGCCGCCCTCCTCCTTTTGTCCGCGGTTGCCACAGGCCAGGCCGACGACCGCGTCTGGCGGCATGCGACGTCGCTCAACGAGGAGCCGAAATATCCGCCCGACTTCAAGCATTTCGACTACGTCAATACGGATGCGCCCAAGGGCGGCCTGGTACGGCTCTCCGACACCGGCGGCTTCGACACGCTCAACCCGATCCTTTCCAAGGGCAACCCGGCGCCGGGGCTCGGCCTGATCTACGAGACGCTGATGACCTCGGCGCTTGACGAGGTCTCGACGATGTACGGCCTCATCGCCTCGGAGATGAGCTACCCGGACGACTACTCGTCGGTGACCTTCCGCCTCAGGCCGGAAGCGAAGTGGCAAGACGGCGAGCCGATCACGCCGGAAGACGTGGTGTGGTCCTTCGAGAAAGTCACCGAGCTCAACCCTTCGCAGAAATTCTACTATCAGCACGTCAGCAAGGCCGAGGTCACGGGCGAGCACGAAGTCACCTTCACCTTCGACCAGACCGGCAACCGCGAGCTGCCGCACATCGTCGGCCAGCTCCTGGTGCTGCCGAAGCATTGGTGGGAGGGCAAGGACGCCAACGGCAAGCAGCGCAACATCGCGAACTCGACGCTCGAGCCGCCGCTCGGCTCCGGTCCCTATCGCGTCGACCGCGTGGTGCCCGGCAAGACCATCGCCTACAAGCGCGTCGACGACTATTGGGGAAAGGGCCTGCCCGTCGCCATCGGCCAGGATAATTTCGACGAGATCCGCTACGAGATCTTCCTCGACGACACGGTGGAGTTCGAGGCCTTCAAGGCCGACGTCTTCGACTGGCGCGATGAGAACCAGGCGAAGCGCTGGGCGACGCAATACGACTTCCCGGCCGTGCAGAAAGGCTACGTCGTCAAGGAGGAGCTGCCGAACGCCTATCGCGACAACGGCGTGATGGTCGGCTTCGTGCCAAATCTCCGGCGCGACTTGTTCAAGGACGTGCGCGTCCGCCGGGCGCTCAACTACGCCTTCGACTTCGAGACGCTGAAGAGCACGCTCTTCTACGGCCAGTACCAGCGCATCGACAGCTTCTTCTATGGAACGTCCTTGGCGGCGTCCGGCCTGCCGGAAGGCGAGGAGCTCGATCTCCTGAACAGCGTCAAGGATGAGGCGCCGCCCGAAGTCTTCACCACGCCTTACACGAACCCCGTCGGCGGCAGCCCGGAGAAAGAGCGCGAGAACCTGCGCCAGGCTCTCTCGCTCTTGCAGGCGGCCGGCTATCACCTCGACGGCCAGAAACTCGTCGATGCGAACGGCAAGCAGCTCGCCTTCGAGCTGATCCTGAACGGGCCGACCATCGAACCTGTCGCGCTCGCCTACCAGGCGAGCCTCCGGAAGATCGGCATCGACATGCAGGTGCGCTCGATCGATACGCCGCAATACATCAACCGCGTGCGCTCGCGCGATTTCGACATGATCTACACGGGCTGGGCGGAGTCGCTCTCGCCCGGCAACGAACAGCGCGCCTATTGGGGCTCGGCCGCCGCCGACAGCGAGAGCTCGCAGAACTACGCCGGGATCAAGGACCCGGCCGTCGACGCGCTGGTCGAGCGCATCGTGGTCACCAAGAACCGCGACGAGCTCGTTGCGGCGACGCATGCGCTCGACCGCGTGTTGATGGCCAATCAATACGTCATCCCGAGCTACGCGCTCAGGTTCTCGCGCATCGCCCGCTGGGACCGCTTCGACCACCCCGAGAAGCTGCCGGAATATTCGGTTGGCTTTCCGACCGTGTGGTGGTGGGACGAGGCAAAAGCGCAGAAGATACGGGCCGGAGCGACGCAATGATTCGCATCACCAGACGCACCGCGCTGAAGCTCTCGGGCGCCGCGGCCTGCGTGCCCTTGGTGCGCGTCCCCGCCTTCGCCGAGGAGACCTCGCGGGCGCACGGAATGGCGGTGATCGGCGACCTGAAATACGGCCCCGACTTTCCGCACTTCGACTACGTCGACACGACAGCGCCGCGCGGCGGGCGCATCGTCACGCAATTGTCCTCTTGGGGGGCGAACCAGAACCCGGCCACCTTCAACACGTTGAACGTCTATGTCCTCAGCGGCGACGGGGCGGCGGGGATGGGGCTCACCACCGCCAGCCTGATGGAATCGTCCGGCGACGAGCCGGGAAGCGCCTACGGGCTGGTGGCGAAGGAAGTAGAGATTTCCGACGACCGCAAGGCGCTGCGCTTCTTCCTTCGGCCGGAGGCCGTGTTCCAGGACGGCTCGCCGCTCACCGCCGACGACGCCGCCTTCTCGCTGACGACGCTGCGCGACAAGGGGCACCCGAACATCGCGACGCAGCTTCTCGGGATCGCGGAGATTACGGTCGAGGATGCGCATACCCTCTCGGTCAAGCTGAAGCCGGAATCCGGCCGCAGCCTGCCGAATACCGTGGCGGGCATGCCGATCCTGTCGCGCGCATGGTGGGACCGGCGCGACTTCCAGGCGTCGCTCAGCGAAGCGCCGCTCGGTTCCGGTCCCTACAAGGTCAGCGACTATCGCTTTGGGACCTACATCGAGTTTCAGCGCGTCGCCGACTGGTGGGCCGACTCGCTGCCGGTCGTCGTCGGGCGCTACAACTTCGACCGCATCCGCTACGAATATTATCGCGACCGCACCGCCTCCTTCGAAGCCTTCAAGAAGGGCGACGTCACGTTCCGCGAGGAGTTCACTTCGCGAACCTGGGCAACCGGCTACGACTTTCCCGCCGTCAACGACGGGCGCGTCGTCAAGGACCTGGTGCCAGACGGCAGGCCGGCGGGCGCGCAAGGCTGGTTCATCAACATGCGGAAGCCGAAATTCGCGGATCCGCGCGCTCGTCTCGCGCTTGCCTATGCGTTCGACTTCGAGTGGACGAACAAGAGCATCATGTTCAATTCCTACCGGCGCACGCAGTCCTTCTTCGAGAATTCGCCGCTGAAGGCGGAGGGAGCGCCGAGCGCGGCGGAGCTGGCGCTGCTCGAGCCGCTGCGCAGCCAGCTGCCGGAGGAAGTGTTCGGTGATGTCTTCGTGCTGCCCGTTTCCGATGGCTCCGGCCGCGACCGCGCGATGTTCGAGAAAGCGGCGGGGCTCCTCGACGCCGCCGGCTACAAGCGGAGCGGCGACGGGCTGCAAGCGCCCGACGGCTCGCCCTTCACCGTTGAGTTCCTCGACGACGATTCGTCGTTCGAGCCGCATACCAACGCCTATATCGCCGGATTGAAGCTCCTCGGCATCGAAGGAACCTACCGGGTCGTCGATCCGGCTCAGTACAACGAGCGACTGAAGCGCTTCGATTTCGACATCGTGTCCTCGCGCTTTAGCGTGCCGCTCTATCCAGACGAGGGCATCGAGCAGTTCTTCGCCTCCGACCGCGCTCAACAAGAAGGCTCATACAACCTCTCCGGCGTCGCCGATCCGGCCATCGACAGCCTGCTCGGCAGGGTGGTTCAGTCGAACGACTGGGACACCTTCGTCACCGCGTCGCGCGCGCTCGACCGCGTGCTCCGCGCCAAGCATTTCTGGGTGCCGCAGTGGAATCGCCCGGTCTACTGGTTCGCCTATTGGGACATGTTCGACCGGCCGGCGACCACGGCGAAGTACGATCCCGGCGTGCTCGACACCTGGTGGTTCGACGCCGCCAAGGCGGCGAAGATCGGCAAGGCGGGCTGACGCGCTTCGATGGCCGCCTATATCCTCCGCCGCATCCTGTTGATGATCCCGACCATCCTCGGGATCATGTTCATCAGCTTCGTCGTGGTGCAGTTTGCGCCCGGCGGTCCGGTCGAGCAGATCATCGCCAAACTGCAGGGAACCAGCGTCTCGGCGACGGAGCGGATCAGCGGCGGCAGCGGCGACTTCGCCGGCCAGCAGAACACTGGCGAAGGCACCCCCAGCGACGCGGCGCTCAGCACCAAGTATCGCGGCGCGCAGGGCCTGCCCCCGGAGTTCATCGCGCAGCTTGAGAAGCAGTTCGGCTTCGACAAGCCGGCCTACCAGCGCTTCTTGCTGATGATCTGGAACTACTCGCGCTTCGATTTCGGTCAGAGCTATTTCCGCGACATCTCGGTCTTGAAGCTCATCGGCGAGAAGCTGCCGGTCTCCATTTCGCTCGGCATCTGGATGACCTTCATCTCGTATCTGATCTCGATCCCGCTCGGCATCCGCAAGGCGGTGCGCGACGGCTCGACCTTCGACGTGTGGACCTCCGGCGTCATCGTCATCGCCTATGCGGTGCCGGGATTCCTCTTCGCCATCTTCCTTATCGTGTTCTTCGCCGGCGGCACCTTCTTCGACTGGTTCCCGCTCCGGGGGCTCACCTCCGAAAACTGGTCGCAGCTTTCCTGGCCGGCGCGCATCGTCGACTATTTCTGGCACCTGACGCTGCCGCTCCTGTCGATGGCGCTTGCCGCCTTCGCCACGACGACGCTCTTGACCAAGAACTCGTTCCTCGACGAGATCCGCAAGCAATACGTGGTGACGGCGCGCGCCAAGGGACTGAGCGAGCACCGGGTGCTCTACGGCCATGTCTTCCGCAACGCCATGCTGCTCGTCATCTCCGGCTTCCCCGGCGCCTTCATCTCCTCCTTCTTCGCCGGGTCGCTCCTGATCGAGACGATCTTCTCGCTCGACGGCCTCGGCCGCCTGAGCTTCGAGAGCGTGATGAACCGCGACTACCCCGTCGTCTTCGCCTCGCTCTACGTCTTCTCGCTGATGGCCCTCGTGGTGCAGCTCATCTCCGACCTCACCTACACCTGGATCGATCCCCGGATCGACTTCGAGAACCGCGAGGTCTGAGAGCATGATCCCGAAAAGTGGGAACCGGTTTTCGGTCAAGATCATGCTCCGCCAAGGTGATCAGGCCGCCTTGTCGATTCCATCGGAATGGGAACGGTTCTGATGGACCAGAAGACTCCGCAGGAGGCGCGCGGCCGGGACGAAGGTGCGATCGAGACGATCGTGCCGCTTCCGGGCGAGATACAGCCGCCGCCGCGGCGCAGTCTCTTCACGGTCTCCCCGATCAATCTCCGCCGCTGGCGGAATTTCAGAGCGAACAAGCGCGGCTACTGGTCGCTGTGGATCTTTCTCGTCCTCTTCGGTCTGTCGCTCTTTGCCGAGTTGCTGGCCAACGACAAGCCGCTCGTCGTCTCCTACAAGGGCGAGATCCTCTATCCGGTCTTCGTCGACTATCCGGAGGAGAAGTTCGGCGGCTTCTTCGCGGTGACCGACTACCGCTCGCCCTTCATCCGCGACGAGATCAACGCTCACGGATGGATGCTCTGGCCGCCGATCCGCTATTCCTACCGCACCGCCAACCTGGAGTTCCCGATCGACGCGATGTCGGCGGCGATCGGCGAGACGGTCGGCTTTCCGACGGCGCCCAACTGGCTGCACCTCGGCGCGCTCTGCAAGACCCCGTCGGACGACGAGAAGGTCCAGCACTATTGCAGCCCGGCCTATTGGAACTGGCTTGGAACCGACGATCAGGGCCGCGACGTGCTGGCGCGGCTTATCTACGGCTTCCGCCTTTCGGTGCTGTTCGGCTTCACGCTGACGATCATCTCGTCGGCGATCGGTGTCGCCGCCGGCGCCGTCCAGGGTTATTTCGGGGGCTACGTCGATCTTCTCTTCCAGCGCTTCATCGAGATCTGGACCTCGATACCCTCGCTCTATCTCCTGCTCATCATCTCTTCGGTGCTGGTGCCGGGTTTCTTCGTGCTGCTCGGCATCCTGCTGCTGTTCTCCTGGGTATCGCTCGTCGGCCTGGTGCGCGCGGAGTTCCTGCGAGCGCGGAATTTCGGCTACGTGAAAGCCTCGCGTGCGCTCGGCGTCAGCAACCTGACGCTGATGTTTCAGCACATTCTGCCGAACGCCACGATCGGCACGCTGACCTTCGTGCCTTTCATCCTGAACGGCTCGATCACCACGCTGACATCGCTCGACTTTCTCGGCCTCGGCATGCCGCCCGGCTCGCCTTCGCTGGGTGAGCTCCTGGCGCAGGGCAAGAACAACCTGCAAGCGCCGTGGCTCGGCATCACCGGCTTCCTCGTCATCTCGCTGATGCTGTCGCTGCTGATCTTCGTCGGCGAGGCCGTGCGTGACTCGCTCGACCCGCGGAAGACATTCGTGGGCGGAGGCGGCGGCGAGCGCCGTCCGCACGCCGGGGAGAGCGAGGCGGGCTACGGAAATCCGCCAGCAGGGTCGGCGCCCGCCGACGCGCTTCTCTCGATCCGCGATCTGGAGGTGGAATTTCACCAGGGCGACAGCGTGGTGCACGCGGTGCGCGGCGTCTCCTTCGACATCCGCGCGAAAGAGACGGTCGCGCTGGTCGGCGAATCCGGATCGGGCAAGTCGGTGACGGCGCTCTCGATCATGAAGCTGCTGCCCTACCCGTCCGCACAGCATCCCGGCGGATCGGTCATGTTCGAGGGCGGCGAGCTTCTCCACGCCGACGAGAAGACGCTCCGCAAGGTCCGCGGTAACCGCATCTCCATGATCTTTCAGGAGCCGATGACCTCGCTCAATCCGCTCCACACCGTCGAGCGGCAGGTGGGCGAGATCCTCGAGGTGCATCGCGGCATGAGCGGCGCGGCCGCGCGGGCGCGCGTGCTGGAGCTCCTCGGCCAGGTCGGCATCCGCGATCCGGAGGCGCGCCTCAATTCCTACCCGCATCAGCTTTCCGGCGGGCAACGCCAGCGCGTGATGATCGCCATGGCGCTCGCCAACGAGCCCGACCTTTTCATCGCCGACGAGCCGACGACGGCGCTCGACGTGACCGTGCAGGCGCAAATCCTCCAGCTTCTTTCGCGGCTGAAGGCGGAGACGGGGATGGCGATGCTCTTCATCACCCACGATCTCAACATCGTCCGCCGTATCGCCGACCGGGTCTGCGTGATGACGGACGGAAAGATCGTCGAGCAGGGGCCGACCGAGGCGGTCTTCACGCACCCGCAGCATCCCTACACCAGGCATCTCCTCGCCGCCGAGCCGAAGGGCAAGCCGCCGGCGTCGCGTCCTGAGGCCCCGGTCGTGGTCCGCGCCGACGATCTCAAGGTCTGGTTCCCCATTCAGCGCGGGTTCCTGCGGCGCACGATCGGCTACATCAAGGCGGTCGACGGCGTCGATGTCGTGGTGCGCGAGGGGCAGACGCTTGGCGTCGTCGGGGAATCGGGCTCCGGCAAGACCACGCTCGGGCTCGCGATTCTCAGGCTGATCTCGTCGCAAGGGCGCATCGTGTTCCTCGGCCGCGACATCCAGGGCGCGCGCTTCAAGGAGATGCGGCCGCTCCGCGCCGACATGCAGATCGTGTTCCAGGACCCCTTCGATTCACTCAGCCCGCGCATGGTGGTCGGCGACGTCGTTGCGGAAGGGCTCAGGGTTCACGAGCCGGACCTGCCGGACGCGGAGCGCGAGGCGCGCGTCATTCGCGCGCTCGAGGAAGTCGGCATCGATCCGGAAAGCCGCTTCCGCTATCCGCACGAATTCTCCGGCGGCCAGCGCCAGCGGATCGCCATCGCCCGCGCCATGGTGCTGAAGCCGCGCTTCGTCATGCTCGACGAGCCGACATCGGCGCTCGACATGAGCGTGCAGGCGCAGATCGTCGATCTCCTGCGCGAGCTGCAGGAGAAGCACAATCTCTCCTATCTCTTCATCAGCCACGACCTCCGCGTCGTCCGCGCGCTCGCCAACGACGTGATCGTGATGCGCGAGGGCAAGGTCGTGGAAGCCGGCCCGGCCCAGTCCATCTTCGAGAACCCGCGGACCGACTATACGCAGGCGCTGATGGCCGCCGCCTTCTCGCTGAAAGTCGCCCACGCCGCGGCCGTCCGCGACTAGGTGCGCGCCCGCTGCCGATTGAATTCGCGTGACGACCCTGTCTTTCTAGGCATGACCCTGTCCGAAAACCAGTTCCCACTTTTCGGGATCATGCCCTGATGAAGCCTGCGCTTCTCGTCGCCACCAAGGGATGGAATGCGGAGACCTGGGCCGAGTGGCTGCGCCCGCGGCTCTCCGACCGCGATGTGCTGGCGACCGACCGGGACGGGGTCTTTCGCGGTCCCGAAGACGCACTTTCGGCGGTCCACTACGTGCTCGTCTGGAAGCCGCTGCAGGTGACGCTCGACCGCCTGCCCGCGCTCCGTGCGATCTTCTCGCTCGGCGCCGGCGTCGACCACATCTTCGCGCTTCCCCGCCTCCCCGACGTGCCGTTGGTCAGGATCGTCGACGCCGATCTCACGCGGCGCATGACCGGGCACGTCGTCTGGCAGTGCCTCGACCATCTGAGACTCGGCGCCACCTATCGCCGGCAGCAGCGCGAGCATCGCTGGCGCGACGTGGAGCCCCCGGCGGCGCACGCGCTTACGGTCGGGCTCATGGGTCTCGGCGTCATGGGCAAGGACGCCGCCGCCGCGCTTCTTCGCATTGGGTTCAGCGTGCGCGGATGGGCGCGGACGGCGAAGACGCTGCCGGGCGTCGAAACGTTCGCCGGCGCGGGCGGGCTCGAAGCATTCCTTTCCGGCACCGACATCCTGGTCTCATTGCTGCCGTTCACCCCGGAGACGCACCATCTCGTCGATCTCGCGCTCCTGAGGAAGCTTCGCCGGGACGGTCCCCTCGGCGGCCCGATCTTCATCAATGCCGGGCGCGGCGGCACGCACGCGGAGGCCGATCTCGTGACCGCACTTCGCGACGGCACGCTCGCCGGCGCGAGCCTCGACGTCTTCGAGGAAGAGCCGCTTGCGCCGGAGAGCCCGCTTTGGGATTTCGACAGCGTCACGATCACGCCGCACGTCGCGGCGGTCTCCGATCCGGTCGCACTCGCGCGCCAGATCGCCGAGCAGATTGAGGCCTACGAGCGCGGCGCGCCCTTCAAAAATTGCGTCGACCGAGAACGCGGTTATTGAAGGGGCCGACCATCGCGGTGTTGAGCGCGAGGATCGAGTCGCTCCGATCGTTCGGGATCGGGCGAAAATCCATGTCGGTAAGAGCGGCCTCGACGCGGGCGCGAATATTCGGCCGCCGCTCGGTCGCGCCGACGTCGACGGCGATGACGCGCGTCCGCCTGAGCGTGCGCGACGCGCCGGACAGGATCTCCGGCTCGACGCCCTCCCCGTCGATCTTCATGAAATCGATGACCGCGAGGCGCGTCATGAACTCCAGGCGGTCGAGCGGCCAGGCCTCGACATTGGCATTGCGCGCGTTCGCCCGTCCGTCCTCGATGAGCGAGCTCTCCGAGGTGTCGGGGGAGCCGTGCAGGCGCAGATTGGCGCGCTCCTTCCAGAGCGCATAGGGATAGATCTGCACGGTGCCGAGCGCCGCCATGTTCCGCTCCAGGCAGACGAAGGCGAGCGGGTCCGGCTCGAAGGCGACGACGCGCGCGCCGGCGGCGGCGCACCAGAGCGAGAACTCGCCGATTCCCGCGCCGACATCGATCACGATGTCGCCTTCACGCGGTACGTAGCCGGTGCGGCCGACATATTTTTCCGCGACCGACTCCAGCCAGGTGTTGATGCCGTTCTTGAAGACGCCGGCGCGGCGGACGTTGGGTACGAAGATATGGCGGACCCCATCGTCGACGCGCACCAAGCCCGCATCGGGCCGGAGCGACACCGCGCGGCCGCGGCCAAGCCGCATCGCATGCCACGAAAGCGCCAAGCGCTCGTAATGAAGGCGCAGACGATCCTGAAGTCGCTCAGTCCGGGAGGGAGCCTCGGGCGCCATTTCCGACGTCTTGTGAAGCATCAACAATCTCGTTTTACGCCGCCCCCGGCATTGCCTCGTCGTGCCCGACACGACCGGTCGGACGCGACAGCAGCCGGCAGCTCCACATCCGCTGCCCGCAGCTCCGGTGATGATCCCCTCGTATCAGGCAAGCTTATCCGAGGACCCGAAGAGCGCAAGCCCGCCGACGGCGCACCGCGGCGTCAGGCGAGTCTTTTCGCTGTCCGCAGCGTAAGACCTTTGCCCGCGAAACGCTCCATCGCCGCGGCGAGCGGCTCCGACGCAACCGCCATGTGGTAGGCGTTCGCGTGGAGAAGCGTGTCGGCGTCGCGCATGATGCCGAGATGGCCGGCCCAGAAGAGGAGGTCGCCACGCGTCAGCTGCGGCAACCCGTTAGCGAGCGAAAGAGACGCACCGAGCGCGCTTTCCTGCATGTCGGTGTCGCGCGGCGCGGAAATGCCCGCGGACCTGAGCGAGATCTGGAGTAGGCCGGAGCAATCGAGGCCGAGGCACGTCTTGCCGCCCCAGAGATAGGGCACGCCGAGGAAGCGCTCGGCCACCGCCACGAAGTCGGGCGCGAACGCATCGCGCTCTGCAAGGTGCTGGACCACGACCGCGCCCTTCGGCGCGATCAGGGCATAGCGCGCGTTCTTGTCCTCCGCCGCGCCGATGGCGGCGACCTCTGCGCCGAGCGGCAGTGCGGCAAGCGGCGGCGACTTGATGTCGGGCTCGGCAAACACGAACGTGCGGAGCGCGCTGACCTTGTGGGTCGGCTCGATCCCGAGCTCGGCGAGGTCGGAACGCGGAATCCAGCCGACATAGCGGTCGTCCAGGAGCTGCGCCCAAACCCAGCCGTCGGATGTCGTCTCGAAGACCTTCACGCGTTCGCCGCAGAGTGCCTCGGTCTCGCGCCTCGCCGTATCCGATGGCGTCTTGCGGACCGCCGCCTGCGGCGCGCTCACGCGAAGCTCCTGGCCGGGCACGAAGCGCGTCGCCTTGACGCGCCCCCGAAGCGCGACGTCGGCGATCTCGGGGCGGAAAGCGTTGAGGCGCGGGTCGAGTGGTTTCATCGGCAGCTCACGGTATCAGGGCGGCAGCGCCGATGCCCGCGCCGCGACGAGGTCGCCGAGCCGCTCCAGGAAGAGCGCGCCGTTCACGGTGCGCTGGACGAGCACGTTCCGCCGGTCCGCCGGATCGCGCTTGCGCGTGACCAGTCCCTGCCGTCCCATCGTGTCGAGTGCGCGGGTGATGACGGGTTTCGTCACGCCGAGCTTTGCCGCAAGCGCGCGCACCGTGTGTGGCTGCGGCTCCAGATAGACCGTGATCAGCACGGTGAGCTGGCGCACGGAAAGGTCCGGCTCCGCGTCGCGCACCAAGGCAAGCGACACGTCGTGCCAGAGGCGCAACGCCTGCGCCGGCCGCAGTTGAACCGCCATTGCCCAGCCCGACGCTTCGTTTCGGAGCCGAACCAATTAAAGCGATGTCTGCTGCCGGGAGCAAGCGAAAGTCAGCCATGGCGGGAAGACAGGTAGCGGAAGAGCGCGCGGATCGCCTGCGCCTCGCCGCCTTCCGGCCCGGTCGCTCGCGGCGTCGGATTCCAGGCGAAGATATCGAAATGCGCGAAGATGGTCGCGGTAGAGACGAAACGACGCAGGAAGAGCGCCGCCACGATCGAACCGGCGAAACTGTTCTGCGAGATGTGATTGAGGTCGGCGACCTTCGAAGCGAGCCAGGAATCGTAAGGCTTCCAGAACGGCAGCCGCCACAGCGGGTCATGCACCTCGGCGGCGGCGGATTCGAGCGCCGCGGCGAAAGCCGAATCGTCGGTGAAATAAGGCGGCAGGTCAGGCCCGAGCGCGACACGCGCGGCGCCGGTCAAGGTCGCCATCGTGACGACGAGGCTCGGCGCCTCCTCATCGGCGAGTGCAATCGCGTCGGCGAGAACCAGGCGCCCCTCGGCGTCTGTGTTGCCGATCTCGACGGTCAGGCCCTTGCGGCTCTTCAGAACATCGCCCGGCCGGAAGGCGCGACCCGAGATGGCGTTCTCGGCGGCCGGGATCAGCACGCGAAGGCGAAGCTTCAAACCCGCCTCCATGACCATCGAGGCAAGGCCGAGCACGTTCGCGGCGCCGCCCATGTCCTTCTTCATCAGCGCCATGCCGGTCGCCGGCTTGATGTCGAGGCCGCCGGTGTCGAACACGATGCCCTTGCCGATCAGCGTCACCTTCGGGTCGCTCTCCCTCCCCCAGCGCATGTCGATCAGGCAGGGAGGCCGGTCGCTTCCGGCGCCAACCGCGTGAATCATCGGAAAGCCGCGCGCGAGCGCCTCCCCCTCGATGACCGCGATTTCGGCGTTGAAGCGTGCCGCGACGCTGCGAACCGCCGCGGCAAGCCCGCTCGGCGAGAGGTCGTTCGCCGGCGTGTTGATGAGGTCGCGCACCAGGAATACGGCGTCGCGGACGCGTCCGAGCGCCGCCATCTCGACGCCGTCGGGAACGACGAGGCGGGGGCCGTCGGCCTTCGGCTTGCGGTAGCGCTCGAAGCGATAGCTCGCGAGAGCGAAGGCGAGCGCGGCGAGCGCCGGCTCGTCGACGCCGCCCGCCAGGCGGTAGGTGCCGGGCGGCAGGGCGGTCGCGAGCTTGCCGACCAAGAACGGCCCGCGCTCCGCCGCGTCCGCGCCGCCGAGGCCGAAGAGGACGCGACCGAGGTTTCCTTCCGCGTCCGGGATCAGAACATGGCGCCCCGGCTCCGCCTTGAAGCCCGCCACCACCGCAAAGCGGCGTTCCCGCTCGCCAAGCGCCGCGAGCGCAGGCTCTAGATCCTCCGCCTTGACCAATTGGACGGGGACGGCGTCCGCGGCCCCCGAAACAAGCACCTCAGCCACCATCTCGACCCCGACTCGCTCGCGCCTATCGGCCGGATTAGAGCCTGGCCGGGCAACTTGGCAACGCGACAAACAGCGTTAACGAACCCTTAACGGGCCCGACCTAAGCCTTGAGCGGGATTTGCTTCGGGGGACGTCATGAAGATGCGTTTCGGCCGGACGGGGCGGCGGGAGATGCTGCTTCGATTGGCTGCCGGCGCGGCGGTCGCCGCCATGCTCGCCGGCTGCGCGACGAAATCGGAAGAGCCTCTCGTCACCGGATCGATTGGCCACAGCGCGGTCATAACGCCTTCCGATCTCACGCCCGACGAGGCGCTCAGCGCGGTGCAGAAATGGAGCGTGGCCTATACGCGCGACGAGAAGGACCGGGCCGCCGAGTTGAACTATGCGGCGGCGCTCAGAGCGGCGGGTCAGACCGGCCAGGCCGTCGCCGTCATGCGCAAGGCGGCGATCTATCATCCGGAAGACCGGGAAGTGCTTGCCTCCTTCGGCAAGGCGCTTGCCGCCGACGGCCAGTTCGAGGAAGCGCTCGCCACCGTGCAGCGTGCGCAGCGCCCCGATAACCCCGACTGGGAGCTGCTTTCGACGGAGGGCGGAATCCTCGATTCGTTGAGCCGCCACGACGAAGCGCGCGCGCGCTACCAGCAGGCGCTCGTTCTGGCGCCCGGCGAGCCCCAGATCCTGAACAATGTCGGTCTCTCCTACCTGCTCACCGACGACCTCGACACCGCCGAGAAATACCTGCGGCAAGCCGTCGCCAGTCCGAAGGCCACGCTCAAGATGCGCGAGAACCTCGCGCTCGTGCTGCGGCTCAGGGGAAAGCAGGCGGAGGCGGACAAGATCGCCCCGGCCCCGGCAGGAGGGTCCGCAATAAGCGCGCCGCTTGCGCAAGACACCACGTCGGGCGAAGTGAACACCTGGACCGATCTCGCAAGCAACCACTAAGACGCGGTCGCCTGCGCCGCGGATGAGCGAAGGGCCGGCGGCGCCGCCCCTTACCGCCAGACGCCGGTGACCTGGATCGCGGCCGGCGTGATGATGACGGCGAAGAGAACCGGCAGGAAGAACAGGATCATCGGTACCGTCAGCTTCGGCGGCAGCGCGGCGGCCTTCTTCTCCGCCTCCTGCATGCGCATGTCGCGATTCTCCTGCGCCAGCACGCGCAGCGCCGTGCCGATCGGCGTGCCGTATTTCTCCGCCTGGTTCAGCGCGGTCACCACCGAGCGAACACCGTCAAGCCCGGTGCGCTCACTCAAATTGTCATAGGCCTTGCGCCGGTCCTGCAAGTAGGAGAGCTCGGCCGTCGTCAGGCTGAGCTCTTCCGCGAGCGGAATCGACTGGGTGCCGATCTCCTCCGACACCTTGCGGAAGGCGCCCTCGATGCCCATGCCGGATTCGACGCAGATGAGGAGCAGGTCGAGCGCGTCCGGCCAGGCCCGACGAATCGACTTCTGCCGCTTGGTGATCTGGTTCCGCACGTAGATGGTCGGCCCGTAATAGCCGAGATACGCGACCACCAAAGAGATCCCGAGCTTCAGCAAGAACGGCTTTTCGAGCTGCAACACGAAGAAGATGTAGAGCACCGCCACGCCGAACATCACGATCGGCATGACCAGCCTCAGCGTGAGGAACACGAACACCGGGTTCTGGCCGCGATAGCCGGCCTGCCGCAGCATCTTCACCATGTTGCCGTCTTCGGCCTGGCGAGCGAGATTGAGGCGGTCGACGATGCCCTTGAAGAACTTTTTCGGCTCCACCCTGAGGGAAGCCTGCTTCTTCTGCGCCTCGAGCTTGGCGCGTTCGCGCGCACGGATGCGCTCGCGCTCGCTCGAGATCTGCCGCATGCGCGAGGAAAGCTCGTCGCGCGCCAGATAGGGCCAGGCCACGACCACGATCGCGGAGAAAACGGCGACCGCGGAGGTCAGCGCGATGATCAGCTGCGTATTATTGGTGAGCAGGTCCACGGCCGCCTCAGTAGTCGAAGTTGATCATCTTGCGCATCACCATGATGCCGATGAACATCCAAAAGGCGCACCCAGCAAGCACGATGTTGCCCGTCGAGGTCTTGAACAGCAGCAGGATGTAGTCCGGGCTGGTAAAGTAGACGAGGACGGCGACGATGATGGGCAGCGAGCCGATGATGCCGGCCGACGATTTCGCCTCGGCGCTCATGGCGCGGATCTTGCCGGCCATCATCTTGCGGTCGCGGAGCACCTTGGAAAGATTCGACAGCGCCTCGGAGAGACTGCCGCCGGAGCGCGCCTGGATGGCCACCACGATGGCGAGGAAGTTCGACTCCGGAAGCGGGATGCGCTCCGGCAGGCGTGCGACCGCATCCTGCAGCGGCATGCCGAGCGTCTGATCCTCGACGATTTCTCGGAACTCGCCGGCCACCGGCTCCTGCGCCTCGTGGGAGATCACCTTCAGACAGTCGACGAGCGGGAGCCCGGCCTTGACGCCGCGCACAATCACGTCGACCGCGTTCGGCAGCTCGTTGCTGAACTGCCGGAAGCGCCGCTTGCGCTTCCAGTTCACAAAGAAATGCGGAAGCAGCATGCCCGCGGCAATCGCGAAGCCGGCGGTCGGCAGCGGGGGAAAGCGGAGCCCGAAGAACGCGACGAGCGCCACCGCCAGCAGCGTGGCGACGCAGACGAGATAGTAGGTGTTCTTGGTCCAGCCGAGGCCGGCCTGCCGCATGCGCGTCATCAGCGTCGGCTTCTGGCTGTTGCGCGCCTTCGCCTTCTGCGTCTCCTCAAGTTCCTTCAGCGTGTCCTCGACGGAGCGCCGGCGGCGCCCCTCCTCGGCCGAAATCCGCTCGCCCGCGGCCTTGCGTTTCATCGCGGCGATCAACTCCAGCCGCTTCTCGCCCTTCGTGGCGCCGCCAAGCCGCGGATAGAGCGCGGCGATGACGACGCCACCGATGGAGAACGCCGCGAGCAGCGCGACCGCAACCTGGGCCATGAAAGGTGTCAGCATGGATCAGCCGCGGCTCCCCATGTCGCCCGTGTCGGCGGCGTCGAGCGCGGCGGCGAGCCTGGCCTCTTCGCCGTAATAGCGCGCACGGTCCCAGAAACCCGGGCGGCCGATGCCGGTGGAGCGATGGCGACCGATGATGCGGCCGTTCGGATCCTCGCCGACGATGTCGTAGATGAAGAGGTCCTGCGTGATGACCACGTCGCCTTCCATGCCGAGCACTTCGGTGATGTGGGTGATGCGCCGCGTGCCGTCGCGCAGACGCGCCGCCTGCACGATCACGTCGATCGACGACACGATCATCTCGCGTAGCGTCTTCGACGGCAGCGAAAAGCCGCCCATCGTGATCATCGATTCGATGCGGGAGAGCGCCTCGCGCGGACTGTTGGCGTGGAGCGTGCCCATGGAACCGTCGTGACCGGTGTTCATCGCCTGCAAAAGGTCGAACGCCTCCGGTCCGCGCACCTCGCCGACGATGATCCGCTCGGGGCGCATGCGCAGACAGTTCTTGACGAGGTCGCGCATGGTGACTTCGCCTTCGCCTTCGATGTTCGGCGGGCGCGTCTCAAGCCGCACGACATGCGGCTGCTGCAGTTGAAGCTCCGCGGCGTCCTCGCAGGTGATGACGCGCTCGTCGAGGTCGATATAGCGGGTCAGGCAGTTCAGCAGCGTCGTCTTGCCCGAGCCGGTGCCTCCGGCGACGAGGACGTTGCAACGCACGCGTCCGATGATCTGCAGAATCGTTGCGCCTTCCGGCGTGATGGTGCCGAACTGGACGAGCTGGTCGAGCGTCAGCTTGTCCTTCTTGAACTTTCGGATGGTGAGCGCCGGCCCGTCGATGGAGAGCGGCGGCACGATGACGTTGACGCGCGAGCCGTCGGGCAGGCGCGCGTCGCAGATCGGGCTTGCCTCGTCGACGCGGCGGCCGACCTGGCTGACGATGCGCTGACAGATGTTGAGGAGCTGGGAGTTGTCGCGGAAGCGGACATCGGTCTCCTCGACCTTGCCCCTGACTTCGATGAAGATGCGGTCGGCGCCGTTGACCATGATGTCGGCGATGTCGTCGCGCGCGAGCAGCGGCTCGAGCGGCCCGTAACCGAGGACGTCGTTGCAGATGTCCTCGAGCAGCTCTTCCTGCTCGGCGATCGACATCACCACGTTCTTCACGGTGATGATGTCGTTGACGATGTCGCGGATTTCCTCGCGCGCCTGGTCCATGTCCATCTTGGACAGCTGCGAGAGGTCGATCGTGTCGATCAACGCGCCGAAGATCTGCGTCTTCAGATCGTAATATTCGTCGGTCTTGCGCCGTCCGGCCGATTGCGGCGGCGGCGTCACCGGCGCGGACTTCCCGGCCGGCGGCGGCATGGGCAGGCCGGCGACAGGCGGCGTGACCTTCTCGGCGATGGCCTTCTCCGAAGACTTCGCCGGCCGGTCCAACAGCAGGTCGGAGGCGGTGCTACGCTTGCCGAACATTTGCACTCCTTACCGTGTCAGCTCGCCTTCTTAGCCTTGGACTTGGCCTTCGGACGGCTTCTGAGCTTCTGCAGAAGCGGCCCGATATCGAGACCGCGCTTCTTCGCCTTCTTCAGCTCCTTGCGCCCGCCGACCACCTGCGCGATGTCGGCAAAAAGGTCGGAGACGGTCGTCTTGGCGGACGCCTCGGCGATCATCTGGCCGTTGTTGGCGGCCGTACCGAAGAGCAGCGGATCGAACGGAATGGCCGCGATCGGCGTCAGCTGCAGCGCCGCGGCGAAGTCGTCCGGCTTGATCTCCGGCCGCTTCGGGACGCCGACCTGATTCAGGATCAGCTTCGGCGGAGCGTCGTTCGGGCGGGCCTGGCGCAGAAGATCGACGATCGCCTTCGCGTTGCGAAGATTGGCGAGGTCGGGGACCGCGGTGACGATGACCTCGTCGGCGGCGATCAGCGTCTTCCTGACCCATGCCGTCCACAGATGCGGCACGTCGAGGACGACGGTCGGCACGTTCGCCTGCACGATCTCCAGAACCTGCTCGAACGCGGCTTCGCCGAAGTCATAGGCCTTGTCGAGCACGGCCGGCGCGGCGAGCAGGCTCAGATGGTCCTCGCATTTGGCGAGCAGACGATCGAGCAGGACTTCGTCGAGGCGATCCGCTCCGAACACCGCTTCGGCGATGCCCTGCGCCGGGTCGAGGTTGAAGTCGAGACCGGCCGTCCCGAACGGCAGGTCGAGATCGGCAAGGATCACGTCGGAACCGACGAGCCGCGCCAAGGTCCAGGCGACGTTGTGGGCGACCGTCGAGGAGCCGACGCCGCCCTTGGCGCCGATGAAGGCGTAGGACTGACCGAGCTTCTCGGAGCTGGCATCGTGGTAGACGGCGGAAATCGCCGAGATGATCGACATCACGTTGACCGGCGTCACGAGGTATTCCGAGACGCCACGCTTCAACAGCTCGCGGTAGAGCCGGACATCGTTCGAATGCCCGATCACCATGACCTTGGTGCCGGCATCGCAAACCTCGGCAAGGCCGTCGAGCAAGCCGACCAGCTCTTCGAAGGAGAGCCGCGTCTCCACGAGGATGAGGTTCGGCGTCGGCGCCGAGCGGTAAAATTCAACGGCCGCGTTCAAGCCGCCGGTGTGAACCTTGACGTGTGCCCGCGCCATACGGCGATCCATGGCGGCGGTCTCGATCGTCCCGGCGATCTCGGGGGTGTCACAGAAGGCCTGGATGGTGATGCGCGGGATCGGACGCGCATCGGGCGCCCGTGGGCCGGCCTCCTCCCCTTCCGGGGTCATGTCATAGGCGAGATTCGTCATCGTGCGTCAGCCCCCGAGTCCGCTTTGAATCAAGATGACGTTGGACTTCGTGTCTTCGCCTCTGCGGTACTTGGAGATGACATCGGCGCGGCGGGCACCATCGGCCGGAGCCATCGGCCGGGGCCGTACGAAGTCCGCGGGATTCTCCACCATGGCCGCAAGGTTCTGCTGCTGCGCGCATCCGAGGTTGTAGATATCGCTGTTGCGGGCGTTGGTGATGCTGCCATCCGGCCAGACGCCGCACTCCGGCACCACCGCCTTCACCCGCAGATAGGACAGACGCAAGGGCGCGAGCTGAGCATGGTCACCAACCTCATAAGGCGCGACCTGGATGTGGCTGCGGGGAACGCCGGCGCGGACGAGCGCATAGTGTACCGCCCGCCCCGTCGAAGCCGCCGCCACCTCGTTGGCAGATCCGGTCGGCACCTGGATCGTGATGGAGCCGGTGCCGTCCGCGCGGTACTCGTCGACATAGTCGCGGACAGCGACCTCGATCTCAGGCGACAGCGCCGGACCGCTCATCCCGACGTGCATGTCGAGCACTTCGGGCTCGTTGGAGAGCACGATCGGATGGCGCAGGCGGTAGTCGTAGTCGGCGGGATTGGAGTCATGCGTTCCCGTCGTGCTGCATCCGCTCGCAAGCGTCGCGAGCAGGACAAGCGCGGCGCCGCCGAGGAGCGCTCGCGGCGAACAGCGGCGCGGATCGTAGCTTTGTTTCGACATATGTGCAGGACCCAAGGCCCCCTCCCGTCAATCGAAAGTGAAACCGACCTGGCCGCTTTTCGCCGTGCCGGGAACTGTGCCCTTCGCGCCGTAGACCTTGGTCAGGCGGTTCAGGAAATAGGCTTCCGCGTCGTTGGATATGGCGAAGTTGTCATCGGGGCGTGCGAGCGCACTCGGCGCCACCGGCTTCACCAGATAGGCCGTGACAATCATCAACAATTCGGTCTGGTCGGAGAGGAAATCCTTCGACGAGAACAGCGAGCCGAGGATCGGAAGCTTCTGCAGCCACGGCAAGCCGGACACAGCGCGCCGCGTATCCTCCTGGATCAGGCCGGCGATCATGAAGGAGCCGCCGGAGGGAAGCTCGATCGACGTCTCGGCGCGCCGGACCGAGGTCGCGGGGATGCTGATGGCGGTATTGCCGAACGGCAGGGAGACCGCTCCGACGGCAGAGATGTCGCTCACCTCGCTTCTGACCTTGAGGCTGATGCGGCCGGGGGAGAGGACCACGGGGGTGAAGGCGAGGTTCACGCCGAACTGCTTGAATTGGACGCTGATCTGGCCGTTGTCGCCGCTGATCGGCACCGGAAACTCGCCGCCGGCGAGGAAGTTGGCCGTCTCGCCGGAGACCGCCGTCAAGGTCGGCTCGGCGAGGGTTCGCAGCATGTGCGTTTCCTCGAGCGCGCGCAGCGTTGCGCCGAACCTGAAACTGTCTCCGGTCACGTTCGCTCCGAACTGCCCGGGCGAAGTGCCCGAAGTGATCGGGAAGTTGATCGGGCTCGAGCCCGCACCGGTTGCCATCGCCGGAAGGCTGCCGGAGACGCCTGCGAGTGCGCCGACGACCGTGCCGAAATTAAAGTCAGTCCCGTTGAGGATTGCCTGCGTGTTGATGCCGAGCTGCTTGATGACGGAGCGCTGCACCTCCACGACCGACACCTTGAGCGCCACCTGCTCCTCGCCGGAGATGTTGAGGAGGTTGATGATGCCCGGGCCGTCACTCGGGTTGTAGGTCTGCGACTGCGATGTCGCAGATGTCGTGCCGGCGCCGCTGCCGGTCGACGTCCCGGTCGTAACCGACGTCGGCTGCGCGGCGATCATCTTCGAGGTAATCTCGACGGCGCGCGATGCATCGGCCGAGGACGGCACCTGGCCGCGCAGCACGATCGAGCCGTTCAGCGCCTCGGCGCGAACGTAGCCGTCCGGGATCGCCTCGGCGAGCAGTTGGTTGAGCGAGCCGAGATCGGCTTCGACGTAGACGTTGAAGCTGGCGATCTGGGCGCCCGCCGTGTCGAACAGGAACACGCTCGCCTGACCGAGCTGGACTCCGATCAGATAAAGCCGTGTGTTTGTGCGCAGCACCGCGTCGGCGATCTGTGGGTTTGAGACCAGCACATCGCCGGCGGCCTTCGGCAGGTCGACCACGACGGACTTGTTGATGCCAAGCATGATGGGGCGACCGTCGAGCGAGTTGCCGGCCGAAAGCTTGACATAGGCGGGACCGTCCGCCGCGACGGCCGCGGCGGGCAGGAAGGCAAGGAAGGCGAGCGCGATTGTCAGGGAAACTGCCCGGACGCGTCCAAGCGCGGTCATTTCGTTTGCTCCTCGGGATCGGGGCTTTTTCATTGTGTGGTCGTGATCTGGCCGCGGCCGGCCCGGAAGATGCGCACGGTGCCGGTCTGCCGATGTTCTTCCGTGCCAACGACCTCGGCGGCGTCGGCCATGCTTCTCAGCGCCAAGGAAAGTGTGCCGGAGGCTTCGGCGGCGGTGACGACCTCGACTTGCGCCGGGTCAAGCTCGAGCGTCGCCGTCTTGCCGATCGCGACTGCTTCGCCTTCCTTCTCGCCCACGGTCTGGTCGATCGCCAGAACCTTGATGTTGGAAAGGATCGTGCGGCTGACGTTCTCGGACGGCGCGTCGGAACCCGATTGCTGCGCGATCGTCTCCACAACGTCCACCCGGTCGCCGGGGAGGATGAAGCCGCCGGCGGTGTTGTTGGCCGACACCCGAACCGCGATCGCGCGCATGCCGGACGGCAGGATTGCGGAAAGGAAGCCGCTTCCGGGTCGGGCCAGCTTCACTTCGCGAATCGGCTCGCCGGCGACGAACTGGCTTCTGACGATCGAGCCCTTCAGCGTCTCGACCGCATCGGGCCGCGTCTGCTTCTGGACGTAGGTCGGGTTCATTGCGTCATCCGGCCAGCGCTGCCAGCGGATGTTGTCGGCCGTCAGCTTGTCGCCCTGTCCGATGTCGGAGGCGGCGACCAGCACGTCCTGCGACTGGATCTGCGGCGCCAGCTCGACCACCGTCGGCGCCGGAGATCCCGAAGGGCCTAGGTTCAAAGCCAAATATGCGGCGATGCCGCCCGCGACGAGCGCGACGGCGAGTACGAGCACGCGAAACAGCTTCATCGCAATTGCCCCGATTTGCCCGGTCCGCGAACGCGGCCATCAACGTCGAGCAGTCTCACGGGGAAACGTCAAAGGATGGTTAACGACCAGTATTTCCGCGGATTTCCGGGGCTGCGGGCGCGGCCGGCGTCGCATGGTTAACAAATATCAAACACGGCGCGATTCGCTTCAGGTCAGCGCGTGCATCACCCAGGCGGTATCCGGGAAGACCAAAAGCGCGGCTGGCGCCATGGCGGCGCCGTAGGGAACGCCGGTGCGCGAGTTGTGCAACTGCGCGATCCAGGGCACGCGGTAGAAGAACATCGGGATCACCCCGGTCCGCAGCTGCATGATGACAAGCGTCAAGATGCCGCCGAGCACGGACGCGTAGGCAAAAAAGACGAGCGCCTCGTGCGGCTGGAACCAGAGCGCCGTCACGGCCGCGAGCTTGGCGTCGCCGCCCCCGATCCAGCCGGCCGCGAAGAATATGAAGGTGACGACCAGCACCGCGCCGCCGACCGCCGCGCTCGCGCCGAGTTCGGCCATCGTGAAACCCGACAGCGGCGCCAGGAGCAGCCAGGCGCAGCCGATCCCGATCACCAGGGAATTGCGGATCTTGAGGGTCACAAGGTCCATCAGCCCGGCATAGATCATGGCGAGCGGGAAGAGGACGAGGCCGCAGCTGGCGGCGGCGGTGGAGATCGTCATGCGCGAACCGGCAAGATTGCAGCCGACGCCATGGTTCCAAGAAATGATTGCGAAATGGGAAAGGAAGCAGGGCCAGACGGACGAAAGCGGAGGGTGAGCGCCCCCCGCTTCGGTTCGACGGCTTTCTGCCCGGAGCTACTGGAGCTGCGTCGCGATCGTGTTGAACTTCGCGCTCAGTTCCGTGCCGATGGTCGACAGAACGCCGATGATCACGACCGAAATCAGTGCCGCGATGAGACCGTATTCGATAGCGGTCGCGCCCGACTCGTCCTTCGTGAACCGGCTGACAATCTTCGTCATCTTCATGCTCCTAACTCTACCCTCGCGATGCCATGCTTCGATGGGCCTGCCGCCGAAACTGCGATTCAGCTAGCAGTCATTGCTTGCACCGAAGTTAACTTATGGCATTTGACACAAAACACGACGCTAAAATCGGCAAATAGTAAAAATAGAATCAATTCAGCACGCAGTCGAAAAGGATTCTATTTGCTGGTTCAAGCAGAGAATTTTGCTTAGTCTCTTAAACGCTTATTAACCTCGTTGGGTGGATAGATACAGCGAAACCATGCGCGCCGTTGGCCGTCGGGCTAAGGCAGCGTCTGCGTAACCGGTCCGCCGCGTGGCGACCCGAACAGGAGAGTCCGATGCGTTGTGACCTTGGTCCCCTCGGCCGCAGGCTTGTCGTCGCAGTGATCGCCTGGGCCGGCTCGGCAGCCATGGCCGCAGCGGAAACCAGCGGACCGATCGACGTCACCATCGACTTCGCCAAGGTGTTGAAGCTCGACGCGCCGGCGCACACGGTCATCATCGGCAATCCGGGCATCGCCGACGCCAACGTCGGCGACGAGAAGACCCTGATCCTCACCGGTAAGACGGCCGGCACCACCAATCTGATCGTGCTCGACCCGTCGGGGAACGAGATCGTGAACACCGTGCTGCGCGTGTCGTCCGATATCCACGAGCTCACGACGGTGTTCTACGGGCCGAACCGGCAGACGTTCTCCTGCGCGCCGGTCTGCGAACAGGTCATCTCGGTCGGCGACCAGAAGGAGCTCTTCGACAACACCTCGACGCAGATCCAAATGCGGCAGGATCTGTCGAAGTAACGGTTCAGCTTTTGTTTACACTAGTTAAAACAAAGCAGGCGCCGAATCTCGTCGTTTAAAGTTTTCCGGGAAAGGCTCTGCTATGAGGCATCGATACGTTGACGCCGCAGAGATCAACCCGTGATGCCGAACCGCCCAGTCGATAGATCCTTGTCGCGCCGCGTGGCGCGGGCGCTTCGCGACGCTTGGCGCCGGGACGAGCGCGGCTCGGTGGCGCTCGAGTTCGCAATCATTGCGCCGGTCTTCTTCTTCCTGATGTTCGTCATTGCGGAGACGGCGCTCGTCTTCGTGGCCGAGCAGGTGATGGACAACGCCGTCTTCGAGACGGCGCGGCTCATCCGGACCGGCCAGGCGCAGGGCCCGCCGGCGATGTCGCAGGCCGACTTCAAGAGCGCTGTCTGCGCCCGCGCCTCGGTGTTCATCAACTGCGCAAGCGCGGCCTTCTACCTCGAAGTGAAGTCCTACGCGACCTTCGGCGACATGACGGTGGCGCCGCCGGTCGATGACGACGGCAAGTTCACCACCCCGGGCGCCTATCAGTTCGGAACGGCAAGCTCCATCGTCGTCGTGCGCGCCTACTATCAGTGGCCGATCAACCCGGTGATGGGTCATCAGTGGAAGAACCTGCTGCCCAACGGGAAGCTGCTGATCGGCTCGTTCGCCGCATTTCGCAACGAGCCCTTCAGCTAAGGGGAGAGAGGCACGATGTCGCGCGCGATACGCCGTTTCCCCTCGCCGCTGGAACGCCTCGGCCGGTTCCTCCGCCAGGACGCCGGCATGGCAGCCGTCGAGTTCTCGCTGATTCTTCCGATCCTGGTCACGCTTTGGCTCTCCGGCGTCGAGATCACGCAGGGGCTTAGCGTCGACCGCCGTCTCAACAACCTCTCTTCGGCGATGGGCGATCTCGTCGCCCGCAGCAAGACGGTGACCTATGCCGACGTCAACACGA
This sequence comes from uncultured Alphaproteobacteria bacterium, assembly GCA_963739005.1. Lineage (GTDB taxonomy): Bacteria > Pseudomonadota > Alphaproteobacteria > Rhizobiales > Afifellaceae > DASWJZ01. The sequence continues at coordinate 107,708 of CAVTYQ010000004.1, read as the reverse complement.
TCTTCGACGTCGCGCCGGGGGCGATGTACCCCTACTGCAAGAACACCGCCGACTGTCTGGCCAAGGGGCTCGACATGCGGGTGTCCCTGGTCAGCATAGACAACTCGCAAAACGCCAAGATCACGTGGAGCCGGGCCGACGGCATGAGCGCCTACACCGACAACTTTTCGGTGACCAGCATCGTGCCGGCAACGCTGCGCGTCGCCAACACCAAGATCATCATGGCTGAGGTCTACTACGGCTACAAACCGGCGGTCGGCTATTTGATCACGGGAACGCTCAGTCTGAACGACCGCCAGTTCTTCGTGCCGCGGCTCGCCGATACGGTGAAGCTCTGCCCCGACACCAGCGGCACCGGCTGCAAATCCTGACGCTCATTGCGCCGGCGGCGCTTCGTCGGCCGGCAACGATACCGGGGCGGGAAGCGGCGGAGCGGTTTCCGGTATCTTGAGCGCATCGACGTCCTGCGCCGCCAATATCTCGATTCCGGAATAGTCCTGCGGATCGACCGGCGCGTAGCCGCCGCCGTAGAACGGATTGAGCCCGTCATAGGCATTCGGATTTGCGGTCACCAGCGCCACCAGATAGGTCTGGATCTTGATCTTGCTGGCCTCGTCCAGCGTGCGCATCAGCGCGAACGGCCCGTGCTCGATCGCCGGCGACCGCCAGACAATCGCCAGATCGCCCATCGCGACCGCGCCGTCGGCGACGAGATTCGTCAGCGTGCCGCGCGAATAGCCGTCCTCGAGATGACCGGCGAGCGAACTCCAGGCGAAGGCCGCGTCTGCGCCGTGGGCGGCGACCAGGCGCACGGCCGCCTCCGCCGAACCGGCCTCCACGAAGGACCCGAACGTCGCGGCGGGATCGACGCCTTCCGCCATCAGGCCGGCGAGTTGCATCCGCCGTGCGCCGACGGAGTCCGCCGCGCCGACGGCGACAGTTTTGCCGGCGAGGTCGGCAAGCGAGCGGATGCCGGAATCGGCGCGCACCACGATGATCGCGTGATAGGCGAGCGTGCCGTCGAAGGCGCGCGGCGCGACCAGCGGCTCCAGGCAGCCGCAGCGCGCGTCGGCAAGCGCAAAAGCGGCCGACGAGTAAAAGCCGCCGTCGACGCGGCGCTCCACCTGCGCGTCGATCATCGCGCCGTAGGAAGGAAACGCCAGAAATTCCACCGGCCGATCGAGGAGCTTGCCGAGATCGTCCGCGATCGGCCCGACGAGCGCCATCGTCTTCTCGACGCTTTGGCCGGCGAGCGCCGCGAAACGAAGCGGCTCGGGTTTCGCCGCTTCGGCCGGCGGTATCGCGGGCATCGAGTCCTCGGTCTCGACGGTCGCAGCCGGCGCCTCGCCGTCCAAGGTCGTCGGAGCCGCGGTCTCCACCGCCGGCGACTCGGGCAAAGGCTCGCTTGGCCCAGGCGCCCCTCCGATATCGGCACTGCCGCGGAGCACGGAGTCCCCGGTTGCGCCGAGCGGCGGCGCTTGCGAGGCGCCGTCATCGGGAGAAGCCCCGGCGGCTGGCGCGGCGACATCAGGCGCCGACGGCGGACCGGCCGCAGAATCGGTGCCGGGCAGCGCACCGGTCGGCTCGCCGGCGGCCGGCGCCTCGGCGGCGGGCGTGTCCTTTCCGAATATCTGCTTCTCAATCCACGACTTCAAAACGCCGAGGCTGCCCGACTTTCCCTGCGCATAAGCGGGCGCCACGGCGAGCAGAAGCATCGCGAGCAAAGCCGCAGCCTTCAGCTTCCCTCCGTGGCGAATTCCGGCTCTTCGATCGCGCATCGTCAGATCGTCTGGTTGTAGGCGCCCACTTCCGGATAGCGGCGGAGCACGGCATCGACGCCCTCGAACATCTCACGCATCCGCTTTTCCGAAACTGGACTCTCGATCACCACCACCAGCTCGGGCTTGTTCGAGGAGGCGCGGACGAGACCCCAGGTTCCATCGTCGGCGGCAACGCGCACGCCATTGACCGTGTTCATGTCGCAGAGCCGATGTCCGGCGAAAAGCTCGCCGCGTGCCTTGATCGCCTGAAAATCACGCACGACGTTCTCGACCACCCTGTACTTCACCTCATCATCGCAATGCGGCGACATGGTGGGCGAGCTCCAGGTCTGCGGCAAAGACCGGCGGAGATCGGCCATCGTCTTCCCGGGATTGCGGTCGAGTATGTCGAGGATCGCGAGCGCGGAGAGGAGCCCGTCGTCATAGCCGCGGCCAATCGGCGCATTGAAGAAATAGTGGCCCGACTTCTCGAAGCCAGCGATCGCCGGCAAGGCGTTGACCCGCCGCTTGATGTAGGAGTGGCCGGTCTTCCAGTAGTCGGTCGTCGCGCCGCACGCGGCGAGCTTCGGGTCGGTGGCAAAAAGGCCGGTCGATTTCACGTCGACGACGAAGGTGGCGTTCGGATGAAGCGCCGCGATGTCGCGCGCGATGAGCACGCCAACCTTGTCGGCGTAGATCGCCTCGCCCTCGTTATCGACGACACCGCAGCGGTCGCCGTCGCCGTCGAAGCCGAGCCCGATCGCCGCCCCAGTCTCAAGGACCTTGTCGCGGATGGCGGCGAGCATCGCGAGATCCTCGGGATTCGGATTGTAGCGCGGGAAGGTGTGGTCGAGCTCGGTGTCGAGGGGCACGATGTCGACACCGACCGCTTCCAGCGCACGCGGCGCGAAGGCGCCGGCCGTGCCGTTGCCGCAGGCGACGACCGCCTTGATACGGTTCTTGAGCTTCGGGCGGTCGGTCAGGTCGGCGATGTAGCGGTCGGCGAAATCCTCGACGAACACGTAGGCGCCGCCGGCGCGTGCCTTGAACTTTCCGGCGAGCACGATGTCCTTGAGCCGGGCCATCTCCTCCGGCCCGAAGGTGAGCGGCCGCTCGGCACCCATCTTCACGCCGGTCCAGCCGTTCTCGTTATGCGAGGCGGTGACCATGGCGACGGCCGGAACGTCGAGCGCAAACTGGGCGAAATAGGCCATCGGCGTCAGCGCGAGGCCGATGTCGTGCACCTTGACGCCGGCCGCCATCAGGCCGGTCGTGAGCGCGAGCTTGATCGCGGCCGAATAGGCGCGGAAATCATGGCCGGTTACGATCTCCGGCTTGACGTCCATTTCGTGCAACAGAGCGCCAAGGCCGAGGCCGAGCGCCTCGACCCCCATCAGGTTGATCTCCGTCCCGAAGAGCCAGCGCGCGTCGTATTCGCGGAAGCCGGCCGGCTTGACCAGCGGCTCGGTTTCGTAGGCGTAGCTGTTCGGCTCAAGGAACGGCTTCGGCGTCGGAAACATCGCGGGGCCGGAGCCTTCGGGGTTCACCTGAGGGGTTGCACGCCAACCGCGCGCCTTGGGATCGGAAAAACCGGTCGGGGCATTCATTCCCTTGCTCTTGACGCCCTCGTTCTTCTTGGCGCCGAAAGGATATCAGCGCGGATTCTCCAAGTCGATGACGCGATCCCCCGAATCGCGGCGCTTGATCTTACGATGCCGGCCTTCAAGAGTGGCAGGGCAGAGTGGGGAGTGAGATGGACATCGAGCGGATCGCCACGACACCCTTCGACGACCAGCAGCCGGGAACCTCGGGGCTGCGGAAGAAGGTCCGGGTCTTCGAGCAGCCGCGCTATCTGGAGAACTTCGTCCAGGCGATTTTCGACACCGTCGCTCCGAAGCAGGGCGCGGTCCTCGTGCTCGGCGGCGACGGGCGCTACCACAACGGCGCGGCGATCGCGACAATCCTCAAGATGGCGGCGGCGAACGGCTACGGCCGCATCATCGTCGGAAGGCGCGGTATCCTTTCCACGCCGGCGGCTTCGCACCTGATCCGGCTCCGCAAGGCGAGCGGCGGCATCATCCTTTCCGCCAGCCACAATCCCGGCGGCCCCGACGGCGACTTCGGCATCAAGTACAACGTGGCGAATGGCGGGCCGGCGCCGGCCGACGTCACCAACGCGATCTTCCGGCAGAGCCGCGCGCTCGCCGAATACAGAATCGCCCACGCGGAGGCCGTCGACATCGGGCGGATCGGCGAGACAATGATCGGCGCGATGACGGTCGAGGTCGTCGACCCCGTCGCCGACTACGCGGCGCTCATGGAGACGCTTTTTGACTTCGACCGCATCCGCGCGCGCATGAAGACGGGGCTCACGCTGCGCTTCGATGCGATGAGCGCGGTGACCGGGCCCTACGCTAAGGAGATCCTGGAGAGACGACTCGGCGCGCCTACGGGGTCGGTCGTCAGCGGCGATCCGCTGCCGGACTTCGGCGGCCACCATCCCGATCCGAACCTCGTGCATGCGCGCGCGCTCGTCGAGGCGATGTCATCGCCGGATGGTCCCCTCTTCGGCGCGGCGTCGGACGGCGACGGTGACCGCAACATGATCGTGGGCCGAAACTTCTTCGTGACGCCGAGCGACAGTCTGGCGGTGATGGCGGCGAACGCGCATCTCGTTCGCGGCTACAAAGGCGGCCTCAAGGGTGTCGCCCGCTCGCTGCCGACGAGCCGCGCCGCCGACCGTGTGGCCAAGAAGCTCGGCATCGCCGCCTACGAGACGCCGACGGGGTGGAAGTTCTTCGGCAACCTGCTCGACGCCGGCAAGATCACGCTCTGCGGCGAGGAGAGTTTTGGCACCGGCTCCGACCACATCCGCGAGAAAGACGGGCTCTGGGCGGTGCTTTTCTGGCTGAATATCGTGGCGGTGCGCGGCGAGGACGTGGCGGCGATCGTGCGCGCGCACTGGAAGGAATTCGGCCGCGACTACTACACGCGGCACGACTACGAAGAGGTCGACGCCAGCCTCGCCGGTGGCCTGATGGACAGGCTCAGGGCGAGCCTTCCAACGCTCGCCGGCCGCAGCTTCGGCGGAGAGAGCGTGGAGAGCGCGGAGGATTTTTCATACGTCGATCCGGTCGACGGATCGGTCAGCGAGCGGCAGGGCGTGAAGGTGCTTCTCGCGGGCGGCGCGCGCATCGTCTACCGGCTGTCGGGGACGGGCACGGCGGGGGCGACGCTGCGCGTCTACATTGAGCGCTACGAGGCCGACCCCAAGGAGCACGACGTGCCGACGCAGGTAGCGCTCGCGAGCGTCATTAATGCAGCCGACGCAATCGCCGGCATCCGCGCGACGCTTGGCGTCGAACCGACCGCCATCACCTGAACGCGGCGGCCGCTGCTCAATTCTCGATGGTCAAAATTCCGTCGGTGACCTCGAAGCGCCGGAGGCCGTGCAGGAACGAGCCGCCGAGAAGGCTGATGGAGAGCTGATCGTCGGGAACGATCAAGGCGCGGACGTTGCGGAGCTCGATGTCGGAGACGCTGATGCTTTCAAGCATCGCCTCGGCGGCGTTGGTGGTTCCGTTCGCGGTCTGCACGGGATTGACGAAGTCGGCGGCGCGCACGCGAATGCCCGCCTCGGCGGCGTCGGAGGCGCGCAGCGCCACGACCGTCGCGCCGGTGTCGACCATCAGGCGGACCGGGCGGAAGTTCACTTCGGCATCGACGTAGAAGTGGCCGTCGCGCCCGGCCTTCACCTCGACCTGCCGCGACGCGGATTGCGCGTGCGCGGCCGACGCCTCCGGAGCGGCCGGCTCAGCCGGCACGGCGGAGGCGTGCTTGCCCGACGCCGGCGCCAGGTAGTTCGTGAACAGGCTCGGCAACGCCGCAGCGACGCCGCCGATCAGAAGGCACACCACAAGGAGCGTACGCATGGACCTTTCCTTCCATGCGCCTCGTGCCAGAAATCGGAGAACAAAAGCTTAGCTGCGACAGTTTATGTGAAAGAACGCGGCGATTCCTCTTCAAATCGTAAAGGCGCGGTTAACCTGACGACAGAGCCGAACGGAAAAGGACGGCGCCATCGGCACCGTCCCTCGTCTCTCCCGGAACCGTGAGCCCTATGGCTGCGGGACGATGCGGATATAGGGCTTCGGCTCCTTCCAGCCGCCCGGCCAGAGCTTCTTGGCGTCGTCGTTCGACACCGAGCCGGAGATGATGACATCCTCGCCGCGCTTCCAGTTCGCCGGGGTCGCCACCTTGTGCTTGGCGGTGAGCTGCAGCGAGTTGATGACACGGAGAATCTCGTCGAAGTTCCGGCCCGCCGTCATCGGATAGGAGAGCACCAGCTTGATCTTCTTGTCGGGGCCGATGATGTAGACGTTGCGGACGGTCTGGTTGTCGGCGGCGGTGCGCCCGTCGGACATAGCGCCGACGCTCGCCGGAAGCATGCCGAAGGCCTTCGCGATCTTCAACTCCGGATCGCCGATCATCGGATAGTTCACGGCGGTCCCTTGCGTCTCCTCGATGTCCTTCGCCCACTTGGCGTGGTTCGAAACGGGATCGACGCTGAGGCCGATGATCTTGACGCCGCGCTTGTCGAACTCCGGCTTGAGCCGCGCCATGGTGCCCAGCTCCGTCGTGCAGACGGGCGTGAAATCCTTCGGATGCGAGAAGAGCACGCCCCAGGAATTTCCAAGCCAATCGTGGAAGCGAATCTTGCCTTCCGTGGTGTCGGCTTCGAAATCGGGCGCGTCGTCGCCGATGACGAGCGTTTGCATGGGCATTTCGGGAACTCCTGGGAATAGCGCGCGGTCGCGGCGTTTCGCCGGGATGATACAGGGCGCGCCCGGCCGGCCACAAGGCGGCGTTCTCCGCCGCGCCGCCGGCAAAGGAATTCGGTTCGCGTCAAAGCTCGGAAATTAGGCGGCCTTTTCAAACCGCAGGGAAGAGCTCGGAACCGGTCGCGGCGCCGGCACTTTTCAAGATTTCGCCGCGGGCGGGCGCGGGGGCGACTGGCCAAGGGCGGACATTTGTGGAAGATTCGGTCCTGGAAAAATCGAACCGGCCTTTCCGGGCCCCCCGTGGGATTTTGTCATGCGCTACCCGGCCGCGGTGAAAAACAGGCGGCGCGTGCTCTGCGTTTTCCCTGCCTATACACCGTCCTTCGGCACCTTCGCGCACGCCTACAAGCTGATGCGCGTCGCCGCCTTCATGCCGCCGCAGGGGTTGCTCGCGATCGCCGCCTATCTGCCGGAGGCGTGGGACGTCCGCTTCGTCGACGAGAACATCTCGCGCGCGACGGCGGAGGATTTTGGCTGGGCCGACGCCGTCTTCGTCTCCGGCATGCATATCCAGCGCAAGCAGATCGACGACATCTGCGCGCGCGCGCATGCGACGGGAAAGCCGGCGGCGCTCGGCGGCCCCTCGGTTTCGGGGGCGCCGGAAATGTACCCGGCCTTCGATTACCTGCATCAGGGCGAACTCGGCGACGCGACCGACAGGCTGATCGCGCTCCTCGACGAGGGCGTCGCGCGGCCGGCGGCGCAGGTCCGCCTGGAGACAAAAGAGCGGCTGCCGCTCTCCGACTTCCCGACGCCGGCCTACGCGAAGGCGAAGCTCTCCGACTACCTGATCGGGACGTTTCAGTTTTCCTCCGGATGCCCTTATCGGTGCGAGTTCTGCGACATCCCCGCGCTTTATGGCCGGCAGCCGCGGCTGAAGACGGCGGAACAGCTCACGACCGAGCTCGACGCGATCGTGGCGGAGAAGGGGCATCCTTCGACGGTCTATTTCGTCGACGACAATTTCATCGGCAACAAGAAGGCGACGCGGGAGATGCTGCCGCATCTGATCGCCTGGCAGAAGAGCCACGATTATCCGCTCGACTTCGCTTGCGAGGCGACGCTCAACATCGCCAAGCAGCCGGAAATCCTTAAACTCATGCGCGAAGCCGGCTTCGTCGGCATTTTCGTCGGCATCGAGACGCCCGAACTCGACGCGCTGAAGCACATGCGCAAGGAGCACAACGCGTCGCTGCCGATGTACGAGTTGATCGAGACGCTCAATTCCTACGGGCTGGAGGTCTCCTCCGGCATCATCCTCGGGCTCGACACCGACACGCCGCAGACCATCGAACGGCTGATCGAGTTCATCGAGCGCTCCAAGATCCCGATGCTGACGATCAACCTCCTGCAGGCTTTGCCGAAGACGCCGCTGCACGAACGGCTGGAGCGCGCCGGACGGATCGTCGAAGATCCGACGCTCGAATCGAATGTCAGGTTCCTACGCCCTTATGACGACGTGCTCGCCTCGTGGCGCCGCGCCATCGCCTATGCCTATACACCGGAGCGCCTCTTCGCCCGCTTCCGGCACCAGGTCGACAAGACCTACGTGAACCGCATGAAGCTGCCCGCGCGCGGCAAGCTCACGGGCGCGAACCTGAAGCGCGGACTGTGGCTCCTCGTCAACTCCGTGGTCGAGCTTGGCATCCGCGCCGACTACCGTCGCGACTTCTGGCACGCTTTTCTCTATGCCATGCGGCGCGGGCAGATCGACGGCGCGCTCGGCATGGCCTTCATGTCGCATCACCTGATCAAGTTCACGCGCGAGGCGCTTTCCGGCGCGCAGAACGCCAGCTTCTATTCGGCCAAGGCGCGCGAGGCGGAGGAAACGCGGGAAGCGGCCTGAGGCGGCTTCCCGGCGGGTGGAGGCTCGGCGGCAAGGATTTCGAAGCCTTGTTCCTGCGCGCGCTGGCGACGCGCACCCAGACGTTGTAGGCTCCGCCGGCTGAGGGCTCTTTAGCTTGAGAGGTGCGACCGGCCATGGCCAGGAACCGCGCCATCGTTGACGTCGTGATCCGCATCACCCCGCCGGTCGAAAGACCCACGGCGCGAGCGCTCGAAAAGACCCCTGACGGCTTCCTGATCGAGTTCCGCGGCGGCGCCACGGCGCGCGTGCTCGCGGGCGAGCGCGCGGCGGCGGCGATGCTCGATCTCCTCGACGACCTCCGCCAGCAGAAGGCGCCGGTCTATGTCGAGGTCGGCGAGGAGCGCGACGCGATCGCGCTGCTCATGATCCCGACGGTCACGCAGATTGAAGAGGTGCGCGAGGTCGCCGACGGCGGCATCGACGTCGTGCTTTCGATGTCGCATGCGCGCCACCGGCTCGAGCGCAAGAACGAAGAGTTCACGGCGCTGCTCGAAGCGCTGCTTCAGCTCAGCGAGAAGGATCAGTGGGCGCTCGTCACCGAGACGGATCGCCACGAGATCATCGACGTCCGCCCGTTGCAGCGCGAGGACATCCCGGCCGGTTACGGACCGCCGACGTTTCTGGCGCGGCTTTGGGCGGTCGTCTGGGACCGCTGGCTCTTCAACGTCGGGCGCAGGTGGGCGGTTCGCGTCTGTTCGATCTTCTGCTGCCCGCCGCGGCTCTCCTGCTGCATATCGCTGAAGCGTGCATGGGACATGTTCCTGCTCGTCGCGCCGACCACCTGCAACCCGCTCGACCCGCAGGCGCCCTGCATCCCCTTTCTCTATCCCGACGACGGCTGCTGGGGGCGCGCGCACGAGATGTGCCGGCTGATGATCGCCGCCGGTGTGAAGCCATCGAAGGTATGGATCCAGGGTTCGCTGACGGTGGCGACGAAGAACAATCCCTATTGCGCGGTGGGTTGGAACTGGCACGTGGCGCCGACGCTCTGCGTCAGGACGCGCTGGTGCTTTCACGTGACCTACGTGATCGATCCTTCGCTCTTCTCCGGGCCGGTGACGGTCGCCACGTGGAAATCGGTGCAAGGCGATCCGGCGGCGACGCTCACCTACACCAGCTCGGCGATCTTCCATCTCCAGAACGAGACCGATCCGACCTACACGAAGACCGCCGGGGTGCTCGCGACCTATCGCAACAAGCTCAAGCAGCGCTCGACGGTGGACGTGAACCCGAACACCAACATGCTCTGGGGACCGCCGCCTTACGCGCATTGCTGAGGCGGCCGCGGTGGCCTGACCGCGGATTTCACCCGTATCGCCGCCAAGGTCGACGCCTCTGCCAAGCTGGCTTAAGCCTTGGGCATGACCAAGGTGCTGTCCCTTCTCATCGTCCTCGCAATGGCGATTCAGGTGATCAAGCCGCTCGGCCTGCCGGGGCTGAGGCGCCGCGCCGATGCCTGGAAGCTTGCGGTCGCGGCGCTCGCCGCGATCATGCTCGTGGCGGTGACGAAGGCCTGAGCAGACCTCGACGGTGGCCCTCTGGACAAAATTATATATGCTTCGTTATATAACTTGCTAAGTATCGACGGACGGTCGCCGCCATGGTCGAAGACATCGTTCGCAAATACGGCTTCCTGACGCTCGGGAGCCGCCTGAAGCGCATCGGCGAGCGCCTGCAGGCGGACACGCAGCGCATCATGGCCGAGATGGGCGTCGCCCTGCAGGCGAGCCAGTATCCCTTCCTCGGCGCGCTCGACCGGCTCGGGCCGCTAACCATCGGCGAGCTCGCCGACGCCGTCGGCATCACCCAGCCCGGCGCGACGCGGGTGGTCTCGCAGCTCATGAGGCTCGGCCTAGTCAAGGCGCGGCAGACGATGAAGGATCAACGGCGAAGGATCGTCTCGCTCACCAAGAAAGGCCAGGCGCTCGTCGACCGTTCGAAGCGGGAGGTGTGGCCGAGGATCGAGTGCGCGGTCGCCGATCTCTGCGGCGAGTTTACCGGGCCGCTGCTCGATCAGCTTGCCGCGCTCGAGGACGGCCTCGCCGCCCTGCCACTCGATCGCCGGGGCAAGCCTTCGGCAAGGAAACGCCGATGAGCCATATCCTTGACCGCCCGGTCTGGAGCGCGCTCACCACGCGGCAGGCGGCGTTGGCGGTGGGGGGCGAGCTCGCCAAGCGCTTTCCGCCCTCGATCATTCCCTTCGCCGCGGCCCGGGACGACGGCGTGGACGCTCTCATCGCGCTCGCAGGCCTTGCGGCGCCCGGCGAAAGTCTCGTGCTGGCCAGCACGGACGCCATCGTGCTTCCCGACGGATTCGTCACCGTCACCGCCATTCCCGCGGTGCAGATGATTCTGACGCGCACGCCGCCGAAGGTGGCCGACGCGCGGATCGAGCGGCTAAGCGACGCCGATGCGGCGGAGATGCTCTCGCTCGCGACGCTGACGAAGCCGGGGCCGTTCACGCTCCGCGCGCAGGCGCTCGGCGAATTCTTCGGCGTAAAGATCGACGGCCGGCTCGCGGCGATGGCCGGCGAGCGCATGAAGCAGGACGGGTTCACCGAGGTCAGCGGCGTCTGCACCCACCCGGACTTTCAGAAGCGCGGGCTCGGCCGCCTGCTCTCGGTCTTCATGACGCACCGCGTGCTAGAGCGCGGGGAGACGCCGTATCTTCATGCCTACGCAACGAACAAAGCGGCGACCGGGTTGTACGAGTTCGATCGGGTTTGAGTTGCGCAGCGCGATGAACGTTGCGGTTATTCGGGCGGAGGACGAGACCACGTCATGAGGGCCAACTCGCGGGCGCCATGGACGCGCCCGACCGAATGTATCAGGCTCGCAGCCGCGTCTCAGTAGTCCGACGCCCTTGAGAGGCTGCCTTGCCGACCATCGCCTACTTTCTCGGCATCTCTGTGCGGATGTATTACAATGACCACGAGCCGCCGCATGTGCATGTGCACTATCAGGGATATCGTGCACGTGTGCTGATCGCTGACGGCACTGTCATGGAAGGTCGACTGCCACCGACGACGGCGCGCCTCGTGAAGGAATGGACCGACCTGCGGAGGGATGCGCTCATGCAGAACTGGCGAGCGGCACGAGACGACGAGCCGCTGGAGCGGATCGAGGGACTCGAATGATGATCGATGTCGTGGGCGTCCGGCCCCTTGGCGGCCACAGGCTGGAGATCGCGTTCTCCGACGGCACGGTCGGCGCGCGCGATTTCTCTTCGCTTCTGCAGAAGACAGGGTCGATGGCGGCGCCGCTGAAGAGCGCGGACTACTTCGCCCGCGTCTTCATCCAGGACGGCGGCCTCACCTGGCCGAACGGCTACGACTGGGATCCCGAAACGCTGCACGCCGAGATGAAGGCAGCGGGCTTGCTGCGGCGCGCCGATGCGGCGGAATAGTGCTCTCGGCGAATTCTTCGGCGTGACGGGCGACTCGCGGCGATCGCCGGCGAGCGCCCCTGCTCGCACCAACCAATAGTCGCTCAGCCCCTCACCTCAAGCCCCAGCTCCTTCGCCCAATCCTCGATCTTCTGGCCGCTCGACATGTTGTTGTTGACTACGCGGTTGATGATGAAGGTCGGCGAGAAGTGGATGCCGTTCTGGCGCGCGTAGCGCGTGTGCCAGCGGAGCGCGGCGCCGACACTCGGCAACTGGAACGCCTCGGAGAGATCTCCGCCTGCGAGAGCGGAGATCTGCGCGACGACCTGATTTGGCGTGCAGTCCATGTTCGGGCCGGAGGAATGGTTCTCGAACTCGAACTCCTCCCGGCGCTCGTAGATGCCGCGCATCGCGGCAAGGCCCGCCTCCTTTCCGCCGGGCGTGGCGGTCGCGGCGAGGATCGCCCGCGTCACGATGCCGGAGAAGAGGTGCCAGGGCTGCGACACGAAGCGTATCTTGATGGTGAGCCTGTCCTCGCCGACCGCGTCGAGAAGCGGCCTGAGCTTGCCGAAGGCGATCTTCGAGAACGGGCAGGTCGGCTCGAGAAAGACCTCAAGCTCGACCTTGCCGTGGCCGAGCTCCAGCGGCTCCGGCTCCTTCGCGTCTTGTGCAGCCATCTCTATCCCTCCTCCAGCTCTGCTCCGCGTCCGAGCGCCTCGCCTGCACGGCCGGAGGCGCTTCAATTTCAATCTCCGCTGACTCTGCCGGCAATGAGGCGGTCGACGCGCATGGCAGAGGGCTCAGCCGCACCGCGTCGCGGGTTGGCGCGCGATCGTTTCGGCAAAGGCCGCGGAATATGTCTGCGCCACGCGCGGCCAAGTCCAGGCACGCGTCGCGTCGTAGACGCTCCGCGCGAGCGCGGTCGAATTCGGTCGTTCGGCGAGAACCTCCCTCAGCGACTCCGCCAAAGCCGCGGCGCCGAAGTCACGGGCTATCCGCACTCCGGCTATTTCCTGCTTCAGGGCCAATGCAAATTCGAACGGCGTGCATACGACCGGGCGCCCGATGGCCAAGGCAAGCGCGACCGTGCCGCTCGAAGACTGATCGGCGTGCTGATAGGCGAACATCGCCGCGTCGGCGCTTCGGATCAACGCGATCTGCTCCGCTCTTTGCAAGAATCGGCCAACAACGACGACGTCGTCGCTCAAGTCCTGCTCGGCGATCGATTTCTCGATCCTGCGAAAATAGTCCTCCTGCTCCGGCACCCGGGGGTGCGGAGATCCGGCGATCGTGTAACGACACCGGCGACCTTCGTCCCGCAGCATTCGGAGCGCCTCCAGCACGACGTCCAAACCTTTGGCGGGGCTGAGGAAGCCGAACGAGACCAAGTGCATTTCGCTTTTGTCGGGCCCCGCCGTCCGACGCGGCGGCACGAACGGCCGATCGGGAACTCCGTGGGGAATCGTCCGCACGTCTGCTTCGATGCCGTCGAGAAGCGTTATGAGCGTGCGCTTGGATCGGGGCGACATCACGAAGTTGACAGCGCTGCGCGTCGCCAACGCGCGCAGGAGCACGGTTCTGATCAGAGGCTGGGTGCTCTTCGCGAAGGTCGTATGAAAGGTGCTCACGACTGGAAGAGCGAGCTCCTCGAGAAAGGGCAGGATGTTCATGCCGTGGTCCCCGCCCCAAATCCCAAATTCGTGCTGGAGGCTCACGACGTCGCAGCCTGATTGAGATATGGAACGGCCGAGGCGTCGAAGCTCGGTCCGATCGTCTACGTTCGCCTCTCCGGCGAATTCCCCGGTTGGTCTTTCCCCGTAGTGGAGCGCGTATTTGCGGTGCTCGTCATCGGGCGAAGCCGCGATGACATCGGAGACGAAGAAGGCGATGCCGCACTTCGTTTCTGGAAACGTGGAGACGTGCGCTATCTTCACGGCGCAGCGCAGCGAGAGCTACGGCGGGTCGGCGCCATACTCGCCCTGCCTTCCGCTGACCGAACTCCTCCGCCGGAACCGAGGCGCATGGTGCCGGCGTCTCAATTCTTGCTGACGCTGTCGGTGATCAGGCGATGCACCAGCATCGCCTCGCAGGTGTCGGCGTCGGTCGCGAGCTTCTCGCTGAGCTGCGCAATGACGACGTCCTGCTCGGGAAAGACGTGCAGGTACTGCCCTTCGGTCCCGATGCCGGTGAAGCCGTCCTGCTTGTCGGCCGAGGGGACCCACCATTCGTAGCCGAAGCGGAAGCTCCGCTTGGTCCCCTGGAAGTCGCAGGACCAGGTCGCGTCGACGGTGTCGCTCACGGAGGCACGTATCCAATCGGCGGCGGCGTCCTCGCCCTCGTTATATTCCTTCAGCACCCAGTCGCCGAGCGTGGCGAGGTCGCGCGCCGAGGTGTAGGCGCAGCAATGCGCGGCGGGGTGGCCGCCGAAGTCGGCGTTCCACTCGGCGTTCTTCTCCATGGGCAGGCGCTGCCAGAGAAAGCGCTCGAGCGCCTCGTCGAGCGTCCCGTGGATGAAGCCCTTGTCCGGCGTCAGCCGGTGCTCGGTCAAGATCCCGATCAGCTGCGTATCGAATCCGGAGTAGTGGAATTGTCCGGGATCGTGAAACTCGGCGCGGTCCAAACGGTCGGCGACAGCGTCCTTCAGCTTGCTGAACTTGCCGACCAGCTCGCCGTTCTGGTCGACCTGAATTTTGAGCGTCGAATCGATCTCGTCCTCCGACCAGTCCATGCCGCTCGACATGTGCAAAAGCTGGCGAACCGTGACGCGGTCGTCGTATTTCGGCAGCCCGGCGGCGGCGAGGATATCCGCCGCGCGGCTGTCGAGATCGACGGCCGTGTCGTAGCCGGGATCGGCATAGACGAGCCCGAACAGCAGCGAGACGATCGACTTCGCGAGCGACGCGATGCCGTAGCGGTCGCGCTCCACCGCCGACTTGCAAGGATCGTCGTCGGCGCGGACCGACGTTTTGTGGATGACGAGCTCGCCGGCGCTCATGACGACGAGCGCACAGACGTGCTGGCGCTCCATGAAGGCGGCGAGATCGCAGGTCGCCCCGCCGCCGCACGGATAGGCGAGCGCGATGTCGCGCGGCCGGACGAACTGCTTGGAGGGCCAGTTCAGCTCGCCGGACTGCGCATATGCGCCTGTCACGTCGACGGTGACGGCCGCCAGCGCCAGGAGCGGGAGCAGAACGAAGGCCGGGAAACGAAAGCGCCGTGACATGGATCGTCCTCGCGGGTCGGACACCCTTTCTAACACGACCGGGGCGAGCCGGAAGCAGGCGGTCGTCCGGCTTTGGATCGGCACCGAAAGGATTTGCGATCCTGACCATCCATCACTGGCCGGACAAGGCGGCGGGCCTCAGCGAGATGCGCCGTCAGCTTTGCGCCAAGAAGCGGACGTCGACTTTTCGCAAGAAAGGCGGGCTCTACGGACATGGTAACGGCGGGGGTTCTTACGCTCAGCCAATTCGTTTGACCCAGTACGTCATGCCAAGGTCCCGGTAGATCGCACGCGCGCGATCTTGGCTGGCTCGCGAGGCGGCACCGTCGCCTTTGGCCATCTCGATATCGCCGAGGACGCGGTGGGCGTGCCCCTCCTCCGGCCGCATGCGGAGCTCGCGGGCGAGCGCCAGACCCTCCTGCGCCCGCGCGTCGGCTTCGGACAAGTCCGTGCAGGCGAGAGCGGCGGCCTTGACGCGAAGCAACTCCGCCTCTTGCGCGCGGTAGGCAAACGTCCTCGCCCCGTTCAAGCCGGCCTCCGCCATCGCGAGTGCGCGTTGCAGGTCGATCTGCAACAACGTCTCGGCGAGAAATGCGCACGCCCGCACGTTCGCAGTAGGCTGGTGCTGGGCGTCGCTTCGTTGCAGCGCCGTCTCCAACGTGGAAACCGCCTCCTCGATCTGCCCATGCAGCAGGAACGCATAGCCGAGAACGCCTTCGTGCCATGGGAGGATGAACTTCAGGCCGGCGGTGGTCGCGTACGCGACAGCCTCTCGCGCCAGCGGCAAGGCGGTCGCCGTGTCGCCGCGCTGCAAGTGAGCCCGATTGAGGTGGTATTGGACGACCGAGACATCAAACACGCCGTCGGTGACCAAAGCGACGGCTCGATCAAGAGCCGCAAACGCGCGATCGAAATCCCCGAGGTATGCGCAGCTCGCTCCAAGAAGCGCCATTGAGTCCGTCATCAGCGACCCTGCGGTGCCGAAGTTGCGGACTCGGTCGGGATCGCGAAGATTCTCCGGCAGATTCGCCGTCAAAAAACCGACGGCGGCCTCGAAGTCCCCGCCGAGCCAAGCTGCCTGGCCAAGGCTGAAGCGCGCGCCGTAGGCAAGCGAGTCATCGTTGAGCCGCGTTGCAATTCCCAAGGCGCGATTGCCAAATTTGAAGGCATCTGTGACGCTGCCGCCGTAGTGAATGAGGTCGTGGCTCTGCTGCATGGCGATCTCGGCCATCATCACCTGATCGCCGGCGACTTCCGCGTCGGCGGCTGCGTATTCCAGATGCTCACGCACCGACTTGTGGTCGCCGACGGCGAAGTACGCCGATGTGATCGCCCGATGGATGTCGGCGCGCACTTTCCCCGCGAGAGGCGGCAGCGCGTTCTTGAACGCGCCAATCGCCTCCCGGTAGGCAGAATTCCGTAGCGCTATGCGTCCCGCCTTCTGCCAGCATTCCGCCGCTCCGGCGGTGTCGCCCGCCCCTGCGAGATGCGTCGCCAGAACCTCGGGCTCGGTCTCCGCCATTTCGGGACGATTCCGGCTGAGCACATCGGCGATGCGGGCGTGGACCTCGCGGCGTTTGCTCTTCAGCATGCTTTCATAGGCAGCGTCCTGGAGCAGCGCGTGGCGAAACGTGTAGCGGCGGGTCGAACGCGAATTCTGGAACACCACATCGATCGCCACCAGCCGGTCGAGATCGGCTTGCAGGTCGTCCTCTCCGCGATCCAGCGTCGCGGCAAGGAGATCGACCGCAAACTCGCGGCCATAGGCCGACGCGATCTGCGCAACTTCTTTGGCCGGACCCAGCCGGTCGAGCCGCTCAGACAGCGAGTCGCGCAGCGTAGCCGGGATTTGGATGCGCCGGTCACGGGTCGCCCGGGCAGCCTCGATGACCGAGTCGGTCAGCTCCTCGACGAAAAGCGGAATTCCGTCGCTCTTGGCGACGATGTCGTCGGCGATCTCGGGAGGGAGACTCAGTCCGCGCGACAGGAGAGAAGTGACGATCGCCCGTGCGTCGCGCCGCCCCAGCCGGCTTAACGACAACAGTCCGACATTGGCGTGCTGGGCCCACGGCGGCACGAACTCAGGGCGGTAGGTAACCAGAACCATCGCAGGACAGCGCTGCAGGCGGTCGAGAAGCCGCTCGATGAACTCCTGCGTCGTCGCGTCGAGCCAGTGAGCGTCCTCAACCGCGATCAGAAGCGGCGCGAGGTCTGCCTCACTCTTCGCAGAATCGGCAAGGATATCGAAAGTCACTTCCCTTTGCTCATCGACACTGGACTTTGCCCCGGCGGCATTCTCGGCGGGAGCCTCCAACGACATGAGTTCCGCGAGAAATCGCAATGCCAAGGGACGCTGGGGCGCCTGACTCGGGATGGCAGCTGCGAGCTTGCGCCACTTTTCCGCAGCCGTGTCGTCGGGGTCGAAACCCGCTTTTGACTGGAGATGCCGCAACACCGGGTAGAGGGCCGTGTTGGTGTGGAGCGGCGAGCCTTGATAGGCAATCCGCCGCGCCTTTCCTTCCAGCCGGCCAAGGCATTCCGAAACAAGTCGCGACTTGCCGATCCCCGCCTCCCCGGCGACCAGCACCAGCTGGCATTCGCCGTCCGCGGCGTCCTCCCAACGCTGCATGAGCATGCCGATCTCATGCGCGCGCCCGACAAACTCGCCGAGGCGCCCGCCATGCATGGCGTCGAACCGGCTTTCCGACTGCCGCTCGCCGTCGACCCGCCAGATGTGGAGGGGAGCGTCGAATCCCTTCAGGTTCTGCTCGCCGAGGTCGGTGAAGGCAAAGTGCTGGCCAACAAGCCTGACAGTCTCCGCAGCGACGACGACGGTATTTTCAACTGCGGCGGACTGAAGCCGGGCGGCACGGTTCGGCGTTTCGCCAACAACTGCACCCTCTTCGTCGACACCCGCGCCGACGAAATCGCCAACCACCACCTCGCCGGTCGAAATGCCGACGCGCGTCGCGAGCGCTGCCCCGTCCGCCGTGACGAGTCGTTGAACCGCGGCGATTGCCGCCATCGCCGTCCGTACGGCCCTCTCGGCGTCGTCTTCATGGGCTTGCGGCCATCCGAAATAGATGAGCAAGCCATCGCCGAGCGCCTTCGCGACATAGCCGCCGAAACGGACAACTTCGTCGCCGACCGCCTTTTGGTACCGCGCGATGACGTCCTTCATGTCCTCCGGGTCGAGCCGCGCGGCCAGCTTGGTCGAATCCACGAGGTCGGCGAACATCACGGTGAGCTGGCGCCGCTCGGCCTCCCTGCCCTGCGCGGTCGCCTTCGTCGGCGAGGCAATGATCGCGACCAGACTCGGCGCCGCCTTCAGGAAGCGTCGACGGTCTCCCATTGGCATGCCGAGCTTCTCCAGGTCGGCGTCGGTCAGGTCCGTCAGAACGTCGAGATCGATACCATGCTCAGCGAAGAGCTCAGCATATTTGCCGAAACCGTGTTGCTCGAGCCGGGCGCGGAGAGGATCCATTGTTCATCGTATCACGGTCACGGTCGAGAGAGGCGGCTGGTAGTGCTCGATTCTTCGGGGGATCCAGTCCGCTTTGGGTCGATTCTGTTGAAAAAGTCGTTGTAGGGCTCTGGCGCACGCGAAGCCGCGTTGCAGCTGAAATTCGATTCCGCGGAAGGCCTGTAACTGAATCGATTCGCCTCGTGAAAGCGTATTCCCGCGCCGCGAGCGCAAACCTGTTCCGGCTGACCTCCAGCCAAACTCCGCGATCTGACTTTTTCAACGATATCGGTCAGAAGCGGACAATTTGCCCCAATCCGCGCACGGACGCCGTGCTCCACTGTGTCGCTCGGCGTTTCGCCGAGGGCAAACGCCTTCTTGCAGGCTCTGAGCCCGCGCGGGATGCGCGCTCCCTCACCCCCTCCTCGCCTTCTCGATCTCCGCCACGTCGATCTTCTTCATCTCCATCATCGCATCGAACGCGCGCTTCGCCTCAGCGCCGCCGGCGGCGAGCGCTTCGGTCAAGACGCGCGGCGTGATCTGCCAGGAGACGCCCCACTTATCCTTGCACCAGCCGCAGGCGCTCTCCGCGCCGCCGTTCTCCACGATGGCGTCCCAGGTGCGGTCGGTCTCCGCCTGGTCGTCGGTGGCGATCTGGAACGAGAAGGCTTCGCTGTGCTTGAAGATCGGGCCGCCGTTCAGCCCCATGCAGGGTATGCCGGCGACGGTGAAGTGCACGACCAGCACGTCGCCCGCCTTGCCCGAAGGGTAGTCGCTCGGCGCGCGGTGGACGGCGGTGACCCGGCTATCGGGAAACGTCTTGGCGTAGAAGCGGGCGGCGGCCTCCGCGTCCTTGTCGTACCAGAGGCAGATCGTGTTCTTGGCAATCATCGTCGGTCCTTTCGGCTCGGCGCCAAATTCGCGCCGCTCCCCTTCGCTCTTCTCAGATATAACGCCCTTGCGGCCATCCGGTGGCACGGCACGCGATGGACGCTCAAGGCTCCCCCCGACTGCCGACTGCCTTACTCCCCTGTCCCAGCCTCTGCTCCGTCCCCCGCCCCTGGCCCACCAACACCCTCAGGGTGAGGTACGAGGCAAAGCCGAGCCTCGAACCACGAGGGCTCCGGTAGCCTCGAACTTGCGCCTTGCATCCGATCCTTCGAGGCGCGGCGCTTGCGCGCCTCGCACCTCAGGATGAGGGCAGAGCACGGCAGCCCGGCCGCGCCCGGACTCTCCCGCTCCTCGTGTGCGTCACATAGAGCGCATGCCCCTGCCGCATGCGAGCATCGCCGTTTCTGATCGGCTCCAGCCGCCGCTCACGATCGAGCAACGGGTGTTCGGGGCGTGTTCGAACTGAGCCAGGCGCGCTGAAACCTGAACGCCGGCAGGAGGCTGGCGGAAACTCTTCATCCCGAACAAGCGCGGGGCTCACTCCCCCATCTTCAGCGCCTGGATGAATGCCTCCTGCGGGATGTCGACCTTGCCGAACTGGCGCATCTTCTTCTTCCCCTCCTTCTGCTTGTCGAGGAGCTTGCGCTTGCGCGTGATGTCGCCGCCGTAGCACTTCGCCGTCACGTCCTTCCGAAGCGCCGAGATCGTCTCGCGGGCGATGACCTTGCCGCCGATCGCCGCCTGGATCGGAATCTTGAAAAGGTGCTGCGGGATGAGCTCCTTCAGCTTCTCCACGAGCACCCGCCCGCGCTTCTCCGACTGGCTGCGGTGGACGAGCATGGAGAGCGCGTCGACCGGCTCGGCGTTGACGAGGATCGACATTTTGACGAGGTCCCCCGGGCGGTAGCCGGTGATGTGGTAGTCGAAGCTGGCATAGCCCTTGGAGACCGATTTCAGCCGGTCGTAGAAGTCGAAGACGACTTCGTTGAGCGGCAGGTCGTACTGCACCAGCGCGCGGCTGCCGACGTAGGAGAGATCGACCTGGCTGCCGCGGCGGTCCTGGCAGAGCTTCAGGATGGCGCCGAGATAGTCGTCGGGGGTGAGGATCGTCGCGCGGATCCACGGCTCCCGTATCTCCGCGATCCTGACCGGATCCGGCATGTCGGCGGGGTTGTGGAGCTCAATCTCCGTGCCGTCGGTGAGCCTGATTTGGTAGATGACCGACGGCGCCGTCGCGATCAAATCCAGGTCAAACTCCCGCGTCAGCCGCTCCTGGACGATCTCCAGGTGGAGGAGCCCGAGAAAGCCGCAGCGGAAGCCGAATCCGAGCGCCGCGCTCGTCTCCATCTCGTAGGTGAAGCTTGCGTCGTTCAGCCGAAGCTTGCCGATCGCGGCGCGGAGGTTCTCGAAGTCGGCGGCGTCGACCGGGAAGAGCCCGCAGAAGACGACCGGCTGCGCCGGACGGAAGCCCGGCAGCGCCTCGGCCGCCGGGCGGCGGTCGTCGGTGATCGTATCGCCGACGCGGGTGTCGGCCACCTCCTTGATCGAGCCGGTCAGGAAGCCGATCTCGCCCGGACCGAGCTCGCCGATGTCGACCATCTTCGGCGTGAAGAAGCCGACGCGGTCGACGCCGTGGCGCGCGTCCGTCCGCATCATGCGGATCGTCATGCCCTTCTTCAGCGTGCCGTCGACGATGCGGACCAGCACGACGACGCCGAGATAGGCGTCGTACCAGCTGTCGACGAGAAGCGCCTTCAACGGCGCAGCGGCGTCGCCCTTCGGCGGCGGCAGGCGGTGCACGATCGCCTCCAGCACTTCGTCCACGCCCTGCCCGGTCTTCGCCGAGATCATCACGGCGTTCGAGGCGTCGAGCCCGATCACATCCTCGATCTGCTGCTTGATCCTCTCCGGCTCGGCGGCGGGAAGGTCGATCTTATTCAGGACCGGCACGATCTCGTGGTTGTTGTCGATCGCCTGGTAGACGTTGGCGAGCGTCTGCGCCTCGACGCCCTGGCTCGCATCGACGACGAGGAGCGAGCCCTCGCAGGCGGCGAGCGAGCGGTTCACCTCGTAAGCGAAATCGACATGGCCCGGCGTGTCGATGAGGTTCAGCTCGTAGTCCTCACCGTTTCGCGCCTTGTAGGCGAGCCTGACCGTCTGCGCCTTGATGGTGATGCCGCGCTCGCGCTCGATCTCCATGGAATCGAGCACCTGCTCCTTCATCTCGCGGAGATCGAGCCCGCCGGTCATCTGGATGAGCCGGTCGGCAAGCGTCGATTTTCCGTGGTCGATGTGGGCGATGATCGCGAAATTGCGGATATGGTCGAGGGCGGTGGTCATAGAACTTCCGGGGTCGGGGGCGCATGTAGCATCCGCGGAAGACGCGTCAAAGCGGGCAATCCCGGTTTCATGCCGGAGGTTTGATCGCGGCAGAGATCGACCCGGTTGCCGCCTCGCTCGCGACGTGCTCGCATGGTTGCATGACGGCTCATTTCCGAAGGGGAGGCGCATGCCCGACGTCTTGATCAAAGTCAGCAGGAACGGTCCCTACGTCGTGACGGGTCCCGTCGAGGTGCGCGACGCCGACGGGACGACCTACACGGTGAAGGAGGCTTTCGCGCTCTGCCGCTGCGGCGGCTCGACAACCAAGCCGTTCTGCGACGGAACGCATTCGAAGATCGGATTCCAGGCGGCCGAGCGGGCGGTGGCCGCTTCCGAGAAGCCCTAGCGCCGACCTCGCGCAGGAAGCGGCGGTCTGCAAAGGCAGACCAGCACGAGAAGCGCCGCCAGCCCGAGCGCCGTGAGCACGGCGTTGACTGCGCCCGGAAGCCCGAGTCCGGCTTCCGCGAAGGTCCCGAGGACGGGCAATGTCAGAGCCGCACCTATCAGAAGGACGCGCACGAGGCGACCGCCCATCGAGACGTGTCGGCAGACACCGGGATTCGCTTCGTGGACCAATCGCCGCTCCGGCGTTTCGACGCTCGAGTCGAATACGCGCAGGCTGTGCCTTTCGTTTCGCCATTGGGCAGCGATCCCCGGACCTAGGCTGTGCGAGGCGTTAAGATCGTCGCGACGCTTGACGACGCCTTAGAACATATTAAGAACACCGGCGCCGAAAGTCGAAAGATTGAGGCTCTTTTCGGCGGAACCCGCCGGAAGCGGCGACCATTCCAGAACTGCGGATGACCGCGCTTTGCTGGAGACGAATCCGACGATGCCCCGGAAGCGAACGACGGAGGCGCAGGGCGCGCTGGCGCTCGATTTCGAAACGTCCGACATCGGGCCGAACACGACGATCACGGCGCTTGCCGAGGAGGCGGCGCATTGCACGCGCTGCCATCTCTATAGACACGCAACGCAGACGGTCTTCGGCGAAGGTCCGCCGGACGCGCGCGTCATGCTGGTCGGCGAGCAGCCGGGCGACCAGGAGGATCTGAAGGGACGGCCGTTCGTCGGCCCGGCCGGGCAGCTTCTCGACCGCGCGCTCGAGGAGGCGGGGATCGACCGCGGCGCGGTCTACGTCACCAACGCGGTGAAGCACTTCAAGTTCGAGCCGCGCGGCAAGAGGCGTATCCACAAGAAGCCGGAGACGCCCGAGATCGAGGCGTGCAAATGGTGGATCGAGCGCGAGCTTGCCGTGGTGAAGCCGAAGCTCGTCGTGGCGCTCGGCGCGACCGCCGGGCAGGCGCTCTTCGGGCGGACGGTGCGCGTGCTCTCGGAGCGCGGGCGCATCTCAGACGACCCGCGCGGCTTCCGCCTGCTCCTCACCGTGCATCCTTCGATGATCCTCCGCGTGCCCGACGCGTCGAAGGACGATGCGTTTCTGGATTTCGTGCGTGATCTGAGGAAGGCGGCGTAGGCGCGTCCCAGCACCCGCCGCTCCTAAGCATCCCCGACGAATATCCGCCCGTCTAGACTTTAGAATCGTTCCAATCTAAGCCTTCCCGTATGATTCCTGGCGTCCGCGACCGCAAGCGCTTCTCCGACCTCACCGAGCCCGAAGTCCTGGCGCTCGCGATTTCGTCGGAAGAAGAGGACAGCCGCGTCTACGCGACCTATGCGGAGCGACTGCGCCCGCAATATCCACAAAGCGCCGCCGTCTTCGAGGCGATGGCCGCGGAGGAGGATACGCATCGCCGCCGCCTGATCGAGGCCTTCCGCCGTCGCTTCGGCGAGACCATCCCGCCGATCCGGCGCGAGCACGTCACCGGCTTCTATCAGCGCCGCCCCTATTGGCTGGTCGGCAATCTCGGCATCGAACGGGTGCGCGAGGAAGTCGGGCTCATGGAGGAGGAAGCGCGCAGCTTCTACCTGAACGCCGCGCAGCGCACGAGCGACGTGGAGACGCGGAAGCTCCTCGGCGACCTTGCAGCCGCGGAAAGCGGGCACGTCGAGACGGCGGCGCGGCTGGAGACGGAGTTGCTGCCGCAAGGCGCGCGCGCTGAGGAAGACGCCGTCGCCCACCGGCAGTTCGTGCTGACCTACGTGCAGCCGGGGCTCGCCGGTCTGATGGACGGCTCGGTCTCGACGCTCGCGCCGGTCTTCGCCGCCGCCTTCGCCACGCACGATCCCTGGCAGACCTTCCTCGTCGGCCTCGCCGCCTCGATCGGCGCCGGCATCTCGATGGGCTTCACCGAGGCGCTCTCAGACGACGGCACGCTGACCGGCCGCGGCTCGCCGCTGCTCCGCGGTCTCGCCTGCGGCGTGATGACGACGATCGGCGGACTTGGGCACACGCTCCCCTATCTCATCCCGCATTTCGCGACGGCGACGGCGATCGCCGTACTCGTGGTGATCGTCGAGCTTCTCGCCATCGCCTGGATCCGCTGGCGCTACATGGAGACGCAGTTCTGGCGCGCGAGCTTCCAGATCGTGCTCGGTGGCGCGCTCGTCTTCGCGGCCGGAATATTGATCGGCAGCGCCTGAGCGAGGATCAGTTCGCCGCGACCGTCTCGACGGTCTGCGGCCTGGTGCCGGCGATCGGCGGGGCGTCGGCCGGCCCGTGCGCGTTGACCCAGCGAATGCTCTTGTAGTCGAAGCCGCGTTCAAGCGTCGGCTTCACCACGGCGAAATAGGGCGAGAGATCGAAGTCGCGCGGCGCGAAGAGCGAATGGTGGCGGATGTAATAGTGCTCGCGGCGCATGCGGCGGCTCTTCGCTTCGTCGCCGACCGAGGGAACGACGCGCGGCAGGATCGGATAGCCGACCGCCTGGAAGGCCTCGGCGATGAGCGAGGAGCAGATGGCGCGGGTCGGGTCGCCGGAGCCGAAGGCGATAGCGCGGCGGCGCAATGCCCGCGGCAGCGGCATCGGGAAGAAGTAGCGGATCAGGTCGAAGAGATTGCGCATGTCGTAGCGGAGCCCGATCCGCTCGACCAGGAAACGCACCACCCGCTGCTGGTCGGAATAGGAGAGCATGACCGGGCGGCAGACGCGGGTGTTGAAGGTCGTGTAGCGGGAGAGTGGCGCCGACACGCATCCCTCGCCGAGATTGACCTCGACCAAGACATGCGGCTCGCCGTCAGGCTCGGCACACCCGGGGATATCACCGACGAAGAGCGCGGCGTGCGACCAGCTCGACATGGTCATGTACTCGATGACCATGGAGATGTACTGGTGGCCTTCAACCAGGAGAACGTCCCCGGGCCTGAGGATCGCGCGGAGCGTGTCGGGGTCGGAGGGCGTATAGGGCTCGTAACCGGAAGTCTCGCGACGAAGCTTCGCCGCGAGAAAACGGCCCATCCTGTCAAGTGTCGTGTCGACCGTGGCGGTCATTCCGCCATTATGGCCGATCAGTCACCAAGAATTTCTTTCTCCGCCACTGTCGTATCGGCGTTCAGCCGGTAGACGAGCGGGACGCCGGTCGCGATCTCAAGCTTCAGGATCTCATCGGTGTCGAGCTTGTCGAGCACCATGACGAGCGAGCGGAGCGAGTTTCCGTGTGCGGAAACCAGCACGCGCCGGCCGCGCATCACGTCGGGGAGGATGCGGGTCAGGTAATAGGGCCAGACGCGGGCGCCGGTGTCGCGCAGGCTCTCGCCGCCCGGCGGGTTCACGGCATAGGAGCGGCGCCAGATGTGCACCTGCTCCTCGCCCCATTTCTTGCGCGCATCGTCCTTGTTGAGCCCGGAGAGATCGCCGTAGTCGCGCTCGTTCAGCGCCTGGTCGCGATACTCCTCAAGGCCGGTCTGGCCGAGCTCTTCGAGCATCAGCTTCAGCGTGTTCTGCGCACGCACGAGCACGCTCGTATAGGCGACGTCGAAACCGAGGTCCCGCGCCTTCAGCTTCTTGCCGGCCGCGCGCGCCTCCTCGATCCCGCGCGAGGAGAGATCGACGTCCTTCCAGCCGGTGAACAGGTTCAAGTGATTCCATTCGCTCTCGCCGTGGCGAACAAGCACGAGAAGACGGTCCATGGGAGCTCCGGCGGTCGGTTGCGTGGCGCAGTGCTAACCCTTCAAACGCGTTTCGGGTCAAGGCCCATTGCGGCAGCGATCTTGGCAAAATCGTCGCGCGACACGGAAAAGAGGCTGCGGTGGAAGAAGAGCCCCCAATGCGTACGGTCCTTGATGAAGGAAAGTTCGTCGAGGAGCGGATAGACGTCGGCAGCCCGCGCCTTTCTCCCGAAGGCGATGTCGCGGCACCAGCCGACGCGGCCGGGCATCATCTCCGCCTCGTAGGGCTCGCGCTTGGTGAACTTGCCGATCGCGGTGAAGGCGCGGATTTCGTCACCGCCCTTCAGGAGCGTGCGCGGCGAATAGTAGGCGAGCCATTCGCCGGCGCCCGTGCGCTTCACGGCGTCGTGGCGACCGTGCGCGAACATGGCGAAGCCACCGGCGAGACAGCGATCGACGCCGATCTTCGGCACGACGGCGATCCAGTAGCGGGGACCTGAGGGTTTCTTGGCGGGCATTTCCTGCAAGCTCCTCTCCAGTCAACGCACGCGGATGGAAGCCACCCGACCTCCCTCATGCTGAGGTGCGAGCGTAGCGAGCCTCGAAGCACGCATCAAAGGTCTTCCCGCGCTTCTGGATCGTCCTTCGAGGCAACGCCGACTGCGTCGGCATTGCACCTCAGGATGAGGGTGGTGGATGTGATCGACGAAGGAGTTTCGCGTCCTTTCGCTCCCGTAGCCCCTCCCACAAGGGACAAGGGGACACTTCGCTCAGTGCAATCCCAGCACGTCGGCCATGTCGTAGAGGCCGGGCTTCTTGTCGAAGGCCCAGAGCGCGGCGCGGACGGCGCCGTGCGCGAAGTTGTCCCGGCTCTCGGCGCGATGCACGAGCTCGATCCGCTCGCCGTCGCCGGCGAAGATCACCATGTGGTCGCCGACGACGGAGCCGCCGCGGAGGCTGGCGAAGCCGATCGCCTCCTTCGGCCGTGCGCCGGTGACGCCGTCGCGCCCGCGCAGTGATTTTTGCGACAGCTCGATGCCGCGCCCTTCCGCCGCGGCGCGCCCGAGAAGAAGCGCCGTGCCGGACGGCGCGTCGACCTTCTGGCGATGGTGCATCTCCACGATCTCGATGTCGTAGTCCGGCCCGAGCACCGCCGCCGCGCGCTTCACCAGGCCGGCGAGCACGTTGACGCCGAGGCTCATGTTGCCGGCCTTGACGATGCGGCAGTGGCGCGCCGCCGCCTTGAGCCGCGCCTCGTCGGCGACCTCGATGCCGGTCGTGCCGATGACGTGGACGATGCGCGCCTGCGCGGCCAGGTCGGCGTAGGCGAGCGTCGCCTGCGGCGCGGTGAAATCGAGAAGCACGTCGGTATGCGCGAGGGCGGTGAGCGCGTCGGCGCCGACGGTGACCCCGGTCTCGCCGGCTCCCGCGAGAACGCCGATGTCCTTGTCTTGCAACTCCGCGTCGGCCTGGTCGAGCGCGCCGACGAGCTTCAGCTTCGGCTCGGAAAGCACGGCGCGGGTCAGCGCCCGGCCCATGCGTCCGCCCGCTCCGGCAACGACGACGCGAAGTTCAGCCATTCTCGTTACCCCTCCCCTAGCCCCTCCCCGCAAGGGGGAGGGGACGGGTCGCGCTCCTATAGCAACGGCGCGGGGCCAGCGAAACCGCTCGCCTGACTTGCGCCTGCCGAGGGAGTAAGAGGGCGCATGGAACTGACGCTGCGCAGCAGAGCGGAGGAGCAAAACGGCTGGTCGGGCCGGCGGCTCAAGCTGTCGACGCTGATCCGGCTCCGCTGGCTCGCGGTCGGCGGGCAGAGCGCCGCGATCCTCATCGTCGGCCTGTGGTTCGGCTTTCCGCTGCCGATGGGCGCCTGCTTCGCGCTGATCGCGCTCTCCGCCTGGCTCAATCTCGGGCTCCGGCTCGTTTTCCCGCCCGCCTTTCGGCTCGACCCGAACTGGGCGACGCTGCTTCTCGCCTACGACCTCCTGCAACTCTCAGGCCTCCTCTATCTGACGGGCGGCCTGGAGAACCCCTTCGCCATCCTGCTCCTTGCCCCCGCCATGGTGTCGGCGACGACGCAGCAGCCGGACAAGACCTTCCTGATCGGCACGATGACGCTCGCGGCGGCGACCGTCCTCGTCTTCATCCACAAGCCGCTGCCGTGGTTTCCCGGCGAGGTCTACGACGTGCCGCTCCACTATGTCGGCGGCGTATGGGTGGCGCTCGTCTCGGCGCTCGGCTTCATGGCTTTCTACGCCTTCCGCGTGGCGGAGGAGGCGCGCCTCCTCGCCGACGCGCTCGCGGCGACAGAGCTCGTTTTGCAGCGCGAGCAGCATCTCTCCGCACTCGACGGGCTCGCCGCCGCCGCCGCGCACGAGCTCGGCACGCCACTCGCCACAATCGCGCTCGTCGCGCACGAGCTCGCAAGCGAGATCAAGCCCGACGACCCGCATGCCGAAGACATCATGCTGATCCGCGCGCAGTCGGAGCGCTGCCGCGAGATCCTTTCCAAGATCGCCTCGCTCTCCTCCGATCCGGGCGCGCACCTCGGGCTGATGCCGCTCTCGCACGTGCTCGAAGAGGCGGCCGCGCCGCACCGCGATTTCGGCATCGCGATCTCGATCGAACGGAAAGGCGACGCGCCGGAGCCGGCCGCCGGGCGCAACCCAGGCCTCCTCTATGGACTCGGCAACCTCATCGACAACGCCGTCGACTTCGCCAAATCGGAGGTCCGCGTCAGGGCGGAATGGTCGGCGACGGAGGTGAAGATCGCAATCGCCGACGACGGCCCCGGCTTCTCCCCCGACGTGATCGACCAGCTTGGCGAGCCCTACGTCACCACGCGCCGCGCCGGCCAGTCGTCGCCGGCGCCGGAGCACGGCGGGCTCGGCCTTGGAATCTTCATCGCCAAGACGCTCCTGGAGCGCTCCGGCGCGTCGCTCAAGCTCGCCAACCGGAAACCGCCGGAATCCGGGGCTTCCGTGACCATCACCTGGCCGCGCGCGGCGTTCGAGACGGCGGCTCGCGAGCGTTAGCCAAACAAGCAGGGGAAGCCGACAAGAGCTTGATCGGGGATGGATAATGCTTAGGTTTCCCCTAGCTTCTATCATCGAGACCAGCCGCAATGCTTGAACGGGCCGCAGCCATGGCCGACCAGCCGTCCGAGATTGCGCCGGCGGAGGGCGAGGTGCTCCTCATCGTCGACGACGACAAGGCCTTCCTGCAGCGATTAGCCCGCGCCATGGAAAAACGCGGCTACGTGACGGAGACCGCGGAATCGATCGCCGAGGCGCGCCAGAAGGTGGAGGCGGCGAACCCCTCTTTCGCGGTGGTGGACATGCGGCTTGAGGACGGCAACGGCCTCGACGTGATCGAGATGATCCGCGCCAGACGCCCGGAGGCGCGCGCCATCATCCTGACCGGCTACGGCAACATCGCGACGGCGGTCACGGCGGTGAAGCTCGGCGCGGTCGACTATCTCTCCAAGCCGGCCGACGCCGACGAGATCCACGCCGCGCTGATGCAGAAGAAAGACGCGCGCGCGCTGCCGCCGGAAAATCCGATGTCGGCCGACCGCGTGCGCTGGGAGCACATCCAGCGCGTCTACGAACTTTGCGACCGCAACGTCTCGGAGACGGCGCGGCGCCTCAACATGCACCGCCGCACGCTGCAGCGCATTCTCGCCAAGCGCGCCCCGCGCTAAAGCGCTTTCCGCTCCGATTGAATCAGAAGGCGGGCTCTATCTCAGCGTCGCGCCTTTCGGGCTGCGTAGCGAGCATCGCGAGCGGCTTTCCGCTCGGCCGCCTCGACCGCTTCACGCTCCGCCGCCGCAGCTTTTTCCGCGGACGCGCGCTCTGCCTGCTCTGCAAGCGCCGCCTGCTGCGCCAGCGCAGCCGATTTCAGTTGCGCCTCGCGCTCCGCCTTCCGCTCGGCGGCGCGAGCCTCCCGCGCCGCGCTGACGGCCTGCCGCGCTGCCCGCATTTCCACGACGCGCGGGTCGTCGCCCGCCGGCATGGAGCGAAACTTCTCCACATGCGCCTGCTTGGCGCGCGCCGCTGTCTTCTGTCGCTCGGCGAAGCTCACGTCCCTGAACCCACTCAATTGTTTCACCTTTCAATGATTGCCGCCGTATTTGGGGACGGTGCGGGCGCGTTGCCAGTCCCAGTGCGCCACGCGTCCCGAGCGGACCCTTTACGGGCGCTCAAACGGCGATGTCGGCCTGTCGCAGGCCGTCGACGACGCGGTCGAGCCACGCCGGGTCCTTGTAAGGCAATGACTGCCGCACGTGGCGGGCCGAGAAGTTCGGGTTGATCCTGAGGACCTCCGCCCATAGCGCCCGCGCCTCTTCATGGCGTCCGGTCAGGCCATAGAGGCAGGCGAGATAGAAGCGCGTCATGTCGGAGTTCGGCGCAAGCACGAGGCGTCGCTTGAAGGCGATCTCCGCCTCGTCGAAACGGCCGAGCGCAAGCAGCGCCCGCCCGAGAAAGTGCAGCGCCATATCCCATTGCGGGTCGAGCCGGATAGCGCGCGTGTAGAGTGCTACTGCGTCGTCCTGGCGGCCCTGGAACTCACGGATGTTGCCGAGGCCGGTGTAGCAATCGGCGAAG
The DNA here is from genome assembly GCA_963739005.1 of uncultured Alphaproteobacteria bacterium. Lineage (GTDB taxonomy): Bacteria > Pseudomonadota > Alphaproteobacteria > Rhizobiales > Afifellaceae > DASWJZ01. The sequence continues at coordinate 77,281 of CAVTYQ010000004.1, read as the reverse complement.
TTCGGATCGAGCGCGAGCGCGCGCTCGGCGGCACGCTCCGCCTCGTCGATGCGCTTCAGCCACGAGAGCACAAGCGCGAGCGCGATGTGGGCCTGCGGCTCGGTCTCGTCCGCCGCGACTGCCTTCTCGGCGAGCGCAAGCGCGCGCGTTAGATTCTCCGGTGTGGCGCCGTTCCAGCGGTTGGCGAATTCGGCGAAGGTGACGATGGAAAGACGCGCATAGGCGAGCGCCAGGCCGGAGTCGAGCGCGACCACGCGCTCAAGCATCGCACGCGCCTGGATCGACGCCTCGGGGCGGAGCTGCAGCATGGTCTGGCGGGCACGCACCAGAAGATCGTAGGCTTCGGGGTCGATCTTGGCGCGCGTCTCGCGCAGCGCCTTCTCACCCGCCGTCAGCTGCACCTTGAGCGCGCCGACGATGGTGCGCGTCACCTCGTCCTGTACCTCGAAGATGTCGGCGATATCGCGGTCGTAGCGCTCCGCCCAGACATGGCCGCCGGTCGTGCCGTCGATCATCTGCGCGTTGATGCGGATGCGGTTCGCGGCGCGGCGCACGCTTCCTTCGAGCACGTAGCGCACGCCGAGCTCGCGGCTCACGCTGCGGATGTCGGGCGCCTTGCCCTTGTAGGCGAAGGAGGAATTGCGTGCGATGACGAAGAGCCCGGACACCTTGGAGAGGTCGGTGATGATGTCCTCTGTGATGCCGTCGGCGAAGTAGCCCTGCTCGGGATCGCCCGACATGTTGTCGAACGGCAGCACGGCGATCGATGGCTTCTCCGGCAGCGCCGGCTCGCCAGGCGGGAGGACATCGTCGGCGCCGCCTCCGGGCCGCCAGGACCAGACGTGGAGCGGGCGGTCGATGTTCTTGACCGTACGCTCGCCGCGGTCGACGAACACCACTTCCACGTGGCCGCGGACATGCTGATTGACAGCGTCGGAGATCGCGACCCCACCCGGTTCGGCAAGGCCTTCGATGCGCGCTGCGACATTGACGCCATCGCCGAAAATGTCGCTGCCGTCGATGATGATGTCGCCGACGTGAACGCCGATCCGGTACTGCAGAAGCTCATCCTTCGGCGTGCCGTCGGCACGTCCGAACATGGCGAGCTGCAAGGCAACGCCGCATTGCACCGCGTCGACGGCGGAGGCGAACTCGATCAGGAGGCCGTCGCCGGTCGTCTTGACGATGCGGCCGCCGTGCTCGGCGATCGCCGGGTCGACGACCTCCGAACGCGCCGCCTTGAGCCGCGCGAGCGTGCCGCTCTCGCTGTGCCCCATCAGGCGCGAATATCCGGCGACGTCGGCGGACATGACCGCCGCAAGCCGGCGTTGTTCCCGCGGCACTTGCGATTTCCCTCTTTCACCCGCCCGGGCGGAAGCTAGTTAGCCGCCGGGGGGATATCAATGGCGGCGCCGCCCGGCGCATGCGCGCTCCTGACACATCTCCTGACGCTTCTTCGGCGCACGCGGGCTCACCCGAGCGCGCGTTCGCAATCCGGGTCTTCCAGATCGTGCAGGCGCTGCGCGCCGGCGCGCGCGACGCGGATCAGCATCTCCTTGCGCGTCGCCGCCGGGAGCTTCTGGAACGCCGCCGGCCGCAGGATTTCCGCCCCGAACGGATCGGCGACGATCAGCCCCGCCTCGTCCGGGAAGATCTCCGCCGGCACGTGCGGGCCAGTGGCGAAATAGAAGCGGTCGGCATGGACGAGATAATCCTGCCACTTCGCGTCGGCGCGGAAATCCTCGACCGAGGATTTGATCTCGATGATGGTGATCAATCCGTCGGGGCCGAGCGCGACCAGATCGGCGCGGCGGCCGGAGCGGAGCGTCACTTCCGGGATAGGCGCGAGCCCCTCGGCGCGGAGGCGCCGGCAGACGCCGCGGCGGATGGCGAGCGCGCGCTCAGACTGGCGCCCGTCGATAGGCGGCGACGGCGTCTCGGCCTCCTCGACCAAGCGCGCTTGCGTCAGGATTCGGATGCTCAACGGTCTTCAGCTCCGGATTCGGCTTAGCCCCGATACTGACCGATCCGCCGCTGGAAACAAAGCCGGAACATTGCCGCATTTGCGGAAACTTAACCGGAAACATTCACCATACGAAAACGACGTTTCCGAGGGGTTGAGTATGGTGAGGCGTATCGGAAAGGCCGGCCTTGCGGCGATGATCGCCTGCGGCCTCGCGATGGCCGGCGGCTGCTCGCGGACGCAACAATACCTGGCGACCGGCGCTGCGATCGGCGTGGGCGGCGGTGCCATCGTCGCAGCGGCGGCCGGCGGCTCGGTCATCGGCGGCGCCATCGTCGGCGGCGCGCTCGGCACCGGCGGCGGTTATATCGCCTCGCGCTGAGCTTTAGCGAAACCCCGGTTCAGTTCGCCTCGCCCTCGAGCACCAGAAGATCTTCCGGCGCGAAGCTGACGGTCACCTTGTCGCCGTGCTTCGGCGGTGGGACGTTCGGGTTGTTGAAGGTATCGAGCGAAACCGAGTTTTCGGCGAAGCGCACCCGTACACGCACCACGGAGCCGAGGAAATTGACGTCCTCGATCGTGCCGTCGAGACGGTTCCGCCTGCCGCCGGCGCCATTCAGACTCACCGCCTCCGGGCGAAGCGCAACCGAGCGCTCGGCCCCGCTCGCCGCATCCGTCTTCATGCCCATGGCGACCACCTCCTGGCCGTCGATGGCGATTGTGCCGAGCGCGCCGTTCAGCACCTTCGCCTTCAGGATATTCAATGTGCCCACGAAGGAAGCGACGAAGCGCGTGCTCGGACGGTTGTAGATCTCAAACGGCGTTCCGACCTGCTCTGCCTTGCCGCTATACATGACGACGATCCGGTCCGAAATCGACAGCGCCTCCTCCTGATCGTGCGTCACGAAGATCGTCGTGATGCCGAGATCCTTCTGGATCGAACGGATTTCCTCGCGCAACGACACCCGCACCTTGGCGTCGAGCGCGGAGAGCGGCTCGTCGAGAAGCAGGACCTTCGGCTTCGGCGCGAGCGCGCGGGCAAGAGCGACGCGCTGCTGCTGGCCGCCGGAGAGCTGGTAGGGGTAACGGTCGCCGAGGTTGGGGAGCTTGATCAGCGCCAGCATCTCCGCGACGCGCTTTTCGATCTCGGGCTTGGCGACGCGCGCGACCTTCAAACCAAAGGCGATGTTCTGCGCCACCGTCAGATTCGGAAAGAGCGCGTAAGCCTGGAACACCATGCCGATGTTGCGCTGGTTCGGCTTGAGCCGAGTGACGTCCTTGCCGCCGATCACGATGCTGCCCGAGGTCGGCTCCTCGAAGCCGGCGACCATTCGCAGCACCGTGGTCTTGCCGCAGCCGGACGGGCCGAGGAACGAGACGAACTCGCCGCTCTCCACGTCGAGATTGAAATCCTGGACGACGGTGTTGTTGGCGAAGGTCTTGTGGATGTTTTTGACGCTGAGAAAGGTCTCTGACATGGGTCTTGCCTCTCTTCAGTTCGGACGGTTTGAGGATCGCGGTGCAAAGCGCGAAAAGATCTGGATGAGCGACATGCAGCCCCAGGTGATGACGAAGGCGATGATGGCAAGCGCGGCCGGCTCGTAGGCGCGGTTCGCGCCCATATTCTGCAGGTAGGGGCCGAAGGCCGGCCGGTTCAACAGACTCGCCATGGTGAACTCGCCGATGACGATGGCGAAGGTCAGGAACGCGCCGGAAAGCACCGCAATCAGTACGTTGGGCAGGATGACGCGCGCGACGATCGTGGCCCAGCCGGCGCCGAGAATCTGCGCGGCTTCGGTCAGGGTGCGGACGTCGATGGTGCGAAGCCCGGTGTCGACGGCGCGGTACATGTAGGGCAGGGCCAGCGTCGCATAGCCAAAGACAAGCAGCACGTTCGTGCCGGCCCCGCTCGCCAAAAACGGCAGCGGCGAGTTCGACCCATACATGCGGATATACCCGAACACGATGACGATGGCCGGTATGACCAGCGGCAAGAGCGTGATGAACTCCACGATTGGCCGCAGCCACGGCATGCGCAACCTGATCCAATAGGCGGCCGGGACCACGATCAACACGCCGACGACGATCGTGAAGATGGCGGCCACCACCGAGAAGCCGAAGCTCTGCTGGAAGTGGATGTCGCCGAGCACGACCTTGTAGGCGTCGAAGGAGTAGACGCCGCGCCGCATGCGCATCGAGAACTCGAGCGTCGCGATGAGCGGAATGAAGAAGTATGCCGCGCCGACGCCGAAGACGACCCATGCCCAGAAGCGGCCAGACTTCATTTCAGCCACCTCTCGCTGCGCGTTCGGAACCAGATGTAGAAGACGTTGGCGAGACCGGTGATGATGATCATGCCAAAGGCAATCGCGTAGCCGAGATGCGCGTTGTGCAGCACGTCGCCGCGGATCTGCGCATAAAGGAGGATCGGCACGATATTCAAAGAGGAGCCGGTCAACGCATAGGCGGTGGCGATGGCACCGAAGGCGTTGGCGAAGAGCAGGATCACCGTACCGAGGAAGCTCGGCCACAGAACCGGGATCACCACCATGCGCCAGTATTCGGCCTGCGTGGCGCCAAGCGTCGCGGCCGCCTCACCCCATTCCTTCTTAATCCCGTCGATCGCAGGTACGATGATGACCACCATCAGCGGGATCTGAAAGTACATGTAAGTGAGGGTTAGTCCCCAGAAAGAGAGTACGTTGAAGCCCCACGCATAGATGTTGAGGCCGATCAGCGTATTCAGTAGCACGGTGACGAGACCGAGCCGTCCGAGCGTCGCGAGAAAGGCGAAGGCCAGTGGAATGCCGGCAAAATTGGAGGCGACGCCGGAGAAGGTAAGCGTCGCCGAGCGGATCCAATTCGGCAGTCCGCCGCGCACGATGGCAATGGCGATGCCGAGGCCGATGAACGCACCGAGGATGGCCGACGCCAGGCTGACCTTGATGGAGATCCAGTAGGCCGCGACGATCGACGGCTGCGCCAGAGCCGCGAGGTTCGCGAACGTGAACTCGCCGGCATCATTCTGAAACGCGCCCAGCATCAAATATGCCGTGGGCAGGATCAGGAACATCGCGGCAAAGACGAAGAACGGGGCAACGCCCAGCCATTGCGTCGGAACTCTGGCGCGCGCCCGAGTGCCGGGCGGGGCGTCGATGTGCGTCGGCCCCCGCCGCACCATGCCTGGCTCGATCGCAGTGATGTCGGTCATCAGCTCGGATCTCGCACAGAACGTCCGGGGCGGCCGAACGAGGCCGCCCCGAAACATTCGGCCAGTTTACTGGACGTTGGCGCCGACCACCGAATCCCAGTTCGTGGTGATGGCGGTCTTGGCGGCTCCCTGCTCATCGAGAGTGGGAAACACGGCCGCCGCATACCCCGCGGCCGGCGGCAGCTTGTCCAGCATCGCCTGCGGGACCTTGCCGGCCTTGGCGAGGTCGTTGAAGCGGATCGGGTGGCAATAGCCCGCGAGCCAGCCGAGCTGACCTTCATCCGAGTAGAGGTATTCCATCCAGAGCTTCGCCGCGTTCGGATGCGGCGCGTAAGCGCTGATCGCCTGGATGTAGACACCGGCGACGACACCGGTCTTCGGCACGATGACGTCGACCGGCGGATTGCCGTTCAGCGTGTCACGGCCGGCAAGCGCGTTGTAGTCCCAGGTGATGAGGATCGGCGTCTGGCCCTGGGCGAGCGTCGCCGCCTTGCCGATAACGGGCACGAAGTTGCCCTTGGCGTTCAGCTCCTTGAAGAAGTCCAGACCGGCCTTGCCGGCCGCCTCGCCTGCCGCGGCTCCCTTCGAAAGGCCGGCGGCATAGACGCCCTGAACGGCCTGGTTCGACGTGCGCGGATCGCCGGCGAGCGCGACCGTATTCTTGAAGTCGTCGCCGAGCAGATCGGCCCAGTCGGTCGGCGATGTCTTCACGAGGTCCTTGTTCACCTCGAAGGAAAGCACGCCGTAGTAGTCGCCGTACCAGGAGCCATCGGCATCCTTGGCGCTGTCGGGGATCGAGTCCCAGGTCGAGACTTTGTAGGGCATGAGCAGGCCATCAGCCTTGGCGGTCGGCCCGAAGCCGAGGCCGACGTCGATGACATCGGGGGCCTGCGGGCCCTTGTTGTCCTTGTTGGCCTTGATCGCCTCGACCTCGTCGCCGGAGCCGGCATCGGGGTTGAGTTCGTTGACCGTGATCCCCGGATACTTGGCTTTGAAGGCGTCGATGACCGCGCCGTAGCCGCACCAGTCATGCGGCAGCGCGATCGTGGTGAGTTGCCCTTCCGCTTTCGCGGCGTCAATCAGCGCCTGATCCTGAGCGAGCGCTAATCCCGCCGACGCCCATACGGCGAGCGCCGAAACCGTCGTCATACAAACCAGCTTGATCCTCATACCCCTTCTCCCTGTTCTGATTGTGTGAGAGCCGCCGCGTCAAACCAAAGACCGGCGCAGAAACCATGCGCGGACAGAACCCTTAGCGCGGCTTCATAACGCTTCCGTGTCACTTTGTCGGAGGGTCAGATTCCTTCCCCTGACCTCTGCCCCAGCGTCCAAGCGCCGACACGATGTCGGCTGCACGGCCTTCACGTTACGGCCAATTTCCCTTTCCCGCCAGTCGGCAAGCGCGCGCCCGCCCTCTGGTTGCGACACTTTTATGACGCGACCGGGATTCCGGCCTCCCGGCGGGCTCGCCGCACCGCAAAAAGAAATTTTCGCGTCCGCGTAGGGAACGCCGTGCCCGGTCGTGAAAGGCGTGTTTGGCGCGGCAATGCGCCCCAACGACGGAGCAGAACGCATGGACAGGAGAAAAGCCGGCCTGGCGCTTGCCGCGGCGATGCTGGCGGTCGGCTTGGCCCGCCCGGCTTCGGCGACTGCGCTGCGCGACGCAACCGAGGCCGTGTTCGAGCTCGGTGACAAGAACGGCGACGGAAAGCTCGACATCGACGAGCTGCGCGACCTGCGCCGCATCCGCTTCGAGCGCCTCGACAAGGACCACGACGGCGTGCTGAGCGCCACCGAGCTTGCCCGCGCCGAGAGCCGCGTCAATCGCGCCGCGACCTTCGCCAAGGCGCTGATGGAAGGCGGCTTCGATCGCCTCGACGAGGATGGCAACGGCCTCGTCTCGGAGTCGGAATTCGTCGAGCGCGGCCCCGGCCTGATCGCTTTCCTGCTCGACGTCGACGGCGACGGCATGATCTCGCGCGACGAGTTCGACCGGCTGATCAAAGGCCTGTCGCAAATCTGACCACCCCACCAAAAACCCAAGGAGAATGAAATGACGCATCTTATCAAAGCAGCGGCGCTCGCCGCCGGTCTCGCGGTCACGATGGTCGGCGCGGCCTTCGCCGACGGCTCCTACGTCGGCCCGAACGGCGGCACCGCCGAGTGGCAGGGCGACTGCTATAACGGCGCCTATCGCACCGCCTGCCATCGCAGCTGGACGGCGACCGGCCCGCAGGGCAACACCTATACCGGAGGCGGCACCGTGTGGAGCGGACCATGGGGAGCAGGCGCGAGCCGCCACGTCGTCGGCCCGAACGGCAACGTCGCCTACGGCCGGGTCTGGCGTCGCTGGTAACGGTAGCATTGACGCCCCGGAACGGCTGGGTTCTGCTCGGCCGTTCCGCGTAGCTGCGGCTCTTGGCGCATGAAGCGGAGATGGAGCCCGATAAAGAGGACGACCAGCTGCTCATCGCGGCGGGGCGGGGCGACGAGCGGGCCTTCAATCGACTGGTCGCTCAGCACGCGCCGCGCGTCCACGCCGTGGCGCGACGCTATCTCGGCAGCGACGCCGACGCGGAAGACGTGGCGCAGGAAGTGTTCTGGCGGGTCTGGCGGAGCGCCGGGAAATGGCGGCCGGGCGAAGCCGCCTTCCCGACATTTCTCTTTCGCGTCACCGTCAATTTGTGCATCGACAAAGCGCGCCGGCGGCGGCGGAACGTGCAGGTGGACGCGGCGGACGAGATCGCAGACACGGGCGTGGACGCTGAAACTGGGCTGGCGGATCGCCAGGTTCTCGCCGCGATGCGAGAAGCGATCGCGGCGCTGCCGGAGCGGCAGCGGATTGCGATCATCCTCTCCGTGCAGCAGCAATTGGCGAGTCGCGAGGTCGCGGTGGCGATGAAGATATCGGAAGGCGCCGTCGAACAGCTTCTGGTCAGGGCGCGACGCAGCCTCAGGGAAAAATATGGAGAGCTCACATGAGCGGGGATGGGCGGCAGGACGAATTCGAACGCGTGCTTGAGGCGGCGCTTGCGGTTCCGGCGCGGCCGCACCTTTCGGCGAAGGTCAGCCAAGCGCTCCGGGAGCGGCGCGAGAGTTGGGAAATCTGGCGGCTCTTCGCGCCCGGCCGGATCGCGCTCATCGGCTCGCTTGCGCTCGCAGCGGGTGCCGCGATCGGCTTCTTCTTGCCGCTTGCCGGCATGCTCGACACCGATACGCTGATAGCCGCCGCCTTCGCCGGGAGCTTCTCGTGACGATCTCCGGCCGCTCGGCGAAAATTCTCGTCGCCGCGCTTGCAGTTTCGGCGGTGTTGAATCTCATCGCCGTGGGCTTCGCTGGGTCGGTGATCGGCGGCGCGGTCATCCTGCGCGATCTCATCAATCAGTCGCGCACCCCGATGCCGGAAGAGCTGAGCTTAAGCTTCCGTCAGAACATCCGCGCGCATCGCCGCGATATCGTCAGCGCGCTGCGCGACTTCCGCGATGCCCGTGTGGAGCAGCAGAAAGCGTTCAGGGCCGAGACCTTCGATCGCGCGGCCGCTGAGGCGCAGCAGGCGAAGGTTCGCGCCGCCGGCGAGCACTTGGTCATCATCCTGCAGACGGCGCTCCTCGACAGCATCGAGAGTCTGCCCGATCCCGTCCGCCGCGAACTGTCGCCGGTGCCGTTCAGCGTGAAGCCGCTGCAGGCGCTCGACGCGCCGGATGGCGGTTGAGGTTCGCGCCGCGCGGGGGCGAACGGTGGATCAAGTCGCCAAGTTTCCCATAAGAGGGACTACCCTTGAGCGACCGAAAGGCTGACGTTGACCCTCGACCTGCAAGAACGCGACGGCTGGCCGGCGGAGTTGCGGCTGCTGATCGAGCGCTATCCGCACGAAGCCTGGACGGGGCACGGCAATCTCGGCGAAGTCGCGCGGTTCTGGCTCGACCGGCACGCTGAGTTCCGCGCGCTCGGCAAGATGCTCACGGCCGCGACCGACGACTTCCGCGCGGAGAAGCTGACTGCGGACGAATTCCGCCGCTTCTTCGCGCCGCGCCTGCAGTTCTTCCTGCAGGGGCTCGAAGGGCATCACCAGATCGAGGAATTCCAGTACTTCCCGATCTTCCGTCGCGCTGAACCGCGGCTCCTCAAAGGCTTCGACGTGCTCGAAGGCGACCACGAGGCGATCCACGCGAATATCCTCCGCGTCGTCGATGCGGCGAACAGAATGCTGCGTACATTCGAGGGCGATACGGACGCCCGCCGCGCCGCGACCGACGCCTACGCCGACAGAAGTGGGGGGCTCCTCAAGAGCCTCGTCCGCCACCTCGACGACGAGGAGGATCTGATCGTGCCGGTCATTCTCGACCAGGGCGAACGCAAACTCTTTTGGGGTTGAGCCCCGCCGCGCTTCGCCGATTTCCCTTGACTTTCAATCATCTACCCACCATATGCGCGGGCATAGCGGTAGCGCCTGTCAGATGGCGCTCGATCAAGGCAGCGTGAAAGCGTCCTTCAGACAAAAGGACCCGGCCTCGGTCTTCATTCGCTGAAACCTAGACAGCCCTATTCGCGCGGGTCGTCTCACGACACCCCTTCGGCACGGCGCAATCCATGCGCCGGCCAGGCTTTGATTTAACCGAAAGAACCAATTGACCCAGTTTTCCGATTTCGCCTTGAGCGAAACCATTCTTCGCGCCGTCGCCAATGAAGGCCACAGCGTCCCTACCCCGATCCAGGCGCAAGCCATCAGCCCCATCCTCGCCGGCCGCGACCTCTGCGGCATCGCGCAGACCGGCACCGGCAAGACGGCGGCCTTCGCGCTCCCGATCCTTGAGCGTCTCTCGCTGACGCGGCCTTCGCGCATTCCCGGCCGGCCGCGCGTCCTCGTCCTGACTCCGACGCGCGAGCTTGCGAGCCAGGTGGCACAGAGCTTCCGCACCTACGGCGCCAACCTGAAGCTCAGCGTTGCCGTCATCTTCGGCGGCGTCTCGCAGCGCCCGCAAGTCGACGCGGTGAAGCGCGGCGTCGACATCGTCGTCGCCACGCCCGGCCGGCTTCTCGATCTGATCGAGCAGAGGCACCTCTCCCTCGGCGGCGTCGAAGTGCTCGTCGTCGACGAGGCCGACCAGATGCTCGACCTCGGCTTCATCGTGCCGCTTCGCAAGATCGTGAGGCTCGTGCCGCAAGAGCGACAGACGCTGTTTTTCTCCGCGACCATGCCGAAGACGATCGCCGAGCTCGCCGGGCAGATCCTTTCCGATCCGGTGCAGGTCGCGGTGGCGCCGGTGGCCTCGACCGTAGAGAGCGTCGCGCAGAGCGTGATGTTCGTCGGAGCCGCGCAGAAGCAGGCGCTGCTCAACCGCATCCTCGCCGATGCGGCGATGGAGCGCGTGCTCGTCTTCACCCGCACCAAGCACGGCGCCGACAAGGTGGTGCGCAATCTGATCCACGCCGGCATCGACGCCGCTGCGATCCACGGCAACAAGAGCCAACCGCAGCGCGAGCGTGCGCTCGCCGCCTTCAAGCGCGGCACGACGCGCGTCCTCGTCGCGACGGACATCGCGGCGCGCGGCATCCACGTGGAGAACGTCAGCCACGTCGTGAACTACGAGCTGCCGAACGTGCCGGAGAGCTACGTCCACCGGATCGGGCGGACGGCGCGCGCGGGCGCTGCCGGCATCGCCATCTCGTTCTGCAACGGTGAAGAGCGCGCATTCCTCCGCGACATCGAGAAGCTCACGCGGACGAGCGTTCCGGTCGCAGCACTTCCCGATGGGATCGAAGTGGGCGTCGAGGCTCCGGCGCCGAAGCGGAACGCCAGGCCGCAGCGCCATCGCAACGAGCCGCGACGCGAGAAGCAGGCCCAGTCGCGCAAGCCGAAGGGCGGGCGCGGCGACAAGGGTGGGCGGAGCGAGAAGCATCGCGGCCAAAGGCGCGGGCGCTATTCCGGTCTCGACCCGAAGACCGGCCTTCCGGGCTTCCTCTCGCGCCCCACGCGCCGCGAAGCCAGCGCGGAGGCGTAGGGCCGACTCTTTCGGGTCGCCAACTACGGTCCTCATGGTGAGGTGCTCGCCGAAGGCGAGCCTCGAACCACGCAAAGCGGTGGCTCCGGTGTCTTCCAGAGCCTCCTTCGAGGCTCGCGCCCTGCGGGCGCTCACCCCTCAGGATGAGGGCGGTTGTTGTGCCATCCCCGCCTTGACCCCGCCACCTTGATCGGCACATTCGCCCGCGATTCTTCAAGAGGAAACGCGATGGCGAGAAGAACACGCGTCTATCCGGCGGCGGCGCTCCTTGCGGCAGGGTTTCTCGGAGTCTCCGCGCCGGCTTTCGCCGCGCAGTGCGGCAACAACGCAGCCGGCTTCCCGGCTTGGCTCAAGGCGTTCGAGCAGGAAGCGTCGGCCGCAGGGCATTTGCCCGGCGCAATCGCCGCGCTGAACGGCGTCGGCTACGAGCAGAAGGTCATCAACGCCGACCGCCGCCAGGGCGTCTTCGCGCAAAGCTTCAACGAGTTCGCCGGCCGCATGGTTGCCGACTACCGCATGAGCAAAGGGCGGAGCCTGATCAAGAAATACGCCGACACCTTCAACCGCGTGGAGCGCGAGTTCGGCGTGCCGGCGCCGGTCATCACCGCCTTCTGGGGTCTCGAGACCGACTTCGGCGCCAATATGGGCGATTTCCCGACGCTGCCCTCATTGGCGACGCTCGCCTATGACTGCCGCCGCCCGGAGATGTTCCGCGCCGAGTTGATGGCGGCGCTGACGCTCCTCGACCGCGGCGATCTTTCGATCTCCGAGATGCGCGGCGCGTGGGCGGGCGAGATCGGCCAGACGCAGTTCGTCCCGAGCTTCTACGCCGATTTCGCCGTCGACTATGACGGCGACGGCAAGCGCAACCTGGTCAAGAGCGTGCCGGACGTCATCGCCTCAACCGCCAATCTCCTGAAGCACCACGGCTGGCAGGCGGGGCAGCCGTGGCTTGAAGAAGTGCGCGTGCCGGCGGAGATGCCGTGGCAGGAAGCCGATCTTTCGATCAAGCATCCGCGCTCCGCCTGGGCCGGCTTCGGCGTGACGAAGGCCGATGGCAGCCCGCTTCCCGCCGACGGCGCGCAGGCGTCGCTGCTTCTGCCGATGGGGCGGCTCGGGCCGGCCTTCCTCGCCTACCCGAATTTCGACGTCTACACGCAGTGGAACCAGTCGCTCGTCTACGCGACGACCGCGGCCTATTTCGCGACGCGGCTTGCCGGCGCGGGGCCGGCGCGGAAGGGCAGCGCGGAAGCGCCGAGCCGCGCTGAGGTGCAGGACGTGCAGCAGCGGCTGAAGAAGCTCGGCTACGACGTCGGCGGGGCCGACGGCGTCATCGGCGCGCAGACGCGCGCCGCAGTGAAAGCCGTGCAGCAGCAGCTCAGCCTTCCCGCCGATTCCTATCCCGACCCGACCTTCCTCGCCGCGCTCCAGAAGATGTGAGGGCAATGGCTAGCCTGCATCGCGTCGAGAACACGCTCGTCGCCGGCGCGTCGCGCGAGCACGCGAGAGCCGCGGCGATCCTCGTCCACGGCCGCGGCGCGACGCCGGAATCGATGCTGCCGCTGGCGCAAGCCTTCGGGCGCGACGACATCCGCTATCTTGCGCCGCGGGCAAGCGGCAATACTTGGTATCCGAACTCGTTCCTCGCACCGATCGAAGCGAACGAGCCGTGGCTGTCGTCCGCGCTGGCATTGATCGGCGCGCTCGTCGCGAAGCTCGAAGGCGAGGGCTTCGACGCGAGCAAAGTCGCAGTCATCGGCTTCTCGCAAGGGGCCTGCCTTGCCACCGAGTTCGCGGCGCGGAACTCGCGCCGCTACGGCGCGATCATCGCGCTGACGGGCGGCCTGATCGGCCCGCCCGGGACGCCGCGCGACTATCAGGGCTCGCTCGACGGCACGCCCGTCTTCCTCGGCTCAAGCGACGTCGATCCGCATGTACCGCTTCAGCGCATCGAGGAGACGGACGCCGTGCTGGCGCGGCTCGGTGCGAAGGTCGACAAGCGCATCTATCCCGGCATGGGGCACACAGTGAATGAGGATGAGGTGACAGCGGCGCAGGAGATGCTTGCGAGCATGATCACCGCTGCACCACCCCTCCCCTAGCCCCTCCCCGCATGGGGAGGGGAACGCGCCTAGACCGGCTTCAGGCCCGCCTCGATTTCCTTGCGGCGAGGCTCGAGGAAGGGCGGCAGGGAAAGCGATTCGCCGAGTTTCTCCGGCGGCTCGTCTGCCGCGAATCCCGGACCGTCGGAGGCGATCTCGAAGAGAATGCCGTTCGGCTCGCGGAAATAGAGGCTCTTGAAATAGAAGCGGTCGACCTTGCCGCTGTTCGGGATGCGCTTCGAATTCAACCGCTCCGCCCAGGCGCCATATTCGGCGTCGGGGGTGCGGAAGGCGACGTGATGGACGCCGCCGCGGCCCTGGCGCGCGGCCGGCAGGCCCGGCTGCACGGCGACGTGGACCTCCGCCGCCGGCCCGCCCTCGCCCATCTTGTAGACGTGCACAGTGTCGTTCGGATTCTCCGGATGTGGATAGGTCCGCGTCGGCTGCATGTTCATGATCGCGGTCAAGACCGCGTCGGTCGGCGCGAGGTCGGGGACGGAAAGCGTGATCGGTCCAAGCCCGCGCACTTGGTTCTCCGACGGGACCAGGCTCTTCGCCCAGGGATGCGATTCGCCCGTGCCGCCGTCGTCGACGAGGCTCAGGCGCTGGCCTTCCGGATCCTCAAGGTCGAGCGTCAGCCGGCTGTCGCGCTCGGTGACCTCACCGTGCTTGACGCGGTGCTCATCGAGATGCGCGACCCACCAGTCGAGCGCGTCGTTGCCGGAGACGCGAAGCCCGGTGCGCGCGATCGAATGCGTGCCGCGGCGCTCCGGCGCCGCCGGCCAGTCGAAGAAGGTGATGTCGGTGCCGGGCGTCGCCAGGCCGTCGGCGTAGAAGAGATGGTAGGCGCTGACGTCGTCCTGGTTCACGGTCTTCTTGACCAGGCGCATGCCGAGCACGCCCTCGTAGAAGCGTCGATTGCCGGGCGCGTCGGCCGAAATCGCGGTCAGGTGGTGGATGCCGGTCAGTTGCATGGTGGCTCAGCTTTCAACGGGGGGTTAACGGCTTTGTCGCAATAGTTGGTGCCGAAATTCCTCGATTCCAGCCGCTTTTGGCGCAGGGGAGCCATGCCGGAGCCGCACCGTTCAGCCAGTGTTCAGCCTGAAAACGGCCTACTCTCAAGCGCGTTATTCGCGTTGCATGATCGCATGCAAACTGATTTGCTCTGACACGGGGGAGGGCCTGATGGACGCGAAAGCCCCGTCGGCGGGGGGAAACTCCACGCGTAGTCGAGTTGCCCAGGGCGGCCGTCACGGCGTGGTCGCGCGTCGACGCGCATGCGCCGCGGGCGTCCCCCGGATCGGCACAGATTAGATCGGGAGTGGTCGCCTTGGGCCGCTTGGTTGCGCTCCTGCGCTCCTTCTTCACACTCGGCCTCGCGGGCGACCTTGCCGGTGTCGGCGAGAAGACGCGCGCAATCGACGCGCGCCTCGCCAAGATCGAAGACGACATCGTCGCGCTCCGTAGCATCGTGCGTACGCGCGACGACCGCGCGAAGGAGCGGCTGAAGTCCGGCCTCGCCTCGCTCGTCAACACGCTTTCGATCCTGCCGGAACTCGACATCAAGGGCGCGGTTCCCCCCTTCCCGCATCAGGGCTTCGAGATCACCGGCGAGGAAGCGGCGTTCCTCTTCCATCTCGTGCGCCGGCACCGGCCCAAGCTGATCCTGGAACTCGGCTCAGGCAGCTCCACCGTGCTCTTCGCGTCGGCACTTCGCGCGAACGGGGCGGGGCGTCTCGTCTCCGTCGAGCACGACCCGCTGCACGCGCGGCACACGCACGAGCTTCTGGAGCAGGCCGGCCTCGCCGATCGCGTCGAACTGGTGCAGGCGCCGCTCGTCGACGTGACGCTCGGCGACCGCACGTTCCAGTGGTACGACCTCGGGCCGCGCCTCAAGAGCCTGACGGAGAAGATCGACCTCGTCTTCGTCGACGGCCCGCCCGGCAAGGTGCAGTCGCTCTCGCGCTATCCGGCGCTGCCGATCCTCTTGCCGCACCTTTCGCCGCGCGCGCTCGTCTTCGTCGACGACGGCGCGCGCGAGGACGAGACCAGGATGGTCGCCAAGTGGGCGGAGATCGATTCCGTCGCCTTCGAGACAGAGGCGCTGGATTTCCTGCCGCACGCGCCGGTGCTCCTGACGATGGCGGGAAGCGAGAGCCGCGTCGCCGAACTCCGCCGCGCCCGCGACGAGCAGCCGGCCGACGAGATCAGCGTCTTCAATCAGGGCCGCCGCAGCGGGACATCGTGAGGCGCTAGCGGCACGGGCGGGGCCGGCGCAGCCCCTCCCCTAGAGGGGGAGGGGACTCTGCCGGCGTCATACCGTCTCGAATTTCTGGTCCTTCACGTAGTCGCGAAAGCCCATGAGAGCCTCGTTGCACTTCGCCCAGCTCTTCGTCTCTGCCATCCGCTTCAGCCACGCCTCGATGTTCGGATAGTCCTTGAAGGACGTGCGGATCGGCTCGCCGCAGGTGAGCAGGGCCGCGCCGAAATAGTCGGCGATCGTCATCTGGTTTCCGGTCAGGTACTTGTTGCCCTTGCCGAGGATGTGGTCGTTCAAGACCTGGAGCCAGCCCTTGGTCTTCTCCTTGGCCCATTCGAGCGTGCCCTTCTGGATCTCGTCGCTCGGGCGCTTGTGGTGCGGAAAGACCTGCGGATAGACGAGGCCGTAGGCGTAGTCGTGATAGAAGTGGGTGTTGAACCAATCCATCATCTCGTTAACCTTGGCGCGCATCTTCAAATCCTTCGGATAGGCGGCAAGGTCGAACTTGTCGGCGAGGTATTTCAGGATCGCCGAGCTCTCGCCCATGATGAGGTCGCCGTCGACGAGGGTCGGGACCTGACGGTTCGGATTGATCGAGATGTAGGGCTCCTGGTGGTGCGCGCCGGTCATCAGGTCGACGACCTCTTCCTCGACCGGCAGGTTGTTGTCCTGGATGAACATGCGCACGGGTCGGGTCGTATTCGACACCGGATGCATATAGAGTTTCACGTCTAACCTCCCCTTCGCTTCCGCCGGATCGCCACGCTTCCGGCGCTCGATTGATTAAACCTGCGGGCGACCGCTCAGCCGGCGCGCTCGCGTACTTTCGCCCGTGGCGCCTTCTTGGGCGCCTTCGGCTTCTTGTAAGGATCCTTGGCGCGCCGGTCCTTGGAAAGGCTCGGTCTCCGCTCGCGCGTCAAGTTCTCGATGGCGTCGGCGAGATGCACCTCGGCGATTGCGCTATCGTTCCGCGCCACCCGGATCTTATGCGCCTCCATCAAGACGTCGGCGTGCGTCGCGCCTGCCGGCGGCTCGAAGCGGTAGGAGGCGAGCTCGATCATCAACCCGAGCGGATCGCGGAAATAGATGGAGTCCATGAAGCCGCGGTCCTTGACGCCACTGTGCGAGACGCCGCGCTCGTCGAGGCGCTTGACGGCCTGCAGGAAGGTCACGCGCGAGACCGAGAAGGCGATGTGGTGGACGCTCCCCTGGTCGCGCGCGACCGGCGTCGCGTCAGGGGTGCGCGTCTCGTCGGAGAAGACCGTGATCAGACGGCCGTCGCCGGGATCGAAATAAAGGTGGCTTTCGCTGGCGAGGTCGAGGTTCGGCTGCTCGAAGACGAACGGCATGCCGAGCACGCCTTCCCAGAAGTCGATCGACGTCTGCCGGTTGGCGCCGACGAGCGTGATGTGATGGACACCCTGCGTCTGAAGCTTCTGCATCGAACCCTCCGCGGGCCTGGACCGGCCGGCGATCGCGTACCCACGACCATTCTACCCGAACGGAGCGGAATTGCGCAGCACTCCGAGGCGTCGCAAGCGGAGAGACGCGCGCGCTCAGGCGACGCTTAAGCGGGGAAGGCGAGGTTCGTCCCGGTGCTTCGGTCGAAGCAGTGCAACTTCTTGGGATTCAAGCTGAATTTAACGGTGCTTTCGACGTTGACCGGAATCGTCGCCGGAACCGTCGCACGGAAGAGATGCTCGTCGACGCGGAGCGTCAGGATTTTTTCCACGCCGTGGTTCTCGACATCGTGAACGCGCGCCTCGACCGCCTCGTCGGGGCCGACGCGGATGTCCTCCGAGCGGATGCCGACGGTGATGGGGCGGCGATCGGCGGCCTTGGCCTTCGCAGCCTCAAGCGGGACCTCGACCTTGCCCGACATCGCCGAGACGCGGCCGGCGCGGAGCTCGCCGTCGAGCAGGTTCATCGCCGGCGAGCCGACGAAGCCGGCGACGAAGACGTCGCGCGGGGCGTTGTAGATCTCCTGCGGCTTGCCGACCTGCACGATGCGTCCGTTGTTCAGGACGCCGACCTTATCGCCCATCGACATTGCCTCGATCTGGTCGTGGGTGACGAAGAGGAAGGTCGCGCCGAGCTTCATCTGCAGATCCTTCAACTCCGATCGCAATGCCTCCCTGAGCTTGGCGTCGAGGTTGGAGAGCGGCTCGTCCATCAGGAACGCCTTCGGCTCGCGCACGATGGCGCGGCCGATCGAGACGCGCTGCATCTCGCCGCCGGAGAGCTTGTCGGTCTTGCGGTCGAGGAGATGATCGATCCTGAGCGTATGCGCGGCCTTGTTGACGCGCTCCTCGATCTCCGCCGCGCTGTAGCTCCTGACGCGCGACTTCAGCGGAAAGGCGAGGTTCTGGCGCACCGTGTAGCGCGGATAGAGGGAGTAATACTGGAAGACGAGCGCCACATCGCGCTCCGCCGCGCTCCAGTCGCGCACGTCCTCGCCGTCGATCGCGATCGCGCCGCTCGTGGGCTTCTCCAGCCCGGCGATCAGGCGGAGCGTCGTCGTCTTGCCGGCGCCGGTCGGGCCGAGGAGCACAAAGAACTCGCCGTTGCCGATCTCCAGCGAAAGCTCGCGCACGGCGGTCGCGCCACCAAACCTCTTGGTCACACGGTCGAGCCGGATATGCGCCATCCTAGCCAAGCCTCACATTGATGGCGTCGCCGCTCTTTGAATCGAAGAAGTGCGTCTGGCTCTCGTCGAGCTTCGCCCACACGGTGTCGCCCGGCTTGCCGACAAAGCCGCTCGCCGTGCGTGCGCGCAAGAAGCCGTCGCCGACCTTGAGATCGACGATGTCGTAGGCGCCGAGCGGCTCGATGATGTGCGCCTCGACCTGGACATGCCCGGCGGCGGCTTCGCGCGACACGAGCACGGCTTCCGGCCTGATGCCGAGAACGAGCTCACGGGCGGGGCGGCCGGCGCTCGCCATGCGCTCCTCCAGGTCGGGCGGGAAGTCGAAGGCGGCGGCGCCCTCGCCGAGCATCACCTTGGTGTGCGCGCCGTTCGCCTGAAGCTTGGCCTTGGTGATATTCATCACCGGGCTGCCGACGAACTGGGCGACGAAGAGGTTCGCCGGATGCCGGTAGACGTCATCGGGCGTGCCGACCTGCTGCAGGACGCCTTCGTTCATGATGGCGATGCGGTCGGCGAGCGACATCGCCTCAACCTGGTCGTGAGTCACGTAGACGGTGGTCTGATCGTTCTCCAAGTGCAGGCGCTTCAGCTCGGTGCGCATCTCCTCGCGGAGCTTGGCGTCGAGCGCGCCGATCGGCTCGTCCATCAGCATCGCCTCCGGATGGCGCACCAGTGCCCGCCCGATGGCGACGCGCTGCATGTCGCCGCCGGAAAGATGCGAAGGCCTGAGCGACAGCAGATGCTCGATCTGCAGAGATTCGGCGACGGCGCGCACCTTGCTGTCGACTTCCGCCCGGCTTTCGCGCGTGGCGCGGAGCGGAAATGCGATGTTGTCGTAGGCGGTCAGGTGCGGGTAGAGCGCGAAGAGCTGGAAGACGAAAGCGATGTCGCGCTCGCCCGCCTGCAGCGTCTGCACCGGCTTGCCGCCGATCAGGATGTCACCGGAATCGATCTCCTCGAGCCCGGCGATGGCGCGGAGCGTCGTCGTCTTGCCGCAGCCGGACGGCCCGAGCAGAACGACGAATTCCTTGTGCGCGATGGTGAGGTTGAGCTTCCGGATGACGTAGTTGTCGCCGAAATACTTCTCGATGTCGCGGAGCACGATCTCGGCCATGGCGGACTACGCTACTCCCTCGCCGCCGGACCTGGCTTGACGTGTGAGAAGATCAAGAAGCCGACGAGCCCAGCCAGGATGATCGTCACGCCATAGCGGTGAACCGTCTCCACCCACGGTTGGCAGAGCGCGACGATGCCGAGGATCATCAGCCACTGCGAGAGCGGCTCGAAGAACCTCACGCTGAGTTGTTTGAATCCCATCGTCACCTCTATTTCCGGATTGCGCCGAAGGTGACGCCGCGCAGGAGATGCCCACGCAGCGCGAAGGTGAAGATCGCAACCGGCAGCAGGAAGAGAAACGTGCCCGCCGCGATCACAGTCCAGTCGGGCAGACCGGAGCCGAGCTGCGAAGGAATGAAGGGCGGCGCGGTCTGGGCGCGCCGGTTGGTCATGATCAGCGCAAAGGCATACTCGTTCCAAGCCGTGATGAAGCAGAAGACCGCCGTCGCAGCGATGCCGGTCGTCGCCTCCGGCAGCACAATCTTGAAGAACGCTTGCAGTCGCGTGTAGCCGTCGACCAGTGCCGCCTCTTCGTATTCCTTCGGAATCTCGTCCATGAACCCCTTCATCAGCCAGACCGAGAAGGAGAGGTTGAACGCGACGTAGAGGATAATCAGGCCGATATGCGTGTCGTTCAGTCCGACCACCCGGTACATCAGATACATCGGGATGGCGACGACGACAGGCGGCAGCATGCGGGTCGACAGGATGAAGAACAGCAGGTCGGCCTCACCAGCGAGCTTGAAACGCGAGAAGCCATAAGCCGTAAAGGTCCCCATGCCGACCGCAAGAATCGTGCTGATCACCGCGACAATCAGGCTGTTCAGGAAGCGATCGGGATAGGCCGAAAGCTGGACGCTGCTGCCAACCCTCAGCACCCGCTCGCCGCCGTCATAAATCTGCTTTTCCCACCACGGCGCCGCCGCATAGTCAGCCGGATCGACGGGCTTCGTCATCTGCACCCGCTTGGTGAAGAGCTTGACGAAGGGGGTAATCTCCGGGGTGAAGAACACGGTCGGCGGCACCGACGTCGACAGAGCGCGCGGCTTGAACGCGGTGGAGCCTATCCAGTAAAGCGGCGCCAGGAAGATGACGGTCGCGATGAGCACCGTAACGATCGCGAGCCTGTTGAAAACCGCGGCGCGAGGCGAGGCGACGACGGCCATCTCAGCGCTCCTTCACGCGGTTCAGATATTTGACATAGATGTTGGTGATGGCGAGCACCATGATCAGAACGATGTAGGCGAGCGCGCAGGACTTCCCGGTGTCCCATTGTTGGAAGGCCTGCTTATAGAGGCGGATGGCAATAAGCTCCGTCGTGGGCTGCGTCGACATGATGTAGGCGATGTCGAAGGTCTTGAACGCCTCCATCGTACGGAAGATTAGCGCGATCAGGAGCAGCGGCGAGACCAGCGGTAAAGTGATCCGCGTGAAGGTGTACCAGGCACCGGCACGGTCGATCGCCGCCGCCTCGTAGAGGTGCTTCGGCACCGCCGAAAGGCCGGCAAGCGAGAGGAGCATCACGAACGGTGACCACATCCAGATGTCGGTGATCGCGATCGCGTAGAGGGCCGTATCGGGATTCGACAGCCATGCGAAATCGCCGAGGCCAAACACGTAGTTGATTGGGCCCCAGTTGGGGCTGTAGAGGAGCTGCCAGAATAGGCCCACGACAGCTGCCGACATCATCATCGGCAGGAGCAGCAGCGTGGTGACCAGGCCCTTGAAGCGAAACTCGCGGTTCAGGAGCAACGCCAGACCAAAGCCGACAAGCATTTGACCGGCGACCGAGACGATCACGTATCGCGCGGTGATCGCGAAATTCGACCAGATGTGGTCGTCACTCAGCAGGTCGCGATAGTTCTGCAGCCCGACGAAGCTCCACGGCACGTTATTACGGTTGGCCGCATAGTCGGTGAACGAATAGCCGAGCGAATAGATCAGCGGAAAGATGTTGAAGACGATCAGGAACAGGATCGTCGGAATGATGAACAGGTTGCGGATGGCGAGGTCGCTCAGGCCGCGCGCCGACGCCCGCGAGCCACTGCCGATCCCGGCTGCAATACTGACCACGCACCGCCTCCCCGGTGTTCGTCTTTTGGCGGTCGGAGGAGGCAAGCCTCCCCCGACCTATTTTGACGCTGTTATTTGTAGCGCTTGTACTTCTCGAAGGTCGCCGTCCAGTCCTTCTCCGTCGCGTCAAGCGCATCCTGGGCGGTGCCCTGCCCGCCGACGACGAACGGATAGATGTGCTGGTTGAGCTGGTCGAGAACCTCTGCGTATTCCGGCGTCGCCCAGAAGTCCTTCACCATGAACATGGTGTCGTAGAACGCCTTGTTGTAGGGCGTGGCGTTCTGGAATTCAGCGGACTTCAGCACTGCCTGGCTGCAGGTATAGCCGCCGAGCTCTGCCCACTTCTTCTGGGTGTCGTCCTTGATAAACCATTCAAGGAACTTCATCGCCGCCGCCTGCTTCTTGGAGTAGGCGACGATCGAGATGCCTTGCCCGCCGAGCGCGGCGAAGCGCTTGCCGCCGGGGCCGGCCGGATTGGCGAAGAAGCCGGTGACGTCGGCGTTCGGATTCGTCGCCTTGTTCACCAGTGGCGGGAAGAAGGCGAAGAAGTTCATGCTCATCGCGGCCAGGTTCTCGGTGATCGCCTGGTTGTCCTCGACGAAGAAGGTCTTGCCCCAGCCCGGAGGCGTGAACTTGTAGAGCTGCTTGTACATGTCGAGGCCATCGGCTGCCTCTTTCGAGTTGGTGATGCCATCGACCTTGTAGGTCGAGTAGTCACCAAGCTCGCCGCCGTAGCTGAAGATCGTGCTTTCCACGCCCATCGCCATCGCGTCGTAGGAGTTATCCGTGTAGAGGGCGATGCCGTATTTCTTCTCATCGGGGCGATAGAAGAACTCGGCGATGTCGCGCATCTGGGCGTAGGTCTGAGGCGGAGCGAGGTCGTAGCCGTACTTGGCCTTGAAGTTCTTCATCTCGGTCGGGTCTTCGAACCAGTCCTTGCGATAGGCCCAGCCCACAGCGTCACCCTCGAGTGGGATCGCCCAGTACTTGCCGCTGCCGCCAGGGTATTCAGCGTAGTACTTGATCGTCGCCGGCGCCATGACGTCGGTCAATTTGTGCTGGTTGAAGAAGTCCGTCAGGTCGACATAGTGACCCTGGGTCGCGCCGGCGCCGAGCCACTGCGAGTCGCCGACAACCATGTCATAAGCATCGCCGTGCGCGTTGAACTCGGCGAAGGCCTTGGTCTGGAAATCGGTCCACGGCGTCGTCTCGACGGTGATCGTGTCGCCCGATTCCTTCGAATATTCGTTGACGAGTTCCTGCAGATAGTTCGCCGGATCCCATTCGGCCCAGAAGATGGTCAGATCTTCCGCGTTGGCTGCGGAATGCAGTCCGCTGGCAAGCACGAATGCCGCGCCCGCCATCAAACCAGTCCACGTCTTTCTTTGCATTTTCGTTTCCTCCCTTCGGTTCGCCGGCTCGCCTAACGAACCGGAAGCGAATTGCGCCGCTTCTTTGCGGCTTGCCCCCTCGCGGTTCTGCCGCCGCGTTGCTGTGGCTTTTTTCTTGCGGGTGCAGACTGCCCCGGAGCCGGGGCCTCCGCAACCGCTGCGCCGACGAGCGCATGCGCGGCCCAAAGGGCCAAGCGCCGCACCGCTTCGTCGTTGAGACCCCAAATATCCTTGAGGACGATGATGGCCTCAATCCCGAAGATGAGTGACAGGGATTGCGCCAGCTTGTCAAACGTTTGCGCCGGAACGCACTTTTTCAGCGGTGCGAGCGCGTCGCGCAACAGCCCCTTGCGGTTGCCGCGCACGATCCGCTGCTCGCCGCCGAGCGTTCCGGCCTGCCGCCTGATCCACTGGTCGAGCGCCTGCGACAGAGCGGCGCGGTGCGTCGCCTCGTATTCCAGCAGACGCGGAAAGGCGAAGGTGAACAGGTCGCCGACGCGGCGGTCCGCGTCATTGTGGCCGGACCGCCAGGCGAGAACAGGCCCGAGCGCCTCGTCGACGACCGCCTGCACCATCGCCGCCTGAACTCGGGAAATAGCGGTAGGCGGTGGCGCGCGAGACCTCCGCCGCCTCGGCGACGTCGCTGACGGAGGGGACGACGCCGTCCTGCATCAGGCGGATCGCGGTCGAAAGCATGTGCCGGCGCATGCGCGCGCGGGGGCCGCGCTCGCCGGCGTCGCCCTGCTCCCGCACTTGACCCGAGACGGACATACCAATACGGTACGGCCGTCTCAAAACAAATGCAAACCAAAAAGCGACAATGAAGTCGCTCGGCATTCGTCGGGGAGGCGATGAAGCGCATCGACAGCGTCGGCAGGACGGGCGCCAATAGCGCAGGTCGCGCGCGCGCGCCGGCCTGAGAGAACCCCATGCCACGTATCGAGCGCGCGAAAATCCTAGAAAAGTTCCGCGATATGGTGCGCCGCCGCGTACCGGTCGTCGGCGGCGGCGCCGGCACCGGCCTTTCGGCGAAGTGCGAGGAGGCCGGCGGCATCGACCTCATCATCATCTACAATTCCGGCCGCTACCGCATGGCGGGGCGGGGCTCGGCGGCGGGGCTCCTTGCCTACGGCAACGCCAACCAAATCGTGAAGGAGATGGCGGCGGAGGTGCTCCCCGTCGTCAAGGCGACGCCAGTACTCGCCGGGGTCAACGGCACCGATCCTTTCGTGCTCATGCCGCAGTTCCTCGCCGAGCTAAAAGCCATGGGCTTCTCAGGCGTGCAGAACTTTCCGACGATCGGCCTCTTCGACGGCGTGATGCGGCAGAGCTTCGAGGAAACCGGGATGGGCTACGAACTCGAAGTCGACATGATCGCAGAGGCGCATGCGCTCGACCTTCTGACCACGCCCTACGTCTTCAATCCCGAAGAGGCGACCGCGATGACCAAAGCCGGCGCCGATATCATCGTCGCGCATATGGGGGTCACCGTCGGCGGTGCGATCGGCGCGACCTCGGCGAAGACGCTGCAAGAATGCGTCCGCGAGATCGATGCGATCGCGGAAGCGGCAGCAGGCGTGCGCAAGGACATCATCGTGCTCTGCCACGGCGGCCCGATCGCCATGCCGGCCGATGCGGAATATATCCTGAAGAACGCCGCGCTCTGTCACGGCTTCTACGGCGCGTCGTCGATGGAGCGCCTGCCCGTGGAGGACGCGCTGACGGAGCAGGTCCGGGACTTCAAGAAGATCGCTTTCGGCGCAGCCTGACCGACGCCGACAGTGAGAATCCGATTGGGGAGAAGCCGATGGCCGGCAAGTTCGTGATCGCCAAGGAGACGAAGCTCGAGGCGCTTGAGTGGGGCAAGCTCGGCTGGATGAGCAATCCGCCCAATACCGGCGCCGAGCAGCTCACCGTCATCGACGTGAATCTTTCGCCCGGCAAGGGCCACGATTTCCACAAGCATCCCGACCAGGAAGAGGTGATCTACGTGGTTTCCGGCAAGGTCGAGCAATGGGTCGACCGCGAGAAGCGGATTCTCGGCGCTGGCGACTGCGCCTTCATCCCGGCCGATATGGTGCATGCGTCGTTCAATGTCGGCGACGGCAACGCCAAGATCGTCGCAATTCTCGGGCCTTGCGTCGGCGAGATCGGGTATGAGCTTGTCGATATGGCGCAAGAGGCGCCGTGGAAGGATTTGAGGACGTGAGGTAAGGATCGAAGGAACGACACCTCCCTCTCCGTCGTCACTGCCGGGCTTGACCCGGCAATCCATTCCGGAACCGCGGCGAGGGCGTGACCGTCACGGAATGGATGCCCGGATCAAGTCCGGGCATGACGACATCAAATGTGGAAGGCAAGTCGCGGCCGCCTCGCATCGTGGTGGCCCACGGAGGAAACGATGGCCAACACCTATCCGAGACTGCACAACGCCATGTGGCCCGGCATCGTCGGCAAGGGCTCGGGCGACGGCGAGCCGATCATCCCGCTCGACACGCTTCTGAAGCTCACGCGCGACGCGCGCGGGCCGAACGGCGAGACATTCGACGGCGTCGACCTCTTCATCGTGGCACCGCATTTCGACATCGATTCCGACAAGGACGCGGTGAAGAAGATGGCCGATCACATCGCCGGCTACGGGCTGAAGGTCGGCTCATTCGTGGCGCCGATCTGGGGCGGCGTCGGCGGTGGCTCGGCCATGGGAACGGCCGAGGAGCGTAAAACCTTCGTCTCGCAGGTGAAGAAGGCCTGCGCCATCGGACAAGAGATGCGCAAGCTCGGCATCCGGCCGACGGGCGGTGTCCGCATCGATTCCTCGACCGGCGTCGAAGCCTGGGACAAGGACCCGAAGGGCGGCACCAAGCTCATCGCCGAGACGTTTCGCGAGGCCGGCAAGGTTGCTCAGGATTACGGCGAGTTCCTCGTCGCGGAAGGCGAGATCTGCTGGGGCGGCATGCATTCCTGGCGGGAGAACGTGAACCTCTTGGAGCGGGTCGGCATGCCCGGCGTTGTCGGCTATCAGGCCGACATGGCGCATTCGATGCTCTTCGTGCTAGGCGCCAACGCCGAAAAGGATCGCATCCTTCCCAAGGACTTCGACTGGAGGGACAAGGCGGCGCTCGACGCCGCCTACCACAAGGTCGCCGATGCGCTCCGTCCCTGGACCTACGACTTCCACGTCGCGCAAAACGATGGCTCGACCTTCGGCTCCGGCGACCACGAGAAGACCGGCCGCCACTGCCAGGTCAACGATCCGAACGGCAAGCTCGATGTCGCCAAGCACGCCGGCTACTGGCTGCGCGACGAGAAGGGCGCGCTCACCAAGAGGATGCGCCACATCTGCTGGGACGGCTGCATGTTTCCGAACAGCGTGATGGAGAAGCAGGACACCTGGAACAAGGTTCTGGGCGCGATGCTCAAGGTGCGCGACGCGCACGGATGGAACGAGTAGGAGGGCGACACTTCCCCGCCCCTCATCCTGAGGTGCGGACCCGACGCAGGCGGGGCCGCCTCGAAGGAGGTCCAGAAGGCGCTGGGACAGCTGCGGTGCGTGCTTCGAGGCTCCCCCGGATCAAATCCGGGGTCGCACCTCAGCATGAGGGAGGTTGGGAGGTCTCCAAAGAGGGGTGGAGGTTTCAATGAGCAGCAAGGCGCTCAACGTCGGCATGGTCGGCTACGGCTTCATGGGCCGGGCGCACTCGAACGCCTGGCGGCGCGTCTCGAATTTCTTCGACACCGGCTATCAGCCCGTATTGAAGGCGGTCGCCGCGCGCGACAAGGCGAAGGCGCAAGTCTTCGCCGACATGTGGGGCTACGAGTCGGTCGAAACCGACTGGCGAAAGCTAATCGAGCGCAAAGATATCGACGCGATCGACATCTGCGTGCCGAACGACCTCCACGCCGAGATCGCCATCGCCGCAGCGAAGGCCAAGAAGATGGTGCTTTGCGAGAAGCCGCTCGCGCGTGACGCCAAGGAAGCGCTGCCGATGGTGCGCGCGGTCGAGCGCGCCGGCGTGGCGAACACGGTCTGGTACAACTACCGCCGCATCCCGGCGGTGACGCTGATCAAGCAAGTGGTCGAGGAGGGGAAGCTCGGCAAGATCTTCCACTACCGCGCCAGCTTCCTGCAGGACTGGACGATCTCGCCCGACGTGCCGCAGGGGGGAGCCGGCACCTGGCGGCTCGACGTGAAGGCGGCCGGCTCCGGCGTCACGGGCGACCTCCTCGCGCATTGCATCGACACGGCGCTCTGGATCAACGGCGGTATCTCCAAAGTCTCGGCGATGACGGAGACCTTTGTGAAGGAGCGCAAGAACGCCCTGACCGGCAAGAAGCAGAAAGTCGGCATCGACGACGCGGCGGCAGTACTCGCGCGCTACGCTAATGGCTCCATGGGCACGTTTGAATCCACGCGCTACGCGCGCGGCCACAAGGCGCTCTACACGCTGGAGATCAACGGCGAGCACGGCTCCTTCATGTGGGACCTGCACGACATGAACCATGTCATGTGGTTCGACCATTCGAAAGAAGGGCGGTTTCGCGGCTGGACCGACATCCTCGTCACCGACGGTGAGCACCCCTATCTCGGAAAATGGTGGGTGCCCGGCCTGATCGTCGGCTACGAGCACTCTTTCGTGCACCAGGCAGCGGATTTCCTCGAGGGACTGAAGACCGGAAAACCCTGCTCGCCGACCTTCCGCGAGGCGCTGGAGACGACCAAGGTCTGCGACGCGATCCTGAAATCCGGCGCGACGGGGAAATGGGTGGGCGTGCGCTAGCTACGCCTGCTACTGGCGGCGATACGACTTCAGCGACAGCGTCTCCCAGATCGCGACGATGACGAGGACGGCGCTTGCCGCCGCGCCGAGGGGAAGTGGCGAGAGATGCGAAGCGGCGGGGACGAGCGCGAAGAGCGCCGCCAGGCCGACGAGGTGCGAGAGCGGCAGCCAGGCTGCGACACTGCGCTTGAAGAGGATGTTGCCGAGGAGGTAGAGCGCCGGCCCGCCAAGCACGGCGGCGCGCGTCGCCGTCTCCACGTGGCCGAAAGGATGCGCGAGCACCAGTTCGACGGCGACGGCCGCGACGATGATGCCGGCGACGATGACGATGTGCATGTAGGTATAGGCTAGGCGCGCCATGCGTCCCGGATCGGACGACGCCGCGATCAGCCGGCTCGCCTTCTCCGCGCCGACGTTGAAATAGATCCACCACATGGCGACCGAGCCGACGAAAGCGCCGACGAACGCGGCGAACGTCGAGAAATTCCATTCGAGCTCGGCGAAGGTGGCGCCGGTGACAAGGATCGATTCGCCAAGCGCGATGATGACGAAAAGCCCGCAGCGCTCGGCGAGGTGCGCTCCCGCCACTTCCCAGTCGGCGGTCGTCGAGCGGCCGAGACCGGGCACGAAAAAGCCGACCGATGGCGCAACGGTCTCGACGAACAGCGCAGCGATCCAGATCGCGAGCCGCGCGTCGCCATGCGCAACGCCGCCGGAGAGCCAGAGGAGCGCGACAAGCGCGTGCCACGCCGCAATGCGCTGGAAATTGCGGTAGTTGACGGCGCTGTGGCTCTTCAGCGCCCACAGCATGAAGAGCGTCCGCCCCATCTGCATGAAGGCACAGGCGGCCGCGAAGACGAGGCCTCTTTCCGCGAACGCTTCCGGGATGGAGGCGGAGAGCACGAGCCCGGCGAGCATCAGCGCGAAGAGGAGGAGACGGACCGGCGCGCGCTGCGGGTCGAGCCAGTTCGTCACCCACGACGTGTCGATCCAGGCCCACCAGACCGCGAGAAGAAGGAGCACTGTGTGAAGCAGCCCGGCGAGCGTCAGATCGTGCAGCAGGCCGTGTGAGAGCTGCGTGATGGCAAAGACGAAGACAAGATCGAAGAAGAGCTCGACGAAGGTGACGCGGCCATCCTCATGCGAGCCGCGCGCGCGAAGCAAGTTGGTGCGGGCGGCGAGAAGCGTCATCGCGCCGTACTAGCCTAGAAAAGCGCGAGCTGTGCAAGCTCCGGACGGCGGCGCGGCAGCGCCTTTCGCTGATCGCGAAGCAGCTCCGTCTCGATGTCGGCGAGGAAGGGGGATGCATCGTGCTTGCGGCGCTTGCCGCGCCACGTGCGCTCCTCGGCGCGGGTGAGGAAGAGGCGATCCTTGGCGCGCGTCATTGCGACGTAGAAGAGGCGCCGCTCCTCCGCGAGGCTCGTCGCGTCGGCCGCGCCGAAGCGAAGCGGCACGATGCCGTCCTCCAGCCCGACCACGAAGACGACGGAAAATTCGAGGCCCTTCGCCGCGTGCATGGTGAGAAGCGCGACGCGGTCGGCGCGCGGATCGAAGAAGTCGGATTCATCCGCGAGCGCCACGGCTTCCAGGAAGCGCGCGCGGTCGCCGGCGCATGTCGTCGCGATCTCGGACAACCAACGGAGCGCCCCTGTGGAACCATGACCGCCCGCAGAGGCTTTCGTGGCTTCCTCCAGCACCCCGGCAAGCGGCATGTCGGGCATCGCGTCGAGCGTGGTGAGAATCGCATCGATGGCTTCGTGGTCACAAAGCGGGCGGCGGGCGCTCGTCGCGAAAGGCATGCCGGAGCGCCGAAAAGCCTCGACAAGCGCCGCCGACTGCGCCTCCGTGCGATAGAGGACGGCGATGTCGCCGAAGGCGACTCCGCTTTGCGCCACCTCCCGGCCGCGGCCGCTGTCGATCGAGAAGAAGCTGTGGCCGCCGAGAAGCTTCTCGATCTCGGCTATGACGAATTCCGCCTCGGCGCGGTCGGTCGGGGCGGCGTGGATGGCGATCCGGTCGTGCATCGCGCGCACGATCTCCGCGGGAAGCGGCCCATCCCTCTTCGCGATGACCTGCGCGGCCGCCTCGACGATCGTCCCGCTCGAACGGTAGTTCTTGCGAAGCCGCAGCGTCATCGCGCCGGGGTGATCTTCTAGGAAGCGCTCGAACGACGAAGCGTCTGCGCCGCGAAAACCGTAGATCGCCTGGTCGGGATCGCCGATCACGCAGAGTTCCGCCGGCGCGATCAAGCGAAGCAGCCGGTACTCTTCCGCGTCGACGTCTTGGAACTCGTCGACGAGGACATGTTTGAAGCGCGCGCGCCAGCGCGCAGCGAGATCGGCGGCGGTTTCAAGCGCCGCGACCGCGAGCGAGACGAGATCGTCGAAGTCGATCCAGTTCTTGGCGCGCATTGCGCGTTTGTAGGTGGCAGTCTGATCGGCGAGCGCCCTGTCGTCCGCCGCGCCCTGTCGCTTCGCCTTGGAGATGCGATTGAGGAGGCGCCTCGCCTTTTCATCGGGAATGTCGAGCGTGGCGGCAAGGAGCGCGGCGCGTTCGCCTTCGCTTGCAACCTTGAAGCCCGGCAAGAGGCCGGCGGCTTGTGGGCAGTGCTTCAGGATATCGAGGCCGAGCGCGTGAAAGGTGCGGATCGGAACGTCGCCTGTGTCCGCGGGCAAAAGCCGCGCGAGCCGCTCGCGCATCTCCGCGGCGGCGCGGCGCGTGAAGGTGATCGCGAGGCAGCTTTCCGCCGGCACACCGCGCTCGGCGACGAGATGGGCGATCCTGTGGGTCAGCATGCGCGTCTTGCCGGAGCCCGGTCCGGCGATGACAATCAGCGGACCTTCCGCGACGGCAGCGGCGCGCTGGTCGGCGTCGAGGGTGGAGAGGATGGACTCCCTTCCGCCCTTGCGGGGGAGGATCAGGGAGGGGGGAGACATGATGGGCGCGGCCGGCTCACCTTCCTTCGGTGGGGTGGTGGCGACGGCGCTCTTCGGCGGGGGCCTCCCGACATCGGGTAATTGGGTCGTGGCTGGCACCCTTCCCCCCTCCCCGTCCCTCCCCAGCAAGGGGGTAGGGAGACGCCGCGTCGCGGCCGGTGCATCAAACAGAAGCGCGCCGCTTTTGCGCCTTTCGAGCTCGCTGGGCGCGAAGAGTTGGATCACCCCGTATTCGCCGTCATAGCCGGCCTCGCGGATGACGTTGCCGGCGCGAAGGCGCGCGATCGCTTCGGCGAGAAGCGGCGAGCCGGCGCGCGCGATGTCTTCGGCCGGCGTCTCTTCGAGGATTTGAAGCTCCGGTCCGAGCCTGGCGAGCGTCAGATCGTAGCTCTCCGCGACCCGTTTCGACATCGGGCCTGCGCCTGCGATCTCGCCAATGATCTCCGGCAAAGGCACGAGGCTCTTCACCCCGCCGGCCGTCGGCGGCGGCACCGGCGCGTCACGGTCGGCGAGCGTCTCGACCCGGTGCTCGACGCCGATCGTCAGCAGGCCGCCGCAGACCGGGCAGCGCCCGCCATTCGCGAGCGTCTCCTTCGGCGTGAGCCGCACGCCGCACTTCCGATGCCCGTCGGCGTGGTACTTTCCCTCCTCCGGAAAGAACTCCACAGTGCCGCCATAGCCTTCGCCGAATTCGAGCGCTCGGCGGAGTGAAAAATATTCGAGCGCGCAGTCGAAGAAGGTCGCCTCGCGCCCGAGTTTTCCCGGGGAATGCGCGTCGGAATTGGAGGTCAGCCGATAGCGGTCGAGGAAAGAGATGCGCCAGTTCATCGCCGGATCGGAAGAAAGGCCGGTCTCTACCGCGAAGATGTGGCCGGAGAGATCGCGATAGCATTCGGCGATCGAATTGAAGCCCGATTGCGAGCCGAGCGCGGCAAACCACGGCGTCCAGATGTGCGCGGGCACGAGATAGGCGTCGGGGCCGCTCTCAAGCGCGACCTCGAGAAGGTCGCGCGAATCGAGGCCGAGGATCGGGCGGCCGTCGGACGCGATGTTGCCGATCGACGCGAGCTTCGCGGCGAGCCGGTCGACGGTCGGAAAATCCGGCGCGTAGATCAGATGATGGATTTTGCGGGTCTTCTCGCCCTTCTTGTAGATGGTCGAGATCTCCGTCGCGAGCATGAAGGAAGGAAGCGCGCGGCAGGACGGCGGGAGCTTTTCCACGACCGCTGCTTCGATTTCGGGCCGCAAGCGGAAGAGCCCTGGCGCGGCGGGGACAAGCTTTTCCTTAAGCTCCGCCAGCCAGACCGGGTGTACGCAGTCGCCGGTTGCGACGATGGCGATTCCCTTCCGTGCGCCCCAGAAGGAGAGATGCTCAAGATCGAGGTCGCGGCTCGTCGCGCGCGAATACTTGGAGTGGACGTGGAGGTCGGCGTGAAAGCGCATGCGGGCGCTCCCTGCGTGTCCCTTCACTTCTAGACGATTCGGGATGCGCTTACGGGTGGCGTGAGCCGCGCCCTGTGGAAAACAGGCCTCAACGGTCGTCATGCCCGGACTTGATCCGGGCATCCATTCCAAACGGTCAAGCCGCGACCGCGATCACGGAATGGATTGCCGGGTCAAGCCCGGCAATGACGACAGAAGTTGAGGGCCTCGATCAAGGTTTGCTGTCGAGATCGGCGCGGAAAGCCTTGATGAAGAGCCAGAGCGGCACGAGGAAGAAGAAGCCGTCGACGGCGAGGATCGGCCAGTAGGCGAGCGTCCCGAGCCAGATCATGATCACGGTGAAGAACACGACGCCAAGGAAGCGCGCGAAAAGCGCGGCGGCGAGAAGCAGCAGGTTCCGGAGCGGGTTCAGCGCCGCCTGCACGTAGGTCAGCCCGATCGTGATCAGGATGTTGCCGGTGTGACGAACCCACACCTGCGGCTCCTGCTCGGGCGGAAAGCCGAGCAGGTCGAAATACCAGGTCGGCCTGAAGATCAGGATCAGCCCGTTCACGATGTTGACGGCGACGCCGATCAGGATCACCCGCCGGAGCCATCTCTCGTACGCGTTCTTGCTGGTGCGCATCGCCGTCGCTCCCCGCTCTTTCTCTTCTAGAACGTCTTCAGATATTCGAGCAGCGCGTCCTTCTCGTCAGCAGGAAGGTCGGTGCCGTAGAGGTGGCCGATATTGCGGTTGCCGCGATCCGGTCCGCCGTCCTTCTGCCTGGTGTCGAAGCAGAAGAACGGGCCGAAATAGACCTCCGGGTCGCAAGCCTCGGCACGAAAGCCGCCGTTCACGGGGTCGAGCGTGTCGTTGCCGCGCACGAAGGCGACGGGGCGCTCTTCCGGCGGGTTCAAGAGATCGCGGAGCGTCGGCACCGATCCGTTGTGGAGATAGGGCGCGCGCAGCCACAGCCCATCGAGCGGCTGGTTGGCATAGCCGTCGGTCTTCTTGAAATGGGTGAAATCGTAGACGGGATCGTCCTTGAAGAAGGTCGCGAGTTGCAGGTCGCGAAGCTTCTCGGTGTAGGAATTGAGGCGGCCGCGGTCGGTGCCGACCGCATCGATCGGCGTGACCTTGCCTAAGGCGTCGCCGGAGAAGACGTAGCCGCCGGTGTCCTGGTAGCCGTGGCAGCTCGCGCAGTTCTGCACATAGATGCCGCGGCCGAGGGCGGCCTTCAGCGTATCGACGCGATAGGGCGAGGGCGGCGGGCGCAAGTCGAGCAGCCAGTCGGCAACGCGCCGGATCGCCACGTGGTCGACGGTCCGCTCGGTGACGCCGGCACCGATCGCGGCGGAGAGGTTCCGCTCCTGCAACGAATTGTCGTTGCCGTCCCAATGCAGGTTCATGTCCTTTTCACCACGCTGCCTCTGCAGGAAGATCGACGGCAAATCGGCAACGCCGTGGCGCTCGGCCGGCATTAGGTCGGCGAGCCGCATGCCGAACTGAATCGCCTTGTAGGGATTGAAGGTGTCGACACGGCCCGGCCCCCACGCAACCTGCTGGTCCATGATCGGGCCGAGGCTTTCGCTCGTGTGCCTCAGGCCGCGAAGCACGCGCGGGATGACGTAGAACCGATAGAGCGCCCAGTCGACCGGTCCGAAGCGGGCGCCGGCGCGGCGCATTCCTTCCATGACGGAGCTCGGGGTCAGGCGCTTGTCCTCGACCGCCTTGAAGAGGAAGCGCACGAAGGCTTCGAAATCGAGATTGTTCGAGGGCATGCCGAGCACGATGTGGCGCTCGCCGCCGGCGTCGGTGTAGGTGCCGGTGTGGCAGACGGCGCAGTTGAGCCAGGCGAGCTCCACGCCGCGATAATTCCGCCGCGACACGCCGATCGGAAGATCGTGGCCCGGCTCATAGAGAAAGCCGAAGACGCGCAGTCCATCCGGCCCGAGCTCGTTCGCGAACATGATCGGGAGCGCTCGCCACATCCAATAGGGCAGCCCGCTCTCCGGCTCGCTGCC
The DNA here is from genome assembly GCA_963739005.1 of uncultured Alphaproteobacteria bacterium. Classification (GTDB taxonomy): domain Bacteria; phylum Pseudomonadota; class Alphaproteobacteria; order Rhizobiales; family Afifellaceae; genus DASWJZ01. Next base: position 43,355 of record CAVTYQ010000004.1, on the reverse strand, counting down.
GATCGAGCCGTATTTGAAGTGGTCGCCGATATTGGCGTAGCGGGCGGGCTCGTTCGTATAGAGCCGCCAGAGATTGGTGACAGCGAGGACCGCGATGAGGAGGAGGATCAGGAGAATCGGCCCGAGAATCCAGAAGCGCCGGCGCCTGACGCGACCCTCCACCTCCTGCACCAGGGTGACCGGCGGATCGGGAATGCGGATCGCTGTCATCCTTCTCTCCCGCGCCGTCACGAGACCCGGTAGCTCGGGGCGGTGTCGTAGATCGACAGGATGTCTGCGAGCATCGCCTCCACGTCACCGTTGAAGCGCGGCAGCTCGTAGCAGCCGAGCGGATTCTTCGGCGCGTTCAACAGGCACTTGTTGCAATAGGTGCAGGGCCGCGGCGGCAGGTCGTAGCCCTTCTCGATCCAGCGCACGAGATCGGGGTTGGCGATCAGCGGACGCGCAATGGCGACAGCATCGAACGAACCCTCCTCGATCCCCAAGCGGATCAGTCGCGCGTCCTGGTAGCCGCCGGTCGAGATGACCGGGATCGACACCGCCTGCTTGATGGCGCGCGCCTCGTCGATGCCGACGCCTTCGGGCGGGTTCAGCTTCTTCTTGCGTTCCCATATCAGCGCGAAGATCGGGCGGAGCAGGCGATAGCGGAATAGGAGATAGTTGCGCATCGTGCGCGTGCCCGACGAGATCATCGCGTCATAGGTCGCGGCGATCGTATTGAAGGAGAAGCCGCCCGGCGGGTTGAGCGGATGCGGGAAGAGGCTTCCGGTCGAGACGTGGATCGCGTGCGCGCCAGCCGTCTCGACCCACTTCGCGACCTCGACCGTCTCGGCAAGGCCGTCGCCTTTCGGCTCCCAGGGGATGACGTTGTTCTCGTCGATCGCCGAGAGCTTCACCTGCAGATGGAAGCTCGGGCCGACCGTGTCGCGGATCTTGGCGATCACATCGAGCAGGAAGCGCGCGCGATTGAAGAGCGAGCCGCCATACTCGTCGGTGCGGTCGTTGATGCCGGAGCTCAGGAACTGCGTGAAGAGGTAGCCGTTCGCCGCGTGCAGCTCGACGCCGTCGAGCCCGGCCTCCTTGGCGCGCCGCGCGCCCTGCCCGAATGCATCGATCACGTCGTCGATCTGCCAGCGCGTCATCGCCTGGCAGGGGAAGCCGTGCAGCGATTCCGTGCGCGAGGTCGAGGAAAGTGCCTTCCGCCAGCGATTGGAGACGCCGGGCCGATCCTGCTGCCGGCCGGAATGGCTGAGCTGCATGATGAAACGGCAATCGTATTTGTGCGCCTGCTCGCCGACGACGGTCCAAAAGGGGATGTGCTCGTCGCGGTGGATGGTGGCGTAGAAGGGGAGGATGCGGCCGCGCATCATCACCGGCACGTAGGAGGAGATGATCGCGCCGACGCCGCCCTTGGCGAAGCGCGCCTCCCAGTTGATGCGGGTCTGCGTTCCCGAGCCGTCCTCGTTGTCGAACTGGCCGGAGATCGAGGAGCGGAAGATGCGGTTCTTCACGCGCATGCCACTCCTGAAGCGGATCGGCCGGAGGATCGGATCGTCGTTCATCGCCGATCCTTGCCAAGCGAGCGCCGCCAGATCTCGGCGAAAAGGTCCGGCACCCAGTCGCGCGCCGGACAGGCGGCCCAGCCCCCCTCCGAGAATACCAGCCGCCGGTCGATGCTTTGGGCATCCCCGCGGTCGAAGCGGACGATGGCGCCGCGGCGGAGCGGCTTCCGCGTCTCGGGAACATCGATCTTCACGTTCGGCGTCCGCAGCGCGAGGCGCGGATCGGGCGGCAGCGCCAGCGGCCGGACGCCGCGGATCAGCGTCTTCGGCCCGCGGAGCGACCGCGCCGCTGCGGCGTCGGAGCGAATCTGAGCCGGGTCGGAGGTCACGAGGCGCATGGCGCGCATACGCTCGAAGGTCGCGATCATGTTTGGAAGCGCGAGCGAGATCGCATGCGCGCAATAGGGGTCGCCGCGCGCCGCCTCAAGGATAGTGCGGCGGGCGCGCCGAAGGGCGCCGGAGAGCCTCAGCGCAAGCGCCTTGAAGATTCCGGCCTGCGGCCAGTTCGCCAGCACGTCGGCGGCGTCATAGGTCTGCCGCGTCGCATGGAACGTCTGGTTGAACGCGCGGCCGACCGCCTGCTGCAGCGCTTCGCCGATCACCGGCCGGTCGGCGTCGCGATCGACCAGCAGCACGGCAAGGCGCTCCAGCGCCTCGGCGTCGAAGCCGCGGCGGCGTGCATTGCCGCTCAAGCGGATGTGGAGCGCCTCGCTGTCCTTGCGCCGTCCCTCGTCGCCGCGCGGCAGGAAGGCCGGCCAAAGACGCCCGTCGATGTGGAAGACCGAGCGTATGCGCCCGCGCAAGACGCGGGTGACGAGCGGCCCCTCCTTGTCGAAGACTCGGTCGATGCGGGGATGCGCGTCGAGCGAGCGGATCGACGCCGCCTCATCGGCAGTGAAGAGGTCGATCAGACCCGGGATGCGCAAGTGTCGAGCCATCTTCCGATTCGCTTCCGCGAGGCAGTGCCCGCGCGGCCCTATTGCGGCTTCGCTTCGCGCCATTTGAAGAACGCATTCTTGACGCCACGCAGCGCCGGCTCAAGCTCGGGCAGCTGGCGGAGAAGCACGTTCGTCATGAAGGTGCGATTGATCCAGTCAATGCCTTCCGGCGTATACATTTCCGGCGTGTAGTCGACTGTGAAGAAGCGGTCGCTCTTCAGCCGCCGCGACGCCATCAGGATGAAGATACGGAACGCGGTGTCGGAGAATCCGAACCCCTCCGGCAGATCCTCGGCGAGCAGTCCGACGATCGTGTCGACCCGCTCGACATCACCGCCGTAGAGCTCGTTGATCTCGGCCGCCCATTCCTTGTTGGAGGTGATCTCCTCGATCGATTTCAGCGGCGGCTTCCTGAGCATGCGGCGGAAATCATTGTAGCGCGGGATGCCGCGCTCGCGGTCGCGCGCGACGTCGACCGTGCCGAGGTCGAAGAAATCCTTGCTCTCGGAGCCGGAAGCGGAATCCTGCCGCTCGAAACGGGCAAGGCCGCTCGGATAATTGCGGAGCCGCACCTGCCCGGGATTTCGCGTGCCGATCGAATAGGCGGCGTCGGCGAGCGACATCCTGGCGTAGAGCCCGACCGTGCGCTTGCCGGAGATGCTCCGGAAATCGAGCGCCTCGGCGCCGGGGATCGGGGCGTCGTTGACGAGCGAGCGGAAGTCGAACACGTCCGGCATCAAGGGATGCATGCGGTACACGGCGACGAATTCCTCGGTCAGCGAATAGGGCGCCGTGTGGTGATCGGTGGCGGAGCCGGGGATGCCCTGCAACGTTTCGCCTTGGGTAACGCGGCCACGCTCGCGAAAGAAAGTCTCGCCGAACGCGCCCCACCAGTTGGCGCGCATGGCGAAGCGCATGGTCGGATTGTTGAGAAGCGCCGGCGTCCATTCGACGGTGTGTATCTTGGCGATCACCGCGATGTTGATCAGCCGCGCCTTCTGGAACAGCCATTCGTCGTCGTTCCGCCGCGCCGGATAAGCGGCAAGCAGCCGGTCGCAGATCGCATTGTGCTCGCGCGTGAAGAGCGTGTGGAGAAGCGAGAGGCCGATCCACCAATTGTCGTTCACGCCGGTGAGTTCGAGTCCTGTCCCATAGGGCTCGAGGCGTCCGTTCACGCCAACCTTGAGCTTTCCCTTCTTGTGGGTGCGGAGCGCGTTCATGCGCGCTTCGTCCTTGCCGTAGATCTGGCCGGAATCCCACCAATGCGATTCGGTGTTGGTGAAGGCCGGCGGCAGACCGCGGTCGGCATAGGCTTCCTTGTCCGGCCGCGACCGCCCGAAGCGCATCTTGCGCTCCTCGCTCGGCCAATCGTCGTCGTCGGCAAGCGGAATCTCGAGCGGGTTCTGGTCGTCGCGGAGGTGGCCGAACCAGTCGTGCGTCATGAACTGCAGCCAAGCCGCCGCGAAGATGTTGAGATAGGGGACCGGGTAGAACTCGCCGTTGCGGCGGGCGAGGAGCCGCCGGCTGATCTCGCGCGGGCTCGGCTCCAGGATGTCGCGCGCCGTCGGGATCTTGAGCTTGTCGATCGGGGAATTCCGCCCGAAGCGCATGCCGCGCATGCCCATCGCCGGCACGGCGAGATCGTTGTAGCTGCCGTCGGCGGTGCGGCCGAGGCGATAGACCTCCGGCCCGGCCTCGCGCTCCGGCTTCGGAAAGCCGCCGCGTTGCGTATCGTGGAGGTTCAGGCGGCGAAGCGTGCGGCGCAGAATCAGGAGATTGGCGACGCGAAGCGGCAGCGTCGGTAGGCGGTGCCACACGCGTACGCGATTGATAAGCGCGAACAGCGCTTCGGCCAGTCTGCCGAACATGGCCTCCTCCCCGCCTGCAACCAACGATTATATTGCGCCGACAGGAACTTAGCGTCAATCAAGGAGGCGCAAGCACTTGAATCGACGGAACCGGTGCAGCCGCGAAGAGAACGTTTTCAACCGCTCGTTGCCGCGTCCGCAGGGAAGCTCGCGCCGATCCTCTAGCGCCGGCTAACCTTCAAAGCGGGCGTCCGTAAGGCCGGCGATGCCGGGGTGAGCGACGAAAATCCCGCCCGCAAGCGGCTCGCCCGCTAGTTTCTCGGCCGGCATCCGGTACCTCGCCGATGTTATGTAGAGCGTGTCCATGCGCGGCCCGCCGAAGGCGACGCAGGTCGGCTGCGAGACGGGCATCTGAAGCACGCGATCCGGCCGCCCGCGCGGATCGTAGCGGACGACGCGAGCGGCCGGCGGCTGCGTCAGCCAATAGCATCCGTCAATGTCGACCGCCGCCCCGTCTGGCACGCCGTCCGCGCCGGCAAGTTCGATGAAGACGCGGCGATTCGAGAGGGCGCCGTCATCCTTGTCGAAGTCCCAGGCCCAGACGATGCGGCGGCGGCTGTCGGCGTAGTACATCGTCTTGCTGTCGGGGCTGAAGGCAAGTCCGTTCGAGGCGTGGATGCCGTCGACCATCTTGTGGCAGATGCGGTCGGCGTCGAGGCGAAAGAGCGCGCCCGTCGGCTTCGTCTCATCGGGATCGTAGAGACTTCCCGCCCAGAAGCGGCCCTGGCGATCGGTCTTGCCGTCGTTGAACCGGTTGTCGGGGCGATCCGGCTCGGGCTCGGCGATCACGGCGAATTCTCCGCTCGGCGGATCGAAGAAGAAGAAGCCGGTCTTCAGCGCGACAACCATGCCGCCGTTTTTGCGGAGCGCCAGCGAACCAACGTCGGCGGGCGTCTTCCAGAACGTGTCCTTTCCCGTCGCCGGGTCAAAACGATGGATCTCGTGGGCCTTGATGTTGACCCAGTAGAGGACGCCTTCGACCTCATCCCAGACCGGCCCCTCGCCGAGCTCGGCCCTGCAATCAAGAACGCATTCGATCGTCGCCATTCGATTCCTGCCTCACGCGGCATCCGCCGCGATGTCGAGCACAAGCCGGCCGAGCACGTCGCCGCTCTTGAGCTTCGCGAGCGCAGCGTTGACGTGCGCGAGCGGCGCCGTGTCGGTGACGATGGAGCGGACCTTGCCGGCGGCGGTCAGACCGAGCGCAGCGACGAGCTCGCGGCGCGAGCCGCAGCGCGAGCCGATTACCTCAAGCTCGTTCTGCGCGACGCGCTTGCCGGCAAGCGCAAAAGTGTCGGGCGTATAACCGACGACGACGATGCGGCCGCCGACCGCAAGCGCGTCGAGACCGGCGGCCATCGTGGCTTCGGTGCCGACGATGTCGAGCACGCAGTCGACGCCGCTTCCCCCGGTAAGATCACCAACCGCGGCGCGGACCTCGCCGCTCTCGACCGCCGCGTCCGCACCGAGCGTCAGCGCCCAATCCAATTTCGCCTGCGTGCGATCAACCGCGATCACGCGCGCGCCGGCGAGCTTGGCGAACTGCACCGCGAAAGAACCGACGCCGCCGACGCCGATGACGAGTGCCGTCTCCCGTGACGCGAGGCGGGCGCGGCGGACGGCATGATAGGCGGTGACGCCGGCGTCACAATGCACGGCGGCGTCGCGCCAGGCGACGCCGTCAGGTACGGGCACGAGCTGGTCGGCGGGAACGAGGAGCTTCTCGGCGTAGCCGCCGTTCCGGCCCTTGACGCCGATCGCGCCCTGCATGTCGGGCGCGAGCTGCTCGCGCTCGCTTCCGTACCAGGCGCTCTCGCGCGGGATCAGGAAGATATAGGGGATGACGCGGTCGCCGGGCTTCACGGCTTCAACGTTCGCGCCAACGGCTTCGACCGTTCCGGCCAACTCGTGCCCCATGATGAAGGGGAGCTCTGGCGTATAGCCGAATCCGTCGAGGAGCTTCAGGTCGGTGCCGTCGACACCGCAGGCGTGGACAGCGACCACGGCGTCATCGGGGCCCGGACGCGGATCATCGACTTCCTCGATCGCAAGCGGCGCGCCGAAGGCCTTCAGGACGGCGGCTTTCATGACGCGCGTGCGCTCGCTCAGTTCCGCCCGTTGTGCGGGATAAGCGCCATCACGCGCGCCTCCTGTGGCGTCGCGACCTCGCGGCCGAGGTCGCGGGCGATGCGCACGATCTTGTCGACCAGGTCGGCATTCGAGCGCGCGTATTCGCCCGGGGTCACGAAGGGATTGTCCTCCATACCGATCCTGACGTGGCCGCCGAGGCTGATCGCCGTCGACAAGACCTTCCACTGCTCGACCGGATCCATGACCGAAGTGTTCCAGACAAAGCCCTGCGGGCAATGATCGGCCATGTAGGTCATCGCCTGCACCGTCGGCGGCGTCCAACATCCGCCCTTCCAGCCCAGGAAGAAGGTGACCCAGACGGGCGCCTTCAGGAAACCCTTCTCCATCATACGCATGGCGTTCCAGACGCCGCCGTAGTGGAAGGCCTCGATCTCCATCTTGGTGCCGATGCGCCGCGTCAGTTCGCAATATTCCCGAAGCTCGTCGCGGTCGTGGATCGCGTAGAGCTCGACCGGCTCGCGCCCCGGCTCGTAGTCGAAGCACTCGTCGTGGGCATTGAAGCAGGTGGAGACCATGTCGGGACGCTGGTCTTCCAGGAGCACCTTGCGCTGCGCGAAGCGGCCATTGGCGATGCCGTACTGGATGATGGTGTCGCACTTGGCGAGGATGCTGTCGCGGAGCCTTCGCCAGCCCGGAATATCCAGGTCGGAAAGCTTGGTGCCGTCCGGCTGAATCTTCTCGTCGACCGTGTAGGGGCCGTGCAGATGGCTGATCGCCGCGCCGGCGTTGACGGAGCGCACGTATTCGTCGGCGACCGCATCGAGGCCGCGCGGCGTCGGATTGCTGGGATTCGACGGATACGACATCGTCGAATCGCAGGTGACCGTAATGATGAGCTTCTCCAATGCCTCCTCCCTTACAAAGGACACCGTCTCTGCGGTCGTCTGTTCGTTGTCATTCAACGGGCTCCGGCATGGCGAGCCCGGCGGACTTCGCCGCGCGGGCGAGCGCTTCCCAGGTCGGGAGATCGACACGGAGCGCCGTCGCTGCGTCGGCCGCCAGGCGCTCGCGGTCGCCGGGCATCATCACCGGACGCGCCGGATCGAGCGGCGGCGCGGCGCGCATATGATCGGAGAGACCACGCGCGAGATGCTCGAAGCCTGACTGCGGCGCTATCGCCAGGATCGTCATGTCGGTGCCCTTGCGTGCGCGGTCGTCGACCGCATCGCCGTTCAAGAGCGTGGTCAGAACCTCGACGAAAAGCGCGAGCGCCGTGCCGCGATAGCCGAGCGCGCCGCCGAGCGGCTGTACGGCGCCTTTCGGCGTCGCGTAGAGCACGTTCGGATCGCGCGTCGGCCGGCCCTCCGCATCGCGGAGATACCCCTCTGGCGCCTCGGCGCCGCGGTCGCGGAGAACGCGGATCACGCCCTCCGGCGCGGCCGCGGTGGAGAAGTCGGCGACGACCGGCGCCTCGCCCTCGACCGGCCAGCCGACGGCAATAGGATTTGTGGATATGCGCCCGTCGCTTCCGCCGAACGGCGCGACCCAGTGGCCGGAGGGCGAGCCGTTGCAGACGGCAAGGCCTATCAACCCGGCCTCCGCCAGCGCTTCGGGATAGGCACCGATCCGGCCGGTGTGGCCGAGATGCCGGCCGTTCGCCATCGCCAAGCCGGTCTTCTTCGTCAGCGGGATCAGCGACTCGACCATCCGCCGGCCAACGACCTGACCGAAGCCGCGCTTTCCATCGACAGAAAGGTGCGACGGGCTTCGCGGCACGATCTCCGGCTCGGCCTTCGGATCGATGACGCTAGCCGCTATCTCAGCGATGTACTGCGGAATGCGCATGACCCCGTGCGAATGGAGTTCCATCGCGCTTGCCGTCACGAGATGATCCATCACGATCCGCGCGTGCTCGGGAAGCGCGCCGGCGCGCTCAAGCAGCGCAGAGCCGAGCGTCATCATCTCGCCGGCCGAGACACGAACCGCTTTCTCTTTTGTATCCGTCTTGAGCATCGCTAGTGCGTCCGCACGGTCGCAACGTGCCGGTCGACGAAGTTTTGATAGACGCTCATACGCGCGCGCACCGCGTGGCGCGGCCCGGGCCAGCCGAAGAGATCCCAGCTCAGCGCGATCTTCTTGCCGGCAAGGCGCGCACCGACCTGATCGAGATCGAGAACCCCCTCGCCCGGCGGGAAGTGCAGCTCCGAGGTCTTCGTGTCGGTGTCCGAATAGTGGACGTGGTCGATCGCCTCGACCACGTCGTCGTCGAGATGGCCAACAAGGTCGCGACCGAGCGCCACGCCGAAATGGCAGAAGTCGAAGCAGATTCCGGCGCCGACGGAGCGGAGCGCCGCGGCGAGTTCCGGCAGCGCACGGTGCTTCAGTGCAAAGGTGAAGGGATGCAGCTCGCAAGAGACGGGCGGCGGATCGACGAGCCTGCTCTTCTTCGCGGCCTTCTCGATCGCCTCGGCCAGCCTCTTGCAGGCGGCGTCGACATCGGCGCGCTTCGCCACACGCCCTTCCCAGATCAGGACACGCGGCGCACCCATCGCCGCGCCCCAGCGCATGTGCGCGGCGAGCCCGTCGACGGTCGCGGCAAGCGCGTCTGGGCCGCCGAAGGGATCGAAGCTCGCATCGCCGACGACGTTCAGAGTCGAGACGATGAGTCCGGCGTGGCGCACCACCTCGCCGGCGGCGGCGGCGTGCGCCTCGAAGACCGGAACGCCCGGGAGGCCCGGGCCGAGCTGATGCGCGTGCACCTCCATGCCGTCGAAGCCGAGCGCCTTCACGGTCGTGGAGGCCTGCTCGATGTCGTCGCGGCCGGCCATCAACGACATGCCGATAAGCTTGCCGTAGTCGGGCGGCGCCGCGCTCACCGCTGCGAGCCCGCCAGGCGCAGGACAACCTGGCTTAGCCGCTGGCCCATCTCGGCGATGCGCCCTTCATCAATGCGGCTCGACGGCCCTGAAAGACCGATCGCGCCGACCAGCGATCCGCCGATCCGCGCCGGAACCGCGACGCAAGTGACACCGTCGGCCGTCTCGTCGCGGTCGATCGCATAGCCGCGCTTGCGGGCGTCGCCGAGCCGTTCGCGCAACTGAATTGGCCCGCGCGCGGCGTGATCGGTGCCGCCGTGGTAGTTCAGAAGCGCGAGCTCGCTGTCGAGCGCGCGATCATCGAGCGCCGAAAGATACGCCTTGCCAAGCGCCGAGCAGTGCATCGGACGCGTGGTGCCGAGCCGCTCGCGCACGGTGATCACGTGGAGCGAGGGAAAGAAGGCGAGATAGACCATCGTGCCGTTCGCCGGCACGCCCATGATCGCGGCTTCGCCAAACTCGTCGCGGAGGTCGGAGAGGATCGGGTCGACGACCATGCTCCAGTCGAGATGGTCGGCGTGCGAAGCGATGAACGGATAAAAGCGCGCCGGCGCGATCGCGTAGCTCTTCGTCTCCGGATCGCGCACGACGTAGCCGAGGGATTCGATCTCGCTCATCAGGCGAAGCGCGGTGCTGCGGTTCACGCCAAGCACCTGCGCGATGCCGGCGGCCGATTGCGGACCGCCGATCAGCGCCTCGAGCGCCTGGAAGGCGCGGCGGATGTAGCTGCTCCCCGCATTCAGCGGGACGATATCCTGCCCGGAAGACTCTACGCGCATCGGGTCTGTTGCCATGGGCGGAAGCTTTAGTAGAGTTTCCAACTGAACGCAACACGATGCGTCAGGCGCTACAGATCGGTTCCGGCCGCTTGACTTAGAGAATTACTTCGCATTAGCTTGCGCAACAAGAATTCCGTAAGTTGCGTGTGACGCAACAGAGGAACTGCAGCACCGAGGCGCTGCGCATAGAGGGAGGATGTTGCGAATGGCGAACAGCTCAAAGAAGACCCGCGGCTTCGGCCTCAGCCTGGCGACCGCCGCTCTGGCGCTGGCCGCGCTTAGCGGAACCGCCGCTCTCGCGCAGGACACGTTCTACGTGATCGCGCCGAGCCTGACCGACCCGTTCTGGATCACCGAGCAGAACGGCGCCACGCAGGCGGGCAAGGATTTCGGCGTCAACGTCGTCTTCCAGGCGCCGGCGCAGGACACCGGCGACGCCGGCATGGTGCCGCTCCTGCAGGCGGCAATCGCCGCCAAGCCCGCCGGCATCGCAATCGACTACACGTCGAAGACCATGGAAGCGGTCACGCTCGCCGCGCTCGACGCCGGCATTCCCGTAGTGCTCTACAACAACAACCGCTTCGAGGGCGAAAACGCGCCGGCCGACAAGCGCATCCTCGGCCTCTCGTTCGTCGGGCAGGATGAATCGATCTCCGGCGAGATCCTGACCAAGGCGTGGATGTCCTCGCTCCCGAGCGATCCCTGTAAGGTGCTGATCGTGAATCCGTTCCCGACCGCCTTCGTGCTGACGCTTCGCGGCGACGGCGTGAAGCGCGCGCTCGACGCCGCCAAGTACCCGTATGGCGACCTGGTGGCGACCGGCGACCAGGGACAGAACCTCTCGCTGATCAGCGCCGCGCTGCAGGCCGACAAGAGCATCTGCGGCGTCGTCGGGCTCGGCAACCCGGCCGCCAACCCAGCAGCAAAATACGTCGGCGACAACAAGCTCAAGATTCCGGTCGCGACCTTCGACGTCGGCGCCGAAGCCGCGAAGCGCATCAAGGACGGGACGCTCACGATGGCGATCAACCAGCAGCCCTTTCTGCAGAGCTATTTCGCCATCGCGAACCTCGTCAATCAGGCCAAGTACAGCCTGAGCCCGGTCAACGTGAACACCGGCACGTCGATCGTGACGAAGGACAACATCGACACCGTGCAGGCGTGCATCGACGCCGGACATTGCTGACCTGACGCGCCGGCCCGGACCGCGCCTCGACGCGGCCCGGGCCGGACGCCTGTCGAATTCTGCTATAGGTCGGCGAGCGCGATGAATTCCAAGTCATCACCGAGTCCGGCTGCCGCCGCTCCGCCTCTGGGCGGAAAGGCGCGCGGGGTGTGGCTCGCCGATTCGCTTCTCAAAGTGCCCGAGCTTGCGCCGGGCGTCGGGCTGCTCGCCGTCGCGATCTTCTTCACGCTGCAGACCGCGAACTTCTGGTCGCCGCAGACAATGACGGCGATCAGCACCGTCGCCTCCACGATCGGCATCGTCGCCGTCGGTGTCACCATGCTGATGATCTCAGGCGAGTTCGATCTCTCGGTCGGGCAGAACTTCGCCTTCACGCCGATCATCTGGGCGATTCTCTTCGTTTCGAACGGCATGAACGAGTGGCTGGCGCTTGCCATCGCGCTCGGCTTCGCGATCTCGGTGGGGCTCGTCAACGGGCTCGTCACCACCGCCTTCGGCATCCCCTCCTTCATCACCACGCTCGGCATGTTCTTCGTGCTACAGGGGCTGAACAATCTCCTGATCAGCGGGCATCAGCTCATCATGTTCGACCCGAGCGCGGCGATGTCGCTGCTCGGCGCGCAGATCGGCAAGGCGCCGTTTTACATGCCGCTCGTCTGGATGTTCGTCATCGCCATCGGATTCTGGTTCGTGCTGACGCGGCTTCGCTACGGCAACTGGACGTTCGCGACCGGCGGCAAGGTCGGCCCGGCGAAGGCCATGGGCGTGCCGACTGCCAAGGTAAAGCGCATCAACTTCGTGATGAGCGCGCTTTTCGCCGGCCTCGCCGGCTGCATGCAGTTTGCCTATCTTCGCGGCGTCACTCAGGCGCAGGGACAGAACTACGAGCTCCTCGCGATCACCGCCGCGGTGCTCGGAGGCACTTCGCTCTTCGGTGGCTCCGGCACCATCTGGGGCTCGATCATCGGCGCGTTCCTGCTCTCCTCAATCCAGATCGGCCTGGTGCTGATCGGCGTGCCGGGATCGTTCTACGTGACCTTCATCGGCGTGATGCTGGTCGTCGTGGTGATCGCCAACGTCAAGCTCGGCCGCTTCGGAGGCCATTCGGCATGAGCGAGCTGCCGCTCCATGTCGAATCCCCGGCGGCGATCCCGGAGCGGATGCACGACGTCGACCGCACGGGCGAGCCGGTCTTCGAGCTGCGCGGCATCTCGCACAGCTACGGCCGCAGCAGGGTGATCTTCGACGTGAACCTCTCGGTGTGGCCGGGCGAGGTGGTGGGCCTCGTCGGCGACAACGGCGCCGGGAAATCGACACTCCTCAAGATCTTCGCCGGCTACCAGAAACCGACCTCGGGGACGCTCCGATTCATGGGGCGCGACGTGCGCTTCAAGACGCCGGCCGACGCACGCGCCATCGGCATCGAGGCCGTCTACCAGGATCTCGCCATGGTCGATCAGCTGAGCCTCTGGCGGAACTTCTTCCTCGGCAAGGAGATCGTGCGCCCGCTCGGCCCGGTGCGCCTGCTCGACCGCAGGCGCATGCGCCACGAGGCGGAGACGGCGATCGCGGAGCTCGGGCTGACGCGCGTGCACTCCGCCGAGCAGAAGGTGTGGACGCTCTCCGGCGGCGAGCGGCAGTCGGTAGCGATCACGCGCGCCATGCATTTCGGCGCGAAGCTCCTCCTCCTCGACGAGCCGACGGCGGCACTCTCGGTGCGCGAGACCCGCAATGTCCTGAAATCGATCGGCCGCGCCCGCGACCACGGGCTCGGCGTGCTCTATATCGACCACAACATGAGCCACGTGCTGCCGATTGCCGACCGCATCGTGCTCCTGGAACTCGGCCGCGTCGTGCGCGTCATCGACCGCGGCGAAGTCAGCGTCGAGGAGCTGCAGGAACTCGTCGCGCAGCGCAATCACGCGCTCGCAGAGAAGGACTCTTGAGACAAGGGCTGGCCATGACGACGATCGGACTGTGGTTATCGATGCCGGAGCCGCTCGTCGCCGAGGCGGCCGCGCACGCAAAACCCGACTGGATCGGGCTCGACCTCCAGCACGGCGCCTGGGACCTCGGCACCGCGTTTCGCGGTATCCAGCTTCTCGACGCGCTCGGCACGCCCGTCATCGTGCGCGTCTCCGAACAAGATTTGGCACTGATCCCGCGCGTGCTGGACCACGGCGCGTCGGGCGTCGTCGTGGCGATGGCGTCGAGCGTCGCGCTGGTGAAGGAAGCTGTAAGCCGCGCGCGCTACCAGCCCGAAGGCGTCAGGAGCTTTGGCGGGCAGCGCTACGGCCTTCGGAACGCGCCTGAGAACCCCGCGGAGATCAGACCGCGCATCTTCCCGATGATCGAGGATCGCCGCGGCTTCGAGGACATCGCCGCGATCGCCGCGGTGAAGGGCATCGCCGGGCTCCATATCGGCCCGGTCGATCTCGGCCTCGGCCTGAAGCTCAAACGCGACGAGCCGCGCTACGCGACGGCTCTCAAGAAAATCGTCGCCGCCGGCCACAAGGCGAAGCTGCCGGTGACGATGCATGCGGTCCGGCCCGACGAGGCGCCGAAGTGGCTCGCGATGGGCTTCGATGACCTGGTGCTGACGGCCGACGTCGAGCTTCTAAGAAGCGCGTTCGAGACGCAGACCGAGGCGCTGAGAAGCATCGGCACCAGCTAACTGCCGCTCAAAGCCCCTTCCCTTCAATTTCCGGCCTGCTGGCCGAAGCGGCGCGTGATTTCCCGTTGCGCGCCGGCCTGCTCATGTTGTAGAGGCAAATTATAGCCTCTCCGCCACAAGAAATGATGGCTCAGACTTGATTACTGCGGCGCAGCTTCGGGCGGCGCGGGCGCTCGCCGGTCTCGACCAGAAGGCCATCGCGGAGCTTTCCGGCCTCTCCGTGCCGACGATCCAGCGCATGGAGGCGAGCGACGGCACCATCCGCGGCAATGTCGATTCCCTGATGAAGCTGATCGCCGCACTCGACGCGGCGGGAATCGAGCTGATCGGCGAGGGCTCGGTCAGCCAGGGCGGCGGGCGCGGAGTGCGCCTAAAAGGATGAGCGTCTTACTCCTTTCCGTCGCCGCGCTCCTCGTCCTCGCTTTGCTGCCGATCGGATTCGGCAGCGCGCCGCGTATCTCGACCGCCCTCTACGCCGCCGCGATGGCGGTCTCGCTCTTTCTCTTTGTCTTTGCGCTTGCGCATCTCGTCTCGGACGCCGCGCCACTCACGCTGAAGCTGCCGATCGGGCTACCCTTCATCGGCGCGAATTTCCGCCTCGACGCGCTCTCCGCCTTCTTCCTCTGCGTCGTCGATCTCGGCGCCGCCGCCGCGAGCCTCTACGGGCTCGGCTACGGCCAGCACGAGAAGTCTCCGGAGCGCGTGCTGCCGTTCTATCCGGCCTTCCTCGCCGGCATGAACCTCGTCGTGCTCGCCGACGACGCCTTCACGTTTCTCCTGTCGTGGGAGTTCATGTCGCTCACCTCGTGGGCGCTCGTCATGGCGCACCACAAGGAGCGCGGAAACGCAGAGGCCGGCTTCATCTATCTGGTGATGGCGGGCTTCGGCACGTTCTGCCTGCTTCTCGCCTTCGGCCTGCTCGCCGGGCCGGATGGTGGCTACACGTTCAACGCCATGCGCGCGGGCGTCGCCTCGCCGCTGATCGAAGCGCTGATCCTCGCACTCGTCCTCGTCGGTGCCGGATCGAAGGCCGGCCTGGTGCCGCTCCACGTCTGGCTGCCGCTCGCCCATCCGGCGGCGCCGAGCCACGTCTCCGCGCTGATGAGCGGCGTCATGACGAAGGTCGCCGTCTACGGGTTCGTGCGAATCGTCTTCGATCTCCTGAACGGCGGCAGCTGGTGGTCGGGGCTGGTCGTGCTTGTGCTCGGTGGGATCACGGCGGCGCTCGGCGTACTTTACGCGCTGATGCAGCACGATTTGAAGCGACTGCTCGCCTACCACACGGTCGAGAACATCGGCATCATCTTCATCGGCCTCGGGCTTTCGCTCGCCTTCCAGGCGAACGGGATGCTCGCTGCCGCCGCGCTGGCGCTGACGGCAGCGCTCTTCCACGTCTTCAACCATTCGCTCTTCAAGAGCCTGCTGTTCTTCGGCGCCGGCGCGGTGCTGACCGCCAGCGGCGAGCGCGACATGGAGCATCTCGGCGGGCTGATCCACAAAATGCCGCTGACAAGCTTCGCCTTCCTCGTTGGCTGCGTGGCGATCTCGGCGCTCCCGCCCTTGAACGGCTTCGTCTCGGAGTGGCTGACCTTCCAGGCCATCCTGATCAGTCCGGCGCTGCCGCAATGGGCGCTGAAGCTCGCCATCCCCGCGGTCGGCGCGCTGCTTGCGCTCTCCGCCGCGCTCGCCGCGGCCTGCTTCGTGAAGGCCTTCGGCATCACCTTTCTCGGACGCGCGCGGAGCCGCGCCGCGGAGACGGCGACCGAGGTCGACCGCTTTTCTCTCGCGGCGATGTTCGCCTTCGCCGGGCTTTGCGTCCTTGCCGGCATCCTGCCGGGCTTCGTCATCGACGGGCTCGCGCCGACCGTGCAGGGACTCGTCGGCGCGCACATGCCGGGCCAAGCGAGCGTGGCATGGCTTTCGATCGTGCCGATCGCGGAGAGCCGCAGCTCCTATAACGGGCTGCTCGTCTTCATCTTCATTGCACTGTCGGGGGGCATCGCGGCAACGGCGGTGCATCGCTTCGCATCACATGCGCTCCGGCGTTCCGACCCCTGGGATTGCGGCTTTCCGAATGCCGACCCCGCGACGCAGTACACAGCCGGGAGCTTCGCGCAGCCGATCCGCCGCGTCTTCGGCACGCTCGTCTTCCGCGCGCGCGAGGACGTCGAGATGCCGCCGCCTGGATCGCTTGAACCCGCGCGCTTCGTGGCGACGCTCCGCGACCTCGTCTGGGACGGGATATATGCGCCGATCGCCGGCGGCATCGACTTCGCCGCGACGCACATCAACTGGATGCAGTTCCTGACGGTCCGGCGCTATCTGACGCTGGTCTTCGTCTCACTCGTCACGCTTCTCCTGGTGCTGGCGCTGTGAGACTCTTCCTCGACCTTCTGGTGCAGGGCGCGCAGATGGCGCTGGTGCTTCTGCTTGCGCCGTTCCTGACGGGCCTCGTGCGCAAAGTGAAGGCGCGGCTCCTGCGCCGTCAGGGGCCGCCGGTCCTGCAGCCCTATCGCGATCTCCTCCGCCTGCTCAGGAAGGAGGTCGTGCTCGCGCACAACGCATCATGGCTCTTCCGCGCCGCGCCCTACCTGATCTTCGCAGCGACCTGGGTCGCCGGCGCGCTCATCCCGACGTTTGCGACCGGTCTCACCTTCAGCTGGTCCGCCGACCTGATCGCGATCACCGCGCTCATCGGCGGCGCGCGCTTCTTCCTGGCGCTCGCCGGCATGGATGTCGGCACGAGCTTCGGCGGCATCGGTTCAAGCCGCGAGGTGATGATCGCCTCGCTCGCCGAGCCGGCGATGATCATGATCACCTTTACCGTCGCGCTCATCGCCGGGTCGACGCAGCTTTCGAGCATCGCGCTATTCATGCTCTCCCCGCAGGCCGGCTTGAGCGTCTCACTCGGGCTCGCACTCGTCGCGCTCGTCATCGTCTCGATCGCGGAGAACGCGCGCGTGCCGGTCGACAATCCGGCCACGCATCTTGAGCTCACCATGGTGCACGAGGCGATGGTGCTCGAATATTCCGGCCGCCACCTCGCCATGATCGAGCTCGCGGCCTCGCTGAAGCTGCTCCTCTACGTCTCGCTCATCGCCTGCATTTTCGCGCCCTGGGGGCTCGCGGCTCTTGGCGCCGGCCCGGTCGCGCTTGCCGTCGGCGTCGTCGCCTATCTCGCGAAGCTCACGATCGGCGCCGGCCTCCTCGGCCTCTTCGAGACGGCGATCGCCAAGATGCGCGTCTTCCGCGTACCGGAGTTCCTCGGCGGCGCCTTCATGCTCGGGCTGCTCGCCACGCTCCTCCTCTTCGTCTCGCGGAGCCAGTGATGCACGGTTTTATCTTCGACGTCGCGCACCTCTTCGCCGGTGGCCTGGTGCTCGCCAGCCTGATGATGCTCTATCAGCGCCGGCTCTACGCGCTTCTCAACGTCTTCGCGCTGCAGGCCTTCGTCCTCGCGCTTTCCGTCGCCTGGCAGGCCTACATCCAGCACGCCCCGCATCTCTACATCACTGCCGGGATCGCACTCCTCTTCAAGGCGATCGTCATTCCGGTCGCGCTCCACCGGATGATCGTCCGCCTCGGCATTCACCGCGAAATCGAGACGGCCGTCGGCGTCGGGTCGACGATGCTCGTCGGCATGGGCCTTGTCGCGCTGTCGACCGTGGTGATGCTCAAGGTTGCAAGCGAGGTCGATCCTCTGGCGCGCGAGGACCTCGCCTTCGCGCTCTCGGTCGTGCTCCTCGGCCTGCTCCTGATGGTGACACGCCGCAATGCGGTCAGCCAGGTGGTCGGCTTCATGTCGGTGGAGAACGGGCTGGTGCTCGCCGCCACCGGCGCCAAGGGCATGCCCTTCGTCGTGGAGATCAGCGTCGCCTTCTCCATCCTGATCGCCTTCATCATCATCGGCATCTTCCTCTTCCGCATCCGCGAGCGTTTCGACACCGTCGATATCGAAGCGCTCGACAGCTTTCGGGGAGAGCTCCGATGAGCGTCCTTCCGTTCGAGCCGATCTATGCGGTGCTCCTCATCCCCGTCGCGGCGGCGGGAATCCTCGCCCTCCTTCCGGATTTCCGCCTCGGCGCGCAGATCAACGCGCTCGCCGCGTTCGCGACCTTCGTCAGCGCGCTCTTACTCCTGGTGGCGCGCCCGACGCCCGGCGTCTATCTCCTGGTCGACGATCTGAACATTGTCTTCGTAGTGCTTTCGACCTTCGTCGGCTTCACAACCAGCGTCTTTTCCGCAAGCTACATCGCGCATGAGGTTGAGATCGGCCGGCTGACGCCGACGCATCTTCGCTTCTATCACGCCATGTACCAGACGCTGATGTTCGCGATGAACCTCGCGCTCGTCGCCAACAATATCGGCCTGATGTGGGTGGCGATCGAGATCGCCACGCTCACCACCGTCTTGATGGTCGGCATCTACCGCACGCACGAGGCGCTCGAAGCGGCGTGGAAGTACTTCATCCTCGGCTCCGTCGGCATCGCGCTCGCGCTCTTCGGCACGATCCTCGTCTATACGGCCGCGCAGCCGGTCGTCGGCGAAGGTATCGACGCGATGGTGTGGACGAAGCTCATGGAGAAGGCGAGCGGCTTCGATCCGGCGCTGCTCAATCTCGCCTTCGTCTTCCTGCTGCTTGGCTACGGCACCAAGGTGGGCTTGGCGCCGCTCCACGCCTGGCTCCCCGACGCGCATGCCGAGGGTCCGACGCCGATCTCGGCGGTGCTCTCAGGCCTTCTCCTCAACGTCGCGCTCTATGCGGTGCTCCGCTTCAAGATGCTGCTTGCCGGAAATCCCGGCGCGCTTGCGCCCGGGCCGCTTATGGTCATCCTCGGGCTCTTGTCGCTGATCTTCGCGGCGCTGATGCTCTACCGCCGCCGCGACATCAAGCGCCTCTTCGCCTATTCCTCGATCGAGCATATGGGGATCATCGTCTTCGCATTCGGCATGGGCGGCCCGCTCGCCAACTTCGCCGGCCTCCTCCACATGACCATGCACTCGCTGACGAAGTCGGCGATCTTCTTCTCCGTCGGCCACATCGCGCAAGTGAAGGGCACGCAGAAGCTCGCCGATATGGGCGGGCTGACCGAGACGCATCCCTGGCTCGGCTGGGGGCTGCTCCTCGGCGTCGCCGCGATCGCCGGCATGCCACCGCTCGGGCTCTTCATGAGCGAGTTCCTGATCGTCTCCTCGACCTTCGCGCGCGAGCCGCTCCTCGCCATCCCGCTCGTCGCCGGCCTCCTGATCGCCCTCGGCGCGCTCTTCCTCCGCATGAATGGCGTCG
Source organism: uncultured Alphaproteobacteria bacterium (assembly GCA_963739005.1). Classification (GTDB taxonomy): domain Bacteria; phylum Pseudomonadota; class Alphaproteobacteria; order Rhizobiales; family Afifellaceae; genus DASWJZ01. The sequence goes on along the minus strand of CAVTYQ010000004.1, from coordinate 24,094 downwards.
CCTTCGGTGAACCGCGCGGACCGGTCGCGCCGGCGAAGGCCTCCTACATTCCGATGTTCCTGCATCTCGCGCTGGTGCTTTGCGCCGGCATCTTCCTGCCGGGGCCGCTCGTCGCCTGGTTCCGGCACGTCGCCAGCCTGCTCGGGTAGGGCAAGCGCGATGGCAACCCTCCGCGCATTGATCACGACCGGCGAGCAAGCGAAGTCGCACCGCCCCTGGCCGCGCATCGCGGTCGATGCGAAGACCTGGATGGCGGCGGCGGAGAGCCTTGCAGCAGGCGATCTGACGCTCGTCGGCCTGTGGGCCGACGGCAGCGACGTTCACATGGCTTTGCTCGACGAAGCGGAGTCAGACTTCGCGGTCATCACGCTCGCCTCTCGCTACGGCCGCTTCCCTTCGGTCGGTCGGCTGCATGCGCCGGCGATCCGGCTGGAGCGCACGATCCACGATCTCTTCGGGCTTGAGCCGGACGGCGCGCTGGATCAGCGCCCGTGGCTCGACCAAGGGCGATGGGGCGTCGCGCATCCGCTCGGCGCTGCGACACCGGCCGATTCCGGCGGCGCGGCCTATGCCTTCCTGCCGAACGAGGGCGAAAGCCTGCATCAGATCCCGGTCGGGCCGGTGCATGCCGGCATCATCGAGCCGGGGCATTTCCGCTTCACCGCCAACGGCGAGACCGTCGTCCGGCTCGAAGAGCGCCTCGGCTATGTCCACAAGGGGATCGAGGACCTGATGCGCGGCACCGATCTCGATCGCGCGCGAAAACTCGCGGGCCGCACGTCCGGGGACAGCACGGTCGCTTATTCTCTTGCCTTCGCGCGCGCCGCAGAAGCGGCGCTCGGCATCGAAGCGCCGCCGCGCGCGCGTCACCTTCGCGCATTGATGGCGGAGCTTGAGCGCCTCGCCAACCACTTCGGCGACGTCGGCGCGATCTGCAACGACGCCACCTTCCCGCTGATGCTGGCGCAATGCGGAATCTTGCGCGAGCGCGTGCTACGCGCCGCCGAAGCCGCGTTCGGGCACCGCCTGATGATGGACTGCATCCTCCCCGGCGGCGTCGCCGACGATCTATCGGCGGAGCACGGCAAGCTTCTTCGCGCCCTCGGCGGCGAAATCCGCAGCGTCTTCCCGAAGCTCGTGGAGCTCTACGACAACACCGCCTCGCTGCAGGACCGAACCGTTGCGACCGGAAAGCTCTCTGCGGCGCTCGCCGCCCAATTCGGCGCCGGCGGCTACGTTGGGCGCGCCTCCGGCCGCAGCTTCGATTGCCGCAAGACGCCGGGCTACCCGCCTTACGACACGCTGGAGTTCGTACTGCCTGTGCAGCGCGAGGGCGACGTGAACGCCCGCGTCTGGGTGCGCATCCGGGAGATCGAGCAGAGCCTTTCGCTCATTGAGCAGATACTCGACCGGCTGCCGGACGGGTCGATCGCCGTGCCGTTCTCGCTCAGCGCAAACGGGCCGAGGGAAGGCGTGGCCTTGGTCGAGGGTTTTCGCGGCGACATCCTCGTCTGGCTGAGGCTCGACGCGGACGGGCGCGTCGCGCGCTGCCACCTCCGCGACCCGTCCTGGTTCCAGTGGCCGCTGCTTGAGGCCGCCATCGAGGGCAACATCGTCGCCGACTTCCCGCTCTGCAACAAGAGCTTCAACTGCTCCTATTCCGGGCACGACCTCTGAAGGCGACGCCATGCGGAGAACCCTCTTCGAAAGCATCGTCCACGGCCCGCTGACCGAGCCGCCGCCAAGGCCCGACGATGCCGACTTGCGGGAGCTCGCGGACACGCTTGACCGCGCCGCTCGTAAGCGCCTCGGCCGCAGTCTTTCCATTCGCGAGGTCGACGCCGGCTCCTGCAATGGATGTGAGCTCGAGATCCACGCGCTCAACAACGCCTTCTACGATCTCGAGCGGTTCGGGTTGCGCTTCGTCGCCTCGCCGAGACACGCGGACGTGCTTCTCGTGACCGGGCCGGTGACAAAGAACATGGCCGAGGCGCTTCGGCGCACCTACGCCGCCACGCCCGACCCGAAATGGGTGATCGCGGCCGGGGATTGCGCGCTTAACGGCGGCATCTTCGCCGGCTCCTACGCGGTCGTCGGCGGGGTGTCGGAAGTGCTCCCGGTCAGCCTTCACATCCGCGGCTGCCCGCCCTCTCCGACCGCGCTTCTCAAAGGCCTGATCGCACTTCTAGATGCGGGCGGCGAAATGGCTGGCGCTCACCGAAAGCGTAGCGGTCGCTAAACCCGCTTCGTCCTTGCTGCCCACCGCCATGCGGTGCAATCTCGGCGCGAATAGGGGAAGGCCGTTGAAATCTCAGATCGACCAGGTTCGGCAAGAGCCGCTCGCCTTTTCTGAGATACGCGACCTAGTGGGCCGCGATGATCCGCTGATATTGGAAATGGGTGCGAACAACGGAAATCACTCGCTTCGTTTCCTCCGAACGTTCCCTCTTTGCCGCCTCTTCTGTTTTGAACCGGACCTCCGCGCGATCAGGATGTGGCGGGAACGTGTCCGCGATCCACGCGCTGTCCTGATCGAAGCTGCCGTCGGCGCGGTCGATGCGCCGGTTACTTTCCATGTGAGTGGCGGCGTGGAGGAGAAGCACCCGGAGGGTTGGGATAAGTCGGGGTCCATCAGAGCCCCAAAGAAGCACCTCGAATCTCACCCGCGGATCACGTTTGCTCACCAGGTCACGATACAGTGCATCCGCCTGGACACATGGCACGAAGCTGCGGGAAGACCCGAGATCGACTTTATTTGGGCCGACGTGCAAGGCGCCGAAATCGACCTCATCAGCGGTGGGGCGAACGCCTTGGCGAAGTGCCGATACTTCTACACCGAGTATTCGCAGCGCGAAATGTACGACGGGCAAATCGACCTTCAGCAGATATGCGCGCTTCTTTCCTCGTTCGACCTCGTCTATCGCTTCAAGAGCGATGCTTTGTTCAGGCGTTCGAACGCCGACGGACACAGGAGAGTGACCCGGACATGGTTCGGAAAGTGGCTCCCAGAAGGGCTTTCGGGAAGAGCCCGACCGTTCCGTCGCAAGAGATGATCTTAGGGAAATTGGCGCACAGGATTTGAACCTGTGACCTTTGCCGTCGGAGGCAGCGCGCTATCCATCTGAGCTAATGGGTGGCGGTTTCGGAATGTGCTCGGCTCCTACCCCTGGACCGCCTGTCGAAGCGACCGCAGCCGCCCGCGAGAAAGAGGTGCCGGGAGATGGCGGTTACGCGTATGGGCACGGTTAGTCTCCCTTGCTTCCTGCCATATATGGGAATATTCTTCCCAAAATTGGGAAGAATATGCTCGGCTCCGTCGATCGGGTTCTGCAAATCATCGAGACGCTTGCCGCCTCCGCGGAGCGCGGCGTCACGCCCGCGGAGATATGCGATCGCTGCAAGCTTGCGAGCTCGACGGTCTACCGCATCCTCGGCGACCTCGAATTGGCCGGCTACGCCTACAAATCGTCGAGCAAGCAGTACTTTCCGAATTTCACCTTTGAGCGGCAGATCGCCCTCGACTTCGCCTCGCCAGAGATCATCCGGCAGACCTGCGTCTCGGTCTGCACATCGCTGCAGACGGCCTCGGAGATTGTTCTGAGGCGCGGCCAGAACCTTCTTTGGCATCACAAGGAAGAGCACCCCCTGCAGCCGATCAGGTTGCGCGCGCATGCCGGCTTCATCCGCAGCACCTACGAGCTCGACTCGATCTCGCGGCTCGCGCTTTCGCATCTGCCGCCCGAAACGATCGAGGTGCGCTGGGACCTGTCGGCTTTCTTCGAGACCGGCGTCGCCGGCGAGAAGGTCGACTGGGCGACGGCGCGGGCGCGGATCGACGGCGTCGACCCGCGCGGCATGGAATACGACATGCAGGGCAACGCGAAGGGCATCCGCCGTTTCTGCGTCGCCGTCGCCGCGCCGTCCGGCGAGTTGATCTCGCTACTGACAGTCGCGGAGGCAGCGACCCCCGTCCGCAACGTCGATGCGCATATCGAGCATGTGCGTCACGTCCTAATGAACGCGCGCGAGCGCATCTACGCGGAGCTTGGCACCGCGCCCGGGAGCTCCAACGCAGCGTGACAGCCCAAGAAGAAACGTCGCCTGAACCGCAGGGAGGAAAAGATGAGACATTACCGACTAGCAGCGGGACTTGCGCTGGCAGCCGCCTGCGCCATCGCCCCGGACCTCGCGGCCGCGGCGGAAAGCCTCGTCGTCGCCATCGGGTCGCGCGGCTACGGCAACGTGGTGCCGCACGACATCGACGCGTTCACCACCAAGAATCCCGGCGTCACCGTCGAGTGGCAGAAGGTCTCCGACGTCCCCAACGAGACGCATCAGCTCTACGTCACCAGCCTGACCGCGAAGAGCCCGACGCCGGACGTCTTCGCGGTCGACGTCATCTGGGCCGGTGAATTCGCCAAGCACGGCTGGCTCGAGCCGCTGAACAGCTATTTCTCCGCCGACGAGCTTTCCAAGTTCAACCAGTCGTTCCTGGCGGCGGCGACGCTCGACGGCAAGGTCTACGCCGCGCCGCTCTATGTCGACGGCACGCATCTCTTCTACCGCAAGGACCTGCTCGACAAATACGGGCTGGAGGCGCCGAAGACCTGGGAGGAGCTGATCGCCGACGCCAAGACGGTGGTCGACGGCGAGAAGAACCCGCAGCTCTACGGCTTCGTGTCCATGTGGGCGAAGATCGAGGGCCTGTTCATGAACTGGCTCTCCTTCGTCAACGGTAACGGCGGCAGCTTCTTCGACAAGGACGGCAACGTCGCCGTCAATTCGCCCGCTGCGATCGCCGCGACGCAGCAGATGGTCGACATCATCTACAAGGACAAGATCGCGCCGGAGTCGATCCTGAACGACAAGCCGGACGACGCCCGCACGCTCTTCCAGCAGGGCCGCGCCGTGTTTCTGATGGTGCAGGACTTCGTCTACGCGCCGCTCAATGCCGACGACAGCCCGGTCAAGGGCAAGTTCGACTTCGAGCGCGATCCTTACTTCGAAGGCCACACCGACGCGCACTCGACAGCGATGGGGGGCTTCCTGCTCGCGGTCAACGCCAACTCCGAGCACAAAGACGCGGCGATGGCGCTGGTGAAGGAATTCTCCTCAGCCGACAACCAACTCTGGGCGGCGCTCAATGACAACCGCTCGCCGGCTCGACCGGATGTCTACAATTCGCCCGAGCTTGCAGGCGCCAAGGTGCTGACCAAGCTAGGCACTGACTTCTCCGTCGGCGTCGTGCGGCCTTCCGCGGAGACCGGGAACCTCTATCCGCAGGTTTCCGACGCGATGCAGATCGAGATCACCAACGCGCTGCATCAGCAGAAGACCGCGGAGCAGGCGATGAACGACGCCGCAACGAAGGTGAAGAGCATCCTGGGCCAGTAGGCTCGGGGAAGACCCACGCTGGACGGGGGGCCGCAAGGTCCGCCCCGCCCGGCACTTGGCAATAGGCCCGGACGAATCCCTTGCTTCTGACCCGCACGCTCGACCGGGCCCGCCACGTCACGCTCGTGTCGTTCGTGACGCCGACGCTGATCCTGATCGCGCTCGTGCTGATCTATCCGATCGTCCAGTCCTTTGTGCTGAGCGTCGGCAATTCGAGCATCGACGGCTCCGAGCCCTACCGCTTCGTCGGCCTGGCGCACTATGCGGAGCTCATGCGCGACGACCGCTTCTGGAATGCGCTGAAAGTCACCTTCACCTTCGCCGCGCTGAGCATCCCCTTCGAACTCGTCCTCGGCATCGCGCTCGCGGTGCTGATGAACGAGAGCTTCCACGGCAAGGGGCTCGCCCGCCTCGCCGTGCTCTTCCCGTGGGCGCTGCCGACCGCATTGAACGCGCTGATGTGGCGATGGATGTACAACACCGATTACGGCGTCTTCAACGCGGTGGCGCTGCAGAGCGGGCTCGCCGGCCGGCCGATCAACTGGCTCGGCGAGCCGTGGCTCGCCATGGGGTCGATGGTCTTCGTCTCCGTCTGGAAGACAAGCTCGTTCATGGCGCTGATCATCCTCGCCGGCCTGCAGGCGATCCCTCGGGATCTCTACGAGGCGGGACGCATGGATGGCATGTCGCGCTGGCAGGAATTTCGCGAGATCACGCTGCCGCTGCTGAGAGCCCCGATCCTGGCGGCGCTCGTCATCCGCTCGATGGATGCGCTCCGGGCCTTCGAGCTTCCCTTCAACCTGACCGACGGCGGTCCGGTCGACGCCACCGAGAGCCTGTCGCTCTACGCCTACAAGGTGATCTTCAGCTTTCTGCAGTTCAATTTCGGCGCGGCGATCGTGGTCGCGCAGTTCCTCGTGATCTTCGCGATGAGCCTGATCTACATCTTCGCGCTGCGTGGCCGGGACTGAGCCATGACGCACGCAAGGCCCCGCTTCGTGCTCTACACGCTGGTCGTGATCTCAGCCGTGACGTCGTTCTTCCCGATCGTCTGGCTGATCCTCACTTCGCTGAAGACGACCGGCGGCATCTATGCATGGCCGCCGCAATACATACCGGACCCGTTCACGCTGAAGAACTACATCACCATCGTGACGAAGTCGCCGGAACTGCTGCGCTACGTCCTCAACAGCTTCATCGTGGGGCTCGGCGCGACAGCTGTGACGCTGGCCTTTGGGGACTCGCCGCCTACGCCCTCTCGCGGCTCGGCCTCCGATACGCGCCCGCGATCATGGTCGGCATCCTCGCCGTCTCCATGTTCCCGCCGGTCGCGCTGCTGCCGGCGATCTTCCAGACGTTCCTGCGGCTCGGGCTGCTCAACACCTACAGCGGCCTCATCATCGCACATTCGGGCCTCTTCCTTCCGATAGCGGTGTGGATGCTCTCAAGCTACTTCGCGTCGATGCCAAAGGAGATCGAAGAAGCGGCGCGCCTCGACGGCATGGGGTTCCTGCGCATCTTCGCGACCGTCGTCGTGCCGCTCTCGTGGCCGGGCTTCGTCGCTACCGGGCTCATCGTGTTCATCTTTTCGTGGAACGAGTTCCCGCTCGCGCTCGTGCTGATGTCGCAGAACGCCATGCGCACTGCGCCGGTCGGCATCTCGCTCTATCCGGGCGAATACGCTTTCCCATGGGAGACGATCTCGACCGCGACGGTGATCGCCATCGTTCCGATCCTCGTGGTGACCGCGATCTTCCAGAAACAGATCGTCGGCGGGCTGACCGCCAGCGTCGGCAAGTGAGGCGCGCGTGGCCGAAGTGCAGCTGACCAATATCGGAAAGCGCTTCGGCGCGGTGACCGTCGTGGAGGACGTGAACCTGACGGTCGGCGACGGCGAGTTCCTGGTCCTGCTCGGACCGTCGGGCTGCGGCAAGTCGACGACGCTTCGGATGATCGCTGGCCTTGAGAGCATCACCACGGGCGAGCTCAGGATCGGCGGCCAGCGGATGAACGAGGTCGACCCAAAGGACCGCGGCGTCGCCATGGTGTTCCAGAACTACGCCCTCTACCCGCACAAGACGGTGCGCGAGAACATGGGCATGGCGCTGAAGCTCAAGAAGACGCCGCGCAAGGAGATGAACCGGCGGGTCGAGGCGGTGGCGGAGATGCTCGGCCTCACCGATTACCTCGAACGCAGGCCCGCCGCTCTTTCCGGCGGTCAGCGCCAGCGCGTTGCGATCGGACGCGCCATCGTGCGCACGCCCGAGGTGTTCCTCTTCGACGAGCCGCTCTCCAACCTCGACGCCAAGCTCCGCCTCAGGATGCGCATGGAATTGCAGCAGCTGCACGACCGGCTCGGCGTCACCGCCGTCTACGTCACGCACGACCAGATCGAAGCGATGACGCTCGCCGACCGCATCGTCATCATGAACGCGGGGCGCGTGGCGCAAGTCGGCACGCCGCGCGAGGTCTACGAAGCGCCGGCGAACATGTTCGTCGCCGGGTTCATCGGCAGCCCGGCGATGAATTTCCTCGACGTCCGGCGCGATCCCGCCGGCGGCTGGCGGACGGAGGATGGCGCGCTCCGTCTGCCGGACGTTCCCGGCGCGGACGTGGGCACGCGCGACAAGATCGTGCTCGGGATCAGGCCGGAGCATCTCATCCTCGGACCACCGCGCGGGGGCCTGCCGTCGGATGCGTGGGCCTTCGACGCGGAGATCGCGCTCGCCGAGCTTCTCGGGGCCGACGCGCTTCTCAACCTCCGCATCGGCGCGCAGGAGCTGCTTGCCCGCGTCGACGGCGCCGACCACCCGCAACGGGGCGCGCGCGTGCGTGTCCGCGCCGTTCCGGCGAGGCTGCACGCCTTCGACCCCGATACCGAACTGAGCCTACCCCCGAAGCCCACCACGGCGTGAGACGAAGAGACCGGAAGCCATGAACGTCCTCTACATCGACATCGACAGCCTGCGGCGCGACCACCTCGGATGCTACGGCTATCATCGCAATACGTCGCCTGCCATCGACCGGGTTGCGGCGGACGGCATCCGCTTCGAGAACGTCTACGCTTCCGACGTCCCCTGCCACCCCTCGCGCACGGCGCTCTGGAGCGGCCGGCATGGCCTTGTGACCGGCGTCGTCGGGCACGGCGGCACCGCCTGCGAGCCCTTCCGCGAGGGTGCGGAGCGGAGCTGGGCCGGGACGTTCCTCTACGATGGCTGGATGCAGTGCCTCCGCGATGTCGGATACCAAACCGTGACCGTGAGCTCGTTCGGCGAGCGGCACGGCTGTTGGCACTGGTATGCGGGCTTCAACGAGATCTTCAATTGCGGAAAGAAGGGCCTGGAGACCGCCGACGAGGTCGTTCCGACCGCGCTCGACTGGCTGCGGCGGAAGGGCAAGAGCGGAAGGTGGTTCATGCACGTCAATGTGTGGGACCCGCACACGCCCTACCGCACGCCGGCGGCGTTTGGCGATCCGTTCAGCAACGAGCCGCTGCCGGGCTGGGTGACGAAAGCCGTGCTCGAACGCTCGATGCAGGGATTTGGCCCGCACAGTGCGCTTGAGCCGAACGGCTACGGCGCGGAGAAGATGGACTATCCGCGCGCGCCCTATCCGATCGATAGCATGGAAAGGGTCGCGGCGTGGTTCAACGGCTACGACACCGGCATCCGCTACGCGGACGACCACGTCGCGATGCTGATGGCGACGCTCGAAGAGCTGGGGCTCGCCGACGACACGATCGTCATGATCTCGGCCGACCATGGCGAGAACATCGGCGAGCTCAATGTCTGGGCCGACCACCAGACGGCGGACCAATACACCTGCAACGTGCCGCTCATCGTCCGCTGGCCGAACGCGCCGGAGATGACGGGCGTGAACGCCGGACTGCACTACCACTTCGACTGGGCGGCAACGCTGGTCGAACGGCTCGGCGGCAAGGTCCCGCCGGTCTGGCACGGGCGTTCCTTCGCGGACGCGCTCGCCGCCAAGAAAGACGGCGGTCGCGAATTCCTCGTGTTGAGCCAAGGCGCCTGGGCGGCGCAACGCGCCGTGCGGTTCCGCGCCGAGGGCGCCGACTGGATGATGATGCGCACCTACCATGACGGCTACAAGGACCTCGGTCCCTTCATGCTCTTCAACCTGACCGAGGACCCTCACGAGGAGCACGATCTGGCGGCTGCGCGGGCCGACCTCGTCGATTATGCGATGCGTGCGCTCGATGGATGGCGCGGCGACACGATGGTGGCGGCCCAACGCGACACCGATCCGCTGATGACGGTCATGGCCGAAGGCGGCCCATTCCACTGCCGGCGCGAATTGCCCGCCTACCTGAAGCGGCTCCGCGCGACCGGCAGAGCGGCGCATGCCGACCGGCTGGAACGCGACCACGCCGCCGACCTGAAGCTCGGCGGCCTGGGCCAAGCATAAGGTGCGCGACGAACTGCGCTAGCCGGCAGGCAGCGGGTTGGTTGCGCAAATTTAATGTCGGCCCGCATGCATAAATAAATGTGCACGGCGACCCTCGGCGCACCACATAACGCCTCGTGCGGGGGCGCTAGCCGACTGCTTGGAGCCGGCTAGGCATCAACCAGATTTGGAGAGTCATATGCTTGGTCCCCATTTGCAATCCGCCCTGAAGGCAGCCAGCGTTGCCGCAGCCGCGCTCGCGATCGCCTTGACCTTCGCCTCCTCTTCCTATGCCGCTGGAACGCGACACACTCAGAGCCCGAGCTACCCGTCCCACTCGGCCTATCCTGCCTCCCCGTCAGCCCAAGCGCGTTACCCGACGGTGAACGATCTGAACCGCTCGTCCGTGTGCGTGAACGGCTACCGCTACCTCGAGCGGCCTTCGATCGCAGGCGATGACGACCCTGACGCAGCGTCCGTGCCGCTGCGCTGTCACTAGCCGCATCCCCGACGCGAGCGCGATAATCAGCCGAAAATGCGCTCCGTAGCAGCTGCTAAGTCATTGGTGCCCTTCCTGAGAGATGGGTGACAGATCATTCCGGAGACATGGGTGACACTTTTGGGCCTTTGCGGGGAGAGCAAAGGTGCCCTGGAAGTGGAGTGGGCCCCTCGGGCCAGACGGGATCAGGCGGCGTCTTTGACCGGCGGCCGAGCGTGCTGCTTCTCATACTGTTGAGGGCTCAGGTAGCCAAGCGATGAGTGAAGGCGCCTGGCGTTGTACTTCTCGATGAAGGCCGGGAGCTGCTCGGCGACATCGTCGGCGGTCTCGAACTCGAGCGGGTAGACGCCTTCAACCTTCAGCGTCTTCATCAGGCTCTCCATCATGGCATTGTCGTACAGGATTGCCGCGCCGGCCCATCGAGCCGATGAGCTTCGCCTCGCGAAGGCGGTCGCGGTACTTCTCGGCGGCATATTGGGACCCGCGGTCGCCGTGGTGAACGCAACCGGGCGGTGGCTGGCGCAGCGCGATCGCCGCGTCGAGCGCCGCCAGCGTCAGCCGCGCATCGATCCGTCGGCTCATGGCATAGCCGATGATCCGTCTGGACCAGGCGTCCATGATGACGGCGACGTAGACGAAGCCCACTGCCACAGCGACGTAGGTGATGTCGGCGACCCAGAGCTGGTCCGGGCCGTCGACAATCATGTCCCTCGTTCTGTTGGGGAAGATCGGCTGGTCATGATCGCTGTCCGTGGTTGCGACGTAGCGGCGGCGTCTCCGTGCGATTCAGTCCGTGCTCGCGCATCAGCCGCTTCAGCTTCTTGTGGTTCGCCACCCAGCCCTGCTGGCCGAGCGCCGCCTGCATCCGCCGCCAGCCGTAGGCCTCGCAACTCGTCCTTGATGGCGTGCATCACCTCAACGAGCGCGGCTGTCGATCGACTGCGATCGCTTTGGCGCGTCGTAGTAGGTCCGAACGCGCGATCCCCAATACCAGACGCGGCATCCGTTCCGCGACGGAGAGGCCGCAGGGCCTGCTATTCACGGACATGGGCGCTTGCGGTCGTGGTCGAGCCGCGGCCCCCTTTAGAAATTCCACGGCTCGAGCGCCTCGCTTCCGACCAGGCGCTCGGCCGGCATCGATGCCGTCCTGGATTAGATCGGCGAATGGCAGCGCCGGCGTCGTCGAACGCCTGCTATCCGCCTCGTACTTGTCGACCCATATCCGGATGAGGTTCCGGGAGACGTGGCGCTTCGCCAGGCCCGTGCAGGGTCTCGCCGCGCCAGAAACTCCTGCGCCGCCTGCCGCTTGAACTCAACGCTGTGGGATCGGTGTCTTGCGCATGGCTTCCATCCTTCGAAAGCCCGGCTCACCAGGTCAATTCATTCGCGCTCCAATCGTCCACCCCGAGGGGCCCACTCCAAAGGAGTGTCACATCATGGACGAGCGGGTGAAGTTCATCGCCCGGCTGCTCGACGGGGAGACGATGTCGGGGCTGTGCCGGGAGTTCGGCATCTCGCGCAAGACCGGCTACAAGATCCACGAGCGCTACCGCGACTGCGGGGTGGAGGGGCTGACCGACCGCTCGCGCCGACCCTACCGGCACGCCAACCAGCTGCCCTTCCAGATCGAGACGCTGATCGTCAGGCTGAAGCGGGAGAGGCCAGCCTGGGGCGCGCCGAAGATCAGGGAGCGGCTGGCGCGGCTTTATCCGGATGTGCAGCGGCCGGCGATCTCCACGGTGCACGCGGTGCTCGACCGCCACGGGCTGGTGAAGCGCCGCAAGAGGCGGCGCAATCGGGCCATGGGCACGCCTCTGTCGTCCTCCAGCGAGCCCAACGCGCTGTGGTGCGCCGACTACAAGGGGACTGTCAGGAATTGTGTGCGTGAGGCCATGATGATGAAAAGAGGAGAATCATCACATGGCTATCGAGAAAGAGCTTCTGGAGCAGCTTCTGGCGGGCCGCGATCCGCAGGAGGTGTTTGCCAAGGACGGTCTTGTTGACGAGCTGAAGAAGGCGCTGTCGGAGCGCATTCTGAACGCCGAGCTCGACGAGCACCTTGGGGAAGAGCGCGCCGAAGGCAACGCCAATCGCCGCAACGGCAGCTCGCAGAAGTCGGTTCTGACCGGCACCTCGAAGATGCGGCTGACGATCCCCCGCGATCGCTCCGGCACCTTCGATCCGAAGCTGATCGCCAAATACCAGCGCCGCTTCCCGGATTTCGACGACAAGATCATCTCCATGTATGCACGCGGCATGAGCGTGCGGGAGATCCGCGGCCACCTGGAGGAGCTCTACGGCATCGACGTCTCGCCCGACCTGATCTCGGCCGTCACCGACGCCGTCCTGGAGGAGGTCGCCGAATGGCAGGGCCGGCCGCTGGAGGCCTGCTATCCGCTGGTCTTCTTCGATGCGATCCGGGTGAAGATCAGGGACGAGGGCTTCGTCAGGAACAAAGCGGTCTACATCGCGCTCGGGATCCTGGCCGACGGCACGAAGGCGATACTGGGCATCTGGATCGAGCAGACGGAGGGCGCCAAGTTCTGGCTGCGTGTCATGAACGAGCTGAAGAACCGCGGCGTCAGCGACATCCTGATCGCCGTGGTCGATGGCCTGAAGGGCTTCCCCGAGGCGATCACCACCGTGTTCCCCGACACGGTGGTGCAGACCTGCATCGTACACCTGATCCGCCACTCGCTTGCGTTCGTGTCGTGGAAGGACCGCAAGCCGGTGATGCCGGCGCTCAGGGCCATCTACCGGGCCACCGACGCCGAGGCCGGCCGGAAGGCCCTGGAAGTGTTCGAAGCGAGCCCCTGGGGCCAGAAGTATCCGGCCATCGCCTTGAGCTGGCGGCGCAACTGGGAGCACGTGGTGCCGTTCTTCGCCTTCCCCGAAGGCGTCCGCCGCATCATCTACACGACCAATGCGATCGAGGCGCTGAACTCCAAGCTGCGCCGCGCGGTTCGAACGCGCGGGCACTTCCCCAATGACGATGCGGCGATGAAGCTGCTATATCTGGTCCTCGATCGCCAGGCCGACGAGTGGAAGCGGCCGCCGCGCGAATGGTTCGAGGCCAGGACCCAGTTCGCCGTCGTGTTCGGCGAAAGGTTCGTCACTCAGTGACGCAGACGGCCTCAGCACAAAACTTCCGACAGTCCCACTACAAGGGCGAGTTCATGCTCGCCGACCGGCGCTACTGCTACCCACTCACCATCACCGACTACGCCAGCCGCTATCTGATCGCCTGCGAGGCGCTCGCCAGCACCAAGGAGGCCACCGCCTTCCCGGTTTTTGAGAGCGCCTTCAAACAGTTCGGCCTGCCCCGGGCCATCCGCACCGACAACGGCGTCCCTTTCGCCAGCCCCAATGCGCTCTTCAACCTCTCCAAGCTCTCCGTCTGGTGGCTGAGGCTCGGCATCGAGATCGAGAGGATCAAGCCGGGCAACCCGCAGCAGAACGGCCGCCATGAGCGCATGCATCTGACGCTGAAACTGGAGACCACCCGCCCGGCGGCGGAGACCATGCTCAGGCAGCAGGCCAGGTTCGACGACTTCGTCGCCTGCTACAACACCGAGCGCCCGCACCAGGCCCTCGCCATGGCCTGCCCGGCCGAGCACTACGCGCCCTCAACCCGCCCCTATCGCGGCCTGCCGCAGCTCGACTACCCTTTCCATGACAGGGAAGTCACCGTCACCACGTGCGGGCGCATCTGCCTCAAGCGCCGCAAGATCAACCTCAGCCAGGTCTTCGCCGGCCAGAAGGTCGGAATCCGCCAGGTCGACGACCGCCTATGGCTCGTCAGCTTCATGCACTACGATCTCGGCTACTTCGACGACGAGACCTGCAGGCTGGAGCCGATCGCCAATCCCTTCGGAGCAAAGGTGTTACCTATGTCTCCAGAATAAACCGTCACCTATGTGTCCGGAATGGACCGAGGGAGGCTGGCGGAGGGAGAGGGATTCGAACCCCCGGTACGGTTGCCCGCACAACGGTTTTCGAGACCGCCCCGTTCAACCACTCCGGCATCCCTCCGCAGGGTTGAAACCGTGGTGACAGGCTGACGCGTATCTAACGGCTCGGTCCGCGGCAGACAAGGCCGGGTTCGCGGGCTTGCGGCGGTCGGCCGGGGATGGCGCGGTGCCCGGTTCTCCGGGTGCGGTGCGGCAGCCGAAATTCCGCCGACGAGGAGCAAAAGGCCGCCAAAGCCTTGACTTCGGGCACCCTTTGCACTTTATCCCCCGCAACGGCGCGAACCGTTCCCGGTCCGCGCCCTAATCGTTTGTCTCGCACAAGCTCCCGCCGGGGCGGCGAGACGCGGCTGGAAGAAGCCCGCCCGCTCATAGAGATAAAGAGCAAGGCGCGGCGTCGAACGCGAGGATAAGATGTTCGCAGTCATCAAAACCGGCGGCAAGCAGTACCGCGTCACCGCGGACGATACGCTTGCCGTTGAAAGGCTCGCCGGAGAGGCGGGCGATCAGGTCATGTTCTCCGACGTGCTGGTACTTGGCGGCGACGCTCCGAAATTCGGCGCGCCGCTCGTCGACGGCGCCTCCGTCGCGGCGGAGATCGTGGAGCATAAGCGCGGGCCGAAGGTCATCATCTTCAAGAAGCGCCGCCGGCACAATTCGCGCCGCAAGAACGGCCATCGCCAGGATTTCACGCTGGTCCTGATCACCGAGATCCTGACCGACGGCGCGAAGCCCTCGGAGAAGAAGGCGAAGGCCGCGAAGAAGCCGCGCGCGGCGAAGCCGAAGGCAAGCGAACCGGAAGCGGCGGGCGACGCGGCGTAGGCGCGGCCCGCGCCCAAAGAATTCGAAGGAGATTCTGAGATGGCACACAAGAAGGCAGGCGGCTCTTCGCGGAACGGCCGCGACACCGCTGGCCGGCGCCTCGGCATCAAGAAGTTCGGCGGCGAGGCGGTCGTGCCGGGCAACATCATCGTGCGGCAGCGCGGCACCAAGTGGCGCGTCGGCGACAATGTCGGCCTCGGTAAGGATCACACGATCTTCGCGCTGGTCGAGGGCCGCGTGGCGTTCAAGACGAAGGACGGCGGGCGTTCCTACGTCTCCGTCGAGCCGAACCCGGAGCCCGCCGAATAGCCGGCAGGCTTGCCGGCGTCCCGCCGACCCGGCGCCGAGTATTCGAAGGGGAAGCGGGAAGCCGCTTCCCCTTTTCGTTGAGGAATATCCAGCATGATCGCCGCCGGCCGCATTGCGAAAGAGGGCCTGAGGACGGAGCGCCTGACGTTCGCGCCTCTGACGGCCGCGCATGCGGACGTGCTCTTTCCGCTGCTCGATGACTGGGACGTGGTGCGGATGTTGGCCGTCGTCCCCTGGCCGCTTTCCGTCAGGGACGTCGAGGACTACGCGGCTCGGAGCGTCCGGCGCGGCGCCGAGAGCGATGATTTCGTTGTCGTCTCCGCCGGCGAGCCGATCGGGGTAGGCACGGTGAAGAAGCCCGGCATCGGCAACCCGCCGCGCAAGATGCCGCGGCTCGGCTATTGGATCGGCCGTCCGCATTGGGGTCGTGGGCTCGGCACGGCGACGGTCGGAGCCCTCGTCGATCGCGCATTCCGCAATTATCCCGGCGAGCGCATCGGCGCCGGAGTCTTCGTCGACAACCACGCATCGAGGCGGGTGCTGGAGAAGTTCGGCTTCTCCGAGACCGGGCGCTACATGGTCTCGTGCCGCGCGCGCGGCGCGGATGTCGAGACGATCGACATGCAGCTTTCGCGCGCCGCTTGGGAAACGCGATCGGGGCGCCGATGAAGTTCCTCGACCAGACCAAGGTCTACATCCGCTCCGGCGACGGCGGCGCGGGCGCGGTCTCGTTTCGCCGCGAGAAATTCATCGAGTTCGGCGGTCCCGATGGCGGCGACGGCGGGCGCGGCGGCAACGTCTTCGCGGAGGCGGTCGACGGGCTGAACACGCTGATCGACTATCGCTACCAGCAGCATTTCAAGGCGAAGACCGGCGGGCATGGCATGGGCCGCGACCGCCACGGCGCGAATGCTCCCGACGTGGTGCTCCGCGTTCCCGTTGGCACGCAGATCCTCGAGGAGGATAACGAGACGCTTGTCGCCGACCTCTCGGCGCTCGGCCAGCGCGAGCTCCTCGCCGAAGGCGGGAACGGCGGCTTCGGCAACGCGCATTTCAAGTCCTCCACCAACCGCGCGCCACGCCGCGCCAATCCGGGCCTCGAGGGCAAGGAGAAGTGGATCTGGCTCAGGCTGAAGCTCATCGCCGACATCGGCATCGTCGGCTTGCCGAACGCGGGAAAGTCGACGCTTCTCGCCCGCGTCACCTCGGCCAAGCCGAAGATCGCCGAGTATCCCTTCACGACGCTGCATCCCAATCTCGGCGTCGTCCGCCACAAGGGCGTGGAGTTCGTGCTGGCCGACATTCCCGGCCTGATCGAGGGCGCGCATGAGGGCGCCGGGATCGGTGACCGCTTCCTCGGTCACGTCGAGCGCTGCCGCGCGCTGATCCATCTCGTCGACGCCGCCGGCGACGATCCTGGCAAGGCCTACGACACGGTGCGCGGCGAGATCGAAGCCTATGGCAACGGGCTCTCGGAGAAGGACAAGATCGCCGTCCTCTCGCGCGCCGATGTCGCGACGCCGGCTGAGCTCAAGTCGGCGAAGGCGAAGCTTCGCCGTCGCGCCGGCAAGATGCCGCTCGTGATCTCGGCTGCGACGGGGCAGGGGATCGAGGCGCTTCTCGATCGCTGCCTCGAGCTCGTCGGCAAGGCTGCGGAGGAAGCCGCCGCCGCGCCTGATACGCGCTGGAGCCAGCCGTGAAGCCGCGCAGGATCGCGGACCACAAGCGCATCGTCGTGAAGGTCGGGTCATCGCTTCTCGTCAACGGTGCGACGGGGCAACTCGACCGCGACTGGCTCGCCTCGCTCGCCGCGGACATCGCGGCGCTCGTCGCGAAGGAGCGGCAGGTGCTCGTCGTCTCCTCCGGCGCGATCGCGCTTGGCCGCGGCGCGCTCGGCCTTGGGCGCGGGGCGCTGAAGCTTGAGGAGGCGCAGGCGGCGGCCGCCGCCGGGCAGATTGCGCTTGCCGGCGCCTGGGCGGAGTGTCTCGGCGAGCGCGGGCTGAAAGCCGCGCAGATCCTGCTCACGCTCGGCGACACGGAGGAGCGGCGGCGCTATCTCAACGCCCGCGCCACGCTGGCGACGCTTCTGAAGATGCGCGCGGTGCCGGTCATCAACGAGAACGACACTGTGGCGACCGCCGAGATCCGCTACGGCGACAACGATCGCCTCGCCGCGCGCGTCGCTGCGATGGCGGGCGCCGATTGTCTTGTGCTCCTTTCCGACGTCGATGGGCTCTATAGCGCGCCGCCGGCGTCCGACCCGTCCGCCGCCTTCATCGAGTTCGTGCCGACGATCACGCCGGCGATCGAGGCGATGGCCGGCGCTGCCGGCTCGGAGCTTTCGCGCGGCGGCATGCGGACCAAGATCGAAGCCGGCAAGATCGCGACCGCGGCGGGCGCGGCGATGGCGATCGCGAGCGGCCGGCGGAAGAATCCGCTCGCGTCGATCGACACGGGTGAGCGCTGCACCTGGTTCGCGCCGCAATCGACGCCGGCGAGCGCGCGCAAGGCCTGGATCGCCGGCCACCTCGAGCCGCGCGGAACGATCACGGTCGATGCCGGCGCTGAGGCCGCCTTGAAGCAGGGGAAGAGCCTGCTCCCGGCCGGCGTCGCTTCCGTTTCCGGCGCCTTCGCGCGGGGCGACGCCGTCATCATTCGCGGGGCAAGCGGCGCCGAGCTCGGCCGCGGCCTTATCGCCTTCGACGTGGAGGACGCGAAGAAGATCGTGGGCAAACGCTCAAGCGACATCGAAACGGTGCTCGGCTATCGCGGCCGCGCCGAGATGATTCACCGCGACGACATGGTGCTGAGGGGCGGGTGAGGGAACCTTCGCCTGACAGGGAACGGAGCGAAGAGATGCTTTTCATGGTCATCGAGAGCTTCCGCAGCCAGGACGGCAAGGCCCGTCTATCGGCGCTTTCGCGACAAGGGGCGCATGATGCCCGACGGGCTGACGTTCGTCGGAAGCTGGACCGCCGCCGACTTGAGCCGCTGCTTCCAGATCATGGAGACGGACGACGTGACGCTGCTGCAGCGTTGGGTCGTCGAATGGTCGGATCTCACCGCGTTCGAAATCGTTCCGGTCGTCGCCGGCAAGGAGACCGCGGCAGCGCTCGCCGATCAGATTTGATCGCGGCGATCGCTTCACGAACGCGCTGCTGTTCAGTTGATGTCGTCAACCTCCAAGGGCCGCTTTCTTCCCGAGATCATGGCCCGAACGAGGTTCTCGCGGTGGCGATAGCTTGCGAGGACGACGCCGGCGAGGTGAAAGCCGACCAATAGGAGAAGGCCGTGCGCCAGCCAGTGGTGGACGTGCTGCATCCACACGACGCCCCAGAAGGCGTCCGTCGTCAGCAGCCAGCCCGTGTAGGCGGTCGCGACCATCGCCGCCAGCAGAACCAGGATCATGGCGCCGCCCGCCGGGTTGTGGCCGACGTAACGCGGCTCGCTGCCCTTAAGTATCGCCTTCAAGTAGGTGAGAACGGTGCCCGGCGGGCGGACGAACTGCGTGAACCGGGCGTACGGCGTTCCGATGAACCCCCATCCGACCCGCGCGACAACGAGCCCGCCCGCGGCGTAGCCCGCCCAATTGTGCAGGTTCTCCCAGGAGTTGGCGCTGAGCCATGCGACGGTAAAGCTCAGCACCAAACTCCAATGGAAGAGGCGCACGAGGGGATCCCACACGCGCACTCTCGGCATTCCGCTGAATTCCCAGTCGGGCGATCAGTTCTCGCCGGCCTCGGCGTTTTCGAGCTTCTCGAGCGTCTCGGCGTTGTAGGCGAGGTTCAAGCGCTTACCGGCATTGTCCGTCGCATAGACTTCGTAGCAGCCGTTCTCGACCTTGATCTGGCGGACCGCGAGACCCTCAGACTTCAGTTGCAATTCGAGATTGGATTGCGGCTGCCAGCTGGCTTTGGGTGCGGTGCTGCAGGTGCCCGTTGCGAAGGCCGGGCTTGCGACAGCGAACGCCATGGCGGCGAGCAAAGCGACTTTCATGAAGGTCTCCAAGGTTGATCACGTTTCGCAAACAAAGGGGGACGACGTTTGCGGGGCGACCCCTAGTCGAGGTGACCTGACAGGAGCCTGACAAGAAAACCGATGCTTAGGCTTGCGGCGCGTGGCGACGACCAGTGCGAAAGCATCGGCAAGGAAGAACGCGGCGGGCTTTCTCGTGCCGGGATCCGGCGGCGCTCCGCGGCCTGCACTGCGTCGCGCTTTGCGCGCTCCGATGCAGCCGTTGCTCAGCGCTCACCGAAACTCGGTCGGGAGGGCCGAATGTCGCACGCACGCCACGGATGGCGCTGCGACGAGTGATGCTTGCCGCGGTAAGTATTTGCGAAGTCCCGGAAAGTTGCCCGCGAAGGGCTCGGTTCAACCCATTGAAATCTTACGATTATTTAATCCGCCGCCCCCTTGCTTCGCCAGATTTCCGGCGCAATTCGGTCACAGCAACGCCGCCCTGCCTAAGGGCGCGGCAGCAAGATCGCCGGCCCCATCGGGTTCGAGTTTCAACGATGCCGGGACAAGAACGATGCTTCCAAGACGCGCACTTCCGATCGCCGCTGCGATCGTCCTCTCGCTCTCTCCATTCAGCTTCGCCCTAGCCCAGACGCCCACCACCGATCAGCCCGCCGCAACCCAGCAGAAGGCGAGCGGGCTTTGGCTCCTGACCGACTTCCCGGAGCTCGCGGGTGAGGTCGGAAACGAGTCGAAGATCTCGCTCACCTTGCAGAACTCCAACCTGCCGCCGGAGCGCGTGGCGCTTTCCGTCGAGGGGCTTCCCGACGGATGGACGTGGACGCTGACCGGTGACAGCCGCGAGGTCTCCGCCGCGATGGTCGGCACAGACGAGACGCGCAACCTCACGCTTTCGGTGACGCCGCCCGCCGACGCGAAGACGGACACGGTGAACTTCCGCGTCGTCGGACACGCGCCAGATCATGATTTGACGCTGCCGATCACGATGCGGCTCACCGCGCCGAAGCCGGCGAAGCTCGAGCTCGACCCCGATCTCCCGGCGCTGCGCGGCACGCCGAGCTCGTCCTTCGACTTCCAGGTCGCGATAAAGAACGACAGCCCCGACGACGCCACGGTCAATCTGATCGCGCAGACTCCGGATGGGTTCATCGCCACCTTCAAGGAGCAGTATGGCACGCAGGAGCTGACCAGCCTGCCAATCAAGGCCGGCGAGTCGAAGACGGTGAAGCTCTCGATCCAGCCGCCGCACGACGCGCCGGCAGGCGACTACCCGATGGTCATGCAGGCGACGAGCCCGAAGATTTCCGCCGAGACGCAACTCGTTGCGGAGATCACCGGTCAGCCGAGCCTTTCCGTGTCCGGGCCGGGCGGGCGGCTGTCGGGTGAGGCGACCGCCGGAAAGGCCGAGACCTTCGCGTTCGATGTCGGCAACAGCGGCTCGGCGCCGGCAAAGACGATCCGCTTCAGCGCCAACGCACCCTCCGGCTGGAAGGTGTCGTTCACGCCCGATCAGCTTCCCGCGCTCGACACAGGCGGGCATCAGCCGGTGCAGGTCGAGATCACGCCGTCGGAGAAGGCGATCGCCGGCGACTACATGGTCACCGTTCGCGCCAACGGCGACGGAACGTCGACCAGCGCCGATTTCCGCACGACCGTGACGACCTCGACCATCTGGGGGATCGTCGGGCTCGGCATCATCGCCGCCGCGGTGCTGGTACTCGCTCTCGCCGTCACGCGCTACGGCCGCCGATGAGCGCGCCCGTCATCGAGACCCGCGGCCTTACCAAGCGCTATGGCAGCGTAACGGCCGTCGACAACCTCGACCTCACGATCGAGGCGGGGGAGGTCTTCGGACTGCTCGGTCCGAACGGCTCCGGCAAGACGACGACGATCCTGATGATCCTCGGCCTGACCGATCCGACCGAGGGTTCGGTGCGCGTGCTCGGCCGCGATCCGCTGCGCGAGCCGCTGGCGGTGAAGAAGCGTGTCGGCTACCTGCCGGACGCCGTCGGCTTCTACGACCAGCTCACCGCGCGCGAGAACCTTGCCTATGTCGCGCGGCTGCAGGGGCTGCGCTCCGCCGAGGCCGCCGGGCGGATCGACATGGCGCTCAAGGACGTGCGCCTCGACCACGTCGCCAACCGTCGCGTTTCGACATTCTCGCGCGGCATGCGGCAGCGGCTCGGCGTCGCCGACGTGCTGCTCAAGGAAGCCGAAGTCGCGATCCTCGACGAGCCGACATCGGGGCTCGACCCGCAATCGACGCAGGAGCTCCTCGACCTGATCCGCCAGATGGCGCGGCGCGGAATGACGATCCTGCTCTCCTCGCATCTTCTTACGATGGTGCAATCGATCTGCGACCGCGTGGCTCTGTTCAACGTCGGGCGGGCCGGGCTCGTCGGTCGCGTCGCCGACCTTGCTGCCGAAGTGCTCGGCGGCTCCTACGTGATCGAGGTCGACGCCACCGGGGTCGACGTCGCCGGCGCGCTGAAGGGCGTCGACGGCATCACCGCCGTGACGCCGCTGCAGGGAAGCATCCACCGCGCCGATTGCACGCGCGACGCGCGCGCCGACATCGCGCGCCGCATCGTCGAAGCCGGCGGCGCGCTCACCAACATCAGCATGGACCGGTCAAGCCTCGACGAGGTCTATGTCCGCTATTTCGAGAAGGTGGCCCATGCGGCGTGAAGGCTCTCCCTTTACCGGTCTCGCGGCGGTCGCCATGAAAGAGGCGGCCGATCATCTGACGAGCGCCCGCATGCATCTCGTCATGCTGCTCGTCATTCTGACCGCCTTCGGCGCGGTCTATGGCGCGATCGGGCAGATCAAGGACACCGTCGGCCAGGATCCTTTCCTGTTCCTGCGCCTCTTCACCACGGCGCGCGATCCGCTGCCCTCCTTCGTCTCGCTGCTTACGCTTCTCCTACCGCTCGTCGCGATCTCGCTCGGCTTCGACGCCATCAACGGCGAGTACAATCGGCGCACCATCAGCCGCGTGTTGTCGCAGCCGATCTATCGCGACGCGCTCCTCACCGGAAAATTCATCGGCGGCCTGATGGTGCTCGGCATCTGCCTGGTCACGCTCTGGCTGCTCCTGACCGGGCTCGGAATCCTGACCCTCGGCCTGCCGCCCTCCGGCGAGGAGACGTTGCGCGGAGTCGCCTTCCTGATCGCCTCGCTCGCCTATTCCGGCGTGTGGCTGGCGATCGCGGTCCTATTCTCCACGCTCTTCCGCGCGCCCGCCACCTCGGCGCTGGCGGCGCTGACGCTATGGCTCTTCTTCGCCATCTTCTGGAGCATGCTGACGCCGCTCCTCGCCAATCTCCTCGCGCCGGTCGATCCGTTCGATCCGAGGACCGCGATCTTTCAGGTCGAGCTTGGCCAGGCGCTCGCCCGCATCTCGCCGAATACGCTCTTCGGCGAGGCGACGCTTGCGCTTCTGGACCCGGGGACGCGTAGCCTCGGGCTCGTGTTCCTGTCACAGCTTCAGGGCGCGCTCGTCGGAGCGCCGCTCCCCTTCGGCCAGAGTGCGCTTTTGATCTGGCCGCAGCTTTCCGGCCTGATCGCCGCAATGGTCGTCGTCTTCGCGCTCGCCTATGTGTCGTTCCAGCGACAAGAGATAAGAGCGTAGCTGAGCTCTCCCGGCCGCGCGGCGCTTAACCTGGCGTTAGCGATACGCCGAGAAAAACCCGGCTCCCCGGCGTCAGCCGGTGCGATGGCGCAATGTGCCGGGCCCTAGAACCCTGTCGAGAGACCGGTCGTCAAACCGGCACAGGGGTTGGCACAATGGCGAAGAGCAGCGCAATTGAGCGCGTCGAGACCGAAGCGCCGGACATCGCGCGCGATTCGGAGTCGCGCGCTCGCGTGGAGCCGTCACCGGTCGTCCTTCCGCAGCCGCTCGAATACACTGAGCGCGGCGGGGGCAAGTCCGTTCAAGAGCTGCAGCACCTCATCGAGGAGGCTCTGACGCTCCTTGCGAAGAAGCCGTCATCTGGGCGGGCCGGCGCCGATCTGGTCGCCCAGGCGCGCGCCTTCGATGTCGAGGTGCCGCAGCTCGGGGCCGCGACCGGCTCGGAAATTCGTCACAAGGTGTCGCTGACCAGCCGCCTCGTGAAGACCGTGCTTGGTCTCGCCGCTGCGCTCCTTTTCATGGTGGTCCCCTTGAAGAACGTGCTCACGGCGACAAGCACCGAGGCCTACGTCAATGCGCCGCTGTTGCTGGTGAGGGCGCCGGCCGCCGGTACGTTCGTCTCCGACAATCCCATTGGCGCACGCGTCGCCAAGCATGACACGGTCGGTTTCATCGCGCCGATCGACGGTGGGGAAAGCGTTCCGATCGTAGCGCTCGGCTCGGGAAAGATCTGGGACGTTCTTGTTCCTTCGGGAAGTGACGTGGCCGCCGGACAGGAGATCGCCCACATCGCCGCCTGTACGACGGCAAGCGTGGTGGCGACGGTTTCGGAGACCATTTACGATCGTCTCGCTCCAGGCATGGCGGCTCGCTTCAATTTCTATGGCAGCGACCGCTTCTATCTGGGCACCGTCGCCAATCTGCTCGGACGTTCGGCGAGCGTGCCCAACCTCGCGATCTCGCCCGGCACGCTGGAGGGCGGCGCCTATCGGGTCATCGTTTCTGTTCCGGATTTGGCGCGATACCGAATTGCGCGATCGGGAAGCGCGGCGAGATCGTCTTCGACACGGCCCGCGGCTAGCCGGT
>CAVTYQ010000003.1:0-259342 GCA_963739005.1 uncultured Alphaproteobacteria bacterium | reverse complement strand
CTGGTGGAGCCGAGGAGGATCGAACTCCTGACCTCCGCATTGCGAACGCGGCGCTCTCCCAGCTGAGCTACGGCCCCAAACCGGCAGGGAAATCTGCTTCGCCGGCGGAGCGCATTTAGTGTTTGGCCCTCCCGGGTGTCAAGCATCGCCGGAGCGTCGCCCGGCCTGCCGTCACTCGACCGGTATCAGCTTGCCGGTATAGACGATCGGCCCGGTCGGCGCGCCGGACGGCGAGCCGCCCTCCGGCTCGACCGAAACCGCGATCACCCCTTCGACCGGCCCGGCGAGGCTCTTGATCGTCTGCGCGTCGAGCCCGGCCTTCAGAATGCCGAGCGAGCGCGGCGCGTGGCCTTCGGTGACGTGCCAAAGCTCCAGGCTATGCCCGGCCGGCGTCTCGGCCTTGACGCTTCTGACGGTGATCGTGCCGGTCGTCGTGTCGACCTCGGCGATGAGCGCCGGCTCGTGCCCGCCCGAATCGACCACCGCGACGTAGCGCCCGCCTTCCGCCGCCGGCGGAAGCGCGTGGCGGTCGATGACGGTGACGACGGCAAGACCGGCGGCGAGCGCGCCGGCGACGATCGCGGCGCCGCGCCAGGCAGCGAGGCGGCGGCGGAGCACGATGACGTTGGAGGCGGTCGGCTCGGGCGTGCGCGCGCCTGCGCCGGCGGCGGTCGCCCGCTCGATCGCCGGCCAGAGCTCTGCCGGCGGCGCCTCTGCAGCGGCAGTATCGTCGAGCGGCGCGAGCCGCGCCTGCCACGCGCGCACGGCCTGGCGGAGCGCCGCGTCGCTCTTCAGCTGCTCGGCGAGGCGCGCGCGCTCGTCGGCCGGGAGGGTGCCCAGCACGTATTCCGCGGCGTCGAGGTCGCGCTCCTCGCTCATTCGCCCTCCAGACACGCGCGGAGCTGTTTCAGACAGCGGTGAAGCAGCGTCTTGATCGTCCCGACCGGACGGCCGAACCGCTCAGCCAGCTCCTCGCGCGAGAACCCCGAACAATAGGCGAGCGTCACGCAATTGCGCGATTCCTCGTCGAGCTTTCCAAGGCACGCCGCGAGCGCCTGCCGCATCGCCGGGTCGCCCGCTGCGGGCGCCGCCAGCCGTTCCAGGATATGATCGTCGTCTGAGGCGCGACTGCGCTCGATCCGCTCCGAGCGGATGCGGTCGATCGCCCGGTTGCGGGCGATCGAGGTGAGCCACGCCATGGGCTGGCCCACTTCCGGCGTGAAGCGCTCTGCGTTCTGCCAGATCTTGATGAACGTCTCCTGCAAAACCTCTTCGGCCGTCGGCCTGCTACGGGTGATACGCAGGACGACCCCGAAGAGTTTTGGGGCGACGGCCTCGTAGAGCGCGCGGAATGCCGCCCGGTCGCCCCGCGAGGTGGCTTCAAGCAGCGCCGCGAGCGAGCCGCCATCGGTGGAAAGTCGCTGGTCCAAGCCCGGCCCCGTGAATTTCCGTTAGCCTTACCACCGCCCTGGATTGTCATCCACGCGCTTGTAACTCGCCGGTGCGAGCGGTAAATGCCGGCAAAGTTCCTCGCGCCGATCGGAGCAGCGATGCAGGCCGTTCTTTATGTCGTTCTCTTGGCTCTCGACATCTATTGGTGGATCATCATTGCGAGCGCCGTTTTCTCCTGGCTCTACGCCTTCGGAGTGGTCAATCCGCGCAACCAGGTGGTGGCCGCGATCGGCCGGTCGCTCTACCAGCTGACCGAGCCGGCGCTCCGTCCGATTCGTCGCTTCGTCCCGAATTTCGGCGGGCTCGATATCACGCCGGTGATCCTGCTTCTGATCGTGATCCTGATCCAGCAGATCATCATCCGCTACATCTTCCCCTACGTGCCGTGAAGGGGCCGACGGCGGTCGTCGACAAGGACGCGGGCGGCCTCACGCTTCGCATCAGGCTGACGCCGCGCGGCGGGCGCGATGCGCTGGAAGGCGTCGAGGCGATGGCGGACGGCCGCGCCGTCTTGAAGGCGCGCGTCAGCGCCGCACCTGAGAAGGGGCTCGCCAACGCGGCGCTTGAGAAGCTCGTCGCCAAGGCCCTCGGCGTGCCGAAATCGTCGGTCGCGGTCGTTGGCGGCGCGACGGCGCGCGTGAAGACGGTTCGGGTCTTGGGCGACGGCGCGCGCCTTGCCGGGCTTTGCGAAAGTCTGTTGGCCCCGCCCGTCAAGCCGCGAGCCGCGCCGCCAGGCGCTGGCTGATCTCGCGCGCAAGCGCGTAGACCTCCGCCGCGCCCTTCGACGTCGGCGCCGTCTCCATCACGGTCGACCCTTCGCCCATCGACGCGGCGAAGGCGACGCGGTTGCCGATCCGCGCCGCGGCGACGTCGGCCCCGAGCGCGAGGATCGCCTCGATCATGGCATCCGTCACGAGCGCGCGCGGCGGGACGCGGTTTACGACGACGAGCGCCGGCACGGATTCGCGATCGACGATTTTTAGCGTCGCGGTGCTCGACCAGACGTCGACGGGCGTTGGTTGGATCGGAATGATGACGAGGCTCGCCGCCTCGATCGCGGGCTTCGCCTCAAGATCCGATTTCGGCGGCGTGTCGACGACGACGAAATCGTAGTCGCGCGAAAGGCCCATCGCTTCGCGCCGCGCGCCCCAGCCGCTTGCCGTGCGGAACCCCATACCGGTGTGTCGCTCGCCGAGCCGCCGCTCGCGCGCCTCGAACCACTCGCCGAGGCTGCCCTGCGGGTCGACGT
Organism: uncultured Alphaproteobacteria bacterium; assembly: GCA_963739005.1. GTDB lineage: Bacteria > Pseudomonadota > Alphaproteobacteria > Rhizobiales > Afifellaceae > DASWJZ01. The sequence continues at coordinate 256,641 of CAVTYQ010000003.1, read as the reverse complement.
CGAGGAGTGCGATCGCGGAGCCGTTCAGACGCGAAAGCGCCACCGCGAGATGCGCGGCGACGGTGGTCTTGCCGGAGCCGCCCTTCTGCTGGGCGACCGTGATGACCCTGCCGCTCATCGAGAATCAGCCCTCTCGCCACGCATTGTTGCATCGCAATATGCGGGTCGGCAATCGAAAAGGCGGCCGGATGCCGGCCCGCGCACCGCTTACGCGCGGAACTCGTACCAGATGCAGGGGAGGGTGCGGCCGCCGAGCGTTTCGTCGGTGCGGGCGACGACCTTTCCGCCGTGGCGTTCGTAGAAATGGTTGGCGCGGTCGTTGGCGGCGAGCGCGCGGACGAGCACCCGCGCGTAGCCGCGCGCCCTGACGCGCCTCAGCGCGGCGGCGAAGAGGCGCGTGCCAAGCCCGATGCCTTGGTATTCCGGCCGCAGGTAGAGTTCCTGCACTTCCGCGGCGTTTGGCCGGCCGCGGCCGTTCCCCGGCGCGAAGCTCGCATAGCCCGCGACCGTCCCGCCGACGTCGAGCACCAGCACCGGCCGCCGCCCGAGCAGGTCGCGCCACCAGGGGCCGCTCCGCCGCACGATCATGCGCTCGAGCGTCAGTGCGGGAATGATGCCGGAATAGGCCTCGCGCCACGCCGCTGCGTGCACGTCGGCAAGCTGTTCCGCATCGCTGGCGCGGCCCGGTCTGACATCGATGACGAGCGAAGGCATGATGGGATGCTACGCTCACTCGGGGACGTGAGGAAAGTGGAAACACGAGCCCGAAAGCCATCCGGATTCCAGGCGCAAGGAATGCACTCCCAGCGCCTTGCGCAGTCGCGGTTCGGCGCTTCGGCCGAATGTCGGCGAGACGAACGTCGCGCCCTCACTCGGATGCGGCGAAGACGGCGACGGGATCCGTGAGGCCGCGGAAGCTGAAAGCACCGAGCGGCTCCGGCGGCACCTCGAGGAGCTCGGCCATGGCCTCGGTCATCAGCAGCCGGCGCCCGGTTTCCTTGGCCAGCGGTTCGACGCGTGCGGCGAGATTCACGGCGGGCCCGGTGACGGTGAAATCGAGCCGCTCCGCCGATCCGATGTTGCCGTAGAAGACGTGTCCCCGATGCAGCGCGATTCCCGTGTCGAGCGGACGCCAGGCGCCGTTGATCGCGAGCGCATGCCCGGCGTCGCCGTTAAGCGCCCTCATCGCGCCGAGTCCGCTGCGCGCCGCGGCGAGCGCGGCCGCCGCCGCCTTCGGCGCGGGATTGCCCGGGCCGATCGGAAATATCGCAAGCATGCCGTCGCCGATGAACTTCAGCACTTCGCCGCCATTGTCGCGCACGGCATCGACGAGCCCTTCGAAATAGGCGTTCATGACGCGGATCACGTCGGGCCCCGGGAGGCGGTCGGAGAGCCCCGTGTAGTCGCGCATGTCGGAGACCCAGATGATGGCGTCGATCACCTCGCCGGAGCCGCGCCTGATCTCGCCGGCGAGCACGCGCCCGCTGCTGCGCGCGCCGACATAGGCGGTGAGCACGTTCTCCGCGATGCGGGAGAGCGCGATCAGGTCGAGATTAAGGGCGAGCGCCGGGATGAGCTTCTGCAGCGCCGCGAGGTCGCTCGCCTTGAACCCGCCGCGCGCGCGGGTCGCGACCGTCATGGCGCTGTGAAAGCTGCGGGCGTGCGGGATCGGGAACGCCCAATAGTCGGTGATGCCGTCCGCGGCGAGCGACGCCATCATCGGAAACTGCATCGCCGTGTCCGGGTCCTGCGGGTTGAGGCGGATGGCCGTCCGCTCGTCGAGGACGGGCCGGAGCGGGCTCAGCGTGAAGTCGGTCGTCTCGCGAATGTTCACGTTCACGCGCAGCTCGATGCAGCTACCCTGCTTCGGGTTCCAATTGGCGGTGAAGCCGAGCACCTGCGGGTGCAAAGTCCCGATGTGGAACGTCGCCCTGTCGAAGGGCAGTCCGGCGGCGGCAAGGCGGGTCATCAAGCCGTCGAGGAGTTCGGCGAGCCCGGTCGAGCTTGCATCGCCGGAAAGGAGCCACTCCTCCGGCGAACCGTCGACCGCTGCAGGATCGGAGACCGGAATCCGCCGGATGACCTGCATATGGGGCGGAAATTCCGGCGCCTGGCGGTCAGATGTGGGAAGCGGCATTGGGGCTGACATGGCGGGTCCGCTCACGGGCAAAAGGTTCCCTTAGATGGGCGCGGCTCTCGCCTGCCGCCAGAGGCGAGCCATCACGCCGCACTTGCCGCTGATTTCGCCCTTTCCGCCCGCTTGCGGTCGTTCGGGTCGAGGATCGTCTTCCTGAGCCGGATCGATTTCGGCGTGACCTCGACCAGTTCGTCCTCCTCGATATAGGAGAGCGCGCGCTCCAGGCTGAGCTTCATCGGCGGCGTCAGGACGGTCGCCTCGTCCTTGCCGGAGGCACGGATGTTGGTGAGCTGCTTGCCCTTCAGCACGTTGATCTCAAGATCGTTGCCGCGCGTGTGCTCGCCGACGATCATGCCGCGATAGACGCGCATTCCGGGATCGATCATCATCGGTCCGCGGTCCTGCAGGTTGAAGAGCGCATAGGCGACCGCGGTGCCCTGGCCGTTGGAGAGAAGCACGCCCGTCCGCCGCCCGGGAATCTCGCCGCGGAACGGCTCCCAGGCGTGGAAGATGCGATTCATGATCGCGGTGCCGCGCGTGTCGGAGAGAAGCTGCGGCTGGTAGCCGATCAGCCCGCGCGTCGGAATAAGGAAGCGGAGCCGGACGCGGCCCGCCCCGGAGGGACGCATCTCGACCATCTCGCCGCGCCTTCCTGAGAGCGTCTCGATGACAATGCCGGAATGCTCCTCGTCGACGTCGATGATCACTTCCTCGATCGGCTCGAGCTTGACGCCGTTTTCCTCGCGCGTGACGACGCGCGGCTTGCCGATCGTGAGCTCGAAGCCTTCGCGCCGCATCGTCTCGATCAGGATGCCGAGCTGCAATTCGCCACGGCCCGCGACATCGAAGGCGTCCTTGTCATCGCCCTCGGTGATACGGAGCGCGACGTTGCCTTCCGCCTCGCGCAGCAGCCGGTCGCGGATGACGCGGCTTTGCACCTTGTCGCCCTCCTGGCCGGCGAGCGGCCCGTCGTTGATGCGGAAGGTCATGGAGAGGGTCGGGGGGTCGATCGGCTGCGCCGGGATCGGCATCTCGACGGAGGGATCGCAGAGCGTGTCGGCGACGCTCGCCTCCTGCAGACCGGCGATGGCGACAATGTCGCCCGCTTCGCCGAGCTCGATCGGTCGGCGCTCCAGTCCGCGGAAGGCAAGCACCTTGGAGACGCGGAAGGTCTCCACCGTCTCGCCTTCGCGCGACAATGCCTTCACGGACTGGCCGGGCTTGACGGAGCCCGAGCGGATGCGGCCGGTCAGGAGCCGTCCGAGGAACGGATCGGCCTCAAGCGTGGTTGCCAGCATGCGGAACGGTCCAGCCTCGACGACCGGCGGCGCGACATGTTCGAGCACCTTGTCGAGGAGCGGCCCGATGCCGTCCTTCGGTCCGTCAGGCGTAAGCGCCATCCAGCCCTGCTTGGCGGAGCCGTAGAGGACGGGAAAATCGAGCTGCGCGTCGCTCGCATCGAGCGCGGCGAAAAGATCGAAGACGGCGTTGAGCGTAACGTCCGGCTGTGCGTCCGGCCGGTCGATCTTGTTGACGACGACGATCGGCTTCAGCCCGATCGCAAGCGCCTTCATGAGCACGAACTTCGTCTGCGGCATCGGCCCCTCGGCCGCGTCGACGAGGAGGATCGCGCCGTCGACCATATTGAGAATCCGCTCCACCTCGCCGCCGAAATCGGCGTGGCCGGGCGTGTCGACAATGTTGATGCGGGTGTTCTTCCACAGGAGCGACGTCACCTTGGCGAGGATGGTGATGCCGCGCTCCTGTTCGAGCGCGTTGGAATCCATGGCGCGCTCGGCGACCTTCTGGCCGGCACGGAAAGTGCCGGCGGCGCCGAGCAGCACGTCGATAAGGGTCGTCTTGCCATGATCGACATGCGCGATGATGGCGACGTTGCGAAGGCTCGCGGGCAAAGAAAAACCTGCCGGATTTGGAAGTCGCGGCCGAGATAGCCGATTTTCAAGACGCAAGATAGGTGCCGCGAGGCCCGGTTTCATCCCCGCCAGCCGCAGGCTTCCGGCATTTCCCGCCCGTGCTAGGATGCCATTGGTTAACGGAGACGGGCATGAATCGCACCCTCCTCGCCATATTTGTCGCAGTCACCGTTGCCGGCACGGCGGGCGGGGCGGCGGCGTTCGACCGGCGGGTGCGGGTCGTCAATGATTCGCACCACAAGATCGTCGCCTTCTACGCGACGAACGCCACCATCCGGGATTGGCACGACAGCCTGCTCGGTGACGACGTGCTTCCGGCCGGCGGTTCCGTGGTGCTGAACTTCGAGGACGGCAGTGGCTATTGCCGCTACCGCTTCCGCGCCGTCTTCGACGACGGCGTCGAGCTGCAGCGCGCGAGCGTCAATATCTGCGAAGTGGGAACCTACCGCTACACCGATTGAGGGCCCGCCGATGGCGCGACATCATCCGGCCGGGCGCCCATCGTTCCGGCTGAAATAGCTGGCGCATGGCGCCGATCCGCATTCGCACCTTGCTGGCGCTCAGCATGGGCGGCCTGGTGCTGGTGGCGACGGCCACGGTGCTTACGATCGCGCTCTTCGCCAGCGCCCGGAACACCTTCGACCTCTTGAACGATCGCACCGTGCTGATCCTCGACGGGATCGAGAAGGAGGTGCGCGGCACGCTCGACGGCGCCTCCGATCTCGTCGACGGCTTTGCGCGCGAAGTGCAGACCGGGAGCCTCAAGAACGCCACGCCGGACGAACTCCACAAGGCGCTCTCCGTGGCGCTTGCCGCGGCGCCGGAGGTGCAGGTGCTTCTCTATTGGAACCGTGACCTGGAGCGGCGCCTGGCGTTCCGCAACGCGGACGGGACGACCGGACAGGAGGGGCCGGAGGCGGAGGCCAATCCGCGCATCCGCGCGGCGTTCGACGTCATGCCGCCGAAATCGCGGCAATGGGGACCGCCGGTCGTCGAAGATGACGTCGGCTATCTGAACTTCGCCGCCAATGTCGGCTCGCAGACGCCCGACGTCGCCTTCGTCGTCGCCGCCGTCTCGCTTGAGCACTTCTCTAACGTCGTCGCCGAGATCGGCAAGCGATACGGGGCGACGGCCTTCATCCTCTATGGCAACAAGGATGTGCTCGCGCATCCGAGCTTCGTCGGCAGCGAACTGGCGAAGGGGCGCGCCGTGGTTCCGATCGCGGACGTAGGCGATCCCGTGCTCGACAACCTCGCCAAGGGACAGCCGGTGGCGTTCATGGACTCGGCGCGCCGCCAATACGTGGAGACGTTCCGGGTCGAAACCGGCGGGACCTATCATCTGGTGATGTACCGATGGCTCTACGGCTACGGGCCGCAGCCGATCGCCGTCGGCGCCTATTTCCCGCGTACCGAGATCAGCGATTCGATCCGTCGCCTGGCGCTGTCGGCGCTTGCCGGAATCCTCGTCGCACTTGTCGGCGTCGGCGCCGCGATCGTGCTCGGCGGCTATATCGCGCGGCCGGTGCGGCGGCTTGCGGCGAGCGCCGCCGCCGTCGCCGAGCTCGACCTCGATTCGGTGCCGCGGCCGCTGCGCAGTCCCGTCGCCGAGGTGGACGAGCAGGCGCGCGCCTTCGGCCGCATGCTCGACGCGTTGAAGGTATTCGAGACCTACGTGCCGCGCCGGCTCGTGCAGCGGCTGATGGCGCTCGACGGCGGCGGCGGCATGGTGTCGGAGACGCGCGAGCTGACGGTGATGTTCACCGATATCGTGCACTTCTCCGAGATATCGGAGCGCATGGGCGCGGAGGAGACGGCCGCCTTCCTCAATCGCCACTTCGGCCTCTTGACCGCGTGCATCGAAGGCCAGAACGGCACCATCGACAAATTCATCGGCGATGCCGTGATGGCGTTCTGGGGCGCCCCCGATCGCATGGAGGATCACCCGGCGCGGGCGGTACGCGCGGCGCGGCGCATCGCCGAGACGATCGCGGCGGACAATGCGCGGCGGGCGAAGAAGAGCCTGCGCCCGGTGCGGGTGCGGATCGGCATCCACACCGGCCCCGCCGTCGTCGGCAACATCGGGACGCGGGAGCGGGTCAACTACACGATCGTCGGCGACACGGTAAACAATGCGCAGCGTCTGGAGGCGCTCGGCCACAAGCTCGATGCCGGCGCCGACGTCACCGTGCTCATGAGCGCGGAGACCGCATGCCTCGCCGGCCTCGGCGCGGGGGAAGCCGAAGACGTCGGCGCCCATCCTCTGGTCGGCGGCCTTCACGCGGTGCCGGTCCGCCGGCTCACGTAGCCGGCACCCTGCCTGAAAGCAGCAGTCGCGGCCCAGAGGCCGTTCAGATGTCCCCGGGGGGTCGGGTGTAGCACCTGCCTTCGCCGCTCCGCTTGCCACAATTCTGGAATGCTGGGGTTGCCTACCTCCGGTTGCGGGAGTCATACTCCCGCACACACTGGTTTGTCTTTCGCTCTTGGGGGCGCGAATGAATAGAGGTGTTGGATTCTTTCTCGCGCTGCTTCTGATTTGCGGCGCTGTCGTCTTGGCGATGACCCGGGGGCTCGATCGAAGTGCCGCGCCGCCGACGACCGCGAGGTACGTGCCGGAGCCGACCGAAACGTCACAGCCCGCTACCCTCCCGAGCTCCGGCGAGACGGCATCGGCTCCCCCGGCTGCGGAGGTGGCGACTTCGGCGGCGGAAAGCTCTACAGCCGGGGAGATGGCGCGTGAAGAGCCCGCGCAAGCCGAGCCCGTGGGGGTTGCGGCCGTCGAGAGGCCCGAAACCGAATCTACCGTGGCGGGGGAAGCTCCGGCAATGGAGGCGGCGAGCGCAGGAGCTGCCGGGACGCAGGAAGCTCCGGCGACGGCGGGCGCGGGAGCCGCTGAAAGCGCATCGGAGTCTGCGTCGGCGCAGGCAGGGTCCGTAGAGGTTGCAGCCGCCGCACAGCCCGAGACCGTACCCGCTGCGGCACAGACGGCAGAAGCCGAGCTCTCGGTGGGCAGCGAGGGAGCGTCCGACGCCGCCGAGCCGCCGCCAGAGCGGATCGTGGTCGGTGCTGTGCAAGCCACTGCCGCCATTTCACTTCCGGCGTCCGCCACTGCGGAAGCGTCCGCCCCGATGCCGTCGTCTGAGGTAGAGGCTCTTCTGCGGCAGGAGATAAAGAGGATCGCCTGGCCAGCAAAAACGAGCATCGCGGTGGAGCAGGCGATGAAGAAGGATCACGGCTATCCCGCGATGTTCGTCGTTGAGCGCGGAGACGGGACCGCGACGGCGAGGGTGATCGGCCCGTCGGGCGCCAATATCCTCAAGACGATACCCGTTAGCACCACCGACGATGTCATGGCGACGCTCGAGGGTGCGAGCTTCGACATCAGCTCGAATTCGCCGACCTGGCAGACGGTCACGACGGCGAGCCCCGCGACGTGGACGTGGCGCGTTATACCGCGCGAGAAAGGCCCGCTGATCCTGACGTTCGGCTTCTTTCAGAAGGTCGCGGTGCAGGGCCGCGATCATGTGGTGTCTGTAGACCGGTATCCGCAATCGGTCTCGGTCTCCGTAGGTCTCCTGGCCTGGGCCTACGAAGCGCTCGGGCCGGCCGGCTCGGTTTTCACAATTGTCGGGGCCATCGCCGCGGTGTTTTTCGGGCTCTGGCAGTTCGCCGAAGCCCGGAAGGGGCGCAAGGCCGCGCACGTCCCTGAGCCCAGCGGGGCGAAGCCGGCAGCGACGGACGACGAGAAAGCGCCGGCGATCGCCGCGGGCGATGCCGAGGTTGCTGAAGAAGCCAGCGGCGCTTGAATCTGCCGGGTAGGGGTGCCGGGGGTCGGTCCCCGGCACCGGATCTGTGCGATTTTCCAAACGTGTGCGAGGTCGGTTCCTACCGCTATCACGAGTGAGCGTCAGCTGTTCAGCGCGGAAGCAGCGGACCGGTGGGGCGGGCGGCGCGGCTGTCCCTGATTGCGACGCCCGCCTGCTCGACCATCATCAGCTCGCCGACGTTCTCCGAGGTGACATAGCCGACGAGCTTGCCGTTGCGGTCGACGACGCCGACCGCCGGCGCGCTTCGCTGTTGCAGGAGCTGCAGCGCCTTCTCCAGCCGCGATCCGATCGGAACGGTCGGCACGTCCGCGGCCATGGCCTCGATCACCGGCGTCGTCGCGCCGGATTTCGACAGCGCCGCCACCATGGCGTTGCGGGTCAGAAGACCGCGGAGCTTGCCAGCGCCGTCGACGACGGGAAATTCGTGCTGCGTCGTTCGAAGCAGAAGATCCGCGGCGTCGCCGATCGTCGCCTGCGGCCCGAGCGCTTCGTAGCGCGTGATCATGGCGTCGCCGACGCCGAGATGTCGCGACACGTCCTGCAGCCCGACCATCTGCGCCTCCGCCGTCGCCGCGAGGTAGACGAAGATGGCGATGAAGATCAGCAACGGATTGCCGCCGACGAGGCCGAGGAAGCCGAAGCCGAAGGCGAGCGCCTGCCCGACCTTCGCCGCGATGTTGGTCGCCTGCCGGCGCGGATACCAGATTGCCAGCAGCGCGCGGAACACGCGGCCGCCGTCCATCGGAAACGCCGGTATCAGATTGAAGAGCACGAGGAAGATGTTCACCGAGGCGAGGCGCGCCAGGAAGCTCACGCTCGGATTGTCGAGCCGCTGCAACGCGTCCAGGCTGAAGCTCGAATTCAGGAACAGGATCAGCACCGCCGCGATGACGACGTTCACCGCCGGCCCGGCGAGCGCGACGATGATCTCCTGGCGCGGGTCTTCCGGCATGCGCTCGAGCCGCGCGAGTCCGCCGATCGGAAGCAGCGTGATGTCGGGCGTCCGGATGCCGTAGCGGCGCGCGGCGAGGGCATGCCCGAACTCGTGCGCGACGACGCAGGCGAAGAGCACCAGAATGAACGCCACCCCTTCGACCGCCGCCTGCGTGCCGCCCTGCTGGTAGTGGGCGATTGCGATCCAGGCGAGCAGCAGGAAAAACGTGACGTGGACGCGGACTTCCGAGCCGAAAAGCCGGCCGATCGGGAAGGACCAGGACATGAATGTGCCTCCGCGGGGTTCCTCCCTAACGTATGCAGGCGAGCGCGGCATTCAATGTTTGATCGCCAGGGAAGGCCCTCTTGACGCCGCCGCGTCGATGAATAATTAGTAAGGCTATCATACTATAAGGCAGAGCTATGAAGAGGTCGGGACCCGACACGATCGCCTTCCTTGTGGGTGACGTCTCGCGCTCGGTGCGGCGGCGCTTCGAGACCGCGATCGCTTCCGCCGGGCTCGAAATAACCGTCGGCGAATCGCGGACGCTGTTTCATGCCGCGCGGCAGGACGGCATCCGCCAGGCCGCGCTTGCGGAGCGCATGAGCATCGAGCCGATGACGCTGGTGAACTTCCTCGACAAGCTGGAGGCGCGTGGCCTGGTCGCGCGCGAAACCGATCCGACCGACCGCCGCGCCAAGATCGTCAAGGTGACGGCGACGGCGGCGCCGTTCCTCGAAAAGCTCGAGACCATCGCGCGCGGCGTCCGCAGGCAGGCTGCCGCCGGCCTTTCGGAGCGGGAGGTGGAGGTCGTCGGCCGGGCGCTGGAACATATGCGCGACAACCTCTCCGCCGCCGCGAAGGACGTCGCTGCATGACGAAGCCCGTCATGAGCGAGGGAAAGCTCTCCGTGATCGGCGGCTCCTGGTGGCGCTCGGCCCGATCTCGCTTTCTCTTTACACCCCGGCGATGCCGCAGCTGGTGCACGTCTTCTCCACCGACGTCGCCACGATCAAGCTGACGCTGACCAGCTATTTCGCCGGCTTCGCGCTCTCCCAGCTCGTCTGCGGGCCGCTCTCCGACGCGTTCGGGCGGCGGCGGGTCGCGCTCGCCTTCACATTCATCTACCTCGTCGGCAGCGTCATCGCGGCGAGTGCCCCGTCGGTGGAATGGCTTCTCGCCGCGCGGCTCGTACAGGGGATCGGCGCGGCGGCAGGCGTCTCCATTGCCCGCGCCATGGTGCGCGACCTCCACACCGGCGACGCGTCGGTGCGCATCATGAACATGATCGGCGTGCTCCTCGCGATCGGCCCGGCCGCCTCGCCGACGATCGGCGGCATCGCGCTCGATCTCTTCGGCTGGCAGTCGATCTTCGCCTTCATGGTCGGCTATGGCGCGATTCTGACGATCGTGCTGCTGACGCTGACGCCGGAGACGCTGAGCAATCCCGACCCCTCGCGGCTCAGGCCCGCCCGGCTTCTCAGCAACTATGGACGTCTCATCGTCAGCCCGGCCTTTCTCGGTCCGAGCATCGTCTTCGACTGCACCGCCGGCGCGCTCTACACGATGGCGACGCTGCTTCCCTTCGTCATGATCGACGAGGTCGGGCTGACGCCGACGCAGTTCGGCTTCTCGATGATCATGCAGTCCGGCTCCTATCTGGTCGGCGCGCTCGTGATGCGGCGGCTCCTTCGCCTCTTCCAGGCGCATCGGCTGGTTCCGTTCGGCATGCTCATGATCGCCATTGCCGGCGTCCTGCTCGCGACCGTCCTTCGCATCGAGCCGCCGAGCTTCTTCGGCGTGATGGGGCCGATCGGGCTCTTCGCCTTCGGCATCGCGTTCATCTCGCCGTCGATGCAGACCTCCGCGCTCGCCTATTTTCCCGACATCGCCGGATCGGCGGCGGCGCTGATGGGCTTCTTCCAGATGGGCGGCGGCTTTCTCGGATCGGCGGTTTCCGCGTGGCTTGGCCGGCCGGTCTTTTCCGTCGCCACGATCATCCCGGTGATGATCGCGATCGCGGTCGCAGCGCACTACGGCTCGCGCGCCCTGCTTGGCCGCCAGCCGATGCTGGAGAGCATCGCCGACCGGATCATCAAGCCGCCCGCGCCGGCGGAGTAGAGTTCGTCGGCGCGGACGGCCCGAGCCGTTGCGGTCTGGCTCGTCGGCGCGATAGCTGCCAATATTGAAGCCTTAGCTGGATCGGGGCCTCGTGTTGGAAAATCAGATTGCGTTCACGGCATCCGACAACGCGTGGAGCGCCATCGCCTCTCTGGGCCGCACGGAAGACGTGATGTTCTCGCCGGACAATCGGCGGCTGGCGTTTGCGAGTTTCAACGCCGGGACCTGCGTTTTCATCGATGTCGAGATGGATTCCTCGACGAGGAGGAAGACAATTGCGCTGAGCGGCGTCGTCGCGATCGCGTCGCCCGGTCTGCGGCATCCGCACGGCCTTGCGTTCCTCGATTCCGAGACCCTGATTGTCGCCGATCGCAAGGGAACAGTGCCGGTCATCAAGATTCCGCCGCGCGGCTCGGAAGAGCGCAACGTGACGGTCCCTGTGCAGCCGGTCGACGAGGCGGCGGCATTTCGCAAGATAAGGTCGCCGGGCGCGGTGGCCGTCATCGCCCGCGGCCGCGACCGCTACGACATTCTCGTCTGCAACAGCTACGCAAACCGGGTGACCCGGCATGCTCTCGATGGACGGGCGCGGCTGCGCGTCGCCCGGAACAGGGTGCTGCTGGAAAGCGGGCTCCGCGTCCCCGACGCCATGGCCGTCAGCCCCTGCGAGCGCTGGATCGCCGTCAGCAATCACGATACGAGCAGCGTTCTGATCTTTCGCAACACATGGCTGTTGAACCGGCGGTCACCGCCGGTCGGTACTCTTCGCGGGGTGAGCTATCCGCACGGGGTGCGGTTCGCCGCCGATGGCCGGTTCATCGTCGTCGCCGATGCGGGTGAGCCCTTCGTACGCGTCTATTCAAGCGCCGACGGCGATTGGCGCGGCTCGCGCGACCCCGCGACATCGATGCGGGTCATGAGCGACGAGGCCTATTTGCGCGGCCGGGCCAATCCGCAGGAAGGCGGCCCGAAAGGCATCGATATCGACCGCGACATGAAGGTGCTGGTGACGACTTGCGAGGAGGTGCCGCTCGCCTTCTTCGACCTGGAGCCGGTGCTGATCCACTGACCCGGACACGCTCGCGGCCGCCTTCGGCGCGACCGGCATCACTCATCGTGTCAATGTGCCGAGGAAATCGGCGTAGTCGCTATCGTGTCGTCCGAGGTCCTGGTTCGCCATTTTGGGCTTCGTCAGCCAGCCGAGGCGGGGCGGGATGTAGCTTCGGATCGCGCGGCGCGGGCGCTCGCGCCAGCCGAGATTGAAAGCCGCGTATTTCGGAAAGAACTCCATCTCCGAATAGGGCAGGTGGTCGTGCACCCACCACGCCATCGCCTCCCAGCGGCCGGTCCGCTGGTAGTAGGGGATCAGCGCGTGCACGACGATCGTCGCCATCGCGCCGATCTCGCCGTTCGCGTCGCGGCGATCCCAGATGTGGCTGGCGAGGCTCCTTTCGTTCTGCGCGCAATTGAAGCCGCGCTCGTTGCCGTAGCGGTTCACTTCCGGCGTTCGGTAGGCGGAGCGGATCGAGATGCGCCCGAATTTTTCGCGCAGTGGCTCGAGCAGATTTGCGCAGAGCGCCGCGCCGGCTTCGATCGCAAGATCCGGATCGTCGGGAAAATTCGGAATGCCGAAGAAATTCGCGATCTCCGAATGAAGGAAATCGCGCATGAAGAAATTCTCGCTGAGCGGCACGCGGCCCAGCTCTTCAAGGGCTCTCACGCTTCCCGGTTTCTGCCGCCGCTTCATTTTCCCACGCGCTCATTCCTCTGACTGACATTCTGCCACGGCGCTGTCGGGATAACGCCCGATTTATGCCCGCGCGGAAATCCGCGCTTATGCTCCGCGCCATCCCTGCCCGCTGAGGGCGTCGGCCGGCGTCGACCTGACGGGGTGGGGATGCGGAGCTGTAGCGGTGAAGGGCGTGACGCCCCGATGCACCGTCGCAGGGTCCAAGCTGTGCGGCCGAGCAAAAACACCTGGCGTGAAGCAATCCCTGAAAGGGGACGGCTGATTGGGAAGAAAGGTAGATGTCCCGGGGTCGCACAGAGCAAGCCTCTCCTCCGCGCGGGGCGCCAAGCGGGCGCCGGCACACATCTTCTTTGCGGTCCTTCGGGACCGCAGCACCAGGTGCCCCGAAGGCGCCCCGCACCCCTCTTTTCCACCCGGGCCCGAAAGGCCGCGGGATGGAGGCGCGTACTTCTATGTCGTCGCGCCCGGACTTGATCCGGGCATCCATTCCGTAACGCTCCCGACACCCGCGACCGCCACGAAGTGGATTGCCGCATCAAGTCCGGCGATGACGACGTTGAGATGGAGCGGCAACTGTTTTCACGTCAGAGCCGCATCAGCCCCGTGAACCAGAGCCACGCCACGGTCACGGCGATGCTCACAAGCGTCATCGGGATGCCGCTCCGCGCGAAATCCGCGAAGCTCAGTCGCGCCCCCGCTGCCGCGGCGCGCTCCGCTACGATGATGTTGCAGAGCGAGCCGGTCAGAAGCAGGTTGCCGGCGAAGGTGGAGAGCAGCGCCAGGCCGGCGAGCGCGCCGTCCGGGAGATCTGGAAGAAGCCTGAGGATCAGGATCACGGCGGGGACATTGCCGATTGTGTTCGATGCGGCGAGCGCGAGCGGGCTCATCACCGCGAGCCGGTCGGGGAGAAGGCCGTTTTCGGCGAGCCATTGAAGTCCGTCCGCCGCGAGGCCGGTCTTGGCGAAGGCCGCGGTCACGCCGAAAAGGCAGACGAAGAGAAGAAGCAGATGCCAGTCGACCGCGCCGATCATGGCGCGCGACGAGATGCGCCGCGAAAGAAGCAGCGCGCCGGCGACGGCGAGCGCGGAGAGTTCGCGCGGCAGCGGGCTCAGGAAGAGCGCGACGAGCGCGACCACCGCGACGACGGCTTTGGCGAGCTGGAAACGGTTCAGGCGTGTCGGGGCGGTCGCCTCGGCCGGCGCGGCCGCCACCGTCTGCCCGCCGGCAAAGCTTTCCCGCCAGGTGAAGACGACGGCGAAGTAAACGGCCGCGAGTGCCACGATCGTCGGCGGCAGCGCAAAGCCGACATAAGGCCAGAACGCGATGTGCCCCGCCTGGCCGATCAGGATGTTCTGCGGATTGCCGATCAGCGTCGCGGCGGAGCCGGCGTTCGCCGCGCCGGCGAGAGCCACAAGGTAGGGGCGCGCCTCCAGCCCCTGTGCCATCAGCCCGGCGGCGACGAGCGGCGTCAGCGCGACGGCGATCACGTCGTTGGTGAGGAGCGCGGAGAGGAATCCGGTGACGGCGACGAGCACCGCGAGCACTGCCTTCGGGTTCTTCGCCGCGTGCGTCGCCCGCTCGGCGACCCAGCCGTAGAAGCCGGAGCTCTCGAACTGCGCCGAGAGGATCATCAGCGCGAAGAGAAGCGCGATCGTGGGCATGTCGATCGCACGCCCGGCCTCGTCGAGCGGCAGGTCGCCGCTCGCGAGAAGCACGATCAGCCCGAGAAGCGCGACGCCGGTTCGGTCGAGCGCCAGCCCCGGCACGCGGCCGAGCGCCATGCCGAGATAGACGAGGACGAAGACGACGACGGAAAGAGCGGTCACGTAGGACCTGGAGCTACGCGCTGCGCTCGGCGAGCACGTCGAGGAACGCCTTGCCGTAGGTGGCGAGCTTCTTGGCGCCGACACCGTGCAACTCGCCGAGTGCACCGAGCGTGGTCGGTCGCGCCTCGGCCATGGCGATCAGCGTCCGGTCTGGAAAGACCACGTAGGCGGGAACGCCCGCGGCCTGCGCGAGCCGGCGGCGGAGGCTCTTCAATGTGGCGAGGAGATGCGGGTCGACGTCGCCGGAGACGGCCGCCGCTGCGCGCCGCTCCTTCCGCGTCGGCGCCATCGCCGCATCGGGCCGGCGTGCGAAGCCGGCGCGGCCGAAGAGCACGTCGCGCCCGCTCTCCGTTATCAGCCAGGTGCCGAAATGCGCGTTGTCGGGCTCGATGTGGCCGGCGGCGTAGAGCTGGCGGAAGAGGGCGTTCCACGCGCGCTTGGTCATGTCGGCGCCGGCGCCGAAAGTGGGGAGCTTGTCGTGCCCCCAGCGCAGCACCGCCTCGTTGGCGTCGCCGGTGAGGATGGCGACGAGATGCCCGGTGCCGAACCGCTCGCCGGTGCGGGCGATCGCCGAGAGCGCCTTTCGCGCCGCCACCGTGGCGTCTTCTGTGGCGACGCCGAGGAGGCAGAGATCGCAATTGCCGCAGGGCGCGCTCGTCTCGCCGAAATAGGAAAGCAGCGTCTGCCGCCGGCAGACCGGCGCCTCGCAGAGCGCGACGAGCGCGTTCAGCCGCTGCCGCTCGATCCGCTTCTGCTCCTCGCCGGCCGTGCTCTCCTCGATCTGCTGGCGGCGGAGGCGGATGTCGTCCATGCCAAAGAGCGTCAGCGTGTCGGCGGGGAGGCCGTCGCGCCCGGCGCGGCCGATCTCCTGGTAGTAGGACTCGATCGTCTTCGGCAGGTCGGCATGCGCCACGAAGCGCACGTCCGGCTTGTCGATCCCCATGCCGAAGGCGACCGTCGCCACCGCCACCACCCCATCGTCGCGCTGAAAGCGGTCCTGCGCCGCCGTGCGGACGGCGGTCTCGAGCCCGGCATGGTAGACGACGGCGTCATGCCCGGCCGCACACAGCCCATCGGCGAGGCGCTCGGTGCGCTTGCGCGAGCTGCAATAGACGATGCCCGACTGCCCACGATGCGCCGCCACGAAATCGGCGATCTGGCGCGGCGCGCTCCGCTTCGGCTGGAAGGCGAGGCCGATGTTCGGCCGGTCGAAGCCGTGCACGAAGATTTTTGGCTCCGCGTCGAAGAGCCGCCGCACGATGTCGATCCGTGTCATCGCGTCGGCTGTCGCCGTCAGTGCGAGGAGGGGCGGGCTGCCGAGCTCCCTGCGGAGCGCGCCGAGCTGCAGGTAGTCGGGGCGGAAATCATGCCCCCATTGCGAGACGCAATGCGCCTCGTCGATGGCGAGCCGCGTCAGCCCGATCTTCGTTAGCCGCGCCTGCAGGCCGGGCGAGGCGAGCCGCTCCGGCGCCGCATAGAGGAGGCGGAGCCCGCCCGCCGCGGCCTGGTCGAGCGCCGCCATGTTGTCCTCGTGCGCGTTGGCCGACGAGAGCGACGCCGCCGCCACGCCGAGCGCCCGCATCGCCGCCACCTGGTCGCGCATCAGTGCGATCAGCGGCGACACGACCAGTGTCAGTCCGCCCTCCACCACCGCCGGGAGCTGATAGCAGAGCGACTTCCCCGCGCCGGTCGGCATGACAGCGAGCACATCGGCGCCCGCCATCACCGCCGCTACGACCTCGTCCTGACCCGGCCGCAGCGCGGAAAAGCCGAAGGTCTCTCGCAGCGCGGTGCCGAGGACGTCCGCGTCCAACCTACGTCTTTCCCTGCTTGTCCCGCATCGCCAGCGTGCGGAGGCGTAGCGCGTTCAGCCGTATGAACCCGGCAGCGTCCTTCTGGTCGTAGGCGCCGCGGTCGTCCTCGAAGGTGACGAGCGCATCGGAGTAGAGCGAGTTCTCGCTGGCGCGGCCGATGACGATGACGTTGCCCTTGTAGAGCTTCAGCCGGACCGTGCCGTCGACCTTCGCCTGGCTCCTGTCGGCCATGGCCTGGATCATCTCGCGCTCCGGCGCGAACCAGAAGCCGTTATAGACGAGCTCCGCGTAGCGCGGCATCAGCTCGTCCTTCAAATGCGCCGCGCCGCGGTCGAGCGTGATCGATTCGATGGCGCGGTGCGCCTTGTAGAGAATCGTGCCGCCCGGCGTCTCGTAGATGCCGCGGCTCTTCATGCCGACGAAGCGGTTTTCGACGAGATCGACGCGGCCGATGCCGTTCGCGCCGCCGAGCGCGTTGAGCTTCGTCAGAAGCGTCGCCGGTGATAGCGCCTTACCGTCGATTGAAACGGCGTCGCCCTTTTTGAAGCCGATCTCGATTGTCGTAGCCTTGTCGGGCGCCTCCTCGGGGGAGACGGTGCGCATAAAGACGTAAGGCGGCGGCTCCTTCGCCGGGTCCTCCAGCACCTTCCCCTCGGAGGACGAGTGCAGCAGGTTCGCATCGACGGAGAACGGCGCCTCGCCGCGCTTGTCCTTGGTGACGAGGATCTGATTCTTCTCGGCGAAGTCGATCAGGTCGGAGCGCGACCTGAATTCCCATTCCCGCCACGGAGCGATCACCTTGATGTTGGGATCGAGCGCGTAGGCGGTGAGCTCGAATCTCACCTGGTCGTTGCCCTTGCCGGTTGCGCCGTGGGCGATCGCGTCGGCGCCGCTCTGATGCGCGATCTCGACCAGCCGCTTGGCGATCAGCGGCCGGGCGATCGAAGTGCCGAGCAGATAGACGCCCTCATAGAGCGCGTTCATGCGAAACATCGGGAAGACGAAATCGCGGACGAATTCCTCGCGCAGGTCCTCGATGTGGATCTCCTTGATGCCGAGCATCTCGGCCTTCTTGCGCGCCGGCTCCAATTCCTCGCCCTGGCCGAGATCGGCGGTGAAGGTCACCACCTCGCAGCCGTAGGTCGTCTGCAGCCATTTCAGGATGATCGAGGTATCGAGCCCGCCCGAATAGGCGAGCACGACCTTCTTGATGTCACGCGCCATAAGTGTCCCAGGCCGATTGGTCGGAGAGTGCCGGCCGGCTTATAGGATGCGGATGCCCGCCGGCCAAGCCGCGCGCCGCGCGGGCTCTCGCGGAAGCCACCCGCCTCCCTCATGCTGAGGTGCTCCTCCCGAGCGTGTCGAGGGGCCGCCCCTTCGAGGCTCGCTTCGCTCGCACCTCAGGATGAGGGCGGAATGGAGCCTCGAAGCACGCAGAACGGCGCGTCCGGGCCTCAGCCGCCGGCGTTGAGCGCTTTCTCCATGACGAGGTGCTCACTCCCCTCCACGACGCTGCGGCCGACCTCTTCGCAGCCGGCGCGGCGGTAGAAGGCGATGCCCTTTTCGTTCCCGGCTTCGACCTCGAGCCGCAGGCGCTCGCACGCCGGATGCTCGGCGATGGCCGCGGCGAGGAGCCGTGCGCCGATGCCGCCCCGCTGGTGTGCTGGAAGCACATAGAGGCGCCCGACGACGAGAACCGGGGGCTTGCGCGCGTCGGCCAGGATGTGGCCGATCACCTTCCCCTGGTCGACGGCCACGAGAAAGGATGTATCGGGCGTCTCTATCTGCCGGCGGAGGTTCTCGATCGAATGCCATCGCCCGCTGACTTCCGTGACCCAGTCCGCGCCCATCAGCGCGTCGTAGGTGTCGTGCCAGGTCTCGGCGAGGAGCGCGCGCACGGCCGGCAGATCGTCCGCCGTCGCGGGCCGGATCGTGATGTCGCCTTCCGCCATGTCTTTCGTGCTCTCTAGGATGAGATAGGTCGCCTCCCGCCGAACGCCAAGAATTGTGTGGCGCAAAACCGCGCGAAACGGCATGGTCCGCGCGGAGTTGCCGCATGACCTTCCTCCCGACGCTTCCCGTCTTCGCCGCCTATCTCGCCGCGGTCCTCGTGATCACCTTCACGCCGGGCCCGGACATGACGCTTTTCCTCGGCAAGGCGGTCCGGCAGGGGACCGCCGCCGGCATGGCCGCGATGTTCGGCGCGTCGACCGGAATCCTGATCCATACGACGCTCGTCGCGCTTGGCCTATCGGCGCTCTTGGCCGCGAGCGTCACCGCCTTCACCATCCTGAAAGTCGCCGGCGCGCTCTATCTCCTGTGGCTCGCGATTCAGACGATCCGCCACGGCTCAGCGCTGAACATCGCCGCGACCGGCGCGCAAGCCGCACGCGAGCCGCTCTACCGGACCTGGCTGACCGGCCTCGGCGTGAACCTCATGAATCCGAAGATCATCATGTTCATGGTGACGTTCCTGCCGCAGTTCGTAGCGTCCAGCGACCCGCACGCGGCGCAGAAGCTCGTCTTCCTCGGCGTGGTGCTCGTCCTCGTCGCGCTGCCCTTCACCATTCCGATGATCATCTTCGCGTCGCGGCTTGCCTCGCTCCTGAAGCGGACGCCGCGCGTCATGCGCGCGATCGACTGGCTCTTCGCCGGCGTGTTCAGCGCCTTTGCGGCGCGGCTTCTCTTGGCGCGGCACTAATCAAGAATCAGCTCCCGGCGTTC
Source organism: uncultured Alphaproteobacteria bacterium (assembly GCA_963739005.1). GTDB lineage: Bacteria > Pseudomonadota > Alphaproteobacteria > Rhizobiales > Afifellaceae > DASWJZ01. Next base: position 237,574 of record CAVTYQ010000003.1, on the reverse strand, counting down.
GCCTGAAGCAGGCGCTCGATCTTCGTCCGCGCGTCCACCTCGCTCTCGTTGTAGGCGATTGAGTCGGCGTAGCTGCCGTCGGCGTTGAAGAGCATGGCAGCCGCCGTGTGGTCGATCGTGTAGTCGCCGTTGTCGAGTTCGACCTTGCGGTAGTAGATGCGGTAGGCCTTGGCCGCACCGGCGACCGCCTCCGGCGTGCCGGTCAGGCCGATGAAATTCGCGTCGAAGGCGGAGACATAGTCCTTCATCACCGCGACCGTGTCGTGCTCCGGATCGACGGTGATGAAGGCGACCTTGAGCGGCGCCGCCTCGTCCCCGAGCTTGTCGACGACGCTCGCGAGCAGGAAGAGCGTCGTCGGGCAGAGGTCGGGGCAGAGCGTGAAGCCGAAATAGAGGATATGCGGGTGGCCGAGCAGGTCGTCGCGTGTGAACGGCTTGTCGTCCTGCGTGACCAGTTCGAAGGGCCCGCCGATTCCGGTGACGTTGTTGGCAAGCCAGCGGTCGACGTCGTCCTTCCAGAAGGCGAGCGCCGCGCCGACCACGAGCGACAGCGCCACAGCCGCATAGAGCGTGCGCGCGACGATCCGGTCCGCTCTCGAAGCCATCGGACGATTTGCCACCTGGAAAGGCTTGTCGGCGGGCAATATGGAGCCGCATCCCGCCGGTGAGAAGGCGAGTTGTTCCGCTGCGACGGAACGCGCGAGCGAAGGAGCGTCGCCAGGGCGTCATGGCCAAGCGGCAGAGCGAAGCGATTTCGGCGCCGGCGGCTGTCGCGGTCGCGTTTCTCCTTTTCCTGCACACCTTCCTGACAGCGCTCGCGGCGGGCGCGCACGCCTCTCCGGCCGCGTTGGATGCCTTCGGGAACCCGCTCTGCCTCGGGTCGGTCGGCCTCGACGGCGGCAAGGCGCCCGCCGACGACCGCCCGTCGGGAAGCTGCTGCACGTTCGGATGTCACCTCGGCGCTGCCGCGTCGCTTCCCGACCGCCTCCCGGTCCTTGTCGATTTCAGCCCGTCGGCGCCGATCGCGTGGCGGCTGCAGGAATCTTCGCCGCACGCGAGTGCCAATCGCTTTTCGGTCCAGCCGCGCGGTCCGCCACGCCTCGTCTGATGCCGTCCGTCGCGACGGAACAGCCAACGATGATCGGACACAAGGGCCCGCATGCGTCGTCTCCATGCGGAGCCGCTGGAGCAGCAAAATGAGATTCCATCCTTCGTCTTCACGCCTGGCCGTTGTCAGGCTTCTACCGGGCCTCTTCGCGCTCGGCCTTGCGCTCGCCGCCGGCCAGGCGACCGCCCAGTTCAAGACCGGCCCGGTCACGATCGAGCAGCCGTGGGCGCGCGCCACGCCGCCCGGTGCCGAGGTCGCAGGAGGCTATTTCACCATCAAGAACGACGGCGCCGAAGCCGACCGCCTGGTCTCGGTCACGGCGGAGATCGCCGGGCGGGCGGAACTGCACCAGATGGCGGTCGAAAACGGCGTGATGAAGATGCGGCCGCTCGACAGCGGCGTCGAAATCCCCGCCAGCGGCTCGGTGACATTCGATCCGAGCGGGTATCATGTGATGTTCATGGACCTGAAGAAGCCGCTGAAGGAAGGCGACAAGTTCAACGGCACGCTCACCTTCGAGAAAGCCGGGACGGTCGACGTCACCTATGTCGTCGGACCGATCGGGGGCACAAGCATGCCCATGGGTGACAATGGGACGGGCTCGATGGGTTCAATGGGCTCGATGGGAAAATGACGATGCGCCCGACGGTCCGCCGGCTTCTGCCGGCGGCCCTCGTCGCCGTGCTTCTCGCCGGCGTCGGCATTTATCTGGCCTTCGATCGGCGGCAGCCCACGGAAGACGGTGCGGCTTTCAGAGTTGGCGCGCTGCGGATCGCCGAGCCATTCGCGCTCGCGACAGAGCCGGTGGCGAATAGCGCAGCGGGCTACATGCGGATCGAGAACGGCGGGAGCGAGGCTGACCGCCTCCTCGCCGCGACCGTCGAGATCGCGCCGCGCGTGGAAATCCAAGAGGCGACGGCCGCCGGCGGCATGTCCGACGTCCGCGCGCTTGAAAACGGAGTGGAGGTTCCGGCCGGCGCCACGCTTCAGCTTCGGCCCGGCTCCTACCGCCTGATGTTCCGCGAGCTCAGCCGTCAGCTTGAGGAGGGTGAGCATTTTTCCGGCACGCTCACCTTCGCGAAGGCGGGGACCGTCGACGTGACCTACGAGGTCGGGCCGTATGTCGGCTCGATCGGCGGGCCGTTCGCCTTGACCGACCAGAACGGCGGCGCCTTCGCGGACGCCGATCTCAGTGGCAAGCCCTACGCGATCTTCTTCGGCTACACGCACTGCCCCGACGTCTGCCCGGCGACTCTCTTCGAGATGTCGGAGGCGCTGAAGAAGCTCGGCGCGGACGCCGACAAGATGCGGATGGTCTTCGTGACGGTCGACCCGGCGCGCGATACGCCCGCGTTGCTGAAGGACTATCTCAGCGCTTTCGACCCGCGCATCGTCGGGCTGACCGGCACCGAAGACCAGATCGCTTCCGCAGCGAAAGTTTTTCACAGCGTCTACAAGAAAGTCCCCGGCGAGAACGGCGACTACAGCATGGACCACTCCGCCTCGGTGATCCTGATGAACGCGGCGGGGAAATTCGTCGGGACGATCAGCTACGGCGAGGCCGAGGATTTGCGGCTCGACAAGCTTCGGAGATTGGTCGGCGGCTGACTTGGCCGGCTTGATCGTCGACTGGCGTTGACGATCCCGTCTTGACTCCGCCTTCGCCTGTGGCATGTTATGAGAACAAAGACAGAACGATGCTGCATCCGAGAACGCCATGGCCATCACCGCCGCGGCGCAGGCGAAGCTTTGCCGCCTGCGCCGGGACATCGCCGCGATCGAAGGTCGCCTCGCCGAGGACGACCGGCTGGCGCTCGACCCGGCGGGGCCTGAGCCCGCCGGCGGCCCCGTCGTGCGCGCCGGCGACCTCAAGGCGCGGGCACGAGCGACGCGGCTCCCGCTTGGCCTGCCTTCGCTCGACTTGGCGCTCGGCGGCGGGCTGCCGCTTGCCGCGCTCATGGAGATCCGGGCGCGCGAGAGCCGCGACGGGGGTGCTGCCGGCGGCTTCGTCATGGCGCTCGTCGCCCGCCTTGCCGCCTCCGGCGGTGGCGCTTCGACGCTCTGGATCAGCGAGGCCGATGCGCGGCGCGAGACGGGCGGGCTCTACGCGCCGGGGCTTGTGGCGCTCGGTATCGATCCGGGCTCGATCGTGGATGTCGCCGTGCGCACCGAGACGGAAGCGCTCTGGGCTTTCGAGGCGGCGCTTTCCTGCCGCGGCTTGAGCGTGGCGGTCTGCGAGCTTCGGCAGGCCTCGCTCGACCTTTCGGCCACCCGCCGCTGTGCGCTTCGGGCGCGGGCGAAGGGCGTCACCGGCTTTCTCCTGCGCCTCGGCGACGAACGGGCCGAACCCAGCGCGGCGGAGCTCCGCTTCGCCGTGTCGCCGGCGCCGGCAGGCGAGATAGGCCGCTTCGCCGCCGGCGTCGGCCGCATGGCCTGGCGTCTCGCGCTGGAAAAGAACCGCCTCGGGCCGACCGGCGTCTTCACGGTGGAGTGGAATTCCCATGAGCGAAGCTTTGTCGAGCGCGGAGCCGAAAGCGGGGAGGGAGGCGTCCGTGCGTATCCTGAGCCTCTTCCTGCCCCGCCTCCCGACCGACCGGCTCGTCCGCCTGAGACAGCGGACGCCCTCCGACGCGCCTCCTGAGGGGCAGCCGCTCGCCATCGTGGCGAAGATCAAGAACGCGCTCCGCGTGACCGCCGTCGACGCGGTGGCCGAGCGGCGCGGCATCCGTCTCGGCACGAGCCTTGCCGATGCGAAGGGCGCAGTCCCCGACCTCTTCGTGGTGGAGGCGGACGAGGCCGCCGACCGCGCGCTTCTCGAAAGGCTCGCCGACTGGGCTGACCGTTATACCCCGCTCGTCGCGCTCGATCCGCCGGACGGGCTGTTCCTCGACATTTCCGGCTGCGCGCATCTCTTCGCCAGCGGCGGCGGCAACGAGGATGGGGAGGCGGCGCTCCTCGCCGATTGCCTTCACCGTCTCGCGCGCCAGGGTTTTGCGGCAAGGGGCGCCGTCGCCTCGACCGCCGGCGTCGCTTCGGCGCTCGCCCGCTATGGCGCTTGTGGGCACGTTCCGGCGGGCGGAGAGGCGGAAGCGCTCGCCGAGCTGCCAGTGGCGGCGCTCAGGATCGGCGCTGAGGCGGAAGCGCTTCTCGACCGCCTCGGGCTGAAGCGGATCGGGCAGCTCGTCGGCAAGCCGCGCGCGCCGCTCGCCGCCCGCTTCGGCGCCGGCCTCGTCGCGCGTCTCGACCAGGCGCTCGGCCATCTCGACGAGGTGCTGTCGCCGCGCCGCCCGCCGCCGCGGCTTTCGGCCGAGCGGCGCTTCGCCGAGCCGGTCGTCGACGCGGCATCGTTGCTTGAGACGGTCGCCTCGCTCGCCGCCACGCTCGCGCCGGCGCTCGAGCGGCACGGGCTTGGCGCGCGCCTTCTCGAAGTCGCTTTCTATCGCACCGACGGCGCGGTTTCCCGCGCTTCGGTCGGCACGGCAGCGCCGGTGCGTGGGGCGGAAGACGTGGCGGCGCTTTTTTCCGAGCGGCTGGCTGCGCTCGGCTCCGACTGGGACGCCGGCTTCGGCTTTGACATGGTGCGGCTGGCGGTCATCCGCGCCGAGCCGTTCGACGCGGCGCAGATCGATCTTTCCGGTGAGGAAAACGAGAACGCCGGCCTGCAGCGTCTCTATGACCGCCTCGGCGCGCGGCTTGGGGCCGCCCGCATCACCCGCTTCGAGCCGCTCGACACGCATATCCCCGAGCGCGCCGTCCTTGCCCGTCCGCTTGCCCAATCGGCGGCCTTGGTAACCTCCCCCTTGAGGGGAGGTCGAAGTTTGCAACGCGAAGCGGTAGCAGACTTCGGGAGGGGGGTCGGCGCTTCGGCCTGGCGCATGCCCGAGGAGGGGGAGGCGCCGCCCGACCGGCCGCTACGGATGTTCCCCAGTCCCGAACCGGTCGAGGTGCTGGCCGGGGTGCCGGACGGCCCGCCGCTTCGCTTCCGCTGGCGCCGCGTGGTGCACGAAGTGCTCCGCGCCGAAGGCCCGGAGCGCATCGCGCCGGAATGGTGGCGGGCGGAAGATAATGGCCGGCTGACGCGCGACTATTTCCGCGTCGAGGATCGAAACGGTCGCCGCTACTGGCTCTTCCGGGAAGGCCTTTACGAGCGCGAGACGGCGAGCCCGCTCTGGTATGTGCACGGGCTCTTCGCGTGATCCCTCTCGCCTCAAGCCGCGAGCGGATAAACCTCTTCCATGATGTAGGGCCCGCCGCCCTTGGAGGCGCGGGAGGAGAGCAGCACGAAACGCCCGACCGGAAAGGGCGTCGTGCGGAAGTCGCCGCGGAGCGCGAGATAGTTGGCGGCGTCGGCCGCGCTCGCGCTCCTGATCCGCGCCAGCGTCACGTGCGGGCGGAATTTTCGGCGCTCCGCCTCAAGCCCGATCCGCTGGATGATGCGCTCGTGCTCGGCCTGCAGTTCCTTCAATGCCGGCGTACTCTTGGCGCAGGCGACGATCGAATGCGGCTTCCGGCCCCCCAATGCGTCGAGCCCGGAAAGCGCAAGCTCGAAGCCCGGCCTGTCGACGCGCATCAGCGCGCGGCCGACCTCGTCGGCCGTTCGCTGGTCGATGTCGCCGATGAAGCGGAGCGTGATGTGATAGTTCTCCGGGTCGATCCAGCGTGCGCCGGGAAGGCCGCCGCGAAGCAGCGAGAGCTGGAAGCAGATCGCGGAGGGGATCTCCAAGGCGGTGAACAGACGCGGCAAGACGGCCCCCTCGAATCACGCTCTGACGAGGAAATACTAACCAGTCCTAGCGCGTCTTGAAGGCTCGGGCGCGACAGAGATCCGGCGCGCGATCGGCAGCGGGATAAGGCCCGAAGAACCCAAGAAAAAGGCCGGCCCAGAAGGGCCGGCCTAGGGGTTTGTACCTCTGGGGGATTGAACCATACTGACTTCCCGGCCGGAAGGCATTGGGGGCTGGGGGCTGGATTTCCGCCGCCTTCCGTTGCCGGCCTGAGGCAACGATCGGAGGATCGGCAGGTAGCGTGGCGCGCGAAAGGCTGAATTGGGGCATCATTGTGGAATTGGGGAAAAGCGCCGGAGTCCCAGTGCTGATTCTAGTGAAGGAATTGTTGTCGCCGTCGGCGCCTTTCGCGCTATGCTCTTGTCAACGCGAAGGGAGGCGCGATTGAGCGAGAGTGAAGACTGGTCTTTCGGTGGGCGGCGGATCGCATTGAACGTCCGTCCGTCCGTTTCCCCAAGGGTGTCCTTCGACAGAAGCGAGCTCGACGCCATCCTCCAGATTTATGGACGCAAGGTCGCCGACGGCGAGTGGCGCGACTATGCGATCGACTCGCTTGCTGACCGCGCCGTCTTCTCGATCTTCCGGCGAGCGAGCGAGATGCCGATGTTCCGCGTAGAGAAAGTTCCGTCCATGGCGCGCAAGCAAGGCGCCTACCGCATCGTCGCCGCGACCGGGCTGATCATGAAGCGCGGCCACGAGCTTGCCAACGTGCTCAGGATTCTCGACAAACCGAAACTGTCGCTCGTCGGAGCTTAGCTCCGAGCGCAGCATTCGTCGCGATCGCCAATGCCGCTCGACCGGGCCGCGAGCCCGCCGGAGCGTCGTTTCCATCCGGAGTCCCGCCATGCCTCTCACGTTGAAGGCCGCTCAGACCGTCGTCAGCGAGGGGCTTGCGCACGCCCACACCGCCGGGTTCAAGCCGCTTGCCATCGTCGTGCTCGACGCACGCGGCGCGGTCATTGCGGCGGCGAGCGAGGACGGCACGAGTTTGAAGCGGTTCGAGGTCGCTTACGGGAAGGCACAGGGTGCGCTTGCGTTCAATGTCGGCTCGCGTGCGCTTGAGAAGATGGCGGTCGAGCGTCCGCATTTCTTCGCCGGCGCAGCGCATGCCGTGGGCGGCGCGCTCGTTCCGGTCGCCGGCGGCGTCCTCATCAAGGATCAGGCTGGATCGGTGCTTGGCGCGGCGGGTGTGTCGGGCGATCGCTCCGACCATGACGAGGCCGCGGCCATCGCCGGGATCGCGGCGGCGGGCTTCGTCGCGGACGGCGGCTGAAGCTCAGTCTTACACGGGGAGGGTGGTCTTCCCCTCGCCGAGAGCACGCTGCATGAGGACGGTGTCGAGCCACTTTCCGTGCTTGAAGCCGGAGCCTTCGATCACACCGATCTCGAGGAAGCCGAGCGCCTTGTGCAGGCCGACCGAGGGGGCATGGTTGGTCCCGCCGATCACGGCGATCATCTGGCGGTATCCCTGCTCTTCGCAGATGCGGATCAGCTCGCTGAGGAGAGCCCGGCCGATGCCCATGCGCTGCGCCGCCGGCGCGATGTAGATGCTGTTTTCCACGGAGTAGCGGTAGCCCGGGCGCGTGTGATAGGCGCCAGCGTAGGCGTAGCCGAGAACCTCATCGCCGCGCATGGCCACGAGGTGCGGGTAGCCCTTGCCGACGACGGTGCGCCAACGCTCGGTCATCTCCGCGACGCTCGGCGGCTCAAGCTCGTAGGAGGCGGTCGCAGTTTGCACTGACTCCGCGTAGATCGCGGCGATCTTCGGGAGGTCGTGTTCTGCGGTCGGGCGGAGGAGGAAATCGGCGGGCATCGGCAGCAGCTTATTTTGCCGCCGCATCGGCGTCGAGCGGGCCGGCGCAAACAAAAACGCGGCGCCGAAGCGCCGCGTTGGAGGTCTAAAATCCGCTGCTGTCAGTTCCGGTTGCCCATGAACTGCAGGAGGAACATGAACAGGTTGATGAAGTCGAGGTAGAGCTGCAGCGCCCCGATGATGGAGGCGCGGCCGGCCGCGAGCTGGTCACCGGCGACGAAGGAGTAAGTGTTCTTCAGCCGCTGCGTGTCGTAGGCGGTAAGGCCGGCGAAGATCAGCACGCCGATCGCCGAGATCGCGAACTGGATTGCCGCCGAGTGGAGGAAGATGTTCACCAGCATGGCAATCACCAGACCGATGACGCCCATGAAGAGGAACGAGCCCCAGCCCGACATGTCGCGCTTCGTCGTGTAGCCCCATAGGCTCAGCGCGCCGAACGAGGCGGCCGTCACGAAGAAGGTCTGCGCGATGCTCTGGTGCGTGAAGACCAGGAAGATGGACGACATCGAGAGGCCCATCACCGCTGCGAAAGCGAGGAAGACGAGCCGCGCCGTCGCCGGCTGCATGCGTTGCACCGCAGCCGACAGCCCGAAGACGAAGGCGAGCGGCGCCAGGATGATCACCCAGCGAAACGGGCTCGTGTAGATCGCGGTGCCGAAGGCGGTCAGGCCGCTCGGGCCGACCGCTGCGGTGTACGCGCCGTAGGCGACGACGCCGGTCAGCGCGAGGCCCATCGCCATGTTGTTGTAGATGCCGAGCATGAAGGCGCGCAGGCCCTGGTCGATCCCCTCGACCCGTGCGCCGGCGCCAGCGCGAACGGCAGTCTGGTACCGCCGATCGAATTCAGCCATTGGATATCCTCCGTAAGGCGTTGCCCCAACCCAAAAGGGCGCTCGGCGGGAATATGGCGATCTCAAGCCATGCACACAAGCCTCGGCCCCGGAAAACCGCTTATCTTGCTGGATATTAATGCCCGGTTTCAGAGGTTTTTCAGGAGCGGCGCCGGCTTCACCGAAAGGATTCGCCACGTGCCGGCGAGCCCGAGGCCAAGCGTCACGGCGAGCGCCGTCGCCGCTGCCGTCGCCGCGACGCTTGGATAGACGGTGAATTCCATCTCCATCACCCGGGTCACGACGTACCAGGCGGCGGCCGTTCCCGCGGCGAGCGCGAAGAGCGCCGTCGCCAGTCCGAGGAGCCCATATTCGAGCGAGAAGGCGGAAAGGAGCACCGGCCGGGTGGCGCCCAACGTCTTCAGGATCACTGCATCCTGGCGGCGCTGGCGGTGGCCGGCGGCGAGCGCTCCGCCGAGCACCAGCATCGAGACGACAAGCGCAAGCGAGGCGGCGACGCGGACCGCGACGGCCAGCTCTCCGACAAGGGCGTTGACGGAGTCGATCGCGTCGCGGACGCTGATCGAGGTTACGCCGGGGAAGGCTTTTGTGACCGCCGAAAGGACGGCCCGTTCCGCCTCCCGCCGAGCTCCGGGGGGGAGCCGCAGCGTCGCCAGATCGGTGTGGGGCGCGTCGCGCAGCGTGTTCGGCGAAAAGACCATCACGAAGTTGATGGAAAGCGACTCCCATTCGAGCTTGCGGAGATTTGCGATCCGCGCGGTGACATCGCGGCCGAGCACGTTCACGGTGATCGTGTCGCCGATCGATACGTGAAGATCGTCCGCGATCTCCTTTTCGAGCGAGACGAGCGGCTCGCCATCGTAGTTCGCCGGCCACCAATTCCCGGCGACCACCGTCGAATTCTCCGGCACAGCGTCCGCGTAGGTCAGGCCACGGTCGCCGCGAAGCGCCCAGCTTGAGCGGTCCGTGTCGACGAGTGCTGCGGCGGGGGTTCCGTTCACCGCGGCGATGCGGCCGCGCAGCATCGGCACGGTCTCCACGACGCCATCCGGAACCGTCTGTTCAACCAGGCGCACGAAGGCGTCCCGCTCGTTCTCCTGAATGTCGATGAAGAAGAAGGCGGGCGCCTTGTCGGTGATCGCGCCGGAAAGCTGGTTGCGGAGATTGCTGTCGATCAGCGCGAGACTGACGAGGAGAGTCAGCCCGAGCCCGAGCGAGAGAACGACGCTCGGCGTCAGCGCGCCGGGCCGATGAACGTTTCGCACCGCAAGCCGGAGCGCGGTTCCCGGAACTCTGTGGAACCGGCGGGCGGCGGCCATGATGGCGATTGCAACGAGCCGCAACACCACGAACGATGCGATGACGGCGCCGACATAGAAGAGCGAGAGCTTGCGATCGCCGGCGAGCTGGAAGGCGAGGGCAGCGAGCATGACGAGGGCTGCTGCCTGCGCGACGCGATAGCGGATCGGCGGGCCCTGCGGCGCATGCACGGCGCGATCGGCAAAGAGGCTCGACGCCGGCAACTGCCGCGCGCGGCCGAGTGGCCCGAGCGCGAAGCCGAGCGTGACGAGGAGCCCGTAGACGACGGCGAACCCGAGCTCGACCGGATAGATTCTGACGCCGGAAACAGGAACGAGATCGGAAAGCGCCGCCTTGGCAAGGAACGGGAGCGTTGCGCCGACGCCGAGTCCGAGCGCGATCCCGACGCATGCCAGCACAAGGATCTGGATGAGGTATATCTGAAAGACCACGCCGTTCCGCGCGCCGAGGCACTTCAGCGTCGCGATCGCCGGGCGCTTCAAATCGACGAAGCTCGACACGGCGTTGGCGACGCCGACGCCTCCGACGACGAGCGCGGTCAGCCCGACCAGCGTCAGGAACTGCGAGAAGCGCTCGATGCTGCGCTTGAGGCTCGGCGCGGCGTCGTCACGGGAGCGAACGTTCCAGCCGGCGGAGGGAAGGAGCGCGTCCGCCTCCGCGTGGAGAGCATTGATCGCAGGCAGCCCGTTCGCGCCGTCGGGCATGCGCAGGCCATAGGTCCAGGTGACCAGGCTGCCGGGGCGGAGCAATCCCGTCCCCCGCAGCGCGTCGATCGAAACCATGAGCCGCGGCCCGAAGCCGAGGCCGGTCGAGAGACGGTCCGGCTCGGAGCTGATCACGCCGCGGATCTTGAGCGTCTCCGTCCCGAGGAGGACGCTGTCGCCGACGCTCGCATGGAGCCGGTCGAGGAGTTCTGGCGCAACGAGTGCGCCAAGGGCGCCGTCGCGCGACGCCATCAGCGCCTGGCCGTCGGTCGAGCCATCTTCGAGCCGCAGAACGCCGCCATGCGGGTAGGAGGGGTCGACAGCTCTTAGCTCGACCAGCGCGGAGTTGCTGTCGTCGGCGCTGCGCAGCATCGCGCGCATCGAGGCGACCACGCCAACCTCGCCCCGCGATTCGAAGAAGCGCATCTCCTCCGGCGAAGCCTCGCGGTGCACGAAGGAAAAGGCGATGTCGCCGCCGAGGATGACGCGCCCCTCCGACGAGATTCCTTCCGTCAGAGCGCGGGAGACGGAGTTGACGCCGGCAATCGCGGCGACGCCGAGCGCGATGCAGGCGATGAAGACGTAGAAGCCCGACAGCCCGCCGCGCAGCTCGCGAAGCGCGAGGCGAAGCGCGATCGCGGCGTCGGCCGTCCTCATGAGCGCGCAGCGGCCTTTCGAAGCGGCGCCGCATCGGCGTGGATTTGCCCGGCCGCGATCCGGACGGTGCGGTCGCAGCGCGCCGCGAGGCCGGCGTCGTGGGTCACGAGCACCAGCGTCGTGCCGCGTTCGGCGACTGCGGAGAAGAGGAGGTCGGCGATCTCGGCGCCCGTCGCGGCGTCAAGGTTGCCGGTCGGCTCGTCGGCAATCAGGATCGCCGGCTCGATGGCAAGTGCGCGGGCGATCGCGACGCGCTGCTGCTCGCCGCCGGAAAGCTGCGCCGGATAGTGGGAAAGGCGCTCGCCGAGGCCGACCTGGTCGAGCACCGCGCGCGCCTTGTCAAACGCGTCGTCACGGCCGGCAAGCTCCATCGGCACGGCAACGTTTTCGAGCGCCGTCATCGTTTGCATCAAATGGAAGGCCTGGAAGACGAATCCGATGGCGGTGCCGCGGAAACGGGCGAGGCCATCCTCGTCGAGCCCGGCATAGTCGCGCCCGGCGACGACCACGCGGCCGCTGTCGATGCGCTCCAGGCCGGCGACGACCATGAGGAGCGTCGACTTGCCCGACCCGGAGGGGCCGACCAGGCCGATGCTTTCGCCGCGGTCGACGGCGAAATCCACGCTTCTGAGGACATGCACGCGCGCCGGGCCGGTCCCGAGGGTCAAGTCGACGTCGTCGAGAAGGATGACCGGTTCGTTCACCGCCAACTGCCTATATGAGACGCGGAATTCGGCATATGGGTAGCAGGTGAAGAAGTCCAAAACGCGCTTCGCGACGCGGCTGATCGTCCTGGCCGCAGCGATTTTCGCGGCTGCGACGCTGCCGGCCGCCGCGAAGCCGGTCAGCATCGTGGCGCTCGGCGACAGCCTGACCGCCGGTCTCGGCCTGCTTCCGGGCGAATCGTTTCCGGAGCAGCTTCAGGCGGCGCTCAAGGCGGATGGCCGCGACGTGACGGTGGCCAATGCCGGCGTGTCGGGCGACACAGCGGCCGACGGCCTCGCACGGCTCGAATGGTCGGTGCCGGCCGATGCCGACATCGTCATCGTGGAACTCGGTGCGAACGACGCGCTTCGCGGCATCGATCCCGAAATCACCCGAAAGGCGCTCGTCGAGATCGTGGCGACGCTCAAGGACCGGGGCCAGGCGGTGCTCCTCGCCGGCATGCTCGCGCCGCGCAATCTCGGCGATGCCTATGCCAAGGCGTTCGACGCGATCTATCCGGATCTCGCCGCCGAAGTACGGCGTGGCGCTCTACCCGTTCTTCCTGGAAGGGGTTGCGACCGATCCCGCTCTCAACCAGGCCGACGGGATGCATCCGACGGCGGCCGGCGTCGCCAAGATCGTCGGCGCGATGTTGCCGGATGTTGAAAAGCTCGTGTCCGCCGCAGCGGTCGCCGACTGAGGCTACCAACCGCCAAGCCAGGCGGCGCCGATGATGGCGCCCGGCCCGTTCGGCTGATCCTCCTGCACGATGATGGCGCAGCCGTCGATCCCGTTCGGCATGATCTCGTGCACCGGCAGCGTGATCTTGACGGCCTCGCCGTCCCACATGCCGACCGGGCGCATGGTGCGCACGACGTTGTAGTAGTCGATCGTCGAGCCGGCGTTCTCGCCGCGCGCGATCGCTACCTCCGCCTCCGACGTCATGAGCACGAGGCGGATCGTCGCCGGCACGCTCGAGGGGCCTGGCCGGGCACCCACCTCGATCTCCACCGTGCCGTTGCCGCGGCGCATGGTGACGGGAACGGAGAGGCTCGACTTCGCAATCGCGGCATCGACCGCGCCGCGGTCGCTGCCGACGAAATCATCCGTGCCGTTGACGACGATCTGCGGCGTGTAGATGCGGCGGCTGCCGTGGACGGCGGCGTAGTCGCGCTGCCGCTGCGTCGATGCCGCGTCGCCGAGCGTGTCGCGCCAGCCGAGATAGTCCCAATAGTCGACGTGCAGCGAGAGCGCGACCACGTCGTCGCGCTTGGCGAGGTCGGCGAAATAGGCGTCGGCGGCGACGCAGGACGAGCAGCCCTGGCTGGTGAAGAGCTCGACGATCGCGCGTGACGGCTTCGACACCATCGGCGCATCGGCCGAGACGTCACCCGACGTGATCACGCATACGCCAAGCACACCGAGTAGGGCGGACAGATGTCTCATCTCTTCCAGCTACGACCCGCGGTCGTCACGGGCCAGTCACAATGGATTGACACACAGGTATTTGAAATCCGGCGACTTTTCGGGGGCGCGGCCAATTGCGACCGCGCTCCCGCCCATTCAGCCTAATTTCTCAGGCCGCCTCTTTCACGAGGTTCCGCAGGACGTAGTGAAGGATGCCGCCGTTGCGGAAATAGTCGAGCTCGTCGAGCGTATCGATGCGGACGAGCACGGGCACCTCGGCCTTGCGGCCGTCGGCGTAGGTGATCTCGACGGTCGCGATCTGCCGCGGCTTCAGGTCGGCGATGCCGCGGATGGTGACCGTCTCGTCACCCTTCAGGCCAAGCTTCTCCCAGCTCGTCCCTTCCTCGAACACCAGCGGCAGCACGCCCATTCCGACGAGGTTCGACCGGTGGATGCGCTCGAAGGACTGCGCGATCACGGCGCGCACGCCGAGAAGCCGCGTGCCCTTCGCCGCCCAGTCGCGCGAGGAGCCGGTGCCGTATTCCTTGCCGGCGAAGATGACGAGCGGTACGTTCTCCGTCTGGTAGCGCATCGCCGCGTCGTAGATCGGCATCCGCTCGCCGGAGGGATGATGGACGGTGACGCCGCCTTCGACGCCGTGCACCATCTGGTTCTTGATGCGGATGTTGGCGAAGGTGCCGCGCATCATCACTTCGTGGTTGCCGCGGCGCGCGCCGTAGGAGTTGAACTCCGCCGGCCGCACCTGATGCGACATCAGGTATTCGCCGGCCGGCCCGTCGCGCTTGATGGAGCCGGCGGGTGAGATGTGGTCGGTGGTGATGGAATCGCCGAAGAGGCCGAGGATGCGCGCATTGACGATGTCGGTCAGCGGCTCGGGCGTCGGCTTCATGTCGGTGAAGTAGGGCGGGTTCTGCACATAGGTCGAGCCGTCGACCCATTTGTAGGTGAGCCCGCCCTCGACCTTGATCTTGCGCCAGTGCTCATCGCCGTGGAAGACGTCGCCATAGCGGGCGCGGAACATCTCCCGCGAGATCACCTGGCGGATGAGGGCGGCGATCTCCGCCGAGGTCGGCCAAAGGTCCTTCAGGTAGACCGGCTTGCCGTCGCGATCCTCGCCGAGCGGCTCCTTGGTGATGTCGACCTTGAGCGAGCCGGCGAGCGCGTAGGCGACGACGAGCGGCGGGGAGGCGAGATAGTTGGCGCGCACGTCCGGATTGACGCGGCCCTCGAAGTTGCGGTTCCCGGAAAGCACCGAGCAGGCGACGATGTCGTTCTTGTTGATCGCCTCGGAAATCGGCTCCGGCAGCGGCCCGGAATTGCCGATGCAGGTGGTGCAGCCATAGCCGACGAGGTTGAAGCCGAGCGCGTTGAGATGCTCCTGCAGCCCCGACTTCTCGAGATACTCGGTCACCACCTGCGAGCCCGGCGCGAGCGAGGTCTTCACCCAGGGCTTGGGCTTCAGGCCCATTTCGTGCGCCTTCTTGGCGAGGAGCCCGGCGCCGATCAGGACGCTCGGGTTGGAGGTGTTGGTGCACGACGTGATCGCCGCGATGACGACATGCCCGTCGGTGATCTCGTAGTCGGTGCCTTCGACCTTGGCGCTCTTTGCCGTGCCGCCGGGGCGGATTTCCGTCAGCGCCTTTTCGAATTGCCGCGCCGCGTCGGTCAGCGCCACGCGGTCCTGCGGGCGCTTCGGCCCGGCGAGCGACGGCACCACGGCGGCGAGGTCGAGCTCGAGCGTATCGGTGAAGACCGGCTCGGGCGAGGCATCGTCGCGCCACATGCCCTGCGCCTTGGCGTAGGCCTCGACCAGCGCGACGCGCTCAGGATCGCGGCCGGTCGCCGAGAGATATTTGATGGTGTCGCGCTCGATCGGGAAGAGGCCGCAGGTTGCGCCGTATTCGGGCGCCATGTTGCCGATCGTGGCGCGGTCCTCGACCGTGAGGTTCGAGAGGCCGGGCCCATAGAACTCCACGAACTTGCCGACCACGCCCTTCTTGCGGAGCATCTGGGTGACGGTGAGCACGAGGTCGGTCGCGGTCGTGCCCTCCGGCAGCTTGCCGTCGAGGCGGAAGCCGATCACCTCGGGGATCAGCATCGAGATCGGCTGGCCGAGCATCGCCGCCTCCGCCTCGATGCCGCCGACGCCCCAGCCGAGCACGGAGAGCCCGTTCACCATGGTGGTGTGGGAGTCGGTGCCGACGAGCGTGTCGGGGAAGGCGTAGGTGACGCGTCTTGCCGCCTTCGCGCTCCTCGCGCGTCCACACCGTCTGCGCCAGGTATTCGAGGTTCACCTGATGGCAGATGCCGGTGCCGGGCGGCACGACGCGGAAATTCTCGAACGCCTCCTGGCCCCAGCGCAGGAACGTGTAGCGCTCGCCGTTGCGGTGATATTCCATGTCGACGTTCTTCGCGAAGGCGTTCGCCGTGCCGAAGAAATCCACCATCACCGAATGGTCGATGACGAGATCGACCGGGACCTGCGGGTTGATGCGCTTCGGGTCGCTGCCGAGATGCGCGGTGGCGTCGCGCATCGCGGCGAGGTCGACGACGGCCGGCACGCCGGTGAAATCCTGCATCAGCACGCGCGCCGGCCGAAAGGCGATCTCGCGGTCCGAGCTGCGCTTCTCGAGCCACGCCGCGACGGCGCGGATGTCGTCGGCGGTGACGCTCCGCCCGTCCTCGAAGCGGAGCAGGTTTTCGAGCAGCACCTTGAGCGAGAAGGGGAGGCGGGAAACGCCCGGGAGCCCGTTCTTCTCCGCTTCCGGAAGCGAGAAATAGGTGTAGGTCTTGCCGCCGACGTCGAGCGTGCGGCGGCATTTGAACGTGTCGAGGGATGGCTGGGACAAGGGCTGCTCCTTCTGCGAACGCGGCATCACCGCCGCCGCCTTCAGGTGAGATCGCCTGAACAACCGGCGGGGAGGAGCGCCTGTCGCGCCGGGTTGCCGCGGATATAGTGGATTTTGTAAGCCGACGCCAGAGACTGGAAGCGTTCAAAACTGCGGGGCGAGACGTTTTCGCGATGCCGACCGAAGCTTTCGCCCCGCTTGTTCTTGAAGCGCACGATCTCGGCTGCGCGCGCGGCGGCCGCATGGTCTTCGCCGGCGTTTCCTTTCGCGTGGAGGCGGGGACCACGCTCGCCGTGATCGGGCCGAACGGCGCGGGAAAGTCGAGCCTGCTCCGTCTCCTTGCCGGGCTCCTCCGCCCCGAGGCCGGGACGATCCGGACTTCGACGGCCGCGAAGCAGGACGTGGCGGTCGCGCATTATCTCGGCCACGCCGACGCGCTGAAGCCGGCGCATGACGCTCCGCGAGACGCTGCGCTTCTGGCAGTCCATCTACCGGCAAGAGGGGCGCGTCGCCCTCGACGACGATATCGACGAGGCCGCCGAAATCGTCGGTGTCGGCCATGCGCTTGATCTGCACGTGGCGGTGCTTTCGGCCGGGCAGCGGCGGCGCGCCGCGCTGGCGCGGCTGCTTCTCTCGCCGCGCCCGCTCTGGCTCCTCGACGAGCCGGCCTCGTCGCTCGACGCCGACGGTGAGGCGCTGCTCGGGCGGCTGATGGCGCGAGCACGTGGCGCGCGGCGGGCTGATCGTCGCGGCGACGCATCAGGCGCTGCCGATTGCCGCGCAGGCGACGCTCGATCTCGGCGCGCGCGCAATGAAGACGCTTCTTGCCGTCGCCGCGCAGACGCTCCGGCTCGGGTTCCGCGCCGGCGGCGGCGCGATCGTCGCGCTGATCTTCTTCCTCGCGGTCGTCACGGTCGTGCCGTTCGGCGTCGGGCCGGACCTGAAGCTCCTCGCCCGGATCGGGCCGGCGATGCTTTGGATCGCGGCGCTGCTCGCCTCGCTCCTCGGACTGGAGCGTCTCTTCGGCGCCGACCGCGAGGACGGCTCGCTCGACCTCTATGTCGTCTCCGGCGAGCCGCTTGTGCTCTACGTGCTCGGCCGCGTCGCCGGGCATTGGATCGCGACCGGGCTCCCGATCGTCGATCGCCGCGCCGATCCTCGGACTCCTCCTCAATCTTGAGCCGCTCGCCATGGGCGCGGTGGCGCTGACGCTTCTCGTCGGCTCGCCGGCGCTGACGCTGATCGGCGCGGTCGGCGCGGCGCTGACCGCCGGCCTGCCGCGCGGCGGACTCCTGATCGCAGTGCTGGTCTTGCCGCTGACCGTGCCGGTGCTGATCTTCGGAATCGCGGCGACGAGCGGCGCGATCCTCGACCCAGAGCCGTTTCTGTCGCCGTTTCTGCTCCTTGCGGCCGGGACGCTCGTCGCGCTCGCGCTCGCGCCGATTGCCGCGGCAGCGGCGCTAAGGCTCGCGCTTGAGTGATCGCAGGCGATTGATCTGCCGCATTGCCGATCAACCTTTGCGGCAATAGGTTCCGGGCCATGCCGAGCCTAGTCGCGCCGCTGACGAATTTGGCCAACCCGACGCGCTTCCTCGCGTTCTCCGCGCGGCTCCTGCCGTGGCTCGCCGGCGTGGACGCACTTCTCTTTATCCTCGGCCTCTATCTCGCGCTTTATGCTTCGCCGCCCGACTACCAACAGGGCGACAGCGTGAGGATCATGTACGTGCACGTGCCGGCGGCGACGCTCGCGATGGGCTGCTACGTGCTGATGGCGTTCGCGGCGCTCGGCACCCTCGTCTGGCGGCATCCGCTCGCCGATGTTGCGGCGAAGAGCGCAGCCCCGCTCGGCGCAGCGTTCACCTTCCTCGGCCTCGTCACCGGCTCGATCTGGGGAAAGCCGATGTGGGGCGCGTGGTGGGTGTGGGACGCGCGGCTGACCTCCTTCCTCGTGCTCTTGATCATGTATCTCGGGCTGATCGCGCTCTGGCGCGCCTTCGACGATCCGTCGCGCGCCGGCCGGATCGCCGCCGTGCTGATCCTGGTCGGCTCGGTCAACATCCCGATCATCAAATTCTCGGTCGACTGGTGGAACACGCTGCACCAGGGCGAGAGCATCTTCCGCTTGAGCGGACCGAGCATCGATCCCTCGATGCTTTATCCGCTCGTCGTCATGCTCGCGGCTTTCGCTGTGCTCTTCGTGACGCTGCTTCTTCTGGCGATGCGCGCCGAGATCTTCCGCCGCCGCGTGCGCGCCGCCGAATTGGTGGCGGCGAGTCCGGCCGGTGTCGCGCGTCCGGTGCTGCAGGCCTCGCCATGACGCATCTCGGCTACATCGTCGCCGCCTATCTCGCGACCGCCATCGTCCTCCTCGGCATGGTCGGCGGCGTGCTCTTCGATCTCGGCGCACAGAAGCGCAAGCTCGCGCGGCTTGAGGCGAGCGGCGTGCGCCGCCGCTCGGGAGCGCCGCGATGAGTGACGCGGCGGAGACTGCCGGCGAGGCCGCGGCGCGGTCGCCGATGAAGCGGCTTTGGGTTCTGCTGCCGCTCGCCGGCTTTCTTGCGCTCGCCGTCCTTTTCGCGTTCCGGCTCAACGCGGGCGACCCGTCACGGCTGCCTTCCGCACTTCTGAACAAGCCGGTGCCGGATTTCTCGCTGCCGCCCATCGAAACGGGCGCCGAGTCGGGCCTCTCAAGCGCCGACCTTTCGAAAGGCGTGCACGTCGTCAACGTGTGGGCCTCGTGGTGCGGCCCGTGCCGGCTCGAGCATCCGATGCTGATCGCGCTTTCCGCCGACAAGCGCTTCGATCTCGTCGGCATCAACTACAAGGATATCCCCGAAAACGCGCAGCGTTTCCTAGGCGCGCTCGGCGATCCGTTCGCCAAGGTCGGCGCCGACCGCGACGGCAAGACCGGCATCGACTGGGGCGTCTACGGCGTGCCGGAGACCTTCGTCGTGAAGGACGGGATCATCGTGCACAAATTCGTCGGCCCGCTCAGCGAAGAGGGGATAACCGGCGATCTTATTCCCGCGATCGAAAAGGCGCTTGCTTCCGGCTAGCTCTTTTCCGGCTCGGGCAGCGCGTGGCGCTGGATGAGCGGCATCTGGGTCAGCGTGAAGATGATCGTAAGCGGCATGATGCCGAACACCTTGAAGTTGACCCATGCGTCGTCGGAAAAATTCCGCCACACCACCTCGTTCGCGGCGGCGAGGAAGAAGAAGAACAATCCCCAGCGGAAGGTGAGCTTGCGCCAGCCCTCGTCGTCGAGGCGGAAGACGGTATCGAAGACGTAGCCGAGGAGCGGGCGCTTGAAGACGAGCCCGCCGAGGAGCGTCGCGCCGAAGAGGATGTTCACGATCGTCGGCTTCATCTTGATGAAGGCCTCGTCCTGCAGCGCGAGCGTCAGCCCGCCGAAGACGAGGACCACGACGCCGGTCACGACCGGCATGATCGGCAGCCGCCTGGTCAAGAGCAGCGAGGCGGCGAGCGCCACGAATGTTGCGGCGATGAAGAGCGCGGTCGCGACGAAGAGCTTGCCGCCGAGCGCGGCGAGCGGCGGGAAAATCCGCGCGAGCTGCGTGCCGTAGGCGTTGCCGAGGAAGAAGACGGCGAGCGGCCCGAGCTCGAGCGCGAGCTTCAGGACCGGATTGATCTGCGCGTGTGAGGGGTCGTTCGGCCCGCGCTCGAAGACGCCCATCAGGCAAGCCCCGCGATAGCGCGGGAGAAATCGCGCGCGGAGAAAGGCTGAAGGTCGTCAATCGCTTCGCCGACGCCGATGAAGTGCACCGGAAGCCCCGTCTTCGCGGCGATCGCGACCAGGATGCCGCCGCGCGCGGTGCCGTCGAGCTTGGTCATCACGAGACCTGTCACGCCTGCCTCCGCACGGAAAACCTCGACCTGGTTCAAGGCGTTCTGACCCGTCGTTGCGTCGAGGGTCAAGAGCACGGCGTGCGGCGCGGTTGCGTCCTGCTTCTTCAGGACGCGGATGACCTTCGCGAGCTCCGCCATCAGCTCGGCCTTGTTGTGGAGCCGGCCGGCGGTGTCGACGAGGAGCACGTCGGCGCCGGATTGCTTCGCCTCTTCAAGCGCTTCGAAGGCGAGGCTCGCGGCGTCGGAGCCGGGGGCGCGGGCGACGACGGCGGCGTCGGCGCGCTCGCCCCAGATTTTGAGCTGCTCGATCGCGGCGGCGCGGAAGGTGTCGCCGGCGGCAAGCGTCACGGACTTGCCTTCGGCGCGGAAGCGGGCAGCGAGCTTGCCGATCGTGGTGGTCTTGCCGGTGCCGTTCACGCCCACGACGAGGATGACGAAGGGGCGGTGATCCGCCTTCAATTCCAATGGCTTGGCGACGGGCGCCAAGGCTTTTTCGATCTCCGCGGCGAGGACCTGGCGGACCTCCTCCGGCGTCACTTCCTTGTTCAGCCGCTGGCGCGACAGCGCCTCCACGACGCGCGCCGCGGTGGCCGTGCCGAGGTCGGCCTTCAGCAGCAAATCCTCAAGCTCTTCAAGCGCTTCCGCGTCGAGCTTGCGCTTCGTGAAGACGTCGGCGATGCCGCTCGTCAGCGATTGCGAGGAGCGGGAGAGGCCGGACTTCAGCCTGTTCCACCAGTTCCGCTTCGCCGGGTCTGGAGAAGATTCCGCTGGGGCTTCAGTGGCTTGCTGGGACGGGTTCTCGACTTCGGGAGCGGGTTCCGCCTCGCCGCCGAAGAGCCGCCCAAAAAGTCCCTTGCGCGATTCCGCCATCAGGCAGCTGCTCGAATCTCTTGCGCTAACAAGTGCTTGTCGGAGGCGCCTGCAATCCTCGCCGAGAAAATCTCGCCGACCGCGCCGCCCGCGAACTCGACCGGAAGATAGTGCTCCGTGCGCCCGAAACCCGGTCTCTCGACGAGGATATTTCGCATCTTGCCGACCTCCGAGCATAGACGCGCGGACAATGCACTATGGCCCGCCTGGCGCGCCGTCCTGGCTCTTGCACGGGCCAGGTTGGGGTCGACCTGGGGCATCCGTGCGGCCGGCGTGCCGGCGCGGGCGGAGAACGGGAAGACGTGCAGGAAGGTCAGCCCGCATTCCGCGACGAGCGACAGCGTATTTTCAAACATCGCGTCGGTTTCGGTCGGGAAGCCGGCGATCAGATCCGCGCCGAAGACGATATCGGGGCGCAGGCGCCGCACGCGCCCGGCGAAGCGGATCGCGTCGGCGCGGCTGTGGCGGCGCTTCATGCGCTTCAGGATCATGTCGTCGCCCGACTGCAGCGAGAGATGCAGATGCGGCATCAGCCGCTCCTCCTCGGCGAGCGCGCGGAGGAGCTCGTCGTCGGCCTCGACGGAATTGATCGAGGAGAGACGCAGGCGCGGAAGCTCCGGCACATGTTGCAGGACTTTTCGCGCCAGCGCGCCGAGCGTCGGCCGGCCGGGGAGGTCGGCGCCGTAGGCGGTGATGTCGACGCCGGTCAGCACGATCTCGGCGGCGCCATGCTCCGCGAGCCGGCGCACGGCGTCGACCACCGCGCCCATCGGCACGGAGCGCGAATTGCCGCGTCCGTAAGGGATGACGCAGAAGGTGCAGCGATGATCGCAGCCGTTCTGCACCTCGACGAAGGCGCGGGGGCGCTCGTTATTGATGTCGGGGGCGCCGAAGCCGTCGAGCATATGCGCGGCGGTCTCGCGGACCGAGAAGATATCGCCAACGTGGATTTTTTCGGAAGCGGCGGGGCCGAAGTTGGGGAGGGGGGCTGGCCCACATCCACTGTCGTCATTGCCGGGCTCGACCCGGCGATCCATTCCGTTGCGGTCGCGTTCTGCCTGAGGCGTCACGGAATGGATGCCCGGATCAAGTCCGGGCATGACGACATTAATGTGGGGGAAGGCTGGTGAGGCCGAGGTGCTGAGCCGGCGATACGACTCCGCGCGAAGCTTCTCCTCGTTGCCGAGGACGAGATCGACCTCGGGCATGGCGGCGAATTTTTCGGGCTCGGTCTGCGCGGCGCAGCCGGAGACGACGATGCGCTTGTCGGGATGCTCGCGCCGCGCCCTGCGGATGGCCTGCCGCGCCTGGCGCACGGCCTCCGCCGTCACCGCGCAGGTGTTGACGAGAATCGCGTCGGAGAGACCAGCCTCCTGCGCGCGGAGAATCATGGCGCGCGACTCGGCAGCGTTCAAACGACAGCCGAAGGTGAGGGTGGTGGGAGGCATGAGGCGCTATATGGCGGAAAATGGCAGGCAGTTAAAGCAGTTGAACGATACGGGCGGTATCCGTCGGCGATAACTTCACACCTGGGCCGGGAATGTGCGAATTTGGGGTGCAAATCACTTTGAGCAAATGGTTTCCATGACGCTGTTTACCTTCGGTTACGAGGGAACGTCGATCGATGTTTTCGTGGCGCGTCTAGGGCGGGCTGGAGTGCGGACGGTCCTCGACGTGCGTCAACTACCGCAATCCCGAAAGCCGGGCTTCTCAAAGACTGCGCTCTCCAGCGCGCTTCACGACGCTGGGATTCTATATGCGCATCTGCCAGCGTTGGGATGCCCCAAGCCCATTCGCAATCGCTACAAGGCCGACGGCAACTGGTCGGCGTACGTGAAAGCGTTCAGCGCATACCTTGCGGACCAGGACGAAGCCGTGGCCGAACTCGCTCAGATCGCGACGAAAACCAAGGCGTGTCTCATCTGCTTCGAAGCGGACTTCAATCGATGCCACCGCAGCATCGTTGCGCGCGCGGCCGCCCGTTCGGGAGGACAGCGAGTGGTTCATCTGATGCTCAAAGGAGAGATTGCTGACGTGGCTCCCCGTCTTGCTGCTTAGGTGGATAAAGCAGGCTGGCGATGAGCCATTGGTTCGGGAAGCGACGGATTGTCCCCAGCAGGAACAAGAGGTCCTTTGCAGGAAGTTCCCTTTCGAGTTTGGCCCTGAAGGCGGCTTCCCAATTCGCCCCGTGTGAGCGTCGGACGTTCCAAAAGAGTGCGCCAACCTCCCAATCCACGACTTTGTGCCGGTAGTCGGAAGAGCCATCCGGCCCGTTGCACCGGTATCGGTAGTGAAAGTCGAAAGGCACCTTCCGAAGCGCCGCGATGCGCGCGGCATCAGTTGAATCGAATAGGCTGCCCTGCTTCTGCAGCTGAAGCATCTTTCGTCGCTCATCATCCGTCCAATCGGGCGGGCTCGCAGGAGTGATGTCCAAGCCGACAACCGCAGCGGGACGAGCGAACCCTAGCGTACAATTCGAGAGGCTAGCCGCTTCCACAGATTGTGAAATGCAGGAGGGTAGCCGTTGCGCTCACCAGACCCCCGCCTGATGGCCGGCGCCACTCTCTCCCGCCGACGCAGACCGGCTGGATGTAGCCGGCGCGCTTCCCCCCTCCCTAACCCTCCCCCGCAAGGGAGGGAGGGGAAGGCGTGGCGGCTAGTCGAGGGCGCCGCGGATATTGTCGAGCGCGTCGAGGATCTGCTGCGGGGTGAACTTGGCGATCTCGGTGGGCTTCGGGCGGATGTCCTCGGGAAGCGCTTGAGCGAAGAGCGTCGGCCCGTAGCGCATCGCGCCGAGGATGAGCACGGCGCTGAACGTCATCCAGAGGAACGTGCGGGCGAGAACGGCAACGGCCGTGCGAAATAAGAGGCGCAGCATGGCGAAGCTCCGTCGTCGGGCTGCGGCCTCCTCGCGGGAGAGGTTAGAGCATCGGGCGGACGGGGCAACCCTGCTTCGCCTAAGGCTTCGCAGGGGAGGGAGCCGAGCGCTGCATCCTTCCCCCCTCCCTGACCCTCCCCCGCAAGGGGGGAGGGAAGGTGGCTAGGCCGCCACGCCTTCGCGCGTGAAGGCGCCGGTGTCCGGGTCGAATTCGCCGGTGAACTCAAGCTCCGCCGGGCCGGTCATCCAGATGTGGTCGCGGGCGTCCCATTCGATGAAGAGATTTCCGCCGGGGAGGGTGACGGTGGCGGCGCGGCCGGTGCGCCTGGTGCGCGCGGCGCAGACGAGCGCGGCGCAGGCGCCGGTGCCGCAGGCGCGGGTCAGGCCGACGCCGCGCTCCCAGGTGCGGAGCTTGATTGCGTCGGGGGCGGTGACCTCAGCCAGCGAGATGTTGGCGCGCTCGGGGAAGATCGGGTGGTTCTCCAGCATCGGCCCGAAGCGCGCGAGGTCGTAGGCGTCGACGTCGTCGACCCAGAAGATCGCATGCGGATTGCCGATATTGGCGACGGAGGGCGAGTGCAGGATCGGCGCGTCGATCGGCCCGATCTGCAATTCGATCGCGCGCGTGTCGCGGAACTCTTCGGCAAGCGGAATGTCAGCCCAACCGAATTTCGGGATGCCCATGTCGACGGAGATGAGATCGGATGTGCCGCGCGTTTCCGGCCGGACGAAGAGGAGGCCGGCGACGGTCTCGATCGCGGCGGTGTCGCGGCCGGTCTCCGCCATCAGGAGCCGGCCGACGCAGCGCGTGGCGTTGCCGCAGGCTTCGACCTCGCCGCCGTCGGCATTGTCGATGCGCATGAAGGCGTCGGCGGGGGCCTCTCCGCGCTCGATCGTGATGAACTGGTCGAAGCCGACGCCGGACTTGCGGTCGGCGAGCGCGCGGATCACCTCGGGGCGCGGGCGCACGGGCGCCGTCCTCCCGTCAACGACCAGGAAATCGTTGCCGAGGCCGTTCATCTTGCGGAACGGGATCATGGGCATGAAATGCGCTCCGGATGCGGGAAGCTATATGGCGGAAAGGGGCGGGGGGTTAAAGGGGCCGCCCGAGGGCGGGAAGGCCGTCTCGCGAGCTTCGAGGCTCCATTCCGCCTCATCCTGAGGTGCTTTTTCACCCCGGTGGTTCGAGGCTCGCTCCGCTCGCACCTCACCATGAGGGGGGGAAAAAACCCGAAAGGGGCGGAACGGAGCACCTCTGCCTGAGGAGGCCCTTCCGGGCTTCGGCACAGGGAGGGAGGTCAGCGTTTGGGGCGGAAGGTGGAGCTTTGGCGGCTGTCGCTGTCGGCGGAGCGCACCAGCGTGACCTGGCGGCTGGCGACGATCAGCTCGCGCGCGACCGTGGTCGAGCCGACCCTGATCTCGGAGGCGACGACGAAGTCGTTGCTGGCGAGATCCGCCAGCAGCGCGCGCACGTCGGCGGCCTGATGATCGACGAGAACCGTCTCGCCATTCGAAATCGTGATCTCGAAGCGTGCCATGGCGCGAATCCTTATGCGCCGTGCTTCTTACGCAACGGCAGTGCGCGGCTCAAGCGTGTGCCGGCTCTAGCGGCGCGCCAGCGGATAGCGGTCCAGCTCGTAGAGCGCGCGGATGCCCTGGTGGTCGAAGCGCTCCTCGCGCACCTCCATCACCGCGCCGATGAGAAGCGGGGCGGGAACCTCCTCGATGGCGTAGCGGATCGCCTCCGCGGCGGTCGGGAAGCGGCGGTAGGTGGTGGGCTGGCGGCGCCCGGCGCGGGCGTGCGTCATGAAGAGCTCGCTCGGCGCGGAATAGTCGAAATCCTCCGCGCGCGCCGGCGCGACCTCGAGGCTGGCGGGGCGGCCGCGCGTCATCCCATGGCCTCGATGGCGGAGAGCTGGCTTTCCTTGGCCACGCGCTCGCGCGGGCCGGCGGCGCTCTGGATGCGATACTGCCGGTCGCCCTGCTCCTCGGGGAGGTGCGCGACCACCTTGTAGATGCCGGCGGCGCCGCGCTCGATGTTGGCGGCCGAGAAGAGCACCCTCTGGCCGACCTTGAACTTGTGCATGTTCACCTCCGGTTTTCGCGATCGAGCCGCCTCCGCTCCGCCCAAATCGGCTGCAGCCCCCGCGCCTCGCCTGAGCATGATCCTGTCCGAAAACCGGCTTCCGCTCATGCCTAACGCCGCCCCCTTGCGCCGACCGCGGGAACCTTGCGCTTCGGCATCGGCAGCAGCCCTTCGCGCTGGGCGAGCTTGCGCGCCGCCTTGCGCGAGCGCCTTATCGCCTCGCCCTTCTCGCGCGCTCTCTTCTCCGACGGCTTCTCGTAGGCCTTTCGCCGCTTCATCTCGCGGAAGACGCCTTCGCGCTGCATCTTCTTCTTCAGCGCCCGCAGCGCCTGCTCCACGTTGTTGTCGCGCACGAAAACCAGCAAAGGCATTCTCCTCAGAATCTCAGATGCGCGGGAACCGCGCTGACCGTCCTGCCGATGCGGGCGCTTCTCGCCCGCCCGCCGACACGTTCCCGCGGAGCGCGGCTAGCGCTCTCCGCGGGGCCGAGACGTCTACGGCTGCTGCAAGTTCGCCGCGGCCGCCTTGCCGCTGCGGCGATCCGTCTCCACGTCGAAGGAGATCTTCTGACCCTCGACGAGGCTGCGCATCCCGGCCTGCTCAAGCGCGGTCGCATGGACGAAGACGTCCTTGCTGCCGTCGTCCGGCTGGATGAAGCCGAAGCCCTTTTGGGTATTGTAGAACTTTACGGTGCCCGTTGGCATGGATTGTCCTTTCACTGACGGTGGCACGTGCTGGACGCGCGCGAATTCACGCGGCGCGCCGCTCTATCGAGATTTGGAAAGGCTGAACGTGCACCCGGCAGCGCCAGGATAGGGGCCCAGTTGTCCGGCCAAAGATCGATGACGGAATATCGGGCGCAATTGCGAATTAATCAAGGCCGGCGTGGCCTCTTCTTTTCGAAGTCCCGCATTTCACAAGAGAATTTGCGGCGGGGACCACGGCTCCATTCAAGCTTTCGGTAAGCATGAATGCCCCGCCTGGGCTTGGCCGCGGGGCGAAAAGAGAGTCGCGCGCGGACGCAACCGGGGTTATTTCTTCCCACCATCGGAGGCCGATTTTCGCCGCCTTTTGGAGGACGCCATGGCCAAGGGACAGCAGCGCAGCACCAAGGAGCAGAAAAAGAAAAAGAGCGTCGACAAGAAGGACAAGACGCCGCGTTATCTGAGAGCATCGGCGCCCGGCGCGATCGGCAAGGCGACGGCGGTGATGGAGCCGAAAAAGTAGCCGAGCAACGCCCCGGATGATCCCAGTTTTGCGGCCCGCGGCCGGTGCGCGGGCCACGTTGCTTCTTTTTGCGCTTTTCGCGGCCGCTCCGACCCGGGCTGCCGAGATGCTCGACGTCTACCAGGCGCGGCCGATCGTGACGGGGACGGGCGAGACGAACCGCGCGCTCGGCTTCGCGCTGGCGCTCGACGAGGTGCTGATCAAGGTTTCCGGCGATGCGCGGCTTCTCGGCGATCCGCGGGTCGCGGCGATCGACGCCGGCGCGCTGGTCGCGTCGTTCAAATACCGCGACCGGATGGAGGGCATCCCGATCCATGACGAGCAGGGGTCGCACGACCGTCCGCACGACCTGACGGTGACGTTCGACCAAGACAAGATCGACGCGGCGCTGGCTTCGCTCGGCGACGCGCCGTGGACCACGCCGCGGCCGACGCTCGTTGTCTTCCTCGGCGTCACGAACGGCGATCGGCGTTTCATGCTCTCCGCCGACGGCGCGCGCGGCGTCGACATGCGCGAGTTGCTCGACAACGCCACCTTCCGCGTCAACATCCCGGCGAAGGCGCCGAGCGAGGCGGCGCTCGCCGCGGCCGGGCTCTCCGTCGCGACGCTTCCCGCGACCGACATGGCGACGCTCGACGCGCTGGCGAAGCAGGCGGGCGGCGACAAGGCGATCTCCGGTACGCTCGACTTCTCCGACAAGGCGCATGGGTGGCTGGCCGACTGGCGCATGCTCGGACCGGACGGGAAGACCGACGAATGGCGGCAGGAGGGCGTCAGCTTCGACGATGCCTTCCGCAACGCCATCCGCGGCGCCGCGCAGGTGCTCTCGGGGCATGGAGAGCCGAAGTAGGGCAACGTAGCCGTGACGCTTTTAACCTCCCCTCAAGGGGGAGGTTACGCGCGTCGATGGCTTTGACCCTCACTCCGCCGGGGCGGGGATGAAGCGACGGCGGCCGAGGGTAAGCTGGGCGAGCACGAAGGCGCCGAGCGCGCAGGCGGCGATCGTCGTCACCATCGGAAGCGCGGTGCCGTCGAAGAAGAGGCTGACGATGACGATCATCGCGGCGCCGGTCAGCATCTGCAGCGTGCCGCCGAGCGCCGAGGCCATGCCGGCGATCGGGCCATGCGCGTCGAGCGCCAGCACCATCGTCGTCGGGATGACGAGGCCGAGGAAGGCGAAGGAGCAGAAGAGCATCACGATCAGGACCGCGAGGCTGTCGACGCCGGCGAGCGTCACCGCAAAGAGCGCGACGGCGATCGCCGCGTAGCAGGTCACCGCCGTCGTCACCACGCGCGCCATGCCGAAGCGTCCGCCGAGCCTTGCGGCGAACTGCGAGGAGCCGATGAAGCCGATGGCGTTCACCGAGAAGCCGAGACTGTACTCGGTCGGCGTCAGCCCGAAATGGTCGATGTAGATGAAGGACGAGCTCGCCAGGAACGCGAAGAAGCTCGACATGCCGAGCCCGGCAATGAAGGTCAGGCCGAGGAAATGCCGGTCGCGAAGGAGTTTGCCGAAGCCGGCGGCGAGGCTGCCGGCGCTGATGCGGACGCGATCCTTCTCAAGCCGCGTCTCCGGCTGGAAGAGCGCGAGGAGGGCGATGCTCAGAAGAGTCGCGATCGTCACCGCGACGAAGACGGCGCGCCAGCCGAAGAGCACGATCAGCGCGCTTCCGGTCAAGGGCGCGAGGATCGGCGAGACGGAGAAGACGAGCATGACGAGCGCCATCAGCCGCGTCGCCTCGACGCCGGTGTGCATGTCGCGGATGATGGCGCGCGGGATCACCATGACGGAGGAGGCGCCGACGCCCTGCAGCGTGCGAAACGCGATCAGCCAGGCGATCGACGGCGCGAGCGCGCAGCCGACCGAGGCCGCGCCGAAAAGCGCCAGGCCGAAATAGAGCGGCGGCTTGCGGCCGACCATGTCGGACACCGGCCCGTAGACGATCTGGCAGACGCCGAAGGCGACGAAGAAGACCATCAGCGTCATCTGCGTCGCCGCGGTCGAGGCGCCGAGGCTTGCGGAGATCGTCGGCAGCGCCGGCAGATACATGTCGATCGCGAACGGTCCGACGGCCGCGAGGAGGCCGAGCACGATCGCGCTCTTGGCGAAGCTTGCACGCATTTAGACGGCTCTCGGAGATTTCGGCCTTGGGAGGCGGACGCGCCTTTTGGCGCAATCGGGCGGAATGATCAAGCCAAGCATGGATTGCGCCGACAGACTGCTGACAAAGCGCGGTCGATGGGCGCGGTCTGCTTTGAAAAGAGGCGCGTTCATGCCGAAATTTCCGTCAATTGCAACGTCAGGAACCGGTGCTCAGCTCCAAGCGACCGACCGGCCGTTCTCATCAGTTCGTCGAACGGCGACCCCTGAAATCGACATCGGCGGAGAAATTTTCGCCGCTACGATTCTCGCGCGGGACATGCCGATTTTCGCGCGACCGCGGTCCGCCGGCGCGATCAAAGGCGCGAGAGCCGGTTGACGCGGCGGCGCGAGATTGGCTCTGTCCCGCTCCCGATCCGTGCCCGCCGTCCAGAAGAGGCCCGAACCCCTGCCGACAACCTCGCACCAGATGACGACGCGCACGGTACTCTTGACCGCCGTCGCGATGCTGGCGTTTGCGGCGAATTCGCTGCTCTGCCGGCTCGCGCTCGGAGCGGGGTCGATCGACGCGGCAAGCTTTACCAGCGTCAGAATCATCTCCGGCGCGACAGCGCTCGGCCTGATCATGGCGATGCTGCGGCGCGGCGGCGGCCGACCTTCGGCGGACTGGCGCGCGGTCGTCGCGCTCTTCGCCTATATGGCCTTTTTCTCCTTCGCCTATCTCTCGCTCAGCGCGGGGACGGGCGCGCTCATTCTCTTCGGCGCGGTCCAGCTCACGATGTTCATCTTTGCGCTTCGAGCGGGCGAGCACTTCACGCTCCTCTCGTGGGGCGGGCTCTCTCTGGCGATCGCCGGGCTGATTTATCTCGTCTCGCCCGGCGTGACGGCGCCCGACGCGTTCGGCGCCGTCTTGATGGCGATCGCGGGAATCGCCTGGGGGTTCTATTCGCTGCTCGGACGGGGCGCGGCGGATCCGCTCGTCGCCTCCGCCGGGAACTTCATCTATTCGGTGCCGCTCGCAGTGATCGTCAGCCTGTTCTTCTGGCGCGATTTCAGCGTCTCCTCGACCGGCCTCGCCCTTGCGATTGCCTCGGGCGCGCTCGCTTCGGGATGCGGCTACGTCGTCTGGTACGCGGCGCTTTCGGGACTAACCGCGACGCGCGCCGCGACGGTGCAACTCTCCGTGCCGGTGATCGCGGCGTTCTGCGGGGTCGTGCTCCTCTCGGAGCAGGTGACACCACGGCTGCTTATCGCTTCAGCGGTGACTCTCGGCGGCGTCGCGATTGTCTTGTCGCAGCGCGCGGCGAAGGCGGCGCGGCGCTAGGGAATTTGCGCGCGTCTCACTTCGCGATCGGCATCGTGTAACAGACTGCTTCGCCGTCAAGGACGATGGTGCCGTCGTCGCGGATGACGCGGGTCTTGATCTCCGTGATGGGCTTGTCGGGGCGCGCCTTGGTGACCTCGCCGGTGATCGTATCGCCGGGCCTGACCGGCGCCTTGAAGTTCCAGTGCGTCTGCAGGAATACGGTACCGGGTCCCGGCAGGTCCTCGGCGACGACGGCGTTCAGGATCGCGCTGGTCACGCCGCCCTGCACGACGATGCCGCCAAAACGCGTCGCCTTCGCCACCGCCTCGTCATAGTGCAGCGGATTCTTGTCGCCGCTCATCTCGGTGAAGAGCTCGATGTCGCGGGCGGTGACCTTGCGCGACCGGCGCGCGGTCTGCCCGACCTCCGGCATGCCGCCAGGCCACACGTCGTTCGTCGTCATCGTTCGTTCTCCACCACGGACCTGCGTTTGGGACGTCAGTCGGGAAGCAGCCAGACGAAGAGCGGGCCGACGCCGACCCCTCCATAGAGGCAGACGAAGCGCACGCGCGTCGATCCGCTGGACGCCTCAAGCGTCGCCGGTCCGTGCAGCACGGACGACACGTATTCCTTGCCGGCCTTCACTTCGGCCTTGTCGACATTCACCGCGGCGCGGTCGATGTGGAGTCGCGAGTTGCGCGACTCCTTGGGGAAATCGAACGCGGCGAGGCTCTCGCATTCCGACACTTCGTCGGCGAAGGCCGGAAACGGCGTGGCGAGGGGGAGGAGCGTCGCGAGCGCGAGGAGGGCCTTCACACCCAGGGCCGATCGCTCTCGTGCTTGGCCTCGTAAGCCTTGATCGCGTCCGCCTTCTGCTCGGTGATGCCGATGCCGTCGAGCCCGTTCAGCAGGCAGTGCTTCTTGAACGGATCGATCTCGAACTTCACCACGCCACCGTCCGGCCCGTAGATCTCCTGCTTCGCAAGGTCGATCGTGAGCGTCGCGTTGGCGCCGCGCGAGGCGTCGTCCATCAGCTTCTCCAGGTCCTCCGGCTTGACGATCGCGGGGAGGAGGCCGTTCTGGAAGCAGTTCGTATAGAAGATGTCGGCGAAGCTCGTGGAGATGATGCAGGTGATGCCGTAGTCCTTGAGCGCCCAGGGCGCGTGCTCGCGGCTCGAGCCGCAGCCGAAATTATCACCGGCGACGATGATCTTGGCTTGCCTATAGGCCGGCTTGTTCAAGACGAAATCGGGGTTGTCCGAGCCGTCGTCGTTGTAGCGCCATTCGGAAAAGAGGCCCTTGCCGAGGCCGCTCCGCAGAATTGTCTTCAGATACTGCTTCGGGATGATTGCGTCGGTGTCGATGTTGACGCGCGGCAGCGGTGCGGCGACGGCGGTGAGACTCGTGAACTTGTCCATGGGAACGCTCCTTGGGGGCGCTACTTAGGCCGGGACGCCGGGGAATGCAAAGATCGTCGGAAGGCGCCTTACCGAATTGCAAAGGTCCGGGATTGTCACGGCTTGTCGCGCGTAAGGGTGCCCGACGCGGTGATCGGCTTGCCCTGCCACTCGCCGGTCCAGGACCAACGCATCACATCGCCTGAAACGCTGACGCTGATCGTTCCGTCGATGCAACGGCCCGTCTCCCCCGCTCGACCGGCGCCGCCGATCGTTTCGCGGAATTGGTAGTTCCCCTTTTTTCCCGTGCCGGAGAGCTTGCCGGCGCAATTCAGCGACGGATAGTCGCTGCTTCCGTGGCCCTCCGCGTCGAATTCCATGACCGCCGGGTAGGTCTGGCCGTCCGATTGCTGGACCGTACCCGCCCATCTTCCGGCGATGTCGTCATCCGCCATCGCCGCGGGCGTTCCGAGAAAGAGCGCGGCGCCCGCTGCGAGCATGATCCATGAAGATGTGATGCGGACGCGGGAGCGCATGCGTTCTCAATTCGGCATCGCCGTTTGGGACGTGGGTTGATCGGCAGGAATCCGTATATCAGCGACGCGCCTTCGTCAGTAGAGAAACACCGCAAGCTCCTCCCAGACAGGCTGCACCCAAGGCGCCCGCCGGGCCGGTAACGGCGCCAATCGCGGATTTATGAGAATCAGGCGCCCGGCTTTGCGATATACGGCCGCCGACGAAACCCTGCCGCAGGTCATGCCATGAAGCTCTACAACGCCAATCTCTCACCCAATGCCCTTCGCGTCCGCGCGGTCGCAAACGAGCTCGGAATTGATCTCGAGATCATCGACGTCGATATGCGGAACGGCGAGAACAAGACCGCGTCCTACCTGGCGATCAATCCGAACGGCAAAGTGCCGGTGCTCATCGACGGCGACCTCGTGCTTTGGGAGAGCCGCGCCATCAACGCCTATCTCGCGAGTCTCAAGGGCAAGCTCTATCCGCAAGATCCGAAGAAGCGCGCGGTCGTGGATCAATGGACCTACTGGCACGCGGTGCACCTCGGCCCCGCCACGCAGCGCGTCGTCTTCGAACGGCTGCTCAAGAAGATGTTCGGCATGGGCGAACCCGACGAGAAGGCGATCGAACCGTCGCTGAAGGAGCTCGCGCAGTTTCTCCCGATCCTCGACGCCAACCTCGCCGACAAGGACTGGGTCGCCGGCGAGCTGAGCCTTGCCGACTTCGCCGTGGCGAGCACGTTCGTCTACCGCAAGGGCGCGCGCATCACGCTCGACGAGACGCCGCATATCACCGCCTGGCTCGCGCGCATGGAGGCGCGCCCGTCGTGGCAGGCGGCGGCAGCGCCGATCG
This sequence comes from uncultured Alphaproteobacteria bacterium, assembly GCA_963739005.1. Lineage (GTDB taxonomy): Bacteria > Pseudomonadota > Alphaproteobacteria > Rhizobiales > Afifellaceae > DASWJZ01. Next base: position 204,252 of record CAVTYQ010000003.1, on the reverse strand, counting down.
CGGCGATGATGAAGGGCTGACGCTTCGCGTCAGCCCTGGTCGACGGGCGTGTTGGCGATTCTGTTCGCCGGCGCGGGCTTGTGCACGGCGACGCCGGCCATGACGAGAAGGATGCCGATCACATCTCTCAGGCTCGGGATCTGCGCGAGCACGATCGCGCCGATGATGGTTGCCGTGGCGGGGAGGAGCGCAAGGAGCAGCGCGAAGCTCGCGCGCGGCAGCCGCGACATGGCGAGCTGGTCGCAGACATAGGGGATTACCGATGACGAGATGCCGACGCCGATGCCGGCTGGAAGGAGCATCGGATGGGCGAACGCGGCGAGCGCCTGGAGGAAGCCGATCGGCATGACGACGAGGAAGGCGGCGGCCATCGCCGCGCCAAGGCGCTCCACGCCACCCGACGCGCCGCCCGCGGCGGCCTTGTGGCCGAGCACGACATAGCCGACGAAAAGCGCGCCGTTCAGGAATGCCCAGAGGAGGCCGAGCGGGTCGCTCGACCACTTCACGTCGATCAGGATGAAGACGCCGAGAAGCGTCAGCGCGAGCGCGGCGAGATTGCGTGACGTCCGCAGCCCGTAAAGAGCGACTCCGATCGTGCCGACGAACTCGATTGCCGCGACGAGGCTGATCGGCAGGCGGTCAAGCGCGAGATAGAACGCACAATTCATGACGGCGAGGCAGGCGCCGAGGGCGAGGATCAGAAGACGCTCGCGACGATCCGCGCGGGCGAAGGTCTTCCAGGGCTTCGTGATGGGCGCGAAGACGAGGGCGGCGGTCGCGATCCTAAGCCAGGCGACGCCGAGCACGCCGACGAAGGGGAAGAGCAGCACGGCGAACGACGGCCCGAGATAGTGGAAGACCGCGCTCACCCCGAACCAGGCGTGCGGCGGCACGATTTCGGCGGTGTCGGTCAGCGTCGCGCCGCGAATGCTCATGCCTGAGAGATTGAAGGTAATCTAAAAGAATTGGCATGCCTATGGCGATGCGTTATGCTCGATTCACGTTCGGATATCAGGAAAAGTCGATGAAACGGCTTCGATATAAAAACAGCGATGTCGACGCGACCGATGTGAAGATCCTGCGTGCGCTGTCCGAGGATGCGCGCGTCACGATGGCGGATCTCGCCCGCACGACGGGCCTCTCCGCGCCTAGCGTCACGGAGCGCGTGCGGCGGCTGGAAGAAGCCGGGATCGTCACCGGCTACGTGGCGCGGATCGACCCCGCGGCGCTCGGCCTGCCGCTCGCGGCCTATCTTCGCATCCGCCCGATCCCCGGCCAGCTCGAGAAGGTGGCGGAGGTGCTGAACGGACTTCCGGCCATCGTGGAATGCGACCGGGTGACCGGCGAGGATTGCTTCATCGCCAAGGCGCATGTCAGCTCGATGCAGGACCTGGAGAAGGTCATCGATCAGATCATCCCGTTCGCGATGACCAACACCTCGATCATCCAGTCCTCGCCGGTCAAGCGCCGCCTGCCACCGCTGCCGCGCTCAGCGGCATAACAAGTCGTCATGCCCGGACTTGATCCGGGCATCCATTCCGGAACGGTCGAACCGCGCGGGATGGTCACGGAATGGATTGCCGGGGCAAGCCCGGCAATGACGACAGCCAGTCGGTGCCGCGCCTCCGATGCCGTCGTCCTAGCCTTCACACTCCTTAGCGCGACTGAGGAGCAGAGCGCGTTCGCGGGCGTTCTTCGTTAGCCCGGCGGCGCGCTCGAATTCGCCGCGCGCCTCGTCGAGCCGGCCGAGCTTCTTCAGGAAGTCGGCGCGGACGCTCGGCAGGAGGTGATAGCTCTTCAAGGTCGGCTCGGCAGCGAGGCGCTCGACGATTTCAAGACCGGCGGCGGGCCCCGAGGCCATCGAAACGGCGACGGCGCGGTTCAGCTCCACGACGGGGGAGGGCACGGCCTCCTGAAGCCGCTCATAGAGCGCCACGATGCGCGGCCAGTCGGTCGCCTCGGGCGTCGCGGCGCGCGCATGGCAGGCGGCGATCGCGGCCTGCAGCGCGTAGGGACCGAGCGCGAACCCGTGCGCCTTGGCGCGCGCCTCGGCCTGGGCGAGGGCGGCGAGTCCGCGCCCGATCAGAAGATGGTCCCAGAGCGCGCGGTTCTGGTCGAGGAGCAGGATCGGCTCGCCCGCGGCATCGGTGCGGGCGTTGAAGCGCGAGGCCTGGATCTCCATCAATGCGACGAGACCCAGAACCTCCGGCTCCTCCGACGCGAGGGCGGCAAGGATGCGGCCGAGGCGGAGCGCCTCCTGTGCGAGCTGCGGGCGCATCCAGTCGTCGCCCGCCGTCGCGGCGTAGCCTTCGTTGAAGACGAGGTAGACGACCTCAAGCACCGAAGCGAGGCGCTCAGCGAGTTCCGTACCGCGCGGGACCTCGAAAGGAATCTGCTTCTCGGCGAGCGTCCGCTTGGCGCGCACGATGCGCTGCGCGATCGTCGGCTCCGGCACAAGGAAGGCGCGCGCGATCTCCTCGGTCGTCAGCCCGCCGACGAGGCGAAGCGTCAGCGCCACCCGCGCCTCGGTTGCAAGCACCGGGTGGCAGGCGGTGAAGATCAGGCTCAAAAGGTCGTCGCCGATCTCGTCGTCGAGCGCGGCATCGATGTCGGGCGTCTCGTCCTGTTCGCTTTCGAGATCGCGGCCGATCTCTTCGTGCTTCCGCTCCTGCATCCTGGCGCGGCGGATGCGGTCGATGGCGCGGCGCTTGCCCGTCGCCATAAGCCAGGCGCCGGGCTTCTCCGGGACCCCGGATTTCGGCCAGCTCTCAAGCGCGGCGACGAGCGCGTCCTGCGCCAGCTCCTCGGCCAAGCCCACGTCGCGCACCATCCGGGCAAGCCCGGCGATAAGCTTCGCCTGCTCGATGCGGAAGATCGCGTCGATGGCGTGATGGGTGTCGGCGGCCGTCATGGCCGCCGAAGTAGTGCGTCCGCAATCGCCGAGGCAAGCCTCGGCGAGCGGCGGTCTTCAGGCTAGGACTGGGCCGGCGAGCCCGCCACGACCATCCAGGAGACGCCAAACTTGTCGGCGACCATGCCGAAGCTCGAGGCGAAGAAGGTCTTCGCCAGCGGCATCTGCACTTGGCCGCCGTCGGAAAGCGCGGCGAAGACCTTCTCGGCTTCGGCGTCGTCGACCGCCGTGATCGACAGCGATATGCCCTGAAAATTTGGCTTGCCGGACACGCGTCCGTCGGACGCCATCACCACCGAGTCGCCGATCTTGAGGGCGGCGTGCATCACCTTGTTCTCCGAGCCGGGCGGGACCATGCCGGGGGGAGGGGTGCCCGGCATCTCCTTCATGCGCATGAGCGCCGTCACCTCGGCGCCGAGCGCCTTCTTGTAGAACTCGATCGCCTCCTCGGCGCGGCCTTCGAAGCTCAGGTAGGGCTGGACTTGCATGACGCTTCCTTTCGCTGGAGAGAGCCTGGTCGAGTTGAAATCAGCCTTTTCTTTGCCGCGCCGCCTCATCCTGCTTGTTGAGCTCGGCCGCGCGCTCCCACTGCCGCTTCTCCGCCTCGCGGAGCTCCGGCGTGAACTCCTCGCCGAAATCATCCATCTCGAAGATCGGGCGGATATCGACGTCGCCCTCGGGGAAGGGGGCCTGCTTCAGCCACGCGACGGCTTCGTCCATCGACTTCACCTTCCAGATCCAGAAGCCGGCGATGAGCTCCTTCGCCTCGGCGAAGGGACCGTCGATGACCTTCGGCTTGCCGCCGTCGAAGTTGATCCGCTTCGCCTTCGAGGTCGGGTGCAGGCCTTCGCCGGCGAGCATCACGCCGGCATCGACGAGCCTCTGGTTGAAGGCGCCCATCGCGGTGAGCATCTCCTTGGTCGGCATCTTGCCGGCTTCGCTGTCCTTATTTGCCTTCACGGCCACCAATACGCGCATTGTCCTACTCCTCTTGGGGTCTCGGTCGGCGCCGCGGCGGGTGACGCCGGATGCCTTCCTCTCACGACGAGCGAAGCCGGGAAGAATCGACAGCGCTCAGCGAATTTTTCTCGGCTCGGCGTCGACTAGTCGGCCGCAGGAAACTCGTCCGGCTCCATCACCTGGCGCACCTCGATCTCGCAGTCGCCATCGAAGGGCCGCGGGAAGCGTCGCGCCCACTCCATCGCCTCTTCGCGCGACTTCACCTGGATCATGGTGAAACCGGCGATCAGCTCCTTCGCCTCGGCGAACGGGCCGTCGATCACGGTGCGCTTGTCGCCGGAATACTTGATGCGCCAGCCCTTGTCGCTGCGATGCAGGCCGTTGCCGTCAAGAAGCACGCCGGCCTTGGCGAGCCCTTCGTGGTAGGTGCCCATATCCTCGAAGATCTTCTTCGAGGGCACGACACCGGTTTCCAAATCCTTGGTGGCCTTGACGATGATCATGAAACGCATGGTCGCTTCTCCTTCAACTTCCTCATCCGGCGGAGCCCCGTTCTATCCACACGACGAGAGGGGCGGCGGAAGATCGACACGCGAATGACTCTTTTTTCAGGGCCGGCCGCTTGCGTTCCGGCAGGCGGCTGAATTCAGGCGATTTCGGCGGCGGTCGACCTCACGATCGTCGGCTTCCTCTCCATCGGGAAGAGCGGGAAGTAGGGTTCTGCCTCGCGCAGCACGCGCGCGAAGGACGGGCGCGTCATCAGCCGGTCGAGATAGGCCGGGAGGCGCTTCAGCTCCGGGCCGAAGGGAACGACGATTTCCGCGTAGAAGAGGGCCGGCGACGCGGCGCAGTCGACGATCGAGACGTCATCGCCCATCGCCCAGGTCTTCGATCCGATCTCGCGGTCGAGGAGCGCGTAGGCTTCGCGGATCTGGTTCTTCGCCTGCTCGACGCCGAGCGGGTCACGGCCGCCTTCGGGGCGGAGTTGGTCGCCGACGATCTTCTGCATCGGCTCATGCACGTAGTGGTCGAAGACGCGGTCCCACATGCGTGCCCGCCAGGCGCCTTCCGCATCCTTCGGCAGGAAGCGCGTCGGGCCGGGATGGAAGCTGTCGAGGTATTCGATGACGACCGTCGCCTCGGCGACGGTCGCGTTCCGCGCGTCGTCGCGGAGCACGGGGAACTTGGCCATCGGCCAGACCGCCGCGAAGGCCGCCCGCGACTCCGCGTTCCCGAGATCGACGACGACGGGCTCGAACGGCGTGCCGTTCTCATAAAGCGGGATCAGCGCCTTCCAGCAGAAGGAGGCGAGCGGGTGGAAGTAGAGCTTGAGCGACATGTCGATCACTCCGTGGCGCCTGAACGGCGGGGTTGATTGCCTACTATTCTCACGACGAACCGGGCGCGGCCGAATCGACAAGTGTCAGGAAAAAGCGCGCCGGGCGAGGAACTCGTCGCGGGGAAGCCGCTATAGCGGTCGGAACATCACGACATCCGCGCGCTTTTGGAGGACTGGATGGAATATCGGCTGCTCGGCCGCTCAGGTCTGAAGGTCTCGGCGCTCGCCATGGGGACGATGACGCTCGGGCGGAACAAATCCGGCCCGACAGGCTCGGTCGGCCTCAGGGACGCCAAGCGCCTGATCGACCAGTGCCTCGCCGCCGGCGTGAGCCTGATCGACACGGCGAACGTCTACGCGAAGGGCCAGTCGGAGGAGATCGTCGGAGCGGCGCTGAAGGGCAAGCGCGACAAGGTCGTGCTCGCGACGAAGGCGCGCTTCAACATGCTCGGGCTCCCGAACACCGGCGGCAACTCGCGCATCAACCTGATCGCGGAATGCGAGCGGAGTCTCAAGCGGCTGCAGACCGACTGGATCGACCTCTACCAGGTGCATCAATGGGACGGCGAGACACCGGTTGAGGAGACGATGGAGGCGCTCGACAGCCTGGTGAAGGCGGGGAAGGTCCGCTACGTCGGCTGCTCGAATTTATCCGGCTGGCACGTCATGAAGGCGCTTGCCGCGGCGAAGGAGGGCGGGCGCGAGCCCTTCGTCAGCCAGCAGATCCACTACACGCTGCAGGCGCGCGAGGCGGAATACGAGCTGGTGCCGATCTCGCTCGACCAGGGGCTCGGCATCCTTGTCTGGAGCCCGATCGCGGGCGGACTGCTCTCGGGAAAATACCGCCGCGACAAAGAGGGCCCGAAAGGCTCCCGCCATTTCGCGCGGGCTTGGAGGGAGCCGCCGATCCACGACGAGGAGAAGCTCTTCGACATCGTCGACGTGCTCGTGGACATCGCGAAAGACCACCGGTGCTCGGCGGCGCGGGTCGCGCTCGCCTGGCTCCTCGCGCGGCCCGGCGTCACCTCCGTCATCATCGGCGGAAGGACGGAGGAGCAATTCGCCGACAACCTCGCTTCCGCCGACCTGAAGCTCTCGGCCGAAGAGACGGCGCGGCTCGAAGCGGTCAGCCGTCCGCCGCTCCTCTATCCCTACTGGCACCAGGCGTGGACAGCGAAGGATAGGCTCAGCGCGCCGGATCGGGCGCTGCTTCAGCCGTTCCTGGGGTAGGGAGTCCTCAGCGGCGACGCTACGGAATGGATGCCCGGATCAAGTCCGGGCATGACGACGTGGTGGGTGGCCGGACTCATTCGAACAGCTTGTCGCCGCGCTCGTCGATAATCTGCTGGCCCTTGGTGAGGGCGAAGGAGGCCGCCTCGTCCTTGCTCGCGTGCGTCTCGGCGCGGACGAAGCGATGCTCCTTCGTGCCGTCGGGGAAGTCCTTCTCGATCACGCCGGCGGTCTGAAAATGCCCCTCGTTGCGGTAGGGCGCGGCGCGGATGCGGAATCCCTTGTATTCGACGGCCTCGCCCGGGGCCTCCTCGCCGCCTCCGGCGCCGCCGCTGAACAGACGTCCGAGTATGCCTTTCACGATCGGGAACCTTCCGGTTTTGGCCAGCCGCAGCGGGCGTGGCGGATCGGGACGGCGTGAAGTATGAAGTCGCCGGAGCCGTCTGGCAATGAATCGGGGCGAAGGGGCGGGGCGTGGCACGGATCGAAAGCGTCAACATCGGAAGCGAGCGGCGCTTCGACAACGACACCGGCAGCACCGGAATCTACAAGTCCCCGGTCGCCGGCGCGGCGGAGATCGGGCCGGAGGGCGTCGCCGGAGACTGCGTCGCCGACAAGCAGCATCACGGCGGGCCGGACCAGGCCGTCTATCTCTATTTCACCGACGACTATGCGTGGTGGGAGAAGATGCTCGACCACACGCTGAGGCCGGGCACGTTCGGCGACAACATCACGATTTCGGGCCTCACGTCGGCCGACCTTGCGGTCGGCGACCGGCTCACCGCGGGCGACGTCGTGCTCGAAGTCACCGCGCCGCGAATCCCATGCAACACGCTTGCGCGGCGGATGAACGACCCCGGCTTCGTCAAAGCCTTCCGCGACGCCGAGCGGCCGGGCGCCTATTGCCGCGTGATCGAAGGCGGCAAGGTGGCGGCGGGAATGGCGGTCGCGCATCAGCGCTATGAAGGGAAGCGCGTCGGCGTCGTGGGGATGTTCCGCGACACCTTCGTGGCGAAGAAGCTTAACGCTTCGCGAATCCGCGAAGTGCTCGACGCGCCGATCGCAGTCAGGGAGCGCGCGAACTGGGCGGCGTTCCTTGCCGCCGCCGAAGCCAAGGCCTGAAGCGCCGGGGCTGAGACCGGCATTTCCGCGCCGACCGGGCTGTGGTGCAGCCGCTTCGTACGTTAAGCTCGCGGATTCCCGGTCAAAGGATGATCCGTCATGGCGGGACTTGGCGAACGCGTCGTGCGTCAGCAGCGGACGATGGGGCCGCTGCTGACGGGAGCGGTGATCCTCGGGCTCCTCGGTCTGCCGCTCGCCGTCTGGCTCGACCTTCGCGGTCTCTCGGAGCGGCTGCTCAAGGACCAGGCCGCCGACATCGGCAAAGTCATCGACGAGATGCGCGGTTTCTATGCAAGCGACGTCGTCGGACGCGTGTTGCAGGCGGAGGGGCCGGTGACGGCGACGCACAACTATCTCGACATACCCGGCGCGATCCCGATTCCGGCAACGCTTTCGATCGAGCTCGGCAAGCGGATCAGCGCGCACGACGGCGCCGTCAAGTACCGCTTCGTGTCGGACATGCCGTTCAAGGGGAGGGAGGACCATCACCTCGATGCGTTCGAACAATACGCCCTGAAGACGCTGCGGGCCGACGACACGCATCCGATCATCGAAGTGACCGGCTCGGTGATGGACCGAACGGTGCGGACGGCCTCGCCGGTCATCATGGGCGAGGTCTGCGTCACCTGCCACAACTCTCATCCGCTCAGCCCGAAGCGCGACTGGAAAGTCGGCGACGTCCGCGGCATCCAGGAGATATCGATCGCTCAGCCGATCGTCGCGAACATCTTCACCTTCAAGTATCTGCTCGCCTATTTCGTGCTGGCGAGCGTGGCCGGACTCACTTTCATCCTGCTGCAGCGCCGCCAGTCGGTGCTGGTGCAGGGCATGAACAACGAGCTCGCCGAGGCCAACAACTTCCTCGCATCGATCTCCATGAAGATCGCGAAATACCTGTCGCCGCAGGTCTACAAGAGCATCTTCAGCGGGCAGAAGGACGTGACGATCGCGACGGAGCGCAAGAAGCTCACGATCTTCTTCTCCGACATCAAGGATTTCACCGAAATCTCCGAGCAGCTGCAGCCGGAGGACCTGACGGCGCTCTTGAACGAGTACTTCACCGAGATGTCGAACATCGCGCTCAGGCACGGCGCGACCGTCGACAAATTCATCGGCGACGCGATCCTCGCATTCTTCGGCGATCCGGAGACGAAGGGCGTCGAGGAGGACGCGCGCGCCTGCATCGCCATGGCCGTCGACATGCAGCGGCGGCTCGAGCGGCTCACCGTGGATTGGAGAAACCGCGGGATCGAACAGCCGTTCCGCACGCGGATGGGAATCAACACCGGCTATTGCAACGTCGGCAATTTCGGCAGCGAGGATCGGATGGACTATACGATCATCGGGGCCGAAGCGAACCTCGCCGCGCGCCTGCAATCGATCGCGGAGCCGGGCGGCATCTGCATCAGCTACGAGACCTACGCGCTGGTCCGCGACATCGTGCGGGCGCATCCGCTCGCGCCGATCGCGATGAAGGGAATCAGCCGTGAGGTGGTCCCCTACTCGGTGGAAGGCCTGTTGGAAGAATTCGGTCAGCGGTCACAGGTCATCAGCGAGCACGCCACAGGCGTCGATATCTTCCTCGACCTGGAAGCCATGGATGAAGAGGCTGCACAGCACGCGCGAAGGCGGCTTGCAGAGGCGCTCGTGGCGTTGCGCAGCAGGCCGAAAGACGCGCCGGCGTAGGCTCCGTCATGCAACGGCGCGGCGGCGTTCGCCGCAGCCGCCATGGTCCTTCAGCACGCGCTCCTTCGAGGGCGGGAATTTTTCCAGCTTGCCGGCCGGCCGGATCGGGCGCGGCACGAGGTTGCCGCCGCAATTCGGACAGATGCCGTGAAAGACCGCGTCGGCGCAGTCCGCGCAGAACGTGCACTCGAAGGTGCAGATCATCGCCTCGCGCGAGGCCGGCGGCAGGTCGCGGTCGCAGCATTCGCAATTCGGCCTGAGCTGAAGCATCGCGAGCTCCCTTCCTCCTTTGGGGAGTTTCAGCGGCGCGTCCCGAAGGGAAGCATCGAGACGAGCACGCGGTCGCGCATGAAGAAGTGGTGATAGAGCGCGGCGGCGGCGTGCAGCCCGGCGACCCAGATGATGGCGTTGCCGAGCGTGGTGTGAAGCTCGGTGATCGAGCGGCCGAAATCGTGCGACAGCGTGAGGAACGGCCCGATCTCGCCGCCGAGGAACGTGACCGGATGGCCCTCGTACCAGGCGCCGAAGATGGCCGTCAGCGGCACGGCGGCGAGGAGCGCGTAAAGCACCCAATGCACGAGCCGCGATGCGAGATGCATCCATGCCGGCATCGGCGGCTCCTCCGGCGCGCGATCGAAGAAGCGCCAGGCCAGGCGAAGCGCGACCACGAGGATGACCAGAATTCCGAGGGTCTCGTGCAGGTTGAGCTGCGAAGCGCGCTGAGCGGAATAGACACGGCTTTCCGGCCCACCTGAGCCGAGCAGGTAGGCGGCGCCGACGAGGACGACGGTCAGCCAGTGAAACGTCTGGGCGACCGCGCCGTAGCGGGTACGCGTCGTGGCGACTGGAATCGTTTGTGTGGCGGCACTTGTCACTGCGTTCGCTCCGTTCCAGAGAATCGACGGTCGGCGCCCCCGTCGTTCCGCCTAGGCGAAAAGTGTCTCCGATGTTTGTCAACGCTTCGTGGGTCTGTCGCAAGAGCGTGTCGATCCGCGCTGGCATGCGCGCAGCGGAGGCGTGCCGGCTTAGCCCGCCGCCGCCTCGATCGCCTCCATGTCGTCGTCGGATAGGCCGAAATGATGGCCGATTTCGTGGATGAGGACATTGGCGATGACGGCGCCGAGCGTCTCTTCGTGCTCGGCCCAATAGTCGAGGATCGGCCGCCGGTAGAGCCAGATGCGGTTCGGCATCGAGCCGGTCTCCGGGATGGCGGAGGCATGCGCCAGCCCGACGCCCTGGAAGAGGCCGAGGATATCGAAGGGCGACTCCGCCTCGAGCTCGTCGACTACGTCATCCTCGGGGAATTCGGTGACGGCGAAGGTCACGTCGCCGACGAGCGCGCGAAACTCCGCCGGCAGGCCTTCGAAGGCCTGGCGCGCCAGCGTCTCGAAGTCGTCGAGCGTCGGCGCCTGACGCGCGTTCCAGGGGTTTGTTTCAGCGGACATGGCGGAGAGATAGCGGGGGAGCCGAACGGATGGAAGGCCGCTTCGGGCTGCGCTCCGAACCGTCGCGATCCTTACCAAGATTTAACCCGGCCAGCCGGGAACGCACATCCGGAGCGCAGGCTTTTAGCGTGGGGGACGGCTGGTCCTCCGCCGGCCTTTTTCGCCCGCGGACGCGACCCTTTCCGGAGCTAACGAACATGAAGCGTATTCTCGGTTTGGCCGCCGCCACGGCGGTCGGCATCGTCATGGCCGCTTCTGCCGCCAACGCGGCGCCGGCGTATGGCGCATGCGTCAATGGTCTGACGCGGGTGGACACCGACATCCTCATCTATTGCAACGGCGGACCGGCGGCGCAGCACGTTTCCGCGGGACCGGCTCGGACACTGCCGAGCGAGCCGATGTACACCGGTTCGATCGCGACCTCGTCGAGCCGGCCGGTGACGAATGCGCAGCCGCTCATGGCAAGCAGCGAAGCCACCTGCAAACACGGCCAGTACCTGGGAGATGCAAACGCCAGACCAGCCGCGGACCATGGCCTGCCCGTAAGGGCCAGGTAGCATCTGCGGAGGCGGCGCCCGCCGAAAGGCTGGCGCCGTTCTCTTGAGATTGGACTAGCGCCAGTCGCGGATGTCGACGAAGTGGCCTGCGATCGCCGCCGCCGCGGCCATCGCCGGGGAGACGAGGTGGGTGCGGCCCTTGTAGCCCTGGCGCCCCTCGAAATTGCGGTTCGAGGTGGAGGCGCAGCGCTCTTCCGGCGCGAGCTTGTCGGCGTTCATCGCGAGGCACATCGAGCAGCCCGGCTCGCGCCACTCGAAGCCCGCGGCCTTGAAGACCTTGTCGAGGCCTTCCGCCTCGGCCGCGGCCTTCACCAGGCCGGAGCCGGGGACGACCATGGCGGAGAGGTTCTCGTTGACGTGGCGGCCCGCGACGATCTTGGCGGCGGCGCGAAGGTCTTCCATTCGGCCGTTGGTGCAGGAGCCGATGAAGATTCGGTCGAGCGCGATGTCGGTGATCTTGGTGCCGGGGGTGAGGCCCATGTATTTCAGGGCGCGCCACTTCGAGGTGCGGCGCGTCTCGTCCTCTATTCTGTCGGGATCGGGCACGACGCCCGTCACCGCGACGACGTCCTCCGGCGAAGAACCCCAGGTGACGACCGGCGGGAGGTTGGCGCCGTCGAGCTTCACCTCGCGGTCGAACGCGGCGCCTTCGTCGGTCGGGAGCGTCTCCCAGTAAGCGCGCGCCATATCCCACGCCTTGCCCTTCGGGGCGCGCGGGCGATCCTTGATGTAGGCGTAGGTCGTCTCGTCGGGCGCGATCATGCCGGCGCGCGCACCACCTTCGATCGACATGTTGCAGACGGTCATGCGCCCTTCCATCGAAAGCGCGCGGATCACGTCGCCGGCATATTCGATGACGCTGCCGGTGCCGCCGGCCGTGCCGATCTCGCCGATGATCGAAAGAATCACGTCCTTCGCGGTGACGCCGTCCGGCAGCTTGCCGTCGACGGAGACGCGCATGTTCTTCGCCTTCTTCTGGATCAGCGTCTGCGTGGCGAGCACATGCTCGACCTCGCTCGTGCCGATGCCGTGGGCGAGCGCGCCGAAGGCGCCGTGCGTCGAGGTATGGCTGTCGCCGCAGACGATGGTCATGCCGGGGAGTGTGAAGCCCTGCTCGGGGCCGATGATGTGGACGATGCCCTGGCGGCGGTCGAGCTCGTTGAAATATTCGACGCCGAAGTCGCGCGCGTTGTCGGCAAGCGTCTCCACCTGCAGCCGCGATTCCGGATCGTCGATGCCGTGGCTCCTGTCGGTCGTCGGCACGTTGTGGTCGACGACGGCGAGCGTCTTCTCCGGGGCGCGCACCTTGCGATGCGCCATGCGCAAGCCCTCGAAGGCCTGCGGGCTCGTCACCTCGTGCACGAGATGGCGGTCGACGTAGAGGAGGGAGGTGCCGTCCGGCTCGACGGCGACGACGTGGTCGTCGAAGATCTTGTCGTAGAGGGTCTTTGGTTTCATCGAAAAGCTCGCTTCGCTCGCATTGCATAGACGCATCTCTGGGCGGCGGAAGCCGCCCGGATCAGCGTGCGCGAAGCGAGCCGTCGGATGCGAAAAGCCGGGCGAAGAAGCGCCAGGGCAGGCGCGCATGGTCGCCGAGCGCCGCGAAAGCGCGCGTCGAATGTGCCGCTCCGCTCAGAGCGGGGGCGAAGCTTACGCGGCGTGCCGGTTCGTTGGCCATAGCGGGGCTATATAGCAACGGCGTCCCGCTGTCTCAATCGCCGAGGGCGGGGCGGGGTCGCTGCCGGGGTGACCGTGGGCTAGAGAGGGGCATGATCTCGACCACGATTCGTGTCTTCTCGGCGGTCTGCGCGGCGCTTTTCCTGGCGGCGGGACCAGCGTCCGCCGATTCCTGCCGGAGCGAGAGCTTCGAGGGGGCGGACTACACGGTCTGCAGTTTCGATCTCGCGAAGGACGACCTCCGCCTCTTCTGGAAGGATTCCGCGGGCGCGCCCTACAAGACCTTCGATGCGCTCGCCGACGCGCTGAAGCAAAAAGGGCTGACGCTTCCCTTCGCGATGAACGCCGGGATGTACGACGAGACCTTCTCGCCGATTGGGCTTTACGTCGAAGAGGGTAAGACGCTCAAGCAGGCGAATACCAAGACCCTCACCGGCACACCGAGCCAGATCCCGAACTTCTACAAGAAACCGAACGGCGTCTTCTATCTTGCCGGCAAGACCGCCGGCATCCTGGAGACACAGGCGTTCCTGGAGGCCAAGCCGGACGCGCGCTTCGCCACGCAGTCGGGCCCGATGCTTGTGATCGACGGCGAACTGCATCCCGCCTTCATCGAAGGCTCGACCGACTTGAAGGAGCGCGACGGCGTCGGCCTTTCAAGCCCGACGATGGTGCATTTCGCGATCAGCGAGGGGAGCGTGAGCTTCCACGACTTCGCACGCTTCTTCCGCGACGACCTCGGATGCAGGAATGCGCTCTTCCTCGACGGCGGATCGGCGCCGGGGCTCTTCGCGCCGGAACTCGATCGCGACGACCGGCCGGGGCACGGCGGCTACGGGCCGCTCGTCGCGGTCGTCAAATAGCGCTTCGCCGCAAGCGGCGCCTTTGGCGCCCGGCGCCGGCGGCGAATGCGCGGCGCGCGCTCGATCAGAACCGAATCGCCGAACTCGTGGTTGCGGTAGCCGGGCGCTTGTGTCGCCGCCGCCATCGCGTCGAGCGCCGCGTCGTCGGCGAAGGCGCGCAGGAGCTCGAAGTGACTCTCGCCGGGCGCATGCACGCCGGAGACGATGGCGTCGACGATTCTGAGCAGCGTCTGCGGGCCGATCAGCGCCGTCGCAATCCCTTCGCCGGCGCGCACGACGCCGCGCCGGACCGCCGCCGCTTCCAGAGCCCTGACCGTTGTTGTGCCGACAGCGATGACGCGCCCGCCGGCAGACTTCGTCCGCGCGACGGCCGCCGCGGTCGTCGCGGGGACGAAGAAGGGTTCGTCGAAGGGGAGCCGCCGGTCGAGCGCGGGATCGCCGGTGGAGGAGATGCCGGCCGCGAGCGTCAGCGTCGCGAAACCGATGCCGCGCGCGCGGAACGCGTCGAGCATCCGCCAGTCGAGCGCGAAGCCGGCGGAGGGCGCTTCGAACGCGACCGGCAAGGCCGCGATCTTCGTCCACACGTCCCATAGGTGAAGCGGTTCGGGCACGTGCGCGTACTGGATCGGCCGGCCGTGGCGCGCGAGCCCGGCCCAGACCTCCTGCGCCGTTCCGGCGAAGCGCACCGCGACAAGACGCGGGTGGTCGAGGAGGCCCTCGATCACCGCGGTCAGCGGCCCGAGCGCCAGCGCGTCGCCGGCACGGAGCGGCGGGGGCCGCGGACGGTCCTCGGTCCGCACGCGGTGATCGCCGGCGCCGAAGGCGATTGCAACGAAGCGCGTCGGATCGCCGGGCGTTTCCCACGCCGCGAGCCGAAGCTCGATCGGCGCGCCGCTTCCCGCGTGCGTGCCGCTGAGGCTCGCAGGCAGCGTGGCGGCATCGTTGGCGACGACGAGATCGCCGGGGCGGAGGAGCTCCGGCAGGTCGTGCCGCGCGGCGTGGCGGATCGCGCCACTTGCCGCGACGGCAAGAAGCTTCGGCGATCCGTTGCCGGGGTTGGCGGAAGGGGTCATGCGGCCTCCGGCGAGAGCGCGGCGTGCGCAGGAAGGTTGGCGGCGATCTGGGCGATCAGCTCCGCGGCGGAATCCTCCGGCCTCTTCAGCGTCGTTGGATCGGCGTCGGGGACGGCAAGCGCATGAAGCGGCGTGTCCATGTCGCCCGGGTCGACGGAGAGGAAGCGGACGCCATCCGCGCGCATCTCCTCCGCCCAGATCGCGGTCATATGACGGAGCGCGGCTTTGCTCGCGCCGTAGGCGCCCCAACCGGCATAGGCATTGACCGCGGCGTCGCTCGAGACGTTGAGCACCACGGCGCCGCGCCCGTCGCGCGCCGACGCCGCGAGCGAACCAAGAAGCGTCTTGGTCAGCCGGAAGGGGCCGATGACATTGATCTGCAGCGCATCGGCGAACGCTTCGCATTCGGTATCCGCGAGGGGGGCGAGCGGCACCGGCCCGAGGCTCGACGCGCTATTGATCAGCACGTCGAGCCCGCCGAGACCGCCGCTGATCTGCAGCGCGATCGGGTAGATGTCCTCCTTCTCCCCGACGTCGCCGACGATTCCGAAGGCGCCGGTCGCCTCCGCCGTTCTCTGGACAGCCGCGGGCGTGCGGGCGACGAAGGCGACGCGGGCGCCGCGTGCCCTGAATTGCTGAACCAGCGCCAGTCCGAGACCGGAGGTTCCGCCGGTGATGGCGACGCGGAGGCCGTTCAAGTTCGTTCGCATGTGTGAGGCTCCTTCCCGAGGGAGCCTGCTTGCTACAAGTTCAAGTGAACTTGAAGTCAAGCAGATTTTGTGATTTCCTTTCGGGCATGGAAACCGTGCTTGCGATCAGCGAGATTTCGCGCCGCAGCGGCGTCGCCTCGTCGGCGCTCCGCTTCTATGAAGAGAAGGGGCTGATCCAATCGGAGCGCGCTGGCTCCGGGCACCGGCGCTACCCGCGCTCGGCGCTCCGGCGTATCGCCTTCATCGTCTTCGCGCAGAAAGTGGGCCTTACGCTCGAAGAGATCGGCGCAGAGCTCGCGAAGCTTCCGCCCGACCGCGTGCCGACGCGCCGCGACTGGGCGCGGCTTTCAGGCGGGTGGACCGAGAAGATCGACCGGCGGATCGCCGAGCTTCAGCGCCTGCGCGCCGGGCTCACCGAATGCATCGGCTGCGGCTGCCTCTCGATCGACCGCTGCAAGCTCGCCAATCCGGCCGACGGGGCCGCGCGCATGGGACCGGGGCCGCGATATTGGATGGGGTAGGGGCGGAGGCGAACTCCGCTTGAAAGGGGAACCGAACCCTCATCCGGCTGCTTCGCAGCCACCTTCTCCCGATCTCCGGAGAAGGTTTGGTGTGCGCCTTGATCCGGATATGAGAAGCGCGTCCGTCTAGCTCGCGGCGGCCTCTGCCGGTGCGTTGGCTGCGGCCTCCGCGGCGGCGGCTTCCTTCTCGGCCTCGACGGCGGCGCGCTCCTTGGCGGCGAGATCGCGCATGTCCTCATTGAGCTTCTTGGCGCGGGCGTTCGACGCCTCGCCGATACGCGCCGACTTGCCGCGCAGCCCACGCAGATAATAGAGCTTGGCGCGACGAACCTTGCCGCGGCGCACGACCTCGACTTTCTCCACCATTGGCGAATAGACCGGGAAGACGCGCTCCACTCCCTCGCCGTAGGAGATCTTGCGCACAGTGAAGCTCTCGTTCAGCCCGCCGCCGCGCCGGCCGATGACGACGCCTTCGTAGGTCTGGACGCGCGTGCGCTCGCCCTCGGTCACGCGCACATGGACGCGCACGGTGTCGCCCGCCTCGAAGGGCGGAAGCTGCCGCTTCGCAGCGATGGCCTCAGCCTCCGCCTGCTCGATTTTCTGGATGAGATTCATCGATTTCGTCCTTATTCCCAAGCGCATCGACCCGGCCCGACCGGGGCGCGCATCGTTCTCTCGTCGTTCGGAGTTCGCGGGCATATACACATTCAAAGGCCGGCTGTCGATGGCCGGAGAGGGCGAAAACACGCAGAATACGGCCCTGGAGGGCTCCCACCATCCCTTATGCCGAGGTGCGATCCCTGACTTGATCCGGGGAGCCTCGAAGGATGAGGGCAGTTGCTACGGCGGGCTTTCTCGCGTCAGTCGCGCCGCTTCGCCCAAAGATCGGGGCGGCGCTCGCGGGTGAGCCGCTCGGCCTCGCTCCGCCGCCATTTGGCGATCTCGCCGTGGTGGCCGGAATTCAGGATGTCGGGGATCGTGCGGCCCTCGAAATCCTGCGGACGCGTGTAATGCGGGTATTCGAGGAGGCCCTGCTCGAAGCTCTCCTCCGCGCCGGATTCCGCCGCGCCCATCACGCCGGGGAGGAGGCGCACGCAGGCATCGAGAAGTGCCATCGCGGCGACCTCGCCGCCGGAAAGGACGTAGTCTCCGACCGACACCTCTTCGAGCCGCCGTGCTGTGACGACGCGCTCGTCGACGCCTTCGAAACGCCCGCAGACGATGAGCGCGCCCGGCCCTTCAGCGAGGGCGCGCACGCGGGCTTGTGTCAGAGGAATTCCGCGCGGGCTCATCAGGAGGCGCGGGCGCTCGTCGCCGGGCGCCGTCGCGGCGTCGATGGCATTCGCCAAGACGTCAGCGCGGAGGACCATGCCGGCGCCGCCGCCGGCGGGCGTGTCGTCGACGGTGCGGTGCGCGCCGATCCCGTGGTCGCGGATGTTTTTGACCTCAAGCGACCACGTGCCCGCAGCGAGCGCCTTGCCGGAGAGGCTTGCGCCGAGCGGCCCCGGAAACATCTCCGGATAGAGGGTGAGGACGGTCGCGCGGAAGTTCATGCGTCTCTAGAGAGGCCCGGCTTCCCCCGCCTCGTAGACCTTGATGTCGCGGCCCGAGGCGCCGATTTCGGCAAGCTTGGCGCGCCACGGTCCCATGTGTGGCTGCTTCAAATGCGCGTCGAGATGCGCGCGGCTTTCCCAGCGTTCGAAGATGCGGATCAAGCCGCGGTCCTCCACGTCGAAGGCGTAGGAATAAACGATGCAGCCTTGCTCCTTGCGGGTTGCGACCAGCGTCGCCTTCGCCGTCGGCAAGAGCGCGTCGATCTTGTCCTCGGGGATGCGAATGGTTCCTGCGACGATGATCATGTTTCCTCCACTTCGCCTTCCTCAGGCCTGGCTTCGATCTCGGTGGGTGGCGCGACGACGACGCGGCCCGCGGCGACGTCGATATCAGGCACAGCGGCCTTGGTGAATGGCAGGAGCAGCGACGGACCGCTTTCGGGCGCGATCTCGATGATGTCGCCGGCGCCGTGATTTTCGACAGCCACGACCGTGCCGAGCGGCGTGCCGGCGGTGTCGACGGCGGCGAGCCCGATCAGGTCGGCGTGATAGAATTCGTCGGGCGCGGGCGCGGGGAGGGCGCTGCGGTCCACGTGAAGGGTCAGGCGGTTGAATTTCTCCGCGACCGTGCGGTCGTCGATGCCGCGGAATTTCACGACGAGCATGTCGCCTTTCAGCTGGCGGAGGCGCTCGATCTCGAAGGCGCTCCCGTCCTTCGCGAAGAGCGCGCCATAGGCGCCGAGCGCCATCGGATCGGCCGTGAAGCTCTTCACCCGCACCTCGCCGCGCACGCCATGCGGCGCGCCGATCGTGGCGAGGGTGATGAAGCGCTCAGGCACGGTGGTTAGACACCCTCTCCCCATGGGAGCGGGTGGGGCGCCCGGCCGCTCGCCATCTAGCGTTCTTAGCCCGCGACGGGCTCCTCGGCCGGCGCCGCGGGCGCTGCCGCGGCGGCGTCCGCCGCATCCTTCTTCTTCTGGCGCTCGGCGACGCGCTCCTCGGCCTTCTTGCCGGGCTTCGCCTTCTCAGGGTTGAGGCGCGCCTCGCGCTTCAGCACGCCCGCCTGGTCGAGGAAGCGGAGCACGCGGTCGGTCGGCTGCGCGCCCTTCGAAAGCCAATGCTGGATGCGTTCCAGGTCGAGCTTCACACGCTCCGCACTGTCGGCCGGAAGGAGGGGATTGTAGGTCCCGACCTTCTCGATGAAGCGGCCGTCGCGCGGCGCGCGCTCGTCGGCGACGACGACCCGGTAATAGGGTCGCTTCTTGGTGCCGCCGCGCGCCAGTCTGATCTTCACTGCCATTGCTTGGATCTCTCTATTCAGTTGATGGTATTGGGCGCCGGATAGCGGAAGACTTCCGCCGGGTGCCCGCGAAGCTCGATTGTTTTTTTCATGCACAGCGCCAAGCCGCCAGGCGACGCGCTTGGATGCCTCGTTGTCGGGATGGATGTAGGAAACGAGAGTCGCCCGGCGTAACTCCTCATGGGCGTAGCGCCGGGAGCGCTCGGCAGCCTCCGTTGCATAGCCACGTCCGTGGAAAGGACCGAATAGCGCGTAGCCAAGCTCCAGTTCCGGCCAGTCGCCCGGTTGATAGAGCCCGTTCCAGCCGATCAGCTGTCCGCCGGCTTTTTCCTCCACGGCCCAAAGACCGTGTCCGCGCAGAACCCAATGGCCGGCCAATTGCGCGACGATCCGCCAGGTCGCGGACGCGTCGGCCGGCCCGCCGGTCCAACGCGAGAGCGGCTCGTCGGAATAGTATGCCGACATCGGCGGGACATCGTTCAAGGTCCAACCGCGTAAGACCAGCCGCTCCGCTTCAAGCACCGGCGTCATTTGTCGAACTTCGTCTTGATGCGCGGACCGCCAAGACCGGGAAGGCCGGGAAGACCTCCGCCCGGCAAGCCCCCAAAGCCTCCCGGGAGGCCGCCGCTCGGCAGCCCGCCGGGCAATCCGCTGATACCGCCTTTTTGAAGCTGCTCGAGCATCGCCGGGTCAGGCTGCGGCATCGCGCCACCGAAGAGCGCGCCGAGGCCGCCCTTCTGTCGGCCAAGCTTTTTCATCATGTCCGACATCTGCCGGTGCATCTTCAAAAGCTTGTTCACGTCCTGAACGTCGGTGCCGGAGCCGGACGCGACGCGGCGCTTGCGGCTCGCATTCATCAGCGCCGGCTTGTGCCGCTCCTTCTTCGTCATCGATCCGATGATGGCGAGCTGGCGCGGCAGCACGCGGTCGTCGAGACCGCTCGCCGCGATCTGCTTCTTCATCTTCGCAATACCGGGCATCATGCCGAGGATGCCGGACATGCCGCCGATCTTCTGCATCTGGCGGAGCTGTTCGGCGAGGTCCTCGAGGTCGAATTCGCCTTTCTGCAGCTTGCGCGCGGCGGCCTTCGCCTTTTCCGCGTCGATGTTCTCGGCGGCGCGCTCGACGAGCGAGACGATGTCGCCCATGCCGAGGATGCGGTCGGCGATGCGGCCGGGATGGAAATCCTCCAGCGCATCCATCTTCTCGCCGGTGCCGATGAGCTTGATCGGCCGGCCGGTCACGGCGCGCATGGAAAGCGCCGCGCCGCCGCGCCCGTCGCCGTCGACGCGCGTCAGCACGATGCCGGTGACGCCGACGCGCTCGTTGAAGGCGCTTGCGACGTTGACGGCGTCCTGGCCGGTGAGCGAGTCGGCGACGAGGAGGATCTCGTGCGGATTGGTCGCCGCCTTGATCTCCGCCATCTCCAGCATCAACGGCTCGTCGATATGCGTGCGGCCGGCGGTGTCGAGCATGACGACGTCGTAGCCGCCGAGGCGGGCGGCGGTCTGCGCGCGCCTGGCGATGTCGACCGGGGTCTGTCCGGCGACGACCGGAAGCGTCGCCACGGAGACCTGCTCGCCGAGCACGCGGAGTTGTTCCTGCGCCGCGGGCCTGCGCGTATCGAGCGAGGCCATCAGGACTTTCAGCTTCTGCCGCTCGGAGAAACGCTTGGCGAGCTTCGCCGTCGTCGTCGTCTTGCCGGAGCCCTGCAGCCCGACCATCATCAGCGCAACCGGGGCGGGCGCGTTCAGATCGACCGCGACGCTCTCGCTGCCCAGCATCTCGACCAGCGCGTCGTGGACGATCTTGACGACCATCTGCCCGGGCTTCACCGAGCGGATGACGGTCGCGCCGACGGCCTCGCCGCGCACGCGCTCGACGAAGGTCTTCACCACGTCGAGCGCGACGTCGGCCTCGATCAGCGCGCGGCGCACCTCGCGCAGCGCCTCCGCGACGTCAGATTCCGACAGCGCACCGCGGCCGGTGATCTTGTCGAAAATGCCGCTCAGGCGATCTGAAAGCGATTCGAACAATGAAAACCTCAAACGCTAAAACATCCGCGGGCGAACATCGCTGGCGGATGGGGACCTCCGGGGTCAACGCCCCGGTCGGCGACTCGGTTACCGAAACCGAACGGAATTTCGTGCCGAGCGGCTAAAGGAACAAGGGCTGGGAGTCAACAAAGCCGGGCCGGCCGGAAGCCGCCTTCAAAATTCTGTTGCAGACCAATGTGACGAAGCACCGCGCCCGGTTTCAGCCGCAATTCATGCACAGTGCTTAGACTGGCTGAGTTCGGCCTCGTTGGCCGAGTGATTCTCCGCCGAGTCGGTCCGATTCACGCCACGGTAGGGGGACATGCCGCTGGACGTCCCAGCTCTTTATGCCGAGCGCGAGGCTGAGCGCTTCTCGCTGCACGAGCGCTTTTTGAACGAGCAGATGGTCCGGGTCCTGAGGACCATCGGTTACGACGTCGGGTTCGTAAGCGGCCGCGGGCAATACCTCTACGATCGCGAGGGCACCGAATATCTCGATCTTCTGAGCGGCTTCGGGGTTTTCGCGCTCGGCCGCAACCACCCCGCGATCCGCGACGCGCTGGTCAGCGTGCTCGACGGCGCTCTGCCGAACCTGGTGCAGATGGACGTCTCCGTTCTTGCCGGCGTGCTCGCGGAACGGCTCCTCGCCGAGACGCCATATCTCGACAAGGTCTTCTTCACCAATTCCGGCGCCGAGTTGGTCGAGTCGGCGATCAAGTTCGCGCGCGGGGCGACCAAGCGCTCCGGCATCGTCTATTGCGAGCACGCCTTTCACGGCCTGACCTACGGCGCGCTCTCGCTGAACGGCGACACGATCTTCCGAAACGGGTTCGAGCCGCTCGTACCGGACTGCGTGGCCGTGCCTTTCAACGATCTCGCCGCGCTGGAGCGGGCGCTCGTCGAGCGGAAGCCGGCCGCCTTCGTCGTGGAGCCGATCCAGGGGAAGGGCGTCTACATGCCCTCCGACGACTATCTGCCGGAAGCGGCGCGCCTCTGCCGCCAGCACGGCACGCTCTTCATCGCGGACGAGGTCCAGACCGGCCTCGGGCGCACCGGCCGCTTTCTGGCCGTCGAGCACTGGGGCGTCGAGCCCGACATGGTGCTTCTGTCGAAAGCGCTTTCGGGCGGGCATGTCCCGGTCGGCGCGGTAATGGCGCGAAAGGGCATCTTCGAGAAGGTGTTCACCCGCATGGACCGGGCGGTGGTGCATGGCTCGACCTTTGGCAAGAACGATCTGGCGATGGCGGCGGGGCTCGCGAGCCTCGAGGTGATGAAGGCGGAGGGCCTGGTCGCCAACGCCGCGGAGAAGGGCGAACGGCTGATGCGTTCGTTCGCGCGCATGCTGGAGAAGTACGAGCTCCTCGTCAGCGTGCGCGGAAAGGGATTGATGATCGGCCTTGAGTTCGGCACCCCGCGCTCGCTCAAGCTCCGCGCCTCGTGGACCGCGATCGAGACCGCCAACAAGGGGCTCTTCAGCCAGCTGATCACGATCCCGCTTTTCAAGGATCACCACATCCTGACGCAGGTCGCGGCGCACGAAAGCCACACGATCAAGATCCTGCCGCCGCTCATCATCACGGACACGGATTGTGGCTGGATCGAGAGCGGCTTCGATGCCGCGATCGCCTCGAGCCATCGCGTGCCGGGCGCCGCCTGGTCGCTAGGCAGGACCCTCGTCGACAACGCCTTGCGCGCCGCCCGGAGCTGAGCGCCAGCTGCGCCGTTCCCGATGCCGATGCCACCTCCATCTTCGCCAAGCGTCGTCGTTTTGAGCCCTAGCCTTCATCGCGCTATCGGATAAAACCGGCAGAAGCGCGAGGCTTAAGCCTTCCGCCAGGCCCCACTCGGCGGCCAAGGGTTGGTCCTTCACCGGCAGAAAGGCTACAAACACACCATGACGGTTGCGGCTCTACGCTGGTTCAAGGCAGCCCTCGTGCTGCAGCTCCTCCTTCTCGGCTACTGGCTGACGATCGAGGTCGTGCACCTTTCCCCATGGAACGATCTCGCGGCGCGGCCGGCCGACTACGATCTCGGTCAGAGCATCGCCTTGAACGCGCTGCAGCTTGTCGTCTACTCGGTGCTCTTTTCGTTCGGATCGCAGGCGCTCGCGACTCTGGCGCTGCTCGGTTTCGCCGGCTATCTCGGCTGGCAACTCTGGATGTGGTGGAAGCCCTTCGCGATGGGCGCCGACGCCGCCTACCAAGCCTACTACGCGGCCAATTTCTCGCACACGCTGAAGGTCATCCCGACGCTCGGCGCGCGAATTCCGCCCGACGCGCAGCATCTGACGCTGCACCTGCTGGCGCTCCTCGTCGTCTTCGCGACGGCAATGGCCGTCGCGCGCATGCAGCATCTCTAGAGATCAGCGGCGCAGGAGGAGTTTCGCCGCACGGCTGCGAAGGCCGGCGGGAAGCTTAAGCGCGGTCCGCTTCAGGAACGGCCTGATGCGCCCAGCCCATGCCGAGAAGGCGATGCGGCCGGAGAGCGAAAGCGGCACCGCGTAGTCGGCGACCGGCATCGCCTCGCTCGCCCAGGTGAACTTGTAGCGCGCCGCCGGCATGAGGAAGTCGGCGACCGCGACGCCGCGCTCCTTGCAAGCGCGGATGACCTCTTCGAGGTGCAGCTTGCCGGGGCTCGCTTCTTCGAACTCCGGCGCCCAGGTCGCGACATAGGCATAGTAGCGGCGGTTGAAGACGAAGCCCCACTGGTCGGCGATCGGCTTGTCGTCGAGCATGAGGCTCATCGCCATCACCGATATCGTGCTCTCGTCATTGGCCAGCGCGATGGCGCGCGTGAAGGCGCCGAAGGTCGGATCGCGAAAGGCGCGCGAGGTCAGACCTTGCGCTTCGAGCCAGCGTTCGCGGCCTTGATGCGCGCGCTCGACGAGCGTCGCGATGTCCTCCCGGTCGGTCAGGACGCGATGGGAAAGCGTTGCGCCGCGCGACAGGCGGTTCCGCGCGTTCCGAATGTTCTTGCGCGTCTTGGCGGTGACCGTCGCGTGGTAGGCCTTGAAGTCGGGAAAGGGCTGAAGGTCGACGAAGGGGGCGGCATCCTCGTTGCTGCGGATCGCCTTCCGCGCAGCGAGAGGCGGCGCGAGCGCGCTGTCGTCGCGCACCTTCAAGAGGTGCAGGCCGTCGCAGTTCGGCAGCCGGCAGGCGGCGTCGACCAAGCGGGCAGCGGCATCGGCCGGCGCATCGGGCGCGATCAGTACGTCCGTATATTGCTGGTAAGGTTCGCCGAAGCCGGTCGCGAAACGCGCCGGCCCAAGCCGCTTGCGTTGCAGCGGCAGGAGCCCAACCAGCCTGCCGCGTTCGCGAAGCGCGACGACGAGCGGCTCGAAGGACTGTCCGCTTCCGCGATGGTGGTCGTAGACGGCCCGGCACCAGGCGAAGGACTGGAAGAGCGACGGGTTCGCCGCGACCTGGTCGAGCTCGCGCCATTCCGCGCCGAGCGCCTCGAAGGCCTTTCGGCCGGCCGCGACCGTGATGCCGCGGCCGAGCGCGCCCTTCGGCCGCGCGACTGCGTCGTGCCAAGCGGCCGCGCTGCGCACGCCTGTCGCGCTTCCGATCAACGTCAAGAGATCGGGGTCCACAAGCTCGAGCATCGCGGTCTATCGCCCGAAGGCGTAGGCTGGAATATCGCGGATGCCGTCGGGCGCTTTCGGATCGACGGCGAAGTCGATCAGGCGCTTGCGCTGATTGAGCTTCTGCACGCCGCTCTTCTTCATCGCCGCGGCAAAGGCCGCCTTGCCCCAGAAGGATGGGCCGGACGTTTCGCGCGAGAGTTCCTTGAGGCCGAGCGAGCGGCGCAGGATGCCGTTCGCATAGTTGACGGCGTAGACGTTCCTGAGCGCGTCGGTCCAATGCTCGGTCGTCGCCGAGACGTTCAGGCAGTCGTGGTTCTCGACGCGATGCGGGCAATTGAGCGGCCAGTAGAGCATCGACCCCGCCTCAAGGTCGATCACGTCGGCGTAGTCGTCGAACCACGGCTCGTAGGGCATGCCGGTCTCGTGCGCTTCGCCGAGCACGATCTTCTCCATCGCGGGCTGAGTCAGAAACGGCGCCTTCGCCGGATAGACGAAGACGCGCTTCGTTCCGCGGAGTTGCCAGAGCATCTGTCCCGGCACGTCGCAGTGATAATAGACCTTCACGTTCGGCGAGGAGATCAGGAGCGTCATCGACTGCCGGTAGGTCCTGAGGCCGGGCACGCGCGTCTCGAATTCGGCGAAGATCGCGCCGAGGAGGCGGGCGTAGGCCGGGTCGGTCTCGCCGAGCTTGTGGATGTTGATCCAGATGTTGCCGGAGCGGACAGCCTCCAGCGCTTCGGCGCCCGAGAGCCCGTCGATCGCACCCTCGCGGCGCGAGCGCGGATTGTGCGAGCGCTTGTCCATGGTGTTGACGTAGCAATGCGCCGGCGGCGTCTTCTCGATCAGGCGCGCAAGCGCGTCGTCGGTGAAGAGCCCGGACTCGGCGAGCCGGTGCTTCAGGTGCAGGATGTGCTCGCCGAAGAGCGAGATATGGCGCGGCTCAAAGTCCGCCAGGATCGTCGACATGGTGGCCTCCCGGGTCGATCGATTTGCGTGGTGGGCGGAAACTAGCGATCAGCCGGCGAAAGTCGTGAAAATCCGAGTTAATTGGTAAAGCGTGTCATCACGCGCGCGTGACGTGCGTCAGGGCTGCAGACCGAATGCCAGGAAGAGCGTGATCGCGACAGCGGGGATCGCCGTCACCGCCACGATGATCGCGGCGACGAACGACCGCCGGCGGTTGAGGCCATTCAGCTCCCGCCACGCGCCCCAGGCGAGGAACATCCATACCGACACGAAGAGCATACCCAGGACGAACACGGCCGCGAGCGCGCGAAATCCGCCGCTCGATTCGATATCCGGCGGTGCCGGCGCATGGGTGCCAAAGGATGCGATGTAGGCGTCGTAGAGCGGCGGATCGACAAATCTGAAGACGCCGAGGCCGAGCACGAGGAAGACCGAAAGCGTCACCATCCAGACGCCGACGAAGTAGCAATAGATGATCGCGAAGTTGATGGCTGGCGCCTTGCCCCCGACTAGCCGCCACGCGATCAGAAGCTGCGCCATTCCGAGCGCCATCGAGACGGCGACGAGGAGCGCTTGCGTCCCGGCGGCTTCGTAGGCCTGCCGTTCGGCCGGGAGACGGTTCCACGCCAGCATGATCTGGACCACGATCGAAATGCCAAGAAAGATCAGGGCGTCGCGAAACCGGTTCGCTTCGTCGCCGCGCAGCGTCGCGGCGAACGCCTTCGGTCTGACCAGCACCGACGCGAAAGTCTGGAGGTATGTCGGAACATACGACAATACCTTTTCGATCAGGTCCTTCACCGCCTCCTCGCGTCGTAGTCGCCCGATCGAGCATGACGGCAAATGGATGGGCACACAATTCCGCCGTGCCGAACCTTATCGGGCGGCGGCGCCTCCAGTCGCGATCCCGAAAATCGGTTGCCAGCTTTCGAGGTCATGCTCTAGCAATGCGCCCCGACCTCCTTCCAAAAAGCATCAACATGAGCCACAAACTCCTCCTTCTTCCCGGCGACGGCATCGGCGCGGAGGTCATGGCCCAAGTGAAGGCGGTCATTGCCTTCATGAACGAAGCGAGTGTCGGCCCTTTCGAGACGGATGACGACCTGGTCGGCGGCGCTGCTCTCGACGTCCACGAAGTGCCGATCACCGACGCGGCAATGGGGAAAGCGCTTTCCGCCGACGCCGTGCTCTTCGGCGCGGTCGGCGGGCCGAAATGGGACAAGGTGCCTTACGAGCATCGGCCCGAGGCGGCGCTCCTGCGGCTCAGGAAGGAGCTCGGCGTCTTCGCCAATCTCCGCCCCGCGATCTGTTACCCCGCGCTTGCCGACGCCTCGTCCTTGAAGCGCGAACTCGTCGAGGGGCTCGACATCCTGATCCTGCGTGAGCTGACGGGCGGCGTCTATTTCGGCGAGCCGAAAGAAATCCGCGACCTCGGCAACGGCCAGAAGCGCGCGATCGATACGCAGGTCTACGACACCTTCGAGATCGAGCGGATTTCCCGCGTCGCCTTCGAGCTGGCGCGGACCCGGCGCAACAAGGTCACCTCGATGGAGAAGCGGAACGTCATGACGTCGGGCGTTCTCTGGCACGAGGTGGTGAGCGAGGTGCACACGCGCGAATACCCGGATGTAGAACTCGACCACATGCTCGCCGACGCCGGCGGCATGCAGCTTGTGCGCGCGCCGAAGCAGTTCGACGTCATCGTGACCGACAACCTTTTCGGCGATATGCTGTCGGACGTGGCGGCGATGCTGACGGGCTCGCTCGGCATGCTGCCGTCGGCGTCGCTCGGCGCGCCGGACCCGATCACGAAAAAGCGTAAGGCGTTCTACGAACCGGTGCACGGCTCCGCTCCAGATATCGCGGGGAAGGGCATAGCGAACCCGATCGCCATGATCGCCTCCTTCGCGATGTGCCTGCGCTATTCGTTTGGCATGGTCAGCGAGGCGGACGCAGTCGAGCAGGCAATCGCGGAAACCCTGGCCGCGGGCCTGCGCACGCGCGACATCCTTTCCGCCGGGATGCGCGAGGTCGGCACGGTCGAGATGGGCGACGAAATCATCCGCAATCTCCGCCGTTTACTGGGGGCGGACGCCAATTGACGCTGGACTTCCGCCGCCGGTAAGATCAAGGGACTCTTCCGCCGATCTCGCGAGACCGCGAGGACTGGCGGCCCAGGAACGAAGCGTTTACGAATCCCCTGTTTGTTCCGGGCTGCCCACCAGGCGAAAAGCCAGGGAGATTTCCAATGCGCATGAAGCCGATTTTCCTCGCAATTGCCATCGCGTCCGCGGCGCTGGTTACGACGGGCGCCGCCTACGCCGGCGGCGCCGGGGGTTGCGTGGGACCGTTGTGTTTTCACGTTTCTCCAGACCTCTATGACTACGACAACCACCACTACAACAATGACTGGGGAATCAGCAGCGACGAGGCCGTCAGGATCGCGAAGCGGCACGGCGTTCGCCATGTCGACGACGTGACGCGGCACCGCAGCTCGTATGAGGTCTCAGGCACTGATCGGCATGACGACGACATCACCGTGACCGTCGACCGCCGCGACGGCAGGGTTACCGACATCAGCCACGACTAGCCCCGGACAGCCGTCTCCATCGCGGAGCCGCGCCGCCGGGCGCGGTTTTCGCCGCGATGCTATGGCTCACGTTTAGACACCGTGGGCGCGATGCAAGGAGTCCGGACATGGGTTTGAAGATCGCGGTTGTCGGCGCTACGGGGAATGTCGGGCGGGAGATGCTGGAGGTGCTGACCGAGCGCGCCTTCCCGGCCGACGATGTCGTCGCCATCGCCTCGCGCAGGAGCCAGGGGACCGAAGTCTCCTTCGGCGACAAGATCCTGAAGGTGCAGGCGCTCGAGAACTACGACTTCAAGGACACCGACATCTGCCTGATGTCGGCGGGCGGCAGCGTCTCGAAGGAATGGTCGCCGAAGATCGGGCGGGCGGGCGCCGTCGTCATCGATAATTCTTCCGCCTGGCGCTACGACCAGGACGTGCCCCTGATCGTGCCGGAGGTGAACGCCGACGCGGTCGAAGGCTTTGCGAAGAGGAACATCATCGCCAACCCGAACTGCTCGACCGCACAGCTGGTCGTGGCGCTGAAGCCGCTGCACGACAAGGCGCGGATCAAGCGGGTGGTGGTGGCGACCTACCAGTCGGTGTCGGGCGCCGGCAAGGAGGGAATGGACGAGCTCTTCAACCAGACCCGCGCCGTCTTCACCGCCGGGCCGATCGAACCGAAGAAGTTTTCCAAGCGCATCGCCTTCAACGTCATCCCGCATATCGACGTCTTCATGGAGGACGGGTCGACGAAGGAAGAGTGGAAGATGGTGGCGGAGACGAAGAAGATCCTGGACCCGAAGATCAAGCTCGTGGCGACGTGCGTGCGTGTGCCGGTGTTCGTGGGGCATTCTGAAGCGGTGAACGTGGAGTTCGAGGAGCCGATCAGTGCCGACGAGGCGCGCGACATCCTGCGCGAGGCGCCTGGGTGCCTGGTCGTCGATAACCCGGGCGAGGGCGCCTACATCACGCCTTACGAGTGCGCCGGGGAAGATGCGACCTATATCAGCCGCATCCGCGAGGACCCGACGGTTGAGAACGGGCTATCGCTCTGGGTTGTCTCCGACAATCTCAGGAAGGGCGCTGCGACGAACGCCGTGCAGATCGCTGAGCTCCTCATGAACCGCGGCCTCATCGCCGCAAAGAAAGCCGCTTAGGCACCATCGACATCATGGCCGTCGGGCCGCGCCTGCTCGTCACCGGCTTCGGCCCGTTTCCGGGCGCGCCGGAAAACCCGACGGAGCGGCTGGTCAAGGCGCTCGCCGTCGATCCGGCCGCTGCGTATGGCGCGGGCGCGGTTCATGCGGCCGTGCTTCGAACCGAATATCTCTGGTCGTGGGAGGAGCTCGGCCGACTTTACGCGGCGTTCGCCCCGGACGTCGTCGTGCATTTCGGCCTGAGCGATGGGATCGAGGCGATCCATCTCGAATGCGTCGGCAGGAACGCCGCCGATCCGACGAAGCCGGATGCGTGCGGACATGCGCCGCTCTCGCCGCGTCTTGCCGAGGATGGTCCGGAGACGCTGGCTTCGACCTTTCCGGCGGCGGCGATCCTTGCGGCACTGAGGGAGGCGGGCTTTCCCGCCGCGCTCTCCGACGACGCCGGCGCCTATGTCTGCAACGCCACGCTCTACCGCTCGCTCCACGCCGCGCCGCCGACGCGGCGCGTCGGCTTCGTGCACGTGCCGCCGGAAGGGAAGGGCGGTTTCACGGGAGGACGCTTGTCGGAAGCCGCGCGAATTCTTCTGCGGGCGGCTGTCGGAGCGATGGCCGCCGCCTAAATGGCGGCGAGGACGAAATCGCCGACGAGCTTCAGATTCAGGATCACGATCACTGCGGCGATGAGGACGGCGACCGCGGTCAGCCAGCGCGGCGAGACGAAGACGCCCATTTTGGCGCGGCTCGCGGTGAAGATCACGAGCGGCACGACCGCGAAGGAAAGCTGCAGGCTCAAGACGACCTGGCTGAAGATCAGAAGTTTTGCCGCGCCGGCGTCGCCGGCGAAGATGGTCACGCCCGCGGCGGGCACGATGGCGAGTCCACGCGTGATGAGCCGGCGGAGCCACGGCGCGAGGCGGAGCCGCAGGAAGCCTTCCATCACGGCCTGGCCGGCCATCGTCGCCGTCACCGTTGAGGAAAGGCCGCAGGCGAGAAGCGCGATCGCGAAGAGGACCGGGGCCGCCGCCGCGCCGAGGAGCGGCAGGAGCAGCGAATGCGCTTGGCCGAGATCTTCGACGTCCATCTCGCCGCGCGCGTGAAAGCTGGCGGCGGCGAGGATCAGAATCGAGGCATTGATCATCAGCGCGAAGAGAAGCGCGATGGTGGAATCGAGCGTGGCGTAGCGGATCGCCTCGCGCTTCTCCGGCACTGTCTCACCGTAGGCGCGCGTCTGTACGATCGCCGTGTGGAGGTAGAGGTTGTGCGGCATCACCGTCGCACCAAGGATGCCGAGCGCGAGGTAGAGCATCTCGGGATTTGTGATGATCTCGGGCCTTGGCACGAAGCCGCCGAGAATTCCGGAGAGCTCCGGCCGCGCCAGCACGAGCTGCGCGACGAAGCAGACCGCGATGATCAGAAGCAGCGTGATGATGAAGGCCTCGATCCAGCGGAAGCCCTTGTTCTGCAGATAGAGCACAAGAAAGACGTCGAGCGCGGTGATGACGACGCCGTATTCGAGCGGGATGCCGAAAAGGAGGTTCAGGCCGATCGCGGTGCCTATTACCTCGGCGAGGTCGGTCGCGACGATGGCGAGCTCGGCGAGCACCCAGAGGCTGAAGGAGACCGGAGCCGAGTATGAATCGCGGCAGGCCTGCGCGAGGTCGCGGCCAGTGGCGACGGCGAGGCGCGCGCAAAGCGCCTGCAGGATGATCGCCATGACGCTCGAGACGAGTGCGGCGAAGAGAAGCGTGTAGCCGAAGCGCGAGCCGCCGGCGAGCGAGGTCGCCCAGTTGCCGGGGTCCATGTAGCCGACGGCGACGAGATAGCCCGGGCCGAGAAAGACCAGAGCCTTCCGCCAGGCGGGAGCGTCCGCGCGAATGGCGATCGAGCCGTGCACCTCGGCGAGCGCCGGCGTGCCGCGCTCGGTGCGCCAGCCGAGAACTCGGCCGGGAGGGGAGGCGCTGGGAGGGTCGCCGCGCATCGATCTTTCTGCAAATGAGAATAATTCGCAATTGCATTTAAGGGAGGCGAGCCCGCGTGTCAATGGAGGCGCGGGTGCAAGGCTAAGAAGCCCTGACTTCGATCAGCTTGATCAGATCGTGGTGAACGAAGCGGGCGTCCGCGACCTGCAGGCCGATTTCTCGCGCGTGCTCCTCGGTGCGGCGGTCGAAGCCGGCGCCGTAGGCCCAATACATCCACGGTTCCCAGAGCCGAGCGCTGAACCTGCGGAGCGCGCCGTGCGGGCGAACGTATTCAAGAAGCCGGATCGGGCCGCCCAGCTTCACGACGCGCGCGAGCTCGCGGAGCGCCGGCGCCTGTTCCGCATCGGGGAGGACGCAGAAGAGGAAGGTCGCGACCGCCGCGTCGAAGTGGCCGTCGGGAAATCCGAGACGCTTCACGTCCAACTGCTGAAGGTCGACGTGCGCGCCGAGCGCGTCGCGCCGGCGGGTGGCGCGCGCAAGCATCGCCGGACTCTGGTCGATCCCGACCATCTCCGCACCCGCCGGATAGAACGGGATGTTGCGGCCGGTACCGATTCCGGCGTCGAGCACGCGGCCGGTGAGCCCCTCGAAAAGCAGGGGGCGGATCGTTTGGTAGCGCCCGTGCTCGAAGGGATAGTCGAGGAGATCGTAGAAAGGCGCGATCCGTTGATACCGCTCAAGCAGCGTGGTCATCGCCTGAGCCCGATCGCGAGCCTCCGCGCCACCACCGTGGCATGCGGCGCGACGATCGAGTCCTGAAGCTCGGCGAGCATCAATTCATCGGCGCCGGCCTTCGCGGTTCGGGCGACGATCTCGAAGACGCTCGAAAGCGCCGTCTCCGCAGCCTTCGGGAGGCTCTGCCCCACGAGCCGGCGCGCGAGGAAGAGCGCGGCGAGGAGGTCGCCGGTGCCCTTGGCGGGCGTCGAGAGGAGCGGGTGCTCGAAGAGGATCGCGTCATGCTCGGTGACGAGGAGATTGCCGATGTGCCGGCGCATCATCGCCGGCGCCGAGGTGACGAGCATCACCGGTGGCGGGAGGCCGCGGGCCAGCGCGGCGAGATCGGGCTCTCCCTCCGCCTCGCCGTCAGTGTCCTTTTCTCCTGCGAGCCAGACGCACTCGAAGGCGTTCGGGGTCGCGATATCGGCGAGCGGAAGGAGCTCGTCGCGGATCGCCTCGGCGAGCGCTTTCCTTACATAGAGGCCGCCGGTGTCGCCGATCACGGGATCGCAGAGATAGAGCGCGTCGGCGCGCGCCGCCTTCACGGTCTTGACCAGCGCGGCGACGGCGCGCGCCTGCTCCGCCGAGGCGAGATAGCCGGAGATGACGCCGACGACTTCCGCCGCGCGCTCACCTTGAACCAGCGCCTCCAGCAGAGCTGCGAAGGCGTCGGCGTCCGGCACCATGCTGTCGACGCGGCCGTGCCCGGGATGATGCGGCAGGACGATCGTCGGCACCGCCCAGGTCTCGAAGCCGAGGCGTTCGAGCGCAAAGACCATGGCGCGATTGCCGACGCTGCCGCGCGCCACGTGGCTTGCAATCGAAATGACGATCCCGTCCGGCATGATCAGATCACATTCCGCTCAAAGAGCGGCCGTCCGGCCGCGATCCGCTCATAGCCGAAGACGGAGAGGTCGAGCGAGGAATAGCGGCCACGCGCGATCAATTCGGCGAGGGCGCGGCCGACGCCCGGCGCATGCTGCAGGCCGTGGCCGGAGAAGCCGTTGGCGTAGAAGAAGTTCGGCAGCTCCGGATCGGGGCCGATCACGGCGTTCTGGTCGAGCGCGTTGTAATCGTAGTGGCCGGCCCAGGCGCCGGTCACCTTGAGGCGCTCGAAGGCCGGGACGCGTTCGGCCAAAAGCGGCCAGAGGACCTCATCGAAGATCGCGTGGTCGGGCGCGAAGTCCGCCGGATCGGCGGGCGCGTCGTCGGATTCGGGCGGGGAATAGCCGGCGAGGAAGCCAGCGCCTTCCGGCCGCGCCCAGAAACCGGAGGGATCGGCGAGGAGCGGCATGTCGTGCGGCGCATCGGGCGCGTCGAGCACGAAGACGCTGCGCTTCCTGGGTTCGACCGGAAGCGCACGGCCGGCGAGCGCCGCGACCTTACCCGCCGACGGACCGGCGGCATTGACGAGCACGCCGCAACGGATGCTGCGTCCATCGGCGAGGCGAACCCCGGTAACGCGCCCCGCCGTCTTGTCGATGCCGGCGACCTCGCCGGTCAGAAGCGTCGCGCCCGCTTCGCGCGCGCCGGCGCGGAGCGTGCGAAGCAGCGTGTGCGCGTCGAGCCAGCCTTCGCCCGATAGGCCGAGCGAGCCGCCAGCGATCCCAGCGGTCGAGAGCCAGGGGAAACGCGCTGCAAGAGCTTCCGCATCCAACAGTGCGACCGCCGCGCTCTCCGCAAGCTGGATGTGATGGTTCTCTTCGAGGATCGTCCGGCCCTCGGGGCGCGCGAGGATCAGATAGCCCCTTTCGCGGAGTGCCGGATCGGCGTCCGGCCCGAAGCGCGCCGGCATCGCGCGGAGGAATTCGAGACCGAAGCGCGAAAGACGGATGTTCTCCGGCGTCGAGAATTGCTGGCGGATCGAAGCGGCGGAGAGCGTCGTGGCGGCGGTCGCGAATGTCGGGTCGCGCTCGATCAACGCCACGGAGCCGGGGAACGCCTCGACCGCCTTCAGGAAATAGGCGATCGCGGAGCCGATCACTGCCCCACCCACGATTGCTACGTCGAAAGAGGATGCTTCGCTCATCAATCTGCCACGGCAGCGCAATTTCGCTTCGCATTTTTCGGCGGCAAGGTGGCCTCAAATCGACAAGCGGTCCGGGACGAACATCGCCGACGAACGTATTTGTCCCCGTCGGCGACACTTTCTTTAGCTTAAGCACGACCTCCCGCAATTCCGATTGATCATGTCAGCGGCAAATGCAGCTTCTGATCGCAATAGAGCGTTCCGTCTATGGGGCACCCGGTTTCCCGAGCGAGGCGATGGTCGAATGGCGCACGGCAGTCCGATCCGTGGTCTGCACGCGCGGGCCGCCGGCTTACGCGGCGGATGAGCCAAGGACCTCGAACCGGACGGCCTTCTCGTAGATCAACAGCGCCACGCAGCCGAAGACGCTGCCCGGCGAATGTCGCGTGCCGGGTGGGTGAATGACGAGGCTGCCGGCCAGATATAAGCCGTGTTCGTCGAACTGATCGCCCTCCAGAACGAGCAGATGCTCGTAACCGAGATGTTCGTGCTCCGCGACGCGCGCACCGGGCTCGTAGCGAAGCAGGACGGCGGACGACCCGTCGTATCCCTCGTTATAGAGCCAGTGGGCGGTGACGCCCGGGCGAAACGGTTTCCAATCGTCCTCGCGCAAATCGCGCGCCTGCTCCAGCAGGCCGCTGACTACGATCGAAATCCTTCGTGTGGACATGGGTCAGTCTCCGGAATTGCTCTCCACGGTGGGGATCGGCGCGTTGCCGGGCCTCGAAGGCGAGAGGGCTCGCGAGGCGAGTTCCGCCCCATCCCTTGGACCGCAGGACGAAGCGGTCAGAGACACGGCGGCCCGCCTTTGCAGCGAGCCGTTCACAGTGACTCCGGGAGTCTAAGGACCTGGTCCGACTTGCAGGTCCGACCGACGATGCCATTTCGCGCGACCAGCGCAAGATTTGCGATGTCGTCTCCAAGCGATTCAGCAAAGCCGCGCGGCAGGCAGAATTCCGGCTGCGTATCGATGCGAACGAGGGCGACGCGATCAATGTCGAGCTGGTGTGGAAAAGGCGTCGCATCGATGGTGGCCATGCCCGCCGGTGTTCTTCGATCAATTGGACACGGGTGTTCCCAATAGACGCCTGCTCATGACGCACCCCTTGCGAATCAGCTGAAGGTCACGGTGCCAGTGTGCGGGAGGGCTGGACTCAGTCCATGGACGGGAGTCTCACATTCGCATGGAGAGTTATATCAGGGGCGAGGCCGCTCTTCAGACGTCTCGCCCCCAACTGTCTTGCAACACAAGAGGCACTAGCACTGCAACGTGGCATTGCAGGGGCTGCCGCTGGTGATGTGCCGAGAATTGCGTACGCGTAGCGGGTGCATGGCTGGGGCGGCTATGGCGCATCCCCTGTCCAGCGTCCGGAAGTGGGGCGGCGTTCCCGCTGACTTGTCGGCACCAATCTCAAGGGCGCCTTCTTTACTTCCCAGGCGGCCGCCAAGCTGATGAAGGAGGGCGGTTACGGGCGCATCATCGAGATGGGCTCGGTCGCATCGCGTCTCGCCTCACCGCTGCAGAGCGGCTATAGCGCCAGCAAGGCGGGCCTCGACCGGCTGGCGATGGTGATGGCGATCGAGCTCGCGCCGCACAACATCACCGTCAACGTCATCGGGCCGGGCCCCTTCCGTACGAACACCGCGAGGCCCTGGACGTCGGCCGCTCCTCGAAGAGGTGCTCGTTGAGCGGCGTCCACCGGCCAGATCATCTACGCCGATGGCGGCCTCAGCACGGGGAACTGATCGCGCCGGGCGATCATTCATGCTCAGGGAGAGGTCCCATCTAAAGGAGTTGCGCCGCGGTCCGGCCTGCCACCCGAATTCTACTCGCCCACCGCTTTCTTCCGCTCGGCCATGTTGAAGCCGAGCTCGCGGCTGATGGCGTCCGCTGCCCCGATGACCAGCGGCGCAAGGCGCGCCATGCGCTTTGCAGGCATCCGCACTTCGGGACCGCGAAGAGAGACGACAGCGGTCAGGCGGCCTGTTTCGTTGAAGACGGGGGCGGCCACCGCCGCGGCACCGAGCGTCACGTCCCCGGCGGATGTCGCATAGCCCCTGCGGCGGACGGTGCGCAGGATCTTGAGGAAGTCGGCGCGGTCGGTGACGGCGCGCGGATTGGGCGACTTCAGCTTGGTGATCTCGATGATCCGATCGCGCTCCTGCTCGGGCATGAACGCCAGCAGGACCTTGCCCGACGCCCCGTAGTGGATCGGCTGGGCGCTGCCCACCAACGGGACGATCGACAATTCATTGGCCGCGTAGATCGCGTGCACGCAGACCCGCTCAAGTCCGCGCGGGCAGAGCAAAGAGGCCGTCTCCTGCGTTGCATGCGCCAGCGCCTCCAGGTGCGGATGGCTAACCGTGCGCAGATCGCTTTGCCACGCCGAGGAAAGGCGCCACACGCCCGGCCCCGGCAGATAGCGGCGCGTCGCGACGTCACGCCGGACAAGGTTGAAGGTCTCGAGCGTGAAGAGCAGCCGTAGCGCCGTGGCCTTGTCAATGCCGGTCTCGCGGCTGATGTCGGTAAGGCCCTGCGGCTCCGTCGATGTCGACACGAGAAACAGGATGTTGATGGCCCGTTCCACTGCGCGTACCGTCTTCATGGTTGGCGTCACCCGTTTTGCTCTGTGAAATTCCTATCATGGCGCCACGGACGCTGGTAGACGCCCGTTCGTACAGCGGACCGTGTGCCGGAAGAATGGCGGGAGGGACCGCCAGCCCGTCTGGCGCGGTGCGCTCAGTCGAGGTCGGCGATGTCGAGGACGACGTTGCCCATCACGCCGCCGCTTTCCACCGCCTCGTGCGCGGCGGCGATTTCGTCGAGAGGGAAGCGCGCCGCCACGGTGTAAATCAACGTGTCGGTTTTGCACATCGCGGTCAGATCCTCGATCGCCAAGCGTCGCGCCTCGGGTTCAAGCCGATAGACGCTGACGAAGCGAAATGTCGGCTCCAACGCCAGCAGCGGCTGCGCGGCGATTGTCGTCTTCGGGTCGGAGGCGCCGTAGATGCCCACCTTGCCCAATCGCGCCAGGAGAAGGTGGTAGGTCAATGCACTGGCGGAAAACGCCAGCTCCGCGATCCGGTCGACCCCCGCGCCGCCGGTCAAGTCCCTGACCCGCTCGGCGACGTCTTCGGTGCGGTAGTTGATCGTATGGTCGGCGCCGCCGGCGCGGGCATGCACGGCCTTTGCCTCCGAGCTGACGGTTGCGATCACTTTGGCGCCTTTCGCCTTGGCGAACTGGATCGCGTAGTGGCCGACGGATCCGGCGCCGCCCTGCACCAGTACCTGTCATGCCTTCGGGCGGGCCAAAGATGTTCACGACCCGGTGCGCCGTCATCGCCGGAACGCCGAAGCAGGCGCCTGCGGCGAAGTCAGTGCCCTCGGCAAGCCGCGCAGCCATCTCGCTTGGCAGCGTCACGTATTCGGCCGCGGAGCCGTTGGAACGCATGAACTGGGCGTTGTATATCCACACGCGCTCACCGATCCAACTCGCAGGGACGCCTGCGCCCACGGCATCGAGATTTCCGCTCCATCGCTATGTGGAATGACCGGAAAGTCGACCTTGCGAATGACGGCGCGTGCGCGCTGCTTGACGTCGGATGGATTGACGCCGGATGTGGCCAACCGGACCCTCACCTCGCCCGCGCGCGGCTCGGGCGTCTCCACTTCGCCGACCTTGAGCACGTCCCTCGCGGCTCCGAATTCGGCATAGCTCGCAGCGCGCATGTCGATGCCCCGCATCACAACCGGCTTCCCGCCGGACGAGTCGCCGTAACATGATTGAACTGTGCGGCCAGCTCTGTCGGCGGTGGTTCTTGTCGTTGCTCATACTTGATGCAGCCAATGATGCAGGGTCGGTCGCGGCCGCGCTTCGCGACGGTGATGTGATAGCTTTTGCTGCATCGTAGCTTGTGACGAATGCGGCCGGATTTTCGGGCCACGTGACATCTACAGATGGCAATTTTGTCGGTTCATCTCCCGAACCAGAAGTTCGGTGGATGATATTTTTCGGCAGGTGCGTGCTTGCGCTGCCGATCTCGCCCAACTTATAAACCCGACAACAACGAAGGTGCGCGAAGGCGAATGGGGGGATGTGGTGGCGGACAACAAACTTGTGATTTTTTGTCGCTCCAAACGGTGGAAATGCCGTGGACCGGGAAGGCGCTCACATACCCATCACGCCGGAGGAGATTGCCGAGGAAGCGGCGCGGTGCCGCGAGGCTGGGGCGTCGGTCGTGCATATCCACGCGAGGAACTCCGAGACCAAGGAGGCAACCGGCGACCCGAGGTTTTCGGCGACATCATCACGCGATCCGCTCGAAGTGCGATATTCTGATCCAGACGACCGGCGGGATCGGCATCAAGCACGACGACACGCGACCGACGGAGGAGGAGCGCCTCGGCATCCTCTCCATCGAGCCGGCGCAAAATCTGGCAACCATCCCGCTCGGCTCCTGGGAGTTCGGGCGCCCAAACGTGCGGCCCTACAAGGCGCTGACGTTTCCCAATACGATCAGCTTCGTCAGGAAGGGCATCGCCGCGATGCTCAAGAAGGGCATCCCCTTCGAGATGGAAATCGCCGACACAGGCTTCCTATCCAACGCCATGAAGCTGGCGGAGGAGGGCGTCTTCGACCGGTTCGGCACCAATTTCTGGCTCGACTACGTCATCGGTTTCGGCGCCATGCCGGCGACCGCGCGACACCTGGTCTTCGCGCAGGAGGAGGGCAGGCGCTCCTTCCCGAACGCGAAGTGGCAGGTCGTCGCGACGGAGCGTCAGCAGTTCCCCATGTGCATTCTCGCGGCATCCATGGGATGCGACATCGTCAGGCTCGGCTTCGAGGACAACATCTATCTGCCGAACGGCAAGCCGGCGCAGCACAACCACCAGATCGTCGAAGCGATGGTGAAATCGCCAAGGACCTCGGCCGCGAGATAGCCTCGGTCGAGACGCACGGAATCTTCGGTCTCGCATACATCAAATCGGCCTGCCGACGCGGCAGGCCGCGCGACTGGGAAAACGCAGCGCGACAACGACGCCAAAGTCACAACTGGGGCGCACGCGGTGGGGAAACGGTGAATGTCCAGCGCTCATACGCATGAGCCGGTGTTGAAGCACAGCTTCCTCGAGCCGAGCGAGCATCCAAGCCGGTCGGCTTTGTGCCGTCGCCGCTGAGCGAGCTGCATCCGAACGTCCGCGCGGTTCTGGAGAAGAACATCGCGGTCGGCAACAAGGCCTTCGCGGAGGAATTCAAAGGCGTCACCACCGACGGCACCGTGGCGCCGGGCCTCTTCGCCCTCACAGAAGAGCGGCGTCTCGCTCCAGCCGGTGATCGATGCAGGCAAGGCGTTTCTCGCCACCCTGTCGAACGACGAGCGCCAGGTCGTCACCCTTGAGATCGACAGCGTGAACTGGCGCCGGTGGCAGAATGCCCATCCCTACATGTTCCGCCATGGGCTGCACCTGACCGGAATGCGCGATGCAAGCCGCCAGGCGGCGCTGACGCTTGTGCGTGAAAGCATGAGCGCCAGCGGCTACACTGCCGCGCGCAACATCATGAAGCTCAACGAGCATGTGCGCGAGCTGACCGGCCGCAACGAGGAATACGGCGAGTGGCACTACTTCCTCAGCATGTTCGGGGACGCCGTCGGCGGACCGACGCCGTGGGGGTGGCAGATCGACGGGCACCACCTCATCATCAACTGCTTCGTGCTCGGCGACCAGATCGTGATGACGCCGAACTTCCTGGGCTCCGAGCCGGTCTTCGCGAAATCGGGCAAATACGCCGGCACTCGCCGTGCTCCAGGAGGAGGAGTCGCAGCGGCTTCGCCCTGATGATGCGCATTGTCGCCGGCGCAGCAGGCGAGTGGCGACGCATCAGCACCGATCTGCCGTTCGGCGGCTCTTCGCCGTCGCGTTCCTGGGACAACATGGTGATGAAGTACGAGGGACTGCCGCTCGGCGAGCTCGACAAGGGCCAGCAGAAGGAGCTGCTGTTCGAGCTGCTTCAGACCTATGTACGG
This sequence comes from uncultured Alphaproteobacteria bacterium, assembly GCA_963739005.1. GTDB lineage: Bacteria > Pseudomonadota > Alphaproteobacteria > Rhizobiales > Afifellaceae > DASWJZ01. The sequence goes on along the minus strand of CAVTYQ010000003.1, from coordinate 164,233 downwards.
GCCGCATGCGGCCCGGGCCACGCCGAAATCGAGATCGAGCGAGGTCAGGCGCCATCTTGATGCAGACGCGCTTCGGCTGGATCGGGCCGCTGCGACGACGACGAGCGCCGTTCTACTACCGGGTGCACAGCCCGGTGATCCTGATCGAGTTCGATCACCAGAGCGGCGTCGCCTTCAAGGGCGACGAACCGGCACGCGCGATCACATCCACACCCTGGTGCGCACGCCGAACGGCAACGACTACGGCACGCGATCTCCTGCGCCAGCACTATCTGCAGCACGACCATTCGCATCCCCACACGCCGCATCGCCTGGGTCACGAATAGTCCCGCGGAAGGAAGCGTGCATGGATCAGATCGCGCAGCGCACGGGCACCGTTCCTTCCGGCGACGTGACCCTATTCTACCGCCTGTTCGGCATTCCCGGGGCGACGCCGATCATCATCCTGCACGGCGCCAATTGCTGCTGACTCCGCCGACTGGCTCCCGGTCGCGACCGAATTGGCGCGCGACCGCCAGGTGGCAGCCTTCGACGCGCGCGGCTACGGCCGCTCGACCAGGAGGCCCGAGCAAGGACTACTCGATCAACGCACAACTCGCTGATGTGCTGGCGGTGCTCGACGATCTCGGCTGGGACAAGGACGATCTCATGGGCGCACTCGCGCGGGGGCGGCTACGCCATCGTGCTTGCCGCGCACTATCCGGAGCGAGCCGCGGGCCTCGTCATTGTCGACCGCCCCCTGCACCGGCCGATCGCAGAGGCAAGCCCCGGCGCGACGCCGTCCGTCGGAAAGCAGCAGAAGGTTTACAGGACGATGGAAGAAGCGGTCGCCGCGATGAGCCGCGACACCGGAGTTCCACCCGGCTCGGCGGCGCGCGCGCGCCTCGAAAGCTTCATGCGGCCGGTCTCCGGCGGCTACGCCATCACCAGCCGCGACCCCGACTACAACAACGTCGTCCCGATCGGCCGCCCGGACTGGACCTCGCGCTTCACCAGCCCCGACATGTGGTCCGACCTCGCGATCGCTCGGGTCCCGACGATCATCGTTCGCGGGACCAAATCCGATCGATATCCACCGGCGTCGCTCGCGCGCCTCAAAAAGGAATTTCCGGAGATCGAGCAGGTCGAACTCGATTGCGGACACGACATTCCGGCCGGCGCGCCGCAAGGCCTGATCGCCGCGGTCAACGACTTCGTCGCTCGCCGCATCGACTGAATTCTAGCCTAGCAAAAGGACCCAGGCGGCAATGGCAATTGTTACCGAGAAGCTCACGCTCGAGAACGACGGCATCATCGGCTACCTCGCGTATCCGAAGCGCGCGCAGCGCGGGCCGGCGATTCTGGTGATCCATCACAGCCACGGACTGACGGAAGAGCTACGGCTCGAATCCTACGACTGGGCGGAGATGGGCTACACGGTCTTCATCCCCAACATGTATCAGCTCATCGGCATCCTCGAGCCGATCACGCCGGGCATGGGCCAGGATATCCAGAAGGTCAAAAGCGACACGGAGTTTCTGCAGGCGATCAAGAAGGGGTGGGACTTCCTTCTGGCGCGGCCCGATGTCGATCCGAAGCGGGTCGGAATTCTCTCTTACTGCATGGGCGCGCGCCTTGCGATGCACTTCGTCGCGGCAACGCCGGGCGTTCGAGCCTTCGCCGCCTATTACCCTTCGATCAAGGAGGAGCCGGAAACGCCGATCCGGCCGCGCCACGCCTTCAAGCCGGTCGGCGAGATCAAATGTCCGACCTTCGTCGTGTTCGGCGGTCAGGACAACGTGGTCACCAACGACATGCAGCTTAAGGTCTGGACGAAGATGATCGACATCGAGCTGCCGTTCGAATGGCACTTCTACTCGCACGGCAAGCATGGCCTTGCGGCCCCGGCCTCCGACGGCAATCAGCCGGAGTTGGCGCGGCGGATCTGGCCGCTCACGGCAGGGTTCTTCAAGCGCGAGCTGGAGGCGCGGGTCGGCGATGCGTGAAGCGTCGGCCGCACGCGCGGCAAGCGGAACGGGAATGACAGGCCGCAGGGTTGTTTATCGTGCGGCGCGGGACAGGCTGGAGCGTAGAGTGGCGGAGTATCAATGCAGCGGAAGGTAATGATCGCCTGCGCCGTAACCGGGGCGGCCGATACGGTGAAGCGGAATCCGGCGGTGCCGGTGACGCCCGCAGCAGATCGCACGATCGGCGATCGACGCCGCCAAGGCTGGGGCCGCCATCGTTCATGTCCATGTACGCGATCCCGAAACGAAGCGGGCGAGCATGGATCCGGCGCTCTATCGCGAGACGGTGGAGCGCATTCGACGCCAGCGGCGTCGACGTCCTCATCAACCTGACGACCGGCCCCGGTGCGCGATTTGTCCCCGGGCTCGACGATCCCTTCGAACACGCAGCCGCGGGACGGCCATGCGGTCGGCGGCCGATCGGGTTCGTCACATCATCGAGTTGCGCCCTGACATTTGCAGTCTCGACGTGGGCAGCATGAACATGGGGTCGCAGGTGTTCGTGAATTCGGTCGCCTATCTCGAGGCGATGGCGACCGCTGTCCGCGATGTCGGCGTGACGCCTGAGCTCGAAGTGTTTGAAGCCGGCCACCTCCTGCTTGCCAAGCGCCTGCTGGAAACCGGGCACGTCGTCGCGCCCGGCCTGTTCCAGATATGCCTCGGCATTTCCTGGGCGCCAGCCGGCCAGTCCCAGAAGCCATGACCTACATGCGCAACCTGCTGCCGCCCTCCTGCATCTGGTTCGCCTTCGGAATCTCGCAGCATCAGTTTCCGATGGCGGCGCAGGCGGCGCTGCTCGGCGGCCATATCCGCGTGGGGCTGGAGGACAACCTCTATCTCGACAAGGGCGACGCTTGCGCCGAGCAACGCGGTGCTGGTGGAGCGGGCGGCGAACATAATCGAAAATCTCGGGGAAATCGTCGCAAGCGCAACGGATGCGCGCGAGATGATTTCGCTGCACAAGACACCCTGACGGTGAGGACGACGCGCGCAGGGAAAACGAGCGGGCAGGGCGCCACGCGATGAAAGGCTGAGGCTTTTGCTGCGGGAAATCGTAAGGCGGCTCGCCAGAAACCGCGACTTCTACGCGGGCGGGCTCATGGTGCTGATCGGCCTCGTCGCGGCTTCGATCGCACCAGGCTATGGTCTCGGCACGCCGATGCGGATGCAGGCCGGATTTTTCCCGACCGCACTTGGCGTCATCCTGATCCTCCTAGGGGTGACGATCGCGATCGTCAGCCTGACGCAGACGGAGCGCGAGCAAGAGGACGCGCTGAGCCGGCTGCCCGACAAGATCGACTGGCGGGGCTGGGCCTGTGTGCTCGGCGGCCCCGTCGTGTTCGCCCTCAGCGGTGATCATTTCGGGCTGATCCCGGCGGCGTTCGGCTGCGTGTTCGTGTCGGCGATGGGGGACAAGACGTCCACGGTCAAGGGCGCACTGATTCTCGCCGCGGTCGTCAGCGTCTGCGGCGCTCTGCTGTTCTCCTACCTGATCGGAGTCCCGTTTCCGATGCTCGAGTGGAGGCTCTGATGATCTTCACCGCGCTGCACGATCTTTGGTTCGGGTTCGAGGTCGCGCTGCGACCCGAAAATCTGATGTGGTGCCTTATCGGGGCGGCCATCGGCAATTTTGTCGGCGTGCTGCCGGGCCTCGGCGTGGTGTCGACGGTGTCGCTGCTCCTGCCGCTGACATTCGCGATGAACCCGATTCCGGCGCTGCTGATGATCGCTGGCGTGTTCTACGGCGCCCAGTATGGCGGAGTGGTCGCTTCGATCCTGCTCAATCTCCCCATTCATCCGCCGCATGCGGTCTCGGTTCTCGACGGCTACCCGATGACGCAGCAGGGCAGGGGCGGCAAGGCGCTTTCCATCGCCATGATCTCCGGTTTTGTCGGCGCCTCGTGGGGCATTACCATGATGGTGTTCCTCTCGCCGCTGCTCGTGAAGGCCGCGCTGCAATTCAGCTCGGCGGACGTTTGTACGCTGATGCTTGTCGGCCTTCTGGCTGGGTCCACGCTCGCCCGCGGCTCTCCCCTCAAGGGCGTGGCAATGGTCGTCTTCGGCCTTCTGCTCGCGCTCGTCGGGACCGACCTAGAATACGGCACGCTGCGCTTCACGTTCGGCAGCATGCACCTCGTCGACGGGGTCGACATCGTCGCGCTTGCGCTCGGCGTCTTCGGGATCGCCGAGTTCATGAAGAGCGTGAACAATATCGTGCCGATCAGCACCAAGTACCAGAAGATCAGCATGCGCGACATGTACGTCAGCAGCGCTGAGCTGAAGCGCATACGTGGACCGATCTTCCGCGGCATCATCATGGGGACGATTTGTTCGATCATCCCCGGCGTGGGCCCGGTGATCGGCTCGTTCGGCGGCTACGCGCTTGAGCGGAAATTCGGGAAACGGCGGCATTTGCTCGGGACGGGGATCGAGGAAGGCGTTGCGGCGCCGGAGGCGGCGACGCATTCGGCCATTCAAGGCGACTTCATTCCGACCATGAGCCTCGGCATTCCGGGCGACGCGGTGATGGCGCTCATGCTGAGCGCGATCATCATCCAGGACATCGTTCCCGGACCGCTTCTCATCACCGACCATCCCGACGTCTTCTGGGGACTGGTGGCGAGCTTCTGGATCGGCAACATCGCCATCGTTCTGATGAACTTTCCGCTCATCGGCTTGTGGGTGAAGTTGCTTACCGTGCCGTATCGGATTCTTTTCCCGACGGCGATGTTCTTCATCTGCATCGGCGTCTACAGCGCCTCCAACGACATGTTCCAGGTGTGGGTGACGGTCGCGTTCGGCGTCTTCGGCTACGTGATGTGGCTGCTCGGCTTCGAGCCGGCGCCGCTCCTGCTCGGCTATGTCCTGGGGCTGCGATTTGAAGAGAATTTCCGCCGCGCGATGCTGACGGGGGGTGGGGATATCCGTACCTTCATCTACGAGCCAATCAGCGCGGTCTTTGTTCTCCTCAGCGTCGTCATGATCGCCTACTCGACCTACTCGACGATCCGCGCAAGCCAGGAACGCCGTCGCCTCCGGGCGGCGCGCCAGGGCGCGTAGGCGGGGATCACCGGCCCACAGCACAATCAAAGCGGCGATCCGGCACGGACCGCTCGAGACGGAGGTGACATGCAAGAGAGCGCTCACGCCGCCGGCAAGCGAACGACCGCACAGGACGAGCGCGTGACGTTCACGTTGCGCAATTGGACCGGCCGGTTCCTGCGCAACGAGGTCAGCTACGGAGACTTCCAGCGCATCGGCGCCGCGATCCTGACCTGGGACGACTGGCTGCCGGCCTGGTCGGCGAAGGCCGTCGAGTACGAGCGCCTCGCCACCGATGCCGAGGAGCGCCACCTTCGCCACACCGCAGCCGAGGCGTGGCGCCGCGCCGCCTTCTGCTGGCACTTCGGCAAATTCAACTGGTTCGTGGACCTTGAAAAGCACGAGCACGCTCAGCGCCGCCTGAACCATTGCTACGAGCGCGCGCTGTGGTCGCTTCGCCCGCCCGGGCGGAAGGTCGAGATCCCCTATGGCGACCACCGTATGGCCGCAATTCTGAGACGGCCGGAGCACGAGGGGCCGTTGCCGGTGGTGGTGCTCATCGGCGGGCTCGATTCGGTCAAGGAAGAGCTGCAGATCGTTGCGGACTACTTCCTTGTGCGCGGCATGGCGACGCTTGCGATCGACGGGCCCGGACAGGGCGAGACCGCGCATCTTCTGAAGATCGAGCACGCCTCGGAAAGGCCGGTCGGCGCGGCCATCGATTTCCTGGAGGGAGTCGATGGGATCGATGTTGGCCGGCTCGGTCTCTACGGCCAGAGCCTCGGCGGCTACTATGCCGTACGCGCAGCCGCCTTTGAGCCGCGCATCAAGGCCGCGATCGGAAGTGGCGGGCCGTACGCCGTCGCTGGCCACTGGGAGCAACTCCCTCCAATGACGCGGGCGGGATACCAGTACCGCACCGGTGCTTCCGGTCCCGAGGATGCACGGGCGCGGGTCAGCAAGCTCGACCTCGACGGTGTCGTCGGCAACGTGACCGCGGCGCTTCTCATCATGCACGGCTCCGCCGACGAGGTCGTGCCGGTGAGCGACGCCGAGCGGCTGGCGCGCGAGGCGAAACGGGCAACGTTCTGGAAGTTCGAGGGCGGCAATCACAGCCTCTCCAACAAGCATTTCGAGGCGCGGAACGGCATGGCCGACTGGATGGCGACGCAACTCGGCGGAGAGCTCTGAGAATTCCTGAAGCAAGGACGCGTGGCGTGACCGGCGAACCTGAATCCGAAGAGACGCTCGCCGACCGGCGCAAGGTCGAAGCAGGCTATGCGTTCGTCAACGCGATCTGGAAGACGCAGGGCGCCGTCGCGGCGCTCAAATATTGCCACCACCTGCCGCACGGTCGTGCACTGCCGCTCGGGCTCGACCTGGCGGAGATCGACCGCGTCATCGCCGGCATTGGCAGCTTCTACCGGGACGGTTTCCGCGACTGGCCGACGCAATGGTTCGAGGCCGGTGACGAGTACCTGGCGCGCGGGCACCACGCCGAAGCGCGGGGCAACCGCGAAACCGCCGCGCAGATGCTCTACTCGGCGGCCGCGTGCTATCACCTCGCCGGCTATATGCACCACGACATCGGGCGACTGCTTCCGGAGACGCAACGGTCGCTCGCCCGCGCTGCGGAAGTCTATTGGGAGGCGGCGCCGTACTTCTCGCCACCGGCGGAACGCGTCGAGATTCCGTTCGGCGACACCACGCTGCCGGCCTTTTTGCGGCTACCGCCGGATCGCAAGCGCCCCCCGTGCATCGTCATGATCGGCGGGGCAAACTCGCACAAACTCAACCTTCACGCTGTCTCAGAATACTATCTCGCGCGCGGCATGGCGGCGCTCGGCATGGACGGGCCGGGGCAGGGCGAGTTCCGGGCGCGCACCGGGCTGCCGCTCCGCGTTGCGGATTTCGATCGTGCTCTCTCTGCCGCCGCGGACTGGCTCGTGAAGGACGGGCGGATCGACGCCAAGCGCATCGGCATCTATGGGCGCGCGACTGGCGGCATGCTCGCGATCCACGCCGCCGCAAGCGATAAGCGCATCAAGGCGGTCGTTGCGCATCCGGCTTCGTACAACTGGGCGAACTTCTTCGAACGCAACTTCGTCCCGACGCTGGTCACGCATCGGCTCGAGCTTTGCAGCTTCCTCGGTGCGAAGACGCTGGAGGAGGGGACGCGTCTCGTTCTTCAGGAGCTGACGCTTGAGCCCATCGCCGATCGGATCGACTTCCCCATCCTGTCGGTGTGCTCAGCGAACGACGAGACGATGCCGGCGTCTGAATCCGAGCGCCTGCGCGAGCGCGTCAAAGGCCCGGTCGAGGTCGTCGTGTTCCCCGGCAAGGGGCACGGCGGACCGTCACGCCTGTCGCTTCCGTTGGAGGCCGACTGGCTGCGGGAGAAGCTCTGCGGCTGAGGCCGTCTGTGCCGAACTGACCGGCTTCTCCGCGTAGAGGCCGGCGGTACACTTCATCCGAGCCGAGCGCCGGCTTTGCCCCTTCGAAGACGCGAAAAACACTGGTGGTTGAGATTCTTCACGTGTTTTATCAGATGAAATATGCTTTCACTTGATGTTGAACTGAGGCGCACGATGCCGTAGCGTCGCCGTCTGGTGGAGATACCCCGTTCAAGGGGACGGAGCCTTAAGCGAAAGACGGAGGAGACACGGATGATCCGGAAACTATTCGGCCGCTCGCTTCTTGCAGCGGCGGCACTTGCCATGGCGGCGCCCTTCGGCGCACAGGCCGCGGACTATCCAACGAAACCGATCACAGTGATCGTGCCGTTCGGCGCCGGAGGGGTCACTGACCTCTTTGCCCGACAGGTGGTGGAGAAGCTCGAGCCGATCCTCGGTCAGTCGGTAATCGTTGAGAACAAGCCGGGGCAGGGTGGAAGCCTTGGCCCGCGCACGGTGGCCGCTGCGGATCCTGACGGTTACACGCTCTGCCTCGTCGGCTCGGGCAACACCATCGGCGAGACGCTCTACACCAATCTGACGTTCAGCCTGCTCAAGGACTTCGAGCCGGTGGTGAATCTGGTCGAGCTCACGAACGTGCTGATCGCGAACCCCGGCTCGCCGGCGAACAGCGTGCAGGACCTGATCGACATGGCCAAGCAGAAGCCGGGAGACGTGAAGTTTGCGTCGTCCGGATCAGGCGGCGTCTATCATCTCGACATGGAGATGTTCGCCAACCTGGCGGGGATCAAGGTTCTGCATGTTCCTTTCCGCACAGAGCCGGAAGGACGCACCGACGTTATCGCCGGCCGCTCCGACGCGATGTTCACCGCCTACGGTGTCGCCGCGCCGAACGTCGCCGCGGGGCAGCTGAAGATTCTCGCGGTGACAGGCTCGAAGCGCTACGACCAGATCCCCGACGTGCCGACCGTCGCGGAGGCCGGTGTGCCAGGTTATGCGGGCAACGCGTTTATCGGGCTTGTCGCTCCGAAGGGAACGCCCGCCGACCGGATCGAGATTCTTCGTAGCGCTTTCGTGCAGGCGATCAACGATCCGGAATTCAAGCCGAAGGTCGCAGCGCAAGGTATGACGGTCGTCGACGATCAGACCGCAGCTGGCTTTGGTCAATACCTGCAAGACGAAGTCGCCAAGTGGAAGAAGGTCATCGAGGACGCCGGCGTCGAAAAGCGCAGCTGACGACTGAGCGAGCATGTAGAAATGGCGGCCGCCGGGCCTATCGCGCGCCGGCGATCGCCCGCCAGCTGAAGGCGCCCGTAGAGCGGGCGAGGGGCGGCTGAATGTCCCGACCGCTGCCATTCGGCTTTCGACAAGGTCTCGCGGGCGGACGCGGGGGGGCGTGCTGGCCCGCCATCTCGGAACGGCGACCGCGATCATGACCTTTGCGCGTCAGCTTGGTGGCGCGCACGATCGCGGTGCATGACCCGGAGACGTCGTCTCGAATGACCCAAGATCAATCCGCCGCACCGAAATCCGAGGATGACATCGCCATAGTTGACGCCGTGATCGAGCGTGCGCGCTCGGCGCAGGCGAATTTCGAGCGGGGCGCCGATCAGGCCCGCTACGATCGAGCGGCCCTCGCCGCGGGATGGACACTGCTTCAGCCCGACCGAAATCGGGCGTTGGCCGAGTTGGCGGTCGTCTCAACGGGGCTGGGAAACGTCGCCGACAAGATCGCCAAGAACCATCGCAAGACGCTGGGCCTGTTGCGCGATCTGGCGGCGGTGAGGACCTGCGGCGTCATCCGCGAGCTGCCGGAGAAGGGCATCACCGAGATCGGCCGCCCGATCGGGGTCGTCGGCGCGGTGGTCCCTTCCACCAACCCGGTCGCAACTCCGGTCAACAATGTGGTCAACGCGCTGAAATGCGGCAACGCGATCGTGCTTGCGCCTTCGCCGAAGGGGACCGCGGCTTGCGCGCAGCTGGTCGAGCTGATGCACGCGGAGCTCGGCCGCGCCGGCATCGAACGCGACCTCGTCCAGATGCTCCCGGCGCCCGCCAACAAGACGAAGACCAACCGGCTGATGCAGGAGGTCGATCTCGTCATTGTCACGGGCAGCCAGGATAATGTGCGCCGCGCCTATTCATCGGGGACGCCGGCGATCGGCGTGGGCGCCGGAAATGCCGCGGTCATCGTCGACGAAAGCGCCGACCTTCGGGATGCCGCCGAAAAGATTGTCGCCTCCAAGACCTTCGACAACGCCACGTCGTGTTCGTCGGAAAACGCAGTCATCGTAGTGGATGCGGTCTATGCGACTTTCGCTAGGGAGCTCGCGGCGGCGGGCGGCGCGATCTTGAGCGAGACGGAAGGCGAACGCGTCGTCGGGGCGCTCTGGCGGGGCAGCAAACTCAATCCGGAACTCATGGCCAGGGACATCGCGGTGATGCTGGGGGCGTTCGGCCTGGACGGCAGCGTAGCGCCCGGGACGCGGTTTCTTGCCGTTCCGGCGAACGGCGTCGGGCCTGGGCACCCGCTCTCCGGGGAAAAGCTGTCGCTGGTGCTGGCGCTTTATCGGGCCGCCGATTTTGCCGCCGCCAAGACCTTGGCTGGCCGTCTCCTGGATCATCAGGGCGCAGGGCATTCCGTCGGGCTGCACTCCACGATCGTCGGGCGCGCGGTGGAACTCGGGCTCGGCCTGCCGACCTGCCGTGTCATCGTGAACCAGGCGCACTGCTTTGCGACGGGCGGCTCATTCGAAAACGGGATGCCGTTTTCGCTGTCCATGGGATGCGGGAGCTGGGGCGGAAATTCCATCGACGACAACCTTCATTGGCGGCACTTCATGAACGTCACCAAGGTGGTGCGCACGATCCCGCTCAATGAGCCGACGCTGGACGGTATTTTTGGCGCCTACTGGCGGGATGTCGGCAAGTGAGCGCGGCGCCACGCCCCGTGCAATGTAAGGCCGAACGCAGCATCCGATGCTGCCGAAGGAATACGAGCCTCGCCAGGGCGAGTAACCCATTTGGCGCTTAGTCGGAGCAGCTCCAAAGCTGGCTGTTGGAAACCTCTTGAAGCTTGCCGAGAAGCGCGCGATCCCGAAGATCCGGCAGCGTCTTTTCGGGCAGGTGGGGCGCGACGGTTGTCTGGTATGACGGCCGCGTGCGGATGCGGCTGCACCATTCCTTGACCCGCGGACGGCTCTCTCTCCAGACTTCCAAGAAACCGAGGCTGTCGGCTCGGTCCGCATAGGGCGTCATCGCCGCATCGGCGACGGACCATTCCGTCCCAGCGAGCCAAGGAGCGTCGGAGAGCGCGCTTTCCATCTGCGCGAACGTCGTGTCGAATGCCTTCAGCGCAACGGCGATCTCAGGGCCGTCGAGGCCCATCTCGATCGCTTGGCGCTGACGCTCCCGTACAGGCCGGGTTCGGGATGCGGGCGTAGTGGGCTTCCCGCTCTGCCGTCGGCCGCGCCGCAACCGCCTGCCGATGCTTCGTCGCGTACATCAAGGTGATGTTGCTCGGATGCAGGGCTTCGTCGACGCGCTTCATCCAAAGCCGCATCTGAGCGCGCTGCCACGGGTCGGAAGGCTGGAGCGCGCGCTGCGGAAACGCTTCGTCGAGATAGAGCATGATCACCGAGGATTCGGAGAGCACCCGGTCCCCGTGCACCAGCGTCGGGACGACGCCGTTCGGATTGAGCTTCAGGTATTCGGGTTTGTGCTGATCGCCCGCGCGCAAATCGAGATTGCGGGCTTCCCATGCAAGTTCCTTCTCTGCCAGAACGAGACGCACCTTGACGGCACAGACGGCGGTCGGGTTCTGGTAGAGGGTGAGCATGCGTTCTCTGTTTCTTTTGATGCTGCACTCCCGGTGCGCGGCGCCGCCGCCGAGCCGGCGCTACGGTCAACAGTTCAGGCCGACCGCAGCGCTCCGGCAGCGACAGTCGCGTCCATAGGGAGGTAAGTTACTTCTGGCGCCAGGAAAGCGGATAGTCAAGTTGTTCCGTGTTGAAAACTAATTGACGAATACATTAGGGAATTTCTATATTCGCTCACGCGGACTTCTGTACGACGCGAGATCAGCCCAATTGTCGACGAGCGATCGCCTTGAGCGCCATGTTGCAGTGTATCAGTAATTATCATGCAATATAGTGGAATTTATTGCCATGCCGCTGCGGACTTTAATGTTGACTCCGGAGTCGGCGCTATGGAGAAGATCGCCTGACAAACGCGTAAGCGAGGAGAGCATAAGGTGGCTCAGCCGACGGTCGGTGTCATCGGACTTGGCAATATGGGGCGCGGGGTCGCGCTCAATCTTGCAAAGGGTGGGCACCCGGTTCTCGCGTGGGACCTTTCCGAAACCGCGCGGCGGCGCGTCGAGGGCCAAGACGGGATCAAGTCTGCCAAGCCGGTCGACATGGCGGCAAAGTGCGCGATCATCTTCTTCGTCGTGCCGGCGACGGCGGAGGTCAGGGCCTGTCTCGGAGGAAGTGAGGGAATTCTTCGCGCGGCGCGTCCGGGCCTGGTCCTCTGTGATCTGACGACATCCGATCCGACCGAGACACGCAAGCTTGCTGCCGAGCTGAAGCCGATGGGAGTCGATTATCTCGACGTGGGGACGAGCGGCGGACCGACGCGCTCCGATTCCGGCGAGCTGACGCTGATGGTCGGCGGCGACCCGGCCGTTTTCGAGCGTGTCAGCCCGGTTCTCGAGAAGGTCGCCAAGACCATCTACTATCTCGGCGAGAGTGGCACCGGGCACACGATGAAGCTGCTTCATAACATCGTCTGTCACGCGACCTTCATGGCGACCAGCGAAGCGGCGCGGTTGGGCGAACGCGCGGGCATGAAGCTTGAAGACATCATTCAGGTCCTGAACAATTCCAATGCCCGCAGCTACGCGACGGAATCGCGCTTCCCCAAGCACATTCTCTCCGGCACGTGGGATGCACGCTCGCGCATCTACAATCTGCACAAGGATCTGCAGATGGGCCTGGCGCTCGGACGAAGCCTTGGCGCCGGCACGAAGTTCTCGGAAGCGACGCTCTATTACCTCGACAAGGCCATTGCGCACGGCATGGTCAACGACGACTACAGCCTGCTCTACCGAGACTTCGAGGAGATCAGGAAGGTCAACGAGCCGGTTCGGGCAACGGCGCCGGCGGCCTGACGGGCTGCGGGCGTCAAGCGCCCGGCGAGGCGGCGGCCTGGCGAGCCACGCGCGGGCTCGCGAAAGTGGCGGGCGGTGCGTCATGCTCCCGACCGCCTTCGGATCTCTTCGATCATGATCGCGTTGTCCTGCTCGCCGTCTCCCTGGTGCATGCAGGCTTCGAGGACATCAGCCAGCACCTCGCCGACCGGCAGCACCTGGCCGCGCGCCGCGGCCTCCGAAAGCATGATCCGCACGTCCTTCAGATGCTGCGAGACCTTGCTGAGCGGGGTGAAGTCGCCTTCCACCATCTTGTCGCCCTTGACGTCCATGATCTGGGAATATGCCGCCGAGGCGCGGGCGATGTTCAGGAATGCGCCGAGGTCGAGCCCCATCCGTTCGGCGAAGACAAGACCTTCCGCCAGGCCGAGCCGATTGATGCCGAGGATCAAGTTGATCGCCAGCTTCGCCTTGCTCGCGTCGCCGGCCGGGCCGATGTGGAAGCGCTTCGGATAGATCGCGTCGAGCACAGCTGACGCCCGCTTGGCAGCTTCCGCGTCGCCGCCGATCAGCCCCAGACCTTCGCCGCGGCGAACCTGCGCTGTCGTGCCGGAAACCGGTGTGTCGAGGAGGACAAGGCCGTGCCGCGCACTTCGTTCTGCGAGCGCGGCGACGCGATCCGGAGGGCAGGTGGATGCGCAAAGGGCGACCGCGTCCTGGCGCGCACCTTCGACGAGCCCCCGGGGCCTTCGACGACGGCTTCCACCTGGTCGATCGAGAGGACCGAAATCAGAGCGACGGGGCATCGCCGGCCTATCTCCCCGACGTCGTCGACGGGGATTCTATGGGGTCCGGCGAAAGCAGCGCGCTTCCCGGCGTCGACGTCTGAGCCGAGGACGGTGAAGCCGGCATGCGTAAGGCGCGCCGCGAAGACGCCGCCCATGAGGCCCAGCCCGATCAACCCGATCTGCTGCGTCACGCCGTCATCCGCCCGGCAGCATGCCGCGTGGATCCGAGCCGACACGCTTGGTGGAGCGACGGTTCTTTGAAAGAATTGTCAATTAAGTCCATAGAACATTTAAAGTGTACATCTCGTGGAGGCCGGAAAAGTGCATGTCGTAATATCAAATGATATTTTATATGATTGATTTTAACTTGCCTCGGCAGCAGGCGATAATTTACAAAAGTACATAAATACTATTGGGAGGAGACCATCCCCGTGCAGGGCGCCATCAACTTTGAACGACCGCTTGTGATCCGCCGCGTCGATGCGATTGGCGTGTCGCTTCCGCTCAAGAAACCGATGGTCATGGCAGGCGAGCGCATCGAGTTCGGCCGAGAATCTGCTTGTGCGCATTGAGGCGGAAGGCGGGCTTTGCGGCTGGGGCGAGGCGACCGGCGGCCCGACCATGACGGGCGACACGCTTCCCGGAATGGTGGCCGCTGTGGAGCAATACCTGGCGCCGGTCCTCGTCGGAGAGGACGCGATGCGGCGTGCCGCGCTTGTGCGCCGCTGCGAGGCCGCGATCGCCCATAACAGTAGCGCGAAGTCGGCGGTCGAGATCGCGCTCCTTGACCTTGTTGGTCGGCATCTCGGCGTCCCGGCCGTGGAGCTTGTCGGCGGGGCGCTGCGCCGAGAGGTTGAGCCGATGTGGCTCCTCGGCAACGCTGACACCGATGCCGATATCGCCGAGGCCGAGGCCAAGCGTGCGGAGGGCTATGGCTTCTTCAAGCTGAAGGCGGGCGTGCGGACGGTAGAGACGGAGGCCGAGTGCGCGCTGGCGGTGCGCACCTGCCTTGGCGAGGAGGTGAAGCTCTGCACCGATGCCAATACTGGCTGGAATCTTCAGCAGGCGCAGGCCTACCTGCGCGGAGCGGAAGGGGCCGGGCTGCTCTTCCTCGAGCAGCCATTGCCGAGCCGTCAGCTCCGTCAACTCGGCATCCTTGCCGCGCAGGGACCGGTTCCGATTTGCGGCGACGAATGCGTGGCGACGCCCGACGACGTTTTCGCGCTCGGCACAGCTGGCGCGGTCAGTGGCGTCAACATCAAGATCATCAAGACCGGCGGCATAGCCGAGGCGCTCAGGGCGACGATGCTCTGTGAGCAACTCGGCCTCTCCGTGACGCTCGCCGGAAAGGTTGCCGGAAGCAGCCTCTCCGCCGCCGCCACGCTGGTTGTGGCCGCGGCAGCCCCGGTGCTCGACTGGGGCGTGAACCTCACACATATCTACCTCGCCGAGGACCTCGTTCGCGTTCCGATTCCGATCGGGCGATGCGGCGCGGCGCTTCCGGTCGGCGTCGGCCTCGGCGTCGAGGTAGACGAGGCGGCGGTCGCCAGGTTCACCATCTAGCGCTCCCGCTCAAACGCTCTCAGAAGTCCTCGACCCGGTCCGGCGCGACGGCGCGCAGGAAGCTCGGATCGATCGCCTTGGTCACGTCTCCTTCCTCCACATTGCCGAGCCTTGCCTTGAGCGCACAGACATCCTTCAGCTCCTTGACGAACTCGCCATCCAGATTGAGATGGATGGGATAGTCGCCAAGGGCGGCGCGCGCGTCATCAAGCGTTGTGCGAAGCCGGCGCGCGTAAAGAGCCGCAGACGCTTCCGGATCGGCGTTCAGCTCTTGCTCGGCCTCAATCAGGACCTTGAGGAACTTCTTCACCGTTTCCGGTTGCTGCTCCGCGAATTCGCGGCGGACGGTGAGGATCATGTTCAGATCGTATTCGTCGCGGCTGCTACGGGCGATGATATCGAGATCGTCCGGCGCTACCTGAGCGGCGCGGCGCGGCCAGGGCTCCCAGAACCACATGGCGTCAGCACCGTTATTGACCAGCGTCGGCACGGCCTCCGCCGGCGCCAGGTTGACGTGCTCGAAATCCGAGATGCTCATGCCGCGGGCCTCGAGATACTTGATAAAGCCGAGCTCGCCGCCGGTTCCCTGCATCCAGATGATCTTCTTCCCTTTCAGGTCCTCGATCGACTTATAGGGCTTGCGTGCGACCAGCCCCATGCTCGCCTGTCCCTTGGCGACGACGGCTACAATCACGGCGTCGATGCCCTTGGCGATGTTGCTGCAGGTCGGAGGATCGCTTTGGATCGATGCATCGTTGCGGCCGGCGCCGATCGACTGCAGGCCGAGGAAACCCGCATTCACCAGCGTGTCGGAGTATTCCAGGCCCTCCGCGCCGAACATCCCATGCTCCTCAGCCCACCAGATCGGAAGGCTGGTCTGCATCGTGTCGGTCGTGAAGCGGATCGACGGCGCCTCGGCAAACTCGACCTGGGCTCCCAGGATCAGCGTGGTGAGTGCGACAGAAACCTGGATCGCTCTTCTGATCATTTTCGATGTCATGTCGTCCCCCTTAGCCGCGGGTTGTCTGCCGCGCGCGCTATTCGACCGCTCTATTGGACGTTGAGGAGGAATCGCTCGTCGGCGGCAAGGCATGGCGATTCCGGCAGCCCCAACTCGCGCCGCACGATGTTCGTGCCGCGCGTGATGGCGACCATTTTGTAGAAGGCGTGGCGACGGCTCATCCCGTCGCGTCCCATGCCGCAGTCGGAGCAGATCACGAGTCGTTCGGCTGAGACCGCCTTCGCAGCCCGCCGGACCAGCGCGGCGACCTGATTGGCGCTCTCCACCTGCAGCGTGTGATGATCCACAGCGCCGACTGCGATCTTCTTGCCGACGATGCGTTCGGCGATCGCCTCAAGATCCATGCCACCGGTGCTGCAGCATTCGAAGGTGATGATATCGGCGTCGATGTTGTTCATCGCCTCGAGTGCGGGGCCGTAGCTCTGCGGCTCGTCGAAGGCACGTTGCTGAGCGGCATTCCCCCAGCAGCAATGGCACCAGACCTCGGTGTACTCGCGCAGCCCCTTGACGGTGTTGTTGAAGACCTCGACCGAGAACTCCGGCGTCATGACGTCGTCTTTGATGCCCTTCGCGGCGAGCATGTGCACCTGCGGGTCTTCGATCTGGATTGCCGCGCAGCCTGCCTTCGCAAGCTCGGTCAGCTCGCGGTTGAAGGCGTCACTCAGCGCCATGATGCGCTCGCGTACGACCGTGTAGTGATCGTCGGCGACTTGCAGCGCCAGAAGATCGGGCGCGATCGTGCCGAACTTGATCGGCTTCTGGGTCAGCCGCTGCGCCGTCTTCCAGATCGCCGTATATTGCAGGTCTCCACGCTCGATCGGCGAGACGATGTGCGGCATCACGCGCGCCTCCGTGACCTCCGAGAGGATGGTGCCGCGCGTCGGCTTCTCCCAGGGAAAGACGCGCGACTGGAGATTGGCGAAGCCGGTCATGTGTCGCGCGGGATAGAGCGCCCAGCTCAACCCGCCAACGTCGGCGTCGAACCGTGCGTCGCCATCGGTGTAGATGTCGAGGCCGGCGATCTCCTGGTCCCTGATATAGGCGCCGACCGCGTCCGTGTACTGCTCGCGGAAACGCAGACTCTGACATTGCCTCAATGAAGGTCCGGGCACCGAGATTTTCGGTGTACCAACTTGGTCTCGGCAGGGATCCGATAACGGTCGTGGGCATGACGGTGTTGGCCGTGGCCCTGTACATGACTCCTCCCTGCCACGTTGGGCGCATAAAGCGCAGTGGCCTTTTGCAGCTTGTTGGAACGATAGTGTGATTGCGTTGGGGGCCGCCTCAAGCGAAAAGTTCTCAAGCATTATATTCGCGTCTGAAGAGCAGCATCGTCGCCATTTGAAGCAGGTTGACAGTGGCCGATGGACTCGATTTCTTGCAGGTCCTCCCGGAGGAGCACCGTTCGTGCGTTCGCTTGCTGGAACGATTGCACTGTCGCTCTGCGGCTTCGCCATTCTGATAGCGGTCTGGTCGACCGCGGCGTCCTTCACATACCCGCTGCTGCTTCCCTCTCCGCGTCTCACCGCCGGGACCGCGATAGAGCTTGCGCGTGAGGGGACCCTCTTTCCGTCGATGGCAATCAGTGCGGCGCGCATCCTCGGCGGCTGGGCTCTTGGCGGCGTAATCGGGATACCGCTCGGGCTGATGATGGGGCTCTTCCCCACGGTGCGTGCGTTCGCCACGCCTTATATTCAGGGGCTGCGCTACATCCCGCCGATCGCATTCGTCGGTCTCTTTGTCGTTTGGTTCGGCGCGGGCGAACTGTCGAAGGTGATGCTGGTCTTCTACACCGCCTTCTTCATCGTCGTGATCAACACGATGGCCGGTGCGCTGAGCACGCCGGTCGGGCTGCTTCGGGCAGCGCGCGTGCTCGGCACGTCCGAGCGGCAGACGCTGCTGCGCGTCGTGCTCCCTTGCACGGTGCCTCACATCGTGACCGGCCTCCGCATGGCGCTTGGCAATGCCTTCATAGTCATCGCTGCGGCGGAGATGCTTGCCGCGAATTCGGGCATGGGATTTCTGGTCTGGTCGTCGCGCAGCCTGATGCTCACGGACCAGATATTCGTCGGCTTCGTGGTCCTCGGGATGATGGGATTTGCGGCCGACCGGCTCCTGCGCCTTTCCGCCGCCAGGCTGTTTCCGTACTACAGGGTCGTGTGAGCGCAAAGCCGCTCAAGGTCGGTTCAGTCCGCCGGAGTTCTCTGCCGGAATCATCGCAGGCACTGAACTTTTGTCCGATATCTATTCGCTATGTGGGGCTGAGAACTCGTTGTATCCCGAAATCAATCCAAATTCGGCGCAATCAGGGCACCAAAGCCTGATGCAGCCGTGAAAATTGAGGGGAGGAACGCGGTCCGATGCGTCTTGCGCATCGGTCGCTCAGGGAACCATGGCGTCAGGCGCATGTATCGGTGTGATCGGCCTCGGCGCTATCGGTACGGGAGTTGCGCGCAATCTCATGCGCCTTTCCGGCGACCCGATCATGGTTTGGGCGCGCACACCTGAAACGCGCGCCAGCTGGGCCGAACTGCCGAATTTCCGGGTGATACCGCCCACGGAGATGGCGACCGCCTGCGACATCGTTTTTCTCGCGGTTCCCGGAATGGCCGAAGTCTTGGCGCTGGCCGATGGCGAGGACGGAATGATCGTGCGCGCGCGCCCCGGTCTTCTTCTCGTTGATCTCACAACCTCAAGTCCCAACTCGTCACGGCGTCTCGCCGCCGCGGCCCGCGAGCGCGATGTGGGCTATCTCGACGCCGGTACAAGCGGCGGGCCCGCGAAAGCCGACAAGGGCCAGCTCGTCCTCATGGTTGGCGGCGACGCAGCTGTCTTCGAGCGCGCGCGGCCCTTTCTGGATGCCGTGGCTGCGGAAAGCTTCCTCGTCGGGCCGAGCGGTGCTGGGCACACGATCAAGCTGCTCCATAACAACGTCACCTTCGGGACGTTCCTGCTGACCTGCGAGGCGGGCCGAGTCGCCGAGCGCGCAGGCATCCCACTCGCGCGCCTGATCGAGATATTCAACCAGTCGAACGCCCGCAGTTACGCGAGCGAGGTCCGCTTTCCCCAGCATATCCTTTCCGGCACTTGGGACAGCCGCGGGCGCACCGACCTCGTCTACCGTGATCTTTGCCTTGGCGCCGAGCTGAACGAAGGCGCGGGCCTGTCGCTTGGCATGGTTGAAGCCGCGCGCGACTTCCTGGAGTCCGCCATGGCGCACGGCATGCAGCAGGACGACTTCATGCTCCTCTACCGCGATTACGAAGCGATCCTCGCGACGCAGAAATGCGCGGCGACGCGAGAGCGGACGGAGTAGAGCTGAGCCGCATGGCAGACCGCGTCGACCTGCTGATTGACTGCGGAAGCATCGTCACCGTTGATGCGTCGCGGCGCGTGATCCGCGACGGAGCCGTGGCGATCAAGGGTGACAGGATCGTGGCCGTCGGCAAGTCGGCCGAGCTTCGCGGGTCCACGACGGCGGCGCGTATCTACGATGCAAAGAACAAGTGCGTCACGCCGGGCTTCGTGAACGCACATGTCCACCTCTATCACATGATCCACAAGAACCTGCCGGCGGAGAGCCTATGCGGGTTGCCGTGGGCGCGCGTCGTCCACGGCCGCGTGGCTCCGGCGCTGACCGGCGAGGATGAGCTGTGGAGTGCACGGCTGACGCTGATCGACGCCGTCCGCTCGGGCACGACGACGTTTCTCGACGCCGGCAGCCATCATGTCGATGCGCTGATGGCCGAGCTTCCGAAGCTCGGCATGCGCGGGCTGATCGGCCGCCGCACGATGGACGTCGTCAGCCACGGTCACAGCGCTTCGGTGGAAAGCACCGAGGCATGCTTGAGCGAGAACGAGCGCATCATGCGCGACTACGCCGGGAGCGATGAGCTCGTTCGCCCGTGCGTGACGATTGTCGGCAACGGCCGGTCCTCGGATCGGCTGATCGTCGAGTCGAAAGCGATGGCCGACCGCCACGGATCGGTGCTCGCGATGCATCACGCGTCGCATATCGAGAACGTCAATCACGATCTGTGCGTTCACGGTCGCCGCCCCACCGAGCATCTGGCGCATCTCGGCGTGCTCGGCGCCAATCTTGTGCTGACGCACGTGTTGCATGTCACCCCGGGCGAGATCAGCCTTCTGGCGAAGAGCGGAACGCATGTCGTGCACTGCCCGAGCTCGCCTATGAAGGTGACCTACGGTCTTGCGCAATTCGGGCGCATGCCGGAGCTCGCCTTCGCAGGCGTGAACGTGGCGCTCGGCACCGATCCGTTCGACTGCGGCAACGACATGCTGCGCGCAATGTCGCTCGCGGCGCTGACTCACAAGGATTACCGCTTCGACCCCGGTGCCGTAACCGCCGAGGCGATGGTGGAGAAGGCGACGATCAACGGCGCCCGGGCGCTCGGGCTGGAGAGCGAGATCGGGTCGATCGAGGTCGGCAAGAAGGCGGATATCGCGATCTTCGACATGAACCGCGCCGACTGGCTGCCGGTGCACAACGAGGTGCGCAACCTGGTCTACGCGGCGTCCGGCGACAGTTGCGAGTCGGTGATCGTCGACGGTCGCTTCGTGATGGACCATCGCCGCATCGTCACGGTGGACGAAGACGAAGTCATCGATCGGTCGGAGGATATCGCGGCAGCAATCCGGATGCGCGGCGGCCTAACGGGAGAGAGCCCATGGCCGATCCTTTGAAAGCCGGTGGTGCCGGCGTGTTGGTAGGGCGATCGTCAAACTCAGACAAATAGCAAAAAGGGAGAGATGCAATGAAACGATGGGTTCAGGGAATTGGCGCAGTCGCAGGCCTCGTCCTGCTTCTTTGCCAGTCGGCGGCGGCGGAGAACATGATCCGGTTCTCAAGCGACCCGACGCTTGTCGGGTTGATCCATTGGTGGGCCGAGGAACACGGAATTTTCGAAAAGAACGGACTGAAATACACCGATACGCCGGTCAATGCCGCCTATATCGGTCTGCAGGGCATTGGCGCCGGCTCGAACGACGTGGCTTCGATGACTGAGCCGCCGATCGTCACCAACATCGCCAAGGGTATCGACGCGATCATCGTTGCCAACCTCGCGCGCAGCCACGAGGTCTTCAAGATGGTTGCACCGATGTCGGTGAACTCGATCGAGGAGCTGAAGGGCAAGAAGGTGACCTGGATGGGCGGTACTGGCGCCGAATACGCCCTGATCCGTCTCCTTGAAGCGCATGGGATGACGGTCAACGACTTCGAGTTCGTCAATCTGCCGCCGGCGGAAGAGGTTCCGACGGCCGTCAATGGTGGCGCGGATGCGATGTGGTCCTGGGAGCCCTGGCCGCGGAAGCTGCAGTCGCTTGAGCCCGGCAAGTACCACGTCATCGGGGCGAGCAGCGTTGCCACCTATGAAGCCAACATGATCATGACCATCGGCCGCGAATTCGCGGAGAAGAACCCGGAGGCCGTGAAGCTCTATTTGAAGTCGCTGATCGAGTCGACGGAGCAGATCAAGGCCAACAAGGAAGAGGCGATCCAGCTCTATATGAAGCACCTACGGACCTCCGAAGAGGAGGCGCGCGCGTCATTCGACGACTACGACATCGGTGTCTGGTTGGACGACAAGGTGGTCGATACGCTGAACAACGTTTCGACCTATCTGATTGATAACAACCGTATCGAGAAGGCGCCCGACTGGAAAGCGCTCGTTGATCCGAGTTTCCTGCGCGACGTGGCGCCGGATCGGGTTGCCGACCTCACCAAGTAGCGACGTCAGCGACTGTTCGGCGGGCGCGGTCCATTTCGCGCCGGCCGAACGCTTGAACAAGGGCCGGTCATGATCGTCGAAGACGAGCGCCATATGAACGCGGAAGACCGCGCGGCGGCGGCGGAAGTGGACGTGCTCATCGCAGGCGGCACGGTCATCACGATGGATCGCGACCGGCGCGTTATCCGCGACGGTGCGATCGCGATCGACGGCTCGCGCATCGTCGAAGTCGGCAAGGCCGAAGCCATGCGGAAGCGTTACCGGCCGCGCCGCCTCTACGAGGCGAACAGGAAATGCGTCGTGCCGGGTCTTATCAATTCCCACCTGCATTTCTACCATATCCTCCACAAGAACCTGCCCCCCGAGCATCTGGGAGGCGTTGCGTGGTCGGACTATGTGCACCGCAACGTCGCGGCGACGGTCACGCCCGAGGACGAAATCCTGGGCGGGCTCCTTGTGCTGATCGAAGGCCTGCGCTGCGGCGTCACCACCTTTCTAGAGGCCGGCTCCTACGCCGTCGACGAGGTGCTCGAAGGCGTCGCGGCGATCGGGATGCGCGGCTTCGTTGGCCGGCGCTCATTCGATCTCGTGGCGCACGGTCACGACATGCTGGTCGACAGCACCGAGCATTGTCTGGCGGAGACGGAGCGCCTCCTGCGCGAGTACGAGGCCGGCATCGGGCTGGTACGGCCCTGCTCGGTGATCGTCGGCAACGGCCGATGCAGCGACGAGCTGATCAAGGGCGCCAAGGCGCTGGCCGACCGCTACGGTACGGTGCTCCACATGCACCACGCCGCCATGGTGGAGAACCTCCACGAGGCATGGGATCGATATGGGTGCAGGCCGACGCGCCACCTTGGCAACATCGGCGTGCTCGATCGCAATGTCGTGCTGGTGCACATGCTGCAGGTGGACCAGTCCGAGGTTGAGCTCCTGGCGGAGACCGGCACCAATGTCGTGCATTGCCCGTCGACGGCGATGAAAGTGAACTACGGCCTCGCGCATTTCGGCCGCTTCCCGGAGATGCATCATGCCGGGGTCAACGTGGTCCTCGGCACCGACGGCTTCGATTGCTCGGGCGACATGCTGCGCCTGATGGCGCTCTCTGCGCTCGTCGCCAAGGACGTGCGCTACGACCCGAGCGCCGGAACGGCGGAGGAGATGCTCGAGGCGGCGACCATCAACGGCGCACGCGCCCTCGGCCTTGAGCACGAGCTCGGATCGCTTGAGCCCGGCAAGAAGGCCGACATCGCGATCTACGACATGCGCCGGCCGGACTGGGCTCCTGTCCACAACGAGGTGCGGAACCTCGTCTACTCGGCCGACGGATCGAGCTGCGAGAGCGTGCTGATCGACGGGCGCTTCGTCTACGACAATCGACGGGTCACGACGCTCGACGAGGACGAAATCTTCGACCGCGTCCGCTTCAACGCGTCGCGACTGGTGGAGCGGGCGGGAATCACGGTTCCATCGCTTTGGCCGGTCGTCTGAGGAAGAATCGATGACCCTGGAAGCCACGACGGCAGTAGCTTCTTCCAAGCGCTCGCGCGCTGCCGGGTCGTCGCTGCTGGCCGCGCCGAGCGTTCGTCGCTGGACGATCTACGCCACCTCGATCGCGCTCGGCATCACCGCCTGGAGCCTGTTCTCGCTGCTCTTTCCCCCGATCTTCCTGCCATCGCCGCTTCTGACCTTGCGGACGCTGTTCGCAACATTGGCCACGGGCGAACTCGTTCAGAATACGATGGTGAGCCTCATGCGCATCCTGGCCGGCTGGGCGCTGGGCTGCTTCGTCGGGGCGATCATCGGCACCGCGCTTGGGCGCATCCCGATCGTCTATCGCGTGTTCTATGGGGTGATCGAATATCTGCGCTTCGTTCCGCCCGTGACCCTGGTGACGCTCTTCATCATCTGGTTCGGCGTGGGCGAGATGTCGAAGATCGTGCTGATCGCCTGGGTGTCGGTGTTCATCGTCATCGTGAACACCGCCGCCGGCGCTGCGTCGGTTCGCGAAGGCTCGGTGCGCGCGGCCCGCTGCCTCGGCGCGAGCAGCCGGCAGGTGCTTTGGCATGTCGCCGTACCGGAGATCATCCCCTATCTCGTGACCGGTATGCAGATCGCGCTGAGCAATGCCTTCATGACGATTGTCGCGGCCGAGATGCTTGCTGCGCATTCGGGCCTCGGCTTCATGATCTGGGACGCGCAGATCTACGCGGCGACCGAGCGGATGTTCGTGGCGTTCGTCATGCTCAGCGCGCTCGGATTCTGCTTCGATCAACTCATTCGTGTCGTGTCGCGCAGGATGCTTGCGCACTACAAGGTCGTCTAGGTGATGTGATGTCGGCAGAGATTTGTCTGGAAGGTGTCAGCCAGGTCTTCGAGGATCGCCGCCGCGGGAGCCGTACCGAGGCGCTAAAAGACGTCTCGTTCAAGCTGTGCCGGCGTGAGACGGTTGCGCTGCTTGGGCCGAGCGGCTGCGGAAAGAGCACCGTCTTGAACGTCATCGCCGGGTTCATTCGCCCGACAAGCGGCCACGCCCGCATCGACGGCGTGGATATCCAGAGCCCGGGACCGGATCGCGGCGTCGTCTTCCAGGAGCACTTTCTCTTCCACTGGCTGACGGTGGAGGACAACGTGGCCTTCGCCCTGAAGATGGCCGGCGTCGGTGCGAAGGAGCGCCGCGACACGGCGCGCGAATTTGTGAAGCGGGTCGGGCTCGAAGGGTTCGGGCGCCATCATCCGGATCAGCTTTCCGGCGGCATGAAGCAACGCGTGGCGATCGCGCGCGTTCTGATCAACAATCCGCGCGTACTGCTGATGGACGAGCCGTTCGCGGCCCTCGACGCGCAGACTAGGCTGATGATGCAGGAATGGCTCCTCACCCTTTGGGAAGAGCAGAACATGAGCATGCTCTTCATCACCCACGACATCGACGAGGCGATCCTTGTCGCGGATCGCATTCTGGTGATGGGGGTGAAGCCCGGGCGGATCATTCAGGAGGTGACGGTCCCGCTGACGCGCCCGCGGTCGCGGTCGGCGCTGACCTCGGTCGAGTTCATGGAGACAAAACGAATCTGCATGGACGCCATCGCCGAGCAAAGCGTCAAGGCATTCGCGAACTAGACGACCCTGGACGCCTTAGGACGTCGCGGCGGCGGTCGAACGCCGCGCTGCGAACTTTGCATTGTCTGGTCGCAATTCAGTGTTCGCTGAAGAGAGCGAGCGCTACGCAAGAGCCGTGCGAGCCTGCGCAAATCATCGCTCTGAATCCTTCTGTTGAGCGCGCGCGGCGATCCCGATTTATCCCTGCCCCAATTGCATCTGCGCGTCGATGAGCGAGTCTTTGATATTTTTGTATTCATCTATTCGTTTGACCGGCTACCGAGGGCGCGCTGCTATTCCAGCCAACAAGAGACGATCCGGCTCGAGATCGGGCGAAGCTCGATTTGAGCTTCGACGAAATGCTTTCAAAAGGGAGGTCCTGATGACGCACTTTCTTTCGTCGCTGCGCCTGCGCGAACGTCGCCGGGCAAGCCCGTCTCCGGTGCGGTCGGCGTTTGCCGCTTCGGTCATGGCTGCGTTTCTCGCGACGGCCGTCATCGCGATCGGCGGTTCCGCCCTGGCCGAGGAGGCTATCAGGCTGGGCAACGGCAAGCTGCTCGCCCATGCTCCCGGCCTCTATGCCGCCATCACCAAATCCTTTGAGAGCTGTGGGTTAGACGTCACCGAGCTTCGCTACCCGACGGGCGGAAAGGCGACCAGCGAGCTCGTTGCGGGAAACCTTGAGTTCGCGACGACGGGCGTTGCGCCGGCGGTACGCGGAATGGCGGATGGCCAGCTCTATACGTTGGCGGTCGGAGGCCTCGCGGGTGGCGGCACCATGGTCGCCGTGCGGCCCGACTCGCCGATCAAGACGGCTCAGGACCTGCGTGGCAAGCGCATCGCCATTGAGAGCAACACGGCTTCCGAGATCGTTATGACGAGCACCGTTCTGCCGGCGATTGGTTTGCAGAGCGGCGACTACGATATCGTGGATATTCCGGCCGACAAAGCCGTTGACGTGATCAGCGATGGGACCGTGGACGCCGCCTTGGTCTATGACCCGCAGGCGGGACAGGGCGTGCAGGACGGCAAGATTTCGGGTGCTCTTTGATCTCAGTGCTTACGACATCAAGCCTTTGGTTCTTGTCGGCCGGCGCGACTACGTCGATGCGCATCCGACGGAATCGGCGGCATTCCTCGAGTGTTTCCTGCGCGCGATGCGGGAAGCGCAGGACGACCCGGCGAAATTCGCCGACGTCATGCGCGGAGAGATACAGCAGGAGTTCGATCTCGACCTCACGGCGGACACGGTTCACACCATGCTCGATCGCCTGGTGCTGCAACCGTCGTTCACGCCGGACGTGATGGCGACCCTGAACACCGACGCGGCCGCCGAGCTCAAAGCGGCTAAGATCAAGGCGCTGCCCGACATGGACAAGTTCCTTCGGCTGGACATGCTGAAGACGGCACTATCCAAGGCCGGTTGGGACGAGATGAGGATGGCGCACGGGACCGTCGGGGCGCATACGCCGCTTCTGGCGGCGCTTGCCGGCGACGGCTTCAAGCTGGCGGGCGTCACGGTCACGCCGCGCCGATTTGCAACAGGCGCGGAAGGAATCCAGGCCATCGTCCACGGCAGCGTCGACTTCGGCGAGGCCGGCGCGCAGCCGGCACTTGTTGCGATGGCATCCAGTCGGGTGGCGCTCGTCGGACTGGTCAGCTACGCGGCGCCGTTCCAATGGCTGCAGGTGGCGCCGGACTCGTCCATCAAGACGGTCGGGGATCTTGCCGGGAAGCGCGTGGCGGTCGATGTCGGCACGTCGCTTGAGCAGTCTTTCATATTCAAGTTCCTTCCGCAGCACGGACTCTCAGCGAAAGACATCACGGTCGTGAAGATGAAGACGGCGGATCAGCTGGCGGCGCTTGAGGCCGGGGATGTCGATGCGATTTTGCAGGTCGAGTTCGACGCCTCGAAGTATGTGAACGAGGGACACGCCCGGGATCTTGCAAGTCTCAAGGATGCGGACCTGCAGCCGGTCCTGATCTACGCCAGCAAAGAGGCGATCAACCGCAATGAGCAGCAGGTCGTCGATGTCCTGCGCGGGCTCCTATGGGGCCAGGACATGGTGCGCACCGAGCCCGACGCGGTGGCGGGCATCCTTGAGACGTTCTACACCTCGATCGGCCAGGACTATCCGAAGGAGGGGATGCTTACGACGCTCCGGCAGATGACCGACGAGCTGGACCCGAAGATAACCGACACGATCCTGTCCTATCTACAGGATCAAGCCGCGGCGCTTCACGCGGCGGGGCGGCTGCCGCAGATTCCGGATTGGAACACCGCGGTCCGCAACGACCTGATGGAAGAGGCCATGAAGCAGAGGATCGCCGTCTCGCAGTGATCATGCCCGCAGCATCTCCGGCCTCATGCATGAGGCCGGAGAACGTTGGCGGAATTGACGGCTGGTAGACGTGACAACGCGGGTGCGGCGGTTATTCCGCAGCGCGGGCGGCGTAGGATGTCAGTGGCAGCCAGATGTCGCGCGGCTCGGACGCCATGCATTCCAGACTTCGCAGCCAGAGCTTTCATGACCACGATGCGTTGCCCTGTCGGGCGATAGAGCAACCCGAGACGCCGCGTCAGCTCGTGCGCATCGAATGGAATGCGGCGCAGCATCTGGCGAAGTGGATGGTCAATGCAGCCCTGATGCACGATCGAAACGCCGAGCCCCTGTTGCACCGTGAGGATCACGGGCTCAAGGCTGTCGAACTCCAGGATAGGCCGCAGAATGATGCCGCGCGCATGCAGATATTCCTCTATCAGGCGGCCGCCCCAGATGCCTCTGTTAAGGCCGACATCGGGCTACGTTTCAGTTCGGCATAATCCGCCCCGCCGGTGCCGATCGGCGCGATGACGATCATCGGCTCTTCCATGAGCGGCAGCCACACGAGCTGCGGCGGCAGGTATTGCGGCTCGCTGACGAGTGCCCCGTGAGCTCTCCGCTTTCCACACGCGCGATAAGCTCCGCCGGGAGGCCGCCTGAGACCGTAAGGCGGACGCCGGAGAACTCATTGTGCAGGGCGGTGACGGTTCGAGGGATGAGACCGGAAAGGGTCGAGCGCACCGCGCCGAGCTGGATGACGCCCGGCAGCTCCAGCGTCCCCATTCGTACTGGGTCAGAAATCGAACATCGCGACCAGTTCTCGTACCGCGAGAGTAGCGCCTCGCCGTTGGCGTTGAGAACCGCGGGTCGTTTGGAGCGGTCGAAGAGCTCAACGCCAAACTGGTTCTCGATCGTCCGCATCTGCACGCTAACCGCCGATTCGGTTAGGCAGACGGAGTTCGCGGCACGGGCGAAATTGCCCTGTTCGGCGACGGCGATAAAGGTCCTCAGATATCGGATGTTCATGCACGCATCATATTGCATTATGGCTATTCCGCCAGATGGTGTTGCACAGAGCGCTCCACGGGCCGACGCGCTCACCGCGATATCGATGTGATCGGTTACCTGTATCAACCCGCACGGCCTCACCTAAAACGGCCAGAGCGGAGCAGTTATCGAAAAATTTAGTGGGCGACAAAGTAACTTGATTTCAACATTGGAATATTACGCCGTATAAAATCCAATTGTTGTTGTGTGTCTTTTGATCAATCCAAGTAGTTATCATAAATAGTCATCCATAGTCCGTTTGGACCTTGGCTCCTAAATAAAACTCTTGCATATCATAGTCGATTCCATTTTCACGCCGACATGTTGACCGACCGCCTCGGAGTGCGTAAACGCAATTTACTGAAACACAGGTTCGTGAGATAAACCGATCTGCTGCGAGCTTCGTCGCTAGGGCCGGCTGATCGCGGGAACCGCTCCAATTCGTCTCAAGGCAAGAGAAAGAGCAGAGAATGGCATCCGCTACCGTGCTGAAGGTTGGCAGAACTGATCGACGGGAACGGGGGGCCTGTCCTGAAGATGCGGCCATTCTGATCGAGGCGCAGCGCATCAAGGCCGTGGGCCGAGTAGGCGATATAGCGGTTCCGCCCGGAGCAACCGTTGTCGACGAGCCGTCGCTCACCGCCATTCCGGGCATGATGGACCTGCACATCCATCTCTGCATGTTCAACAATCTGACGTTCAAGAACTACCGCGTGGCGCAGTGGGAGGTACGTCCGAGCTCCAGCAGATGTCCATGCTCTTCCACGCACAGCTCTGTCTGGAACGTGGCTTCACCACGCTCCGGGACCTCGGGTACATATCGGCACGCGGGCTGATGACCGCTTCAAGTTCGGCTGTCCGTGAGTCGATCGAGGCCGGCATCCTTGCCGGACCGCGGATCGTCTGCGGCGCCTTCACGGTGGGGACCGGCTCGCACCTCGACCTCATCAACCCGCGCGCGGCGATACGCAATCCGGAGTCGACCGCCGATGGGCCGGACGAGATGCGCAAGCTTGTCGCAAGAACCTGCTCAAGGGCGCCGACTGGCTGAAGACCTGCGCCTCCGGCGGCGGGGGAACCGACAAGGAATCGCCGGACGTGCGCAATCATACGCAGGAAGAGCTCAATGCCATCTGCGACGAGGCGCACGCGCAGCACAAGTTCTGCTCCATCCACTGCTTCACGCCGGACGCCCACCGCATGGCGATCGCGGCCGGGGCCGACACGATCGAGCATATGGTCTTCCACGACGAGGACTCGATCGAGCGCATCATCGCCTCAGGAACGCCGGTGACGCCGACGTTGTCGCATCGCACCGATTATGCAATCGCACTCAGGCGGGAGACTGGAACGCCGTCCTTCACGCTGGAGAAGATGAAGAAGATCCAGCCCTTCTGCTTCGAGACCTTCCAGGTCATGCACAAGGCGGGCGTGAAGATGGCCATGGGCACCGACATGGGATTTGAACCAGACATGGGCAGCAATGGCGGGGAGCTCGCGCTCTACGTGGAGCTTGGCATGTCGCCGATGGAGGCGCTCATGACGGCCACGAAGAACGCCGCCGAGGCGCTGCATCTTCAGGCCGACATCGGAACCTTGGAGGCAGGGAAATATGCCGACCTCGTTCTGGTCGACGGCGATCCGTCCGAGGACATCAAGGTCCTTGAGCCGCGTGAGAACATTAAGATGGTCATGAAGGAAGGTCGTTGCTACGTCGACCGGCGGCCCGGCCAGGACGTGCGTGTCATCGCTGCCGATTACAAGGCCTGGAAGATCGTCGACGCGTGATCGCGGAGCACCGTTGAAAGAGGACCTGCCGATGTCGAATGCCCCGAGCGGCGAGCCCGATCGTCTGGCGGTCGTAGTCCTCACCGGCTTTCTCGGCGCCGGCAAGACGACGCTCCTCAACCGGATGCTGCGGGAGCCCGACCTTCGTCGAACGCTGGTGATCGTCAACGAGTTCGGCGAAGTGGGCCTCGATCACCTGCTGATCGAGACGCCGGCCGACGAGACGATCCTGCTCGCCAACGGCTGCCTCTGTTGCTCGATGCTCGGCGATCTCGTGATGACGCTCTCGCGCATCATCATGCGGCGCGACACCGGCGAGTTGCCGCCTTTCGACCGCGTGGTGATCGAGACGACGGGGCTCGCCGACCCGACGCCGATCCTGCAGACGCTGCTGAGCGATCCCGATATCTCCGCGCGGCTGAGGCTGGAGAGCGTGGTCGCCGTTGTCGACGGTGTGAACGGGCGGGCTCAGCTCGACCGCCGGATCGAGGCGGTGAAGCAGGCTGCGGCCGCCGACCGGATCGTCGTGAGCAAGGCCGATCTTGCCACCGGCGAGGAGGTTGCGGAATTGCTCGAACGCCTGCATCGCCTCTCCCTCGGCGCCGACATTCACGTGGCAGGCCCGGCCTCTAATACGGCCGCCCTTGTCGCAGGCACTGCCAATCCAGCCTACCGCGAGGCGCGGACCGGCGCGGGTTCGGGCCATAACCACGGCCCGGGGCACCACCATCACGTCGAGGACGACGTGCGTACGTTCACACTTCGGCGCGAACGGCCGGTGAGCGAGGACGGGCTTCGCCTGTGGTTGAATGGGCTCAGCCGCTTCAAGGGCCCTAAGCTGTTACGCATGAAGGGATTGGTCAACGTCGAGGGCCGGCCGATCGTCGTCCAGGCGGTTCAGCACATTATCCACGAGCCGCAGGAGCTCGGCCCCTGGCCGTCGGCCGATCACGAGACGCGGGTGGTGTTCATCACCCACGGTCTGGAAAAGGAGGCGCTCGCGCCGACTATGGACGCATTCGACTTTGCAAAGCCGGCAGGCGGAGTGGGCGATCTCAAATTTGACCTTGCGGACTATGATCGCTTCGTGGCGGCGGTGCGCAATTTCGTGCCAAGCGAGCACGTTTGAGCGCAGAGGCCGCGGAGCGTCGATCTATGGGAGACACCGTCCTCATCACCGGGGCGAGCCGCGGCATCGGGTTTGCCACGGCCAAGCTCCTTGCTGCAGACGGATGGCAGGTGATCGGCGTTGCCCGGCGTCCGCCGGCGGAGGCTTTTCCCGGCCGCTTCTTTGCTGGCGATCTCGCGGATGAGGGAGCAACCGCAGATGTTCTTGAGCGCGTCTGCGCAGCCCACGAGATCGACGGGATCGTCAATTCGGTCGGCTTGAACGTCCTGGAACCGCTCGGCGAGGTCGACCTCGGCAATCTCGCGCGCGTCTTCGATCTCAATGTGCGGACCGCCGTCCAGTGTACGCAGGCGGTGCTGCCTGGAATGCGCCGGCGCGGGTATGGCCGGATCGTCAACGTCTCAAGTCGCGGGGCACTCGGGCGCGCGAAGCGTACAAGCTATGCGGCCGCCAAGGCAGGCATCGTCGGCATGACGCGCACCTGGGCGCTGGAGCTTGCTCGCGAGGGCATCACCGCGAACGTCGTTTCGCCCGGGCCGACCGCCACGGAGATGTTCACCAGCAACAACCTCGAAGGCCCTGCGGGCGAGGAGAACCGGCGGATATTCCTTGCCGATGTCCCGCTCGGCCGCTTCGGCCTTCCTGAGGAAATCGCCTTCGCGATCGCTTTCTTCCTCGATCGTCGTGCTTCGTTTGTCACCGGGCAGGTGCTGAACGCATGCGGAGGCTCGTCTGTCGGGGTGGCGGCGCTCTAGGTGCGGACGGCGGTGGGAACAGGTCACGCCGGGTGCAGGGCGCAGCGCCCCGATCGGCCGGACGGCCGCTCCGCGTTAACAGGCCAACCGGTCCGTGCTAGAGGTTCGGCAGGTAAAACGTAAGGGGCCGCTGTGACACCTGTACGTCTCCGTGGAGCGCGCCATCAGCATCCTCACGCTCGTCGCGGGCGCGGAGGCTCCGCTCGGCCTGTCGGAGATCGGCCGCGCGAGCGGGATCGACAAGGCGACAGCGCTGCGGCTTCTGCTGACGCTTGAGAACGCCAAGCTCATTCAGCGCGACGCGTTGAGCCGTCGCTACAGCCTTGCGTCCGGGCTCTGGCGGCTGGTGAATTCCTGGCGAAGCGACCTGCGCTTCGCCGCCATGCCCTTTCTTGAATCGCTGCGGCGATCGACCGGCGAGACCGTTCAACTCGTCTTCCCGCGTGGGTTCGAGCGGGTTGTAGTCGAGGCCCTGGCCGGCGCGCACGAACTCGCCGTCGTGCCGTCAGTCGGCACGATTCAACCAATCTATGTGGGCGCCTCAGGCAAGACCTTGATGGCTTTTCTGCCCGAGGACGAGCGCGACCGCATCATTGAGCTGACCGGCCTGAAGCCGCTCAATCCGCTCGGCATCACCGACCGCAATACCTACCTTGAGGTGTTGAAGGACATTCGACGAAAAGGCTACGCGGAGTCGATCGGCGACGTGACTTTGGGGGCATGCGCGCTTGCGGCCCCGGTCTTTGACACAACCGGCCGGATTGCCGCGGCCGTCTCGCTGCGAGGTCCTGAAATCCGCATGCAGAAGGATCGGCTGGCGCAAATGGCGCCGCTTGTCATGGAGACCGGGCGTGCCATCAGCGCGGCACTCGGCTACGAACCAAAGCAGAGCGTCGCCGTCTGACTGCTGGTGCCGGTCACGGCTCTCGGAACACAGCGGAAGGCGCGCTGGGTATGAACTTGATCGTTTTGCATATTGAAATATCGGATTATTAGGCGAACCGACTGTTGCATTCCCGCAGTCCTTCCCATAGGACCTGCCGCCAAGCCGACGGAGGGCTCGATGTGGAATGTTCTGGTTCTCGGCAAGATTCACGCCGACGGTATCGCACGGCTGAGCGAGCCGGGGACCTTTCGCCCGATCGAGCGTCCGGACAATGCGTCTGACCGGATGGAGCAGGCAAGAGATGCAGACGCGATCATCGTCCGCACGACGCGCGTCGACCGCGCGCTTCTCGACAATGCGCCGCGGTTGAAGCTCGTCGCCCGCCACGGCGTTGGCTATGACGCAGTGGACGTCGCCGCGCTGACAGAAAAGCGCATCCCGCTGGCGCTTGTGGGTGACGTGAACTCGACGGCGGTCGCCGAGCATACGCTCGGCCTGATGCTGGCGCTCGCCAAGCACATCGCCAGCTACGACCGTGCCATTCGCGCCGGCAATTTCGCGGCGCGAGATAGCTTCAGCGCGCGAGAGCTTGCCGGTCGCACCATCCTGATCTTCGGATTCGGCCGGATCGGGCGACAGGTTGCGCGCCTTTGCCGAGCCTTCAACATGACGGTGGTCGTCTTCGACCCGTTCCTCACGGCCGCCGACGTCGAGGCGCAGGGCTGCCGCGCGGTCGCGGATTTCAGAGAGGCGCTGAGCGAAGCAGACTTTGTGAGCCTGCACGCACCAAAGCTCCCCGACACGCAATATCTGATCGGGCGAAGCGAACTCGCGCAAATGAAGCGCGGGGGATGGCTGATCAATGTCTCGCGTGG
Organism: uncultured Alphaproteobacteria bacterium; assembly: GCA_963739005.1. GTDB lineage: Bacteria > Pseudomonadota > Alphaproteobacteria > Rhizobiales > Afifellaceae > DASWJZ01. The sequence continues at coordinate 130,597 of CAVTYQ010000003.1, read as the reverse complement.
CGGCATGGTCGACGAGCAGGCGCTGGTCGAGGCGGTGCAATCCGGTCATCTCAGCGGTGCCGCGCTCGACGTCTTTGAGTCCGAGCCGCTTCCTGCCGATCATCCGCTCGCGCGGGAAGAGCGCATTGTGCTGAGCCCGCACTCGGCGGCGTTCACCGATGAATGCGCAAGGCGGATGGCAGTCGCCTGCGCCGAGAATGTCATCGCCTGTGCCGCCGGGCGGCTCGACCCGTCGCTCGTGGTGAACGGCGAAGTGCTGGGCCGCATGGCGGCGGCGGTTTGAGCCGATGCTGCGCGCCGTCGTCGTCGGGCTCGGGGGCTGGGGCCAGAGGCTGGCGCGGTCCGTGCACCAAAAAAGCGACAAGATACGGATCGTCAAAGCGGTGACCCGGACGCCTGCAAAGGTGGAGGAGTTCTCGCGGACCAGCGGCATTGAAGTCGTCACCGATTTCGCCGGCGTGCTGGCCGACCCGGCCGTGGACGCCGTCATCCTCGCGACGCCGCATTCGCAGCATGTCGCGCAGGTGAAGGAGGCCGCAGCGGCAGGGAAGCATATCTTCGTGGAGAAACCGCTTGCGCTTGAACGGACCGGAGCGGAATCGGCGTTCGATGCCTGCGAAAGGGCCGACGTGGTGCTTGCCGTCGGTCAGAACCGCCGCTTTCTGCCTGCCGTCCATCACCTCCGCGCACTGATCGCGGCCGGCGAGTTCGGTCAGCTTCTGCATGCGGAGGCAAATTTCTCCGGTACCGAGCGCGGCGCGCCACGCCGTCAGCGATTGGCGCGCGAGCCGCGAGGAGAGTCCGTGGGGCGGCATGACCGGCAAGGGCCTCCACATGTCTGATCTCATGATTTCCTTCCTCGGCCCGATCACGGAGGTCGACGCGCGAAGTTTACGCCAGGACAGCAAGGCGGAGCTGGACGACACCACAATCATGCTGCTCGGCTTCTCGTCCGGAGCAACCGGCTTTCTCGCCACGCTTACGACGACGCCGGACGAATGGCGCCTGCAGCTTTTCGGTTCGAAGGGTTGGGCCGAGATTCGCGACCACGACAGGCTGACAATCAGGCGGATCGGTGGGCACAAGGAGGTGCTCGTGCTCGACTTCCCGCCGGTCGACATCGAGCGTGCCGAGCTTGAGGCGTTTGCCGATGCGGTCGCCACCGGCCAGCCGCATCCGGTGGCGCGAGACGAGGTTACGAACAATATCGCTTACCTTGAAGCGATCGGGCGCTCGATTGCCACATCCGGCCGAGTGCCGGTCTAGCGTTCCCGCGAATTGAAAGATCACGCTGATGCAGCTCACGTCCAATTCCTTCAAAGAAGCCATCAGCCGGAACCGCCCGCAGATCGGGATTTGGAACAGCCTGTGCAGCATCATCGCTGCGGACATCCTTGGCACCGCTGGGTTCGACTGGGTGCTGATCGACATGGAGCACTCGCCGAACGACATGATGTCGGTTCTGGGTCAGCTCCAGGCCTACGAAGTCGGTGGAACGGCGCCGATCGTGCGGCCGCCGTGGAACGATCCGATCGTGATCAAGCGCATCCTCGACCTCGGCGTCTTATCACTTCTCATTCCGATGGTGCAGACGGCGGAGGAGGCGGCGGCGGCGGTGCGCTCGACGCGTTATCCGCCAGCGGGGTACGCGGCGTCTCGCTGTCTCAGCGCGGCAACCGATACGGTCGCATCGGCGACTATGTGGAGCGCGTCGAGAAGGAGATCTGCGTTCTGGTTCAGATCGAGACGCGCGCGGCGCTGGACCGTATCGAGGACATCGCCTCGGTCGAAGGCGTCGACGGCGTCTTCTTCGGCCCCGCCGACCTTTCCGCCGATCTCGGCCTGATCGGTCAGCCCTCGCATGACGACGTTACTGCCGCCATCGCCGAAGGCGCCCGCAAGGTAGCCGCGATCGGCAAGCCGCGCGGCATTCTGACCGGCGACCTCCGGCTTGTTGAGCATTGGTTGAAATCGGGCTTTAGCTTCGTTGCGTGCGGCTCGGACCTTGCGCTTCTTGCAAGGGGCGCGGAGAACCTCCGCGCGCAGGTCGCGAAGATGACGCGGGGCTGAGGCGAATATCGGGCGCCTGAAAGGGAGGAGTAACGATGAAGATGACAACAGAAGAGGCGTTCATCAAGGTGCTGCAGATGCACGGCATCACCGATGCGTTCGGGATCATCGGCTCGGCGATGATGCCGATCTCGGATCTCTTCCCCAAGGCCGGCATCACCTTCTGGGACTGCGCGCACGAGTGCAATGCCGGCTACATGTGCGACGGCTATTCGCGGGCGACCGGCAAGATGGGGATGATCATCGCCCAGAACGGGCCCGGCATCACCAATTTCGTCACGGCGGTGAAGACCGCCTACTGGAACCACACGCCGATGCTCCTCGTGACGCCGCAAGCGGCCAACAGGACGATCGGGCAGGGCGGCTTCCAGGAGATGGAGCAGATGGCACTCTTCAAGGACTGCGTCTGTTACCAGGAAGAAGTTCGAGACGCGGTGCGGATGGCCGAGGTGCTCAATCGCGTCATCGGCAAAGCGTGGCGCAACTCCGCGCCGGCGCAGATCAACGTGCCGCGAGACCTGTGGACGCAGGTGATCGATGTCGAGCTTCCGCAGATTGTGCGGATCGAGCGGCCCTCGGGCGGAAACGAGGCCATCGCGCAGGCGACCGAGCTGCTTCGCGCGGCCAAGTTCCCCGTGATCCTGGCCGGCGCCGGGGTGGTGCTGGGCGGCGCGATCGACGCGACGCGCGGCCTTGCCGAGCGGCTCGGCGCGCCGGTCTGCTGCAACTACCAGCACAACGACGCGTTCCCCGGGAGCCATCCGCTCGCGGTCGGTCCGCTCGGCTACAACGGCTCGAAGGCCGCGATGGAACTCATCGCGAAGGCCGACGTGGTGCTGGCACTCGGTACGCGGCTCAATCCCTTCTCGACGCTCCCCGGCTACGGCATCGACTATTGGCCGAAGGACGCGAAGCTGATCCAGGTGGACATCAACGCGGACCGGATTGGGCTCACGAAGAAGGTGGCGGTCGGAATTCAGGGCGATGCGCGCGCGGTGGCAGAAAGGATTTTGGAGGGGCTGGGCGCGCTGGCGAGCGACAAGGCGCGCGATGCACGTCGTGACCTGATTGCCGAGACGCGGTCGCGCTGGCTGCAGATGCTCTCCTCGATGGATCACGAGGAGGACGACGCAGGAACGACGTGGAACGAGCGCGCCAGGACGCGGGAGCCGAAGCGCATGAGCCCGCGCATGGCCTGGCGGGCGATTCAACAGGTTCTGCCGCGCGACGCGATCATCTCCAGCGACATCGGAAACAACTGCGCGATCGGCAACGCCTATCCGACCTTCGAAGAGGGGCGGAAGTATCTCGCGCCGGGCCTTTTCGGGCCGTGCGGCTATGGCTTCCCGGCGATCGTCGGCGCGAAGATCGGCTGCCCGGATGTGCCAGTCGTCGGCTTTGCCGGAGACGGCGCGTTCGGCATCTCCATGAACGAGATGACGGCGATCGGACGCAAGGAATGGCCCGCGATCACCATGATCGTCTTCCGCAACTACCAATGGGGCGCGGAGAAGCGCAACACGACGCTCTGGTTCGACGACAACTTCGTCGGGACGGAGCTCGACCCGAATCTCTCCTACGCGCGGATCGCGGTCGCCTGCGGGATGAAGGGTATCCAGGCGCTTTCGATGCAGGCGCTGACGGAGGCGCTCGACGTGGCCCTTGAGGCGCAGAAGAACGGCGAGACCACCTTCATCGAGGTGGTCTTGAACCAGGAGCTCGGCGAGCCCTTCCGTCGCGACGCTATGAAAAAGCCGGTGGTCGTCGCCGGGATCGACCCGGCGGACATGCGGCCGCAGTCGATCTCTTGAGGACGCCGTTTCGGGCGCGACTGAGCGATAGGGGAGGCCAATGGGCGATGTTGGCTCAACTTCCCTTCGGCGGTCACGCCAAGGCGAGGGCGAGACAGGCGGTAGCGACGATGTCGTCCACGCTGGCGCCGCGCGAGAGATCGCAGACCGGATGGGCAAAACCCTGCAGCACAGGACCGATCGCCTGGGCTCCCGCGAGATGCTGCACCAGCTTGTAGGCGATATTGCCGGCGTTAAGGTCGGGAAAGATCAAAACGTTGGCGCGGCCGGCAACGGCACTTTCGCTTTTCAGCTTCTTGCGCGCGACATCGGCGACGAGCGCCGCGTCGGCCTGCAGCTCGCCCTCGACAGCGAGCCCGGGGGCCCGTTCACGCACAATCGCCACCGCCTCTGCGATCTTTTCCGCATCGGCATGCCGGGCGCTTCCGTGGGTCGAGAACGAGAGCAGCGCCACGCGCGGTTCCCCGTTGAGGAGACTGCGGGCGCTGTTGGCGGTGGCGATCGCGATGTCGGCCAATTCGGCGGCGGCGGGCTGCACGTTCACGGCGCAGTCCGCGAAGATAAGCGCTCGGTCCGGCCATTGCATGAGAAAGAAGCTCGACGGCACCGTGATGCCCGGCGCCAACCCCACGCTCATCAATCCCGCCTCGATAACGCGGGCGGTAGGACACGCCGCGCCGGCGACCATAGCGTGCGCGCCTCCCGCCGCTACCATGGCGCCGGCGAAATAGAGCGGCTTTCGAAGCAATCGTTCGGCGGTCGCCGGGGTCATGCGCTGCCGTCTTTGCACAAGCGTGGCGGCGAATTCAGCTCGGCGTGGATCGCTGGCGGGCTCGACGACCATGCGTCCGTTGGCACCCGATGCGCCGATCAGGATCGGCGTCGCCAGTCCTTCATTGGCGAGCCGCTCGGCAGCGGCGAGAATGCGCTCGTCCTCTCCCTCCGGCAGTACCAACTACAAGATCGCGGCCCCTGATCGCCCTCTTGGCGCTCTCAACAATGTTCACTCTCCCCCCTTGGCTGGGCCTTATTGACTGTTTTTTTTCGCGACGATCGATCGAACAAAAAGCGAAGGCTGGAAGGTGATGAGCGAGACCGAAACCGTCAAGATACATCGCGGGTTGAAGGGCGTGTACTTCGAGCGCTCCGGCGTCAGCTCGATCGACGGCAAAGCCGGTAAATTGCGATATCGCGGCTATTCGATCCACGACCTCGCCCAGCATTCGACCTTCGAGGAAACGGCTTACCTGCTCCTCTACGGCGCGCTTCCCGACCCTGCTTCGCTCGAACGATTGCGGCAGGAGCTCATCGCGGGGCGGCAGTTGCCCGAACCCATCCTCGGCATCATCGAGACCATCAAGGCCGCGCATCCGATGGACGTGCTGCGTACCGCCTTCTCGGCGCTTGCCGCCTTCGACCCCGATGCCGACGACGACACGCCCGAGGCGGTTCGCCGCAAGGGTGTGCGGCTTACCGCGCAGGCGGCGATGATCGTGGCGGCGCACGAGGCGATCCGTAACGGCCGCGCCGTGGTGAAGCCGGACCCGGCGCTCTCGCATGCCGGCAATTTCCTCTGGATGCTGAGCGGCGCGCGGCCTTCCGAAAGCGCGATGCGCCTGCTCGATAAGGACCTCATCCTGCACGCGGAGCATGGCTCGAACGCTTCCGCCTTCACGGCCCGCGTGGTGATCGGCACCGACGCCGATCTGCACGCGGCGATGACGGCCGCCGTGGCCGCGCTTTCCGGACCGGCGCATGGCGGCGCTGCGGAGGACGTGATGCGCATGGCTGAGGAGATCGGCACGCCTGAGCGCGCGGCCGACTACGTCAAGGCCAAGCGCAAGGCTGGCGAGGCGATCACGGGCTTCGGTCACCGGGTCTACCGGACCGAGGATCCGCGCGCCCGCCACATGCGCGAGGGTGTCGGCGCACTCGCCGCTGAGATGGGGGAGCCGAAATGGCTGGCAATCCTGGCGGCGGTCGTTGCAGCCATGACGCCTTATGCCCGCTTCGGCGTGAACGTGAATGTCGATTTCTATTCCGGTGTCGGCTACCGCCTTTTGGGCATCGCGCCCGATCTCTTCGTGCCGGTCTTCGCCATGGGCCGCGTCCCGGGCTGGACGGTGCAGTGCCTCGAACAGCAGGCCAATAATATCTTGATCCGGCCCCTGACGCTCTACGACGGACCTGCGGCACGCGACTACACGCCGATCGAAACGCGGTGATCGATCGAGCGGCCCTGTCGTCGGCACCTTGCCGCTGGCGTCGCAGTCGAAGCCGTTGTCGCCTGGTGAGACCCGATGAGTTTGATTACACCAGCCCCAAGCCGCGGAAGCTTGCGTGGCCCTCGCGGCCAATGATCAGATGGTCGTGCACGGCAATCCCGAGCGGCTTGCCGACCTCGATGATGGTCCGCGTCATCTCGATGTCGGCGCGCGACGGGGTCGGGTCGCCTGAGGGGTGATTGTGGACGAGGATGATCGCCGTCGCGGAAAGCTCGAGCGCGCGGCGGATCACCTCGCGCGGATAGACCGGCGTATGATCGACCGTGCCGGTCTGCTGCACCTCGTCGGCGACGACCTGGTTCTTCTTGTCAAGGAAGAGGATGCGGAACTGCTCGCGCTCCTCGAACGCCATGGCGGTGCGGCAATATTCGAGAAGCGCCGACCAGGAGGAGAGCACCGGGCGCTTTCTCACCGCCTCGCCGGCCGTGCGCTCGGCGAAGGCGCGGATCAGCTTCAATTCGTCGACCACGCGGTCGCCGACGCCGTCGATCTCCTTCAGCCGCTCGCGCGGGGCCGCGAGCACTTCGCTCAGCGTCCCGAAACGCTTCAGGAGCGCCTTGGCGACCGGCTTCGTGTCGCCGCGCTGGATGGCGCGGAAGAGCGCCATCTCAAGCAGCTCATAGTCGGCGAGCGTCGCGGCGCCCTTGTCGCGGAAGCGCGCGCGAAGCCGGTCGCGATGTCCGTGGAAATGGGGGAGCCCGCCGGCGTCCTCGAACTCCGCCATCAAGAGCTCCGACGCTTCAGGCGTCCTTCCAGGGCAGCCAGGAGCGGCCCGAGGGCGAGAGCGTGAAGATCTCCACGCCGGTCTCGGTCACCCCGACCGTATGCTCGAATTGCGCGGAGAGCGAGCGGTCGCGGGTGACCGCCGTCCACCCGTCGGAAAGCAGCTTCACGTGCGGGCGGCCGAGATTGATCATCGGCTCGACCGTGAAGATCATGCCCGGCTTGATCTCCAGCCCTTCGCCGGCCTGACCGTAATGGAGCACGTTCGGCGGCTCGTGGAAGGCGCGGCCGACGCCGTGGCCGCAGAAATCGCGCACCACCGAGCAGCGCTGCGCCTCCGCGTAGCTCTGGATGGCGTGGCCGATGTCGCCCATGCGCCCGCCGGGCCGGATCGCTTCGACCCCGCGCATCAGGCACTCGTAGGTCACCTCGACCAGCCGCTCGGCGGCGCGCTTCATCTGGCCGGCCGCATACATGCGGCTCGAATCGCCGTGCCAGCCGTCGAGCACGAAGGTCACGTCGATGTTGACGATGTCGCCTTCGCGGAGCGGCTTCTCGTTCGGAATGCCGTGGCAGACGACGTGGTTGACCGAGGTGCAGCTCGACTTGCGATAGCCGCGGTAGTTGAGGGTCGCCGGCTGGGCGCCGCGCTTCAGGCCGAAATGGAAGATGAAGTCGTCGATCGCCTGGGTGGTGACGCCGGGCTCCACGATATCGTAGAGCGCGTCCAGGCATTCGGCGGCGAGCCGGCCGGCGCGGCGCATGCCCTTGAACCCCTCCGGGCCGTAATAGGCGATGGCGTTGGACTGGCGGGAGGCGCCCGTCACGATTTCCTGCATGGGTCAGCGGCTCGATATCGGTTTCGGCTTAAGCTAATGCATCGGCCCGCGTCTTTTAAGAGCCACGGACAGGGAAAGATCAATGGCGAATGCGCCGACCGCCGCAATCCTCATCATCGGCGACGAAATCCTCTCCGGCCGCACCAAGGACAAGAATATCGGCTTCATCGCCGACACCTTGACCGATATCGGCGTCGACCTGGAGGAGGTCCGCATCGTCAGCGACCGCGAGAACGCGATCGTGGATGCGGTCCAGGCGCTCTCGGGGCGCTACGACTACCTTTTCACGAGCGGCGGGATCGGCCCGACGCACGACGACATCACGGCCGATTCGGTGGCCAAGGCGATGGGGGTCGGGATCGATGTCGACCAGCGCGCGGTCGATCTCCTGCTTCCGTTCTGGAAGGGGCGGGGGATCGAGCCAAACGAGAGCCGGCTGCGCATGGCGCGGATCCCGGCCGGCGCGACCCTCATCCCGAATTCGGTCTCCGCCGCGCCCGGCTTCCGCATCGGCAACGTCTTCGTCATGGCCGGCGTGCCGGCGATCATGCAGGCGATGATGGACGAGGTGGTGAAGATGATCCCCGCCTCGGCCCCCGTCATCTCCGAAACGATCGAGGCCGGACGCGGCGAGGGGGAGATCGCCGTTCCGGCGGCGAACGTGCAGAAGGCGTTCCCGTCGGTCAGGATCGGCTCCTATCCCTATCACGATGGCAAGCGATTCACGACTCGGCTGGTGCTGCGCTCGCGCGACGCGGAGGCGCTCGACGCGGCGAAGGCGGCGATGGAGGCGGCTCTCGCGAGTCTTTGATGCGGCGGCTTCTCGACCCCGAGTCAGATCGCGTCGAGGATCGACGCCGGCTCTATCCGCTGCCGGAAGTCCGGCTCGACGAAGCTCGCCTTGATGCGCCCGTCGGGGGCGACGACGTAGGTCGCGGGGATCGGAACCATCCAGCCGTTGTTGCCCTGGAACTCGTCGAGATTCCAATCGATGCTCTTGTAGAGCGTGCGAACCTCGTCGCCGCACCAGACGACGAGGCCGAGCGACATCGCGTAGGCGTTGTCCATGTCGGAGAGGAGCGGGAAGGCGAGGTCGAGTTCCTCCCGCAACTCGCGCAGATAACGCTGCCGGTCCGGCGTGATCGCGAGCACCTCGGCGCCGCGGCGCCTGATCTCGTCGGTGATGCCGCGCAGGCTTTCGAACTCGACTTTGCAATAGGTGCACCAGTGCCCGCGATTGAGGCTGATGACGATCGCTTTCTTCGTGCTGAAGTCGCCAAGGCCGACGAGCCGTCCCGCCTCGTCGGGGAGCATGAAGGGCGGGAGAATGTCGCCGGTTTTCGGCGCCTTGCCGCCGGCGGCGCCGGCCACGAGCCGCGCGACGAGCTTGTCGTAGGCGTTGGCGAAAGCGGGGTAGTCGGTCCTGACGCGCCGATTCTCCACCGCCATCTTCCGCGCCATCGCGTCTTTCGGCGGCACCGCTTCGTCGGTCACGCAAAGCCCCTCGAATGAGCCGTTGCCGGATCACCTAGCACATGCAGCAAACCCGAGAAATGCGCTCCGGCGAAGCATCTCCTCTGCCTGTGACGCACGCCGAAAAGGGTTCGACCTTCGCCGGCCGGCGGAGTATCTCGTGCCCCACAGTCGGCGTCTCAGGGGGGCTCGAAATGGCGGGGGAAAGGGCGTTTCCCGTTTCCTGGGAGGAATTCCATCGCGACGCGCGGGCGCTCGCCTGGCGGCTCGCCGAGGCGGGGCCGTTTTCCGCGGTCGTCTGCATCACTCGCGGCGGGCTGGTGCCGGCGGCGATCGTCTCGCGCGAGCTTGAGATACGCATCATCGAGACGGTCTGCGTCGCCTCCTATCATGACTACAAGAACCAGGGCGAAATCGCCGTTCTGAAGCGGATCGCCCCGGCGGTGACGGAGGCCGCAGCGGAGGGTGGGCAGGGCATCCTGATCGTCGACGATCTCGTCGATACCGGCCGCACCGCGTCGATCGTCCGAGGCATGCTGCCGAAGGCGCATTTCGCCACCGTCTACGCCAAGCCGCAGGGGCGGCCGCTCGTCGACACCTTCATCACCGAGGTGTCGCAGGACACCTGGATCTATTTCCCTTGGGACATGGGCTATTCGTTCCAGCCGCCAATCAAGGGCAGCGCGGGATAGCGATCAGAAGTCGCCGGGGTCCAACGCCTCGGTGTCGAGGTTGCCGTTCTCCTGCAGGATGAGCTCGATCGTGTAGCCCTTGTACTCGCCGTCCTCCTCGTGGAAGTCGAGCACGTCGGCCGCCTTGGCGTAGACTGTATCGGGGCCGAAGAGGTCGGTCAGCCCGTACCAGGTTGTGCCGCTCGCATAGCGCATCTCGTAACGGCCAAGCGGAATCGAGACCTCGTTGGAGACGCCGCCCTGCACGTAGATGCCGATGGCGGCCGTGTTGGTCCCCTCGTCGACGAGCTTCACGTAGTAGTCCTGGCCCGGATTCGTCACGACCGTGAGGGGCGCGAGCGCCTCGTTGCCGGTGTAGTCATAGAGAATCCCTGGCGTGACGGGCTCGGCGACGAGGGGCACGGCGGGCTCGGCGGCCGGCGCCGCTTCGGCCGCAGGGGCCGCAGGCGCGGCCTCCGGTTCAGCCGCTGCCTCGGCAGGCGCGGCCTCGGGCTCGGCCGGCGCGGTCTCTGGCTCGATCGCAAGCTCGGGGGCGAGCGCGTTGTCCGTTTCGGGCGGCGGCGTCTCATCATCGTAGGCGGCCGGCCAGTACTGATCGAGCCAGTGCGACGGGGAGAAGCCGGCGATTTCGAGCGTCCGGATGTTGGCCTGACGGTCGACGAGAAAGAGCAGAATGGCAGCGACGATCACGCCGAGGAAGAAGCCGATCCGGAACCGCCCGCGCTTCCGCTTCGCGGCTTGCGGCTCGACGATCGCCTCTTTGATGTCGGGCTCGTCAGCCAGCGCGGCAGCGACGAGCGCGGCGCCGCAATGACCGCAGCGCGCCTTTGCGGCGCTCGCGATGGCTGCGGCGGGCACGCGGTTCTTGCCGCCGCACCTCGCGCAGGTGACGATCTCGTCTTGCGGCACCGTGCCCCCCGAACCCGCCGCCGGCGATTGAAGCAGAACGGCGCATCTGCGGGAAGATGGCTCGGGGGGCTCGCGCGGCTAGTGAGCCTGGCGCGCGAGCTTTGCGCCGGCGCCGAGCGCTTGAAGCTTGGCGAAGGCGATCTCCCAGCGCATCGGCGCCATGCCGCAATTGGTGCAGGGCTGGATGCGCTCGGCCGGTACGAACTTTGTCGCGGCCTCAATCGTCGCCGCGACCTCCTCCGGCGTCTCGACCTGATCGCACGCGACGTCGATCACGCCGACGAGCACGTCCTTGCCTTGAAGGAGCGCGATCAGGTCCATCGGCACGCGCGAATTCTTCGCCTCGATCGATATCTGGTCGATGCGGCTTTGCGAGAGCGCGGGAAAGATCGCCTCGTACTGCCGCCACTCCGACCCGAGCGTTCCCTTCCAGTCGATGTTCTGCTTGATGCCGTAGCCGTAGCAGATGTGGACGGCGGTCTTGCAGGAGAGGCCCTCGATCGCGCGATGCAGCGCAGCGATCCCCCAGTCCTTGACGGCGTCCATGTAGACGTTGAAGGCAGGCTCGTCGAACTGGATCACGTTGACGCCGTCCTTCTCAAGCGCTCGCGCCTCCTCGTTCAGAAGCGCCGCGAAGGCCATCGCCATCTTCGCGCGGTCGCCGTAGTGCTCGTCGGCGATCGTGTCGACGATGGTCATCGGCCCGGGCATGGTGATCTTGAGCTTTCGCGTGGTGCGCGCGCGCGCAAGCCGCGCTTCCGCCTCGTGCACGCGGCCCGTCAGGCTCAGCGCGCCGACCACCCGCGGCACCATCGCCGTGTAGCGGTTGTCGCGGATGCCCATCGCGACTTTCCGCGAGAAATCGATGCCGTCGACGAATTCGAGGAAGCCGTGCACAAAGTGCTGGCGCGACTGCTCGCCATCGGAGACGATGTCGATGCCGGCGTCTTCCTGCAGCTTCAAGACGAGCAGTGTCGCGTCGCGCTTGGCGCGAAGAAGATCCTCGCCGTGATGGCGCCAGGGCGCCCAGAGCCGGTTTGGCTCGGCGAGCCAAAAGGGTTTCGGCAGCGAGCCGGCGATGGTGGTCGGGAAGAGCGTCATTCCGCCAGGTTGCCATGGATCGCCGGCGATGTCTCGGACGCATCGCGCCCGACGCAATGGGTCGCCAAATCACCCCTTGAAGGACGGTCCGGAAGGCGCTGGAAGCCCCCGGGTGCGTGCTTCGAGGCTCCCCCGGATCAAGTCCGGGGTCGCACCTCAGCATGAGGGCGTTGGGCAGCCTCCAGCGAAGTCTCCCTCCCCGCAAGGGGGAGGGGGTTGCTTTGCTTCAGCCGGGGCAAGGCGCTTACGTCACGCTGCGCGGGCGCCGTTGTGGCCGTGCTTAGCGCAGGCATTTGCGATCGCGGCGACGTGCCGATGGTCCGTGCCGCAGCAGCCACCGAGCACGGTGATGTGCGGAAGCCGCTTGACGAGATCCGCGTGCTCATGGCCGAACGCCACCGGATTGCCGGCGTCGATCTCGGTCGAGGCGTCGAGCTCGGCGTGAACTCATCTTCGAGGCGTTGGCGCGGAGCCCGCGGATTCGCTTCACCCACGGCTCGCCTGCCTCGAGCGCGTTGGAAAAGTGCGTCGGGTGGGCGCAGTTGATCATGTAGTAGGCGGGCGCGGCGCCGGTCGCGCGGTCGACGGCAAGGATCGCGTCCTTCAGCGTTTGGCCGGTCGGGAGCTTTCCGTCCGTCTCCAAAGTGAAGGAGATCGCGACCGGCATGCCGGCGGCGTCGGTGGCGCGGGCGATGCCGATCGCTTCCTCCGCGTAATTCATGGTGATCGCGGTGACCATGTCGGCTTCCGTGTCGCGGAACGCCTCGACCTGCTCGGAATGATAGTCCTCCGCCTCCGCCGCGCTCATCTTGATGCCGGGATTGTAACCATCACCGCGCGGGCCGAGGCAGCCGGAAATCACCATCGGCGGCGCGCCTTTCGCGTCAAGCTCATCGCGGAGCGTCGCCAGCATTGCGATCGATTTCCGGTTCAGCCGCCGCAGCTCCTTGGGCGTGACGCCGAGCTTCTCCGCCCAGTCGCGGCTCGCCCGCCAGGTCGGACTCTCGAAGATGAAGCCGGCGTCACTCTCGCGCGCGATCGATGCGTAGCGGCGATAGTAGGCACGCAAACGGTCGCGGCCTTCGCCGCTCTTCATCAGGGCGACGGAGGCGAAATGGGGAAGATCGATCTTGTCGATGAAGATCAGCGTCGTCTCAAGCCCGCCGTCGGTCAGGAAGAGCTTGTCGCCGAGCTGCGGCAGGGCATCTCTGTAACGCGGTGTCATCGATTCCTCGTTTCAAGAAGCGCGGGGGCGCGAGAGGCGGCGCTTTCGTGCGCCGCACTCGAATCCGCGGGATAGGGCAGTCGGGGCATGTGCCGTCCGGCAGCCCGACGGCGGGGAAACTAGCGATTGCGGCGGCGCGAAATAGGCGGCGCGCGGTCAAGCGATGGCTGAAATATTGTTTCTCTACGAAACCCTGGGCGCGCGGGGGTCGACGAAACACTTTTCGGGGGATGACGAAACATTCCGCTCAGACAACTGCACCTATGGTGCAGTTCCGATGCTGCAGATTCCGACACGAAGGCGCGGCGAGACGCGCGAACGGATTCTCGAGACCGCCGAGGAGGCGGTGCTCGCGAAGGGATTCGCCGCGACCTCGATCGAGGAGATCATCGCAGCGGTCGGCATCACGAAGAGCGGCTTCTTCTACCATTTCAGGGAAAAGTCCGATCTCGCGAAGGCGCTGCTCGAGCGCTACCTCGAACAGGATCGCGCGGTGCTCGACGCGCTCTTCCGCCGCGGCGACGAGCTGAACGGCGATCCGCTGCACGGCTTCCTGGTCGGGCTGAAGCTCTTCGCCGAGATGATGGCGGACCTTCCGGGTACGCATCCCGGCTGTCTCGCAGCCTCGTTCGCCTATCAGGACCAGCTCTTCAACCAGGAGATAAGGCGGCTCAACGCGGCAGGCCTGATCGCCTGGCGCGCGCGCTTCCGCGAGCGGCTGGAGTTGATCGCCGGGCGCTACCCGCCGAAGAGCGAAGTCGATTTCGACGCGCTTGCCGACATGGCCGCGGCGCTGGTCGAAGGCGGCATCGTGCTAGGCCGCGCGCTGCAGGACGCCACGATCCTGCCGCGGCAGGTGATGCTCTATCGCGAGCTGATCCGCGCGCTCTTCTTACCGACCTGAGCTTTGGCTTATTCTTTAAGCCGGCCCGTCGTAGGACGGGTGGCCAACGCGGGCGTGGCGAAACCGGTAGACGCAAGGGACTTAAAATCCCTCGGCCCACAAGGCCATGCGGGTTCGAACTCCCGCCGCCCGCACCAATTCTGCCCGGAATGGCGCCACGGCAGTGTCCCCCTCGCTTGCCGCCGATTCTGCTAGGATCGATCACCGAGACTCGTCGAGACCAGCACCGGTGGAACGCCGCCTCACCGCAATCTTCGCCGCCGACGTGGTCGGCTACAGCCGCCTCATGGGGGATGATGAGGCGGGGACGCTTGCCGTGCTGAGGGCACATCGTAAGGAACTCGTCGATGGCAAGATCGCCGAACACCAGGGCCGCATCGTCAAACTTACGGGCGACGGCATGCTGGCGGAATTTCCAAGCGTCGTGAACGCGGTCGCCTGCGCGGCGGATATCCAGCGCAGGATGCGCGAGCGAAACGCCGACGTTCCGGAGGATCGCCGCATCGAGTTCCGCATCGGCGTCAATCTCGGCGACGTCATCGTGGAGGACGGCGACATCTACGGAGACGGCGTCAACATCGCGGCGCGGCTGGAAGCGCTGGCGGAGCCCGGCGGCACGTGCGTCTCCGCCAAGGTCCACGAAGAAGTGAACGGCAAGCTCGACTGCGCATTCGAGGACATGGGCGAGCAGACGGTCAAGAACATCGCCCGGCCGGTGCGGGCCTATCGCTTGCGCGCCGGCCACGGCAGCGACGGCAAGGCTCCAGCACGCCCGGTGCTGAGTCTTCCTGACAAGCCATCGATCGCGGCCCTGCCGTTCCAGAACATGAGCGGTGATCCGGAGCAGGAATACTTCGCCGACGGGATGGTTGAGGACATCATCACCGCGCTGTCGCGCATGCGCTGGCTCTTCGTGATCGCACGCAATTCGAGCTTCTCCTACAGGGGCCGCGCCGTCGACGTGAAACAGGTCGGGCGCGAGCTCGGCGTGCGCTACGTGCTCGAAGGCAGCGTGCGCAAGGCCGGCAACAAAGTGCGCATCACCGGACAGCTGATTGACGCCTCAACGGGAGCGCATTTGTGGGCGGATCGCTTCGACGGAGAGCTGAAAAATATTTTCGATCTGCAGGATCAGGTGACGGCGAGCGTGGTCGGCGCAATCGCGCCGAAGCTCGAACTGGCCGAGATCGAAAGGGCGAAACGCAAGCCGACCGACAGCCTCGACGCCTACGACTATTTCCTGCGCGGCATGGCGGCCTTCCATCAGTTCACGAAGGAGGGCAACGAAGAGGCCCTGGCGCTGTTCTCTCAGGCCATCGAACGCGATCCCAATTACGCCTCGGCCTATGGCATGGCCGCGCGCTGCTACGTTCAGCGCAAAGGGTTTGGCTGGGTGGGCGATCCCGCGCGGGAGGGGGCCGAAGCCGAACGGCTGGCGCGGAGCGCCGCCGACCTCGGCCGGGATGACGCGCTCGCGCTCTGCGCGGCTGGGTTTACTCTCGTCATCGTCGTCGGTGACCTTGATGATGGCGACGCGCTCATCGACCGATCTCTAACGCTCAATCCGAATTTGGCGTGGGCATGGCACTTCAGCGCCATTGCGAAAGGATTCCTCGGCGAAACCGACGTTGCGATCGAACACGCCGCGCGCGCCATGCGCCTGAGCCCACAGGATCCTCAGATGTTCGGCATGCAGATCGCGACTGCGTGGGCGCACTTTTTTGCCGGCCGTCATGACGAGGCGTTCTCATGGGCGGAAAACGCTGCACGAGAGCAATCAAATTTCTTCATGGCGATCTGTGTCGCCGCCGCAGCCGGCGCACACGCCGGGAAGCTCGCCGAAGCGCGGAAAGCCATGGCGCGTCTGCGCCACCTCAATCCCGAACTGCGCCTGTCTAATCTCAAGGATCTGCTGCCCTTCGGGCGTCAGCAGGATTTCGACCTGTGGGCGGAGGGCCTGCGCAGGGCCGGGCTGCCCGAATAAGGCACCGCTACAAGCTATTCCCGCTGCCGCTTCTCCTCGTCGAACTGCTTCCACGAGTTTCGGGAACGGAATGTCGGACACCGCAACTTTGGGAAATTCATAGAACGGCTCCCAGCCTTCGCGTGGCTCGAAGATGAGCGGCCGGGCAGCAGGAATCTCGGCCTTTTGAAGACACGCGTGGCGGGATCCCGGTCCGACATCCGGCGGTGGAAAACCTGAGCCTTGAGCCGCTGACGCAGAAGCCGCCGACGCGATTGCGCTTGAAAATATCATTTAATATGATTTTATGACTAATGAGGTCGTCGCTCTTTTTGGGAGGGGTGTCACGCGCCTTTGCCTTCTCCAGGCGGACAACTCGCAAACAACGGCGCAAGACCAGAGTGGGAGGAATTCATGCAGCATTTTAAGTGGGTTGGCGGCGCAGTGGCCGGCATGTCGATGATGCTCGCCGGGACGTCGGCCTTTGCCGTCACCATCGGGTTCTCTCAGGTTGGCGACGAGGGAGACTGGCGTCCGGCCTTCTCAAAGGACATGCAGGAAGAGGCGAAGAAGGAAGGGATCGACCTCAAATTCGCCGACGCTCAAGGCAAGGAAGAAGAGCAGCTGAAGGCGGTTCGCGCCTTCATCGCGCAGAAGGTTGACGCGATCATCATCGCGCCGGTGGTGGTCACCGGATGGGACCAGGTGCTGAAAGAAGCCAAGGATGCGGGCATCCCTGTCTTCCTGGCCGATCGCGACGTCGACGTCGCCGACAAGTCGCTCTTCGTCACGCGCATTTCCGCCGACTTCAATCTGGAAGGAAAGCTGGCCGGCGCCTGGCTGGCTCAGGCGAGCAAGGGAACTTGCAACATCGTCGAAGAGCAGGGCACGACCGGCTCGGCTCCGGCGATTGAGCGCAAGAAGGGCTTCGAGGCCGTCATCTCCAACTTTCCGAACATGAAGATCGTGAAGACGCAGAGCGGCGACTTCACCACCGACGGCGGCAAGAAAGTGATGGAGGCTTTCATCAAGGCCACCAACAACCTGGACGGCATCTGCGCCTCTTTCGCGCATAACGACAACATGCAGCTCGGCGCCATCCAGGCCATGAAGGAAGCCGGCTTGAATCCGGGCAAGGATGTGCTGATGGTCTCGGTCGACTACGTTCCGGCCATGAAGGAAGCTTTGGCGGCCGGCGACGCAAATGCTTCCGTCGAGCTTCGCTCGGCGATCGGCAAATACATCTATCCGGTCGTGCTCGACTATCTGAAGGCTCCGAAAGACCTGCCGAAGTGGATCGTGATTCCGTCCGATCTGCACACGGCGGCAACGCCCGGCGGCTAACGCAAGGCTGCACTATTCTCCTGCAACCGAGGAGCGGTGCCCTGCACAAGCCCGGCGCCGTTCCCTTCGCTACGCGGCTCGCTTGATCGGCGTCTGAGCCCACCTTAACAATTGTGGGAGGGGGAAACCTGCGTGTCGGAAACCTCGACTGCGCGAATCGAGCTTCACGGCATTTCGAAAGCGTTCCCCGGAATCCGGGCGCTCGAGAACGTCGACCTCCGCCTGAACTCCGGCGAAGTACACGCGCTGATGGGTGAAAACGGCGCCGGCAAGTCGACCCTGATCAAGGTCATGACCGGCGCATTGCGCGGCGACGAGGGCGAGATTCGCTTGGACGGGCGTGCTGTCGAGGTCAACAGCACCGGCGAGGCCCGCGCCCTTGGCATCAGCGCGGTCTATCAGGAAGTGAATCTCGTCTCGCTGATGTCCGTGGTCAAGAATCTGACGCTCGGGCGCCAGCCGCGTCGCTTCGGGCTGATTTCCTGGCGGCGGGCGCGGGAGGGGGCGCGCCAGCGACTGAAGCGGCTCAACCTCGAGATCGATATCGAACGGCCGCTTGGCTCCTACTCGGTCGCCATTCAGCAACTCGTTGCAATTGCCCGCGCGCTCGAAGACGACACACGGGTGCTCGTGCTCGACGAGCCGACGGCGAGCCTCGACGCGCAGGAGACCGAGCTCTTGTTCCGGATCATTGGCGATCTCAAAGCGCGTGGCATCGCCATCGTCTTCATCACGCACTTCATCGATCAGGTCTACGAGATCGCCGACCGCATTTCGGTCTTGCGCAACGGCAAGCTGGTCGGAACGGGGACGACCGCGGAACTGCCGCGCCTGAAGCTGATCTCGCTGATGCTTGGTCGCGAGCTTGAGCAGACGGAAAGAAGACTTGCATCCCAGGCGTCGTCGGCGACCGGCGCGCCGATCCTTGCGGCCGAGGGACTGGGACGACGGCGCACCATCGCGCCTTTCGATCTCTCGCTTCGTGCCGGCGAGGTCGTCGGTTTGGCGGGGCTACTAGGCTCCGGGCGGACCGAGACCGCGAAGCTTGTCTTCGGCGCGATGCGGCCCGATTCCGGGCGAATGGAACTGGACGGCCGCCCGATGACCCACCATTCGCCGCGCCAGTCGCTACGCCAGGGCATCGCCTTCTGCCCGGAGGACCGCAAGGCCGAAGGCCTCTTTGGCGAGCTGAGCGTGCGCGAGAACATCATGCTCGGTCTGCAGACGAAGCGCGGCTGGCTGAGCCGGCTCTCCCGCGACGAGCAGGAGCGGCTGGCGGAGGAGATGATCGATGCCCTCGCCATAGCCACGCCCGATGCGGAAAAGCCGGTCGGGCAGCTGTCGGGCGGCAACCAGCAAAAGGTGATGTTGGCGCGTTCGCTTGTGTCGCGGCCGCGTGTGCTCATCCTCGACGAACCTACGCGCGGTATCGACGTGGGGGCCCACGCCGAGGTGGTGACGTTGATCCGAAATTTGTGCGCGCAGGGTCTGGCGTTGCTGGTGGCGTCTTCCGAACTTGAAGAGCTGGTGGCCGTGAGCGACCGGATCGCCGTCTTGCGCGACCGGCGCAAGGTTGGAGAAATCGCGGGCAACGACATCACCCGCGAGAATATCATTCGGACGATCGCGGGCGGATGAGCATGGAGCAATCTTCAACGATGGTGGCGATGCGGTCGCTCAATCTGCGCCTTCGCTCGCTTGCCAACCAAAGAGCGATATGGCCGCTTCTCGCGCTTGCCCTCATCCTGATCGTCGACGGGTTCGTGTCGCCCGGCTTCTACACGATCCGCATCGTCCAGGGCCGCCTGTTCGGCAGCCTGATCGACATACTCTACCGCGCCATGCCGATCGCGGTGGTCGCGCTCGGCATGGCCGTCGTCATCGGAACCAAGGGAATAGACCTGTCCGTCGGCGCCGTTATCGCGATCTGCGGGGCGGTCATCGCCTGGCGGATTCACGAGGGCGATCCGCATTTCGTGATTCTGCTGCTTGCTCTTGGGACCGGCCTTCTGTGCGGCCTATGGAACGGGTTTCTGGTCGCGATCCTCGACATCCAGCCGATCATCGCAACGCTGATCCTGATGGTGTCCGGGCGCGGTATCGGCCTGATGATCAATCTGATCTACGGCGGCACCAACCCGAGCTTCACGAGCCCGTTGCTGCAGAACTTGAGCGTTGGCCACATCGGTCTGATCCCCACCCGCCTGATCCTGGGCGCGGCGATTTTCGGTGCGCTGTGGCTCTTGATCCGCCGCACCGCGCTCGGACTGTTCCTGGAAGCGGTGGGCGGCAATTCGGCGGCTGCGGATCTGGCCGGCGTCAGCGCGCGGCTGATCAAGTATTCCGCATATCTGATTTCAGGCTTCTGCGCGGCATGGGCGGGGGTGGTGCTGACCGCCGACACGCACACGTCGGATCCCGTGAGCCAGGGACTTTATATTGAGCTCGACGCGATCCTGGCGGTCGTGATCGGCGGCGGCTCGCTTGCCGGGGGACGCATCTACCTGGGCACGACCATCATCGGCGCGCTCGTCATTCAGGCGCTGACAACGTCCATCCTGACCAGCGGCCTGCCGCCGGAATACAATCTCGTGGTCAAGGCCGTCGTGGTGCTGATCGTGCTCTTGCTGCAGTCGCAGAATGCCCGCACCGCCTTGTTCGCAGTCTTCAGGGCGGCGAAGCGATGAGAGAGCGGTATCTGCCACTCCTGGCGACGATTACCGTCTTCGCGGCGCTGTTCGCGACAGGCGGCATCCTCTACAACCATTTCTTCTCAACGCTCGTCCTCGGCCACATCCTCGCCGATAACGCCTTCATCATCATCGCGGCGATCGGCACGACCTTCGTGATCCTGTCCGGCGGCATCGATCTTTCCATAGGGTCGATGATCGGCTTCGTCGGCGTGGTCATGGCGAATCTCGACGTGGTCGGATGGCATCCCCTCGAATTGGCTGCGCTGATGTTGGCGTTCGGCGTGCTCTTCGGCGCCTTTCAGGGTTTCATCATCGATTTCTGCGAAATCCAGCCGTTCATCATTACGCTCGCCGGCTTGTTCATGCTGCGTGGCGGTTGCTTCATGATCAACCTGGATTCCGTGCCCATTAGACATCCATTCGTCGTCGCTTTCGCGGGAGCGAACATCCATCTGCCCGGCGGCGGGTTCCTGGCAAGTTCCGCCATCGTGATGCTCGTCGTCCTCGTGGCGGCGATCATCATCGCCCACTTCACGCGGTTCGGCGCCAACGTCTACGCCATCGGCGGCGATCGCAGCTCGGCGGCGCTGATGGGCGTGCCGATGCGTCGCACTATCGTCGGGATCTACGCGCTCGGAGGCTTCTATAGTGCGCTCGGCGGGGTCATCTATGCGCTCTATACATCTTCGGGCTATCCCTTGGCGGGTACCGGGAATGAGCTCAACGCCATTGCGGCGGTGGTGCTCGGCGGGACCTTGCTCACGGGTGGCGTCGGGATGGTCGCCGGCACGCTCTTCGGCGGCATGATCCTTGGCCTGATTGCAACGCTCATCAACTTCAACGGCTCCCTCAACGGCGCGTGGATCATGATCAGCGGCGGTGTGCTCCTCTTCCTCTTCATCGTTTTGCAGCGTTCGCTTGTCGGTTCCTTCAAGCTGCGCGGCACGGCCTAGCGATGGCGGAGATGTGCCGTGCCACCATCTGACCGCTCGCGCCACGAGGTGAATCGCCGGCGCACCGGAGCCGGCCGCCGAGCGATCGACGCATCGGCGCGACGCGGCGGCGAAGACGTCCCCTTCGAACGCAATATTCACGCCTACATCACCAAGACGCTCGGCCGCGAGATCATCGGCGGCATCCATCCGCCGGGGTCGCTGCTACCCAACGAGTTGGAGATGCTCGCCCGCTTCGCGGTCTCGCGCACGACGTTGCGCGAGGCCTACACCGTGCTGACCGCCAAGGGCTTGATCATTGCCCGTCCCAAGGTCGGCACGCGCGTGCGTCCCAAGTCGGATTGGAACATGCTCGATCCTGAGGTGCTCGCCTGGCATCTGCAGACGGTGCCCACCGAGGATTTCGTCGCCGACCTCTACGCCTTGCGGCAGATGGTGGAGCCGGGGGCGGCTGCGCTGGCGGCTTCGGCGGGCTCGCGTGCGACGATCGACCGGATAGCCGCAGCCTATGCCGACATGGAGCGCTACAAGGATGGAGCCGGCGATCTGATCGCGGCAGACTTGCAGTTCCACTTGGCGATCCTCGAAGCAACCGGCAATCATTTCATCGGCGCGCTCGGCAGTCTGGTTCACGCGGCGTTGCTCAGCACCTTCAAGCTCAGTTGGGAGGGCGCCGCGCGCATCCAGGACGACCGCCTCCGCCAGCATCGGGCAATCTTCGAAGCGATACGCGACGGGCTGCCGGAAGAGGCGCGCGAGCGGATGAGCGACCTGTTGCGCGATTCAATCGATGACGTGCGCAAGTTCCTGCGTCGGCGAGACGCGGCCCCTTCCGCGAGGAAGGGCTCCGATCGCCAGCGCCGCAAGAATTGTCAGCTCTTGTGAAGACAATCCTTCCACGCGGCCGTTGACGGCGATCGTCGCTGCTCAGTTCGGCGCTGACTCCTCTCCCTGCCATTCCTCCTCGTGGAACTGCTTCGACGAGTTGGTCTTCGGGAATGGAATTTCCGGCACGGCGACGCCGAGGAAATCGCAGAGCGGCTCCCAACCGTCGCTGAGATCGAACGTGAGCAGGCGGTCGGCGGCAATCTCCGCTTGGACCTCCGCGATGTGCCTTCTGAAGACTCGTGTGGCGTGCTCCCGCTCCGTCATCCGGTCGTCGAAGGTTGGGATCGCGATGAGCCGATACGCCATTTCGGCGATGGCGTTCGCGTGCGGCGAGGGATGTGTTCCGCGCGCCGTGACGAACGGAAATATCGTGGCCTGTGCGCTGTCGAACCACGCGTCCGGGTCGCGCACAGTCAGGATCACTTTCGCCTTGGGAAAATGCGCCGCGAGTTCGCGCCAGTAGCGCGCGCCGGGCCAATCGACCTGCGACCTGTAGCCGGCGAAGACCTTGTCCCAGTCGACCTTCTCGCCGCGCGCCGCCGCCTCCCAATCCGGCAAAAGCTCGGGATTGTCGCGCACCTCGAACATGTGATGGCAAGGCCCGAAGCCCAAATGCTCAAGCGCAACTTTCAGCGAGTTCGTCCCGGTGCGGCCGAATCCGGGGCCGATTACTTCCAAGGGCATGCATTACTCCCGAGATTGCTTTATCTGCTAGGCTGCGTAGCTAGCAGGTCGCCGCGCGCGCGGACAGTGCGCATGGCTTTTCGCCGAGACGGCGCCAAGACGGTGAAGCGCCATGGGCTGCAAGAGAGCAATGGAGGCTGCGCCGTGAACATCGTCGCGCAGCGGTCATTTCCCGAGCCTGAAGAGGCGGCCGTGGAGATCCGCGTGCGCGGACGCGTGCAGGGCGTCGGCTTTCGGCCGAATGTCTGGCGGATTGCGACCGAGCTTGGGCTCGGCGGCGAGGTGCTGAACGACGCGGAAGGCGTGCTGATCCGGGCGAGGGGAGGGGCGGCGACGATCTCCGCTTTCGTTGAACGGATAAGACAGGAGCCGCCGCCGCTCGCCGCGATCGAGAGCGTTGAGACGCGCGCCTTTGCCGGCGATCTCTCCGCCGATTTTCGTATCGTGGAGAGCGTGGGCGGAACGGCGCGCACGCAGATTTCGCCCGACGCCGCGATCTGCCCGGCCTGTGCTGCGGAAGTGCTCGATCCGTCTGAACGCCGCCATCACTATCCTTTCACCAACTGCACACATTGCGGCCCGCGGCTCTCGATCGTGGAGGGCATCCCCTACGACCGTGCCATGACGACGATGGCGGCGTTCCCGCGCTGCGAGGATTGCCTTCGCGAATATTGCGATCCGGCGGATCGGCGATTCCACGCCGAGGCGATCGCCTGCCCGACATGCGGGCCGAGAGCGGCGCTGGTGCGGCTCGACGGAAGGGCGATCAGTCACGACGAGTTCGCGATCCGCGACGACGTCGATATGGTCGCGAATCTCATCGAACAGGGCGAGATCGTCGCCATCAAAGGGCTCGGCGGTTACCAACTCACCTGCGACGCGACCAATGCCGACGCCGTCGCGCGCCTTCGCGCCGCGAAGCGGCGCGACGCGAAACCCTTCGCCCTGATGGCGCGAGATACCGATGTGGCACGCCGCTTCTGTCGCGTCGATCCGGTCGAAGAGGCGCTGCTTATAAGCCCCGAAGCACCGATCGTTCTGCTCGATGCGATTGGCCCTGCGCGACTCCCCGACGCGGTCGCCCCGGGGCTGAACACGCTCGGTTTCATGCTGCCGACGACGCCGCTCCACCTTCTTATCGTGCGGCATCTCGACTGGCCGGTGGTAATGACCAGCGGCAACGTCTCCGACGAGCCGCAGGTCATCGACGATGCCGAGGCGCGCATGCGGCTGCGCGGCGTTGCCTCCCATGCGCTGATCCACGATCGGAAAATCGCAAGCCGCGTCGACGATTCGGTGGTTCGGGTGATGGGCGGAAAGCCGCGGCTCATTCGCCGTGCGCGCGGCTATGCGCCGGCGCCCGTCCGGCTCCCCGACGGCATGGCGACGGCGCCGGACGTGCTGGCGTTCGGCGGCGAGCTGAAGGCGGCGTTCTGCCTGGTGAAAGGGGGCGAAGCTATCCTCTCCCAGCACCAGGGCGATCTCGAAGAGCCGTCGACTTTCGACGATTACTGCCGCAACCTCGAGCTTTACGGCCGGCTCTTCGACCACCAGCCGGCGGCACTCGCCGCCGACCGCCACCCCGAATATCTTTCAACCAAGCTCGCGCGGGTGCGAGCCGCGGCGGACGGGCTGCCGCTCGTCGAAGTGCAGCACCACCACGCGCATGTCGCCGCCTGCCTGGCGGAGAATTCTTACCCGCTCGATGCCCGCCCCGTGCTCGGAATCGTCCTCGACGGCCTCGGCTTCGGCGACGACGGCACGATCTGGGGCGGGGAGTTCCTCGCCGCGGACTATCGCGGCTACGAGCGGCTCGCGGCGCTGAAGCCGGTCGCCATGCCAGGCGGCGCGCAGGCGGTGCGCGAGCCCTGGCGGAACCTCTACGCGCATCTGATGACGCAGATGAGCTGGGCCGCGCTGTCACTAAATTTCGCCGAACTTGCGCTTCATCAAGTGCTTGCGGGGCGGCCGCGGGCAATGCTCGACGCCATGATCCGAAACGGCATCAACGCGCCCCCGGCGTCGTCCTGCGGGCGGCTTTTTGACGCGGTCGCCGCGGCACTCGGTATCTGCGGCGAGCGGCAGGGGTATGAGGGTGAGGCGGCGGCGCGGCTCGAGGCGATCGTCGACGTTCGGGCGCTCAAGGACGAGGCGCATGCCTATCCCTTCACGGTGGAGCGTCGCGGCGAGAAGGGGCTCCCCTTGATCGACCCTGGCGCGATGTGGAGCGCGCTGCTCGGCGACCTCGTGCAGAAGGCTCCGGCGCCGGTCGTGGCTGCGCGCTTCCACAAGGGCTTCGCCAAGGCTGTCGTCGCCATGGCGAAGACGCTTGCGCGCGGCGACGACGCGAGCGAAGCGCGCTTCGACAGCGTGGCGCTTTCCGGCGGCTGCTTCCAGAACCGCGTGCTCTTCGAGGAAATCCACCGGCAACTCGAGGCGGAGGGATACCGCGTGCTCTCGCATTCGCGCGTTCCGGCGAACGACGGCGGGCTCGCGCTCGGTCAGGCGGCGATCGCGGCCGCCACGCTTGTGGAACGAGCCAAGCAAACGGAAGGAGACGCGGCATGTGCCTCGGTATCCCCGGCCTGATCGTCAGGATCGACGACGCGGAGCAGATGCTTGCGACCGTCGATGTCGGCGGGGTCAAGCGCCAGATCAACATGGCCTGCATCGTCGATGACGAGCACGCGATCGAGTCCTGCGTCGGCGACTGGGTCCTGATCCATGTCGGCTTTGCGATGAGCCGGATCGACGAGGCACAGGCGATGGAGACGCTGAAAATCCTGACCGAGCTTGGCGAGGCACAGGCGGAGGTCGAGGCGATCAGGGCCTCGTCCGCGGCACTTGCCGAAGCGACGTAGGGGATCGCGCCATGAAATACGTCGACGAGTTCCGCGACCGCGAGAAGGCGAAGTTCCTGGTCACCGAGATCGAGGGCCTGGTTTCGCAAATCCCGGTCGCGAAGGACCGGCCAATCAACCTCATGGAGGTTTGCGGCGGCCACACGCACTCGATCTTCCGCTACGGCATAGAAGGCATGCTGCCGAAGGAAATCGAGCTGGTGCACGGGCCCGGCTGCCCCGTCTGCGTGCTGCCGATGGGACGCGTCGACGACTGTCTCGCCATCGCCGAGCGCCCGGAGGTGATCTTCACGACCTTCGGCGACGCCATGCGCGTGCCCGGCTCGAAGAAGAGCCTGGCGCAGGCGAAGGCCGACGGCGCAGACGTGCGCATGGTCTATTCGCCGATGGATGCGCTCGCGCTGGCGCGCAAACGCCCGGACAGGGAAGTGGTGTTCTTCGGCATCGGCTTCGAGACGACGATGCCGTCGACTGCTTTGACGATCCTGCAGGCGGAGCGCGAGGGCATCACGAACTTCTCGGTCTTCTGCAACCACATCACCATCGTGCCGACGATCAAAGCGATCCTCGACAGCCCGGACCTGCAACTCGACGGTTTTCTCGGGCCCGGCCATGTGTCGATGGTGATCGGGATGGCGCCCTACGAATTCATCGCCAGGTACTACAGGAAGCCGATGGTCGTGTCGGGGTTCGAGCCGCTCGACGTGCTGCAATCGATCTGGATGGTGCTGAAGCAGATCAAGGAAGGGCGCGTCGAGATCGAGAACCAGTATGCGCGGATCGTGCCGACGGAGGGGAACGCGCAGGCGTTGGCCGCCGTCGACCGCGTCTACGAGTTGCGCGAGCATTTCGAGTGGCGCGGGCTCGGCTCGATCGAGCATTCCGGCGTGCGACTTCGCGACGCCTATGCGCGCTTCGACGCGGAGCGGCGGTTTGCGGTCCCCGGCGTGAAGATCGCCGACCCGGCGTCCTGCCAGTGCGGCGAAGTTCTGAAGGGCATGATCAAGCCGTGGCAGTGCAAGGTGTTTGGTACAGCCTGCACGCCGGAAGTGCCGCTCGGGGCGCTGATGGTGTCGCCGGAGGGCGCCTGCGCGGCCTACTATCAATACGGCGGCGTGAAGCGGCAGGCGGGCGCGGCATGAACGTCGTCCCGCTCATGCGAGCGCGGCCGCGCGGCCGCGTCAACGTGCCGGCGGTGACGCTTGCGCATGGCGGCGGCGGCAAGGCCATGAAGGACCTGATCGACGACGTCTTCGTCGGCGCATTCGACAACCCGATGCTCGCCCCGCTCGAAGACCAGGCGCGGTTCGATATCGCGGCGCTCGCGGCGCGGGGCGACCGGCTGGCCTTCACCACCGATTCCTTCGTCGTCGATCCGCTGTTCTTTCCGGGCGGCGACATCGGCCGGCTCGCGGTCTGCGGCACTGTCAACGATCTCGCGGTCGGCGGCGCCGTGCCGCTCTATCTCTCCTGTGCGATGATCATCGAGGAGGGGGTGACGATCGAGCTTCTGCGCAGGGTCGCGCAATCGATGGCGCGGGCGGCCGAGGAAGCCGGCGTCGCCATCGCGACCGGTGACACCAAGGTCGTTGAGAAGGGCGCCTGCGACAAGCTCTTCATCACCACGACAGGCGTCGGCGTCATCGCGCCCGAGCGCGACCTCGGTGCGCACAAGGCCAGGCCGGGCGATGTTGTGCTCGTCAACGGGCTGCTCGGCGACCACGGCGCGGCGATCCTCGGCGCGCGCGGCGACATGGCGCTCGAAACGCCGATCGAGAGCGACTGCGCGCCGCTCAACGGGCTGATCGAGGCGCTGATCAAGGCGGCGCCAGGCCTGCGCTTCATGCGCGACGCGACGCGCGGCGGCGCTGCGACGGTGCTGAACGAGATCGCTGCCGCGTCTCAGATCGCGATCGAGATCGACGAGGCGGCGACGCCGATCCGCCGGGAAGTGAAGGCGTTCTGCGAAATCCTCGGGCTCGATCCGCTCTATCTCGCGAACGAGGGGAAGATCGTCGTTGTCGCGCCGCCCGAGGAAGCGCAAGCGGCTCTTGCCGCGATGCGCGCGCATCCGCTCGGCGCCGGCGCAAGCATCATCGGCACGGTCGCCGACGGGCTTGGCGGCCGCGTGACGATGCTGACGGTGTTCGGCGGGCGGCGCATCGTCGACATGCTGGTCGGCGAGCAGCTGCCGCGGATCTGCTGAGGTTCTTGGCGATGCACGAGCTTTCGATCTGCCGCAACATCGTCGCGATCGTCGGCGATGCAGCGAACGGTTGCCGCGTGCGGCGGGTGACGCTGGACGTGGGGAAGCTTGCGGGCGTGTCGATCGAAGCCGTCGCTTTCTCATTCGGCATCGCCGCGGAGGGGACGGCGCTTGAAGGCGCCGCGCTCGACATTCGCGAGATCGATGGGCGCGCGCGCTGCGCGGATTGCGGCGCGGAATTCCGGACCGAGACGCTTTTCGACGCCTGTGCCTGCGGTTCGCGAAATGTGACGCTGCTCGCGGGCGAGGAGCTGAACGTGAAGTCGATGGAACTTGAGGAGGCCGCCTGATGTGCGCGACCTGCGGCTGCGGCGAGGGCACCGTGACGGGCGTCCTCAACATGCAAACCGGGGCGGCGACTGTCCTCTCTCGTCATGGACTCGGCCATCACCATCATGGCCACGAGCACGCGCTCGGCCATGCGCAAGCCGATCGCGGCGCGACGATCGACCTCGAAACTCGCATCCTGGCCAAGAACGATGCGCTCGCGGAGAAGAATCGCACGTGGTTCGTCGCGCAGCGGATTCTTGCGCTGAACCTCGTCAGCGCGCCGGGCTCCGGCAAGACGACACTGCTCGAGCGGACGATCCGCGACTTGAAGGGCGAGCTGCCGCTCTCAGTGCTGGAGGGCGATCAGGCGACGGCGAACGACGCGGAGCGCATCCACGCGGCCGGCGCGCCCGTGGTGCAGATCAACACCGGTTCGGGCTGCCATCTCGAAGCCGACATGGTGGCGCGCGGCGTTACCGCGCTGAAGCCGGAGGCGGGCTCGGTGCTCCTGATCGAGAATGTCGGCAATCTCGTCTGCCCGGCGCTCTTCGACCTCGGCGAGCGCGCCAAGGTCGCGATCCTCTCTGTCACCGAGGGCGAGGACAAGCCGCTCAAATATCCGCACATGTTCCGCGCCGCCGCCGCCGTGATCATCAACAAGATCGACCTTCTGCCGCATCTCGATTTCGATATGGCGCGCGCGATCGGCAACGCGCATCAGGTCAATCCGGAGATCAAGATTTTCCGGCTGTCGGCAAAGACCGGGGAGGGGCTCGAAGCGTGGTACGGATGGCTTCGGAGGGAGGCTGCGGAGGCGCGCGGGGCGGCGCTGGTCTAGCAAGGTCAAACTCTCGCGGCCTGCAGTGCCTCCTGCTTTCCACCGTCTTCATGACCGGGCTTGACCCGGGCATCCATTCCATGACGCTTCTGCCGGTCGCGACGGGGATGGAATGGATTGCCGGGTCAGGCCCGGCAATGACGACAAAGGTTGGCGGGCCTTGCGAGTAACGCGACGCTGGGGAGAAATGCCATGCAGCGGGTGACGGTGACGCTCGATGACGATCTCATGCGCGAGCTCGACGAGTTGATCGCGGCGCGGGGCTACCAGAACCGCTCGGAGGCGATCCGCGACTTGGCGCGCGCCGGCGTCAGAGAGAGCGTCATCGATGCCGGCACCGCCAAGAACTGTGTCGCCGCGCTCGTCTACGTCTACGATCACCATTCGCGCGAGCTTTCCAAGCGGCTGACGCAGATCTTCCATGACCATCACGACCTCGCGCTCTCCACGCTGCACGTGCATCTCGATCACGAGAGCTGCATGGAGGTGGCGGTGCTGCGCGGGAAGACCGCGAGCGTGAAGCACCTCGCCGAACACGTCATCGCGGAGCGCAACATCCGCCACGGCCAGCTCGTCATGGTGCCGGTCGAGCCGGTGGTAGAGACGCACGCGCACGGGGTCGGCGGCGCGCATCCGCACGACCACCATCAGCTGCATCGGCGCGGCTGACGAGAAGCGCCGCGGCCTCTCCAAGCTGCGGCAAGAAATCCTGCGGACAGTGGCGAGAAAAGACGTGCGCCGCGCATTTGCCTGTGTATGATTTTCTTGTCCATTCGTCATACTCGTGGGTTGGATCGCCGACCCAATCTGGAGGGCCTCCCATGTCTTCAAAGCACCGATCGCTGCGCCTTACCCTTTCGGCGCTCGCCGCGCTCGCACCGACCCTCGCCTTCGCCCACCCCGGCGTCGCTGGTCATACGCACGGCTTTATCCAAGGCTTCGCGCACCCGATCAGCGGCATCGACCATATCCTCGCCATGGTGGCGGTCGGCATCTTCGCGGCCAATCTCGGCGGGCGCGCGCTTCTCGCCGTGCCGCTCACCTTCATGGGGTTCATGCTGGTCGGCGGGACGCTCGGCATCCTCGGCTTTCCGCTCCCGTTCGTGGAGGTGGGGATCGCGCTTTCGATCGTCGTGCTCGGGCTCGCGGTCGCCGCGAAGTGGGACTGGCCGCTCACGGCGGCGATGGCGATGGTCGGTCTCTTCGCCGTCTTCCATGGCCACGCGCACGGGACCGAGATGCCGCTCGACGCCTCGGGCGCCGCCTATGCCGCCGGCTTCGTCGCCGCCACCGGCCTTCTGCATCTCGCCGGCATCGGCATCGGTCTGGCGATCGGCAGAACCGGCCAGCTCACCTCCCACCGCATCACGCAGGCGGGCGGGGTCGCCGTCGCGCTCGCCGGCATCGCGGTACTTGTCGGCATCGTCTGAGCGAAGCGCGAAGTCTTAAAGTCGGCGCGTCGCTCACTTCGGACGCGCCGACGTCTTTCCGGCTTAGAAGACCGTCCCGTCGAAGAGCTTGCGCGCGGTGCGCAGGATCGCGGCGCGCTCGACCTCGCCGCTCTCGCCCAAGGTCGCGACCACCGTCATCTCGCCGGTCGGATGCTCGATCGAGAGCGAGCGCTCGCGGCCTTCGCCAGCTTTCGCGAGCGAAGCGGCCGGGCCTTCCGGCAGCAGGCATGCGGTGGCGACCGACACCGCCCCGAGCACACCGATCGACGAATGGCAGCGGTGCGGGATGAAGGTGCGGGTCGAAATCGCGCCGCCATTCTTTGGCGACGAGACCATCGTCATTTTCGGCACGGATTTCTCGGCGACGTCGCCGAGATTCATCAGCGGCCCGGCCTTGAGCCGGATCGCCTCCAGCTTCTTTCGCAGAGCGTCGTCGGCTTCGAGCGCCTGCGGCTCTTCCCCACCGGTGATGCCGAGGTCGCTCGCCCGCATGACGACGCAAGGCATGCCGTTGTCGATCAGCGTCGCCTCGATGCCGTTGATGATGTCGACGGCGCGGCCGGTCGGAAGCAGCGCGCCGCACGACGAGCCGGCGGTGTCCTCGAAGAGGATCGGGATCGCCGCCGCCGTGCCGGGAACGCCGTCGATCCGCGCGGCGCCGTCGTAGGTCACGCGCCCGCCGGGCGTCGGCACCGTGGCGATGGCGATCTGCCCGGTGTTCTCCATGAAGATGCGGACGTCGGTCGCGCCCTCCTTCGCCACGACCAGCCCGCGCTCGATGGCGAAGGGGCCGATGCCGGCGAGAATGTTCCCGCAGTTCTGCGCGTCGGTCACGATCGGCCGGTCCACGAAGACCTGCAGGAAGAGATAATCGACGTCGACGCCGGGCCGCGCGGAGCGCTTCACCACGGCAACCTTTGAGGTGAGGGGGTCGGCGCCGCCCATGCCGTCGATCTGGCGATTGTCGGGCGAGCCCATGACGCGGAGCAGGAAAGCGTCGCGCGCTCTCTCGTCGGCTGGCAGATCCTCGGCAAGGAAATAGCCGCCCTTCGAGGTGCCGCCGCGCATCCACATGCAACGGACGCCGGTTTCTCGCCGCGCTTCTTCAGACAAATTTGAGGCCCTTCGCCTGCAGCCGCTCGCGCATGCCGTAGATGTCGAGGCCGAGCTCGCCCTCCATCAGGCGCTTGCGCGTCTCCGCTTCCTTGGCTTCGCGCGCCCGCGCCGCGGCGAGCGCTTCTTCCGCCGTCTCGCGCGGCACGACGCAGACGCCGTCGTCGTCGGCGACGATGGCGTCGCCGGGATTGACCACCGCGCCGGCACAGACGATCGGCACGTTGACCGAGCCGATCGTCTCCTTGACGGTGCCTTGCGCGGAGATCGCCTTCGACCAGACCGGGAAGCCGATCTCGGTCAGGTCGCGGACGTCGCGCACGCCCGCTTCGATCACCAGCCCCCTGACCCCGCGCGCCATCAGCGAGCGGGCGAGGAGCTCGCCGAAATAGCCGTCGTCGGAGGGGCTCGTCGGCGCGACGACGAGGATGTCGCCCGCCTGACATTGCTCGACGGCGACGTGGATCATCCAGTTGTCGCCGGGCGGGAGCGACACGGTGACTGCCGGGCCGGCGATGCGCGCGCCGGAATAGATCGGACGCATGGTGGACCGCATCAGCCCGGTCCGCCCCATCGCCTCGTGCACGGTCGCCACGCCGCATAAGGCGAGGCCGT
Organism: uncultured Alphaproteobacteria bacterium; assembly: GCA_963739005.1. Taxonomy (GTDB): domain Bacteria; phylum Pseudomonadota; class Alphaproteobacteria; order Rhizobiales; family Afifellaceae; genus DASWJZ01. Next base: position 98,626 of record CAVTYQ010000003.1, on the reverse strand, counting down.
CGGCGACTTCCAAGCGGCAACGCTCGATCTTCTGAACGACCACGCCCATCAAAGCTCGTCCGCGGTGCGCGGGAAGATCGACTGGAAGGCCTCGGCGTATTTAGCCTCGCGCCCGCCAGCCTGTCCGCCGGAATTGCGGCGGAAGTGATTGGCGCGGTTTTCCGCGACGTTCTCGTAATAGTGCCAGAGGTGCTGCTGGCCCTCCATGCACTCGATCGCCTTCTTCTTCTTCTCCCAGACCGGCGTGATGTCGAGGATGGTGTCGGGCTCCCAGCCGCATTGCTCGGTCTGGTGCGGCTCGAAGAGATAGAGCTGCGGGGCGCCCAAAACCTTTTCGCCGGGCTTATGGCCCCAGGCCTGCGCGACCATGCGGCATTCGAGTGTGACGCGCGCGGTGTAGGGATGGTCCGTGTTGTACGGGTCGTCGAGCGAATGCGTGAGCAGGAAGGCCGGCTGCACGGCCCGGATCGTATCGACGAGACGGAACTTCGCTTCGCGGTCGAGCTCGAGCGGATAGTCGCCGAGATCGAAGAACTGGATGTCGCTGACGCCGATCGCGGCGGCGGCGTTCTCCGCCTCCTTGCGGCGGCCGCTCTTGACCTTGTCGAGCGTCATGCCAGGCTCTTTCCAGAGCTTGGCGCTCTCGCCGCGCTCGCCGTAGGAGAGGCAGACGACCGTGACCGCGTAACCCTTCTCGGCGTGAAGCGCGATCGCACCGGCGCAGCGCCAGACGAAATCGGCGGAATGCGCACTCACCACGAGCGCGGTCTTGTCCGGCATCTCTTCCGGTCTCCTACTCCGCGGCCTCGCCGACGGGCGGCGTGCCGTGCGTATGGAAGCTCTCGATCGTCTTCAAGCCCCAGGCCTGACCCTTCTTGCGCTCGGTCTCCGTCCAGGTGATCGGCTTCCAGTCGGGTCTGAGGATCAGTCGGGCGCCGGAATTGGCGACCTCCACGCGGTTTCCCGCCGGCTCGTAGACGTAGAGGAAGAACGTCCCCTGGATCGCGTGCTTGTGCGGCCCGGTCTCGATGAAGACGCCGTTCTCCAGGAAGATGTCGGCGGCGCGGAGCACATCCTCGCGCTGGTCGACCGCGTAGGTGAGGTGATGGAAGCGGCCGCGCGTATGCGTGTGGTCCTCGGTGTAGGCGATGTCGTAGCTCTTGTTGTTGACGGTGAACCAGCAGCCGCCGAGGCGGCCGCTGTCGAGCTGGATCTCTTCGGTCACGCGGCTGCCGAGCGCCCCGGTCATGAAATGGCGGATTTTCGACACGTCGGTCGCCAGCAGATTGAGATGGTCGATGCGGCGAACCCCCACGCCGCGGCCGTGATAGCGCTGCGCGATGTTCTTCAGCGCAGGGCGTTCCGCCGGTGGTGGCTCGTATGCGCGTGTCTCGTAATAGAGCTCGAAGACATGCCCGTCGGGATCGGTGAACTGGTAGGCGCGGCCGTGGCCGAGATCACCCTCGCTCCAGCCGATGCCGCAGCCCATCTTCTCGATGATCGCGACGCGGCGCTGCAATGCCGCCTCTGAGGAGGCGCGATAGCCGACGTGGCGGGAACCGGTTGTCTTCGCGGCGGTCAGCTTCAGCGTGTGGAACTCGTAATCGTCGAAGGCGCGGAGATAGACGGAATCGCCTTCGCGTCCGCTTTCGGTCAGCCCGTAGACGTTGACGAAGAAGTCCAGACTTTCCGCCGGGCGGTCGGTTAACAGCTCGACGTGACCGAGATGCGCCACGTCGAATGAGGGTTCGGCTTCTGGCATTTCCATCCCTTCAAGGGGGCCCATTTCTGCAGCCGTTGCCGGCGCGAGCCGGTCTTCGGGCGCTACATTAGGGTGGCGATGCCGGGAGTAAAATCCCTAGCCTTTCACGGCGCCGGCGGTGAGGCCCGAAACGATGTAGCGTTGGGCAAGCACGAACATCAGGATCGCTGGCAATATGGTTAGCGTGATGAAGGCGAGGATGAGCTGCCAGGCGACCATGAACTCGCCCTGATAATCCATGAGCCCGAGGGTCCAGGGGTATTTGGCATTGGTGTTGATGACGACGAGCGGCAGCAGGAAATTGTTCCAGCTGACGACGAAGCTGATGACCGCGACGGTCGCCAGAATCGGGCGCGAGAGCGGCAGCGTTATCCACAAAAAGAAGCGCATGTAGCCACAGCCATCGACCAGCGCGGAGTCGAGAAGCTCCGGCGGCAGCTGACGAAAAGCGTTGCGCATCAAGAGGATGCTGACCGCCTGGCTGAACGCGACCTGCGGCAGGATCACGCCCCAATGGGTGTCGAGGAGGCCGAGGTCGCGGACCTTGATGAAGAGCGGCAGGATAGCGGTCGCGAACGGGAACGTCAGCCCGAGGATCAGGTAGTTGAAGAGAAAACGCCGGCCGAAGAAGTGGAGATGCGCGAAGGCGAAGGCTGCAGGCGCGGCGACGGCAAGCGTCAGCGCCACCGTGAGCGACGAGATGACAAGCGAGTTGCCGAGGATCTGCCAGTAGCGCCAGCTCGACAGGATGCCCCAGTAGTTTTCCCACTGCCACACCTTCGGCAGACCGAAGGGATTCGTGCGCAGCTCGCCGAGCTCCTTGAAGCCGCCGATCGCCGTCGCCAGCAGCGGCACGATGACGAGCGCGCCGACGAAGAAGAGAATGAGCAGCCGCGGCAGACCGCCAACAGGCGTCGACAGCGGCACAACCCCCTGGTTGTAGCCAGGTCTGACGGGAGCGACGGTGTCGGCTGCGGTCGCTTCAGTCATCGCGCATCAACAGCCGCTTGTAGGTGAAGGCGACGGTCGCGCAGAGCACGAAAAGGATCACGCCGACCGCCGAACCGAAGCCGACGCGCATGCGGCCGATGCCGAAGTAGTAGAGAAACGACACCATCGTGTGCGTCGTGTTCAAGGGGCCGCCGCCGGTCAGCGAGACGATCATGTCGAAGAACTGCAGCGAGCCGAGAAGCGAGAAGAACACGGAGAGCCGGATCATCGGCGCAAGGCCGGGCACGGTGATGTAGCGGAAGCGCTGCCAGCCGCTGGCGCCGTCGATCGCCGCGGCCTCGTAGAGATTGCGGTCGATGTTCTGCAAGCCGGCAATATAGAGCATCATGTGGAAGCCGAAATACTTCCACACGATGACGGTGAGCACCGCCACGTAAGCCCATTTCCGGTCGGCGAGGATGTAGAGTGGGTCGCCGCCGAGCGCCTGCCAGAGCTTCGAGATCAGGCCGTAGTCGCCGTCGAACATGAAGCGCCAGATCAGTCCGGCGGCGACGTCGGCGAGGATATAGGGCAGGAAGAAGAGCATGCGGAAGGCGACGGCGCCGAAGAGCCGGTCGGCGAGGAGCACCGCCATGGCAAGTGCCAGCGGCAGCTGCACGGTGAGCGAGACGACGATGATCAGAAGATTGTTGATGAAGGCGCGGCCGAAGACCTTGTTGCCGATGAGCTGGCGATAGTTCTCCAGCCCGACGAAGTGGTCAGGCAGCGCGAGGCCATTCCAGTTGTAAAAGCCGTACCAGGCGGCCTCGCCGATCGGCAGGATCACGAAGAGCGTGAAAATCGTCAGCGCCGGCGGCAGGAAGATGAGCGCGGTCAGAAGTCCGCCGCGGATGTTGTTTGCGCGGCCTTGAAAGAGAGCGGTCGAGTAAGCCATCCCGCTCGCGATCCTAGACGAAGATAAGGGGGAGGGACCCCGACCGGCGGCCGAGGTCCACACGTCAGCTATTGCTGGTCCCAGGCGTCCTGGATCTGCTGCGCTCCCTCCGCGGGCGTGATGTCGCCGGCGGCGATCGCCACGGAGACGTCGTTCACGACGCGGCCGACCGATGGCCCGAGATCCTGGTCGAGGAAGTTCTGCAGCCAGGTCGCGTTCGAGAGCGTCTGCGCCACCTGTGCGACGAGCGGGTTGGTGATGAAGCCGTCCGTCCCCTTGATCGCCGGCACATAGACGCCTGCCGCGGCGGCGGCCTTCTGCTCCTCGGGCGTGGCGAAGAACTTCAGGAAATCAACGGCTTCGGGCGGCGCGTCCTTGGTGACGAGGAAGCCCTGCACGCCGCCGAAGACGTCGGTGATCTTGCCCTTGCCGCCGTCGAGCGTCGGGAAGAGGGCGAGACCGATGTTGTCGTTCGGGATGCCCTTGCCGTCCGTCGAATTCTTCTGCTGGCCCTGGATGAAACCGTTCAGCTGGATGGCCATGGCGCCCTTGCCGTCACCGAAGAGGCCCTGCGAAGGCAGGTACTTGGTGCCGAGCCAGCCGTCCTGGAACGGCTCGAGGTCGGCAAGCTCCTTCAGCTTCGTCCCAGCGTCGACGAAAGGTTGGGCGAGGAAGCCCTTGTTGGTTGAACTCGGCGGTCGTCAGCACGTCCGAACCGCCGGTGCGCATCAGGAGATAGGACCAGACGAAGTGCATCGGCCACTTGTCGCCGCCGCCCATGATGAGGGGCGTGATGCCGGCCGCCTTGATCTTTTTCACCGCGTCGAGGAAACCGTCCCAGGTCTGCATCGACGCCGGATCGACGCCGGCCTTCGACATCAGCGCCTTGTTGTAGATGATCGAGACGTCGCTCAATTGCATCGGGATGCCGTAGAGCTTCCCGTCGACGATGTAGGCGTTGAGCGGCGCCGGATAGACGGTCTTGTCGAAGTCCGCCTTCTCGGCGCTGATGTCCTTGATGTAGCCGGCCTCGATTTGTGCGCGCATGACGCCGCCGGCCCAGCTGTAGATGATGTCGGGGCGGTCGTCGGACTGGAGGAGCGTCGGGAGCTTCGCCTTGTAGGCCTCGTTCTCCATGTAATCGACGACGACTTTCACGCCGGGATGCGTTTTGTTGTAGTCCTCGGCGACCTGCTTCCAGAATGGGTCGCCGGTCTGGTTGACGTGCAAGAGATGCACCGTCACGTCGTCGGCGAGCGCCGGAGCGACGCCGAGGGCCAAGGCGAAGCTTGCGCCGGCAAGCGCTTTCATGAGCATCATGGGTTCCTCCCTGCTTTGGGACTTGCGCCCGGAGCTGCGTGCTCGGGCATTTTTTCGTATCGCAAATTAAATCTTCGCCCGAGCCGCCGCCATGTCAAGCGCGAATCGCGCAAATCCTGCTTGTCCCCCGCGCTCGGCATTGACACTCCCGATCCTCGTGGAGGATTAAATCACTGGCCCAAAGTAAAATGCCAGGAAGGCGGAGCGGAATCTCGACGGATGAAGACGGCCGACCCCGAACTGATGCGCGCGATCAATCGCTTCCACGTGATGGATGCGATCCGCCGCCATGGGCCGATTGCGCGCGTCGAAATCTGCGAGCGGACCGATCTCAGTCCGACCACCGTCTCGGCGATCACCGCGGCGCTCCTCGACGACCGGCTGATCGCCTCACGCCCGATGGGCGCGGTGCGGGACGCGACACGTGGACGCCCCCGCGTGCTTCTGGAACTCAACCCCGACGCCGCGCGCGTCGTTGGGGTCAAGATCGCGCCGACCCGCATCGTGCACGTGGTCACGGATTTTCAGGGCGACGTGCTGGCCGAGCTGACACAGCCGGTGAGAGTCGACCGGCAGCCGGCGGCGGTGATCGCCGACCTCGTCGAGGACGGCGTGCGCCGCTGCGTCGCCGACGCGGGGCTGACGCTCGAGCGCGTCGAGAGCCTCTGCGTGGCGCTGCCGGGGGTAGTCGAGCACGCGACCGGGCTCGTGCGGCAGAGCCCGATCCTCCGCGATTCCGACGTGCCGTTCGGCAAGGCGCTCTTCGAGCGGCTCGGGCTCTCAACGCTGATCGAGAGCGACGCCAACGCGATCACCATCGGCGAGCATTGGTTCCGCCGCTGCCGCGACCTTGACGACTTCGTGGTGGTGACGGTCGAGCACTCGCTCGGCCTCGGCGTGATGCACGGCGGCGAACTCTTCCGCGGCGCAAAAGGGATCAGCTTCAACCTCGGCGATCTCGTGATGGCCTCGGGGAGCAACGGCGAGGGCGCGGTGTCGCGGCTCGCGGATCAGGCGGCGGAGCCGGCGATCCTGGCGCCCGTCGCGGGCAAGCCGCGGTTCAAGGAAGCAATCCGCCTCGGGCATGCGATGCAGCTCGCCGGCGAGCGTATCGCCGCCGGCGACAACGCACTGACCGCGTCCGCGCTTCGCGCCGGCGAGGCGCTCGGGCTCGCGATCGCCAACCTCATCACACTTTTCGCGCCGCCGAGAGTCGTCCTCGTCGGCTCGACGCTGGTGCTTGGCGAGCATCTGATGGCCGGGCTCAGGAACGCGCTCGACCGCACCCTCCCGACTTGGCTTGCCGACGTTTCGGAGATCGCGGTCGATGAGGCCGACGACACCGCCTGGGCGCGCGGCGCCGCGGCGGCGGCACTGAAAGAGCTCTACGGCGCGCCGTGGAGCACTACCGGTCCGGCGCGGCCACGCAACTCCCGGGACGGATCGGAGCGCGAAGCGACATGAAGAACGTGGGGGTCGGCGTGATCGGGTGCGGCGTCATCTCGGGCGCCTATCTGACGGCCGCCAAGGGTTTTCCGATCCTCGACATCCGTGGGCTGGCGGACATGGCGCCGGCGGCGGCGGAGGCACGTGCGAAGGAGTTCGGCCTGAAAGCGGTCAGCGTCGACGCGCTGCTTGCCGATCCGACGATCGAGATCGTGCTGAACCTCACCGTGCCGAAGGCGCATGTCGAGGTCGGGCTCAAAGCGCTCGACGCCGGCAAGCACGTCTATTCGGAGAAGCCGCTCGGCGTCGCCTTCAAGGACGGGAAGAAGCTCGTCGAGCGCGCCACAAAGAGGAGGCTTCGCGTCGGCTCAGCGCCCGACACCTTCCTCGGCGGGTCGCACCAGACCTGCCGCAAGCTGATCGACGCCGGCAAGATCGGCCAACCGGTCGGCGGCACGGCCTACTTCATGTGCCCCGGACACGAGCGCTGGCATCCGGCGCCGGCCTTCTACTACGAGGCGGGCGGCGGGCCGATGCTCGACATGGGGCCTTATTACATCACCGACCTCGTCAATCTGCTTGGGCCGGTGGCGCGCGTCTCCGGGATGGCGACGATGCTCAGGAAGACGCGCACGATCACCTCGAAGCCGCGCCACGGCGAGACGATCCCGGTCGAGGTTCCGACGCATGTCGTCGGCGCGATGCAATTCGTTTCCGGCGCCGTCGTGCAGATCGGCATGAGCTTCGACGTGCCGGCGCACCGGCATCTGCCGATCGAGATCTACGGCACGAAAGGCTCGCTCGCGGTGCCCGACCCGAACTGGTTCGGCGGCGAGATCGCGTTCGCGGCGGAGAAGGACAAATGGGAGCCGCTCAAGACCGAGCTGCCCTACGCGGACGCGAACTACCGCTCGATCGGCCTCGCGGACATGGCGTACGCGATCCGCTCGAACCGGCCGCACCGGGCAAACGGCGATCTGGCGCTTCACGTGCTCGAAGTGATGGAGGCATTCGGCCGCTCTTCTGAGCGCGGCCGCGCGATCGACATCGCGACCAAGCCGGAGCGGCCGGCGCCGCTTTCGGAAAGCCTCGTGCGCCGCAAGCTCGCGGCCTGAATCGTACAATCGGGAGAGAAGAATGCGGGAAGCGCTCATCGTCTGGGGCGGCTGGAGCGGGCACGAGCCGGAACAGTGCGCGAAGATCATCTCGGACATGCTGGAGGACAACGGCTTCAAGGTCTACGTGGAGACGACGACGGAAGCTTTCGCCGATCCTTCGATCAAGGATCTGGGCCTGATCGTGCCGATCTACACGATGGCGAAGATCGAGAAGGAAGAGGTGCAGAACCTCACCAAGGCGGTCGAAGGCGGCGTCGGGCTCGCCGGCTATCACGGCGGCATGTGCGACGCGTTCCGCGAGTCCGTCGACTACCAGTTCATGTGCGGCGGGCAGTGGGTCGCGCATCCCGGCAATATCATCGACTACCGTGTCGATATCGCGAAGCCGGACGACCCGGTGATGCAGGGGATCAGGAGCTTCCCCTACAAATCCGAGCAGTACTACATGCACGTCGATCCCTCGAACGAAGTGCTGGCGACGACGACCTTCTCGGGCGAACACGCGTGGTGGACGAAGGGCGTCGTCATGCCGGTCGTTTGGAAGCGGAAGCACGGCAAGGGCCGCGTCTTCTATTCCTCGCTCGGCCACGTCGCGAAGGAGTTTGACGTGCCGGAGATGAAGACGATCCTGCATCGCGGGATGCTTTGGGCGGCGCGCGGGGAAGACGAGGCGCGCTGAGGCCGAAAAAGGGGAAACCCGCCGACCTCGGCGGGCTTCCCGGTTCAATTCGTCGCAAGGGCGCTACTTCATCGAGACCTGATAGGTCGGCGCCTGGTCGAGCTGGTCCTTGGTGGCGTTGACCGACACGATCAGGTTGCCGCCCTCGTCGGCGCTGATGTTCAGCTTCTTGAAATCGAGCGCGATGGGTTTCTCGCCGATGCCGAGGAAGCCGCCCACATCGACTACGACCGCGTCGATGTTGCCACTCGTGTCGAAGACCACGTCGCTGACCTCACCAACGTCGGCGTCGTCGACGCCGTGGACGCTGGCGCCAATCAGCTCGCTCGCCGCCACTTCCTGCGGGATGAACGCCGTGCCGGTATCGCTGCCGATGGCGCCGGTCTTCATCTGACCTGTGTTGGCCGGATCGTTCGCGGCCGTCTGGTCGGTCTGCGCCGGAGCTGTCTGAGCGGCCTGAGCCGGAGCGGTCTGATCGGGCGTCGCGGCCACCTGGTCCGCCGGTAGCGGAACCACCGAATTCTGGTCAGCCGCCGCTGTCTGCTTCTCGTAGGCCGGAAGCTGCTCGAGCTGGTCCTTGGTCATCGCGACGCTGACCTTCGGTTCGGCCGTGTTGTCGACCTTCGCGAACTGCAGCTGGTCGAACGGGATCGCCACCGTCTTCTCGCCGATGCCGAGGAAGCCGCCGACGTCGACCAGCGCAGCGCGCGTGCCGCCGTCCTTGTCGAGAACCACGTCGGAGACCTTGCCGATGCTTTTGTCGTCGGGGCCGTAGACCTGCTGGCCCATAAGAGCCGTCGCACGGATCTGGCCCGCATCGGCGCTCACGAAGCCGGTCCCGGCGTCGGTCGCCGGGGCCTTCGCGGCCATCTGCTGGTTCGCGGGCGCGGCGGCGGTCTGATCAGCAGGCGCGGCCGTCAGGTCCTGAGCGGGCGCGGCGGCCATGTTGTTCCCAGCGTCCGGCGCCGGCGCAAGCGGTGCGTTCATCGCGTCGGGCTGCAGCGCGGCGTTCATCGCCGCCTGCTTCTCGGAATAGCGCTTGGCCGGGTCGTATTGCGTGAGGTCCACGGCCGGCGCTGCATCGAGCTGATCGCGGGTCGCGGCGTAGATCAGGCGGATCTCGCCATCGCGCTCGACGACCTTGAGCTGATCAAAGGGCACGGCAACGTTCTTCTCGCCGATGCCGAGAAAACCGCCGACGCCGACCACCGCGTCGGTGATCGCACCGTCGTCGCCGATGATCAGGTCGTTCACATCGCCGATGTTGTCGGATTCCGGATCGTTGCTCGAGTAGACCGAGCGGCCGATAAAGGCGGTCGCCAACGTCGGTGTATCGGGAACGAGCTTCTTCTCGGCGGACGTCGTGTCGCCGGCATTGGCCGGCGCGGCAGCTGTCACTGCCGGCGTCATCGTCGTGTCTTCAGCCGTCGCGACGCTGACCGCGCCGGCGCTGATGAGCGCAAGCAGCGCGCTGCTTGCCATAAGTTTCCGGATCATTCTTCAACCTCCATCGTGCATCGCTGATGCGCAAATCGAACCGCCGGCGTCGAACCTTGTGCGCCGCGGGCGTTGCCATGTGACAATGTCTCGGGAGGCAGGACGTTCCGAGCGAACAACAGAACGTCGGAGAATTACTCGGGCTTCCAGCCAAAAAGCCAGTCTAGGCGCGATATTAGAAGACTAGCCGGCAAAGCTCTCAGAACAAGATTGCGCGCGACCGCCGGCGCGCCGCGCATCTCATAAGTGTTCAAATTGCGGCGCGACTCCTCGGCAACGCGAGCGACGCGCGGCCGGCGCGCGCGTTCGAACTTTGTCAGCGCCTGGTCCGGCTCCGCCTTGTTTTCAGACAGCGCTTTCGCCAGCACCCAGGCGTCCTCGATCGCCTGTGCACCGCCTTGTGCCGCGCTCGGCGCCATCGCATGCGCCGCGTCGCCGACGAGCGCGACGCGCCCGCGCGCCCACGGCCGCGCGGCGTCGAGATGTAGGAGGGGCCACGGCGTCCATTCACTGACGGCCTCGATCAGGCGTTGCGCTGCCGGTCCGAATTGCTCGCGCGGCGGCTTTGCTTCGTCGCTGCGCGCGATCGCGACGACGTTCAGACTCTCGCCGCTTCGCACCGGGTAGTGCACGAGATGCGCGCCGGCGCCGAGCCAGAGCCCGGTGACGTCGAGCGGGACAAGGCCGGCGGCGCTCGTGGCCGGCAGAATTGCGCGCCAGGCATTGCGCCCGAGAGACTGCGACCCGGGGTGCCCGAAATAGCTGGCGCGCACCCGCGAATTCACGCCGTCGGCGCCGACGAGCACGCTTGCTTTGCGGGCGAGGCCGCCGGCGGTGAAGACGATACCGGCTTCCGCTGTCCGTACGTCGTGCACCTCGGCGCCGAGATGGAAGCTGATCGACGGACTCCGGCGCGCGGTCGCGAGGAGGGCGCTCTGAAGATCGGCGCGGTGAAGCGTACAATAGGGCGCTCCATAGCGCTCGCGCGCCGCCTTGCCGAGCGGCAGCGTGGCGATTGCCCGGCCGCTTCTGCCGCTGCGGACGACGAGGGCTTCCGGCTCGGAGAGGCGCCCTTCGAGCGCGCGTGCAACCCCGAGCCGCTCAAGCACCGCCATCGCATTCGGCGAAAGCTGGATGCCGGCGCCGATCTCCTCGAGCTTTTGCGCGCGTTCAAAGAGCGCGACGGAGAAGCCGCGCGCGGCGAGCGCGATGGCGGCGGTCAGTCCAGCAATTCCGCCGCCGGCGACAGCGACGCGCATCAAGCCTCACGCAGCCGGACGGTAAAGGCAGTCGGGCGGCCGCGATTGCGTAGCCTGGAGGCTCGGATCGAAGCGATAGACGGTCGAGCAATAGGGGCAGATCGCCTCGTCCTCTTCACCCATGTCGATGTAGACGTGGGGGTGGTCAAACGGCGGAAGCGCGCCGACGCACATGAACTCGCGCGCGCCGATCGTGATCGAATCGACGCCCGCATCGTTGTGGAAGTGCGGAACGATGCCCTCGGCCATACGCTTTTTCGCTCCCCGGTCGCGTGCGCGCCGGACAATAGCCACCGCACCCCGCCTCGAACAAGCGGGCGCGGCACTTTGTTGCGCGGAGGAGGTCGTGTAGCGTCCGCGCCCTTTACGGAGCCTGGTGGCCGGAAGCGTGGAAACGTTCGATTCAGACGGTGTCGAGATCGCCTACATCGACGCGGGCGAGGGCCCCCCGACGCTCCTCATCCACGGCTTCGCGTCGAATGCCGACGTCAACTGGGTCTCGACCTCGTGGGTGCGCGATCTTCAGGCCGCCGGGCGGCGGGTGATCGCGCTCGACAATCGCGGCCACGGCAAGAGCGGCAAGCCGCACGATCCGGCCGCCTACGACCCCAAGATCATGGCTGAGGACGCGCGCCGCCTGCTCGACCATCTCAAGATCGCCCGCGCCGACGTGATCGGCTATTCGATGGGCGCCCGCATCGCGGCAAATCTCGCGCTCGCGCATCCGGAGCGCGTCAGGCGCATCGTCTTCAGCGGGCTCGGCGACGCCATGGTGAATGGGATCGCGGGTGCGGAATTGATCGCCGCGGCGATGCACGCGGATTCGCCCGATGCCGTCAGCGACGAATCCGCCCGCGGCTACCGCATCTTCGCCGACCGGACCAAAAGCGACCGCGCCGCGCTCGCGGCCTGCATTCTCGGGTCGCGGCGGAAGCTGAGCGCCGCGGAGGTCGGAAAGATCGCCGTGCCGGTGCTTGTTGCGGTCGGGACGGACGACGGGATCGCCGGCAGCGCCGAGGCCCTGGCCGCGCTCATTCCGCGCGCAGAGGCTTTTGCGATCCCCGGGCGGGACCATATGAAAGCGGTCGGCGACAAGAGGCACAAAGAGGCGGTTATCGCGTTTCTGAACAGGCCGGAATGAGCGCCAACCCGGCGTCGCGCGGCGTTCACCCCACTATGAGACTTCTCCCAATTGCGGCCGGAATGCCCTATAATCCGACCCCCTGATGGAGGCACCGATGAGCGTAAAGGTTCCCAGTCCTTCGGTCGGCACGATCGAATCGCTCGATCCGATATGGACGAAGCTTCGAGCCGAGGCCGAGGCGGTGGTGGCGGACGAGCCGGCGCTCGCCGGCTTCCTCTATACCTACATCCTGAACCACGGGCGGCTGGAGGACGCGGTCGCGCATCGCGTCGCCGATCGGCTCGACAGCGCCGCCTTCGACGGCGACATCATCAACCGTGCCTTCGCCGAGCTCGCCGCGGGCGATCGCGACTATCCGGTCGCGCTCCGCGCCGATCTCGTCGCCGTCCACGACCGCGACCCGGCGTGCAGCCGCTTCATCGAGCCGGTGCTCTACTTCAAGGGCTTCCATGCCATCCAGACGCACCGCCTCGCGCACTGGCTGCATGGCGTCGGCCGGCGCGACTTCGCCTTCTACCTGCAGAGCAAGGCGTCGGAGGTATTCCAGGTCGACATCAATCCGGCGGTGCCGATGGGCAGGGGCATCTTCATCGACCACGCGACCGGCGTGGTGGTGGGGGAGACGGCGGTCATCGAGGACGACGTGTCGATCCTGCAGAACGTGACGCTCGGCGGCACCGGCAAGGAGAGCGGCGACCGGCATCCGAAGATCCGGCGCGGCGTGCTGATCGGCGCCGGCGCGAAAATCCTCGGCAACATCGAGATCGGAAGCTGCTCACGCGTCGCCGCCGGCTCCGTCGTGCTGAAGCCGGTTCCGCCGCATGCGACGGTTGCCGGTGTGCCGGCGAGGGTCGTCGGCCAGGCCGGCTGCGCCGAGCCGGCGCGCAGCATGGACCAGGTCCTGCGCGACAGCGAAAGTGACGGCAACGTCGGCTCCGGGATCTGAGGCGGCGCGGCCCCGGACGATTGTGGTTCGGGGCCCCGCGTTCTAAAAGGCTCGCGTCTTTCAGGAACCCGGGACGCGATCCGTGACCATCGAAGAGCTGAAGAAGGTGGAGCGCTATCTCCGCCGGCTGTTTTCCAACGAGTCGATCGGGGTCAAGGCGCGCCCGCGCAAGGACGATTCCGCCGAGGTCTTCGTCGGCGAAGAGTTCATCGGCGTCATCTACCGCGACGACGAGGACGAGGATCTCTCCTATAATTTCACGATGGCTATCCTCGACGTCGATCTCTCCTGAGCCGAGGACGACGGGGCAGGCGAAGGCCGTGCGGATCGGCCGCACAGGTTAACTAAGCATCGCGGAAGACCCATGCCGGTGCCAAGCGGCGCTTGATGCCGACGGCTGTCGCCGCTACGCTCCCGAAAAGTTAACGAAACATTAACGGGGAGGCGTCGTGTCGAATATCGGCGTATTCGCGTATTGCGCGGCGATGGGATTTGTCGCGGCGGCGACGATTGCGACTTTCTACCAGTGGGTCACGTCCGAGGCGGCGGAGCTTTTTTCGGTGCGCGCGACGCTCTGGGGCCTCGCCTTCACAGTCGTGCTCAGCATGTTCTGCGGGCCGTTCATCGTGGTGCGGAAGGTCATCGCGGGATTGCGCTCGCGCGAGCTGAAGGCGTTGCCGGCGATCATCGGCGTGGTGATCGCGGGGACGTGGAGCGTCTGCGCCGGAATCTTCTACGTGAGCCTGCTCATCGCCACGTGAGGCGCGCGGCGCCGCTCACGCGCCGCAGTTCCGCTTATCACTGCTGACGAAATTCGGTCCGAGGGGCGCGGCCGAGCTTTTGCGCGCCTCAAGCCTCAGTGCGACGTCGCGGTGTTCTGCGTCGTCCAGCGCGGATCGCCGATCGAAACCCAGCGATTGGGATCTTCCGTCGACTGCCGCTTCACGAAGCGATAGGCGGTTTCGTACCAGCGGCGAAGCTTGTCGGTCTTGTTGTCGAGCACGAAATCGCCGCGCGACGTATGGGCGAGCAGAACCGCGTGCCCCTCGCCGACCTCGTCGAAGACGACGGTGATCAGAAGCGACGATGTCGGCCAGCCGCGCTCCTCCAGCCATTTGCGTTTCAAGAGGGCGTAGTCCTCGCAGTCGCCGTAGGCTCCCGGCAACGTCCACACCTCGTCACGATGATAGATCTCAAGGTCGGTGGCCGGCGTCACGATCCGATTGACGAGCAAGTTGACGTCTTGCAGGTCGCGCCACGTCCCGTCGGTCAGGACCTCGGCGATATCGGCGCCCCGCACCGTGCATTCGCTCGGAAATCGGTGACAGAAGTCGATGTAGCCGACAGGCGCATTGGTGGCGCCGCCCGCCGGCATAGACAAGCTCTCGGCATCAGCCCGCTCGGCTGCCCCGAACGCCAATCCCGAAAACACTACAAGCCCGGCCAACAGGGGCCGGTACGCGAACGGAAACATTATTATCGCCCCCCATATTGGTGGCGACCCTAGCAGAAAACCGATTGCGGTTGGACTAAAACTTTAGATCAACAGGGGGTGAAGAGGGACGCCGTTGCGCCGGGGCCACGCCGCCCCGCCGGCTCAGAAATAGTCCTTTTCGATCGTCTTCTCGATCGCCGCATCCGACAAAAGCCTGAGGAACTCGATGCCGACGCCGTCGTCGAAATGGCGCACGACCCTGGCGCCGAGGCGGCCAAGCTTCATCGGCGAGCCGAGCGGCGGCCGCAGCGTCGTCGAGAGCGCCGCGCCGGAGAGCGACATGTCGATAACGCGGACGATATGCGTGCTGCCGTCGGCGAGGATGACGTTGGCTTCGCTCCGCTTCGGCGTGCGCCGAAGGTGGCGGCGATCCTCGTCGAGATTGAGCACATGCCGGTTGGCGAGCCAGGTCAGCGTGTCGGCGAGCTTGTCGCGCTTGCGCAGCGAGGCGCTGATCGACATGACGAAGCCGTGCTCGCTCCTGTTGAGGATCACGCCCTCGACGCGTCCGATATTGTCGATGTAGGCGATCACGCGGGCGCCGATCTCGCCGCAGGAGGGGCTGACAAACTCCGCGTCGCCGGGCGAGATCGCGACGAGCTGACAGGGACACTCCTGCCCGTCGTGAAACATGCAGCGGCCGAGCAAGCTGAGTTGTACCCGCTGGAACCGGCTCCGCTCGGAGTTCCGTGGGTGCTATTTTTTGCTGAGCTTCAAGCGCCGGCATGGCAACCCCGAATGTTCCAACTTATGCGGGCGGTTGCGGCCCGGTACGGAAGCTATGCCGGTGTCGTTAAATATGTGTAAGCATCGGTCGGGCGACGGCGCTACTTCCCGCCGGGAACGACGGTCAAGTGGCCGTATCTGCGTGGAATTTTGAAAGATGCAGCGCTGGCGGGGACAGTCGCGGCGAGGCGGGCCTGCAACAGGGCCGGCCTGATGTCGGGCAGGAATTGAACCGAGCGGAGCGTTTGTGCGACAACGCGGGCACGCACGCGGTTCGTCTCGGCGTGGCCGCCGATTTGCACCATCGATCCGATGGCGCCGGCCATGCCTGTCTCGCCGGCGAGCGGGAGAAGCACCATCTCGTAGGAGACAAATCCGCCGCCCACCGTCTCCGCCATCACCCCGGCCACCATGCCGGTCGAGCGGAAGGCGCCGGCGCGGAGGTCGCGCCGGATGGTCGCGGCGTCGATGGCGTTCCAAAGCGCAAGGAAGCTCTCGTCGCTCAGGTCGCGACCGTAGCGGACGGCGATGGAGGCGCCGCAGAAGCGGAAGCGAAAGCTCGCGCTGTCGGTCTTCTCGATGTCGATGAGGAAGAGGGAAGGGAGGATCGGTGCGAGATCGGCTGCGCGAACCGCGGTCGCTCGCACGCCCGCGCCCCGGTGACAGCCCAGCCAATAATCGTAGAGGGCCGTGCTTGTATCGTGCTTCATCTCGCCCCCGTCGTCCCGGTTGGCTGGCGGCGGCTCTTTGGCCACCTTCCGCGCATCCCAGGGATCTCAGACGTGCCACGCGAGGCCGGCACGGCGGGGCGAAACCATTTGTTAAGGTTAACAAAACGTGAGCGTTGCGGGCGCAGGGCACTTCGCGCCAAGTCGCCGCGCCAGTCCAAGGCGGAACTCGCAGGCTCGGGGCGCGCGCGCGCAAACGCGCAGACGCGCGAAAGACGAGGGCAGGGGCGTTAAGCGGAAACCGCCGGGTGTCTCACCCGGCGGTTTTCATTTCTGGCCTGGCCTTGCGCGATGCCACTGCGAACGGGCATGACCGCGCGATGAATTGCACGCCTGCCATCAACCTTGCGCCCGTCGTCCTGTGGCTTGCGGTTGCTTTGATCGCCGTTCACGTCGGACGCCAGTTCCTGAACCAAAACCAGGACGAATGGGTGCTGCTCGCGTTTTCGTTCCTGCCCGCGCGTTACGGGGAGGCCGGGGCGATGCTCCCGGGAGGCGTCTGGGCGCGGGTGTGGACGCCGGTCACCTACGCCTTCCTGCACGCGGACTACCTGCACCTCTTCGTCAACATCATCTGGATGGCGAGCTTCGGCGGCCCGCTCGCGCGCCGGTTCGGAAGCATCCGCTTCCTGCTTCTCAGTCTGATCGCGGCGGTTGCCGGCGTCGGCCTTCACTACGCGATGCATTCGGGTGAAGAGGAACTGGTCATCGGCGCCTCGGGCGCGGTCTCCGGCATGATGGCGGGGACCGCGCGCTTCGCCTTCTCGCCCGGCGGCCCGCTCGCCGGCGGAACGTCGGATGCCGCATACCGCGTGCCGGCGGAACCGCTCAGCGCGGTGATCCGAAACGGGCGAGCCGTCGCCTTCATCCTGGTCTGGTTCGTGGTCAACCTGATCTTCGGGTTCGCGGGTGGCTACGTTGCCGGCATCCCTGGCCCGATCGCCTGGGAGGCGCATATCGGCGGCTTCGTCGCCGGACTCCTCTGCTTCTCCCTGCTCGATCCCGTCGGCAGCCACCGCAACGAAAGTCTGGCCTCATAACGGCCGCGCTCCTAAACTAGCGATAGAGCTCCCTGAAGGGAGCCAGCGAAAAGGGAGGATCCGATGACAGTGGCACGGATCATCAACGAAAAAGGGCGGGACGTGGTGACCGCCTCCGCCGAGACGTCGCTCGCGGCGCTTGCCGCGACGCTATCCGAAAAGCGCATCGGCGCGATCGTGGTCGTCGAGAAGGGCGCCATCCGCGGCATCATCTCGGAGCGCGATATCGTTCGCGCCGTCGCCAAGCACGGCGGCGATGCGCTCGTCATGCGCGCCTCCGAGTGGATGACGGCGCGGGTGATGACGTGCGAACCGCGCGACACGATCAACGAGGTCATGCAGAAGATGACGGCCGGGCGCTTCCGTCACCTGCCGGTCGTGGAGAACGGCAAGCTCGCCGGTATCGTGTCGATCGGCGACGTGGTGAAGCGGCGGATCGAGGATGTCCAGCGCGAGGCGGATCAGATCCGCGAATATATCGCGACCGCCTGAAGGCGGATCAATCGCGCGCGGGATCGAGCTTTTCGAGCATCCGCTCGAGCGGCCCCGCGCCGAGCGGAACGCGGCGATAGAAGCAGCTCGCGCGGCCGGTGTGGCATGTGCCCGCGCGGTCGGCGACCTCGGCGCGCACCAGAAGGACGTCCTGATCGCAATCGGTCAGAACCTCCACGACGTGCTGTGACGCGCCGGACGTCTCGCCCTTCTTCCAGACGGCGCCGCGCGAGCGGCTGAAATAGTGGACGAAGCCCGTTTCCAGGGTCAGGCGCAGCGCCTCTCGGTTCATCCACGCCATCATCAGCACGTGGCCGTTTGCCGCGTCGACGGCGATGCAGGGGATCAGGCCGCCCGCGTCGAAGCGCGGGGTGAAGCGAAGCGACTCCTCAATCCCATCTGGCGCGCGGTCTGGGGAAGGGGGCATTCTGGCGCTCGATCTCTTATTTGAAGGTGGGGCGGACGGCGTCCTATATAGGAGATCGGTCCGGGCTCAACCATCCGGCCTCCGGTGGCGGTTCACATGCTCGACGACATCTACAACACCAAGATTCTGGAGCTTGCGGGCAATATCCCGCGGATCGGCAGGCTTGCCGATCCCGACGCCACGGCGCGTGCGCATTCAAGGCTTTGCGGCTCAACCGTCACAGTCGACGTGAAGATGGCGGATGGCAAAGTCTCCGACTTCGCGCACGATGTTAAGGCCTGCGCGCTCGGCCAAGCCTCCTCCTCGATCATGGCGCACCACGTCATCGGCTCGACGCCGGAGGAACTCCGGCAGCTGCGCGAGACCATGCGCAGGATGCTGAAGGAAAACGGCGCGCCGCCCGATGGCCGCTGGTCCGATTTGAAATATCTCGAACCGGTGCGCGACTATCGCGCCAGGCACGCCTCGACGATGCTGACGTTCGACGCCGTGGTCGACGCGGTGAACCAGATCGAGGCGCAGACGAGCTGAATCCGAATTGAGAGCGAGAGCGCCAGGGAAGACGCTCGCAAAGGGGGGAGACATGCCGTTCGTCAACATCCGCATCCTGAAAGGCCATTCGCAGAAGCGAAAGGACGAGATTTCCCGACGTGTCTCGGAAACGATCCGCGAGGTGGCCAAGCTGCCGGCCGACGCGCAGGTCTGGGTCGTGTGGGAGGACGTCACCGACGAGGACTGGTTCGTCGACGGAAAGTCCGTGAAGTCGATGCGCGCCAAGAAGACCTGAGAGATGAGCGCCGAGATCCGCGATCCGCGCTTCCGGTCGGTGGTCGGGGGCACGGCGGAGCTTGAACAGCTCGCGACGGGCTTCATGTTCACCGAGGGGCCGCTCTGGCATCCGCGAGAGAAGTTTCTGCTCTTCACCGACATGCCGGGCAACATCATCCGCCGGTGGACAAGATCGGAGGGCGTCACCCCGTTCCGCCAGCCGAGCAACATGGCGAACGGCCTGACCTACGACCGCGAGGGAAGGCTGCTCACCTGCGAGCACTCGACGAGCCGCGTCACCCGGACGGAGGCGGATGGCTCGCTGACGGTGCTCGCCAAGCACTATGACGGCAAGGAGCTGAACAGCCCGAACGACATCGTGGTCGCCCGCAACGGCGCGATCTATTTCAGCGACCCGATTTTTGGGCGCGTCGAATACTACGGCGTGCCGCGCGAGCCGGAGCTTTCGTTCCGCGGCGTCTACCGCATTGATCCGAAGAACGGCTCGCTCAGGCTGCTCGTCGACGATTTCGATCAGCCGAACGGCCTTTGCTTCTCGCTCGACGAGAAGCGGCTCTTCGTCAACGATACGATGCGGGCGCATGTGCGTGTCTTCGACGTGACGGCTGACGGCGGGCTCTCCGGCGGTGAGGTCTTCGCCACGACGGTCGGCGATGGGGAGGGCGGGCCGGACGGGATGAAGATCGACAGCGCCGGCAATCTCTTCTCCTGCGGGCCGGGCGGCGTGCACGTCTTCGATCCCGAAGGCGTTTCGCTCGGCGTGATCCGCATGCCGGAGCCCGCAGCGAACTTCACCTGGGGCGGCGACGACCTTCGCGCGCTCTTCATCACCGCATCGAGCTCGCTCTACCGGACAAAGGTCACGGTGCTGGGGAGGCCGGTGCTCTGACCAGGTGCCCGCATCGCTTGCGGCCGGGCGCCGGCGCGCTCATATCCGCAAAGTGAGCGAATTCGGCACACACAGGATCGAGCTCGAAGCGCGGCAGTTTCGCGCCGCCGGCTTCGCCCGCCGCGTCATCGGGCTGCCGGCGCTTCTCGCGCGCGGGATGATCAAGCTCTATCGCTACACGCTTTCGAGCGTCGCGGGGCGCACCTGCCGACACCTGCCGACCTGCTCCGAATATGCCGACATCGCGATCGGCCGTTTCGGCCTTTGGCGTGGCGGCTGGATGGCTTTCGCGCGCCTCTCGCGCTGCCGCCCGCTCGGCACGCACGGCTTCGACCCCGTGCCGGAAATCTTGCCTCAGGATGCGCGCTGGTATAGGCCGTGGCGCTACGGCTCCTGGGGCTCGATCCCGGCGGATCGAGGCTAAGGGCCGCCAGTCCTCGACACGAGAAGAATGAAAGGCGGCGCCGCCGCTTTGGCGGCTCGCGCAGGGAAAGCCATGGTCACGATCTCTCTTCCCGACGGCGCCAAACGCGATTTTCCGGCCGGCGCGACGGGAACGACGGTGGCCGAGGGCATCTCCAAGTCGCTCGCCAAGAAGGCGGTCGCGATGAGGGTCGACGGCGTGCTCGCCGACCTTTCCGACCCAGTTCCGGACGGCGCCAAGATCGAGATCGTGACCCGTGAGAACCCGGCGGCGCTGGAACTCATCCGCCACGACAGCGCGCACGTGCTGGCCGAAGCGGTGCAGGCGCTCTTTCCCGGTACGCAGGTGACGATCGGCCCGGTGATCGAGAACGGCTTCTACTACGACTTCTTCCGGAACGAGCCGTTCTCGACGGAGGATTTTGCCGCGATCGAAGCGAAGATGCACGAGATCGTCGCGGCGGACCGTCCGTTCCGGAAGGAGGTCTGGTCGCGCGAGCGTGCGCGGCAGGTGTTCCGCGACAAGGGCGAGATGTTCAAGGTCGAGCTGGTCGACGCCATTCCGGAGGGCGAGGACGTCAAGGTCTATTCGCAAGGCGACTGGTTCGACCTCTGCCGCGGCCCGCACATGCCTTCGACCGGCTTCGTCGGCGACGCCTTCAAGCTGACCAAGCTCGCCGGCGCCTATTGGCGGGGCGACCCGAACCGCCAGCAGCTGCAGCGCATCTACGGCACCGCGTGGGCGACGAAGAAGGAGCTCGACGCCTATCTCACCATGCTCGACGAGGCGGAGAAGCGCGACCACCGCCGCATCGGGCGCGAGATGGATCTCTTCCACATGCAGGAAGAGGCGCAGGGCTCGGTGTTCTGGCACGCCAAGGGCTTCACCATCTGGCGCGCGCTCGAGGCCTACATGCGCCGCCGGCTCGACGCCGACGGCTACATCGAGGTGAAGACGCCGCAACTTATCGACGCCAAGCTCTGGGAGCAGTCGGGCCACTGGTCGAAGTTCCGCGAGAACATGTTCGTCGTGCCCGACCACACGCCGTCGATCGAGGAGCATGGGCCGATCATCCACGGCGAGGTCGACCGCTGGATGGCTCTGAAGCCGATGAACTGCCCGGCACACGTGCAGATCTTCCGGCAGGGCATCAAGTCCTACCGCGACCTGCCGATGCGCATGGCGGAGTTCGGCTGCTGTCATCGCAACGAGCCGCATGGCGCGCTGCACGGGCTGATGCGGGTCCGCCAGATGACGCAGGACGACGCGCACATCTTCTGCACTGACGATCAGGTCACCGACGAGACACGCCGCTTTCTGAAGCTCTTCGCGCAGGTCTATGGCGACATGGGCCTGACCGATATTCGCTACAAGCTGGCGACGCGGCCCGACATGAGGGCCGGCGACGACGCCGTCTGGGACCGCGCCGAGAAATCGCTCGCCGACGCGCTGACCGCCTCCGGCATCGAATTCGAGCTCGCGCCCGGCGAAGGCGCCTTCTACGGGCCGAAGCTCGAGTTCCACCTGACCGACGCCATCGGTCGGACCTGGCAGTGCGGCACGTATCAGCTCGACTACGTGCTGCCGGAGCGGCTCGACGCCATCTATGTCGGCGAGGACGGCGGGCGCCACCGCCCGGTGATGCTGCATCGCGCCGTGCTCGGGACCTTCGAGCGCTTCATCGGCATCTTGCTCGAGCACTACGCGGGGAAGCTGCCGCTCTGGCTCGCGCCCACGCAGGTCGTCGTCGCCACCATCACCTCCGACGCGGACCCTTATGCGGAGACTGTCGTGGCAAAGCTCAGTGCCGCCGGCATCCGCGCCAGCGCCGATGCCAGGAACGAGAAGATCAACTACAAGGTCCGCGAGCACTCGCTCGCCAAGACGCCGGTGATGTTCGTCGTCGGGCGGCGCGAGGCGGAGGAGAAGACGGTCTCGATCCGCCGGCTCGGCGCGAAGGATCAGGTTTCCGCCGGCGTCGACCAGGCGATCGCCGAGCTTCGCGCCGAGGCGACGCCGCCGGACCTGCGACCCTGACGCTGCGCCCTATTCGGTTTCCACCGGCGCGTTGCCGGCGTTCGGCGCCACAGCCGGGCCGGTCTCCGGCTGCACGACGTCGGAGAGGCGGACCTCGATGTCGCGCGGAAGCCCTGTCTCGACGGTGAAGTCGCGCGAGTAGATCTGGTCCTGGTGCTTGGCGACGGCGGTGTAGGTCCCGGCCGCGAGGATCAGCGACGGGAATGCGCCGACGCTCTCGTTGACGGTGATCCCGTCCTGCGTGGTGACCGTCCACGAGGTATTGGCGATCGCCTCGCCGCCTTCCTCCGACACGAGCTTCAGCGTGACCTCCGCGCCGGTGTGGCGCATCACCGCCTCGGTCAGCTTGCCGGCCTCGACCTCGATGTCGGCGCGCACCACCGCGTTGACGTTCCCGTAGCGGCTGACGACGTGGTACTTGCCGGCGGAGAGGCGCAGGATGCGGCCGGGAGCGGCGTTCGGGACGACGGTCACAAGCTCGCCGGTCTCGTCCGGCTGCAGCACCTCGAACGTCAGCTGGCCGGGCGGGATCGGCCGG
The DNA here is from genome assembly GCA_963739005.1 of uncultured Alphaproteobacteria bacterium. Lineage (GTDB taxonomy): Bacteria > Pseudomonadota > Alphaproteobacteria > Rhizobiales > Afifellaceae > DASWJZ01. Next base: position 75,985 of record CAVTYQ010000003.1, on the reverse strand, counting down.
TCGTCGCCGAGCACGGAGTTCAGCTTCAGGCCGCCGGCGTCGATGACGAGCAATTCCTTCTGGTCTCCGTTGGCGATAATCACGTGCTTTGTCGCCCCGGCGCGGCCGAAGGCGGCGTGCACGAAATAGTCGCCCGGCGGGAGCTGCACCGTCGTCGTGCCGCCGGGGGCGGTCTCGGCGTAGAGCGGAAGCTGACCGTTCGACCCGGGTTGCGAGCCGAAGACGCGCCAGACGAGGCCGTTGGTGAGCGTCGGGCCGTCGGGGACGAGGCGGGCCTCCAGGGTGAGCCTGTGCCCGTGCCCCGGAGCGATCTGCAGCGGCACGGTGTGCGCCATCGGCTGCTGCTGCGGGGGCGTGTCCGGCGTAACCAGCGTATTGCTGGGCGGCGGGAGCGTATCGGCGGCCGGCGGCAGCAGCACGTTGTCGAGATTGGGGGCGACGAGCCCCTGCGAAAAGATGTCCGCGCCGGGGCTCGTTGCATCCTGCGCGTAGGCGGCGGTGGCCGCCGCGACAAAGACAAGCGCCGCCAGAATGCGGGCGATCAAGGACATCGGGCCGGCGATCCTCGCAATGGCAAATCCGCAGGCGACCGTGGTAAGCCCGCGAGGATGGCGAATTCAAGACATGGCAATTTCACGGGGATTTTCGGATGAACGAAGGGCTGGCGCATTACCTCACGACCCGGCGGACGATTCCCGCTTCGCTGCTCGCCGAGCCGGCGCCCGACCTGGCGACGCTCAGCGCCATGTTGACGATCGCCGCGCGCGTGCCCGACCACGGGAAGCTCGCGCCCTGGCGCTTCATCCTTTTCGATAAGGCGGCGCGCGAGAAGGCGATCGCCGGCCTCATCGAGATCGCAAAGACGCACTCCGACGAGAAGGAGCGGACGATCCGCGAGGCGAAGGCCAAGGGCTTTGCCGACGCGCCGCTCGTTGTCGCCGTGATCTCATCGCCGATCGCCGACCACCCGAAGATTCCACTCTGGGAGCAGCAACTCTCCTCCGCCTGCGTGGCGCTGAACCTCGTCCACGCCGCGAACGCCTATGGCTTTGCGTCGAACTGGCTGACCGGCTGGTACGCCTATGACGAGGAGGCGAAGGCCTGGCTCGGGCTGAAACCCGGGGAGAAGGTCACCGGCTTCGTCCATATCGGCACGGCGACTGTCCCGCCGGTGGAGAGAGACAGGCCGGATGTGGCGGAGATTACGGAGAGGTGGGAGGTGCCCGCCCCTGCGTAGCTGCCTCCGGAGCCTTCGAATCTGACGCGGCAGCCCCGGCCGCAGGCTTCTCGGGCGGGGCCGACGGCGCGGCTTTGGCGAGGAGGCGTTCGGCGGCTTTGAGGTGGGGCAGGTCGAGCATCTTGCCGTCGAGCGAGGTGACGGCGGTGTCGCCCGCTGCCTTGAAGGCGGCGAGCACGCGCTCGGCATGGGCGATGGCTTCGGCGGAGGGGGTGAAGGCCTCGTTGATCGCCTCCACCTGGTCGGGGTGGATCGCGAGCTTGCCGGAAAAGCCGTCGCGCCGCGCGGCGGCGCACTCGCGCTTCAGGCCTTCCAAATCGCGGAAGTCGGCGTGGACCGCGTCGATCGCGGGAACCCCCGCCGCCGTCGCCGCGAAAAGCGCGAGGCTCCGCACGATGCGGTTCGGCTCCGTCCACTCGGCGCCTTCGCGTGTCTGGAGCGCGCCGGTCGCGGCGCCGAGATCCTCCGCGCCCCACGTCAATCCGGCAAGCCTGGGGCTCGCGCCGCGATACGTGCCGAGGGTGAAGATCGATTGGGCGGTCTCGGTGGCCAGCACGACGATCTTCGTCGCGCCGTCGCCGATGCCGTGCAGCGCCTCGCGCACCGAGAGTTTCGCAGAAAGCAGCGTCACGTCGGCGCCGCCCGCCGCCTTCGGCAGCATGATGCCGTCGGGGGCGCCGGTCATGACGACGTCGAGGTCGCCGTCGGCATGCGGCGTCGAGAGCGCATTGACGCGGACGTAAAGAAGCGGCCGCTCCGCGGCATCGCGATGCGCTTTCAGGAACGTGAGTGCGCTTCGTCGCGCCGCGTCCTTCATCTCCGGCGCGACCGAGTCTTCAAGGTCGACGATCACCGCATCCGCGCCGGCGCGAAACGCCTTCTCAAGCTTGCGATCGCTGTCGCCGGGGACGAAGAGGAGCGAGCGCACGTCTAGCCGGCCCGCTTCTTCATGAAGGCTTGGCGGCGGCAGACGGCGACCAGCGTGTCGTGCTGGTTGAAGCATTTGTGCTCGAACTCGACGATGCCGGCGTCCGCCCGCGACTTCGATTCGCGCTTGGCGACCACCTCGGTCGTGACATGTACCGTGTCGCCCTGGAAAAGCGGATTAGGGAAGCGCACCTCGTTCATGCCGAGATTGGCGATCGTCGTGCCGACAGTCGTGTCGTTGACGGAGATGCCGATCATGAGCCCGAGCGTGAAGAGCGAGTTCATGAGCGGCTGGCCCCACTCGGTTTCGGTCTCGCAGTAGTGGCGGTCGATATGAAGCGGCTGCGGGTTCAGCGTCAGGCTTGAAAAGAGGATGTTGTCCATCTCGGTGACGGTGCGCCTGAGCGGGTGGTGAAAGAGCTGCGCGGGCGCAAAATCCTCGAAGTAAAGTCCGGCCATCAGAATCCCCTAAGGTCGAGACTAGCTTCCGGCACAGGGCCCCGAAAGGCCGGTTTGCCTGGAAACTATTCGTTAAGCCTCTTTGTGCACCATTCCTTAACGTCGTTCGACGCGTGAAACCCGCGCGAAACCAAGGATTTCCATGGGCGCGATGGTCGAGAGCTTTGTCCAGTGGGCCCGGCGGGCTCCACTTGCCGACCGCGCCGGGGCGGCGCGCGAGCTGGCGCGCGGCTATCTGGCCCCTGACTCGCGCGAGGACGAACGCGACGAGATCGAGGCGGCGATGACCATGCTCCTCGACGATCCGGCGGTCGAGGTCCGGATGGCGCTTGCGGAGGCGCTCTCGAGAAGCGAAAGGGCGCCCGCGCACCTGATGACGGCGCTCGCGACCGACGTCGAACCGGTGGCGATCATCGTGGCGGCGAACTCGCCGGTGATCCTCGACTGCGAGCTTGTCGACATGGTCGCGGCGCGGGGCGAGACGCTGCAGATCGCGATCGCCAGCCGCCCGTTCCTGTCGCGCGCCGTATCGGCGGCTATCGGAGAGGTGGGGACCGACGAGGCATGCCTTAAGCTGGTTTCGAACCGCGGAGCGCGCGTGCCGCGCTTCACGCTCGACCGCATCGTCGCACGCTACGGCGATTACCCGGAGCTTCGGCTGGCGCTGCTTGAACGCGGCGACCTGCCGCTCGACGTGCGCGAAGTGCTGCTCGGAAAGCTCGCCGAGGCGCTGCGCGAGCTTATCGTCGAGCACGGCTGGACCACGCCGGAGCGCGCCGCGACGGTGACGCGCGATGCGCGCGAATGCGCCACTATTGCCGCCGCCTTCGAGGCGCCGGCGGAGAACATGCCGGCGCTCGTCGGCCAGCTCATCGAAGCGAACGCGCTGACGCCGGCCTTCCTGATCCGGGCGGTCGCGGCCGGCCAGACGCTTCTCTTCGAGACGTCGCTTTCGGCGCTCGCGCGGGTGCCGCGCGAACGGGTCTCGGCCCTCATCGCCTCGGGACGCGCGGGAAACCTGAAGGCACTTCTCCACAGAGCGAACCTGCCGAAGAAGACGTTTCCGGTCTTCGCCGCCGCGATCGACGTCATCCGCAAGGGCGAGGCGGGCGCGGGCAGCGACTATCGTCGCGCCACGCATCTGATCGATGCGATCGTGTCGCGCTATCAGAAGCGCGAGGATCGCGAGCTCGACCAGATCCTGCTTCTGCTTCGCCGCTTCGCCCGCGACGCAAAGCGCGCCGCCGCCCGCGACTACGCCGAGCAATTCAGCGAAGCGGCCTGATCTCAGGGCCACGAGGTCCGGCCAAATCGAGACGCCTTTCGCCGACGCGGGCGACCGCTTCTTATTCTTAACCAATCGTTGTGCCCTTTGAGGCCAAGATGCGCGCGGTCGAATTGCCGATTGTGCGGTTTCTTGTATGGCAGCGTGTCGACGGTCGGGGGCTTCCCCGCGCCTAGTGCGGTTTGCGTTCCTCGGCCTCGCTTTAGGCGGGCTCGGGTCGTGCGGGCATCTCTCCGGAGTCGCGACCCGCGACCGCGACTGCATGGCGCGCGTCATGTATTTCGAATCGATCCGCTCGAGCGACGAGGGGATGCTCGCGGTCGGCACGGTGGTGATGAACCGGGTCGAATCCAGCAAATATCCAAACAGCGTGTGCGCCGTAATCGGGCAGCCGAACCAGTTCGCGCCGGGCGCGCTATCGAAGCCGATGCCGGCGGGAAAGAGCCGCGACCGCGCCTACCACATCGCCGACCAGGTGCTCTCCGGCAAACGCCATCGCGGCGTCGGCAAGGCGATGTTCTTCCATACGGCCGGCCGCACCTATAGCTACTCGAATATGCACTATGTGACGGTGGCCGGCGGTAACGCCTTCTACGAGCGCACACCGACGCCCGGGCGCGCCTACATCCCGCGCAGCGTCATCGCACAGGCGGGCCCGCTCGATTCCGTCAGCGCACCGCGCTGGTTCCTCGGCAGCGGCTATCGCGTCACGCAGGAGCCGGCTCCGCAGCCGCCGGCGCCTGCCTACGTCGCCGCGGCCGCGCCGCAACCGCCGACGCCGGCCTATGTCGTCGCCGCGGCGCCGCGGCCGAATCCCGCCTACGTCAGCGCGCCGCGACCGCTGCCCCCGCCGACGAGCATCGAGGCGCTTATTGTCGCCAGCAACGGAAACTAGCGTCCACGGCGGATCTTGACGGCCGCGTCTCAGATGGGCGCGGAGAGACTTGCGGCGAGCTTCAAAAGGTCGACCTGGCGGCTGATCTCATCACCGAGGAGCGGCATCTCGCGCGCGACCCGGTCTATCGCGACTATCAGGCCTACATCCGCGAGCACGGAATCTTCGCCAGACTGCGACGGTTGCTGTCGCCCGCTTGCCGCACGTTGCGGAGGCTGCCGGCATCACCTGCTGAGCCAGGTGGCGCGGCTCAGTAGCGGAACTGCTCGGCGAGAACGCGTTCGTCCCACGAATGGTCGTGGTCGAACATGATGAGCGAGGCGACGCTCCGATCCTCCTCGATCGCGACCGCGCTCACGCTCTTGAACTCCACGTGGTCGGCGACCGCGTTGACCGGGCGCTTCTCGGCTTCCAAGACCTCGATCAGCACCTTGACGTCGTTCGGCAGCAGCGCGCCGCGCCAACGGCGCGGGCGAAACGCGCTGATCGGAGTCAGCGCCAGAAGCGGCGCCTCGATCGGAAGGATCGGCCCGTGCGCGGAGAGGTTGTAGGCGGTCGAGCCGGCCGGGGTCGCAAGCAACACGCCGTCGCAGATCAGCTCCTCGAGCCGCACCTGGCCGTCGACGCTGATCCTGAGCTTCGCCGCCTGATACGACTGGCGAAGCAGCGAGACCTCGTTGATGGCGTGCGCCCGGCTCGTGCCGTTCTCGTCGGTCACGGTGGCGAGGAGCGGGTGGATGGTCTCGATCTTCGCCGCCGCAAGCCGCTCCGTAAGCCCGTCAGGCCGGTACTCGTTCATGAGGAAGCCGACCGACCCGCGGTTCATGCCGTAGATCGGTTTTCCCGTGCTCATCGTCTGGTGGAGCGCGCTCAGCATCAACCCGTCGCCGCCGAGCGCGACGACGATCTCGGCTTCGCTGATCGGCACGTCGCCGTAGCGCGCGCCGAGCACGTCGGCGGCCTCGCGGGCCTCCGGCGCGTCGCTGGCGAGAAGGGCGATCTTCGTCATGGGCGGCTCCCGCGCTACCTACCAAAGCGGACGGCGAATAGCGAATGGCCAGTGCCGGATCGGGGGCGGCGTCGCCGATGCGCGCCGCCGGGGACAAGGTGAATTCCTTTTAATTAGGCAAACCAAAGCCGGCGGCTCATCATTATCGCGGTGGTCACGGCCGGGGCGACGCCCGCTTGGACGGCGACCTGTAAGGGAGGTTTTTCCATGCGAACAATGTTGAAGATCACCGTTCCGGTTGAGGCCGGCAACCGTGCAATCAAGAATGGCACGCTCGGCAAGATCATGGAGGCGACCATGGCCAAGCTGAAACCGGAGGCGAGCTACTTCGTCGCCGACGCGGGGATCCGAAGCGCCATGTTCTTCTTCGATATGAAGGATTCCTCGGAGATCCCGATGATCGCGGAACCGCTCTTCCTGCAGCTCGACGCCAAGGTCGAATTCTACCCGGCAATGAACGGCGCCGATCTGCAGAAGGGGCTCGCGGCGGCGATGAAGGCCATTTGACAGCCCGAAACGCGCCCCGCTGCCGCCGCATCCGTGCCGCGACACCGCTTCATTTCGCCTGCTTAGTAAACGGCAGAAGTCATCGGACTGACGCAGTCGAGGATTATTAATCGACTTTATTTTAGAAGTCGAAGAACCCGGTTGGTGGGAGACCGGTGGAGGGGGTTGCTTGACAATCGGGTTAACCCTCAGAGGATCAATCCCTAGCGTGTTGGTTAAGAGTCCGTTAGTCCGTTTTCGGCCCGGCGTGGTCAGATGGACCGTCGTTAGCGGCTCGCGATCTGAGGAGAAGGGTGATGAGTAAGCTGAATATCGGCATCGAGATTCGCGACTTCGACTTGGAGCGGATGGGCTTTTCGCTCTCCGTCCTCGACGAGAGCAAGAAGCGGCAGTCCTCCGAAGCCTATCTCCGCATGACGCTCACCGAGCTGAACATTTTCCTCGGCGCGCTGAAGGCGGCGGAGCGCGAAATCGAAGTTTCCACGGTGGAGCCGTCGGGCGTGTCGAAGCTTCCGACGGTGAAGGTCAGCCGCGCCCGTGACGGCGAGAACGCGCCCGACTTCCGCGGCGAGAAGTTCATCGCCGCCGAATAGCCGGCGCCGCGAGCGGTCATCCGCGCTTCTGCCACGGCGGAGGCGGCGCCAGCGTTTTCCAGCCCGTTGCGCTTGCGCGGCGGGCTTTTTCGCGTCTCATTGTCGGCATGACACGCGTACTGATGATCGGGCTCGACGGATTCGAGATATCGCTTGCCGAGGCGATGATGAAGGAGGGTCGGCTGCCACACTTGCGGCGGCTGCGGGATGAGAGCGCGCGCTTCGCGCTCGACCAGGGCATTGCGAAGTATTCGGGCCTCGCCTGGGAGGAAGTCAGCAGTGGCCTTTCTCCCGACGACGGCGGACGCTGGTCGGCGGTCACGTTCGACCCAAGCACCTATTCCGTTTGCCAGCCGCTGACGACAGCGCGCCCGTTCGCCGCCGACCTGCCGGTCAAAACGGTCGTCTTCGACCTGCCATACTGCGATCTCACGAAATCCGCGCGTTTGCGCGGCATATCGAATTGGGGCGCGCACGATCCGGGCGTCGCGACCGCCTGCAGCCCGCCGGAGCTCCAGGCGGAATTCGATGCCCGGTTTGGCCGCTATCCTGCTCAGCGCTGGATTTACGGCTTCTCGTGGCCATCGGTGGCGAGAACGAAAACGCTCGGTGAGGCGCTCGTCCGCGCAGTCGAGATGCGCGCGGAAGCGGCCCGCTGGCTCCTTGCCGAGCGCTTGCCGGATTGGGATCTCGGAGTTGTCGTCGTGAGCGAGCCGCATTCCGCGACGGAGCCGCTGTGGCACGGCGTCGACGCCACGCATCCGCTGCACGCCGTTGAATTGGCCGCCGCCAGCGCCGAAGCGCTGAACCGCATCTACGACGCGGTCGACGCGCTCGTCGGACACCTCGCGACCGCATTCCCGGATGCGGCGCTCTTGATATTCGCGATGCATGGCATGGGCGCGAACGACGCTGACGTCCCGGCAATGGCGCTTCTGCCGGAGCTTCTCTATCGCCATGCGTTCGGCCGAGCCTATATGCGCGAGCCGCAATGGACGGCCGTGCTTCCGAACGGCATGCCGCTTCTTGCGGAGGACGAGGACTGGGGCACCGCGCTCGAGCGCCTCGTCCCCAGGCCGAAGAAGCCCGGGCGCTGGGAGAGGCGGATACGCCGGTGGCTCGGCGGGAAGAAGGAGAAGCGCCCGCCGGACTCAGAACTCGCCTGGATGCCGGCGGCACGCTACGCGCGGTTTTGGCCGAAGATGAAGGCGTTTGCGCTGCCTTCCTACTACGATGGACGCATTCGGATAAATCTAGCCGGCCGCGAGAAGAACGGTCGCGTCTCGCCGGCCGACTACGCGGCCGCTTGCCGGGAATTGTCCGACCTCCTCTCCGCATGCAGCGACCCACTCTCCGGTGGTCCGGCCGTCAGGGCGATCCGCTTCGCGGAAAAAGATCCGATGAGCATCGATCCTTGGGAGGCGGACCTTTATGTCGATTTCGAACCGGCGGTCGTCGGCTTCGCGCATCCGAAACATGGCACGATCGGCCCCGTTCCCATGCGAAGAACCGGCGGGCATACCGGTGCTCACGGCTTCCTTTACCTGAAGGCCGCGGGCATCGAACCCGGAGAGGGGGGAGACGCGAGCGCCTTCGACGTCGTGCCGACGGCGATCGATCTTCTCGACGCGGCGGGCGGGGACGGGCTCAGCGGCCGCTCGGTCCTGACGCGGCTAAAAGTTGATGCTTGACGGCAGCGCGAAAGGGCGCGGGCCGTATTTTCCGAGCCATTCGCCGCGGGCATCGGAGGCCTTGAGCAATCGGCGCGCCCAACGGTGCGGCGGCCTGAGACGCCGCGCGAGCTGGTAACGAAGCTCCGTGACAATCGCCCGGCGGGAGTCCGCGATCAAGCTCGGAAGCCCCACGTCTTGACCGGCGTTGCGTGCCTGCAGCCCACGGACGATTCCGTTGCCGACGAAATACGCGCGAATGTGCGCGGCCGTCTGGCGCTCCACCGGAACGACGTGCTCGACACGGGCGGTCGGTACCCACCGGCCCTCGTGACCGTCGCCAAGCACATAGGTGAGGACGCTCGTCTCTTCGTGGTTGCGAAGGTACTTGCCCTGAGACCTTCCAAGATACGGATTGTATCGATGTCGCCTTTGCACCTCGGTGCGGATGGCGAAATTGGTGCCGAAGGGCAGGGCTCTCTTGCCGGCCATTGGGGCGCCGTCCTCTACGCCATCGAGCGGCAAATGCGCGAAGACCGAGCCAATCGCCGGAAGCACGGCATCGAACCATGGGGCGACGGGAGCTTCCGGCCGGACCGAAATGCTGCCGCCGAGAAAGGCCGTGCCAGGCCACGCCAGGATCGCCGCTTCATACCGGCGCAGCCAGTCAGGCGCGACGTGGACATCGTCGTCGATCCAGAGCATGAAATCGCCAGTGGCGCTCTCGATGGCGCAGTTGCGCGCCACGGAAAGACCGTGCTCAGGCTCGGCAACGGCGCGAACCGGAAGACGCGTCGCAAACTCCCTGACAACGGCGGCGCTGTCGTCGCTGCAGGCGTTGAGGACAACGAGAACCTCCCAGTCGAACTGGGCGGGCAGTTCCGCGAAGGCGAGCGAATTCAGCGTGCCGCGAAGCAGCCGCGCGCGATTGTGACTGCAGATTGCGACCGTCAGTTTTTCAACGTCGCGCATCGAGCGGAAATTCCCAGACCCCTGATCGTGGGCAATTTCCCACGTCCCGGCGGGGCGCAGCAACTCCGAACCTCGGATCGTCGCGAGTGCTGCCGAGCGGACCTTTGAATGATGCGAATAGTTGATAGAACACCGGAATCTGGGCGCGGGCGCTAGCCTGCGGCTTCCACTCGAACAAGAACGGACTTGCGGTGACGGATATCGTCATTTCGGAATTCATGGACGAAGCGGCCGTCGGCGACCTGTCACGACGCCATGACGTCTTCTACGACGCCGCTCTGGTCGACCGGCCGGAGGAGCTTGCTCGGCGCGTCGCCGACGCGCGGGCGTTGATCGTGCGGAACCGGACGCAGGTACGCGGAGCGCTTCTTGAGGCCGCCGCACAGCTTCGTTGCGTGGGCCGCCTCGGCGTGGGCCTCGACAACATCGACGCGGCAGCCTGTCGGGCGCGCGGGATCGCCGTCTACCCCGCAACTGGCGCCAACGATGTCTCGGTCGCCGAATATGTCATCGCGACGGCGATGCTCCTGCTCCGCGGCGCCTACGCCGCAAGCAACGATGTGGCGGAAGGGCGCTGGCCGCGGAACCGCCTCGTCGGCCGCGAGATCGCCGGCAAGCAACTCGGCCTTGTCGGCTTTGGCGCCATCGCCCGTGCCACGGCGACCCGCGCCGCAGCGCTTGGCATGAGCATCGGTGCGTTCGATCCCTATCTTCCGACGGGCGCGCCGGCGTGGGAGGAGGCGGAGCGGCTGGAACTCGACGATTTGCTGGCGAACTCCGATGTCGTGAGCCTGCACGTTCCGCTGACCGACCAGACACGCAATCTGATTGATGGCGGCGCACTCGCGCGCATGAAATCCGACGCGATTCTGATCAACGCCGCGCGCGGCGGCGTCGTCGACGAAGCCGCGGCCTGCGCGGCACTGAAGGAAGGGCGCCTCGGCGGGGCGGCGCTCGACGTCTTCGCGGAAGAGCCGGTGAGTGCGGAATTGGGGCGCCACTTCCTCGGCGTGCCGAACCTGGTGCTGACGCCGCATATCGCGGGCGTGACGAAGGAATCCAATGTGCGGGTTTCCTGGCTGATCGCGGAGAAGGTCCGCGAGCACCTTGCGAGCGGCAAATGAGCGGCGAGCGCCTAACGCTCGTGGAGGCGCGGGCGCTTGTCGTCCGCACCCTTGAGCGCTGCCGCACGAGTCCTGAAAACGCGGCAGCGGTCGCCCGGGCGCTCGTGGCGGCGGAGGCCGAGGGGCTCAAGGGGCACGGCATGTCGCGCGTGCCGAGCTACGCGGAGCAGGCGAAGGTCGGAAAGGTCGACGGATTCGCATCACCGAGAACGTCTCAGCCACGCCCCGCGCTGGTGCTGGTCGATGCGGCGGCGGGCTTCGCGTATCCGGCCCTCGACGTGGCGCGCCCGCTTCTCGCTGATGCCGCAAAGCGCGAGGGCGTTGCCGCCGCGGCGATCCGCCGATCGCATCATTGCGGTGCGGCGGGCCACACCGTGGAGGCGCTGGCGGAGGAGGGCATCGTCGCGCTTTTCTTTGCCAATACGCCGGCGGCGATCGCTCCCTGGGGCGGAACGCGCGGTCTCTTCGGCACCAACCCAATCGCCTTCGCGTGCCCGCTTCCGGCGCATCCGCCGCTCGTCATCGATCTCTCGCTGTCGAAGGTGGCGCGCGGCAACCTCCTCGCAGCGAAGCAGAAGGGCGAGCCAATTCCGGAGGGCTGGGCGCTCGACGCCGCCGGACAGCCGACGACGGACCCGGCCGAGGCGCTTGCCGGGACGATGGTGCCAATCGGGGAAGCGAAGGGGACGGTGCTCGCGCTCATGGTGGAGCTTCTGGCGGCCGGGCTCACCGGCGCGAATTATGCGAGCGAGGCCTCCTCGTTTCTCGACGCGAAGGGGCCGCCGCCCGGAACCGGTCAGCTCATTATCGCTTTCGATCCGGCGGCGATTGGGGGTAAAGAGGCGGTGCAACGCTTTGCGGCGCTTGCGGCCATGATCGAAGCCGAGCCCGGAGCCCGCCTGCCTGGAAGCCGCCGACTTGAGCGGCGCGCCGCAGCGGAGGCCGAGGGCATCACCATCGCGGCGCCCCTTCTCGCTGAGATCGAAGCGCTGTGAAGCGGGCACGTCGACCCGCATCCACGGAGTGAATGTCCCATGTTGCAGAAGCTCGAATACAAGCGCGAAGCGAACCTGATCGGTGGCAAGTGGGTCAGTGCCGACAGTGGCGCGACGATCGACGTCAACGATCCGGCGACGGGCGAGACGATCGGCACGGTCCCGCGGAGCGGCAGGGCGGAAACCGCCCGTGCGATCGCTGCGGCCGCGGCGGCGCAGCCGGCATGGGCGGCCGCGACGGCCGCCTCGCGCGGCGAAATCCTGCACCGGCTCGCCGGCCTGATCCGCGAGAACCAGGAAGAGCTGGCGATGCTCCTCACATTCGAGCAGGGCAAGCCGCTTGCGGAGGCACGCGGCGAAGTCGGCATGAGCGCCGCCTACGTGCAGTGGTTCGCCGAGGAAGCCCGGCGCATCTACGGCGACATCATTCCTTCGCCGTGGGCGGGACGCCAAATCCTGGTGCAGAAGCAGCCGGTCGGCGTCGTCGGCGCGATCACGCCGTGGAACTTCCCCTCCTCGATGATCGCCCGCAAGCTCGGACCGGCGCTCGCGGTCGGCTGCGCGATCGTCATCAAGCCCGCGTCGCAGACGCCCTATTCCGGACTCGCATGGGGCGTGCTCTGCGAAAAGGCGGGCGTGCCCGCCGGCATCGTCAACATCCTGACCGGCTCGGCGAGTGAGATCGGCGCGGAACTCTGCGACAACCCGACGGTTCGCAAGATATCGTTCACGGGCTCGACGGAAGTCGGCAAGAAACTGGTCGAGCAGGGCGCCAAGACGATGAAGCGCATGTCGATGGAACTCGGCGGCAACGCGCCGTTTCTGGTCTTCGACGATGCCGATCTCGACCAGGCGGTCGAAGGCGCGATCACCGCCAAGTACCGCAACTCCGGCCAGACCTGCGTCTGCACCAACCGCTTCTACGTGCAGGCAGGCATCTACGAGCGCTTCGTGGAGAAGCTGACGGAAGCGGTGAAGCGGCTGAAGGTCGGCGACGGCCGCGAGAAGGACGTGCAGCAGGGGCCGCTCATCGACAAGAAGGCCGTCGCCAAGGTCGAGCAGCACATCGCCGACGCCGTGAAGAAAGGCGGCAAGGTGGTGGCCGGCGGCAAGCCGCATGCGCTCGGCGGGACCTTCTTCGAGCCGACCGTCATTCGCGATGCAACGCAGGACATGGCGGTCGCGCGCGAGGAGACATTCGGACCGTTGAGCCCGATCTTCCGCTTCGAGGAAGAGGAGCAAGCGCTCGCCTACGCCAACGACACCGAGTTCGGCCTCGCCTGCTATTTCTATACCCGCGACTTGGCGCGCACGTTCCGTGTGTCGCTAGCGCTCCGCTACGGGCTGGTCGGCGTGAATTCCGGGCTGATCACCACCGAGGTCGCGCCGTTCGGCGGCGTAAAGGAATCCGGGATGGGCCGCGAAGGCTCGAAATACGGCGTCGAGGACTATCTCGACATCAAATACGTCTGCGTCGCGGGGCTCGGCTAGAGGCCTCGCGTCCCGCTCGCCCGCGGGTTTCATGCGACGAGAAGAGATCAAGCCGGTCGGCGAAGCCGACGTGCGTCCGATCAAGATCGACGGGATCGAGGCGAGCATCTTCCGCGTCCCGCTCGACGTGGCCGTCGCGACCTCGTTCGGGACGATGCGCGATCGCCCCTGCCTCCTGGTCAAGGTGGCGGACGGGGAGGGCGCCTTCGGCTGGGGCGAAGTCTGGTGCAACTGGCCGGTCAGCGCGGCGGAGCATCGCATCCGGCTCCTGTCGGAGGATCTGGCGGAACTCGTCCTCGGCAAGAGCTTTGCCGATGCGCCGGCTTGCTTCGCGTTCGTGTCGGAGAGCGTCGCGGTCAAGGCGCTGCAGTCCGGCGAGCAGGGGCCTTATGCGCAAGCGATCGCCGGCCTCGACATGGCGCTCTGGGATCTTCTTGCGCGCCGCGCGGCAGAGCCGCTGCACGCGCTTCTTGCACCAGGAAGCAGGGCGCGGGTCAGAGCCTATGCGAGCGGCATCGACGTGCGCGCGGCCAACCGCGTCATTGCCGCGAGCCGAGCGAACGGGTTTCGCGACTTCAAGATCAAGGTCGGCTTCGATCTCGCTGAAGACATCCGGCTGACCCAAGCGCTGTCGAACGGCCTCGCCTCCGGCGAGCGGCTGGCGGCCGACGCCAACCAGGGTTTTGGACTCGACGACGCGCTTCGTTTCGTGAGGGAGGTCGAGAGCGCGTCGCTCCGCTGGCTGGAGGAGCCGCTTCGCGTCGATGCCCCGGCGGAGTCCTGGCAGAGGCTCAGCCGACAGGCCTCGATGCCGCTCGCGGGCGGCGAGAATTTTGTCGGCCGCGCTGCGTTCGACGCGGCGATCCGCGAGCGGTGTCTCAGCGTCATTCAGCCAGACGCGGCGAAATGGGGCGGGATTTCAGGATGCCTTGAGGTGGCGCGCACGGCGCTTGCGGCCGGTCTCTCCTACTGTCCACATTTCCTGGGGTCCGGCATCGGGCTTGCGGCGTCGGCGCATCTCCTCGCGGCGGCCGGCGGCGACGGATTGCTCGAGGTCGACGTGAATCCGAATCCGCTCAGGAGCGAGATCGCGGAGTCCTGGCCGATTGTCGCGGACGGGTGGCTGATGCTCTCCGAGCGGCCTGGGCTCGGCATCGAGCCGGACATAGCGCGGATCGCGCGCTTCCGCACCGCGCACGTGGAGCGCGTCGCCGACTAACCTGCGCTGCTCCGCATGAAGTCGCGGAGCGCGCGCATGCCGAGGGTCTGGACCTTCGCGGCTTCCAGCCACGCTTTGATTCTTCCGTCGCGGAGCAGGCGATGCTCTTCGGTGCGATAGTGCGCGCGCGGAGGAACGATCGTCTCGATGTCGCCGGATGTGTTCGGATGCAGCGCGACGAAGGTGATGCCGTCCGGCAAATTGTCGACCAGGACGCGGTAGGCGGCGTCGCTTTCTTCGCGCGGCACGCCGGGGGTCATGCGGAAATCGTCAACGAGCGGCATCCCGCGTGCTTCAAGACGTGCGGCGGCCTTCTCCCAGACGGGAATCGCGGAGTCGTCGAAGTTCAGCAATTCGGCGTAGCAGCCGCCGCGGCGGGGGAGGAGCACCGGCAGCCGGTACTCGATGCCGATCCGGCAATAGGCGTCCACCAGCGCCGGCGAAAGCGCCGCCCCCATATGCGTGTCGAGGTGCGTGACATCGATGCCGAAGGCGAGCGCGCGCTCAAGCTGCGCGCGCATCTCGGCTTCGGCCGCGTCGACCTCGACCCCTATCGCAAGCGCGGCGACATTGCGCGGGAAATAGCCCTCCTCGTCGACCAGCCCGGAACTCGCCGAGGCGCGCGTCAGCGGGCCCCAGCGATAGCCCGGCCATTCGCTCGTCAGGGTGAGATGGACGCCAAGGTCGAGCGACGGATCGGAAGCTGCGGCGTGCGCGATTTCCGGAAACCAGGGGCAGGGGACCATGACCGAGCCGCAGGTAAGCGCGCCGCTCTTCGACAGCTCCAGGAAGGCGGCGTTCGCGCCATGGCACATGCCGACATCGTCTTCGTGCAGGATCGCGGCGCGCCGCGCCGGATCGAGGCCGAGGCGGCGCATCGTCTCGGCCTGCGCCATCAAATCTCGCCCTTCTTGTAGGAGCGGCCGGGCTTTGAGCGGAGCCGGCCGACGGTCTCCGCACGGGCGGCTTGCAGGCGGACAGGCGGCAGGCCGGCGAGGATCAGAAGCGCGTCGTCGACCGTCATCTCGCCGATCCGGTGGAAGGCGTCGCGCGTCCCTCCGGCGCGATGCGACGACAGGAGAATATGCGGGTGGCGGCGCACCGGATCGTCGACGGGCGCCGGCTCTTCCGGGAAGACGTCGGTGGCGGCGCGGATGCGGCCGTCGCTTGTCGCCTCGAGAAACGCCAGCCAATCGACGACGTCGGCGCGCGACAAGAGGATGAAGGCAGCGCCGTCCGGCATCAGTGCGAAATCGCGTGCGCCGATCATGCCGCGGTTTTCAGCCGTCACGCCGGCAAGCACGAATATCACACGCGACGTGCCGAGGAGCTCGTCGAGAGCCGCGGGGATGAGGCCGATGTCGCGCAGATATCCTTCCGGCAGCCAGGGATCGAAGACGCGGACCTTTGGCCTGAAGGGGAGGAGGAGGGGAAGCAGCGCTTGCCCGAGATTGCCGAAACCGATGAGCCCGATCTCGGCGTCGAAAAGCGTCGTCGCGTCGCGATTGCCGGCGAGCCCATAGCGCTCTTCGCCGGCCCGGAAGGCGGCATCGGCGCGAGTGACGCCGCGCATAAGATCGAGCGCCAGAGCGAGCCCCATCTCGGCGACGGGCCGGGCGAACGCCGGTGCAACGCCGAGCACCTTGATGCCGCGCTCGAAGCAGGCGGCGTAATCCACGTTCGGCAGGAAATTGCCTTCGACGTTGATGACGGCCTTCAGGCGAGGGGCGCGGGCGAGGCGCTCTGCGGGGAGGTCGGTCTGCCCGATGACGAGCGCAGCCTCACCCAGATGCTCGTCCACCATGGCGTCCGGCATGCGGCTTCCGTCGCGCGCGACGATGCGCGCAGCGCCTTCGAGCCGTTCCCACAATTCCTTCGTGAAGATCAGATCGCGGGAACGGGGGAAAGGGTCGAAGATGACGAGAGGGCGCTCGCCGCCTCCGCTCACGAGACGCTTCCGCCGGAAAGCTGCAGCGGCTTCCGCAGCATGAGATTCTCGCCGTTGAAATAGAGGCGGTATTCGAACGGACCCGCCTTGCCGTCACCCCTGGCGGCCTCCAGGAACAAGTGATGGAGGTTGTGGCCGGTGAAGAGGAAGCGACCGTCCGCATCGGTTTTCGCCGTGCCGCGCGGCTGTGCCACGAGGAGCGTGCGCTCCGTCAGCCGGACGGTCGCGCCCTCGACCGGCGCGCCGCTCGCGTCGATGACCTGGCCCTCGATGATGCCGTCGTCGTTGAAGGCGACGTAGACGTTCCACAGCGCCGTCAAGAGCGCGATCCCGCCGAAGGTGAGGACGAAACGGTTCTTCAGCCAGGACCAACGCATGGCTCAGCCCTTCGTGGCGCCTGAGGTCAGGCCGCTGATGAACTCCTTCTGCGCAAGCAGGAAGATCAGGAGCCCCGGCACAAGCACCATGACGCAGAAGGCGTAGAGCGCGCCAGTTGTGTCCTCCACGACCGAGAGGAACCGCGCCAGCCCAAGCGGCAGCGTCTGCATCGACGCGTCACGGACGACGACGAGCGGCCAGAGGAAGCTGTTCCATGACCAGATGAAGGAGAGAATGACGTTGGTGGCAATGGCGGGCTTGGTCAGCGGCAGAATGATGCGAAAGACGATCATCCAGTCCGGTACGCCGTCGATGCGGGCCGCGTCGACGAGGGAACGCGGGATCGCCTCGAAGGCGGCCTTGAAGACGAAGATGCAGACGATGGTCGAGCCGAGCGGCAGCGCCATGCCGGCATAGGTGTTCAAGAGCCCGAGCTTCGAGGTGATCAGGTAGGCGGGGATGATCGTCACCTGGAAGGGGATCATCATGCAGGAGAGGAAAAGCAGGATCGTCGCCGCCTTGCCGGGGAAGTCGCGCGTCAGAGCGTACCCGGCCATGGCGTTCAGGAACACGTTGGCGACGACGACGATCGCCGATACGACGACGCTGTTGACCAGGTAGCGCAGGAACGGGATCGCGTACCAGACGTCGACGTAATAGAAGATGTTCGGATTTCGGGGCACGAGCGACGGCGGGAACACGAAGATGTTCTCACCCGTCAGGCTGGTCTTCAGCACCCAGTAGAAGGGCACCAACATCACCGCCGAGACGAGCCCGAGCGCGATGTGGATCGGCCAGCGCGGATAGCGGCTCATCGCGTCACCTCAGCCCGATTTCACCGCGCCGGCCTCACCGCCGGCGAGCCGGTTGGCGATGAAGGCGAGCGCCAGGAAGAGCACGAAATTCACCACCGTGATCGCGGCGGCGTAGTCGAATTTCGAGAGCCGGAAGGCCATCGAGTAGATGTAGGTGATGAGGAGGTCGGTCGCGTGACCCGGGCCGCCGCCGGTCATCACGAAGATCAGGTCGAAGGCGGTGAAGGAATTGATGATGCCGACGACGAAGCAGAGGAAGAGCGACGGCCGGATCAGCGGCAGCGTGATGCGGCGGAAGCGCTGAAGCGCGCTCGCGCCGTCGATCGATGCCGCCTCGTAAAGGCTCGGCGGAATGCTCTGCAGGCCGGTCAAAAGGATGATCATGTAGAATCCGATCACCTGCCAGATCGAGGCGACGATGACGGCGGGCAGCGCGTAGTCGAAGCTTTCCAGGAACGGAATGCCCTTGTCGATGACGCCGAGCTCGATCAGCACGTAGTTGATGAGGCCGACGTTCTCGTTGAAGAGCCACTGCCAGATGATGCCGACCGCCACCGTCATCACCGGATAGGACATGAAGACGATGGTGCGGTAGATGTTGCGGCCGCGGATCGGGGTGTCGACGAGGAGCGCGACGGCGAGCGCGATGGCGATGCCGATCGGCGCGGAGGCCATGAAGATCAGCGTGTTCCGCAGCGTCTGCCAGAAGGCGTCGTCATAGAACAGCATCTCCTGGTAATGGTAGAGCCCGGCGAATTTCGCGGGCTTGTAGGGCGACCAGAACTCGAAGGAGAGGACGACGTTCCAGATCAGCGGGATGATCCGGTAGAGGGCGAAGATCGCCAGCGATGGAATCAGGAAAAGCCAGATCAGCGACAGTTCGCGCGTTCGCTTGCGCGACAGGATAGGGGGCGCGGCCAAGCCGCGCCGACGCATCGAGAGCGCCGGCGCAGCACCGGTATCCTGAACCATCAGGCCTACTGCCGCTGAAGGATACGGTTCACCTTCTGCTCGGCCGAATTGAGCGCGTCCTCCGCGCTCTTCTCGCCGAGAAGCGCAGACTGAAGCTCTGGGTAGAAGGCGTCCTTGATGGCGGCGTCTTCGGCGAAGGGCCAGTTGCCGGTCAGCTTGTCGAGATCCTCAAGCTGCGTCTGAAGCACCGGCACGACGGCGGGCAGGTTCTCCTTGAAGTAGGCCATCAGGCGGTCGTTGACCTTCACGTCGCCGGTCAGATTGTTGGTGCCGGTGCCCATCGCGTAGGCGCCGTCGCCGCTGGTGGCGATCTTCATGAAGTCCCAAGCCTCTTCGGGGTGCTTGCTGCCGGCCGACATCACCAGCGCATGCGAGTTCGGCGTCGACCAGCCGCCCGGCAGGTTCATGGCGCCGACCGAATTGTCGTTCACCCAGTCAGCCTTGCTCTTGAACCAGAGGAAGGCCGGCGCGTGCGCCTGCAACATGCCGACATTGCCGGCGGCGAAGGCGCCGTTCGGCTCGACCCAGCGGCCCGTCCAGCTGATCTTGTTGATGACGCCCTTCTGCGTCAGGTCGGCGAGCCGTTTCACCAGCGCCACCGCCTCCGGCGTGTTGAAGGCGGCCTTGCCGTCATCGCCCACGAACTGGATGTTGTTCATGGCGAAGAGCGGCCAGTAGAGCCAGTCGAAGTTCAGCGTCATGAAGCCGCTGTTCTCGCCGCCGGTCATCTTCTCGGCGTCGGCCATGATGTCGTCGAAGCTGGCCGGGTCCTTGGTGATTCCCGCCTTCTTCATCATGTTGCGATTGAGGAAGAGGAGGGTCTTTGAGATGTAGAGCGGCACGCCGTAGTTCTTGCCGTCGTAGACCCAGTTGTGCAGCACCTCGGGGCTCATGTCGGCGGTGTAGTCCTTGTCGCGCGCAAGCAGGGGCGTCAGGTCGGTGAGACCGCCCTGCGAGGCGTATTGCAGCCACAGGCCGCCCTGCACGTCGACGATGTCCGGCGGCGTGCCGGCGACGACCTGCGTCTGGTACCAGGTCGGCAGCTCCGTGCCCTTCATGTCGATGCGCTCGACATCGAAATCCGGGTGAAGCTTCTTGAACGCGGCGACCCATTGCTGGAACCCGTCCTCGAAGTAGGAGATGTTCCACGTCACCACGGTGATCTTCTTGTCCTGGGCGGAGGCCGCGCCCGGCAGAAGCGCCGCCCCGAGCGCGATTGCGCCGGCGGCCAAGGCGTAAGCGAATCTCTTCATCCGTGTTCCTCCCTTTGCGGCGGGCCGCACGTGGCCCGTTCTGCGATCCGACCGGCACGCCGGGCCGGCCGACACATCTAAAAGCGGAGCGCGACTTCGCGGTTTTCCGCCAAGGACTGCTCCGCGGCCAAACAAACCAGGATGCGCTTGCGCGCCTCCGCGCCGGAGACGATCGGGCGGCCGGCGCGAAACGCTTCGACGACCAGGCGCAATTCCTCGTCGAGCTCGAAGAGTTCGCCGGAGGCGCCGAGCGGCACGATCTCGGCGCGATCGGCGCCCTTCCGCTTGACCTTGAGCTCGAAGCGCGGCTCGCGCGTGCGATCCTCCGCACCCGACCACCACGTGCGGATGGCGCCCTCGGTGCCGACGACTTCCATCACATGATGATGCTCGAAGGCGGCGAGCGATTGGCTGATCACGGCGTATTCGCCGGTCGGCCAGCGCACGATCGTGGTGAAGTTGTCGGCCATGGAGGCGCCGCCGCCGTTCGCCCGCGGACGCGCGTTGCCGAAGGCGACCAGCGAGCCCGGGTCGCCGAGCGCCTCGAAATACCACATGACGGAATCGAAGAAGTGGACCGGCTCCTCAAGGATCCACGAGCCGACGCGCTCGCGGTCGTAGCGCCAGCCGCCGGAGCCTTGGCGATAGGGGAAGCGCGAAAGGCTGACCATGGCGTAGAGAGGCGCGCCGATGGCGCCTTCCTGGATCAGCGACTTGATGCGTCCCCATTGGGTGGAGAGGCGGAACTCGTGGCCGATCGTCAGCACCTTGCCCGACGCATCGGCCGCAGCATTCAGGCGGTCGCAGGCCTTGACCGAAAGCGCCATCGGCTTTTCCAGGAGCACGTCCTTGCCGGCCTCAAGGGCGGCAACGCCGATCTCCTCGTGCAGATGGTTTGGGACGACGATGTCGACGGCTTGGATCGAGGCGTCGTCGAGGAGCGCGCGGTAGTCGCGATAAATCTTGATGCCGGGATATTGCTCGCTCGCAACGGCGGCGGTCGCCTCCGTCTGGCAGGCTATTGCCGCGAGCTCCGCACCGGGCGCATTGGCGATGGCGTGCGCGTGATGCCGACCCCACAGGCCGTAGCCGATCAATCCCAGCCTCAACAAAGGGCTTTCCTCCGGGATGCTGCGTTTTGTAACCGCTTACCAAGATTAGACCGGTTGGTGTCGCGCCTGTCAATCCGCATGATTTCACGCCGAGCCGTGGCGTGTGGCGCTCGCTTTGATCAAGGGGGAGCCGGCCCCGTAGAGCCGCGCAAGATGAGCTTCACTTCGACCTCGAGCGCATGCGGCACACTCTTGCCGGTCAATTTGTCGATCAGATAATCGGCGGCGAGCTGGCCGATTTCCCGGGCAGGAAACGCCATCGTGGTGAGCCCGGGAGGAATCTGCGACGCCCAATCGAGGTCGTCGAAGCCGGCAATCGACAGGTCCCGCGGGACGCGATAGCCGAGCTCCTGCGCCTCGATCATGGCGCCCACCGCTAGAATGTCATTGCCGCACACCACCCCGGTCAGGTCTGGCTCGCGGGCCATCAGCGCGCGCAACCCGAGCCTCCCTTCAGCCACGCGATACGGCCGCTCCAGGATGCGTCCTTCGGGCAGATCGAGGCCGCGCGCGCGGAGCGCGTCCCGCACTCCCTCGACGCGGCCTCCGGCGCGGTCGTTGCCGCTTGTCGGGCCGGCTATCATGCCGATCTCGCGATGCCCGAGATCCAGCAAATGGTCGGTCAAACGCCGCGCCACGGCGCGATTGTCGAAGCCGATGTTCGGGTGCGGCGACTGTGGATCGTAGACGCTGGTGTTGACGACGGCGATGCCGCGCTTGGTGAGGAGCGCGTAGAGAGCGGGGTCGTGGACTCCGCCTTCCAGCATCAGGCCGTCGATGCCGGCCTCCAAGAGGTTTCGGCATTGCTGCAGCTCGATCTCGAGGTCGTATTCCGACAGCGCCAGGACGAGGTTGTAACCCCGTTCGCGGCAGCGTTTCTGCAGCGACGCGACCTTCCCGGCGCGCGTCGCGTTGTCGACGGTCGGGATGATTGCGCCGATCGCATGCGAGCGCCGGAGCGAGAGCGCCCGCGCCGCTCCGTGACGGATATATCCCAATTCGCGCACGGCCTGTTCGACGCGGACACGGACGTTGAGGCTGACGCGCGACGGTTCGCTCAGGGCGCGCGAGACAGTGGCGATCGAGACGCCCGCGAGGCGGGCAACGTCCCGCATCCCGGCCTGAGGCAGATCGGCGCTGCCGCCGACCGCCGGCCGTTTTGTCGATGGAGGAACGCTGACGGTCATCGAGGCTCGACTAGCAGGAACCGGGATGTTAATTTGTAACCGGTTGCACAGAATGCAGCATAAAAACGCATCTGTGAAGTGAGCCGTGGGAGCATGGGAGGAGCCCTTGGCCGAAGTCAGTCTTCGTCACGTCGTGAAACGTTTCGGCGAAGTGCAGGTCTTGCACGGGATCGATCTCGACATCGCCGACAGGGAGTTTCTGGTCCTCGTCGGCCCGTCCGGCTGCGGCAAGAGCACACTCCTTCGCATGGTGGCCGGGCTTGAGGACGTGACCGCCGGCGAGATCGTCATCGGCGGCCGCGTGGTCAACGAGCTTGCGCCCAAGAACCGCGACATCGCGATGGTGTTTCAGGACTACGCGCTCTACCCGCACCTGAACGTCTACCGGAACATGTCCTTCGGGCTGGAAGTGCGGGGGATGCCGCGCGGCGAGATCAAGGAGCGCGTCGAACGCGCGGCCGGCATCCTCGACCTGACCCCGTTGCTGGATCGCCGGCCCGGCCAGCTCTCCGGCGGGCAGCGTCAGCGCGTCGCCATGGGCCGGGCGATCGTGCGCGATCCCAAGGTGTTCCTGTTCGACGAGCCGCTCTCGAATCTCGATGCCAAGCTGCGGGCCGAAATGCGGACCGAGATCAAGAAGCTGCATGAGACGGTGCGGACGACGGTCATCTATGTCACCCACGACCAGGTCGAGGCGATGACGATGGCCGACCGGATCGTGGTCATGCGCTCCGGCCACGTCGAGCAGATCGGCACGCCGGACGACGTCTACAATCAGCCGGTCAACCTCTTCGTCGCCGGTTTCATCGGCGCTCCGCGCATGAGCCATGTTCCCTGCCGGCTGGCGGAGGACGGAAGCGCGGCGATCGAGATCGAGGGAGAGGCGCGCCTTCCCTTGCCGGCTCCGCTCGCGGCTGCGGCCGGAAGCCCAGGCCGCCCGATGCTGCTCGGACTCCGCCCTGAAGCGCTGGCACTTGCCAACGGTGAGAGCCCCGCGCCCCTCAACGCAACGATCCGCTTCGTCGAGCCGCTCGGCTCCGACACGCTTGTCTTCTTCAGGCTTGGCGGAGCGGAAGTGATCGCGCGGCTGCAGCCTTCACCGCATCTTCAGCAGGGGCGCTCGATCGCGCTTACGATCGACCCGGCAAGGATGCATCTGTTCGATGCCGAGACCGAGAAGCGGATCAATGCGACCGCATGAGGCGACAGTGAGCGAAGCGCAGAGTCCCTCGGCAATCGCAAAGGAGGACGTCGGCCGCGGCTCGCGGATCGGCTTTGAGACCGTGCGCGACGATCGAGCGCTCGTCGCGCGGTTCGCAGACGCGCTGATGAGCGAATATTCGGCCGCCAAGCATTCCGGACGCGCGAAGGTCGTTTTCATCGTTCCGGTCGGCCCGGTCGGGCAGTTCGAGGTTTGGGCCGACCGCTGCAACGCCGAAGGATTGAGCCTCGCCGATCTCGTGCTCATCAACATGGACGAGTACCTCTCGGCTGACGGTCGCCGCTATATCCCCAAGGCGGATCCGCTGAGCTTCCGAGCGCATATGGAGCGGGCGTTCTACGGGAGGCTCGACGCGGCGCTCAGACCGCCGGAAAGCGCGCGCGTCTTCCCCGACCCGCTGCGGCCAGAGGCAATCGGCGATCTGATCGGCTCTCTCGGCGGCGTCGACGTCTGCTTCGGCGGTGTCGGAATCACTGGACATCTTGCCTTCAACGACCCACCGGAACCCGACGAGACGATTAGCGCAGATGACTTCGCCGCGCTTCCGACCCGCGTCGTGCGGCTTTCGCGCGAGACGCGGCTGGTCAACGCGATCACCGCGGCCAAGGGCAACATCGACCGGATCCCCGCGCTCGCCGTCACCGTCGGCATGAAGGAGATTCTGGAGAGCCGGAAAGTGCGCATCTACATGAACCGGCCCTGGCAATGCGCGATCGTGCGCAAGATGCTGTACGGTCCGGTGACCGCCGCCGTTCCGGCCTCGCTTCTGCAGCGTCATCCCGACGCGCATGTGACGGCAACCGACCAGGTTACCGATCTTCCCGAACCGGCATTGAGGTAGGTGCTCTTCATGACGCACACGACGCTCATCTTCCGCGGCAATCATCGGTCCTCCGAAAATCTGAAGCGAGGCGCGTCTTGACGATCGGCGAAGCTTACGGAACGGCTCCGGACGGCGATACCGTTCGCCGCTTGAGGATCGAAGGCGGCGGACTGACCGCGCATATCCTGAACTGGGGCGCGGTCGTGCAGGACCTTCGCCTCGAAGGACATGCGGCGCCGCTGGTGCTTGGCTTCGAGAATTTCGAGGATTACCCGCTCCATTCGCCGTATTTCGGCGCCGTCGCCGGGCGCTCCGCCAATCGCATCGCGAACGGCCGCTTTGTCTTGGACGGGCAGGCTTACCAGCTCGATCGCAACTTCCTGGGCAAGCATCATCTTCACGGCGGATCGAAGGGTTTCGGAAAGCGGATCTGGGAATTCGTCGATCATGGCCGCAATTTCGCAACGCTGCGGATCGTCGCGGAAGACGGCGAGATGGGCTATCCCGGCCGCCTTACGGCGCGCTGCACCTATCGGCTGGAAGATGCGGGCGCACTTTCCGTGCATCTCGACGCCGAAACCGATGCGCCGACGCTCTGCAATCTCGCGCAGCACAGCTACTTCGACCTCGACGATGGCGGTGCGACCGACATTCTCGACCATTCGCTTGAGATTGCCGCGGACGCCTATCTGCCGGTCGACGACGAGATGATCCCGACGGGCGAAGTGCGACCAGTCGACGGAACGGATTTCGACTTTCGCGCCATGCGGCCGATCCGGCGGGCGCGCGGCGGCGAACAGGTGATCTACGACCATAATTTCTGTCTTGCCGGGCAGCGCGCGCCGCTTCGTTCGATCGCCCGCGCCGCGGGGGCGCGCTCTGGAGTCAGGATGGAAGTGCGCTCCACGGAGCCTGGCGTGCAATTCTATGCCGGACACAAGGTGAGCGTGCCGGTGCCGGGGCTTCAGAACATCCGCTACGGCAATTGGTCGGGCTTCTGTCTTGAGCCGCAGACGTGGCCTGACGCAGCCAATAGACCGAGCTTTCCCAGCGCGGTCTTGAGGCCGGGAGAAACCTATCGGCAGGTCACGGAGTATCGCTTTGCGAAAGGCTGAGGCTCGCACGCGCTCTTTTGCGTCGCCGGCTGCGAGCAAGGTGACGAGATGACGGCGCGCGTTCTTTGTCTCGGCGTCGCCGTCCAGGACTTCGTCTTCTCGCTTCCCGAGATGCCGCAGGCGGCGCAGAAATACCGCGCCTCCGACTTCACCGTCGTCGGCGGCGGGTGCGCGGCGACTGCCGCAGTGGCGGTGGCTCGGCTCGGCGGCGAGGCGTTTCTTGCCACGCGGCTCGGCGACGACGGGCTCGGCGACGCGATCGTCAAGGAGCTCGAAGAGGAGGGCGTCGACTGCACCTACGCGCTCCGTTTCCCCGGCTGCCGGTCCTCCCTCTCGGCAATCTTCGTCGATGCGGCCGGGGAACGGATGATCGTGAACTATCGGGATCCGGCGCTTCCGGAGGCGGCCGACCGGCTGCCCGACCTTTTTGCGCTTCGGCTTGGCGCCGTGCTTGCCGACACGCGCTGGCCGGCGGGCGCCGCGGCGGTCGTGGCGGAGGCGCGCGCGAAAAACCTGCCGGCTGTGATCGATGCGGAGCCGCCGGTGCGTGCGGCGAGCAAGGCTCTCCTTGCCGCATCGCATATCGCGTTTTCGCGCGACGGGTTGGCGGAGTGGGCGGAAACGGATGACGTCGAGCGCGGACTCGTCGACGCCGCAAAGACAACCGGCGCCTTCGTCTGCGTGACCGACGGAGCGAACGGCATTCATTTTCGCCGCGGCGAGGAGCGCGGCCGCTCGCCGTCGTTTCGCGTCGCCGTGGTCGATACGGTCGGCGCCGGCGACGTCTGGCACGGCGCCTTTGCGCTGGCGCTCGCCGAGAGGCGCCCCGAGGCGGACGCGATGCGCTTCGCGTCGGCGGCGGCGGCGCTGAAGTGCACGCGATTTGGCGGACGCGCGGCCATCCCGAGCCGCGCGCAGGTGGAGTCCTTCCTGATGGAGCATGCAGCATGATGTTGTCGGCCGGAAAATACCGCGGCCTCTCCCGCCTCGGCGACAGCGCCGGCCGTTTCAAGATGGTGGCGGTCGACCAGCGTCCGCCGATCGAAAATCCGATCCGCGCCGCGCGCGGCGGCGCCGAGGCGCCGTGGGAAGACGTGGCCGCGTTCAAGCGCATGCTGGTGGAGGAGTTGCAGGGGCAGGCGTCCGCGATGCTGCTCGATCCGCACTATGCCTATCCGGTCAGCGTCCGCGTTCTCGATCCGCACCGGGGGCTGATCCTGACGCTCGAAGATTCCGTCTTCGAGGAGACGGCCGGCGGGCGGCTTTCGCGCGCGATCACCGATTGGTCGGTCGAGAAGATCAAGCGCGCCGGCGGCGACGCCGTGAAGGTGCTCGCCTGGTATCGGCCGGATGCGGAAAAGGCAGTCGTTCGCCACCAGCAGGACTTCGTCAAACGCATCGGCGAGGCCTGCGCGAAGTTCGACGTGCCGTTCATCCTTGAGCTCCTCGTCTATCCGCTCGCCGGCGACGCGGAGAAGACCAGTGACTACGTCGAGATGCGCACGAAGCGCATCGACCATGTGCTGAAATCGGTCGAGACTTTCGCGGCGCCAGACTATGGCGTCGACCTCTTCAAGCTGGAAAGCCCGCTCGCGGTGAACGAGGTGCCGGGCGTCGGCAATCCTGGATGGGAGGAAACGCAGAAGCTCTTCGACGAGATGGGGCGGCTTGCCGCGAGGCCGTGGGTGATGCTGTCGGCAGGCGCCGGCATGCAAGACTTCCGCAAGGTCGTGAGCCACGCTTATAAGGCCGGCGCGTCCGGCTATCTCGCAGGCCGCGCGATCTGGGCGGAAGCGTTTCGCGCGTTTCCCGACTGGGCAGCGATCAGGCATGGCCTGAGAGAGGATGCGGTCCCCTATATGCGCGATCTGAACGCTCTGACGGACGACGACGCGCGGCCCTGGCACTGCCATCATCTCTACGGCTCCGCCGGCGCGGGGATCGACCACGCCGACGCCAGCTTCCGCGTCCACTACGCGGGCTTCGGAGCAGCCTGATGGCGCGGATCGGCATCCTTCCGCTGGCGCGACCGACCTTCGATGTCGCCTTTGCGGAAGTGACGGCGGCCAAAGCCCTGGCCACGCTCGCGGCGACTGGCCATGAGATCGTCGGCCCGCGAAATCTGCTCTTCGACGCGCAGACGGCGGAGGATGCGCTGAAGGAGCTGACGGCAGCGGCGCCCGACCTGTTCCTGCTCCTGCAGGTGACGTTCACGGATGCGTCGATGACGGCAAAGATCGCGGCGAGCATCGAGGCGCCGCTTGCGATCTGGGCCTTTCCGGAGGCGCGAACCGGCGGCCGTCTGCGCCTCAACTCGTTCTGCGGCCTCAATCTTGCCGCCCACACGCTCGGTCTTGCCGGCCGCGACTTCGCCTACCTTTACGCCACGCCGGACGCGCCGAGGGCGGGGGACAGCATCGAAGAAATCCTCACCGGGGGGCATCGGGCACGTGCAGCGGCTGCCGTCCCGTCCGGTGCGCCGGCTGGTGCCGGACGGGAGATCGTCCGGCGGCTCCGGGGCGCCCGTATCGGCCGACTGGGTGAACATCCCATAGGCTTCGACACCTGCGCCTATGACAACGACCGTTTGCGGGCTCTGGCCGATATCACCGTCGAGCCGATTCCGCTGGCGCGGCTCTTCGATGCCGCGCGCGCCGCGCCCACGGCGGAGGTCGCCGCCGCCCGCTCCATCGCCGAAGCGGATGTCGCCGGACTCGACGATATGAACGCGGCGGAGCTCGATCGATCGCTGCGGCTGAAGAGCGCGCTCGACCGCCTACGGGAGGAGGGCCGCTATTCGGCCTTCGCCGTTCGCTGCTGGCCGGAGACCTTCACCGAATATGGCGGGGCGGTCTGCGGCCCCGTGTCGATGATGGGGGAGCGGCGCGTGCCTTGCGCCTGCGAAGCGGATGTCTATGGCGCGCTGACATCGCTCATCCTGCAAGAAGCGGCGGGAGCGCCCGCCTTCCTGGTGGACCTCGTCGACGTGAATCTGGAGGACGGCACCTCGGTCGTGTGGCATTGCGGGCAGGCTCCGATCTCCATGCACGATCCGGAGTTCAAGCCGCGCGCCACGATCCATTCCAACAGGCGCATGCCGCTCCTCTACGAGTTTCCGCTGAAGCCCGGTCGCGTGACGCTGGCGCGCGTCAGCCAGGCGCGGGGCGAGCAGAAGCTCGTCATCGCCGGCGGCGAGATGCTGCGCGCGCCGCTGCCGTTCTCCGGCACGTCGGGCACGTTCCGCACCGACGCGTCCGCCGACGCTATGCTCGACACGGTCATCGGATCGGCGCTCGAGCACCACATGGCGCTGGTCTATGGCGATTATCGCGACACGCTCAAGGATGTCGCCGCGTCGCTGAAGCTTCCGGTCATCGAGATTGCCTGAGCAGGCGCACGTCTCGACGACAGCGGCGGCGCTGGACGACGCTCCCCTTGCCGACGCCAATTACGTGGAGGAGAAGGTCGAAGCCTATTCGCTTCCCGACCCGCTTCGTTTCGAGAACGGGGAGCCGGTCACGTCGGCAAGCGCGTGGTTTGACAAAAGGCGCCCGGAAATCCTTCGGCTCTTCAGCGAGCACGTTTACGGAGAGGCACCCGGCCGACCTGCTGAGGCGACGATCTCAGTGATAGAGGAGGGCGATGCGCTCGGCGGCAGCGCAATCCGCCGTCAGTTCTCGATCGAATTCGGAGGCGGCGCGCCTTCAATCGACGTGCTGCTCTATCTTCCGAAGGATGGCGCGCGGCCGGCGCCCACCGTGCTCGGCGCGAACTTCCTCGGGAATCACACCGTGCACGCCGACCCGGCGATCCGGCTTCCCACTTTCGCTTTCGCGCCCGGGATGGAGGTCGCGCTGCCGGAGGGTCGCGCGATGGAGAATTCGCGCGGGCTTCGCGCCGAGCGTTGGGCGATCGAACGCATGATCGGGCGCGGCTACGCCTTCGCGACCTTCTGCTACAACGACCTCTATCCCGACCGGGCCGACGGGCGCGCTGCAAGCGTTCAGCCGCTCTTCGATCTGCCCGGCGGGGCCAAGCCGACCTGGGGCGCCATCGCGACGTGGAGCTGGGGCATGAGCCGCGTGCTCGATGCTCTTCGCATGATGCCGGAGATCGACGGCGGACGCGTGGCGCTGATGGGGCATTCGCGCCTCGGCAAGGCCGCGCTCTGGGCGGCGGCCGTCGATCAGCGCTTTGCCATGGTCATCGCCAACAACAGCGGCAAAGGCGGCGCGAGCCTCGCGCGCCGAAATTTTGGCGAGACGATCCGCCACCTCGTCATGCGCTATCCGCTCTGGTTCACCGCTCGCTACGCCAGCTATGCGGATCGATCCGCCGCGCTTCCCGTCGATCAGCACATGCTGATCGCGCTGATCGCACCGCGGCCCGTCTACGTGGCCTCTGCGGCGGGGGATGGCTGGGCCGATCCGAAAGGTGAGTTCCTCGCGCTTAGCGCGGCGAGCCCGGTCTACGAACTGCTCGGCGCGCCCGGATTGCCAACTGACCGACCGCCTCCAGTCGGAGCGCCGATCACGGGGACGATGGGCTATCACCTGCGGGAAGGCGCGCACGGAGTCACCGGCCACGACTGGGAGCGCTTCCTGGATTTTGCCGACCGGCATCTTCGGCGGCCAGCGTGTGAGCCGTTTCGCGCGCCGCTACGTGACGGAGACAGCGTCGGTCTCTGGCGGCTCGGAGCGAAACACGAGGAGCGTTTCGACGTCGCCGATCAACCGATGTCGGGCGAGATGGACCCGGCCTTCTTCGTAACGAAGACCAAGAACTTCATACCGCACGAATATCCGTGTCGGCGCGCGTTCGCGGCGCTCTACCGAGGCAAGCGTCCCGTTCCGACCATCGCGTTCGAGCCAGCCGGATGGTGGTTCTCCTTCGACGGAAAAGGCGTCGACCTTTCCGGCTTCTGGTTCAGGCCGACCGGGATCGAATGCTGGGCTGAGACATCTATCGAAGCGACGGAGGCGCAGACCGCACGCTTTCGCCTCGCCACCTGCGGCGGTGCGATCCTCACCGTGAACGGCGCGGAGGTCGCGTTCCTGTCGCGCTACCAGAGGAACTTCGAGGAAGCGGTCGAGATCGACGTTGCCCTGAAAGCCGGAGCGAACGCGGTCTCCGTCTGGTTCGGCGACCTTTGCGAACGCGACACGCGTTACGGCTTCGAGCTCTCAGTCGTGGGGCACGGGCTGAGCGTCGCGCTCGATTGCGGCATCTCGCCCGACGAAGCGGAAGAGATTTCGACGCTGCTCCAGGGCATGCGGTTCGAGCGGCCCTCGTTCCGCGAGGGCGAGGTCGCGTTGATTTTCCCGAAGCCGGTATCCTGCGACTGCGCTGTCAGGATCGGCGTCGAGGGCGAT
This sequence comes from uncultured Alphaproteobacteria bacterium, assembly GCA_963739005.1. Classification (GTDB taxonomy): domain Bacteria; phylum Pseudomonadota; class Alphaproteobacteria; order Rhizobiales; family Afifellaceae; genus DASWJZ01. Next base: position 45,405 of record CAVTYQ010000003.1, on the reverse strand, counting down.
CTCCCTAGCGCCGTGCGGGCGGAGACGCGTCTCGTGCTGAAGGCGGGCCAGATGCGCCTCGTGCTCGGCACGGTCGATACGATGCCGGCGGGCTTCTTCGCATTCAACGTGGTCCTGGAGCGGGGAGGTTTCTCGCTGTCGCGCGCCCTCGGCGTCGAGATCTGCGACCCGGCTTCCTTCGTCGCGCCGCCGCCCACACTCGAGGCGCGGGCGCACGAAGCGCTCGGCCATGTCGCCCAACGCGGCCATTCGGACACGATCCGGGCGCTGGCGATGCTCGCGACCGGGCAGGGCGGCGAAGACGTAGACGCGATGCTGCGGTCGAGCCTTCCTGCCATTACCGACTGCCACGACTGCGCCGATTTCTGGCTCGTGCCGCTCCTCTGGGTCCGGGCGAAATTCGCCGCGGCGATCGGAGCAGAGACGCTCGCAAAAATCGACGCGGCCGTGCTCGGCTTCCGCTACTGGATGGACGAGCCCGGCAACGACGTCATGTGGTACTTCAGCGAGAACCACGCGCTGCTCTTCCACACGGCCTGCTATTTGGCAGGGTCGATCTTCCCCGATGCGACCTTCGTCCGGTCCGGCCGCAAAGGGAGCGCGCAGTCCGCCGTCGGCCGCGGGCGCGTGCTTGGATGGTTCGATCGCTTCGAGGCGGACGAACTCGCCGAATGGAACTCCGCCCCGTACTTTCCGATCGACTTCAAAGGTCTGGCCGCGCTCGCCGCGCTTGCGCCGAATATCGACGTGCGGGCGCGCGCCGAGCGCGCCATCAAGCGGCTCTTGGAGATCGCTGCCCTCTCCAGTCATCGGGGGATGCTCACGGCCTCGCAGGGGCGAAGCTACGAACACTCTTTGCGCGCATCGACGACGCTCGAGCTCTCCGCGATCGCGCGACTCTTTTTCGGGCGCGGCGGATTCGGTTCGCACGTCCACGCCCTGCCGCTGTTGGCGCTCCTCGTTCGCGATCATGGGTTCGGCATCGATTCGCGGCTGGCGGAACTGGCCGTCTGGCAGGGGGACGATGCGCTCGAATGGAGCTATCGGCAGGGCCTGGGCGGAATTGCGGCGCTCTATCACTACAAGACGCGCGACCACGCGACGGGCAGCGTCGCTTGCTACCGGCGCGGCGAATGGGGCTATCAGGAGACCGTGCTGCATCTTCGGCTCGGCGAGCGGCCGGAATCGCAGATCTGGATCAACCATCCGGGCGAACGGATCGTCTCCGGCTCGGCCCGACCGTCCTACTGGGGCGGATGCGGCACGCTTCCGCGCGTGCAGCAATATCGCGACCTCGCCTTCGCGGACTTTGACGCGAAGCCGGAGCAGGTCGATTTCACGCACGCATGGCTTCCAGAATCCGAGATGGACGAGATCGTGCTTGACGGCGATCGCGTCGGGGTGCGCGCCGGCAATGCGCTCGCACTCCTTGTCGGCAGCGCACCCTTCGTGCGCGCGGGAGAGGGACCGACAGCAGGCTGCGAGATTCGCCTGATGGGGCGACGCACGCGCTGGCTCGTGCGGCTCTCGAATTGTGACAAGGAGGGAAGCCTTGCCGGCTTCATACGTCGCTTCGCCGGCGTTCGTCTCGCGGACGGCGCGGCGGGAGAGATTTGTCTTGACGACCCAGACTACGGTCGTGTCGTCTTCCAGAAGGACGGTTTGGTTTTTGCTGAGGGGAGGCGCCTCGACCCGTCATCTTGGACACACTCCGGACGGGCGGTCAGATGGCCGAAAGGCGAAACGTTCGTCCTCCCGTCACAGGAGTGAAGAAATCTACCCGGTGCGCCACCGTGCAGACGCCGGGCGTAACAAGACAGGAGGAAACCGATGAAGAGAACAAAGAACTGGCTGATCGCGGTGGCGGCGGCAACCGGCGTGCTCGCGTCGACCGGCGCCTTTGCCGGCGACGTGCGCATCATGTGGTATTCGGACGGTGTCGAGGGCGACGTCATGCAGGACCTGCTCAACAGGTTCATGAAGGACAACCCCGACATCCACATCACCCTCGACAACGTGGCCTATAAGGTCATCCAAGAGCAGCTGCCAATCCAGCTCGAGGCCGGGCAGGGTCCCGACATCGCCCGCGTCACCAACATCAAGGAGCTTGCCGGCCACTGGCTTGACCTGCGTCCCTTGGTGGCCGACGCCAAATACTGGGACGACAATTTCGGCAACACGCTCGATTGGATGCGGCCCGACGGCTCCGACGCCATCACCGGCTTCATGACGCAGGTGACCCTGACCGGCGGCTTCGCCAACAAGACGCTCTTCGAGCAGGCCGGTGTTGCGCTGCCTGACGCGAAGGCGACGTGGGACGACTGGGTCAACGCCGCCGCGCAGGTCGCCAAGAGCCAGCAGCTTCCCGCCGCTTTCGCCATCGACCGCTCCGGCCACCGCATCTCCGGCCCGGACATTTCCTATGGCGCCAACTACATCGCGGCGGACGGTATGCCGGCTCCGGTCGACGACGGCACCAAGGCGTTTGTCAGCAAGCTGGTGAAATGGACGGCGGACGGCCTGATGCTCAAGGACACCTGGGTGTCCGCTGCCGGCTCAACCTATCGCGCGGCCGCCGACGATTTCATCAATGCGCAGATCCCCTACTACTATTCCGGAAGCTGGCAGGTCGCCAACCTGTCCACCAAAATCGGCGACAGCTTCGACTGGGTGGCGACCGGTTCGCCTTGCGGCACCGCCGGCTGCTCCGGCCTTGCGGGCGGCGCCGCGCTGGTGGCGATCAAATACACCAAGAACCCCAAAGACGTCGCCAAGGTCATGGACTACCTGGCAAGCGAGGACATCGTGAGGGAGTTCAGCGAGCGGACGCTGTTCCTGCCGGCGCACAAGGGCGTCGTCGAGAAGGGCGGCCTCAAATGGGACACGGCCGACAAGAATGTCGGCCCTGCGCTCGACGCGTTCGTGAGCGCCTCCGCCCAGACGCTGCCGGCGGCCGACGCGCTTCCGGCCTGGAAGTGGGCTTCGGCCTATTACGGTGCGCTGGTCACCCGCGTCAGCCAGGTGATGGCCGGCGAGCTCTCGCTCGACGAAGCCTGGGGCAAAATCGATCAGGACATCGCCGACAAGGTGCAGCAGGCGAAGTGACGGCGTCGACCGTAAGAGACTGGACCGGCGCCGCCCTTGCGGCGCCGGTCATCTGGCTTGCCTCGATCCTCAACGCGCCGCTCAAGGCATGGCAGCGCGCGACGGGCACCGGCGGCATGGCGGCGTTCTTCCTGGCGCCGAACATGGCCATCTTCGGCGTCTTCGTGCTGGTGCCGCTGGTCATCAATTTCTTCTACTCGGCGACATCCGGAACGGCCTTCTTCCTCGCCGACCGGACCTATGTCGGGGGCGCGCAGTATCAGCGTCTGCTCGAATGCGGGAACTACCTTGAGCCGCTGACCTGCCGCGAGGACCTGTTCTGGAACGCCGTCCACAACACAGCGCTCTTCGTCGTGCTTCAGGTGACGCTGATGACCGTCGTGTCGATGGTCACGGCGCTGATCCTCAACCGCGAGATCGTTGCCCGAGGCTTCTGGCGCGCCGTCTTCTTCTTTCCCGTGCTGCTGTCGCCGGTGGTCGTCGGGCTGATCTGGAAGTGGATCCTCCAGCGCCAGGGGTTGCTCAACTTCATCATCTTCGAGTTCGGCGCCGAGCCGCATAATTGGCTGACGGACCGCTTCTGGGCCTTCGCGGCGACCATCACCGTGTCGGTCTGGGCGCATATGGGCTTCTACACGCTGATCCTGCTCGCCGGGCTGCAAGCGATCCCGCGCGACCTCTACGAAGCAGCCGAGATGGACGGCACCAGGCCCACCCGGCTCTTCTGGCGCATCACGCTGCCGCTCTTGATGCCCAACCTCCTCGTCGTCCTCGTGCTGGCGCTGATCCGCGCCGTGCAGATCTTCGACGAGGCCTACGTGCTGACCGGCGGCGGACCGGGAACTTCGACGCTCTACCTCACCCAGTACATCTACGAGGTCGGCTTTGCCTCGCTGCTCAGGAATCCCGGCCTCGCGGCGGCAGCTTCGATCCTGATGGGCCTCGTGCTTGTCGTTCTGACGCTGATCCAGCTGCAGGTCGGACGCCGGAGCGAACGCAAGGAGGCGCGCCAATGAGCCGCGTGGCGACCTTCCTGACCCGGCGGCGCGGCGGCCGCGGCTGGCACTGGACTGACATCGTCACCTGGGTCTGGCTGGTCGGCGGGCTCGTCACCGTGTTCGGCCCCGCCCTCTGGCTGGTCGCCTCGTCCTTCAAGACGCCCGCGCAGCTTTCCGAATTCCCGCCCTCCATCCTGCCGCTGGCGATCGAGCAGGCGAGCGTCGAGGGCTATGACACGCCGCTCGACCTCTACACCGTCACCCTTCCCGACGGCGGCAAGCGGCAGATGGCGCAGGTGCGCCGTGTCGGCACGATCGCACAGATGGTCGACCCGAAGAATCCGGGCGAGGTCCTCAAGGTCAACATCGCCGACAGGAAGCCGAAGCGCTCGATCCAGTTCGCGACGGACAATTACGTCGTCCCCCTCAAGCGCAACGACTTCCTGCTCTATCTGCGCAACTCGGTGTTCGTCACGACGATTGCAACGCTGATCACGCTGCTCACCAATTCCATGGCGGCCTTCGCGCTGTCGAAATACAAGTTCCGCGGCCGCGACGCCGTCATGCTGCTGATCGTCGCGACGCTGATGGTCCCACTCTCCGTCATCCTCGTGCCGCTCTACTCGGTGGTGAGCACCGTCGGCCTCTTCGATTCGCTTTGGGGCGTCATCCTGCCGACGGTGGCGACGCCGACCGGCGTGTTCCTGCTGCGCCAGTACATGCTGACCATCCCCGACGAACTCATCGACGCGGCGCGCATGGACAACGCCTCCGAATGGCAGATCTATTGGCGGATCGTCCTGCCGCTCGCGGCGCCGGCGCTCGCCGTGCTCGCTATCTTCTCCGTCGTGTGGCGGTGGAACGACTTCCTCTGGCCGCTGGTCGTATTGTCGCGCAAGGAGCTCTACACGCTGCAAGTCGGGCTCAACACCTATGCCGGCCAGCTGAACGTCCAGTGGCACTACATCCTGGCGATGACCGTGGTGACGATGATTCCGGTGGTGGTCGTCTTCGTCTTCCTGCAGCGCTACATCACGTCGGGAATAGCCGGCGCCGGACTGAAATAGGCGCGCGATGGGACAGATAACGCTCAGGAACGTCGACCGCGCCTTCGGCAATGTGAAGGTGCTCCACGACATCAACCTCGATATCCAGGACGGCGAGATGATGGTGCTCGTCGGCCCGTCGGGCTGCGGCAAGTCCACGCTCCTGCGTCTGATCGCGGGGCTCGACCGGCCGAGCGGAGGGACGATCGAGATCGACGGCAGCGATGTGACGAACGTCTCCGCCGCCTCGCGCGGGCTCGCGATGGTGTTCCAGTCCTACGCGCTCTATCCACACATGACCGTGCGCCAGAACCTCGCCTTCGGGCTCGAAAACATCCGCATGCCGAAAGCGGAGATCGCGGAGCGGATCACCGAAGCCGCCCGGATGCTTGAGATCGCGCCTTACCTCGACCGTCGCCCCGGCCAGCTCTCGGGCGGCCAGAAGCAGCGCGTCGCCATCGGCCGCGCGGTCGTGCGCAACCCGACCGCGTTTCTGCTCGACGAGCCGCTGTCGAACCTCGACGCGGAGCTTCGCGTCAGCACGCGGGCGGAGATCTCGGCGCTGCACAAGCGCCTTGCGACGACCATGATCTACGTCACGCACGACCAGGTGGAGGCGATGACGCTCGCCGACCGCATCGTGGTGCTGAATCGCGGCAAGGTTGAGCAGATCGGCGCGCCGCTCGATCTCTTCAACGAGCCGGCGAGCCGCTTCGTCGCCGGCTTCATCGGCTCGCCGCGCATGAACTTCCTAAAGGTCGAAGTGGTGGCGGCGGGAGCGGGTAACGCGGAGCTCCGTCTCGCCGACGGCACGACCTTCCGCATGTCCGCTCCGGCGGGTGCCGTCTCGCCTGGCGTGGAGGCGACAATCGGCTTCCGCCCGCAGCAGGTGGCGCTCGCCGACAGGGGAGCGCCGCTCACGACCACGCAGGTCGAGCAGCTCGGCACGGAAACCATTCTCCATTGCCGGACGGCCGCGGACGAGCAGGTCGTCGTCGCGCAGTTCGGCCAGAATCCGGTGTCACCCGGAGCGGCGCTGCATCTCGACCTCAGTCGCACGCGGGTGCTTCTCTTCAGCGCCGACGGAAATCGCATCGGCGCGCTCTGAGCGAGGCGTGTCGGCGATTTCGGCTCAGCCTCTGGCGAGGACCGGGCCGCCGGCCTTGATCGTGCCGAATCCTTCCGGCGCGACGATCGGCTGTCCGGACTTCACCGATTCCTCCGCCGCCAAGCCCATCGCGACCGCGCGCAGCCCGTCGTCGATGCTGACGTCCGGCGCGCCGCCTTCGCGCACCACGCCCAAGAAGCGCAGGTGCTGGAAGTAGGTGGAACCGTGATGGTCGCCGGCGGAGAGCACGCCGGGATCGACATGCGTAATTTCGCGGACGGGGGTCTTCGTCCCACGCGGCGAAACGATGAATTCTCCCTCGCGGCCTTCACCTTCCGGCAGGAAGCGCGCGGGGCCGGGGACTTTCGCCTCCAGTTTCGCGGTCTCGCCGATCACCGCGATCTCCTCCTGGAAGAAGGAGCCCTCGGCGAACATGCAGATCTCGAGCATGGCGCGCGCGCCGCGGGCGAAATCGACGACGACCAGCGCGTTGTCGAGGATGTCCGGCGTCTCGCCTCCGTAGCTTTCATCGCGATGGTTCACGTCGGCACCGCCGGAGGCATAGATGCGGACCGCCTCGTCGCGGAGCACGAGCCGCATCAGATCGAAGAAGTGGCAGCACTTCTCGACCAGCGTGCCGCCCGAATAGCGCGCGAAGCGGTTCCAGTCGCCGACCTTGCTCAGGAACGGATAGCGGTGCTCGCGGATCGAGACCATGTGGAGCGGCCCCGCCGCGCCCGAATGCGCCAGCTCGATCAGCCGCGCGACCGGCGGCATGTAGCGGTATTCCATCGCCACCCAGACCGGCGACTTCCTGCCCTTCGCCATGGCAGAAACCTGCGCGCCGTCGGCGAGCGTGGTGCAGAGCGGCTTCTCCACCATGATCGGCCAGTCGCCGGCGAGCGCGTCCTTCAGGATCGGCGCGTGCGTGTGGTTGGGGCTCGCCACGACCAGGACGTCGACGAGCCCGGATTGAAGCAGCTGCCGATGATCCGAGAACGCGCTCGCGCCGCCGGCAAGCGCGGCAGACGCTTCCCGCATCTGCCGATCCGGGTCCGAAACAGCCGTCACCTTCGCGCCCGGAAGCAACCCGATATTGCGGATGTGCTCCTGGCCCATCATGCCGGCGCCGATGATCCCATAGCGCAGGACGTCACGCGTCATGGAAGCCTCACCTCCTCGGGACTGCTTTGGTGCCGGCTGAGGGACTCGAACCCCCGACCCCCTGATTACAAATCAGCAATGGTGAGCGTCCCCTAGTTCTCATCTGTTACCCTCAGGTGCGATTTATTTACGGTGGGTGAGTGCATTAGCCCCATTGGCTGTTTCTCTCGTCTACCCGCCTCTACCGGCGTTTTCCCCCCGCGGTGGTTGCTCGGTGGTTGCTAGCCTTTCCAAAATCAAGGTAGAGGAAGAGGGCCCGGAGGGGAGCATGCCGAAGCTGACCAAGCGTCTGATCGAGGCGATCGTACACGATCCAACCCGGCCGGTGTATGTTTGGGACGACCAACTCGTAGGGTTCGGGCTGAAGGCGCTGTCCGGCGGGGCTAAGCGCTATATCGTGAAGTACCGATCCGGGGCTGGCGGTCGCAGCGCACCTCAACGATGGCTGACCCTTGGGTCGCACGGCGCGGTTACTTGTGATCAAGCTCGGGATCTGGCGCGTCAGGCGTTAGCCGCTGTGGCACGGGGCGAGGACCCGCAGCAAGAGAAGCGAGCAGGACGACAAGCCCCGACGATGACGGATCTCTGGAGTCGGTTTGAAACCGAACAAATTCCGCTGAAGAAAGGGACGACGGCGAGAGACTATCGTCAGCGCTGGCGGGATATTCTCCAGCCGGCTCTCGGCCTCCGCAAAGTAGATGACGTCGGCCGCGCTGATATCGACCGGCTCCACAAGCACTTGAGATCGACCCCCTATCAGGCAAATCGAACGCTCGCTCTGCTGTCGAGGTTGTTCAATCTCGCTGAGGCCTGGGGTTGGCGCGAGCCGGGTTCCAATCCCTGCCGCCTTGTCGAGAAGTTCAAGGAGGAGGCGCGGAGCCGGTACCTTTCAGCGGGCGAGATCGAGCGACTGGGTAGGGCTCTCGAGCGACTGACAGCTACAGGAGCTTTACTTCCCCAAGCGGCCGCCGCAATTCGACTTCTCCTCCTGACGGGCGCCCGGTTGGGTGAAATCCTCGGCGCCCGATGGGACTGGGTCGACTCTGAGCGAAGGTTGATAACGCTTCCCGATAGTAAGACTGGCAAGAAAACGATCTTCCTGAGCGAGGCTTCACGAGCGATCCTGGCTGGATTGGAGGCGAGGGGAGATGGCAGCCCCTTTCTGATCCCAGGGAGGGTTAGCGGGCGGCCGCTGAACAATCTTTCCAAGTCCTGGCGCCGTGTCCTGAAGGTGGCGGATCTGGAAGGGGTGCGGCTACACGATCTCCGCCATACTGCCGCAAGCATTGCGGTCGGGCGAGGCGCCACGCTCCCCTTGATCGGTCGTCTCCTTGGGCACTCACAGGCCCAAACCACGAATCGTTACGCGCACGTTGATGCTGATCCGGCGATTGCTCTCGCAAATGACATCGGACGAGCGATCGGAAGTTCCTTGGGCGTCGCCTCGGCCGTGCGAGGAGTGTCGAGCGTCGACGACCCCCGCTAATCGAGCTCGGCCCTTTTCTTGTAGCTGTTGTTTCGATCCGCGATGCCTCGTTCGACGGCCCGCTAGCGGCGACTATTAACTGATGGCGAAAGTGGCTAAGGAACTCGAGTCCCTCGCCCGGCCCGAGGCCCCAGGCTCAGAACCTGAAGAGCAGAGGTTCAAATCCTGTCCCCGCAACCACCTTCACCCAACTAGTCGCCTCTCATCCAGGGCGGCTTGTTCGCGTTTGGCTCCGCCAGATCCAAGCGTGACCATCTGGACAATGTCGCCGACCACCTCAATCTCCCTGCCCCCGCTGCCGTCGAGATGGACGACAAGCCGATCGACCAGCCTTGGCGCGATTTCCAGAGCCTCGTCGTGGATCGTGGGGTCGCGCAGCGCAGCGCTAAGCTCTTCCACCTTACGGCGGTAGGCGTCGCCCAAGTTCGGGTGCATCCGAACACGCGAGGGGCCGAGCATGGAGGAGGGCCGGAGCTGCTGAGGAGCCGCGAGCCCTCTTAGATTTACTCCGGATCATATGGCGGTAGGGTGCAACTCGGGGGATCACGATCCCAGTAGCGGTGTGCAAATCTTGAGTCGATCGCTTGATAGAGAAGCCAAAAGTCAAACGGGCTCTTCGGAACCGATCTTCCCTCCATGAGAGTCTTGACACATTGCATCATCGTGTCTCGGACCTGTTCGAACGTTTTGTTTGTTCGTCCGCAGTGATGAAGCTCAAACTCCCAATCATGGATGAGGTAGGCTGGGGCATAGCCCCACGGTGTCAGTCCCTGGCGAAACACACCCGCGATGCGCGGTATGGTGCCGATATCCGTGTACATATTCTGTGGTGCGATTGGACCGCCGTGCGGGGGCGCAAATTCAAAGGGCTGCGTTTTCTTCGGAATGAATTCGAAAAGGTCTGGGCCACGCCAAGTTGGGCCCGGAGCGATCCACCTGACCCTGTTCCTCTTTAGCTGACGAATCTCTCCCACCTCGAAGCTATCGTACAAAGAGATGGTGACTGAGAGATCCGCTGGGGCCTTGATCTCCATCTCCGATACGGCTGTTGTCTCCATTGCTTCCTGGAGCTTTGCCTTCTTTGCCTCCAGAATTCTGTCCAACTCCCCTTGATCCGCCTCGCTCATCGAACGGCTCCCAAAAGACCTGCAACAACGAAATCCTGCAGTGGTGACGGTAACCCAACCACAGATAGTAGGAAAGCTCTTTGCTTTCGCCAAAAAGATGTACCCTCTTATTCGCATTGGCCCGAACAACCCAATCAGGCCGGATGCTCGCATGATCTCCCAGCGCCGGATCGGCGTCGGCACCGCGTCGCCTATTCTCTAAAGGATAGTATTGGCCTAAACTCTCGGTTGAAGCTGAATTTATCCGACGATCTGGGGGGAAGGACTTGCCATGCGTTTGGCCGGCACCGGAATCGAGTTGTCGGCCTCGGACCTCTCACAATTTCTCAGCTGCCATCACCTAACCGCGTTAAATTTGGCAGTAGCGCTGGGGCAGCGCTCAGCGCCGACTTGGACCGACCCCGTCCTTGTCGTGTTACGAGAGCGCGGCCTCGAGCACGAGCGAAACTACGTCGACGGGCTTCGCGCGCAGGGGCTTGCCGTCGCAGATCTGTCCGAAAATGGGGGCGACGACTCCGTTGCCCGTTCGGTCGACGCGATGCGAAAGGGTGTTGATGTCATCGTTCAGCCCGCTCTTCGCGACGGGCGATGGTTTGGCAGGCCCGACGTTCTGCGCCGCATCGAATTGCAGAGCGCACTTGGTGCTTGGTCCTACCAGGTGGTCGACACAAAGCTCGCGAAAGATACACGCGGCGGCACCATCCTACAGCTCGCACTCTACTCGGAACTCCTCGGCATCGTTCAGGGGACATTGCCCGAGCTATTTCACGTCGTGACTCCGGACCCAGCAGTCCCCGTTCAGACGTTTCGAGTTCAAGACTTCGCCTCGTATTTCCGGCTGATCCGCGGTCGCTTGGAGGCTACGTCGCTTCAAGACCCCGGACTACTCGCCGCTGCAAACTATCCCGAGCCTGTCGAGCACTGCGACATCTGCCGCTGGTGGGGTGTTTGCGACGAGCGGCGACACGACGACGATCATTTGTCGCTCGTTGCCGGCATTTCGAGACTTCAAAGCCGTGAACTCGAATCGGCTGGCGTCAAAACGCTGGCGCAACTGGCCACTCTCCCTTTGCCCCTGTCGTTTGTTCCGCGACGGGGCGCCACGGAGACGTACGTACGCGTCAGAGAGCAGGCTCGGGTCCAGCTTGAGGGGCGAATCCAGCAGGCACCCGTCCATGAGTTGCTGCCGATCGAGCCGGACCACGGATTGGCACGGCTACCCGTGCCTTCTGTGGGCGACATCTTTCTCGATCTGGAAGGAGATCCGTTCGCCCGCGACGGTGGTCGCGAGTATCTATTCGGTCTTGTCATCCTCGCCGCGGACGGGTCATCGACGAACCGAAGCCACTGGGCCTTCTCGGATGCCGAGGAGCGAATCGCTTTCGAGATGGTGGTCGACGAGATACTGCGATTGTGGGAATCGAGCCCTTCCATGCACGTCTACCACTACGCGCCCTATGAGCCGAGTGCATTCAAGCGGTTGATGGGGCGACACGCGACGCGGGAGGCGGAGATCGATCGTATGCTTCGCGCCGAGCTGTTTGTTGACCTCTACGCCGTCGTGAAGCACTCGGTGCGCGCAAGCGTGGAGAGATACTCGATCAAGGATCTCGAACCTTTCTACGGATTCACCCGCGAGGTTGCCCTTGGCGATGCCAGGACAAACCTACGAGTAGTCGAGCGGGCACTCGAACTGGGGGCCGTCGCGGCGATCCCCGACGAAGTGCGTAGCGCCGTTGAAGGTTACAACCGCGATGACTGCCTTTCGGCCTGGCGCCTCCGCGATTGGCTAGAGCAGCTTCGCGTTTCCGCTGAAGCCAAGGGAATACCGATCCCGCGACCGGAGCCCAAGGACGGATCGGCTCCCGAGAAGCTCGACGATCGCGCCCGCCGTGTGCAGGCGCTCGTGGCGACGCTCACCGCCGGAATTTCTGCTGAACGAGCGGAGCGCGATGCGGAACAGCAGGGGCGATGGCTTCTGGCGCACCTGCTTGACTGGCATCGGCGCGAGGTGAAGGCACCCTGGTGGGAGTTCTTTCGATTGCGCGATCTTCCCGAGGACGAGCTGCTCGCCGAGAAAGCCGCGCTATCCGGCCTCCGCTTTGTGGCCCGCGTCGGGGGTACGCAGAAAAGTCCCGTCGATCGCTACAGTTATCCGCGCCAGGACACCGAAGTACGCGACGGCGACGCGCTACACCTGCCGGATGGAACGAACTTCGGGAGCGTTGACACCATCGATCGGACCGCTCGCGTTGTCGACGTAAAGAAGCGAGGCGCCCAGGCTGAGGTGCACCCCGCTGCTCTGTTCGCCCACTCGGTCGTAAACGCCGATGTCTTAGCCGATGCTCTTCTTCGCATCGCCGATGATGTGGTTCAGCACGGCATTTCAAGCGGAACGCACTACCGGGCGGCGCGGGAACTTCTCCTTAGCCGGCCTCCTCGACTTCGGAACGGAGCATTTGAGGCGCAATCAGGCGAGACCGCCGTATCGTTTGCGGTCCGCATCGCTGCCGACCTAGACCACACCGTCCTCGCAATACAAGGTCCGCCAGGTGCGGGGAAAACGTTCACGGGGGCTGAGATGATCTGCGAGCTCGTCCGGCGGGGTGCGCGCGTTGGGATAACCGCTGTCAGTCACAAGGTGATCCGCAACCTGCTCGATGCTGCCGTGAAAGCCGCCGCCGAGGCCCGGCTTCCAATGAACTGTATCCACAAGGTGACGAACAAGAGCGATCCCCCGTCTAGCATTGAAGAGGTCACGGACAACGGCGAAGCTCTCGCCCGGCTCCGAGACGGGCGGGCTAATGTGGTCGGGGGGACCCAATGGCTATGGGCGCGACCGGAGGCGCAAACTGTAGCCGACGTGCTCTTTGTGGACGAAGCGGGCCAAATGTCGCTCGCGAATGTTCTCGCCGCGTCCCAGGCGGCGGAGAGCGTGGTGCTGCTCGGAGATCCGCAGCAGCTCGAACAACCCCAGCAAGGGACCCACCCAGAGGGCGCGGACCTCTCGGCTCTGGAGCACATCCTGCAGGGCCACGCGACCATCTCGGACGATCGGGGAATCTTCTTGCCAGAAACTTGGCGACTTGCGCCAAGCATCTGCGCCTTCACATCGGAGGTGTTCTACGAGGGAAAGCTTCATGCGCGCGTAGGGCTCGAACGACAGGTGCTCGTTGGAACGGCCCCGTTCGAAGGCGCAGGACTATGGGTCGCCGCCGTGCCACACGAAGGAAACCAAAACTCGTCGAGCGAAGAGGTCGACCTGATCGACAAGATCGTTGCCCGGCTCCTTCGACCTCAGGCGCGATGGGTCGATCGCCATGGCGCGACCCACCCGATGACTCCAGACGCCATTCTAATCGTTGCACCCTACAACTCTCAAGTCTCTTTGCTTTCCGAACGTCTCGCTCCGCAAGGGGTTCGAGTCGGCACGGTGGACAGGTTCCAGGGCCAGGAGGCTCCAGTCGTTATCTACTCGATGGCGACTTCAACGCCTGAGGACGCGCCACGCGGAATGGAGTTCCTTTACAATCTCAATAGACTGAACGTCGCAACCTCTCGGGCAAGGTGCGCATCGATCTTGGTCGCGAGCCCGCGCCTGTTCGAGCCGGACTGCAGGAGCCCGCGCCAGATGCGACTCGCCAATGCTCTCTGCCGCTATGTCGAACTCGCTCGGCCTGTCGCTCTGATATAGGCAGGTCTGCCGAGATCGATCGCTAAGGTTGCTGGAGGTGAGGATGAAACTGACAAAGAAGGAGACGAAACGACGCCTGACAAAAAGGCAACTCGGGAACTTCTTCGAAGAGATCCAAGTCTCCTTTTGACATTTCCTCTCTAAGCGGAATAACAAAACATGAAACCGCTCTTCGGCTGGACAATGCTGTCGCGGGAGGAGATGCACCAGGTTGAGCGCTCTCTGGCGAACAACGAGCAGGACACGAGCGACGAACGAGAATCGGCCCTACGCCCCCCGCACGTCAAAGCCCAGATAGCGCAGCGCTTTTGCCATGCGGCCGTTCATCGGCGGGCAATCTTCCGGTTTGATTGTCCCGTAAAGCTCAAGTGCGCAGAACCGGGCGAACATTCCCAGCTTCATCGCGGGGTCGTAAAGCACGTCATGCAGCCTCTGTATGAAATCGCCCTGGCCGTGCAGCAGATGAATTAGCGTTGCCTTCACCCGTGCAACGTCATCGTTGTTCGGCTTCCAGAAGGCCGCCGGGAGGTTTTCCCCGCCGCCTTTGACAAAGCGCACTTGCTCTGAAAACGCATGGATTGACAGCAGCCCTTGCGTGAGTTCGTCCTTGCTCGCCGCCTCTGTCGCCGCCGCGGTCCCGAAAACCCGCTTCACCACTTCGAGCCAATCGACATAGTCGGGCGGCACCTTGTTATTGTCGGTCTGCGACCATTCCGCGCCGAGCCGGATGATCTCTGCGCGCCGCTCCAAACCTGCGCGCAGCGGGGCCGATTGCCATGCTTCATCGCCGAGCACGTAGGTGAGCCGCACCCAGTTCAGGAATTGGTTCGTTTCATTGGCGCTCCCGACATCGGCAAGCTCCGGCCGCCGGAAGCCGTGCTCTTTAAGAATCGCCGTGACTTCATTGAACGCCGGCCGGTACTGCTCGTGGATCTGCTGGCGCAAATCCTCCAGGAAGATGCGTTCGCGCGTTTTGGTGCGGCTTGCGACATTGATATTGACCGGCTCCGCACGGCCCACCGCTTTTTCGATCTCCGCGTCGGGATCAGGTCCTTTGCGCTGAGCTGCGGCGTGGGCGCGTAAGAAGGTCTCGAGCTTTTCCGTCGTCAGCACTTGCCCTGCGTCCCACAGCTCAAAAAACAACGCCCGCACTTCCTCGATGGCATCACTGTCTTCAGCCTGGTCCAGGCAGATAACAGCTTCGCGGTTGGAGACGAGTCCGCCATCGGTCAGGTTCGATGAACCGAGCAACACGGCATCGTCGAAGATGTAGATTTTCGCATGGAAACGGCTCGTCAGGTAGCGTACTGCGAGGTTTGGAATACCGTGCACATCGCGCAGTGCGCGCGGGCTTGTCGCCAAATTCAGGCCGACGAGCAACTGGACCGATTTTCCTTTCCTCGCAGCATCCGCGACCGGCTCAGATTTTGTGAAATACGGGGCGGCCAGATGAAGCCGGGACGAGAGCCCCAGCAGCCTGTTGAAAGGATTGATGACAAAATCCTTCGACGGCCCGTTTCAGAAGACACGGTTCATCCGGCATGCCTCGATCTTTCGTCTTTCTCCCTCACGCCGCCCTCGACTTGCTGCCGCTTGCCGCTGCAGCAATCTTCAGCCGCGCGCTGTCCGGGATGCTCGTCTGCGTCGCCGTTACCATGCCGCAGCCCGCCCCGTTCGAATCCTGCCCCTGCACCGACACATCGATGTCCTGCCGGTAGCCGAAACCTTCATCCGTTTTCCGGCCCTTGACCATGTTGACCGGGCAAACGGCCCTGAACTGCTCGAAGTCGCCGACACGCTGCATCGCCTTTCGCACCATCGCATCAAGCAGAAGGTTCCTGGTTGCTTTCGCCATCGGCTTTTCTCTTGAGGTCAACAGCACGCTCGACGCCGGTCGGGCGACTATCCGTCGAAGCCGACCCAACGCTCTTTGGTCCTCTTTCCTTGCGAAATGCGTCCAACGAGGCGGTCGTTTTCAAGCGAATAGACCCCGCCTGCGATTGTAGAGCGTAGTCCCAGCAGCTTTCGCACCTCGGCCGCGAACGCCAGATGTCGGCCATACGGCGAAAGCACGGCTGCTTCGATTCGAACTTTTCCTCCCTTGAGTGCTGCAGTCAGAGCTGTTGCGATCGCCTCCCATCGTCCGCTCTCGTCCGCGTTGCGCCGTGTGCCGTCGAGCATCTCCATGAGCGGCCGAAGGCGGGGAGGCTGATCGCCGCCGGTGAATTCGACACGAACCGTCAAACCCGTCAGCGCACATATCCGGAGATCGTCGGGATGTGACTTCTGACCGCTCCAGAAGCAGGTAACCGCCTCGTCCGGCGTACAGTAGTTTCCAGCAGCGGACCGGGTGGCTATCTCTTCCAAAACCCGCGCATGCGAGACGCTGCTTGTCACGAACAGGCCCTTAAGTGCCAGCTTGCCTGTAGCCACGCAACGTTCTAGCTCTGAGGGCAACACTCGCTTATGCGTCATGTCACAGACCCGCAGAATGCCGGTGCGTACGTACTTACCGGTGACTTCGCATTGCTCTGCTTCTGTTCGGGCGATCGGCTGCCTGGTTTCTTGACACTCGATGAATTCTTCGCGGTGGCCTGCCCTACCCGAAACCGCGGAGCGCATCGCCTGGTCCGCTCGATAGCGCTTTCCAGATAATTCACTAGTGGCAAGCTCGGAGTTCAACAAATCCGCGCCTGTGAACGCGCATCGCCCGAAATGCTCTGGTTCGGCTCGCATGCCGCTTTGCGCCGAAGTCTTCAGAAGAGCGCTCCAAACTAGTCTGCCCGTGACGGCTGGCTGGTCCGCTTCATCCTTAAGGACATGTTTGCCGCTTAGGGCGCAGACGACGCCGAACTCCGGCAGGGCAAGGCGACCGCTCGCCTCTGACTTGACAAGGAGGTGACGCAACACCTCTTCGCCGCTGATTTCACATCTGGAAAGGCAGCTGCTCGGTACGGTACGGCCCGACTTTGCGCATAAGCCCATCGTGGGTGCGTCAACAACCTGTTCGAGGAGTGGCACGACGGTCAGTATGCTCTCGTAACCAGCCTCACCGTCAAACGCGTAGCGGGCGCGGACCTCGACTTCCCTGTGTACCGTTCCTCGCAGGCCTGCTAGCGTCATCGACAAACGCGGAGTAAAGTCCTCCTGGAGCTTTCTTCGTTTGCGCTCATCGTCAGCTGCTGCCGCGACCTCAAGGTCGCGTCGCTCCAGATAGAACCTTGAGAATTCTGAGATCGCTTTGTCTGCGACCGCGACATCCGTCAGCTTTTCCAAGTCGACTCCGACTTTTGTCGGGTCTTCGATCGTTCGCTCGAGGTGCGCCAATGCGGCCCGGCCATTAGCCTGACTGTGATCGGTTGCACCGCAAGGTACATCCACAAGCCGTTCATAGCTGTCGTGCGCGACCGTGGCTCGTACTGGTACGAGGGCTTCTCCGTCGAAGGCACGGCGGCCCTCAACGGCCTCAATTGATCTGGGCTTGGCTCCAAACTCTTCGATCCATCTCCGGACAATTTCCTCGCTCGCTCGGCCTGGCTGGTGATCGAGGTCATCAACTTCATGGATGCCCGTGGCGATGACTCGACCGACCAGCCGTTGAAAGGCGCCGGAACCAGGGGTGTAGAATGTGCTGCGGAGATTCCCTGCGGGATGCTCGGTGAAACGTATGTATTCCCGTCCACCATTCTCTTCGGCGAGGTAGAGATCAGGCGGCGTCGGCGTGAGTACCCCAAGCATCTTCAAGCCGGCGAGAGTGAACTCCCGCGGCGACATCGAGCGACTCACGGGTGGCAGTGTCGGAGCGCGCGGCCCGACATATTCTGCTCCATCCGTGCTACCGAGCATCTCATTGATGGTAGCTTCTTCGCGTTCCAGCTTGACTTTGGCCTCTTCGATGCTCTGCGCAGCTAGCTCTGCATCCTTGTCAACGTCCTTGCCGGCAAGAGCCGCGAGCACGAGTTTGAGTATCCGCTCCTCGAAGTTTGCGCTCTGATCGTCCTCCGCATCTCCGATGTCTGAACCTTGGAGCAGTGCCTCCAGGTCGCCAATGGCATGTGTTGCCATTTGCAGCTTCGCCATGAGTTGGCCGACGATGTACTCTTCGAAAGTTCCCTTCAGCATGATGTTGAAGATGCTGACATGGGCGTGCTCGGAAGCGAGGCGTTGAACGCGTCCAATCCGCTGCTCAACGATCATCGGATTCCACGGCAGATCGTAGTTCACCAGTACGTTGGCGACTTGCAGGTTCACACCCTCGGATCCGGCTTCAGTGGAAACGATCACGCGAAGATCAGGCGGGTTCTGGCGGAAGCGCTCAATGGTTTCCTGATTGCGGTCGCCTGAATCGCCGTTGATAATGCCGACCTTCAGGCCGTGGCCCTCCAAGAAGGCTTGGATCGTCGTTTGGGTTTCGCGCCGGCCGGTGAAAATCACCAAGCGCCAACGCTCGAGATTTTCTTTCTTCAGCTGTTCGATGAGGCGTCCGAGACCCTGCAGCTTCGCGCTTAACGGCATTCTGCTGACGATCGCTCTCACGGTCTCGGCAAGTTCGGCCGGAATAGTGCTGTTGCGCGCCATGTTCTGCAGCTGCGCCGACAGTGCATCGGGGCTGCTTGTAAGGGCTTGAAGGATCGATATCTGAGCCAGTCGATTCAGCTTCTGGATTGGCTCAGAGATTACTTCGATCAGGTCAAGCTCGGCGCGGGTCGGGTCGACCCTGTGCATCTGCACCACGCGATCGGGGAAATAGAGCTTGGCGTCACCTCGCCGTACGCGTGACATGTAACCGTACACGATCGACCGGAACTCTTCTCGGGCCTCTGGCTTCAACTGCCGTGCCTGGTCTCGACCATCGGCAATATAGCGGCGCGCGAAGATGCCAGGGCTTCCGAATGGATTCTCGTGGCCCCGGGCGACCGTCAATAGATCGACTAGCGAGTAAAGGTCCCACAGCCGATTTTGAATCGGTGTCGCCGTGAGCATTAGAACGAAGCGGAAGCGCCGATCTTCGAGCGCCTTTCGAAAGGTCTTGGCAACTTGAGGGGTGTTGGCGACGCCGAAGAGGTTCCTGAGCTTGTGTGCCTCGTCGAGGATCAGCATTTGAAAGCGGTCCTCGGGTATCTTGCCTAGATGCAGTCGAGCCGAGGCGTAGGTCGTAATCACTGCACCCGTGCCTTTAGGGTCTGCTTTCACAAGTTTGCGGCCGATCGCGATCTCTGCGGAAATATTGAATTTCTCCGAAAGCTCAGCCTTCCACTGAGGGCCGAGCAGCTTTGGGCAAACGATCAGAATCTTTGAAACACGCGCTCTTGCGACCAGCTCGCTAATGATGAGCCCAGCGCTGATTGTCTTACCGAGGCCGACGTCGTCGGCCAGTAGCGTCACCGGCAGTCGGCGGCAAAACGTAATGAGGTTGGTGACCTGGTGATGGTAAGGAATGAGGCGGTCCTGCCATCGCGGACTTGATTTGAAATCGGCAGCGCTCTCTAGGACAATGGGGTCCGTCAAATCCCATTCCAATCCTGCCCGGTATGTCCGATATTCCTCCGGCTCGCTTGCTCGGCGGAGTATCTTCGATCGGAATTCCGTGGCTGCGTCCATGACGTCCGCAAGATTTCCTGTGAAACCCACCTTTCAACCGTAGATGACAGAAATCGGCCTTTCTCGGCAACAAATTGATCGCCTAAACGGAAGCTGCTGCATGAACTTTCGCGGGCCCCCTGACTCTAAAGTCGATCGGCGGCACCTGGCTGGCGCGCTAGGCCGCCGCCGATGAAGCTCTTGCCGCGCCACTGCCCAGATTGGCGGGTCCAGGGCGCGAGCCCGACCGCCGACCGCTCGCCCCGGCCGGATCGGGTTTGGAACCGCATTGTCCGGCGTCAGCGCCTGTGAGACAAATTCAGCGGATTGAGGAAGGGAGGATTTCTGGCTCATCGTAGCCCTTGGAGGGGAGCGAAGATGAGACAGAAGTCCGGGCCGGCGAGAGCGCCGGCGGAACAGGCCGTGAAGGACATTCGCCGAGCGACCCGGCGGCATTTCTCGGCGGAAGATAAGATCCGCATCGTGCTGGAGAACTATTATCTGCCCGGTGACATCGAGGCCCAGATCGACGCCTTCGTCGGCAACTACAATCACCTGCGCTACCACGAGAGCCTGGGCAACCTGACGCCGGCCGATGTCTACTTCGGACGCGGCCAGACAATCCTCATCGAACGCGAAAGGATCAAACGACAGACCATCGCAAACCGGCGCTTGCTGCATCACCGGCAGGCCGCATAACATCACAAACCAGACGAGCCAGAGCCTCCCTTAAATGACCCCGCTCGCTGTCTCAAAAACTCTGATGACGGACAGCCGGCGTGCAACCCGTACTTAGCTCTCCGACGGGTTTGTTGACCGAAGAGGAAGGCGTCGGCACTCGCTCCACAAGGGGCACCAAGCCAGCTCGCAGGCGTGGTCGTCGTCGATGTTGCGGCCGTTGCAGATGTCGAGGACGTCGGCAGCGCAGAACCGCCAGATGGAGTGCTGAAGGAGGCGGGGGAAGCGGCGCGGGTAGGTCGGATTGACCGAGCGCGCATCGAAGCGGTTGGCCAGGTCGCGGAGAATGGCTTCACACCCATCCTCACCGAAGCACCGCGGCCCATAGGCATGGGTTGACGCGTGAACGGCAAGGATCCCAGTTCGATGAAGGAAGTTGTGGACCAGGCTGTCGATCACGACCATTGAGCGTCCGACGCTGACCCAGCCGGGACGGACAGACTTGGCGCCGATCAGGAGATCGGCCAGCGTCATGCTGGCGAGCTTTCGGGAGACCCCGGTGATCTCGGAGAAGGCGGCGAGGAGAGCTTCGCGCTGGAGGGCGTTACTGTTCCGCTAGCATCTTCTTGCGGCGAGGGAGCGCTTGTTGGCGCGAGAAGCAGTCATTTCAGTCGGTCTGCAATTTAGGGGCCGAAGAGTGAGTTTGGTAGCTCCAAGCCGACCAGGTCTGATTCGCCCTGGCACCTCGGCGTACCCAGCTACGCTCCAGTAACCGGGGGTAGCACACCGTCACGGGCGGAACGAACGGGGAACCGGTAACTTCAGGGCGAGTGAGCAGCAAAATCCCCTGCTGATTTGGCCGACATCAATTGACGCTTCTCACGTTTGTGAGCATTAGTCACTGCACATCCGTTTGCTGTTCGTTCGGGCGACGCCCGACAGTAGTGGCTCGCAAGTCCGGACCGTTCAACCGAAAGCCGAAGCCGCACATGCCCGATAAACCGCAGAGCATGCCTTCCAGTCTTCCTTCCACATCCGAGTCGATTGAGATCAATGCCCAGTCGGTCGGGATCACCCTAAAGACCGACGAGAAGACGTTCATCGAAATTGATCAGCTACAGGAAGAGGCAATACGCGCCGCGCAGGCGAGTAAGAAGTTCGCGCTTCGGTAGAGCCAGTTCGATATTTGAGATAGGGAATTCCGATGGATTTTATCCCGACTATCCAGGCGATCTCCGATGAACGTCGACTATCTCGTAGGTCAACTCCAAAACGCAAGTGACTGGACGACGCTTGCCGAGTGCCTCGGAGGAAGCCATCGTGTCGTTAGGAGCATCATCAGGCACCTAATGGTTATTGGTGCAAGGTCGTATCTCATTGAATCCCGCTACATCGATCGCGATTATTCGTCAGACTATCGCCGTTTCTACGCGCAAACCTTCAAGACATACCCCCGGCATTGCAAACGCGTACACTTCTTTGCCGAAGACCTTGAACCTATCGGCACCAATAAAAACTGGATCGAGCGTACCGAGGCCCTCCAGAAGACCAGCAAACGCAGTTATCTTGGCTTTTGCGTGGTGCGGCCCTTGCCAAACGCGCCGATCGGACGAACCGCCCTACGTGGTGATGGACCGGCGGGACCGGATATTGAGTCCGTGGTGACCTGCCGCGCCCGCGTCCGAGCCAATTTGCTTGGAGCAGAGCTCGATGTCGTAGGCGCTTGCTTTATGCAGCAAGACTCGCGCGTCGGGGCCTGCGCTCAGGTCGCGATCTGGACCGGCGCGCGGCACATGCATCACAGGCACAAATACAACTGGCTCTCTGTGGCCGACATCACGCGCTTGGCCGTCCCATCAACGGCGGAAGAAGCGACCTCGCTTCCAGCGGGATCCGATTTCCTTACGTCGGAGCGCATGATCCGCGCCATTCATGAGATGGGCTTTCAACCGCTCTGCGTCGAGGGCGCCAATATCGGTGACGCGATTCTGCCTTACGTGGAATCCGGCCTGCCGGTGATCCTCGGCCTTCAGGACAAAAGTTTCCCGGGCTCGCTCGGGCATGCTGTCACCGTGATCGGCCAACTCTTCGCCAAGCAGAAGACACCCGGTCACCGGCTAGCCGATTACTTTCCGGCTTACATCGTGCATGACGATCAAGCCGGCCCCTATGTGCTCCTTCCGAAGGATGCACATGCGGCTGCTGCGCACAGCTTCGACTCCAACCAGCTTGTCCGGCACCGCCTGCATGGCATGACGCAGATCGAACTCAATGTAGCGGACCACGCGGTGTTCGCGGTTGTGCTAATGCCGGTCCGCGCGTTTTCGACCGCTAGCGCAGCGGAACGCACTGCGTGGGGCCGCCTTAACGCCACGTTGGGCGACATGAAGAACATCCGCGCGAAGCTCACCGGTGAAGGCGTCCAGGTGGACGACCGGCTTCTTAGTGAGCTTATCGAGGCCCACAAGAAGAAGCGCATTGTCATGCGCACATACCTGACCTCGGCCTCGGGCTACCGTATGCATATTGCGCGATCGACGGCATCAAGCGGACTAAAGGATCGGGTGATGCGCCTGCACCTGCCCCATTTCACCTGGATTACCGAGATCTCGACGGTTGATTCATACAACCAGGCCTCGCCTGGCTTTCGGCGCATGTACGGACACAGCATTCTCGATGCGACCTCGACCGGAAAGGATGCGGCCGGTCTGCTCGCTCTTCATATCCCGGGCATTCTCACTGTCCGCGATGTCGAAGCGGAAGCCGGCGAGGATGAGAAGGTCTTCTTAATCAAGGACGATGGTCTTTATGAATGCCGCGAGAAGCGTTTCACTCACTAGCGCAGGCGCACCGGTAGCGGGAAATGGTCGCCCCGCCCCAAACGGCTATAATCGCTCTCCGAACATTCCACACATTCGCGATCCCTTCGCGGCGCATCGTAGCTCGCCCGGTTCTTGCGTGAATTCCATCGAAACCATGCTGTCTCCGCCTCATCGACTTTAAGAGCCGTCATGTGGAACAGGAAATCATCCGCGGCATGCGCACATGCGATGGCATTCATCGTTACAACGCTTGGCGCGGTGACGCTCGGATCGTCCACATACGCATAGCCTTCCTTGACTGCATCCGGCACGGCCTCATCTTGCAGGCGCCCCGGACTGATGAGCCCATTGCACCACAGGCAACCATGGCCCGGACGCACGCTGCGCGCGACGCAGAAGACATCGCCGACCTCTCCGGCACGGCTTACCGGGATTTTCGCGCCGACCTGTACGCCGGGAACTCCGTACTGGTTGACGATGGCGTTGAACAACAGTCGAGCGCCCATCGTGTCAGCCGCCAGGAACAGATAATCGCAATCCTTGAAATGCGCGGCCACGTCGGCGTCCAGAAAGTCGCGCGCGAAGGCACACACTGTGGCGTGGGGATTAGCGCGTTGGATATTGCGCGTAGCCATGTGGACCTTGTACTTGCGCAACATCTCCTGAATGCGCGCCGGCAGCCATGCAGGCGGCGACGCATCCGCGCGCAAAGCCGCAATCAGCCGCGGTAGATTTGTCGTTTCGGCCTTATCGGGATCGGCCAGAACAAACTCGCCAACCCCCAGACGCCCGAGCAATTCGGCCAGAACCGATCCGGCGCCGCCAAGGCCAACTATGCCGACGCGAGCCCGCGCTAGAATCGCTTGTCCCCGGTCGCCGAACAGACGGCTTTGCCTATCGAAGTCCGGAATGCGCTTGGCCTCGGCGGGTGGCTCCGGAAACAACTCCAGGCGGTTGCCGCCGATCACCGCGGTGCTCGCAAGCGGTGCGCGGCTCCCGCCCGGCAGCCATAGGTCACCCGCTACGGCAGCGCCGGCAAACACCAACGCGCCCACAGGCATACCGCGCCCGATATCGAGCAGGGCGGGATAGCCCCGCTCATGTGAAGCCATATCATCGGGCGAGAAGGCGACCGAGGTCGTGCCGCCGTGATTGTGGATCGCAAGATAGGCAAGCTTCAAATCGCGGGCGCGCATGATGCGGCTTTCAATGAATTGCGCCTTGAGCATCCGATACCCGTACTTGCCAGGGACATAGTCAACCCCGTCAACGGCGAGATGCAGCTCGCGCGCAACTAGGCGCAAGCCGCGGTCGGACTTACAGATGCCGGCTAGGATAATCGCGCCGTGCTCGTCGTGATCGCCAGGGAACAGGTGTTTGGTGAGCGCCTGATACATGCTTTGCGGCAGTGTCAGACGCCACGAGCTTACGGGTGGGTTCGGAGCCATTGCATGACTTTCAGAAGTTTGAGAGCCGCAGTGTCGGTTGCCGGATTGAGCTTGTTCGAGCGCCGCGAAATCTGGATCGCCGCCCCGCCGCGATAGGAGGCTGTCGCGAGGCCATCGCCGAGCGCTCGGCCGTCGGCCCGCTTCAATTCGCAAGTGAAATGCGGGTACACGTCGGCGTACGGATATTGAAACGTAACTTGGAAGCCGATCCAGATCGTCGGCTGGACATAGGGCGGCCCGAGCGGCACATTCCGCACGATCACGTGCGCGCCGCCCGAGCCGTCCGGTTCGGCTTCGACTTGGCTCTCGGGGAATGACGACTGAATTTCCGCGATCGCTTGCTCAATGGCGGATGTGATCGCGGTCATGAGTTGTCGTCATTCGGAATTGCCAGAAAACGATCAGCTTCGTGGACCGTGATCTTCTGATCGTCTCCGATCAGCTCGGTCTTCCCGTCTCCACGCTCGATGCTCAGCACAAAGTCGAGCTGGATTGGCACACCCTGCGTAATCGCCGCCTGCTTTATGGTCAGGCCGGTCTGCTTCTTGTTCTCGACCACGATCAGCTTTTCATTCACGAAGATGCTGACCGGCTTGTCGTGAACGCCGCCGTGGTCATCGCCACCCGTTTGGCCTCCGCCGTGGCTGGTCCCGCCGTGCTCGCCGCCCCCCGGCGTGTCCTTTTCATCGTCTTTCGCCATCACGATCTCCTTGCGAGGGTGAAGTGTAATTGCTAGAGTGAAACCTAGATTGCATCTTAGGCGTGGAATTTCAATAGTGAAATCGAAAGAATCTGGATCAGCCCAGTTTGACGTTGCCGCCCTTCATTCTGCGCTCGACGCGGAGCGGATCGGGCGGCGGCTCACCTGGAAGAATGTGTCGGAAGAATCCGGCGTAAGCGCCTCCACCCTCACGCGCCTGTCTCAGGGCCGGCGGCCCGATGTCGATAGCCTGGCTGCTCTAACGCAGTGGTTGGGGCTGCCGGCCGATCGGTTCATGAGCAGGCGGAGGGCCGCCTTCGGCGCAGCCAGTCCGTTAACGCAGATATCGTCCCTTCTTCGAGAAGACCCGAATCTGAACAAGGATGCGGCAACGGCCCTCGACGAATTGATCAAGGCTACGTATTCGCGCCTGCGATCCCAGAAGTGATCCCGTCGATGAACCGGACAGCTGCTTGGCTTCCCTAGGCGCGGCCAGATGGAAGCACACGGTGGCCTCGCGTGGATCGAGTGACACGCCGCTGTCGGAGCGGCTTATCGGTAATCGAGATTCTAGCAAACTTCCCGCCGGCCGTGCGCCCAGTATTCCGCGCTCGGCGACCTCGGTACTTTCGGCGCGAAGTCACGAGCCTCAGAGAATATCCGCACGAGAGACGGCGAAACGGCTGGGCTAGATTCGGCCGCGGTCGCAAGCTTATAGGCACAACGAGCGCAACTCCCCGCCTCGAAGCATGTACAATCTTTGATCGGAGAATGTTCAGCTAAAGGCGGCTGGCGGAGCGGGAGGGATTCGAGCTCTCGGTACGTTGCCCGCACAACGGTTTTTCCGACCCCGCTAATGCACAAGCACACTGAAGGCGTGAACCTCGCTCAGCTCTCTTTGACGGCGGGCGGCGGTTTTGCGGGCCGAAGAGGAAGATGTCGGCAGCCAATCCACAGGGGGCACCAAGCGAGCTCGCAGGCGCGATCGTCGTCGATGTTGCGACCGTTACAGATGTCGAGGGCGTTGGCGCCGCAGAACCGCCAGATGGAGTGCTGAAGGAGGCGAGGGAAGCGGCGCGGGTAGGTCCGATTGACGGTCCGGGCATCGAAGCGGTTGGCCAGGTCGCGGAGAATGGCCTCACACCCATCCTCACCGAAGCACCGCGGCCCGTAGGCGTGGGCTGACTCATAGGCAGCGAGGATCCCGGTCCGATGGAGGAAGTTGTGGACGAGGCTGTCGACCACGACCATCGACCGGCCAACCCCGACCCAACCGGGACGGACAGGCCTGGCGCCGATCAGGAGCTCGGCAAGGGTCATGCTGGCGAGCTTGCGGGAGACCCCAGTAATCTCGGAGAAGGCGGCGAGGAGGGCCTCGCGCTGCCGAGTGATCTGCTGAGGGCCTCTTGGGACCCCGGCGAGGGTCTGGTCGATGAAGGCGACGAGATCGCCCTCGCAGCGATCGCGGATGAAGAGGGCGAGCGAGAAGGCTTGCTCATTCAGAATGCCCTTCCGGAGGGGGAGGGTAGGGACGGGGCAGGCGGGGAGCGCTTGAGGGTTCGAGCAGTTCCGCCGTCCCTTCCGATAGCCGCAGTTCCGGTAGGTCGAGAAGTCCCTGAGCTTCGGACAGTCCGAACCGCCACCGGCCAGAGCCTCGGCGACGACCGCCCATTGGGCATTCCCATGGCGGGCAATGAAGCCGGTCGCGATCGAGTCAGCGATCCCCTGATAGGAGAACCCGTCCATCAGCCAGCGATAGATTCTTGGGGTCTCGTGCCGGGCGACGGCATCGGCAAGACCCGCCCGCTCCAACCCCTCCTCGACCTCCTCAAGGTATCGGCCGTTCCCAGGAAGGAGGCAGACTTTGGTGACGAGCGCCAGGGCATCGGCGGGGGTGGTGACCATTCCCCGCCTCAATATTCCTCGGCCAACATGACCGTCAGGACCCGGACGGTGACCTTCGGATCGGCGGGATCAGGCGAGTGATAGACGCGGCTCCGGTCGTAGTAGTCGATCTTCCAGAGGACCCTCAGGCCGTTGACCGTCAGGAGGGCGCAGTCGTGTTCGCCCCAGGGGTCGTTCTCGAGGGTGAAGGCATCAAACCGAGCGACCGCTTGGAAGATCTCGTTGACCGTGGAGACCCCGAGGGCGGCGATCCCGTCGGTCATCAGGACCATCCCGCCGGCGCCTCTTTGTCTGAGGCGGTCGTTGAGAGTTCTGATCTTGGCCTGTCGCTCTCCCTGGTCGCCTGCCGGATACCGCCCATCGTTCGACCTTTGTTCCTTTCCCGTTTCTGCGCAATCCTGTTCTCTCATTGGGTTCTCCTTCGCTAGTGGGTGGGTCTAGAGGAGGTGGACAAGCCGACGCTGGGCGTCGCTGTCCCCTTCGATGTAGCCCTGGGTGGTCTTGATCGACCGGTGCCCGGCAAGTTCTTGGACGTCCCGGAGAGAGCCCCCGGCCTTGTGGACCAGCCTGGCAGCCCGGGTGATGAAGGTTCTCCGTCCTGAATGAGAAGAGCAGCCGGCGAGCCCGAGGTCCCGATAGGTCCGGCCGAACCAGTTGACGATCGACTTGGCGGTCATTCGGCCACCACGCTCCGACCGGACCACCGGTCCTTCGCTCGCCTCAATTGCTAGGAGTCGTCGTAGTGCCGTCTTGAGTTCGGGATGGAGGGGGAGCCGCCGACCGCTTCCCTTCTTGGCGGCTGCGGCCGGCAACTCGAGGACCTGTCCGACCTCGCCGCGGGCGGTCAGGACCATCTCCCAGGTGAGGGCGGCAATCTCGCAGGCCCTGAGACCAGCCCTGACGCTCAGGAGTGCGATCACCCGATCGCGTTCTGGATAGCGCCCCTTCTTGGTTGCCGCGACGAGAGCGGCAACATCGCCGGCGCTCAGGACCTTTGAGGGTTGGCCACGCATTCCTAGTCCTCCGGACTGGCCGCCGCCCTCGCACTCCCAGCTGCACCCCGATGGCCAGCCGGTCGATGGCGCAAGGACATCGCCGCCCCCTAGGCAGCAGCCGGACCCAGCAGGCCGAGGATGCGGCGGCGGACTTTGAATTGCGGCTCGCGCGGGTAGTCGCGCCAGCGGACCGTCATCGTCTCGCCGTCATCCTCGACGGCCATCACGATTGCCTCCCACCAGCCGTAGTGGGGCTCGGGCGCAAGGACGAGGCTCCCGACCGCAATCGCCGACCAGAGGTCTTCTGGGAGGGCTACCTTGATTGGCCCCTTCGGAGCCTGGTCAGCTGCCGCTGCCTCACCAGGGACTTCGATCGCCAACTCCGGCCATTTGGCCAGCCGTCGCGAAAGGTCCTCGTAGAGATCCTGCGGGATCGGATGCGCCAGGGGATCAGCCGCCCCGGCGGGATTGCCCTCCGGAAGCTTGATCGCCAGCTTCTTCAGGGCCGCGTCGGTCAACCGGTAGGCCCTCAGGCCTTTGTCCTTGGCCGCCCGAGCGATTGCCGCCGCCTCTCCCCCGGCGAAGCGTGCACCAGAGTATTGACCCGTCTCGGCACCGGCGCCGAGGACCACCACCATTGAATCCTTTCCGTTCTTCATCCTCACCTCCCGCGGGCGAAAGTCAGGCCCGCTCATGAAGAGGGCGCCGGAATGGCGCCCTTGGCGTTTCGGTCGACGCAATTGTTGCGACCGAAATCAACAGTAACCATACAATTTTTTCGAAACAATGTCAAGCGTGTAGTAATTAATCGCTTTATACGATAAGCAAGCGCGGCTCATACAACAATCTAGAAAAGTAAATATCGAGAGCAGAGACAGTCGTGTGAATCTGTTTGATTAGAGATGCGACACGGCGATCTCCACCTGCTCGCCCGAAGCGGGTCTTTTTTGACTGCCGGGTCGGAAAGCAGTTTCCCCAAGCACCTCGCTGCATCGGTGCGGCGGCCGCTATCGGCGCGGCCTCAACGCGCCTCTGACCGGTGCGTTCTTCGCCTTTGAACTCATCATCGGCAGCTATACCGCGGCAACTTTAGCGCCCGTCGTCACCGCATCGATCGGGGCGGTGCTCGTGTCGCAGGCACTCTGAGAAGGCAATTACACGATCGACGTGGCGGCAACCGGAGCGTTCGCAGCTGTCACGACTGTCGACGACCGCGAGGGCCTCGCTTTTGAGCGACAGCGAGTGGGTGTCGTTTTCCCGTCCATCATTCCGCGCTTTTCTTATTCGGGATTTGGAATATGATTTGAAGAATTTTGATAGCGGAGGGAGGGCTCCAAATGGACAGACGCCAGATTCTGAAAGGGAGCGCCGGTGCGCTAGCCCTTGCCGCCGGGCCTGCTTTGCTGCCACGACTCGCGCGTGGCGCCGCGCTTTCGCTGCCGGAGGGCACGGCGACAGAGCAGATGCTGGAGGCGCTTCCCGGCAAGGTTCCTCTCATCAAGAAGACCTACCGGCCTCCGAACTACGAGACGCCGATCAGCTATTTCAACGAGGAGTTCACGCCGAACAACGCCTTCTTCGTCCGCTATCATCTGTCGGACATTCCGGAGGCGGAGGCGCCGGAGATAAGCGCGTCCACGTGGAAGCTTTCAATCGGCGGACCGGGCGCAAAGAATCCGGCCACTTTCACGCTCGACCAACTGAAGACACAATTCGAGAAGGTCGAGATCGCGGCGGTGAACCAATGTTCGGGGAACCGCCGGGGCTTTTCCGACCCGCATGTGCCGGGGGTGGAGTGGGGCCCGGGCGCCATGGGCAACGCCAAATGGGCGGGCGCTCGCCTGAAGGACCTGCTCGACAGGGTCGGCCTCGCGGAAGGGACGATCGAGATCGGGCTGAACGGCGCCGATGGACCGGCCTATGACCAGACGCCCGACTTCCAGAAGAGCCTGCCGACCTGGAAGGCGTCCGACGAGAATACCATCATCGCTTATGAGATGAACGGCGAGGCGCTGCCGCATTGGAACGGCTTTCCTGCGCGTATCGTGGTGCCGGGGTGGACCGGGACATACTGGGTGAAGCATCTCATCGAGATCCAGGCGCTGAAAGAGCCACTAACGACTTTCTGGATGAACCCGGCCTACCGGATCCCAAGTTCCCTGTTCCCGGTCGTCCAGCGCTTCACCTCCCAGGAAGCGCCCAATTCGCCGAATACGCCGATCACCGAAATCGTCGTGAACTCGCTCATCACCAACTTCGAGGACGGGGCTGAGGTGAAAGCCGGGCAGCCGGTCAAGCTGCAGGGAATAGCGTGGGACGGCGGCTATGGCATTGTCGAGGTCGCCGTTTCGGTAAACGCAGGCAAGGAGTGGATATCGGCGGAGCTGGGCGCGGATCTCGGTCGCTTTGCTTGGCGGCAATGGAGCTACTCCTTCACCCCGGCGCAGGCCGGTGCCGTCACGGTGATGGCGCGGGCGCGCAACGCGGCGGGTCAGACTCAAGTCGAAAAGCTGCTGTTCAATGGCGCCGGCTACCACAACAATCTGGTGCAGGCGCTGGGTCTGAAGGTGGTCTAGGAAGCAACCGATGAGAACATATCTGAAAGGTCTCTTGCTCGCTTTCGCCACGCTTGCGTTCGCTTCGGCGGCAACGGCCGGAGAAGATGCAATCAGCCTCAAGCCCGGCGACGGACTTGACGTTGTGGAGCAGAATTGCGCGGCTTGCCACAGCCTGGATTACATCCAGATGAACTCGCCATTCCTGGACCAGAAGGGCTGGACCGCCGAGGTCACGAAGATGGTGAAGGCACTCAAGGCGCCGATCGCCGAGGCCGACCAGAAGAAGATCATCGACTATCTTTCGGCCAACTACGCGAAGCAGTGATCGCGGCGGCTTCTTCGGCTAGTCTTCAGCTGGAAAAAGCGGCGGCGCGTCGCGCGCCTAGCTCCGATTTGCCCCGGAGGTCGTCGGCAGGAAAGGACGAAACTATGCCGGAAAAGACGTGGCAGCTCAGCGGCGAGTTCATGGAAAGCTGCAACTGCGACTACCTCTGCCCCTGCATCTATACCAACTCGAAAGGGAGCGTGACCCACGACCATTGCACTTCCATCCAGGTGTACCGGATCGATGACGGGCACTATGGCGACACAAGGCTGAATGGGCTGAAGTTCGCGCTGTTCATCCGCTCGGGGAAGGTCATGGCGGACGGCAACTGGATCTTCGCCGGCGTGGTGGATGCAAAGGCGAACGAAGCTCAGCGGAAGGCGCTTGCCGCAATCGTCGCCGGAGAGGCGGGCGGGCCGCCCGCGATGATTCGGGAGACCCTCGTCAGCGATTTCCGCGGCGTCGAGTTCAGGCAGATCGAATTCAACATGGCTGGCCTCAGTCGCTCGACCGCGATCCCCGACACCCTGTCTTTCGCGATCGAAGGTGTCGCCTCGAAGAGCGAGCCCGGCAGTCCTCTCTATGTCGACAACACGGAGCACCCGGCGAATCCGAGGGTGGCGTTGGCGCAGTCGAGAGAGCTCCACGTTCACGGCTTCGGCCTCGACGTCGACATGGTCGGCAAGGGCAACAACGGCCATTTTGCGCCCTTCAGCTGGGCGGCTTAAGCCTTCCGAACAAGGTAGACGGGCCAGAAGGATCTCGGTCCAGTTTCCTCTCGGGATTGATGGATGAGCGACGCTTCGACTGATCGCGTTCCGTCGTCTTTGCGATTGCTCCTGGGCGAGCGGGTCGCGATCATCGCGGCGCTGGCCGGCGTGACGGCTCTCTCGTGGCTCTCCTTTTGGCTGCAGGCTCGGCAAATGGCGGGCGGGATAGCCGATCCCGGGATGGGCGACATGGCGGGAATGGTGATGTCCGCCGAGTGGAGGCCGTGGAGCGCGGCCTATTTCACGCTGATGTTCATCATGTGGTGGGTGATGATGCTGGGAATGATGCTCCCAAGCGCCACCCCGATGATCCTGACCTTTGCCACGGTCAATCGACGCAAGCGGGCGCGCGGCGGGGCCTTTGTTCCAACGGCGGTTTTCACCGCCGGTTATCTGACGGCCTGGGGCGCGTTCAGCCTCGCCGCTACCGCCGCTCAATGGGGTTTGGAGCGGGCGGCCCTGATGTCCCCGATGATGGCGTCGAGCGCTGTTCTCGGAGGGATCCTCTTTCTGGCGGCTGGGGTCTATCAGCTCACGCCGGCTAAATATGCCTGCCTTGAGAAATGCCGTTCACCCGTCGACTTCGTTCTGAACCATTGGCGCGACGGGGGTGCGGGGGCCTTCCTGATGGGGCTGCGGCATGGCCTCTACTGTCTCGGCTGCTGCTGGCTCGTCATGTTGCTGCTGTTTGCCGGAGGCGCGATGAATCTCCTCTGGGCGGCCGCAATCGCCGTCTTTGTCTTCATCGAAAAACTCTTCCCCGGCGGCCAGTGGATCGCGCGCGTCAGCGGCGCTCTGATGCTCGCTGTCGGCGTTCGTCTGCTGGCGCAAGCCTAGACCCGCGTCGTTCGCCGCTACGTCAGCCGCGCGGAGCACAAGCGCTGCCAGCCGCCGCCGCAATTGCACGCCAGAAGGCCTCCTTAGAGAGAGAGTTCCACTCAATACGGCGGAGGCAAATCTCGAGCAACTTAATCGGGATATTGTAGCCTCGGGCGCAATCTCGATGCTGTAATGGACCTGGGGAAAAACGATGTCTTGTGGAGCAACTGCCCTTGCAAGCCGGCGCGTGGGAGCTGGCGATGAGAATTGACAAAATCGCAGACGCGGAAGCGGTCGAGGCGGTAACTGTCGTCGATGGCGTCCATCAGCTTCGACTGAGCTGCGATCCGAACGCCGTCCAACTTCACATCCTGGCGCTCAAGCCAGGAGAGCTTGATGGGCAGGAGATTGACTGGGGCTTTGCCGACTTCAAGCCGATTCGAATTCGGTTGGACGCGGCAACCCTCTCTACGACATCGTTCTGCAGCCGGAGAATTTCATCAACCAGAGCGTGGTAGCCTTGGAGGACAGTCCGCCCTTGGCCCAGGACCTTCTTAAGAGCGGTCGGATGGTTTTTGCCGATGTCTTTCCGGAGGAGCAGATCGAAGTGGCGACTGCGTTCCCGCCAGAATTTCGGCGACTTTGTCAGCTGATGCGAGGGCCTGCTCGCGCACACTGAGCGGCCGGGGGTTCGAGGTAGGCGCCGGGCGTCGAAAATCCCGAGCGGTGTTAGTGTCGACTGTCATTCCGTGCGGTAAGTGGGGTCAATCAGCCCCAATGCCCTCAGTCGGCCTGAGAGGGGCGAAGGTCGCCAATTGGACCCTCACCGGACAGGGCCTCGGGCCGCCGCGACTTCTGACTTTGCACCAAGGCGGACGGCAAATAGTCAGTGACGTGCTGTCTCTGGTTGTTCAGCCTGGACATCGAAGGTGAGGAAGCGATCGAACAGGGGCGCCTTGCGATAGAAATGCCGCTCGGCGAAGCGCGCGCCAGGCGCCTTATCTGCCCGGTGTTCGAGGAGGCCAAACCAAAACAGCGGCCGCAGGATGCGTGCTTCCACCGTGAGCGATCCGGTGTCCCAGTTTGCTTGGAGGACTTCGTTCACAGGGATCGTGCAGAGCCGGGTCAGTTTCTCCGGCGTCTGCCAGTCCATCGCGGCAACGGAGAGCGACCAGAGCAGGACTCCGACATCGCGCTGCGGCCACGAACCGTGCATCCCCCGCCCGAGATAGTTGAGATCGGCACGCCAGAACGTGACGTGGAAGAGGATCGCCTGGAGCGCGCGCTGCCGATCTTCGGTCAGCATTTCCTTTCCCAGGCGCGTCGCCCGGAGACTGCTGCGGTAGGGTCGAACGAGCTTGGCGAATTGCGCCACGTGGCGGACAAAGAATAACGGCAGGAAGTCAGGCTCATTGACGACCTTGTGCAGCCGGAAAGCCTCGGCGCGGTCGAAGCCCGGCCATTCAAAGAGATCGACCATTTCGGCGACGACGGTGCGGGACAAATTGCCCGTCGCGGTCAACTTCAGACCATCGCTATCGGCTGCGCGGCTGAGCAGGATCAGGGTGTTGCGAGCGACGGCCGATCCAACGATTTCGACGCCCGTGAGGTCGTTTGCAAGGCGAAGCGCACGGTTATCCTTCGACGGCTCTCGCCGGAGTGCATTCAGGCTCTCCATTTTGAGCAACGTCCAAGCCGGTTCGACGCCTCCAAGCCAACGACGCACTTCGGGGTCGTGAAGGAAATTCGGTGCCACCATGGTTCAGCCGGCCCTTGCCGTGCCTGATGATGCGCTGCGTATTGCCGGCCGGAGCCACTCGTCCAGCTTCGACCAGCGCCGCCGGCCAGAGACGTTGCGAACCGCGATAGCAATCGCCTTCTTCTGGCCAACCACAACGACGAGGCGCTTGCCGCGGGTAATCCCGGTGTAAAGAAGGTTCCGCTGCAGCATGGCGTAGTGCTGGGTCATGATCGGGATAACCACGGCAGGGTATTCCGAGCCTTGGCTCTTGTGGATAGTCGCGGCATAGGCCGGAACCAGTGTGTCGAGTTCGCCGAAGCCGTAGGTGACCGAATGCCCGTCGAAGCTGGCGTTGAGTTCGCCTGCGTCCGGGTCGACGTCGTCGATATAGCCGATGTCGCCGTTGTAGACCTCCTTGTCATAGTCGTTCTCGATCTGCATGACCTTGTCGCCCGGTGCGAAGGTCCAGCCGAACCGCTCCACCTTGCGCTCGCCGGCGGGGTTCAACGCTGCCTGCAGCTCGATGTTGAGCGAGCGGGCGCCGACACCGCCGCGGTTCATCGGGCAGAGCACCTGGATGTCACGGATGGGATCGAGGCCGAAGCGCTTGGGTATGCGACTGGTCACCAGCTCGATGATGCGCGGCACGGCGGTTTCGGGATCGTCGGCCTGCACGAAGTAGAAGTCGCTGTCGACGCCGGGCGGACTGAGATCCGGCATTGACCCTTGGTTGATGCGATGCGCGCTGACGATGATGCGACTCGCGGCTGCCTGACGGAAGACCTCGGTGAGGCGCACGACGGGCACTGCGCCGGAGGCGATGACGTCCGCCAACACCTGGCCCGGTCCGACCGATGGCAGCTGGTCGATATCCCCAACGATCAGGAGCGCTGCATCGTCCGGCACCGCCTTCATCAGCGCCTGCATCAGCATGACATCGACCATGGAGGCCTCGTCGACGACGAGCAGGTCGCAGTCGAGCGGGTTATCGCTATCGCGTTTGAAACCGCCACCCTTCGGGTCGACCTCAAGCAGCCGGTGGATTGTCTTGGCCTCGAACCCTGTCGCCTCGCTCATGCGTTTGGCGGCGCGGCCGGTAGGGGCACAGAGAAGCAGCTTCTCACCTTTGGCCGAGAGCACCTGCAGGATCGAC
Organism: uncultured Alphaproteobacteria bacterium; assembly: GCA_963739005.1. Lineage (GTDB taxonomy): Bacteria > Pseudomonadota > Alphaproteobacteria > Rhizobiales > Afifellaceae > DASWJZ01. The sequence continues at coordinate 10,183 of CAVTYQ010000003.1, read as the reverse complement.
CTGACGATCGTGGTCTTGCCGACCCCGGGGCCGCCAGTGATGACGAGCACCTTGGAGATCAGCGCGAGGCGGATAGCCGTCTTTTGGCTGTCGGCAAGCTGCAGGCCGCTGCGCTTCTCGACCCATGGCAGGGCCTTGTCCGGGTCGATCCAGGGCCAGGGGAGCCTGCCGTCGGCGAGCCGCAACAGCCGCTCGGCGACACCTCGTTCGGCCTGGTAGAGACCCGCTAGAAACACGCACGGGGTTTCGCCAACAATATCGGCTATGACGGTGCCCTCGGTCAGTTCCAGATCGAGAGCAGTGCGGATCAGTTCCTGTGGCACCGCGAGCAATTCCTTCGCGAGCGGAATCAGCTCTTCGTTCGGTAAGCCGCAATGCCCCTCGTCCATAGCCTCTGTCAGGGCAAAGGAGACACCAGCACGCACCCGGATCATGGCGGTCTTCTCGATGCCGAGTTTCATGGCAATCGCGTCGGCAGTCTTGAAGCCGATGCCGCGAATATCGCGCGCCAGCCGGTATGGGTTTTCCGTCATGACCTGCACGGCACTGGCGCCATAGGTCTTGTAGATGCGCACCGCCCGCGCCGTGCCGACGCCATACTCATGCAGGAACACCATGATCTCGCGCACGACCTTCTGTTCGGCCCAGGCGTCCGTGATGCGCCTGGCACGCACCGGGCCGATGCCCGTCACCTCGCGCAGGCGCTCGGGCTCCGCTTCAATTGTATCGAAGACCCTTTCCCCGAAGGCTCGGACCAGCTTCTTGGCGTAGACTGGGCCGATACCGCGGATCATGCCGGAACCGAGATACTTCTCGATACCATCGATCGAGGTCGGCGCTGAGGTCCTCAGAAATCGCGCTTTGAACTGCTGGCCATGGGTTCGGTCGTTGATCCATTCACCGGATGCGGTGATCCACTCGCCGGCGGAGATCGTCGCCGCATGACCGACAACCGTCACAAGATCCCGGTGTCCGCGCGCCTTCGCCCGCAGGACGCAGAAGCCGTTCTCGGCGTTGTGGAAGGTGACTCGCTCGACGAGTCCGGCGAGCACTTCCTGGGTTGATGATTCTGGCTCTGGTTTCATGCGGATCGTCAGATCATTTGTCTCGCTGCCGCGCGTCGATCCCATGGCACATCGAAACGTCGCAACCAAATGTGCGGCGTGCGGTACTCCGCTCAGGCATGGGACCGGCGGCATGGCCTGCTTGTGCAGGGCCAACTCTATCATTCGGATCATCGCCAATTTGCCTAATTCGGCCTGGCGCCGAACCGAGCAGCCGACTGAGCTCGCAGATGCCGCTCATCGGGACGAACCCGGCGCGAGAGGGGCAGGCCGCTACTTCTGTATCTGGCGCCTTTTGTGCTGTCAGGAAATCGGATTGTGATGTCGCTGTTCGACAGGAAGGCGGACATCAATTTCTGCCGACCCTGGAGTGGGCCCCTCGGGGTGGACGATTGGAGCGGAATGAATTGACCTGGTGAGCCGGGCTTTCGAAGGATGGAAGCCATGGCAAGACACCGATCCCACAGCGTTGAGTTCAAGCGGCAGGCGGCGCAGGAGTTTCTGGCCGGCGAGACCCTGCACGGCCTGGCGAAGCGCCACGACGTCTCCCGGAACCTCATCCGGATATGGGTCGACAAGTACGAGGCGGGGGCGTTCGACGACGACGCGCAGGCTGCCGATCTGATTCAGGTCTACGAGGCTCGCATCGCCGCGCTCGAGCGCCTGGTCGGCAAGCAGGCGCTCGAGCTGGAATTTCTAAAGGGGGCTCAGCGGCTCAGACCACGACCGACAAGCGCGCCCATGTCCGTGATAGCAGGCCCTGCGGCCTCTCCGTCGCGGAAGGATGCCGTCTGATGGGGATCGCGCGTTCCACCTACTACGACGCGCCAAAGCGAGCAGTCGATGACACCGCGCTCGTTGAGGTGATGCACGCCATCAAGGACGAGTTCGAGGCCTACGGCTGGCGGCGGATGCAGGCGGCGCTCGGCCAGCAGGGCTGGGTGGCGAACCACAAGAAGCTGAAGCGGCTGATGCGCGAGCACGGACTGAACGCACGGAGACGCCGCCGCTACGTCGCAACCACGGACAGCGATCATGACCAGCCGATCTTCCCCAACAGAACGAGGGACATGATTGTCGACGGCCCGGACCAGCTCTGGGTCGCCGACATCACCTACGTCGCTGTGGCAGTGGGCTTCGTCTACGTCGCCGTCATCATGGACGCCTGGTCCAGACGGATCATCGGCTATGCCATGAGCCGACGGATCGATGCGCGGCTGACGCTGGCGGCGCTCGACGCGGCGATCGCGCTGCGCCAGCCACCGCCCGGTTGCGTTCACCACGGCGACCGCGGGTCCCAATATGCCGCCGAGAAGTACCGCGACCGCCTTCGCGAGGCGAAGCTCATCGGCTCGATGGGCCGGCGCGGCAATCCGTACGACAATGCCATGATGGAGAGCCTGATGAAGACGCTGAAGGTTGAAGGCGTCTACCCGCTCGAGTTCGAGACCGCCGACGATGTCGCCGAGCAGCTCCCGGCCTTCATCGAGAAGTACAACGCCAGGCGCCTTCACTCATCGCTTGGCTACCTGAGCCCTCAACAGTATGAGAAGCAGCACGCTCGGCCGCCGGTCAAAGACGCCGCCTGATCCCGTCTGGCCCGAGGGGCCCACTCCACCCGACGGGGAATTTTGACCCACAACAGACCTCAGCCACATCCATGCGAAGGGCCTCCGTTCGAAAATCGCAAGCGCATCGCCGACCGTCACGCGATCTTGTCAGCGATGCGACGCGGAGGGCTTTAACGCCTGAAGGGTCACCGCAGGTGTCAGTCGGCTGCGTGGGTCGCGCGAGAACGCATGATTGATCGAGATCAAAAACAAGCCAGCGCATTCCGGCCTATCATGGTCTTTGGTGGCTCTCGTCGGATATGCGAAGGCGGTCAAGGGCACTCTTGCTAGGTATCGGAGGAAGAAGATGATCGACAGGGATCGGATCGCCGGATCAGCGAAGGTAGTCAAAGGCAAGATCAAGGAGGCCGTCGGCAAGGCGGTCGGCGATAGCAAGCTGGAATCGCGGGGCAAGGTCGACAAGGTCGAGGGCAAGGTTCAGAACGCCATCGGCGGCCTCAAGGACACGCTCAGAGGGAAATAGGCGTTCTTGGGAAGTTGGCCATTTGGTGCCGTACGGGGAGCCCTGTCCGCGGTTCGCTTTTCGGCGCTTCCTCGGAACGGAAAGCGGACCAGTTGGAACGCGCTTTCATGAGCTCGACTCGGACGAACAGACTATGAGTCGCAACGGTCTCTATCTCCTGCTCGGCGCTTTGGTCGTCGCAATCGTCGTTATCGGCTACCTGCTCTACCAGGAGCGACAGAAGACAAGCGGCATAGACATCAACGTCGGCAAGGGAGGTATTTCGGTCGAGACGAAGTAGTCGATGAAGAGGCTGTGACCAAAACTCAGGAGGAGGCGCCCAAGCGCAGCGTTGACCGAATTCATGTCAAACACGCCCGATCATCCACGAAGCAAGTAGCCAAAGCGAAGCGGGCGACCAAAGCGGGCGCGACACGACCGAAGAAACGAGTTCCCGCCAAGCGCAAGCCGGCAAGGCGTTCGCGCTCTGCCTGACATTGCGACAAGCTGGAATTAAGTAAGATAGGCTAGTGGACTTAGGCACTCCTCGATCGCCAATTTGACTCCGATCGAGGCCGTCGCTGCCTTCCGCCGGGCAGTCTCCCCGCGCGGGGGTCCGCGCAGACGGGATTCTCCTGTTCTGATTGGTTCCAGAAGCGGTGGAACGACCAACTGCACGGGGAAAACGATGATGAATCTATACGCACCTTCGCTAGCAATTTTTGTAGTCTCGCTGGTGTTTGCAGGTCTCGCCTTGATCGGGCATGTCATACTGCTTCCGTTTGTCACGCTCTATGGTTTTTGGGTCGCGATAATCGCTTATGCAATCCTCGCCCTCGGTGTCGTTATGAAAACCTAGTGCCTCCGAATAGATCGCGATCGTAACGAGTACTTTCGATTGGGTGTCCCGCCGCTGTGACAGGGGATCGTCATGATTACACTCGTAATTGGAATTCTGATCATAGTCGTCGTCGGTGCGATCTTGTTCTGGGTCATCAACAAATTCTGCCCAGACGCCCGCCTGGCGATGCTCTTGAAGCTGCTCGTTATCCTGGTGTGCTTGGGAGCTATCGTGGCTCGAGTGCTTCCGGTGCTCGGATATCCGGCCTTGTTCTAGATCCCGAGCGAATTGAACCCAGCTTCGCCAAAGTCGATGTGGCAAGACGAGCCGTTTTGTCGGTTGACCCAGATCACAGCCCCGAGCAACGGCTGCCGTGACCGGGCACGATTGGTCACAGTCGGTGGCGCGCGCGAATTTGGCGTGTTAATCGTGGAAACCCGACATTTCTCGGAGGCTTGAGATGGTTCTCACTGCCAAATCACATAGCGCCGATCGTCGCTCTATTGGTGGAAGGCCGAGCCATCATACGACCCCAGCCTGAGTCACTGATGAGACCTTTAAGCGAGCGTCGATCGCCGGTTATTGATCTGAGTCAACGCCCGATATGCGCCGTGCTGCTAGCCATTTCTCTCGCGTCATGGGAGAGAGCTATGTCGAAATTCTCATGGAGAATGCTCGGTTTGGCCGCCATCGTAGCAGGCGGGGCGCTCGCGACCGCGAGCGGCGCGGCATCAGCCGTGACTCTGCCGATGATCGGCGCGCCTGTCACGACCTCGGCGGGCCTCGTGCAAGAGGTCGCCAGCCGACAGTCGCGCTTTTACGGCCAGCATCCATATTACCATCAGCGACACTATTCGCATCGCCGGCCGGGGTTCACTTTTTATTTCGGCGGCTGGTGGTACGATCAGCCCTGGTGGCGGACGACACCGCCGCCGCTCTTGCCACAGCTAGGGGCAACACGCACGTCAACTGGTGTCTGAACCGCTACCGGTCTTACAATCCGGCCACCGATATGTATTTCGGTTTCGACGGCATGTATCACCGGTGCCGCAGTCCCTACCGCCCGTGACGTGAGCTTGGCCGCAGAAGTGGCCGGGTCGAGATGACGCGAATGACAGCCATGGCGGAACACTGCCGTGGCTATTTGGCGCAGTTGGTACCCTCAGCCATCACTCCGTGGGAGAGCGCTGCGCGCCGCGGTATGCCGCTCGCGCCAAATAATCCGGTCGCGAATTTCTCATTGCCTGGTCAACGCGACGCGCGAAAGCTGCGGTCGTCTGCTTGACTGACCAGTCGGCTGTTGGCGCCTTCGCGCCGTCGGGAAATCGGATCGCGATGTCGCCGTTCGGCGGCAGGAAGCTGACATCAGTTTCTGCCGACCCGACGGGGAATCTTGACCCATATCGGACTCGATGGTGGCCACTGCCGACTTCGTTTTTTGACCCATCGCGGATATTCGAACGGCAGCCCTCTCGGACCGCGGCGCTTCTTTTCTCCATTCGAAGCTACGGACCGATCGTTGATTGGGAAACTAGCTGGCTTTTAGCGCCGACACTTGCTCAGTGTCGAAGCGGGCTCGCAATTTCGCGATGGCGGCGGCGTCCGGCGGCCCGCTTTTCGTCACCAGTTTCACCAGCTCTTCGAAATATTGCTCGTGACCCGGTGGCGACACGGTCATGATCATCCGCGCTGGCTTGTCGCTGGCATTGGCGATGTTGTGCGGCACGCCCGGCGGGATGAACACATAGGTTCCGGGCTTGGCTTGGACCAGTTCGCCGCCCACATGCCATTCGCACTCGCCTTCCAGCACATAGAACGTTTCTTCCTGGACGCGGTGAACGTGAGTGCCGGTGGAAAAGCCGGCCGGCAACGTCCAGTCGAACATGGACGTGTGTTTGGTGTCCTGCCCGGTCACAAGGAACACCAAGGGCTTTCCGGCCAACGAAACCTGCTTGCCCTCACCGGGCATGCGGACGACCGCTTTCGCGCTCATGATATCCTCCGTCGGTTTGCGCTTCATCGCGCCATAAGACCGCCCATCTATGTCCGGCCGCCCCGACAGGTCGTGAAATCGCTGCGAAAAAGTTGCAAAATGTTTCCGAATAAGGGCGGCCCACCCATGGCGACGGCTTACGAATTCGGCCCGTTCCGACTCGACGCGGATGCGGAAATTCTGTTTCGAGACGCCCAGCCGATCGTCCTGGGCCAGCGCGCGGTCGCTCTGCTCCGACTGCTTCTGGAGCGGGCGGGCAGGCCCGTTTCCAAGAATGCGCTGTTCGACGCCGCCTGGCCGGGGCTGGCCGTCGAGGACAGCAACCTGACCGTCCAGATCGCGGCTTTGCGCCGGGTGTTTGGCGAAGCCGGCGGCGACGCGACTGGATCGAGACGCTGCCGCGCCGCGGCTATCGCTATATCGGCCCGGCGGTCGCGACGGCGGCTCGCCGCGCTGCGGCGCCGACAGACCTGCCGCTGGCCCTGCCCGGCAAGCCGTCCGTCGCGGTGCTTCCGTTCACAAATCTGAGCGGCGACCCGGAACAGGAGTATTTTGCCGACGGCATGGTCGAGGACATCATCGCCGGACTATCCCGCATCAAATGGCTGTTCGTCATCGCGCGCTATTCCAGCTTCACCTACAAGGGGGTGGCCATCGACGTGAAACAGGTCGGTCGCGAACTGGGCGTGCGTTATCTGATGCAGGGAAGCGTCCGCAAGGACGGCCGCCGGGTCCGCATCTCCGCCCAGATGGTCGAAGCAGAAAGCGGGCATCAGTTGTGGAGCGAACGCTTCGACCGCCCGCTCGATGACGTGTTCGCGCTCCAGGACGAGATCGCCCTTAACGTGGTCAGCGCCATCGAGCCAAGTCTGCGACGCGCCGAAGTCGAGCGCGTGAAGCGCAAGCGGCCCGACAGCCTCGATGCCTATGATCTTGTCCTGCAGGCGCAGCCGGACGTGGATTCCGGCATGCCGGCGCAAGTGACCAAGGCGCTGGTGCTTCTCGGACGCGCACTCGCGCTCGACCCGACCTATGCGCTGGCGCACGCCAACGCGGCCATGTGCCATCATTGTCTCTTTCTGCGCAGCGGGCTGCGTGAAGAGGAGCGGTCGGCCTCGGTCCGCCACGCACAGGCGGCCATCGCGCATGGCCGTGACGATCCGCGCGCTCTGACCCTTGCCGGATTTTCCATCGGCATGGACGGGCACGATCGCGCCGCTGCATTTGTCGCGTTAGAAGCCGCGCTCGCGATTAGTCCGTCATCTGCGCTGACTTACATTCTCGGCGGCGTCATTCTCGCGTGGGGCGGCGAAGCTGAACGCGCAATCGAGTGGAGCGAACGGGGGATGCGTCTCAGCCCACTCGATCCTTGGGCCTTCGCCGCATTCGACGCGCAGGCGATGGGTCATTTCCATCTCGGCCGCTACGACAAAGCTGCCCATGCCGCCTACAAGTCCATTCACGCCAACCCGGCCCTAGCATCACCTACGTGCAGTTGGCTGCGGCGCTCGCCAAGCTTGGCCGGCTGGAAGAAGCCAAGGCAGCTGCGGCAAAGGTCCTGGAACTGCATCCCACTTTTCGGTACAGCCGCCAATTCGCCGGCGTCGATTGCGCGCCCGCACTTGCCACTTCCATGGGTGAAGCGCTTAGAACGGTCGGGCTGCCGGAGTAATTTTGGCACGTGCTGCCGTTTTAGTCCATTCGTGGCGCCTTTGTGCCGTCGGAAATCGGATTGTGATGTCGCTGTTCGACAGGAAGGCGGACATCAATTTCTGCCGACCCGACGGGGAATTTTGACCCACTCCGGAAGTCGCGGGACATACCCAGTGATGGCGTAACTCGGCGCACAGAAGCCGGCATTCGGTCTGGAGTTGGCTTGATGGACACGGTTAAGCTATTGCCGCCTGCCTTTCGAACTCAACTGGGCTGAGATAACCGCGGGTCGAATATCGGCCAGCGTCGTCATAGCAATCCGCTTCGCTAGGGCATGGCCTTCATGCTGCGGAGCGTCGCGACGAGGGCGTCGTTGATCGGCGTCGCTGGTTCGCTGCCAAGCACATTGACGAGCTTCGTGTTGTCGAGGCGAAGCGGCTTGCGCCACAGTACCGCATCTCGATCAACTCCCGCATGAAGGCTACGAAGGGCGACGCGGCATAGACCAGGATCCAGGGGAAGCCGCGGATCGGCAAGTCTGGTTTGCCGGCAGCGCGGCGCACCGCTTCGCAAATCTCGATGCCAGGATCGAGCCAGTAGCCGCCGAAGTGAAAGACTTCAAAGGGATCGAGTTCCTTTTCCCTTTCCGAAAGGCGGGCGATCGTTTCGGCGAGGTCGGGCAGATAGGCCCACGCGTGCCCCACATTCGGCGTCCCGGGGTACGTGACCTTCTTCAATGGAACACCCGGCTTGACCACAACGGCGCAGAACCAGGAGCCACCGGAGGGACTGAGAAAGTCGCCGGCGCGCATGCGACGATCGAACGAGCGCCATCTTCGGCTGCATCAGCAAGCATCCGTTCCATCTCGACACGCACTGCGCCTTTGCGTGTGATCGGGTTCTGCGGCGCTGACTTATTGACTACTCGGCCTGCGTCTGGCCCGAAGTTGTAGACGTTGCCCGGGAAGACAAGTCGCGCGCCGCTTGCCTTTGCAGCCGCAATCGAGTGGGCGAGCATAGGGATCGCGAGTCGCGCCAGCGCTTGTAGCCGGGCGGATTGGCACCGTGAAAAATGAGGCTTGCGCCATCAGCCGCGGCACACACGTCCGCCTCGCCGATTGCGTCACCCCTTACCCATTCGTCTATGGGGGCGTCGCGCATGGAGGACTGCGCTCGCTCGGGGTCGCGGTGCATGGCGCGGATGCGCCATCCGTGCCGGCGGAGCGCCACGGCAACCGCATGTCCCGCGCCGCCCGTCGCGCCGATCACGAGCGCTTTCTTGCCGCGCGCATCGTCTGGCATTCGGTTGTCACCTTCTGCCATTAGCGAAGCCTCGCCAATCGTGGCGGCTATCGCAACCCCAGAAGCTTGGAAACTTTCGGGAGAGCTTGACGGATAGCTCCACCTGCCGGCGGAAGCCCACTAACCCTAGACGGACTTGTCGAGAAACCAGTCAAAGGGCATCCCAGAGAACCACGCCTCCCCAGAGCATGAGGCCGGCTCCGGCGATCTTGCTCAGCAGATGCCCATGCGGCACCAGCTTCTCATGGTCACGAACGCTGTGAGGCCCACGATCCAATGAGATCCATGATTCCGCCGACAAAGAGGAGTGCCATCAGGAACCAGCAACAGCCGAGGCAATAGACACCGTGTTCGATCCCCATGGTGAACGCGCCGACGTGGCGCCCCGCCTTCGCTGGGTAATGAACTCGACAGGTGATCGGCAGTGGCGAAGGCATGCCTGCTTCAACGGTGCGAATTGAAACACACCCGCAGCAATCAGGACGATGGCGCCAGGAATGGTCTGGGTTAGCGTCATCATCGTCGCCGAAACGATGCCCAGCGCCTCTAAGGCCCAGTGCAGCGCCGCGGCAAGGGCGCTGAAACCCGCCCACGCTGCGAGATAGCCGGCGAGAAAGGCAATCGTGATCGTCGACACGCGGTCCGCATGCGACCCACGGCGCAGGAGCGCCGCATAGAGGAGCACGGTGGGCGAGACGCTTGGCAGCATCATCGCGATCATCATCACCCACCACATCAAGAAGACGAGCAGCGCGTATGCGAGCGACCAGTCCCCGGGGCGTTTGGACCCGGCATGTCGCGCATGCCGCGCATCGCGGTCATTTCGAGCGCGGTCATGCGCATGCCGACACCTACACGGTGTAGAGGCCGGCCAGACGAAAAGCAGGCCGATCAGCCCGAATAGAATGATCCGATCGCGGCGAAGCAGGGACTCCGCCAGGCTCGGCTCTGCCACGCCATGTCGGCCGTCAGGCCGCCTCAAGGACGCCCGTATTTGAGAGATGAATTTCGACGATGTGGACGTGGGTGTCCTGGTTTTTGGCAAGCTCGAGTGCGCCGCTGGTCTTCGTGGTCCCCTTGGCCATCTCAGCCACACGGAACTCGAAACCGTGCGGCAGGTTGATCCGCGCGCGGTGCTCGGCGCCGGTGACAGGATTGGTGATCGGCTCGGCTTTCGTCTCGAAACACCGGGAACCTGGATCCGGCCGCGACGGCTTTCCATGTCCAACTCGATCTCGATGGGCTTGTAGAGCGTCT
>CAVTYQ010000002.1:1060000-1268091 GCA_963739005.1 uncultured Alphaproteobacteria bacterium | reverse complement strand
GCTGCATGAGGACCTGCGCCGCCGCGCCGACGTGGCGGTCGCGGTGGCGAAGCAGCACGAAGTCGCGCGGCGGAAGGTCGATCGGAACGGCCTTCAGCCGGCCGGCGGCGATCGCCGGAGCGACGACATGCTCGGAGATGATCGTTGCGCCGGCGCCCGCTTCGACCGCCTCGCGCACCGCCTCGTTGTCGGGGAGGACGAGGAAGATCGGGAGGTCGTCAAGCGTCAGGCCGTCCTTGGCGGCGAGGTCCTCGAGCCCCGCGCGCGTGCCCGATCCGGCCTCGCGCACGACCCAGTCGGTGGCGCGGAGGTCCGGGCGGCCGGGCGCCGTCTCGCGCGGAAACGGGCGCTCGCTCGCGACGACGAGGATCAGATGGTCCTGATCGACCTGGCGGCGGAGCAGCGCGGCGTTGTCGACGCGCCCCTCGACCAGCCCGAGATCGCAGCGCCCCTCGAGAACCGCCGTCTCGACCTGGCGCGTGTTGCCGATGGTGACGTCGAGGCGCACGCGGGGATATTCGGTGTGATAGGCGGTCAACCGGCGCGGCAGCCAGTAGTTCGCGATCGTCTGGCTCGCGGCGATCGATATCGTTCCCGTCGCCGGATCCGCCAGGTCCTCGAGCACAGAGCGCGCCAAGTTCATCTGGTCGAGCACGGCGCGCGCTTCCGGCAGGAAACGGCGGCCGGTGTCGCTAAGCTCGATGCCGCGGCCGACGCGGTCGAAGAGTCTTGCGCCATAGCGCCGCTCAAGCGCGGCGATTGCCGCCGAGGCGGCCGATTGCGTCATGCCGAGCGCGGCTGCGGCCTTCGTCACATGCCGCCGCTCGGCTACGGCGACGAAGATGCGGAGCTGTTCCAGTGTCACGCCGGTCTCATCGGCGATCCCGATTGATCTGACAAGAACAATTCATTGGATCGATCGAACGCTGCACGTCAGAATACGGTAATACGGAGTTCCGCCAATGAACCGGTCGGCTTCGCCGCGCAAGCGCGGCGGGCTTCTCGTCAGCCTGTCGCGCGTGATCGCGCGGATCGCCGGCCGTATCAGGCCGCCGACGGCCGGCGCGCCTTATCGTCCGGAAAAGCACTACATGCGAGGAACCGGACCGAAGTCGAAGCGTATCGAGGCGTTGGGCGACGATCGCACGCCGAAGGCGACATGAAGCCGACAATTCCGGTCGGCGCGAACAGCGCGCCCTCGCAACGGCCGCTTCCCGACACCGCGGCCCCAGAGGAAGGCGACGGCGTCGACACCTCGCCGCTCGTGTCGGACGAGGTCAAGCAGACCACCTGCTACATGTGCGCCTGCCGCTGCGGCATCGACGTGCACATCGCCGACGGCAAGATCCGCTACATCCAGGGCAACAAGCGCCACCCGGTCAATCGCGGCGTCATCTGCGGCAAGGGCAGCGCCGGGATCATGCAGCACTACAGCCCGGCGCGCTTGCGCAAGCCGCTGCTTCGCGTCGGCGAGCGTGGCGCCGGCGACTTCCGCGAGATCGAATGGGAGGAGGCGCTTTCGATCGCGACGGAACGGCTGGCGCGCATCCGCGCGACCGATCCGAAAAAGCTCGCCTTCTTCACCGGCCGCGACCAATCGCAGTCGCTCACCGCCTGGTGGGCACAGCAATTCGGTACGCCGAACTATGCCGCGCATGGCGGCTTCTGCTCCGTCAACATGGCGGCCTCCGGCCTCTATACGATCGGCGGCTCGTTCTGGGAATTCGGCGAGCCGGACTGGGACCTCGCGAAATACTTCATGCTCTTCGGCGTCGCCGAGGATCACGATTCCAACCCGATCAAGATCGGGCTCGGCAAGCTCAAGGCGCGCGGCGCGAAGATCGTCGCAATCAATCCGGCCCGCACCGGCTACAGCGCCATCGCTGACGAATGGGTCGGCCTTCGTCCCGGCACCGATGGTCTCTTCATCCTCGCGCTCGTGCATGAGCTCCTGAAAGCGGGGAAAGTCGATCTCGACTACCTCGTTCGTTACACCAACGCGCATCTCCTGGTGATCGAAGAGCCGGGCGCTTCCGACGACGGCCTTTTCCTGCGCGACGCGGAAGGCCGGCTGCTTGCATGGGATAAGGTCGCCGGGTGCGCAGCCGACGCGATGGCGGCGGACTTGACGCCGGCGCTCTCCGGTCGCGTGACGGCGAACGGGCGCAAATGTGTCCCCGTCTTCCAGCTTCTCGCCGCGCGCTATCTCGACGAAGCCTATTCGCCCGCCGCGGTCGCCGCGCGCTGCGGCGTCTCCGCTTCGACGATCAAACGGATCGCGGCAGAGCTCGCGCATGTCGCCTTCGAGGAGGCAATCGAGCTCCCGGTCGCCTGGACCGACTGGGCCGGTCGCCGCCACGCGACGATGCGCGGGCGGCCGATCGCGATGCACGCGATGCGCGGCATCTCTGCCCATTCGAACGGCTTCCACACCTGCCGCGCGCTTCACCTCCTGCAGGTGCTGCTTGGGACCGTCGACGTGCCGGGCGGCTTCCGTTTCAAGCCGCCTTATCCGAAGCCTATTCCGCCGGAGAACAAGCCGTGCGGCAAGGATGTCGGCAAGCCCAACACACCGCTTTGCGGCGCGCCGCTCGGCTTCGTCACGTGCCCCGACGATCTTCTCGTCGATTCATCCGGCGCGCCGGTCCGCATCGACAAGGCCTATTCGTGGGACGCGCCGATCGCCGCGCACGGCATGATGCACATGGTCATCGCCAATGCCTGGCGCGGCGACCCGTACCCGATCGACACACTCTTCATGTACATGGCCAACATGGCGTGGAACTCGTCGATGAACACCGGCGGCACCATCGCCATGCTCACCGACAAACACGAGAATGGCGATCAGAAGGGCGACTACAAGATCCCCTTCATCATCTACTCCGACGCCTATTTCTCCGAGACCGTCGCCTATGCCGACCTCGTGCTTCCCGACACGACCTATCTCGAGCGCCACGACTGCATCAGCCTGCTCGACCGGCCGATCGGCGATGCCGACGGGCCGGGCGATGCGATCCGCCATCCGGTCGTCGCGCCCGACCGCGACGTGCGGCCGTTCCAGTCCGTGCTTCTCGATCTTGGGAGCCGGTTGAAGCTTCCCGGCATGGTCGACGAGTTGGGCGCGCCGAAATATCGCGACTACGCCGACTACATCGCGAACCACGAACGCACTCCCGGCATCGGCCCGCTCGCCGGCTTTCGCGGCGAGGACGGCCAATCGTTCGGGCGCGGCGCGGCGAATCCGAAGCAGATCGAGCGCTACATCGCCAACGGTGGCTTCTGGCGCCACGAGCTCGCCGAGGACCAGCGCTATTACAAGATGGCGAACCGCGGCTGGCTCGACTTCGCCGTGGAGATGGGCTTCCTCGCCAAGGCGGAGCCGATCGTCTTCCAGCTCTATTCGGAGCCGCTGCAGCGCTTCCGGCTTGCCGCGCGCGGGCACGGGAGCGTGCAGCCGCCGAAGAGCGAGCGCGAGCGCATCGAGACCTACTTCGATCCGCTCCCCTTCTGGTACGCGCCGTTCGAAGAGGCGATGACCGATAACGACGCGTTCGACCTCCACGCGCTGACACAGCGCCCCATGCACATGTACCATTCGTGGGGCTCGCAGAACGCCTGGCTTCGGCAGATCACCAGCCAGAACCGCCTCTTCGTGCATCGCGAGACGGCGGCGCGCCTCGGCCTGGCAGACGATGACTGGGCGTGGATCGAAAGCCAGCACGGCCGCGTGAAGGGGCAGGTGCGGCTTGTCGACGGCGTGAACCCGCAAACGGTCTGGACCTGGAATGCCATCGGCAAGCGCCGCGGCGCGTGGATGCTGAAGGGCGATGCGGAGGAATCGCAGAAGGGCTTCCTCCTGAACCACGCGATCAGCGAGTTCCTGCCGGCGGATGCGAGCGGCCGGCGCCGGTCGAACTCCGATCCGGTGACAGGGCAGGCGGCGTGGTTCGATCTTCGGGTCAGAGTCAGAAAATGCGCCGCCGACGAGGCCGGGTTCAGCGAGCCACAGTTTCCGGCGCTTCAGACCCCGCCGGACATCCCGCCAGCTCCTGCGATTTCGCGGTTCGGCCAGGAATTCCGCCGCTGGCGTGAGGCGCGGCGATGACGAGCCTGCCGGCCACGACCGAGAAGAAGCTCGGCCTCGTCATCGACCTCGACACCTGTGTCGGCTGCCAGGCCTGCGTCACGAGTTGCAAGGAGTGGAACACCGGCGGGCAGATGGCGCCGCTCACCGACACGAAACCCTATGGCGGCGGCGCCGACGGCGTCTGGTTCAATCGCGTCCACACTTATGAGCAGACCGGCTGCGGAGAGAACGGCGGCAGCCGCACGGTGCATTTCCCGCGTTCGTGCCTGCATTGCGAAGAGCCCGCCTGCGTCACGGTCTGCCCGACCGGCGCCTCCTACAAGCGGAGCTCCGACGGGATCGTGCTCGTCGACGAGTCGAAGTGCATCGGCTGCAAGCTCTGCTCATGGGCCTGCCCCTACGGCGCGCGCGAGTTCGACGTCGATGTCGGCGTGATGAAGAAATGCACGCTCTGCGTTGACCGTATCTACAATCAGAATCTGCCGGAGACCGACAGGGTGCCGGCCTGCGTCGCCGCCTGTCCGACGAGCGCGCGGCATTTCGGCGATCTCGGCGATCCGAGCTCCGCCGTATCGCAGCTTGTTGCCGAGCGGGGCGGCGTCGACCTGATGCCGGAGATGGGCTACCGGCCGACCAACAAATATCTGCCGCCGCGCGCCCGCAACGCGCACGCCGTGGCGCCGGCGCTCGAGGCCGTGACCGCGGAGGGCGGCTTCCTCGGCTGGGTCGATCGAGTCCTGTCGCGCTAGAAAATGCATCCGGCGCTTTCCGTCATCTTCTTCACCACCGCGACCGGCGCCGGCTACGGGCTGCTCGCTCTCCTCGGCGTCTCCGTCGCGTTCGGCGCGATCGGCCCCGACCGTTGGTTCGGCTTCGTCAGCCTCGGGCTGGCGCTCGCCTTGATCACCGCCGGGCTTCTCTCTTCGACTGCGCATCTTGGCCATCCGGAGCGGGCGTGGCGCGCCTTCTCGCAATGGCGCTCGTCGTGGCTCTCGCGCGAAGGAGTGATGAGCGTCTTGACCTACCTGCCGGCGGCGATCTTCGGAATCGGGTGGGTGATTCTCGGCCACAGCGGCATCGTCGTTTCGGCGGCGGGCCTCCTTGCCGCGGTCGGCGCGCTCCTTACCGTCTTCACCACCGGCATGATCTACGCCTCGCTGAAGCCGATCGCAGCGTGGCACAGCCCCTTCACCGCGCCCGGCTACATCATCTCCTCCCTCATGACGGGCGCGGTGCTCTTTCATCTGATTCTGCGCCTCTTCGCGGAAGATGCGCGCGCGGCCGGGATCGTCGCGGCGGTCGCAATCGCCGTCGGCTGGGGATGGAAGGTCGCGACCTGGCGCCACAATGACGCGCTTTCGTCAGAGACGACGCTGAACAGCGCGACGGGTCTCAAGGACGGCGGCGTGCGCTCGATCGAGTGGCCGCACACGGAAGAGAACTACGTCTCGAAGGAGATGGGTTACGCGGTCGCGCGCAAGCACGCGGCGAAGCTCCGCCTCTTCGTGCAGGTCTTCGCTTTCGGCGTGCCGCTCGCGGCGACGCTGGCGGCGGTAGCGGTTGGCGGCGTCGCCGGAATTCTTGCCACCCTCGTCGCGGTGCTATCGCAGGCGCCCGGCATTCTCGCCGAGCGCTGGCTCTTCTTCGCCGAGGCGAAGCACGCGGTGACGCTCTATTACGGGCGCTAGCTTTCGCCTCTCTCACCGGATGGCGCATCCTCTCTCCGACACACTAGAGTAGCCCCAAAGTCCGGGGAGGATGCGTTGAGGGTCTATGTCGTCGGCACGGCCGACACCAAGGGCGTGGAGCTCGCTTACGCCAAGGAATGCGTGATCGCGGCCGGCGCGGAGGCCATCCTGGTCGACGTCGGCACGCGATCGGGGAAGAGCGTTGCTGACGTGAGCGCCGATGAGGTGGCGGCTTGTCACCCCGGCGGCGCGGCGGCCGTGCTTGGCGCGAACGACCGCGGCGCAGCGATCACCGCGATGTCGGAGGCGCTCACGCGCTATCTCCTCGCGCGCGACGACATCGCGGCGGTGCTCGGGCTCGGCGGCTCGGGCAACACGGCGCTCGTCACGGCGGCGATGCGGGCGCTCCCCGTCGGCGTACCGAAGCTCATGGTCTCGACCGTCGCGTCGGGGAATGTCGCCGCCTACATCGGACCGAGCGACATCGCCATGATGTATTCGGTCGTGGACGTCGCTGGCTTGAATGCGATCTCGCGCCAGGTGATCGGCAATGCCGCGCATGCCGTCGCTGGGATGGCGCAAAATCGCGCCGCGGCGTCGGCGGCCGACAAGCCCGGTCTCGGGTTGACGATGTTCGGCGTCACCACTGAATGCGTCACGTTAGTGCGCGCGGCGCTCGAGCGCGACTACGAGACCTTTGTCTTCCATGCGACCGGCGTCGGCGGGCAATCGATGGAGAAGCTCATCGATTCCGGCTTCTTCGCCGGCGTCATCGACGTCACCACGACGGAGGTGGTCGATTATCTCTTTGGCGGCGTGTTGCCCTGCGCGGAAGACCGGTTCGGCGCGATGATGCGAACCAAAATCCCCGCAATCGTCTCTGTCGGCGCGCTCGACATGGTCAACTTCGGGCCGCGCGAGAGCGTGCCGGAAAGGTTCTCAAAGCGAAAATTCCACGTCCATAACGCGCAGGTCACGCTGATGCGCACGACGCCGGAGGAGAACCGCGCGGCGGGAGCCTGGATCGCGGAACGGCTCAATCGCTGCGAGGGGCCGCTCCGCCTCCTCCTTCCGCTCGGCGGCGTCTCGGCGATCGACGCGCCCGGCCAGCCATTCCACGACCCGGAGGCCGACGCGGCGCTCTTCGACGCGATCCGCGCGACGTTCAAGCCCGGTCCGCGGCGCACGCTCGTCGAGCTGCCGCATCATATCAATTCGCCGGAATTCGCCGCCGCGCTCGTCGCGAATTTCCGCGAGATCATCGGGTGAGCACGGGAATTCCGACCGCTTCCGTTTGGTTGCGGTTTCTGATTTGCTTGGGCGCGCTCGTTGGCGAGCGGTGAGGGGTACCGGTGCTCATCCCCCGGCAGAACACGATCCTTGAGATTGCGCGGCAGTCGGGCCGCGTCATGGTCGATGAACTCGCGCAGCGTTTCGAGGTCACGCCGCAAACGATCCGAAAGGATCTGAACGAGCTTTGCGATCAACGCCTGCTCACCCGCATCCACGGCGGCGCGATCCTGTCGTCGGGGGTCGAGAATGTCGGCTACGACGCGCGCCGCATGATCGCGAGCGAGGAGAAGGAGGCGATCGGCCGCGCCGCCGCGGCACGCATTCCGAACCAGGCCTCGCTCTTCATCAATATCGGCACGACGACGGAGGCGGTCGCCCGCGCGCTCTTGCAGCACAGCGGGCTCATGGTCATCACCAACAATTTGAACGTCGCCAGCCTGATGCGCGCCTATCCGCAGATCGAGGTGGTGATCGCCGGCGGCGTGGTGCGTCCGACCGACGGCGGCGTGGTCGGCGAGGCCGCGGTCGATTTCATCCGCCAATTCAAAGTGGATATCGCCGTCGTCGGCGCCTCGGCGATCGACGAGGACGGCTCGCTTCTCGACTACGATTATCGGGAAGTGCGGGTCGCGCAGGCCATCATCTCGAACACGCGCAAGGTGATGCTCGTCTGCGATTCTTCGAAGTTCGAGCGTTCGGCTCCGGTTCGCATCGGGCATATCTCGCAAGTCACGACCTTCGTCACGGACCGCTGCGAATCGGAGGCAATCCGGCGTATCTGTATCGAAAGCGGTGTCGAATTAGTCGAAGCTTTGGGCGCGGGAGCGCCCGCGGAAGTCACGTCTATTTTCGCTTGATTTTCACTCTCTTTCGAATATCTTCCCCTCAAGGTTCGCAGCGAAGGCGAAATGCTGCACCGCAAAAGGGGAGGCATGGTGCGCTCGGCGCCCTTCGACATCGCCATCATCGGCGGGGGTGTTAACGGCTGCGGCATCGCGCGCGACGCTGCCGGCCGCGGCCTTTCCGTCTACCTTTGCGAGAAGTCCGACCTTGCCGGCGCCACCTCCTCCGCCTCGACCAAGCTCATCCACGGCGGTCTGCGCTACCTCGAATATTACGAGTTCCGCCTCGTGCGCGAGGCGCTCATGGAACGTGAGGTTCTGCTTCGCGCCGCGCCGCACATCGTTTCACCCTTGCGGTTCGTCCTCCCGCACCACAAGGGACTTCGGCCCGCCTGGCTCATCAGGCTGGGCCTTCTTCTTTACGACCACCTGGGCGGACGCAAGATCCTGCCGTCGGCGCGCCGCATCGACCTCAGCAAGGATGCGGCCGGCGCGCCATTGAAGCCGGCTTTTCGCAGCGGGTTCGAATATTCGGACTGCTGGGTCGACGACGCGCGGCTCGTCGTTCTGAACGCCATCGACGCGGCGGCGCGCGGTGCGGCGATCGAGACGCGGACGGAGATGGTGAAAGCGGAGCGCCGGGCCGGCGGCTGGCGCATTTTCGTGCGCGACACGGGCGGCGGGCTGCGCGAGATCAACGCCAAGATTCTGGTCAACGCGGCGGGCCCCTGGGTCGGCGAAGTGCTGTCGGAGCGGCTCGGCCTGCCGCTCGACGCGCCGGTGCGACTGGTGAAGGGAAGCCACATCGTGGTGCCGCGTCTCTTCACGCACGACCGCGCCTACATCTTCCAGAACGCCGACCAGCGCATCGTCTTCGCCATTCCCTATGAGGGCGAGTTCACGCTGATCGGCACGACCGATCTCGATTACGACGGCGATCCGGGAAGCCCGCGCGCGACGAAGGCGGAGATCGACTATCTCTGCGCGGCGGCGAGCGAATATTTCCGCCAGCCGATCGATCCGGCGCGCGTGGTGTGGACCTATTCGGGCGTGCGCCCGCTCTACGACGACGGCGCGAGCGCGGCACAGGAAGCGACGCGCGACTATGTGCTGAAGGTCGAAGGCGGCGGCGACCTGCCGCCGGTTCTCAACATCTACGGCGGCAAGATCACCACCTATCGGCGCCTCGCCGAGGCGGCGCTGGAGAAGCTGCAGCCGTTCCTAGCCGGGCTCGGCAGACCGTGGACCGCCGACGTTCCGCTGCCGGGCGGCGACTTTCCCGTCGATGGTCTCGCGGCGCTTGCCGCCAGGATCGCGAGCCTATCGCCCCTCTGCACGCCGAAGCGCGCGGCGCGCTTCGCGCACGCTTATGGCACGCGCGCGCCGGAAATCGTGGAGGGGGTGCGCACGGAAGCGGATTGGGGCGCCTCCTTCGGCGCCGACCTGTCGGAGCGCGAGGTCCGCTACCTGATGGAGCACGAATGGGCGCGGACCGCGGAGGACGTGCTCTGGCGGCGCTCGAAGCTCGGGCTGCGCATGAGCGCGCTCGACGCCGGGCGGCTCGACGACTGGATGCGCACGGCGCGCGCGGTCGCGCCGGCGTCGGCGGTCGCAGGCGGAGCCGCGTCATGACGCTTGAGCTGCAGAACGTCTCGAAGAGCGTCCGCGGCGAGACGCATATCGACCACGTCTCGCTCACCTTCGCGCGCGGCTCGCTCAACATTCTCCTCGGCCCGACGCTTTCAGGAAAAACCAGCCTGATGCGGCTCATGGCCGGGCTCGATCGCCCGACCGAGGGCCGCGTCGTCGTGGAGGGGAAGGACGTGACCGGCGTTCCGGTGAAGCAACGCTCAGTCGCCATGGTCTACCAGCAGTTCATCAACTACCCGAACCTCACCGTCTACGAGAACATCGCCTCGCCGCTCCGCGTCGCCGGCGTCGAGGCGGCGGATCTCGACCGGCGCGTGCGCGAGGCGGCGGCGCTGATGAAGCTCGAACCGCAGCTTCAGCGCCGGCCGCTCGAGCTTTCCGGCGGCCAGCAGCAGCGCACCGCGCTCGCCCGCGCCATCGTGAAGCGCGCCGACCTCGTGCTTCTCGACGAGCCGCTCGCCAATCTCGACTACAAGCTCCGCGAGGAGCTGCGCGAGGAGCTGCCGCGCATCTTCTCCGCGACCGGCGCGATCTTCGTCTATGCGACCACGGAGCCGCTCGAGGCGCTCCTCCTCGGCGGCTCGACGGCGACGCTTGCGCGCGGCCGCGTCACGCAGTTCGGGCCGACGCTCGAGGTCTACCGGCGCCCGAACAGCCTGGAGACGGGGCGCATCTTCTCCGATCCGCCGATGAACACGCTCTCGGTGGAGAAGGCCGAAGGCTGGCTGCGCGCTGTCGACGGCGCGCTCAGCCTCCCGGCGACCGGCATCTTCGGCAGCCTCGCCGACGCCGTCTACACGATCGGCTTCCGTCCCAATCATCTCTTCCTGCTTCGCCCCAAGGCGGACGCCGCCGCGATCACCGCCAAGGTCGCGATGACGGAGATCACCGGCTCGGAGAGCTTCGTGCATGTCGATTTCGCCGGCGAGCGCTGGGTGGCGCTCGCGCACGGCGTCCACGAGCTGGAGATCGGCCAGCCGGTCGAGCTCTTTCTCGATCCGAGCCGCTTCTTCGTGTTCGACGCCGGCGGCGCGCTCGCCGCCGCGCCCGGCATGCGGCAGGCGGCATAGGGGGCGGCGATGGCGCGCATCGTTCTCGAGGGTATCGCCCACTCCTACAACGCGCGGCCGCGCGGCCCGGAGGACTACGCGCTGAAGCGCCTCGATCATGTCTGGGACGACGGCGGCGCCTACGCGCTGCTCGGCCCCTCGGGCTGCGGCAAGACCACACTCTTGAACATCATCTCCGGCCTGATCATGCCGAGCGAGGGCCGCGTCGTCTTCGACGGCATCGACGTGACGCACCTGCCGACGGCGGAGCGCAACATCGCGCAGGTTTTCCAGTTCCCGGTCATCTACGACACGATGACGGTGGCGCAGAACCTCGCCTTTCCGCTTCGAAACCGCCGCGTGCCGGAGGTGGAGGTGCAGAAGCGCGTGCGCGCGGTCGCCGAGATGCTCGAGCTCGCGCCGACGCTCAATCAGCGGGCGCGCCGGTTGACCGCGGACGCCAAGCAAAAAATATCTCTCGGCCGCGGCCTGGTCAGGCCCGACGTGTCGGCGATCCTCTTCGACGAGCCGCTGACCGTGATCGACCCGCATCTGAAGTGGGTCTTGCGGGCGCAGATCAAACACCTTCACCGCGAGCTCGGTCTCACCATGGTCTACGTCACGCATGACCAGACCGAGGCGCTCTCCTTCGCCGACAAGGTGGTCGTGATGTACGAGGGCGAGGTCGTGCAGGTCGGCACGCCGGAGGATCTCTTCGAGCGGCCGGAGCATACCTTCGTTGGCTACTTCATCGGCTCGCCGGGGATGAACGTCGCGCCGATCGAGGTGGCGGGAAACCGCGCCCGCCTCGGCACGCGCGAGATCGCTCTCGGGCGCGCTTACCCGGGCCTTCCAGCGGGGGCGAAGACGGAGCTCGGCATCCGTCCAGAATTCCTCCGGATCGCCGGCAACGGCGACGGCGTCTTGGGGCGCGTGGTGAAGATCGACGACGTCGGTCGCTACCGCGTCGTGAAGCTCGACCTGGACGGCCTGCCGTTCACAGCGATCGCAGGCGAGGATGCGAGCATCGAGGGTGACGAGGCGCGCATCGTCTTCGATCCGGCCAACATGCACATCTACGTCGATGGGCGCCGCGTCGAGGGCAAGCCGGCGGCGGGAGCCGCATAGGCCATGGAAAAAACCCTCAACAATCGCGCTTGGTTCATGGTGCTGCCGGTCCTCGTCCTGGTGGCGTTCAACGCCATCATCCCGCTGATGACCGTCGTCAACTATTCCGTCCAGGAGACGTTCGGGAACAACATGTTCCTGTTCCACGGCGTGGGATGGTTCCAGGACGTGCTGCATTCCGACCGCTTTCACAAGGCGCTCGGTCGGCAGCTGAGCTTCACCTTCATCATCCTCGTCATCGAGGTGCCGCTCGGCGTCGCCATCGCGCTCGCCATGCCGCGCAAGGGGCCCTGGGTCTCGGTCTGTCTCGTGTTGATGGCGCTGCCGCTGCTCATTCCGTGGAATGTCGTCGGCGCCATCTGGAACATCCTTGCTTTGCCGGACATCGGCTTGCTTGGACGCGGCCTAAGAAGCCTCGGCCTCGACTACAACTACACGCGCCATCCGATCGATGCCTGGTTCACCATCATCCTGATGGATGTCTGGCACTGGACCTCGCTGGTGGTGCTCCTCGCCTATGCCGGCCTGATCTCGATCCCGGACGCCTACTACCAGGCCGCCAAGATCGATGCCGCCTCGCGCTGGTCCGTCTTCCGCTTCATCCAACTGCCGAAGATGAAGCGCGTGCTCACGATCGCCATTCTGCTCCGCTTCATGGATTCCTTCATGATCTACACGGAGCCGGCGGTGCTGACCGGTGGCGGTCCGGGCAATTCCACGACGTTCCTGTCGATCGACCTCGTGAAGGTTGCGCTTGGCCAGTTCGACCTTGGGCCGGCCGGGGCGATGTCGATCATCTACTTCCTGATCGTGCTGCTCCTGAGCTGGATCTTCTACACGCTGATGATGCGCAACGAGGAGCAGTCATGACCGACGTGACCTCGACGCCCGCCATCCTCGCTGCACGCGAGCATCAGCGCTCGACGTCCAGGATCGGCTGGAGCTGGCTCGTTCCGACCCTCTACATCCTCTTCCTGATGGTGCCGATCTACTGGCTTCTCAACATGTCGTTCAAGACGACGAACGAGATCCTCGGCGGCCTGACGCTCTGGCCGCACCGTTTCACGCTGGCGAGCTATCACGAGATCTTCACCGACGCGACCTGGTACAACGGCTACCGGAACTCGATCATCTACGTGACCATGAACATGTTCATCTCGGTCACGGCCGCGCTGCCGGCAGCCTATGCCTTCTCGCGCTACCGCTTCGTCGGCGACAAGCACCTCTTCTTCTGGCTCTTGACCAACCGCATGGCGCCGCCGGCGGTGTTCGCGCTGCCGTTCTTCCAGCTCTATTCGGGACTTGGGCTGTTCGACACGCACATCGCGGTCGCGCTGTCGCATTGCCTCTTCAACATCCCGCTCGCCGTGTGGATTCTCGAAGGCTTCATGTCGGGCGTGCCGAAAGAGATCGACGAGACCGCCTATATCGACGGCTACTCGTTCCCGAAGTTCTTCGTGAAGATCTTCATGCCGCTGATCGCATCCGGCATCGGCGTGACCGCCTTCTTCTGCTTCATGTTCTCCTGGGTCGAGCTCTTGCTCGCCAAGACGCTGACCTCGGTCGCGGCAAAGCCGATCGCCGCGGTGATGACGCGGACCGCAAGCACCTCCGGCTACGAGCTCGGTCTGCTCGCCGCGGCCGGCGTGCTGACCCTGATACCGGGCGCGGTCGTGATCTATTTCGTCCGCAACTACATCGCCAAGGGCTTCGCCCTGGGGAGGGTGTGATGGACCTTTCCTGGCTCGACCTCTCATGGATGGCGTGGACGTGGCAGACGGCCACCTTCTTCATCGTCATCTTCCTGATGCTGTGCGGGATGACGGCGTGGGAATTGGCTTCGCCCGGCGGCGGTCCGCGCCACGGCGTCCTCGGTCTCGATACGACGCGCGGCGACCGCCTGTTCATCTCGCTGCTCGGCAGCGCGTTCATTCATCTGGCTTGGCTCGGGCTCGTCGGCCCGAACCTTTGGTGGGCTCTTGGCCTCTCACTCATCTACGCCCTCGCGGTGTTTCGATGGGTATGAGGCATCAGGGGATGGCCGGCCGTCGGCCGGCGGAAGAGAAGGAAATGGAGGGAAACCAATGAGACGATTGTTGTTAGGGACCGTCGCTGCCTTTGCCCTTATGGCGCCGAGCGCGTCTTGGGCGGGCATGGACGAAGCGAAGGCGTTCCTGGACTCCGAGATCGCCGGCCTGTCGACGCTGTCACGCGCCGACCAGGAAAAGGAGATGCAGTGGTTCATCGATGCGGCGAAGCCGTTCGCCGGCATGGAGATCGACGTGCTGTCGGAGGATATCCCGACGCATGAGTACGAATCCAAGGTCCTCGCGCCCGCCTTCTCGGCGATCACCGGGATCAAGGTGAACCATCAGTACCTCGGCGAAGGCGAGGTCGTGCAGGCGATTCAGACGCAGATGCAGACGAATCGCAATCTCTACGACGGGTGGATCAACGACTCCGACTTCATCGGGACCCATTCGCGACTGCAAGCGGCCGTCAACCTCACTGATTGGATGGCGGGCGAAGGCAAGGACGTGACCGACCCGATGCTCGACGTCGACGACTTCATGGGCAAGTCGTTCACCACCGGACCGGACGGCAAGCTGTGGCAGCTCACCGACCAACAGTTCGCCAATCTCTACTGGTTCCGCAAGGACTGGTTCGACCGTCCGGACCTGAAGGAAAGGTTCAAGGCCAAGTACGGCTACGAGCTCGGCGTTCCGGTCAATTGGTCGGCCTACGAGGATATCGCCGACTTCTTCACCAACGACGTGAAGGAGATCGACGGTGTTCGCGTCTACGGCCACATGGACTACGGCAAGCGCGCGCCCGACCTCGGCTGGCGCATGACCGATGCCTGGCTGTCGATGGCCGGCGAAGCCGACGTCGGCCTTCCGAACGGACGCCCGGTCGACGAATGGGGCATCCGCATGGAGAAGGGCAGCTGCAACCCGGTCGGCGCTTCGGTGTCGCGCGGCGGCGGCGTCAACAGCCCAGCGGCGGTCTACGCCGTTTCGAAGTGGGATGAGTGGCTGCGCAAATATGCGCCTCCGGGTGCGGCCGACCTCGACTTCTATCAGTCGCTGCCGGCGCTCGCGCAGGGCAACGTCGCTCAGCAGATCTTCTGGTATTCGGCCTTCACCGCCAACATGGTGGCGCCGAAGAGCGAGGGCAACAACACGGTTGACGACCAGGGCAATCCGCTTTGGCGGATGGCGCCGTCGCCGCACGGCCCCTACTGGAAGGAAGGGTCGCAGCGCGGTTACCAGGACGCCGGTTCTGCGACGCTTTTGAACTCGACGCCGATCGATCGCCGCAAGGCAGCCTGGCTCTATTTGCAGTTCATCGTCTCCAAGACGGTGGATGTGAAGAAGAGCGACGTCGGGCTGACGTTCATCCGCGATTCCACCGTGCGCCATCCGCACTTTACGGAGCGCGCGCCGAAGCTCGGCGGTCTGATCGAGTTCTACCGCTCGCCGGACCGTGTCGCGTGGACGCCGACCGGCATCAACGTGCCTGACTATCCGAAGCTCGCCCAGCTCTTCTGGGAGAACATCGGCGACGTGAACTCGGGTGCGTTCACGCCACAGCAGGCGCTCGATCGTCTTGGGTCCCAGATGGACGATCTGATGGCTCGCATGGAGGCGGTCGACAAGTCGAACAACGTCTACCACGGCTGCGGACCGCGGCTTAACGAACCGAAGGATCCGAGCGCGTGGCTCAGCAAGGACCACGCGCCGTGGGCGAAGCTCGACAATGAGAAGCCGCAGGGCGAGACCATCGCATACGACGAGCTGATCAAGCGCTGGACCGAACACCAGTAGTCCAAGGGACGATACTTGCACGCTGAGGCATGGCCGGGTTCACTCCCGGCCATGCCTTTCCTTTCTGGGCGGATGCCATGAGCCAGTTCATCCTCGCCATCGACCAGGGCACCACATCGAGCCGCGCCATCGTTTTCGGCGACGCGCAGACGATCGTCGCCTCCGCGCAGCTCGAATTTCCGCAGCATTATCCCGCCTCCGGCTGGGTCGAGCACGATCCGGAGGATATCTGGCGGACGGCGCTCGACACCGCGCGTGGCGCGCTTGCCAGCGCGCATATCGATGCGTCGAAGGTCGCCGCGATCGGCATCACCAACCAGCGCGAGACGACGCTCGTCTGGGACCGCCGCACGGGAAAGCCGATCCACAACGCCATCGTCTGGCAGGACCGGCGCACCGCCGACATCTGTGAGCGCCTTCGCGCTGGCGGCGCGGAGAAGGAGGTCTCGGAAAAGACCGGGCTCGTGCTCGATCCTTATTTTTCCGCCACCAAGATCGGCTGGATGCTCGACCATGTCGAAGGCGCGCGCGCCGCGGCCGAGGCCGGGCATCTCGCCTTCGGCACCGTCGACACGTTCCTGCTCTGGCGGTTGACCGGCGGGCGCGTGCACGCGACCGACGCCACCAACGCCTCGCGAACGCTCCTTTACGACATTCACCGGAACGACTGGGACGACGCGCTGCTGAAGCTCCTCGGCGTGCCGCGTGCGATGCTGCCGGAGGTCAAGGACAGCGCCGGCGACTTCGGCACGACGGAGCCCGCGCTTCTCGGCGGCGCCATCGCCATTCGCGGCGTCGCCGGCGACCAGCAGGCGGCGACCGTCGGCCAGGCCTGCTTCGAGCCAGGCATGGTGAAGTCGACCTATGGAACCGGCTGCTTCGCCGTTCTGAACACCGGCGAGGAGGCGGTCGCCTCGAAGAACAAGCTTCTGACCACGATCGCCTACCGGCTCGACGGCCGCACGACCTATGCGCTCGAGGGCTCGATCTTCATCGCCGGAGCGGCCGTGCAGTGGCTGCGCGACGGCTTGAAGCTGATCGGACATGCCAACGAGTCGGGCACGCTCGCGGCGGAGGCCGATCCGGCGCAGATGGTGATCCTGGTGCCGGCCTTCACCGGGCTCGGCGCGCCCTATTGGGACGCCGAGGCGCGCGGCGCGCTCTTCGGCCTGACGCGCGCCACCGGCCCGCGCGAGCTTGCACATGCGGCGCTTGAAGCCGTCGCCTTCCAGACGCTCGATCTCGTCGAAGCGATGCGCAAGGACTGGGCGAAAGGCGCGGGCGAGACGGTGCTTCGCGTCGACGGCGGCATGGTGGCGAGCGACTGGACCATGCAGCGCCTCGCCGACATCCTCGATGCGCCCGTCGACCGGCCGCATGTTCTGGAGACCACCGCCCTTGGCGCGGCATGGCTTGCCGGTCGCGCGGCGGGAGTCTGGCCTGACATGGAGGCCTTCGCGCATGCCTGGAAGCGCGAGCGTCGCTTCACTCCGAAGATGGACGCGGGCGAGCGTGCGCGGAGAATCGCGGCGTGGCGCGACGCCGTGGCCCGGACGCTCTCGAAAGGGTGAGCCGCCTCAAGCGAGCAGCGGCGCCACGTCCGCAATCAGTTGCCGCCTGTCCTCTTCGGCAAGAGGTGTGAGTGGCGGCATCATCGCCCCGAACGCGGGATCGTCCATCCGATAGGCGAGCACCTCTTTCACGCTTGCGATCAGCGGCTTGCGCGAGACGAGCGCGCGTATCTTTGTCGCGGTCGCAAGCGCCGACTCGTCGCCGCCGCGGTAGGCGCGCGCGCAGAATTCCGCGTTGACGTTGACGCTCGCCGAGATGCAGCCGGCGAATTCTCCGGCGCGCGCCCGCAGGAGCACCGTCTCGTTGCTCGGGAAGACGCGAAGCGCCGGAAGCGCGGTGGCGATCCCCCTCGCATAGTCGAGGTCGCCGGAGGAATCCTTGAGGCCGGCGACGCGGCTGCCGAGTTCCGCGTGGAGCCGAGCGACGAGATGCGGCGTGTAGGCGACGCCGGAAAGCGCCGGGAAATTATAGAGGTAGAGGTCGATCGGCTTTTCGGCGGTTGCGCCGGCGATCTTGTCGAAGAGCCGCAGCATCCCGTCGTCATCGACGCCCTTGTAGTAGAAAGGCGGGATGATCAGCGCGCCGGCGAAACCAAGCTCGGCGGCGTGCTTTGTGAGCGCAACCACGTCGGCGAGCGCAGCCGCGCCGGTGCCCACCATCATCTGCGACAGCGGTAGCGCCGAAGCGGCAGCGCCCATGACGACCATGCGCTGTGCGACAGAAAACGAAGTCGCCTCGCCGGTCGTTCCGCAGACATTCAAGCCGTCGCAGCCTTGATCGAGAAGCGCGCGGCAGAGCGCGACGAAGCGCTTGAGGTCCGGCTCAAGTTCGTCGGTGATCGGAGTCGCCGCCGCTGCGATGACGCCGTGCAGTCCGGAAGTCGCCATGCGCGAGAGCTTCAGTTCTTCCGCTCGGCGACGAAGTGCGCCGCGCGGCGAAGAACGTTGGCGCGCGCGTCGAAGCCGGCGAGCGCCTTCTCCGCTTCCGTCACGAGCCCGGCGAGGCGCTTGCGCGCGGCGTCGATCCCCCAGAGCCCGACGAGCGTCGCCTTGCCCTTCCCCGAATCCTTGCCCGTCGCCTTGCCGAGCGTCGCGGCGTCGGATTCGACGTCGAGAAGGTCGTCGGCAATCTGGAACGCCTGGCCGAGCAGGTGCCCATAGGTGCGAAGCGCATCGCGGCCTTGTCCGTCGGCGCGACCTATGATGGCGCCCATCTCGGCGGATGCGGTGAGGAGCGCGCCGGTCTTCATCGCCTGCAGGCGAAGGATGTCGGTTTCCCCGAGGGCGAGGGGAGTGCCGTCCGCCGCGAAGCGGCCCTCGGCCTCAAGGTCGAGCATCTGTCCGCCGGCCATGCCGCCGATGCCGGAGGCGCGCGCAAGCGTCGAAACGAGCGCGACGCGGACGGAAGGATCGGGGTCGGTCCGCTCGTCGGCGAGCACGTCGAAGGCAAGCGTCAGAAGCGAATCGCCGACAAGGATCGCCGTCGCGTCGTCATAGGCCCGGTGGGTCGTCGGCCGGCCGCGGCGGAGATCGTCATCGTCCATCGCCGGCAGATCGTCGTGCACCAGGCTGTAACAGTGGATCAGCTCGACCGAAGCGGCGGTGCGCAACACGCCCGGCCCTTCGATCCCGAAAAGCCGCGCCGCCTCAACCGCAAGGAACGGCCTCAGCCGCTTGCCACCTGCAAGCGTTGAGTAGCGCATCGCCGCGATCAGGCGCTCCGGCCGCGCGATTTCGCCCGGGCCGGGCCGCTCGGCGAGAAGTTCTGCGAGCGTTTCCTCAACGGTGCTTCCGGCGGAAGCCAGGCGGGTCTCGAATACTGCGTCGTTCAAGTCATGCCCCCGAAACAAACAATGCCCGCCCAAAATGGCTTGCGGCAACCTGTAACCTGGCTTTAACAGCGTGCTGCTGCCGATTTCGGCCGTCCGATGGCCCTCTTTGCAGTTCCGGGCCCACGCTAAGATAGCCGATCAGGTCGGAGCAAATCCCCGAATGTCAAGAATAGGCGACTTCATCACCCGGGCGTGCGTGACGATGGCGACGCGCTGGCCCTGGGCGGTGCTCGCCGTCGCGCTCGTTCTGACCGTGCTTGCCGGCTTCGCCGCCATGCGGCTCACGATCAACACCAGTACGCGCGAAATCCTTTCCGCGGAGCTGCCGTTCAGGAAGGCTGACGAAGCCTACCGCGGTGCCTTTCCGCAGGATGACGTCGCGGTCGTGGTCATCGACGCGGGGACGTCGGCGGAGGCGCAGAAGGCGGCTCGCGACCTCGTGGAGCGGCTTAAGCAGCGCACCGACCTCATCGAGTTGGTCGAGCTGGCTTCCGCCTCGCCCTATTTCGAGCACTACGGCTTGATGTTCCTCGAACCGGATCAGATCCGCGCCATCGGGGAGCAGATCGGTCCGGCGCGCCGCATCATGATCGACCTCGCCAAGGACCCGAGCCTGCGCGGGATGGCGAAACTGCTCGGGCTCGCGGCGGACGGCGTTGCCGAGAGTGCCGCGCCGCCGTCGCTCGCGCACCTCCTCACCGAGGTTGCTACGACCGTCCGCGACCAGGCCGAAGGCAAGCCGGCCGAGATGCAGTGGAGCCAGCTCTTTCGCGCCGGTCCGGATCGCGGCGGGACGCGCGAGATCATCCAGCTGAACCCGGTTCTGAACGACAGGTCGATCAACCGCGCTGGACCCGCAATCGACGCCCTCCACGCGGCGATCGGGGAAGCGCAAACCGCCTATCCCGATGTGCGCTTCCGGGTCACCGGCGAACCGGTGCTTCGTCAGCAGGAGTTGAACGACGCTTTCTCGAGTGCGCTCTACGCGAGCGGCCTGTCGCTGATCCTCGTCGCCGCGATCCTCACCATCGGCATACGATCGGGACGCACGATCGCCGCATTGCTGATCGCGCTTCTCGTTGGCGCCATATGGACGGCCGGACTCGCATCCGTCTCCGTTGGCCGCCTGAACCTGATCTCGGTCGCGTTCATGGTGCTGTTCTTCGGTCTCGGCATCGACTTCGGCACGCATCTCAGCCTGCGCCATCTCGAGGCGGCGCGAAAAGGAACGCCGTTTGCGGGCGCGCTCAAGACCGCGGTCGCGGGCGAGGGGCCGAGCATCAGCCTCAGCGCCTTGTGCGCCGCGCTGGCGTTCCTGTCGTTCGTGCCGACGCCCTATGTCGGGCTTGCCGAATTCGGGATCATTTCCGCCTTCGGCATGCTTGTTGCCCTGGTTATCACCTTCACCGTGCTGCCAGCGCTTCTTTCGGTGCTCAGGGCGCAACCGTCGGCGCGCGCCGTTCAGCGCATCGGCATCACGCGGCTCGTCAACCGGCACTACCGCCTGATCCTTGTCGTCGCGGCCATCGTCACTGTCGCGGCGGCGTTCATGGCGACGCGGGCCGAGATCGATACGAACCCGCTGAACCTGCAGAACCAGAACACCGAGGCGGTGCGCACCTATCGCGACCTCGCCACGGATCCGGAGACCTCGCCCTATGCGCTCAACGTGCTGGCGCCGAATATCGAGGCCGCCGGCGATCTTTCGGCGCGGCTTTCGGCGCTGCCCGACGTGGCGAACGTCCGCTGGATCGGAAATTTTGTACCGCGCGATCAGGACGCCAAACTCGCGGCGCTCGCCGCCGTGCGCGAACGCCTCGGCGAGAGCTTCTTCGCGGCAACGCCGCCGCAGCCGGCGCCGACGGACGCGGAGCTCGCGGACGCCTTCGCGAAGATCAAGGCAAGTGCCGATCGGATCGCCGCGACGCCGGCGGACAACCCCGTCGATCCCTCGATACCAGCGGCGGGGCGCGAGCTTGCCGCCGCGCTTTCCGCTTTCACTGCGGCGCGCGGCGCCGACGCGGACGAGCTCAGGAAGCTCGGCGATGCGCTCACCCGCGAGATGCCGCCGATCGTCGCGGACCTCAGGCAGACGCTCAACGTCGAGCGCCCGGTCGTCATGGATGACATCCCGGCCGACATGCGGAGCGACTGGGTTTCGGCGGACGGCCAGTTCCGCCTGCGCGTCGCGCCGAAGCACGATCTCGCGACGGCGGCGGCGATGAAGCAGTTCTCCCAGGAGGTGCAAAGCGTCGCGCCGGAGGCGGCGGGAGCGCCGGCCAGTGTGACCGGCGCCGGGCAGGCCATCCTCCTCTCTTTCGCCGAGGCGATCGCCTATACCGTGATCGCCATCGTCGTCGTGGTCGCCGCGCTGAGACGCCGGCTCTCCGATGTCCTCCTCGTGCTTTTGCCGCTCGCCGTGGCCTCTCTCTGGATCGTTGCCGGATCGGCCGTCCTTAATCTTCCATTCAATTTCGCCAATGTCATCGTCATCCCGCTCTTGATCGGGCTCGGCGTCGCGAGCAGCATCCATATGGTGGGCCGCGCGCGCGAGGTCGGTGATGAGGCGGATCGGAACGACGGCGAGGGTGAAGTCCTCGACACGTCGACGCCGCTCGCCGTTCTCATCACGCAGCTCAACACCGTTGCCGCCTTCGCCACCCTATCGCTCGCCAAACACGAGGGCCTGTTCAGCATGGGGGTTCTTCTCGGCCTTGCCATCTCGTTCGTGCTGATCGTTTCGTTGATCGTGCTGCCTGCCTTCATGATCGCGATCGGGATCGGTGCCCGGCCAGCCCAAGCGAAAATCGCCGAGGGCTGAATGGCGAGCGTTCTCGTCACCGGCGGCTGCGGCTTCATCGGCAAGCGCCTTGTCGAGGCGCTGACGCGGCGCGGCGACACGGTGCGCGTTCTCGACCTGATTGAAGGTGTGACGCCGGGCGCGGAATACATCCGCGGCTCGGTCGATGATCGAACGACGGTCGAAGACGCGCTCGATGACGTCGACTGCCTCTATCACCTTGCCGGGATCGCGCATCTTTGGCGGCGCGACAGAGACGACTTCGACCGCGTCAACCGGCGCGGCACGGAGGCCGTGCTGGCAGCCGCCGCCGCGCGGCGCACCCCTCGCGTGGTGCATTGTTCGACGGAATCGATCCTTCTGCCGAAGCGGCGGAACGGCGCGGCGGTCGACGAGTCGTCGCCGCCGCAGCTCGAAGAGATGCCGGGGCCCTATACGCGCTCGAAATATCTCGGCGAACGGGCGGCGCTTGCGGCAGCGCAACGGGGGATGGATGTCGTCGTCGTCAATCCGACCGTACCGGTCGGCGAGGGCGATCCGAACATGACCCCGCCGACGGCCATGATCTCGCTCTTCCTCTCCGGACGCTCGCCGTTCTACATGGACTGCATTCTCAATCTTGCCGACGTCGGCGACATCGCGAACGGGATCATCCTGGCGGCCGAGCGGGGGCGCGCCGGCGAGCGCTACATCCTCGGCGGGGAAAACTGGTCGCTGCGCGATCTCCTGCCGGAGCTTGAGCAGATATCCGGGCGGAGGATGCCGCGGCATACCGTCCCTGCGGCCTTTGCGCTCACGACCGGGTTCATCGCCAGCCTGGTCGCGGACTTCACCAACACGCCGCCCATCGCCACGCGCGAGGGCGTGCAAATCGCGCTGCGCTCCGCGCCTTTCGACAGCTCGAAGGCGCGGCGGGAGCTTGGCTACGAGCCGCGCCCGCTCGATCGGGCCTTGACGGAAGTCGTGGAGGCGTTCAAGCGGAACGACTTGCGCGGCGGCTAGGCGGGGATCGTCTGCGTTTTGACAAAATACCGTGGTCGAAATGCCCGAATGTCGGGGGCGACGGGCCAGGCAGGACGAATGAAGGTCGCGGCGCTTCTCATTGCGGGGTTGGCGATCACCGGGCCTGCGCAGGCGCAGGTCAAGTCGGGCGTGGAGTTCCTACCCGTTCCCGAAGATCCTCCGGCTTATCTTTTCACGCCCTCTCCGCTCGCCGGGACCATGCTGAGGCCGTTCGCCGGGCCGACCCCAAGCACGGGGGCGGATGTCTTGCCTGAGCCCGGGCAGGGCCCGGTCGCGACGGTTGATACCGGAACCCCGGCCGCACACTCGCCTCCGGCGGCGCCGGGCGCGGCGGTCGCCGAGCTGCCACCCGCCACGCAGGAGGCGCCCCCGGCCGCGCCGCCGCCACCTCCCGCCCCGACGACCGGTACCGTCACCGTTATTGTCGAGAACGTCGAATCCAACAGCGGGACGGTCAAAGTTGCGGTCTGCGACAAGGGGTTAAGCCGCGAGGGATGTCCGTATTCCCACGAGATTCCGGCCGCCAAAGGCTTCGTTGAGACGGAATTCGACGACATCCCGCCAGGCACCTATGCGGTCGTCGGCTATCACGACGTCAACGGAAACAACGAGTTCGACAAGCTGTTCGGGATGCCACGCGAGCCCTACGCCTTGAGCAGCAAGGCCGGCGAGATGCTGGTGCCGACCTTCGCCGACGCGGCGCTGCACATCGGCGCCGGCCAGAACGCCGTCATCATCCGCCTCAGGCGTCTCGGCGGCTGACCTCAGGCCGGCGGCGAAAAGCGCTGCTTCCTGCAAAGCTTTGCGCGACGGAGACCGCGGCCCTGACGGCCCTAGAAAGACAGTCCCGGCCGGGTGTAATATTACGGCAACCCTCGGAAACTTCTTATCGATCAGCTACTTCGGCGACTCGACGGCGATGCTGCCCCATGGCATAGGTTTGCGGACGAGGAGGCTGGTGCCGGGTAGGGGCGACTGTGTTGCAGAACACGGCGAATGACCGCTTGCGGGTGATTCTGGCCCAGCCGCGCGGCTTTTGCGCGGGCGTCGTGCGCGCGATCGATATTGTCGAGTTGGCGCTGCAGAAATACGGTCCGCCGATCTATGTCCGCCATGAGATCGTGCACAACCGACACGTGGTGGAGAACCTGATCGCCAAGGGCGCACATTTCGTCGAGGAACTGAGCGAGGTTCCGGACGGCGCGATCACCATCTTCAGCGCGCACGGCGTTCCGCGCGTCGTCATCGACGAGGCGCGCGATCGCGGCTTGCCGACGCTCGACGCAACCTGCCCGCTCGTCTCAAAAGTGCATAATCAGGGCCGGCACTACGTCGCCAAGGGGCGGACGCTGATCCTGATCGGCCATGCCGGCCATCCGGAGGTCGAAGGCACGCTCGGCCAGATCGACGGCCCGACCTATCTGGTGCAGAACGAGGCCGAAATCGCGGCCCTGCCGCTCAGCGAAGACACGCCGATCGCCTATGTCACGCAAACGACGCTCAGCGTCGACGACACCAGCGCCCTGATCGAGGCGCTGAAGAAGCGCTTCACCGACGTCGTCGGGCCGGAAACGCGCGACATCTGCTATGCCACCCAGAATCGCCAGAGCGCTGTCTGCGATCTCGCGCGTGTGGCCGATCTGATACTCGTGGTCGGTGCCAGAAACAGCTCTAATTCCAACCGGTTGCGCGAGATTGCCGAGGAGTCCGGGGTGCCGGGCTATCTTGTCGCAGACGGTTCCCAGGTGGACCCGGCGTGGCTCGAAGGTGTTAATATTGTCGGGCTAACGGCGGGCGCTTCGGCCCCCGAAGTTCTCGTTGAAGACGTTATCGATGCGCTCCGTCAGATCGCACCCGTAGAAGTTTCCACGCTCGACGGAATTGAGGAAAATGTCCGGTTCCGTCTGCCACTGGAGCTGGAAGAGAACGTAACGGCGCGCGCCAATCGTGCAGCAAGAGGTCGATAGTGGGCATTCCCTTTAGGCAAGTCGCCAAGATCGGCAGCTATATCGTCCGCCAGCATCTCGCCGGGCGGAAGCGCTATCCGCTCGTGCTCATGCTCGAGCCGCTGTTCCGCTGCAATCTCGAATGCGCAGGCTGCGGCAAGATCGACTATCCCGAAGAAATTCTGAACAAACGCATCTCGGTGAAGGACGCGCTCTATGCGGCCGAGGAATGCGGTGCGCCGGTCGTCTCGATCGCCGGCGGCGAGCCATTGATCCACAAGGACCTTCCGGAGATCGTGAAGGGCCTGATCGCGCAGGGCCGCTTCGTGATCTGCTGCACCAACGCCATTCTGCTTGAGAAGAAGATCCACGAATACGAGCCGAGTCCGTATTTCACCTGGTCGGTCCATCTCGATGGCGACAAGGAGATGCACGACCGCTCGGTCTGTCGCACCGGAATCTACGACAAGGCGGTCGCCGCGATCCGGCTCGCGAAGGAGAAGGGTTTCCGCGTCACCATCAACTGCACGATCTTCAACAACGCCGAGGCGAAGCGCGTCTCCGATTTCTTCGACACGGTGACCGCGATGGGTATCGACGGCATCACGATGTCGCCGGGCTATGCTTACGAGCGCGCGCCCGATCAGAAGCATTTCCTGAACCGGCACGCGACGCGTGAGCTCTTCCGCGGCATCTTCCGTGGCGGCAGGGGCGCCAAAGCTTGGCCGATCAATCAGTCCGGCCTGTTCCTAGACTTTCTCGCCGGTAACCAGGAATACCACTGCACGCCGTGGGGCAATCCGACCCGCACCGTGTTCGGCTGGCAGCGGCCCTGCTACCTCCTCGGCGAAGGCTATACGAAGACCTTCAAGGAGCTGATGGAAGGGACCGACTGGGATAAATACGGCACCGGAAACTACGAGAAGTGCGCCGACTGCATGGTGCATTGCGGCTACGAGGCGAGCGCGGTCACCGATACGGTCAAGCGTCCGTGGAAAGCCGCCTGGGTCGCGCTTCGCGGCGTCAGGACGGAAGGCGAGATGGCGCCGGAAATCTCGCTCGAAAATCAGCGATCGGCCGAATACGTCTTCTCACGCAACGTCGCCGAGAAGCTCGAGGAGATTCGGAAGACCACGCCCAACCCCAAGAAGATCTCGACAGCGGCCTAGGGCGCGGAAGCTCGCGCGCGCCTCGCTCGCAAGCCGCGAAAGGTTTGCGAGCTGCGTCGGGCGGCGAACGAGATCGACGAGAATCGCGAAGTGGTCGATTCCGCCGTCGGGGCGAAGTGCGTTTGCGACCACGGGCGGCATCGTGCGGGTCGCCGGGTCGCAGACTATTCTCAGCGCCGCGAAGATCAGGCCGTGTCGCGCCGCGAAGGCTGACGCTACGTGCGATTCCATGTCGACGGCGGCGGCGCCGGTCTCGAAGCGCATGTCGGCCTTTGCCGAAGCATCGAGAAGCGGCGCGTCGACGCCGGCAATGTCGGCGCGCCTGACGTTGATCCCGCCGGCGACGAGCACGGCGGCAAGCGAATCCGCGAGCGCGGGATGCGCCGCCCAGCGCTTGCCCTTCGCGACCACGCCGGTGGCGACGACGACGTCCCCGGGAGCCAGGCTTGGATCGAGCCCGCCGGCGATGCCGAAGGAAAGCACCGCTCGGCAGCCCGGAACCGAGCGATCCGCGAGCAGCGTTCGCAGCCTGCGCGTATCGCCGCCTGAGGCGATCGCGACCAGCCCCGGCCCCTCCGCAAGGCGCATCTCCTTCGCCAATCCCGTCACCATCAGGATCGGGAGGTCGTTGGCCGGAATGTGGAGCGTCATGGCGTGACTATATTCCGAAGGCGACCGTACGGCTGTTCCCGCGCCTTAGCCGCCGATAACGCGACATCGCCCAAAGCGGGAAGAACTTCGCATATCCATGATAGCGGAGATAGAAGACGCGCGGGAAGCCGACTGCCGTGAAACGCTCCTCCAGCCACAGCCCATCGCCGCCTTGCATCTTCGCGAGATAGGCGATGCCGCGCTCCACGGCCGCATGCTCGACCTCGCCTGAGGCCATCAGGCCGAGCATCGCCCAGGCGGTCTGCGAGGGGGTCGAGGGGGCGGGCTCGTAGCCCTGATAGTCGAGCCTGTAGCTCGCCCCGTCCTCGCCCCAGCCGCCGTCCGGGTTCTGGATGCGGAGAAGCCAGTCGACAGCCTTCCGCACCGTCGGCGAATCGGGGCTGACGCCCGCGGCGTTCAGCGCCGACAGCGCGGACCAGGTCCCGTAGATGTAGTTCATGCCCCATCGGCCGAACCAGCTTCCGTCCTCCCGCTGGTCATGCACAAGCCATGCCACTCCGCGCGAAAGCTCGGGGCTCGTGGGCGCTTCCTCGTCGAGCTGGGCGAGCATGGAGACGCAGCGCGCCGTCAGGTCGGCGGTCGGCGGGTCGAGCAACGCGCCGTGGTCGGCGAAGGGGATATTGTTCAAGTAGAGGTGCGTGTTGTCGGCGTCGAAGGCGGCCCAGCCGCCGTCCTTGCTCTGCAGGCCGACCACCCATTCCCGTCCGCGTGCGATGGCGTTGTCGAAATCGGGACGCGTCTGCTGATCGGTGCGCGCGCGCACGCGGTCCATGGCCATGACGACGACGGCGGTGTCGTCGAGGTCGGGGTAGTGCGGGTTGGCATATTGGAACGCCCAGCCGCCCGGCCGCACGTCGGGGCGCTTCACCGCCCAATCGCCGGCGACGTTCAGGATCTGCTTCGGCTTCAGCCAGGCGAGCGCCTTCTCCGCAGCCGCCTCCGCCGCCTCGCTGCCGGTCTCTAGAAGCGCATGACAAGCGAGCCCCGTGTCCCAGACCGGCGACAGACAGGGCTGGCAATAGGCCTCGTCTTCCTTGACCACCAGGAGGCCCTCGATCGACTCGCGCGCGATCGTCTTGCGTGGGTCGCCCTCCGGCACGCCAAGCGCGTCGTACATGAGGACGGAATTCACCATCGCCGGGAAGATCGCGCCGAGCCCGTCCTTGCCGTTCAAGCGCTCGTCGACGAAAGCGCGCGCCTTGTCGATGGCGCGGCGGCGGGTGAAGCGCGGGAAGAACGGCTCGATGAGCTTCAGCTTAAAGTCGATTGCGCCGAAAATCTGTGTCCACGGCACTTTTTGATGCGCGCCTTTCGGCCAGGTTTTGACCTTCTCCGGAGGCGTGACGAAAAGCTCGGGGATGTGCACGCCGCGCGCGTTGATCGCCTTCGGCTTCAGCGCCTGCAGCACAAAGAGCGGCACCATCACCGTGCGCGCCCAGTAGGACACCTTGTCGAGGTGGAAGGGGAACCATGATGGCAGGAGCATGATCTCGACCGGCATGGTCGGCACCGCCCGCCACGGCACCTCGCCGTAGAGCGCAAGGAGCGCGCGGGTGAAGACATTCGAGCGCGCTGCGCCGCCGCGCGAGAGGATCGCGTCGCGCGCTCGCTTCATGTGCGGGCTGTCCGTCGCGTCGCCGATCATCCTCAGCGCGAAATAGGCCTTCACGCTGGCGCTCATGTCGAGATCGCCGTCGTGGAAGAGCGGCCAGCCGCCGTGCGCGCCCTGGATGCGGCGAAGATAGTTCGCGATCTTCGCCTCGAGCGCGCGATCCTCGGGCTCGCCGCGGAAATGCCGGAAGAGCACGTATTCTGAGGGGATCGTCGCGTCGGCTTCAAGCTCGAAGCACCAGTGCCCGTCATCCTGCCTGAGACCGAGCAGCGCGTCGGTGGCGGAGGTGATGCGGCGGTCGAGGTCGTCGAGCGTCAAACCGCCCGGCGCAAATGCCGGCGGTGCCGGATCGTTCTCAAGCGCCAAAGCATCACCTTTCATGCGGCCCTTCCTGCGCTCCACTGCGGCGCCCGCGTTCTTGCCGGCAGGTGCAATACGTTGGCGGCGGCAGTTTGGCCTGAGCGGATCGAGCCCTCGATTGTGGCCGGGAGGCGGGTGTCCGTCCAATCGCCGGCGAGCAACAGATTGGAGAATTGCGTGCGCGAACCCGGCCGGCGCGCCGCCTCCGCGGGCGTTGCCGCGAATGTCGCCCGGCGCTCGCGCACGATCTGCCAGCGCGGCAGCTCGGCGGCAAGCCCCGTCAGCGCGGCGACCTCGCGCCATATCGTCTCGGCGAGCTCCTGGCGGGGCGTCTCCATCAGCCGGTCGGCGCAGCTGATCGTGGTGGAGAGCCGGTCGGGATAGGCGAAAAGCCATTCGGTCAGGCCATTGACGATGCCGAGGATCAGCGGCTGGCCGGGCGGCGCGGCGACGCGGAAATGCGCGTTCACGATGGCGTGGAAGGCCTCCGGCACGACGAGGCCTGGAACGAGCGCGCGCGCGGCGACCGGCGGCACCGCCAGCACCACCTGATCCTCCGGGCCAACTGCGATGCGATCGTCCCCAAAGATGAGCGCGGCGACCCGCTCTCCCTCGAAGGCGATCTCGCGGAGCGAGCGGCTGAAATGCACTGCGCCGCCGCGGGCGCTCAAATAGGCGAGCGCCGGATCGATGAAGGCGGCGGAGAGCCCGCCCGTCGCCACCATGGGGCGGCAGGCTTGGCCGCCGGCACCGAGGGTTTCGCGGATGATCTGGGCGGCGAGCCGCGCGTCGGCCTCCGCCGGCTCGGTGTTGAGCGCGGCAAGAAGCACCGGCCGCCACAGCCGATCGTAAAGCGGCCCGCGGCAGGCCATGGCGTTGCCGACGGTCGCGTCGCGGCGCGCGCGGAGAATGCCGATCGGCGCGAGATAATCGGGCGCTCGCGTCCCCGGCACGCGGCGGCGGGAATCGAGAATCCACCAGGGAAGCCGGCCTTCGTTCGGCCTGAGCGTCCAGCGCTCGCCGGTCTTGATGTCGACGAAAGGGAAGGCGGCCGAAGCCGCTTCCGTCATGGCGGAGAGCCCGCCGATCTTGCGCAGATAGGAGAGCGCCGCGCGATTGCCGGAGAGGAGCAGGTGGTTGCCGTTGTCGATCTCAAGATCGATGACGGAATCGTAGTAGGTGCGGCAGCGCCCGCCGGCGAATTTCGCCGCTTCGTAGACCGCAACCTTGCGGCCTGCCGCGGCGAGTTCGACGGCAGCCGAGAGGCCGGAGAGGCCGGCGCCGATGACATGCACGCTTCCGCTCATCAGCCGATCCCGTGGCGGAGTACCGCGCCGAGCACGCGGAGCTTGTTGGTCCGCACGCGCTCGCGCGGCGGCGCGAAGCCGCGCGCCAGAAGGTCGGCGAGAATCTGCCGGTAGGCGGCCTCCATGAGCCGCGGCGCACGGACCGCCCGGCGCGGGCAGGCGCTCATGATCCGGTCGGCCTCCGCGAAATGCTCTGCGGCGCGGGCGGCGACCTCGCGGCAGGCCTTCTCGAGATTTTGCTCGGCGAGGATTGCCGCGGGTGCGCGGCCGTCGACCGCGATCCCTGCGGCGGCAAGCGCCTCACGTGGCAGATAGAGCCGGCCCATCTCCGCATCCTCGTCGATGTCGCGCAGGATGTTGGTCAGCTGCAGGGCGCGGCCGAGATGATGCGCGAGCGCGTCGCCGGCCGGCGGCTCGACGCCGAAGACGC
The DNA here is from genome assembly GCA_963739005.1 of uncultured Alphaproteobacteria bacterium. Classification (GTDB taxonomy): domain Bacteria; phylum Pseudomonadota; class Alphaproteobacteria; order Rhizobiales; family Afifellaceae; genus DASWJZ01. The sequence continues at coordinate 1,237,805 of CAVTYQ010000002.1, read as the reverse complement.
GGACCGACAAGCGGCCGACGGCGCTCGCCACGCGGTCGCAATAAAGGTCGAGCGTCGCCCAGTCGGGCGCGTGAAGATCGGCCTCGAGGTCCATCGCCATGCCGTCGATGACGGCGTGGAAGTCCTCGCGCCTCAAGTTGAAGCGCTTGGTCGGCTCCGCGAGATCGCGGGTCAGCTCGGACACCTGGTTTTGAAAGAGCGCATCGATGTCGTTCCGCCAACGATCGAGCGCGGCGCGGCGCGGCTCGCGCGGTCCGCCGTCGTCGGCGATGTCGTCGACCGCGCGGCAGAACGCGTAGATCGCATACATGCCCGCGCGCTCCGCGCGCGGCAGGATGCGCATGGCGAGATAGAACGAGCTGCCGGCCGCCGGCAGCGCCGGCGCAGCCTGGTTGGACGCTGTCGCGGCGCTCATCAGCGTCCTCGCGTGCCAGCGGCGAGAGGGTCGAGGCGCGAGCGGACGAAGGGTCGCCTCGCGAGCGCGCCACCTGCGGCAAGAAGCGCGATCAGCGCGAAGCTTGCCTTGCCGTGGTGGACTTTTTGCGAGAGCGGGTCGCGGTGCCGCAGGCCCTTCGCGAGCGCAACGGCGAGCCGGCGGATCGCCGCGATCTCCAGCGCAAGCCGCGTGTCGGCGACGAGGTCGGCGAGCGCGGCGCCATCGTGCAGAAGCCCGAGCGAGCGGTCGGCGAGGTCGGCGATCGTGGCCCTAAGGCCCGGGCTCGCCGCAGCCGCGCCGAGGTCCTCGACGCGCGAATCGTGGCGCTGAAGCGCATCGAGCGGGAGATAGACGCGGTCGAGATTGCGGCAGTCCGCCGCGCAGTCCTGCAGATGATTGATCACCTGGAGCGCTGCGCAGATCGCGTCGGAGGCCGGCCATGTCGTCTGCGGCTTCTCGCCGTGCACGTCGAGCACGTAGCGCCCGACCGGCATCGCCGAGAGGCTGCAATAGTGCATCAGGTCGAGCCAGTCGGCGTAGCGGTGTTTTTTCGCGTCCATGCGGAAAGCATCGAGAAGATCGAGCGCGTGGCGGGACGAGAGGCCGTGCTCGGCAAGCGTGGCCTTGAGCGGCTCGGCCTCAGGATCGGAAGGGCCCCGCCCCGTCAACGCGGCGTCGAGCGCGTCGAGCATGTCGAGCTTCTGCTGCGGCTCGAGCTTCGGGTGATCGGCGATGTCGTCGGCGGCGCGTACGAAGCGGTAGAAGGCGAGGATCGGCGCACGATGCCGCGCAGCGATGAAGTGTGAGGCGACGGGAAAATTCTCGTCGCGATGCGTCTTGCCGGAGCGGGTTTCGGTCGGCGTGATCATCCGCCGGCTCCCCCGGCGGAGGTCGCGGGCGCCTGGAATCGTCCCTTCCACGCTCCCCCCCGGCCACGCCAATGCTGGATGGCGGAATCGAGCGTGAAGGCCGTGTAGAACGCCGCGATCAGCGGAAGCGCGAGCCCCCAGAGCGGCGAGCGGCGATAGAGGCGGAGCATCGGCATGAAGGCGGCCGCCATCGCGAGCCACGCCAACGCGCCGAGCAATCGCGGCGCGCCGCTGGCGAAGAGAGTCAAAAACGGCGGCGCGACATAGGTGAGCGCCATGCCAAGAAGCGCGCCGGCGAGGCGAAGCGGCGAATAGCGGAGCTCGGCATAAGCGGAGCGCGCGACCATGCGGCGGATGTCGGCGACTTTCGGGTAGGGCCTGAGGCTCGCGACGCGTGTCGTCAGTCCAAGCCAGATCGGGCCCTGGCGCTTCAGGAGCGCGGCCAGCGCGCAGTCGTCGATCAGCGCGCCTCTGATCTCCTTGATGCCGCCGGCAGCGGCGAGCGCCGCGCGGCAGACGAGCATGCAGCCGCCTGCCGCCGCGGCGGTCCGGCGGCGCGGATCGTTCACCCACGCGAACGGATAGAGCATGTCGAAGAAGAAGACGAAGGCCGGCACGAGCAGCCGCTCCGCAAAGCTTTCGCAGCGGAGCTTCACCATGAGCGAGGTGAGTACCGTGCCGCGCACGAGCGCGCCTTCGACCAGCCGGCGCACGGCGTCGGGCGCCTCATACGCGATGTCGGCGTCGGTGAAGAGCACGAAGTCCGGCGGCTCCGGCGCCTGCTCGACGTAGGCGAAGCCGCGATCGAGCGCCCACAGCTTTCCGGTCCAGCCGGCCGGCGGCTCGGAGCCGGTAAGCACGGTCAGGCGGTCGGCCGGCGATGCGGCGCGCGCGGCGCGGCGCGCCACGTCCGCCGTTCCGTCGGTGCTCTGGTCGTCGACGAGGACGACGCTGAGCGCGCCGGGATAGTCCTGCTTCAGAAGCGAGCTGATGCTCTTCGAAATGACGTCAGCTTCGTCGCGCGCCGGCACGATGGCGGCCACGGTCGGCCACGCACCCGGCGTCGGGGGCGCCTTCGCATCCGCGACGAGGCTGTCGTCGCTTTCGCGCGCCAGCCAGAAAAATCCGCGCCCGATCAGAAGATAGGCCCAAATCGCCAGCGCGACGACGGCCAGAAGCTCGGCGCTCACAAGAGAAAACCCGTTATCATCGCTCGCCGGTCAAAGCAGCGCAGGAACCGCGCGGAGCTTCCAATCACGTCGCGGGGCGGCGTTCAAGCGCGCCGCGTTCTCCTTGCGCCGGCGTCCTGCTGCAGAACCTCGAAGACCTTGGCGATGATTGCCGCGGAATCGAGCCCCGCTCGCGCGTACATGCGGTCCGGCTTGTCGTGGTCGATGAAGACGTCGGGCAAGACCATCGAGCGGAACTTCAGGCCATGGTCGAGCGCCCCGCGATCGGCGAGGAGTTGCATCACGTGGCTGCCGAAGCCGCCGACGGCGCCTTCCTCAATCGTGATCAACAGCTCGTGCTCGCGCGCCAAGCGAAGGATCAGGTCCTCGTCGAGCGGTTTCATGAAGCGTGCGTCGGCGATGGTCGTCGAAAGGCCGCGTGCTTCGAGCTCCTCAGCGGCCTTCAGCGCCTCGGTGAGGCGCGTGCCGAGCGACAGGAGCGCGACATGGTTGCCTTCGCGAACGATGCGCCCGCGACCGATCTCGAGCGGCACGCCGATCTCCGGCATGTCGACGCCGACACCTTCGCCGCGCGGATAGCGAAGGGCGCTCGGCCCGGAATCGTGCGCCGCCGCCGTCGCCACCATGTGGACGAGGTCGGCCTCGTCGGCGGCAGCCATGATCATGAAGTTCGGCAGGCAGCCGAGATAAGCGAGATCGAAGGAGCCGGCATGCGTCGGTCCGTCGGCGCCGACCAGGCCGGCGCGGTCCATCGCGAAGCGGACCGGCAGGTTCTGGATGGCGACGTCGTGAACGACCTGATCGTAAGCGCGCTGCAGGAAGGTCGAGTAGATGGCGCAGAACGGCTTGTAGCCTTCCGTCGCCAATCCGGCGGCGAAGGTGACGGCGTGCTGCTCGGCGATACCGACGTCGAAAGCCCGCGCCGGGAACCGCTTGGCGAAGAGGTCGACGCCGGTGCCGGAGGGCATCGCGGCGGTTATGGCGACGATGCGCTCGTCCTTCTCCGCCTCCTTGACCAGGCTCTCACCGAATACCTTGGTGTAGGCGGGAGCATTCGCTTTCGGCTTCGCCTGCGCGCCGGTGATCACGTCGAAAGCGACGACGCCGTGGTACTTGTCGGCGGAGTTCTCGGCCGGCGCGTAGCCTTTGCCCTTCTGCGTCCGCACATGGACGATGATCGGGCCGTTCTTCGCGTCGCGCACGTTCTGGAGCACCGGCAGCAGGTGCTTCAGGTTATGCCCGTCGATCGGGCCGATATAATAGAAGCCGAGCTCCTCGAAGAGCGTGCCGCCGGTGACCATGCCGCGGGCGAATTCCTCTGCCCGAACCGCGCCGATCTCGAGCGCCTTCGGCAGCCGCTTGGCGAGCTGCCGGCCGATCTCGCGGAGCGAGCGGTAGGTGCGCCCGGAGAAAAGCCGCGCCAGATAGGCCGCCATCGCCCCGACCGGCGGGGCGATCGACATGTTGTTGTCGTTCAGGATCACGATCAGGCGCGACTGCATGGCGCCGGCGTTGTTCAGCGCCTCGTAGGCCATGCCGGCCGACATCGCGCCGTCGCCGATCACGGCGATGACGTTGTTGGTGCCGCCGGAAAGGTCGCGCGCCGTCGCCATGCCGAGCCCGGCCGAGATCGAGGTCGAGGAATGCGCCGCGCCGAAGGGGTCGTAATGGCTCTCCGCGCGCTTGGTGAATCCGGAAAGCCCGTTCCCCTGCCGGAGGGTGCGGATGCGCTCGCGCCGGCTGGTCAATATCTTGTGCGGATAGGCCTGATGACCGACGTCCCAGATCAGGCGGTCGCGCGGGGTATCGAAGACGTAGTGGAGCGCGACGGTGAGCTCGATGACGCCCAGGCCGGCGCCGAGATGGCCGCCGGTGACGGAGACGGCGTCGATGGTTTCCGCCCGCAACTCGTCGGCGACCTGCGCCAACTCCGTCTCGGGAAGACGGCGAAGGTCGTCGGGCGTGCGAATGGTATCCAGGAGCGGGGTCGAAACGGGCATACGTCAACTCACGATAATTAGGTCGGGGATCAGACAAAGCAGCGCCTCAAGCCGCTCCCCACGGGCTTGAAGCCGTCCAGAAAGTCCCGCCGCAGCTTAACCATGACGCCAATCTGCAGGGTTGGGAAGTGCGCGGAGGCCACACCGTAAACAGCTGTGCTTCCGACAATTATCGGAGCCTTTTGCCCTTTTTTCACCTGTTAGGAACGGCCCGGAGGCCGCACGGTTTCAGGCGCGCGCTCTGCCTAGCAGGCCTGAAACTGCGCTGGAAGCGGGCTTTTTAGATGCCTGCGGCGTTTCGCCCTTTGAAAGCCGGCTAACCTTCAAGGCGGCGTGACCGGGGTGTTCCAGATTTCCGCCGCGTATTCCCGAATTGAGCGATCGGAGGAGAACCAGGCCATGTGGGCGGTATTGCGGATCGATGCCGCCCACCAGGCGGCCGGGTCGCGCCAAAGCGCATCGACACGGCGCTGCGCCTCGTAATAGGCGTCGAAATCGGCCGTCACCATGAAGCGATCGTGGTGATAGAGGGCGTCGACGATGGGCGCGTAGCGGTTGCGCTCGTCGGGTGAGAACGTGCCGTCGGCGAGTGCCTCCATCACCCATTTCAGAGCCGGCGAGGCGGTGATAACGGCGGCGGAATCGAAGCCGCGACGGCTGCGGTCGCGTACTTCTTCCGCCTGCAGTCCGAAGATGAAGATGTCGTCCGGCCCGACGCGCTCGCGGATCTCGACATTGGCGCCGTCGAGGGTGCCGATGGTGAGCGCCCCGTTCAGCGCGAGCTTCATGTTGCCGGTGCCGGAGGCCTCCATGCCGGCGGTCGAGATCTGCTCGGAGAGATCGGCGGCTGGAATGATGACCTCGGCGAGACTGACGTTGTAATTCGGCATGAACACGACCTTCAGGAGGTCGCGGATCGCGGGATCGTTGTTGACGACGTTGGCTACGTCGTTGGCGAGCCGGATGATGAGCTTCGCCTGCCGATAGGTGGCGGCGGCCTTGCCGCCGAAGATCTTCACGCGCGGCGCCCAGTCGGCATCCGGATCGGCGCGGATCGCGTCGTAGAGCGCTATCGTCTCGAGCAGGTTCAGAAGCTGGCGCTTGTATTCGTGGATGCGCTTGATCTGCACGTCGAAGAGCGCGCGCGGATTGACGCGGATGTCGTTGGTGGCGCCGATCACGCGCGCCAGCGCCACCTTGTTGGCGTGGCGGATCGCGGCGACCTCTTCCTGCACGCCGCTGTCTTCGGCGTAGGTGGCGAAATGCGCGAGGCCCTCCGGGTCGGTCAGGATTCCCTCGCCGCAGGTGTCGACGAGGAGCGCGCTCAGATGCGGATTGGCGCGGTGCAGCCAGCGGCGGAAGGTGATCCCGTTCGTCTTGTTGACGATGCGGTCGGGAAAGATGCGGTGCAGGTCCTTGAACACGGTCTTGCGCATGAGCTCGGTGTGCAATGCCGAGACGCCGTTTACGCGATGCGAGCCGATAAAGGCGAGGTGGCCCATGCGCACGTGGCGGCCGCGGTGCTCGTCGATGATCGAGAGCGCGGCGAGCTCGTCTTCCGACATTTCACGCCTGCGGACGTCGTCGAGGTGGTGCGCGTTGATCTGGTAGATGATCTGCATGTGGCGCGGCAGCATGCGCTCGAAAAGCTGCACCGACCAGGTTTCGAGCGCTTCGGGCAAGAGCGTGTGGTTGGTGTAGGAGAGCGTTCGAACGGTGATCTTCCACGCCTCCTCCCAGACGAGCCCGCGCACGTCGACGAGGATGCGCATGAGTTCTGCGACGGCGATCGAGGGATGCGTGTCGTTGAGCTGAATCGCCGCCTTGTCGGGAAGCGAGCGGATGTCGCCGTAGATGCGCAGGTGGCGGCGGATCAGATCCTGCAGCGAGGCGGAGACGAAGAAGTATTCCTGCCTGACTCTCAGCTCCTGGCCGGCCGGCGTCTCGTCGCTCGGATAGAGGATTTTCGAGATCGTCTCGGCGCGCGCCTGCTCGGTCAGCGCGGCGACGTGGTCGCCGGCATTGAAGACGTCGAGCCTTAGCGGATCGACCGCGCGCGCCGACCAGAGCCGCAGCGGATTCACATGCCGGCCCTTCCAGCCGACCACCGGCGTATCGTAGGCGACCGCCTGCACGGTCTCGTTCGGGTGCCAGACCGCGCGCGCGCCGCCGGCGGAAAGCGGGGTCATCTCCACGAAGCCGCCGAAGCCGATGTCGTAGGTGGTTTCGGGACGCTCGAATTCCCAGGGGTTGCCGAAGGAAAGCCAATTCTCCGGGTATTCGTGCTGCACGCCGTCCTTGATAACCTGGCGGAAGAGGCCGTGATCGTAGCGGATTCCGTATCCGTAAGCGGGAATCTCGAGGGTCGCCATGCTCTCCATGAAGCAGGCGGCGAGGCGGCCGAGACCGCCATTGCCGAGCGCCGCGTCGGGCTCGGCGGAGAACATGTGTCCGAGGTCGACGCCAAGGTCGCCGAGCGCGCCGTTGAACGGCTCCGTCAGCTCCAGATTGTTCAGGACCTCGCCGAGCAGCCGTCCGATCAGAAACTCCAGCGAGAGATAGTAGACGCGCTTGCGGTTCTCCACCCGCATGCGGCGATTCGATTCCGCCCAATGATGCACGATGCGGTCGCGCGCGGTCAGCGCCGCCGCGATGAACCAGTCGCGGTCGCTCGCCTGCGTCGGGGTCTGTCCGGCATTGAGCGTGAGCTTGGCGAGGATGGTCTCCTTGACCGCCGTGATCGCGCCCTCGTCCACTGGCGCGTGGACGGCGTGGACGCCGGCGCCGGATGCTGCACCCTTCGGTTTGCTGATACGCTTCTCCATGGCCCGCGCGGTCTAGTCCAAGAGCCCTGCACAAACCAGGGCGCGATATGCCGAAATCTTAGTCAGCACAACGGGCTCCGGGTGCGATCTCCTGGGCGGCGCGGCGACTTGACTGGTGGAACCGATGCAAGCTGCGTGCCGCGCGGCGGGCGGGCTCAGGTGGGTTTTGCCGCGCGGTGCGCGGCCTCGGCCTGGATGATGGTGAGGAGTTCGGGCTGCCGCGACGCCAGCTCGCGGAACTCGATCACGTCCAGCCTCAGGAGCCGCGCCGGCCCGGCGGCGACAACGGTTGCGTTCCGCGGCCCGCCCGTAATGAGCGCCGCCTCGCCGAAGAACTGGCCGGGCTTCAGGCGCACCCTCGCGGCTCCGGCATGAACCTCGACCTCGCCCTCGGCGATGAAATACATGCTGTCGCCCGGTTGCCCGGTGCGCACGATCACGGACTTGGCGCTGTGATTCTGAACCTTCAGCAGGCGGGCGATCTCGGCAAGCGCGCCTGCGCCAAGATTGCGGAAAAGCGGGAGCCGCACCACGAGGTCCCAGCTCTCCAGGAACTCCCGGCGTCTCAGCTCCGCCGCGAAGCCGCTTGCGAGGATGCCGGCCCACAACGCGAAGAGGCCGATGCCGGCGACCATCACCGCGCCGCCGAGAATGCGGCCGACGAAGGTAACCGGAATCTTGTCGCCGTAGCCGGTGGTGGTGATCGTCGTCACCGCCCACCAGAGCGCCGCCGGCACGCTCCCGAACGCGTCCGGCTGCGCATTGCGCTCGACAACGAAGGCGATCGTGGACGCAAAGAGCGTGACGACGACGAAGGCGGTGGTCACGCTCAAGAGCGGCTGCCGCTCGTTGCGGAGCACGCGCCATAGCATCGCGAAGGCGGGATTGAGGTGGATCAGCTTCAGCGCCCAGAGCATGCCGAAGAGCCGCGCATTCGGCGCCGACATGCCGAGGAGGAGGGCGAGCGGGACGGGGAGCGCCGCGAGAAGATCGATGATCGCGTAAAGCGAGCGCGCGTGACGCCGGCGATTTTCGGCCGACCACAGGAGCAGAGCGTAGATTCCGGCGAAGGCCAGCGCGATCACGACGCAAAGGATTGTGAGCAGCGTGTCCTGGAATCCGGTAAGCCCGGGCAGCGTGCCGATCAGGACAGCGCCGATCCCGACGAGAACGAGCAGCCGCTCGCCCGTGGCCATGGCGCCGGAGCGGGCGAAAAGCCTATGGATGCCGGCTGCGGCCGGCTTCTCAGCAGGGGAATTTTCCGCCCCGACCATCGCGTTCGAAAGCCCCTTTTCGCGCATTATGTGGCGGCCGGTCCGCTCTTGTCACCGGATTTCGGCCGTTTTCGCCGGACCGATCAGCCCAAGGCGCTCGCGCATGACCCAGCGCGTCGTCATCAGCACCGCGACGACGGCGAGGCCGGAGGCGAGCCCTATCCATACGCCGGCGCCGCCGAGCTTCAGCGGAAAGCCCAGCACCACGCCAAGTGGGAATCCGATCCCCCAATAGCCGAGCCCGGCAAGAAACATCGGTACGCGCGTGTCGTGCAGGCCGCGGAGCATGCCTGAGCCGACGGCCTGTGCGCCGTCGACGAGTTGAAAGACCGCCGCGATCGCGAGGAACGTCACCGCAAGCTCGACGACCGGCAGGTTCGCCGGCGCGTCAGTATCGAGGAACGCGGCGATGAGGAGATGCGGCGCGAAGAGCATGAGGCTCGCGGTCACCGCCATGAAGCCGACGCCCATCGCGAACGCCGTCCAGCCGGCGCGTGTGATCGCGGCGCGATCGCCGGCGCCATAGGCGCGGCCGACGCGCACCGTCACCGCCTGCCCGAAGCCGAGCGGCACCATGAAGGCGACGGAGGCGATCTGGATCGCGATCGAATGGGCGGCGAGCGCGGTCTTCCCGATGAGTCCCATCAGGATGACGGCGGCATTGAAAATCGACACCTCGAAGACGAGCGTCACCGCAATCGGAAGTCCGAGCGCCCAGAGCTGGCGGAAGCGCCGCCAGTCCGGCCGCCAGAAGCGGCCGAAGATGTGGTAGCGACGAAATCTCCGGTCGAAGGTTGCGACAAGCGCCAGCACGCCGAACATCGCCGTCGACGACAGGGTCGTGGCAATGCCGGCGCCGAGAAGCTCGAGCCGCGGAAAGCCGAGCTCGCCGAAGATCAGGCACCAGGCCCCGAGCGCGTTCGCCACGAAGCCGATCCCGCCGGCCCAGAGTCCCCAAAGCGGGCGCTCCACCGCGGCGATGAAGTTGCGCATGGTGATGTAGCCGAGGAAGGGCAGGTAGGCCCATTGAAGCGTCGAGAGATAGCGCGCCGCAGCGGCGGCGATATCGGGCTCCTGGCCAAGGGCAAGCAGGATCGGCTTCGCAAACCAGAGGATCGTCCAGACGGGGATTGCGATCGCGACCGCGCTCCACAGGCCCTGGCGCACGGTGCGGCGGACGTCACGGACCGCGTAGCTGCGGAGGCCGCGCTCGCGCGCGACCATCGGTGCGACCGCGGAGACCAGCCCGATGCCGAAAATGACGAAGGCGAAGAAGAAGTTTGCGCCAAGCACGCCGGCGGCGAGCGCATCGGGGCCGAGCCGACCCATCATGATGACGTCGGTGGTGGTGAGCGCGATCTGCAGGAGATTGGTGAGGATGAGCGGCCACGCCAGCGCCAACGTGGCGCGGACCTCGTCCAGCCACGCCTGCCGCCTGCCGGCGCTTTCAATGGCGAGATCGCTCATGCGCCCGCTTCTAGAGGGGAGGCTTTCAGTTCGCCATGGGGCGCGACACGAGGACGGGGTGAAATCTTTAGCGTTCTCGCCTATTTGTCGGGCCAGGAGGACATATGCTCGGCGCTTTGCGCGACTTCATCCGCCGGCTCGGCACCGAAGAGGCAGCGAGCCATTTTCCCCCGAGCGACACGCGGCTCGCGCTGGCGGCGCTCCTCGTCCACGCGGTGGCCATCGACGGGGTGACGAGCGACGAGGAGCGCACCAAGCTCCGCGATCTCCTGGCCCGGAACTTCGATCTTTCCGGGGAGGCGCTCGATCTTCTGATCGCGGATGCAACCGCCGCGGAGGCGGAGGCGGTCGACCTCTACCGCTTCACCAGCGTCCTCAAGAGCCGCATGAGCGAGGACGAACGCATCCGCGTGGTGGAGAACCTCTGGGAGATGGCCTACGCGGACGGGACAAGCCACGAGTTCGAGGAAAACCTGATCTGGCGCGTCGCCGAGCTTCTCGCCGTTAACCGCCGGGACCGAATTGCGATGAAGAGGCGCGTTGCGGAAAATAAATTGGCGGGCGATGACAATAGCGACTGATTCGTCTGTTGCGCCGCAGCAATTGGCCTTGCATTCTACCTAGATGACCGCCGTCTCCGACCCCGCCAAGATTCTGATCGTGCTGCATCAGGAGCATTCGAGCCCCGGAAAGCTCGGGCAGATGCTTAAGGTCAAGGGCTTCGATCTCGATATCCGCCGCCCGCGCTTCGGCGACCCGCTGCCGGAGACGATGGAGGCGCATGCCGGCGCAGTCATCTTCGGCGGGCCGATGAGCGCCAACGACCCCGACGACTTCGTGAAGAGGGAAACCGACTGGATCGGTGTCACGCTGAAAGAAGGGGCGCCGTTCCTCGGCGTCTGTCTCGGCGCGCAGATGCTGGTGAAGCATCTCGGCGGCACCGTCAGCGGCCACTGCGAAGGCTGCGCTGAGGTCGGCTTCTATCAGCTTCACGCAACCGACGCCGGGCGCAGGCTCGGCGATTGGCCGGGCATGGTCTACCAGTGGCATCGCGAGGGGTTCGACCTGCCTGGGGAGGCGACGCTCCTTGCCCGCGGCGACATTTTTGAGAACCAGGCGTTCTCGGTGAACGACACCGCCTTCGGCATCCAGTTCCACAGCGAGCTCACCTACGCCATGGCCTGCCGCTGGACGGTGCGCGGCGCGGCGCGCTTCGAGCTGCCCAAGGCGCAGGGGCGCGCCGAGCACATGGCTGGCTGGTTCCGCTACGACCCGCCGGTGCGCGCGTGGCTGTGGAATTTCCTCGACACCTGGCTTGCGCAAGACAAGCGCGGGCTCAAGGAACAGGTCGCGGCGTGAGTAGGCGACGAAGGTTCTCTAGCGCGCCTTGCGCGGCGCAGGCTTGAGGCGGACGCGCAAGCCACCTGTTTCGGCCTGCTCGACATCGAAGGCGCCGGTCTTACGAACGAGATCGCTCAGCTTTTTGTAGCCATAGGTGCGTGGATCGAAGTCCGGCGCGAGGCTTGCCAGGCGATGCCCGAACGCCGAGAGCGGCACCCAACCGTCCTCGCTGTCCATCAGGTCGACTACCTTGCGGAGGATCGACGTCGCGTCGTCAGGACGTTGCAGCGGATGGGTGAGGGAGGCACTGGCGTCCTGCGCATGCGCGTCGGGCAGAAGGTTTTCCGTGTAGATGAAGCGGCGGCAAGCTTGGCGGAAGCTTTCCGGCGTCTTCTGTGCGCCGAAGCCGTAGACGTCGACGCCCTGCTCGCGGATGCGCGCAGCAAGCCGGGTGAAGTCGCTGTCGGACGAGACGAGACAGAAGCCGTCGAAGCGGCTGCTGTGAAGCAGGTCCATCGCGTCGATGACAAGCGCGATGTCGGATGCGTTCTTGCCGGTCGTGTAGGCGAATTGCTGCTGCGGGATGATGGCATGCCGCTGCAGCACCTTGGTCCATCCCTTCAAGTGCTGGCCGGCGAAGTCGCCGTAGATGCGGCGCACGCTCGCTTCCCCGATCTTCGCGATTTCGTCGAACAGCCCGTCGGCGATCTGCGACGATGCATTATCCGCGTCGATCAGCACGGCGAGCCTGTCTGAACGGTCCTCGGGCATCGTGACCCCTTCGGTGTGTCGGGCGCCAAAGGCGGAGCATACCCGCCCGCAGCGAGGTCCGCGCCGGAAATCAGCCGCGGAACAGAGTCTTCTCGATCCAGCCGATCACTGTATCGACGCTTTCGGCCGTCGGACCGGGGGGCGGGGTGGGGCGCTCGACCAGCACGACGGGGAGCTTGAGCCTCCGCGCCGCCTCGATCTTGGCGCCGGCACGACCGCCGGAATCCTTCGAGACGATCCAGCCGATCTTGTGTTCCTTGAAGAGCGCGGCCTCGGCTTCCGGATCGGTAGGCGGGCGGCCGAGGATCAGCTGGCCGCTCGGCAACGTGTCGCCGGCGGTTGGCGGCTCGATCATGCGAACAAGGCACCAGAGGTCCGAGCGCGCCGCGAAGGGCGCAAGCTCGCGTCGTCCGGCGGCGAGGAAGACGCGCGCACCTTCAGGCAGCGATGCGGCCGCCGCCTGCATGTCCGCGACCGGCACGAAGCGGTCCTGCGGCGTCCGCTCGAAGGGCGGGCGCACGAGCTTCACCCGCGGCACCGTGGCGATCTCCGCTGCTTCCGCCGCATGGCGCGCGATCTGCGCGGCGAAGGGATGCGTCGCGTCGACGAGCGCGCCATAGCCGCCGTTCTTCAGGAACGCGGCGAGCCCCTGCGGACCGCCGAAGCCGCCGCGGCGGACCGGTCCGCCCCCGACGTTCGGGAGGCGTGTCAGGCCGGCAAGCGAGGTGACGGTTTCGAGCCGGTCGTCGCCGGCGAGCCTCGCCGTCAGCTCCGCCGCCTCCGCTGTGCCGCCCAGCACCAGGAGCTTAGCCATGGCCGGTCTCCGCCAGGATTTCTCCGCTGCGGCCGACGACAAGCACATTCACAGAAACGGGTGCCGCGCCGAGCGTTTCCTTCGCCGTCAGCCGCGCGCGCTCGGCGACGTGTGCCGCAAGCGGGACGCCGCTCTCCTCGGCGAGATTTGATGCTTCGGCAGCAGTGTTGGCATTTTCGATTGCTGAAGCGACCGCATCGCTCGCGCCTGCGCGTCGCGCGAGGCTCGCAAGGAAGCTTCGGTCAACTTCCGAGCGTGAGGAGTGAAGATCGAGCGCCCCGTTCGCGAGCTTTGCCAGCTTGCCGAAGCCGCCGGCGATGGTGAGTTTTTCGATCGGATGCTCGCGGAGATATTTGAGCAGCCCGCCGGCGAAATCGCCCATGTCGAGGAGCGCGATGTCGGGAAGAGCGTAGCGCGCTTTCACCGCCGCCTCCGACGTGTTGCCGGTCGAGCCGGCGACATGGTCGAGCCCCGCCGCGCGGGCGACGTCGATGCCGCGATGGATCGAATGAATCCAGGCGGCGCAGGAGAAGGGGACGACGATGCCGGTCGTGCCGAGGATCGACAATCCGCCGACGATCCCAAGCCGTGGGTTCCAGGTCTTCGCTGCGAGCGCCTCGCCGCCCGGAATTGAAATCTCGAGCTCCGCATCGGGCGTTGCGCCATACGCCTTCGCCACGTCTTCGATCGCCTCCGTCATCATCCTGCGCGGCACCGGGTTGATCGCCGGCTCGCCCGGCGGGATCGGAAGGCCGGGAAGCGTCACCGTGCCGACGCCTGCGCCCGCCTTGAAGCGCACGCCGGTATCCGACGGAAGGCGGCGCACCGTGGCGACGATCTCGGCCTGATGCGTCACGTCGGGATCATCGCCCGCGTCCTTGATGACGCTCGCTTGTGCGAAGCCGTCGCCGGTCGCGTTGCGTGCGAGCGCGAATGCTGGCGTCTCGCCGCGCGGCAGGCGGATTGTCACCGGATCGGGGAATTCTCCCGTGAGGAGCGCCTGAAACGCCGCCTTGGCGGCGGCTGTCGCGCAGGCGCCGGTGGTCCAGCCGCGACGGAGCGGGCGCCCCCCTTTCGGATTGGCTGGGCGACGCTGCGGCTGGTCCTCCGACATGGCGCTCCTATAGCCGCCACGGCTTCCGTCACAAAGCGGCAGCCCGCGCTTTCGTTAGAAAGCGCAAGAGGATAGAAGCACGGCATGACGAAACGCGACCAAATCCTCGACGGCCTTCCGGTGTTCGAGTCCGGCTGGGTTTGGCTGGTCGGCGCCGGCCCCGGCGACCCGGGTCTGCTCACGCTGCACGCGTTGAATGCGCTGAGACAGGCCGACGTCGTGATCTACGATGCGCTGGTCGACGAGCGCGTGCTCGATCACGCGCGGAAGGGCGCGGCGATCGAATATGCGGGCAAGCGCGGCGGCAAGCCGTCGCCCAGCCAGCGCGACATCTCGCTCCGCCTTGTGGAATTCGCGCGAAGGGGACGGCGCGTCTGCCGGCTGAAGGGCGGCGACCCGTTCGTCTTCGGGCGCGGCGGCGAGGAGGCGCTGGCGCTGGTCGTGGCGGGCATCCCGTTCCGCGTCGTCCCCGGCATCTCGGCCGGAATCGGCGGGCTCGCCTATGCCGGCATCCCGGTCACGCATCGCGACGTCAATCACGCCGTGACCTTCCTCACCGGCCATGACCAGAGCGGGCTTACGCCTTCGTCGATCGACTGGGAGGGACTGGCCCGCGGCGCGCCGGTCATCGTCATGTACATGGCGCTGAAGCATCTCGCGCAGATCGCGGCGTCGCTCATCAGTGCCGGACGGCATAAGGACGAACCAGTCGCCGTCATCACCGACGCGACGACGGAGACGCAGCGCGTTCTCGAAACGACGCTCGGCAGCGCCGCCGCCGATGTGGAAGCGGCCGGCCTGCAGCCGCCGGCGATCGTCGTCGTCGGCGAGGTGGTCAAGATGCGCGCGGGCCTCGACTGGCTCGGCGCGCTTTCCGGCCGGGTGCTCGTGGCCGATCCGCTTGGGCTTGGCGACAGGCCCGCGCGGAGCCGAAGCGCCTGACACAAGGCATGCGCGCGAAGGGACTGATCGTCGCCGCGGCGGCGAGCCATTCCGGCAAGACGACGATCGCGCTTGGCCTGATCGCGGCACTCCGCGCGCGCGGCTTGAAGGTCGCGGCTGCAAAGTGCGGGCCGGATTACATCGATCCGAAATTCCTCGAGGCGGCGAGCGGCAAACCAGTCATCAATCTCGATCCATGGGCAATGCCGCCTGGCTCCATTCACGCTCGGCTGACGCGCCAAGCGGCGTGCGCAGACGTGGTCGTCGTTGAAGGCGTGATGGGTCTTTTTGACGGCGGACCGGGCGGTGCCGGCTCGACGGCATCGCTCGCGCAAATGATTGGATTGCCCGTGCTGCTCGTCGTCGGAACGCAAGGCACGGCGCAAAGCGCCGCGGCGATCGCTGAGGGCTGCGCGCGGTTGGCCGACGGTTTTTGCGTTGCCGGCGCGATCGCCAACAATGTCGCCTCGGAGCGACACGCCGATCTCGTCCGCGAAGGATTTTCCCGCGCCTCGGTTCCACTTCTCGGGCTGGTGAAGCGCGAGGCGGCCGTCGTGCTGCCGTCGCGGCATCTCGGGCTGGTGCAGGCGGAGGAACACGAAGACCTAGAGAAGAAGATCGCAAGGACTGCCGAGCTCGTTTCTGAAGGGTGTGCGCTTGACGAGATCACAGGCGCGGCGCGCACTCTCCCCCCTTGCGGGGGAGAGATGGAGAGGGGGGAAAGCCACAGCCGCGACCTTCATCCTTCCCTTCTCCCTGACCCTCCCCCGCAAGGGGGGAGGGGACTGCCGCCCCTCGGCCAGCGCATCGCAATTGCCCGCGACGTCGCCTTTGCCTTCGCCTATCCGCATCTTCTTCAAGACTGGCGCGAGGCCGGCGCCGAAATCTCATTCTTCTCGCCGCTCGCCAATGAAGCGCCGGCGGCGGATGCCGAAGCGGTCTTCCTCCCCGGCGGCTATCCGGAGCTCCATGCCGGAGAGATCGCGGCGGCAGTGAAATTCCGGGCAGGCATGCAGTCGGCGGCAGACCGCGGCGCGCTGATCTATGGCGAGTGCGGCGGCTACATGGTGCTCGGCGAGAGCCTGACGGATGCCGATGGCGCGGATCATCCGATGCTCGGTCTTCTCTCCCTGAAGACCAGCTTTCTGCATAGGCGGCTGCGTCTCGGCTACCGGGGGCTTAGACCGATTGCCGATCTGCCATGGAACACGACACTTACCGCGCACGAATTCCACTTCGCGCGCATCGTCAGCGAGGGCGATGGCGATCGGCTCTTCGAAGCTGAGAGCGCCGACGGAACGGCGCTCGGCCCGGCCGGCCTCCGCCGCGGACGCGTCATGGGCTCCTTCATGCATGTGATCGACGCGCGCTAGGCCTGCTTCCGCTTCGGCCGCAGCACGTGCGCGTGTGCGGAATTGTAGAGCGCGGAATCGCGAAAATCGGAATCCGCCAACGCGCGGCCGACGAAGACGAGCGCCGTGCGCGTGATCTTCTCCGCGCGCACCTTGTCGCGGATATCCGCCAGCGTGCCGTGGATGAATTTTTCGTCCGGCCAGCCGACGCGGTAGGCGACGATCACCGGACAGTCGGCGCCGTAGTGCGGCGCAAGCTGCCGCTCGACTTCGAGGAGATTGCGGACCGAAAGATGGATCGCGAGCGTCGCGTGGCTCTTGGCGAGCGTCGAGAGCTCTTCGCCCTTCGGCATGGCGGAGGACTTCATCGCGGTCCGCGTCAGGATCACGGTCTGGCTCACCTCGGGGATCGTGAGCTCGCGCCCGAGCGCGGCGGCGGCGGCGGCGAAGGCCGGTACGCCGGGCGTCACGTCGTAGGGAATGCCGAGCGCTTTCAATCGTCGGATCTGCTCGGCGATCGCGCCGTAAAGCGACGGGTCGCCGGAATGGACGCGCGCGACCTCTTTTCCTTCCGCAAAGGCTTCCTCCATCTCGTCGATGATCTCGTCGAGATGCATCGAGGCGGTGTCGATGACGCGCGCGCCATTCGGCGCAGCCGCCACAACCTCGGCCGGCACCAGCGATCCGGCATAGAGGCAGACCGGACAGCGCTCGATCAGTCTCAGCCCGCGCACGGTGATGAGATCGGGAGCGCCAGGACCCGCGCCGATGAAATGCACCACCGTCATTCCCTCCCCCCTTGCGGGGGAGGGCTAGGGAGGAGGGAAATAAGCTGCTGCTGCGTCCTTCCCCCCTCTCCGTCTCTCCCCCGCAAGGGGGGAGAGGGGCGCTTCTTCTCATACCCGCGTGGCGTAAAGGTCCAGGTCTTGCCCCCAGCCTGCATCTGCCGCGTGGACGACGCGCCGACGAGGACGAGGGTCAGCATGTCGACGTCGTCGACGGAGAGATCGGCGAGCGCAATCGTCGAGACCGTCTCGCCCTCGCGCCCGAGATTCTTCGCGAGCACGACCGGCGTCTCAGGCGGGCGATGCCTAAGCAGAATCCGCTTCGCTTCGACGAGCTGCGTGCGTCTTCGCTGCGAGACCGGATTGTAGAAGGCGATCACGAAGTCGCCCTCCGCCGCGGCGTGGATGCGCGCCTCGATCGTCGCCCATGGCGTCAAGAGGTCGGAGAGCGATATGGCGCAGAAATCGTGGCCGAGCGGCGCGCCGGCGCGCGCCGCCGCCGCCTGCATCGCCGAGACGCCCGGAGCGACGACAATTTCGATGCGCTTGGTGCCGTCGGAGAGGCCGCCAGCCTCCAGGCATTCGAAGACAAGCGTCGCCAGCGCATAGATGCCGGCGTCGCCGGAGGAGACGAGCGCGACCGCACGACCTTCGCCCGCGAGTCCGAGCGCCTTTCGCACGCGCGCTTCCTCGGCGCCGAGCGCCGACTCGAAGCGCTCGGCATGCGCGATGAGCGGCGCGACGAGATCGAGATAAAGCGAATAGCCGACCGCCGAATCGCTTGTTTCGAGCAGGCGGCGCGCTTCCGGCGTCAGCCATTCGGCGCTGCCGGGGCCGATGCCGACGATCGCGAGCTTTCCGCGCGCCCGGCCAACGGCCTTCGCGTCGATGACCGCCGGCGCTTCGGCGATGGCGCAGGTGACGCGCGCGCTCTTTCGCTTCGGAACGATCAGCGTTGCCCGCGATCCCGCAGCGGCGAGCGCGGCGGCTTCGGCGACGCCATGCGCGCCGACCTCGCGGAACACGGCTTCCGACGGGTTCTTGAGTCGCGGAGTCTCGGCTTCAAGCGCTGCGGCGGTGAAGAATCGCGCCGGTACGCCCAGCGATCCGGCGGCTTGCAACACGGCGGACTCGTCCGCCTTCATATCGATCGAAGCGACAAGCGCGATGGAATCCTCCGCCAAGCCGACCTCGGCCAGCGCGTGCCGAACAAGCGCGATCGCCTCATCCGGATCGGCGTTCCGCTCGCAGCCGATACCGATCGCGAGGCGGCGCGGATGATAGACGAGCGTCTTCGCGTCGCCTTCGATCGCCCTCGTCGTTGCGACGAGGCGGACAACACCGTCGGGAGCGAAAGGAATGCTGCTCTCAGCAAGCCACGCCGCGTCGCCTTCGAGCCGCGCCGAGGCGCCGGCAAGGAGCGCCGCCACGGCCGTCTTCGCATCTGCCGGGTTGCGAAGCGTCCAGCCTTCCGGCGGCGCGTCGAGCGCGATGCCAAAACGACTGTCGCCGGCCGTGGTGATCGCGGCGTGGCCGCCGAGCGCCTCGGCCAGCCGCCGCGCGAGGTCGTTTGCGCCGCGATGCCCGCCGAGCAGCGGTACGATCGAGCATCCATCCTCCGAGATCGCCACGACCGGAGGCTCTTCGCGCTTGTCGGAAAGAAGCGGCGCGAGGATGCGGATCAATATTCCGGACGCGCAGATTCCGACGATCGGCCGGCCTTCGACGAAGAGCGCGCGGATTTGCGTCGTGGCCTCGGTGATCCGAAGAACGTCGCCGCCGATCGCCGAGGCGGCGCGCTCCGCGGTCGCGAGGCCGCCACTCGTCAGCGCGACGAAGACCGGTTTCATGCGCGCGCCTTCGCAATGAGGATCATCGAGAAGTAGGGCGCAGTCTCCGCGTCGAGATCGGCGAGCGCGACGACGCGCTCTTCGCCGCGCGTTGCGTGCGCGACGAATGCGCTCGCATCGGAAAGGCCAAGCCGCGCAATGAGCGCCTTCAGCCGCGGCAGATGCCGGCCGACCTTCAGGATGGCGGCGTTCTCGGCGTTCTTCAGCCGCTCTGCGAGCGCTGCGTCGGTGAGCGTCGCGGGCAGAATCGTCAGTGTTTCATCGCGGCGGACGAGCGGACGGTTCGCCGCGGCCGCGCAGGCGGTCAGCGAGCTTACGCCCGGCACGATTGTCGTCGGGAAGCGATGCGCCAGCCGGTCGCGCAGGTAGACGAAGGAGCCGTAGAAAAGCGGATCGCCCTCGCAAAGCACGGCCACGTCGCGGCCGGCTTCCAGGTGCGCTGCGAGTTCCTTCGCAGCGTCGTCGTAGATCGCTGCGGGCTCGGGGCCGGGGCGCATCGGCACACGGATGGCGATCTCGACGCGGCCGGCAGGGATGTGCGCCGCTGCGATCTTTCGCGCACTGCTTTCGCCTTGGTCGGGCGCCGGATAGGCGACGACCGGCGCCTCGGAAAGCATGCGCACGGCCTTCAGCGTCATCAATTCCGGGTCGCCCGGTCCGACGCCGATGCCATAGAGGCGGCCGCTCATGGCTTTCTCCACGCCCATTGCGTCACCGGCATTGACGGCCGCCAGCCGGAGAAATTTCCGAGCGGGGCGGCATGCGCGGATGCGAGCCGTACGAGCTCGCCGCCGTGACTTGCGTGCGCCGCGAGAAGACCCGCCTCGCTTTCGAGCGTCACCGAGTGGGCGACGAGCCGGCCGCCGGGCTTCAAGCATTTGAGCGCGATCTGCATCGTCGTGTCGGAATTGCCGCCGCCGAAAAAGATCGCGTCGGGGCCGGGAAGGTCTGCGAGGCCCTCCGGCGCGCGCGCGTCGCGAATGTCGAGCGCCGGAACCCCGAGCGCGACAGCGTTTCGCGCCGCCATTGCGCGCCGGTCGGCACGCGGCTCGATCGCGATCGCCCGCGCATGATCGGCGGCGCGCATCCACTCGATGCCGATCGAGCCGCATCCGGCGCCGACATCCCAAAGCAGCGCGCCTGGATGCGGCATCAGTTTGGCAATCGCCAACGCGCGGAACTCGCGCTTGGTGAGCTTGCCGTCGTGCTCGTAGGCGTCGTCGGGCAGGCCGGCGATGCGCGGGAACCAGCGGGCGTTCGCGTCGGCCACGCATTCGACGGCGAGCGTGTGGAGATCGGGGACATCGTGGTTCCAGCTGCAGGCTTTTGCCTGGAAACGCTGCTCTTTCTCCCCGCCCATGTGGGCGAGCGCGATCATGCGGCTTTCGCCGAAACCATGTTCGACCAGCCACGCCGCGACGGCTCCAGGCGAGGCCTTCTCTGCGAGAATGAGAAGCCGCGCGCCGGGTGCGACGTGAAGCGCGAGCTTTGCCACTGGGCGGCCGTGCAGCGAGAAGATGGTCGTCGCATCGAGGGGCCAGGCGAGCCGCGCGGCGGCGAGCGAGAAGGCTGACCTGTCCGGGACGATCGTCATCTCCTCGGCGGAAATACCCGCGGCGAGCGTCGCGCCGACGCCGAAGTGCATCGGGTCCCCCGTCGCGAGCACGCAGATACGACGCCCGCGCATCGCCGGGATCGCTTCGACGAGGCTGTCGATCGGCGAAGGCCAGGCGCGGCGCTCCGCGCCGTTCTTCGGGACCATCGCGAGATGGCGCTTGCCGCCGATCAGCACTTCCGCGGTGTCGATCAGCGCACGCGCCGCCGGCGTCAGTCCCGGCACCCCGTCTTCGCCGATGCCGACGATCGAGAGCCACGGCGTCATCGCGCGTCGCCGAGAATGATGGCGTTCAGCGCGGCGGCCGCGATGGCGCTGCCGCCGCGACGACCGTGAAGCGTGATGAAGGGAAGACCGGCGCGGTTTTCGGCGAGCGCTTGCTTCGATTCCGCCGCGCCGACGAAGCCGACCGGAAAGCCGAGGACGAGCGCCGGCCTTGCTGCACCTTCCGCGACAAGCTCCAGAAGGCGGAAGAGCGCGGTCGGCGCGTTGCCGATGACCACGACGGCGCCCTGGTGATGGCGCGCGAGCAGCTCCATGCCGGCGGCGGAGCGCGTCTGTCCGGAGCGTTCCGCCAGTTCCGTCGCTTCGATCTGCTGCGTCGCGGCGTGAACGGGGTGGGCAGCGGAGTGGGCGCGCGCGGCGATGCCCGCCGCCACCATGCCGACATCGCAGAGTATAGGCGCGCCCTCCGCGAGCGCTTCGCGGGCGGTCGCGACGACGCTGGCGGAGTAGGCGAGATCGCCGATGACGTCCGGCATGCCGCAGGCATGCACGATGCGCGCGGCGACCGGCGCGATCTCCTCGGGCAGCGCCGCGAGATCGATCTCCGCCGCGATGATCTCGAAGGAGCGGCGCGTGATCTCGTCCGGATCGCGGATGTAGTCGAACCTGGTCATTTCCGCTTCAGCGAGCGCGGCCCGAGCGGATGGTCGGCGTGCGGATAGGGATGATGGTGATGATCGTGGGCATGATCGTGGTCGTGGTGACTGTGATCGTGCGCGTGGTCGTGCGAATGCGCCGGCTTGTACTGAAGGACGCTGTGCGACTTCCCTCCCCCTTGCGGGGAGGGGATGGGGGAGGGGTCACGCCCTCGCGCATTGGGGTCGACGACCCCCACCCCATCCCTCCCCCACAAGGGGGGAGGGGGAGCGCCGCCGCCTGCGTTGCCGCCTAGAATCCCCTCGACGTGGTGGTGGTGGCTCTCCTGCGGCGTGCCGACCTCAGCCTCGAAGCCCAGAATCTGCTCGCGATATTTGCAGAGCGCGCAGTTCATCAGGTTCTGGCCGTTCAGAATCTCGTTCACCCGGTCGACGAAGGTCTCGATCACCAGCGGATGGTCGTTGAGATAGGGCGCCTTCACGAACTCGATGTCGGGATGGCGCGCGGCGACGGCGTCGGTCGCGGCGTAGATGCGCTCGACCAGGATTCCGGTGAAGAGGAAATAGGGGAAGACGACGATGCGGCGGAAGCCGAGCCGCGCTGCTTTTTCGAGCGCCGGCTCGACCAGCGGGAAGGTCACGCCGGAATAGGCGGTCTCCGCCCAGCCGAAGCCGAGCCCCTCCCAAAGCATCCGCGTCACCTTGGCGACGTTGGAATTGGCGTCCGGATCGGAGGCGCCGCGCCCGACGACGACGAGCAGCGTCTCGTGGAGTGGCACATCGGCCGCCGCATCCAACGCCTCTTGGATGCGCGCGCCGGCGGCGCGGATCATGCGCGCGTCGATGCCGAGCTCGCGGCCGTATTCGATGCCGAGACCGCGGTGGCCGGCCTGATAGGTGTTCAGGACCGAGGGGATGTCGTTCTTGGCATGGCCGGCGGCGAAGAGCATGCCGGGAACCGCGAGGATACGGTTCGCGCCGGCGGCGACCAGGCGGTCGAGCCCCTCGCGGATCACCGGCCGCGCGAATTCCAGGTAGCCGTGCTCGACCGGCCAGCCGGGGAAGCGCGGGCGAAGCCGCTCCGCGAGCGCCGCGAATTCGGCGATCGCGGCCGAGTCGCGGCTGCCATGGCCGCAGAGCATGAGCCCGAGTTTCTCGGTCATGCGCGGCGCGGTACGTGGCAGGGTGAAAAGAGCAAAGAATGAAGCACCGGGCGAACCTCCGTTCGGATGCGCGAGGTCCGCGCCCCGCGGCAAATGCCGCGCGGCTTCTAAAGACGGCCCCGTTTGGACCCCCGATCTGGGTCGGTCGTGAGCGGGATCGTTTCAGCCCCTCGCGAGGGACAACCATCCGGCCGCGAAGCTAGTCGTCGCTCCGAAGGCGGTCAACGCGCGGGCGCGACCGCGCCTGTCCTGAAGACGGCGCATTCACGAGCCGCGCTTCACGTGCTAGCGGGACCGCATTCCAAGGGGAGGGGCGCTTGATCAGGATTTCCGCCAATCTCGGCTTTCTCTGGAAGGAGCTGCCGCTCGTCGAGGGCGTCAAGCGCGCGAAGGCCGCCGGTTTCGACGCGGTGGAGTTCCACACGCCCTACGCGGTGCCGGCGGACGCGATGAAGGCGGTGCTCGCGGAAACCGCGCTTCCCGTCGCCGGCATCAATACGAGCCACGGCGATGTTTCCGCGGGCGAGGTCGGGATGGCGGCGATCCCCGGCCGCGAAGCGGAGGCGCGCATTGCGATCGACGAGGCCCTCGCCTACGCGGAGGCGATCGGCGCGCGCTACATCCAGCTGACCGCCGGCAAGGTCACGGACGATCAGCGCACCGCCGCACGGACGATCTATCTGCGCGCGCTTGAGCATGCCTCGCTTGGCGCCGAGCGCGTCGGGATCACCATCGTGATCGAGCCGCTCAATCGCTACGACGTGCCCGGCGCCTTCCTGAACCACACCGATCAGGCGGCCGCCATCATCGCCGAGCTCGGCCGGCCGAACGTGAAGATCCTCTTCGACTGCTATCACGCGCAGATCAGCGAAGGGGACCTGACGCGGCGGCTCGAAAAGCTGATGCCGCTCATCGGCCACATCCAGATCGCCGCGGTGCCCTCGCGCGCCGAGCCGGACGAGGGCGAGGTCGCCTACGACCGGCTCCTGAAGTCGATCGACGCGATGGGCTATGACGGCTTCATCGGCGCCGAATACCGCGCGCGTGGCGAGGTCGAGGCCGGCCTCTCCTGGATGGATGCGATGCGTCGGAAGGCGAATTGATGGCGGTCACCCTCTACAACGCGCCGCAATCGACATGCAGCCAGCGCGTCCGCTTCGTGCTGAACGCCAAGGGCATTCCGTTCGAAGAAGTGAAGCTCGACCTTTTCTCCGGCGATCAGCTGAAGCCCGACTACCTGAAGCTCAATCCGAACGGCGTGGTGCCGACGATCGTCGACGACGGCGCGGTGATCATCGATTCCGCCGTGATCATGGAATATCTCGACGAGCGCCATCCCGAGCCGTCGCCGTTCCGGCCCGTGGGTTTTGTCGAGATCGCGCATCTCAGATCGCTCATGCGCTACATCGACGAGGTGCCGACGCCGGCCGTGCGCATCCCCTCCTACAATCTCGCCTTCCTTCCGCACTACCGGGCGATGAGCGAGGAAGAATTCCTGGCGCTCGCGGAATCGAAGCCGCTCCGGAAGGAGTTCCTTCTGAAGATGGGGCGGACCGGCTTCAGCGAGGAGGAGATGAATTCGGCGCTTGATCGGCTCCGCCGCGGCGTCGGGCGGATGCACGACGCGATCGTGGCGAGCGGCGGGCCGTTCATGATGGGCGGGGACCTGACGCTTGCCGACATCGCCATCATGCCGGTGATCGTCAGGCTCGACGACATCGACCTCGGTCATTTCTGGGACGACAAGCCGGCGATCGCGGCATGGCTGGAGAAGATCAGGGCGCATCCCGCCTTCGCGCCGACCTACTATTTCGGCTCGCTCCTCACCGAGAAGTACCCGCATCTTCGCGAGAAGTTCGGACGGGGGCGGAAGCTCGGCTGAGCGGCCGCCCCATGTCACCGGGAATGGCGGAGAAGTTGGAGGCCCGGGCCTGGACTTGAACCAAGCCTTCTCGGTGTTGCACCACCGTCGGGTGAGCCGCTCCCCCACCGGGCCGTGCCGGCGACCCTATAGATCACGCCCACGTGATCCACGCGAATAGCAGGTTAACCCTAACACAACGCTCTTCGACGGGTCGGCGCACGGTGCCCGTTTACGCTCGGGTTATTTCCCTGATCGAAGCGCGTGGTAGCGGGCGAGGAGCCCCTGCGTCGAGACGTCGAGCGATTCGCTACGCGCCGGATCCTCGACCACGGGGACGAGCCGGGTGGCGAGCGCCTTGCCGAGCTCCACGCCCCATTGGTCGAAGGAGTTGATGTTCCAGACCGCGCCCTGGACGAAGACCTTGTGCTCGTAGAGCGCGATGAGCTGGCCCAGCGTCTCCGGGTCGAGCTTGCGGTAGATCAGCGTGTTCGACGGCCGGTTGCCGGGGAAGACCTTGTGCAGGATCAGCTTCTCGCGCGCGGCGGCGGAAAGGTCCGTCTTCTCCAGTTCGGCGCGCACCTCTGCTTCCGTCTTGCCGAAGGCGAGCGCCTCGCTCTGCGCGAAGCAGTTGGCGGCGAGCTTCGCGTGGTGATCGCCCATTTGCTCGTGCGGCTCGGCGGCGATCAGGAAATCGGCGGGCACGATCTCCGTCCCCTGGTGCAGGAGCTGGTAGAAGGCGTGCTGGCCGTTTGTGCCCGGCTCGCCCCAGACGATCGGGCCGGTGCGGTTCTCCACCAGCGTCGACACCCGCGTCACGCGCTTGCCGTTCGATTCCATGTCGAGCTGCTGGAGGTGCGCGGCGAAGCGCAACATGCGCTGGTCGTAGGCGAGGATCGCATGCGTGCGGAAATCCCAGATGTTGCGATACCAGACGCCAAGGAGCGCCATGATCGCCGGCATGTTCTCCGACATTGGCGCGGTGCGGAAGTGCTCGTCCATCTTGTGCGCGCCGGCGAGGAAGCGGCGGAAGTTCTCGCCGCCGATCGAGAGCGCAAGCGGCAGTCCGATCGACGACCAGACCGAGTAGCGGCCGCCCACCCAGTCCCAGAAACCGAAGACCCGGTCGGGCCGGATGCCGAACTCCGCGACCTTCGCGAGGTTGCTTGAGACCGCGGCGAAATGGGTGGCGACCGCTTCCTCGCCGAGCCGGTAGGCGAGCCAGGCGCGCGCGGAGGCCGCATTGGTCATCGTCTCCGACGTGGTGAAGGTTTTCGAGGCGATGACGAAGAGCGTGCGCTCCGCATCGAGCCTCGCGAGCGTATCGGCAAGATGCGCGCTGTCGACGTTGGAGACGAAGTGCACGTTCGGGCCGTCGCCGCGATAAGGGGTCAGAGCGGCGGTCGCCATCGCCGGGCCGAGATCGGAACCGCCGATGCCGATGTTCACCACGTCGTCGAACTTGTCGGCGGCGACGCCGCGGAGCGCGCCGCTCCGCACCTGGTCGGCGAAGCGGAGGAAGCGGTCGAGGGTCGCGTGCACCTCGGGCACGACGTTCTTGCCATCGGTGGTGACGACGGCGTCGGCCGGCGCGCGGAGCGCCACATGCAGGACGGCGCGGTCCTCCGTCTCGTTGATATGCTCGCCGGCAAACATCGCGTCGCGGAGCTTCTCGACCTCGGCATGCTCGGCGAGGGTGAAGAGAAGCGGCATCGTTCCGGCCACGATGCGGTTCTTCGAATAGTCGAGGGTCAGGTCGCCGAGGGTCAGCGAGAAGTCCTTGAAGCGGCTCGGATTGACGGCGAAGAGGTCGCGAAGGTGCGGGTTCCCCATGGCCTCGCGGTGGGCGCGAAGCGCTTCGAGGGCGGCGGCGGCCGCCGCCTTCATGCCGGGCTCCCGAGCGCGGCAGCCTCGCGCGCGAGCTTCTCGATCCGCGCCCAGTCGCCGCTCTTCATCGCGTCGACGGGCGTCACCCACGATCCGCCGACGGCGACCACGTTCGAGAGCGCCAGGTAGTCGCGCGCGTTCTTGGCGTCGATGCCGCCGGTTGGGCAGAAGCTGATCGCGGGAAGCGGCGAGGCGAGCGCCTTCAGGTAGGCAATGCCGCCGGCCGGACCGGCGGGGAAGAATTTCTGGATCGTGTAGCCCTCGTCCATCAGCGTCATCACTTCCGAGGCGGTGGCGGCGCCCGGCATCAGCGGCACGGCGGAATCGGCGGCGGCGGCAAGCACGTCGGGCCCGACGCCCGGCGAAACCATGAAGCGGGCGCCGGCCTTCTCGGCGGCGACGAACTGGCCCTTGCTCAAGACCGTTCCGGCGCCGACGATCGCGCCCTCGACCTCCCCGGCTATCGCGGCGATCGCGTCGAGCGCGGCGCCGGTTCGAAGCGTGATCTCGATCACCTTCAGTCCGCCCGCGACGAGCGCGCGGGCGAGCGGCACCGCGGCGACGCGGTCTTCGATGACGACGACGGGGATGACCGTTGCCGCCGCCACGATCGGCTGCAGGGTTTCACTGCGGCTCATGCGTGTTCTCCAAGCCCCATGACACTAGCCCACGATGCTCGCGCCTGCCTCCG
Organism: uncultured Alphaproteobacteria bacterium; assembly: GCA_963739005.1. Taxonomy (GTDB): domain Bacteria; phylum Pseudomonadota; class Alphaproteobacteria; order Rhizobiales; family Afifellaceae; genus DASWJZ01. Next base: position 1,210,677 of record CAVTYQ010000002.1, on the reverse strand, counting down.
CCGTGCCTGCGGAACGGCGGAATGCACCGAAAAGCTCCCGGCCGACGCCGAATTCGTTGGCCGAAAGATCGGCGGTGGCAACATCGCGCATAGCCCATTCGCCCGCCTCGACAAGGGCGTCGAGGCGGCCGGATGCGGCGTCGAGCCGAACCATATCCCCGTCGCGGAGCTTCGCGATCGGGCCGCCCATCTCCGCCTCGGGCGTCACGTGGATCGCCGCCGGCACCTTGCCGGAGGCGCCCGACATGCGCCCGTCGGTGACGAGCGCGACGCGGTGTCCACGGTCCTGCAGCATGCCGAGGAGCGGCGTCAGCTTGTGCAACTCGGGCATGCCGTTCGCGCGCGGGCCCTGGTAGCGGACGACGGCGACGAAATCGCAATCGAGCCGGCCTGCCTTGTAGGCGTCCATCAACGCGGCCTGCGAATGGAAGACGATCGCCGGCGCTTCGATAACGTGGCGGTCCGGCTTCACGGCCGAGACCTTGATCACGGCGCGGCCGAGGTTGCCGTCAAGGAGCTTCAACCCGCCGGTCGCGTGGAACGGCTCGTCAACGGGGCGAAGCACGTTTTGGTCGTGCGAGGCCGAAGGTGCCGCGGCGAAGCTGAGCGCGCCGTCGTCCGCGAGCTTCGCCTCGACGCGATAGCCGGAAAGGCCGTTTCCCCAGACGGTGCGCACGTCCTCGTGCAGGAGGCCGGCGTCGAGGAGCTCGCCGATCAGGTAGCCCATCCCGCCGGCGGCGTGGAAATGGTTCACGTCGGCGAGCCCGTTCGGATAGATGCGCGCGATCAGCGGCACCACGGCCGAAAGATCGGCGAAATCGTCCCAGGTCACGTCGATGCCGGCGGCGCGCGCGATCGCCACGATGTGGATGGTGTGGTTGGTCGAGCCGCCGGTTGCGTGCAGCCCGACGATGCCGTTGACGATCGCCCGCTCGTCGATCACCTCGCCGACGGGCGTGTATTCGTTGCCGAGCGCGGTGATCGAGAGCGCGCGCTTTGCCGCCTCGCGCGTCAGCGCGTCGCGAAGCGGCGTATTCGGATTGACGAAGGAGGCGCCGGGAAGATGCAGCCCCATGATCTCCATCAGCATCTGGTTGGAGTTCGCGGTGCCGTAGAAGGTGCAGGTGCCGGGGCCGTGATAGGATTTCGATTCCGCCTCAAGCAGCTCGGCCCGGCCGACCTTCCCCTCGACGTAGAGCTGGCGGATCTTCGCCTTCTCGTCGTTCGGGAGGCCGCTCGTCATCGGTCCGGCCGGGATGAACACCGCCGGCAGATGCCCGAAGGCGAGCGCGCCCATCAGCAGGCCCGGCACGATCTTGTCGCAGATGCCGAGGAAGACCGCCGCGTCGAACATGTCGTGCGAAAGCGCCACGCCCGCGGCAAGCGCGATCACGTCGCGCGAGAAGAGCGACAGCTCCATGCCGGGCTGGCCTTGCGTGACGCCGTCGCACATCGCCGGCACGCCGCCCGCCACCTGGGCCACGCCGCCGGCGGCATGCGCGGCCTCGCGGATCAGATCGGGGAAGCGCTCGTAGGGCTGATGCGCGGAGAGCATGTCGTTGTAGGCGGTGACGATCGCGAGATTGGGCACGGCATCGCCGGCGAGATGCGCCTTGTCGTCGACGCCACAGGCGGCGAAGCCGTGCGCGAGGTTGCCGCACGACAGCTTTCCGCGATGCGGGGCGCGGTTGTGGGCGGCGGCGATGCGCTCGCGATAGGCGGAGCGGCGGTCGCGGCTTCGGCGCCTGATCCGCTCGGTCACTTCGCCGACGCGGGCATGGAGGGTCATGGCCTGTTCCTTCGCTTTCAAAGTGCGCGCCGTCTTGGCGTCACCCTATCAAGCGTCCTCCCCTAAGACCGGCCTCAGTCTTCGCCGCCATGGGCGACGCGAACGCGTTCGCCCGGCGGCTGGCCGATCGCCGAAAGCATTTCATGGAACCATTCCAAGCCGATGTCGAAGGGTTTGCCGCCTTTGACACGGGGCAGCTCGATGGCGCGGAGCATGTCGCCGCGCTCCTCGTCGTGGCCGACGAGGCCGGGCGTGCCGGAGAGGCCGCTTTCGACCGCGACATGCGCCATCTCCCGGATCAGCTTGCGGTCCTCGGCGTTGGCGGCGGCGGAACGGGCAAAGTAGCCGGATTTCTGCACCAGCGCGCGGTCGGCGCCGACGAGCTTGGTGAGGCGCTTGGAAAACCAGTCCCCGACATTGACCTTGTCGAGCTGCACATGGCCGAAGGCGTCGCGCTTCACCTCCTCGCCACGGGCGAGCATCTCCTCCACGATCCCGGCTGCGTTGGCGCCCTCGCTCACGAAGACGCTGACGCAGCTCTTCTGGTCCATGATGTTCTTCAGCCGCGCTCCCTCCGCCTCGATGTCGACGGTGAGTTCGGGCATGTAGATCGCGTCAATCGCCTTGCGCTCGGGCTTGAGGTTCAGCCCCGGAACGAACTTCAGGCCGTTCAGCCGTTTGCGGTAGGCGCGCGCCGTGGCGGCGGTGAGCCAGCCGCAGTTCCGTCCCATCACCTCGTGGATCAGCAGCGTGCGCGGGCTCGCGGTCGCCTCGTTCACGACGTTCTCGAAGAAGATCGCGCCCTCTTCGGCCGCGGTCAGCGCACCGAGCGACTGGCGCACCGGCACGATATCGTTGTCGACGGTCTTCGGCATGCCGACCACCGTCAGCACGTAGCCGTTCTCGGCGAGGTAGCTCGCGAGGTCGGCGGCGGAGGTCGAGGTGTCGTCGCCGCCGATCGTATGGAGGATGGTGATCTCGTCCCGCGCCAGCTGTTCGGCGGCGACCTGGAGGGGATGCTCGCCTTCCTTGACGAGGCCGCGTTTCACGGCGTCGGCGACGTTTGTGAGCTTCACCCGGCTGTTGCCGATCGGCGAGCCGCCATGCTCGTGGAGCGTCCGCGCATAGGCCCGCGCCTCTTTCGACACCGTGACGGATTCGCCTTTGAGAAGACCGCGGTAGCCGCCGAGATAGCCGATCATCGCGATGTCCGGCGCGACCTCCGTATAGCGCTCGATCAGCTCGGCAACCGCCGAGGAAAGGCAGGGCGCGAGGCCGCCGGCGGTCAGCATGGCGACTTTGTGCTTGGGCATCGACGTCCCGCGGAAAACTACGGCCGCCCCAGATAATAGGGTCGGATGCGGAGATCAAACCGCCGACGCCCGGCTCCGGGTCAGTGAAAGGCGGCTGCCGCGACGGAAAGGACGAGGAGGATCGCGAAGACGATATTGGCCGCCCGCCCGACCTTCGGATGCCTGAGGAGCTTGGAGAAGGAGGCGCCGAGGATCAGCCAGGCGGTGTTGACCACGACGATGACGCCGAAAAGCACGGCGATCTTCAGGGCCGCATCGGTCGCCGGATTCTGCGGCACGACCTCGATCCCGGCATAGACCGCGCCGATTGCGGCGAAGGCCTTCGGATTGGCGATGGCGAGGAGAAAACCGCCGGGAAGCGCCGGCGGAGGGCGGTCTCCCGAGGCTTCGGCGAGTGTGGGCGCGGTCGCGATCCGGTAGGCGAGGTAGAGGATGTAGACCCCGGCGGCGACGGTTATGATCGGCTTCAGGCCGGGCACGGCGAGGACGATGGTTCCTACGCCCGCGGCGATCATCAGGAGGACGCCGAACGTGCCCGCGATGATGCCGACGAGGTAGGAAAGCGAGCGCGGCAGGCCGAACGCCGAGCCGGCCGCCGCCAGGCTCAGCGTCGCCGGGCCTGGACTTCCCATCAGTGGGAGGGCGGCGAGAAGCAGGAGCGGCGTGTTCTCAAGCATTTGCAGGCTGGTTCGAGCGGAATGAGCGCGAGGAAAGCATCCGAAGCCGAAGTCGGTCTTGAACGATCGTGCGAAAGGTCGAATTGTGGCGACTGGGTGCGGCAGGCGCGCTCCGCCCCCGGGCTTGAGCGCGTCGAGGCCCGCTTCCACGGGCGCGCCTACGCGCCGCACCGGCACGACACCTATGCGATCGGCTTCACGGTCGCGGGCGTGCAGTGCTTCGATTATCGCGGCGCGGCGCGGCACTCGACGCCGGGACGCGTCTTCGTGCTGCATCCCGACGAGCTGCACGACGGCCGCGCCGGCGGCGAGGCGGGCTTCAGCTATCGCATCCTCTATCTCGCGCCGGCGCTCGTTCGCGAGGCGCTCGGCGATTGCGCGCTGCCGTTCGTGCGCGAACCTGTGTCCGACGACCGGAGGCTCGGCGCCGCGGCGCACGCGGCGCTCTCCGATCTCGACGATCCGGTCGACGATTTGCGCCTGACCGAGATCGTCGCATCGCTCGCCGATGCGCTGAAGGCCGCATCGGGCGAGCGATCCGGACACGCGTCGCTCGATTTCTCAGCCGTTCGCCGCGCGCGCGACATGCTGGCGGCGCATTGCGCTCGCGGCATCGACAACGCAGCGCTCGAGGCTGAGACCGGCCTCGACCGCTGGGCGCTCGCGCGACAGTTCCGCCGCGCCTACGGGGTCAGCCCGCACCGTTTCCTGATGATGCGGCGCCTGGACCGCGCGCGTGCGCTGATCGGCGAAGGCGTCGCGCTCGCCGCGGCGGCGCAGGCGGCGGGCTTCGCCGACCAGAGCCACATGACACGGCAGTTCCGCGGCGCTTATGGTGTGCCGCCCGGCGGCTGGCAGGCGTTGGTCTCCCGCGGTCGCGGGTCCTGAGAAGGAGGTCGGTTCGGGGATGCATGCGATATCCTGGGGCATCGCAGGCCCCGCAATCGCCGCCGCCTTTATCGCTTCGCTGGTCGAGGTGGTCGAGGCTTTCACGATTCTCCTCGCCGTGCGGGCGATCCGCGGCTGGCGGCCGGCCGCATTCGGCACATTCGTCGCGCTCCTGGTGCTCGGCCTCCTCATCGTCATCCTCGGCCCGCTGCTCGATCGCATCCCGCTCCGCGCGTTGCAGCTGACGATCGGCGTGCTGCTTCTCCTCTTCGGAATGGGATGGCTCAGGAAGGCGATCCTGCGGTCGGCCGGCGTGCTGCCGCTGCACGACGAGGTCGCCGCCTTCGCCGCGGAGAAACAGAGTCTCAGCGAAGAAGCGCGGCGCAAGCACGCCTCGCTCGACTGGATCGCCGGGCTCGCCGCCTTCAAGGCCGTGCTTCTCGAAGGGCTTGAGGTCGTCTTCATCGTCATTGCGGTCGGCGCGGGGCGCGGGTTGCTCTGGCCCGCCGCCGGCGGCGCGTTCGCCGCCTGCATCGCCGTCCTCGTCGCCGGCATCGTCATCCACCAGCCGCTTTCGAGGGTGCCGGAGAACACGCTGAAATTCGGCGTCGGCGTGATGCTCTCGTCCTTCGGCGTCTTCTGGACGGGCGAGGGCCTCGGCGTGGAATGGCCGGGGGCGGACCTGGCGCTCCTCGTCCTCGTGGTGGCTTTCCTTGTGACCGGGATTGCAACGGCGTCGCTCTTGCGCCGACCCGCGGCGAGGCTCGCGCGATGACGCTTATCCGCGACATCGCGAACGAGCTTCTCGGCATGTTCCTGGCGGATGCGCGCCTGTCGGGCGCCATCCTGCTCCTCGTCGTCCTCGTCGGCGCGCTCGTCGCGAGCCTCGGAACGAACGCCTTTCTCGACGGCGGGCTGCTGCTCTTCGGCTGCCTCGCGATCCTCGTCGCCGCCGCTCTTCGCGGCGCGCGGTAATAGCGCCGCCTATGCGATTAGCAACCCCCTCCCCCTTTGCGGGGGAGGGTAGGGAGGGGGGAAGCATGAAGGCCGCTACGCCAACCTTCTCCCGAGACCGAAGTCGGGTGTTCCCGCCTTCGGCAAATGAGGTGCAACCCGGAAACATCCGGGTTGCGGGAGAAGGTGCCGTTTGGCTTTGCCAAACGGCGGATGAGGGTTCAGGCCTGCCGGGGCAACCTGAGGGGGGAAGCATGACGGCCACGACGCGCTCCCCTCCCCCTTGTGGGGAGGGGTTGGGGGCGGGGTGTCTCCGCTCCGCTCTACGCTGGACGCCCCTCACCCAGACCCTCTCCCCACAAGGGGGAGAGGTGCCCGCGCTCACACTCCAACGCGAAGGCCGCCACGCCAACCTTCTCCCGAGACCGGGAGAAGGTGTCCGCGAAGCGGGCGGATGAGGGTTCAGCCCTGCCGGGTGCGCGAACTATTCCATCAACCTAAACCAATCGCGCAGGCTTAGCCGCAGTCGCATGACTTCGTCCTCGGCAAGCATTGAACAGTGCGCAATCGGCGCGCGAAGCGTGTTGAGCCGTGCGATGCAATCACGGACCGCTTTCGCGTCCGAGAACATGTCTTTGAACAGCGGCCAGTTCTCCGCGATGATCTGACCTAGTTCCCCGAAGTTGGTGTAGCTCAGCCAGTCGTCGGAGCGAGGTGTCACACCGCTTTCTGTCTCTTTCTTCTTGTTCGCCGACGCGTTATTGCGAATGAATTCTGCGACGTATTTATCCCACCAATTGTCCTTGTCGGCCTCAACAAGCCTCGCGCGGATCACGTCGCGGATAGATGTTTCCAAGCAATAGAACAGCTCATAGTGCTCGGCCATCATCGCGGCGTTGTGCCGGATTTCCTCCGTGATTTGCGGATAGTACGCATCGCGGTTGCTCTTCGTCCTCGACGGCCGGAGCTTGATCTTCTTCTCGCGCGCAACGCGTCGAAGATCGTTTTCGAGGGCGACGTTGTTCAAGCCGAAGTATTTGATTGAGTGCTCCATTCTCAACCGACCTTCAGCAGGTTTTCTTTCAGACTCCGAAAGATCGCATTGAAGACTTCGACATCCGTCGTTTCCGGAAGATTCAGGTTGATCGTGTACGACAAATTCAGGCCGGAGGTGTTTTGCACGGGCGGCGTCGGCGCGGATGGGTTCTCCGGTATCACAGTGACAACAGCGCCCGCCGGCTTCACGTCTTCCCCGTCGAACTTCGCGTAGGCTTTGAGATTGAAGAACGTACCCACGATCGCGCTGACCGTAGCGTCGCCGGCTTCCATGCCGGTCATCTCCACGATCAGGTTCTTAAATTTATCCTTCGGCAGATCGTGGGCGAACTCATTCCGGTCATAGACCTCTTTGTAGGCCGTGCGCAGGGCCGCGGCCATCGCCTTGCCCCGCTCCTCGGGGTTTCGGAATTTGCCGTACAAGGGTGTCGGTGTTCCGTCGGAACCGACGAAGCCAAGTTTCTTAAGCAGTGGAATGACCGGTCGCGAGCTGCCGCTGTCGAAGCCGAGCTTCGTCTTAGAAAGTCCTGGAACAGGTCTTGTCGAAGATCTTCGTCACCAAGCCGGTCGCATTCATAAATGGGGGTGCCATTTCGATACCCTCCGATTCGGAGTTTCAATGATACGCCATCGCGCGGCTCGCTCGCCGCATCGTCGACATCAACGGCTGAGGGCGGGGACTATTCTCGCCGCTATGAAACTGCCGCCGGTGCCGGCGCGGTAACCGCCCGAGACGAAGTTGGAGGTGAGAGGCTTTCATCACCGATGTCGGCGGCACGCTCCATCAACGCATTGAATTTGTCGGCCCTGAGACCCGGTGTCTTCTTGTCGTGATGGCATTGAATGATCTTATAAGGGTTGAGAATTAGCGCGTAGCTTGCCGGCCCAGATGGCCCCTCGCTGAGAAGAATGAACTGCAGCTCGGAGAGAATGTTGAGTCGCCCTCGCCATGTGCGCTCCGCACGCTGACCAGTGAACCCCGAGTGAAATGCGATTTCGCGCGGCTTTGACAGGGTGACAAAGCTCTCATCGAAGGTACGGCACCAAAGCTCCAGGTAAGTGCCCGACACCGGTTGCCCCTTTGCCAAGTCGTCCATGATGCCGAGCATCAAAGGCATTGCCTTCGGCAGGGTAGTGAAGCCGTTATGCGTCTGCCTTGTCCAAAGCCAGTCTTGGGTCACGTGCGGCCACAGCCGATTCCGCAGCTCAAGCTGGCGCTTCGCGATCTTTTTCCGAGGCGGGCGGGCTAGCAATATTGGCAATTCGGCCATATACATAACTCCTAGGAAAGCGGGCTCAGGGTGTACTGAGTTTGGACCCCAGCCGTTTCCTGACCCCTATGTCGTCCCTCGCCAGGTAAGTCCCCGTCGGTTCCGGTTTTGGAGACCGGCCGCCGGGGACGACGACGTTTCACGATAAGCCCAATTGACGACGTTTTGCTGGCCAGTAGCGCTTCGCTCCATAGCCACCGCGCGGGATGCCGCCACGACCCAGTCCGCACCGACAAATCGTCCTTAGAGCGGGTACCGCGACCAATCTCGGCGCGGCGCACGCCTATCTATGAAAGACAGGCTGCCTGATGGCAGATGAAGCCGCCGGCGTCAGCCGCAAGGAATTCAAGATCAAGGAACTGCTTTGAACCGAACGAGCATGAACAGGGCTGCCGCAAAGCAATTGGTCGTGTGTGTCGAGAACGATGGCTATCTGGCCTCGCTCGAAAAACGGAAGATCTATGTCGCATTGCGCGACGAAGCCGCGGGGAAGCACGGTTTGCGGCGGGTCTTTGACGAGTCCGGCACCGACTACGTTTATCCCAAAAGCTTCTTCCGGCCGATCGATCTGCCGCAGACAGTCAAGCGGGCCGTGTTGGCCGCCGTGTAATTGTGCGCGCGTAACCTCCCCCTTGCGGGGAGGTCGGTGTTTTCAAGCCGAAGGCGCAGAAAGCGCCGGGAGGGGGTTTGAGGCGCTCACCCCCTCCCGAAGTTTGCCGTCTGCTTCGCACCCGACAAACTTCGACCTCCCCGCAAGGGGGAGGTTAAGCTGCGGCTTCACCCCGTCGTCGTCCTGCTAATCACCACAGCTCTCCCCTCCACCGCCAGCGCCTGCTCATGCTCGACGCTGACGCTGCGTTCGCCGCGCTCCTTCCGGCTGGCGCTCCGGGCGGATTCCTCCACCACCGAAAGGTCGCGCAGAATGCGCGTCAGCTCGCGGAGCGCGGCGAGATCGAGCGCGCGGTCCTCCTTGCGCTGGAAATCCCAGGTGAGCGAGCGCTCGAGCTTCCGCGCCTGCCGCTCGGCGGCGCGAAAGAGCCGCGCCGCGAGTTTTTGGCGTCCGCGCGATGGGCTCGTCGCCGCGCGTTCGACCTCGCGCCGGCGCGGCAGGCGCGGAGGCTCAAGGCCGGGCAGCGCGTGGCCGTCGAGGTGATAATAGAGCGCGCCGACGCTCATCCCCGTCGCGGCCGCGATGTCGCGCACGCGCGTCCCCTCGCGATAGAGCGTGCGGGCGGCCTCGATCGTCTCTAGCGGATAGCGCGACGCATGCGGCATGGCCGGATGTCATAACCCGCCCCCGGCCGGCGGGGATAAATCAGCGCCGCGTCCCCTCCCCCCTTTGCGGGGGAGGGGCAGGGGAGAGGGGAAGGATGACGGTTGAGGCAGCGTCTTTCCCCCCTCTCCGCCTCTCCCCCGCAAGGGGGGAGAGTGCCCGCGCGCGCTGTTCAACATCGCCGATGCGAGGATCGCCCGTTCCGATCCGCTCGCCGCCCCGTTCGTTTCCGAACACGCGTCTGTTCGCGCCTGTTCGAACCGAAGACCGGCGCGGCGAAAGACGAGCCGCTTGCTCGGCTTAGCCTGAGCCTCCCGGCCTGAACATCGTCGGCGGGAGACGCCTAATCCTCATGCCACGTCCGCCCGTCGCGCTCGATCAGCGCGATCGCGGCGGAGGGGCCCCAGCTGCCGGCGACATAGGGCTTGAGCGGCGTCCCCGACTGCTCCCAGGCCTCGCGGATCGGGTCGATCCAGCGCCACGCCGCCTCCACCTCGTCGCGCCGCATGAAGAGCGTCTGGTTGCCGCGGATCACGTCGAGGAGCAGCCGCTCATAGGCGTCGGGGCTGCGCGCCTGGAAGGCGTCGGCGAACGTCATGTCGAGGGGAACATGGCGCACGCGCATCCCGCCGGGGCCGGGGTCCTTGATCATAATCCACTGCTTCACGCCCTCGTCCGGCTGCAGGCGGAGCACGAGCCGGTTGGCCTCGATGGTGCCGGCGTCCTTGGGGAAGATCGAGTGCGGGATGGGCTTGAAGGCGACGACGATCTCCGACACGCGCGTCGGCAGCCGCTTCCCGGTCCTGAGATAGAAGGGCACGCCGGCCCAGCGCCAGTTGGAGATTTCGGCCTTCAGCGCGACGAAGGTCTCCGTGTTGCTCTTCGCCTTGCCGATCTCCTCGAGGTAGCCGGGCGCCGGATTGCCGTTCGCCGCGCCGGCGCGATATTGCCCGCGCACGGTCACGATGTCGGCGTTGTCGCCGGCGATCGGCTTCAGCGCCTTCAGGACCTTCAGCTTCTCGTCGCGCACCGCGTTGGCGTCGAAGCTGTCCGGCGGCTCCATCGCCACCAGGCAGAGAAGCTGTAGCATGTGATTTTGGACCATGTCGCGGAGCGCGCCCGACGTGTCGTAGTAGCCGCCGCGCGAACCGACGCCGATCGTCTCGCCGACGGTGATCTGCACGTGGTCGATATGGGCCGAGTTCCACAGCGGCTCGTAGAGCACATTGCCGAACCGGAGCACCATCAGGTTTTGGACAGTCTCCTTGCCGAGGTAGTGATCGATGCGGAACACCTGCTCTTCGGAGAAGACCTTGCCGACCTCTTCGTTCACCGCCATCGCGGAGGCAAGGTCCTTGCCGACCGGCTTTTCGATGACGACGCGGGTTTCCGGCGTGACGAGCCCGCGGCTCCCGATGCCGGCGCAGATATCGGTGAAGAGGTCCGGCCCAACGGCGAGATAGAAGGCGCGAATCTTCTCCGCCCCGCCCTGAAGCAGCGCCTTCAGGCGATCCCATCCTGCGTCGGCCGAGACGTCCGCCGCGACATAGAGGAGCATGCCGAGGAAGCGGTCGATCACCGCCGGCTCCTTGTCCTCGGCGGGCAGGAACTGGTCGAGCGCCTCGCGGATCATCGCGCGGTATTCGTCGTCGGACATCTCCCGCCGCGACACGCCGACAATGCGGCTGCCGTCGACGATCTGCCCGTCGCGCAGCCGATGGTAGAGCGCCGGCATCAGCTTGCGGCGCGCGAGGTCGCCGGTCGCCCCGAACACGACATAGTCGAAGGGCGGAACAGGAATGAGACGATAGGTCAAAAACGGCACTCCGCTGCGGCGAGCGACGGCGGTCTAGACCGATCCCTGTTGCGGCGCAACAAAGGGCGGCTTGCGCGGGTTCCGGCGATGCGCGACAAGGCCGACCGGACCTGCCGGACGAAGACCAATCGCGTAAATCTATCGCCGGCAAAGAATCTCGGGAACCGCCCGTCATAGCCGACCGTTTCGATGGCAGCCTTTCCGTCAACGACTAAGGTTTCTCCGCATGTCCCTCGTCGACGATACCGCACCGCATCTTCCGTATCTTCGCCGCTTCGCTCGGGCTTTGACCGGCGGGCAGAAGAGCGGCGACGCCTACGTGGCGAACGTGCTCGAGATGCTGGTGGCCGATCCGAAGTCGTTCAATGCCAAGAATGAGCCGCGCGTCGAGCTGTTCAAGGCGTTTTGCCGGATGTGGAACTCGCTGGGGGTGAACCTCGAGAAGGATTCCTTTTCGCCGGACGAGCTTGACGACGCGTCGCGTCGCCTGGAGGCGCTGACGCCGCTGCCGCGGCAAGCCTTCCTGCTGATGGCGGTCGAGGATTTCTCCACGACCGAGATCGCGGGAATCCTCGGGCAGTCCGAGAAGGCCGTCGGCAAGCTGATCGACCAGGCCGGCCGCGAGATCGCCGAGCAGGTGGCGACGGACGTGCTCATCATCGAGGACGAGCCGCTCATCGCCATGGATATCGAGTCGCTGGTGCAGTCGCTCGGCCATCGCGTCGATTCGGTGGCGCGCACCCGGACCGAGGCGATCAATGCCGTGGAGAGGAAGAAACCCGGACTCGTGCTTGCCGACATCCAGCTTGCCGACGGCAGTTCCGGCCTCGACGCCGTCAACGAGATGCTCGGCTCGTTCTCCGTGCCGGTCGTCTTCATCACGGCCTATCCGGAGCGCCTCTTGACCGGCGAACGTCCTGAACCCGCCTTCTTGATTACCAAGCCTTTTCAGCCCGAGACCGTGAAGGCTGTGATCAGCCAGGCCCTTTTCTTCGAGAGACATGCAGCGCGGTGACCGCAAGGCGCATATCGGACGATGGTGGCAATTGCGCCGGAGCAAGCCGGCGCAAGCGTGACCGTCGCCGGGGCGCGGCCGAAGGAAGTCGCCGCTCCGCGCAGTCGGAAGTGTCATGGCCGCGCGACGCGTAGACCCCAACGATAGCCCGGACATAGAGACCGCGCGTCAATCGCATGCCCATTGGTCGCGGTGCGAGGCGGCACTGATCGGTTCGCGTATCACCGTCGCCGCTTCCGATCTTGATGGGCGCTATACATGGATCTTCAATCCTCCCGGAGAGATTCCGATCGACCTTGTCGGCCGGCTCGACGGCGAGCGGCTATCGAGAGCGGTAGCCGAGCAACTCGCCGAAGCCAAGCGGACGGTGATCGAGGGCGGAAAGCCCGCGGACTTCGAGCTTGAGCTCGAAGGCGAGCGCGGACCGCGCTGGTACAATGTCGGCGTGCGGCCTTACTACGAGAGGGGGAAGCTCGCGGGCACGGTCGCCTCGTTCGTCGACGTAACGGAGAGCAAGATCCTGGAAGAGCACCTTCGCATCGTGCTCCGCGAGCTCGCGCATCGCTCCAAGAACCTTCTCTCCGTGATCCAGGGGATCGCGCGGCAGACGGCGGACACCGCCTCTTCGACGCCGCAGTTCTTGAGCCGCTTCAACGGGCGCGTCTTCTCTCTGTCGCGCGCGCACGATGTCCTGACCGATGCGGATTGGCGCGGCGCGCGCATCTTCGATCTCGTGCACTCGCAGATCGCGCTCTATGCCGAGGATCGGCTCGCCTCGGTGATCGTGGAGGGAGAGAACGGCTTCCTCCGCCCCAATGCCGCGCAATATGTGGGGCTGGCGCTGCACGAGCTGACCACCAACGCGATCAAATACGGAGCCTTGTCGCGCGACGACGGCGCCATCGCCGTGCGCTTCGAGAAGCATGCCGACGAGCCCGACGTCTATCGGTTCTCGTGGGCCGAGACGAGCAGCGCCGAGATGCGCGAACCGAGCGGCCGGAGCTTCGGGCTGATGATGCTGACCGACGTGGTTCCGGCCTCGGTCAGCGGCGCGGCGGAGCTCATGTTCCGCCCGGAAGGCCTTCGATACGACCTCGACATACCAAAGGCGCAGTTGCTTCTTTGAAGCCGCCCGCGCGGTGCGCCGCGGTTCTCCGCGGTTGACAACCCGGGAGACGTTCTGTTCCTGCCGCTGGCGCGGCATTTCCGTGCGCCCGGGGGACATGCATCATGCCGGATTGGCCAATCTATGCTGCGATCGACGGCCCGATCGTGATGATCGGCTTCGGCTCGATCGGCCGGGGAACGCTGCCGCTCATCCTGCGACATTTCAGGTTCGACAAGAACCGCATGGTGGTGATCGACCCGGACGACAGCGACCGCAAGCTTCTCGACGCGAACGGCATCCGCTTCATCCATCAGGCGGTCACGCGCGAGCGCTACCGGCATTTGCTCACGCCGCTCCTGACCGAAGGCGGGGGGCGGGGTTTTTGCGTCAATCTTTCGGTCGACACCTCGTCGCTCGACATCATGAAGCTCTGCCGTGAGATCGGCGCGCTCTACATCGATACCGTCGTCGAGCCGTGGCCCGGCTTCTACTACGACCGCACGGCCAACCCCGAGGCCCGCACCAACAATGCGCTGAGGAACACGGCCCGCGATGAGAAGGCGAAAAGCCCCGGCGGCACCACGGCGATCTCCTGCTGCGGCGCAAATCCCGGCATGGTGTCGTGGTTCGTGAAGCAGGCGCTCGTCAACCTCGCCGGCGATCTTGGCGCGGCCTTCAGCGAGCCCGGACCGAACGACCGCGAGGGCTGGGCGCGGCTGATGCGCGACCTCGGCGTGAAGGGTATCCATATCGCGGAGCGCGATACGCAGCGCTCGAAGAAGCCGAAGCCGATGGATGTGTTCGTCAACACGTGGTCGGTCGAAGGGTTCTTGTCGGAAGGCATGCAGCCGGCCGAGCTCGGCTGGGGCACGCACGAGAAATGGCTGCCGGAGAACGGGCATCTGGAGACGATCGGCTCGAAGGCCGGCGCCTATCTCCTGCAGCCCGGCGCGAACACGCGAGTCAGGAGCTGGTGCCCGACGCCTGGTCCCCAATATGGCTTCCTGGTCACGCACAACGAGTCGATCTCGATCGCCGACTATTTCACGCTGCGCGACGGTGACAAGGTCGTCTTCCGACCGACGTGCCACTACGCCTATCACCCCTCGAACGACGCGGTGCTTTCCCTGCATGAGCTTTTTGGCCGCGCCGGCCAGCGCCAGGCGGATGACCACATCCTCGACGAGAACGAGATCGTCGACGGCATCGACGAGCTCGGTGTGCTCCTCTACGGCCACGCTAAGAACGCCTATTGGTACGGCTCGCAGCTCTCGATCGACGAGACGCGCGACCTTGCGCCCCACCAGAACGCGACCGGTCTGCAGGTGACTTCGGCGGTGCTTGCCGGCATGGTGTGGGCTTTGGAGAACCCGGATGCGGGAATTGTCGAGGCCGACGAGATGGACTACCGCCGCTGCCTCGAGGTGCAGCTTCCCTATCTCGGCCCCGTCAAAGGCTACTACACCGACTGGACACCGCTCGCCGATCGGCCGGGGTTTTTCCCGGAAGACATTGACGCGAGCGATCCATGGCAATTCAGGAACGTGCTGGTGCGGTGAGGGCGGCTGGCCCTATTCGCTGAACATCTCCTGCAGGGTCGAGAGCGCGGCGGAAAGCGCTTCGTCTTCGATTGACCCGAGCTTTTTGATGAGGCCCGCTCTGTCGATGGCGCGAATCTGATCGAGAAGCACGAGGCCCGCCTTGCCCTCGAACACGACCGGAACGCGGAAATGCGCAGGTCGGGAACCCGTAGTCAGAGGCGCAACGATCAGCATTCGCCAGCTCTCGTGGATCTCGTCCGGAGATGCAACGAGGCACGGACGCGTTTTTCGGATATCGCTTCCAACCGTAGGATCAAGGCCGGCTAGCCAAATGTCGCCGCGCCTTACCAGGTGAGCGTCTCGTCGTCCGCATTGGCAAAGTCAGGCCACGCCGGCTCTTCCCCGCTTTCGGCCAAGGCCCTTGCGGACTCCGCCCAGCCTTCACGCGGCTTGCGCTTGATCGGCGCCAGCACCACGGTGCCCGCTTCGACGGTCATCTCGACCTGATCACCCGCTTTCACGCCGAGCTCGTTCAGGATCGGCTTCGGGATGATCACTCCCGACGAATTTCCCATTTTTCGAACAGAGGCACGCATCTATAGTCTCCTGTTACCACAAAGTAATAACAGGGGTTCGAAAAGCAAGAGTCCGGCTTGGCCTTAGCGCGCTTCCTGCCTAAGCCACGGCCGCGTGCCGGCCGGTACTTCGCGGGGCGCGGTCGGGACCGGCTGATAGTAGTGATGCATCTCAGCAAGGCGGCCGGTCTGCAGCGCGAAGCGGGTCGGGGCATGGCTCACCGCGAAGCTTGTGATGCCGCAGCGGCGCATCAGCGGAATCTGGTCGGCAAGCACGTCGCCGATGGCGCGGAGCTCGCCGGTGAAGCCAAGACGCTCGCGCAGAAGCCGCGCCGACGAATAGGCGCGGCCGTCGGAGAATTTCGGGAAGGCGAGCGCGATCAGCGCCAGCCGCTGAAGATAAGGCGCGAGCGCATCGACGGTTTCGCCTGACGCGACCTCGATCGCGAGCGGGCCTTCGTGCGCGGGGAAACGGTTTGGCTCGGCGAGGAAATCCTTGAACGGCACGAGCAGCGGGTAGTCGCCGGCGAGAAGCGCGGAGTCGGGCGTGAAGTGAACCCACTCGTCCGGATGGAAACCGCCATCGCGCCAGATCGGATCGTCGGACGCACTCATATGCCGCTCCCGTCCGTCTCGAAGGCGGCGAGGCCGAAATGAATGCCGCATTCGGTCTTGTCGCGCCCGCGCCAGCGACCATCGCGCTCGTCTTCGCCTTCGGCGACGCGCGTCGTGCAGGGCATGCAGCCGATCGAACGGAAGCCGTCGGCGACGAGCGGGTGCTCGGGAAGATCGTGGAGCTTGCGATAAGCGGCGAGATCGTCCTTCGACCAGCCGGCGAGCGGATTGATCTTGACGCGTTCGCCTTCCGCCTCGACCAGCGGCAATTGCGCGCGCAGGCCGCCCTGGTAGCGCTTTCGCCCCGAAATCCAGGCGTCGAAGCCGGCGAGCGTGCGGGCGAGCGGTGCGACCTTGCGGATCGCGCAGCATTTGTCGGGTTCGCGGAGCCACAGACCGGAATCGGTGTCGTGCGTCGCAAGCGTCGCCGGATCAGGACGCGCGGCGCGCACATCGGTCAGGCCGAGGCGGGCGACGATCTCGTCGCGGTAGCGCAGCGTCGAGCCGAAGACTTTTCCGGTGTCGATGAAGATCACCGGGACGCTCGGCGCGACGGAGGCGGCGAGATGCAGGAGCACGGCGGAATCCGCGCCGAAGCTCGACACGAGCGCGATCGCGTCCTCGAACTCGCGATTGATGACGTCGTCGAGAAAGTCCTGCGTGGACCAGTTCGCATAGCGCGCGGCGAGGAGCGCCGCGTGCGCTGCCGCCGGGTTTTGATCGTCGAGCGGCGTGGCGAAAGCTTCAAGCAGCGCCATAGAGCGCCTCCTTGAACGGTGCCGGACCGAGGCGGCGGTAAGTTTCAAGGAACGGCTCGGCCGCGCTTGCGCGTTTGGCGACATAGGTTTCGACGAGCGTCTCGACGGCGTCGACGATCTCGTCGGTAGAGAAACCCTTGCCGACGATCTCGCCGATCGAGGCCTTCTCGTCGCCGGAGCCGCCAAGCGTGATCTGATAAAATTCCTCGCCCTTCCGGTCGACGCCGAGGATTCCGATGTGGCCGGCATGATGGTGGCCGCAGGCGTTGATGCAGCCGGAGATCTTGATCTTCAGATCGCCGATCGCCTCCTGCCGCTTCGGTTCGGCAAAACGCTCGGAGATGCGCTGTGCGATCGGGATCGAGCGGGCATTGGCGAGCGCGCAATAGTCCAGGCCGGGGCAGGCGATGATGTCGGTGATGAGACCGGCGTTTCCTGTCGCGAGCTCGTGCGCGACGAGCTCGTCGTAAAGCGCCTTCACCTCGTCGAGCGCGAGGTGCGGAAGCACGAGGTTCTGCTCGTGGCTGACGCGCACCTCGTCGTGCGAGAAGCGCTCGGTGATGTCGGCGACCGCGTCCAGCTGCTCCGCCGTCGCGTCGCCGGGCACGCCGCCGATCGGTTTCAGCGAGATCGTCACGATCGCATGGCCGGGAACACGGTGGGGATGCACGTTGCGGCGGAACCAGCGGTCGAAGGCGAGCTCGGTCTTACGCGCCGCATCGACGGCTTCGCAGGTCGCGGGGCGCGTCTCGTAGGCGGGCGGCGCGAAGTAGGCGGCGATCCGCGCGACTTCCGCCTCGGGAAGGCGGAGCACACCGTGGCGGTTCGCTTCGAACTCGGCCTCGATCTCGCGGCCGATGTTCTCCATGCCGCTTTCGTGCACGAGGATCTTTATGCGCGCTTTGTACTTGTTGTCGCGGCGTCCGTGCATGTTGTAGACGCGGAGGATCGCCTCCGAATAGGCGAGCAGGTCTTCCTCCGGCAGGAAGTCGCGGATCTTCTTGCCGAGCATCGGCGTCCTGCCCATGCCGCCGCCGATATAGACGGCGAAGCCCAATTCGCCCGCCTCATTCCGCTTCACCTCGTAGCCGATGTCGTGGAACTGGATCGCCGCGCGGTCCACGGCCGAGCCGGTCACCGCGATCTTGAATTTCCGCGGCAGGAACAGGAATTCCGGGTGGAGCGACGACCACTGGCGGAGAATCTCCGCGTAGGGGCGCGGATCGGCGATCTCGTCCGCCGCGACGCCGGCGAAATGATCGGCGGTGACGTTGCGGATGCAGTTCCCGGAGGTCTGAATGGCATGCATCTCGACCGATGCGAGATCGGCGAGGATGTCCGGCACATCCTTCAGCTGCGGCCAGTTGAACTGCAGGTTCTGGCGCGTGGTGAAATGCCCGTAGCCCTTGTCGTAGGTGCGGGCGATATGCGCGAGCATCCTGACCTGGCGCGAGCTGAGCGTGCCGTAGGGCACCGCGATCCTGAGCATATAGGCGTGGAGCTGCAGGTAGACGCCGTTCTGGAGCCTGAGCGGCTTGAACTGCTCCTCATCGAGATCGCCGGATAGTCGCCGCGCCACCTGGTCGCGAAATTGCGCGACGCGCTCGGTGACGAAGGCATGGTCGAATTCGTCGTAGCGGTACATGGTCGATCCTTAGGCCGCGCAGCCAGGGGCTGCGGGGTAGGCCCGTTCCCGTTTCGAATTTCCGGTCGTCGGTCCCTCGGCGCGGATACGCTCGCGCAGCTTGACCGGCACGAGGTTCGCGCCCTCGCGTCTGACCTCGATTGCTGTCGGCTCAACCACGACATTCGCCGCTGCGTCCCTCATGGCGCGCGCAAGGGCTGCGGCTGAAGATTCCGCGTCCTCCAGAATTTCTGCTTTGTCGATGTCGAGCATCCAGCCGTCGCGCGTCAGAAAGACCACGAGGCCGTTGGCGAGATCGTTGGCGATGATGACGTTCATTAGCTCACGCGGCCCTGACGGCGCGTATAGGCACAAGCGGCTCAGCGAGAGAGATTGCGCCCTCGGCGGCTGTTGCGCCGATCAGGATCAGCGTAGGTCCGGAAATGTCGCTGCGGTCGGCGATCGCCGCGAGATCGCCAAGCACACCGGCGAAATGCCGGCGCTCGGGAAGTGTCGCGTTCTCGATCACGGCGACCGGCGTGGCGGCGGAAAGGCCGGCCTCGATCAGCCGCTCGGCAACGCCTGCGGCCACGGCGCGGCCCATATAGACGGCGACCGTCGCGCCGGAGAGGGCGAGCCCTGCCCAATCCGGGAGCACGTCGCCAGCGGCATCCTGGCCGGTGGCGAAGACGAGACTCGATGCTGTGCCGCGAAGTGTCAGCGGAATCTCCGCCTCCGCTGCGGCGGCGAGAGCTGCGGTCACGCCCGGCACGACCTCAAATGGGACATTCGCCGCGCGGAGCGCCGCCATCTCCTCGCCGGCGCGACCGAAGACGAGCGGATCGCCGCTCTTCAGCCGCACCACGCGGCGGCCGGCCGAAGCTTCGCTGACGAGGACCGCGTTGATGTCATCCTGCGTTGCCGAGTGCCGGCCGCGGCGCTTGCCGACGTCGATGCGGTCAGCGTCGCGGCGCCCCATGGCGATCACCGTCTCCGGCACCAGCGCATCATGCACGATCACGTCGGCTTCCTGGAGGATGCGCTGCGCCCGAAGCGTCAGGAGATCGGCCGCGCCCGGCCCGGCGCCGACCAGCCACACGAAGCCCTGCGGCACTTGCTCGGCTTCGGTCAGAAGGCGCGAGGCGAGGCGGCGCGCCTCCTCTGTCTTGCCGGAAAGTGCTGCATCGGCGACGCGGCCTTCGAAGAAGGCCGACCAGAAGCGGCGGCGCGGCTGCCCTTTCGGCAGCACGCGGTCGGCCGCGCCGCGGAAGGACTCGCCGAGCCTTGCCAGCGCGCCGAGGCGAGGAGGCAGCATCGCCTCGATCCTGGCGCGAAGCTTCTGTGCCAGAACGGGGCCGGCGCCGGTGGAGGTGATGGCCACCGCAACGGGCGCGCGATTCACAATCGCCGGCGTGTAAAAGTCGCAGAGTTCCGGGATATCGACGGCGTTCGCGGGGATGTTTTTCGCGCGCGCCGCCGCGACGACCATGGCGTCGGCCGGCGCCTCGCCGCTTGCCGCAAACGCCAGCACGACGCCGTTGAGGTCTTTCTCGAGAAAGCCGCGCGCGTGATGCTCAAGTCCCTGCGCAGCGACGAGCGCGGCAAGCTCCTCGGTTGGGGCACCAGCAACGAGGCGGATTTTCGCTTCCGTCTCAAGCAGTAGGCGCACCTTCGCGGCGGCCTCGGCGCCGCTTCCGACGACGAGGACCACGCGGCCCGCGACCTTGTGAAAGGCGGGGAATACGGAAAGCCGTTCCATCAGCGCGTATCTCAGAGGATCGAGCTTTTAATATCGGGGACAAGCACTTGGCCTGACAGCAACGGCTTGCTCAGTTTGCCGATGAAGGGGGAAAACTTTCGGCTCCCCGCGGGTAAGCGGAGCGGAAATTCTCTTCCCCGCCGGTGCGACGGTCGGAGGCGAATGTGTTGCCCCCACGACCCAGCCGGCCGCAGCCTGCTCCGGACCGGCTCGCGCGCCTTTCCAGGCGGCCCGGGATCATGGTTAATGAATTGTTAAACAGGAAGGCTAATTCGTCTGATTGTCGCCACTTCCGGCGGTCAAGAAGGCGATATGGGCGTCCGCTTGGCGGATGCGGCGTGGGTGGCGTGCGCTCCTGTTGCGGGCGCGGTTGCCCCCGGGATACGGGGAGCGGGTGGCGTTGTGACCTTCGGGGGGCCCAGGCTCTATCTTTGTTTCGTTCCGGGACGGCGGATCGTTGCCCTTCTCGCGGCAAGCGCCCTCTTTGCGGCAAGCGCCAGCCTTCCCGCGCTCGCCTTCGAGCTGTTCGGGCGGAAATTCTTCGAGACCAACGACGCGACCGTCGTCGTCCCCGACGCGCAGCCCTACACCGTCACGCTCACCGTCGCCGGCGGCGGCCGCGATCTTGAGAAAGCGATAGGCAACGCCTCCTCGCTCGTCCGCGACGCAAAGAAGCCGCCGCCCGGCACCGCGGGACTGATCGCCCGCGCGCGCGGCGATTACGGCCGCATTGTCGCGGCTCTCTACGGGCGCGGCTATTACGGCGGAATGGTCGCGATCACGATCGCAGGCGTACGCGCGGAGGAGATGCGGCCGGACACGACGCTTCCGCATCCTGTGCCCGTCACCGTCGCCGTCGATCCCGGCCCGCTCTTCAAGTTCGGAAAGATCAGCATCCAGGGCATGCCGCCCCGGCCGCTGTCGCGCGATGAGGAAAAGGCGCTCGGTCTCGACAAGTGGCCGCTTACCGAGGGTGCGGTGGCGCGTTCCGGCGCGATCCTTGCGGCCGAGGGCCGCCTCGTCGAAGCTTGGCGCCAGCGCGGCCATCCGAAGGCGGCGATCGCCAAGCGCGACGTCGTCGCCGACCACCGTACGCATCTGGTTGACGTCACGCTCGTGGTCGCGCCCGGTCCGGAGGCGCGCTTCGGAACGGTCGAGGTCACCGGCACGGAGCGCGTCGATCCGCAATACGCGCGCTTCATGACGGGGATCGAGCCAGGAATGCCCTACGATCCCGACACGATCACGCGCGCAAGGAAGCGCATGCAGGACATGGGCGTCTTCGCCAGCGTTTCGGTCAGCGAAGGCGAGACGGTCGGCCCCGACGGACTGTTGCCGATCACCTTCAACCTGACGGAGCGCAAGCGGCATCTCATCGGCGGCGGCGTTTCCTACGCGACGATCGACGGCGCGACGCTCGAAGGCTATTGGATGCACCGCAACCTCTTCGGCCATGCGGAGAGCCTGCGGTTCGACGCGGAGCTGAGCCGCATCTTCGCCAACGACCTGACCGACTTTTCCTACAAGCTGGCGACGACCTTCCGCCGCCCAGGCGTGTTCACACCCGACACCGACGCGACGTTCAAGCTTTCCGCCGAGCGCGAGTTCGTCGACACCTACGAAAGTCGCACGATCGCAGGAAAGGCCGGCTTCGAGCATCGCTTCAATGAGAAGCTCACGCTGAGCTCCGCCGTCAACGTCGAGTGGGACAGGATCGAGGACGCCTTCGGCAAGAACCAGTTCGTCCTGGTCAGCCTTCCCACGAAGCTCGACTATGACGCCCGCGACAACAAGCTCGACCCGACGAAGGGCCTGCGCGGCACCTTCGAGGCGGAGCCGTTCACCGACATCCTGGGCGGCACGGTCGCCGTCGTCGCCAAGGGCACGATCTCGGGCTACTACGCGGTCGACGGGAACGACCGCGTGGTGCTCGCGGCGCGCGGCTCGGCCGGCACCATCGTCGGCGGCGACGCGGAGGACATCCCGGCGACGCGGCGCTTCTTCCTCGGCGGCGGCGGCTCGATCCGCGGCTATGAATACCGGACCGTCGGGCCGAAGGTCGGCGGCGACGTGGTCGGCGGCCTCTCCTTCGTCGAGGCCTCGCTCGAGCTGCGGCTCCGCGTCACCGACACGATCGGCATCGTGCCCTTCGTCGACATCGGCGCGGCCTATGAAGATCCCCTGCCAGACTTCTCCGAGGAGTTTCGTGTCGGCGCAGGCGTCGGCCTGCGGTATCATACGCCGCTCGGGCCGCTCCGCTTCGACGTGGCGGTACCGCTCAATCGCAAGAGCGGCGGCCCGTCCTTCGCCTTTTACGTCGGGCTGGGGCAATCTTTCTGACGATGCAGCGGCGATTTGCCCGACCATTCTTCGCCTTGATCCTGGCCGTCGGCCTTGTCGCCGGCGCGGCCCTCGCTAAGGACGGCGGCGAGAGTTCCTGGTTCACCGCGTTTCTGGAATCGCTGCTCTCCGCGCCGGACCGGCAGGTCTCGCTCTCCGGGCTCGAAAACGTCTTCTCGGAAAATCCCAAGATCGCGCGGATCACCGTTGCCGATGGCGACGGCGTCTGGCTGGAGCTTGACGGCGTCGAGCTCAAATGGAACCGCGCGGCGCTCTTCGACCGCATGATCGAGATCGAGAGCCTCAAGGCGGCGCGGGTTGCGGTGCTCAGAAAGCCCGCCCAAGCGGCGAGCGCGCGCGCAAGCGGTGGTATCTCGCCGCCGCCGCTTGCGATCGACGTCAAGGCGATCGCGCTGCCGCAGATCCTGCTTTCGGCCGATGTCGCCGGCGCCGAGGCGGAGCTGACCGCGACCGGGTCCGCGCGGCTCACGGCGGATGCGCTCGGGGCCGAGCTCACCGTCGATCGTCAGGACCGCGCAGGCGCACTCTCGCTCAAGCTTCGGCTCGAGCCGCAGGCGAACGTGCTGACCGCCGACGTCAAGCTCCAGGAGCCGCCGGGTGGGCTCGTCGCGGAGTTCCTCGGGTTGCGCGACCGGCCGTCGGTCGCGGTCACGCTCTCCGGCACGGGGCCGCTCGACGCCTGGCGAGGGACGCTCGAGGTCGAGGCCGGCGGCACCCGCATTCTCGCCGGCGGCATGGCGGTGTCGCGCACCGAGGGCGCCTACCGCGTCGCGGCCGAGCTTGCTGCGGCGCTTGAGACGATCGTGCCGAAGGACTACGCGATGCTTCTTGCCGGCCAGGCCAGGCTCTCCTTCGATGTCTCCCGGGCCGACGGCGGGGAGATCGCGGTTCACTCCGCGACGCTTCACTCCGACGGGGTCGACCTGTCGGCGAAAGGCGCGCTCGGGGCCGACTTCGTGCCGCGCAGCGCCGACCTTTCGCTGAAGCTCGGACAGGCCGGACGCGCCGCGCTTCCCTTCGTGCCGGGCGATATCTCGGTCGCGGCGCTGACGGCGAATGTCGGGCTCGATGCCGGCGAGGCCGCCCCATGGAAAGCGACGATCGACGCGCACGGCGTGGAGGGCGCCTTCGGCCGCATGGACACCGTCGTCGTCGACGCGTCGGGGCAAGCACGGAATCTGTCGCGGCCGAACGCGCGTGGAACGAGCTTCCGCTTCGAGGCGTCGGCGGCGGGCGTCGCGCCGGGCGACGTTTCGATCCGTGACGCGCTTGGGCCTACGTTCAAGGTGACCGGCGCTGGCTCATGGTCGGCCGGGCGGCCGGTGGCGTTCGAGAAATCTTGGCGTCGTGCTGACTGGAGCGACGGCGAATTTCTCCGGCTCTGCGAGCGGCAGCGAGCTCAGCGGCGCCTTCACAGGAAGCGCGATTGACTTGGCGCGCTTTTCGGGCCTCGCCGGGCGCCGCCTCGGCGGTGGCGCCGAGCTGAAGGCGAGCGGCACCGCGGCGGTCGACGGCGCGCTCGATCTGAAGCTCGACGGCACGACGACCGATCTCTCTTTGGGGATCGCCGCCCTCGACCCGCTTCTCAAAGGCGCGACGAAGCTCTCCGGCGGCGTGGCGCGGAGCGACAAGGAGCTCCGCTTCGCCAACCTCGCGCTTTCCAACGACAGCATCTCGGCGGAGCTGAACGGCACGCTCGCCGCGCCGGCGATCGACATGAATATCGCCGCAAGCGTGGCCGACCTCTCTCTCGTTACGGAGCGGGCGCAAGGCGCGGCGAAGATCACCGCGCACGTCACCGGCTCGCGCGACGCGCCGAAGGTCCAGGCGGACGCGTCGGGCGACAACGTCGTCTTGATGGGGCGCCCGCTCGCCGACGCGACGGCGCGATTCTCGGGCACTGTCGCCGGCCCGGAGACGGCCGGCGAGGCGGAAATCAGCGGCACGCTTGGCGATGCGGCCGTGCGCGGCAACGCGAAGCTTTCGGCCGGCGCCAACGGCGCGCGCCTGCTCGACGACCTCCGCTTCACCGTCGGCGAGAGCCAGGTCACAGGAAACCTTTCGGTCGGCGCCGACGGATTGCTGGCGGGGAAGCTCAGCGTCGTCTCGCCTGATCTTTCCAAGGTGGCGCCGCTCTTCCTCGTCGAGGGAAGCGGTGCGCTGCAAGCCGATATTTCGCTCGGCGCGGACGGCGGCGCACAGTCGGCGGACTTCTCGGGAACGGCGACCGATCTCGTCTACGGCGGCACCTCGCTCAAATCCGCAACGATCAAGGGCCAAGCGAACGACCTCTTCCATGCGCCGAAGATCGAAGGCGATTTCTCGCTCAGCAATCTGACGGCGGGCGGCATCACGATCGTCAGCGCGAAGGGCACCGCGGTGCGCTCGGGCGAGGCGACGGCATTCACGGTCGACGCGGCGCTTGCCGACGGGAGCGCTGACCTCAAGGGCAATCTCGTTCCGCGCGACGGCGGGCTCGCGATCGGCCTCGATAGCCTCCTCTACAAGCGGCCGGGGATCGATCTCGCGCTCGCCGAGCCGACGACGATCGCGGTCAAAGACGGGACAGCGCATTTCGATCGCAGCGTTCTGAAGACCGGCGGCGGCAGCATCACCCTGTCGGGAAGCGCGGGCTCGGTGCTCGACATCGAGGCGGTGTTCGCCTCGGTTCCGGCGGCGCTCGTCAACGCGTTTTCGCCGGGGCTTGGAGCCGACGGCACGATATCAGGCCTCGTCTCCGCGCAGGGCAAGGCATCGGCACCGAAGGCGAGTTTCGAGATCACGCTCGCCGGCGCCTCGGTCGCCGCCTCGCGAAACGCCGGTCTTGGGCCGCTCGGCGTCTCGGCGCGGGGGACGCTTGCCGACAAGCGCGTCGATCTGACGAGCGAAATTTTCGGGGCCGACGGCATGTCGGTGCAGGTGACCGGCACGGTCGGGACCGGCACGGGCGCGCCGCTTGATCTCCGCGTGTCTGGCGGCGTACCGCTGGCGCTCGGCAACCGCCAGCTTGCCGCGCGCGGAGCGGCGCTTCAGGGCGCGCTCAGCGTCAACATGACCGTCACCGGCACGGCCGCCGCGCCGCAATTCTCCGGCCGCATCACCTCAGAGAGCGGCGGCTTCGTCGATCCGGACACCGGGATCGTCCTGAAGAATCTCTCGCTCGTCGCGAACGTCTCCGGCGACCGCGTCGTCATCGAGAAGCTCGGCGCGGAGAGCGGCGAGGGCACCGTGTCGGCAACGGGCAGCGTTGGGCTCGACCCACATGCCGGCTTCCCGATCGACCTTACGCTGCAGATTCGCAAGGCCCGCTATGTCGACGGCACGCTCGTCGCCGCCCGCTTCGACGCCGATCTGACGTTGACCGGGAGCCTCGCGGAAGGCCCGCTCCTCAACGGCACGGTGCGGCTTGATCGGACGGAAGTGACGGTGCCGGACAAGCTGCCGAAGGATTCCGTCGCCGTCGATGTCACCCACGTCGCCCCGCCGCCGAAGGTGGAGGAGACGCTTGCAATCGTGCGTGCGCGCGATACGCCGGGCCGCGATACGAGCGGCAGTCGTTCCGACATCCGGCTTGATGTCGCCGTCGCCGCCCCGCAACGGATATTCGTGCGCGGCCGCGGGCTCGACACCGAGTTTGGCGGCAATCTGACGCTCCGCGGCCCGATCTCGGCGCTGACGGCGTCGGGCGCGTTCCAGATGGTGCGCGGACGCCTCGACATCCTGACGCAGCGGATTGCCTTCGACCGCGGCGTCATCACCTTCGCCGGCGATCTCGACCCGGTGCTCGATTTTGCCGGCTCGACGCGCTCCGGCGACGTCACCATCACGGTCACTGTCTCGGGCCGGGCGTCCGATCCCGAGGTCAACTTCTCCTCCACTCCGGAGCTGCCGCAGGACGAGATCCTGGCGCGCCTCATCTTCCAGAAGGGAATCGGCGAGCTTTCGCCGCTGCAGGTCGCGCGGCTTGCCGCCGCGGCGTCGGAGCTTTCCGGCGGGTCGGGCGGCCTCCTCTCGAAGCTCCGCGCGACGACCGGCCTCGACGACCTCGACATCGTGACCGACGAGGAGGGGCAGGCTTCGGTCGCCGCTGGCCGCTACGTGACGGAGAACGTCTATGTCGGCGTGCAGCAGGGAACGACGGCGCAGTCCTCCCGCGTCACCATCGACCTCGATGTCACCAAGAACGTGAAGGCGCGCGCCGGCATGAGCGCGGAGGGCGAGTCGAGCCTCGGGATATTCTTCGAGAAGGAATACTAGCAGCGCATCGCGGCGATCCGGCGAAAGAGGGACAGAGCGCCCGCAGCCGCCTGATCCATGTTGTAGTAGTTGTAGTCGCCGAGCCGCCCGGCGAAGACGATGTTGGGCGCCTCCTTTTTCGCGAGCGCGACATAGCGACTGTGGAGCGCCTGATTCTCGTCGCGCGGGATCGGATAGTATGGCTCGGTCACGCCGTGCTGGTGCGCAAGCGGATATTCGATCGCAACCGTCGTGACGTCGCTCCACTCGCCGGTCAGATGTCCCATCTCGGTGATGCGGGTGAAGGCGTGGCTCGTCGGATAGTTGATCGAGGCGACCGGCTGATGCCGCTCCTGCCGGTAAGTCTGGAAATCGAACCTGAGGCTACGGTAGGGAAGCTCGCCGAGCGCGAAATCGAAGAACGCGTCGATCGCACCAGTGTAGACGACGCGTTCGAAGCCCTCGTCTTTGACGTCATCGTAGCTGGTCGCAAGCGAAAGGGTGATGTTCGGATGCGCGAGAATGCGATCGAACATCACCGTGTAGCCGTCGCGCGGCATTTGCTGGAATGCGTCGCGGAAATAGCGGTCGTCGTACGAGACGCGCACGGGAACGCGCGCGGTGACGGAAGGCGACAGTTCCTCCGGCGTCAGTCCCCATTGCTTGGTCGTATAGCCGTAGAAGACGTTCGCGTAGATGAACTCGGCAAGCTTGCGGAGCTCTTCGCTCTCGGCGCTGCGCATCTTCAGAATCGGAACGTGAGTCTCTATCCCGTATGCGTCGCAGAGGAGCGCCGTCAGCCGGCGCGCTTCCGCCGGCGGAAAGAGGATGGCAAGGGAGGTGAGATTAAAGGGGATCGGGAAGAGTCGCCCATCCACCATGCCGACGACGCGGTGCTCGTAGGGCCGCCATTCGGTGAAGCGTGAGAGATAGGTCACCACCTCCTCGGCATTGGTATGGAAGATGTGCGGGCCGTACCGGTGACAGAGGACGCCTTCGTCGCTGCGCTTGTCGAAGGCATTTCCGGCGATATGGTCGCGCCGGTCGATGACAAGGACTTTGGCGTCGCATTGGGTGGCAAGCCGCTCGGCCACGATTGCGCCCGTGAATCCGGCACCGACGACAAGCCAGTCGAACCGCAACTTTTCCCTCCAGGCGGATTTCGACGTGGAGGTTATTCCACGAAGACCGTGCTCGTCGATGATGCGCCCTGGGCGTCGATCACCATCAGGCTGAGGAAGCCTGGCCCGATCGGCTCCCAGGTGAGCGCCCCGCCAAAACTCGTCGTGCCGATCGGCGCGCCGTCGACGAACCATGTGTAGGGTGGTGAGCCTTCGCGGGCCTTCAAGACAAGCGGCATCGGATCGCCGGCGCGGATGCCGAGGTCGACCCGCACGCCGCGCGGCGGATAGGTGATCTCCGGTGGAACGGCTGCGGCGACGGTCGGCGCGTTCGGCGAGCGGAAGCGGCGGAGCGGCCCCGGAAGTGCGGACGCGCCTGTCTCAAGGATTCCCGGTGGCGCGGCGCGGAGCGGCGTCGTTGGCCCGAGCCTTGCGAAGGCATCCATCAGGATCGGCGCCGCGGCGTCGATGCCGATAAGCCCGGGCACCGGCGCGCCGTCCGGCCGGCCGACCCAGACGCCGATCACGTGGCTGCCATCGAAACCGACCGCCCAGGCATCGCGGTAGCCGTAGGAGGTGCCGGTCTTGAAGGCGATCGAGCCGGGCGACACGTGGTCGGGCCCCGGCGCGCCGGCGAGGATCGAGGCGACATACCAGGCCGCGCGCTCGTCGAGCACCTTCGCTGGAACGGCGGAAACCGGCGGGCGATCGAGGTCGAAGGTGAGCGGCACCGCGAGCCCGCCGCGCGCGATCGCGGCGTCGATCGCGACGAGATCGGTCAACGTCACGCCGACACCGCCTAAGCCGACAGCAAGGCCGGGGGGCGAGATGTCGGGGAGCACGGGGTCGGCGCCGGCGCGGCGCATGCGGGCGACGAGCCGCGCCGGACCGACGGCTTCCAGGAGCTCGATCGCCGGCACGTTCAGGGAGAGCTGCAGCGCACGCCTCACGCTTACGGTGCCGCGGAAGGTGCGGTCGAAATTCTCCGGCTGATAGCCGGCGAAATCGATCGGCTTGTCCTCGATCAGTGTCTCCGGATGCGCGACGCCGAGCTCGAAGGCGAGCCCGTAGATCAGCGGCTTCAGCGAGGAGCCGGGCGAGCGCACGGCGCGCGTCATGTCTACGAAGCCGTCGCGGCGCTCGTCGAAGAGCCCGGACGATCCGACCGAGGCGAGGATTTCCCCGGCCTTGTGATCGGCGACGAGGATGGCGACGGAGACGGAATCGGAGATCGCCGCAGCGCGCTCGGTGGCGAGCGACTCGAGGCGCGCCTGAAGCCGCGCGTCGATCGTGGTTATGCGGAAGGCCACCGCAGGCGCTTCGGCGACGAGCCGGCTCGTCGCGTGCGGAGCCAGTATCGGGAACGGGATGCGGCGATCGGGCGACTCCTCCGAGCGTGCCGCAGCCGCGTCCTCACTGGTAAGGACGCCGGCCTCGGCGGCGCGCTCGATCACGCGGTCCCGCGCGGCGTGGGCGGCTTCGGCGTGGCGATCCGGCCGCCGCGATTCCGGCGCCTGCGGCAGCGCGACAAGAAGCGCCGCCTCGGCGGGCGTCAGCCGGCGCGGCTCCTTGCCGAGGTAAGCGAGGCTCGCCGCGCGGATGCCCTCAACGTTGCCGCCATAAGGGGCGAGCGTCAGATAAAGGTCGAGGATCCCGTCTTTCGAGAGCCGCTTCTCGAGCGCGAGCGCCATCAGAATCTGGTCGACCTTGCCGCTGAAGCTGCGGGTCGTCTCTCCGGAGAGAAGCCGCGCCACCTGCATCGTGATGGTGGACGCGCCGGACACCGGGTGCCCGCGAGTGACTAGCTGGAAGGCGGCGCGGAAAAGCGCTCTGACGTCGACGCCGTGATGGTCGCGGAAGCGCCGGTCCTCGTAAGCGAAGAGTGTCTTCAGGAAGATCGGATCGACGTCGGCGACGGTGACCGGAAGCCGCCAGCGCCCGTCGCTTGTGGCAAATGCTCGGAGCAGCACGCCGCTTCTGTCGGCGATGACGCGGCTCGTCTCGGGGTTGAGCGAGGGGAGCGTGACTTTCGCTACCGCCGCTTTCAGCGCAAGCGGCGCGGCCGCGGCAAGAAGGCATGCGAAGAGGAGGGCGGCGGCAAGCCGACCGATGCCACCAAACCCCCTCATCCTGACGTGCCGTTCCGAGAAGGTCGGAATCGCCTCGAAGGAGGCTCCAGAAGTCGCCGGAATGCTCTGCGTGCTGCGAGGCCCGTCCTTCGCTTCGCTCAGGGCGGGCACCTCGGCATGAGGAAGGTCGTTGGTCCGCATCTCGGCAGCGCCTGCCTACTTCAGCGGGCCGACCACCTCGACCGTGGCGGTATCGGTGCGGGCGCGGCGTTCGGGCCGGTACATGTCCTCGATCAGCGCCGCCGGATGGAGGAAAGTGCCTGGCGACACAGCACGGACGATGTAGGCGAACTGGAACTCCGTCGCGCCGCCGGCGGAGAGGTCCCATGCGGTGACGAAACGGTCGGCGCGGAATTCGACGTGCGCGACATCGGAGACCGGGGCCAGCCAGTCGAGCGCCGCGACGTCGCCGCTCGCCAGGATGTGCGGGTTGTCGATCTCGAAGCCGGCCGGCAGCGGATCGTCGAGAATGAGCCGTGCGCCCTGGCTCTCCGTCGTCGTCGCCTTCAGGACGGCGACGATGCGCGCGCCCTGCTCGACGGTCGCGAGGTCAACGGGCTGGCCGTCCAGCGTGTAGTATTCGCGCGTGAGCGAATAGTAGTTGCCGCCGGCGGGTTCCGGCGTCGCCGGGATGCCGCGTACGGTGATGCCGACCTCGACCGGGCGGTCGCCCTTGTTGACGATCTGAAGCGGCGCGATCGCTAGGCTCTCTTCGTCGAGGCTGCGGAAGAGCGGGCCATTGAGAGGGTCGCCGTCGACGACGAGCTTCGGCTCCGACAGGCTCTCCATCAGCGCATGCGCGGCAAGCAGCGACCACGCGTCCTCCTGTGTGCTCGTATAGGAATCGTGCAGCCGCTCGTCCTCCACACGCTGCGACAGGCTGACGAGATCGATGCCGGCGCGTGTCTCCGAGGCAAGCGTCAGCGTTGCCGCGCTGTCGCGTAGGTCGGAGCCGTAGTCGCTGCGCCAGCCGCTTGTCGCGTCGGTGCGCGTCGCGAGCGTTCCGAGCGCGGCGCGGAAGACGGCGTCGGCGCGCGGCTTGTCGCCGTAGAGCGCGAGCGCGGCCCCGATCTGCGCCTTGGCGAGTGGCGTTGCGAAGGCGTCGAGCTTGGTCTCGGCGTAGTAGCGGAGGTCGCCGATCGCGGCGCGGCCGTTGGCGGCGAGCACGTAGAGCGCATAGGCGATGTCCTCGCCACCCGACGTGAAGTCGCCGGCATAAGCGAGCTTGTTCTTCAGGTTGTCGAGCGCGAGGTCGAACGCCTCCGCCGGGACCGCGTAGCCCTTCTGCCGCGCCCGCGTCAGGAAGTCGGTGACGTAGGAATCGAGCCAGAGGTCCTCGCTGCCCGGCGCCCAGAGCCCGAATGAGCCCGCGGCCGACTGGTTGGCGAGCACGCCCGCGACCGCCTTCTGCACGCGGTCGCGGATGTCGGGGTCGCCGGCGAGGCCGGCGCGGAGCGCCACGTCGTTCAGGTAGACGAGCGGCATGGCGCGGCTGGTGATCTGCTCGGTGCAGCCATAGGGATAGCGGTCGAGCGCGCGGAGGATCGCGGGCACGTTCAATCGCCCGGCGCCGCTTGCCCCGACCTGGATCGAGGCCGTCCCCGGAACAAGCCCGGCGAGCCGGTCGGCGGTGACGGAAATCTCGCCGCCGGGCTGAAGCTCGACGAAGTCGGTCGTGGCGACCGGTGGCTCGTTCAGGCGCACCGCGAGGTTCAGCGCCTTCTCGAGTGCCGTGCCGTCGGGAAGCGTCAGCGCGACGGTCAACACGTCGTCGCCGACCTTCGCGCCGGAGATCGGGATCAGCACTTCCTTGCGCTCGTTCGCCGCAAGCGCGATCTCGCGACTGGCGAAAGCCGGATCGACCGACACCGCGCCCTCCGTCGAGGACACGGTGAGCGTGACGTTCCCGCCCGCCTCGGCGACCGAGGTCAGGTCGAGCTTCAATCGCGACTTGTCGCCGGGCGCGAGGAAGCCCGGCAGCGCCGCCGTCACCACGACGGGGTCGCGCACGAGCACGTCCTTCTCGGCGTGGCCGACGCCTTCCTTGGTCCAGGCGAGCGCCATCAGGCGGACGGTGCCGTTGAAATCGGGTATCGGCACAGAGACGTGCGCCGTGCCATCGGGGCCGACCTCCACGATGCCGGAATGGAAGGCGACCAGCTTCTCGGTCGGCGGCGTTCCCTGGAACTGAGCGAGGCCGGCGTCGCCGCCGGAGCGTATCACGCCGCGCACGCCCTGCATGCGGTCGATCAGCTGGTTGTAGAGGTCGCGGATGGCGACACCGAGGCGGCGTTGGCCGAAGTAGTAGCTCTCCGGATCGGGCGTCGCGTAGCGGGTGAGATTGAGGATGCCGAGATCGACGGCGGCGAGCGTGACGTAGGCGGTCGAATTCGCCGGCAGGTCGGCGAGCGTCAGCCCGACCTCCATCGGTTGCCGCGGGCGCATCTCCTGCGGCGCATCGATGGCGACATTGAGCGCGCGATCGCCGGGATCGACGCCGGCCCAGGCGAGCCCTATGGCGCGTCCCGGCATGCGCTTCGCCTCGATATCCATCGGGCGGTAGAGCGCCGCCGTCACATAGGCGCCCGGGCCCCAGTCGCGCGTCACGTCGAGATCGATGTCGGCAGCGTTGCCCGTCACCTCCACCGATTTCGTGGTGATCAGCCGGTCGTCGACGACCATCACCAGCGCGACGCCGTTGAAGCGGCTTTCGATATGGACGTGGGCCTTGTCCCCGACCGCGTAGCGCTCCTTGTCGAGCGAGACTTTCAGGGCCTCGGGCGTATCGAGCGCCGTCGCAGCGACGTACCAGCCGGCATCGAAGTTGAAGCTGGCGGGGAGCGTTGCCCCGGCGCTCTCGACTTCCAGCCGGTAGCTCCCCCATTCGACGGAAGCCTCGATCTTCGCCGGGCGGTCGGCGGCGACGTCGACTGTGCCGTTGGCGACGCGGCTCTTGGTCTCCACCTCCTCGTAGTTCCAGCGTCCGTCGGCGCGGTACCATTGGAAATCCGTGCGGATCGCGTAAAGCGACCAGCTCAGATTGTCCGCGGCTTCGCGCGCGCCCGACTTGTCGACCGCGATCACCTCGAAGGCGACCGGAGAATTCTCGCCGGCCGCGCCGTCGAAGAGCGGCTTGATGCCGACGCGGTCGGCTTCACTCTTGACCGGCAGCGTCTTACTGCGCTCGACCGGCGTGCCGCTCGTGTCGATGACGCGCACATTCATCGTCGCGGTGAGCGGCAGGCTGGTCGCGGCCGTGTCGGGAAGCGTGATCGGCAGCGACACGTGGCCGGAATCGTCGGTCGTCGCGCCTGAAAAAGGCTCGACCGCGGTGTCGAAGGTCTCCTCGGCAAGGCCGAAGGTATAACCCGGATACTGGTCGAGCTCGTGCCCGGCGTTCAGCGCCGTCTCGCCTTCCACTTGGAGATTCGCGGCCGGCGCGCCGTAGAGGAAGTGGGCGTCGACGCTGACCTCGCCGGGCGCGGCGGGATCGATCGCCTCGGCGCTCGTCGCAATGTCGAAATCGAGGCGTTCGGGCTGGAAG
Organism: uncultured Alphaproteobacteria bacterium; assembly: GCA_963739005.1. Lineage (GTDB taxonomy): Bacteria > Pseudomonadota > Alphaproteobacteria > Rhizobiales > Afifellaceae > DASWJZ01. The sequence continues at coordinate 1,177,254 of CAVTYQ010000002.1, read as the reverse complement.
TCTTCCACCAGGAAGGTCGTCTCGGCGAGAGGCGAACCCTTCACGTCAGCATAGACGCCGATCCGCCAGGTGCCGCGCATGGCGGCGGCGGAGAGATTGATCGGCGTGACGTTGCCGCCGAGGCCCTCGTCGGTGAGCGCCACGCGGCTGTGTTCCTTGCCGTCGGGCCGCGTCACGATCGCGGTCAACGGCACGTTCTCGACCGCGCGGGCGGTCGGGTCGCGGACGAGCGCCGTCGCGTAGACGGTCTCGCCGACACGGTAGATGCCGCGCTCGGTCGTCAAGAACACGTCGAGCGGCTTCGGCGGCTCGCGGCCTTCCACGCCGCGGTCGGTCAGATCCATCGCCGCCTTGGAAAGGTCGAGGAGGCTGTAGTCGCCGGCGGATGTCTCCGCGGTCAGAAGCCCAGGCGCCGTCGAGCCGGTGCCGCGGATCAGGCCGGGCGCGAATTTGGCGTAGCCGGCGGAATCCGTGGTCGCTTCGCCGAGCACCTCGTTGTTGACGGCGATGAGCTTCAGCGCGACGTCGCCGACCGGCCCGGCAGTGCCGAGCGAGCGCACCATGACGTGCAGCCCGTCATTGCCGGAGAGCGTGGTCAGGCCGAGATCGGTGACGATAAACCACTGCGTCGCCTTCGGGCCCCAGTCATCCGACGCGGCGTTCACGGCCTCGGCCGTCAGCACGTAGGCGCCGGGCTTCAGCTTCGCCTGCAGCGCGCCGACCGGAATCGCGGTCGTCATTTCGCGGTTCAAGTCACTCTGCACGTCGACGGTGCCGGTCCAGACCTTCTCGCCCGATTTCTGTTCGATGTTGTCGGTCTCCCAGGAGGAGAGCTGCGAGAGGAAGGTGCCGTCGGCGATGGCGTCGGCGAGCTGGCGGTCGCCGATCCGGAAGAGCGTGGCGTTGACTTGGGTCGTGTTGACGGTGACGACGGGGATCGTCGGCTCGCCGCCGGAGGGAAGCACATAGGCGTTGCCGAGGAAGCGGACGGAGGGGGCGCGGTCGCGCACGAAGATGTCGAGGTCGACGCTCTTCGCCAGCGTCTCCCCGTCGGCGGCCGGGATGCCCGCGCGCGCCGTCACATGGTAGCGGCGGCCATGCTCGACGCCGTCGATGCAGATCTGCTGGCCTTCGCCTTCCACCGCGAGATTGGTGCCGCCCTGGACGCTGACGAAGTCGCCGTAGTCGCGGCCGGCCGCCAGCCGGTCGGAGAAGTTCAGGCAGATGCGCGGCGCAGCGGCGTCCGCCTCAACGGTGTTGTCGACGACACGGAAGCCGTGCTCCGCAACGACGCTGTCGTAGGTGGCGCGCGTCGTTTCGTCCTCGACCAGCGCGAGGCTCGCGCGATAGGCGCGGATCGCCTGCTTCCATTCGTAGCGGTCGCCGAGCGACCAGGCCAGATCGTCGAGCGCGCGTGCGCGCTCCTGTGGCGAGACGGCGTGGAGATAGGCGTTGATCGCGCCCGACGTGCGATTGGCCGAAAGCGTCTGCTTCACTTCCCAGTCGTCGCTCGAGGCGTTCACCGCCGTGTCGGTGAAGTCCATCCACAGTTCGAAGTCGTCAGGACGGAATTTCAGCGCGTTGGTGTAGTGGTCGAGCGCCGACAGGAGGTCGCCGCTCTCTTTCGCCGATTGCGCGGCCGCCATGGCGCTGTCGGCGTCGGTGTCGGTCGACGGGGTGTCGGAGAGGCGGCCGACGAAGTGCCGCGCTTCGTCGATATAGGACTGATCGACGAAGCCGAGTTCGCTGACGCGCTGGGCGGTGACGTCGGACCTGGGCGCGGCGGAGGCGGCGACGATGCGGCCGGAGACGGCGCCGGTCACCGCGCGCAGTTCGCCGACGCCGCTCTTCAGGAAGCACCAGCGTGCCGACGTGTTGTAGGTGAAGGCTTGGCACTTGTTGTCGCCCTGGCAGGCGGCCTTGCAGGCGTCGAGATCGACGTCCTTCTTCACGTCGTAGTCGGCGCCGAAATAGTCGGCGCCCTCGGTCACGACAAGGCGTCGATCCTCTGCAAAAGCTGACGGGGAAAGAACGAGGGAGGCGAGAAAAACAGGCAGCAAAGAAAAAGCGCGGACGAACCCTCGCATCGGACTCTCCCAGGCGCCCACCCCTTGGCGGCGGACCATACGGGGAGGGGGTCTCAGCGTAAAGCGGCACCGCGGGCAATTCGCCTGGAACTTGGCGGCCGGCGCTAGCCCGGCTTCGGCCGCTCGCGGCGAAGCGCCTCGGTGATCGCGCGGAAGAGCGGCGAATCCGGCAGATCCTCAAGATCGATGCCGAGCTTCTGCCGCCAGTTCGGATGCTGCGTCGTGGTGCCGGGGATATTCACCTGGTCGAGCGCTCCGGTCAGGTCCTCCGCCTGGACCACCAGGAGCCGAGAAGGCGCACGCGCCACGGCGACATGCAGCGCGACGGCTAGGCTCTCCGGCATGGCCTCGGGAGCCTCTGTCTCGCCGCGCATGGCGGCTTCCAGGCCTTCGGGAAGGAGCCCTTCGCCGGAGAGCAGCCCGAGCAGCCTCCGCCGCCAATGTGCGCGCTCTTCTCGCAGGCGCACGCGGTCGACGCCTTCGATCATGCCGATCCTGTGGCGCACCTCGATATCGTGCCCGCTCCACCAGCCGGCAAGCGTGTGGAGGTCATGCGTGGTGAGGCAGGCGAGCGCCTCGCGCGGATAGGTCATCGGCGGCAGGAAGAGGTCGTCGCGCTTCTCAAAGAAGAAGACGCGGTAACTCTGGATCTCGGTCCGCTGCATCACTTCGCGGAAGCCGTATGGCAACACGCCGAGGTCTTCGCCGATCACGATCGCATGGCGCGCCTGCGACACGGAGGCCAGCGCCCTGACCAGATCGTGGAACGGATAGCGCACATAGACGCCGTCGGCGGCGGTCAGCCCTTCGGCGATCCAGAAGAGCCGGTAGAGGCTCATCGCATGATCGATGCGGATCGCCCCGGCGTGGCGAAGTGCTGAGTTCGATCGACTCGCGATAGGGCTCGAAACCGCGCTTGACCAGCGCCGTCGGCGAAAACGGCGCGAGCCCCCAATCCTGGCCGGCTTCGTTGAAATAGTCGGGCGGCGCTCCGATCCGCGCCGTGGACACGACGAGATCGCGATCCGACCAGGTCGCCGATCCGTCAGGCGCAACGCCGACGGCGAGGTCGAGGTAGAAGCCGATGCGCAGTCCCGCCGCGCGTGCCCGCGCCTGCGCAGCGGAGAGCTGCCGGTCTGCAAGCCACTGAAGCCACGTGTGAAAAGCGACGAGGTCCTTCTGCTCCTCGGCGAAGGCGCGGACCGCGTCGGATCCCGGATGCGCGTATTCCTCCGGCCAGCCGTGCCAGGCCGGCCCGTTTCCGGCCTGAACCATCGCCTCGGAGAGCGCCTCGAAAAGCGCATGCAAATAGAGCGGCGCGCCTTGTGCAGTGAGGAAGCGCTCGTAGTCCTTGCGTTCGGCACGCTTCGGGCGGGTCTGGAAGATGCGGAAGAGGATGAGGAGCGCCTTCAGCTTTGAAGGACCGACATGCGCGTAGTCGACCAGCTCGGCGGTGCGGAGCTCTTCGGGCGCGGCGAGCGCGTCTTCCATGCCGTCGAAGCCTGGTGCCTTGTCGACGGCGATATAGAGCGGGTTCAGGAACTGGCGGTTCGAGGGCGAGAAGGGGCTTGAACGCTCCGGCGCGGCGGCGAAGAGCGCGTGCAGCGGGTTGACACCGACGAAGTCGGCGCCGGCCTTCGCGGCAATCTCGGCGAAGCGCGCCAGATCCTCGAAGTCGCCGATGCCCCAGTTGCGCGCCGAGCGGAGGCCGTAGAGCTGGCAGCCGATGCCCCAGGCGCGGCCTTCTTTCAGCCAATCCGGCACGAAGCAGGCGACGCCAGGCGGCGCTTCCATGCCGCCGAAATCGATGGGCGTCAGCGCGGCCAGCGAGGCGGCGATCTGATCCTCGTCTCCGGCGGCGACCCCCATGGCGGCAAGCGTGGTGCGCTTGGCGTCATTGGAGACGTGGATGACCTCTCCGGTCAGCGCGAGATAGCTCGCTTCGATGCCGACCATCGCGGCGAGGCGGTCGAGGGTTACGCTCATTCAAGGCCCGGCCTTGCGAAATCCGTGCCGCCGTCGCTGCGCGCAATCGGCGCGCATGGCGGTGCCTGTCACGCCATCTCCCCGGCGAAGAGCAGGACCGAGCGTCCCTTGAGCTCGAAGGTGTTTCCGGCAGCCATGCGGCGGTCGGGCGGATCGATCTCGCCGGAGCCGGAATCGACGCGCACCGTCCACCACGCGACATCCGCCGTCGGCAGCTTGAAGCTCAGCGGCAGGTGATAGGCGCTGACCACGATCAGAAGCCGCGTCGTGCGGTCGGAGAGAAGAAGGCCGACGACCCTGGCGTTCGTATCGCTCCAGGATGGCGGGTCCATTTCGCGGCCGTCGGGCCGGAACCAGAGGACGCTTCGCGTCCCGGCGTCATCGATCGGCTGGCCGTGCAGGTAGCTCTCGAATCTGAGCACCGGGTAGCGCTTCCTGATGCGGATCACGCCGCGCACGAATTCCATAAAGGCGCGGTCGCGCGTCTCGACGTTCTTCCATTCGAGCCAGGCGATCTCGTTGTCCTGGCAGTAGGCGTTGTTGTTGCCGTTCTGCGTGCGGCCTACCTCGTCGCCCATCAGGAGCATCGGCGTTCCCTGCGACAGCAGCATGGTGGTCATGATGTTGCGGCGCATGCGGTCGCGAAGCTCGATGATCTCGGGCCTGTCGGTCGGCCCCTCGACGCCGCAGTTCCAGCTCCTGTTGTCGTTGTGGCCGTCCTGGTTGTTCTCGCCGTTCGCCTCGTTGTGCTTGGTGTTGTGGGCCCACAGGTCGGTGAGCGTGAAACCGTCGTGGGCGGTGACGAAGTTGATGCTCGCCCAGGGGCGTCGGCCCTGATGCTCGAAGAGATCGGCGGAGCCGAGAACATCGCGCGAGAAACCTGGCAGCAAGGCGGAATCGCCCTTCCAGAACGAGCGCATCTCGTCGCGATAGCGGCCGTTCCACTCCGCCCAGCCGGGCTGGAAGTTGCCGACCTGATAGCCGTTCGGCCCCACGTCCCAGGGCTCGGCGATCATCTTCACCCGCGACAGTACCCGGATCCTGCCCGACCGCGTCGAAGAACACGGCGTGCGGGTCGAAGCTGTCGTATTCGCGCCCGAGCGAGGTGGCGAGGTCGAAGCGGAACCCGTCGACGTGGCAATCCTCGACCCAGTAGCGGAGCGAATCCATGACCATCTGCAGCACGCGCGGGTGGCGCATGTTGATGGTGTTGCCGCAGCCGGTCGCGTCGAAATAGAAATGCTTGTCGGCGGCGAGCATGTAGTAGCTCGCGTTGTCGATGCCGCGGAAGGAGAGCGTCGGGCCGAGGTGGTTGCCCTCCGCCGTGTGATTGTAGACGACGTCGAGGATGACCTCGATTCCGGCCTCGTGCAGGCGCTTCACCAGCGTGGTGAACTCGTAGATGTCTGAGCCCGGCGAGATGTAGCGCGGCGCGAGCGAGAAATAGTTGACGGTGTTGTAGCCCCAATAGTTCACCAGCTTCTTCTCGACCAGGCTGCGGTCGTCGAAGAAGGCCTGGATCGGCATCAGCTCGATGGCTGTCACGCCGAGCGCCACGAGGTGGTCGACGACGCGCGGATCGGCGAGGCCGGCGAAGGTGCCGCGGATGTGCTCGGGGATGTCCGGCCTGACCGCGGTCATCCCCTTCACGTGCGCCTCATAGATGATGGTCTTGGCCCAGGCATGCTCGGGCGGGCGGTCGTCGCCCCAGGTCATGGCGGTGTCGACCACGACGCATTTCGGCATGACGAAGGCGGAGTCGCGGCGGTCGGGCGTGGTGTCGCCGCGGGCGGAGCCGAGGCGATAGCCGAAATGCGCGTCGTGCCAGCGGATTTCGCCCTGCAGCGCTCTCGCATAAGGGTCGATCAGCAGCTTGTTCGGATTGAAGCGGTGCCCGTTCGCCGGATCGTAGGGCCCGTGCACGCGGTAGCCGTAGAGCTGGCCCGGCCGGACCTCGGGCAGGTAGCCGTGCCAGATCTCGTGGGTGAATTCGGGCAGCGCGATCCGCTCGGTCTCGCGCCGTCCCTTCGGATCGAAGAGGCAGAGCTCGACCTTCTTCGCGTTGGCGGAGAAGATGGCGAAATTGACCCCGCCTCCATCCCAGGTCGCGCCAAGGGGATGCGGCAGACCGGGCTCGACGCGCAGCCTCGACATGGATGGTGACAGTGCTCCTATTCGGCGTGCTGAAGCACGATCGTGGCAAGCGGCGGCAGTGTCAGCGAAAGCGACGCCGTGCGTCCATGCCATGGCACGGATTCGGTCTCAACCGCACCAGAATTTCCGACGTCGGCGCCGCCGTAGATCGCTGCGTCGGTGTTCAGCCGCTCAATCCAGCGCCCGGCGCGCGGCGCGCCGACGCGGTGCCCTTGCCTGATCACCGGCGTCAAGTTGCACACGACGACGACCGACGCGTCGCCGTCCTCACCGTGGCGCGCATAGGCGTAGGTGCTGTTGTCGGAGTCGTTGCCGTCAAGCCATTCGAAGCCTGCTGGCTCGGCGTCGAGCACGTGTAGCGCGGGGATTTCGCGGTAGATGCGGTTCAGGTCGCGAACGAGGCTCTGCATCGCACGGTGCGGCGGATCGTCGAGGAGATGCCAGTCGAGCGAATGGTCGTGGTTCCACTCGCGCTCCTGCGCGAACTCCGAGCCCATGAAGAGGAGCTTCTTGCCGGGATGCGTCCACATATAAGCGAGGTAAGCGCGGAGATTGGCGAATTTCTGCCAGCGGTCGCCCGGCATCTTCGCAAAGAGCGAGCCTTTCCCGTGCACCACCTCGTCATGCGAGATCGGCAGCACGAAATTCTCCGTGAAGGCATAGTGGATGCCGAACGTCATCTCGTGATGATGGTAGTGGCGGTGGATCGGGTCGTGGCTCATATACTCGAGCGTGTCGTGCATCCAGCCCATGTTCCACTTGTAGCCGAAGCCGAGCCCGCCGGTATGGACGGGGCGGGAGACCTGTGGCCAGGCGGTCGATTCCTCCGCGATCGTCGTCGCGCCGGGATGATCGCCGAAGACGCGCGTGTTCATCTCGCGCAGGAAGCTGATCGCCTCCAGGTTCTCGCGCCCGCCGTGCACGTTCGGTACCCATTCGCCGGGCTTGCGGCTGTAGTCCAGGTAGAGCATCGAGGCGACGGCATCGACGCGGAGCGCGTCGATGTGGAAGAACTCCAGCCAGTAGAGCGCGTTGGCGACGAGGAAATTCCTGACCTCGGTGCGGCCGAAATTATAGATCAGCGTGTTCCAGTCCTGGTGGAAGCCGAGCCGCGGATCCTCGTGCTCGTAGAGCGCGGTGCCGTCGAAGCGTGCAAGCCCGTGCGCGTCGCTTGGGAAATGCGCCGGCACCCAGTCGATGATGACGCCGATCCCGACCTGGTGGCAGCGGTCGACGAAGCGCGCGAACGCTTCCGGCGGACCGAAGCGGCTGGTCGGCGCGAAAAGCCCGATCGGCTGGTAGCCCCATGAGCCGGAGAACGGATGCTCTGAGACCGGCAGGCATTCGATATGGGTGAAGCCCAAGTCCTGGACGTAGGGGATCAGCGTGTCGGCAAGCTCGTCATAGCTCAGGAACGCGTCGCCCTCCTTCCGCCGCCAGGAGCCGAGATGCACCTCGTAGATCGAGAGCGGCGCCGATACCGCCTGCTTCGCCCGGCGCTCTGCCATCCAGGCGTCGTCGCCCCAGGCGTGGTGCGGAAGGCCAACGACGATCGACGCCGTCTGCGGCGGCACCTCGTGGAAGAAGCCGAGCGGATCGGCCTTCAACGAAGGCGGGCCGCCGCCCGCCGGCAGCAGCTCGAACTTGTAGCGCGTGTCGCGGGCGACGCCGGGAACGAAGAGCTCCCAGACGCCCGCCTCGATGCGCTTGCGCATCGGGTGGCGGCGGCCGTCCCAATGATTGAAGTCGCCGATGACGCTGACCCGCTTCGCATTCGGCGCCCAGACCGCGAAGGCGACGCCGTCGACGCCGTCGAGGAGCGTCGGATGGGCGCCGAGCCGCTCGAAGATGCGACGGTGCTTGCCTTCGGCCATGAGGTAGACGTCGAGATCGCCGAGGAGCGGCGGAAAGCGGTATGGGTCTTCGGCCTCCCAACTCGCCTCGTCGGCAGTGAAGCGGAGCTTGTAGGCGAAGGGCGGACGAAGACCGGTGACAAGGCCGGCGAAAAAGCCGCCCTTGTGCAGGGGCTCGAGCGAAGCGAGCGTCTCGCCGTTCTCACGGTCGACAACGGCGACGGTCTTGGCGCCCGGCCAGAAGACGCGGACGGAAATCGGAGCATCGCCGCCGCCGTGCGGCCCGAGGATCGCGAAAGGGTCGCCATGACGACCCTCGACGATCGCCTTGATCGCGGCGTCGTCGGGACGCCAGGTCGGTTTCGTCGTGGTGGTTGCTATCATGCGCTCGCGGGGTTTTCGCCGAGAAGATCGAGAAGCCCGCGCAACGGGATCGACAACCAGGTTGGGCGGTTGGCCGATTCGTAGCCGATCTCGTAGGCGGCTTTGCGCATCTTGAACAAGTCGAGAAGGTTTGACCGCGCATTCTGTTCCATCGGCAGGAATCTCCCTGGCTCCGCCGCCAGCCAATAGGCGCCGAGGAAATCGCGCGACACGCGGTCGCGCCAGGCAAGCGCCAGCTTCTGCACGTCGCCGTCGATCTGCCCGTGGCGTGCGCGCAGCCGATCGAGCGCCGCCCAGGCGACGTAGTCGAAGGAGCGGAGCATGCCGGCGACGTCGACGAGACCGGAGCTCTTCTCGCGCCGCTCGCCGAGGTCGCGCTGCGGCTCGCCTTCGAAATCGATGATCATCACGTCGTCCTGCGCGACGAGCACCTGGCCGAGGTGGAAATCGCCGTGGATGCGGGTCTTTGCACCCGAAGCCGCGTGCGCGCGCGCAGCCTCGATACGCGCGTCGAGCGCTCCCTGCGCGGCAAGAAGGGCTGCGGCTTCGGCGCGAACCTCGTCGGGCAGCGCCGGCAGCGCATGTTCGAGCGCAGCAAGCGCGTGCGCAACCTCCGCCTCCGTCCGATCGACCCAGTGCGACACGTCTTCCGGTGTCAGCGGCTCGGCGGCGAAGGCCGGATCGTCGGTCGGCGCGGCGAAAGCGGCATGGAGCTCGCCGGTGCGCTTGCCAAGGATGGCGCCGAGATTGAGCGGGTAGGGGAACTCGGTCTCAGGCGCCTGCGGCGCCGGCACGTCGGCCGGCAGCGCCGCAGGCGTCTCCTCGCGCGGCAGGAAGGCGAACTCGTCGATGTGCCGCTCGAGCGCGTCGAGGATGACGCCCCAGGCGTCGCCCTGATTGCGCACGAACCCGAACAACGCCGCGAGCGCCATTGGCGGCGCGCCGCCCGGCCGGTATTCGGCGCTGCCGTAGAAGGGCGGCGTGTTCTTGTAGCCGGCGACCTCGGTCAGGAACCGTGACACCTCGATCTCCGGCTGCTCGCCTTCGCGTAGCCGGCGATACATCTTCAGCATCGCCGCATCACCGATGATGACGGAGACGTTGCTCTGGTCTCCTCCGATTGGGTGCACGTCGCCGATAAGCTCAAGATCGCGGAAGCCCTGAGTGGAGACGAAGCGCAGCGTTCCGCCGGTCGCAGGGAGATCGCCGCCGGCTCGGATCGCGCGGATCAGCTCGCCGACGAAGCGCTCGTCGTGACATGCGTCGATCAGCGCGCCGAGATGCGGCCCATTGCGCACCTTCGCCAGCGTGTAGGAGAGCTTCGGCGCGCCGAAGGTCAGGTTCTGATCGCCCCAAAGCACAGAGACTGGAAGGAAGTAGCGCTGCTCCCCCTCGTCGGTCTCGGCGGTGGCGAGGAGAAGCTGGTTCGGCTCGCCGGGAATGGCGCCGAGCGAGACAGCGCCTGTACGGCGGGTCGCCGTTCCCTTGCCGGCGTACCAGCGCTGGTGGCGCAGAAAGTCGGGCAGCGCGTAGCGCTCGAGATTGGCAAGCTCGCGTCCTTCGAGGGCGCGGTCGATGCGGCCGCCGGGCGCCGTCAGCGTGACGAATTCCGGCAGCGGGTCCGGCGTCACGACGTGCCACTTTGGCGCGTCTGCCTCCGGCGCAAGCAGGAACCAGAAGAAGCCGTAGGCCGGCAGTGTCAGCATGTAGGGAAGGTCGCCGACCGGCGGGAAGGCGGCGCCACCCAAAAGCTCGATCGGCACGGCGCCGCGGAACTCCGCTAGGTCGATCTCCACCGCCTGTGCCTGGCGCGAAAGATTGGCGACGCAGAGGATGTTCTCCTCCTCGAAGCGGCGGACGTAGGCGAGGATCTTGCGGTTGCGCGGATAGAGGATCTGGAGGGCGCCGCGGCCGAAGGCCTTGCGTTGCTTGCGGACGCCGATCATGCGGCGCGTCCAGTTCAGGAGCGACGATGTCTCGTTCTGCTGCGCCTCGACGTTCACCGCCTGGAAGCCGTAGACCGGGTCCTGGATCGGCGGCAGATAGAGCGCTTGCGGGTTGGCGCGACTGAAGCCGCCGTTCCGGTCCGCCGACCATTGCATCGGGGTCCGGACGCCGTCGCGATCACCGAGATAGTAGTTGTCCCCCATGCCGAGCTCGTCGCCGTAGTAGAGGACGGGCGTGCCGGACATAGAAAGCAAGAGAGCGTTCATCAGTTCGATCTTGCGGCGGTCATTGTCCATCAGAGGCGCGAGCCGCCGGCGGATGCCGAGATTGATGCGCGCTCGCGCGTCCTTGGCGTAGGTCCGCCACAGGTAGTCGCGCTCCTCCGCCGTCACCATCTCGAGCGTCAGCTCGTCGTGGTTCCTGAGGAAGATCGCCCATTGGCACGAGTCGGGAATATCGGGCGTCTGGCGGATGATGTCGTTGATCGGGTGCCGGTCTTCCTGGGCAACCGCCATGTACATGCGCGGCATCAGCGGGAAGTGGAACGCCATGTGGCATTCGTCGCCTTCGCCGAAATAAGGTCGCGTGTCTTCCGGCCATTGGTTGGCCTCGGCAAGGAGCAGGCGGTCGGGATAGTGCGTCTCCATCTCGGCGCGGATGCGCTTCAGGACGATATGCGTCTCCGGCAGGTTCTCGTTGTTGGTGCCTTCACGCTCGACGAGATAGGGAATGGCGTCGAGGCGCAGCCCGTCGACGCCCATGTCGAGCCAGTAGTGCATCAGGCGGAGCACCTCCTCCATCACCTTCGGATTGTCGAAGTTCAGGTCCGGCTGGTGCGAATAGAAACGATGCCAGAAGAAGGCGTGCGCGACCGGGTCCCAGGTCCAGTTCGATTTCTCCGTGTCGATGAAGATGATGCGGGTGCCCTGGTAGCGCTGGTCGGTATCGCTCCAGACGTAGAAGTCGCGCGCCACCGAGCCGGGCTTCGACCGCCGCGCCCGCTGGAACCAGGGATGCTGGTCGGAGGTGTGATTGATGACGAGCTCGGTGATGACGCGGATGCCGCGCCGGTGCGCCGCCCGGATGAAGCGGCGAAAGTCGCGCATGTCGCCGTAGCCGGGATTGATCGTGCGGTAGTCGGAGATGTCGTAGCCATCATCGCGGAGCGGCGATGGATAGAAGGGCAGCACCCAGATGGTGTTGACCCCGAGGCTTTCGATGTAGTCGAGCCGCTCCTTCAGTCCGGCGAAATCGCCGATGCCGTCGCCGTTGGAATCCTGGAAGGCCTTGATGTGGAGCTGGTAGATGACGGCGTCTTTGTACCAGTCATGCTGGCTGCGATCGATCAAGCCGTCGCGCTGGCGCAGATGCTCCGCCTCGGCCGTTGTCTCGACGTGCGGCGCCACTCTGACCTCGTCCTGCATCAGCCCGCCGTCCCGCGCGGATGGAGCCGCCAGATCGCGTAGGGTCTTTCGCCCGGATCGAGATGCATATGCTGGATCTTGCCCTGCCAGGTAAAGCGCGCGTCGGTGACGAGGTCTTCTACCTCGATCGACGCCTCGTCGGGGAGGCCGAACTCCCAGAGCGGCACCTCGAAATCGGCGCCCTGTGCGTTGTGCGGATCGAGGTTGACGGCGAAAAGCAGGAAGTCGTCCTTCGCCGGAGTCGCCTTGCCGTAATAAAGGATGCTGTCGTTCCAGGCGTTGTAGAAGGCGAGGTTGGTGAAGGCCTGCAGCGCCACGTGCTTGCGTCGAAGCTTGTTCAGGAGCCGGATGTCGAAGCGGATATTGCCCGGTCGCTCCCAGTCCCACGCCTTGATCTCGTATTTCTCGGAGTTCAGGTACTCCTCCTTGCCGGGGATCGGCGTCGCCTCGCAGAGCTCGAAGCCGCTGTAGACGCCGAAATTTCCGGCGAGCGTCGCGGCGAGCACGACGCGCGTCTGAAAGCCGGCGCGTCCGCTCGTCTGCAGCGGGATCGGATTGATGTCGGGCGTGTTCACGAAGAAATTCGGCCGCATGGTGTGGCGACACTCGGTCCGCGTGAGTTCGGTCAGGTATTCAGTGAGCTCGGTCTTCGTGTTGCGCCATGTGAAATACGAATAGGACTGCGTGAAGCCGACCTTGGCGAGCCGCTTCATCAGCTTCGGGCGCGTGAAGGCCTCGGCGAGGAAGATCACCTCTGGGTAGACGTCTTGCACTTCGCGGATCATCCACTCCCAGAACGGCAGCGGCTTGGTGTGCGGATTGTCGACGCGGAAGATGCGAACGTCGCGCTTCGCCCAGAAGAGCACGATGTCGCGGAGCGCGTACCAGATGGAGGGGAACGCGCGGCGATAAAAGTGCACGTTGACGATGTCCTCGTACTTCTTTGGCGGGTTCTCGGCGTATTTGATGGTGCCGTCCGGACGCCAGTCGAACCATTCCGGATGCGCCTTGATCCACGGATGGTCGGGCGAACAGTTGATGGCGAAGTCGATGGCGATCTCCATCCCGTGCCGGCGCGCGGCGGCGACGAGGCGGGCGAAATCGTCGAAGCTCCCGAGCTCTCGATGCAGCGCATCGTGGCCGCCCTCCGCCGAGCCGATGGCATAGGGGCTGCCGGGATCGTCGGGGAGGGGATTTAAACTGTTGTTCTTGCCCTTGCGGTTGGTGCGCCCGATCGGATGGATGGGCGGGAAATAGAGCACGTCGAAGCCGAGGTCGCTCACATAGGGAAGCTTGGCGATGACTTCGTCGAAGGTGCCGTGGCGTCTCGGATCGTCGGACGCGGAGCGCGGGAAAAGCTCGTACCAGGCGCTGAAGGCGGCGCGCTTGCGATCGACGATCAGCTCCAATTCGCGCGAATAGCGCGTGAGGTTGGTGCGGATGCCCGCCCGCTTCATCAGCGCCGCCGTGTCGCGCGCGAGGAGCCGGGCGAGGCGCTCGCCTTCGTCGTCGGTCGCGGCAAGAACGGCGAGGAGGCCGTTCAGCGCTTCCTTGTCGGCGGGGCTGGCACGCTCGCTTTCGAGCGCCCGCTCGACGAGCTCGCGGCCCTCGGTCAGCTCCAGTGCGATCGGGACATTGGCGGCTTGTTTCTTCGCCACCTCGTCGCACCAGCTGGCGAAGAGGTCGCGCCAGGCAATCAGTGTGTAGCGATAGCGTGCATTTGAATCGACCAGTGCGCTTCCGCGCCAGCGGTCGTTGTCGAAGAAGGTCATCGGCGCTTCGCGCCAGAGCTGCTCGTCGCTCCGCCGAAGCAGAAGGGCCGCGTCGATCTTGTCGTGGCCGTCGGCGAAGATGTCGGCCTCGACCACGAAAGCGTCGCCGACCGCCGCCTTGGCGGGGAAGCGTCCGCCGTCGATCTCCGGCGACACGCTTTCGATCACTACACGGCTCGCCGCGAGCTTGGCGAGCCAAGCCTCCGCATCGGGTTTCCGGCCCGCCGCGGCTTCGGTCGCCTTCGGCGTCGGTGTCGGAAGAGTTCCGCCCTTCGCCGGTGCTTCGCCGGTTGGTCTCGCTCGCTCTTGCATCAGGCCCTTCGTTGTTCGCCGCCTCCCGGGCGCCCGAGCGCCCGCAAGTCGATACCACTTCAATGCGACGTGCAAGACGACGGGCGCGCGCGCAAAAAGCGCAGCAGCGTCAAATCGCCCCGAAACTTCCCAAATTCCAACGCTTCGGCGGGAACTACGTTGCCCGGAAAATGTTTAGCCAACTGTGTTCTGGGCATCGGCGGGACTATCGATGGACGACAGGGTCACTTTCGAGCTTCTGCAGGCGGCGCGCGCCTACCGCGTGCGCTCTGCGAAGCTTCTCGCCCGTATCGGCCTCTATCCGGGGCAGGATACGCTCCTGAAACTGCTTGCGACGCAAGGGCACATGACCATGGGCGAAGCAGCGAGCGCGCTTTCGATCCAGCCGCCGACCGTGACCAAGATGGTGAACCGGCTGACGGCGGCGGGGCTGCTCAAGACCGAGGTAATGGATCGCGACCGGCGCAAGATCACTGTGAGCCTGACGGAGGCGGCGCGCGAGAAGATCGGCGAGATCGAGGCGATCTGGCGTGAGCTTGAGACGGAAGCGCTTGAGCGGCTCGATCCGCTCCTTCTGAAGCAACAACTCGCCGCGCTCACCAGGAATCTCTCGCGGAGCGGGACGAAGGCGGCAAGCTCTCTGCGCGGCGAACGCGTCGGCGGTTGACGAAATCGCGATCCGCGTCGCGTTTTCGTGCGACGGGGGCTTGGCGATCCGAACCCGGGCCCTCATCATTCGCTTGGCGGCGGTCACGTCGCGGGACCTGATCGCCGCGGGAGATCGGAAGCATGCTCGAAAACCTCGATGCGGTTCTTCTGGCGCGCATCCAGTTTGCTTTCACGGTCTCGTTCCACATCGTCTTTCCCGCCCTCTCGATCGGCCTCGGCTCCTATCTCGCGGCGCTTGAAGGTCTTTGGCTCTATACGGGCGAGGAGCGCTACATCGCGCTCTTCCGCATATGGGTGAAAGCGTTCGCGCTTACCTTCGGCATGGGCGTCGTCTCCGGCATCGTGCTCTCCTACGAGTTCGGGACGAACTGGAGCGCCTTCGCCGACAAGGCCGGACCGGTGATCGGCCCGCTGATGGGCTACGAGGTGCTGACCGCCTTTTTCCTCGAAGCGGGGTTCCTCGGGATCATGCTCTTCGGCGTCAACCGCGTGCCGAAGAAGGTCCATTTCGGCGCGACGATCGCGGTGGCGCTCGGCGCCCTTCTCTCGGCCTTCTGGATTCTCGCCGCCAATAGCTGGATGCAGACGCCGGCCGGCTACGCCATCAACGAAGTCGGCCAGTTCGTGCCGACGGATTGGCTCGCCGTCATCTTCAATCCGTCCTTTCCCTACCGGCTCGTCCACATGGTGCTCGCCGCCTATCTCGCGACGGCCCTGATCATCGCGGCCGCCGGCGCCTACCACCTCTTGAAGGGGCGGCGGGGACCGACGGTCCGCACCATGTTCTCCATGGCGCTGTGGGTGGTGGCGCTCGGGGCGCCGGTACAGCTCGTCGCCGGCGATCAGCACGGCTTGAACACGCTCGAGTATCAGCCGGCGAAGGTCGCCGCGATGGAGGGCCATTTCGAAGCCGAGCAGACAGGGGCGCCGCTGATCCTCTTCGGACTTCCGGACATGGCCGCCGGGGAGACGCGCTACGCGGTCGAAATCCCGAAGCTCGGCAGCCTCATCCTGACGCATGACCCGAACGGCACAGTCAAAGGCCTGAAGAGCTGGCCGCGCGCGGACTGGCCGCGCGTTCCAATCGTCTTTTGGGCATTCCGCGTTATGGTCGGGCTCGGGCTTCTGATGATCGCGACCGGGCTTTTCAGCTTCTGGCTTCGCTACAGGAAGAGGCTCTACGACACGCCGCTCTTCGCGCGCTTCATGCTCGCAATGGGACCGGCGGGGCTGATCGCGCTCCTCTCCGGCTGGTTCGTCACCGAGGTCGGCCGCCAGCCCTATACCGTCTATGGCCTGCTGCGGACCGCCGACTCGGCGTCTCCAATCGGCGCGCCCGGCGTCGCCGGATCGCTTCTTGCTTTCGCGCTCGTCTACCTTGCCGTTTTCGGCGCCGGCATCTGGTACCTGATCCGGCTCATGATGAGCGACCCGGAGATCGAGCAGAAAGGGCTCGAAGGGCCGGTGCGCGCCGCCGGCATCACGCCCATCCAGGCGATCGAGACGGAGCCGGGTCAATGAGCGGCTTCTCTTATCTTGCCGTCGTTTGGAGCGGCATCCTGGCGTTTGCGATCTACGCCTACGTGGTGCTCGACGGCTTCGATCTCGGCATCGGCATGCTCGCCCCCTTCGCGGCGACAGACGAAGAAGAAGAAACGATGATCGCGGCGATCGCGCCGGTCTGGGACGGCAACGAGACCTGGCTTGTTCTCGGCGGCGGCGGATTGATGGCGGCCTTCCCGCTTGCTTATTCGGTGCTTCTTCCGGCCCTCTACGCGCCGATCGTGGCGATGCTTCTGGCGCTCATCTTCCGCGGCGTGGCTTTCGAGTTCCGCCATCGGCACGAGGGTCATCGCCGCCTGTGGACGTGGAGCTTCGTGCTCGGCTCCTATGTCGCGACCATGGCGCAAGGGCTCGCGCTCGGCGCCTTCATCCAGGGCATCGCGGTCGACGGCCGCGCCTATGCCGGCGGCTGGTTCGACTGGCTGACGCCGTTCAGCGCTTTCACCGCCCTCGCGCTCGTCTTCGGCTACGGCCTGCTCGGCGCCTGTTTCCTCATCATGAAGACAGAGGGGGTCCTGCAGGAGCGCATGTTCACCACCGCGCTGCCGCTCGGCATCGCGGTTTTCGCCTCGGTCGTCGTCGTCAGCCTGTGGACGCCGTTCATCGACCCGGTCGTCGCGGCGCGCTGGTTCTCGTGGCCGAACTTCGCGCTTCTCTCGCCGGTGCCGCTTCTGGTGCTTTTGACCGCGCTCGGGCTTTTCCGCAGCCTCGCGGCAGGCCGTCAGGTGATGCCGTTCGCGATGACGATCCTGCTTTTCCTGATCGCCTATTTCGGCATCGCGATCAGCGTCTATCCCTTCGTCGTGCCGCGCGCGATCACCGTCTGGCAGGCGGCCGCTCCCGACGCGAGCCTTTCGTTCCTCCTCGTCGGCACCGCAATTCTCTTCCCGATCATCCTTGCCTACACCGCCTACTCCTACTGGGTCTTTCGCGGAAAGGTTGATCCGAGCCGCGGCTACCATTGACCCATTCTGCGGCGCGAAATCCCCGCTGTTCCGCAAACGTTTGCAAAAATATGCCCGGTTGCACGTCCGGCTATTGCCAAAGGGCCGTCGATCAGCGACTTTTCCGGCCTTGCTGCGGTTGTCTGCGGCCTGGCCGGGGGCAGCGGCATAATCAAAATCAAGAAGACTCAACCTGAACTCGTAGGGAGGAATCGAGATGAAAGAGGTTGCCGAAAGCACCGTTTCACGCCGCAAGTTTTTGAGGTCTGGCACTATTGCTGCGGGCGCCGCCGCAGGCGCGTTGGCGATGCCCTCTGTCGTGACGGCGCAAACGCCGATCGTCATCAAGATGCAATCTTCGTGGCCGGCCTCCGACATCTTCCACGAGATGGCGGGGCAGTACGTCACGCGCGTCGAGGCGATGTCCGGGGGGCGGCTCAAGATCGATCTGACGCCGGCCGGCGCAATCGTCGGCGCGTTCCAGGTGCTCGATGCTGTCAATGACGGCGTCATTGACGCCTCGCATACCGTCCCGGTCTACTGGTACGGCAAGCACAAGGCCGCGTCGTTCTTCGGCACTGGCCCCGTCTATGGCGGCAGCTCTTCGACCATGCTCGGCTGGTTCTATCAGGGCGGCGGCAAGGACCTCTACAAAGAGCTCACGCAGGACATCCTCGGTCTCAACGTCTACGGCTTCTATGGCTTCGCCATGCCGGCGGAGCCGTTCGGCTGGTTCAAGACACCGGTCAATTCGGTCGACGACATCAAGGGCCTGAAATACCGCACCGTCGGCTTGGCGGCCGACCTCATGCAGCAGATGGGCATGAGCGTCGCCCAGCTTCCCGGCGGCGAGATCGTGCCGGCCATGGAGAAGGGCGTGATCGACGCCTTCGAGTTCAACAACCCGACGTCGGACAGCCGCTTCGGCGCACAGGACGTGGCCAAGAACTACTACCTCTCCTCCTACCATCAGGCGAGCGAGTCGTTCGAGTTCCTTTTCAACAAGGACTTCTTCGACGGGCTCGATCCGGACCTGCAGGCGATCCTGCAATACGGCGTGGAGGCGGCGAGCTCCGCCAACCATGACTTTGCGCTGAACCAGTATTCGACCGATCTGCAGAAGTTGCAGACCGATCACGGTGTCACCGTGCGGCGCACCCCGCAGTCGATCCTGGATGCAGAGCTCACAGCCTGGGACGCGCTCATCGTAGAGCTTGGAAAAGATCCGTTCATGCAGAAGATCATGGACAGTCAGCGCGCCTGGGTGGAGCGCGTGGTGCTCTACGAGCTGACCAACGCACCCGACTACCAGCTTGCCTACGAGCACTACTTCCCGGGCAAGCTGCCGAAAATTTGATATGATCCCGACGTGAGATCGCGGTCCGGCGTCCGTCGCCGGACCGTCTCCTGAACGGACAGAGCCCCTCGATGCTTCGCTACGTCATGTTCGCCGACCGCGTCTCCGCGTGGTTCGGCAAGGCATTCGCCTGGGCGATCATCGTGATGGCGTTCGGCATCGGCTACGAGGTCTTCGTCCGCTACGTGCTGAATTCCCCGACCAGCTGGTCGTTCGACGTCTCCTACATCATGTATGGCACGCTGTTCATGATGGGGGGCGCTTACACGCTGTCGCGCGGCGGCCATGTGCGCGGCGACTTCCTGTTCCGGCTGTGGCGGCCGCAGACACAGGCCAAGGTCGAGCTCGTCCTCTACGTCCTCTTCTTCTTCCCCGGCATCACCGCGATGGTCCTGGCCGGCGGAAAATACGCCTGGCGCTCCTGGCGCTACATGGAAGTCAGCGTGAACAGCCCCGCCGGCATCCCGATCTTCCAGTTCAAGACCATCATGGTCGCGGCCGGCGTGCTCCTCTTCATGCAGGGTGTCGCGCAGGTGATGCGCTGCGTCATCTGCATTCGCACCGGCGAATGGATACGCGCGCGCGACGACATCGAGGAGACCGAGGACAAGCTGATCCACGAGCACGAGAAGGAATACGACGTGCTGCAGCATGGATCGGAGGCGGTCGATATTCCCGACCGCGTCTTCGACCGCGACGGGGAGCGCCGGCAATGACCGACCCGCAGGTCGCCCTGCTCATGCTCGGCGTCTTCATCTTCATCATTCTGCTCGGCTTTCCGATCGCCTTCACGCTGATGGCGATGGGGATTTTCTTCGGCTACTACGCCTATTTCGACGCCGACCGGATGTGGCGTTCCTACGAGCACGCGGTCAGCGCCGGCGCCGATCCGTTCACGCTGACGCAGACCTGGCTCGCGGGCTTCTTCAACAACCGCATCTTCGATCTCTTCGTGAACCAGACCTATTCGGTCATGGCCAACGACGTGCTGACCGCGGTGCCGCTCTTCCTGTTCATGGGCTACATCGTGGAGCGCGCCAACATCGTCGACCGGCTGTTCTCGACGCTCTTCATCGCGGCGCGGCGGCTGCCCGGCGCGATGGCGGTCGCCGCGCTCGTCACCTGCGCGCTCTTCGCCACCGCCACCGGCATCGTCGGCGCCGTGGTGACGCTGATGGGGCTGCTGGCTTTTCCCGCGATGCTGAAGGCGCGCTACGACGTGAGCTTTGCGTCGGGCGTCGTCTGCGCCGGCGGCACGCTCGGCATCCTGATCCCGCCCTCGATCATGCTCATCGTCTACGCCGCGGCGTCGGGCGTCTCGATCGTGCAGCTTTATGCGGGCGCGCTGCTTCCGGGCTTCCTCCTCGCCGGACTCTATCTGGTCTACATCATCGGCCGCGCCTGGCTGCAGCCGTCAATCGCGCCGAAGCCGCGCGACGACGAGATAGAAAACGTCACCACCAGCCGACTGATCGTCATGCTGCTGACGTCATTCTTGCCGCTCGCCATCCTCATCCTGGCGGTGCTCGGCTCGATCCTCTTCGGCTTGGCGACACCCTCGGAGGCGGCGGCGGTCGGCGCGCTGGGCGGACTGGCGCTCGCGGTCGCCTATCGCTCGCTGACTTGGCAGCGATTGCGGGAATCGGTCTATCTCACCGTCCGGACGACGGCGATGGTCTGCTGGCTCTTCGTCGGCTCGTGGACCTTCTCGTCGGTGTTCGCCTATCTCGGCGGCGAGCAGGTCATCACCGAGTTCGTCACCGGCCTCAACATCCCGCCGGTCATTTTCCTGATCCTGGCGCAGGTGATCATCTTCCTGCTCGGCTGGCCGCTCGAGTGGTCGGAGATCATCATCATCTTCGTGCCGATCTTCCTGCCGCTTTTGCCGCATTTCGGCATCGACCCTCTGTTCTTCGGCATCCTGGTCGCGCTCAACCTGCAGACCTCGTTCCTGACACCGCCGATGGCCATGTCGGCCTACTATCTGAAGGGCATCGCGCCGCCGCACGTGCAGCTCGTGCAGATATTCCGCGGCTGCTTCCCGTTCCTGGGGATGGTGTTCCTGGCGATGATCTTGGTCTATCTGTTCCCGGCGATATCGTCGTATCTGCCGACGCTGATCTACGGCCGCTGAGGTCTCGCGCGCATGCGGAATTCCGACATCGTTCAGCTGACGGCGGTCGAGCTTCGCGACCGCATCGCGCGCGGCGAGTTGCGCGCCGTCGAGGTCGCGGCCGCATGCCTCGCGCGGATCGAAGAGCGCGAGCCCGAAGTCGGCGCGTGGGCCTTCCTCGACCACGACCACGTGAAGATGCAGGCGGAAGTGGCGGATCGCGCGCGCGGCACCGGCCGTGCGGCCGGCGCGCTGAACGGGCTGCCGGTCGGGCTCAAGGACATCATCGACACCAAGGACATGCCGACTGAGAACGGCACGCCGATCGACACCGGTCGGCGTACCGAACCTCGACTCGACGGTCGTCCGGCGCCTCCGCCACGCGGGCGCCGTCATCATGGGGAAGACGGTCTCCACCGAGCTCGCTTCCATGCATCCGCGCGGGACGCGGAACCCGCTCGACGCCACGCGCACGCCCGGCGGTTCGTCGTCCGGCTCGGCCGCCGCGGTGGCCGCCGGGATGGTGCCGCTCGCGGTCGGCACGCAGACGGGTGGGTCGGTGATCCGCCCCGCCTCCTTCTGCGGCATCGTCGGGTTCAAGCCCACGTTCGGCCTGATCCCGCGCCGCGGCGTCCTTCCGCAGGCGACGCCGCTCGATACGATCGGCGTCTTCGCGCGCACCGTGGAGGATGCCGCTCTCATCGTCGACGTGCTCGCTGGGTTCAGTTCGACGGATCCTGACTCGCTGCAGCTGCCGCCGCTGCGGCTGCTTGAGACGGCGCTCACCAAGCCGCCGGTGACGCCGGCGCTCGCCTTTGTGAAGACGCCGTTTTGGGATTCAGCGGAGCCCTCTACGAAGGAGGGCTTCGGCGAGCTCGTCGAGACGCTCGGAAAGGGTTGCGAGGAGGTGGCGCTGCCGCCGCTCTTTTCGCATGCGACCAGCGCGATCCGCACCATCCAATTGGTCGGCATCGCGCGCCACTATCGCAGCTATCGGGAGAAGGGCGCGGAGCAGCTCAGCGAATATATGCGCGGCGCGATCGACGACGGGCTCAATATTCCCGCGGTCGATTACCTGACCGCGCTCGACTGGCAGAAGTCGCTTTCCTCCGGGCTCGAGCCGCTCTTCGACAAGTTCGACGCGATCGTGACGCCGGCCGCGCCGGGCGAGGCGCCGGCGATCGACACGACCGGCGATCCGATCTTCAATGCCCTGTGGACGCTCTGCGGCGTGCCCGCCGTGACGCTGCCGCTGCTTCAGGGCCCGAACGGGCTGCCGGTCGGCGTGCAACTCGTCGGGCGACGCGGCGACGATGCGCGCCTGCTTCGCACGGCGCGCTGGCTGGCCCGCACCGTGCAGGGCGAATTCGAGCTTGGGGATGGCGGCGGCATGAGAGGACTTGACTGGGTCGTCGCGCCGCTGGCGCTCGTCGCTTTCGCGCTCAGCATCGGCACCATCATCTGGTTCGTGCCAGCGCCGGGCCTCGTCGTGGTATCGATTTTCGCGGTCGCACTCGGCGCCTACGATTTCTTCCTGACCGCGACGGGGCGCGCGCAGCGGGTCGACAAACGCCGCCGCTGAGGCGAAAACAGCACGGGACGACAAGCCCGCGCAGCGCGGCTCAATCTGCATCACACAATTGCTGGAGAAGAACGTGGCGAAGAAAATCCGCTGGGGCGTCATCTCGACGGCGCTGATCGGCACCAAGAAGGTCCTCCCCGGCATACAGCGCTCGAAGCGCGGCACGCTCGACGCCATCGCCTCGCGCGATCTTTCGCGCGCCAAGGCGGCGGCGAAGGCGCTCGGCATTCCGAAGGCCTACGGCTCCTACGAGGCGCTTCTCGCCGATCCCGACATCGACGCGATCTACAATCCGATGCCGAACAATCTGCACGTCGACTGGACCATCGCCGCCTTGAAGGCCGGCAAGCACGTGCTTTGCGAGAAGCCGCTCGGCATGAACGCGAAGGACGCGGCGCGGCTCAAGAAGGTCGTCGGCAAGTACCACGTCATGGAAGCCTTCATGGTGCGCCACCATCCGCAGTGGCTGAAGGCGCGCGAGCTGATCCGCTCGGGCAGGATCGGCGAGTTGAAGGCCGTGCAGGTGTTCTTCAGCTATGACAACCGCGACCCGAAGAACATCCGCAACATCCCGGAGACCGGCGGCGGCGCCATGCTCGACATCGGCTGCTACGGCATCGTCTCCGGCCGCTTCACCTTCGAGGCGGAGCCGAAGCGCGTCGTCGCGCTGGTCGACCGCGACCCGACCTTCAAGACCGACCGGCTCTCCACCGTCATCGCCGATTTCGGCGAGGGGCGCGTGCTCTCCTTCATCGTCGCGACGCAGCTTGGCGGCCATCAGCGCGTGACGTTCGGCGGGACCAAGGGGCGGATCGAGATCCTGATCCCCTTTAACGCGACGCCCTGGGAGCCGATGACCATCATCCTCGACAACGGCTCGAAGCTCGGCGGCGGGTCTTCCAAGCCGATCAAGACGCGCGTCGTCGACCAGTACGCCGAGGAGGCGGACGCCTTCGCTCTAGCCGTGCTCGGCGAGAGCGAGTTTCCCTATGGCGTCGAGGACGGCATCAAGAACATGCAGATCATCGACGCGGTGTTCAAATCCGAGAAGACGGGGAAGTGGGTCGATACGGGGCTATGAGGGGCAGTGCCAAGACGCGATCCGCCGGCAGCTCTCTGGCGCGGCCCGATATCCATCGAGCCGCAAGTGCTTTAGCCGGTGATCGAGAATAGACAACGCAGCGACAGGGGAGAACATCATGGCGACATACATCATGCTGGGGAACTGGGCGGAGGCCGGCATCAAGGCCGTCAAGGATTCGCCGAAGCGGCTCGACAAGGCGAAGAAGCTGATCAAGGCCGAGGGCGGCGCGATGAAGGCCTTCTACATGACCATGGGCGAATACGACATGGTCGCAATCTACGAGGCGCCGGACGATGAGGCCGCCGCGCGCTTCACATTGCAGCTCGGCATGACCGGCACGCTGCACACCAAGACGATCAAGGCGTTCCCCGAGGCGGACTATCGCAAGATCATCGGCTCGCTGCCGTAAACCGGCGGTGCCGGCGGTGCTCCGCGAAGGACGAAGCAGCGGGCTGGCGTTGCCGGTGCGGAGTCTCCGCCACACCGATCCGTGACTAGTCAGCGACACAACCTCGGTGTAGAAACCCGCCGCCTCAGACTTAAGAGGTAAACCGCAGGGGGGCGACCAAGCGATTGGTCGCCCTTTTGTTTTTGGGCCTCCGGTGAATCTGCGCCAGCGACGCCCGTGGATATCGCCGGCGAGGAATCGCGGCCTTGGCTCTCCGCCAGCGCCCGCGGCCCCCCTACACCGGACCCTCTCTCACCAATGTCACAATTTCCTGCGTAGATTTCGCGCGTGGGAGCGAAGCTGGTTTTGAGTGCGCTCTTGCGGGGCGGTCGTCGGCCACTGGCCGCCCTAACTCCCTCCGCGGGGCTGTTGCTTCATAAGGCCGGGCGTCTCCCTAGAATCGTTCCAAAACATAATTCTTGACAGCTACTTAGCTATCAAGACTATTAAAGTCTGAATTAATCCCCGGTCGTCTGGGCCTTGAACCCTTTCGCTTGGAGGACTTCGTGGCTGTCTCCAATTCCTCCTCGCGCCCTGGCGCGGCTATCTCCGTTTCGCGTTCTCTCAATATCTCGGACGGCCGCCCGCGCGGCCCGGCGCCATGCTGAGCGAGGCGCCGGTGGCGAGCGCCACGCCGTCCGGAAGCTCTGTCGCGCTCTTCGACCGGCTGCCGGAACGGTTGTTGCTCGAAGGCTTCCGCCGCTGGCTCGCCGGCTACGCGACGGGCGATCTCGGCCACTGGGAGGAGGCGTGGAACTTGCACGCCGCGGCGCTTGGGCCCCGCGATGCGCGCGTCGTCGTCGACAGCCTGGCGCGGTTCGTCAGAATCGTGCGCGACTGGTCGGCCTGCCCGCTCTCCTGCTTCCCCGGCGGCTGCCGGCATATCTGCCGTCAGGAGTGCTTCGCGCTTGCGATCGTGTCGGCGAGCCAGAACCGCGATCTCGATTGCCTCTCCGCCGCCATGCGCCACCTCCTCGATCCCGACGGGCACGAGGAGGCGATGCTGCCGGCGCTGGCTTATGCGGAAGCGATGCGCGACAGCGACATGATGCTGATGCCGGTGCCGCGCGGCGTCATCGACGAGATCGCCGGCCGGCCCCTTCGCGCGCTGCTTCACTGAATCGTTGCCTCCAGAGACTAGCTATCGCTCCATCCAACAAGGACTGAGACATGCGACCGATCCGCCATCTTCCTTCCTTCGCCGGCGCGCTTTCGCTCTCCGGCGCCGCGATCGTCTTGACGATGGTCTCGGACGCGCGCGCCAAGACGCCGGAACCCGATGCGATCCTCGCGACCTACGGTGACATCGCGCTCGCGACTTACTCGGACGCGCTCGCCGGGGCGAAAGGTCTTCAGGTCGCGGTCGACGCCTTCCTCGCCAATCCGACTGACGCTACGCTCGCCACCGCGAGGGAGGCGTGGAAGGCGGCCCGTGTCCCTTACATGCAGAGCGAGGGCTTTCGATTCGGCAACGCCATCGTCGACGATTGGGAGGGGAGAGTGAACTCCTGGCCGCTCGACGAGGGGCTGATCGACTACGTCGACACTGACCTCTACGGCAACGCCAGCGACGAGAACCCGCTCTACACGGCGAACGTCATCGCCAACCCAAGACTGCGGATCGGCGCGGAAATCGTCGATGCGAGCAAGATCACGCCGGAGCTCCTTTCCGGCACGCTGCAGGAGGCGCTCGGCGTCGAGGCCAACGTCGCCACCGGCTATCACGCCATCGAATTCCTGCTCTGGGGGCAGGACCTGCACGGCACCGGTCCGGGCGCCGGCGAGCGGCCCGCGACCGACTATTCCGCGACCGCCTGCACGCACGGGAACTGCGACCGCCGCGGCGACTATCTGAAGGCCGCGACCGAGCTTCTCGTCTCCGATCTTCAGGAGATGGTTGGCGACTGGCGGAAGGGCGGCCCGGCGCGCAAAGAGCTTGCGGCGAAGGGCCCGGACGGCGGCCTTTCCACGATACTGACCGGACTCGGCTCGCTCTCCTACGGCGAGCTTGCGGGCGAGCGGATTAAGCTCGGGCTGATCCTGCACGATCCCGAAGAGGAGCACGACTGCTTCTCCGACAACACCCACAACAGCCACTACTATGACGAGGTCGGCATGACCGCGATCTGGAACGGCAGCTACAAGCGCACCGACGGCTCGCTGGTCGAGGGCCCGTCGATCCGCGCCTACGCTGCGGCGAAGGCGCCGGAGGCGGCGACCCGTACCGACGAAGCCTTCGCGGCGACGCATGCCAAGATGCAGGTCATGAAGGACACCGCCGATTCCGGCCGGATGGTCTACGACCAGATGATCGCCGCCGACAATCCGGAGGGGAACAAGATCATCGAGGACGTGGTCGACGCGCTCGTCGCGCAGGCGCGCGCCGTCGAGGGCGTGGTCTCGGCGCTCGGCCTCACCGTCGAGGTCGAAGGCTCCGACAGCCTCGATAACCCGTCAGCGGTGATGCAGTGACGACACCCCGTTCGACGGCATGAACCGCCGTCGCTTTCTTTCCGGCGCCGCCGCTTTTGCCGGCGCGACGGTTCTGCCGCGCGTCGGCAGCTCCTATGCGAGCGAACTGCCGCCGCCGGCCGTGCCCGGAGGCGGCACGGTGGCGCTCGCCCTCGTCGCCGCCGAGCGCCCGACCGCGCTTCCCTGCTTCGACGGCGCGACACTGCCACTCTGGACGTTCTCGGAAAAATCCTGGCTGCCGGTGGTGCGGCTGAAGCTCGGCGAGCGATTGGAGGTCGCCTACCAAAACCGTCTGCCGCGCGAGGGCGAGCATTCGTCGGTGCATTGGCACGGCATGCGGATCGCCAACGACCAGGACGGCGTCCCCTATCTCACGCAGCAGCCGGTCTGGCCGGGCGAGAATTATCGCTACAGCTTCGTGCCGCCGGACACAGGCACCTTCTTCTTCCATCCGCACTGCGACACGGTCGAGCAACTCGGCCGCGGGCTTGCCGGCGTGCTCATCGTCGGGGGCGACGAGACGGAGCCCTACGATGCCGACGAGGTGATCGTGCTCCGCGATTGGCGCGTTGACGGCCGGAGCTTCCTCCCGTTCTACACGGCGGAGGGGGCGGGCAAAGCGGGGACCTTCGGCACGGTTCGAAGCGCCAACGGCGAGATCAATCCGGAGATCATGCTTCCGGCCGGCGGCGATTGCCGGCTCCGGCTCCTCAACCTCGACAATACCCGCATCATGGAGATCGGCGTCGAGGATGCGGAAGCGGCGATCGTCGCTATCGACGGCATCGCGCTGCCGCCGGTGCCGCTCAAAGGCTGGCGGCTCGGGCCGGCGATGCGCCTCGACATCGTCATCCGCGCACCCGCCGACGGCAAGACGGCGCGGCTGGTCGACTATTTCGCACCGGAGCCCGTTCCGCTCGCGCGGCTGACGGGGCGCGGCGCGCTGCGGCGACAGACTTCATTCGATCCGGCACCGCTTCACGCCGGGCGGATGCCGGAGCCGGATCTTCAAAATGCCGAGCGGCTCCCGTTCGTCTTCTCGGCGACGGCGACGGCCGACGCGGTCAAGGAAGCGGAGGCGTCAGGTGCGCTCCTCGGTTCGCTCTGCAGCGCCGCCGGCACCTTCTGGGCGATCAACAAGCAGGTGTGGCCGGCCGGCGACCACAGCCGCATCCCGGCGCCGCTCGCCGTGCTTGAGCGCGGCAAAAGCTATGTTTTCCAACTCGAGAACGTGACGCCGCACCAGCATCCGATTCACATCCACGGCCACAGCTTCAAGTGGCTCAGATCAAACAAGTATGATTTACCGATCCATCACGCCGATACGATTCTGATCAGGCCCAAGGAGCGCGTCGAGGCGGCATTCGTCGCCGACAATCCCGGCGACTGGATGTTCCACTGCCACATCATCGAGCATCAGGAATCCGGCATGATGGGCTACGTCAGGGTGACATGAGGGTCGTTCTCGCCGCGCTTGGCATCTCGGCGCTCGTCGCGGCCACCGGCGCGGCGGCGTCGGGCGAGCTCGACGCGGTGATGGGCAAGGCGCTTTTCGAGCGCGACTGGGTGCCGGCTGGCGCCTCGACCGACGCGTCGAATGGGCTCGGACCGCTTTTCGCCGCCAAGAGCTGCGCCGGCTGCCACGCCGGGCCGGCGCTTGCCGCGCGTTTCACCGATGCGCCGGAAGGCCGGATCGCCGGGCGCGGCTTCGTCATGCGCTTCGGCGACGCGGAAGGCCGCCCCGATCCGCTCTACGGTCATCTCCTCCAGGGACAAGCGGTGCCGGGGATGAATCCTGAAGGGCGCATCGTCCTTATCGCCTCGGCCGATCCGGAGAAGGGCTACACCTACGACATGGAATTGACGCGCGGGCCGCTCGATCCGGCGACGCATCTTTCGCCGCGGCTCGCGCCGCCGATCGTCGGCCGCGCGGCGCTCGAAAAGATCGATGCCGCGGGCGTCATCGCCCGCGCCGATCCCGACGATCGCGACGGCGACGGCATATCGGGCCGCGCGCGCATCGTCGCGACGGATGGCGGCGACGCGCTTGGTCGCTTCGGCTGGAAGGCGCAAAGCACGAGCCTCGATGTCCAGATCGCCGACGCCTTTGCCATGGATATCGGGCTCTCAAGCGCACTCCGCCCGTTTCCACACGGCGACTGTACCGAGCGCGAAGCCGATTGCATGGCCGCGCCGACCGGCGTCAGCGACCGCTACGACGGCAACGAGCTTTCGCCGGACATCCTCAGTCTTGTCGCGGCTTACGTGCGAAGCTTGAAGGCCCCCACTCCAAGCGCTGATAAGGCGGGTGCCTCGCTCTTCGCCGCGACCGGCTGCGGCGCCTGCCATTTCCCCGAAATGCCGGCGGCGGGCGGCGGCACGGTCGCCGTCCATACCGACCTCCTGCTGCATGACATGGGCGCCGCGCTCGACGATGGCGTCGGCGAGCCCGGCGTTGCCTCGGCGGAATGGCGGACCGCGCCGCTCATCGCCATGGCGCCCGGCGGCGGGCGGCGCTACCTGCATGACGGCCGCGCCGCGACGGTCGATGCGGCAATCCGCGCACACGGCGGCGAAGCGGGGGCGGCGGTTTCGCGCTATCTCGCTCTGAGCGACGACGAGCGCCGCGCGCTCGCCGCCTATGTGGAGAGCCTATGAAGCTCCGTGCCCTCGCTCTCATCATCGCGCTCGCTCTTCCCGCGGCGGCGAACGCGGCGACGGCGCTCTCCGGCGAAGGCGCGCCGATCGTGCCGATCGCAACCGAGGACGACTACGCCGGCATCGTCGAGCAGACGGTCGGCATCTACATCGTCCCGGCGTATCGCGATCTCGCGGACGCGACCGCGAAAATGACCGGGGCGCTCCGCGGCTATTGCGCGGCGCCCGATCAGAACGGACGTAGCGGCCTCGACAGCGCCTTCGCCGACACGCTTGCGGCGTGGGCGGCCGTCGACTTCATGCATTTCGGGCCGATGGGGAGCGAGGGGCGCTACGAGCGCTTCGCCTTCTGGCCGGACGTGCATGGGACCGGCACACGCCAGCTCCGGCAATTCCTCGCGAGCAAGGACGAGAAGCTCACCGATCCGGCCGAGCTTGCGCGCCAGAGCGCGGCGGTGCAGGGGTTGCCGGCGCTCGAGCTCCTCCTCTATTCGGGGGACAAGGCGCTGATGAGCGACTCCGCGCCAGAGGACTACCGCTGTGCGCTCGCGACCGCGGTGGCGGAGAACCTCGACGCGATCGCGAACGAGGTCGTCGTCGGCTGGACCGGCGAGAAGGGCTGGGCCACGCTCATCGAAGCCCCGGGGCCGGACAACCCGGTCTATCGCACGCACGCCGAGGCGACGACGGAAATCCTGAAGGCGATCCTGACCGCGCTCGAGCAGATGCGCGACCAGCGCATCCTTCCCGCCGTCGGCGCCACGCCGGACGACGCGAAGGCGAGCCGCGCGCCGTATTATCTCTCCGGACACACGATGGACTACCTCGTGGCCGGGTCGACGGAGTTGCAGCGTTTCGTCGGCGCCTCCGGGCTGCTCGAGATCCTGCCCGAAGATCAGGACGGCTACGCCGCGTCCGTGCTGTTCGAATTCTCCAACCTCGACAACGCGCTGCACGGCGCGGGCACCGACATCGCGGCGGCCCTCGCCGATCCGCAGACGCGTTCGAAGCTCACCTATGCTGCGATCGTCCTGAAGAGCATTCGCGATCTCTTCCAGTCGCACATCGCTGTCGCCGCGGGGCTGACCCCGGGGTTCAACTCGCTCGATGGCGACTGATCGGATGATCGTCGATCGCCGCGCGCTCCTTGCCGGTGCCGGCGCATGCCTTTGCGCGGGACTTGCGCCTCGCGCGGCTGCCGCACTTGCGACGAGCGAGGCGCTGGTGCTGGCGCCGGCAATGCGGCCGGACGGCAGCTTCGCCGTGATGGTGTTCGGTGAGGCGGGCGACCTCATCCGCGAGATCGCGCTTCCCGCCCGCGGCCACGACCTGGCCGTCCATGCCGCGACCGGCCGCGCCGTCGCCTTCGCGCGCAGGCCCGGGACATTCGCCGTCGCCTTCGACATTTCTTCTCGCACGCCGCCGCAGGTTTTCGTCGCTGAGCCGGATCGGCATTTCTTCGGGCACGGCGCCTATTCGACGGACGGCAAGCTTCTCTTCGCAACCGAGAACGACTTCGGCGTCGGCACCGGCGTGGTCGGAATCTATGACGCGACGGACTCCTATCGGCGCATCGGCGAGTTCCCGACGCGCGGTGTCGGAACGCACGAAGCGATCCTCCTTCCCGACGGCAAGACGCTGGCGATCGCCAATGGCGGGATCGAGACGCATCCGGATTACGGGCGCGAGATGCTCAACATCGCGTCCATGGATCCCTCGCTCGCCTTCGTCGACCTCGATGGGCATCTCATCGCGCAGTACCGGCTGCCTGAGCGCTACCACCAGCTCTCGATCCGCCACATGGCGGTCGGCGCCGACGGCGATATCTGGTTCGGCACGCAATGGGAGGGCGATCCGCTCGAAACGCCGTCGCTCGTCGGCCGCGCGTCTGTGGATAAGGGGCTGGCGCTCGTCGATACGCCGGAGCCGGAACTGAACGACATGCGCCGCTACATCGGTGCGATGGCCGCGAGCCGCGACGGCACGATCATCTCCGCGTCGGCGCCACGCGGAGGCTATGTCGTGCACTTCAGCGCCGAGAGCGGAAAATACGCCGGCCGCACAGCGATCGCCGATTTAAGCGGCATCACCGGCTACGGCACAAAATCCATCCTCGCGTCGAACGGCGAGGGGCTGATCGTCGAGACCGGGGCGGACGGCGCTGAGGAAGCGAAAGTTCGACAGCCGCGCGTCGCCTTCGACAATCATCTCAGAACCTTCGGCCTCTGACCCCGGAACCCGAGCTTTAGATCTGGCTCGCCAGCATCGCCGCCAGCGCCAGCACGGTCAGGATGAAGGCGACGCCGGTTCCGCGCACGCAGAGCGCCGCGGCATCTCTCATCTTCTCCGACATGGTCTTTCTCCCCTCGGCTGATGCGACGGAACCTAGAGGTCGACCGCTGAACTGCCTTTGAAGCGGGTATTCAGGCAGGGTTCAGCCGTCCTGGCTCGCGCGCTTCTCCCGAAGCTTTGATCGGGCCGCCATGTCTGCGCCCGACGGTTCGGCTAGCGCTTTGCGTTAGACCGTGGCGAACCGTGATTGCCGGAGGAGATCGATCAAATGCCGAGAAGCCGGAGCGAAAACACACCTCAGATCACGCAGGAGATGATCAGGGCCTACGACGACTACACGCATCTGACGCTCGACCGTCGCGACTTCATGCAGAGGCTGACGCGGCTGACCGGCTCGGCGGCGGCCGCGGCGGCGATCGCGCCGATGCTTGCGGCATCGAAGGCGAAAGCGGCGATCGTCGCTGCCGACGATGCCCGCCTGAAGACCGAGACGATCACCTGGCCCGGCGCCGAGGGGCAGACGATGGCCGGCTACCTCGCCATGCCGGCCGACGCTTCGGCGCCGCTTCCCGCGGTGATGGTGATCCACGAGAACCGCGGCCTGAACCCGCACATCAAGGACGTGGCGCGGCGCGTGGCGCTTGAGGGCTTCCTCGCCCTCGCCCCCGATTTTCTGACACCGTCCGGCGGCACGCCGGAGGACGAAGACAAGGCGCGCGACATGATCGGTGCGCTCGACCGCCAGCAGACGATCGACAATTCCGTCGCGACGGTCGCGTTCCTGAAGACCGACGAGAAGTCGGACGGCAAGGTCGGGGTCGTCGGCTTCTGCTGGGGCGGCACGCTGACCAACCAGACCGCGGTCGCGGCAGGCGACGATCTCGCGGCCGCCGTCGCCTACTACGGCGGCGTGCCGAAGCCCGAGCAGGTCAGCCAGATAAAGGCGAAGATGCTTCTTCACTATGCCGGGCTCGACGAGCGCACCAATGCCGGCATCCCCTCCTACGAGGCGGCGCTGAAGGCGGCCGGCGTGGATTACCAGATCTACGTCTATGCGGGCGCGAACCACGCCTTCAACAACGACACGTCGGAAGCCCGCTACGACAAGGAGGCCGCCGACCTCGCCTGGTCGCGCACGGTGGCGTTCTTGAAGCAGGCGCTCAGCTAGTCCCCCTCCCCCGCAAGGGGGTAGGGAAGAGGCTACCTCGTTGGTTCCGCATGAATCACGATGCGGGCAATCTCCGGCTTGCGATCGCGCACCAGGCGCTCGAGGTCGTCGACCCGCTGATGGGCGCTTTCGACGGTCGCGTCCGGGCTCAGGCGGCAATGGGCGACGAGCACGGTGCCGCGCTCGCTCCGCCTGAGCCGAACATTGTGGATGTCGGAAAGACCGTCGATCGAGCGCGCCGCCTCTTCGAGCGCGTGGATGTAGCTTTGCCTGAGCGCCTCCGGCACATCCTCCACGTCGCTCACCTCCAGCTCGAGCGGCTCGATGTGGATCTCGATCTCCGCCTCATGCCCGAACTCGCGGCGGATCGCCGCTTCGAGCCGGTCGGCCATGCGGTGCGCTTCGGCGAGCGGCAGGCTGCCTTCGACCTCAAGGTCGAGCGCGAGCGCCAAGCGATCGTTCAGGTGCTGCACCGTGATGTGGTGAACGGCGACGCGTTCGCGCTGCGCCACCAGGAGGACGCGGTCGCGCACCGTCTCGTTCGTCGGCGACACGGGCTTCGACTGGATCGTCACGTCGGCATCGGCAATGACGGCGCGGACCGCCGCCACCGCCTGCTCCTTCACGTCTCCCGCCTGCTCGATGCCGAGCGAGCGCGGCACCGCGATCGTCGCCTCGGCGAAGTGGCTGGCGCCGACGGAGCGGACGCGCACGTTCTCCACGCCGAGCACGCCGGCGAGGGCCCCGATGCGCGCCTTGATGAGATCGGCGACGCCTTCGGGCGCGCGGTCGACGAGGGCGTTGATCGTGTGCGTGACGAGGCGGAGCGCCAGCCCGGCAACCAGCGCGGCGACGCCGATCGCGGCCGCAGAGTCGCCCCAGGCATGGCCGAGCGCGATCAATCCGAAGCCGGCGAGGACGGCGAGCGAGGAGAAGACGTCGGAGGCGAAGTGCAGCGCGTCCGCCTCGAGCGCGGCGCTCTGCGTCTTCCGGCCGACGCGCTTCAGCGCCCGCGCGCGCCAGGCGTTGATGACGATCTCGATGAGAAGGACCGCGATCGCCAGCAGGCTCAAAGGCGGCGGCGGTTCGCCGCTCGTGATGCGGCCGACGGCCGCCACCATCACGCCGCCGGCGAGAAGGAGGAGCAGAGCCGCCTCGCCCAAGGCGGCGAGGTTCTCGAACTTCCCATGGCCGTAGGGATGCGAGGCGTCGGCCGGCTTGTCGGCGACGCGGACCGCCATCCAGGTCACGCCCGTCGCCAGGAAATCGACGCAGGAATGGAGCGCGTCGGTGACGAGCGCGAGGCTCCCGATCGCCAGCCCGATCGCCAGCTTCACCGCCGCGAGGAGGAGGCTCGCGGCGAGCGAAACGGCGGCCGTCCTTTCCTTTTCGTTCATCGCGAGGCGTCCAGGGGCTCGATGCTGAAACCGTTCCTAGTGGCGAGGCCGGGTTTCGACCAGAGCGGACAATCGCTTTGACGGAAGCCCCGGCTCGGGCATGATTACGCATTCGTAAGGGCTTTGGAGCGACGGATCGGCGGGCCGCCTGCGTTGAAGCGGTGTCGTGCCGGTGGGGTTCGTGGCGGATATGTCTCTCTGGAAACAGGCCATTCTCTCTCTGGTGGTGGTCGCTTTGGCGGCTGCCGGCTGGTACGTCTATCGCAATCATCAGTCGGCCGGGAC
Source organism: uncultured Alphaproteobacteria bacterium (assembly GCA_963739005.1). GTDB lineage: Bacteria > Pseudomonadota > Alphaproteobacteria > Rhizobiales > Afifellaceae > DASWJZ01. The sequence goes on along the minus strand of CAVTYQ010000002.1, from coordinate 1,143,303 downwards.
GGTGCGCGAAGCCGCTGGCGGCTCAGCTGGCGCCGGCCAGAACCGCATCCCGGGCCTGATTGGGGGCGGCGCGGTCAATGTCGTTACCGCGCCGGTCGAGATCGATGACGCCGGCGACAGCGTCACCGCGCTTGGCACCGCCAAGGCGGCGCGTTCGGTGACGCTCTACCCGCAGGTGTCCGGCATGGTCGCGGAAGTCCTGGTCGTGCCGGGGAAGACGGTGAAGGGCGGCGACCTCCTCGTCCGTCTCGAAAACGACGAAGAGACGGTCGCGGTCGAGAAGGCGCAGATCACGCTCGATCAGGCCGAGAAGACATTGGAGCGCCAACAGGCGCTGGCGAAGTCGAAAACGATCTCGAATGTCGCGCTTTCCGATGCGGAGACCGCTGTCCGCATGGCTGGGGTCGAGCTGAAATCCGCCGCGATCGACCTCGACCGGCGCAGCGTGACGGCGCCGTTCTCCGGCGTCACCGGGCTCACCGACCTCTCCGTCGGCGATTTCGTCACCACCTCCACGGCGCTCGCCTCGATCGACGACTTCTCCACCATGCGCGTCGACTTCGAGGTTCCCGAGCGTTGGACCGACCGCATCACGACGGGAGAGCCGATCGTCGCGACGGCGCAGGCGCTTCCCGGCTCGAAGCTTGCGGGAACGATTACCGGGATCGACAACCACGTCGATCAGACAACGCGGACGTTGCGCGTGCAGGCCGAGCTTCCGAACGACGACGGAGCGCTGAAGACCGGCATGGCGATCCTGGTCACGCTGACGTTCGACACCGACAAGGAGCTCGCGGTGCCGAGTTTGGCGGTGCAGTGGGATCGGCGCGGATCGTTCGTGTGGAAGGTCGTGGACGAGGCGGTGCGCCGCTCCGACGTCGCGATCGTGCGGCGGCACAGCGGCATCGTCGTCGTGAAGGGCGACGTGGCGGCCGGCGACCGTGTGGTGGTCGAAGGGCTCTTGAGGCTGCGCGAGGGCGCCAAGGTGAACGAGGTCAACGAGACGCCGACGATCGTCGACGAGGCACCTCCTGCCGCCAGGAACAGCATTCCCGCGGCAAGCGGGGCGAACGCGGCGGCGAGCACGCGGAGCTGAGGGCGGTGGCGAGAACTCGAAGACGCGCGGATATGGCTCGCCGAGGCGACCAAGGGCATCTCAGCGCTTTCTGTCCGCCGGCCGGTGCTCGCGATCGTCGCCAATCTTCTGATCGTGATCGCCGGACTCGCCGCCTTCCGCGGCGTCGAGATCCGCGAGCTGCCGGACGTCGACAGCCCGGTCATCACCATCCGCGCAAACTATGACGGCGCGACGCCGGAGACGATCGACCGGCAGGTGACCGACATCCTGGAAGGCGCCGCCTCGCGCGTACCTGGAGTGAAATCGATCTCTTCCTCGAGCCGCTCGGGGTCGAGCCGCGTGGTGGTCGAGTTCAACGAATCCGTCGACATCAACGTGGCGGCGAACGACCTCCGCGACGCCGTCGGCAACGCCGAGCGACAGCTTCCCGACGGCGTCGACGGCATCACGATCGTGAAGGCCGACGACAATTCCGACGCGATCATGCGCCTCGCTGTCACCGCGCAGAACATGTCCATCCAGGATCTGACGCGGCTCGTGGAGGATAGCGTCGTCGACCGGCTGGCTGCCGTTGAAGGCGTCGCCGACGTGACCGAGTTCGGCGACCGACAGCCGCTCGTCCGCGTGCTCATCGACCCGAACGCGATGGCGGCGCGCGGCCTCTCCGTCATCGATCTTTCCGATGCGCTGGCGACGGTCGCTTCCGATGTCCCCGCCGGCAATCTTTCGGCCGGTGATCAGTCGCTGCTGGTGCGTGCCGACGCGAGCGTGAAGAGCGCCGCCGACATCGAGGCGATCCAGATCAACAAATCGACACGCGTCGGCGACATCGCCGACGTGATCTTCGGTCCGGCCGAGGAGACGAGCGCGATCCGCATCAACGGGCAGACGGGCGTCGGGCTCGGCATCGTGCGGCAGGCGCAGTCGAATACGCTCGACATCTCCGCGGGGGTACGCAGGGCGGTCGCCGAGCTCGACCGCTCGCTGCCGCCCGGCGTCCACATCCGCGTCACCTCCGACGATTCCACCTTCATCGGCGGCGCGCTTGAGAAGGTGCTGGAGACGCTGTTCGAGGCGACGCTCATCGTCGTGGCGGTAATCTTCGTGTTCCTGCGCTCGATGCGAGCGACGATCATCCCGGCAGTGACCGTGCCGATCGCGCTGATCGGCACGCTCGCGGCGATCTATCTCGCCGGTTTCTCCATCAACATCCTGACGCTGCTCGCGATCGTGCTGGCGACCGGCCTCGTCGTCGACGACTCGATCGTGGTCCTGGAAAACATCGAGCGCCACCGGGCGATGGGAATGGGTGCGCGCGCCGCCGCGGTGCTGGGGGCGAAGCAGGTGTTCTTCGCGGTGATCGCGACAACCGCGACACTCGCCGCAGTCTTCATTCCGATCTCCTTCTTCCGGGGCACAGCGGGCCGACTCTTCTCCGAGTTCGGCTTCGTCATGGCCTTCGCCGTCGGGCTCTCCGCCTTCGTGGCGCTCACCCTCTGCCCGATGCTCGCCTCCCGTATCCTGCGCGAACATGAGGGCGAGACCGCCTACCTCAGGAACCCGCTGCTCAGGCGTCTCGGCATCGTCGGCGCCGGCTTCGAGAACCTCTATCACCGCCTGCTTGCCCGGGCGCTTGCTGCACCGTTTCTCGTGGTGGCGGGTGCGCTCGTCTTCGCCGGCGTCGCGGCGTTCGTCTACACGCAGCTTCCCGAGCAGCTGACGCCGAACGAGGATCGCGGCTTCATCCCGATCTCGGTCAGCGCGCCGCAAGGCGTCAGCGTCGACTTCATGGATACCCAGATGCGGCAGATCGAGGCCGCGGTGGCGCCGCTCGTGAAGAGCGGCGAAGTGACGAACGTCTTTCTCCTCGCCGGCATGTTCAATCCCAATTCCGGCTTCGTGGCGTTGACGCTCGCCCCTTGGGAGGAGCGGATGCGGAGCTCGCAGGACATCGTTCGCGAGCTCAATCCGCGGCTGCAGAAGATCGCCGGCGTGCAGATATCGACGCGCACGGCCAACAGCCTCGGCATCCGTGGCGGCGGGCAGGGCCTGCGCTTCGCAATCATCGGCAACGACTACGCGACGCTCGCCGACAAGGCTATCGAGTTGCAGCATGCGCTCGAGGACGAGCCGAGCTTCGATACAGTTTCGCTGAGCTACGACACGACGCAGCCGGAGCTTTCGATCGCGATCGACCGCCAACGGGCGTCCGACCTCGGCGTTTCCGTCGACGCCCTCGGCACATCGCTCTCCACCCTTCTCGACGGCAAGGAGATCGGAAAATTCTATGTCGGCGGCGACGCCATTCCGGTGCGCGTGCAGGCTCCGGACGGCCTGATCGACGATCCGGGCGACCTTGAAAACATCTTCGTGCGGACCGCGTCGGGCCGCATGGTGCCGCTCGCCTCCTTCGTCACGGTGGTCGAGCAGGCCGTGGCGCCGGAACTGCCGCGCGAGGGACAGCGCCGCGCCGTTCCGATCACCGCCACGCTGAAACCGGGCGTCGACCTCCGCCATGCGATGAACGATCTCGAGAAGGTCGCCGCCACGCACCTCGCGCCCGACATGGGCATCCGCTATCTCGGCGAGGCGGCGGCGCTGAACGAGACGTCGAGCGGCGTCGCCCTGACGTTCGGCTTCGCCCTCGTCGTCGTTCTCTTGGTGCTCGCGGCGCAGTTCGAGAGTTTCACCAGCGCCGTCATCATCATGTTCACCGTGCCGTTCGGGCTCGCAGCGGCGGTCTTCGCGATCGCGCTCTCCGGCGGCTCGCTCAACATCTACAGCCAGATCGGCCTCGTGATGCTGGTCGGCATCATGGCCAAGAACGGCATCCTGATCGTGGAGTTCGCCAACCAGCTGCGCGAGCGCGGGTTCCGCATCGAGGATGCGATCCGCGAAGCGTGTCGCATTCGGCTCCGGCCCGTGGTCATGACCATGATCGCGACGGTAGCGGGCGGCGTGCCGCTGGTGCTGATGGGCGGCGCCGGCGCCGAGGCGCGGCAGGCGCTCGGCTGGATCGTGGTCGGCGGGCTCGGTTTCGCGGTGTTGATCACACTGTTCGTGACGCCGGTCGCATATGTACTGCTCGCGCGCTTCGCACAGCCGCGGTCGGCGCAGACGGAGCGTCTTGCGGCAGAACTCGGCGAGGTCGCCGACGCCGACCTTCTCCTCGGCGGAGAGCGGCGCGCCATACCGCACACGGTCGCGGCGGAGTAGGGCGATGGCCGCGGCGCTTGCTTTCCCCCTTGATTTTGATCGCATCGCTGGCGGAGCGGACTTCCGCCGCCGCGTGGGGCCGTCGCGGCGCGTTCGGAGCGCGCGCAGTTCACTCGCGGTTCAGGCGCGGATGCTTCATGCTTTGCGTCCGGCATTTGAGGCAGGATGTCCTGTGGCCAACGACGAGGACCGCGGCGCGGTCGAACGCCAGGAGATGCGCGCGATCGCCGCAGGCAACACCGCCGCGCTCCAGCGCCTCATAGACCGCGAGGCGCCACGCCTCCTGCGCTTCGCCCACGGTATGCTCGGCAGCCTCGATGAAGCGGAAGACGTGGTGCAGGACACGCTGATCCGCCTCTGGGAGAACGCGGCGCGCTGGACGCCGGACGCACGGGTGAGCACGTGGCTGCACCGCGTCTGCTACAACCGCGCGATCGACAGCCTGCGCCGCCGCCGTGCGTTTGTGGACGAAACGGCGCTTGAGGGATTGGCCGACGAATCGGAGCCGGCGGATGCGGCGCTTGTCCGCACCGAAACCGCGCTTTCGGTCGCGGCCGCCATCGAGCGGCTGCCGGCGCGGCAACGGACCGCGGTCCTGCTCTTTCACGTCCAGGGTCTGCCGCAGCGCGAATCCGCCGAGGTGATGGGTGTGAGCGAGACCGCCTTCGAATCGATGCTCGCACGCGCGCGCCGGCGATTGCGGCGCTGGCTCAACGAGGAGGGCGACGATGACTGAGCCCGCTCGCGACGGCCTTGTTGCCCGGATCGACGCCTACGGGGCTTCCCTTGACGCCGAGATCAGGAAATCGGGCGCACTCGATCGCGTGCGTCGCAACGTGCTCACGCGGCGCTCCGGCGACGTCCTCGCCGGCATTCATTGGCGGCGCGTCGCTGCCGCCGTCCTCGTCGCGGGCATGTTGGGCGGCGCGGTCGACCTCGCCCTCATGCAGCAAGCCGCCGATTCGTTCGACGTCGCCATCATCGATCCGCTCTACCCGCTCGACGGAGCGGACGCGCAATGAGCGGCTCGCTTGCAATCCTGCGCAGGCGCTGGCCGGCCATCGCGCTTGTCGCCTCGCTCGTCCTCAACGGCTTCTTCGTCGGGATGTTCGTCGTCGACTGGCTGGAGCCTCACCACCGTTTCTCCGGCGAGCGCCTCGCCACTTTCGAGCTTCGGCGCTTCGACGAGCGCTTGCCGCACGAAGCGGCCGATCGGATCGCGGGCCAATTGAAACCCCTCGGCCCAGACCTGGAGCAGCGGATCAAGGCGATGCGCGACATGCGCGATGAGATCATGCGCCTCGCCGCCGCGCCGGAGCCGGACCGCGCCACCATCGACGAGCGCCTCGCCGCGCTCCGCGCCGCCGCCTCCGCCATGCAGGAAGCGGTGCAAAAGGCGACCTACGACGCGCTGATCGCGCTGCCGCCGGCGGATCGGGTCCACCTTGCCGAAGCGCCCGGAAAGGGCTGAATTCAGCGCAAGACGGGAACCTTGCCGCTGGGAGCGGCTTCTTTCCCGTGGCTTGGCGGCCCGGCGTGCTTTAGGAATGAAGGCGTCGGGCTGGGGCGATTCGAGGAGGGGTCTTTGAATCGGCGCGACAAGGGACGGGAGCCGGCGACCGCACGCCGCGCCTACGCGACGCTCGTCACCAACGAGGAATACGGTCGCGGGGCGCTTGCGCTCGCACGATCGCTCCGCTGGACCCGCACCGACGCGCCGCTCGTCGTGCTTGCGACGGGCGATGCAGAACATCTCGACGAACTTCAGCGCGAGGGCTGCCGGATCGTGCCGGTCGAGCAGCCGCGCCTCTCCGATGCGTTCCGCGAGCGGCACAGCCGCGAGGCGCTGCATCGCGCCGCCCCCTTCAACAAGGGGAACAAGCCGGCCTTCCACGATCCGATCGACAATTTCTGCAAGCTCGAGCTTTGGAAGCTCGCCGAGTACGAGAAGATCGTCTTTCTCGACGCCGACTCGCTTGTCGTGAAGCCGATCGACATGCTGTTCGGCTATCCTGAGTTCGCCGGCGCGCCGAACGTCTATGAGACGCTTGCCGACTTCCACCGCCTGAACTCTGGGGTCTTCGTCGCCGAGCCGAATCTCTCGACCTACGAGTTGCTGGTGGAGCGGCTCGACCAGCCGGGCGTCTTCTGGCGGCGCACAGACCAGACCTTCCTGGAGGCCGCGTTCCCCGACTGGCACAAGCTGCCTTACACGTTCAACACCATGCAGTACGTCTACTTCAACCTGCCGGAGCTGTGGGTGTGGAAGAGCATTCGCGTGGTGCACTATCAGTATGAGAAGCCGTGGTCGGCGGAGAACCCGAAGCGCGACCGGCTCAAGCCCGTGATCGATCTCTGGTGGCGCATGTTCGAAGGCGAAGCGCCGCCCGAGGATCTGCCCGTCGTCCCGCCCAAACGCGCCAAGGACAGGATTGCGTGAAGGTCGCCGTGACCGGTGCGACGGGCTATGTCGGCCGGTTCATTGTCAAGCGACTGATCGAAGCCGGGATGAGCGTGCGCGCCTGGCGACGCCCGTCCTCCGACCTTCGCGGGCTTCCCGGTGAAATCGAATGGATCGAGGGCGACCTCGCCGCGCCTGTTGCCGCGGTGGCGCTGGTCGATGGCGCGGACATGCTCGTCCACGCGGCGCTTGAACATCTCCCCGGGCGCTATCGCGGTGGGGAGGGGGACGACCTTGCGGCCTATCTCAGGACGAATGTCGGCGGCAGCCTTTCGCTCCTGGCGACGGCGCAAAAGGCGGGCGTCGCGCGCGCCGTCGTCCTCTCCAGCCGGGCCGTGTTCGGCGCGTCGATCGATGGCGTAATCGCCGACGACGCGACGGTCGCACCGGACACGCACTACGGCGCGGCGAAGGTCGCGCTCGAAGCTTTCGTGCGCAGCTTCGGCCACGAGGGCTGGCCGATCGCGGCGGTCCGCCCGACCGGCGTCTACGGAATGGTCACGCCGCCCGATCGCAGCAAATGGTTTGCGCTTGTCGACCGGGCGCTTCGCGGCGAGCCGATCGAGCCGCGCGCCGGAACCGAGGTGCACGGCGACGATGTGGCCGAGTTGGTCTTGCAGCTTCTCATCGCCGAGCCGCAAGAGGTCGCCGGCCGTGCCTTCAATTGCAGCGACATTGTCGTCTCGACACGCGACATCGTCGGCATCGTCCAGAAGGTCGCGGGAATCGGAGGGCCGCTTCCGGCGGGGGCGCCGGCGCCAAAAGGCGTGATGCGCTCCGACGCGCTGAAAGCGCTCGGCGTTCGTTTCGGCGGCCGGGAACGATTCGAAGGGACGATCGCGGAACTCGTCGCCGCGGTGCGCTAGACTAGTTGCGTGTCCCGCTGACGAGAATCGCGTCGATATCGAAGGCCGCGGCCCGCTGCCCCGGCCGAAGCTCGTGCGCGGGGGGGCGCGCCGATACGAGGTCCTGCAGCGTGTGCTGGTCGAGCACCTCGATGAAGGCGGCGAGCGCGTTGTCGAAGATGCGGTTGATCGGGGCGGCCGGCTGGATCAGGCACTCGTCGTGGAGCTGGCCGAAGCAATCCGCCTGGATGCGCGTCTCCTCGGTCAGGCGCACCACGTCGCCGATGCGGATTTCGGTTGCCGGGCGCGCGAGCCGCAGTCCGCCGCGCCGCCCGCGCATCGTCTTGATGAAGCCGCCGTGGACGAGGAGCGGGATGATCTTCAGGACGTTGAACTCGGTGATGTTGTAGGCCTTGGCGACGTCGGCCGCCTTCATCTGCTCGCCCGGGCGAAGCGCGCAGTGAAGCAGGATGCGCAACGCGTAGCTGGTTTGCTTGGTCAGTCGCATGGCTTTGGACCTGACGCCCCGCGAAGGGCTTACCATGAATTGCGGGCCAAAGACATATGCCCGGAGAGACTGTAGCGCAAACGGGCGGCTCGCCGGTTACCCTTCGTCCGCGAGCCGAAGCTGCTCGAGCGCCCGTATCCGCGCCTGTGAAAGCCGCCAGGTCCGCGCGGTCACGGCGGCGATCAGCGCCTCCGCGACGGCCAGCAGCGCGGCGCTCGAATCCCACGCCGACGGCACCTGGATGCGCGCCGGCAGAACGTGGAGCGCGAAGCGCGCGATCGGTGAGAGCCACTGATCGGTGAGGAGCACGACTGCCGCCTGCCGGTCCGCCGCCGCTTTGGCGAACGCCACCAGGTCCTCCTGATAGCGGCGGATATCGAAGAGGACGAGCACGTCCTTACGCCCGAAGTCGATCAGCTGGTCGCGCCAATTGTCCGGCTGCCCGGCAATGTGTCCGACGTCGCCGCGCAGGATTCTGAGATGCGCGGCCATGTAGCGGGCGATCGAGTCGGTGAAGCGTCCCCCGAGGAGATGCAGCGGGCGCTTGGAATCCGCGATCAGCGCGACCACCGCCTCGAACTCGCCCGCCGGCATGTGGCGGAAAGTCTCGGCGATGTTCTCGCAGACGGAGGCCGCGAAGGCGGAGTGGGAGCGCAGCTCGCCGCGCGCGGCCGGCGGCTCGGCCTTGGCAAGCGGCGATTTCAGCTGCGCCTCGACCTCCTCACGCAGCCGGCGCTGGAAATCGGCGTAGGTGCCGAAGCCGAGCCGTCCGACGAAACGCAAGATGGTCGGCGAACTGACACCGCTTCGCGCCGAGAATTCCGCTACCGTCTCAAGCCCGAGCATCGGGTAGTTGGCGAGAAGCGCGCGCGCTGCCCGGCGTTCGGAAGCCGTGAGCTGCTGCAGGCGATCGCGTATCGCCTCTGCGACGGGTGGCGCCGGACCGTTGCTCATGTGACGTATGGTTGACGATTTGTAATGTTTGTACCAGAATGTTCGAGATTGGGAACTCCCTTTGGTTCTGTACCAAATGATCCAAGGGCGGAGGCTTTGCGTGGAGGCATTGCCGCAAGCGGGCGCCGAGACCGGCGCCGCCGACCCCGTAGCCGTGGAGAATGGCGCGGCGACGGGCCCATTCGTCATTCTCTGCGATCACGCCGCGAAAGCCATCCCGCCGGAATACGGCTCGCTCGGGCTCGGCCCCGAAGAGCGCGAGGCGCACATAGCCTGGGATCCGGGCGCGCTCGCGGTCTCGCGGCATCTCGCGCGCATGCTCGATGCGGCGCTCGTCCACTGTAGCGTGTCGCGGCTCGTCATCGACTGCAATCGCTCGCTCGACGCGCCCGACCTGATCGCCGCCACAAGCGAGACCACGACGATACCGGGGAACGTGGGACTGCCAGACGCGGAGCGCCGCCGCCGTATCGCGAGCGTGCATGCGCCCTACCACGCTGCGGTCGAGAAGCTTATCGACGCGCGTCTCGATGCCGGGCGCGCGACGTCGCTCGTCGCGGTCCATAGCTTCACGCCGGTCTATCGCGGTGTCAGGCGCCCGTGGGAGATCGGCATCGTCTTCGATCGCAACCGGCGCCTCGCCGACCCGCTGATCGAGGGACTCAAGGCGGAGGGACTTGTCGTCGGCGTCAATGAGCCGTACTCGCCCGCCGACCGCGTCTACTACACGCTCACACGGCACGCAGAGAGCCGTGGGCTCGCAGCAGCGATGATCGAGATACGCAACGATCTCATCCGCACGGACGATCAGGCGAAAGCATGGGGTGCGCGGCTTGCCGCTCTCATCGCCGCGGCCGACAACTCAAAGCAAGAATGGTCCGCAACTTCGGGCCGGAACGATCAAAGATCTGTAGCCTGAGTATCGGACTGAACCACGGGGGAGTGGGATATGGCTGGGACGACAAAGCATGAAGGCGGGGTTTCCTATCACAAACCCGGCCAGGACTATTTCGACAAGCGAATCCTGAAGCGTCACGCGGGGGTCTTCTCGCTCTGGGCGCTTGGGGTCGGCGCGGTCATCTCGGGCGACTTTTCCGGATGGAATCTCGGCTTCGCGGTCGGCGGCTGGGGCGGCATGCTCGTCGGCACGATCCTGATCGCGGTCATGTATCTCGGTCTGACCTATTCGATCGCCGAGATGAGCCCGGCACTGCCGCACACGGGCGGCGCCTACTCCTTCGCCCGCACCGCCTTCGGGCCGTGGGGCGGCTTCATCACCGGCATTGCGGAGAACATCGAATATGTGCTGACGCCGGCCGTAGTCGTCTACTTCATCGGTACGTACATGACGGCCATCACCGGCACGCCGGACGCCTGGCAGCCGGTATGGTGGCTGATCGGCTACGTGATCTTCGTCGGGTTGAACGTGCGCGGTGTCGCTCTTTCCTTCGGCGTGACGGTGATCGTCACGCTCATCGCGCTCGCGATCCTGGTCTTCTTCTTCATCAGCGCGTTGGCGTCGGGAGAGTTCGACTTCGCCAAATACGCCATGAATATCGGCGTCGGCCCGGACGGAGCGGCGGTCGCGCTGCCGGACGGCGGCGGTCCGTTCCTGCCCTTCGGTATCAGGGGCGTTTTTGCGGCGATGCCGTTCGCGGTCTGGCTGTTCCTCGCGATCGAGCAGCTGCCGCTTGCGTCGGAAGAATTGGTCGACCCGAAACGCGACATGCCGAAGGGCATCATGCTTGGCATGTTCACGCTGCTGGCGACGGGTTTCCTGATCCTGATCATCAACCCGGCGCTGCCGGAAGGGTCATTTGCCTACGGCACGTCAGGCGAGCCTATCCTCGACGGCTTCCGGGCCATCTTCGGAACGGGCTGGGCGAAGATACTTGCGCTTTTCGCCGTTGCCGGGCTGGTCGCCAGCTTCCACGCGATCATCTTCGCCTACGGGCGGCAGATCTACTCGCTCTCGCGCGCCGGATACTTCCCGCACTTCCTGTCGGTCACGCACGGCTCGCACAAGACGCCGAACGTCGCGCTGCTCGCCGGATCGCTGGTCGGCTTCGTCGTGATGCTGGTGATCTGGTTCGCCCAGGGCGGCGAGGCGGCGGGCACCTATATCGGCGGCACACTTTTGAACATGGCGGTATTCGGCGCGATGTTCTCCTACCTGCTACAGGGGCTCACCTTTCTGCAGCTTCGCCGGCGCTTCCCGCACATCGACCGGCCTTATCGCAGCCCGTTCGGCTCGCTCGGCGCCGCCCTGACCGTGATCATCGCCTTGATCACCATCGGCTTCCAGCTCACCGATCCGCTCTACCGGCAGGGCATCATCGGCGTCGGCATCTGGTACATTATCGCGATCATCTACTTCGCAGCCTATGGCCGGAACACGCTGGTCTACTCGCCGGAGGAGGAGTTCGCGGTGAAGCACCGCGAAGGCGCCGCCTCCATGTAGTCCGCCGCTCGACGCAGATTGTTGATCAAGCCGGTCCGCGGAACAGCCCGCGGACCGGCGACTCTCACGAAGGAAGCTTTCGTTCATGGCCGGCAACCTGACCTTCGACCAGCTCAAGAAAGCGGTCGCAAGTGGCGACATCGACACCGTGCTCGCCTGCTTCGTGGACATGCAGGGACGGCTGATCGGCAAGCGCTTCCAGGCGGAGTTCTTCCTTACCTCCGCGCATGAGGAGACGCACGGCTGCGACTATCTCCTCGCCAACGACATCGACATGGAACCGGTGCCAGGCTACGCGGCGGCGAACTGGGAGAAGGGCTATGGCGATTTCGTCATGAAGCCCGACATGGCGACGCTGACGCGCATACCTTGGCTTGAGGCGACGGCGCTCGTCCTTTGCGACGTGCTCGACCACCATCATCACGATTTGACGCACAGCCCGCGCGCCATCCTGAAGAAGCAGATCGCGAGGCTCGCGAGCCGCAAGATGCGCGCCTTCCTCGCGTCGGAGCTGGAGTTCTATCTCTTCGATGAGACTTACGACACGGCGCGGGTGAAGCGCTACGCCGACCTCGTCACGGCGGGGCATTACATCCAGGACTATCACATCCTGCAGACCACCAAGGAGGAGGGCGTCATGCGCGCCGTCCGCAAGGGGCTGCAGGGCGCCGGCATTCCGGTCGAGAATTCCAAAGGCGAATGGGGCCCCGGGCAGGAGGAGATCAACGTCCGCTACGCCGACGCGCTCGAAATGGCCGACCGCCACACCATCCTTAAGAACGGCGTCAAGGAGATCGCCTTCGGTCTCGGCAAGGCCGTCACCTTCATGTCGAAGTGGGATTTTGGGCTCGCGGGCTCGTCGAGCCACATCCACGCCTCGCTCTGGGACGCTGCCGGCAAGAAGCCGCTCTTCTTCGACCCGAAGGCCGAGCACGGCATGTCGGCGCTGATGCGCCAGTTCATGGCCGGGCAGCTCAAATATGCGCGCGAGATCACCTGGTTCCTGGCGCCCTACATCAATTCCTACAAGCGCTTTCAAGTGGGCACCTTCGCTCCGACAAAGGCGATCTGGAGCCGCGATAACCGCACCGCCGGCTTCCGCCTCTGCGGCGAGGAGACGAAAGCGATCCGCGTCGAATGCCGGATCGGTGGCGCCGACCTCAACCCCTATCTCGCCTTCGCGGCGCTTCTTGCGGCGGGCCTTGCCGGCATCGACGAGAAGCTGACGCTGGAGCCCGCCTATGTCGGCGACGCCTATCAGGGCAAGGGCATCCGCGAGGTGCCGAAGACGCTGCGCGAGGCGATCGATCTCATGGACAAGTCGAAGATGCTCCGCGCCGCTCTCGGCGAAGACGTCGTCGCCCACTATCTCCACACCGCGCACTGGGAGCAGTTCGAATACGACCGCCGCGTCACCGACTGGGAGCTGAAACGCGGGTTCGAGCGGTATTGAGTCGCAGCCCTTGTGGAGGGGGCCGGGGAGGGCGTAACTCCGCCGCTCCCAGCCTCATGCGTACTGCGCGAACTGAAAGAAAGAAGAAGACGTGAGCGTAAAGATCATCTCCCCCATCGACGGCTCGCTCTATGCCGAGCGGCCTTTCATCGCCGATGCCGCGCTCGAAGGCGTTGTGTCGCGCGCGCGTGCGGCGCAGGCGGAATGGGCGAAGGTCCCCGCCAAGGAACGCGTAGCGAAGGCGCTCGCCTTCCTCGATGCGCTCGTCGCGATGAACGAGGAGATGGTGCCGGAGCTTGCCTGGCAGATGGGCAGGCCGGTCCGCTACGGCGGCGAGAAGCGTGGCGTCGACGAGCGCATCCGTTACATGGCGGGAATCGCGGCGGAGGCGCTCACACCCTACGAGCCGAAACCGCTCGACGGCTTCCGCCGCAGCGTGAAGCGCGAGCCGCTTGGCATCGTGCTCGTCATCGCGCCGTGGAACTATCCGTATCTCACCGCCGTCAACTCGATCTTCCCCGGCCTCATCGCCGGCAACGCCGTGCTCCTCAAGCACGCCGCGCAGACGCTTCTCGTCGGGGAGCGTTTCCAGGCGGCCTTCGACAAGGCAGGCCTGCCGAAGGGGCTCTTCCAGAACGTCGTGCTCTCTCACGAGCAGACCGAGCTTCTCATCGGATCGTGCAAGATCGACCACGTGAGCTTCACCGGCTCGGTGGCGGGCGGGCGCGCGATCGAGCGTGCCGCTGCCGGCACCTTCATGTCGGTCGGACTGGAGCTCGGCGGCAAGGATCCGGCCTACGTCTGCGATGACGTGAAGGTTGAGCACGCGGTGGAGAACCTCGTCGACGGCTCGTTCTTCAATTCCGGCCAGAGCTGCTGCGGTATCGAGCGCATCTACGTGCACGAAAAGGTCTTCGCGCCGTTCGTCGAGGGTTTCATCGATCTCACCAGGAAATACGTCGTCGGCAATCCGCTCGATCCGGAGACCACGATCGGGCCGATGGCGCGTGCGAGCTTTGCCGACAATGTACGCGGGCAGATCGGCGAGGCGCTGCGCAAGGGCGCGAAGAAGCACGTCGGCATAAAGCACGACAAGGACCGTGACGGCTCGCCCTATCTCGCGCCGGAGGTGCTGATGGAGGTCAATCACCAGATGGCGGTAATGCGCGAGGAGAGTTTTGGCCCGGTGGTCGGCATCATGAAGGTCAGAGACGATGACGAGGCGGTTCAACTCATGAACGACAGCCCCTACGGCCTGACCGCATCGGTGTGGACGACCGACCTCGATCGCGCCGAGAAGATCGGCGACCGCATCGACGCCGGCACGGTGTTCGCCAACCGCTGCGACTATCTCGATCCGGCGCTGACTTGGACCGGCGTCAAGGACACCGGCCGCGGGGCGGCGCTGTCGAAATTCGGCTACGACGCGCTGACACGGCCGAAGAGCTATCACCTGCGGGACGTGCGTGGCTGACGGGGCGCCGGCTCGGCCGGCAATTTGATGACGGCGCCCGCGGTTCAGTCGGAAGGGAAGCTCGATGCAGGTCCCGTCGGAATCTGGGGCTGGCTGATATTTCCGGTGATCGGAATTGTCGTGACGCCCGTCCGTGGCTTCCCTTTGATCGGCAAATATGCGGCGGTCGCCCGGATGCTACCGTCTCTTGATCGTCTGCACGCCGGGTTTTTCATCGCCGAGGCCGTCGCCGAGCTTCTTTTCGTGGCGATTCTGCCGCTCGCGCTCCTCATACTTCTCTTCCTGCGGAAGAGGCTGTTTCCGAATATCTTCATCGGCTGGGCCATTGGCAGTCTGATCTGGCAGGTGCTCGACGTCATGCTTGTCAGCGTGATCTTCGAGTCAGAATTTGCGCAGCGCGGTATGCCGTTTTTCGATGCCGAGATGATAAGCGAATTCGCTCGCGGCTTCTTCACCGCGGCGGTCTGGGCGCCGTATATGGCCTTCGCGCGCCGGGTGAAGAACACGTTTGTCAAATGAGGGAGAGCTCCTGATGACCAAGCTCGTCGCCAATTGGAGCTATCCGACCGCCGTGCGCTTCGGGGCGGGACGGATCGCGGAGCTAGCCGAAGCCTGCAAGGTCACCGGCATCGTGCAGCCGCTGCTCGTGACCGATTCCGGCCTCGCCAAGCTCGACATCACCACGCGCGCCCTCGACATCATGCGGGCAGGCGGACTAACGCCCGGCATTTTCTCGAATGTCCGGCCGAATCCCGTCGAATCCAACCTCACCAACGGCGTTGCCGTCTTCAATGCCGGCGGGCATGACGGCGTCGTCGCCTTCGGTGGCGGCAGCGGACTCGATACCGGCAAGCTCATAGCGTTCATGGCCGGCCAGACGCGGCCGGTCTTTGACTTCGAGGACATAGGCGACTGGTGGACGCGCGCCGACGCGGGAAAGATCGCGCCGATCGTCGCTGTGCCGACCACCGCCGGCACCGGCTCGGAGGTCGGGCGCGCCGGCGTCGTCACCGACGAGAAGACGCATACGAAGAAGGTGATCTTCCATCCGAAGATGATGCCGAAGGTCGTCATCTGCGACCCGGAGCTGACCGTCGGCATGCCGACCTTCATCACCGCCGGCACCGGCATGGACGCGCTCGCGCATTGCCTCGAAGCCTATTCGGCCGACTTCTATCATCCGATGGCGGCGGGGATCGCGGTAGAGGGCATGCGGCTCGTCTTCGAGAATCTCCCGAAGGCGGCGAAGAACGGGAAGGACCTCGAAGCGCGTGCCCACATGATGAGCGCCGCGGCGATGGGCGCCGCCGCATTCCAGAAGGGGCTCGGCGCCATCCACTCGCTCTCGCATCCGGTCGGCGCGCTCTACGATACGCATCACGGTATGACCAACGCGGTCTTCATGCCCTACGTGCTCGTCTTCAACCGCGCGGCGATCGAGGCAAAGATCGCGCGGCTCGCCGGCTATCTTGAAATTCCCGGCGGCTTCGACGGGTTCCTGAAGGCGGTCTTGAAGCTCCGCGAAGAGATCGGCGTGCCGCACACGCTCGCCGGGCTGAAGGTCGACGCGAGCCGGCGCGAGGAGATCGCCGAGATGGCGATCGTCGACCCGACGGCGGGCGGCAATCCGGTGAAGCTCACCAAGGACGGCGCGCTCAGGATCTTCGATAGCGCAATGGCGGGGTCGCTCTAGCGCGGCCTAGGCGCGCGACCAGGGCCACGCCCGCTTTTTTTGCTTTGGGAGATTGCGGAGCGGCGTCTGGAAACGGACGCCGGCGACGACGCCGGCCTGCCAGATCACGGTGACTTTCTGGTCGCTGTCGTCGAAAACCAGGCGGAACTGACGCGGCAGGAAGGTCGGATGCGAGAACTTCAGCCGCGCGCCGAGCGAGCTCAGGTCCCGAATCGTGCACGCAACCTCCGAGCGGCCGCTGATGACGGCTTTCCCCGGCTGTTTCGCCGACTGGCGTGGCGCAACGCGCTTTTCGGGCATGAACGGCTCCGCACTGAACATTCCCTTCTAGCGCGCCGTCTGTGAGTTCTTGGTTAAGCCCGTGGGTCGATTTGATGTGTCAGCCGACCAATTCGCAGGTGTCGCGGAACGCAATCGCCGGGTAGCGCTTCATGGTGTTGTCGAGTTCCCAGGAATTGCGGGCGAGGAAGACGAGGCGGCCGTCGCGGTCCTCCGCGAGGCTCGCGCGGTTCTCACTCTTGAAGGCGTCGATCGCGGCCTCGCCGGCATCGGAGGCGATCCAGCGCGCCGTCTCGTAAGAGACCGGCTCAAGCACGATCTCGGCGTTGTATTCGCCGGCAATCCGCGACTTCAGCACGTCGAGCTGCAGCACGCCGACGACGCCGACGATCCAGTTTCCGCCGAAGAGCGGGCGGAACACCTGCACCAGGCCCTCTTCGGCGAGATCGTCGAGCGCTTGGCGCACCGCCTTCACTTTCGAGGCGTCGCCGTGGAGCACGCGGCGCAGCACCTCGGGCGCGAAGGACGGAAGCCCGGTGAAGCGGACGGCGGAATCCTCCGACAGCGTGTCGCCGACGCGGAGCGTCCCATGGTTCGGAACGCCGATCACGTCGCCGGCGACGGCCTCCTCGGCGATCTGCCGGTCCTGGCCGAAGAAGAGCACCGGGCTCTGCACGGCGATGGTCTTGCCGGTGCGCACGTGCTTCAGCTTCATGCCGCGGCGAAAACGGCCGGAGCAAAGGCGGAGGAAGGCGATGCGGTCGCGGTGGTTCGGGTCCATGTTGGCCTGGACCTTGAAGACGAAACCGGCGACGGCATCGTCTCCCGGGTCGACGACTCCGGCGGCGCTCGGTTGCGGACGCGGCGGCGGGGCGAAGTCGGCGACCGCCTTCAGGAGTTTCTCCACCGAATAGTCGCGAAGCGCGCTGCCGAAGATGACCGGCGTCAGGTGACCCTCGCGAAAGGACTCGAGCTCGAACTGCGGGTAACCCTCGCGCGCGAGCCCGATCTGATCGCGGTACTCGGCGAGGACAGGCGAAGACACATGCTCGAGGAGCTGGGGGTCTTCAAATCCGGCGACCGGCAGCTGGAGATCGTAGGCGCCGCCGCGCCCGTGCGATGACGTGAGGAACACGTCCGCCTCGAGATCGGCGACGCCGGAGAAGTCTGTCCCCATGCCGACCGGCCAGGTGATCGGCGCGGTGTCGAGCGCGAGCTCCGACTGGATCTGGTCGAGCAGCTCGAAGGGATGCCGGCCCTCGCGGTCGATCTTATTGATGAAGGTGATGATCGGAATGTCGCGCAGCCGGCAGACCTCAAAGAGCTTTCGCGTCTGACTCTCGATGCCCTTCGCCGCGTCGATCACCATGATCGCCGAGTCGACCGCCGTCAGCGTCCGATAGGTGTCCTCGGAGAAATCCTCGTGTCCGGGCGTGTCGAGGAGGTTGAAGACGAGCCCGTCGCGCTCGAAACGCATGACGGTCGAGGACACGGAGATGCCGCGCTCGCGCTCGATCGCCATCCAGTCGGAGCGGGTGCGGCGACGCTCGCCGCGGGCGCGGACGGCGCCCGCCATGCGGATCGCGCCGCCCTTCAGGAGCAGCTTCTCCGTCAGCGTCGTCTTGCCGGCGTCCGGGTGCGAGATGATGGCGAAGGTCCGCCGCGACTGCCAATCCGTCGCGCCGCCGGCGGGGAGCTCAGCGCCCTCCCGCGCGATCGTCTCGGCAATCATAGTGTCGTCGGACATGACCTCTTCCCCCGGCCCCGGGCTATGCGCCTCGGAAGTGCGGGGCCGATCTCGAACGGCGCTTCACATAAGGGTTTGAGACCGATTTGGGTAGCTCCGGTCCTTAGCCGCCTCGCCGGTCCGGGGTTTCGCTCCCGCCACACACGGCTATAGTTGCACAATCGAAAGCATATTCGGGAGCGAGACAATGCGTTCTGTGAGATTGCTGGTCGCCGCCATGGCCGTCGCCCTTGCGGCTGGGGCGCCGGCGAAGGCCGAAACCTTCATCAACATCCTGACCGGCGGCCAATCGGGCGTCTATTACCCGCTCGGCGTGTCGCTGGAATCGATCTTCGCTGCCTCCGTCCCGGATGCGCGGCCCTCGGTGCAGTCGACAAAGGCGTCGGTGGAGAACCTGAACCTCGTCCAGGCCGGGAAGGGCGAGATCGCCTTCACGCTCGGCGACAGCCTGAAATTCGCGGTCGAGGGGAATGCCGACGCCGGCTTCCAGAAGCCGCTCGACAAGCTGAGGACGCTCGCTGCGATCTATCCGAACTACGTGCAGATCGTCGCGTCGCAGGAGTTGGGCATCAAGACGCTCGCCGATCTGAAGGGCAAGCGCGTCTCCGTCGGTGCGCCGAAATCCGGCACAGAGCTCAACGCGCGCGCGATCCTCGCGGCCGCCGGCATCACCTATGACGATCTCGGCAAGGTCGAATATCTGCCCTTCGGCGAATCCGTGGAGCTGATCAAGAACCGCCAGCTCGATGCCACGCTGCAATCGGCCGGCCTCGGTGTCTCCTCGATCCGCGACCTCGCCTCGTCGCTGCCGGTGACCGTGGTGGAGATACCGGCCGATATCGTCGCCAAGATAGGCTCGCCCTACCAGGCCGCCACCATTCCGGCCGGTACCTATGACGGGCAGACCGCGGATGTCGCGACGGCGGCGATCCAGAACTACCTCGTCACCAACGCCGACGTGCCCGACGACGTGGTCTACGCGATGACCAAGGCGATCTTCACGAACCTCGACAAGATGGTCGCCGCGCACGCGGCCGCGAAGGCGATCACGCTCGACAAGGCGGCGAAGGATCCGCCGGCGCCGCTGCATCCGGGGGCCGAGCGCTACTACAAGGAGGCGGGCGCGCTCTGACGAACGCAAGGGGCGCTTCGGCGCCCCTTCGTTCCTTGCGCCGGCGCTTCGCCGTGATCTTATCGCAATGACGACTGAGGCTGCCGACGCCACGAAGCTGCCGCACGAGACCCAGGAATATGGCTGGGGGAGCGGGCCGGCGGCGCGCGTGCTCTTCTTCATCGCCGTAGCCTTCTCCGCCTTCCAGCTCTGGACGGCGGCTTATGCGCCGCTGCCGAGCCAGGTCATCCGAGCGGTGCATGTCGGCTTCCTGCTTCTTCTTCTATTCGGGCTCGTCGCCAACCGCGCCCCGGAGAAGCGGGGACACGCGGCGCTCTTCTGGGCGCTCGGCGTCATCGGCTTTGTCGTCGGGCTCTATCACTGGTTCTTCTACACCGACCTTCTGCTCAGAGCCGGCGATCCGAACGACTGGGATATCGCCGTCGGCGTTGTCGCCGTCGCGCTCGTCTTCGTCGCCGGGCGGCTGATGATGGGATGGGCGCTGCCGATCATCTGCGCGCTTTTCCTTGCCTACGGTCTTTTCGGTCAGCATCTGCCGTCGCCGCTCAATCATCGCGGCTACGATTTCTCGCAGATCATCGACACGCTTTTCCTCGGCACCGACGGCATCTATGGAACGCCGATCTATGTCTCCTCGACCTATATCTTCCTGTTCATCCTCTTCGGCGCGTTTCTTGAGCGCGCCGGAATGATCGGCCTCTTCACCGATGTCGCGCTTGGGCTCGTCGGGCACAGCCGCGGCGGGCCGGCGAAGGTCGCCGTCGTCTCCTCTGCGCTGATGGGGACGATCAACGGCTCGGGCGTCGCCAACGTCGTCACCACCGGGCAGTTTACGATTCCCTTGATGAAGCGCTTCGGCTTCAAGCCGGCCTTCGCCGGCGGCGTCGAGGCGACATCATCGATGGGCGGGCAGATCATGCCGCCGGTGATGGGGGCGGTCGCCTTCATCATGGCCGAGACGCTCGGCGTGCCCTACCTCGAGGTGGTGAAGGCGGCGATCGTACCGGCCGTCCTCTATTTCGTCACCGTCTTCATGATGGTGCATCTCGAAGCCGGGCGGCTTGGACTGGAAGGCATCCCGAAGGCCGAGTGCCCGAACGCGCTCGCGGCACTCAAGGCGAAGTGGCACCTGATCCTGCCGCTCGCGGCGCTCGTCTGGCTGCTCTTCTCCGGCTATACGCCGCTCTTCGCCGGGACGGTGGGTCTGGCGCTCACCGCGCTCATAATCCTTGGCGTCCCGATCACGCTCAACGTCGGGCGGTTCGCGGTGCGTGCGGTCTTCTGGATCGTGCTCGGCCTGCTCGCCGGGCTCTCCTTCAAGACTTCCATCACGCTCGGAGGCGTGCGCATCGGCGGCATCACCGCCGTGCTCGTCCTTCTGCTTCTCCTCGTCCTTACCAATCTCGCGATGCGGGGCGGGCGGGCGACGCTCTCGCTCTGCCTCGAAAGCCTGGCGGAGGGGGCGAAGAACGCGCTCCCGGTCGGCGTCGCCTGCGCGCTCGTCGGCGTCATCATCGGGGTCCTGTCGCTGACCGGCGCGGGCACGACCTTCGTCCGCGTGATCGTTTCGATCGGGCAGAGCTCGCTCTTTCTGTCGCTGCTTCTGACGATGCTCTGCTGCCTCGTGCTCGGCATGGGCGTGCCGACCATCCCGAACTACATCATCACCTCGTCGATCGCCGGGCCGGCGCTCTTATCGCTCGGCGTGCCGCTCATCGTCAGCCACATGTTCGTCTTCTATTTCGGCATCATGGCTGACCTCACGCCGCCGGTGGCGCTCGCCGCCTTTGCCGCCGCGCCGATCGCCAAGGCGTCGGGGATGAAGATCGGGCTCAATGCCGTGCGCATCGCTGCTGCGGGCTTCGTCGTGCCCTACATGGCTGTCTACACGCCCGCGCTGATGCTGCAGGACGGCGGGCCGCTCGCCGCCGAGATCGGCTATTGGCCGGCGGTCGCCTACATCGTCTTCAAGGCGCTCGTCAGCATCATGCTCTGGGGCGCGGCGACGATCGGCTACCTTCGGGGTCGCCTCGCGGCATGGGAGCGGCTCTGGGCCTTCGCCGCCGCGGCGCTGCTGATCGCCGCGCTGCCGTTGACCGACGAGATCGGCTTCGCCGTCGTCGTTCTCTTCCTCGCCTGGCATGTCTGGCGCGTGCGCGCGGTCAAGGCGGCGCCGGCGTGAGCGGGTTCTGCATCGCCGCCGCTGGCGCTGCGATCCATGCCGCGGCGTCGGTCTTCTCGCTCTCCTGGACGCATACGGTGGAGAAGACGCTTTGGCAGGAGACCTGGCGGGTGGAGGAAAGCCGCCTGATCCTGACCGAGGCGCGGGTCAAGGGAAGCGGAGCCGGCATGGAGCCCGCGCCCGACGCGCGGCTTGAGGGCGGCTTCTATGTCTGGATGCCGGACGAGGCGCGCAAGAAGATCGTGCTTCGCCGCGATCCGCATGCCGGCGACTGGCGGCTTTGCGCGGCCGGCCGATGCGCCGAGCTCGGCGAATGGCTGAAGCCCGACGCCGACCCAGTGACGCTTTCGCCGGCGGCGGGCGAGGATTGCGTGCCGACCGGCTGAACCGGCAGGCCAGCATGGGCTGCCGCGCCAGGCTCAGCCTTCGATCTCTTCGCGGAGCAGCGAGAGCCGCAGCCATTCGTCCTCGGCCGAAGCAAGCGTTGCCTCTGCGGCTTTCAGGGCGTCCGCGGCCTCGGCGAAGCCGCGCGGATCGCTTGCGAAGAAGGTTGCATCGCCGAGACGTCCGGAGAGTCTCGCCACCTCTTTCTGCCGGGCTTCGATCTCACCCGGCAGCTTCTCCAGCGCGTGCTTGTCCTTGAAGCTCAGCCGCCGCTTCGATTCCGAGGCGCGGGGAGGGGCAGCCGCTGGCCTCTCGCGTCCCGCGGGCGCGCGGGCGAGCTTCGCAGGCGCAAAGAGCGGTGCGCTGCCGCGCTGTGCGAGCATGTCGGAATAGCCGCCGGCATATTCGAGCCAGCGTCCGTCGCCTTCCGCAGCGACGATCGACGTCACCGTCCGGTCGAGAAAGTCGCGGTCGTGGCTGACCAGGATGACGGTGCCGGCATAGTCGGCGATCATCTCCTGCAGGAGATCGAGTGTCTCAAGATCGAGGTCGTTGGTCGGTTCGTCGAGAACGAGGAGGTTCGAGGGTGCGGCAAGCGCGCGGGCGAGCATCAGCCGTCCACGCTCACCGCCGGAAAGCGCGGAGACCGGCTGCTCCGCCTGTTCGGGCGCGAAGAGGAAATCCCGCATGTAGGTCATCACGTGACGCGTCTCGCCGCCGATTGTGACGATGTCGCCGCCGGTGCGGGTCAGCGCCTCTTTCAGCGTCATCGTCGGATCGAGACTCGCGCGGCGCTGGTCGAGCGAGGCGACGACGAGGTTGCTGCCAAGGCGCACGGAACCCTGGTCGGGCTCGCTCGCGCCGATGAGGAGATTGAGGAGCGTCGTCTTTCCCGCGCCGTTCGGGCCGACGATGCCGACGCGGTCGCCGCGCGCGATGCGGATCGAGAAATCGCGGACAAGGTCACGTCCGCCGAGCGCCTTCGATACCCCGCTCGCCTCGATCACCAGCCTTCCCGAGGTCTTGGCGTCGGCGACGGTGAACTTGACGGCGCCGGCGATACGGAGCTGTTCGCGTCGCTTCCGCCGCAATTCGTGGAGCGCGCGGAGCCGCCCCTGATTGCGCGAGCGCCGCGCCGTCACGCCGTAGCGCAGCCAGTCGAGCTCGGCGGCGATCTTTCTGTCGAGCTTCTGGCGGTCACGCTCCTCTTGCGCAAAAACCTCGTCGCGCCAGGCCTCGAAGGCTGCGAAGCCCCGATCGAGGCGCCGCACCGTTCCGCGATCGAGCCAAAGCGTGGCGCGCGCGAGCCGCTCCAGGAGCCGGCGGTCGTGGCTCACCAGCACGACCGCCGAGCGGCTCTTTGCGATCTCCTCTTCGAGCCATTCGATGGCCGGAAGGTCGAGGTGGTTGGTCGGCTCGTCGAGGATAAGGATGTCGGGATTTGGCGCGAGCGCGCGGGCGAGCGCGGCGCGCCGCGCCTCGCCGCCGGAGAGATGCGCGGGGTCCTCATCACCGGTCAGTCCGAGCGAGGCGAGGAGGTAGCTCGCGCGATGATGGTCGTCGCCCGGCGCGAGCCCCGCCTCGACATAGCCGAGCGCGGTCGCGAAGCCGGCGAGGTCAGGTTCTTGCGCCAGGTAACGAAGCGTTGCGCCCTGGCGGATGCTCCGCTCGCCTTTGTCAGCCTCGATCTCGCCGGCCATGATCTTCAGAAGCGTCGATTTTCCCGAGCCGTTCCGCCCGACGAGCGCAAGGCGCTCGCCTTCGCCGACGCTGATCTCGACATCGGTAAGAAGCGGCTGCCGGCCGAAGCCGAGCGCGACGTTCTTAAGCGTGAGGAGAGGCGGGGAGGCGGGCATTGCGAGAGGGTTTGCCACGGACTTCAGGTCTGTCGTCATGCCCGGACTTTACCTGGGCACTCCTTCCGTCCGCCTCGGCCGGTCTGGACCGCTACGGAATGGATCGCCGGGTCAAGCTCGGCAATGGCGACGTTGGGAGAGGTGAGCGGCTTGACGCACGGCCGAAAGATGGCCGTCGCCGCAAGAACATCATGCCTCTTTTAGAACAATCCGGTGATGCGGCCCTGCGCGTCGACGTCGATCGAATCAGCAGCTGGAACGCGCGGCAGGCCGGGCATGGTCATGATCTCTCCGCAGATCACCACGATGAACTCGGCGCCCGCGGAGAGCCGCACCTCGCGCACCGGAATGGTGAAATCCGTGGGCGCGCCCTTGGAATCGGCATTGGTGGTGAAGCTGTACTGGGTCTTGGCGATGCAGACCGGCAGCTTGCCGTAGCCCATGCTCTCGAAGGTGGCGAGCTGGTCGCGCACCGCCTTGGGCGCGTCGATATCCTTGGCGCGATAAATCTTCTGCGCAATGGTGCGCACCTTCTCCAAGAGCGGCATGTCGTCGGGATAAAGCAGCTTGAGCTTGCTCTTGCCGCTCTCGACCACCTTGACCACGGCGCGGGCGACATCGGCGGCGCCCTCGCCGCCCATGGCCCAATGGTCGGCCATCAGCGCCTCAACACCGAGCTTCTGGCAGGCCTCCTTGACCAGCGCGATCTCTGCGTCGGTGTCGGCGGAGAAGCGGTTGATCGAGACCACGGGTACGATGCCGAAATTCTGCATGTTCTCGATGTGGCGCTGGAGATTGGCCATGCCGGCGGCGAGGGCCTTCAGGTCTTCCTTCTTGAGATCGTCCTTCTTGACGCCGCCGTGCATCTTCAACGCGCGGATGGTGGCGACCAGAACCACCGCATCGGGCGCGAGGCCTGTTTTGCGGCACTTGATATCGAGGAACTTCTCGGCGCCGAGGTCGGCGCCAAAGCCGGCCTCGGTCACCACATAGTCGGCGAGCTTCAGCGCGGTGGTGGTGGCGAGCACCGAATTGCAGCCGTGCGCGATGTTGGCGAAAGGGCCGCCGTGTATGAAGGCGGGCGTGCCTTCCAGAGTCTGCACAAGGTTGGGCGACAGCGCGTCCTTCAAGAGGGCGGTCATCGGGCCGTGGCCCTTGACGTCACCGGCGCGCACCGGTTCGCGGTCACGGGTATAGCCGACGACAATCTCCGACAGCCGCTCCTTCAAGTCATCGAGGTCCTTGGCAAGGCAGAAGATCGCCATCACCTCGGAAGCGACAGTGATGTCGAAACCGTCCTCGCGGGGGAACCCGTTGGCAACGCCGCCGAGCGAGTCCACGATCGAGCGCAGCGCGCGGTCGTTCATGTCCATTGCGCGGCGCCAGGTGACGCGGCGGGAGTCGAGGCCAAGCGCATTGCCCCAATAGATGTGATTGTCGATCAGGGCAGCGAGCAGATTGTTGGCGGTGCCGATGGCGTGCAGGTCGCCGGTGAAGTGCAGATTGATGTCCTCCATCGGCACGACTTGCGCGTAGCCGCCGCCGGCGGCGCCGCCCTTGACGCCGAAGCAGGGGCCGAGTGAGGGTTCGCGCAGGCACAGCATGGCCTTCTTGCCGATGCGATTGAGCGCATCTGTCAGTCCGACCGTGGTGGTGGTCTTGCCCTCGCCGGCCGGCGTCGGGGTGATGGCGGAGACCAGGATCAGCTTGCCGTTGGGCCTGCTCTGCAGCGACTTGATGTAGGCCATCGATACCTTGGCCTTGTAGTGGCCGTAGGGGTCGAGATTTTCCGGAGCGATGCCGAGCTTTTCCTTGGCGAGCTCCATGATCGGCCGCATCTTGGCAGCCTGGGCGATTTCAATGTCTGACTTGGGGGATTGGTGCTGCGAGGCGGGCATTGGAATCGATCCAGTCGTTCGGGGTGAAACTCAGCCGAGGCGGGTGCCGGCGGCGAGGTTGGCGGATTTGATGAATTCGGCGGCGGCGACCTTGCCGGCATCGGACTGCAGGCGCGTGACCTTGAAGCGGCCGTCGGCGCAGACCACGGTAAAGCCGTCGCGATCGATCGCGGCGATCTCGCCCGGCTTGCCGCCGATTCCCTTCGGGTCCTTGGCCGGCAGCGGCGTTGCGTCGAAAATCCTCAGGGTCTGGCCGTCGAGCGTCGTCCAGGCACCGGGCGCCGGATTGCAGCCGCGGATCAGCGGATCGATCTGCCGCCAGGACTTGCCCCAGTCGATCTTGGCGTTGCCCGGCCCGCAACGGCCCTCGTAGGTCGCCTTCGACTCATCCTGCTTGATGCGCGGCGCCTTGCCGGCCTTCACCAGGTCGACCGACTCAAGCATCGCTTCGACGCCCATGGGGAACAGGCGGTCGAAATAGACGCTGCCGAGGGTGTCGGTCGACGAGATCGGCGTCTTCTTTTGCAGCAGCACGTCGCCCGTATCGAGACCATTGTCGGGCCAGAAGACCGACAGGCCCGTCTCCTCTTCGCCAAGGATGATCGGCCAGTTGATGGCGCTGGCGCCGCGATAGGCCGGCAAGAGCGAGGGGTGATACTGGATCGAGCCATGCGTGGGCGCGTTGAGGAATTCTTCCGGCACGAACAGCGTCACGAATGCCATGACCTGCAGATCGGGCTTGAGCGCTCTGAATTCGGCCAGCACCTCAGGCTTCTTGTAGGAGTCGGGCTGATGCAGCGGCAGCTTGGCGGCAATGGCGGCCTCCTTGAGCGGATCGGCCTTGCCACCGGGTTTCTCCGGCGCAACGTAGACGGCGATCACGTTCTCGCCGCGCTTGAGCAGGGCTTCCAAGACCGCCTTGCCGAACGCCTGCTGGCCGTGAACGACGATACGCATCAGGCACCCCCTTTTTGACTCACTTCCGGGCCGATCCGGCCATTCATCCGAAGAGCGCCTGCCGCCTTGCAGATGGACGCCGGAGGCAAGCCCCCTTGGTAACGTGCTTCAAGTTCACGCGGCCGCGGCTTTCGGCTTCTCCGGCGCGCTGATCGCCCCCGACCCCTTGATCTCGGTGAGGTCTTTGGCGGAATAGCCGAGCACCTTGGTGAGGATCTCCTCGGTGTGCTCGCCGAGAAGCGGCGAGCGTTCCACGCGCGCCGGCGAGTCCGACAGCTTGATCGGATTGCCGACGGTCAGATACTTGCCGCGGGTCGGATGATCGACCTCGACGACGGTGCCTGTCTCGCGCAGCGACTTGTCCTCGGCGATCTCCTTCATCGACAGGATCGGGCCGCAGGGGATGTCGTGCTTGTTCAGAATGTCCATGGCCTCGAACTTGTTCTTGGACATGGTCCATTCTTCGATGCGCGCGAAGATCTGTTTCAGCCGCGGCAGCCGTGCTGGCGGCGTGGCGTAGTCGGGGTCGCTCTTCCAGGTCGGCTCGCCGATCACCTCGCAAATCTTCTCCCACACCGGCGCTTGGGTGATGAAGTAGATGTAGGCGTCGGGATCGCTCTCCCAGCCCTTGCACTTCAGGATCCAGCCCGGCTGACCGCCGCCGGAATCGTTGCCGGCGCGCGGTACCGCCTTGCCGAACGGAACGCCTTCGCTGAACTGGCTGTATTCCCTGAGTGGGCCTCGGTTGAGGCGCTGCTGGTCGCGCAGCTTGACGCGACAAAGATTGAGCACGCCATCCTGCATTGCCGCGAGCACCTTCTGGCCGCGGCCGGTGCGGTTGCGCTGATAGAGAGCGGCGACGATGCCGAGCGCAAGATGCAGGCCGGTGCCGGAATCGCCGATCTGCGCGCCCGTCACCAGCGGCGGCCCCTCGCGGAAGCCGGTGGTCGAGGCGGCGCCGCCGGCGCATTGGGCGACGTTCTCGTAGACCTTGCAGTCCACGTAGGGGCCCGGGCCGAAGCCCTTGACCGAGGCGACGATCATGCGGGGGTTGGTCTTGTGGATGTATTCCCAAGTCAGCCCCATGCGGTCGAGCGCACCGGGCGCGAAGTTCTCCACCAGCACGTCGCATTGCCTGATCAGCCGTTCGAGGATCTCCTTGCCCTTGGCGTGCTTGGAATCGATGGTGATCGAACGCTTGGAGCCATTGAGCATGGTGAAATAGAGGCTGTCGGCATTGGGAACGTCGCGCAGCTGGCCGCGCGTGATGTCACCGGCGCCGGGTCGCTCGACCTTGATCACGTCGGCGCCCATATAGGCGAGCAGCTGGGTGCAGGTCGGACCTGACTGCACGTGGGTGAAGTCGAGGATGCGCACCCCGTCGAGAGCGCGGCCGGCCTCGCCCCAGCGCCGGCTCGAAGGTTTCGGCAAGCCGCCGTTCTTGGCCGCCGCAACCTTCTTGGGCGTAGGCTTTTTCGCTGCCTTTTTAGCAATCGCTTTTTTTTTGGCAGCCCTCTCGGGCGCTCTTTTCACGCCGGTTTTCTTCTTGGTCTTCTTCGCCTTGGCCATGAACCCCTCCTTCAACGGGAATGCAGAATTACGCGAAGCGGGCGGCGTCAGCTCCGGCCCGAGATTGATCCGCTATTTCTTGCGAACCGCGCTTTGCGGATTGAGATTGCCGATGCGGCCGCTCTCGGTGCCGGCTGCCGGGTCGATCACCGCGTTGATGAGGGTCGGCTTGCCGGAGTCCATGGCCGCATCGACAGCGCGTTTCAGTTCGTCCGGCGTCGTCACTTGGGCGCCGACTCCGCCGAACGCTTCGATCATCTTGTCGTAGCGCGCGTTCTTGACGAAGACGGTCGTCGCGGGGTCTGGACCGCCGGTGGGATTGACGTTGGTGCCGCGATAGACGCCGTTGTTGTTGAAGATGACGATGCAGACCGGCAGGCCGTAGCGGCAGATCGTTTCCACTTCCATGCCGGAGAAACCGAAGGCCGAGTCGCCCTCAATCGCAAGCACCGGTTTGCCGGTCTCCACCGCAGCCGCGATGGCATAGCCCATGCCGATGCCCATGACGCCCCAGGTGCCGACGTCCAGGCGTTTGCGCGGTTGATATATGTCGATGATGCCGCGCGCGAGATCGAGCGTGTTGGCGCCTTCGTTGACGAGGATGGCATCCGGCCGCTCTTTGATGATTGTGCGCAACGCACCGAGCGCGCCGTGGAAATCCATCGGCGACGTGTTCTTCATCAGCCTCGGCGCCATCTTGGCGATGTTCTCTTCCTTTTTCGCCGTGACCGCGCCGGTCCAGTCGGCCGGTGGGGCCGGCCATTTGCCGCCGAGCCCATTGACCAGCGCCGACACGCAGGAGCCGATATCGCCGACCACCGGGGCTACGATCTCGACGTTTGAATCCATCTCCTTCGGCTCGATGTCGATCTGGACGAATTTCTTCGGCGCGTCGCCCCAGGTCTTGCCCTTGCCGTGCGACAGCAGCCAGTTGAGCCGGGCGCCGATCAGCATGACGACGTCGGAGTCCTTCAGCACCGTCGAGCGCGCCGCGCCGGCGCATTGCGGATGGGTGTCGGGCAAAAGGCCCTTGGCCATGCTCATCGGCAGGAACGGAATGCCGCTCTTTTCGACCAGCGCGCGGATCGCATCGTCAGCCTGCGCGTAGGCGGCGCCTTTGCCGAGGATGATCAGCGGACGCTTGGCGCTCTTCAGCACATCGAGCGCGCGCTTGATCGCGGCTGGCGCGGGACTCTGGGCCGGCGCGGGGTCGATGACCTTGACGAGCGATTTCTGCCCGGCGTCGGCGTTCATCACCTGGCCGAAGAGCTTTGCCGGCAGATCGAGATAGACGCCGCCCGGGCGGCCCGAGACGGCGGCGCGGATCGCGCGCGCTACGCCGATGCCGATGTCTGCGGCGTGCAGCACACGAAACGCCGCCTTGCACAGCGGCTTGGCGATGGCGAGCTGGTCCATCTCCTCGTAGTCGCCCTGCTGGAGATCGACGATCTCGCGCTCGGATGAGCCGGAGATCAGGATCATCGGGAAGCAGTTGGTGGTGGCGTGGGCGAGGGCGGTCAGACCGTTCAGGAATCCGGGCGCCGACACCGTGAGACAGATGCCGGGTTTCTTGGTCAGGAAGCCGGCGATCGAGGCGGCATAGCCGGCATTCTGCTCGTGCCGAAAGGAAAGGACGCGAATGCCTTCGGCCTGCGCCATGCGGCCGAAGTCCGTGATCGGGATGCCGGGCACACCGTAGATCGTTTCGACGCCGTTGAGCTTGAGCGCGTCGATGACGAGGTGAAAGCCGTCCGTCAGCTCCTGCGGCGTGTCGACTTCAGCCGCGGCTGCCTTGTTGCTCTGCGCTATTGCTGACATTCAATACCTCCCGTCACGAGTTTTCGCTGCGCCGTCGGCCTCGACCGGGACGAGGAAATTCTCGCAATCAGCCTAGAAAGTCGCCGTGCTTCTCGACATGTGCGTAGAGCCCGAATGTGTGCTCGCGAACCAGCCGCTCGGCCAGATCTGCATCGCGCGCAACAAGGGCCTTGATAATGTTCATGTGGTCGACGATCGACCGCTCGGCGCGGTTGTCCTGTCCGATCGTCATCTTGCGGATGGCCCGCATGTGGATGAAAAGGTTCTGCGTCATGTCGGCGATCAGCTTGCAGCCGCCGATGCGGATGATCGCCTGGTGGAAGGCGATGTTCGCCTCCGAGTATTCCGAGAGATGATCCGCCGGCTTCTCGTTCTCGAAATCGGTGAAGAGCGAATGCAGCTCCTGGAAATCCTTGTCCGACGCGTTCTTGGCCGCAAACCGCGCCGACATGCTTTCAAGCGCCGCCCAAACCGCGATCATCTCGAGAATTTCGGCTTTCGTCTTCTTCACAATGAAGATGCCGCGCCGTGGGCTGGAGCGGACAAAGCCCTCCTGCTCCAGAAGCGTGATCGCCTCGCGCACCGGCGTGCGGCTGATGGCGAGGTCCTGCGACAGGCGCCGCTCGTCGAAGCGTATCTCCCCGGGATGGGAATAAATGTCCATCTCGGTGATCGCCTTCTTCAACTTCCCATAAGCGAGATGCCGAAAAGTCTGGCCCGTATCGATCGGCTTGATCCGCAGTTTCGGGGCCCTGTCCGCCCTGCTCATCGCTTTTCTTCCTCGCGTGGGGATCGTTGAAATGGCGACGGAATTGACCCGACGTTCTCGCCTCCCAGGTATATTGTACACCAGATTTGGGTGATCACAAGCGACGCCTTCTAATGCGACATCATCACCGGGACGGTCATGTTCTCCATGATCCGCCGGGTGACGCCGCCGAAGAGATCCTCGCGCAGCTTGGTGTGCCCATAGGCTCCCATCACGAGGACATCAGGCCCGTTCTCCGCACAATAGTCGAGAAGCGTCTGGCCGACCCCCTCCCGAGACGCGTTCAGCACGACGTTGCGCGCGTCGATGCCGTGTCGCTCGAGGTGGCGAACGATGGCGGCGGCCTGGGCCGGCGGCCGCGTATCGCCGGCGGCTCGCACCGAGACAACGTCGAGCCGCTTCTTCGTCTCCAGTATCTGCATGGCATCGGAAAGGGCCCGCGCCGCTTCGCGGCTGCCGTCCCAGCCGACGACGGCGTATTCCTGGAAGGGGCGCAGTTCATAGGCATGCGGCACAATTACGAGCGGCCGGCCGGTGCGCAGCACCAGGTCGCCGGCACGGACCGGCCGCGCCGCGTCTCCGGGCGCGGAGAATTGCCCCATCAGAAGGATGTCGTGGTAGCGCGCGCGGCGGGCGAGCACGACATTCGGCTGGCCGTCCTCGGCGGTGAACTCGACGTCGGAACTGAGCGTCGCCGCCGCGATGCGCTTTCGGAAGCTCGCCTCGATCGATTTCGTGACTTCGGCCTCCGCCTTGCGCAAGGTCTCCCTGATGTCGTCGGTGATCCAGCGCCCGACATCGCCCTCGAAGCGAACGGGATTGGCCGCGTAGATCGCGGTCAGCGTCGCGTCGTATTTGCGGCACATCTGCAGCGCCAGATCCACTGCCACATCCGCATTGCCGCTCCCGTTGTAAGCGACAGCGAGATCCTTGATCGCCATCGTGGTCTCCTATTTTATAATCATTGTCGCTGGACGCGGCCTGGGCGGCCCCTATCTTGCAGCGCTCTGCGGTGCTTCGGCGCCCTGGTTGAGCTTGGACTCAACAACCACGCCGCTCGCATTCGGTTTGCGGGTCACGTGGCGTTCTCCATCAGCGCCTTCCGCATCGTTTCCGCGACCTCGTCGGCATTTGCGGCGATATGCGCGCCGGCCGATCTCAGCGCACCGATCTTGACATCTGCTTGCCCTTGACCGGGGTCCATGAAGGCGCCGGCGTGACCCATCCGCCGACCGGGCGGTGCATGCCGCCCGGCAACCAGCGCCACTACCGGCTTCCGCGGCTTTTCGGCGCGAAGGAATTCCGCCGCCGTCTCCTCCTCTTTGCCGCCGATCTCGCCGATCAGGATGATCCCCGTCGTCTCGTCGTCGCCCATGAAGAGGCTGAGGCAGTCGACGAAACCGATCCCGTGCAGCGGATCGGCGCCGATGCCGATCGTCGTCGACTGGCCGAACCCGGCCGCGCTCGTCTGCGCAACGATCTCGCTCGTCAGCGAGGCCGAGCGCGAGACGATCCCGATGGCGCCCGGCCGCGAATCCGCCGTGGACATCACGCCGACCTTGCTCTTGCCGGGCGAAAGCACGCCCTGCGAGTTCGGACCGACGAGCCTGGTGGCCGATCCTTTCGACGCTTGGCGCACGCGCACCATGTCGAGAACCGGCACGCGCTCGGTAACGCAGACCACGAGCGGAACGGCCGCTTCTATCCCCTCGAGCATGGCGGCGGCGGCGTGCGGCGCCGGCACGAAGATCAAGCTCGCGTTGGCGTTCGTCTCGCGCATCGCCTCCGCCAGCGTGTCGAACACGGGGACCCTGATGTGGCGGCTGCCGCCCTTGCCCGGCGTAACGCCGCCGACGACGCGGGTGCCGTATTCGATGGCAAGGTCGGTGTAGAAGGTACCCGCCCGGCCGGTCATGCCCTGCACGATCAAGCGTGTATCCTGGTCGACGAGGATCGCCATCAGCCGGCGACCCTTGCGATGGCGACCGCGCGGCGCGCCGCATCGCCGACGCTTCCGGCCAGGTCGTGCGGAATGCGGCGGTCGGTCATCGCCCAACGCGCATGGTCTGCGTTCTGTCCTGCGGCGCGAAAGACGATCGGGACCTTCCGCCCCGACCAGCGCATCGCGATCTGGATCGCGTCCACGACGGTATCGCAGCTCGTCATGCCGCCGCCGTGGACGTTGACGAGGATAACCTTGGCGCGCGTATCGGCGAGCAACAGGCCGATGCCTTTGGCGATCTGCTGGCTCATCGCAGTCGTGCGGATGTCCATGAAGTTCGCCGGCGCGCCGCCGGCGTCGCGCAGGATGTCGTGGGTGGCGAGCGCCAGGCCGGCGCCGTTGACGACGACGCCGATATCGCCGTGCATGCGGACGAAATTGAGATCGTGGCGTTGCGCCTCCAGTTCCTGCTGGTCGATCTCGTCCTCGTCGCGCAGCTGCTTCGGCTCCGGCTGGCGGAAGAGGGCGTTGTCGTCGACCACCATCTTCACGTCGAGGGCCATCAACTTGCCCTCCTGCGCCGAGACGCAGAGCGGGTTTATTTCGACCAGGCTCAGGTCGAGCTCCACGAAGGCGGTGACAAGCCCGCCAAGGAGCCGCGCCGCCTCCTCGACAAGCGCTCCTTCAAGCCCGAGCGCTTCGGCGAAATCGCGCAAGGCCGCCTCGGTCGGCGCGGCGGTGCCCTCAAGCGCCAGTCGGCGGAGCTTCTCGGGCTCGCGCCGCAGGAGCTCCTCGACGTGCTCGCCGCCTTCACTTGCCCCGAGCAGCACAATCTCCCCCGCATTGCGGTCGACGAGCAGGCCGACATAGATCTCACGCCGGCATTCGACAGCTTGCTCGACATAGACCCGCCGGACGACGCGCCCGGCGGCCGGCGTCTGCGCCGTGACCAGTTTCGAGCTGAGCATCCTGGCGGCGATCTCGCGCACCTCGTCGGGTGAGTGCGCGAGTTTCACCCCGCCTGCCTCGCCACGGCCGCCGGCGAGGATCTGCGCTTTCACCGCAAAGCGGGACCCGCGAAGCTCCGTCGCAGCCCGCGCCGCCTCATCCGGAGTCCATGCAACCTGGCCGGCGGGGATCGGCAACCCGCGCCGGGCGAGGATCGCCTTGGCCTGGAACTCGTGCAGGTTCATGCCGCCTTGCCCAATCCGCCTTTCTTCCGGGTGCGCGGTGCGTTCACAAAGTCGCCGCGGGTCGCCGCGCCCTCAGCCGTTCCAGCCCGAACGCGATCAGCGGCCAGAACAGCATGATGATCGCCAAGCCGACGATGCTGCCGACAAGGGGGTTTGACCAGAAGACCGAAAAGTTGCCCTGCGAGCCGATCATCGCCTGCCGGAACGAACTCTCGGCGCGCCCGCCGAGCACGATCGCCAGCACCATCGGCGCCAGCGGATAGTCGAGCTTCTTGAACACGTAGCCGATGATGCCGAACATCACCATGAAGATGAGATCGGCCGGCGCGTTCGACAGGGTGTAGGACCCGATGGCGCAGACCACGATGATGATGGGCGCGATGATCGAGAACGGGATGCGCATGATGCTCGCCCACAACGGCACCGTCGACAGCACGACCACCAACCCCACCACGTTGCCGAGATAAATCGAGGCGATCAGGCCCCAGACGAAATCCTTCTGCTCGACGAACAGCAGCGGCCCCGGTTGCAGGCCCCAGATCAAGAGGCCGCCGAGCAGCACGGCGGCGGTGGGCGATCCGGGAATGCCGAGGGTGAGCATCGGCAGGAGCGCGCTGGTGCCGGCGGCATGCGCCGCTGTCTCCGGCGCAACCACGCCTTCGAGCTCGCCGGTGCCGAACTTGTGGCCGTTCTTGGAGAAGCGCTTGGCCAGGCCGTAGCTCATGAACGAGGCCGGCGTGGCGCCGCCGGGCGTAACGCCGAGCCAGATACCGACCGCTGTGCCGCGGATGATGGTGACCCAATATTGCGGCAGCTTCTTCCAGGTCTGCCACACAACGAACGGATTGATCTTGGCGCTGCGGCCCTCGAATTGCAGACCCTTCTCGATGGTCACCAGAATTTCGCCGATGCCGAACAGGCCGATGACCGCGATCAGGAAGTGGAAGCCGGTCAGGAGCGTTTCGGTGCCGAAGGTCAGGCGCAGGCCGCCGGTGATTTCGTCGGTGCCGACGGCTGCAAAGGCGAAGCCGAGCATCATCGCCGAGATGACCTTGAACGGCGACTGCCGGCCCATGCCGACGAAGCTGCAGAAGGTCAGCAGGTAGACGGCGAAATATTCCGGCGGACCGAAATCGAGCGCGAAATTGGCGACGATCGGTGCCATGAAGGTCAGCATGATCGTCGCAATGAGCGCGCCGATGAAGGACGATGAAAGGGAGGCGGTGAGCGCTTCGCCGGCGCGGCCCTGCTTGGCCAGCGGATGGCCGTCGAAGGTCGTCGCCACCGACCATGGTTCGCCCGGGATGTTGAAGAGGATGGCGCTGATGCAGCCGCCGAACAACGCGCCCCAGTAGATCGCCGCCAGCATGATGATGGCGGTGGTGTTGGGCATGGAGAAGGTCAGCGGCAGCAGAATGGCGATGCCGTTGGCGCCGCCGACGCCGGGGAGAAACCCGAGCAGCACGCCGAACAGAATGCCGACCACCATGTAGCCCAGATTGGCGGGCGTCAGCAGCACCTCGAATCCGTGCATCAGTGAAAAGAACGCGTCCAACGAGGCCCTCCCGTTACCCTGGCCGTGCGCCTGTCCTATCGCATTGGCTCATTGCGCTTCGTGTCGGTCTGCCGTGCGATCGTTCATGTCTGCATGCCCCAGCGATTGACTCGACGTAGTGGCCTCAATAGCCGAGCCAGGCCTCGAAGGGCCCTTTCGGCAGCGGCACCAGAAACCAGACTTCGAAGATCAGGAAGAGCACGATCGGAACCGCGATCGCGACGGCCAGCGTCTTGTGGATCGGATAGCGGCCGTGCCAGGTCATGAAGAAACCGATGAACAGGGCCATCGAGATGTAGATTCCGATGTAGATCGCCAGCACGACGAAGATGGCCATCGGAATCAGCACCTGCAGCACCATCACCAGCTCGCTGCGGGCGATGAAACTGCCGCGAGCGGCGCGCCGCGGCAGCAGGTTCTGCAGCAGAGTGGCGGTACTGGCGATGAACAAGATCAGCGCGACGTAGAACGGGAAGTAGCCGGAATCCGGACCTACGTCCTCCGCCCAGCCGGCGCCGAGTCTGTAACTGGAGATCATCACGATCGCGGCGACGAGCATCAGCGCCAGGGCAACCGCGATATTCATCCCGCGATTGGAGATCACGCTGTCAATCGGGCCTTCGTCGTCGGAGCCATCATGCATGGCGCGGAACTCGTGCTTTTTTGGGCGTGCTATCGCCTTGCCAAGTCCTGGCAAAGATGCTCATCGCGAGCCGGTATCAGGCGATCAAGGGCAGGGGGCGCCGGATGCCGGCGCCCCCGCAACCCAAACGGGGCTTATGAGCCCTTGAGGAAGCCTGCCTTTTCCATCAGCTGCTGATGCGTGGCCGCCGCATCGGTCAGCCACTTGTGGAAGTCGTCACCGGTCATGAAGGTCTGGTTGAAGGCGCCCTCCTGCATGAAGGCCTTCCACTCATCCGTCTCGCGCACCTTCTGGAGCAAGCCGACATAGTAGTCGACGACGTCCTGCGACACCCCCGGCGAGGTCATGACGCCGCGCAGCATCGTGTATCCGACGTCGAGCCCTTGCGACTGGCAAGTCGGAATCTCCTGCCACGACATGTCGCTCGTGATCTTGTCGGGATACGGCATTGGCGTGCTGTCGAACACGCACAGCGGCCGTACGTTGCCGGCGCGCCACTGGGCGACCTGCTCGATCGGATTGTTGACCGTGGAGTCGATATGGCCGCCGACGAGCTGGGTGGCGACCTCGCCGCCGCCGCTGTAGGGCACGTAGGTGAACTTGACCCCGGTCTTCTGTTCGATCGCGGCGGTGATGATCTGGTCTTCCTGCTTCGAGCCGGTGCCGCCCATCTTCATCTTGCCGTCGGCGCTCTTCACCGCATCGATGTACTCAGTCGGCGTCTTATAGGCCGTGTCCGAGTTCACCCAGAGCACGAACTCGTCGAGAGCCATCATGGCGACCGGCGTGTAGTCCTCCCAGGAGAACGGCGACCCGGTCGCGAGCGGTGTCGTGAACAGGTTGGAGAGGGTGATGATGAGCTTGTGGGGGTCTCCCTTTGCATTCTTCACATAGAGAAAGCCCTCAGAGCCGGAGCCGCCCTTCTTGCTGATGACCACCATCGAGGTCGGCATCAGGTTGTGTTTCTGGATGATGCCCTGGATCAGCTGCGCCATCTGACCGGCGCCGCCGCCAATGCCGGCGGGAACGATGAACTCTACATTCTTCGTCGGTTCCCACGCCGCCGCCGCGCCCGGCGCCAGCGCCGCGATCACCGCCAGCATCGTTCCCGCAGAAAGCGTACGCAGCGTGGACTTGAGGGATGTGTATCTCATCAGGAATTCCTCCAAGGTTTTCGGTCCGTTTGGACCCGGTCTCCCGCGCCTCGTGCGAGGATCAGGGAGCCGATGCCTTTTCGTGGCTTGGCGCGATACCAAGGCATCCAGGTATATTGTATGTCAGATGCCGGTGCAAACGCTCTTGTCGAAGCTGCGTGTTTTCCGGGCGGCGGACCAAGCTGCGGCGCATCAAAGACCTGGTGCTCGCCACTGGCCCCGCGGCATCGGCAAGATGCTCCGGGGCGCCCGATCGTAGGTGCGCCGACGTGCGGGTTCATAGGGTCGAGGCGATGTGCACCTCAACTCTTCGCAACCTAGCGTGGGGAAAAGAGAATCTCAGCGCAGCGACGATACATTCGCCTCGACTCCGTGCTGCCGACGATCCCGCTTGGGACGGGTTAGGCCACAGTTAAGCTGAGATCTCCGACGCCGTCGATATGACCTTCGAGAACGTCGCCGCGCTTCACCGCGCCGACGCCCGCAGGAGTGCCGGTCATGATGAGATCGCCCGGCGCGAGGTGGAAAAGGCCCGAGAGGTAGGCGATCGCCTCCGGCGCCTTCCAGATCATCTGGTTCAGGTCGCCCCGCTGGCGCATCACGCCGTTGACCTTGAGCGTGATCGCACCGGCGCTCGGATGGCCGATCGCCGACGCGGGCACGATCTCGCCGCAAGGGGCGGACGATTCGAAGGCTTTCCCGACCTCCCACGGCCGGCCCATCTTCTTCGCCTCGCCCTGCAGGTCGCGGCGGGTCATGTCGAGGCCAACGGCGTAGCCGAAGACGTGATCGAGGGCCGTTTCGGCCTGGATGTTCTCGCCGCCCTTCGACAGCGCCACGACAAGCTCGATCTCGTGATGCACGTCGCTCGTCGCCGACGGATAGGGGAATGCGCGGCCGCCCGGCACGACGTTGTCGGGGTTCTTCTGGAAGAAGAAGGGCGGCTCCTTATCCGGGTCGTGGCCCATCTCGGTTGTGTGCTCGGCATAGTTCCGACCGACGCAGTAGACACGGCGGATGGGAAAGAGTGTGTCGGAGCCCCGGATCGGAAGCGCAGTCGGAGAAGGCGGCGCGAAAACGTAGGTCATCGACGGCTCTCGCTTGCTCGGAAGATCGGGAACGGTTGGATAGAGAGGTCCGGCATTCGTGTGGGCTACTCCGCCGGGGCGGCCTCCGCCTCCGCGATCACGGTTCTGCGGTCGTAGGCCGCGTCGCTCCTGGCGATGAAGGTGTAGAACATCGGCAGCACGAAGAGCGTGAAGAGGGTGCCGATCGCCATGCCGGCGGCGATCACGAGGCCGATCGCGAAGCGCGCCTTGGCGCCGGCGCCCGATGCGATGATGAGCGGCATTACGCCCATCACCATGGCGGCGGTGGTCATCAGGATCGGGCGGAGGCGGACGCGCGCCGCCTCGATGATCGCCTGCTGCTTTGGCGTCCCCGCAGCACGCTGCTGGTTGGCGAACTGCACCATCAGGATGCCGTGCTTGGTGATGAGCCCGATCAGCGTGATGAGACCGACCTCAGTGTAGATGTTCAGCGTCGAGAGCCCGATATTGAGCGGCACGAGGGCGCCGAAGATCGAAAGTGGCACGGTGAGCATGATGATGAGCGGATCGCGGAAGCTCTCGAACTGCGCCGCGAGCACCAGATAGATGATCACGATCGCAAGGCCGAATGCGATCAGCGTCGTGTTCCCCTCCTTGATCTCCAGGCGCGACTGCCCGGCGTAATCCTCGAAGAAGCCGGCCGGCATCAGCTCGTGAGCGATTTGACGGACCGTCGCCAGCGCGTCGCCGGACGAGACGCCGGGGAAGGGCAAAGCGGAGATCGTCGCCGAGTTCAGCTGGTTGAACTGCTCGATAGCGACCGGCGCCGCCTGCGTTTTGATGCTGATCACCGCCGACAGCGGCACCATGCCGCCGGAGGCGCTGCGAACATAGTAATTGCCGAGGCTCTCCGGGTTGAACCGCTCCTTCTGATCGACCTGCGTGATGACGTCGTAGCTGCGGCTCTCGCGGTCGAATTTCGAGACCGAGCCGCCGCCGACAAGCGTCGTCAACGTTGTGCCGATGTCGCTGATCGCGACGCCAAGCGACGCGGCGCGGTCGCGGTCGATGGTGATGCGCGCCTGCGGCTGAGTGAACGCCAGCGAATCCTGCACGATGATGAACCGCCCGCTCTTCTGCGCGCGATTCTTGATCTCCTCGGCGACCTCGAAGACGCGGTCGGCGCCGCCCGTGGAGCGGATGACGTATTGCACCGGAAGTCCGCCGCCGGTGCCGGGGAGCGTCGGCGGCGCGAAGACGAAGGCCTGCACGCCGGCGACGCCGTTCAGCTTGCCCTGCACCTCCGTCTGGACCACCTTCTGACTGCGCGTGCGATCGGCCCATGGAACCAATCCGAATCCGGCGAACGCCGTGTTCGTGCCGCCGAACCCGACGACGGAGAAGCGCACGTCGATCTCCGGAATGTCCTTGGTCGCCTCGACGACCTTTTTCGCGAACATCTCGGTGTAGTCGGACGTTGCGTAGGCCGGCGCGTTCACGATCGAGAACATGAAGCCGATGTCTTCCTCCGGCGCCAGTTCGCGCGACGTGTCCAGGAAGAGGAAGACGAGCGTCACAGATAACGCGGCCACGATCGTCAGCGTGATCGGCCGATAGCTGAGAGTCGACGTGACGCGGCGTCCGTACCAGGCGCTGACCTTGTCAAAGTTGCGGTCGA
Source organism: uncultured Alphaproteobacteria bacterium (assembly GCA_963739005.1). Lineage (GTDB taxonomy): Bacteria > Pseudomonadota > Alphaproteobacteria > Rhizobiales > Afifellaceae > DASWJZ01. The sequence continues at coordinate 1,103,355 of CAVTYQ010000002.1, read as the reverse complement.
CGAGGGCCTGGAAGCGGCTCGTGCCGGCCGCGTGCGGCTTCAGTACGCGCGCCGCGAGCATCGGTGAAAGTGTCACCGCGACGAAGCCGGAAATCACCACGGCGCCGGCAAGCGTGACGGCGAACTCGCGGAAGAGCGCGCCGGTCAGACCTTGCGTGAAGCCAATCGGCGCGTAGACGGCGGCGAGCGTGATGGTCATGGCGACGACCGCGGAGAAGATCTCGCGCATGCCTGCAATCGCGGCATTGAGCGGCCGCTCGCCGCGCTCGAGGTGGCGGTGGATGTTCTCGACCACGACAATGGCGTCGTCGACCACGAGGCCGATCGCGAGCACCATGGCAAGCAGCGTGAGGAGATTGATCGAGTAGCCGAGCTGATAGAGCAGGAAGCAGACGCCGACGAGCGACAGCGGGATCGTGAAGATCGGCACCAGCACCGAGCGGAAGGAGCCGAGGAAAACGAGGATGATGAGGATGACGATGACGACGGCTTCGGCGATCGTCTTGAACACCTCTTTGATCGATGCGCTGATGTTGCGGGTCGCGTCGTAGACGAGCTCAATCTCGGTGCCCGGCGGAAGATCGCGCTGGATTTGCGGGAGCTCCGCCTTGAGCGCCGCCGACGTGTTGAGCGCATTGGCGCCCGGCGCCGCGAACACGCCGAGGAACGTGCCCTCCTGTTCGTTGAACGAGACGCGCACGTCCTCGCTCTTTGCGCCGTAGCTGACGGTGGCCACGTCGCCAAGGCGCACGATGTCGTCGCCTTTCGCCTTGACCGCGAGGTTGGCGAAGGATTCCGGCGTCTGCAGCGTGGTCTCTGTCTGAATGGCGTAGGCGACGAATGTGTTTTCGGTCTTGCCGGGCGCGGAGAGGAAATTGGAGGCGCGGATGGCGGCGAGCACGTCACCCGCTGTGACGCCGCGGGCGGCAAGACGCACCGGGTCGAGCCAGACGCGCATGGCGAAATCGCGCCCGCCGAGGATTTGCACCTCGCCGACGCCCTCGACCGTGGAGAAGCGCGGCTGGATCACCTGTGTCAGATACTCGGTCACCTGCTCCGGGTTCATGGTCGAGGACCGCACCGCCATGTACATCAGCGCGAAATTCTGGCCGGTGCCCTTGACGACGACGGGATCGTCCGCGTCGGCCGGCAGCTGCCCGCGCACCTGCTGCACCTTGGAGAGCACGTCGACTAGCGCCGTGTCGGGATCGGAGCCGAGCAGCATGTTGACGGAGATGCTCGACGAGCCGAGCGCGCTCTTGGAGGTGACGTAGTCGACGTTCTCGGCGGTCAAGACCGCCTTCACGAGCGGCGTCGTGATGAAGCCCTGCATCAGGTCGGCGCTGGCGCCGGCATAGCTGGTGCTGACGGTGATGACGGATTCCGCGACCTCCGGATATTCGCGGACGGTCATGTTGAAGAATCCCTGCAACCCGAGAAGCAGGATCAGGACCGCGGTGACGACGGTGAGGACCGGCCGCCGGATGAAGATCTCGGAGAAGTTCACGACCCGTTGCCCCCGCCGTCGAGAGCGATCGCCGCCGGATCGACGCTGTTGTCGATCTTGACCGGCGAATTGTTGGCGAGCTTGTTCTGGCCGGAGGTCACGACGGTCTGGCCGGGCTTGAGCCCGGACGCGATCTCGACGAGGTCGCCCTGCCGGAGGCCAAGCTGCACGAAAACCTGCTTTGCCACGAGGTTGCCGGTCGCCGGCGGCTTGGCGGCGTCTGTGGCGGTCGAAGCGTCGGAGGGGATCGACGTGCGGAGATCGGCGCTATTCCCGCCTGCGTTTGCCGCATCGTCGGGCTTCGCCGTCGGGGCGGCGGCGGCCGTTTCGTCTTCCACCACGTAAACGTAGTCGCCGTAGAGTGACGTCACGACCGCCGTCTGCGGCAGCGCGATCACGTTTTCGACCGGCGGAAGCTCGACGCGCACGCGCACGAACTGCCCGGGGCGCAGCGCCCCGTCGGGGTTCTCCACCTCGGCGCGAACCGAGACAAGCCGCGTCTGCGGATCGATCTTCGGGTCGATGCCGGTGATGGTGCCCTCATGGGCGAAGTCGGCGTCGGTCAGGCCGAATTTCGCCGTCTGCCCCATCTTGATCTCTTCGACCTGCTGCTCGGGGACGGTGAAGTCGACCTTCATCGTGTCGAGCTGCTGCAGCGTGGCGATGACGGTTCCCGGCTGGATGTACTGTCCGACGTCGATGCGCGGGATGCCGATGACGCCGGAGAACGGCGCCTCGATCGATTTCTGGTCGACGACAGCCTTGACCTTGGCAAGCGCCGACATGGAGGCGGCGAGCGCGCTTTCCGAATCCTGCAGCGTCGCCTGCGAGTTCACGCCGGTGGCGCGAAGCTGTTTTGTTCGCTCAAGCTGCGAGCGGTCGCGCGCGACGGCCGCCTCGGCCGACATCAGGTCGGCGCGCTCGACCGCGTCGTCGATCTGCACAAGAAGCGCGCCGGCGTCGATGCGCTGGTTCGCGCTGAAGTTGATCGACTTCACGACGCCCGCCGCTTCCGACGCGACATCGACGCCCTGCAGCGCCCAAAGCGTCCCGATCGCGTCGATCGTGGGGGTCCAGGTCGTCGGCTTCACCTCGGTCGCGGAGACCGCGACCGCGGGAGGCTTCTGGCCGGCGAAGAAGCTCGCGATCATCATCGGGCGCAGGATGAAATTGAAGGCGAGGAGGACGCCGCAGATGAAGAGGACGAGAACAAGGAGGATCCGGCGCAGCCCGATCCATCGGAAGACCGCGCCGATCACTCGCCCAACAGTTCGCAGGAAGTGCATGACCATAACCCCACTCGTCCTCGAGAGCGCACGCCTGCGAGAGCATTTGGACTTTCACGCCCCGCTTTTCCGGCGCGCCTATGGGCGCGTTGGCCGGGGCGGGACGGCGCGAAAGGCGGCTCTACCGCAATGCAGCGTCGATTTCCAGCGTCGGCCGGCGGGGAGGCCCCCCGCTTCCGGCCCGGTGGCCCGGCGGAACCTTCTCGCCGCTTTTGCGTTTGCGGGGTCCTGAGGCAGTCTCGCGCGCCGGGGGCGCGGGATGGTGGCAGCGTTCCATTGCCCCTGTTGTGGAGCCACATGAGTCTCGTCAAAGCCTCGCGCATCCTGGTCGTTGAGGACGAGGCGCTGATCATGATGGCGACGCTCGACATGCTGCGGGAGCTCGGCCATGACCCGCTTCCGGCGCGCTGCGCGAAGGCCGCGATCGCGCTCTATGAGCGGGAGGCGCCGATCGACGTGCTCCTGACCGACGTCAATCTCCCGGATACTGATGGGGAGCAGCTGGCGGAGGAGTTGCGCCGCCGCGACCCGCACCTCCCGGTGATCTTCGCCACCGGTTACCGGCTGACGGTCGGCGGGGAAATCGCCGCGAACGGCCGCATCGCCGTTCTTAGTAAACCGTTCCTTACAAGGGAGCTGGCGCGGGCGCTCGACCGGGTTCTCTCCGAGGGCGCCCCAGCGGCCTGACGCCGCTTTGGCGCGTCGCCGCGAGCCTGCTACCTTGCCGGCTTAGCAACCGGCGCGGCGAGATTCGCGAATGCCACTAGAATTCACCAGCGTTGCCGACCCGCATTGCCGGCTCGGCGAGAGCCCGGTTTACGACGAGCGGTCGGACCGGCTCTATTTCGTCGATATATTGAGCCGCAGGATCTACGCCTTCGCTCCGGAGTCCGGCGAGCTTGCGTCGTGGACCTTCGAAAGCGAGGTCGGCTCGATCGGGCTCACCGCCACCGGCGCGCTTGTCGTCGCGCTCCGCCACAGCGTCATCCTCTTCGACCCGAAGAGCGAGGCCCGCGTCGATCTCTGCCAGATCGAGGAAGAGGCCGGGGCGAAGAGTCGCCTCAACGACGGACGGGTCGGGCCGGACGGCGCGTTCTGGGTCGGCAGCATGGACGACCGGCCGGGGAAGGAGCCGATCGCGGCGCTCTACCGGGTCGATCCCTCGGGCAAGGTCGAGCGAAAGGTGGATGGGCTCGTCATCTCCAACGGCCTCGCCTGGACGGCGGACGGAGAAGTCATGTTCCACGCCGATTCGCGCGGACCCTGGATCGACCGCTGGCGTTTCGACCGGGCGACCGGCGCGATCTCTGGGCGCACCCGGTTCGCCCAGCCTGACGATACGATCGGCCGGCCGGACGGCGGCAGCTGCGACGCGGAGGGATTCTATTGGAGCGCCGGCGTCTCCGGCGGGCGGCTCAACCGCTTCGCACCCGACGGCAGCCTGGCCGAATCCTTCGTCGTTCCGGTCCCGGCGCCGACAATGCCGTGCTTTGGGGGCAGGGACTTCCGCACGCTCTATCTGACCAACCTGACGGAAGGGCGCACGCCGGAAGCGCTCGCCAAGGCACCGGCCGCGGGCGCGCTGCTCGCGGCGAGAGCCCCGATCGCCGGTTTCCCGTCCTGGCGGTTCCTTGATATCTGAGGGAATGGATCAAACGTTTCTTGCCCGCGCGATCGCGGCGGGCGCCGGCCGCGAACCGGCGGACCTCGTCATTCGCGACGTCGACCTCCTCGACGTCATCACCGGGGCGGTCACGCGGAGCGATGTTGCGGTCGTCGGCGACCGCATCGTCGGCACGCATGCGCGCTACGAGGGCCGCCGCGAGATCGACGGGCGCGGGCTCGCCTGCGTCCCCGGCTTCATCGACACGCATCTTCACGTCGAATCCTCGCTGGTTACTCCGCTCGAGTTCGACCGCTGCGTCCTTCGCCACGGCGTGACGACGGCGATCTGCGATCCCCACGAGATCGCCAACGTGCTCGGCCTCGACGGCATCCGTTATTTCCTCGCCGCTGCCGAGCGAACGGTCATGGACCTCCGGGTACAGCTCTCGTCCTGCGTGCCGGCGACGGAATTCGAGACATCCGGCGCATCGCTTTCCGCCGCCGATCTCGTAAGCCTCAGGGATCATCCGAAGGTCATCGGGCTCGCCGAATTCATGAATTTTCCGGGCGTGCTCGCCTGCGACCCGGCGGCGCTCGACAAGCTCGCCGCCTTCCAGGATCGCCCGATCGACGGCCACGCGCCGCTGATGACCGGCCGCGACCTGAACGCCTATCTCGCCGCCGGCATCCGCACCGACCACGAGGCGACGCGCGCCACGGAAGCGCGCGAGAAGCTCTCCAAGGGCATGACGATCCTGATCCGCGAAGGCTCGGTGTCGAAGGATCTTCACGCGCTCGCCGAGGTGCTCGACGAGAACACCTCTTCGTTCATGGCGCTCTGCACCGACGACAGAAATCCGCTCGACATCGCCGAGGAAGGCCATCTCGACTTCATGATCCGGACGCTGATCGCGCTCGGCCGGCCGCTTCGTGCCGTCTATCGCGCAGCGACCTGGTCGGGCGCGAATGCCTTCGGGCTTCGCGACCGCGGTCTCGTCGCGCCGGGCTGGCGCGCCGACCTCGTGCTTCTTGAGGATATCCATGCGTGCCGCGTCCGGCACGTGATCGCCGGCGGGCGGCTCGTCGAGGATTCGCTCTTTGCGGCGCGCCCGCCGCTCGAACCCGTGGGCCTCGACAGCATCAAGCGCCGTCCTGTCGCCGCCGCCGACTTTCGCGTGCCCGTCGGGCGGAACAAGATGCCGGTCATCGGCGTCACTGCCGGCAAGATCATCACAGAGCGGCTCGATCTCGACATGGCCGCTCAAGGCGGCGAGGTGCCGGCCGACATCGCACAGGATGCGGTGAAGGTCGCCGTCGTCGCGCGGCATGGCAAGAACGAGAATATCGGCCGCGGCTTCGCCCATGGTTTCGGATTGAAGCGGGGCGCGATCGCCGCGTCGGTCGGGCACGACAGCCACAACATCACGGTGATCGGCGTCGACGATTCCGACATGGCGGCGGCTGTCAACCGCATTATCGAGCTAGAGGGCGGCTTCGTGGTTGCCGCCGGCGGCGAAATCCGCGCCGAGCTCGCGCTCCCCGTCGCCGGGCTTATGAGCCTTGAGCCGTTCGAAGCTGTGCGCGACAAGCTGGTGGCGCTCCGCGCCGCCGCAAAGGCCGTCGGCTGCACGCTGCCCGAGCCGTTCCTGCAGGTCGCCTTCCTGCCGCTCCCGGTCATCCCGCATCTCAAGATCACCGATTTCGGTCTTTTCGACGTGGACCGGTTCGAGCTGGTGACGTGAGGCGGGTCATACCCTGCCGGTTAAATGCCGTGCCCGCCTAAGCTCCGGGAACAAGTAGGCCCAGAGTGCGGCGACGCCGATCGTTCCCAATCCTCCGAGGACGACGGCCGGCACGGCACCGAACAGCCAGGCTGAGACGCCGGTGCGGAATTCGCCGAGCTCGTTCGAGGCGCCGATGAAGACCATATTCACGGCGTTGACGCGGCCGCGCACCTGATCGGGCGTCCACAGCTGGATCAGCGTCTCGCGCACGTAGACGCTCACCATGTCGGCGCCACCCATGACGAGAAGGGCGAGCACCGAAAGCCATAGCGTCGTCGACGCGCCGAACACCATGACGAAGAGCCCGAACACACCGACGAAGGCGAACATGATGATGCCGGCGTGGTCGCGGATCGTATGGGTCGTGAGGTAGAGCGATACGCCGATCGCACCGACCGCCTGCGATGCACGCAGCATGCCGAGGCCGCTTGCATCGACGTGCAGGATATCGCGCGCATAGACCGGAAGGAGTGCGGTCGCGCCGCCGAGAAGGACCGCAAAGAGGTCGAGCGAGATCGCGCCGAGCACGATCTTCTCGCCCCAGATGTAACGAAACCCGGCGACGATCGTCTCCCAGCTCGCCGGTTGCGGCGCCACTCGCTGACCCCGCCGCGGCACCATCAGGATGAGGGCTGCGGAAACGAGGAGGAGCACAAGCGTTGTGCCATAGGCAAGCGGCGGTGCCATGTCGTAGAGGAGCCCTCCGGCCACCGGGCCGCAGATGGTGGCGATCTGCCAACCGGTGGAGGTAAGCGCGATCGCGTTGCTCAAGATCTCCGGCGGCACGAGATTGGGAAAGAGCGACTGCTGTGCCGGATTGAAGAAGGCGCGTGCCGTGCCGAAGCCGGCAAGGATGACGAAGATCAGCCAGACCTGATGGCTGCCGGCCACCGTCAGGACAAGGAGCGCGGTCGCGCAGATCGCCTCGATCGTGAGGCAGACCGCCATGATGGTGCGGCGGCGGTAGCGGTCCGCGACAGTCCCGGTGACGAGTACGAGGAGAAGCGCCGGCAGGAACTGCGACAGGCCGACAAAACCAAGATCGAGAGGATCGCGGGTTATGTCATAGACCTGCCAGCCGACTGCCACGGTCTGGATCTGCACGGCGAAGCCGGCGAGCGTCCGCACCACCCAAAAGCGCATGAAGGCGGTGTTGTGGAGGGCGGCCCAACGGGCGCTCGGGACGGTCGCAGGCGGCGCTGTCATCCTAGCCTCGGCGTGCAATCCGGCGCAGCTGCCCTGGCCGGGCTCGCGAGGAAGGCAAGAGAACTCATACGCGGCGAGCCGGGGCCTTTCAACGCCCGGCCGGCTACGCCGGCTTCCCGGCGACGATCATGTAGTTCACGTCCATGTCGGCGGCGCGCGACCAGCGGTCCGCGAGCGGGTTGTAGCGGACGCCGGTCCGAGCGACGACCGCGAGCCTCGCGGCCGTCAGCGCGGATTCGAGCTCCGCGGGGCGAACGAGCTTCGAATAATCGTGCGTGCCGCGTGGCAGCCAGCGCAGCACATATTCCGCGCCGAGGATGGCGAGTGCGAACGCCTTCGCCGTCCGATTGATGGTGGCGACGATGAGAAGGCCGCCGGGCTTCACGAGCGCCGCGCAGGCGGCGATGAAGGCGTCGACATCGGCCACGTGCTCGATGACCTCCATGGCGAGAACCACGTCGAAGATCTCGCCCGCCTCGACAAGCGCCTCCGCCGTCGTCGCGCGGTAGTCGATGGCAAGGTCGCCGCGTTCGGCGTGGCGCCGCGCCACCTCGACGTTCATCGCGGAGGGGTCGATGCCCACGGTCTCGGCGCCGAGCCGCGCCATGGGCTCGGCGAGGAGCCCGCCGCCGCAGCCGATGTCGAGCAGGCGAAGGTCGGCGAGCGGCATACCGCGCTTCGGGTCGCGTCCGAAATGCTCGGCCACCACGTCGCGGACATAGGCGAGCCTGACCGGGTTGAATTTGTGGAGCGGCCGGAATTTCCCGTCCGGATCCCACCACTCCGTCGCCATCCGCTCGAACTTGGCGATCTCGCCGGCGTCGACGGTCGTTGCGGATTCGAGAGGATCGGTACGCATCTTCAATTTATCGCAGTCGGTTCAGTATCTGACGACGCTGGATATAGACTAGGATCGCAAGCAACGCGCCGATCACGATCGGATGGATCCAGTCCTGGTGGAGCACCGTGATCTGCGCGCCGAAGGCGGCGATATCGACGGCGAGAAGGATGAGGGCGCCGAAGGCCGAGACCGCCGGCACGAGCAGCGTGACGGCGCCGACGACTTCTGCGAGGCCAGTCAGATAGCGCAGCCATTGCCCGCCGACGACCTCGAAAATATCTCTCTCAATCGTCGTTCCGACCAGCTTCGAGATGCCGGCGAAGAGAAAGAGCGCGGCAAGGAGGACACGGAAGACCCAGACACCGATCGTCATTCCCCTCGACTGTGCGGCCGCGGCTTCCGACATCTTGATCTCCTCAATCGCGGGCCCGCGCTCAGACCTTCGGCATCGCCGCCACGAGCCGCGCGAAGTTGTCGATGAAGGTCCGCAGGAATTTCTGTGTCGCTTCGATGGTGATGTCGCCGGCGTCGTCGATCAGCTCATCCTTGAACTGCACGTAGGCCTCCGGAGCGCCGAGAAGGGCCGTCAAATGCGCCGAGAGGATGGTGCGGAGGTGCTGCTGGGCGATCGCTGTCGATATGACTCCGCGCGATGTGCCGGTGATGGCGCCGACCTTGCCTCTGAAGGAATTGTTGGCCGGCGGCCGGGTCGCCCAGTCGATCGCATTCTTCATGGCGGCGGGGATGGAGCGGTTGTGCTCTGGGGTCACGAAGAGCACGGCATCGGCCGTCGCGATCTCGCCCTTGAAACGGATGACTTCCGCGCTCGGGCTTGCCTCGTCGTCCTGATTGAAGAGCGGCAGGTCGTCGATCCTGACGAGGTCGAGCGCCAGTCTTCCGTCGGCGAGCTTCTTCAAAGCGTTGGCGAATTTCCGATTGATCGACTCCTTGTGGATGCTGCCGACGATCACCGCGACCTTGTGCATGACGCTCCTCAAGCTTCGGCCGGTTTAACGGCCACGCCTCCATTTGGCTTCCCGGCGACCGATAGGCAAATCCTTTGCGGTTCGGCCGGTCTTGGAGGGGCTGGCTGTTGCCGGCCGGCCCGGAAGTCGATAAAGAGCCGCAATCGGTGGGAAATCGCCGATGTTCCCGGCATTTGGCGTGGCGAGACCGGGCCTTCCGGCACGCGCCTCACGGAAGTTTTCACGGCATGGCCCGGCTTGTCATGAAATTCGGCGGAACGTCGGTGGGCGACCTCGATCGCATCGCCAACGTCGCGCGCCACGTAAAGCGCGAAGTGGATGCCGGGCACGAGGTCGCCGTCGTCGTCTCCGCAATGGCGGGCGAGACCAACAAGATGGTGGCGCTCTGCCGCGCCGCAGCGGTTCTCCACGATGCGCGCGAGTATGACGCCGTGGTCGCGACCGGCGAGCAGGTGACGGCGGGGCTCCTCGCCATCGTGCTGCAGAACATGGGAATTGATGCTCGTTCCTGGTTCGGCTGGCAGCTTCCGATCCTGACCGACGCGACCCACGGCGCCGCCCGCATCACCGATATCCGCTCCGAGGTGCTGCTTGAGCGCCTAGCCAAGGGGCAGGTGGCGGTGATCGCCGGATTCCAGGGGCTCGCCCCCGACAATCGCATCTCCACGCTCGGGCGCGGCGGGTCGGATACCAGTGCGGTAGCGGTCGCCGCGGCGATCGGCGCGGAACGCTGCGACATCTATACGGACGTGGACGGCGTCTATACAACCGACCCGCGCATCGTCTCGACGGCGCGGCGGCTCGACAAGGTGTCCTTCGAGGAGATGCTCGAAATGGCATCGCTCGGCTCGAAGGTGCTGCAGGTGCGCTCCGTCGGGCTTGCCATGGTGCATGGAGTGAGGGTCTTCGTGCGCTCCTCATTCGACGATCCGAATGCGCCACAGACCGGCCCCGGCAACCTGTCGGTCGGCACGCTTATTTGCGATGAGGAAGAGATCGTGGAAAAGCAGCTCGTTACCGGCATCGCCTATTCCAAGGACGAGGCCAAGATCACGCTCCGCGGGGTGGAGGACAAGCCCGGTGTCGCCGCGGCGATTTTCGGGCCTCTGGCGGAGGCCGGCATCAACGTCGACATGATCTCGCAGAGCAAGAGCGGCCGCGCCACCGACATGACGTTCACGGTTCCGATCGCGGATTACGATCGGGCGATGCAGCTGATCGACAGGGTGAAGACGGCCGTGTCCATTGAAAGCGTCTCCGGATCGAGCGAAGTGGCCAAGGTGTCGGTGATCGGCATCGGCATGCGCAGCCACGCCGGCGTCGCGGCGGAGACTTTCAAGGCCCTGGCCTCGCGCGGCATCAACATCCAGCTGATCACCACCTCGGAGATCAAGATCTCTGTGCTGATCGACGCCGCCTATACCGAGCTTGCGGTTCGGACGCTCCATTCAATATACGAACTCGATAAGACGTAAGGCATCGGGGCACGCGGGCATTGCGAAGCCCCGCGGCCGCCGCCCGGCCCATCGGGCGAGCGGGCGGGCCGGAATGCATATTGGCGGCGCCGCGGCCGGTAGCGGCGAAAGTTCGGCGCCGTGCCGTTAGGAGGAAGGTGTGGCAGCAACCCGGGGGGCGCTCGCCGGACCGCGCGTGCTCTTGCGGAAACTCCGCGAGGTCATGGCGGAGCCGATCGGCGCCCAACAGCGGCTCGACAAGATCGTCAGGCTGATCGCTGCCAACATGGTCGCGGAGGTCTGCTCGGTCTATGTGCTGCGCGCCGACAACATCCTTGAGCTCTATGCCACCGAAGGCCTGAAGCCGACCGCCGTGCACCGGGCGACGCTGCAGGTCGGGCGCGGCCTCGTCGGTCTGATCGCCGCCGAGGCGCGGGCCTTGAATCTTCCCGACGCGCAGTCGCATCCGGCCTTCGCCTACCTGCCGGAGACGGGCGAGGAGATCTACCACTCCTTCCTCGGCGTCCCGGTGCTTCGCGCCGGACGGACGCTCGGCGTGGTCGTCGTGCAGAACCGCTCCTACCGCAACTACGCGGAGGAGGAGATCGAGGCGCTGCAGACGACCGCGATGGTGTTGGCGGAGATGTTCGCGTCCGGCGAGATGGAGGATCTCACGATCCCCGGCGCCGATCTCGACGTGAACCGCCCGGTGCACCTGAAAGGCGGCGCCTTCGCCGAGGGAATCGCGCTCGGCCACGTGGTTCTGCACGAGCCGCGCGTGGTCGTGACGCAGCTGATCGCCGAGGACGTCGAATTGGAGCTGCGCCGCCTCGACGCGGCGATGGCGAGCCTCAGACTCTCCGTCGACGATCTCCTGGCGCGCGGCGCCGAGGTCGGCACCGGCGAGCACCGCGAGATCCTCGAAGCCTACAAGATGTTCGCGGAGGACCGCGGCTGGACGCGGCGGCTGCAGGAGGCGATCGCGAACGGGCTCACCGCCGAGGCGGCGGTCGAGCGCGTGCAGAACGATACGCGCGCGCAGATGACGCGGCAGACCGATCCGTTCCTGCGCGACCGGCTGCACGATTTCGACGATCTCGCCAATCGGCTGCTGCGCGAGCTGATGGGCCGCCCGCACGGGCCCTTCGCTTCCGACATGCCGGAGGATGCGATCATCGTCGCGCGCAACATGGGGCCGGCCGATCTCCTCGACTACGACCGCGAGCGGCTGCGCGGGCTGGTGCTCGAGGAAGCGGGGCCGACGAGCCATGTGGCGATCGTCGCACGGGCGCTCAACATCGCGACCGTCGGTCAGCTCGAGGATGTGGTGGCGCTCGCCGAAGCGGGCGACGCGATCATCGTCGATGGCGACACCGGCGAGGTGCATCTGAGGCCCCCCTCCGACATCGAGACCGCTTACGCCGACAAGGCCCGCTTCCGTGCCCGCCGCCAAGAGCAGTACCGGCTCACCCGGCACGAGCCTTCGGTCACGCGCGACGGAGTTGAGATTGCGCTCCACATCAATGCCGGGCTCATCATGGACATGCCGCGGCTCGAGGAATCGGGCGCGGCCGGCGTCGGCCTCTTCCGAACCGAATTGCAGTTCATGGTGGCCTCGGCCTTCCCGCGGCAGAACGAGCAGGAGCAGTTCTATCGGCAGGTGCTCGATGTGGCGAACGGCAAGCCGGTTACCTTCCGCTCGCTCGACGTCGGCGGCGACAAGGTGCTTCCCTATTTCCGCCAGCAGAAGGAAGAGAACCCGGCGATGGGCTGGCGCGCGATCCGGCTTGGCCTCGACCGGCCGGCGCTTCTGAAGACGCAGGCGCGCGCGCTACTGAAGGCTGCGGCCGGGCGCGAGCTTCGGCTGATGTTCCCGATGGTCGCAGAGGTCGTGGAGTTCGAGCGCGCCAAGGCGATCGTCAAGCGCGAGCAGAACTATCTCGCCCGTCACGGCCATGCCGGCCCCGTGCGGCTCGTGCTCGGCACCATGATCGAAGTGCCGTCGCTGCTCTTCCAGCTCGAGGAGCTCTTCGCCGCCGTCGACTTCGCCTCGGTCGGCTCGAACGACCTGATGCAGTTCATCATGGCGAGCGACAGGTCGAATACCCGGCTTGCCGGCCGCTTCGATCCGCTCAATCCGGCGTTCCTGCGCGCGCTCCGCTCAATCACCGAAGCTGCCACTCGTGCCGGCAAGCCGTTGACGCTCTGCGGCGAGATTGCCGGGCGCCCGCTCGACGCCCTCGCGCTCGCGGCGATCGGCTTCCGCGCTCTTTCGATGGCTTCCGCGGCGATCGGGCCGGTCAAGTCGGCGATCCGGGCGCTTGAGCTGAAGCCGATCGCCGAGCGGCTCAATGCGCTGATCGACCAGGGCGCTTCGGCCTCCGAGATTCGCGGCGAGCTGCAAGCCTGGGCGGAGACCAACCGGGTGCCTGTCTGACGCCTATGGCCGCAACGATTCCGCAGGAGCGTCTGCGCTCGCTCATCCGTCGCCACGAGACCGTGGCGGCGATGCTTTCGTCCGGCCAGCAGGGAAGCGAATACGTGCGGCTGTCGCGCGAGTTCGCCGAGCTCGATCCAGTGGCGGAAAAGGCTCGCGCGCTTGAAAGCGCAGAGCGCGAGCTTATCGAGACCGAAGCGCTGATCGCTGATACGGCCACCGACCGGGAAATGCGTGCGCTCGCCGAGGACGAGCGCCTGGCGCTCAGGAACAAGGTCGAGCGGCTTCGCGACGAGCTCCGCGTCCTCCTCATTCCGCGCGACGCCGCCGACGACCGAAGCGCCATCCTGGAAGTGCGCGCCGGGACGGGCGGCGACGAAGCGGCGCTTTTCGCCGGCGATCTCTTCCGCATGTACGAGCGCTACGCCGCGCTGCACGGATGGAGGATCGAGGCGCTGTCGGCGAGCGAGGGTGAGGCCGGCGGCTATCGTGAGATCATCGCGGCAGTGCGCGGCGCCGGCGTCTACCGCCGGCTGAAGTTCGAATCGGGCGTGCACCGGGTGCAGCGCGTGCCGGAGACGGAGGCGAGCGGCCGTATCCATACCTCGGCCGCGACTGTCGCGGTTCTTCCGGAGGCCAAAGACGTCGACATCGAGATCAAGCCCGATGACCTGAGCGTCGAAACGTTGCGCGCCTCGTCTAAAGGCGGTCAGCACGCGAATACGACCTCATCGGCGATTCGCATGACGCATATCCCGACCGGCATCACCGTTGCCGTGAGTTCCCGCTCGCAGCACCAGAACCGCGCCCAGGCTCTCGAAGTCATGCGTTCGCGCCTTTACGAATTGGAGCGCGAAAGGCTGGACAGCGCGCGCTCGTCGGAGCGCAAAGGGCAAGTCGGCTCCGGTGATCGCTCGGAGCGCATCCGCACCTACAATTTCCCGCAAGGGCGCGTGACCGACCACCGCGTCAACCTCACGCTCTACAAGCTCGACAAGGTGCTCGAGGGGGAAGCGCTCGACGAGATTGTGGACGCGCTGATCGCCGACGACCAGGCGCGGAAGCTTTCAGAGTTCGAGGGCGGCGAGGGATGACCTACGGCGAAGCACTCGCCAAGGGACGCGCGGGGCTTGCCGCCGCCGAAGACGCGGCGCTCGATGCGCGGTTGCTTCTTGCCACCGCCGCCGGTCTCGACATGGCCGCGCTTGTTGCGCGAAGCCGCGATCCGCTCCCGGCGGTTGCGGAGGCGCGCTACGGTGCCTACGTGAAGCGTCGCGGCGCCGGCGAGCCGGTCGCACGCATTCTCGGCGAGGCCGAGTTCTGGGGCCTTAGGCTTAAGCTCAACGCGGCAACGCTTGTTCCGCGGCCGGATACCGAAACGCTGGTGGAATCAGTGCTTGATGAAGCACGCCGGCGTGGCGGAGCGCTGGCGCTCTGCGACCTTGGAACCGGATCGGGCGCAATCGCAATTGCGCTCTTAAGCGAGTTGCCGGAGGCGCGCGCCGTCGCGACCGATATTTCGGAGGAAGCGCTCCAGGCAGCGCGTGCAAACGCCGAGGCGCATGGCGTCACCGGCCGCATGCGCTTCCTCAAGATCGGTTTCGCGGAGGGCCCGGAGGGTCCGTTCGACATCGTCGTCTCGAACCCGCCTTACGTAAGAAGTGACACGATCGCAGGCTTGCCGGCGGAGGTGCGGAAGCACGATCCGAGGATTGCGCTCGATGGCGGCGCCGACGGGCTCGCAGCCTACCGGGCGATCCTCTCGCGGATCGGAAAGCTGGTCGCCCCCGGCGGCTTCCTCGCCTTCGAAGTGGGCTACGATCAGGGCGAATCGGTCGCCGCGCTCTGCCGCCAGGCGGGTCTTTCCGAGGTCGGGATTCGCCGCGATCTTGGCGGGCGTGAACGGGTCGTTAGTGGCCGCCAAACCTTCTTTGGGGCCAACCCGAAGGTGGCAAAAAAAGCGCTTGGAAAAGTCGGATGATCGGGCTAGCTTCCACTCGCAAACCAGAGCGAAGCCACAGAGCTGGCATTCCTTTCCCGGCAGACAGACAAACAAAGAGTCGCCGAAAGCTGGTTCGCTCGCGTCGTCATCGCATGGACGTCTTGACCTTCGGAAAGACGAGGTCGGCGAAGAAGCAAACGCGCCAGGCATTGACCGAGCCGGCTCCCCAGGGGGCGGATCGGAAACGAGAATTGACCGTCAACAAGAGAACGGGTCCATGAGGCATAATCAGAATCGCCGGTCCCGCGGCCGCAGCCGCAAAGGTCCGAATCCGCTCACGCGCAGTTACGAATTGAACGGGCCGGACGTGAAGGTCCGCGGCACCGCGGCGCATGTGGCGGAGAAGTATATGTCGCTCGCGCGTGACGCGCATGTTTCGGGCGACGTGGTGGCCGCAGAGAACTACCTCCAGCATGCCGAGCACTACAATCGCATCGTCATGGCGGCGCAGGCGCAGTTCCAGCAGTCGCAGCCGCAGTTCCGCGAAGGCGGAGGCGAGGAGAGCTACGACGAGGACCGGCAGATGAACGGCCGCGTGCGCGACCGCTTTGAATCGAGCAACCGCGACGAAGACGAGGGTGGCGAGGATCGCTTCGACAGCCAGGGCAGCAGCCGCTTCGACAGCCCCGGCAACCGATTCGAAAATGGCGGAGGCGAGGGCGACGACGACCGTGGCTACCGGCCCGCGCAAGGGCAGGGCCGTCAGAACGACCACGATCAGAGGCAGCGCGGGCCGCGCCCCGACCGCTTCGAGCCACGGCGCGACCGGCCCGATTACCGTGACAACCGCGAGGGCCGCGACCGCAACGAGCAGCGGTTCCAGCGGCAGGACGAGCCGCAGCCCGAGATTGCGGCTCCGGCGCCGCCGGTCGTCGAAGCCGCGGCGCCTCCCGCCGAGCAGCCTGCTCCGAGCCAGCCGCGCCGACGTCGCGGGCGGCCGCCGCGCGGCGAAGGCGCTGAGGTTGCAGCGCAGGAGGGCGACGACGCGACGCCAGACGGCGCGGCCGCGCTGGCGGCCTTCCCGGACTGAGCCTCGCTCTTTGAAGAGCTTCGGAGGGCCGGCCTCGCGCCGGCCTTTCGATTCGGCGGATCGTGTCCCCCGTTTTGTCGCCCTTGCTCGAAATCAATGCGCCCGGCATGCAACTCCGCATCCTCGCAGGCGTCCGCAAAACGGCGGTATTGCGCGACAAAATCGCGCCACCATATGTCGAATACGGCCGCCCTCGGGGGCCGAATCATAAGTGTCTGGCCGCTCCTCTGACGCTTCGGGTCGGGGTGCGGGCCGAAAGGGGTGAGCAATGAATTTCGAGAAATACACCGAGCGGGCGCAGGGCTTTGTCCAGTCCGCGCAGACCTACGCACTCGGGCAGGGGCACCAGCAATTCGCCCCCGAACATCTTCTAAAAGTCCTGCTCGACGATCCGGAAGGCATGGCCGCCGGGCTGATCGAGCGCGCCGGCGGACGCGCCAAGGACGCGCAGCTCGCGACGGAGACGGCGATCGCCCGCCTGCCGAAGGTGTCGGGCGGCTCCGGCCAGCTCTATCTCTCGCAGCCGCTCGCGCGCGTCTTCACGACCGCTGAGCAGCTCGCCGAAAAAGCTGGTGACTCCTACGTCACCGTCGAGCGGCTGCTGCTTGCACTCGCCATGGAGAAGGACGCGGCGACGTCGAAGATTCTGGCCGATGCCGGCGTGACGCCGACGGGGCTCAACCAGGCGATCAACGCGCTCCGCCAGGGCCGCACCGCCGACACTGCGTCGGCGGAATCCGGCTATGACGCGCTGAAGAAATATGCGCGCGACCTGACCGAGGCGGCGCGCGAGGGCAAGCTCGATCCGGTCATCGGCCGCGACGAGGAGATCCGCCGCACCATGCAGGTGCTCTCCCGCCGCACCAAGAACAACCCGGTGCTGATCGGCGAGCCCGGCGTCGGCAAGACGGCGATCGCCGAGGGCCTCGCGCTCCGCATCATCAACGGCGACGTGCCTGAGAGCCTCAAAGACAAGAAGCTGATGGCGCTCGACATGGGCGCTCTCATCGCCGGGGCGAAGTACCGCGGCGAGTTCGAGGAGCGGCTGAAGGCCGTGCTCTCCGAGATCACCGCGGCGGCCGGGGGCATCATCCTCTTCATCGATGAGCTCCACACGCTGGTCGGCGCCGGCAAGGCGGAAGGCGCGATGGACGCCTCCAACTTGCTCAAGCCGGCGCTCGCGCGTGGAGAACTGCACTGCGTCGGGGCCACGACGCTCGACGAGTACCGCAAGCACATCGAGAAGGACGCGGCGCTCGCCCGGCGCTTCCAGCCGGTCTTCGTCTCCGAGCCCACGGTCGAGGACACCATCTCGATCCTGCGCGGCCTGAAGGAGAAGTACGAGGTGCATCACGGCGTCCGCATCACGGATTCCGCGATCGTCGCCGCGGCGACGCTGTCGAACCGTTACATCACCGACCGCTTCCTGCCGGACAAGGCGATCGACCTGATGGACGAGGCGGCGTCGCGTCTTCGCATGCAGGTCGATTCCAAGCCGGAGGCGCTCGACGAGCTCGACCGCCGCATCATCCAGCTCAAGATCGAGCGCGAGGCGCTGAAGAAGGAGACCGACCAGGCCTCGAAGGATCGGCTGCAGCGGCTGGAGAAGGAGCTTGCCGATCTCGAGGAGCAGTCGGCGGCACTGACCGCGCGCTGGCAGGCGGAGAAGGAAAAGCTCGGCGCCGCGTCGAAGCTCAAGGAGCAGCTCGATCAGGCGCGCTTCGACCTTGAAACCGCGCAGCGGCGCGGCGACCTCGCCAAGGCCGGCGAGCTTGCCTACGGCGTCATCCCGGCGCTCGAAAAGCAGCTTGCCGCGGCGGAAGCGCAGGAGCGCAAGGCCGGCGATCTCGTGGAGGAGGCGGTGACGCCCGACCACATCGCGCAGGTCGTGTCGCGCTGGACCGGCATTCCGGTCGACAAGATGCTGGAAGGCGAGCGTGACAAGCTTCTCCGCATGGAAGACGAGCTGGCGAAGCGCGTCGTCGGCCAGGGCGAGGCGGTACAGGCGGTGTCGAAGGCCGTCAGGCGCGCGCGCGCCGGACTGCAGGACCCGAACCGGCCGATCGGCTCGTTCATGTTCCTGGGGCCCACGGGCGTCGGCAAGACGGAGCTGACGAAGGCGCTTGCCTGGTACCTCTTCGACGACGAGACCGCGATGGTCCGCCTCGACATGTCCGAATACATGGAGAAGCACTCGGTCGCGCGGCTGATCGGCGCGCCACCGGGCTATGTCGGCTACGAGGAGGGCGGGGCGCTCACCGAGGCGATCCGCCGGCGGCCCTACCAGGTGGTCCTCTTCGACGAGATCGAGAAGGCGCACCCGGACGTCTTCAACGTCCTCCTGCAGGTGCTCGATGACGGGCGGCTGACCGATGGCCAAGGCCGCACGGTCGACTTCCGCAACACGCTCATCATCATGACCTCTAACCTCGGCGCCGAATACCTCGTGAACCTGAAGGAGACCGAGGACGTCGACGTGGTGCGCGACCAGGTTATGTCAGTCGTGCGCGCGAACTTCCGGCCGGAGTTCCTGAACCGCGTCGACGAGGTGATCCTGTTCCATCGGCTTAAGCGGGAGCAGATGGAGGCGATCGTCGACATCCAGCTCGGCCGCCTGCGCAAGCTCCTTGAAGAGCGCAAGATCACGCTGTCGCTCGATAAGAGCGCGCGCAAGTGGCTGGCCGAGAAGGGCTACGATCCGGCCTACGGGGCGCGGCCGCTGAAGCGCGTGATCCAGAAGGAGCTGCAGGACCCGCTCGCCGAGAAGATCCTCGGTGGCGACGTCCGCGACGGTGACGAGGTGAAGGTCACCGCCGGCTCCGACCGCCTGCTCTTCAAGCCGAAGCACGAGGCGGCAGCGGAAGCGGCTTGAGATGACAGGTCGCGATTTGAAGAGGGGCGGCAGCGATGCCGCCCTTTCTTTAAGGTCCGCCGCTATCCTGCTTCCTTCGTCGTCTCCCTCAGCCGCTGCGCGTAGACGTTGATGATGAGCGCGATGAGGAGGATCAGGCCGCGGATCAGCACTTTCAGGAACGGGTCGATCTGCACGTGGTCGAGGCCGTTGTTCAAGACGCCGAGGACGAAGAGGCCGACGATCGTGTTGCCGATGCCGCCGCGCCCACCGAAGAGCGAGGTGCCGCCGACGACGACCGCGGCGATGGCGTCGAGCAAATAGGGCGTGAATTCGGTCTGTTGAGCGCTGCCGAAATAGGCGACGCCTAGCATGCCCGCGATGCCGGAGCAGACCGCGCCGATCACCATCACCGCGCCGATGACACGCTTGACGTTGACGCCGGAATATTCCGCAGCCTCGCGGTTGCCGCCGACCATGTAGACGTAGCGGCCGAAGCGCGTGTAGGTCAAAACGATGTGGGCGACGAGGAGCATCGTCGCTGCGACGATCACGATCCAGGGCACGCCGGCGATGCGCCCGGAACCAAGCGTCGAGATAAGCGGCGGCACCGCGTAGGCGATCTGACCGCGTACGAGAAGCGCCGAGACGCCGTCGCCGATCTGCATCATGGCCAGCGTCATGATGAAGGAGGGGATGCCGATCAGCGTGACGCCGGCCGCGTTAACGAGCCCGAGCGCAAAGCAGGCGAGCAGTCCGAAGAGCACCGCGAAGCCGCCAGGAAGCGGCACGTTGGCGATGTTCACGTAGGATTCCTGCAGCGTGAAATAGGCGACAACGATGCCGGCGACGTTGGCGATCGCCGCGACCGAGAGGTCGATCTCGGAGCAAAGGATCACGAAGGTCAGGCCGACGGCGATGATCCCGGTGATCGACACCTGGTTCAGGATGTTCTGCAGGTTCGCCAGCGTCAGGAACGAGGGGCTTGCGACGCTGAAGAAGACGACGAGAAAGAGCAGCGTCACGAAAGGCGCGATGTTGCGCATCTGGTTCCTGAACCAGAGACCGAGGCCGCGCCGCGCCGGCACTGTCATCGGATCCGTCACCGGCGTCATGAAAGCTTCTCCCTAGGCCGCCTCGAGAAGCCGGTCCTTGCTGACCGTCCCCTCCGCGAACTCTCTTACGATCTCACCCTTCTTCATCACCAGGATGCGGTCGGCGAGCGACAGGATCGTCTCCGGCTCAGTCGAAGCGACGACGATGGCCATGCCGGCGTCGCGGAGACCGCGGACGATCTTCACTACGTCCTCCTTGGCGCCGACGTCCATGCCGCGCGTCGGCTCGGAGAGGATCAAGACCTTCGGCGCGTGCGTCAGCCATTTCGCCAGCGCCACCTTCTGCTGATTGCCGCCGGAGAGTTGACCGAGCAGCGCGTCGACTCCCGACGTGCGGATGCTCAGGCTCTTGATGTGCCGCTCTGCGATCTCGCGCTCATTCCTAGGCTTCAGCCAGAGGCGGGAGATGCGGTCAAGGATCGCGATGGTCGCGTTCTTGTAGATCGGCTCGTGGTGGAAGAGCATGGCGCGGCGGCTCTCCGGCACGAAGGCGAGGCCGGAGCGGCGCGCTTTCGCTGTATGGGGGAGACGCAGGACGTCGCCTTCGAGCGCGAGCACGCCGTTCGGCTTGATCTTACCGAAGAGCGCGCGCGTCAGCTCCAATACGCCGCAGCCCATGAAGCCGTAGATGCCGAGAATCTCCCCGGCGCGCACGTCGAGCGAGACGTTTTTCAGGCTGCGCTCGTAGGAAAGCCCGCTCGCGCTCAGGACGACCCTCGCTTCGGCCTTCGGATTGAGGGTGAACTCGCCGGTATAGGTCTCGCCCAGCTCCTCGTGACCGGCGCCGATCATGCGCTCGATCACCCAGAGCTTGTCGATGCCTTCCGTCCGGCTCGTCACGATCTTGCGGCCGTTCCTGAAAATCGTGATCTCATCGGAGATCTTCAGGATGTCGTCGAGAAAGTGCGAGATGAAGATGAAGCTGCGGCCGCCCTCCTTGAGGCGCCGCAGCACGGCAAAAAGGCGCTCCACCTCGGGCGGCGAGAGCGCCGAGGTTGGCTCGTCGAGGATGATGATGCGGGCACCGGAGAAGAGCACGCGGGCGATCTCGATCAACTGCTGCAGGCCGATCGAAAGCGAGCCCATGCGCTCGCGCGGATCGACGGCGATGCCGAGGCCGGCGAGATGCTCGCGCGCCTCGCGCACCATGCGCTTCCAGTCGACGATCCCGCCCTTCGTCGGCTGCGCGCCGAGGAACACGTTTTCGGCGACGGAGAGATCCGGAACGATGGAAAGCTCCTGGTGCACCATGCCGACGCCCGCGTTGAGAGCGTCGCGCGCGGAACGGAAGCGGACTTCTTTCCCTTCGATCTTCATCGTGCCGGAAAAATCGGCATGCACGCCGGCGACGATCTTCATCAGCGTCGATTTGCCGGCGCCGTTCTCGCCGACAAGGCCGTGAATCTCTCCGGCGCGGAGCGTGAAATCGACCTCGCGCAGCGCCTGCACGCCGCCGAACGATTTCGAGATATTCGTTAGCTCGAGGAGCGGGGCGCCCGCGGAGGCTCCCGATCCGCTATCCGTCGCGCTCATGCCGTTTCGCTCATAAGGGGCGATGGACCGTCGGTCGGACGAAAGCGCCGCCGACACCCGGAGGGCCGGCGGCGCCGATCGGACTAGATCAGGAAGTGATCTTCCATCCACTGCATGCCGGCGGCGTTGGCCTGGGTGACGACCGGGCCGTCGGTCACGATGTTCTTCGGGATGCCGGCGTCGGTCTTCTCACCGCCGACGACCGCCGCCACGCCGGCGACAACCGAGTAGCCATGGATGCGGCAGGAGGGGTTGCGGACGGTCGCCAGCATCCGCCCGTCTGAGACGGCGCTGATGGCAGGCGGCATGGCGTCGACGCCACCGATTTTGATCTCGGTGCGGTTCTGCCGCTTCATGACTTCGTAGGCCGCAAGCGCCATGTCGTCATTGTGGAAGAACGCCGCGTCGATCTGCGGATACTTGGTCAGCAGCGTCTCCCAGATGCGAGACACCTTGGAAACGTCCCAATCGGCAGGCTGTGTGTCGAGCACCTCGATGTCGGGGAAATTCTTCACCACCGATTCGAAGCCGCGGGCACGGCCCTGTGCGCCGGTATGACCAAGTGCGCCCTGCGTCATCACCATCTTGCCTTTGCCGCCGATGGCGCTGACCAGCGCTTGCGTCACCGCCGCGCCCATGAACTCGTTGTCGGGGGCGAGGAAGCTGTGCACGCCGATTTGGTCGAGCGGTGCGATCAGCGTGTCCATGTCCATGACCGGGATGCCCTTGTCGATCATCGCCTGAACGGGCTGCGTCAGCGTGCCGATGCCGAAAGCCTGGATCGCCACGAAATCCCAGTCCTGCGAGGCCATGTTGTCGATGGCGGCGCGCTGCTTCACGGCGTCGAGCTGTCCGTCGAACCAGGTCACCTCGACGTTGAAGAGCTTGCCCCAGTATTCCGCCGCCTGTTTGCCCTGGGCGCACCAGGTCGCCTGCAGGCCGGCGTTGGAAAAGGCGGCTTTCAGCGGCTTTTCCGAGGCGCCGACTGCCATTGCCGCCTGCGCCAGCGCCGGGCTGACCCCGAGCCCTCCAATGAGCGCCGCGGCGGCGGCCGAAGTCTTGAAGAAATCGCGCCGCGACTGCGGCGTCATATCAATTGTGGACATGCATTCCTCCCGGTGGCCGCCCTTTGGTTGTGGCGGGCTTAGCGCGCGCACAATTCCAAATTCCGGCGCGGAACGCCAGTGGCAATAGCCCGCCGTCAGCCCGGTCGGGCGAACGCGGGTCGGAGCCGCCGAAGCGCGCGCCGTCGTCGCGCCGCATGCCCGGATGTGGCAATCGGATCGTCCGGCTCGCACCACTTTCCAGCGCTCCGCCGCCGCTATTTCGAAATAACCGGAAATATGGGTTGACGGTCGACTCGGCTTCCGCTAGAGGCGCGTCATGCAACTGAAGCACGCCGCCGCGCAGCTCGAGGCGCTGGGAAACCCGACCCGGCTCAAGGTCTATCGCACGCTGGTCCGCGCGGGCGATGCCGGCCTTCCGGTCGGCCGCCTGCAGGAGAAGATCGGCATCGCATCCTCGACCCTCTCGCATCACCTGCACCGCTTGATCCTGACCGGGCTCGTCAATCAGGAGCGGCAATCGACCACGCTGATCTGCAGGGCGAACTACGCGGCGATGGACACGCTCATCGGTTATCTCGCGGACGAATGCTGCGCCGACGCGGGCGTCAAATCTGCGACGGGACAGGCGGCATGAAGATCGGGCCCGTGGTTTGTCCTATAGTTCGAAGATTCCGGGAATATGGAAGGTGAAAGAGATGGCGTTCAAGGCATCGATGGATCATCCGGTTGCCGTCATCGGTGGCGGACCGGTCGGGCTCGCGGCGGCGGCGCATCTCGTGTCGCGTGGCATCCCCGTCCACGTCTATGAACGCGGGGCGACGGTCGCGGCGAGCGTCCGCGACTGGGGTCACGTGCGCACGTTCTCGCCTTGGCGCTTCGACGTCGACTCCGCGGCGCGGGCGCTGCTTGAGAAGCACGGCTGGCGATACCCGCCGCTTGAAGCGATGCCGACCGGCAACGAGCTCTACGATCTCTATCTGAAGCCGCTCGCGGAAGTCCCGGAGATGAAGGCGGCGATCGAGACAAGCGCGCGCGTCACCGCGATCACCCGCTTTGGGATCGACAAGGTGACGAGCAAAGGCCGCGCGGAGAGGCCGTTCGTTGTGACCGTCATGCGCGATGGGGGGACGGTGCGGTGCGATCTCGCGCGCGCCGTGATCGACGCCTCGGGCACGTGGACCAATCCCAACCCGCTCGGAGCGGGCGGTCTGGCGGCCGATGGCGAACATGACCATGCCGATCGCATCGCCTACGGCATTCCCGACGTGCTAGGCCGTGAACGCGCCGCCTACGCCGGCAAGCGCGTGCTCGTCGTCGGCGCCGGCTATTCGGCCGGAAACGCGCTTCTCGACCTCGCGCGTCTCGCGGAAGTGGAGCCGGCGATCGCGATCACCTGGGCGATCCGCAGCGCCACGCCGGTCCGCGTCTATGGCGGCGGCAACGAGGATGGATTACCGGCGCGCGGCGAGCTCGGCGCGGACGTGAAGGCGCTTGTCGATTCCGGTCGCGTCGATCTCGTCGCCGGCTTCTCGACGACGGCGGTTCGAGACGCTGGCGGTGCCCTCGCCGTCGAAGGCGATCTTCACGGCGGTTCCGTCCACCTTGGCCCGTTCGACCGGATCGTTGTCTCGACGGGCCAGCGGCCGGACCTCGATCTCACCCGCGAATTGCGGCTGGAGCTCGACCCATGGCTTGAGAGCGCGCGGGCGCTCGGACCGCTCATCGACCCGAATGTTCACTCCTGCGGCTCGGTACCGCCGCACGGGCATCGCGAGCTCGCCCACCCCGAGCCCGGTTTCTATACCGTCGGGGTGAAGAGCTACGGGCGCGCCCCGACCTTCCTCCTCCTCACCGGCCACGAACAGGTGCGCTCGGTGGTCGCGGCGATCGCCGGTGACATCGCCGCCGCTGATCGGCTCGAGTTGGTGCTGCCCGAGACCGGGGTCTGCACCACGCGGTCGGTGACGGCAGCCGATGCATCGGGCGGCTGCTGCGGCGGACCGGCGCCTGCGCGCGCCGATGCCTGTTGCCGAGCGGACGCCGTGGCGAAGGACGCGGGCGCTGATGGATGCGGCTGCGGCTGCGCCACCGGCGCCGCGAAGTCGCCTCCGGAGCGCGCGCCCGCCGGGATTCTTGCTTGAGCGCAGCCGGCGGCGCGACGTCGACGTCGGCCGCCTTCACCGAGACGAACTGGCGCCGCGTCGTCAGCGTTCTCGGCGTCACGCAGATTCTTGCCTGGGGTTCGACCTACTATCTCCTGGCGGTGTTGGCTCGGCCGATCGCCGCCGACACCGGCTGGCCGCTTGCGTGGGTGGTCGGTGGGTTGTCGCTTGGGCTCGTCGTCTCGGGATTCGCGTCGCCGCGCGTCGGGCGGGCGATCCAGGCGGAAGGCGGCCGGCGCGTCCTCGCCGCCAGCTCCGCCTTGCTCGGCCTCGGCCTTCTGATCCTCGGGTTCGCGCCGGCGCTTCCGATCTATCTCGTCGCCTGGCTCATCATCGGCTCGGGCATGGGCGCGGGGCTCTATGACGCCGCTTTCTCGACGCTCGGGCGCTACTATGGCGGCGACGCCCGGCGCGCCATCGTCGGAGTGACGCTCTTCGGCGGCTTCGCGAGCACCGTCTGCTGGCCTTTAAGCGCCTTCTTCCTGAGTCATCTCGGGTGGCGTGGGACTTGCTTCGCCTACGCCGCTATTCAGCTCCTCTTCGCTTTCCCCGTGCATTTTCTTGCGCTGCCGCGCGTCGCACCTGCCCGGCTCGCGGGCGAACCGGAGAAAGCGCCTAGCGTGCCCAGCTTGCCACTCGTTCCGAAGGATGCGCGACTGCATTTTGTGCTGCTCGGCACGGCGATTGCGCTCGCCTCGGCGATCTCGGCCACGGTCTCCGTTCACCTGCTCGCGCTTCTGCAAGCGAGGGGCCTGGCGCTCGCGACCGCCGTCGCTCTCGGCGCCATGGTCGGGCCTTCGCAGGTCACCGCCCGCGTCGTGGAGATGCTGCTCGGGCGCTTCTACCACCCGATCTTCACCAAGCTTGCGGCGACAACCCTTGTCGCGACCGGGCTCACGCTTCTCTTCTCGGGATTTCCGATCGTTGCGGTCGCGCTCGTCTCCTATGGCGCGGGCATCGGGATTGAATCGATCGCGCGCGGCACGCTGCCGCTGGCGCTCTTCGGCGCGGAGCGTTACGCCGCGCTGATGGGGAAGATCGCGCTTCCGAGCTTCATCGCGCAGGCGCTGGCGCCGACGCTTGCCGCGCTCGTCCTGGCGCGCGGCGGCGCAAGCGCGACGCTCGGCGTCCTCGTCGCATTTGCCATGGCAAATGTCGGGCTAACGGCGTTCCTCGGCGTCGTGTCGCGCCGGCGCGGTGCGCTCTAATAGCCCGCGGTCAGCGCCGTCGGGCGGCGCGGGTCGGAGGCGCCGAAGAGCGCGCCGTCGTCGCGGCGCAGGATCGACTGCGTCGAGCCCATCGTCGCCTTCGCCGCGACCTTGTGGCCCATCGCTTCGAGCAGCTTCAGCGTATCGGGGCTGAAGCCTTCCTCGACGCGGAGCTCGTCCGGCAGCCATTGATGATGCATGCGCGGCGCCGCGCTCGCTTCCGCGATGTTCATGCCGTGGTCGATGACGTTCATGATCACCTGCAGCACCGTGGTGATGATGCGGCTCCCGCCCGGGCTGCCGGTCACCAGAAAGGTCTCGTCGTCCTTCAGGACGATGGTCGGGCTCATCGAGGAGAGCGGACGTTTCTTCGGCGCGACCGCGTTGGCGTCGCCGCCGATCAGCCCGTAGGCGTTCGGCACGCCGGGCTTAGCGGAGAAATCGTCCATCTCGTTGTTGAGAAGAATACCGGTCCCTTCCGCGACGAGGCCGGACCCGAAGCCGAAGTTCAGCGTATAGGTGTTGGAGACGGCGTTTCCCTGGCTGTCGACGACGGAGAAGTGCGTGGTCTGGTCGCTCTCGTAGGGTAGGGGCTCGCCGGGCTTGATCTCCGCCGACGGCGTGGCATGGCTCTCGTCGATCGTCGCGCGGAGCGATTCCGCGTAGGCCTTGCTCGTCAGCCCCTTCACCGGCACGTCCACGAAGTCGCTGTCGCCGAGATATTCGCTGCGGTCGGCGTAGGCGCGCTTCATCGCTTCGGCCATCAGATGCATCGTCTCGGCGCTGCCGAAGCCGAGCGCGCCGATCGGATAGCCTTCGAGAATATTCAGGATCTCGATCACGTGCGTGCCGCCGGAGGAGGGCGGCGGCATGGAGAGGATCTCATAGCCGCGATAGGTGCCCTTGACCGGCTCGCGCACGATCGCTTCGTATTGCGCGAGGTCGTCGGTCGTGATCAGCCCGCCGGAGCGCGCCATCTCCGCCGCGATCCGTTCCCCGATCGCGCCGCGATAGAAGGCGTCGGACCCATCCTTCGCAATTGCCTGAAGCGATTGCGCGAGGTCGCTCTGCATAAGGTGGTTGCCGGGCCGGAAGTCGCCGCCGTCGGGCCTCAGGAAAATCGCGGCGCTGGAGGGATATTTCGCAAAGGTCGCATGGCTTGCCGCAAGCGCCTCGGCGAGGCCGGGCGTGACTTCGACGCCGTCTTTCGCAAGCGCGATCGCCGGCGCCATCACATCTGCAAGGCTCATCGTGCCGTAGCGTTTGAGCGCAAGCGCAAGACCGGCGACGGTGCCCGGCACGCCGATGCTGAGCCCGCTCCATTGCGAGAGCTTCGGATCGGCGCTTCCGTTCGCGTCGAGGAACATGTCGCGGCTCGCCTTCGCCGGCGCCTTCTCGCGATAGTCGATGGCGACCGTCTCGCCCGTTGCCGCCATGTGGATCAGCATGAAGCCGCCGCCGCCGAGATTGCCGGCCTCGGGCAGCGTCACGGCCAGCGCGAAGCCGACGGCGACCGCTGCGTCAACCGCGTTGCCGCCGCGCTTCAGGATGTCGACTCCGATATTGGTAGCGAGCGCCTCCTGGCTCGCGACCATGCCGTTCGCGGCATAGACCGGGTGCATCCGGTCCATCTCCGAATAGATCGGCAGGGTTTCGGCATGGACGGCCGTGACCGGGCCGGCGAGACGGGAAAGCAACGCGGCGGCGGCAAATGCGTGCGCTAATCCCGACGACACCCTCGGCATGAACATCTTCGACCCCCGTGGCTTCGGCCATCATATTCCGGACCGGCCGTTGCGAAAGCGCCGCGTCGCAGCCATTCTCCCGGCGCGAATGAAACAGCCACAAGGGATGACGGCATGTCGGCGGCGGAAAAGAAGGTGCCTCTCGGGCGGACCGGCCTCGCGGTGCCGAAGATCGCGTTCGGCACGTCGGGGCTCGGCAATATGCCGGACACCTACGGATACGCCGTCGACGAGGAGCGGGCGCGCGCGACGATCCGAGCCGTCTTCAACGGGCCGATGAAGTTCCTCGACACCTCACGGAACTACGGCTTCGGGCGGAGCGAGGAACGGATCGGCGCGGTCGTCCGCGAGCGCGGCGGGCTTCCGCCGGGATTCGTGCTCGCGACCAAGCTCGACCGCGACACGGAGACGAACCGTCTCGACGCCGCCCAAGCGCGCCGCTCTCTTGAGGCGAGCCTCAAGGCGCTCGGCGTCGACCGCGTGCAGATCCTGCATGTGCACGATCCGGAATACGCCGCGCCGCTCGAAGAGGTCACGCGCCCGGGCGGCGCAATCGCCGAGCTGTTCAAGATGAAGGAGGAGGGCTTGGCGAAGGCGGTCGGCCTCGCCGCCGGAAGGGTCGACGTCATGATGCCGATCCTCAGCGAGTTCGACTTCGACTGCCTAGTCACGCACAACCGCTTCACGCTGGCGAACCACAACGCCGAGCCGATGATCGACTACGCTGTCTCCCAGGGGATCGCCGTCTTCAACGCCGCGCCCTATGCGGCCGGCGTGCTGGCAAAGGGCTCCGCCGCCTACAAGCGCTACGTCTATCAGGAGGCATCGCCCGAGATGCTCGATCCGATCCGCCGCATTGAGGTGGTCTGCGCGAAGCACGACGTTCCACCGGGCGCGGCGGCGCTGCAGTCCTCGATGCGCGACAAGCGCATCGCCGCAACGATCTGCGGCGTGAGCAGGCCGGAGCGCGTGCAAGAGACGCTCGAATGGGCTGACTGGCCGATCCCAGAGATCGTTTGGGACGAGCTCGCCGCGCTTCCGTTCGACACGCACGATCCGGAGGCGACGCGCGACTACAAGCTCGGGTGAATTCTGCTCCGGTCCGGGGGCAAGCGGCCGCCCAAATGGACGCCGAGGTTGCTCAGGCCGCTGCGGCGGATGTCGGCAGGCCGCCGAAGCGGCGCTGGCGGCGGTGGAACGAGGCGAGCGCCTCCGCCAGATGTTTCGCTCCGAAATCGGGCCACATCGTTTCGGTGAAGTGCAGCTCGGCATAGGCGCTTTCCCACAGCAGGAAATCGGAGAGCCGCCTTTCGCCGCTGGTGCGGATGACGAGGTCGACGTCGCGCGGCTCGTCTTCACCCGTCACCAGGCGCGCGAAGCCGGCGCGGGTCAGGTCTCCAGGCGATGCGGCGGCGGCTGCGGCCTTCAGGATCGAATCGCGGGCGGAGTAGTCGACGGCAATACGCAAATCGAGAACCTTGCCTTCTGCCGTCGCGGCTTCGGCGCGTCCGATCTCGTCGGCAATTCCTTCCGGCAGGCGATCCCTCCGGCCGATGACCGCAAGGCGTGTGCCGCTCCGCGCGAGGCGGGCCGTTTCGGTGCGCAGGTATTTCCTGAGCAGGCCCATGAGTGCGGCGACTTCCGCCTCCGGTCGCCGCCAGTTGTCGCTGGAGAAGGCGTAAAGCGTCAGCGTGCCGACGTCTTGCTCGGGCGCTGCCTCCACGACCCGGCGGATCGCTTCGACGCCCTCTCTGTGCCCGGCGTTGCGCGGCAGCCCCCGGGCCGCGGCCCAGCGGCCGTTCCCGTCCATGATGATGGCGACGTGCAGTTTGGATGAAAGAGAGCTTTGCATCATAGAGTCCCTTGGCAAAAAAGCTCGGTCCGGCGTCAGGCGGGGCGCACCTTCAGATTCGACTTTGCCGCACGCTCGTCGCCGGCGGCTTCGGCGGCATCGCGAACGACCTTCTCCAGGATCGCGAGATAGTCGAGAAAGCGGCGTCGGCCGCGCGCCGTCAGGCGGCACGTCGTGTGCGGTCGATTGCCCTCATAGCCCTTGATGATCTCGACCAGGCCGGCCTCCTGCAGCACCTGCAGATGCCGGCTGAGATTGCCGTCGGTCAGGCCGCAAAGCCGGCGAAGATCGGCGAAGGCCAGTCCCTTCGGCTGCGTCATCAGCGAGGTTAGCATGCCGAGCCTGGCCTTCTCGTGGATGACGCGGTCGAGACCCTCGTAGGCGAACGGTGCGGGATCAGTCTTCGGCATGGCTTGGCCCGGATGCGAGGTGGAGGATCAAGGCGAGCAGCAGCTGGCCGACCACGAAAGGCAGACCCATGCTCCACGGCGACAGCGCATGGTCGCTGCTCGAGAGCATCAGCACGCCGATGCCGGCGACGAAGTACCACGCTGCGCCGAGCGCGACGCCGCGCGGCAGGGCGTGAACCGATGCGAAGATTCCGAGGCTGACCAGGATCTGCCAGAGCCCCGGAACCATCCAGAGCGATTCCGGCGCGAAGCGCACGAAGACCAGGGCCAGCGCCACGCCCGCCACGCCTGACGGCAGGAACTGCTCGACCGCGTTGTGGATCAGCGCGTCGGCAAGCTCGGAATGGATGCGGCGCGAGCGCCCCCGCATCTCGACCCAGATGACACCGGCGGAAACCGCCGCCGTCACGAACCAGCCGGAGAGGAAGACAAACGGATGCGCGGTCGGATCGCTAAGCAAGAGGACTTGCGCGAGCATGGTCAAGAGGGCGAGCCCGCCGGTCGCCGCGAGCGCCGCCGGCCCATAGCCGCGAAAGGCGGTGGCCGCCGCCAGTTGGCTGCGGATTGCCAGAATATCGGCGAGAGCTTTGTCGAGGTCGCGCATCATCGCCCCCACGAACTTTGCAGTGCAAAGTATACATGATCGCAAAGTAATTGCAAGCGGCTTGCGCGGATCGCCACTCAGGATGCGGCGGTGGCCGGTGCGGGATCGCGCGTGGAGTCAGACCGGATGGTGGCCGCGGATCGCGGCGTTCACTTCCGCCGACTTCTCCATGTGCGGGATGTGGCCGGAATCGGCGACCTTCGTCACCTTGACGGAGGCGGGGAGATCGTTGGCGTGATGCGCGGGAAGAACGCGGTCGCCTTCACCCCAGACCACCTGCACCGGCACACCGATTTGGGCGAGCTTCTCGCGCACGGAAGCGCGTTGCGCGCCGGCGGGGAAGTTGGCGGCGGCGATGGCGGAAAGGCCGGCGAGCGCGCCGTCCAGGCGCTTGAACTTGAGCACGTCCTCGACCATGTCGTGCGTGATCATGGCGGGATCGGCGACGAGCATCTCGAGCACGGGACGAAGCTTCTTTGCGCGCGATTCGGCGATGAAGCCGTCGATGAAATCCCGCGCGATCTCTTGCCCAAATCCCGCCGGGGCGACGAGGGTCAGCGCGGTCGCGCGGCCGGGCGAGGCCGCGGCGATCTCGACGGCGACGGCGCCGCCGAGCGAATGGCCGACGAGATGCGCGGAAGAAATCCCCGCCGCGTCCATGTAGGCGATGACCGCCGCGGCGAGCGCTTCGACCGAGCCGTCGCCGACGTCCTTCTCCGAGCCGCCGTGACCGGGAAGGTCGATCGCGTGGACGGTGCGGTCCTCGGAAAGCTCCGCCATGTTGAACATCCAGGTCGTATGGTCGGCGCCGAAGCCGTGGATCATCAGGATCGGCGTGCCCTGATCCGGCCCGGCCTTGAGTCTCCGAATGCGCCGCCCGCCGGCGTCGATCGTCTCCGCGACGGGCGCCGCTTCACCCTTTTCCGCCGGCTTGAAATTCTCCAGGAAGGCGCCGACGAAGCTCTCCACCTCCGCATCGGCGACGCCCGCCTCGGCGACGACGCCGAGAAGCGCGCCGACCGGCACGGTCTCGCCCTCGTGCACCACCTTCCGCCGCAAGACGCCGGCGACCGGGCTCTCGAAGACGTTGGCGATCTTGGTCGTCTCGATGTCCATGATCTCCTGGCCGGCGGCGATCTCCGCGCCTTCCTCCACGGCCCAGCGCGCGAGCACGCCCTCCTCCATGGCGAGGCCCCATTTCGGCATGGTGATCGGCTTGATCGTGGACATCGGCCGCGCCTACTCCGCCGCCTGCTTCGCCCCGTAGTCCATGATCTCCGCCACCGCCGCCTCGATCTTGGCGACCGACGGGATGTAGAGATCCTCAAGCGCCGGCGAGAAGGGCACGGGCGCGTGCGGCGCGGTGACGAGCTTGATCGGGGTTTTCAGTGCGCCGAAAGCGTGCTCGGCCACCAGCCCGGCGATATCCGCCGCCATGCCGCAGCGCGGATGCGCCTCGTCCACCACAACGAGCCGGCCGGTTTCCTCAACAGTTTCAAGGATCGTCTGGCGATCCAACGGCGACGTCGTCCGCGGGTCGACCACGGTGCAACCAACGCCGCGCTTCTTCAGATTGTCGGCGGCCTGGTTGGCGAAGTTCACCATGCGGCCGAAGGCGACGATCGTCACGTCGTCGCCCTCGCGGGTGACGTTCGCCTCGCCGAAGGGGATGGCGTAGGCCTCGTCCGGCACCTCCATCTCCTCGTCGTACATCGCCTTGTGCTCGAAGAAGACGACGGGGTCGTCGTCGCGGATCGCCTGCGTCAGCAAGCCCTTCGCCTCATAGGCATTCGACGGCAGCACGACCTTAAGCCCCGGGATATGCGTGAAGATCGGATAGAGACACTGCGAATGCTGCGAGGCGGCGCGGAAGCCGGCGCCATACATGGTGCGGATCACCATCGGGGTCACCGCCTTGCCGCCGAACATGTAGCGGAACTTTGCCGCCTGGTTGAAGATCTGGTCGAAGCAGACGCCCATGAAGTCGACGAACATCAGCTCGACGATCGGGCGCAAGCCGGTCGCCGCCGCGCCCGCCGCCGCGCCGACGAAGGAGATCTCGGCGAGGTGCGTATCGAGCACGCGCTCCGGCCCGAATTCCGGGCGGAGCCCCTTGGTGACGCCGAGCGGTCCGCCCCAGGCGTCCTGGTCGCCGGGCGCGCCGGTGCCGCCGGAAATGTCCTCGCCCATGATGATGACGCGGTGGTCGCGCCGCATCTCCTGCCGGATCGCCTCGTTGATCGCCTGGCGATAGGATTTCTTGGACACGCTCGTTTCCTCCCCGACAATGTTCCCCTCCCCCTTGCGGGGAGGGGTTAGGGGAGGGGGAAACATGCCGCGCGCGGCACCCTTCCCCCCTCCCTGCCCTCCCCCGCAAGGGGGGAGGGTGGATGCCTCAGTAATTCAGATAGACGTCCGTCAGCAGGTCGGCCTCGGTCGGCATGGCGGCGGATTTCGCCTTCGCCACCGCCGCGGCGATCAATGAGACGATCGCCTTGTCCTCGCGCTCGAAATCATCCGGCTTAAGCAGCGACGCCTCGACCACGCGCTGGCGGAAAATCTTCAACGGATCGGCGTTCGCCCGCGCGTTCGCCACTTCGTCGGGCGCGCGATAGGTCATCGCGTCTCCTTCGAAATGCCCGAAGTAGCGCGTGAGCTTCATATGCAGCAGCGAAGGGCCTTCGCCGGCCCGCGCGCGCTCGATCGCCTCGCCCGACGCCTCGTAGACGGCGAAGAAATCCTGCCCATCCACTTGGCGGGACGGTATGCCGAAGCCGGTGCCGCGCCCGACCTGGCTGCCACCGACCGACCAGGAGGACGCGGTCGATTCCGCGTAGCCGTTGTCCTCTGCGACGAAGACCATCGGCAGGTTCCAGATCTTCGCGAGATTGTAGCTTTCGAGCACCGCGCCCTGGTTCGACGCCCCGTCGCCGTAGAAGCAGACGCCGACGCCGCCGGTCTTCAGCGTCTTCGCGGCGAGCGCGGCGCCGCAGACGAGCGGCGCGCCGGCGCCGACGATGCCGTTCGCGCCGAGCATCCCCTTCGACAGATCGGCGATGTGCATCGACCCGCCCTTGCCGCCGCAAAGCCCGTCCTTCCGCCCGAAAATCTCATGCATCATGCCGTCGATATCGCAGCCCTTGGCGATGCAATGGCCGTGGCCGCGATGCGTGGAGGCGATGGCGTCGCGGTCGTCGAGATGTAGGCAGACGCCGACGCCCGACGCCTCCTCGCCGGCGTAGAGGTGCACGAAGCCCGGAATGTTGCCGGCGGAGAACTCGTCGTGCACGCGCTCCTCGAACTCGCGGATGGTGCGCATGCGGCGGTAGGCGTCAAGAAGATCGTCGCGCGAGAGCTGAAGCCCGCTCTGCATAGCAAATTCCTCCCCGAACGCCGCGTTTTTGGACCGAAGTCGCGGCGGTTGTTAGGCGCGGATGATGCTGCCGGGGAGGGAGGTTGGCAAGATGCGCTGAAACGTGAAACACGACCGTCGAAAATCAATGCATACTCTGGTTATGGCGAAGGATAGATTCTCGGGAGTAGGCAAAGTGATTGTGGCTCTCATTCACTGGCGAATTAAGCCGGACGAAACCTCGATCGCTGACTTCCTGCGATTTTGGCGCGAGGACGCGACTGTTGCGGACCGTGGCGAACTCGTCGGCGAATTCTTGAGCGAGGTCGCGACCCCAAGAGAATTTTCGTAGATCACTTGGCATCTGGATCCGGAATCGCTCGGCAACTGCAAGTCATTCGTAAATGTTGCCTTCTGGAACGATGCGGGCGCCTTTTACGAGCAAATCGCGCGGAACTTTAACGATGAAGGCCCGCTGAAACCGTTCGAGTTGTATCGAAGGCGGCGTGTGATCCTCAAATCGGATAGCTGGCGCATGGGCAAGGCTCCGCTTCCAATGAATGATTTTCCCGCGAACGTCCGTTAGGCATCGATTGTGTTGAAGAAGTCGGATGCTGCCCGGATTGTCGGCGGCGGGTCAGTAAGGTCACCGAAGATGTCGGCGCTCGCGCCAGCGTCTATGCCGGCATCGGGATGAGCTTCGCGAGCTTCCTGAGGTTCTGGGCGGTGGCTGCGAGGTGGAACTCGTCGCGGGCGCCGTTTGGTCCTCGTAATCGGAGCCGGTCGAGTCTCAGGATACGCTTGAGGTGGGCGAACAGCATCTCGATCTTCTTCCTCTGGCGTCGCGAAGTGACGTAGGCGTCGGTGGTCGAGATGGCGCGGGCCATGTCGCGAGCGCCTTCATGGATCGAGCGGAGGATCTTCCGCGCCGGTGCCCTGGGGCAGCAGCGCGGTTTGAGGGCACAGGCATCGCAGTCTCGCTTGCTGGCGCGGTAGCGCATGAAGCCCTCGTCGTCCACGCCGTCCCGCGGCTCGGCAAAGTGGCGGCGGTACTGCCTGAGTTCCTTGCCGCCGGGACAGGTGTAGAGATCGCGCTCGTGGTCATAGGGGAAGTCCGCCCGCTCGAAGGTGCCGTCGCGACGTTCGGACTTGTCGAAGACGGGGATGTGGGGCTCGATGCCACGCTCGTGGACGAGCCAGCCGAGCATGGCCGCGGAGCCATAGGCGCTGTCGGCGGCGAGCCGCTCCGGATAGAGGCCGAAGCGGTCCTCCGAGCGTTCTATCATGGTGCGTGCAGCGCCGACCTCGGCCTGGCGGATGGCGCGACTTGCCTCGACATCGACGATGACGGCGTGATCGAGATCGATGAGGTAGTTGGCGGCGTAGGCGAAGAAGGCGTGCCCCTTCATCGCGCCGGTCCACTGCGCCGCCGGGTCCGACTTCGACACGAACTTCGGCTTCACTGGGCTCGCCGCGCCCCAGGCTGCATCATCAAGCGTGTCGAGGTACTCCCGCACCGACCGGCGGCTCGCGGCGAGTGCGTTCCAATCGACATCGTCCGACTCTTCCGTCGAGCGCTGGCGGTTGGCGTCGGCGTGGATCAGGCTGGCGTCGGTGGCGAAGCCCTCGCCGCCGACCAAGCCCTCCGCCATGCAGCGCCGGACCGTCGCCTCGAACAGCTCGCGCAGAAGGTCACTGTCGCGGAAGCGGCCGTGGCGGGTCTTCGAGAAGGTCGAGTGATCAGGGACGTCGCCCTCGAGGCCGAGCCGGCAGAACCAGCGATAGGCGAGGTTGAGATGCACCT
This sequence comes from uncultured Alphaproteobacteria bacterium, assembly GCA_963739005.1. Lineage (GTDB taxonomy): Bacteria > Pseudomonadota > Alphaproteobacteria > Rhizobiales > Afifellaceae > DASWJZ01. The sequence continues at coordinate 1,067,514 of CAVTYQ010000002.1, read as the reverse complement.
CCTCGCACAGCCGCCGTTCCGAGCGGATCCCGAAGCAGTAACCGACTATCAGCATCCGGATCATCAGCTCGGGATCGATCGAGGGCCGGCCGATCGGGCTGTAGAAGGACCGAAGATGCTGCCGGATTCCCGACAGGTCGACGAAGCGGTCAATCGAGCGAAGCAGGTGCTCGGAGGGGACGTGGCCATCCAGGCTGAACTCATAGAACAGCGCCTCCTGCATCACCGACCGCTCGCCCATCATCGCCGAATCCTCCTGCACCCAAGAGGACTGAATCAGGACTTCACACCGCCAGCAACGCCGACTTTTTCAACAAAATCCGCCATTGCACGCCCTCCCTCTCGGCGCGCATACTGCCACCATGGATAAGACTCACCAAGCCGACGACGGCTACAGCGAGCAAGAGACCGAGCAACGCTTCAAGGCGATTGCGCGGGCCGTTCTGACGACGCCCCCAAAGCTGAGGAAAGAGATACCTAGGCAGCGGCCTTACAAGGCGCGGAACAAGAAGGCAGGATCAAGAACCGCTGCTAGCGGGGAGTGATCGGCGCGGCTGGCAGGCCGCGCTAGATCAACATTCCGACAAATCCCTTCGTCGCGAAGCGCAAGCTACGCGATCGGAAGGGATTTTGCTATGCTTCATGCAATTCAGGAGGCTCCGCACCTAGAACTCGAACGTCGTACATATGCCGTCCTTGGTGTTCTGCGGGACCGTCAAATACATCTGTGGGAATTGGCTCGTTTACAAGAAAGTCAAACTGATAGCCTCGATTGCGAAGGTCTTGATACTGGCCTTGTTCCAAGCGAATTATTCGCAGTGGCAAAAGAGGTTCTCCGTCTGGCGATAAAGACCACTTGGAGACGATCCAAAGCGAATTTTCGTATTCAGTTACAAAGCATCGGCGCATTACGCCTTTGTCCACCACAACGTTCGCCGCAAAGAAGACCCATTCCATCTGCGAAGCCTCCCCACAAACAAGGCTATCGCTTCTTTCGCTTCTTGCGCCAGCGGATGAACCGCTTCGCGGCGTAGCTGAAATCAACCTCAGTCAGGTTGATGATAGGTGAGCCGCTTGCCTTCCGCGCCCTTCACGGCAGCGATAGTGCGGGCGGCGTCATCAACGCCAAGAGCCGAGCGCGTGTTGTGCCGGAAGCTGTATTCCGACAGGTAGCGGTGAAGGTGCTTCTCATCGCAGTGCTGGTAGATGCCCTTCATGCCGCGTTTGAAGATCGAGAAGACGCCTTCGATCGTATTGGTGTGGATCGTGAAGCCCTCATCGTAACGGGCGTATTCGCCGGCAGAGTGCTTGACGGTCTCGTGCTCTTTGAACATGGCAGGCGCATCCCCATAGAGCCGGCTTTCATCGGTTAGCAAGCGCGACTCCTCCGCGATGTTTTCGGAGACGATCTTGTTGATGCTGGACTTGTCGGCGACGGCGACATGGAACATGCGGACCTTACCGCCGCGCTCGACAAGCCCGACGATCGCACGCTTGCCGGCGGGACCGCTGCGGCCCTTCTTCGTGGGCTTGCGGCCTTTGCGCTGCGGAGAGAGGCGGGGCGTAGAAATCTTGCCGTGGTAAGTCTCATCGGCTTCCATGACTTTGCCCTCACCACCGAGCGGAGACAGGTTGCCATCGCGCATTGCTTCGCGAATGCGGTGGGCCATGAACCACGCCGCTTCGTAAGTGATGTCGAGGGAGCGGTGGAGCTGGTGAGCGGAGATGCCTTTCTTCGAAGAGGCCATCAGGTGAAACGCCTGCAACCACTTGTGAAGCGCGATATGCGAGCGCTCTAGGATCGTGCCCTTGGTGACTGAGAAGTCCTTGCGGCAACCCTTCTCGGCGCAGCGATACACGCCAGGGCGCTTGGTCTTGTAGGCGTGGTTCACGGTCCCGCAGTGACGGCAGATCGGGCCATCAGGCCAGAGGATCGTTTCGAGGAAAGCGCGGGCCGCTTCGTCGTCTCGGAAGTGGGGGGCGGAGAAAATGTCCATCGGGGCGTCCTTTCACCCCGATATCTAGGCTTTGTGGCTTGTGGTGTCAACCGTATAATTAGGAATGTTTTCTCCGAGCGGGATCCAAATATCGTCCACCACAAGATGTCGGACATAGAAATCGGGAAGCTGCAGATTCCTCGCCTCCTCGATGGACGCTGCGTGTTGGCGGAGTTGATCGGCGAGCGATTGGCCACGGGAGGCGTCCTTCGTGAGTCCACCCTTGCGACCACCCTTAGGGATTGCCTTCCCGACGTAGATCGGTTGCCTAAAGCGTCCGCGCCGATTGAGCACCGCAATCTCGGAGTATGCGGGAAAATCACCCGTATAATAAATTGCGTAAACGCCAGCGCCCAGCAAAGCGCTGATGTCTCCGAGAGGGGCCGCATCGCGACTCAATATCTCGGCTTCGATGCTTTTGGCGAGATTGAGCTTGTCGAGCGGGTTGTACGGAGCTTGTTTCACTTCACGCGTGCGCTTCATCGCACTTTCGTCAGGTGCCACGCGACGTCTTGCCCAATTGCTCGCGCCAATCGGACTGGCACGGCGTTACCAAGCTGACGCATTGTCTCTGTCCACGAGCCGTGGAAGAGATAGTCGTCTGGAAACGTCTGGAGTTGAGCGCACTCTCGCACGCTGAAATATCGCACAGTCCCGTCCGGCCGCGCGAGCATGTTCTCACCACCCGGCACCCCGTGTACCCCTGCTTTCAGCGTCTTAGCGGGCTCGTCCAAGGGACTTCCTGTATGGCCGTAGTAGGATCGAGCGCCAGGCTGAAAGCGGTGGTTCAAGAATTCGGCTGACTTTTTCGGGCATGCCTCCGGATCAGGCAAATCTCCTATCGCGTCCCGCACCGTCCGCCAAGGGTCGGTCACGGGCTTTGACCCTAGACGCCGCGCTCGCTCCTCCGTCTTCGGGGACACAGCGCGCGCTCTGCGGGGAATTTCATGCCTCTCCCAGTACTCATTTGACCGACATTGAGCCCACGCAAGGGCGTCAATCGAATGAGTTGCGCAAGGAAATGACCATTCTATTCCTAAATCGCCGCGAAATCCCACGAATACAACTCTTTCTCGGCGCTGTGCTATGCCGTAGTCAGCGGCGTTTAGAACTCGATATATTACTCGATAGTATAGGCCATCGTGATCGCGGCCCTTTGTGTAATGGCGTTCGAGACGGATTAGGTGCTCGATCCAACTCTCTTTCGGTCTGCGCGTGAGTTCCGGATAAGTGAGCTGGTGCACGATATATGAGAGGTAGTTTTCGAACGCTTCTCGAGTAAGCCCCTTTACATTCTCGAAGATAAACGCCCTTGGCTTCGTCTCACGTATGACGCGAACAGCCTCGGGCCACATGTCCCGCGCGTCCCTGTGGCCTCCGTGTTTGCCGCCCAGAGAAAATGGCTGGCATGGCGGGCCACCGCTTACCAAATCAATTTCACCCGAATGCCGCGCGAAGTTGATCCCACGGACGTCACTCTCCGTGAGGCCACTTCACGACTCCGTTGACCCCTCGCGCCTTATTCTGCCGGATGGTGTCACAACACCATCGATCCCATTCGACTACTTCAACTGGGTCAAATCCAGCCGCGCCAATACCAAGGCCAAGCCCGCCCGCTCCCGCGAAGAGCTCTATCGCACGCATTCGTCCCCCGTTAAGAACCGCCGCAGTATGTTCTCTAATTGTTCCTTATCCCGCAGTTCGCACTCCCAGACAACCAAAAACCGCCAGCCTAAGCACTCCAAGCCCGCTTGGTTTCGCTTATCGCGTATCCGATTCGCCTCAAGTTTTGGGCGCCAAAACTCTAGACGGCTCTTTGGGAGCCGCGCCAGTGGACAACTTTGATCTTGATGGCGATGCCAAAAGCAACCGTGGACGAATATGACCTTGCGACGCTGCGGAAAAACAAGATCGGGGATACCGGGTAGGTCGCGCCTATGGAGGCGAAAGCGAAAGCCTAGGCGGTGAACAATCTGCCGCACCAGAATTTCTGGTTTGGTATCCTTGCTGCGAACACGGCGCATGCGCTCGCTGCGCTGCTCGGGTGTGAGGGTGTCCGGCATGTCGCCCTTGGGTCAGGTACCTGGGGACACTAGGTCGCGATGCGCCGCTCCAGGCACAACAGGCACGCGGCTACGGTTTGGTAACGTGCTTGTCGATCGCCTTGATGTCTTCTCTATCTTTCTCACGACCTTGCGCTACCTTCCAACGGCGCAGGTCTTCAAGCGCGCCAACCCGGCGTCCTTCAGACGCGTTCGTTGGCCGGGCTCGTCCGTACACATCTGCGAATTGGACACCTGGAAATGAAGCAAGAATTTCGATCGGCAATCCTTCAAAGGGCGCGATGAAAGGAACTTGCCCACCTTCCGAGGCCGCCTTGAATTGAACGGGAAACGTATTTCCAAGGCGCTCAAACGTCGCGCTGGACACGAAGAGATCGAGGTCTTTCACCGGACGCCCGAGATTAACGCCATTGAGAGCGATTGCGGCCGAACCAAAGACCACCAGCTCGTCGAGATCGCGGGCGTCAAGCTGAACAAGGCTCCCTAATAGCCTTGCGAGATGTGCGCTAGTCATGGGTGAACTAAATTGCGTCCCTGCGTCGGAAATTCAACGACGTACGGCACAATCTTTGGTGCCCTTCCCTAGCCCTCCCCCTTTTGGGGGAGGGAAGGGCGCTTTCAGTCAGCCGTGCTTAGCGATTGCACTGGATGTCGCCGGGGGCGCAGAGGCCGCCGGGTTCGTTGCCGTGGCCTTGATTGGGCTGGTAGCCGCCACCGGGCGCGGACGGGTAGTAGCGGCGCGTGCCGCCGTTGTCCTGATGCTCATTGTGGTGGTTGTCGCCGACGTAGGGCGGCGGCCCGTTGCCGCCGTCCTCCCGCCCGCCGTGGTCATGCCCGTGGTCGTCATGCCGGTAATTGCGGTCGTGCCGGTGGTTGTCGTAGTAGTACGGGTAGTCGTACTCGTAGTAATAGGGCTCCGGATAGACCGGGTAGACGGGCGGTTCGTAATAGCCGCCGAGCGCGATGTAGGGCGCGAAGGCGAAGCCGACGATGCGGCGATACTGGACCTCGTACCAGCTGCCTTGCTGGCCGACCACCTCGACAATGGCGCCGGCGGGGATGGTCAGGATCCTTGCGCAGCGCGTGCTCGCGCACTCACGCATGTTGACGTTGCGGGTCGCCTGGCCGGGGTCGGCAAGCGCCTGCGACGAGGCGAGCGCGCCGGCCGCGACGCCGGCGGCGAGAAGTAGGGGACGAAGCTGCACTTTATTCCATGCTCCTGAAACGAGAGCTCCCTCTGCCAACGGATATGGGGCCCGATCGGTTGCCGCGCCAGCTTTTGGCGGAGCGGCAGGGCGCGTTCACCCCTGCCGCTCGGGGAGGGGCTGGCGGCCCAGAGCACACCATTTCCGTCGTCATTGCCGGACTTCGATCGCGGCAATCCATTCCATAGCGCCGGCGCCGCTGAACCATTCCTGAATGAAAGCCCGGGCGGGTCCGGGGATGACGACGGCGGTGGAAGGGAGGGCTTTCCGCCCGCTAGTTCGCGCTGGCGACGGCGCCGCCTTCGTCCTTGGCGAGGAGATCGTCGATGCGCGCCACTTCCTGCTCGAAGGCGACGAGCTCCGCGCCCTGCAACTCGCGCCCGCGCGGCACACGAATCTTGAGCGGGTCGACGAAGCGGCCGTTGACCAAGACCTCGAAGTGGAGGTGCGGGCCGGTGGAGAGACCGGTCGAGCCGATGAAGCCGATGATCTGGTTCTGCTTCACCTGGTCGCCGGCCTTCAGCCCCTTCGCGTAGCCGCTCATGTGGTTGTAGGTGGTCTCGTAGCCGTGCAGGTGTTTCAGCGTGATAGAGCGCCCGTAGCCGGCGCGCGTGCCGATCTTCTCGATCTCGCCGTCGCCCGCCGCCATGATCGGCGTACCCGTCGGCGCCGCCCAGTCGACGCCCGTATGCATGCGGTAGCGGTGCAGGATGGGATGCCGTCGCATGCCGAAACCGCTGGAGAATCGCCCGATCGCCACCGGCTTCCTCACCAGGAATTTTTGCGCGCTCTTGCCGTCCTCCGTGTAGTAGTCGACCGAGCCGTCGGTCGAATCGCGGAAGCGGTAGTATTTGTGCGAGACGTTGGAGAGCGTGAGCGCGGCGTAGAGGATCTCCGGCGTGTCGCTCCCCTCGTCGGCTGAGTAGATCACGTCGAGGTCGTCGTTCGGCGAGAGCCGGCTCTGGTAGTCCACGTCGTAGGAGAAGATGTGGACGAGGTTCTTGATCACGTCATCCGACATGCCGAGCGAGAGTCCCGTGCCCCAGAGCCCGTCATGCAACGTCGGCAGCGTGCCCACCGCGTCCGGCTGCTCCTGCTCGGCCACTTCGAGCTGACCCTGGTCGCTCGCCGGCTCGTGCGCGGCGACGTAGACGCCGTTGTCGGAGAGCGCGACGGTGGCGATGTGGCGGTCGTTCGGCTCGTAGAGGCTGACGCGGACGGGGCGGACGGCGCCGGTGTCGGGATCGGGCGCGAGCCCGAGCCGCACCTTCTGCCCGGCGCGGAAGTCGAAGGAGAAGTTGGCGACGAGCGCCGACTGGATCGCCGCCGCCGAATCCGGGTCGGCGCCTTCGTCCATCAGCATCTTCCTGAGCGAGTCGCCTTCCACGACCGGCAGCACCTTGTCCTCGATGCCGACGTCGCCCGGATCGTCGCTCTTTTCCAGAAGCGAGACATTCTCCGGTGCGATCGCGATGGCAGTGGCGGTGAGCGGCGAATTCGGATCGGCGCTCGCGAGATCGAAGCGCGCCGGGTCGACATAGGGAAGCGAGGCGACCTGCACCGCGCCGTTCGCCAGGAACGGCGCCGCCTGGCGCACGCGCCCTTCCACCTCGGCGACGTCGAGCTGGGCGGATTCGTCGTAGTCGGTGCCGGAAAGCGGGAAGTCCTTGACCGAGATCGCGACCTCGCCGTCGACCTCCGCGGCGTAGATCGAAGTCCGACGCCGAGGTCACCTCCATCGGCGGCTCCTCGTCGCCGCCGGTGAAGATGTCGGCGGCCTGGAAGGGCGGTACCTTTGCAGCGATATCAGCCGCCACCGGTGCGGCGAGCGTTGTGTGGACATGCGCGAACGGGCGCACGCGCACGATGTTCTTGTCGTTCTCCCGCGTCACCGTGGAAATCTGGATGACGCGCCGCGAGACCTTGCTTTCCGGCACAGGGCGAAAGCGGTCGCCCTTCTCGGCGACCTCGGCGTCGCCGGAGAAGCCGCGCGCGAAGGCCGGGCGCACCACCGCATATTCGTCGAGCCCGATCGCCGCCTGAAGCGCACCGCCGATCAGGCCGGCGGAGAAGAGGCCGGTCAGGACCGAACCGGCGAGCCAGCGCAGGCTGACGCGTCGGCGATCCGGCGGGCCGTTGGTGATGTTGCGCGTGTAGAGGGGGTCCTCGTCTCCGAGGTCAACGAGCGGCCGCTGCGGGCGTTGTCGTTGAATATCCGCCAAAACCCCCGTCCCCGTCCCCGAAGCGCT
>CAVTYQ010000002.1:0-1057500 GCA_963739005.1 uncultured Alphaproteobacteria bacterium | reverse complement strand
CGTCTGGCTCCACCAGCCTACGCTGTCCTGCGGCCGCGGCTCTTGTGACGCTGCCGTGTGCGGGTCGATAAGCTTGTCGAATATCCAAGGAATTGCGGAATTTCCCATAGGGGAGATGCCGCCTGTTTGCTGACATCGTGAAGAGAAGAGTTGTCCGGACGTCCTGATGAAGGACGAGCGAAAGCTGGCGATGCCTGACCGCGCCGCCGACGGGCAGTTCTCGTGTGACACTGGTCTTTCTAGGACCCGTTCCGCATTCGAAAGAGGCGGGATGGGTCGGGGCGTATCGTCTGCTCGGCGATGCGCCTTGATGCCGTTCGTTCTTCTCTTTGGCTTGTCCTCTTCGCGAGGCCGGCCAGGAACGGGCGGGCATTGATAATGAGAGCGATCAAGTGCCTTAAGGGCGTTCGGTGGATGCCTTGGCACGCGCAGGCGATGAAGGACGTGGTACGCTGCGAAAAGCCGTGGGGAGCTGCGAACAAGCTTTGATCCGCGGATATCCGAATGGGGAAACCCACTTCCAGACCATAGAAGTCAGGCGACGGGCGACGCGATCAGCGTCTTCCGTCCTTGTCTTCTATGGTCTGATACGAAGTATCTGATCCCTGAATACATAGGGGGTTAGAAGCTAACCCGGGGAATTGAAACATCTCAGTACCCGGAGGAAAGGACATCAACAGAGACTCCGAAAGTAGTGGCGAGCGAAATCGGACCAGGCCAGTGGCGGCTTCAAGGAGAACCGGAACGATTTGGAACGATCGGCCATAGCGGGTGACAGCCCCGTACGGATAATGCCTAGAGCCGTCCTCGAGTAAGGCGGGACACGTGAAATCCTGTCTGAACGTGGGGGGACCACCCTCCAAGCCTAAGTACTCGCGCGTGACCGATAGTGAACTAGTACCGTGAGGGAAAGGTGAAAAGCACCCCGACGAGGGGAGTGAAAGAGATCCTGAAACCGGATGCCTACAAACAGTCGGAGCCCAAGGTTCGTCCTGGGTGACGGCGTACCTCTTGTATAATGGGTCAGCGACTTAGTCTGTCGAGCAAGCTTAAGCCGGTAGGCGTAGGCGTAGCGAAAGCGAGTCTGAATAGGGCGACAAGTTCGGCGGACTAGACCCGAAACCGGGTGATCTAGCCATGGCCAGGCTGAAGGTTGGGTAACACCAACTGGAGGGCCGAACCCACGTCTGTTGAAAAAGACGGGGATGAGCTGTGGCTAGGGGTGAAAGGCCAATCAAACTCGGAAATAGCTGGTTCTCCGCGAAATCTATTTAGGTAGAGCGTTGGACGAATGCTCCCGGGGGTAGAGCACTGGATGGGCTAGGGGGACTCACCGTCTTACCAAACCTAACCAAACTCCGAATACCGGGAAGCACTATCCAGCAGACACACGGCGGGTGCTAACGTTCGTCGTGGAAAGGGAAACAACCCTGACCTACAGCTAAGGTCCCCAAGTCATGGCTAAGTGGGAAAGGATGTGAGGATCCCATAACAACCAGGATGTTGGCTTAGAAGCAGCCATCATTTAAAGAAAGCGTAACAGCTCACTGGTCTAAATAAGGGTCTTTGCGCCGACAATGTAACGGGGCTCAAGCCATGCACCGAAGCTTAGGGTTTACTGTAGCAATACAGTAAGCGGTAGCGGAGCGTTCCGTAAGCCTGCGAAGCGGCAGCCGTGAGGCACCGTGGAGGTATCGGAAGTGCGAATGCTGACATAAGTAACGACAAACAGTGTGAGAGACACTGTCGCCGAAAGTCCAAGGGTTCCTGCGCAATGCTAATCAGCGCAGGGTTAGCCGGCCCCTAAGTCGAGGCAGAAATGCGTAGACGATGGGAACCACGTCAACAATCGTGGGCCTTGAGGTGGTGACGAATGCCAAAAGTTGTCTGGGGTTATCGGATTCTCCGGGCTGCGAAGGCGTTCCAGGAAATAGCCCCTCTATACAGACCGTACCCTAAACCGACACAGGTGGACTGGTAGAGTATACCAAGGCGCTTGAGAGAACGATGCTGAAGGAACTCGGCAAATTGCTCCCGTAAGTTCGCGAGAAGGGAGCCCTCTACTTGGGCAACCAAGTGGAGGGGGCACAGACCAGGGGGTGGCGACTGTTTAGCAAAAACACAGGGCTCTGCGAAGCCGCAAGGCGACGTATAGGGTCTGACGCCTGCCCGGTGCCGGAAGGTTAAGAGGAGGGGTGCAAGCTCTGAATCGAAGCCCCGGTAAACGGCGGCCGTAACTATAACGGTCCTAAGGTAGCGAAATTCCTTGTCGGGTAAGTTCCGACCTGCACGAATGGCGTAACGACTTCCCCGCTGTCTCCAGCATCGACTCAGTGAAATTGAACTCCCCGTGAAGATGCGGGGTACCCGCGGTTAGACGGAAAGACCCCGTGCACCTTTACTACAACTTCACACTGGCAGCCGTGAGGTCATGTGTAGGATAGGTGGTAGGCTTTGAAGCTTGGGCGCTAGCTCAGGTGGAGCCACCCTTGAAATACCACCCTTGAGCTTATGACTGTCTAACCGCGGCCCGTCATCCGGGTCCGGGACAGTGTGTGGTGGGTAGTTTGACTGGGGCGGTCGCCTCCCAAAGAGTAACGGAGGCGCGCGATGGTTGGCTCAGAGCGGTCGGAAATCGCTCGTCGAGTGCAATGGCATAAGCCAGCCTGACTGCGAGACTGACAAGTCGAGCAGAGACGAAAGTCGGTCATAGTGATCCGGTGGTCCCGTGTGGAAGGGCCATCGCTCAACGGATAAAAGGTACGCCGGGGATAACAGGCTGATGATCTCCAAGAGTCCATATCGACGAGATCGTTTGGCACCTCGATGTCAACTCATCACATCCTGGGGCTGGAGCAGGTCCCAAGGGTTCGGCTGTTCGCCGATTAAAGTGGTACGTGAGTTGGGTTCAGAACGTCGCGAGACAGTTCGGTCCCTATCTGCCGTGGGTGTAGGAGAATTGAGAGGATCTATCCTTAGTACGAGAGGACCGGGATGGACGCACCTCTGGTGGACCTGTTGTGGCGCCAGCCGCAGTGCAGGGTAGCTATGTGCGGAAGGGATAACCGCTGAAGGCATCTAAGCGGGAAGCCCCCCTCAAAACGAGTTCTCCCTGAAGAGCCGTGGAAGACCACCACGTCGATAGGCCGGGTGTGGAAGTGCGGCAACGCATGAAGCTTACCGGTACTAATCGCTCGTTCGGCTTGATCGCTCTCATTAATCAATGCCCGCTGGGCCAGCCTGTGGCTGGCCGGGCCGCCGTCCAATCGGATGGGAAAGACCAGTCAGTCACGCATTTTCTGTGCTTCGCCGGCCTGGTGGCTCTTGCGTGGGGCCCGAACCCGATCCCATTCCGAACTCGGCCGTTAAACCCCTCAGCGCCCATGGTACTAAGTCCTAAGGCTTGGGAGAGTCGGTCGCTGCCAGGCCTGCCAAGCACAGAAAAAGTCACACGAGCTCTTCTCGAATCACGATCGCGCCCGCGCCGAAATCGCGCACGCAAGCCCGACTATCTTGTCAGCGAGCCGATATAACCGCGGGGTGGAGCAGTCCGGTAGCTCGTCAGGCTCATAACCTGAAGGTCGCAGGTTCAAATCCTGCCCCCGCAACCAGTCTAAACCTAGCTAGCTTCCGATACGCCCGGCGCGGCATGCGGGCCCCTCTTGCCTTGCCGCTCCCTCGCTCCCGCCTCAGCCGAGTGTCGGCATGGTGATGCAGGCCGACGCCTGCCCCGCGGGCCGGCGCGTCGTGGTGGTCTTGACGCGCGTGTAGAAGCGCACGCCCTCCGGACGGAGCATGGCCTGCCGGAAACAATCGGGGCGCTGCGCGACTGACGTGAGCCCCGAGACTTCGGCCAAGAATGGGTAGAGTCCATCACCTCTGAGGGGATGGACATGAAGCCAAGTCGTTTCGCGGAAGAGCAGATCATCGGGATCCTGCGGGAGCAGGAGGCGGGTGCAAAGACGGCGGACGTGTGCCGCAAGCACGGGATCAGCGGCGCCACTTTTTACAAATGGAAGGCCAGATACGGTGGCCTCGACGTGTCGGATGCCCGGCGGCTGAAGGCGCTGGAGGACGAGAACGCCAAGCTTAAGAAGCTGCTGGCCGAGGCGATGCTCGACAACGCCATGCTGAAGGACATCAATTCAAAAAAATGGTGACGCCCGTCGCAAGGCGCGAGGCCGTCGCGCATCTCAAGGTGACGTTCGAGGTGAGCGAACGGCGGGCGTGTTGTGTGCTCGGCGCAGACCGAACCTCGGTTCGCTATCGGAGCACCAGACCTGATGATGCCGCTGTGCGTGCCCGGTTGCGCGAGCTGGCGGCAGTGCGCCGGCGCTTCGGCTATCGGCGCCTGCACATCCTGCTCGCCCGAGAGGGGATCACCATGAACCACAAGAAGCTCCGCCGGCTCTATCGTGAAGAGCGGCTTCAGGTCCGCCGCCGAGGCGGCCGCAAGCGGGCCCTCGGAACCAGGGCGCCGATGGCAATCCCGCAGGGCGCCAATCAGCGATGGAGCCTGGACTTCCTGTCGGACGCACTCGCCGACAGCCGTCGCTTCCGCATCCTCGCGATCGTCGACGACTTCACCCGCGAGTGCCTGGCGCTGGTCGCCGACACCTCGCTGTCTGGCCTTCGGGTCGCTCGTGAGCTCGATGCCCTCATCGCTGTGCGCGGCAAGCCTGCCATGGTGATCAGCGACAACGGGACCGAACTGACTAGCATGGCGATCCTGAGATGGTCACAGGAGACCCGGATCGATTGGCACTACATCGCGCCGGGCAAGCCGCAGCAAAATGCCTTCGTGGAGAGCTTCAACGGCCGCCTGCGTGACGAGCTCCTGAACGAGACATTGTTCATCTCGCTCGGCCATGTCCGAGAGGCTCTGGCCATCTGGCTGCTCGACTACAACACGATTCGACCACACAGCCGCCTCGGCAACCTGACGCCCGGCGAATACGCCAGGCTCTGCGTTGCACCACCGAGCCATACCGGCTCAAATGAAGCCCGGACTCTATCCATCGCTGGATGAGGCTCGGGGCTCACGTCACGACCGCAACCGACTTTCTCAACGAAGCGGTGAAGGCGGAAGCGCGGCGGTTCGTGCGGGACGCCTGAAGCGTGCGGCGTTCCGCCATCGTCTCACTCGGTCTCTTTTTCCTTCGGTTTTTCCGGCCCGGGCTCGCGGGGGTTGAAGCTGATGAGGAGGCCGCGGAAGGCGAGCGCCGCCGCGCCGCAGAAGAGCACACCCCAGAACGGCGCGCCGGACACGAATTCGAACACGCCCCAGCCCGCCGCGACGGCGACCGTCAGGACACGAATCCAGAGCGGCCGGAAGAAGGGGTGATCGAAGTCGAAAATGTTCAATGGCTCCGTCGGTTCACGGTTTTTCTGCGATCTCCAACCCCGCCGCCGCAAAGACCCGTACGTGGTTCTGCCAGGCAATCGGGGAAATATCGATCTTCGCACTCATTGCCGTCCTCGGGGATTACTCGGCGCGCTGTGCCTGACGCTCGCGTTCGCAGTCCTTGCGGGCGGCGCGGACCTGTTCTCGCTCCGAAACCTCGGGCACCGCGACGTCCCACCAGGTGCCGCCGGACTCCGTCGACAGGTAGTGGTCGGTGTGATCACGATGATCGTCGGCTTCTCGGCATCGCGCGCGCGACCGAGCGCCGCCTCCAGCTCGGCGATGCCGCCGACCTTGCAGGCATCGGCGCCCATGACGGCTGCATGTGCCGCGTGTAGCCAGCGCCTGCGCCGCGGTCAGCTTCACGGTCTTCATGCTGCCGACCTCCCGCTCGATCTCGCGTGGTCCCAGGATTCGCAGAGGGCCCTGTAATTGTTTGCCATCGCGGCAACGGCCGCGTCGTCGGAGATGGCGCCCGCAAGCCACGCCTGGGCCGACTCGCCGAAGATCGTTCGCCCCACGGCGAAGCCTTTGACGAGCGCGTGCTTCGCGGCGAAGGCGAAGCTTCTCGCGAGCGCCTCTGCCGGTGCGTCCAATCCGAGAATGACAATGCCGCGGTTGTAGGGGTCGTATTTCACGATCGTCTTGCAGGCCCTGGACCATGCGGCGTCGGTCTGCATCGGCTCGAGCTTCCACCAGTCGGGATAGACGCCGATCTCGTAGAAGCGCTCGATGATCGCGGCCGTCGATGCCTCGTCCACCGGGCCGATCTTGGACGGGATGATCTCGAGCAGCATCTCCAGGCGATTGCGTCGGGCGGACGCGAAGAGCCGCTTCACCGTCTCTTCCTGGCCCGCTTTCATCTCCGCCGAGTCGTCGGGATGGTAGAAGCACAGGACCTTGACCACCTGCTCCGACGGCCACTCGACCAGGCCGCCGAAATCTTTGCCGATCTCGGGCTCGAGCGAAAGCGGACGCGATCCCGGCCACTCGACCGGGCGTCCGATCCACAGGCCCGAACCGGCCGCCTCGTAGAGCGCCTCGCTGCCGAGCCGGCTGTCGCAGAGGATACCGTAGCCCTCGCGGCTTCCGGCGACCCGCTTCGCCGCGCGCAGGCAGAGCCGCTTGAAGGCGCCGATGCGCGCATGCCCGACGCCGGCCTTGTCGGCCATGGCCTCGAACTGGAGCCGGTGGTCGAAGGCGAAGATCCGCATCACCGGCCATTCGCCGTTGCGGTTCGTCGACCAGTGCACCTGTTCGAGCTGCCGGTCCTTGCGCAGCGCCGGCGTCACGACGCCGCGCTTCAGGAAATACTGCAGTTCTTCCCATGAAGGATAGGCCGGCGTGCAGCCGTGCCGCGACACGGCAAACGCACCACAGGCGTTGGCGTATTTGAGAGCGGTCGGCCAGTCCTCTCCGCTCAGCCAACCCTTCAGCAGGCCGCTCATGAAGCCGTCGCCCGCGCCGAGCACGTTGAAGACCTCGATCGGGAAGCCGGGTCCGCTTTCGCCCTTGTCGAGGCAATCCGGTATGGCGCCCCGGAAGGCGACGGCGCCCATCGGACCTCGCTTGCAGACGAGGGTCGCATTGGAGACTTCGCGCACTGCTCGCAGAGCCTCCACCGTATCCGTCGATCCGCCGGCGATGTGGAATTCCTCCTCCGTGCCGACGATCAGGTCGAAGAGGTGCAGGGTCGCTTGCAGCTTGCGGGTGACCTTCTCCGACTCGATGAAGCGGCTGTCGCTGGCGTCGTGCCCGGCGAGTTCCCAGAGATTCGGCCGGTAGTCGATGTCGAGCGCCGTCTGTGCGCCGTTCTCGCGCGCCAGCTTCAGCGCTTTCAGCACGGCGGCCTCGGTGCGCGGATGGGAAAGATGCGTGCCCGTCGCGCACACCGCCCGGGCCCGCGCAATGAAGGCGGGATCGATGTCATCCTCGCACAGCGCCATGTCGGCGCAGTCCGCGCGGTAGAAGATCAGCGGGAAATGCTCCCGGTCACGGATGCCAAGCAGCACGAGGGCGGTCAGGCGCTGCCGATCGGTCACGATGCCGCTGGTCTCGACGCCCTCCCTTCTCAGCTGCTCGACGATGAAACGGCCCATATGCTCGTCGCCGACGCGGGTGATGAGTGCCGATCGCAGGCCGAGCCGCGCGCTGCCGGCGGCAATGTTGGTGGGCGAGCCGCCGACATATTTGGCGAACGACGCCATATCCTCCAGCCGGCCGCCGATTTGCTGCCCGTAGAGATCGACGGACGAGCGCCCGATCGTGATCACATCCAGCATGTCGTCCTTGGATGTGGTCATCGGCCCCCTCGTCCTTCGTCGCAGTCAGCTCAATTCTGCAACGTATATTCCATTCTTGGGGCAGCGTGAAATGAAAACGACGCTAAAGACGATAGCGGCGTCGTTCCGCGACGGCGACCGGAAGCGCCGTCGTGAGCGCCATGCCGGCCGACAGTGACCGAAAGCCGGCGAAGTCGTTCTCGGACACCTCCATCCAGTGTGTAGCGACGGCGGCGAGCGGCGACAGGGCGGAGTCCGTGATCACGACAAGCGGCACGCCCTGACCCGACAGGGCCTGCGCCTGTGCGACGGAGGCCGGCGCGTAAGGCGCGAAACTGCAGACGACGGCCGCGTCGTTCGGCGTCGCCATCTGGACGATCTCCGGATCGATGCCGTTGGCCGAGTCGATCGCGACGGAGCGGATGTGCAGCTTGCCGAAGGCATATGCCATGTGCGCGGCCAGGGGATAGGCGCGGCGCCGCGCCACGAGATAGATCGTCTCGGCCTCGGCCAGGAGGCCCACGCAGCGGGCAAAAACGGCCGCATCGAGCGTCTCCGACAGACGGTCGATCGACAGCCGCGCCGACGACAGGAAGCCGTTCAAAAGCGCGCCTTCGTACGAGTCGCGTGGGATGCCTTCCTCGAAACGGCTCAGCCGCTCCTCATAGGTCGAGGCGCGGAACTTCAGCCGGTCGCGGAAGACGGTCTGGAAATCCGAGAATCCCTCATAGCCGAGATGGCGCGCCAGACGCACGAGCGTGGACGGCTGGACCTCGGCCGCGCTCGCAACGCTGGCGGCGGTGCCCAGTGCGATTTCGTCGGGATGCGAAAGCGCATATTCTACGGCTTGGGTGAGGCGTTTGGGCAAGGTGGACTGGCTTGCCGCAACGGAATGACGCAAAGCGTCGAAGTCGCGCGGGGCGGGCCGATCCTGCGTCATGGCGGCGCCAGTTCGAACCACCTTTTTCATGCCTGCATCATCTTCGCGGTGAAACAGACATTCCATACTTCCCCGATGGCTGCAATATCGGCCGGTGCCCGCGGAACAACTCTACAGAGTCTCCTCGACCCTGACTGTCCCGTTGTCCTTCGCCGATTTCATCGCTGCTTCAGCGAGCGCCAGCGCGAGCAAGCCGTCACTTCCGTTCGGCGCCAGCGTGTCAGGCCGCTTCGGCATATTCGGCGCCGGTCTTCGCGCCGGTGATGTAGGCGACGACATCCTGGCCGTCGGTCTCTTCCTTTTTCAGGTTGGCGACGATCCGCCCGCGCCGAAATACGACGATACGATCCACGAGATCGAAGACCTGGCGCATGTTGTGAGAAATCAGGATGAGGGGTTCGCCGTGCTCCTTCAGCGTCCGGATGATGTTCTCGACCTGCGCCGTTTCCTGCACGCCCAGCGCCGCCGTAGGCTCGTCCATGATCACCAGCTTCGAGGAAAAGGCGGCGGTCCGCGCGATCGCGACGCACTGCCGCTGGCCGCCCGACATGTAGCGGATCGTGTTCGACAGGTTCGGGATCTTCACCGCCGTCTTCTCCAGCGCCGCCACCGTCGCGGTGCGCATCCCGCGGCGGTCGAGGATCGAGAACGGACCCAGGTTCCAGCGAATTCGCTCGCGGCCGAGGAAAAGATTCGACGGCACGTCGAGATCGTCGGCGAGCGCGAGGTTCTGGAACACCGTCTCGATCCCGGCCTCGCGCGCCTCGAGCGGATTCTCGAACTCCACCTCGTTCCCGTTGAACCAGATCATGCCGGCGGTTCTCCGTTCCACGGCGGTGATCTGCCGGACGAAGGTGGATTTGCCGGCGCCGTTGTCGCCCATGATGGCGACATGCTCGCCCTTGGTCAGCACGAAGTCCGCGCCTTCCAGGGCGTGAACGCCGCCGTAATGCTTGGTCAGACCCTCGGTCTTCAGCACGATATCGCTGTCCATCGCCGCCCCCTCACGCCCCGATCGCCGCGCGGCGCTGCCGCCACTGGTCGAGTACCACGGCGCCGACGATGATCGCGCCCTTCACCATCTCCTGATAGTAGGCGTCGAGCCGGATCGAGGTGAAGCCCGAGATGATCACCGAGAAAATCGCCGAGCCCAGAACGGTGCCGAGGATCGAACCGCGGCCGCCGGACAGCGACACCCCGCCGATCACCGCCATGGCGATGGCGTCAAGCTCGTACATCACGCCCATTCCGGCCTGCGCCGTCAGGTTCTTCGACGTCAGCATGACCGCCGCGATCGCCGCGCACATCCCGGCGATCGCGTAGACAAGCACCTTGTGCGAGTCGACCTTGATCCCCGACATCCGCGCCGCGTCCTCGTTGGAGCCGATGGCGTAGGTGTGCTTGCCGTAGATCGTGAATTTGAGGATAAAGTGGAACAGGATGGCGAGCCCGATGAACACCAGTGCCGGGTTCTGCCCCTTCCAGTGCAACAAACCAAAAGTCATCCAGCCCAGAAGGTCGCCGTTGGCGAGGTGCGCGTATGCGTCGGAGGGGAACGAAACCGGCTGGCCGTTCGACCACCAGCGTGCCATGCCGCGGGCGGAAACCATCATCCCCAGCGTAGCGATGAAGGGAGGAATTCGCGTGTAGGCGATCAAGAAACCATTTATGAGCCCCGCCGCGAGGCCGCAGGCGAGTCCGACGACGATCGGCACGATCACCGGCAGGTCCAGCGACCAATTGCCGAGCTGCTGGGCAGGGTTCGGGTTGCCGTTCACGGTAGCGGTCTGGGCGAAGCTCATGACGATCATAGCGGTCGCGCCGACGACTGAGCCCGAGCTCAAATCGATGCCGCCCAGGATGATGACCTGGGTGACGCCGAGCGCGATGATCCCGGTGACGGCCACCTGCAGGACGATGATGTCCAGCCGCGCCTGGTTGAACAGGCCAGAAACATTAGCGCGCGTATTGAACAGGAAGCTTCCGCCGTCGATCCGGTTCAGCACTTCAAACACCAGGGTGATCAGCACCAGTGCCACGAAGACGTTGGCTTCGGGCGGCCAGGACCGCTTCTTTGCGTCGAAGGTCAGGCCCCCGACCCCGTGCGATGTGGTTGCCATGCGTTGACCTCCCCCTTGGAATAAGGATGGCGGTGGCGCCGGGGCGCCGCCCTCCCGCGTCGCGTTCGTCCGGGCGGGGACTCTACCCCGCCCGGACCCGCTGCGTCAGTTCTTCTTCAGGTAGTTGTCGATGTTGGCCGGCGTCACCAGCTCAAACGGGACGTAGACCTTCTTGTCCACGGCTTCGCCCTTGGCGAGTTTCAGCGCCGCGTCGAGCGAGCCTGCACCCTGGGCCGCCGCATTCTGGAACACAGTGACGTCAAGATCGCCCGCCTGCATAGCCGCCAGCGCGTCCTGGGTCGCGTCCACCCCGCCGACCACAACGCTCTTCATGTCGATGCCGGCCGCCTTCATCGCCTGGATCGCGCCGATGGCGCTCTCATCGTTGTTGGCGATCACACCGTCGAAGGCGGTGTTGGTCGACAGCCAGTTGGTCATCAAGTTCTGCGCCTGATCTCGCATCCAGTTGGAAGTCTGCGAGTCGATGATGTTGACCTTCACGCCGCAGTCCGCACCGCCGATCACGTCATGGATGTCTTTGGTGCGCTGCTGCGCCGCCTGGTTCGACAGCTCGCCCATGATCACGTAGACGCTGACCTCGGCCTTTCCTTCCTCCTTGAAGAGACGGCAAATCTCCTTGGTCTCGAGCGTGCCCGAGTCCCTCTCGTTCGATGCGACGAAGGCCTGACCGTCGGGTAGCGTGTCGACATTGATCGGCTCGCGGTTGACGTAGACCAGCGGCACCTTGGCGGCAGCCGCGGCGTCGGTCATCGCCTGGGTGGCGGAAGTGTCGACCGGGTTCACGATGATCGCGTCGACGCCCGACGCGGCGAAGTTCTTGATCTGGTCGAGCTGCTTGGCCACGTCGTTGCCGGCGTCCTCGATCTGAACCGTCACGCCCATCTTCTCAGCATCGGCCTGGATGCCGTTCCTGAGCACTGTCAGGAAGTTGTCGTCGAAGCGCGCCATGCTGACGCCGACCGTCTCGGCGTAGGACGCCGAGGACATCAGAGCCGTGAGGGCGACGCCCAGGATGAGTTTCTTCATTACTGTTCCTCCGCGATAGCGGGTGGCCGGCCCCACCCTTTTCTGCCGGTTTCCCCCTCACGGGGGGAAGTTTGGAACGGCTGCGTTGCCGCCTGACAGGGAAGTCATGCTCCAAACCGAAATGGAATGCTACGAGCAAGCTTCATCTCATTTGAAATAAATATTCCATCCTGGACCGAGGCTGTCAAGGCGAATCGTGGCGGCCGAGCGCCGGCTCAAGCCGCTTTCGCGGTCAATCTTGCGGCGACGTGTTGCATACTTCGACGCAGCTCCGCTGCGATATCGCGGGAGCCGTGGACGGACGGCGCGAAAGGCTCGAAAGACAGCGGCCCTGTGTAGCCGGCAGCCAATAGGCTCCGGATCTGCTCGACGTTCTCAAGGCGATCCTTGGCGTCGACGAGAACCCGGTCGTCGTCGCGCATGTCGGAGACGGCGACGGAGGCGTCGCTCACACCGGAGATGTGCACCAGCCCGGTCAGGTCCGCGAAGGTGTCCTGTTCACCCGCGAGGTGATGGTGGAACGTGTCGTGCACGAGCGCGAAGGTCGATTGCGTGTCGATGGAGCGGATTGCTTCCGCCGCCTCGGACTTGAAGCGCAGGGAGCACTCTTCGAAGCCTAGCGGCTCGACCAGCCCCCTGACGCCGGCGGCCCGGAGCATCGGCATGAGCGCCTTCAGCGCGATGCGCAGGTTCGCCTGCCGCTCACCATTGGCCCGGCCGGTTCCGTCGTTGAGCGGGACGAGCACCAGAGCTTCGGCGCCGCAGCCGACCGCGTAGTCGATCAATTCGCCGGCTTCGCGCGCGCGCTCTTCGGTCCACAGGTTGAAGCGCTGCAGGGCGTTGATGGAGAGGATGCGCAGATTGCGCTCCGCGGCTGCCGCGCGGATCGCCGCCGCATCCGTTCCGTCGAGAATGGGACGGCCCGGGAGGTCGTTGCGGATCTCGACCGCCGAGATGCCGAGCGAGCGGGCGAGGTCGAAGAACTCCGGGACACCGAGCGCAGGCGCGCACATGTGATTGAGGGCGAATTCCGGGTTGCCGTTCACGATGGGTGCTCCCGATGCCGCCGGTGGACTCCCGGTTCGCGCGGAGGATGTTTGGAGGGGCGGGGACGGTCAATGCGATTCTGCGAGAAAAACCATCATTCCTGAAAGAATTGTGTCGTCAGAAGGAGCGGCGTCTCTCAAAGACCTCAAACGCTTTCGGGCACATGCAGATCGAAGGGCAGGAAGAGCTGGCCGGGCGTATCGGACGGTCCCTGCGTGACGGTCGAGATCATCAAATCGACAAGGGCGGCGCACATGGTCTCGCGCGGCGTACCGATGACGGCTGTGACGATGTTGTCCTGCAGCGCGGCGAGGGAATCCGGCGTCAGCTCGTTGACGATGACCGTTGGCCGGTTCTGGAGCTCCGACTCGCGCAGCGCGGTGATGGCGCCCTCCATGCCGCCGCCTGCAACGTACATCCCGGCGATATCCGGATGCCGCTCCAGAAGATGAAGCGTCGCCTCGTGCGTCACCCGACGCGTCTCCAGGTTGACCAGCGTCTCCAGCACCTCGAATCTCGGGGCGAATTCGCGGAAGAAGCTGCGAAAGCCCGTTTCTCGCAATTCATGGCCGTGCCAGCGGTGGCTGCCGACGAACACCGCCACCTTTCCGGGGCGCCGCGCGGTGCGCGCAATGAACCAGGCGGCGGTCCGCCCGACGCGCATGTTGTTGAGGCCGACATAGGACTCGCGCACGCCCTGCGCAAAATCGGACAGCAGCGAAAAGACCGGCTTTTTTTCCGCTTTGAGGGCGGCGACCGCGCGCGTGACGGTGTGGTGATCGAGGCTGGTCATGGCGAGTGCTTCGCACCGGCCCTTCAGCCGGTCGATCGCCGCGGTCACCTCCTGCGGCGTCTGTGTCTTGACGAATTCGATATGCGCCTTGCCGCGCACGCCGGACGCCCGCTCGACCGCCTTCGCAAGCTCCGCCGCGAGCGCCTGATAGAAGGGCTGGTGCTCCTTCTGCAGCACGAAGCCGAAGTGCATCTCCGGCAGGCCGGCGACCATGCGCTGCCGGATCAGGGAAGCGCCGTGGTAGCCGATCTCGTTGGCGGCCTCGTAGACGCGCCGCGCCGTCTCCTCGCGCACGCGATGCCGGCCGTTCAGGACGCGGTCAACCGTGGCGACGCTCACGCCGGCCTGCTTCGCCAGATCCGCTATCGTCGGGCGCGATCCCATGGGCTGCTCATGATGCAATTACGTCAAGAAGCATATCAATTCTTGACATGAATGAAAGAAAAAATTGCACAGGCGTTTGATAGCCTTCGGGAGCCTGCTATCCTTCGGCCGATCAATGGAGGGATCCATCATGGCAAGAGGCTCTCGCGACTACAGCCTCGTCGGGCGCGACGCCCAGCTCGCCGTTGAGAAGGGGCTGGCGTCAGCGGAGTGGTACCACACGGACATCCCCCGCAAGACCATGAAGGAGCTTATGAAGCGCTCCGACGGCCCGGCGATCCGCGACACGGCGCTCTGGCTCGGCTCGATGGTCGTCTTCGCCGGCGTCGGCGTCTGGCTGTGGCCGAGCGCCTGGTCGATCCCCTTCTTCCTCGCTTACGGCGTGCTCTACGGCTCGGCCACGGATTCGCGCTGGCACGAATGCGGACACGGCACTGCGTTCAAGACGCGCTGGATGAACGACGTCGTCTACCAGATCGCCTCGTTCATGATCATGCGCAACCCGGTGGAATGGCGCTGGAGCCATACTCGCCACCATACCGACACGATTATCGTCGGGCGCGACCCGGAGATCGCAGTCATGCGGCCGCCGGAGCTGTTGCGCGTCTTCGCGAACTTCTTCGGCCTCGTTGACGCGTTCCACGCCATGAAGGCCATGCTCCTGAACGCGTTCGGCGTGCTTAGCGCGGAGGAGGAGACCTTCATCCCGGAGAACGAGCAGCCGCGCGTTGTCTTCGTCGCCCGCGTCTGGCTCGCGATCTACGCGGCGACAATCGCGCTCGCGCTCGCGATGGGCTCCATCCTGCCGCTGATGCTGGTCGGCCTTCCGCGCCTCTACGGCGCCTGGCACCATGTGATGACGGGCCTCTTGCAGCACGGCGGCCTCGCCGAGAACGTCATCGATCACCGGCTGAACAGCCGCACCGTCTACATGAACCCGGTCAGCCGCTTCGTCTATTGGAACATGAACTACCACGTGGAGCACCACATGTTCCCGATGGTGCCCTATCATGCGCTGCCGAAGCTGCATGCGCTGATCAAGGACGATCTGCCGGCGCCGAACAGGTCGATCGCCCAAGCTTATCGCGAGATGTGGCCGGCGGTCCTCCGGCAGCTCAAATACGAGGACTACTTCCTGAAGCGCGAGCTGCCGCCGACGGCAAAGCCGTACAAGGCTGAGTTTCACGATCTCGAGCCGTCGATGATGGCCGCCTGACGACGTTCGAACCCATCCATCTCAAGGGAGGAGGACGATGGCGCAATGGGTTGAGGCCTGCGCGGCCGACGCCGTGGAAGAGGAGGATCTGATCCGCTTCGACCATGGCGGCAAGACCTATGCGATCTACCGCAGCCCCTCCGACGAATATTTTGCGACCGACGGCCTCTGCACCCACGAGCACGTGCATCTCAAGGACGGGCTGGTGATGGACTACGTCATCGAATGTCCGAAACACAACGGACGGTTCGACTATCGGACCGGCGAAGCCAAAGGTGCACCTGCTTGCGTCAATCTCAATACCTATCCGACAAAGGTTGAGAACGGCACTGTCTTCATCGAGCTTGCGTGACCGATGGCGGGCGTCGTCATCGTCGGCGCAGGCGAATGCGGGGTGCGCGCAGCCTTCGCGCTGCGTGAGGCGGGCTTCGCGGGGCCGGTGACGTTGATCGGCGACGAGCCGCATCTTCCCTACGAGCGCCCGCCGCTTTCGAAGCAGTATCCGGTCGCAGCGAAACACATCGCCGCCGAGGAGGCCTTTGTTTCAGGCGGCATCGCGCTCCTGCGCAGCCAGCGGGTCACGGCGATCGACGTCGGCGGGAAAGTCGTCAAAACCGAAGAGGGCTCACTTGCCTTCGACAAGCTCCTCCTCGCGACGGGCGCCACCGCGAGGCGTTTTCCGGGCATGGAGAGAGCGCTCACGCTGCGCACGTTCGATGACGCGCGGGCGATCCTCTCCACGATGTCTGGCGACAAGCACCTGGCGATCATCGGGGGCGGGTTCATCGGTCTCGAGCTCGCCGCCACGGCGCGCACGCTCGGTACAAAGGTTACGGTCATCGAGGCGGCCAACCGATTAATGGCCCGAGCTGTTCCGGCGGACATTGCTGCCGTCGCCGAGCGACGGCACCGAAGCGAAGGCGTGGAGATCATCCTCGGAGCTCATGTTAAGGAGGCCGAGTCGGGCAGCGTGACGCTTGCCGACGGGCGCAGAATCGCGAGCGATATCGTGGTGGCCGGCGTCGGCGCCGTGCCGAACATCGCACTCGCCGAGGCGGCGGGACTTATGGTCGAGAACGGCATCGTCGTCGACGAATGCTTCCGCACATCGGCGCTCGACGTCTATGCCGCCGGGGACTGCTGCGCCTTTCCTTATCGCGGAAAGCGGGTGCGACTCGAAAGCTGGCGCGCGGCGCAGGACCAGGGAAACCACGTCGCTCGCGCCATGCTCGGCAACGACGATCCCTACGCGAAGATTCCTTGGTTCTGGTCCGACCAATACGATCTCTGCATGCAGGTGACGGGGCTGCCGGAAGCGGGGCGCGAAGCCGTCCGCCGCGATGTCGGGGAGGGCGCCTTCGTCCTCTTCGAGTTCGGCGAGCGGGGCATTCTCGTCGCCGCCGCCGGGATCGGACGCGGCAACGCGGTCGCCAAGGATATCCGCCTCGCCGAGATGATGATCGAGCGCGGCATCGCGCCCGATCCACCCCGGCTCGCCGATCCATCCGTCAATCTCAAAGCTCTGCTCAAGGGCTGATCAGCAATCGAGGGGCGTAATGAACCGCAGCCGGAAGACCGTCGCCGACATGCGCGCCATGAAAGGCAAGCGCCAGCTCACGATGCTCTACGTCGACACCGAGGACGAGGCGCGCGCCGCCGCGGAGGCCGGCATCGACATGCTCTCGATCATCGTCGTGTCAGTGTACAGAAGAGATCAAATAACATGGGGAATTCGGAAGCCAGTTGATTGATGGCCGCGACTCTGATGACTATCAGGAATTGTGGCGGAAGATTGCCCGATTCCCTCCGTTCAACTCGACGCGACGCTGGTCGGGCGGCGGTCGTGCTTCGATGCGTGGCGCGAGGCGGTGCGTCCTTTTTTTGACGTAGAGCCGCTGTCAGAGACGGCCGACGGCAAAGAGAGCGCCAAAGCGTGGCTGGTCAACGATCTGATTTTCACCGAGGTAGCCTTTTCGCCCCAGTCTTTCAGGCACTATTTGAAGTCCTCAGACGACCCGGCCTACCTCTCTCTCCAGATATACACCGGGGGCAGCTGCCGCGGCATCGTGGGAGATATCCCGTTCGAGCTGGTGCCGGGCGAGGTCCAGATTTTCGACTTCTCGCGCGAGTTCTGCTCCCTCGCCGAGGAGTCCTCTGTGGTTGGCGCCGTCGTTCCCCATGACGCCATCGGCTACGATCCGGAGCGCCACCCGGCCCATATGCGGTTCCCCGGCACCTCGTCCGCCGGCCGCTTTCTGATGGACACGTTCTTCGCCCTCAAGAACCAGTTGCCAATCCTGAAGCAGAACGAGGCGGGCATCGTCGCGGGGGGATTTCGCGGGCTGTTGCGCGGGCTCCTCATTCCTGAGTTGTCCGAGACGCCTGAAACAACAAGCCCCTCGGCGGAGCGCCGGCTCGAGATGCGCTCCTATCTCGACAATCATTTGACCGATCCAAACCTCGGTATCGAAGATCTTTGCAGCGCATTCGGCGTGTCGAAGCCTTCGATCTATCGTGACTTCGCCGATACAGGCGGCGTTGCCCAATATATCACGAACCGGCGCCTCGATCGTGCCTTCCATCAGCTGCTGCGCTCACCGCCGGGCCGGGGCGCGGTGCAGGAAACCGCAAGCCGTTGGGGATTTGACGACCCGGGCCACTTCAGCAAGACGTTCCGTCGGCGCTTCGGTGTTCCCCCATCTGTTGCGCTGAATGTGGGTCGGGAGGAATCGACGCATTTCACATCGCGCATTCCCGACGGTGGCCAGTCAATTGACTTTTCGAGCATGGGCGCTTGGCTGACCGGTGTGAGAGGCCGCTCCTAGCCGGCCCTGACGGTATTCCCCAGGTAACCTGAGACTTTCGTCTATGGACCGAAGGCCATCCGATTCTCGTGGCGTGGGCTCGTGTGATTCGCGTCCGAGACTCATTCGGCATGAAGTCGACGAGCGTTCGGAAGCGCGAAGGCGGCGCGGCCGGCGACGAACGTGAGCGGCGAGGATGGGCTCTCCGGAATTGGCCATCTAGACAAGATGATCAGAAGCCGATCAAATTCGATTTCCAGCAGTCACGCGTCCGGTACCGGAGGGAAGCATGAAACATTTCAGCATGATAGCGCTGGCCTTTTCGGCCGCGTTGGCTCTTGCGCCTCAGGCTGAGGCGGCAACCCCCGCCGACACCCTCGTCATCGCCGACAAGATCGACGACATCGTCTCGCTCGATCCTGCCGAAAGCTTCGAGTTCTCCGGCAACGACGCTCTGGAGAATGTCTACGACCGGCTGATCCGCATCCTCCCGGCGCACAATTTCGAACTAGAGCCGGGACTCGCCGAAAGCTGGAGCGTCGCCGACGACGGCAAGACCTATACGTTCAAGATCCGCGACGGCGTGAAATTCCACAGCGGCAATCCGGTGACCGCCGAGGATGCGGCCTGGTCGCTGCAACGCGCCGTCAAGCTGAACAAGACCCCGGCGTTCATCCTGACGCAGTTCGGCTTCACGCCGGAGAACGTCGATCAGATGATCACGGCGAACGGCAACGCGGTGCAGATCACCACCGACAAGGTCTATGCGCCATCGTTCTTCTACAACATCCTGACCGCCATCGTCGCTTCGGTGGTCGACAAGAAGGTCGCGCTCGAGCACGAGCAGAACGGCGACATGGGATACGAGTGGCTGAAGACAAATTCCGCCGGATCGGGCCCTTATGCGCTGCGCTCGTGGAAGCCGAACGATTCCATCGTGCTGGAATCGCCGGGGGACTACTGGGGCGGCACGGTTGCGCTGAAGCGCGTCTACATCCGCCACATCCCCGAGAACGCCACCGCGAGGCTCCTGCTCGAGCAAGGCGACGTCGACCTCGTCCGCCGCATGGCGCCCGACGACGTGAAGGCAATCTCCTCAAATCCCGATTTGAAGGTGCTCGACGAGCAGCGCGGCCGCATCTTCTACGTGGCCGGCAACCAGAAGGTCGAGACACTCAGCAAGCCCGGCGTGATGGAAGCGCTGAAATACCTGATCGACTATGACGGGATGGCGAATTCCTTCCTGAAGGGCCAGATGGTCTCGCACGAAGCCTTCCTGCCGGCCGGCTTCCTCGGCGCCATCGACGACAAGCCCTACACGCTCAACGTCGCCAAGGCGAAGGAGCTTCTCGCAGCTGCCGGCTACCCTGACGGGTTCAGCGTCACGCTCTATGTGCGCAACGACCCCGCCCGCCTCGATATGGCCCAGTCGATCCAGGACACGATGGGTCAGGCCGGCGTGAAGGTCGAGATCAAGACCGGCACCGGCGCCGAAATCCTGAATTCCTACCGCGCGCGCACGCATGAGCTGATCCTGGAATCGTGGGGACCCGACTATCCGGATCCGCAGACGAACGCGAGCACCTTCGCATCCAATGCCGACAACTCCGACGAGGCCAAGCTCACCGGCGTTCTCGCCTGGCGGAATGCCTGGGCGGCGACCGAGACGACCGCGATGGTCGACGCGGCGGTGCAGGAGAAGGACACCGACAAGCGCAAGAAGATGTACGAAGACATGCAGCGCATCTGGATGGAGAAGTCGCCGTTCGCCGCCCTTTTCCAGGAAATCGAGGAGGTGGGGCTGCGCAAGAACGTTGACGGCTTCTCCACCGGCGCGGCGGTTGGCTCGGCGTATTATTGGACTGCGTCGAAGAGCTGAGCGCCCCCCTTACACCCAACTCCGCAATTGCCGTCCCCGCCCCGAAGAGGGGCGGGGACGCTGCGGTAGACGATGGATAGCGACGCGCCGGCCCGCGCTTCGCCAAGGCACGTCCCGCAGCGCAACTGGCTCGGTGGCGGGATGGCGCTACCCCGGGGCGTCGGCCACTTCTCGCAAACGCTCCTCAGTCTCGTCATCACGTTCTTCGGCCTGCTCTTCGTCACCTTCTTCATCGGCCGGATCATTCCGATCGATCCTGTGCTTGCGGTTCTCGGTGACCGCGCGACGCAGGCGCAAGTCGAAGCCATGCGGCACACGCTCGGCCTCGATCGGCCGATCATCGAGCAGTTCTTCATCTATGTCGGCGACGTCCTCACCGGCGATTTCGGCACGTCGCTTCTGACCGCGCATCCGGTTATCGACGATATCAGGCGCGCCTTTCCGGCCACGCTCGAGCTCGCGACCACCGCGACCATCCTCGGCGTCGTTCTCGGCGTACCGGCGGGCGTCGCCGCTGCGGTCAATCAGGGGCGGTGGCAGGATCAGTTGATCCGCCTCGTCGGGCTGTTCGGCTACTCGATGCCGGTGTTCTGGCTCGGGCTGGTCGCGCTTCTCATCTTCTACGGACACCTTGGATGGTCGGCCGGCCCGGGGCGCCTCGACGTCTCCTACGAGCTTTCCTACGAGCTCGATGTGACGCATCGGACCGGCTCCATCCTGATCGACTCGTTGCTCTCCGGCGCCTGGGCGGTCTTCGGCAACGCGCTTCGCCATGTCCTCCTGCCCGCCACGGTGCTTGGCTATTACTCGCTTGCCTACATCTCGCGCATGACGCGAAGCTTCATGCTGGAGCAGCTCGGTCAGGAATACGTGACGACCGCGCGTGTCAAAGGCGTGCCGGAGGCGCGCGTCGTCTGGGTGCACGCGCTCGGCAATGCGCTGGTGCCGCTCATCACCGTGGTCGCGCTCTCTTATGCCAATCTGCTTGAGGGATCGGTGCTGACCGAAACCGTGTTCGCGTGGCCGGGGCTCGGCCTCTACATCACCAATGCGCTCTTCGCCGCCGACCTGAACGCGGTGCTTGGAGGAACCGTTGTCGTCGGCTTCGCCTTCATCGGCCTCAATCTCCTGTCCGATATGCTCTACGGGTTGGTCGACCCGAGAGCGCGTTGAGGCGGTCGGCCCTTGAGCGCAACATCCGACGCGCCCCGTTCTTTCCGCCATGCCTGGCGGGCGTGGATCACCACCGACACGCCGCGCTCGCGCGCGCAGGCGCGGGCCATACAGACCTATTTCGCCTGGCGCGCATTGGCACGCAATCCGCTCGCCATGGTCGGGCTCGTCATCGTCCTCACGTTGATCCTGATGGCCGCTCTTGCGCCGCATCTTGCGACCGATAACCCGAACGCCCAGGTGCTCGCCAACCGGCTGATGCCGCTCGGCTGGGAGGGCCACCTGCTCGGCACGGACGAGCTTGGCCGCGACATCTACAGCCGCATCGTCTACGGCGCGCGGACGACGCTCTATATCGTGGCGCTCGTCACGGTCACCGCGCCGGTCTTCGGGCTCATCATCGGCACCGTCGCCGGCTATTTCGGCGGGTGGACCGATCGCGTGCTCATGCGCATCACGGACGTCTTTCTCGCCTTCCCCCGCCTCATTCTGGCGCTTGCCTTCGTTGCCGCGCTTGGACCGGGTGTGGAAAACGCCGTCCTTGCGATCGCGCTCACGGCGTGGCCGCCCTACGCGCGGGTGGCGAGAGCGGAGACGCTCACGGTCCGCCTCTCCGACTATATCGCCGCGGTCCGCCTGGAGGGCGCCGGCCCGATCCGCATCATCCTCGGCCATGTCATGCCGATGTGCACGTCGTCCGTGATCATCCGCATCACCCTCGATATGGCGGGCGTCATCCTGACCGCGGCCGGTCTCGGGTTTCTCGGCCTCGGCGCGCAGCCGCCGCTTGCCGAATGGGGCGCGATGATCTCCTCGGGCCGCCGCTACCTCCTCGATCAATGGTGGGTCGCCACCATGCCCGGGCTCGCGATCTTCATCGTTAGCCTCGGCTTCAATCTTCTCGGTGACGGGCTCCGTGACGTGCTGGACCCGCGGAGCGCGGAGCGATGAGCGGCGAAGGCGCGGCTCGCCTGCTGGAGGTGGATGACCTTCACGTCCGCTTTCGCACACGCTCCGGTATCGTCGAAGCGGTGCGCGGCATCAGCTTCTCGGTCGGGCGCGAAAGGCTCGGCATCGTCGGCGAATCCGGCTCCGGCAAGACAATGACCGGACGCGCCGTCCTCCGCCTGGTGCGGCCGCCGGGTTTTGTGGAAGCCCGGCGCATCTCGCTCGAAGGCGTTGACATCCTCGGCTTTTCGGAACGCCAGATGCGGAGGGTGAGGGGCGAACGCATCGCCATGGTGATGCAGGACCCAAGGTTCTCGCTGAACCCGGTGATGCGTATCGGCCGCCAGCTGATCGAGGCGTTGAAAGTGCACGAGCGCGCATCGCGCGCAGAGGCGCGGCGTCGGGCTCTCGAGATGCTCGAGGCCGTGCAAATCCGCGATCCGGAGCGCGTGATGCGAGCCTATCCGCACGAGCTCTCCGGCGGAATGGGCCAGCGCATCATGATCGCGATGATGCTCATCCCGGGTCCAGACCTCCTCATCGCCGACGAGCCGACATCGGCGCTCGATGTCACGGTCCAGTTGCAGGTGCTGCGCATCATGGACGCGCTGGTGCGCGAACGCGGGATGGGTCTCATCCTGATCAGTCATGACCTCAATCTCGTCGCCACGTTCTGCGACCGCGTGCTCGTCATGTATGCCGGACGCATCGTCGAGGAGCTGAAGGCAAGTCGCCTCGACGAAGCGCGCCATCCCTATACCCGCGGCCTGCTCAACTGCCTGCCGAAAATCGGCGGCGGCAAGGCGCCGTTGCCGGTGCTGGAACGCGATGCCGCGTGGAGCGTCTGATGGGCGCTGACCCACTGCCGGCGTCGAGGGTCAAGCTCGAGGCCGACCGCCTCCAGGTTGTCTTCGGGCGCGGATCGAAGCGTGTCGAGGCGGTCCGCGACCTGAGCTTCTCCGTGCGCGAAAGTGAATCGTTCGGCATCGTCGGGGAGTCCGGATCGGGCAAGTCGACCGTGCTCAGGGCGATCTGCGGGCTCGCGCCGGTCGCTGCCGGACGCATCGTCCTTGATGGCGCATCTTTGCAGCCGCCGCGTGATCGCGCCTTCGCACGCAAGGTGCAGATGGTGTTCCAGGATCCTTACGCGTCGCTGCATCCTCGCCACACGGTCGACGGCGTGCTGTCGGAGCCGCTCGCCATTCATCGTTTCGACGAGCGCGAGCATCGCATCTTGCGCGCGCTCGAGGATGTCGGGCTCGAACCGAAATTCCGCTTTCGCTTCCCGCACCAGCTTTCGGGCGGCCAGAGGCAGCGCGTGGCGATCGCCCGCGCGCTGATTCTTGAGCCGGAGCTCTTGCTCCTCGACGAACCGACTTCCGCCCTCGACGCGTCGGTGCAGGCGGAGGTGCTCAATCTGCTGACGCGGCTCAGAACGGAGAAGCGGCTCACCTACATCCTGGTCAGCCACAATCTCGCGGTCGTCGACCACATGTGCGAGCGCCTGATCGTGATGCAGGACGGCGAGAAGGTGGAGGCGCTCGACGCCGAAGCGCTCGCCGCGCGCGCCGTGAAGACCGACTACACGCGCGCGCTCCTCGCGGCGAGCGAAGGTTTTCGGCAGGACCTCGCAGTCACCGGAGCGGCGTTTGGGCCCTCTTCCCATCCGCGGCGGCAGCCGCAGGTCTGACGCCCCATTCCTGGATGCTCCGCACCGGGCTCTGGGTTCTGCTCGAGCGCGATCACGTCAGCCTGAACGCGCTTCACGGATGGGGTAGGGGGCAAGTCCTTCATCGGGTTGCTGAGGGATGACCTTGCCGGCGGCCGAGAAAAGGTGATGTGCGCCCGGCTCGAAGGCGATACCGACGCGCTCGCCGGGGCGCGCGGCGACCTGTCCCCGGACCTCGACGATGAGGGTGTCGCCGAAGGGCAGCACCACGTAGAGAAAAGTCTGGCCGCCGAGATGCTCGGCGATCTGCACTTCGCCGACGAGGCTGCCCTTGTCCGGCTCGACGAGTCTGAGGTGTTCGGGGCGGATTCCGAACGTCACGGCGTCGCCGGCCCGCATGGCGGCGTCTGCCGACGGCAGCGCCAGCGAGGCGCCCGCGTCGCCGCGGATCTGCATCGTGCCGCTGCCGATCTCGGAAACCTTGCCAGCGATGAAGTTCATCCGCGGCGAGCCGATGAAACCGGCGACGAAGAGGTTGGCCGGGCGATTGTAGAGCTCGAGCGGCGTTCCGACCTGCTCGATCGTGCCGGAGCGGAGCGCAACGATGCGGTCGGCGAGCGTCATCGCTTCGACCTGGTCGTGCGTGACGAAGATCATGGTCACGCCGAGCTGCCGGTGCAGCTTCTTGATCTCCACGCGCATCTGCACGCGGAGCTCCGCGTCGAGATTTGAGAGCGGCTCGTCGAACAAAAAGATGCGCGGCTCGCGGACGATCGCGCGGCCGATCGCGACGCGCTGGCGCTGCCCGCCAGAGAGCTGCCCGGGCCGGCGGTCGAGAAGATCGCCGATCTGAAGGGTCTCGGCGGCGCGCGCGACGCGCCGCTTGATCTCGGCCTTCGGCGTCCGCAGCGTCTCAAGCCCAAAGGAGAGATTCTTGCGCACCGACATATGCGGGTAGAGCGCGTAGGACTGGAACACCATGGCGAGCCCGCGCTTCGCCGCCGGGACTTCGTTGACCGGCTCCCCGTCAAGATGGATTTCGCCGCCCGAGACGCTTTCAAGGCCGGCGATCATCCTGAGCAGCGTGGACTTGCCGCAGCCGGAGGGCCCGACGAAGACGACGAACTCGCCATCGTCGATGTGCAGGTCGAGCCCGTGGATGATCGTCAGGGCGCCGAAGCGCTTGACCACGCCGCGAAGGTCGAGGCTCGCCATCAGGCCACCGCCTTCGCCGCCGGCGGCAGCCACCCGGCGTAGAGCGGATGACCGCGGCCGAGCGGCAGCGGCACCGCGACGCCGGTTCGCGCCGAATGATAGGCGGCGGTCAGGAGCTCAAGCGCCGGACGCGCGTCGGCGATCGAGACGGGGAGGGCTCCGCCTTCGGTCAACGCCTTGTGCAACCTCAGGAACTGCCCGGCGTTCCGCTCCGGCCCAAGCGGCACTTCGGCGACCGCTGCGTCGATGGCCGCCTGCCGCTCCGAATCGGCCGTGGTGAACGTCCACGGCGTCGTTCCCGGATTGTAGGGGCTGTGATTGCTCTCCGCCGTCAGGCCATCGAAGCAGAAGCGGAGCCGCGACATGTCCTCCTCGGCGCCGAGCGTGACGGAGAGCGTGGCGAGCGATCCGTCCGCCATCTCAAGGACGGCGGCGGCGCAGTCCTCCGTCTCGATCGGGTTCACCCGCGTCGCGGTGCGGGCGTAGACGCTCGCCACCGGGCCGAGGATGGTGGTCAGGATATCGTGGTTGTGGATCGCATGCGTGGTCAGGCACCCGCCGAGCTCGGTCGCCCAGCGCCCCCGCCATGGATTGGCGTAATAGGCGGGGAGGCGCCGCCAATGCGTCTCGACCGTCGCCGCGTAGGCCTTGCCGGCGAAGCCTTTGGCGCGAAGGTGGAGAAGTTGGGCGATCCCGTTGGAGAAGCGGTACTGGAAGATGGGCGAGACGCGCTTGCCCGACTGCTGCTCGAGCTCAGCCAGGGCGTCGGCCTCGGCAAGCGAGCTCGCGAAGGGCTTCTCGACGACGACATTGCGGCCGGCGAGGAGCGCCTTCCTTGTTTGTGCGAAGTGGAGCGCTGAGGGCGTGCAGATATCGACGATGTCGAGATCGAGCTTCAGCAGCGCGTCGAAATCGGTGAGAACCTGCGGGATGTCGAATTCGTTCGCGGCCTTCTTCGCGCGCTCGGCATCGAGGTCGCAGAGCGCCGCCACCTCGAAAAGCGCGCCGAGCTCACGATAGGCTTCGACGTGGCTGACGCCGACGCCGAGCCCGACCACGCCGACCTTGAGGCGCTTGCTCATGCCGCGCGCTCCCGCGGGCGCTTCCCGCCAATCCTTTTCGCTTGTGCCTGCGCCTTCAGCGCAAGCTCGGTCGCATAGAAGCAGTGGCTCTGCGGCATCGCGGTCTCGGTACGGTTCAAGATGTCGTCGCGCAGCTCTTCGCCATAAGTGATCTTCGTCGCCCCGCAATCGATGTGGCGGACGCCTTTCCGGTCAACGAGGAAGAGATGGTCGCCGCCCGGCCGTCCTTCGATGTCGATGTATTTCCTAAGCTCGATGGTGCCCTCGGTGCCGAGGATGAAGAGGCGGCCGTCACCCCAGACCGGCAGCCCGTCCTGCGTGAACCAGTCCACCCGGATGAAGCCGGTCGCGTCGCTGGCGACAAGCAGGATCTGGCCGAAATCCTCGAATTCCGACTTCTCGGGATGATCGAAATTGGCGATCTGGCTGGCGGCGACGCTCGCCTCTTTGGCCCCGGTGAAGAACAGGAACTGCTCAACCTGGTGCGAGCCGATGTCGCACAGGATGCCGCCGGTACGCTCGCGGGAGAAGAACCAGTCGGGACGGCGGTAGTTGCCGATCTTGTGCGGTCCCAAGCCGATCGTCTGAAGCACGCGCCCAACCGCCCCGGCCTTCACCAGCGCGCCGGCGGCGACGGTCGCGGGCTGCGTATAGTGTTCCGAGTAGAGGATCGAAAGGATGCGTCCGGTCTCCGCCTGCGCGCGGCGAAGTTCGGCGAGTTGTTCAAGTGTCGTCGCGCCCGGCTTGTCGAGCATCACGTCCTTGCCGTGCCGCATGGCGCGAACCGCCATCGGGGCGCGGTCGGCCAGGATGCCCGCACCGACGACAAGCCTGATCTCCGGGTCGTCGAGGATCGCGCGCTCGTCGGCGACGCGCTTCGCGTCGGGAAAAGCGGCAGAATAGGCCGCCGCGAGATCGTCCTCCGGCGCGAAGAAGGACTTCAGCCGGCATCCCGCATCGAGCATGACGCGCGTCTGCCCGTAGATGTGCCCGTGGTTCAAGCCGATCGCGGCGAAGGCGAAACCCGGTGACGCTGCCATGCAAGCCTCTGGTCGATGGGGGAATATCAGCGCTTGAGCGCGCCGAGGGCGACGCCTCGGATGATCAAGCGCTGGAATGCGAGGAAGACGACGAAGACCGGCACCAGCGAAAGGCTGGACATCGCAAAGAGCTGGCCGAAGCGCGATACGCCGGTGGCGTCGACGAACGTCCTGAGCGCCATCGGCACGGTGTAGTCGCGCATGTCGCTGAGATAGATGAGCGGGCCGAGGAAATCGTCCCAGGTGAAAATGAACGAGAAGATCGCCGCGGTCGCGAGCACCGGGGTCGAAAGCGGCAGCATGATGCGCCAATAGATGCGCCACGGACCGCAGCCGTCCATGATCGCCGCCTCGTCGATCTCGCGCGGGATGCCGCGAAAGAATTGCACCATCAGGAAGACGAAGAAAGCGTCGACGGCGAGGAAGCGCGGCACGATCAGCGGCAGGAAGGTGTTCACCCAGCCAAGTTTCAGGAACAGGATGTACTGCGGCACCAGGGTGACGTGATAGGGCAGCATCAGCGTGCCCATCATCAGCGCGAACCAGAGCCTTTTGAAGCGAAACGTGAGCCGCGCGAAGGCGAACGCGGTCAACGAGCAAGCCATGAGGTTGCCAACGACGGCGAAGCCGGCGACCAGGAACGAGTTCGCGTAGAACTGGGTGAAGCTGACGCGAAGCGCCGTCCAGCCTTCGGCGAAATTGTCGAACACCCATCGCGTCGGCAACAGATTCAGATTGTTGAAGATCTGGTCCTCGGGCTTGAATGCGCTGGCGATCAACCAGAGCAGCGGATAGCTCATCACCAGCGCCGCCATGAGCAGCAGCGCATGCCGAAGGATCTGCCGGCTCGGCCGATGCTCGAGAACCGCTTCGCGGTCGGCCGCGGCACTCATCTCACCGGCCCTCGTCCTCGTAGTAGACCCAGTAGCGCGAGGTCAGGAAGGCGATCGCCGTGAAGATCGCGATGATGACGAGCAGGATCCAGGCGAGCGCCGCCGCGTAGCCCATGCGAAAATTGGCGAACGCCTCGATGTAGAGATAGAGCGAATAGAACAGCGTCGAGTTGATCGGGGCGCCGGTGCCGCCGGAGATGATGAAGGCCGGGGTGAAGGCCTTGAAGGCGTCGATCATCTGCAGGATCAGGTTGAAGAACACGACCGGCGCCAGGAGCGGAAGCGTGATCCTGAAGAACTGACGCAAGGGGCCGGCGCCGTCCATCGACGCGGCTTCGTAGAGGTCCTGCGGTATCTGCCTCAGGCCCGCAAGGAAGATGATCATTGGCGAACCGAACTGCCAGGCGGCAAGCGCGATCAGGGTCCACAGCGCATAGTCGGGGTGGTTGATCCAGGCGACGCCGTGCACGCCAAAGAGCGCGAGAACCTGATTGACGAGGCCCCTGTCGCCGAAGACCTGCAGCCAGAGGACCGCGATGGCGACCGACGAGCCGAGCAGCGAGGGCAGGTAGAACACGGCGCGATAGAAGCCGACGCCGCGCACGCTGCGGTCAAGCACCATGGCGAGCGCGAGGGCGACCGAAAGCTTCAGTGGCACCGACCAGAGAACGTAGTGGAACGTGACGCTCAGCGCCGAGCGGAAGCGGTCGTCGTGCAGAAAGGCGTAGGTGTAGTTGAAAAGCCCCGCCCAACGTGGCGGCGTCAGGAGATCGTAGTCGGTGAAAGAAAGATAGAGGGAGGCGGCCGTCGGGATCAGCGTCAAGCCGAAGAAGCCGACAAGCCAGGGCAACAGGAACAGATACCCCGGCCCGTTTCGCTTCAGGGCTCGAGCAAGTCGGCCGCCC
The DNA here is from genome assembly GCA_963739005.1 of uncultured Alphaproteobacteria bacterium. Lineage (GTDB taxonomy): Bacteria > Pseudomonadota > Alphaproteobacteria > Rhizobiales > Afifellaceae > DASWJZ01. The sequence goes on along the minus strand of CAVTYQ010000002.1, from coordinate 1,028,659 downwards.
GCCGCCGGCGAGGCCGATCGACCTCGCCGGAGCGTTGCGTCGAAAGTCCCCGCCGCGGCGTTCGCCATCGCCGCCTAGGCGCGCTGCAGAATCGCCTTGGCCTTTTCCACGAAGGCCTTGGATTCGTCGGCGACCGTGGTCTTGCCGAACGCGATCGACTGGAAGCTGTTGCGAATCTCGTTCTGGATCTCGCCGGCGCCCTTCGGCGGGGGCGGCGGCAACGGCCCGACATGCGTGCCGAGAAGCTGCAGATAGGCGAGCATCTTCTGCTCGACGTCGTTCAGCTTGGGTTTCAGATGCGCGAGCACCTTCGAGTTGCCGCTGACGCCGCGCTCGATCTGCAGGATGTCGAGGCAATCGAGGTCGGTGATCATGAAGTTCAGGAACTTCGCCGATTCCTCCGGCGCGGCCGAGTTCGCCGACATCGAGATGAACATCGACGGCTTGAAATACTGCCCGGGGTTCCCCGTCTCCGAGTTCGGGAAGAGCGTCAGGTCGAGCTCGTCCTGGCTCAGTTTCTGCAGGGCGACGAGCTGGTTGGAGTTGGTGTAATCAGTGATGGCGTTGCCGGTGATCAGCATCGTCTTCTCCAGCGCGCCGGAGGCGTCCAGCGCCTGGATATCGGGCGGCGGCGTTACGCCGTCGTCCTGCATCTGCTTCCAGATGTTCCAGTAGTCGGCGATGTCGCTGACGTCGTAGCCGAGCTGTCCGTCATCGGTGTAGAGCGCCTTGCCGCGACTGCGCATGAACATCTCCACCGCTGCCTCCACGTCGCCGCGGTTGGCGGTGAAGTAGAGACCGCTGTCGAGGTGCGGCTGCACGTCCTTGGCGAGTTTGGCGTAGTCGGCGTAGGTCCATTTGGTGGCGTCGGGCAGCTCGATCTTGAGCGCCTTGTACTTGGTCACGTTGTAGACGACGGCGACGGAATTGGCGCCCATCGAGATGCCATAGAGCTTGTCGTCGACCTTGCCGCTATCGAGCTGGTTCTTGTCGAAGTTCTCCATGTGCAACGCGTTGCCGAGATGCGGGGTCAGGTCGGCAAGCTGGCCGCGGCGGGCCCACTCGAAAATGTAGCGGTAGTCCATCTGCAACACGTCGGCGAGATTGCCGCCCGCCGCCTGCGTCGCGAGCTTTGGCCAGTAATCCGCCCAGGCGTAGGTCTCCGGATTGATCGAGACTGCCGCGTCCTTCGTCTTGTAGAGATCAACGGCGGCGAGGGTGCGCTTGTCGCGGTCGGGATTTCCCCACCAGATATAGCGGAGCCGCGTGTCCGCGGGGGCCAGCGTCGTCAGCCCGCCGAAGGCGCCAACCGCCGCGCCAGTGGCCATCAGACGGTTAAAATTCCGCCGTGAGATATTCCGCATGCCTTCCTCCCTTATTTGCGGGCGCCGTTTTGTCCCACCTTTGCATATGCGGCTTTCAGCGCCGCTCCTCGGGTCAAAGTAACTCAATGGTTATTTGCTCGCAACGCCGAGTTTCACCGAGCGGTCGGCCGCGCAAGCGCAGGGCCGCTTACGCGCGCAAGTAACCGAGAATGACTTCCGCGACGTGATCGCGGCGCAGCTTCATCTCCGCGTCGGATTCAAGCGGAACATCGAAGATCACCGAGAGGGTATGGATGTTCGAGAAATAGAAATAGCTGACGCCGGCGATCGAAATGTAGAGGTGGATCGGGTCGACTCCGCGGCGGAACACGCGCGCTTTCTGGCCGGCGGCGAGAACGGTGCGGAGCTGGACGACGAGCGGCGAATGCAGCTCCTTGATGTCGGCGATGCGCTTCACGAACTCGGCGCGCTGCATGTTCTCCGTTGCGAGCAGGCGGATGAACCAGGGGTGCCTGCGGAAGTGGTCGAAGGTGAATCCGACCAGCTTTCGCATCGCTTCGACCGGGGCGAGCGCCTCCAGGTGCAGCTCGTGTTCGCCGTCGCGGATTTCCCGGTAAGCTTCGAGCAGCACGGCCGAATAGAGCGCCTCCTTGTTGCCGAAGTAGTGGTAGAGCAGCCGCTTGTTGGCGGCGGCGCGCTCGGCGATGCGGTCGACGCGGGCGCCGTCGAGCCCGAATTCGCAGAACTCCGTGCGGGCCGCGACGAGAATGTCCTGCTTCGTCAGCGTCGGATTGCGCGGACGCGCCGGCGGCTTCGACCGGGCGCTTCTGCCTTTGCGCGGGCGCAGATCTCCGCGAACCACGCTATCGACCATGCGCATTCCTTCCGGTGTCGCCTGCGGCCAACTGGCATCGCCGGCCCGACCCTGGCGTCCGGCCGGTCGCCGTGCCGACTTGACGAGTAACCAATCTGTTACTTAAGGGAAAGGTGCCCGCGCCGTTTCCGCGCCGCCTGGGGATTGGAATGGCTACGCGCCGCCTTGGAATCATCATGCACGGGGTCACCGGGCGGATGGGGACGAACCAGCACCTCGTTCGCTCCATCCTGGCGATTCGTGCCGAAGGCGGGATCGCGCTCGAAAACGGCGACAGGGTCATTCCCGACCCGATACTCGTCGGCCGGAACGGCGACAAGCTCCAAGCGCTTGCGAAGCGGCACAACGTCGAGCGCTGGACGACCGATCTTGACGCCGCGCTCGCCGATCCGGCGGACGAGATCCTCTTCGACGCGGGCACCACGCAAATGCGGCCGGCCGTGGTCCGCCAGGCGATCGAGGCCGGCAAGCATGTCTATTGCGAGAAGCCGAGCGCGACCAACCTTGCCGACGCGCTTGCCATCGCGCGGCTCGCCGAAGAACGCGGCGTCAAGAACGGCGTGGTGCAGGACAAGCTCTTCCTGCCCGGTCTCCTGAAACTGAAGATGCTGCGCGATTCCGGCTTCTTCGGACGCATTCTCTCGGTGCGGGGCGAGTTCGGCTATTGGGTCTTCGAGGGCGACCTGCAGCCGGCCCAGCGCCCGTCCTGGAATTATCGGACGGAGGAGGGCGGCGGCATCATCCTCGATATGCTCTGCCACTGGCGCTACGTGCTCGACCACGTCTTTGCGCCGGTCGAAGCACTCTCCTGCCTTGGTGCGACGCATGTCACCAGGCGCTGGGACGAGAACCGCAAGCCCTACGAGGGCACGGCCGAGGACGCTGCCTACGCCACCTTCATGCTCGCGGACGGCATCGTCGCGCAGATCAATTCCTCCTGGCAGACGCGCGTCTACCGCGACGACCTTGTCATCTTTCAGGTGGACGGGACGCACGGTTCCGCGGTCGCGGGATTGCAGAGCTGCAAGATCCAGCAGCGCATGGCGACGCCGCGCCCGGTCTGGAACCCGGACGAGAAGCGGACCGACGATTTCCGCGCCGGCTGGCAGGAGGTGCCCGATACCGAACCCTATCCGAACGGCTTCCGGCGACAGTGGGAGATGTTCATCCGCCACGTCGTCGCCGACGCACCCTGGCATCATTCGCTGCTTGAAGGCGCGAAGGGCGTGCAGCTCGCGGAGCTGGCGCAAAAGAGCTGGGAGACGCGCGCCTGGGTCGACGTGCCGCCGCTCTCGCTCGGCGGCGAGCGCATCGCGGCGAAGAAGGCCGTCCGTGCCGTCTGACGCCACAACCCTCAGGAAGCCGCAGGCGATCTCGCTGCGGCTGCCGAAGGCGGACCGCAGCACCGCCGTCTATCGCATGGGCGCGCCGAGCGCCTTTCCGGCAACGGCGAGCGCCCCCTTCAACCGCGTCGCCTTCGCCGCGTCGCACGTCGTCTCCGATCCGCTCGCGGCCGGCGATCCGTGGCTCTCCGCGGCGATCGACTGGGACGCGACCATCGCCTATCGCCGGCATCTCTGGAGCCTTGGTTTCTCCGTCGCGGAAGCGATGGATACCGCGCAGCGCGGCATGGGTCTCGACTGGCCGAACGCGCTTGAGCTGATCCGCCGCTCCGCCAGCGCGGCGAAGGCCGACGGCCATCGCATGCTCGCGAGCGGCGCCGGAACCGATCACCTCGACCCGGCGGCGGCAAAGTCCGTCGACGACGTCGTCCGCGCCTACGAGGAGCAGTTCGAGGCGGTGGAAGCCGCCGGCTCGCCTATCATCCTGATGGCGAGCCGCGCGCTCGTGCGCGTCGCGCGCTCGGCCGACGACTATCTCAAGGTCTACGACCGCTTGCTTGCCCAAGCCCGCGAGCCGGTGATCATTCATTGGCTCGGCGACATGTTCGATCCGAAGCTCGCCGGCTATTGGGGCTCGAACGATATTCCGACCGCGATGGCGACCGCGCTCGCGGTCGTTCGCGCACGTCCCGAGGAGATCGCCGGCATCAAGATATCGCTCCTCGATGCGCGTTGGGAAATCGAGATGCGCCGCCAGCTACCGGACGGCGTCAGGATGCTGACCGGTGACGACTTCAATTTCGCCGAATTGATCGCCGGCGACGACCGGGGCCACTCCGACGCGCTCCTCGGCATCTTCGATGCGATCGCGCCGGCGGCTTCGGCTGCGCTTTCGCGTCTTGCCGCGGGCGACGCGGATGCGTTCCACGAAATCCTGGCGCCGACCGTGCCGCTGTCGCGCCTGATCTTCGCGGCGCCGACGCGCTTCTACAAGACCGGCGTGGTCTTCCTCGCCTGGCTGAACGGGCACCAGGAGCATTTCACCATGGTCGGCGGGCAGGAGAGCGCACGCTCGATCCTGCATCTTTCGGACGTCTTCCGGCTGGCCGACCGCGCCGGCCTCTTCCGCGATCCAGCGCTTGCCGCAGCACGCATGGGGCAGCTCCTTGCGATCCACGGAATTACCTGACCGATGCGCGATCTCGCCGGCGACGAGGTGCTCTGGCATCTCTCGCTGAACACCGCGACGGTCAGGAAGCACGGCGACTTCCTGACAATCGTCGAGGCCGCCAAGCGACACGGAATTTCGTGTCTTTCGCCCTGGCGCGACCAGGTCGCGGCGGTCGGGCTTGAGCGCGCCGTGCGCGCCGTGAGAGACGGAGCTTTCCGGCTTTCCGCCTATTGCCGCGGCGGGATGTTCCCGGCCGACGCCGCGCATTGGGCGGCAGTTCTAGACGACAATCGCCGCGCCATCGACGAGGCGGCGGCGCTCGGTGCGCCGTGTCTCGTGCTTGTCGTCGGCGGCCTGCCGCAATTCTCGCGGCCGGGATCGGCGCCGTCGATGGATATCGCCGGCGCGCGCGCGCAGGTCGAGGATGCGATCGAAGCGCTTCTCGACCACGCCGATGCGGCCGGCGTTCCGCTTGCGATCGAGCCGCTTCACCCGATGTACGCTGCCGACCGCGCCTGCGTGAACACGCTTTCGCATGCGCTCGACATCTGCGAGCGGCTGGACCCCGATGGATCGCACCGCCTTGGCGTCGCGATCGATGTCTACCATGTCTGGTGGGACCCGGAGCTGCTCGCCGGCATCGAGCGTGCTGGCCGTTCTCGGATCCACGCCTTTCACATCTGCGATTGGCTGGTGCCGACGCGCGACCTGCTTCTCGACCGCGGCATGATGGGCGACGGCGTGATCGACATCCGCAAGCTCCGTGCGGCGGTGGAGGCACAGGGCTTCACCGGCCCCTGCGAGGTCGAAATCTTCTCGGAGGATTGGTGGGCGCGGCCGATCGACGAAGTGCTCGCGACGATGGTCGAACGCTACCGCACCGTCTGCTGAGCCCGTTCAGCTCGGCTCAAGCAGCGGCTTCACCGCGACCGGCTTGCCGGAGCGGACGCTGTCCATCGCCGCGACGCCCGTCAGCACCGACATCGCGCCCGCGCGCGCGCCTGCGCGCTGCCCGAGCGGGTCGTCGGTGCCGGGCACGAAAAGCATCTTTTGCAGCTTCGGATCGCCACCGAAGTGCCCGCCCGGCTCGTGCGGAACACGGACACGCTCGAACGGCCCGAAATTCCGGATCACCAGAATCTCGTCAGCGTCCGGCGTCTCCCAAGGCTGCTTTTCGTATTGGCGGATTTCGATCCGCCCGCGCGTCCCGTTGAAGGCGAGGTGATAGCCCTCGATCGGCATGAAGGTGTTGAGCGAATAGGAGACCTGCACGCCGTTTTCGTAGAGGATCGCCGCCGTCATCGTGTCGGGAATGTCGATTTCCTCGCGGAAGACGCAGCCGTCGCGAAAGTAGCCGTCCTCGCGCGACGGCGCCTCGTAGAGCATGTCGAGCCAGGGGTCCTTGCCGATATCGATGTGGAAGTCGCAGATCTCGGCGTGCTCGCAGACCTTGCAGCGTGGCCCGCGGAACGGGCCCATGCGCCCGTAATGCCGCAGCGAGCCGCGTGCAAAAACCTCCTTCGGATCGGAGGCGAGATACCAGTTCAGAAGGTCGAAATGATGCGTCGCCTTGTGCACGAAGAGGCTGCCGGAATGCTTCACGAAGGCATGCCAGCGGCGGAAATAATCGGCCCCGTGCTGCACGTTGAGATACCAGTGAAAATCGGCCTCCGAGACCTCGCCGATCACGCCTGAGAGAAGCAGCTCCTTGAGCCGGCGCGCCGTCGGCGAATAGCGATAGTTAAAGGTGACGTCGACGCGGCGGCCGGTCCGCCGCTCAGCCTCCAGGATGCGCCGGCACATCTCCGCGGTCGTCGCCATCGGCTTTTCGGTGATGACGTCGACGCCGGCTTCGAGCGCCGCGATGATGATATCGGCGTGCGTGTCGTCGCGGGTGCACACGATCAGCGTCTCGGGCCGCGTGGCGGTGAGCATCTCGCCGAGGTCGGCGAAGGCCGGCGCGTTCGTTCCGATCGCGACGCGGGCGCGTTCGAGACGCAGGGAGTTCTTGTCGGCGAGCCCGACGAGATCGACCGATCCGCGGAAGCTCGCGAGAAGCTCCTTGCCCCACAGGCTCGTTCCGCGGTGGCCCGTGCCGATCAGCGCGACGCGCCGCTTCCCTTCGCTACCGACCATGCTTGAGGCCTCGCGGTTGTTGCGCTTTTCGACAAACCGGACAGTCGCTCGCAAGTCCGGCGGATTGGCCTTCCATGCCGCTGAGTTCGCGGGTCAACCCGCCATTCGTCGGCCGGCGACGCTCGCTCGCTAGGCAGAGACAGTGAAGCCGGCTTCTTCGGCGAACCGACGCAGATTAGCATAGCCCATCTTCGCGTAGGTCAGCGGATGCGCTTTGGCCGGGTCCTGTTCCGCCTCGCAGACGAGCCAGCCCTGATATCCGGCCTCACGCAGAATGCCGAGCAAGGTGCGGTAGTCGACGAAGCCGTCGCCGGGAACCGTGAAGACGCCGTCGAGCACGGCCTGCATGAAGCTCTCGTCGCTTGCCCTTGCGCGAGCCAGGAGGTCGCGCCGGCAGTCCTTGCAATGCACATGGACGACGCGAGCGACATGCCGCCGGAGCATCGCCTCCGGATCGCCGCCGGAGAAGAGGCAATGGCCGGTGTCGTAGAGAAGGCCGACCGCCGAACCGGTCGACGCCATCAGCCGGCCGACCTCCTCGTCGGTCTCCACGATCGTCCCCATATGGTGGTGGAAGGCCATGCCGACGCCGAAATCGGCCATGCGCTCGGCGAGCGCCGTCAGCCGCCGCCCGTAGTCGCGCCAGGCGTCGGCCGGAAGCCGCGGCCGTTTCGAGATCGGCGCGAAGAGATCGCCCTCCGATCGCCCCGACGTGTCGGCATAGACGACGTGTGTCGAGCCCATGTCGCGAAGAAGCGTCATGTGCGGAAGGATCGCGTCCCACTCCGCTTCAAGCTCGCGCTCGTGGATGCGCCCGTCGTACCAGCCGGAGACGAGATCGAGGTGATGGCGCTCCAAGAGTGGACGAAGCTCGCGCGCCGTCTTCGGGAACTTGCCGCCCATCTCCGTGCCCGCGAAACCTGCGGCACGGGTTTCGGCAAGGCACGTCTGGACCGGCGTATCGCCGCCGAGCGACGGCAGATCGTCGTTCGTCCAGGTGATCGGATTGATGCCGATGCGAACCGTCATTCTGGCCTCTTGAATCTTTGAACGGAGCCGCGCGTCTCGCCTAGGCGTCGACCTTGAGATCGAATTTTTGCGCGTCGACGGGCTTCACGTTGCGGAGGTCGGCCTCCTCAGGCGACATCCCGCCGAGCACGACGCGCGCGGCGACGCCGATATTGTGGATGATGTCGTCGATCTCGTCGCGGCTGTGCTGGGGATGCGTCGCCACCATCACCGTGCGGTTCAGGATCTCCAGCGAGTGCGCGCACATGTCCTTCGAATAGGTGCGCCGGCAGGCGGCGTTCTCCGGCATGTTGTAAGGGTTCATCGCCGGATGCGCGGCGCCTTCGCCCATCAGCACCTGGTCCCATTCGGTGTAGGTGTGGCGGCCGGTCTTGCCGGCGATGACGCTCGGGAAGATCTTCACGAAACGGTCCGCCGCTTCGGCCGAGGGAAGCGCATAGAAGACCTGCGTGGCACAGTCGTAGTCGGGGCTGTTCAGCGGCGCCGGCCGCAAGCCCAGATTGTCGAGCGAGGCGGTGCCGGCAAGGATCGCCTTCCGCTCGGCGCGCATGGCGGAAACCATGCCGTCCAGCCGGTCGAGCTGGACGTTCAGCATCGCGCCCATCAGCTCGGAGGCGCGCGCACCGTTGCCGGCGAAGGGTCGCACGGCGTCGTTGCGGCCGTGCCAATAGAAGTGACAAGGGTCGATGGCGCAGCGCGCGCGCTCGGCGACCGCGTCGTCGTTGACGGCGACGCCGCCGCCTTCGCCCGCCGTCATGTTCTTGTAGTAGTTGAAGCTAAAGCAGCCGATGTCACCGATGGTGCCGAACTTGCGGCCCTCGTAGGCGCCGCCGACGCCCTGGCAGGCGTCTTCGATGACGACCAGCTTGTGCCTGCGCGCGATCGCCATGATCGCTTCCATGTCGCAGGCGGTCCCCCACATGTGGACCGGGACCACGGCTTTCGTGCGCGGGCCGATCGCCGCTTCGACCGCGGCTGGGTCGATGGTGAGCGTCTCGTCGATCTCGACGATGACCGGGATCGCGCCGACCGCGAGGACCGAGGTCGCGGTCGCCATGTAGGTATGTGCGGGGATCAGCACTTCGTCGCCGGGGCCGAGCCCGACGCCGATCATCGCCGCCGCCAGCGCGTTGCTGCCGCTCGCGGCAAGCGCGAAATGCTTGCAGCCGAGATACTTCGCGTAGCGCGCTTCGAAGCGGTCGCATTCGCTGCCGACGCCATAGCGGAACAGCGCGCCGCTCTGGATCACCCTGGTCAGGGCATCGATCTCTTCTTGGCCAACGACGTACATGGCGCGCTTTCCTCCGGTATTGGCTATCGATTGCGGGCGCGGGGGCTCATTTCACCGCTCCGAGGGTGAGCCCACGCACCAGATGACGCTGCACGAAGAGCGCGAAAATGACGATCGGAAGGGCTCCGACCACGCCCGCCGCCGACATCGAAGCCCAGTCGGTGTCGATCCGTCCGATCAGCGTGGCGGTGCCGCGTGGCATCGTCATGGCGCGCGGCGTTGCCGTCAGCACCAGCGCGAACATGAACTCGTTGAAGGTGACGATGACGGCGAAGATCGCGGTGGCGACGAGGCCGGGGGCGGCGAGCGGCAGCGTGATGCGGCGAAAGGCGGTGAAGCGGGAATCGCCGTCGACCATCGCCGATTCTTCAAGATCGACCGGGATCTCGCGGAAGAAGCTCTCCATCATCCAGACGCAGAAGGTGACGTTCAGCGCCGTGTAGGTGATGATCAGCCCGAGCCAGGTGTCGAGCACATTGAGGCGCAGCATCAGAAGGTAGATCGGTATCAGGATCACGACCGGCGGCACGATGCGCAGCGTCAGGAGCGACAGGCCGACGTAGCGCTCCAGCCTGAAGCGGAGATGGAAGCGCGCGATCGCGTAGGCGCCGAGCGAGCCGGCCGCAAGCGCCAGCACCACCGACACGGCGGTGACGGCGATCGAGTTGGTCAGGAAGTCGCCGAACCGCTTCTCCGAGAAGAGATGCCGATAATTGTCGAACGACGCGGCATGCGGGTAGAGCGTGCCATCCTGCGTGATCTCCTTGTTCGACTTCAGCGACGCCGCCGCCATCCAGTAGATCGGCACGAGCACGATCACGAGAACGAGAACGGTGACGATCGCGCGAAGGATGCGGGCGATCATATCGCCTCCATCCGGCGCAGGAGACGCACGGCGGCGAGCGCGACGGCGAGCACCAGAAGCCCCATCGTCGCAAAGAGCGCGGCCGCGTAGCCCGTCTGCTGGAATTTGAACGCGGCGTCGTATCCGTAGATCGACAACAGTCGCGTCGCCTCGCCCGGGCCGCCATGCGTCAGCACGAAGACCTGGTCGAACGTGCCGAAGGCGTCGATCGTGCGCAGCACGATGGCGACCGCGAGCACCGGGCGCAGCATCGGCAGCGTATGGTCGACGAAGATGCGCCACGGGCTGGCGCCGTCAACGCGCGCCGCCTCGAACGGCTCGACCGGAAGCGATTGCAGCCCGGCGAGCAGAATCAGAAAGATCAGCGGCGTCCATTCCCAGACGTCGAGCGCGACGAGGCCGAGAAAGGCGCGAAACGGCTGCCCGAGGATTTGCACCGGCTCGCCGCCGAGCGCCTCGGAGACCGCCGTCAGCATCCCGGCGTCGCTCGCATAGATCAGTCGGAAGACGATGCCGACGACGACCGGCGTGATCACCATCGGCACGATGAGCACGGTCCTGAGCAGGCGGATGCCGCGAAACTCGTTCAGGCAGAAAAGCGCGAGGGCGAGCCCGAGCACCGTCTCGACGCCGACGGAAAGCGTGACGAAGCGGAGCGTGACCCAGAGCGCGTTGCGGAACTGCTCGTCGCCCCACAGGTGCACGTAGTTGTCGATGCCGACTTCGCGGAGCGGCTTGCCGAAGCGATAGAACTTCGTGCTGGCGCGCAGCCCGTCCCAAAGCGGGTAGATCAGAACGGCGAGCACGATCAATACGCTCGGCGCGAGTAGCAGGTAGGGCAGGGCGAGATCGAGCCCTGCCCCCTGTACCCGCTCGCGGCGGATCGATCGTACCGCGTCGCTCAATCGTAGTAGCCGACTTGCTTCAGGTAGGCGGTCACCTGCTCGGCCGCCGTGTCCAGCGCCGCACCGCCGCCGGAGCCGGCCTGCAGCGCCTTGTTGAGCTGGATGCCGAGAAGCTCCTCGACCTTCGCCCAGTCGGGCATGCGCGGCCGCGGCAGCGCGCCCGCGTCAAGCTGCTTCAGAGCCACCGGGATCAGCCGGTTGCCGGGATCGGTCACGCCGAAGCCGCTGCGCGTCACCGGGATCGACCCGGCCTCGGCGAGCTTCGCCTGCGTCGCCGGGCTCGTGTACCATTTGAGGAAGGCGATCGAGTTCGCCTTGTTGGGCGCTGACTTGGGCACGCCCGCGATGAAGATGCCGATCTGGGCGACGGCCTTCTCCTGCTTCGGCACTACGCCGAAATCGAGCTTGCCCACCTCCTTCGTCTGCGTCGGATCGTCGGCCTTCAACGCGTTGCCCGAATACTGGATGATGGCGCCGGCGTCACCGCCGAGAATTGAGGCGCCTTCCTGGTCGGAATCGAATTCGACGACGCCTGGAGGGGCGTTCTCCTTCATCGCTCCGACGAAGAATTCGGCCGCCGCCTTGCCCTTGTCGGAGTTGAAGGTGACGTTCCATTTGTCGTCGAAGAACTCGCCGCCGAACGACAGGAACACCGGGTACCAGCTCGTCACGATCGGGTTGCCGGTCACGCCGCGGAAGACGACCGGATATTTGATCGCCCCGGCCGCAACGCCTTCCTTGCCCTTCGCGATCAGATCGTCCCAGGTCGCCGGCGCGCCGTCCTTATAGACGTCGTTACGGTAGGTGAGCGTCTGAAGGTCGCCGACGAAGGGCACCGTGATCAGCGTTGGCGTCGCATTCTCGAAGCCTTTTACGCGCGGGCCCTGGCGGGGCGGCCAGTAGCCCATGTCGATGAAGGGGCCGATCCAGTCGCTGTTCGCACCGTCGATCCCGCCCGCGCCGAGGTCTTCCAGCACATCGGCCGCGCCGAACTGCGGCACCCAGGGATCGTCGAGCAGATACATGTCATACTGGCCGGCGCTGTTCTGCGCGTCGGCGAACCACTTCTCCAGCGTCACGCCGTATTCGTCTTCGAGGAACTCGACGTCGAAACCGGCGTCGGACTTCGCAAGCGGTATGATCTTCTCCTTGAACGGCGTCAGGCCGCCATCGGCGAAGGCGCCGATGATGACCTTGCCGCCCGCCGCCCGCGCGCCGATCGGCGGAGCGCTGAACGCCGTCGCAAGCGCCAGACCGGCGCCTCCCTGCAGCAACTTTCTCCGGCTTATCCGGCCCGGGAACCCACCAAGATCATTCATTGCAGCTCTCCCTTGCTTGATACGCGATGAACCACCGTTGACCCGGTGTTGTTGAAAAAGCAGGCGTCGTTCGGATCGAACCTCGCCCCGATCGTGGAGCCGATCTTCGCCCTGAAGCCGCGCGGCGCGCGGACCGTGATCCGCTCGTTTCCCGCCTTAAGATCGACAAGCGTCTCGTTGCCCATCGGCTCGACCACGTAGACTTCTCCGGTCAGCGCGGCCGGCTGGCCGGGCTCGACGAGGCGCACGTCCTCGGGCCGGATGCCGAGATTGTTGGCGCTGCCGCTGATGCAGGCGGCCCTTCGCGTGCCGTTCATCGGCAACGTGAACCCGGCGACCTGCAGCCCATCCTCGGTGACGCTTGCGGCGAGGCAGTTCATCGGCGGGCTGCCGACGAAGGTCGCGACGAACGAATTGGCGGGGCGATCGTAGATCTCGTCCGGCGCGGCGAGCTGCTGCAGCTCGCCGTTCCGCATCACCGCGACCAGATCGGCCATCGTCAGCGCCTCGGCCTGGTCGTGCGTGACGTAAAGGGTGGTCGCGCCGAGCCGGAGACAGAGCCGCTTGATCTCGCCACGCATCGAGAGCCTGAGCCGCGCATCGAGATTGGAGAGCGGCTCGTCCATGAGGAAGGCGGCGGGGTCGCGAACGATGGCGCGCGCAAGGGCGATGCGCTGGCGCTGGCCGCCGGAAAGCTGGCGCGGGCGGCGATTCAGAAGATGATCGACCTCGAGCGCCGCGGCGACCTCGCGCACGCGGCGGTCGCGGTCTTGCGGCGTCACTTTCCGGATCCTGAGCGGATAGGCGATGTTCTCCGCGACCGTCATGTGCGGATAGAGCGCGTAGCTCTGGAAGACCATCGCGACGTCGCGGTCGCGCGGCTGCAGGTGCGTCACGTCGCGCTCGCCGATCATGACGCGGCCGCCGGTCGGGCGCTCGAGACCGGCGAGGATGCGAAGCGCCGTCGTCTTGCCGCAGCCGGACGGGCCGAGGAGCGCCAGGAACGCATGGTCGGGAACGTCGAGGTTGAGCGCGTGCAACGCCACGACCGAGTCGAAGCGCTTTTCGATGCCTTGGAAGGCGACCGCGCTCATGCCGGCGGCCCCTGCGTCGTCCGCCGCACGATGAGCGGGTTTTCCTGGATTTCGCGATGCGCGACGTGGCGGCCTTCGCGCGCCGCGACGACCAGAAGCTCGACCGCCCGCCGGCCGAGCTTCACCGCATCGGAGCGCACCGTCGTCAGCCCGATGCGGGAGTGGGCCGCGAGCGGCACATCGTCATAGCCGACGACCGAGATGTCGTCGGGAACGCGGAGCCCGCTCCGCTCCAGCCGGTCGATCGTGGCGATCGCCTGCATGTCGTTGTGGGCGACGATGGCCGTCGCATCCGCTTCCGTCTTCGCGGGCGCGAGATCGCGGCGTCTCAATGCCGCCGCGAGTCCGACGCGACGGCGCTCGCCCGAATGCTCCGCCGCTGGAAGCGACACGAAGGCGATGCGCCGGTGGCCGAGCACGTAGAGATGATCGACAACCGCCTCCATCGCGCCCTCGTCGTCATGGTCGATGACGCCGACCCGGTGATCGTCGATCTCGCCGAAGGTGGCGAGGATCACGGGGACATCGCGGTCGAGAAGGCTCTTCGGCACCGTCGAGCCGAGCGAGATGCCGGCGATGATCACGCCGTCGACGCGGCGGCCGATCAGGGCGCGCGCCGCCTCCGCCTCGGCGGCGGGTGCGCATTCGGTGTTGGCCGCCAGCACCAGATAGCCGAGCGCGTTCGCGGCCTGCTCGATGCTGACGGCGAGCTCTGCGTAGAAGGGGTTCCGGAGGTCGGGGACGATGATGCCAATCGCCGTGCTGGTGCGTGACTTCAGCGAGCGGGCGATGGCGTTCGGCTGATAGCCGGTGTCGGCGATCGCGCGCTCGACGCGTTCGCGCGTCGCCTCGGCGACGAGCGTCGCGCCGCGAATGACGTTGGAGACCGTCGACTTGGAGACACCGGCGCGGCGCGCGACGTCGACGAGGGTGGTCATGGCGCGCCCTCCAGCCGCGCGAGCGCGCGGCGAAGCCCGGCGAGGGAGCGCTCGGTGCCTTGCGGCCCGTCGTAGCGCGGGTCCTCGTGTTCGATGGAGATCACGTCGTCGTAGCCGGCAGCGCGCAATGCACCGAGAAGCACTGCCCATGTCTTATCGTCGTGGCCCTCGCCGACCGGCGCGAAATGCCACGGCGCGTGCGTCGCGTCCGTCGGCGGCGCAAAATGCAAGAGGCCGTGGCGCCTGATGCGTTCGGGATAAAGGAGCGTGTCCTTGCCGTGCGCCCAGCCGATGCGCTCGCCAAGCGCCTCGATGACCGTCACCGGATCGATGCCCTGCCACCAGAAATGGCTCGGATCGAGATTGAGGCCGACATTCTTGCCGACATGCGCGGCGAGCGCCTCGAAGCCCGCGGTGCTGAAGATGGCGACGCCAGGATGCAGCTCCAGGCAGATCATCACGCCGGGCGCCGCCTTTTCCAGCCAGTCGCTCGTGGCTCGCCAGAACGGACCGAGCGAATTCTCAAGCTGCCAGGCGAAGAGATTCTCATCGTCGCAGGACGTTGCCCAGCATGGGAAGACGCCGAGCCCGCCACCGCCGGCGCCCGCCGGGCATCCGCTCATCGTCACGACGCGCTTGACGCCGAGCGCCACAGCAAGCTCGACGGCCGCGCGAAAGCGCGCCTGCGCGTCTTCGCGCTTCTTCTGATCGGGATGCAGGAGGTTGCCGGCGGCGTTGACCGCGCCGAGCCGCAATCCATGCTCCTTCAGTTCGCCGGAGAGGCGGTCGCGCTCCTTGGCCGTGCCGATTGTCGCGAGATCGAGATGCGGGCGCGGCCACGGTCCCCATGCGCCGACTCCGAGTTCGATGTCGGTGACGCCGCGCTCCGCGCACCAGGCGAAGAGCTCGCGGCGCGAGAGTTTGGGAAGCGAGTCGGAATAGACGCCGATCCTCATGCCGCGGCCTTCCTGAAAGCCGAGATCAGAAGCTCCACGTCGCGGCGCGCCTGCTCCACCGTCGTGACCACAGGCGCGAGGCCGGTGGCGGCGGCATGGAAGGCGCGCAATTCCTCGCGGAAGGCTTCCTCGTAGCTCTCCCTGAAGTCGACGGTCTCAAGCGCCGCGCCTTCGCCTCGGCGGCGCAAGGTGAGCCGCGTCGGCAAATGGCGGAGATAGGGCGAGGGGAACTCCAGCTCGATGATGCGGTCGGTGCAATAGACCGTGATCCGCTCGCGGTAGTCGGGCACGCCGGGAAGGTTCAGGTGCGCCATCCTGACGCGGCCGCCGCCCGGCAGCGCGAAAGCGAGCTCGACGCCGCGTCCTTTATCGAAATAGGCGCCGGCCGCTGCCGTCGCCGGCAGCTCCGCGCCGAGATGCGCCAGAATGCCATGCACCACAGCGACGTCGTGCACGATCGCCGACAGAAACCCGTTGGCAAGCGCGTGCGCGCCATCCGCATCGAGCGCGCCGCCGGCCGCCTGCCGAAGCTGCGCGGCGGAGTCCGCCTTGGCGCTCTCACGAAGCGCGATCGGCAGATCGTCCGGAGCGACCATCGGAAGATGGGCGACGAAGGGCGCCTGGTCGGGATCGTTCACCTCGACCGAGATCAGCTTGATCTCTTCGATGCTCTTCGGAAGCAGCGTGAGCGCGCGACGATAGGCGGGGTCGTAGCGCTTCATGTAGGCGACCTGAAACGCGCGGCCGGAGCGGTCGCGCGCCGCGGCGATCCGGTCGCAGCCTTCGAGCGTGAGCGCGAGCGGCTTCTCGCACATCACATGCAAGCCTGCGTCGAGCGCGGCGATGGCTAAAGATGGATGGTAGGGGTCGGGCGCGGCGATCACCACCGCATCGAGCCCGCTGCCGAGAAGGCCGTCGATATCGGCGTGCAGCTCGGGGATTGCATAGCGTGCGCCGACCGCCGCCCGGACCGCAGGGGAGGGGTCGGCGAGGGCGACGAAGTCGAAGCGCTCGCGCTCTTCCCAAAGGTAGAATGCGTGCTCGCTCTGTCCCACAAGCCCGGCACCGACCAGTCCGACGCGCAACCGCCGCATCGAAAACCCCCCGGTTGGAACGATCCAACCAATGAAATACTGCACAGCCTTCCCGCGCGTCGTCAAGCAGGCTTTGGCGGCGGCGCAAGCACGCGACGCTTGCCCGCGGCGCCGGACTCGGTAAGCAGGCGATGCTGCGGAACTCGGCGGTTCAGACAGGCAGACGGCGGACCTGCTTGGCTTGCGCTGTCGTTTGTGTGGTGATCGCCTTGACGGCGAAAGGAACCAAATGCTCGAGCTCTATAACTTCTCGCAATCGACCTGCAGCCTGAAGGTGCGCATCTGTCTTGAGGAGAAGGGACTTGAGTGGGTCGACCGCCGTCTCATCTCAAAGAATCACGACCACCTTTCCGACTGGTACCTGAAACTCAATCCGAACGGGGTGGTGCCGACGCTCATCCACGACGGCCGGCCGATCTTCGAATCGTCGGTGATCCTCCAGTACCTCGACCAGGTCTTTCCGGACGAGCCGCTCGTGCCCGCCGACGCCTATGGACAGGCGCAGATGCGCGCCTGGCTGACATTCGTCGACATGGTGACGACCCCGGCGGTGCGCTATCCGTCGTTCCAGTTCGGCGGCCTGCTTCTGAAGTTTCGCGCGATGAGCGAGGAGGAGTTCTCTGCGAAGGCGGCGAGCCGCCCGCTCAAATCCGCGTTCTACAAGAAGATGGATAAGAGCGCAGGTTTCAGCGACGCCGAGCTAGCGGAAGCTTTCAACGACATCCGCAAGACCGCGGCCAGGATGGACGGGCTTTTCGAGAAGAATGGCGGCCCCTGGCTGATGGGCGAGCGCTACACGCTCGCCGACATCGCCGTCGCGCCGCTGATCGACCGGATGGAAGATCTCGGCTTCGAACTGCTCTGGGAGGAGGAGTACCCGCGCGTCGCCGAATGGCTGAAGCGGATACAGGCGCGGCCGGCCTACGCCAAGGCCTTCTATCACGGCAGCCGCGTGTCGGAGATCTATCCCGAGCTCCGATTGGGACGCGGCGCGCATCGCCACGTCCTCGTCGGGGAATTCCCGGCGGCGACCGCCGCCGGGAACGCGTTGGAGGACGCCTAAAGTCGGCGCGCTCAGAGCGAAGCTGGGCGCTTCGGAAGTCCGTTGGCCTCTTGCGCCGCCCAGACGTATTTCATGTCGACGTATTTGCGCCAGTCGAGGCCTTCGGGCACGTCGCCGGTGACGGCGAGCGAGGCGACGAACTTGTCCATCACGTCGGCGCTCTCGAATCCGCCGTCAGGGCTGATCTGGTCGAGCTCGAGCTTGTATTGCGCCTCGAACGCCGGCGGGATGTCGAAGCCGAGATCGCGCATGGTCTTGTAGGAGGCATCCTTGTTGGCCGGGTCGAACATCCACTGGCGGGCTTTGACGTCGGCGCGCGCCCAGGCGTAGGCGGTGTCCTCGTTCTTCGAGAGCCAGTCGCCCATGGTGGCGAAGCCCTCCTGCGGCGCCTGGTGGAGCTGCTGGTAGAGGAACTTTCCGCCCGCTGCCTCGAGCCCGGCCTGGTGGCGCGGGAAGAGGCTCGCGGCGTCGACCGTACCGGCGAGGAGCGCCTGCAGGCGGCCGTCGGAGGCGCCGGACATCGGGACGAATTCGACGTCCTTGTCGGGATCGAGCCCCATCTCGGTGACGACCTGGCGCATCACCCAGGTGTTGCGGCCGTCGAGCGAGCCGCCGGTGATTTTGCCGCCCTTCAGATCCTCGGGCTTTTCGATGCCCTTGCGGACGCCCATGATCCACCATTCCTTGTCGCGGTAGAGCGCCACCATCTTGATCGGCAGGCCGCTCTTGTCGCCGGCGCCGAGGAAGGCGCTGGTGTCGCCATGGGTCAGGTCGAGACTGCCGCCGATCAGGCCTGGCATATATTCGTCCGACACGGTGACATCGAGTTCGTCGATGCCGACCTCCTTGAAGTAGCCGAGCGCCTGGGCGAGCCGGTAGGACCACTGCGTCGCGTAGTTGGGATTGAAATCGCCCATCCTGAGCTTCTTCAGGTTGGCCATGACATTCTCGGCAGCCGCCGCCTGCGTGCCGGGGCGATTGAGCGTCGCGGCGAAGACGAACGTGCCGAGCACGCCGGCGCCGCCCATCTTGAGGAATTCGCGGCGTGGTAAGCGTATCTGCTGTCTTTTCATCGTTTCTTCCTCCCTTTGGGATTTGCTTGGTTCCAGGCCATGGCAGGAAGCGCGCTCCCTCACAGCCTGTCGATTCGCCGCCATGGGGCGACGTAGGCCTCCAACCAGCGCGTGAGCTGGATCAGCGTCAGCGATACGACCACCAGCAGGAACAGCACCGCGTACATCAGCGCGGAATTGAAGGTGTCGGCCGAGCGGTTCACGAGATAGCCGAGCCCGTGCGATCCGCCGAATATCTCGGCGATGATGACGCCGATCAGGCCGCGGCCGATGCCCTGCTGGATGCCGGCGATGATGAAGGGGAGCGTGTAGGGGAGGACGACCTTCGTGTAGAGTTCGCGCCGGCTCGCGCCGAACACCTTCGCGGCGGAGAGCAGCGATTTCTCCGTCGTCTTCACGCCGGCCCAGGCGTTGATGATGATCGGGAACACCGCGGAGAGCACGATGATGGTGATCTGCATCTTCACCGTGAAGCCGAGGAAGAGGATGAACAGCGGCACAAGCGCGATGCGCGGTAGCGAGGCGAGCGCCCAGACATAGGGGCTCAGGATCCGCTCGACCCACCTGTTGCCGCCCATCAGGAGCCCGGCCGGAATGCCGACGACGCAGGCGATGAAGAGCCCGATCCCGAGATTCGTCAGGCTGTAGAACAGGTGATCGCGGATTGAGCCGGAGATCACCGCGCCCGGCGGCGCCGTGGTCGTCAAACCGACCCAGAGCGCCTTGAACATCCCGGACGCCGTCGGCAGGAACAGCGGGCTGACGGCGCCCGAGCGCGCAAAGGCCTCCCACAGGCAGAAGAAAATCGTGAGGTTCACAACGGTGATGAGCCAGGAGCCGTAGCGCTTCCAGACTTCGCCCATCGTCCACTCGGTGTCCTCGATGCGGCCGGACTCGCCGGGTCCGCCGAGAGGCGCATCTCCGCTTTGCTCGAACGTGCTCATCATTTCGCTCCGCGCGCGGCTTGCAGCGCTTCGTCCTTCACCAGCCGCCAGATGTGATCGTGCAGTTCGCCGTATTCCGGAAGCGTCTTCAGATCGCAGTCGAAGCGGGGACGCGGCAGGTTAACGTCGACCACTTCCTTGATGCGGCCGGGGCGGAAGGAGATGACGACGACGCGATCGGCGAGCGTGATCGCTTCGTCGATCGAATGAGTGATGAAGACCACCGTCTGTCGCGTCTTCGAGACGATCCGCTCAAGCTCGCTCTGCATGGCCTCGCGCGTCATCGCGTCGATCGCGGCGAAGGGCTCGTCGGCAAGCAGGATGTCGGGCTCGCCGACAAGCGCGCGCGCAATGCCGACGCGCTGCTTCATCCCGCCGGAGAGCTCGTAGGGGTAGGATTTCTCGAAACCGGTCAGTCCGACAAGCTCGATATAGCGGCGGACGCGCTCGCTCATTTCCTCTTTCGAGAGGCCCAGCTTCTGGAATTCGAAGGGCATGCGGACGTTCGATTCGACACTCCGCCAGGGCATCAGCGCGTAGTCCTGGAAGACCATCGCGCGGTCTGGGCCGGGGCCCAAGACCGGACGCCCGTTCACCGTGATCGTGCCCTCCCACGGCTTGATCAGGCCGGAGATGGCGTTGATCAGGCTGGTCTTGCCGCATCCGGAGGGGCCGACGAGGACAACGAACTCGCCGCGGTTCACGGTCAGGCTGATGTCGCGGAGCGCAGTCAGTCTCTTGCGCTCGCGATGCAGCTCGTAGCCGACCGTCACGCCCTCCGACACGATGACCGGTCGAGCATCGGCCGGCGTGAGCGCCGAGGACTCCGCTGCCGCGCCCGACCGCTTGGAGCTTGCGAAATCCACTACGCTCGTCGTCCTCCCCGATCTCTCACCTGCGCTTGAAGCGCGCTTGTTGTGTTGGCGCACTACGGTCATTTCGCCAGCCTGTTCCTTATCATCTTTGCGTCACTTGGACCAACGCGCTGCGTGATCGGTTCGCTCGCTTGCATTGAGCGACCCGCTGCGTGCTGCTTGCCGACGACGATGCGTCCTTCTCACGAGCGAAGCGATGCGAACCGAAGGCCGCGGCGCGCACGAAGGCGTGCGTTCGGCACCCGCTACGCCCTCTGCTTCGTCCGGTCACGATCGCGGCGGATTTCATGCTTGTCGCGTTTCCTCCATCCCGTAATACCGTAGGACAGCCGGATGAGCGAGGTCAATGGCGCTGGTTGCCCGCAGCAGAGATGCCGCGAGCCCAGGTATTTCCTCTGATTAGCCGTCTAGGAAGTCTCCGCGGCGGTCTCGTCGAAGATGCGCATGATCTCCGCGCACGCGTTCATCGCTTCCTGCCGCGCGATATTTTCGGCAGCCTCGGCGTTTCGCTCCTTCAACGCCTGACAGAGCGCGCGGAGAGCCGCGATGCTTTGCTTCGATCGGCTCGGCGAGCGCTTCGGATGCCCGAGTCCGAGTGCGCGCCAGCGCCAGATTCGCGCGTAGAGCGTCGCGATCATCGACGACAAGGTCTCGCTGCCCGCGCCGGCGAATAGGATGTTGTAGAACTCGTTCTTCACGGCGAGGATGACGTCGGGTTTGTCGTCCCTGTAGGCGGCCATCGTTCGATCGAGCGCCTGCTTCAGCGCGACGAGATCCGCAGGCTTGGCGTTCGCGACGAACATGCGGGCCGCAAGCCCCTCGAGCACGGCGCGGATGCGATAGAGGTCCTCCGCCTCCGCCCGTGTCAGCCGCCGGACGATCGGCCCCTTGTTTGGGATCGTCTCGATGATCGCTTCCGACTCAAGCTGCCTGAGCGCCTCGCGGATCACGGTCCGCGAGACGCCGGTCATGTCGATCAGCTGGCGCTCGATCAGG
Organism: uncultured Alphaproteobacteria bacterium; assembly: GCA_963739005.1. GTDB lineage: Bacteria > Pseudomonadota > Alphaproteobacteria > Rhizobiales > Afifellaceae > DASWJZ01. The sequence goes on along the minus strand of CAVTYQ010000002.1, from coordinate 1,007,368 downwards.
CGCACTCCGGGCGCTAGGCGCCCGTCGATGATCGCCTTGCGCAAAGCATCGACGACGTCGCGGCGAAGCGGCGCCGCAAATCTCTGCACGGCGGGGATTTCCACGCCGGCCGCTGCAAGCGTCGTCATCGGTCTGTCTTCGTGGCTGTCATGCATGGTGAATGCTGTGTCGGATCGTCTGCCCTGATTTGGCTATCAAAGCCAAGAGCCGTCAACGTGACCTGTAGGCCATTCATAGCCGAAAGAGGCGCTTGGCGTTACCGCCGGCGATCTTCGCGCGGTCGGCCTCGGCAATCGGGGTTTCGCGAAGCCAGGCGGCGCCCGAGGCGTTCTCGATATAGGGATAGTCGACGGCGAAGAGCACGCGCTCCGCGCCCATCTCCTCGATGCAGCAGTTGAGCGCCGGCGTCGAGAAGAACCCGCTCGTGGTGACGTAGAAACCTTGGCTGAAGATTTCGCGGAAACGGATCGTCTTCTGGCCGGGTCGCGCAAGCGCCTCGTCGATCCGCCAAAGAAGAAAGGGAAGCGTCTCGCCGAGATGGCCGAGGACGATCGTGAGCCGGGGATAAGCCTCGAAAAGGCCGCTCAGCACGAGCCGAAGCGCCTGCGTCGCCGTCTCGACAGTGAAGCCCCAGGCGGCGCGGACGACCGTCGGGAAGGCGTCGACATATTCCTTGTAGTAGGCGTCGACGACCGCTGGATGCGGCACCGAGGGGTGCATGTAGATCGGCACGCCGAGCCGCTCGGCGCGCTCGAAGATCGGCCAGAACCGCTGGTGGTCGAGGAACAAGCCGTTGGCGAGGCCGTGGATCATCGCGCCTTTGAAGCCAAGGCGGGTGACGGTTCGCTCAAGCTCGTCTGCCGCTGCGGTGGGATCGGCGGTCGGCAGCGCCGCAAAGCCAGCCAGCCGTTCAGGGAACGCCTCAATCGCCGTATGAAGGCGGTCGTTGACGCGCCGCGAGAGAGCGACCGCCACATCCGCGGGGAGGACCTGCGTCGAGGGCGAACCGTGCGAGAGGATCTGCATGTCGATACCGGCTTCGCCCATCGCCTTGATTCGCGCTGCGCCGAAGTCGCGAAGCTTCGCTTCAAGCCGCTCGGCGCCGCGGCGGCCGGGCGGGAACGTCGCCGCGAGCTCGGCGTCCCAATAGTGCTCCTCGACGGCGATGATCGGTTCCCCGGATTGAAGCGGCAATGCGCGATCTCCCATTTGCGTCAGGGCAACCGGACGTCCCGGCGGGCCCGCCAGACCTTCTCCGCCGTGGCCGGCATGTCGATGTCGGCGCCGCGCCCGCCCGGGATCGCGTCGGCGACCGCATTCATCACGGCGGCAATGGCGGCCGTCGTCCCGGCCTCGCCCACGCCCTTCACGCCGAGCGGGTTGGTCCGGCTCGGCACCGGGCGAAAGGCCGCTGTGACGAAGGGCAGGTCATAGGCGCGCGGCATCGCATAGTCGAGAAACGTGCCGGTGATGAGCTGGCCGTCTTCGTCGTAGGCGATCAATTCCATGAGGGCCTGGCCAACGCCCTGTGCTGCGCCGCCAATGACCTGCGCTTCCGCGAGCGTCTCGTTCAGGACCGTGCCGCAATCGTCGACCGCCGCGTAGCGGACGAGCGCGACCTTGCCGGTTTCCGGGTCGATCTCCACTTCGGCGATGTGGCAGCCGTTCGGATAGGTGGTGCGCGAGTTCGGCCTGCGCGACGATCGTCAGCGTTTCGTTCGCGCCTTTTTGCGCAAGGCGGTCGGCGAGATCGAAGAGCGACAGGCGGTGATTGGTGTTCGCCACCTCGAAATACCCATCGCGATAGACGACGGTGGCGGCGTCGACGCCGAAGAGGCCCGCTGCGAGATCAGAGCCCTTGGCGACCAGCTGCTTCGCGCCTTCCACGATTGCCGCGCCGACCGCGTTCGAGGACCGCGACCCGACAGCAGGCCGTCCACGGATGGGCAGATCCGAATCCCCCTGTTCGATGACGACGCGCTCTGCGGCGATGTCGAGCCGTTCGGCCGTAAGGTCGCCGAAGACGGTGGCGTGTCCCTGACCGGCGGGGTGGACGCCGAGCCGCGCGACAACGCGCCCGTCCGCGACCGTCAGAACCACGCCTTCATCGCCGCCGCCGGCATGCTCGAGAAAGCAGGAAACTCCGAGGCCGCGAAGCTTGCCCCTTTGCGCGGCATCGGCACGGCGAGCGGCAAAGCCGGCCCGGTCCGCGATATCGACCGCTGCCGCGAGCGCGCCGGCGAAATCGCCGCTGTCATAGTCATTGCCGATCGCGGAGCGATAAGGCATCGCCTCCGCCCGGACCAGATTGCGGCGGCGAAGCGCGACAGGGTCGATTTCGAGCTTGCGCGCCGCCGCGTCGACGAGCCGCTCCATCACGTAGTTGGCCTCCGGCCGCCCGGCGCCGCGGTAAGGACCCGTCGGCAGCGTGTTGGTGAAGGCGAGACGCACGCCGACGAAGACGTGCCGGATGTCGTACATTCCCGGAAAACAGTTGGCGAAATTCTCCGTCGCGATCCCGGCGCCCGCCGCCGCGACGTAAGCGCCGAGATTGACAGTCGCCGCGATCCGCAGCGCCAGGAACCGTCCCTCGCCGTCGAAGGCGAGCGTTGCGTCGCTCACCTGGTCGCGAGCCTGGTTGTCGCTCAGGAAGGCTTCCGATCGGGTCGCCATCCAGTGCACGGGACGTCCGAGCTTCTTCGCGGCGACGAGCAGCGCCGCATATTCCGGATAAGCCGCCGTCTTCAGCCCGAATGCGCCGCCGACATCGCCGGAAAGGACGCGAAGCTCGCCGGGAGGCACGCCGAGGATAGCGCACATCTGCGCCTTCAAGGCGTGCGCGCTTTGCGACGGCGCGTGGAGCGTGAAGCGGCCGCCTTCGAACACCGCCGTCGCGCCGCGCGTCTCGAGCGGGGCGCCCGCGATCCGCTGGTTGAGCGCGCGGATGCGAACCGTGTGGGGAGCTTCCGCGATGATCTGATCCACTTCGCTCCCGTTCTCGCTGACCGTCGGCGGGCCGGCCCAGTCGATCGCGAGATTTCCCGGCGCTTCCGGCCAGAGCTGCGGGGCGCCTGCCGCCAAAGCCACGCTTGCCTCGACGACGGCCGGCAGCGGCTCGTAGTCGACCGTCACGAGATCGGCTGCGTCACGTGCCGCCGCGAGCGTCTCGGCGACGACGAGGGCGATCGGTTCGCCGACGTGCATGACCCGGTCGCCAGCGAGCGCCGGCCGGTGCGGTACGATCAGCGGTCGGCAGTCGCGGCCGGCGAGCGGGCGCGGCCGCGAGACGTTGCCGACGCCGGCCTCCGCGATGTCTTTGGCGGTCAGGACGGCGACGCCGCCGTCGCTTGCAAGCGCCGCCTCAACGGCGACACGGCGGATGCGGGCGTGGGCGTATTCGGCGCGGACGAAGACGCCGACGAGACGGCGATCGAGCTTGAGATCGTCGGCGAATCGCCCCTCGCCGCGCAATAATCTCTGCTGTTGGATGGTCAACGCACCTGCCAACTGGGTGAATAGGAAAGCACAGCCCGGGTCCTTAGTGGTGCGCGGCGGCACGCGTCAACAACCCGACCGCTCGCGCGACGCGGCAATCATCCCGACTACGCGTCAATGAGCACTGGCTGGTGGTCGGCCGACCGTCGCGGGAGCCGGCGCGATGGAATCCGTGCCACGCCTGGGTTGGCATCAATAAACTTCTACTTTGCGTCCTCTCCTGCCCCCAGCGCACGGAGACCACCAACGTCGAGTAGAAGAAGGGCTTTGCCCCGCCTCTTGATCAGACCTCTTTTGGCAAGGCTGCTCATCTCGCGCGAGATGGCCTCGCGATGAGTGCTGATGCTCGCGGCGAGGTCGAAATGCGTGGGTGCGGGGTCGATTTTCAGTTCGGCGTCCGGCTGCTCGCGCGTGTCGGCACGGCGCAGGAGCTCCCGGACCAGCCGCTGTCGGACCACGAGTGTGCTGAACTCATAAACCCGCTCGGTTAGGCGCCGCATTTGCATGGAAAGGTGGCGGAGCAGGGCCCAGGCGAAGGACGCGCGGGTGCTGACGATCTCGCGAAACGCGGCCGCCGACAGGCGTGCGACCTGCGTTGGCTCAAGCGCCACCACGCTGGCCGACCTCACTTCGCCGTCGATCGCAGAAAGCTCCCCGAAAATATCGCCCGGCGCGATATCGCGGTAGGCCACGACCCGGCCTTCGGCCGAATAGATCGTCACCCGGGCGCGACCCTCAAGCAGAAGAAAAACATCGCAACCCTCATCGTCCTGGGTGATGACGGTTTCCTTGCGATTGTAGCGGTGAGAGAGCCATCGCTGCTCAAGCGCGGCCCGGTCGGCGGGATCGAGCTGCGAAAGAAACGAGCCTGGATTGGCCATCTGAAGCCTCGCCCCGGGCCGATCGCCCGCTTTTTTGCCCCGACGGACGGCTGCTGCGCTCTCTGTGGCCTTTCCTACAGACCCGCCAGCCCGTCGCACCGATATTGCCGCTCTCGATGCTCGATGGGAGGGCGCGAAATGTCAAAGCCCCGCGAAAGCGCCGCCGACCGTGTCTGGAAAGAGAAGCAGCTCGACTCGCGCGTCACTCTTCAGGAAGCGCTCGCTCTTCTCGTTTGCGCCGTCGTGATGGTCGCCGCTGTCTTGATCGTCTAGGCCGCAGACGAATTCAAGATGGAGGAGGCGGCCGCCGCGCCGCCTCCTCGCTTTTTGGGGCTTCTTTGAGCGCTAGAAGTCGGGGTCGAGGCGGGCAGGCCGTTCGGGCCTTGCCGTTAAGATGCGGCCCTTGCCTGTGCGGATTTCCGGCTGAAGCGGCGGGCGGCCTCCTCGCGGCGCGGCTTCTTCAACGGCCGCGGCATGGCGGACAGCGTCACGGTCGCCGCTCTTCGTCGGGTCGGCGAGCATGCGCGCGACCTTCCGCGCGATCTGCGGCGCGGCGACGCTGGTTCCGTTCATGGCGACGGCGGAGCCGCTGCGCGAGCCGGCGGCAATGACGCCGCGGTGTATCTTGGAATCGTCGCTGACCGCGAGCGCGTCCGGGCCGAGCCGGTTCACGTTTCCGCCGCGCGTGGCGGTGATCGGACCGCCGGACGAGGTACTCCACAACTTTGAGCTCCTGGCCGTAGACGCCGCCGACGACGGTCGTGTGTTCACCCGTTGCGATCGCGTTCAGCAGTCCGCGCCTTTTGATGTGGCATTGCGGGACCTCGAGGCCTTCCTTGATGTTCTCGTCGTTCTCTTCGTGGTCCCACTTTACAAGGTCGCCGGAGACAGGATTGAAGCGAACGTAGCAGCCCGCCTCGAAATAGGATTGGCGGCCGCGACGCGGATAGCCGTAGATGACGTCGTCGCGCTGGATCCAGGCTTCGACCGTCTGGTCGTGCGTAAGTGACACGTTGCTGACGTGGACTTTCCAGACACCGGAAGGCGCGGTCGGCGTGTCGTAAAGCGGTGCCTCGGGCGGGTGAAGCCGCGCCGTCGAGCGCATCGAGATAATGAACACGCCTCTCTCTGTCGGGCATGGCGCAAAGCAGTAGTGCGCCACTGCAACGACTTTTCCGTCGTCGTCCCGAAGCCTGATCCCATGCCCGTGTTGCTCGCCAAGCGCAGCGCTTAGCAGGCCCCACGGCGTCTCCACACGGATCGTCGCGCGGCTCGCCTTCGGGGCGACTTCCCCGTCCCAAGGCATCCAGATCTGCATTTGGGTCGGGGTCAGGTCGTCCGGCAGGACATGCCAGTGGAGCGTGGTCCTCTCATTTGGCCGCGCAAACGTCATCGACGCGTGGCAGCGCGAGAGATGCGTGTTGCCGGCCGGTAGAATCAGGCTCAGCGGAGCGTTCCGATCGGTGATCGACTTGTCGATCGATGTTTCCACCCCGGACGTGCCGTCGTGCGGACCCGCAATCGTGCCGTAGCTGAAATTGATCACCACCGGGAGCGGCGGATTGCCGGGTCCTGCGAGCCGTTCGGCGCGGTCCAGGATGTAGTCGACGGCGGCTTTCACGTAGAAACCCAGGCCCGCGCCCGAGGTGTCCGCGGTGGTGGCGACAGGAAGCTGCACGGCGATGATCGGCACGTTTTCGGGAGCGTTCGCCGAATCGTAGCCCGCAGCGACGTCGAGCACGTGTGTGCCGTGCGCGAGATTCCAGGCCGCGGCCTTATGCTCGGGCAGTGAAAAATCGACCAACTGTGCCTTGCGATAAAGCTTCTCCTCGTCGACCAGCCCGGCGTCGTTGCACTCCGCGAGGAGCTCATCGATGCCCTTTCTCGACCCGCTGCTCGCCTTCCACATTTCGCTTCCGAAATCGACCGTCGACCCATTCGCGTCGTATTGACCGTCCTGCCGCCAGAAGAACTGCACGCGGGCTTTCCCGTCGTCAGTGCGGAAGCGCTCATGCGCGAACGCGATCCCGTCATCGATCACGCCGACGATGACCGTGCCTTGCGGCCACCCGCCTTTGGGGCGCCAAACCGGCGGGTCGGCAGGTTTGACAGACCCTTTTGTCGGTAGGGACTGCAGATTTAAGGGCAGGCTCAGCTCGATCCGCTTCTTCGCCTCGCGGAATGTCTTGTATGCGCCGCTGTCGTCCTTTTCGAGCCGGTCGAAGAACGCCTTTGTCGCGAAGGCGCCGACATGATCCCCAGGCTTCGGTTCCCGATTTCGATAGAGCCACGGCATCAGCAACGTGATCGGATCCGGGTCGTCGTCGCGCAAGATGGCCGGATCGAAGAAGCTCAGCGCCTCATCGCGGACCAAGGTCAGAATGAAGGGGATCAGTGCTTCGTCCGAGCCGCGGGTAAGAGCAGCGCGACCTTCGCCGAGCAGCCACTCCGCGTTCGGGTCCATGCCTTCGATGTCCGAATAGGCGCCGCCGTCGAGGGTTTCCCATTCCATGGTCCTTGCCTTCCTTCGCTTGCGGACAATCGGTTACCGCAAAACGCGCTAACGCCATTCGGCGAGGGCCTTCTTCCAAAGCCAATCAAGTATTGGGGACGGTTCGCCAAGCGGATCGGGATCATTGTCCTGGATGACGTTCGCGGCATTCGCGTTCGGCGCCGTCTGCTCCGCCGCGGAGACGTCGTACCAGTCGCTCCAATGGAAATCCCTGGTTTCGGGGTAGTGCTGTCCATTGAAGGACCACGCTCGAAAGGTTCTCTTCTGCTGAAACCGCTGCACGAGATAGCCGGCGAGCGTTAGGCCGATCATCGCGCCGGCGGCGCTGTCGATCGGGAAGTGCACCCCGGCCACGTGACGGTTGATGGCCACTCGCGCCGCCTGCCGCATCAATTGAACCGCGTAAGCGTCATCGGCGTAGCCCGGATTCGGCTGCGGGGCGGGCGCCGGACGAACCAACTCCTTCAGAAGGCCGATCAGCGTGCGCGCAATGGCGAACGACTCGGTCGAATGCCCGCTCGGCAGGCTGCCGTGGCCGGGCGTCAGGATCATCGGCTGGATCTGCGCGGAATATTCGAACGGACGCCGGCAGGCGAGCGCGTGCTTCACCCGCATCTCGACGAACTGGGTGGCGCGAAACACGGCGTCGAGAAGTTCGAGCGTCCACTTGGTGCGATCGGGACGCAGGAAGGCGATGGAGGTGAAGAACCCCATCGGGCCGTCGAGTTGCGCCAGAATTTCGCTCTGCCTGTCAGCACGGAGGTCCGCATACTGCGCGACGAATTCGAGCTGCTTGACGAAAATATCGATGGTCGGCCGGTTCACGCGGACGAGCGGATGATACTCGAGCGCGGGTGCAAGGTTCGGCCCCGGCGTGACCTTGAGATGCCAAACGGTGATCGTCTCGTTCGCTTGCGCAACCGGCTTAGGCGGCGTGGAAAAGCCGAGACGGGAATGGATTTCGGCGTCGACCATCTGCGCCCGTCGCTCGGGGTCCCAGAGCTCCAGGTTCTCCGGTACATCGAAGTCGTGATGCAGCGGCCTCTGGGCCGGCGTACGCCAGTTTCCAACGATGCCGTCGCGGTTGAGGATGAGCGCGTCGGCGACGAGCGCCGAATCGAGGCCGAAGAAATCGTCGCCGCCGGCCTCGTCGCTGTGGCCGCCATGGCCGCCGTGACCCCCGTGTCCGCCGTGGCCGCCGTGTCCCCCATGCCCTCCTTGCGGTGCAGTCGCGCTCATCGTGGCTCCCCTTTTTTGTCTCCCGGCGTGACGGCTATTCGGGCACGCCGGCTTGCTTCAGAATATCGGCGACCGTTCTTCCGATCGCATACGACGCGCTTGGCGCGCGTTTCAGATAGCCCCCGATCGTGAGTGTAGGCTCAAGCTTCATCAGTTCCTGTGCGGAATCGCACGCTTCCTGACGCATCCCGAGCTGCCATTGCGCGACGGTCAGGGCGCGCCAGGTCGAGGTGTGGGTACGATTCGCCCGAAGCGAGCGCTTCGCCAGTTCGAGCGCCCGCTCGTAGCGGCCGGCAGTGATGTTGGCCGACGCCGTCAGCGAGTCGTAGAAGTAGCGGTGCGGGTCGAGCGGCGACAGGGTGAGGGCAAGCTCCGTGTCGTGGACGGCCTGCTCCCCTTCATCGCAAAACGCGTGCAGCACGCCCTTCAGAAGCAGCGCGAGCGAGTCGCTCGGGTTGTACTTTATGGCGAGACTGTAGCGTTCGCGCGCGATGTCGAAACGCTTCAGCAGATTGGTATGGACGAAGCCGTCCATCGCCAGAGCCAGCGACAGCTCCGGATCGGAGTCGAGCGCGCGCCGGGTCAGCTCGAGCGCGCGGCGGGCGTCCTCCATGACATCCGTGGACCACCCCTGCTGCACGCGCAGGACGTGCCATTTGGCGAGCCACGATTGCACGACCGGCTGGTGCGAAGAGCGTTCCGCAAGCGTCTCCAATAGCGTGCGGGCTTCGTTGAAGTCCTCCGCCGAGAGGCGGTGCATGAGGGCGATTGCACCAACGAGCAGCGTGTAACTCTCGAGCGTCGGCAGCGGCTGCGAGCGGGCGCGTTGCAGCTCGCGCGTCATGATGGCCCGGCTGACATCGGCGACGACCTGTCCGATCAGGTGCTGATCGCCCGACAATATCCCGCCGATATGGTCGGCGACGCGGTCCGACCAGACGATGCGGCCGATCTTCGCGTCGGCCAGCTCCGCGTCGAGGATGATGCGATCGCCGCTGATCCTGCACACGCCGGAAACGACGTAGTCGGCGTGGAGGAGCCCGCCGATCTCTTCGATCGCCAGATCGCGACCGCGAAGCGCCGTCGTCGAGAGTCGTGAAATGACGCTCAGCTCGTTCGACCGGCAGAGCGAGCGGATCATCTCCTCAGCAAGCACTTCGCCGAGGACGCTCTGCTCTCCCTCGCCGCCGCGAACGGTGAACGGCACGATGGCAAGGGAAGGGCGAAGCTCTCCGAGCGGCCGCCCGACCTTTATGACCGGGTGCGGACCCGGCGGTCCGACGCGAAATGCGCGAACCGGATCCACCAGGTTTCTGAGATAGCATTGACCGAGGTCCTCGACGTCGGCGTCGAGGACGGGCGTAAGCTGCTCGCGCGCGTTGGCCGAGACCACGATCTCGCCCGGTCCGGCGAGGGTCATCAGGCGGGCCGCGGTGTTGACGCCGCGACCGTAGAGATCGTCGCGTCCGACGATGACGTCGCTGACTTCGATGCCCATGCGGAGCATCATCTGGCTGCCGGCGGCGTTTTCGGTGTTCTCCTCGGCGCTTGCGCGCTGGACGGCGAAGGCCGCGGCGATAGCGGCACGAACGTCAGCGAATTCGAGGAGCATGCCATCCCCGAGCCGCTTCACGATGCGGCCTCCGGTTCTAGGCACAACCTCCGTCTCGATGTGGTCGACGATCGAAAGCCAGCGCGAGATGAAACCTTCTTCATCCTGCTCGATCAGGCGGACCGACTCCACCACGTCGATAAAGAGGACTGCACGATATGCGCGTTCCATGGCGACAACCGGTTGCAGAACTCTGCGCGCCGCGGGCCAATCGGCGAGGCGCAAGCTTTCGTAACTCACGACGACGCCCGACCAGGGGCCCGCTGAAAACATTCGCGCGACGGAGAATTGCACGCCATTGTGAAGGAAAGAAGAGGGGATTCCCATCGATGAGCAGGTAAACGCCGAACGGATGTTCTTGCGCCCAGAGGGCAGGTCTGTCGCGATACTCTGCGGCCAAGAAATTCCGCCGCCGCTTCTCCCGCTCGAGCCGTTCGCCGAGGCGCTGTGCTACGCGCGTGGGTTGTCTGCGGGCGCGTTTCGAGTTGAAGCGTCGCGAGCCTTGGCGGGCGCGGCGGTGGAAGCGCGGACGATGAGCTCGACCGGGCGGACAACGTGCTTTGGCTGGCGCTCGTCCGCCGGCGTGTCGATCAGGTCGACGAGCATGTTGGCAGCATCGAAGCCCACTTCGTACTGCTGAATGCGCACCGTGGTCAGCGCCGGGGACAGGCGATCGACCAACGGCATGTCGTTGTATCCGGTAACGGAAATGTCGCGCGGGCAATCGAGTCCGTGGTGGCGGAGCGCGTCGATCGCGCCGATGGCAAGGCGGTCGTTCGCGCAGACGAGTGCTGAGAAATCGGAACGGCGGCGAAGCAGCGCCTCCGTCCGCGCGCCGCCTTCCTCCTCGTTGAAGCCTGCGGCAAACTCCACGAGGTCCGGACTATCATCGAGCGCGAGCGCGCGGCGGTGGCTCTCGAAGGCGCGGTAGCGGGCGACGCCGGTCGACATCGCCTGCGGACCGGCGATGTTGGCGACCGTGCGGTGACCGAGCCGGACGAGATGGCGGAGAACGTCGAGAATTCCGCTGTCCTCGTCGTTGACGACCGAGGAGACCGCCTGATCCTCGACGCGGCGGTTTGCGGTGACGATCGGAAGCCCCTCCGCGAAGAGCCGCGATACCGCCTTGTCCTGCCGCTCGACGCTCGCGAGTACAAGCCCATCGACGCCGCGCGCGCGCAACAGGTCGGCGATCTCCGCTTCCTGGTCGAGGCGGCCGTCGGTGTTGGCAAGAATGGCGACATAGCTGCGCTTGGCGAGCGCGTCCTCGATGCCGCGGATGATCGGCGGAAAGACCGGATTGGTGATGTCGGGAACGACCACGCCGATCGTGCGCGTGCGATTGGTCCTGAGCGAATGGGCAGCGGCGTTCGGGCGGTAGTCGAGATCGCGGCTGATCTCGCGTATCCGCTCGACGACCGCCGGCGTGAGCAGGTGCCGCGTCCGCGGATTGAGCGCGCGTGAGACCGTCGAAAGATGAACGCCGGCGGCCCGCGCGACATCCTTGAGCGTGGCGCGTCGCTTCATGATTCCTCCCTCGCGCGCCTTTTTCCGTGGCGCGGATTGACACGGGCGGTCAATGCCGTCAGCATAATGCAAACGTTTGCACGATACTGGCCGGCTGCAATACCCGCCGGGGAGGAATGCGATGAACGATGTGAGGCTCGAGCCGCGCTCGGTCACGCGCGAAGGTCCCGATTCGCTTGATCCGCATTGGCGCTGGAACCGAGCGCTTCCGGCGCCCGGCCACACAAGCGTCGATTTCGAGGTTCGGGTCGATTTCCGCCGGCTGCACGCCTATCGCCTCGCCCGCATCCGCCAGGCACTGAAGAATTCCAAGTGCGGCGCGCTGCTCCTCTTCGACGTGAACAACATACGCTACATCACCTCCACGAAGATCGGGGAGTGGGAGCGCGACAAGCTCTGCCGCTTCGCGCTTCTTTCCGGCGACGCGGACCCGATCCTCTGGGACTTCGGCTCGGCCGCCGTCCACCACCGCCTCTACTGCGACTGGATGCCGACGGAGAATTTCCGCGCCGGCATGCTCGGGATGCGCGGCACCGTGCCGCCGTCCGCCGGGCTGATGAAGCGGCACGCGGAGGAGATCAAGGCGCTGCTCGTCTCCGCGGGCGTTGCCGACATGCCGCTCGGGCTCGACCTCGTCGAGCCCGGCATGTGGCACGAGCTGGAGAAGGCTGGGCTGAAACTCGTCGACGGCCAGCAGGTCATGCTCGACGCGCGCGAGATCAAGAACATCGACGAGATTACGCTCTTGAATCAGGCCGCGGCGATGGTCGACGGCACCTACCACATGATCTGGGAGGAGCTGAAGCCCGGCGTGCGCGAGAACGACATCGTCGCGAAGGCCAACAAGATGCTCTACGAGATGGGCTCCGACGACGTCGAAGCGATCAACGCCATCTCCGGCGAGCGATGCAATCCGCATCCGCACAATTTCACCGATCGCATCATCCGCCCCGGCGACCAGGCGTTCTTCGACATCCTGCAGTCCTATATGGGCTACCGCACCTGCTACTACCGCACCTTCAACGTCGGCCGCGCGACGCCCTCGCAACATGACGCCTACAAGAAGTGCCGCGAGTGGCTCGACAGCGCGATCGATCTGATCCGACCCGGCATGAGCACCGACCGCGTCGCTTCGGTGTGGCCGAAGGCGGAAGAGTTCGGCTTCCCCGACGAGATGGCGGCCTTCGGGCTGCAGTTCGGCCACGGTCTCGGCCTCGCGCTGCATGAGCGGCCGATCATCTCGCGCCTCGTCTCGCTCGATCAGCCGATGGAGCTGAAGACCGGCATGGTCTTCGCGCTCGAGACCTACTGCCCGGCGAGCGACGGCTATTCGGCGGCGCGCATCGAAGAGGAGGTCGTCGTCACCGACAAGGGCTGCCAGGTGATCACGCATTTCCCGGCGGAAGAGCTTCCGATCGCCAACGCCTACTGACGACCGCAAGAGGACGTAAAACGCATGGATTCGAATACGCACCGGATGGGCTGGATCGGTATCGGCCGCATGGGCTTTCCGATGGCCGAGCGGCTGCTCAATGCCGGCCACGAGGTCCATGTCTGGAACCGGACGCGCGCCAAGGCGGAGCCGCTGGCAGCGAAGGGCGCGATCCTCACCAACCACCCGTCCGAGCTCAGGGATGTCGACATCCTTTTCACCATGGTCTCGACCGCGGCCGACGTGGAGCAGGTGCTTTTCGGGGTGGACGGCGTGATGGATGGCGTGACGGGCCCCGTGCCGCGCATCCTCGTCGACTGCTCCAGCATCGGCGCCGACGAGTCGGCGGATATTCGTGCGCGGATCGAGAAGCGCGGCGCGGCGTTCCTGGCCGCCCCGGTCAGCGGCAACGGCAAAACCATCAAAGTCGGAAAGCTCAGCGCCGTCGTTTCGGGTCCGCGCGAGGCGTTCGAGGTCGTGAAGCCTTACCTCAAGACGTTCGCCGCCCACGGCGTGGCCTATGTTGGCGAGGGGGAGCTCGCGCGCTTCTGCAAGATCGCGCACAACGCGTTTCTTGGCGTCGTCATCCAGAGTCTTTGCGAGATCACGGTGCTTGCCGAGAAGGCCGGTGTGCCGCGCCATGCCTTCCTGGAATTCATCAACAACAGCGTCATGGGTTCGATCTTCACGCGCTACAAGTCACCGGCGCTCGTCAATCTCGACTTCACGACGACCTTCACGCCGACACTTCTGAGAAAAGATCTCGACCTCGGGCTCGCCGCGGCGCGCGAGCTCGACGTGCCGATGCCGGTGACGGCGGCGACGCGCGAAGCGCTGCAGGCGCATTTCGGCGCCGCCACGCTGAAATCCGATCCGGCCGCCTATCTGGAGAAGGATTTCGCCGCATTGATCGAGACGGTCGCGCTCGCGGCCGGCATCACCTTGACCAGCGAAAACAAGCCCGTGCCAAGCGGCCTCGAAGTGACGGAATGAACGGCGGCGAGACGGCCGCGCGAAGAGACGAACAGGGAGGAATGAGCATGAAAAAGCTACTCGGGCTGGTAGCCCTGGTTCCAGGATTGTTGGCGGGTTCCGTGCAATTGGCGGCGGCCGACTCGCCACCACTCAAGATCGGAATTTCGCTGTCGCTTACCGGAGACTTCGCCGACCCAGGTAAGGCCGCCAAGCTTGGCTATGAGCTGTGGGCTGCGGAGGTCAACAAGGCGGGCGGTGTTCTCGGACGACAGGTGCAAATCAAGATCGTCGACGACACTTCAAGCCCCGACCAGGTGGTGACCAACTACCAGAACCTCATCACGCAGGACAAAGTCGACATCGTCTTCGGGCCGTTCTCGAGCCTGTTGACGATCCCGGCGGCGCGCGTTGCGAAGCGCTACGGTTACGCCTTCATCGAGCCGGCCGGCGGCGGGCCGAAGGTGTTCGCGCAACACCTGGACAATCTCTTCTTCGTGCAGCCGGCCCCGGTGGTGAAGGGCGGCGACGTTTTCGCGAAGTACATTCTGTCTCTGCCTGAAGACCAGCGCCCGAAGACCGCGGCCTATGCGAAACTCGACGATCCGTTCGCGGCGCCGATTGCCGACTACGTCAAGGACGAGTTCGAGAAGGCCGGGATCAAGACGGTCTACGATCAGACCTATCCCGCCGAGTCGGCTGACCTCACGCCGATCGTCGCCGGCTACGCAGCGGCAAATCCTGACGTCGTCGTCGCGGGGACGCAGTCGCTGGATGCGTTCGCTCAGGTCAAGGCGATGATCCAGCTGAAGTTCAATCCGAAGTGGCTCTTCATGTCGAACGGCGCCAACTCGCCGACTGAATTCCCGGACAAGGTAGGCGCCAAGAACACCGAGGGCGTATTCACCAGCGGCGACTGGTATCCGGCTTCGCCCGTCGCCGGCAGCAAGGAGTTCATCGCCGCGTATGTCGCGGCCTATGGCGGCGACGCGTCCGGCATCGACGCCACGTCGGCTGAAGCCTACTCGGCCGGCATGGTCCTGGCCGAAGTCGCGGAGAAGACGGGGTCGCTCGACAACGCAACGATCATCAAGACGTTGCACAGCGGTGCCTGGCATACCCTCGTCGGCGACTTGAGCTGGGATGCCGATGGCGCGCCGCAAGGGGAGTATCTGTTGACCGAGTGGATCGACGGCCAGCTCACCACGGTCTTCCCGCCGGACAAGGCGCAGCACGCTCCCGTCGCGCCGAAGCCCAACTGGGCCCAATAGGAAACCGGCGCGACGCATGCCTTGGTCCAGGCATGCGTCGCGCCAGGCCCCCAAACCGGGTCGAATAGGGGAAAGCGCGATGCATGCCTTGGTCCAGGCCGTCATCCTCGGCGTGCTGACCGGCGGCGTCTACGCCCTGATGGCCAGCGGTCAGACGCTCATTTTCGGGATCATGAAGGTCGTGAACCTTGCCCAAGCGGCCTTCGTGGTCCTGGCTGCCTATCTGACGTTCAGCCTGTTCACCCTCGCGGGCATCGATCCGTTCCTGTCGATCCTGATCACCACGCCCGTCTTGTTCGTGATCGGCGCGGCGATCCAGTGGACGCTTCTACGCCCGTTGCGCCCTGATGAAGCTTCGCAGCTCTCGTTGCTCGTCACCTTCGCCGTTGCGCTCGGTCTCGAGGGTTTGCTTGCGATGGCCTACAACACGACGTTTCGGTCGATCCAGCCCGGCTACGAGAACTTCAGTTGGACGGTGCTCGGATATCAGGTGAACGCGGTTCGGTTCTTTGCCTTTCTGCTTTCGCTAGCGATGCTCGGCCTTCTCTACCTGATCATGCAGCGCACCAAGTTCGGTTGGGCGATCCGGGCAACGGTGCAGAACCCGATGTCGGCGCAGCTGCTCGGCGTAAACGCAAAAATGGTCGCGGCGTTTGGTTTCGGGCTCGGCGCGGCGACGGCGGCGGCGGCGGGCGCCGTCTTCGGACTCATCTCGCCGTTCAACCCAGGCAGCCACTACGACCTGATCAGCCGTTTGCTGACGATCGTCGTGCTCGGCGGACTCGGCAGCATCGGCGGATCGATCATCGCGGCGTTGGTCATGGGCGTCGGCTCAGCGGTCATCGCGGCGCTTCTGTCTCCGATCTGGTCGGATTTCTCCTTCTTCGTGGTGCTGCTCCTGGTGCTGCTCTTCCGCCCCCGGGGACTCTTCGGCGCACGCGTGCGGGGCGCAATATGAGCGGTCTGGGTTTGCTGCGCGCCGTGGTTTTTTTCGGCGCGTTCACGCTGCTGCCGTTCGGCGTCGGTCCGCCGTGGATCTTGAGCATGCTGATCTTCACGCTGATGTACGCCAGCTTGGCGAGCGCGTGGAATCTCTTGGGTGGTTACGCCGGCTATCCCTCGCTTGGGCACGCCGCATTCTTTGGGGTGGGTGCCTACGCGATCGCCATCGTCTTTGAGAACAGCGTCGGCAACGGATACCTGCCGTTCCTCCTTCTCCCGGTGATCGGCGTGGGCGCTGCCCTGCTGAGCGTGCCGATCGGCTGGATCGCCATGCGCACGCGCGCGGATGTCTTTGCCATCGTCACGATTACCCTGCTCTTCATCACCCAGACCCTCGCGTTCAATCTGAGGGCGGTCACCGACGGTGCACAGGGCAAAGCCGTCGCCATACCGCCTTTCCCGGTCGATACCTACGGCCGGCCGTTCTACTACGCGATGCTCGCGTTGCTTGCCTTGGCGATGGGGGTCTCGTTCTATTTCCGTCGCTCGAAGATCGGTCTGTCCTTGTTGGCCGTGCGCGCCGATGAGGACAAGGCACACGGCGTCGGTGTGCGCGTAACCGGGGTCAAACTAATCGCGTTCGGCGCAAGCGTCGGCATCACGGCGATGGTCGGCGGGGTGTGGGCCTACTACATCGGCTTCGTCTATCCGCAATTCGCGGTGGATCCTCTGGTCACAATCGGGATGGTGCTGATGACATTCCTGGGTGGGCGGGCAACGTTGTGGGGCCCGGTCATCGGGGCGTTCATTCTGGTGCCGGCGCAGCAATATTTCGCCTACCAGCTCGGGGCGAGCAAGTTCTATCTGTTGGCCTACGCCGCCATCTTCCTGATCATCATGCTGCTCTTGCCGCGCGGCATCCTGCCGACGATCACAGACCATTTGCGCAAGCAACGCAGACGGGGAGAGAGGGGGCAACAGAGCGACGCGATGTCGTCCGTGGAGAGCGCGGTCAAGGACGCGAGGATAATCGACGAATTGCGGGCGGCGGAACGATGACGGCGCTGTTGGAAGTCGACCGGCTGTGCAAGCACTTCGGCGGCGTCAGAGCGGTAGACGACTGCACGTTCTCTGTCGAAGAAGGAACGATCACCGGTCTGATCGGGCCGAACGGCTCTGGCAAGACGACGGCCTTCAACATCATTACCGGATATCTGAAGTCCGACTCAGGGGCGATCCGCTTCGGTGGTCACGCAGTGAAGAAGCCGCACCCGGCCCGGCTTTACCGGCAAGGCTTGTCGCGCACATTCCAGCAGGCACGAATCTTCCCGGAACTCTCCGTCGAAGAGAACCTGGTGATTGCCGCAGGGTACTCCTGGCGCGCCTTGCTCGGGGCCAGACTCACGGAGGCCGACCGGACGCGGGCGCGCGAGATGCTTGAGGAGTTCCGGCTCTCGGGCCTCGCCGATCTGCCGGCCGCGGAGCTCTCCTACGGTCAGCGCAAGCTGCTCGAGTTTGCCGCGGTTCTGATGAGTCGGCCAAAGCTCGTGCTGCTCGACGAGCCGACCGCCGGCGTCAACCCGGTGATGATCGAGACCATGGAATACCATATCCGCGCGCGGCACGCGGAGGGGGTGACCTTCCTCATTGTCGAACACGACATGCAGTTGGTCATGCGGCTCTGCGACCCCGTGATCGTTCTCGATCGCGGGGCGACGATCGCCATGGGCGCCCCGGCCGAGGTGCAGATCAACCCGCTCGTCCTAGACGCATACCTCGGCGACTGAGGTGGATGGAATGCCACCGATGACGCTCGAACTCGACAGAACGAGATTCGGTCATCCTCAGGCTCTCCGGAGTGACGGCCGGGTACGGCGCGGGATTGATTCTGAAGGGCGTCGACCTCGCCGTCGAGACCGGCAAGATCATGTGCTTGATCGGGCCCAACGGTTCGGGGAAGTCGACCGTGCTGAAGACGATCAGCGGGCTTCTCTATCCCGAAGGCGGCACGGTGATGCTGCGGGGCGAGGACATCAGCCGCCTGTCATCGAAGGAACGGTTGACTCGCGGGGTGGTGCATGTCCCGCAGGATCGCAGTCTCTTCCCCGGAATGTCGGTGTGGGAGAATGTGCTGATGGGAGCCTTCATCCTTTCCGACAAGGCGCTCGTTCGAAGCCGGATAGAACGGGTTGCCGAGCTTTTCCCCATCGTCGCCGAACGTCGCCATGCAGCCGCCGGCTCGCTTTCGGGAGGCGAGCAGAAGCAGGTCGAACTCGCGCGGTCATTGATGCTCGACCCGGCGCTGGTTCTGCTCGATGAGCCATCGATTGGGCTCGACCAGAAAGCGCGCAAATCGGTCTTCGCTTCCATCGCGGCCCTGGCGGAGGATGGGCGGACCGTTCTTCTTGTCGAGCAGAACGCGCGATCCGGGTTGGCTGTGGCGGATCAGGCCGCGGTCCTTGAAGCCGGCCATATCGCGCTCGTCGGCACGGGTGTCGGGTTGCTCAACGATCCGGAAGTCGTCCGTCTCTATCTCGGCGCCGGCGCGAGCGGCACGATGGGCGCGGCCGTTACCGCCTCGCACGCGCCCGCACATCTTCAAGAACGGAATCCGGCGTGATCACACAAATCTCACCTGCCTCCGACAGAGCGTTGAAACGATCAACAAATGAGTCACGTACGGAATCAATGCGATCAAGCGTATTGGCATCAATTTGGCATCAATCGCGATCGTGCCATACCGGGGGTCCAACTCTGAAAATCGGAATCGCTCTCTCATGAGTTCATGGTACTTCAATATCCGATGGCAACGCCACTGAGACGAATCCGGGATTAGCATGATCGACCTCCTCATTCGCGACGCGACGCTGCCGGACGGCCGCATAGGTATCGACATCGCTTGCGCAGGCGGCAAGATCGCGGCGATTGAGCCGAACATAAGCGCCGAAGCCGCGCGGAAGATTGACGCGAGCGGAAGGCTCGTCTCGCCGCCCTTCGTCGACTGCCACTTCCACATGGACGCGACGCTGTCGCTCGGCCTGCCGCGTATGAACGTCTCCGGCACGCTTCTGGAAGGGATCGCGCTCTGGGGCGAGCTGAAGCCGCTCTTGACGCCGGAAGCGGTGATGGAGCGGGCGCTGCGTTATTGCGACCTCGCTGTCTCCAAGGGGCTGCTCGCGATCCGCAGCCACGTCGATATCTGCGACGACCGGCTGACCGCCGTCGACGCGTTGCTCGAAGTCAAGCGCAGGATCGCGCTTTATATCGACCTGCAGCTCGTCGCCTTCCCCCAGGACGGCTATTTTCGCTCGCCCAACGCCGCAAATAATCTTGCCCGCGCGCTCGACAAGGGCGTCGATGTCGTCGGCGGCATCCCGCATTTCGAGCGCACGATGGCGGACGGCGCGGCGAGCGTGACCGCGCTCTGCGAAATCGCGGAGAAGCGCGGGCTTCTCGTCGACATGCATTGCGACGAGACCGACGATCCGATGTCCCGCTACATCGAGATGCTGGCTTACGAGACGCAGCGCCTTGGCCTTCAAGGCCGCGTCGCCGGCTCGCACCTGACGTCCATGCACTCGATGGACAATTACTACGTCTCCAAGCTCCTGCCGCTCATCGCCGAGGCCGGCGTGCACGCGATCCCGAACCCGCTGATCAACATCGTGCTGCAGGGCCGCCACGACACCTATCCGAAGCGCCGCGGCATGACGCGCGTCCCGGAAATGCTTGGCCACGGCATCAACGTCGCCTTCGGCCAGGATTGCTGCATGGACCCCTGGTATTCGCTTGGGCAGGCCGACATGCTCGACGTCGCGCATATGGGCCTTCACGTGGCGCAGATGACGAGCCGCGAGGCGGTGCGCGCCTGCTTCGAGGCGGTGACGACCAATCCGGCCAAGGTCATGCATCTCGAAGGCTATGGCCTCGCCGTCGGCAACAACGCCGACATGGTCGTGCTCCAGGCGCACGATTCGATCGAGGCGATCCGGCTGCGCGCCCGCCGCCTGTTCGTGATCCGCCGCGGCAAGGTGATTTCCGAGACGCCGGCCGAGATCGCCGCGCTCGACCTGCCGTCGCGGCCGGAAAGCCTCGACCCGGCAAGCTACTTCCCGCGCGCCTGATAGCGCGCACGCGGGCGCCACCCGCGACATTTGCGCAATCAGATTGTCGTGACCGCAAGGCGCGGCGACAAGCGCGTTCGTGATAAGAAAGGGCACGACGCTACCGGCCCCAAGAAAGCGGGAGACCATCTATGCGCAGATTGGTAGCCTTCTTCGTTGCGCTCGCTCTCAGCACTTCGATCGCCGCGGCGCGGCCCTCGACGCTGTCGATGACATGCGCGATCGCCGCGGCGACGGTCGCGCGGGCCGGCGCGATCGTGCTCACCACCGGCGAGCACACCTACGACCGCTTCGTCGCCCAGAGCGGCTTCTGTCTCCCGCGACAGATCACGAAGGAAGCTTTTGCGCCGACCTCCGACAATCCGAATTGCGCGATCGGCTACACCTGCCAAGGGCAGCGCATCAACAACGACTGAGCCCGTTCCCGTCTGCTGCGGCGCACCCGGCTTAGTCCCGCAATCCCCACATTTCACAAAGGACGATATTCCGGCCCTCGACGCGCCGATCTTTTTCGGTGATCGTCGCGTCCGTGAGAGGGCGGACGGTTCGGTCGAGGCAGATCGGACGATACGGCCGGGTCTCTCGCCCGCGCCGGGATCCCTAGGGGTTTCGGAATTGCCTCGCGGGTCATCGGGTCAGGCTGCGGGCCGCAGAAATGCGCGCGTAGTTCCCGGTGAGCCGATGCTCCATGAACGGCGGCCAATCCGTTCGATGGACTGTTCGATCCGCGGTCGGACGGGACCTGGGAACTCAGCGCTGAGGCGCTCAGGTTCAGACCCAGGCGGTGCGGCGGAACGCCGAAAGGCGTGAGGCCCATGAGCAGGGCTGATAGGGAGGCGTCGGTTGGCTCGCCCAAGCGACGCCTTTCCTATTTTCTGCGTTCCCCAACCCTGACGCCCAGACCTATTCCGACGCGGCGGCCGCCGGCGGGGCGGCCGCGGGCGCCACGTTGCGCCTGCCGCGCAGCAAGAGCAGCATCGGAACGCAGGTCAAGGTGACGATCGCCATCAGCTTGAAGTCATCGAGATAGCTGATCATCTGCGCCTGCGTCGTCGCCAGCTTGTTCAGATAGGCGAGCACCGGCGCGCCACCGTTCGCGACCGACATGCCGCCCGGCATCGCAAAGTTGTCGAGCGCCGGGTTGAAGGGCGACACGTGCGCCGCGAGCGCGACGTGGTTGACCTGCGAGTTCTGCGCATAGAGCGTCGCCATGATCGAGACGCCGATACTCGAGCCGAGATTGCGCATCAGCGAAAAGAGGCTCGACGCCTCGGTGCGAAGCTCGGGCCTTAGCGTCGCGAAAGCGAGCGTCGACAGCGGCACGAAGAGGAATCCGAAGCCGAGCCCCTGTACGATTCCGTTGGTGATGATAAGCCGCGAGCCCATCTCCGGGCTGAAAGCCGCCATCTCCCAGAGCGAATAGGCGGTGGTGAGCAGGCCGCCCAAGATCAGGATGCGCGCGTCGACCTTCTGCACGAGCCGCCCGACGATGACCATCGAGATCATCGTGCCGACGCCGCGCGGCGCGAGCACGAGGCCGCTGGTGACGACCGGATAGCCCATGATGTTCTGCAACATCGGCGGCATGAGCGCCATCGTGGCGAGGAGAATGATGCCGATCGTGAAGATGAAGATGAGGCCGATCGTGAAATTCCGGTCCTTCAGCATGACGAGCTCGATGAACGGGGCCTTCGCGGTCGCGATGTGCACCGCGAACATCCAGAACGCCCCGATCATGAGACCGGTCTCGACGAGGATTTCGGTGGAGGAGAACCAGTCGAGCTGCTCGCCGCGATCGAGCATCATCTGCAACGCGCCGACGGCGAGCGAGAGAAGCGCGAAGCCGAAGATGTCGAAGCGCCGCTGGCGAAGCTTCGTCTCCGGCATGAAGATGAAAACACCGAGGAGCGCGATGATTCCGACGGGGACGTTGACGTAGAACGCCCAGCGCCAGTTGAAGGAGTCGGTGAGCCAGCCGCCAAGCGTCGGCCCGGCGATCGGCCCGACCATCAGACCGGCGCCCCAGATCGCCATCGCCTGCCCATGCCGCTCGCGCGGATTGATGTCGAGGAGGACCGCCTGCGAGAGCGGCACCAGCCCCGCGCCGAAAGCGCCTTGCGCCACGCGGAAGAGCACCATCTCCTCAAGGCTCGTCGCGATGCCGCAGAGCATCGAAGCGGCGGTGAAGCCGGCGATGCAGATCATGAACCAGCGCTTCCGCCCGATCTGATCGCTGATCCAACCGGTGAGCGGCGTCGCGATCGCCGCCGCGACGATATAGGAGGTCAGCACCCAGGTGATCGTGTCCTGCGCCGCGTTCAAGCTCCCCTGCATGCTCGGGAGCGCGACGTTGGCGATCGTGGTGTCGAGGATCTGCATGATCGTCGCGAGCATGATCGCGACGGTGATGATGCCCCGGTTCGCTACGACCTCTCCCGGGGCGACGCCGGGCGCGCTCATGGTCGCGCCATCGCCTCCGGGATCGGATGCACCGCGTTGCCGGCGCCGAAGAGGAACGCGAGCGCCGGACGCCTGTATCCGGTGTCGACCGAGACGGAGGCGCTAAGCCCCGTCTTCAGCGGAAGCTCCGCCGTCGGCTGGTCGATCTCGATCCTGACCGGCACGCGCTGCACCACCTTCACCCAGTTGCCGGTCGCGTTCTGTGCGGGAAGCAGCGAGAACTCGGACCCGGTCCCCGCACCGATCGAGGCGACCTTGCCGGAGAGCGCGAGGTCGGGATAGGCGTCGATCGAGACCGTCGCCTTGTCGCCAGGCGTCATGTGCGTGAGGTCGGTTTCCTTGAAATTCGCTTCGATCCAGCTCCGCCCGCTCTCCACGATGGCGACCACGGCGGTGCCGACCGAGAGATACTGGCCTTCCTTCAGCCGGTCCGTCTGACTGACGATTCCGGCCGCTGGCGCGCGCACCTCGGCGTGCTTCAGATCGAGCGCCGCCTTGTCGCGGAGCGCGATCGCCTGGCGCACCAGCGGATGATCGTCGGTGGCGATATCAGGATTGTTGTTGAGCCCGGCCTTCGCGCCCTCCACGGCCTGTTCGTCCTGGGCAAGCGTCTGCCTGGCGGCGCGAAGGTCGTTCTCCGCCTCGTCGAACTGCGCGTGCGACGATGTCCCCGTCTGCATAAGCTTCTGCGAGCGGTCGAAGACTTTCTGCTTGTAGTCGAGGTCGTCCTGCGCCTGCTTCACCTCTGCCTCGGCGCTGCGGTAGGTGGAGCGCATCTGCTCGACCTGCAGCTGCGCCGCGGAGACGCCGGCTTCCGCCTGCTCGTAGGCGATCTGATAGGCTTGCGGGTCGATGCGGAAGAGAAGATCGCCGGCTTCCACCTTCTGGTTCTCGGACACGGCGACGTCGGTGATGCGGCCGGCAACTTCGGCGACGATCGACACCATGTCCTGCTGCACATAGGCGTTGTCGGTGGAGGCATAGCGTCCGGCCCAAAGCCAGAAGTAGCCTCCGACGACGACGAGAAGCACCGGCACGACGAACATCGCCGTGCGTCGGGAAAGCAGCCGCCGCCTCCAGGACGGCTTGCCGCTCACTGCCGGTTGGTTCGGCTCACTCATTGTATGGTCCGTGGTAGATTGATTTCGTCTTCGATCGAATGGTCGCCGCCGCGCGCGGAAAGCGCGTTTCGCACATGCCGGAGGCCGTGCTTCATCGCTTCGATCGCTTGCGGCTCAAGCCCCGTCGTGATCTCCTCGATTACGCTTCGGCCAATGCCGCGTATCTCGTTCAGAAGGCCGTTTGCCTGCTCCGAAAGCAGCAGGATGCGCGCACGCTTGTCCTTCGGGTCGGGTTTGCGAATGACGAGACCCGCCTCCTCCATCCGCTCCAGGTGTCGGCTCAACGTGATCGGCTCGATTTCAAGGATATCCGCCAGTCCGACCTGGTTGATCCCCTCGTTCATCGCCAGATAGGCAAGAACCTGCCATTGCGCGCGCGTGAGCCCCACCTCTCGCGCACGCTGATCGAAGCGCTTGCGCAGAAGCCGCGCGGTGTCGGCGATGAGGAAGCCGAGGCTGTTGGCCTTCACCCATTTGAGGTCGTTCATGGCGATATTATATAATAAGCTTGCTTATAATAAGCTAGGCCATTGCTGCATACCGGCTGTGCGTTTCCTTGAGGCGTCGGCTGGAGGCCAATAAGAGGGGCGCGAGCGCGCGTGGTGAACCCGAATGCATGACGACCTAGCGAATGCCCGCCTTGCCGCGATCGTCGGCTCGTCAGACGACGCGATCATTGGCAAGGACTTGAGCGGCACGATCACCGAATGGAACCACGCGGCCGAAAAGCTCTTTGGCTACACGGCGCAGGAGGCTATCGGCCGCAAGATATCGCTGATCGCGCCGCCTGAGCGCGAGGCGGAGATGCGAGAAATCCTGGCGAAAGTGGCCCGGGGCGAAAAGGTCGATCATTTCGAGACGCAGCGGTGCCACAGGAACGGGACGCTCCTTGACATTTCGGTAACCGTGTCGCCCATCCACGACGCGTCCGGCCGCGTCGTCGGCGCCTCTAAGATCGCGCGCGAGATCGGCACGCAGAAGCGCCTCTCGGCCCAGACGGGGCTTCTCGCCGCCATCGTCAGCTCCTCCGACGACGCGATCATCAGCAAGGACATGAACGGAACTATCACCAGCTGGAACGACTCCGCAGAGAGCGTCTTCGGCTACACCGCGGAGGAGATGATCGGCCGTAATATCTCCGCCATAGCGCCGCCCGGCCGCGCCGGCGAGATGACGGAGATCCTGGCGAAGATACGCCGTGGCGAACGGGTCGAGCATTTCGAGACGCAGAGACTTCGCAAAGACGGCACGCTCGTTGATATCTCACTCACCGTCTCACCGATCTATGACGACGACGGCCGCGTCGTCGGCGCCTCGAAGATCGCGCGCGACATCGGCGAGCGGCGTCACGCCGAGGCGCGGCTTGAGCTTCTCGTGCGCGAGCTCGATCACCGCGCCAAGAACGTGCTCGCCGTAACGCAGGCCATGCTGCGCCTGACCCGTGCGGACACCGTGCCCGACTACGTGAATGCGCTCGAGGGGCGGATCAGAGCGCTTGCGCGCGTGCACAGCCGCGTGGCCGAGAACAGCTGGAACGGCGCCGATCTTCACGCGCTGGTCGCCGCCGACGTCGACATCTTTTCCGAGGCCGGCGGGCGCATGCGTGCGGAAGGGGATTCGCTCTGGGTCTCGCCCGGCGCAGCGCAGGTCATCGCGATCATCCTGCATGAACTTTCCACCAACGCCGCGAAATACGGCGCGCTTTCGACGAATACCGGATCGGTCGCGATCCGCTGGCATCGCGATGCCGCCGGTGACGTTCGCCTTTCCTGGATAGAGGAAAACGGCCCATCGGTGACCGCGCCGAGCCGTCGCGGCTTCGGCACGCAGATCATCGAACGCGGCGTTCCCGATCAGCTCGGCGGCAGCGCCGAGATGACCTGGCCGCCCACCGGCTTCCGCTGCGCATTCGTGATTCCCGCCGCCCATGTCGTCGATCCGGGGCAGAGGGCGGCGACAGCACGCTGAACGGGCGAGGGTGTCATGGCCGATGACAACGAAGCGATCGTCAAGGCCGGCGTCCGCCTGACGCATCCCGCGCGCGTGCTTTTTCCCAGCCAGGGGCTGAGCAAAGGCGACCTCGCCGCCTACTACGAGGCTGCCGCCGATTTGATGCTGCCGCATATCGAGAGACGTCCGCTCAGCCTCGTGCGCTGCCCCTCGGGAAGCGAAAAGAAATGCTTCTTCCAGAAGCACGACACCGGCGGCTTCCCCGACGCCATGCGGCGCGTGCCGATCGTCGAAGCGTCCGGCGCTGAAGAGAGCTACTTCTACGTCACCGACCTCGCCGGACTGATCGCCGGCGTGCAGATGGGCGTGCTCGAGTTCCACGTCTGGGGCGTGCGCATCGATGCGGTCGAGAAGCCCGACCGCCTCGTCTTCGATCTCGATCCCGACGTCGGGCTCGGCTTCGAGCATGTCCGTCGCGCCGCCGTCGACGTGCGCGACCGCCTGGCCGCGCTCGGGCTGAAATCCTTCGCGCTTCTGACCGGCGGCAAGGGCATCCACGTCGTCGCCCCGCTTTCACGGCGCGCCGCCTGGCCCGACGTGAAGGCCTTCGCCAAGGGATTCGCCGCGGCGCTCGCGGCCGATGCCGGCGACCGCTACGTCGCCAACATGGCGAAGGCCAAGCGCAAGGGTCTGATCTTCGTCGATTATCTCAGGAACGAGCGCGGCTCGACCGCGATCGCGCCCTATTCGACGCGAGCCCGCGACGGCGCCCCGGTGGCGACGCCGGTCGGCTGGGACGAACTCGACGCCGTTTCCGCGGCAAACGCCTTCACCGTGCGCTCCATGCAGGAGCGCGTGCGCCGCATCGGCGATCCCTGGCCCGGCTATTTCGACGTCGGGCAGTCGATCACCAAGTCAATGCTGCAAGCGGTCGCCACTCTATGAGGGAGAAGCCCCGCCCACCGGCGCTCGACCCCGCCCGCCATGCGCTCTACCTCGACTTCGACGGCACGCTGGTCGACTTCGCGCCAGAGCCCGATGCGATCGTTCTACGTCCCGGAACGGTCGCCTTGCTTGAACGGCTGAACCGCAAGCTCGGCGGCGCGCTCGCCATCGTCACGGGGCGTCGGGTCGCCGACATCGACCGGCATCTCGCGCCGTTGGCGCTGCCGGCATCCGGCGTGCACGGTCAAGAGCTCCGCCCGACGTCCGGTGAACCGACGCAGATCGCGCCGCGCGGCGACATCGACAAGGCGCGGCGCCGCCTCGCCGCCGCCATGCGATCCGACGACCCGCTGCTGCTTGAGGACAAAGGCGGCGCCCTGGTCCTGCACTTCCGCAAGCACCCCGATCAGCGCGAGCGCGCCGAGTCGCTCGCGCGCGACATCGTGTCTGGGCTCGACGCGCTTCACGTCGTTGGTGGCCACGGCATCTTCGAGATCCTCGAGCGCGGCGTGACGAAAGGGCACGCGCTCGGGGTCTTATCTGCGCGTGGCCCTTTTGTGGGCAAAATTCCGGTCTATGTCGGCGACGACACGACGGACGAGGATGCGATCCGGGTGGCGCAGACGATGGGCGGGTTCGGCGTGAAGGTCGGTCCCGGCGAGACGGCCGCGCTCTATCGCCTCCCCGACATCGACGCCGTGCACGCATGGCTTGCCGCCCTCGCGGGTTGACTCGCCACCTGGAACCGCGCACTCACCAGAACGTTACAATACCAGGGCATTGTTCTCGATATCGCAACAAAAGCGCTTACAAGGAACGGCATGAACCGCCTTGTCGTCATTTCCAATCGCGTCGGTCCGCTGAGCGACGAGGGAAAGGCGGGCGGACTCGCGGTGGGTATTGCCGATGCTCTTCGCCAGCGCGGCGGGGTGTGGTTCGGCTGGTCGGGCAAGACCAGCGAGGAAGGTACTTTCGGCCCGCTCCAGATCAAGACCGAAGGCGACGTTCAGCTCGTCACGGTCGACATGACGCCCGCCGATCTTGCCGATTTCTACAATGGCTTCGCCAACCAGGCGCTCTGGCCGGTGCTCCACTACCGCATGGATCTCGCCGGCTATGACCGACGCTTCGCCGAGGGATTCTGGCGTATCAACGAGCGCATCGGCACGCGCCTTGCGCCGCTCCTGAAGTCCGACGATCTCGTCTGGGTTCACGACTACCACTTCATCCCGCTTGGCGGGCAGATACGCGCGTCCGGATTCACCGGCGCTATCGGCTACTTCCTGCACGTCCCCTTTCCTCCGCCCGAGGTGCTGACGGCGCTGCCCGACGCGCATCGGCTGGTCCGCTCGATGCTCGCCTATGACGTGGTCGGCTTCCAGACCGAGACCGACCGAGGGAACTTCGCCCGCTTCATCAAGGGCGAGCTCGGCGGAAAGGAGCTTGAAGGCGGCTGGATCGAGGCCAGCGGTCGCCGGCTCCGCGCCGACGTGTTTCCGATCGGCATCGACGCGGAGCGCTTCGCCGCGTTCGCGACGACGGCGGAAGCGAAACGCCGCTACGCGCAGCTCCGCAACGACCTCCACGATCGCAAGCAGATCATCGGGGTCGACCGCCTCGACTATACCAAGGGCATCCCCGAGCGCTTCATGGCGTTCGAGCGGCTGCTCAAGGACTATCCCGAGAACCGCAGCCAGGTGAACTTCCTGCAGATCGCGCCGCTCTCGCGCGAGAACGTGAAAGCCTATGCGCGGCTGCGCCGTGAGCTCGAAGAGCTCGCCGGTCACATCAACGGCACCTACGGCCTTCTCGACTGGACGCCGATGCAGGTGATGACGCGCGGCTTCTCGCGTAAGGGGCTGGCCGGCCTCTATCGCGCGAGCCACGTGGGATTGGTGACGCCGCTTCGCGACGGCATGAACCTCGTGGCGAAAGAATACGTCGCCGCGCAAGACCCCGAGGACCCCGGCGTCCTCATCCTATCGCGCTTCGCCGGGGCCGCCTGCGAGCTGACCGAGGCTCTGATCGTCAACCCCTACGACTACGGGGAAATGGCGGAGACCCTGCAACGTGCGCTCCGGATGCCGCTCGGCGAGCGCAAGGAGCGGTGGCAGGCGCTGAACGAAGCGGTCCGAAAGGGCACGGCGCGCCGCTGGTGCGGACTTTTCCTCGACGCGCTCGAAGCGACGCACGTGCAGACGCGGCTGAAGTTCCTCGAAGATCCCGACAGCGGCGCCAGCGGGAAGAAGGAGCTCGCGCGGCTTCGCCGCGTCGGCGGCGTGCCGCCTTGGGGCGACCTGAAGCCCTTCCAGGGCCGCTACACGCGCCTTTGAGGCTGCGCCTCGGCGCGCCGGCTGTTAGCCTTCCGACGAGGAGGCGACCATGCGGAAGGCAAACGGCGGCGGATTGCGGTTGCGCGTGGTGCTGCGCCCGGGCGCCGCGCTCGGCCCCGGCAAGATCGATCTGCTTGAAGCGATCGCCGACACCGGCTCGATCCGCGCCGCCGGCAGCCGCTTCAAGATGAGCTACCGCCGCGCCTGGAGCCTGGTCGCCGAGCTGAACGCCATGTTCCGCACCCCGCTCGTCGTTGCCGAGACCGGCGGACGCGGCGGCGGCGGCGCAACGCTGACCCCGCTCGGCCGCAAGGTCGTCAAGGGCTTCCGCCGCATGGAGGAGAATTCGTGGTCCGCGGTCGAGGCGGATTTCCGTCGGCTTGCGAAGGAGATCGCGAAGCCGGAGCCGCGCGGCTCTTGACATTGCGTTATTTCTGATTGGGAATAACGCAATTCTTCTGGAGTCCCCCGTGCCGAAGCGGATCGCCGCCCTCGTTCTGACCCTTCTCACGCTTGTTGCCGTCGATCTTCCCGCGCGAGCGCAGTCCGACGACGCGACGCTCGTCTTCGCCGCCGCGAGCCTGAAGAACGCGCTCGATGCGATCGTCGACGACTATTCTAAGGCGACCGGCAAGACCGTCACGGTGAGCTATGCCGGCAGCTCCACGCTCGCCAAGCAGATCGAGCAAGGCGCGCCGGCCGACATCTTCTTCTCCGCCGACCTCGACTGGATGGACGACGTCGCGGCCAAGAACCTCATTCAGCCCGACACGCGGGTGACGCTCCTCGGCAACGACATCGTGCTCGTCGCGCCGGTCGACAGCGACGTCGGCGTGACGATCGCGCCGAACTTCCCGCTCGCCGAGACGCTCGGCGACGGCAAGCTCGCGATGGCGCTGACCGCGTCGGTGCCCGCCGGCAAATACGGCAAGGCTTCGCTCGAATCGCTCGGCGTCTGGGACAGCGTCTCCACGAAAGTCGCGGAAGCGGAGAACGTGCGGGCAGCGCTCGCGCTCGTGTCGCGCGGCGAAGCGCCGCTCGGCATCGTCTACGCGACCGACGCCAAGGCCGATCCGGGCGTGAAGGTGGTCGGCGTCTTCCCGGAGGACTCACACCCGGCGATCCTCTACCCAGTCGCGCTCACCGCCGCGGCCAAGCCCGGCGCGCGCGCCTTCCTCGACTACATGACCTCGCCCCCCGCCAAGCCACGCTTCGAGGCGCAGGGCTTCCGCGTCGTCGCGCCGGGCTCCTGAGGCCCGCTCAGTCGCGATGGATTTCACCGCAGCCGAGCTTGTCGCGATAAAGCTCAGCCTGCGCGTCGCCGTCGTCGCCACGCTTGTGAGCCTCCCCTTCGGGCTTGCCGTTGCGATGCTGCTCGCGCGCGCCCGTTTTCCGGGAAAGACGCTCGTCGACGGCCTCGTGCATCTGCCGCTGGTGCTTCCTCCCGTCGTCACCGGCTACCTGCTCCTGATCGGCTTCGGCCGGCGCGGCCCGATTGGCGCCTTCCTCGAGCAGACCTTCGGTCTCGTCTTCGCCTTCCGCTGGACCGGCGCGGCCCTCGCCTCCGCCGTGATGGGGTTTCCGCTGATGGTGCGCGCCGTGCGCCTCTCGATCGAAGCCGTCGATCGTCGCCTTGAAGACGCGGCGGCGAGCCTCGGCGCGCGTCGCCTCGTCGTCTTCGCGACGGTGACCTTCCCGCTCGTCATTCCCGGCGTGCTCGCCGGCGCGATGCTTGCCTTCGCCAGGGCGATGGGCGAGTTCGGCGCGACGATCACCTTCGTCTCCAACATCCCCGGCGAGACGCAGACGATTCCCTCGGCGATCTACACCGCGCTGCAGATCCCCGGCGCAGAGGCGGCGGCGATCCGGCTCAGCTTCGTGTCGATCGTCATTTCGCTTTCCGCTCTCGTCCTCTCCGAGGTGCTGGCGCGGCGCATGCGCCGGAGGCAGGCGGCGCCTTGAGCCTTGCGGTCGCGGTCAAGGACCGGCGCGGCGACTTCACGCTCGACGCGACGTTCGAGGCGGGGCCGGGCGTCACCGCGCTCTTCGGCCGCTCCGGCGCGGGCAAGACCACGATCGTCTCGATGGTCGCGGGTCTCGCGCGCCCG
Organism: uncultured Alphaproteobacteria bacterium; assembly: GCA_963739005.1. GTDB lineage: Bacteria > Pseudomonadota > Alphaproteobacteria > Rhizobiales > Afifellaceae > DASWJZ01. The sequence continues at coordinate 976,444 of CAVTYQ010000002.1, read as the reverse complement.
CGCGAGGGCAAGATCGTCCTGAGCGGCCGCGTCCTCTTCGACTCGGCCGGTGGAAAGAGTCTGCCAACGTGGCAGCGCAAGGTCGGCATGGTCTTCCAGGAGGCGCGCCTCTTCCCGCACCTCTCCGTGAAGGCGAACCTGACCTACGGGCGCTGGGCAGGCGGGCGGCGCTCCGACACACGCTTTGAATCCGTGCTGGCTCTCCTTGGCCTCGAAGGCTTCCTCGAGCGCCGTCCGCACACGCTGTCGGGCGGCGAGGCGCAACGCGTCGCGATCGGCCGCGCGCTGATGGCGGCGCCAGAGATCCTCCTGATGGACGAGCCGCTCTCCAATCTCGACGGCGCGCGCCGCGCCGAGATCCTCCCGTTCCTGGAAAAGCTCGCGCATGAGGGCGGCGTGCCGATCCTCTATGTCAGCCACCAGGTCGACGAGGTGGCGCGGCTCGCCGATTCGATCGTGGTTCTTTCCGAAGGTAGCGTCGTCGCCGCCGGTCCGATCGAAGAAGTGTTCGGGCGCTACGACATCGGCGTCGCCACCGGACGCCACGAAGCCGGCGCCATCCTGCACGCCGAAGTCGTGGGCGAAGACAAGGAATTCGCGCTGACGCGGCTCAAGATCGACGGCATGGAGCTGATCGTTCCGGCGCTCGACCGCCCCACCGGTGCGAGAGTGCGGCTCCGCATCCGCTCGCAGGACGTGGCGCTTGCGCTTGCGCCGCCCGAGAACCTATCGGTCCGCAACGTCGTGCCAGCCGAGATCGTCTCGATCGAGATGGACGCGGGCGCTTACGCAGAGGTGCTGCTTTCCGCCGCCGGGCAGTACCTGCGGTCGCGCATCACGCGAAAATCGGCGGTTGAGCTCGGTCTTCGCCGCGACCTTCGCGTCTACGCGCTGATCAAGAGCATCGCAGTCGAGGCGGACAGGCCGGACCGCGTGTGATCCCCTTGCGGATGAGACGGCCGTCTCATACGCTCCGGCGGAAAACGCGCCATCGAGACGCGGGCCGTGCGGGGGAGGACGCCCATGAAGATCGGGTTTTGCATGCTGCTCTGGACGACGCACGTCACGGAGAAGCACCGGAAGATTCTCGAGGCCCTGAAGGCGACCGGTTATGACGGCGTCGAGATTCCGGTCTTCGAGGGGTCGCCCGACCACTACGCCAAGATCGGGCGCATGCTCGACGACATGGGCCTTGCACGCACTGCGATCACCGTCGTCCCGAGCGAGGACAAGAACCCGATCGGCAAGGACGCCGCGCAGCGCAAGGCGGCTGTCGACTATCTGAAATACTGCGTCGATTGCAGCGAGGCGCTCGGATCGAAGCAGATTGCCGGACCCCTGCACCAGACGCTCGGCTACTTCTCCGGCAAAGGGCCGACGGACGCGGAGCGCGCCCGTGCGCGCAGCGTTCACAGAAAGGCCGGCGACTACGCGCAAAAGCGCGGCGTCAGGATCGTGCTCGAAGCGCTCAACCGTTTCGAATGCTACTTCGTCAACACGATGGACGATCTCAGCACCTATCTCGACAGCGTCGATCATCCGGCGGTGACGGCGATGTTCGATACCTTCCACTCCAACATCGAGGAGACCGACTCGATCGCCGCCATCGAGCGCAACAAGCGGCACATCTCCTACGTCCACATCTCGGAGAACGACCGCGGCGTGCCCGGCCGCGGGCATGTTCCGTGGGCGGCAACCTTCAAGGCGCTGAAGAAGTCCGGCTACGACGGCTGGCTGACGATCGAGGCCTTCGGCCGCAGCCTGCCGGAGCTCGCCGCCGCGACGCGCGTCTGGCGCGATTTCTCAGAAGGGCCCGAGGCGGTCTATCGCGAGGGGTTCAAGACGATCAAGAACGGGTGGAAGAAGGCGTGAGACGAACGCGACCTCCTCACCAATAGCGTCCGGTTCCACCGATCACGATCGTGATGATCCCGAGTGCGAGATTGATCGTCACCGTGCGCCTGATGCGATCGAGCATCGCCGCCGCTTCCGGAAACGCGCCGCTGTCGACGGCTTTGCGGAAGCGCGGCCAGAGCGCGAAATAGAGGTGCCCGAAGAGAAGCATCATGACGATGCCGATCGACATCATCACGTTGATATAGAGCGCGGCATCCGCGAAGCCGCCGAAGTCGAGGACGACCATCGCGATCCCGCTGACGAGAAGCAGGATGACGGCGACCCCGACCCACGGAAAGAAGCGTTCGAAAACGCGCCGCCAGAGGGGCAGGCGGATCGGCGGCTCAAGCGCGAACGCCGCCGGGCGGAGCACGGAATGCGCGAACGCCATGCCGCCGACCCAGAACACCGCCGAGAGGATATGCACGGCCAGAAGATTGATCAGCGTCATCGGGTCCTCCGCTTCGCCGGCGAAAGTTCGATCCCGCCGCTAGCCGAGCCTGTACACCCGCACAGCATTGTCGTGAAGGATCGCGCGCTGCTCAGCCGCCGATAGGCCGGCGATCGCCGCGCGATGCGCGTCGAGCAGCGACGGATAGTCCGCCCACAGCTTCTCGATGGGGAAATTCGAGCCGAAAAGGCAGCGCTCGGCGCCGAAGAGCGCGACCGTCTCCTGCACGATCGACGCGACATGCGCCGGATCGTTCTTGTGGATGAAGGTTCCGAGCCCGGAGAGTTTCGTGACGACGTTCGGCTGCGTCGCCAAAACGCGCATCGCCTGGCGCCATACGCGTCGCCCGCCCTCCGAGAGATTCTCCGGCATCCCGGCGTGCTGCAGAATGAACGTGGTCGCGTGGAAATCCGATGCGAGCCGCGCCGCGCCGAGCATCTGGTCGGCGAAGACCTGCAGGTCGAAGGAGAAGCCATAGTCGGCGAGCGCCGCGAAATTCCGGCGGAAGGTCGGATCGTCGACGAGATCGGGGCGCTTCGCGAAGCGGTACTGCTCGTTCTGGTGCCAATGCAGCTGCATGCGGATGCCGCGCAGCAGCGGGTATTTCTTCAGCCGGTCGAGCGCCGGGCGGACATCGTCGGCCATCAGATCGGCGTAGCCGACGATCGCGTGCGGCCAGCCGTTTTCGTCGGCCGTCTTCTGCACCCACGCGACCTCGTCCGCGGCCTTTTCCGGCGGCCAGTTGGTCTGCACGTAGACGGATTTTTCGACGCCGGTCGCGGCGATATCGGCGAGAAACTCGTCGATCGGATAGTCGCGGCGTATCGGCTCGTAGGGCCCGAAGATGCGCGGCACCATCGGACCTTTGAGCCAAGGCAGGTCAGCCTGCCGCCAGATGTGATGATGCGCGTCGACGACGGGGATGGTCACGGGCGCACCGCCGGCCGCGCTTACCTCAGATGAACACCGTCTCCTCGGCCATGAAGTGGAAGCGGCTGGCGCAGTGCGCGGCGGCGTCGGCGCCGGCGGCCTTGCCTTCGTCGGTGCCGAAACCCTTCAGCCGCGCCTCGTCGGAATCCCACCACATCTCGCTGATCGCGTCGTAGGGAAGGTTCGCGTCCTCCTTCACCGGCACGTTCATCCGGTAGCCCTTCATGCCGGGAATCTTCTCGGCGAGCTTCGGATGCTCGTTCTTCGCCCAGTTCTTGAACTCGTCGAAGTCCATGCCTTCCTTGCGCTTCATCAGCGACAGAACCTTCAGCATCGAAATCCCTTCCCCGTGATCAATGCGCGCCCGCGGCCTGCTTGGCCTGCATGCCGCGAAGAACCTTTTCCGGCGTGATCGGCAGCGAATCGACGCGGATGCCGACCGCGTCGAAGATGGCGTTGGCGATCGCCGGGATGGGCGAGTTCGCCGTCATCTCGCCGACGCCCTTGGCGCCGAACGGCCCGTCGTCCGACGGGCGTTCGAGGATCGCCGCCTCGAATTCCGGCAGATCGCCCGGCCCCGGCATCAGATATTCGTTGAAGTCGACCGGCCCGTGCGCGCGGTCGGGATAGTAGGGCTCCGTCGTCTCGTAGAGCGCGTGGCTCATCCCCATCCAGGCGCCGCCGACGATCTGCTGCTCGACCATCTTCGGATTGAGCGCGCGGCCAATCTCATAGGCGCTCTTCAGGGACAGCACGGCGACTTCGCCGGTCTCCGTGTCGACCTCGACCTCGGCGATGGTGCAGGCGTGCGCGTAGCAGGTTGAGGGACGCATGTGCCCGGTCTCCGGCACCGGATAGGAGCGCTGCACCAGGAACATGCCGCGGCCGGACACCGTCTTGCCGTGCTTGAAGTGCGCGGCGAGCGCCACCTGGAAGACCGGCATCGAGCGCGCCGGCGCGCCCTTCACCTGGATGTTGCCCTTGCCGTCCGTCTCGAGGTCCGATGCATCGGCCTCGAGCTCCTCCGCGGCGACGTCGAGAAGCACCTGCTTCGCCTCGTTCGCAGCCATGATGATGGCGTTGCCGGTGCGGTGGGTCGAGCGGCTGGCGAACGTGCCCATGTCATGCGGGCCGGTGTCGGTGTCGGCGGTGTCGATGATGATCGTCTCGACCGGCACGCCGAGCGTCTCGGCGCAGATCTGCGCCATCACCGTCTTCAGCCCCTGGCCAAGGTCGACGGAGGAGAGCGTGACGACGAAATTCCCCGTCGTCGTCGCATGCACCAGCGCCTGGCTTGGATCGCCACCGAGATTCATGCCGGTCGGATAGTTGACGGCGGCGACGCCGCGCCCGCGCTTCCTGCTCATGACGCGCGCTCCGTCGACGATGCCTTCACCGCTCCCGGCGAGAGCGGCCAGCCGGCGAGCTTCGCCGCCGCTTGCATGGTCTCGACCAGCGCCGCGCCGTGCGTTGTCTCGCCGTGCGCTTTCATGTCGCCGTCGCGATAGGCGTTCTTCATGCGGAGCTCGATCGGGTCCATGCCGAGGAGCCGGGCAATCTTGTCCATCTGAACTTCCAGCGCGAAGTCGCCGATCGTCACGCCGAAGCCGCGCATCGCCGAGGAGGGCGTGCGGTTCGTGTAGACGCAATGCGCGTCGACGTGGACGTTCGGGATCGTATAAGGCCCCGGCATGTGCGCCGCCGCTTTCGTCGTGCCATAGGGGCTGTGGCGCGAATAGGCGCCGGCGTCGACGTAGAGCGTGACTTTTCGCGCGACGATCCGCCCGTCCTTCATCACGCCGTCCTTGACATAAATGCGCTCCGCCGCACGCGGAGAAGAGACCTGCATCTCCTCCTCCCGGCTGAAGCAATATTTGACCGGCTTGTTGGTGAGCATCGCCGCCAGGAAAGCGAGCGGCTCGACGATCACGTCGACCTTGCCGCCGAAGCCGCCGCCGACGGTGCCGCCGATCAGCCTGAGCTTCTGAAAGGGCGCGGAAAGGATCAGCGCCGTGTTGTCGAGCGTGAAGAAGAGCGCTTGCGTGTTCGAATAGCAGACGTAGCGGCCGTTCGGATCGGGAACCACGATGCAGCCGGTCGTCTCCGTCGGCGCATGCTCGATCGGCGAGGACTGGTAGCGCTCCTCAATGACGTGGTCGGCCGCGCCGAACGCCTTCTCCACGTCGCCGTAGCGCACGCGCCGGCAATGATGCCCCTCGTATTTGAAGAAGTTCTGCCCGTGGTACTCGTTGACGAGCGGCGCGCCAGGCTGCAGCGCCTCTTCCACGTCGAAGACCGCCGGCAGCTCCTGGTACTCGATCTTGACCTTGGCGGCGGCCTCGCGCGCCGCGCTCATGCTCTCCGCGATCACGGTAACGACCGGCTCGCCCTTGTAGCGGACCTTGTCGACGGCGAGGCACGGCTCGTCGTCGGGCTCGACCTGGATCAGGCAGAGGATCGTGTAGACGTTCTTCGGCACATCCTTGTGGGTGAGCACGCGGGCGACACCCGGCATCTTCTCCGCCTTCGCTGTGTCGACCGAAATGATTTTCGCGTGGTGGTGCGGGCTCCTGACCATTGCGAGGTGGAGCATGCCGGGGAAGGAGCGGTCGGCGTAGTACTGCGTGCGGCCGATCACATGGCCGTCGATATCGCTGCGCTTGCCGCTGACGCCGACCGCCTGATGCCCTTCGGTGCGCTCCTTGGCGAAGAATTCCTTCACGTGTTCCATGCGCGCCTCCGGCTACGACCGATCCGTCCAAATTCCCTCATCCTGAGGCGCGAACCGACGGGGTCGGGGCGCCTCGAAGGAGGTTCCGGGGAGCGCCGGGTCGGCTGCGTTCGTACTTCGAGGCCGAGCTTCGGTCGGCACCTCGGCATGAGGAAGATTGTGGGCTCCATCATCCGATCTTGCGCCATCACGCGCTCTTCCGGCCACGCATCTCGGCGGCCGCGGTCAGGATCGCGTCGATGATCGAGTCGTAACCGGTGCAGCGGCAGATGTTGCCGGAGATCGCGTCGACCAGGTCGGCACGGCTCGGATCGGGATTGCGGTCGAGCAGCCACTTCGCGACGAGGATCATGCCGGAGGTGCAGAAGCCGCATTGCACGGCGAAGCCCTCGGAGAAGGCGCGCTGGAGCGGATGCATCGCGGCGCCCTCCGCCAGACCCTCGAGCGTCTCCACCGCGCGACCCTCAGCGCGCTCCGCCGGGATCAGGCAGCTGAGCTTCGGCTCGCCGTCGACCAGCACGGTGCAGGCGCCGCAGGTGCCCTGCCCGCAGCCGTTCTTCGTTGCCGTCAGCCCGAGCTTATCGCGAAGGACATCGACCAGGAGCATGCCGGGCGCGATGAACTCCGCCTGCTCGGCACCGTTGACAGTGAACTGAATGGGGACGCGCGCCATGGTTCTTCGTTCAACGCTTCAGAAGACGTGCGAGATGCACCGGCAGCACGTTCGACCGGTACCAGGCGCTGGCGAAGGGGTCGGTCGGCGGCGCCGTGCCTTCCGCCGCGACGGCGACAGCGCGCTCGATCGTCGCCGCGTCGAGCGCATTTCCTTCAAGCGCCTTCTCGACGGCCTTGGCGCGGATCGGGGTCGCAGCCATCGCGCCATAGGCGACGCGGGCACCTTTCACCTTGCCGCGGACGATCGGGAGGAGCGCGGCGATGGAAAGCACTGAGGCGCCGTGCGGATGGCGCCGCATGACCTTGGCGAAGCGGAAGGCGCCGGCGGGCGGCGTCGCGAACGCGACGCTCTTCACGACCCGGCCTTTCCTGCCGCGATTCTTCAGAAAGGCCTCGAGAGCGACCTTCTCGCTCTTCGTCGGGTCTCGGACCGCGACCTCCGCGTCGAGCGCCAGCAGCGCCGCGGCGAAGTCGCCATAGGGCGAGCGGGCGAAGAGGTTGCCGCCGACCGTCGCCATGGCGCGAACGGCCGGGCCGCCGATCTCGCGCGCGACGTCGTGCAGGAAGGAAAGCTTCGGTGCGGCGAGGATGACGGCCATCGTCACCGCCGCGCCGATCTCGATGCGCCCGCCTTTGATGCTGATCTCGTCGAGCCCGAGGCCATCGGAGAGCACCAGGGTGCGGATCGAAAGGTCGCCTGAATTTTGGGCACGAACGAGGAGCGTTCCGCCGCCGAGGAAACGCGCTCCGTTGTCAGCGGCTAGCGCCGCGACGGCCGCCTTCACGGAGCCCGGACGCACGACCGAAAGCGGCATTCTTCATCCCCGAAGCAACGTCTTCTTGACCGTCATGTTCGATTATCGATTATTGAGTGTCAATCGCTTATAGTGTTGACGGGCATCGGGAGGCTGTGGCCCCAAACGTGCAAGGGACCGGCCCATGGGAGACGGATTGGACCTTTCACCGGCATCGTCCACGGACGGCGAGCGCTTGGCGCACGAGCCGATCGGCGCGCGCATCCGCAACGTGCTTCTGCGCCGTATCATCGAGGGCGAGTATGCTCCCGGCGCGCGCCTCGTCGAGCTGCAGCTCGCGAAGGAATTCGGCTCAAGCCAGGCGCCGGTCCGCGACGCGCTGCGCGAGTTGGAGACGGCGGGGCTCGTCACGATAAGGCCGCGGCGCGGCTCCTTCGTGAACGACTTCCACGCGCGCGTGCAGCACGAGATCTACGAGGTGCGCGGCGCGCTCGAGGAGGCCGCGATGCGGCTTGCGATGCCGAAACTGAGGGCAGACACACGCGCCCTCGCGGCGCATCTTGAAGGCATGCGCGAGGCGGCACGCAGCGGCGATTTCGACGCAATGGTGGTGCACAGCGTCGGCTTCCACCGCACGATCCTCCGCGCCGCGAGGAATGAGCTGCTTCTCAAGATGTGGGAATCGCTCCACGTCGAGATCCATTCGCGCAAGACCGTGCTGCAGCCGAACATCGACATGTTCGCGGTCGCCGAGAGCCACGCCCCGATATTCGCGGCGGTCGAAGCCGGCGACGTCGATGCGGCCTGCCGGCTCTCACGAGAGCATCAGGAATATTTCGAGCGGCGGGCTTGAGCCGGCGGCTTGTCCGGTCAGGGCCAGATCGCGAGAACGGCTCCCATGATCGCAAGCGCGAGCGCCTGGTAGCCGTTGTTGATCAGGAAGAGCTGAAACGGCCGCTTCTCGTACATGACCAGTGCGAAATGCGTGACCGCAATGAAGCCAAACCAGTTCAAGAGGCCGACGGCGAGACCGGTGAGCCAGCTCGTAGCGCCTGCATAGTGCACCGCATGGACAAGGATGAAGGCCATGATCAGGCTGCCAATGACGTCGGAAATCACGGCGCGCGGCAGCCGCGCCTTCATCTCCGCCTCGGAGCAGTCCGCAAGCCGAAGAAACGCCGGCCCGAAGACAACCGGCGAATACCAGATCGCTCCGAGCACGACCCTGACGATCGCGGCGGCCAAAACCGCCAGATAGTTGATCGGAAATTCCTGCATGCACCCCTCCCGATGCTGGATACCGGCTTCCGACACAGTTACATACCATTTGGTATCCAAGTTTTTCCGCAAGGAAGCAAGTGGTGAAAAGAAGCCAGGAAGATGCCGCCAAGACGCGAAGCGCGCTCCTCGCCGCCGCCTTCGAGGAGATCTACCAATACGGCTTCCAGGCCGCGAGCGTCGCCAACATCGTCAAGCGCACCCATCTCACGAAGGGCGCGTTCTTTCATCATTTCCCGGACAAGAAGAGCTTGGGTTATGCGGTCGTCGACGAGGTCATCGCAGAAATGATCCGGAGCCAATGGGTGACGCCGCTCCTTGAAAGCCGCGATCCGCTGGCCACGATCGCCGATGCGTTCGAGAAGGGAATTAATATGCTCGCGCAGGCGCCGGTGAACCTCGGTTGCCCGCTCAACAACCTCGCGCAGGAGATGTCGCCGGTCGACGAAGGTTTCCGCCGGCGCACGGCCGACGTCTTCGCGGTCTGGGTCGATGCCTATGCCGCGGCTCTCGCGCGCGGAAAGAGACGCGGCGTGGTCGCAAAGCGGGTGCGCCCGCGGGACACCGGCGTCTTCCTGGTGGCCCAGATCGAGGGGATTCTGAGCCTTGCAAAGACCACCAAGGACCCCGGCGTCATGCGATCGGGCGCTGCAAGCCTTCGCGCTTTCCTGCAGTCGCTCAAGCCGGCTTCGTCGCGTGCCTGAGCGTCAACGAGGAGCATCAGAATTCTTTGCGCGGCCGGCGTGAAGGACTCGAAGAGCGGCAAGCTCAGTCGTCGAGGCCTGGATAGTAGGGGTCGGCGAGGCGTTCGCGGAGCTTCTCGCCGGCGAGGCAGTCGACAGGCGCGTCCGCAGCGACGGGGACGATGCCCGCGGGAACGCGTCCCGCCACTTCCTGGATCAGCTTCCGGCGGATGGCGACCGCGAACTCCCCGGCGTTGGTCACCGGCAGCATGAAGGATCCAGGCCCGCCGATGACGCATTCGGCATAGTAGCGCGCGACGTCGGAGACCGTCGGCGACGGCGCAATGACGATCGGAAGTCCGTTGACGACGATGCCCGCGGCCACCGCCGCGTCGCGCGCCTCGGTGACGGGCCGTCCATAGTTGTTCGGTCCGTCGCCGGAGACGTCGATCGCCTTGCGGTCGCCGGCGAAGCCGTTCGCCTCGAAGAGCGCCGCGCTGAACTGGATGGCCGCGGAGATCGACGTGCCGCGCGCCAGCACGAGCGGCTGTTTGGAGAGCGCGGCGGAGAATGCCTCGGCGCTTTCCGGGCCGTCGATCACGCGCCACGGCACGATGATCTTCTGCCAGGTCCGACCCGACCACTCGAGATAGGTGACGGCGATGCGCCGATGGTCGCCGGCAAGGATCGCACGGACGAAGTCGGGATGACGGATCGCCTCCCTGTAGCCGTCGCGTTGAAGAAGAAACTCCTCGCGATCCATCGACGCGGACACGTCGACCGCGATCGCGAGTTCGAGGTCCACGGGAACCGCGCCGCCGCTCCCCTGCGCGTGCGCGGCATCCGCCAGCGAAAGCGCGAACGCCAAGCCAACCGCCGCCCGATCGATTCGCCGCATCGATATCGCGTCCCAAGACAACGGCGCACTCTATCAGCCTTCCTGGCCTGAAACAGAACGCGGCCGCCACCGGTTCACGGACTTGTTGCAATGCAACATGGCCGCGTTAATGTGGTCGTGGGGGCGTTGGGGGCCTGGTTGCCTGAAATCCGCAAGATTCTTGTCGCGAACCGCTCGGAGATCGCCATCCGGGTCTTTCGCGCTGCAAACGAGCTTGGGCTGAGCACCGTCGGTGTCTTCTCGGAAGAGGACAAGCTCGCTCTCCACCGCTTCAAGGCCGACGAGGCCTATCTCATCGGCCGCGGGCCGCATCTCGAAAAGCCGCTCGGGCCGATCGAGGCCTATCTGTCGATCCCGGAAATCCTCCGCGCCGCCGAGCGTTCCGGTGCCGATGCCATCCATCCGGGCTATGGGCTCCTCTCCGAGAGCCCGGAGTTCGCCGACGCATGCGCCGAAGCCGGCGTCACTTTCATCGGCCCCTCTCCCGACACGATGCGCCGGCTCGGCAACAAGGTCGCAGCGCGCAACCTCGCCGTCCACGCTGGCGTGCCGGTCATGCCGGCGACCGAGCCCCTCCCCGACGATCCGAAGGCGTGGAAGCGCCTCGCCGAGGAGATCGGCTATCCGCTGATGCTGAAGGCGTCGTGGGGCGGTGGCGGGCGGGGCATGCGCGTCATCCGCGACGAGGCGGCGCTCGTCCGCGACATCACCGAAGCGAAGCGCGAGGCGAAGGCCGCCTTCGGCAAGGACGAGGTCTACCTGGAGAAGCTCGTCGAGCGCGCCCGCCACATCGAGGTGCAGATCCTCGGCGACACCTTCGGCAACCGCGTGCACCTCTTCGAGCGCGACTGCTCGATCCAGCGCCGCCACCAGAAAGTGGTGGAGCGCGCCCCCGCGCCCTACCTCTCGCAGGATCAGCGCGACGAGCTTTGCAACTATGCGCTCCGCATCGCCGACGCCGCCGACTACGTCTGCGCCGGAACGGTGGAGTTCCTGCAGGACGCGACGAGCGGAAGATTTTATTTCATCGAGGTCAATCCGCGCATCCAGGTCGAACATACCGTCACCGAGGAGGTGACGGGGATCGACATCGTGAAAGCGCAGATCCGCATGATCGAGGGAAAGCGGATCGGCGAGCCGGATTCCGGCGTGCCGGCGCAGGAGGAGATCCGGCTGAACGGCCACGCGCTCCAGTGCCGCATCACCACCGAGGACCCGGAGCAGAACTTCATCCCGGACTACGGCCGCATCACCGCCTATCGCGGCGCCACCGGCTTCGGCATCCGCTTGGATGGCGGCACCGCCTATTCCGGCGCCGTGATCACCCGCTTCTACGATCCGTTGCTTGAGAAGGTCACCGCCTGGGCGCCCTCGCCGGAAGAGGCGATCGCCCGCATGGACCGGGCGCTTCGCGAATTCCGCATCCGCGGCGTCGCCACCAACCTCGCGTTCCTGGAGAACGTGATCGGCCACCCGCACTTCCGCGACGCGAGCTATACGACGCGCTTCATCGACGACACGCCGGAGCTGATCGCTTCGGTCAAGCGCCGCGATCGCGCGACGAAGCTCCTGAACTACATCGCCGACGTGACGGTGAACGGCCATCCGGAGGCGCGCGGCCGCACGAAGCCCGATCCGCACGCGCCACGGCCCGTCTCTCCCATCTTCGGCGATGAAATCGTCGAAGGCACGAAGAATCGTTTCGATCGCGACGGGCCGGAGGCCTTCGCCCGCTGGATGCGCGAAGAGCGGCGCACGCTCGTCACCGACACCACGATGCGCGACGCGCACCAGTCGCTTCTGGCGACGCGCATGCGGAGCTACGACATCCTCGGCGCCGCGCCCGCCTACGCGGCCGCTTTGCCTGAGCTCTTTTCGCTCGAATGCTGGGGCGGCGCGACATTCGACGTCGCCATGCGCTTTCTGACCGAGGATCCCTGGGAGCGCCTTTCCGGCATCCGCGAACGCGTGCCGAACATCCTCTTGCAGATGCTTCTCCGCGGTGCGAACGGCGTCGGCTACACGAGCTACCCCGACAACGTCGTGCGCTTCTTCGTGGCCCAGGCTGCGGCGTCGGGCATCGATCTTTTCCGCGTCTTCGACTGCCTGAACTGGGTCGAGAACATGCGCGTCGCCATGGACGCGGTGCTTGAATCGGGAAAGCTCTGCGAAGCGGCGATCTGCTACACCGGCGACATCTTCGACCACGCGCGCGCGAAATACGACCTCGCCTATTACGTCGGCCTCGCGCGTGAGCTGGAGAAGGCCGGCGCCCATATCATCGCGGTCAAGGACATGGCCGGGATCATGAAGCCGGCTGCCGCGCGTGTCCTCTTCGCGGCGCTCCGCCAGGAGGTCTCCACGCCGCTTCATTTCCACACGCACGACACGTCGGGGCTCTCCGCCGCGACCGTGCTCGCCGCCGTCGCGGCGGGCGTCGACGCGGTCGACGCGGCGATGGATTCGCTCTCCGGCCTGACCTCGCAGCCCTGCCTCGGATCTCTCGTTGCCGCCCTCGATCAGACCGATCGCGCGACCGGGCTCGACCTCGATGCGATCCGCAGAATCTCCCTCTACTGGGAGACGGTGCGCTTTCAATACGCGGCCTTCGAAAGCGACCTCCGCTCTGGTGCCTCCGAGGTCTATCTCCACGAGATGCCGGGCGGGCAGTTCACCAACCTGAAGGAGCAGGCGCGCTCGCTCGGCCTGGAGACGCGCTGGCACGAGGTGGCAAGCGCTTATCACGAGGCCAACCTGATCTTCGGCGACATCGTCAAGGTCACGCCTTCGTCGAAGGTGGTCGGCGACATGGCGCTGATGATGGTAACGCAGGACCTCTCCGCGGACGACGTCCTCGACCCGGCGCGGGAAATCGCCTTCCCCGATTCCGTCGTGCAGATGATGAAGGGCGAGCTCGGCCAGCCGCCGGGCGGATGGCCGGAAGCCATCCAGACGAAGGTGCTGAAAGGCGCAAAACCGATCACCGTTCGCCCGGGCTCGCTTCTCGGCGAGGCCGATCTTGGCGCCGAGCGAATAGCGGCCGCGGAAAAGATCGGCGGCGAGCCGGACGACCGCGCGCTCGCCTCCTATCTCATGTATCCGAAGGTCTTCTCCGACTTCGCGGCGGCGCAGGAGAGCTACGGCCCGACCGAGGTACTGCCGACGCCGACTTACTTCTATGGGCTTCCGGCCGGCGAGGAGATCGCGATCGAGCTGGAGAAGGGGAAGACGCTCGTCGTGCGCTGCCAGGCGATCGGCGAGACCGACGAGGAGGGCCAGGTCCGCGTCTTCTTCGAGCTGAATGGCCAACCGCGCATCGCCAAGGTGCCGGACCGCGCGCACGGCGCAGGCGTAGGCGCGCGCCGGCCGAAGGCCGAGCTCGGCAACGTTGCGCACGTCGCCGCCCCCATGCCGGGCGTCATCTCCGGCGTTTCGGTCGCAGCCGGTCAGGAGATCGCCGCCGGCGACGTGCTCCTTTCGATCGAAGCGATGAAGATGGAGACGGCACTCCACGCTGATCGCGACGGCAAGATCGCCGAGGTTCTGGTCAAGACCGGCGACCAGATCGACGCAAAGGATCTTTTGCTCAGGTTCGAATAGTCCGATTGGCGGCGATCACGCCTCGCGCGGAAGCGGCTCCCGCGTGCTATCGGTTCTACTTCTCGGCTGCGGAGGCTGACATGGCGCTTGAATCGCACGAGGCGCAGCCGCGTCTACGGGACGGCGCGCTTTCGCGGGATCGCGCATTCGATCCGGCGCTGACCGCTCTCCTTGTCGTCGACGTTCAGAATGCCACCTTCAACGACGCGCAAGCGGCGCTTCGTCCGGAATTCTTCGCCGCCGCCCGCGACGTCGTGATCCCAAACCTAGCGAAGCTCGTCGCGATGTGCCGGCAACGCGAGGTCGAGGTCATCTACACCGTGATCGAGAACCTGACGCGCGACGGCCGCGACCGCAGCCTCGACTACAAGCTCTCCGGCTTCTTCATCGCCAAGGGCTCGGACGAGGCGCGCGTCCTTGCCGCAATCGCGCCGTCCGACGACGAGATCGTCATCCCGAAGACCTCGTCGAGCGTCTTCAACTCCACCAACATCGACTACCTGCTCCGCAATATCGGCATCGAAGACCTTGTGGTGACGGGGTTTCTCACCGACCAGTGCATCGATCACACCGTCAAGGACGCCGCCGACCGCGGCTACTACGTCACCTGCATCAGCGACGCCTGCATGGCCGACACGCATGCGCGCCACGCGGCGGCGCTCGCCATGTTCGCCGGCTATTGCCGCACCGTGACGACCGCGGAGTGGCTCCGCGTGATGGACGCGAGCCGCGCCTAGTAGGTCTCGGCGTAGAGGGCGCACCGCTCGGATTCCGGCAGCGCCTCGACCATTTTGATCTCCGCGCGCTTATGGCGGAGGTAGGCGTCGAGATAGGTCGCGCCGAACCAGTCTTTCGCCTCCGGCGTCGCCTCCAGATTGTCGAGCGCCTCGCCGAGAGACGGCGGGAGGAGCCGGAGGGCGTGCGCCTTGCGCTCGCTCTCGTTCATTCCCGCGACGTTCGTCGGCGCTGCGAGCGGAAGCCTTTTGCGGATGCCGTCGACGCCGGCATGGATGAACGCGCCGAGCGCCAGGTAGGGGCTCGCCGCCGCATCCGCCGGGCGAAACTCGACATTGAACTGAGGCGCCGCATCGAGACCGGGAAGGTCGAGCACGGGACAGATTCTGAGGCAGGCTTCGCGGTCGCGCTCGGCGAGATAAATCCAGGTCGGCGCCCAACGGTTTGGCCTGAGCCGGATGTAGGAGACCGGCGAGGGCGCGGTCACGGCGGCGATCGCCGGAAGATGCTGAAGAACCCCCGCCATGAAGCTCTGCGCAACGGACGTCAGTCCGAAGGCGCCGGCGGGATCGTGCATCGCCGGACGGCCCGGCTCGTCCTTGAAGCTGAAATGGATGTGGACGCCGTTTCCGGTGCCGTTCGGATCGAGGATCGGGGAAAAGATCGCGCGGTGGCCGAGGCGGTCGGCGGCGGCGCGCGCCAGCTCGCGCACCTTCACCGCGTCGTCGGCCGCCTTCATCCCGATCGCCGGCGCGGAGGTGACCTCGTATTGGCGTTTGGCGTATTCGGGAAGGAAACTGTCGGGCGCGACGTTCGCCTTCCGCATCGCGGCGACCAGCGTCTCGCAGAACGCGCCCTGCCGCCGCCAGGCGTCGAGGCTGTAGGGCGAGCCGATCGCTTCCTCCACGCCGGTATAGACGAACTCGTGCTCGAACGACGCGAAGAGATCGAGACCCGCCGCGTCTTTCAGCGACGCGAGCGCGCGCCGCAGGAAATCGCGCGGGCAGCATTCCCAGGCCGTGCCGTTGGTGTGGCGAATATCGCCGAGGAAGAAATGCTCCGCGGCGCTGCCGTCCTCAAAGTCGACGTCGAGCTCCGTCGCCGGGTCGGGCACCAGGATGAGATCGCCGGTCGCCCCGAACGGCGTATCGCCGATCGGCCCGAGCGCCGTGATCATCGTATTGGTCGGCACCCATCCGACGCCGCTGACGAGACGGGACGGAAGCTCGCTTGCCGGAAAGCCCTTGCCACGAACGCGGCCCGCGATCTCGCAGGTCGCGACGAAGATCAGCTTCTCGCGAAGCACCCGCTCACGTCCCCTTGGATGCGCCGAGACGCGCAACGAGATCGGCCATCGCATTGGCGTCCGCCTCGCCCGCCTCGCGTAGGCCCGCGACCACGCCCTCGCGATCCGCCGCCGGCCGGTTCTGGCTCACTTTCCACTTGCCTTCGATCCGGCTGATCGGAATCTCGATCCCGACGATGCCCTTCATCTGCGAAGCGACAAACGCTTCCGGCGCGTCGCTCACCGCCCAGGGCTCCGCCCGCGCGCCTTCATTCGCGGCGGTCAGCGCCGCGATCTGCGCGGCGAGCCAGTCGCGGTCCTCGATCGCGCGCATCGGCCCGCGCGCCTGCACCGTCGCGTAGTTCCAGGTCGGGACGACCTTCCCATGCTCGCGCTTCGCCGCGTACCAGGAGGGCGTGATGTAGCGCTCGACGCCCTGGAAGATGACGAGCGCCTCGACCGCAGGATCGAAGTCGCGCCACTGCGGGTTGGCACGCGCAACATGGCACTTGAGCGTGCCGAGAAGCGATCCCTCCGGGTCGAGGATGAAGGGGATCAGGTTGGCCGAAAGGCCGCCCGCGCCGTAGGTCACCAAAGCGCCGAGAGGATGCGCGCGGATCAGCGCATGCTGAACCTCGAGGCTGTCTTCGCGGTGATGCGGCGGCTGGTACATCGCGCCTCTCGCGGCCTGCGCCGGTGCGGAGACCGGCGGGATTCGGCCCGAGCGGCGCCGCCCGGGGCCGATAGTTTGAAACAAAACTAAGTTGCGGCACCCACGTTTTCATTGCATGTTGCCGAGGCGGCGGTCCAGAAGCTTCGATGCGTTCGCAAGGCGCCTGTGGGGCAAGCAACCGTTCGACAACCTGCCAGGGGCCCAATGGACCGACGTTCTGAACCGGACGAGAATGCGCCCGAGCCGCAGGGCGAGCCGGTTTCGACGCCGACGGAGGTCCGCCTCGGGCTGCTCGACGACTATATCGGCTTCCATCTCAGGCAGGCGCAGAACGCTTCCTTCAAGGCTTTCAAGCGGCAGACGGGCGAGCCTGATCTGAGACCCGGCTGGTTCGCCGTGCTGGCGCTGATCGACGTCAATCCGGGGATCACGCCGGTGCTCTTGAGCCGAGCGAGCGGTCGCGACAAGTCGACCTTGACTCCGGTCATCCGCGATCTGAGCCACCGGCACCTGATCTCCCGCATGCCGGTCGCCGGCGACAAGCGAAGCTATGCGCTGGCGCTGACCGACGCCGGCCGCGAGAAACTGAAGGCGCTCGCCTCGCACGCCGCCGTGCACGACGGCAAGCTCGATCGGATCACCGGGCCTAAGAAGGCGGAGCTGCTCACGCTGCTGCGCCGCATCACCGCCCTGCTCGACTAGCGCCCGTAGCGCAAGCGCTTCATGTACACGGCCGGCACAGCATTTCTTGAAGCGCTGAGTGAAGCCGGAATCGCCTATATCTTCGCCAACCTCGGCAGCGACCATCCGGCGCTGGTCGAGGCGATGGCCGAGGCGAAGGTCTCCGGCCGCCCCGTTCCGAGCCTCATCACCTGCCCGAACGAGATGGTGGCGCTGAGCGCCGCACATGGTT
This sequence comes from uncultured Alphaproteobacteria bacterium, assembly GCA_963739005.1. GTDB lineage: Bacteria > Pseudomonadota > Alphaproteobacteria > Rhizobiales > Afifellaceae > DASWJZ01. The sequence continues at coordinate 958,941 of CAVTYQ010000002.1, read as the reverse complement.
TTGCCCAGGTGAGCGGCAAGCCGCAGGCGGTGCTCGTCCACGTCGAATGCGGTACGCAGGCGCTTGCCGGCGCCGTCCACAACGCCGCCAAAGGACGCGCGCCGGTCCTCATCTTCGCCGGCACCTCGCCCTTCACGCAGGAGGGCGAGCTTCGCGGCAGCCGCAACGAGTTCATCCAGTGGATCCAGGACGTCGCCGACCAGCGCGGCATCGTCCGCGGCTACATGAAATACGACAACGAGATCAGGAGCGGAAAGAACATCAAGCAGATCGTGCACCGCTCGCTGCAGATCGCCGAGAGCAACCCGAAGGGCCCGGTCTATCTGATGGCGGCCCGCGAGGTGCTCGAGGAAGAGCTCGCGGCGAGCGTCACGATCGACCCCGGCGATTGGCGTCCGATCGCACCGGCGGCGCTGCCGCCGGAGGCCGCAGCCCCGCTCGTCGCCGCGCTTGCCGAGGCGAAGCGCCCGGTCGTCGTGACCTCCTACGTCGGCCGCAATCCGGCGGCGGTCGCGGAGCTCGTGCGCTTCTGCGAGCGGCTTGGAATCGGCGTCCTGGAATCGGTTCCGAGCGCCATGAACTTCCCGCACGACAACCCGCTCTATCAGGGGAACCAGTGGAATCAGCCGCAGCAGAACGCGGTCCTCGGCGCGGCCGACGTCGTCCTCGTCATCGACAGCGACGTCCCCTGGATTCCGACGGTGAACCGCCCGGCGAACGACGCCACGATTTTCCACATCGACGTCGATCCGCTGAAGGAGAAGATGCCGCTTTGGTATATCCCGGCCAAGCGGGTCTTCCAGGCGGATGCGGCGACGGCGCTCCGCCAGCTCAACGCCGCGCTCGACGATATGAAACTCGATGCCGCGCTGGCGGAGACACGGCGCCGGCACTTTTCAGACCTCTTCCGCAAGCGCTCATGCGAGCTCGCCACGCTCGAGAAGCCGAACGGCGACATGCCGAGCCCGGAATATCTGACCGCCTGCATCCGCAAACATGTCGACGACGACACCATCGCGCTGAACGAAGGCATCACCAACTACCATACGATCTTCGATCATCTCGCGATGCGCCGCCCGGGCTCGATCTTCGCATCGGGCGGCGGCTCGCTCGGCTGGAGCGGCGGCGCGGCGATCGGCGCGAAGCTTGCTGCGCCAGAGAAGACAGTGATGGCGCTGACCGGCGACGGCTCCTACATGTTCTCGGTGCCGTCGAGCGTGCATTGGATTGCGCGCCAATACGCGACGCCGTTCCTGCAGGTCGTCTACAACAACCGCGGCTGGAAAGCCCCGAAGTTCTCAGCGCTTGCGATCCATCCCGACGGCCATGCGAGCCGCGCGAACGACATCGGCGTCGCCTTCGATCCGCCGCCCGATTATTCCGGGATCGCCGCGGCGGCGGGCGGCGCCTTTGCGCTGAAGGTCGAGCGCGCGGAGGACGTGGAGGATGCGCTCGCCGCCGCGATGCACGCGGTGAAGCACGAGAAGCGCGCGGCGGTTCTCGACGTGTGGCTGCCCCACCTCTAGGCGTCAGGCAGCGCCGGCGAGATAGGCCACCTGCAGCACGTTCGGGTTTGCCTTCAACTCAGCCGCGCTTCCCTCGAAGCGGATTTGTCCGCGGTTGATCACGTAGGCGCGGTCGGCGAGCTCGAGCGCGACATGCGTGAACTGCTCGATCAGGAGGACGCCAATCCCCTCCTTCGCGATGTCCTTCAAGACACTCATCAGCCGCCTGACGACGATGGGCGCGAGGCCGAGTGACATCTCGTCGGCGAGCAGGAATTTCGGGGCGGCGATCAGCGCCTGCGCAAGCGCCAGCATCTGCTGCTCGCCGCCCGAGAGGCTCGCGGCTGCGCGCTCCGTAAGCGCGCGGAGCTCGGGGAAGATGTCGTAGGCGCGCGCCACGCTCCGCTGCCGCGCGGCAGGCGGATGCATGGCGGCCGCGACCTCCACGTTCTCGCGGACGGTAAGCCGCGTCAGCACCTGATGGCCCTCCGGCACGGCGGCAATTCCGGCGCGACGGATCTGGTGCGGCGGAAGCCCGCTCACCTGCCGTTCACCGACGCTCACCCTACCCGAAACGATCGGCAGCGCGCCGGCAAGCGCCAGCACGAGACTGCTTTTCCCCGCGCCGTTCGGCCCAAGCAGCGCCACGGTCTTCCCTGGTTCGACCCGGATCGACACGGCGTCGACGACGGTCTTCGTTCCGCGCATCACCGAGACATCGCGGATTTCGAGAGCGCCGCTCACGCGACCTCCTCACTGCCGAGATAGGCGGCCTGAACGTGCGGGTTCTTCAGGACGTCGGCGGTCGGCCCGGAGGCGATCAGCTCGCCGAAATCGAGCACCAGTGTCGAATGGCACATGGAAGCGATCAGCGCGACGTCGTGGTCGATCAGAAGCGTCATCGCGCCGAACCGTGCGTGGATGCCGAGCACCGCCTCGCGCAGCCGCGCCACCTCGTTGGGCCTGAGGCCCGCGCCCGGCTCATCGAGGAGAACGATCTTCGGCGAGCCGACCAGTGTCTTGGCGATCTCCACGAGCCGCCGCTCAAAGCCGTTCAGCGTAGCGCCCATTACGGTCCATTTGTCGATCAGCCCGACAAAGCGGAGCGCCTCGGCGATCTCGGCGTGCTTCTCCTCGTTCGGAAGCGGCAGCGGATCGAGCATGACGCGCACGTTGTCGGCGGCGCTCAAGTCATCGACGACCTGCTCCGTCTGGAACGAGCGTCGGAGCCCCCAGCGGGCGCGCGCATGCGGCGCAAGCGCCAGAAGGTCGGTGCCGAACGCCCGGATCGCGCCCGATTGCGGCGCGACGAATCCGCTGAAGACATTCAGGAGCGTGGTCTTTCCGGCGCCGTTCGGACCGATGATCCCGACGATCGGATCAGTGAGGTCGGCGCTAAGCTTGTTCAGCGCCCTCACCCCGCCGAAGGCGACGGAAAGATCGCGGATCTCGATCATTTCGCTCTCACACGCCGGGCCAGCGCGGCGAAGAGATCGGAAAGCTGGCCGGCGATCCCGGTCGGCGCCGTCACGATGGCATGCAAGAGCCCGACGCCGAAGATGACGAAGGCGATGTCGCCGTCGATGCCGATGTCGTTCAGGAAGGCGGGCACGGCGCGGTAGAGGATGCCGGCGACGATCTGCCCGGCGAAGCTATAGGCGCCGCCGACGACCGTCAGCGCGAAGAGCAGGATCGATTCGCTCGCCGGAAACGTGGTCGCGTCGAGCACGCCGATCGTGCCGGCGAGGAGCCCGCCGGCGATTCCGGCGACGAAGCCGGCGAGCGCGAAGCCCCAGGCCTTGTAGAACGCGACGTTGACGCCGGCCGCCATGGCGCAGGCCTCGCTCTTGCGGATCAGCGCCCAGGCACGACCCGGCCGCGACCGGCGGTTCAGCTCGACCAGGAGAAACGTCAGGATCGCGACGACAGAGACGTAGCGAAGCATCGCCGCATCCGACTGCGCGAAATGCGGACGTGGCATGAAGATGCTGTTGACGGCGATGCCGAGAACACCAGTGCCGCCGTTCGGAAATTGCGTGCCGGTCACGAGAATCTGGAAGCCCGCCGCCGCCATAAGCGTGATCAGCGCCAGGAAGAGCCCACGCATGCGAAGCGCCGGAAGACCGATGACGGTGCCGACAATTGCCGCGGCGACGGCGGCGACCAACACGTTCACTTCAAAAGGCAGGCCGGTCGCATGCCACATGCGAAGCGTCACCCAGCCGCCGACGCCGACGAGGGCGACCTGGGCGAGCGAGACGAGGCCGAGTCTCGCGTAAAGCACCGCAGTCCCCGTCGCCGCGATCGTGAAGATCACCGATGAGATCATCACGCGGAGCCACAGCGCATTGAGAAGCATCGGCCCCACGACGATCAGGAGCGCGACGGCGACTGCAAGCAGGATGCAGCGCGGGTTCGTCAGCTCGGGCGCAAGAGAGCTGCGCCGCGCAGGCGTATCGACTGCGTTTTCAGCCGCCTGCATCCCCTCAGTCCTGCCCGGAGAACGTCAGCCGCCGGTTCCGCTGCAGCCAAAGCAGGATCAGCGCCGCGACGATGAACGGCGCGGCCGTGCGGTAGGGCGCGATCGGCTTGATGAGCGTCGTCATCGATTCCGCGACGCCAATGAAGAGCCCGCCGAGGAGCGTCATCGGCAGCGATTCAAGCCGTCCGACGATCGCGGCGGCGATTGCCGGAATGACCAGGAAGGTGAGCGCGCCGGGATTTGGCCGCACGAGGTCGCCGAACATGATGCCGCAGAAGCCGGCAAGAATTCCGCTGATCAGCCAGGCGAAGGTCTCGACCCGGATGATCGGCACGCCGAGGATGGCGGAGAGGTCGCGCTTGTCCGCGAGCGCGCGCATCAGCAGCCCGATGCCGGTCTTCTTGAGGAAGAGCGCGATCCCGACCGTCACCGTGACAGCCGCGACGAGGACGAGCGCACGCGTCCCGGTGATCCTGACGCCGAGCAGCCGAAAGCCCGACGCGTCGGTGAAGAGCGTCAGCCGGCGCGGAGCCTCGACCCACAGATAGTTGGCGATGCCGAGGATGATGAGCGCGAAGCCGAGCGTCGCGACCGCCTTGACCACCGGTTCGCGGTAGGAGAGTCGCGGCGCCACCAGGAGTCCGTAGGCGAGCGAGAGAAAGACGGCGACGGCGAGCGCCGCCACCCAGATCACCGGCTCGGCATGGCCCCATTGCTGGAGCTGCCAGGCCACCATGGCGCCCATGGCGCCGATCGCGCCGTAGGCCAGGTTGAGAACGCCGGTCGACCGATAGAGCACGACCAGACCGATGCCGGAGAGTGCGTAGATCGCCCCGACCGCGAGCCCGTTGACGAAGAAGAGGCCGGATGCTCCCATCGATCCCGAAGATTACTCGGTCAGGTGCTGGTCCGCCTCCAGTTTTCTGATCTTGTCGAAATACGATCCCGACACGTCGAAACAACCGGTCTCCGGCTTGAAGCCGTCCTTGTCGATGCGCACGACCAGCGAGGCGTGGTTCGGCTGGTGGAAGTCGGCGTCGCCGAAATACCAGGGGCCGCAGAGAAGGTCGGTGTGGTAGCCCTTCACTGCCTTCAGCGCCGTGGTGACGCTCGCGCGGTCGATTTTGGCCGGATCCATCTTCATCAGCGTGTCGACGAAGATATTGGCGGAGACGAAGCCCGCCTGCGAGAACGTGTCGCGCGGGTCCTCCGGCCTGGCATACTGGTCCATGACCTTCAGCCAGCGCTGCGCGTCGGGCCCGCCGCCGTCCCACGGCGTGAGCTCGATGGCGACGTGCACCTTGCCGCTCCAATAGTCGCCGAGCGCCTCCGGCATGCCCTGCTTGTAAAGCGGGGTCGGCGAGATCCAGGTGTACTGGTCGCGCAGGTCCTGGTCTTGCGCCGCCTTCAGGAACGCTTCAGCGAGGCCCGCTGGCAGGCTCATCAGGATCGTGTCGGCGCCGCTCGCGACCGCTTCAAGCAGCGACGCGTTCGGATCGGGCGCGCCCGGGTCCATGAGCACCGAGACGCCCTCCAGCCCCTTCTCCTTCAGCCATTCGTTGGTAATGTTGCACGACCACACGCCGTTCGAGGGAATGTTCAAGCCGACGCAGGCGACCTTCTTCGCGCCGAGCTTCTCAACCGCGTACTGCACGGCCGAGATGTTGCTCGGCACCGGGCCCTGGTTGGTGGAGGCGATGTTCTTCGCCTCGAAGCATTCGCGCACGGCGCAGGCCGATGCGACGACCGCGACGTTCTGGTCCTCGTAGAGCTTGGCGTTGACGGTCATCTCCACGAAGCTGCCGTTGCCGACGAGCGCAACGACCCCCTCGTCCTTCACGAGCTTGGAGGCGACCTGTGCCGCGACCTCGGGCTTCCACTGGTCGTCCTCGACCATGAACTGGATCGGCCGGCCGTTGATGCCGCCGTTCTCGTTGACGCAGTTGAAGTAGGCGCGCGCGGCATCCGCGCCGGCACTGAAATCGTCCGGGCCGGTCTGGCCGACCACGGAGCCGACGAGAATCGGATCACCCGTCGCCTTCTGGCCATTGCCGAGCCCGCAAAGCGGCTTGTCCTGGGCAGAGGCCAACTGGCCGCCGCCGACGGCGACCGCCGCCGCAAACAACAACGTCTGCAACCCGCCGGACTTCGAAATCCTCATGATGGCCCTCCCTTTGCCAGCGGAATGGCCCGCTTTTCCGCAAGGCCTCTCCACTGCCTGGGGCCGCATTTTCCCTTGAACCGCAGTCGGTTCGGAGGCGGTTTGCGGCGCTTTCAGCGACGTTCCAGGCGCTTGCATCGTAGCGCCGAAGTGGTTTGATAGCAAACCAAATGGCCGCCGCGCGCCTGCGAGTTGCGCGGCTCAAGGGCGGCGTGAACCGGCGGGGAGGACGGGTCTTTTGCGGCTCAAGGACAAGACCTGCGTCGTGACCGGCGGGGCGGGCAGCCTCGGCACCGCGACGGCGCGTCTCATGCTCGAAGAGGGCGCGCGCGTGATGCTGGCTGACCGCTCCGAGCTTGCTTTGAAGCGGGCTGCGGATGCTTTCGCCTCAGACCGCGTCGCGACGCTCGCCGCCGATGTGACCCGCGCCGAAGACGTTGAGCGTCTCGCCGCGGCGACGGTCGAGCGTTTCGGACCGATCGACGTGCTCTTCTCGAACGCCGGGAATTTCGGCACCGTCGCGCCGATCGAATCCTATCCGGTCGACGTCTTCGACGAGGTCTATGCCGTGCATGTCCGCGGCGCCTTCCTCGCGTGCAAATATGCGGTGCCGCGAATGAACGACGGCGGCGCGATCGTGATCACGTCGAGCGTCGCGGCAACACGCGGCGATCCCGGCGTCTACGCCTACATCACCGCCAAGCACGCGCAGGTCGGACTGATGCGCTGTCTCGCCAAGGAGCTCGCGCCGCGACGCATCCGCGTGAACACGATCCACCCGGGCCCGATCGACAATTCCTTCCAGCACGACGTCGAGGCTGGGCTAACGCAGGCGATCGGCCGCGACGGCGGAGAGTTCTTCGACGAGCTGATCCCGCTCGGCCGCCACGCCAAGGTCGAGGAGATCGCGCGCTCCGTGCTCTATCTCGCGTCTGACGATGCCAGCTTCGTCACCGGCGCGATGCTGATGGTCGACGGCGGCATGAGCGTCTGACGCGGTGTCGGCCCTCGCGGAGTTTGTGGAACGCGTGTCGGCGCATAGGATGGAGAATCGGCGTTAGGCCTTCGCCGCGCCGACGCGAGTGGACATGCGCACACAGGTCGCAATTGTCGGTGCCGGCCCGTCGGGGCTGCTCCTCTCCCGGCTCCTCCATCGGGCCGGCATCGACAACGTCGTGCTTGAGCGCCGCAGCGCCGAATACGTGCTGTCCCGCATCCGCGCCGGCGTGCTCGAGCGCGGCACGGTCGAGCTCTTGGACGAGGCCGGCGTCGGCGAGCGCTGCCATCGCGAAGGCCTGGTGCACGAGGGCATCGGCATTGCCTTCGAAGGCGCGCGCTATCGCATCGATTTCCAGGCGCTGATCGGGAGCGCGGTCACGGTCTACGGACAGACCGAGGTCACGCACGACCTGATGGACGCGCTCTCCGCAGATGGCCAGGCGCCTCACTACGAGGCGGAGGTTGTCGCCATCGAGGGGTTCGACGGCAAGAGCCCAATCGTGCACTACCGCGAGAACGGCGAACAGAAATCGCTGACCGCCGAGTTCGTCGCCGGCTGCGACGGCTATCACGGCGTGGCCCGCAAGGCGGTGCCTGAACGCGCCCACCGGACCTTCGAGCGCGTCTACCCGTTCGGCTGGCTCGGCGTCCTCTCCGAGACGACGCCGGTTTCAGACGAGCTGATCTACGCCAGCCACGAGCGCGGCTTCGCGCTCTGCTCGATGCGCACGCATCATTTGTCCCGCTACTATGTGCAGTGCTCGCTCGACGACCGAGTCGAGGATTGGCCGGACCAGAAATTCTGGGACGAGCTCCGCCGCCGCATCGATCCGCCGGCGGCCGAGGCGCTTCAAACCGGTCCCGCGGTCGAGAAGAGCATCGCGCCGCTTCGAAGTTTCGTCGCCGAGCCGATGCGCTTCGGGCGGCTCTTCCTCGCCGGAGACGCGGCCCACATCGTGCCGCCGACCGGCGCCAAGGGCCTGAATCTTGCCGCCTCCGACGTGCGCTACCTCGCGCATGCATTGATCGAGCACTACAAGGAAGCCTCGCCCGCCGCGCTCGACGCCTATTCCGAACGCTGCCTTCGCCGCGTGTGGAAGGCGGAGCGCTTCTCCTGGTGGATGACGTCGCTTCTCCACCTCTTTCCCGAAACCGGCGCGTTCGGAAGAAAAATCCAGCTCGCCGAGCTCGACTACCTCGTCGGCTCAAAAGCCGCCGCGACAGCGCTCGCGGAGAATTACGTGGGGCTCCGCTTCGAATAAGCGGCCGACGAAACCCTCGTCCTGAGGTGCAATGCCGACCCAGTCGGCTCGCTTCGCTCGCACCTCAGCGTGAGGGGGGCTGGGTTTCCGTCCTCTGCCTCAAACCTTCCGCTCTCGCGCGTTCCAGTGGCGCTCCAGGTTGGCGATGAGCGCCGGGCTGAAGTGGCAGTAGGCCTGCTCGCGCGCATAGACGGACGCGTAGCGGCGGAACGTGTCGAGCGATTCCTGACCGATGCGAAAGGCGCGCCGGTTGCCGACCATGCTGACGGCGCCGGCGTTGCTGAGACCCTCGGCCACCCGCCCGATCGCCTCGTCCATCGCCTCCGGCGCGACGATCTCATCGCAGATCATCCGCCCCTCCGGACTGTCGCAGGGAAGCCGCCGCTCATATTGGATTGCCTGCCGCGCGATGCGGTCGCCGACGAAGCGCGGCAGGCGCAAGTTGGCGAAGCCGGGGATGATCCCCTCTTTCCGCGCCGGCAGCGACATGTAGGCGTCGCTCGCCGCGAGCACGTAGTCGACGACGAGGAGAAGCTGGCAATGCCCGCCGATCGCGAATGCGTCGACCGCTGCGATCCACGGCTTCTCCGTTGGGCGGCCGGCGACGTCGTCGGGGAGCGCGTCCGGCGTCGCGACGCCGCGAAGAAGCTTGTGGACGTAGCCCATGTCGCGCTCGAGGAACCAAAGATAAGGGATCTCCCCACGATAGAGCCGCGTCAGGTTGATACCGGCGCCGAAGACGTGCCGACCGGCGTATTTCGGATTCTCCACCACGCCGCCGCGCATGACCGCGATCGTGCTTTCCGGGTCGAGAATCGCGGCGTCGACCGCCACCTCGGTCAGGTCGAGCGTGTCGTCGTCCTCGGCATTCAGGAAGCGCGGATTGTTCGAGGTGAGATGGATCGCCTGCCCGACGCGCTTCAGGCTGATGGGACCGAGATCGACCTCGCCTTTCTTCATCAGCGCCTTGAGCGCGTTGGCACTCTCCGGCCGAGGCAAGAGCATCACGTGGCAGAGATGCTCGCCACACGCTCTGTCCGCGAGGACGTGCGCCAGGAAGATCCCCTGGTCCACCTCGACGCCGTCCTTGTCGCCTTGCTTGAGCGATGCTTCAGCCGCGACCTCCGCCGAAGATGGGACGAGGCCGGGCATCGCGTCCGCCGCCTCGAAGACCAGGTCCTCAAGCCTCAGGAACCGCGAGCGGCCGCCGGTGAGGCGGTCGTAGACCGTCACCGCGTGCGCCTTGAGGAAGGCCTCGCGGCTCGCGCGCGCTCTTGAGAAAAGAGCCTCGGCAGCCGCCGTTTCGGCAGGATTGCGCTTCCGCTTTGCCGGAAGGGTCGCAATCAGCCCTTTCGAGATCGCCCAGAAGTTCGAATGACCGCTGCAGTCTTTGGCAAAGTCACCGGAGAGAGCCGGCTGCGCGCCCTCCCACTCCGCCACGGCGGCCGTCACGAACCCCGCCGCATGCAGCCGTTCGCCGTCGGTCGGAGCGATCTTCACGTTGTCGTGCGCCATTCCAGGACCGTCTCAGCCTTTCTGACGAAGGTCCAGCACGCGCTTCGCCTTGCCTGAGGAGCGTTCGAGCGTCCCCGGCCGCTCGATAACGACCGCGGCCGACACGCCGAGCCGGTCCTTGATCCGTCTTTCGGTCGCTTCCGCGGCGGCGCGACGCTCCTCCTCGCCCATCCCGCGCACCGGTCGGAACTCGATCCGGACCAGAAGTTCGTCGAGACGAGCCGGCCGGCGGACCTCGATCTGGTAGTGCGGCGAAAGCCGTCGATCGTCGGCGATCAGCGCCTCTATCTGCGACGGGAAGAGGTTGACGCCACGAACGATGAGCATGTCGTCGGTGCGGGCGGCGATCCGCTCGATCCGCCGCATGGCACAGTTGCGCGGCGGCAGCAGCCGCGTCAGATCGCGCGTGCGATAGCGTACGATCGGCATTCCCTCCTTGGTGAGCGTGGTGAGCACAAGCTCCCCTGCCTCCCCTTCCGGCAAGACGGCGCCCGTCTCCGGATCGACGATCTCGGGCAGGAAATGATCCTCCCAAACGGTGAGCGCGCCGCGGCTCTCCGGCGTCTCCTGCGCCACGCCCGGACCCATCGCCTCCGACAGGCCGTAGGAATTGTACGCGGCAACGCCGAGCCGCGCTTCGATCTCCGCGCGAAGCGGTTCTGACGCGGGCTCAGCGCCGAAGATCGCGAGACGAAGGCCAGTTTCCCGCGCCGCGATCCCCTGCCGTTCGAGCTCGTCGGCGATGACCAGCATGTAGCTCGGCGTTGCAAGAAGGACCGACGGGCGCAAATCGCGGATGAGCAGAGCCTGACGCTCCGTGGCGCCGCCGCTCACGGGCAGCACCGTCGCGCCGAGACGTTCCGCGCCGGCATGCCAGCCGAGGCCGCCGGTGAAGAGCCCGTAGCCGAAAGCGTTGTGGACGAGATCGCCCGCCCGACCGCCGGCGGCGGCGAGCGACCGCGCTATCAGCCCGGCCCACGTGTCGAGATCCTTCGCGGTGTAGCCGACTACGGTCGACGTCCCCGTCGTCCCGCTCGATGCGTGCAGGCGGGCCATCTCCGTCGGCGGCATGGCGAACATTCCGAAGGGATATCCGTCGCGCAGGTCCGACTTTGCGGTCAGCGGGAAGCGAGAGACATCCGCGAGCGAACGCAAATCGTCGGGGCGGACACCGGCCTCGCCGAAGACACGGCGATAGTGAGACACATTCTCGAAGGCCCGCCGAAGCGTCTCGCGCAATCGCGCAAGCTGCAGATCGCGCAGCGCCTCCACGGAGGTCGGCGGAGGCGCAAACGGCGCATCGGGTGCAAAACCCACCCCTTCCTCCCTTGTGCGTCGCCTCGCCGGCCCTCAGACTAGCGCCTGGGTTCTCTTTGGAAAGGCGACTTAGTTTGTAACAAAACTATCTGGACATATGCACCGCAATTCCCCCAAGATCGCGTCTAAGAGCGCGCGGCGCGAGGAGCGCCGACGGGCCGGGCCAACACGCAAGAGATCGGAGGTGACGCCATGCTCTCGAGAAGACGATTCCTGAGTTCGACAGTCGCGCTCGTCGCGGCGCCCGCGGTCCTACGGAGCGCTTGGGCACAGACTCCCGAGTTCACGCTGAAGCTGCACCACTTGCTTGGGCCGAAATCGCCGGCGCAGGTGATGATGCTGCAGCCTTTCGCCGACCGCATCCTGAAGGATTCCGCCGGCCGCGTGAAAATCGACATCTATCCGGCGATGTCGCTCGGCGGCGCGCCGCCGCAGCTTTTCCGCCAGGCCGTCGACGGCGTCGTCGACATTGTCTGGACCGTCAACGGCTACACGCCCGGCCTCTTCCCGCGTTCCGAGGTGTTCGAGCTACCGACCATCTTCAAGAACAATATCCCGGCCACCAACCTCGCCATGCGCGACATGTTCGACCAGTACCTGGCCGAGGAGTACAAGGACGTTCACTTGCTGTGGCTGCACGTCCATGCCGGGCAGGCGATCCAGATGGCCGAGAAGCTCGTCCGCAAGCCGGACGATTTCAAGGGGCTGAAGATTCGCGTGCCCGGGCCGACCGGCACCGCCGTCATCGAGCAGCTTGGCGCGACGCCGGTCAACATGCCGGTGCCCGACCTGCCGCAGGCGCTGACCACGCACGTCGTCGACGGCGCCCTTATCCCTTGGGAGATCGCTCCCGCCCTGAAGCTCCAGGACGTCACCAAGTACGACATCGAGGGCAAGGACAAGTGGCGCCTCGGCACCACCACCTTCCAAGTATCGATGCATCCCGGCACCTGGGACAAGCTTCCGGATGATCTCAAGGACGTGTTCAATAAAGCCACCGACGCAGCGTGGTGGGAAGAGGTCGGCAAGATCTGGCGCGTGGACGACGACGGCGCCATCAAGGTGCTGACCGACGCCGGCAACGAGCACGTCGAGCTCACGCAGGAAGAAACCGACGCATTCGAGACCGCGCTCGCGCCGGTGGTCGACCGCTGGGTGAAGGAGCGCGCCGACAAGATCGATTCGAAGGGGCTGGTTGACGCAGCTAAGGCGGCCATCGCAAAACATAGCGCATGAGCTTCGCCTACCAGGAAGACGAGGGCGGGGTCACCGGACCCCGCCCTTCGTTCGAGTGGCAGCCGCCCTGGCTGCGCTTCCTGCGGGCGGTGATCCGCTATTGGGCGCTTCTTGGCGGAGTCATCCTCGCCGCGTTGATGCTGATGACGGCGGCAAGCACCTTCTCCAATCTCCTCTTCGACAAGCCGTTCCAGGGCGACTACGAAATGATGAAGCATTTCGTCGCCGTCGCCATCTTCTGCTTCCTACCCTACTGCCAGCTCACGGGCGCCAACGTGACGGTGGACATTTTCACCGAAGGCATGAGCGAGCGTGCCAAGTCCGCGATGCTCGCTTTCTCCTCGCTCTTCGCCATCGTGCTCGCGCTGGTGCTTCTGCGGCAGATGTCGCTCGGGCTGATCGGATATATCGAATACCCGGAGACCACCGCCGCCCTGCACATTCCCCTTTGGACGGCGTTTCCGCCGGCGCTGGTTTCGCTCTTCCTGTTGCTCGTCGCCGCCTTGATAACGCTGGCGGAAGGATTCCGAGGAGCCTTGCTTCCCCACGCACCGCCGCCGACGTCGTCGCCCGGCTAAGAGGCGGTCTCGGGGGGCATGGAGACCAGCTTTCTGATTGGCCTGATCGGGCTCTTGGCGCTGCTGGCGCTGATCGCCGTCCGCGTCCCGATCGCCTACACGATGATCCTGGTCGGCGCGATCGGCACGAGCTTCGAATCGGGCCCGACGATCGTCCTCTATCAGCTGAAGGACCTCGCCTACTCGCAGTTCTCCAACTACGACCTGTCGGTGTTGCCCATGTTCATCCTGATGGGCAGCCTCGCCGCACGCTGCGGCCTGAGCCAGGACATGTTCCGCGGCGCCGACGCGTGGCTCGGGCGGTTTCGCGGCGGCGTCGCGATGGCGGCGATCGTGGCCTGCGGCGGATTCGGTGCCGTGTGCGGCTCATCGACCGCGACCGCGTCGACGATGGGGATCGTCGCGCTCCCCGAACTCAGGCGCTACAAATATTCGCCGGCGCTCGCGACCGGCACCGTCGCCGCTGGCGGCACGCTCGGCATCCTGATTCCGCCGTCGGTGGTGTTGATCGTCTACGCGATCATCGTCGAGACCAACATCGTGACGCTCTTCGAGGCGGCGCTCATTCCCGGCATCCTCGCCGTCCTCATGTTTCTCGTCACGGTGTCGATCTATGTGCGGCTCGTCCCGGAATCCGGCCCGAAGGGCAGAGCCGTTTCGCGGCAGGAATTCGTCTCCGCCACGATCGCCGTGATCCCGATCGCCGTCATCTTCGCCGTCGTCATCGGCGGCATCTATGGCGGGCTCTACAACCCGACCCCGGCCGGCGCGATCGGCGTCTTCCTGGTCGCCCTCTATGGTTACGGCCGACGCCGGCTGTCGCTGCGCGACACCATAGACGCACTGCTCGAGACGGCGCGCACCAGCGGCATGATCTATCTGATCCTGCTCGGCGCGGCGCTGCTCTCGATCTTCATGGCGCGCGCCGGCGTCCCGCAGGCGGCTGCAGAACTGCTGCAGGGGAGCGGACTGCCGCCGCTCATCATTCTCGTCCTGATCATCGTGATCTTCATCGTGCTCGGCTGCCTGATGGACAGCCTGTCGATGATCATCCTTGCGATCCCCTTTTTCTGGCCGATGGTCTCCGGTCTCGACTTCGGCCTGCCGCAAGACGACGTGAAAATGTGGTTCGGCATCATCGCGTTGATCGTCGTTGAGCTCGGCCTGATCACGCCCCCGGTCGGCCTCAACGTCTTCATCATCCACTCGATCTCCCCCGACGTCGCGATGCGCGAGACGTTCAAGGGCGTGATGCCGTTCTTCCTCTCCGAGCTCGTGCGGATCGCAATCTTGATCGCCTTCCCAGCAATCACGCTCGCCTTGCCGCACCTTCTTTCGTGACGCTCGTCGCCGGCCGCTTCAGCAGCCAGTTGAAGGCTGTGACCGCGAGGAAGCTGCCGAGAAGCTCCGCGACGATGAAGGCGGGAACGTCGAGCGGCCGGATTCCGGAGAACGTGTCGGTGAAGGCGCGCGCGATCGCGACCGCGGGATTGGCGAAAGAGGTCGAAGCGGTGAACCAATAGGCCGCGGTGATGTAGAGCCCGACCAGCCAGGGTATCGCGTCGGCGCGGAACCTGAGCCCGCCCAGAATGACTCCGACAAGACCGAAGGCGGCAATGGCTTCCGCAAACCATTGACCCGGTCCGCTGCGCACATGCGCGGATGCCTGCAGGAGCGGCAATTCGAACATGAGATGCGCGGCTATCGTGCCGGCAATGCCGCCTGCGATCTGCGCCACGACATAAGCCGCGGCCTCGGCGGATCCGATCTCGCCACGAATTCGCATGGCGAACGTCACCGCCGGGTTGAAATGCGCACCGGAGATAGGGCCGAGCACCGTGATCAGCACGACCAGGATGGCGCCGGTCGGCAGCGTGTTGCCGAGGAGCGCGAGCGCGGTGTCGTGCGTCAGACGCTCCGCCATGACGCCGGAGCCGACGACGGTCGCGACGAGAAAGGCGGTGCCTATCGCCTCGGCAGCGAGCCGGCGCGAAAGGCCGAACGGTTCTACCGGGGCGGCGCGCGTCACGCCCGCTCCTTGGCGGGGGCCTCGCGGCGCTGCCCGATCTCGTCGAGGCGCCGTTGCAGCGCGAGCCGGTCGAGGCTTGCGAGCGGCAGGCTGGTGAAGATCGCGATGCGGTTGGTCAGCATGCGGCAGGCGTCCGCGAAGGCGGCGCGCTTGATGGCCTCGCCCCCTTCCACCGCCGCCGGATCGGGAACGCCCCAGTGCGCCGTCATCGGCTGGCCGGGCCAGATCGGGCAGGTCTCCGCCGCCGCGTCGTCGCAGACGGTAAAGACGAAATCCATCTTCTGCGCGCCGGGCGCCGCGAACTCGTCCCAGCTCTTCGAGCGCAGCTCGTCGGTCCGGTAGTTCAGGTTGCGCAAGAGCTCCAGCGCATAGGGATGCACTTTGCCCTTCGGATGCGAACCCGCGGAATAGGCCCTGAACCGCCCCTGGCCGTAGCGGTTCAGAATCGATTCGGCGAGGATCGAGCGGGCGGAATTTCCGGTGCAAAGGAACAGCACGTTATAGGAATGCTCATCCATGAGGTCCTCCTTCGACTGCGCCCGATAGACGTCGAGCACGCTGGCAAGCGACGCGCACACTTCCGGCCGACCGCCGCAGCAGTCGCTGACGAGATAGACGGCAAGCTCGTGAAACCGGTCGAGCCGGGCGCGGTAGTTGATCGTGCGGCTCTGCCGCTCGGCTTCGACGAGCCCGGCGCGCGCAAGCACGGCGAGATGGGTGGACATCGTGTTGTGCGGCACGGCAAGTTGCCGCGCCACCTCGCCGGCCGGCAATCCGTCCGGCTCATGCCGGACGATCAGCCGAAAAGCGTCGAGCCGCGTTGACTGCGACAGCGCCATAAGGGCGAGGATGACCTCTTCCTTGTCCATATGTCGAGAATACTCGACATATGGACATCGGTCAAGAACCCGGTTGTCGCCGGTTCGAGCGCCACGGCGGATCAGCGTGGAGACGCGTGCGGGTAAGGCCGGCGGGACGGGCCGGATGAATTGAGCCGCGGTATCCGGGGCCCTAGGATGGTCGCGCAGAATCGCTGATGACAAATCTCACGATCCCGGATCTCGCCGGGAAGGCAGTGCTGATCACGGGCGCGTCGAGAGGAATCGGCGCCGCGATCGCCCGTGGCTTCGGCGCGCAGTCGGCGCGCGTGGCGGTTCACTACAATTCCGGCCGCAGCGAAGCCGAAGCCGTCGTGAAGGAAATCGAGAGCGCCGGAGGCGACGCGTTCGCGGTCCAGGGCGACGTGTCGAAGGTGGAGGGCGTGACGCGGATCGTCGAGGAGAGCGCCGGCCATTTCGGGCGCCTCGATGGGCTCGTCAACAACGCCGGGATGATGCTCGAGCGCACGGCCTATGCCGACATGACGGAAGACTATTACGACACCGTCATGAACCTGAACGCCCGCTCTGTCGTGTTCGCCTGTCGCGCAGCGACCCCGTGGCTCAAGCAGAACGGCGGGTTCATCATCAACACGTCGTCGCTTGCGGCACGAAACGGCGGCTCGGCCGGCGTCGGTCTCTACGCCTCGGCCAAGGCGTTCGTCTCCAACATGACGCGCGGGCTCGCGAAAGAGCTGATCCCGCACAACATTCGCGTCAACGCCGTTGCACCGGGCTTCATCCACACGCGCTTGCACGAGCTCTATTCGACCGACGAGCACTGGAAGGCGGCAATCGCCACGATCCCGCAGGGGCGCGTCGGAACGCCGGAAGACTGCGTCGGCGCCTATCTCTTCCTCGCCTCGCCATCGCTGAGCGGCTTCATCGTTGGGCAGGTCATCGAGGTGAACGGCGGGCAGCTCATGCCCTGAGCGGCATCGCCGCAGACCAAGAAAGAGCCAGTCGGTCAGGAAGATCATGCATCCTCACACCCCGACTGGCGTGAGAGCTGGCGCGTTGTCGCAACCATATACTCTGCGAACCAACCGAAATCTGCGCGAGCTTGCGAGGCTCACGCAGATTCAGCGTGTTCTTCAAGGGAATGCTGCTCCTGGGAAGCACGATAAAGACGCCGAGCATCTCTAGGTAACTGACAAGCATGGATGTAGATGCTTTGTTACTTATGACGATCGAAGTTACTTATGACGATCGAATACTGAAGAAGCGTTTGGAACTTAAGGCAGTGCTTGGCCAAACTCCGTGTATCGTGAACCTTGAAGGATTTCTCGCGGCATACGACCGATTCAAGGACGCGCCGACCTATTTGGGCGTTGTCTAACGCTCCTCCTTGCGGAACGGCACGAGCAGAGCCGCGGGGGCGCGGGCGTTGCGGGAAACAAGCGCCATCGCGACGATCGTCATGACGAAGGGAAGCATCAGAAAGACCTGATAGGGAAGGTTCAGGACATTGTGCGCCTGGAGCCGAAGCTGCAACGCCTCGAGCGCTGCGAAGAGGAGAGCGCCGGCAGCGCAGCGCCACGGGCTCCACTGGCCGAAGACGACGAGCGCGATCGCCACCCAGCCGCGCCCGGAGACGACGCCGAAGGTGAAGGCGTTGAACTGCGAGATCGTGAGATAGGCGCCGGCCGCCCCCATCAGCGCGCCGCCGATCACCAGCGCCTGGCAGCGCATGCCCCAGACGGTCACGCCGGCGGCGTCGGCGGCGCGCGGGTTCTCGCCGACCGTGCGGAGATCAAGCCCCCACGCCGTGCGATAGAGAAGCCATGCTGTCGCCGGCACGGCGAGAAGCGCGATGTAGGTGAGCGGCGCCTGGTCGAAGAGCACCGGTCCGATAAGCGGGATATCGGAAAGGAGCGGGATCGGCAGCGGCTGGAATGGCACGATGTTCGGCGGCGATGCCGGCTGCCCGAAGATCAGCCGGTAGAGATAGAAGGCGAGCCCGGTCGCGAGCAGCGTCGTTCCGATGCCGGAGACGTGCTGGCTGACGCCGAGCACCACAGCAAGGAACGTCATCAGGAGGCCGGCGAGCATGCCGGTCAAGAGCGCGGCGAGGACGCCGAGCCAGAGGCTGCCGGTGAAATACGCGGCGGTGAAGCCGACCATTGCGCCGAGAAGCATGATCCCCTCGATGCCGAGATTGAGCACGCCTGAGCGCTCCGAATAGAGCTCGCCGAGGGTCGCAAGGAGAAGCGGCGTCGAAATGCGGATCAGCGCCGCGAAGAAGCCGACGTCGAAGACGGTGGCGAAGAGGTGCATCTACGCTTCCTCCCCCGCCAGCGCCCCCTCTCCCCCCTTGCGGGGGAGAGACGGAGAGGGGGGAAGCACGCTGCCGCGGCCTTCCTCTTTCCCCCCTCCCTGACCCTCCCCCGCATGGGGGGAGGGAAGGAGCCTTAAGCGATACGCCGCGAACAACCGCCCCGCGACCATCGACACGAGCGCAATCCCCTGGATCACGTCGGCGAGATAGATCGGCACGCCGGTCGCGCGCGCCATGGTGCCGGCGCCGTTGAAGATGATGGCGAAGAAGAGTGCCGCAGGGACGGCGCCGACCGGGTTCAGTTCCGCGAGCGTCGCGATGACGATGCCGGCGTAGCCGTAGCCGGAGGAGAGGTCGGAGGTCACCTGATAGCGCACACCGCCGACTTCGCCGGCGCCGGCGAGGCCGGCAAGCGCGCCGGAGATCAGCGCCGCGACGACAATCACACGCCCAACCTTGATGCCGGCGTATTCGGACGCTGCCGGGTTCTCGCCGACGGCGCGGATGCGGAAGCCGAGCGTGGTGCGGCTCATCATCCACCAGACGAGGATCGCGGCGAGCAGCGCGAGGAGCACGCCGAGAGGGACGTTGATCCAAGGCAGCATCGGGAATTCCGCCTCGACGCGGACGGAGGGCGAGTTCGGATAGCCGCTTCGCGGGTCGCGCCAGGGTCCCTCCAGAAGCGCGGTCACGCCGTAGAGCATGATGAAGTTCAGAAGCAGCGTGGTGACGACGTCGTCGACCTTGAGCTTCACCTTCAAGAGCGCCGGAAGCAGCGCCCAGAGCGCTCCGAAGATCGCCGCGCCGACGACCATCAGCGGTACCAGCGCGAAGGCCGGCAGAAACTCGCGCTCGCCGATGAAGCACGCCGCGATGGCGCCAGCCATCAATTGGCCCTCGGCGCCGATGTTCCAGAATTTTGCGCGGAAGGCGACGAGCACTGCGAGGCCGGTGAAGAGAAGCGGCGCCGCCTTCACCAGCGTGTCCTCGATGTCGTAGCCGGACTGGAAGGTGGAGAAGAGGAGGAGCCGATAGGCCTCGACGACGTTCGCGCCGGCAAGCGCAACGAGGCCGGAGCAGAGGATCAGCGTCACGACGACCGCCGCGATCGGGATTGCGATTTGCAGATAGAGCGGCGTCTCCTGCCGCCGCTCGAGGCGGAAGCGGATCATGCCGCCTTTTCCTCGACGCCAGCCATCAGGAGGCCAACGCGCTCGACCGTCGCCTCGGCGACCGCTAGGTCCGCCATGATCCGGCCGCGGTACATCACCGCGATGCGGTCGGAGAGCGCAAAAATCTCCTCCAGGTCCTCGCTGATCATGAGCACGGCGCCGCCCGAGGCGCGAAGCGCCAGGAACTGGCCGTGGATGAATTCGGTCGCGCCGACGTCGATGCCGCGCGTCGGCTGCGCGGCAAGCAGGATTCTTGGCCCGCGCGCGATCTCACGGGCAAGCAGCGCCTTCTGCAGATTGCCGCCGGAAAGCGTGCCGGTGCGCGCGTCGGGGCCGGAGGTGCGGATGTCGAAGCGCCTGATCTGCTCTTCGGCGAAGCGGCGGATCGCGGCGCGGTCGAGGATGCCATGATGGCTGAAGGGCGGTGCGTCGAACCACGGAAGCGCCATCGATTCCGATAGCGGCAGAGCGCCGATCATGCCGGTGGTCAGTCGATCCTCCGGCACGCGGCCGACCTTAAGCGCCTGCATCTCCTTCGGCGACGGATGCGCCACGACATTTCCGTCAATCGCCATCGTGCCGCGCTCCGGTGCGAGCACGCCAGCGACGAGGTCGGCGAGTTCGCGCTGCCCGTTGCCGGACACCCCGGCGATGCCGACGATCTCACCGGCGCGAAGCGTGAGCGAGACGTCGGTGAGCGCCACCCTGCCGCCGCCCTTGGCGGAGACATGGTCGAGCGTCAGAAGCGGCACGCCCCTTTCGACCGGCGGCTTCTCCGGCGGCATCAGGTCGCGACCGCACATCGCGCGCGCCAGCTCCGGCTTCAACAGGTTCCCGTCGTTCTGAAGCTCGGCGACGACGCGGCCATGCCGCATCACGGTGACGCGGTTGGTGATCTCGATCACCTCGGCGAGCTTGTGGGAGATGAAGATCACGCCCATGCCGCGCGCCGCCATGGCGCGGAGCGCGCGGAAGAGGCCATCGGACTCGCGCGGCGTGAGCGTCGCCGTCGGCTCGTCGAGAACGAGGATGCGTGCGCCGCGCACGAGCGACTTCGCGATCTCCACCCGCTGCTGCTCGCCGACCGAGAGATCGCCCACGAGCCGGTCGGGATCAAGGTCGAGATGAAAGTCGCGGCCGATCGCGGCGAGGCGCTCGATAGCAATGGCCCGCGTCAGCCGTCCGTCGGGGCCGGATTTCCCGACCAGCAGGTTCTCGATCACCGTATGGCGCGGCACGAGCTGGAAGTGCTGGTGCACCATGCCGATGCCGAAGTTCAGCGCGTCGGCGGAGTTGCGGATCGCGACCGGCTTGCCCTCGACCTCGATCGACCCCGCATCGGCGGCGTAGGTGCCGAAGAGGACGTTCATCAACGTGGTCTTGCCGGCGCCGTTCTCTCCAAGGAGCCCAAGGATGTCGCCCGCATTCAGCGTCAGGTCGACGTCCGCCGCGGCCTGTACCCGGCCGAAGCGCTTGGAGACGCCGCGCATCGAAACGAGGGGAGCGGAGGTCATCCTTGTTCGACCCACCTCGTCGTCATTGCCGGGCTAGACCCGGCAATCCATTCCGTGACCGTCGCGGCGGTCGCCACCGTTACGGAATGGATGCCCGGATCAAGTCCGGGCATGACGACAAATATTGTGAGCGATAGGTCACGCCCGCGTTGCCACTACTCGGAAGCGGGCGTCGACTCGTCGACCGGAACGCGGAAGTCGCCGCTCATGATGGCCGCTTCCTTGTCCGTGACCATCTGCATCACGTCGGCGGGGAGCTTCGCTTCCCAGTCATGGAAGGGCGCGAGCGTGGCGCCGCCCTTGGTCATGGTCGAGAACGTGCCGAAATCCTGCGCCGTGAAGACGCCGGCCTTAACCTGCTTCACCGCCGCTTCGATCGTTGGCCACATGTCCCAGACCGGCCCGGTGACGACGGTGTCGGGGGCGAGCGAGGCCTGGTCCGACATGTTGGAGAAGGCGACGATGCCCTTCTCCTGCGCCGCTTCGATAACGCCGAAGCGCTCGGCGTAGATCGCGTCGACGCCGGCGGAGATCTGTGCGAGCGCTGCCTCCTTGGCTTTCGGCGGATCGAAGAATGAGCCGATGAAGGAGACCTTGCACTTCACCGCCGGGTTCACTTCCTTGGCGCCGGAGCAGAAGGCGTTTGTGAGGCGCGCCACCTCGGGGATATCCATCGCCGCGACGGTCCCGATCGTGTTCGTCTTGGTGAGCTTCCCGGCGATCATCCCGGAGATGTAAGCGGGCTCGTGGATCCAGTTGTCGAAGACCGCGAAGTTCGGCTCCGCGGGGCCCTGGCCGGAACCCATGACGAAGGCGACGTCGGGGAACTCCTTGGCCACGCGGCGCGAGATATCCTCCGCCGCGAAGGCGTCGCCGGAAATCATCTTGTAGCCGCCGCGGGCGAATTCTCTGAGCACGCGGGCGTAGTCGGCGGAGGGAACGCTCTCCGCCCATTTGTATTCGACGCCGAGTTCCGCCTGCGCCTTCAAAAGAGCCTCGTGTACCTGATTGACCCAGGGCTCCTCGATCGGCGTGGAGAAGATCGCGGCGACCTTCATCTTGTCCTCGGCCGCGGCGGTGCCGGCGAGAGCGCTGATCCCGATCGCGCTTGCGGCGGCAAGGCGGAGAAGCGCGCGGCGATCAAGGCTCGTGCCGGTACGCGCGCCGGCGGTGTCACGCTTGGAAAATGACATCTTCCCCTCCTGAGATGCTTGGGCGGGGGCGAAAACCGCGCCCCGTGCTCCCCATGCCCACGGCAAGCTTAGGGGCTGCTGCACAGTTTTGTCTACATGGTCAAAAATTCGGCAGTAATGCAGCGAGGCTGGGCAGTCGGCAGCTCTCCTCAGCGCGTCGAGCCGGCGGCGAGGCGTTCTTCGCCGACCGCGTTGCGGCGCGTCAGGAAGTCGCCGATCCGCTCGATCGCCTTGCGGATGTTCTCTTCCGAGTTGGCGTAGGAGACGCGGACGAAGCCTTCGCCGTTCACGCCGAAATCCGGCCCGCCGATCAGCGCCACGCCCGCATCTTCGAGGAGCGCGCCGGCAAGCTTCTTCGCGGCCCAGCCGGTCTTCGCGACATTCGGGAAGGCGTAGAATGCGCCCTTCGGCGTGATCGAGGAGACGCCGGGGAGGGTGTTCAGGAGCTCCGTCACCACCTTTCGTCGGCGATCGAAGGCTTCGACCATCTTGGTCACGTCGTCCTGCGGGCCGTCGATCGCGGCGACGCCGGCGAACTGCGTCGGCGCGTTGACGCAGGACCAGCAATTCACCGCGAGCTTCCTGACCTTGTCGTAGAGCGGCGCCGGCCAGATCGACCAGCCGAGCCGCCAGCCGGTCATCGCCCAGGTCTTGGAGAAACCGTTCAGCAGGATCAGGCGGTCGCGAATCTCGGGGAAGGTAAGGAGCGAGACGTGCTCCTCGCCGTCATAGGTCATGCAGTCGTAGATCTCGTCGGAGAGGATCGCCACGTCGGGGCGCGCGGCGAGACCTTTTACCAGCGCCTCGACGTCTCGGCGCGGCGTCACGCCGCCGGTCGGGTTGGCGGGCGAGTTCAGGATAAGAAGCCGTGTCTTCGGCGTGATCAATCCCAGCGTCTCTTCGGCCGAGAAGGCGAAGCCGTTCGCCTCGCGGATCGGCACGGGGATGGGACGAGCGCCGGTGAACTCGATCATCGAGCGGTAGATCGGGAAGCCCGGGTCCGGATAGAGGATGTCGGCGCCCGGCTCACCGAACATCAGGATCGCGGCGAACATCGTCACCTTGCCGCCGGGGACGATCAGCACGCGCTCGGGGGAGACCTGGACGCCGGTCGTTTGCAGCGTTCGACGGGCGACGGCCTCGCGCAGCGACGGGATGCCGACGGCGGCGGTATAGCCGTGATGGCCGTCGCGGAGCGCCTTCACGGCCGCCTCCACAATGTGCCCCGGCGTGCGGAAGTCGGGCTGGCCGATGCCGAGATTGATAATATCGCGGCCCTCGCTCGCGAGCTGATTGGCGCGCGCGAGCACGGCGAAGGCGTTCTCCTCGCCGATCCGGTCGAAGGCGGCGACGGTGCTGAGAGTCATTTTGGAAGGGCGCTTTCTATGTCGGTATGGATGAAATCATCACCCTTGTAGAGCAGAGGATAATCGAGGCGCTTCGCGACGGCATAGGAGAGGCAGTCGGCGAAGTTCAGACGTGCGGGATGCCCGCGGCCCTTTCCATATTGCAGAAAGGCGTCGGCCGCCAACTGTGCGGCAGCGGCGTCGATCTCGCCGGTAGCGAGCCGGAGCTGTTCGATCATCGCGTCGATCCAAACCCGCGACTGCGGCTCGCCCGACGTGACCATCACGTATTCGAGATAGGCATGCGCAGGCAGGATTCGTCTTTCGGCTTCGACGATCGCGTCGCCAAATTCGTCACGCTCCCGCTCTTGGCGAAAAATTGCGATCAAGGCGGAGGTGTCGATCACGATCATTTCGGCAGCCCGTGTTCATCGTACATGTCCTCGATGGCGCGATCGATCTCGGCACTATCGTGCTCCGTAAGCTTAGGCAGCATCGCGATCAGTTCCCGCATCGCGTGGCGCCTACGAGCTCGCTCGAGCTTCTCGACTTCGGAGAGCCGCGTCTTCTCTTCCGCTACGAGGCGCCCGATCAAGGCGGATGGACCTTCCCCAGTATCTTGCCCGATCTCCCGCAGGGCGGCCTCGGTCGTCTTGTTTCGGATGGTAATCGCCATGGCATCGCTCCTTCGGGCCGGAATATAGGGTTTCCGCGCCGTTGGCTGCATAGCTGCATATGCTGCACTAAAAAAGTCATACTTTTCCTCTCGGGTGATGCGATTGCCGTTGATTTCCGCCGGGCGGCGCGCGAGTTTCCGGGCGAAACGGGAGGATTTCTCGATGTCTTTCGACGCCAAGCACGGCACCCAAGTGAAGCTCCGGTCGCAAATCTGGTTCGACAATCCCGACGATCCGGACATGACCGCGCTCTACATCGAGCGCTACATGAACTGGGGGCTGACACGCGAGGAGTTGCAGTCGGGAAAGCCGATCATCGGCATCGCCCAGTCGGGCTCCGACCTCTCGCCGTGCAACCGCCACCACATCGTGCTCGCGCAGCGCGTCCGCGAGGGTATCCGCGAGGCGGGGGGCATCGCCTTCGAGTTCCCCGTGCATCCGATCCAGGAGACGGGAAAGCGCCCGACTGCCTCGCTCGACCGCAACCTCGCCTATCTCGGGCTGGTCGAGATCCTGTTCGGCTATCCGATCGACGGCGTGGTGCTGACCACCGGCTGCGACAAGACCACGCCCTCGCAATTGATGGCGGCGGCGACCGTCAACCTCCCCGCCATCGCACTCTCGGTAGGGCCGATGCTGAACGGCTGGCACAAGGGGCAGCGGACCGGCTCGGGCACGATCAAATGGCATGCGAAGAAGCTCATCGCCGCCGGTGAGATCAGCATGCCGGAATATTTCGAGCTGGTCGCCTCGTCTGCCCCATCGCCCGGCTTCTGCAACACGATGGGCACGGCGACGACGATGAACTCGCTCGCCGAGGCGCTCGGCATGATGCTTCCCGGCTGCGCGGCGATTCCTGCGCCGCACAAGGAGCGCGGACAGATCGCCTATCTGACCGGGCGGCGCATCGTGGAGATGGTGAAGGAGGACCTGAAGCCCTCGCAGGTCATGACGCGCGCGGCGTTCGAGAACGCCATTGTCGTGAACTCGGCGATCGGCGGCTCGACCAACGCGCCGATCCACCTTAACGCCATCGCCGCGCATCTCGGCATCGCGCTCACCAACGACGACTGGGAGCGGATCGGGCACGCGATCCCGCTTCTCCTCGACCTGCAGCCGGCCGGCCGCTTCCTCGGCGAGGACTATCACCGCGCAGGCGGCGTGCCGTCCGTCGTGGCGGAGCTTCTAGAGGCCGGGCTGCTGCCGAACCCGGGCGCGCTCACCGTCAACGGCAAGACGATGGGCGAGAACTGCAAGGACAAGCGGAGCTGGGACCGCGAGGTGATCCGCACCTACGACAATCCGATCGTCAAGGAGGCCGGCTTCCTCAACCTGAAGGGCAACCTCTTCGACAGCGCCATCATGAAGACCAGCGTGATCTCCAAGGAGTTCCGCGACCGCTATCTCTCGAACCCCAAGGACCCAGAGGCGTTCGAGGGCCGTGCCGTCGTGTTTGACGGGCGCGAGGACTATCACGACCGCATCAACGATCCTTCGCTCAACATCGACGCGAATACGATTCTGGTCATCCGCGGCGCCGGACCGGTTGGCTATCCGGGTGGCGCGGAGGTGGTGAACATGCAGCCGCCCGACGCGCTTCTGCAGCACGGCATCACCGAGCTTCCCTGCATCGGCGACGGGCGGCAGTCCGGCACGTCAGGCTCGCCGTCGATCCTGAACGCGTCGCCGGAAGCGGCCGTCGGCGGCGGACTGTCGCTGGTTCGGACCGGCGACCAGCTCCGCGTCGACCTCAACAAGCGGACCGCGAACCTCCTCATTTCCGATGAGGAATTGGAGAAGCGACGCTCGGAGATGAAAGCGAAGCTCGGCAATGGCGGGCTCAGCTATGTCCCCCACAGCCAGACGCCGTGGCAGGAGATTCAACGCAGCCTCGTCGACCAGTTCGACCATGGGATGGTGCTGAAGCCGGCGACCAAATATCGCGACGTCGCGCATCACGAATATCCGCGCGATAATCACTGAAGTCTGGCGCCAACCGGCGTTTTTGAGGAGGCCGACATGTCGGAAGCGGCGCAGCGTTTCCGTGCGCTCCACGCGCGCGCCGGGCTTTTCGTCATGCCAAATCCGTGGGATGCGGGGACCGCACGGCTACTCGCCGATCTCGGCTTTGAGGCGATCGCGACGTCTTCCGCCGCGCTCGCCTGGACGCTGGCGCGTCCCGACGCGACGGGTGCGGTGACCCGCGACGACGCGATCGCGCATGCGAAGGTCCTGGCGACGGCGAGCGGCCTTCCCGTCAACGGCGACTTCGAAAGCGGCTACGGCGATACGCCGGCGGACGTCGCCGAAACCATCCGCCGCACGATCGACGCGGGCGTCGCCGGCTGCTCGGTCGAGGACAAGGACCAGAGCACAGGCGGGCTCTATCCGCTTGACGAGGCGCTGCGCCGTTTCTCCGCCGCCAAGGAGGCGGCGACCAAGGCGGGCTCGGATTTCGTGCTGACCGGACGTTGCGAGGTCTTCCTCGCCAAGCATCAAGGCGATCCGCTCAGCGAGGCGGTGCGGCGGCTCAAGGCCTACGAGGCTGCTGGCGCCGACGTCGTCTATGCGCCCGGCGTCACGAGAGAGGCGGAGGTCCGTGCGCTCGTCGAGGCGGTCAATGTGCCGGTCAATGTGATCGGCGGCCTCGGCGGGATCTCGAACGATTTTCCGGCGCTTGAGAAGCTCGGCGTGAAGCGCATCTCGATCGGCTCCGGCCTTGCCAAGGTTGCGTTCGGCGCTTTCCTGAAGGCCGCGCAGGGCCTTGCCGATCGCAAGGTCGCCTTCGAGGGCGCCGCGCCTTCGAGCACGCTCAACGGCGCCTTCGCCCGTCCGCGCGATGCCGACGATGACTGAGCGCGATCTTCCTTGCTGGACGCCACGTCCGCACCCGACCGCCGATATTCTCGAAGGACGCTGGTGCCGGCTCGAGCGGCTCGATCCCGCGCGCCACGGCGACAGCCTCTACGAGGCGTCGAAGGCGCCGGGGGCGGATGAGCGGTTCCGCTACCTCTTCGAGCCGCCGCCGCAGACGCGCGCGGACTTCGATGCCTGGCTCCAGCGCGCGAGCAGCACGGAAGATCCGCGCTTCTACGCCGTCGTCGATCCGGCGACCGGGCGCGCCGAGGGCCGGCAGGCGCTGATGCGGATCACGCCGGAGCACGGCGTTATCGAGATCGGCTCGATCCTTTGGGGACCGAAGGTCGCACGCACGCGGATGGCGACGGAAGCGCTCTACCTCTTCGCGCGCTATTCCTTCGACGATCTCGGCTATCGCCGCTTCGAATGGAAATGCGATTCCCGGAACGAGCCGTCGCGGCGCGCCGCGCTCCGCTTCGGCTTCGCCTTCGAGGGGATTTTCAGGAGCCACATGGTGGTCAAGGGCAGGAATCGCGACACGGCCTGGTTCGCGATGACCGACGCCGACTGGCCGCGCATCAAGGCCGGCATGGAGCGCTGGTTGGAGGCGGCGAACTTCGACGCCGAAGGAACGCAGAAGGAGCGTTTGCAGGTGAGGGCCGCGGCTGGGTGAACGCCGGAACTGGCGCTATTCATGGCTTCGACGATTGCGATCCGGATATCTCAGGCGGAGGCGCCGCGTTATCTTCTTCCGCAAGCTTGCGCTGCAGCTCCAGCAATTCCTCGCGCATCTTCGCCTTCTTGATCTCAAGCGCCAGCCAGGCCTCCTCGCGCGAGAACATGTCGAGCTTCCAGACGAGGTAGAGGTTGAGGAGCGAAAGGCCGACGACGAAAGCTCCGCCGAGGAGGCTGTTCTTGGACGCAATGATCAGGCCCGACAGGAAGAGCAGGGCGTTTCCGACGTAAGCGGGCCATTTGTAGTAGCCGGGCATCCCGGCGGCATGCCACAGAAGCGCCGAGAATTCGTCAAGCGCTTTCGGCGGTCGGCTTCCTCGGTCAAGCGGCGTTAACGGTTGGAAAATGCGGCGGAAGCGAAGTAAGCATCGGGCCGCCAGGTCGAAAGGCGCATGAGCATCGCGCATCAGCATCACCACCGCGCCGGGGAGCATCACGGCCACGCGGATGACCAGACGCCGGCCGGGACGATGAGCAACCGGCGCCGCGTCGTCGTGGCGGCGGTGCTGACCTGCGGTTTCATGCTCGCCGAGGTGGCCGGCGGGCTCTTGACGGGCTCGCTCGCGCTCCTCGCCGACGCCGGCCACATGCTCACCGATTCCGTCGCCCTGGTGCTCGCCTACGTCGCCTACCGGCTCGGCGACCGGCCGGGGACGAGCCGCATGACCTACGGCTTCGACCGCCTGAAAATCCTCGTCGCCTACACCAATGGGCTGACCGTGCTTGCCATCGCGCTATGGATTGTCGTTGAAGCGGCCGGCCGCCTGACGGCCCCGCCGCCGATCCTCGGCGGCGCGATGCTGACCGTCGCCGGGCTTGGCCTCCTCGTGAACGTCGTGGTGTTCGTGGTGCTGCATGGCGGCGACCGCGAATCGCTCAATCTCCGCGGCGCGATCCTGCATGTGCTCGGCGATCTCCTCGGCTCTGTCGCCGCGATCACGGCCGCGCTCATCATTCTTAGTACCGGCTGGCTGCCGGCCGATCCGCTTCTTTCGGTGCTCGTTGCGCTGCTTCTCGTCGTGAGCGCCTGGCGGCTGATGCGCGAGTCCGGATTGATCCTGCTCGAAGGCGTCCCGCATCAAATCGATCGCAACGCCGTCGCGCGTGATATCGAAAAGCACGCCGCCGGCGTGGTCGACGTCCACCACATGCACGTCTGGACGCTCGACGGGAAGCAGCTCCTGGCGACGCTGCACGCACGGCTTGCCGGCAACGCCGACGCGGAGCGCAGCATCGCCGCCATCAAGGAACGGCTCAGCGAAGCGCACGGCATCCACCACGCGACCGTCGAGGTCGAGACCGGGCAGGCCTGCCCGGACGAAAGCAAGGACAGTTTGCGAGAGAGGAGACGGAATGGGACGGCTTGAAGGTAAGCGCGCTTTTCTCACCGCCGCCGGGCAAGGCATCGGACGCGCCACGGCGGAAGCGTTTGCGCGCGAGGGCGCGGAGGTGATCGCAACGGACGTCCATCCGGCGAAGCTTGAAGGCCTGCAGAAAACGGACGTCGCGCGGATCGAGGGGCTCGACGTGCGCGACACGAACGCCGTCAACGTGCTCGCCGCTTCGGTCGGTTCGATCGACGTGCTCTTCAACTGCGCCGGCTTCGTGCACCACGGCACGGTGCTCGATTGCTCCGAGCAGGAATGGGACTTTTCGTTCGACCTGAACGTCAAGTCGATGCACCGGACGATCCGCGCCTTCCTGCCGGGCATGATGGAGCGCGCGGCGGCACGCGGGAAGTCTGGCTCGATCGTCAACATCGCTTCCGGCGCCTCGTCGATCCGAGGCATCCCGAACCGCTATGTCTACGGCGCCACCAAGGCGGCGGTGATCGGCCTCACCAAGGCAGTCGCGGCCGACTTCATCCGCAAGGGAGTCCGCTGCAACGCGATCTGCCCCGGCACGGTGCTCTCGCCCTCGCTCGAAGAGCGCATCGATACGCTCGGCAAAGAGGTGGGCGGGCGCGAGAAGGCGATGGAGATGTTCGTCTCGCGCCAGCCCATGGGGCGGCTCGGAACGGCGGAGGAGATGGCCGCCGTCGCGGTCTACTTCGCTTCCGACGAAAGCGACTTCACCACCGGCATCACGATCTCGCCCGACGGCGGGTTCTCGCTTTGACCCGAGAGCGCGACGACCGCCGCGGAGCGATGATCGCCTCGGCGGTCATCATGGTCGTCGTCGTGGCGGGCTGGTTCGCGATGCCGCGGATCATGCTGATGGTGAGCGGCGGCGGGCCGCTCGTCGGCATCGCCGTCGCAATCGCGTTCATGCTCGCCTTCTTCGCCGTGCTATGGCTTCGCGCGCGGCATCAGCGTCGCCTCGACAGAGACTGAACAATGCATGTCCTCATCACCGGCGCGGCCGGAATGATCGGTCGCAAGATCACCGAACGCATTCTCAAGAACGGTCGCATCGGCCGCCGCGAGGTCAACAAGCTCACGCTGCACGACATCGTCGAGCCGACCGCGCAGCCGACCGAGCATGTCACCATCCGCCCGATCGTCGGCGACATCTCAGACAGGCAGCTGATCGACCGCCTGCTTTCGGAAAAGCCCGACATCGTCATGCATCTCGCGGCCATCGTCTCGGGCGAGGCGGAGGCGGATTTCGACAAGGGCTACGCCGTCAATTTCGACGGGACGCGCCTCCTCCTCGATGCGATCCGGCTGCAGAACACGCATCCGCGCGTCGTCTATGCCTCCTCGATCGCGGTCTACGGCGCGCCGTTTCCCGATCCGATACCGGACGATTTCCACCTGACGCCGCTGACCAGCTACGGCACGCAGAAGGCGGTCGGCGAGTTTCTCCTGAACGACTACACGCGGCGGGGCTTCTTTGAGGGGATCGGGCTCAGGCTGCCGACAATCTGCGTGAGGCCGGGGAAACCCAACAAGGCGGCGTCGAGCTTCTTCTCCGGCATCATCCGCGAGCCGCTCAAAGGCGAGGAGGCGCTGCTTCCCGTCGCCGACGGCGTCATGCACTGGCACGCGAGCCCGCGCTCCGCGGTCGGCTTCTTCCTGCACGCGGCGGCGATGGATCTCGAAGAGGTGGGACCGCGCCGCTGTATGACCATGCCGGGCGTCGCGGCGACCGTCGGTGAAGAGATTGCGGCACTCCGCAAGGTCGCCGGAGAAAAGGCGGTGAAGCTTATCCGCCGTGAGCGGGACCCGGTGGTCGAACGGATCGTCGCCGGCTGGCCGACGCGGTTCGAGGCGAAGCGGTCGCGCGCTCTCGGATTCGTGGCGGACGAGAGCTTCGAAGCGATCATCCGCGCCCATATCGATGACGAGCACGGCGGCCGCGCTCCGATCATGGGCTAGCGCGCGCTCAATCTCGACCGCGCCATGCTATGGGAAGTCGGGTGGAGCTAAGCAACCTGACGGTCGAGACGAGCGTGCCGAAGAGCGCGAAGAGGGGGGCGCGCAGCCAGGGCCAGGCGCATGGCCGTCTCCGCCTATGGTTGCGGCGGCTCGGCTTCGTCGTGCTGGCGATCGTATTGCTTCCCTATCTCATCGCGCCGCTCTTTATCGTAATCAACCCGCCGGTCACCTTTGTCATGCTGGAGCGCGCGGCGCGCGAGCGGCTCGGCATCCACAAGACCTGGGTCGACTTCGAGGACATCTCGCCCAATCTGGTGCGCGCGGTGCTCGCCTCGGAGGACGCGCGTTTCTGCTCCCATCACGGCATCGACTGGGTGGAGGTGCAGAACGCCCTTCAGGACGAAGACGGGCCGATGCGGGGCGCCAGCACCGTCAGCATGCAGACGGCGCGAAACATCTTCCTGCCGACGGGGCGAAGCTGGGTCCGCAAGGGCCTTGAGCTGCCGCTCGCGCTCTATATCGACTTCGTGCTTTCGAAGCGGCGGATCCTGGAAATCTACCTGAACGTCGCGGAGTGGGGCACCGGCGTCTACGGCGCAGGGGAGGCGGCGAAGCGGGACTTCGGCGTGTCGGCCTCCAACCTCACGCGTTCGCAGTCGGCGCTTCTCGCGGCGGCGCTCCCTTCACCCCGGCTGCGCAATCCGGCTAGGCCGGGCCCGGGCTATTCGCGGATCGCACGGCGCGTCGCCGGGCGCGCCGCGGCGCTTGGTCCGGCCGCCGACTGCGTGCTGAAATAGGCGAAGGCTGGCCAAACCCGCCGGAAGGCTCTATAGGCCCGCGCGAAGAGTTCGCCGCCCGCAAGGGCGTGCTGCCCCGGCCGATGCCGGACCATCCTTTTTCCGTTGGAGCACGCGATGCCTGTACCGAAGCGAAAAACCTCGCGCATGAAGCGCGGATTCCGCCGTTCCCACGACGCGCTCGAGAAGCCGACCTACGTTGAGGACAAGGATTCCGGAGAACTCCGCCGTCCGCACCACATCGACCTGAAGAGCGGAAAATACCGCGGCCGCGAAGTCCTGGCTCCGAAGGAATAGCGCCGCTCCCCGCCAGTAGAGACAAGGGGCCGGCCTTCGCGCCGGCCTTTTCGCGCGGCTCCAGCGGCGGCTACTTCCGCCCCGCGATCGATTCAAGCGTCTTCTGCATCTCGGAGAGCTGGCGGCGAAGGGAGTCGATCTCCTTCTCGCTCGCCTCAGGATGCGCGGCCTCGCCGGCTTTGCCGCCCGAGTTCCCCGCGCCGCCGGCAAACGGCATCCACATGCGCATCGCCTCGGTGAACATCTCCATGTTTCGCCGGGTCTGCTCTTCCATGACGCCGAGTGGGCCGCCGGAGAGCGCGCGCGTCATGTGCTCTCTGAGCTTGTCCTGATTGTGGGTGAAAGCGGAGAGGGACGATT
Source organism: uncultured Alphaproteobacteria bacterium (assembly GCA_963739005.1). GTDB lineage: Bacteria > Pseudomonadota > Alphaproteobacteria > Rhizobiales > Afifellaceae > DASWJZ01. The sequence goes on along the minus strand of CAVTYQ010000002.1, from coordinate 926,431 downwards.
CGAGGTAGGAGGGAATGACCGCCTGCATCTGGTCGCCGTAGAAGCGGATGAGCTGGCGCAGGAACGCGATCCCCATGAGCGGTTGTCCGCCGCGCCCTTCCTGCTCGAAGATGATCTGGCCGAGTACCGCGCGCGTGATGTCCTCGCCGGTCTTGGCGTCTGTGACCACGAAATCCTCACCGTTCTTCACCATACGGGCGAGGTCTTCCAGCGTGACGTAGGTCGACGTCCCCGTGTGGTAGAGCCGGCGATTGGCGTATTTCTTGATGATGGTCGGCTTTTCGCCCGCCATGCGGCACCTCTTGCCGGTTCCCCCCAAGAACCCGATATCAGGATAGGAAGGAAGCGGCGGTCGGGTCCAGCGATTTCGCAAGTGCGGTAAAGCGGGATCCGGCGGCCGGGCGTTGACAGACATTCGCCCGACCTTCTTAACCTCAGTGGCTACCCGCCGCCTCGCGCCGGCCGAAGCATCGTCAAAAGGAGATACCCCCGTGACAGATATCGTGATCGCCAGCGCCGCGCGCACGCCCGTCGGCTCCTTCAACGGGGCCTTCGCCACGCTTCCCGCCCATGAGCTCGGTGCGGTCGCGATCAAGGGCGCGCTCGAGCGCGCCGGCGTCGCGCCGGAGGAGGTGAATGAGGTCATCTTGGGGCAGATCCTGACCGCCGCCGAGGGGCAGAACCCGGCGCGGCAGGCGGCGATGGCCGCTGGCGTTCCGAAGGAATCGACAGCCTGGGCGCTCAATCAGCTCTGCGGCTCCGGGCTGCGAGCGGTGGCGATCGGCATGCAGCAGATCGCGACGGGCGACGCCGACATCATCGTCGCGGGCGGGCAGGAATCGATGTCGATGGCGCCGCACGCCGAGCACCTCCGCCAAGGCGTGAAGATGGGCGACTACACGATGATCGACACCATGCTGAAGGACGCGCTGCTCGACGCTTTCAACGGCTATCACATGGGAGTCACTGCGGAGAACGTCGCCAAGCAGTACCAGATCACGCGCTCGCAGCAGGACGAGTTCGCCGTCGCCTCGCAGAACAAGGCGGAGGCGGCGCAGAAGGCCGGGCGGTTCAAGGATGAGATCGTGCCGGTGACGTTGAAGACCCGGAAGGGCGACATCATTGTCGACCAGGACGAATATATCCGCCCCGGCGTGACGTTGGACAGCGTGGCGAAGCTCCGCCCCGCCTTCGACAAGGAAGGCTCGGTGACCGCGGCCAACGCCTCCGGCATCAATGACGGCGCTGCCGCGGTCGTGGTGATGTCGGCGGAGAACGCAAAGAAGCGCGGCATCACGCCGCTCGCCCGCATCGTCTCCTGGGCGACCGCCGGCGTCGATCCGGCGATCATGGGCACCGGCCCAATCCCGGCGTCGCGGCGGGCGCTGGAGAAGGCGGGCTGGAAGAAGGAGGACCTCGATCTCGTCGAGGCGAACGAAGCCTTCGCCGCGCAGGCCTGCGCCGTCAACAAGGACCTCGGCTGGAACACCGAGATCGTCAACGTCAACGGCGGCGCGATCGCCATCGGCCACCCAGTCGGTGCGTCGGGCGCGCGCATCCTGAACACGCTTCTCTTCGAGATGAAGCGGCGGAACGCCAAGAAGGGACTCGCGACGCTTTGCATCGGCGGCGGCATGGGGATCGCCATGTGCGTGGAGCGCGATTGACCTGCCGCAAGGCGGCGCCGCTGCGATGCGCTGCATGAAGTGAAACGGTCGCGAAAGCCGGCCGAACGAGGGAGGAGAGGATGACCAGGGTGGCGCTGGTGACGGGCGGCACGCGCGGGATTGGCGCGGCCATCGCCAAAGCTCTTGCCGCTGCCGGCCATAAGGTGGCAGCGACATTCGCGGGCCATACGGAATCGGCGGAGGCTTTCAAGGCGGAGACAGGCATCCCGGTCTTCAAATGGGATGTCGGCGACCCCGCGGCCTGCGCCGATGGCGTGAAGAAGGTCGCCGACGAGGTCGGCCCCATCGACATCCTCGTTAACAATGCCGGCATCGCCCGCGACGGATGGTTCCACAAGATGGATCATGAGGCGTGGACGGCGGTGCTTCGAACCGACCTCGATTCCATGTTCAACATGACGCGGCCGGTCATCGAAGGGATGCGTGAGCGCGGCTATGGCCGGATCGTCAACATCTCTTCCATCAACGGCCAGAAGGGACAGATCGGGCAGGTCAACTACGCGACCGCTAAGGCCGGTATCGTTGGCTTCACCAAGGCGCTGGCGCTGGAGAGCGCACGCAAGGGGATCACCGTCAACGCCGTCTGCCCCGGCTACATCGACACCGAGATGGTCCTCGCCGTGCCGGAAAAGGTGATGGAAGGGATCATCGCGGACATTCCCGTCGGGCGGCTCGGCAAGGCCAAGGAGATCGGCGCGCTCGTCGCCTACCTCGTCTCGGAGGATGCTGCCTTCATGACCGGAGCGGTCGTCAGCATCAACGGCGGGCAGTATCTGGCAAACGGCTGATCGCCCGCGTGGTCAGCGCCATCTTTGAATTCTCTCGCCCGCCGGGATACTTAGCCGGCCACAGGCGTTGATTCGGGATCATGGCCGATATTGAGCTCAGAGAGGGCGGGGGCGCCGACCGACTGCGCGAACGGGCAAATCCCCTGCGCGGGCTGCGGCCGTTCTGGACGGTGCTCCACGACGCGACCGGCGGCGTCTTCCGGCACGACGGCGTGATGGTGGCGAGCGCGATCTCCTATTCGCTGATCTTCGCCATGTTTCCGTTCGCGATCTTCATCGTAGCGCTCGGCGCGGTCGTCGGCGGCGCCGACCTTTCCGCCTATATCAGCCGCGAGGCGATGACGATCCTGCCGGAAAACGTCATCGAGACGCTGAGACCGGAGCTGAACCGCATCTTCGCTGTGGCAAACCGGGCGAGCCCGCTCACCTTCGGCCTTCTGGTGACGCTCGTCTCGATCACCGGCGCGGTGGAGGCGATCCGCGACGGCCTGAACCGCGCCTATGGCTGCACCGAGGATCGCCACCTCGTCCGCCGCTACGTCAGCAGCCTGCTCTTCGTCATATTCGGAATGGCGTTTCTGCTCGTCGTCGCGGCGCTCGGCGTGGCGGTGCCGATCGGGCTTGAGATCGTCGATCGCTACCTTCCCGGCGAGATCAACGTCAGCGGCATCGAGACCCTGCGCGAGGCGCTGCTCGTGATCGTCGCGCTCGCTATGCTTTTCGCCTTCCACCTCTTCCTGCCGGCGCGGCGCAGGCACATCAAGCACGTTGTCGGCGGCGTGTTCTTCACGCTCGTCGGCTGGTGGCTCTCCGGCAAGATATTCGGGCTCTATATCGGCAAAATTGCGAATTACGGCGCCACCTATGCGGGCCTTGCCGGCTTCGTGATCCTGATGTTCTTCCTCTACATCCAGGCGCTGATCTTCCTCTACGGCGCTGAGCTGAACCGTTCGATCGCGGACTTCCGCGGCGAGGCGCTCACGCGCAAGGACGCGTAGCTAGCCTGGCTTCCAGCCGCCGGGAGCCATCTCGAAGCCCTCGAAGCGGAAACCGGGCGCGACGGTGCAGCCGACGAGCGACCAGGCGCCGAGGCTTTCCGCCGACTGCCACGCGTGCGCGGGAATGACCACTTGCGGGCGCTCGCCGGCCGCGATGTTGGGGCCAAGCCTGTTCGTCTCCACCGCGGCACCATCAGAAGCGACGGAAAGCCGGAGCGCGTCGCCCGCATAGAAATGCCAGACCTCGGTGGCGTCGACGCGATGCCAGTGCGAGCGCTCGCCGGCCCGAAGCAGGTAGTAGATGGCGGTCGAACATGCGCGGCCGTCAGGACCGGGGGCGTCGCGGAAGGTTTCGCGGAAATGCCCGCCCTCGGGATGCGGCGCCAAGCCGAGCAGGCGGACGACGTCCGCGGCCGAAAGCGATCCGGCCGTCAGAACTTGTCCTTGCGCGTGCGCATCTCGGCAAAGACCGCCGCCGGTTTGGCGTTCGCCATGCCGAGCCCTTTCATCAGGGCGGGATCGTCGGCGCGCAGGAACGGGTTCGTGGCCTTCTCCTGCGCGATGGTCGTCGGCAGCGCCGGCTTGTCCGCGGCGCGGAGCTTCTCCACCTCCGCGAAGCGCGTCTTCAGCGCGGCGTTCGCGCCGTCGACGGTGAGCGCGAACTTGCCGTTCGCCAGGGTGTATTCGTGTCCGCAATAGAGGTTGGTGTCGTCGGGAAGCGCGCGCAGCGTTTTCAGCGAGTCCCACATCATCGCGTGGTCGCCCTCGATGACGCGGCCGCAGCCGAGCGAGAAGATCGTGTCGCCGACGAAAACGAGCTTCTCCGACGGCATGTAATAGGAGACGTGGTCGAGCGTGTGCCCGGGCGTCTCCAACACCTCGACCGCGACCCCGGCGAATTCGAAGCTGTCGCCGTCCTTGACGGTGCGGTCGTACATGCCGGTCTCCGCGGCGCTCGCCTCCGGGCCGATCACCTCGCAGTCGTACTCGGCCTGCAGCGCCGGAATGCCCTCGATGTGGTCGAAATGCTTGTGGGTGACGAAGATGTGGGTCAGCGTCCAGCCCCGCTCCTTCAAGGCAGCGGTGATCGGATCGGCGTCGGGCGCGTCGATCGCTGCCGTCTTGCCGCTCTTCGGATCGTGCAGAAGCACGGCAAAATTGTCGGCTCGGGAGATGAACTGGGCCACGTCAAGCGTCGGCATTGGAAAGCTCCGGAATTGCTGTGCACGGGATATTATCCGCTTCTTCGCGATGTTGAACCCCATGCGCGACCGATCCCTCGACCGGGGCCGTGCGCGCGTGAAATAATGGACGGCATGCGCCTCGACGTTGTTGAGCTTCGCGACTTCTACGCCTCGTCCCTCGGGCTGATGGTGGCGCGCCAGCTCGCGCCGGTGATCGCGTCGCTCATCCGCGTCGATGCCGGGACGCGGGTGCTCGGCTTCGGCTTCGCGACGCCCTATCTCAGCGTCCAGGGGGCGGAGCGGGTCATCGCCTTCATGCCGGCCGCGCAAGGCGTGATCGACTGGCCGCCGGAAAGCGCATCGGCGACGGCGCTCGTGGAGGAGGACTCGCTGCCGCTTCCCGATTCCTCGATCGACCTCGTGGTGCTCGTGCACGCGCTCGAGATGTCGCAGCATCCGCAGGCTCTGATGGCGGAGATCCGCCGCGTGCTGACCGGCGGCGGGCGGCTCATCGTCGTCGTGCCGAACCGGCAGGGCCCGTGGGCATCGACCGACCTTTCGCCCTTCGGCTTCGGCCAGCCTTATTCGCGCGGGCAGCTCCGCAGTCTCTTCGCGCAGGCGGGCTTCGAGGCGGAGACCTGGACGAGCGGGCTCCACATGGCGCCCGCCTCGTGGCGTCCGCTCCTCGGTGCGGCGCGCGCGCTCGACCGGGTCGGCCGCGTCGTCTGGCCGGCCTTCGCGGGCGTCATCGTCGTCGCCGCGGTGAAGCGCACGGTGCAGGGTGTGACGGTCAGGGCGAAGCCGCGGCTCGCGCCGGCGCTCCGTCCGGCGCTCGGCCCGCCGGCGGGCGCGGTCGGGCGATCACCGTCGTGAGAGCAGGAAGATCGCCTGGTCGGCGAGGACATTCCATAGGGGCAGGCGGATCGAGCGATTGAGCACGCGGTCCTTGCCGTAGAGGGCCACCGCCTTCTCGACCTGCGCGTCGACCTCCTGGAGAAGCTTCATGAAGTCGCGCACCGTGCAGAAGTGGATGTTCGGCGTGTCGTACCAGCTGTAGGGCAGGTCCTCGGTGATCGGCATGCGGCCCTTGAGCAGGAACTGGGAGCGGACTCGCCAATTGCCGAAGTTCGGGAACGAGACGACGACCTTCCGGCCGATCCTTAAGAGCTGCTCGAGCACGATGCGGGGATTGTGCGTCGCCTGCAGCGTCTGGCTCAGGATGACGAAGTCGAAGGCGGCGTCGGGATAGGTGGCAAGGTCGTGATCGGCGTCGCCCTGCACCACGGAAAGGCCGCGCGCCACCGCCTCGTTCACGCCCTTCTGCGACAGCTCGATGCCGCGGCCGTCGGCCTGCTTCTCCTGCTCCAGCCGCGCCAGCAGTGCGCCGTCGCCGCAGCCGACGTCGAGCACGCGCGCGCCCGGCGCCACGAAGCCGGCGATGATCTTGAGATCGACCCGCTCGGGGTGCCCGGCCATCGTGTGGCGCTGCATCGCGGTCGTCATTTGACGCCCCGGCGGCGCGCTGCGGCGGAGAGGAAGCCGGAGACGGTGCGGAAGACCTCCGGCTCGTCGAGCAGGAAGGCGTCGTGCCCGCCGTCGGTCTCGATCTCGACGAAGGAGACGTTCGCGCCGGCGGCGTTCAGCGCGTGCACGATGGTGCGGTTTTCCGCCGTTGGGAACAGCCAGTCGGAGGTGAAAGAGACGACGCAGAAGCGCGTCTTCGTCCCGCGGAAGGCGTTGGCGAGGACACCGTCATAGTCCTCGGCAAGGTCAAAGTAGTCCATCGCGCGCGTCATGTAGAGGTAGGAATTGGCGTCGAAGCGGCCGACGAACGATCGCCCCTGATGGCGCAGATAGGATTCCACCTGGAAGTCGGCGTCGAAGCCGAACGCGAGCTTGGTGCGGTCCTGCAGGTGGCGGCCGAACTTCCGATGCAGCGCTTCTTCCGAGAGATAGGTGATGTGCGCGGCCATGCGTGCGACTGCGAGGCCCTTGCGCGGGCTTTTGCCGGCCTCGGCATATTTGCCGCCGCACCAGTCGGGGTCGGCCATCACCGCCTGCCGCCCGACCTCGTGGAAGGCGATGTTCTGCGACGAGTGACGCGCCGCGCAGGCGATCGGCATGGCGGCGAAGACGCGCTCCGGGAAGCTCGCCGCCCACTGCAGGACCTGCATGCCGCCCATCGAGCCGCCGAGCACGCAAAGGAGCGTGTCGATGCCGAGGCGCTCGATCAGCATCGCCTGAGCCCGCACCATGTCGCGGACGGTGATGATGGGAAGGTCGAGGCCGTAGGGCTGTCCGCTCTTTGGATCGACCGAGGCGGGACCGGTCGTGCCCATGCAGCCGCCGAGCACGTTGGCGCAGATCACGAAGTAGCGCTCGGTGTCGATCGGGCGCCCCGGCCCGACCATCAGCGACCACCAGCCCTGTTTGCCGGTGACCGGATGCACGCTCGCGACGTGCTGGTCGCCGGAAAGCGCGTGGCAGACAAGGACGGCGTTCGACTTGTCGGCGTTCAGCTCGCCATAGGTCTGATAGGCGACCTGGAAGGGCGAAAGCGAGACGCCGGCATCGAGCGGCAACGGCTCGTCCGCGCCGAAATGCGCGATCGGGCTCGCCGGCCGCTCCGCCTGCGCGCGTGCGATCGTCTCCATCTCGGCGAGGTGCGTGTCGATGCGCGTCATGGCCAGTGCGGAACCTCAACAAAAAACCGGCCGCGCTTCATCAAAGCACAAGACCGGGGGTTCCACCTCCGGCCTTTTAGCAAGTTTGTTTAACGTGGCTGCAAGCCGGCCGGCTCAAATTCACCACGGGAGAGGGTCTGGTTATCCCCCTCGGCTCCCGGCGTCAATGGCGGCGGAAATTGCAGGCAGGCCCAGAGGTTCGCCCCGACAGCGCCGCGGTTGAAGTCTCAATGTTTTCTTTGCGTTCGGCCGGGACGGCGGCTAATGACGCGGGCGCGAAAGGCGCAAATTCCAAGAGGGCGAGAATGGACAAGGCGGCGCCCGATCCGCTGACCGCGATCCGCGATCGCATCGACGCGATCGACGAAGCCATGCACCGGCTTCTGATCGACCGCTCGGGCGTGATCGCGGAGCTGATCGAGATCAAGGGCACGAGCAAGCCCGGCGCCGCTTTCCGCCCCGACCGCGAGGCCGACATGATGCGCCGCATCGCGCTTCGCCATACCGGCGCGCTGCCGCTTCAGACCGTCGAACACATCTGGCGCGAGATCATCACGACCTTCACCGCGATGCAGGCGCCGTTTCACGTCGTCGCCGGGCCGGTGAAGGACGCGCTCGCCATGCGCGACCTCGTGCGCTTCTATTTTGGATTCTCCGTGCCGGTCGAACAGGCAAGAACGAGCGACGCGGCGATTGCGGACGTCGCCCGCTCGCGGAAGGCGGTGGCCGTTGTCGCCGCGCAGTCGAAGGGTCGATGGTGGGGCGGCCTCGTCGGCGCCAACGCGCCTAAGATCTTTGCCAAGCTGCCGTTCATCGAGAGCCCCGACCGTCACGCCGATCTCGCCGCTTATGTTGTAGGCCCGCCTCTCAAACAGAGTTTCGTCCCCGACAACCGCCTCGTCGCCGTGAAGGCCATGCCGCGGCTGAAGCAGGCCGTTGCATCGCTCGGCGGCACCGTCGCCGGACGCGCCGAGGAAGAGGCGCTTGTGGCGCTTCCCGTCGCCGTCGGGATCGATGAGCTCGCTAAGGCGGTGGGCTTTCCCGTCAGGTCCGTGCGCGAGGTCGGCGGCTTCTACACGCCGATCCGCTGGCTTTCGGAGCGCGTCGCGTGAGTGCCGCCGGCGCCAAAGCCGTGATTGCCGCAGGCCCGCGTCCGCGCACCGGCGTGCACCAGATTTCCGCCTACGTGCCGGGCGACGACAAGTCGGGCGCCGCACGCGTCTTCAAGCTGTCGTCGAACGAGACGCCGCTTGGACCGAGCCCGCTTGCGATCGAGGCCTACCGCGCCAACGCCGACAAGCTGCATGTCTACCCGGAAGGCTCGGCGAGCGTGCTGCGCGAAGCGATCGCGACGACGTTCGGGCTGAACCCCGAGCGCATCGTCTGCGGCAACGGCTCCGACGAGCTCTTGACGCTGATCGCGCAGAACTACCTCTCCCCGGGCGACGAGGCGATCTACTCCGCGCACGGATTCCTGGTCTACAAGATCGCCATCCTCGCCTCCGGCGGGACGCCGGTCGTCGCGCCGGAGCGGGCGGAGACCGTCGACGTCGACGCGATCCTTTCGCGGGTCACACCGAAGACGCGCCTGGTCTATGTCGCCAATCCCAACAACCCGACCGGCACCTACATTCCCTATGACGAGGTGAAGCGATTGCACGCCGGCTTGCCGGGCGACGTGCTTCTCGTGCTCGACGCGGCCTATGCGGAATACGTGCGCCGCAACGACTATGCGAGTGGCGTAGAGCTGGCGGCGGAAGCCGGGAACGTCGTGATGACGCGCACCTTCTCGAAGATATTCGGCCTCGCCAATCTTCGTATCGGCTGGGCCTATGGACCGGCTTCGGTGATCGATGCGCTGAACCGCACGCGCGGGCCGTTCAACGTCAACGGGCCGGCGCTCGCCGCTGGAGCCGCCGCGCTTGCCGACCGCGCGCACCTCGAATTGGCGGTGGCGCACAACTCGGTGTGGCTCGATTGGCTGACTCGCGAGATCGCGGCGCTGGGATTCCGCGTCACGCCGAGCATCGGCAACTTCCTGCTGATCCACTTCGACGACGCGAAGGGTAAAGGCGCGGTCGAGGCGGATCTCTTCCTGCGCGAGCGCGGGCTCGTGCTTCGCCGCGTCGCCAGCTACGGCTTCCCGAACGCGCTTCGGATGACGGTCGGCTCGGAGGAAGCGAACCTCGCGCTGGTCGACGCGCTGAGGGAATTTCTAAGGTAGAAAAGACAGCATGGAACAAGTGGTCCGCAAACTCGCTATCATCGGGCAGGGGTTGATTGGCTCATCCATCACCCGGGCCGCACGGGAGTACTCAGCTGCGGATCAGATAGTGGTCACAGATATCTCCTCCAAGATACGGAAGACAGTTCTTCGCCTCGGGCTGGGTAACGCCAGGGTTGTAGATACAAATCGAGAAGCGATTGAAGGTGCCGACGTTGTAGTTCTTTGTGTACCCGTGGGCCAAATGGGCGCGGTCGCCTCTGAAATAGGCGAATTCCTCAAAGGGGGAGCGATTCTTACGGATGTGGGTTCGGTGAAACGCTCTGTCGTGGGAGATGTAGCTCCCTATCTCCGTGATGACGTTCATTTCATACCTTCTCACCCATTGGCCGGGACTGAGAATTCAGGGCCGGAGAGTGGGATGGCCGACCTATTCCTGGATAGATGGTGTATTATAACTCCAACCGATGAAGAGGATATCGTCTCTATTGATCGGATCAAAGCGTTTTGGCGATCACTTGGTTCTCATGTGGAGATTATGTCTGCTAAGCACCATGACTATATTCTTGCTATTACCAGCCATATTCCTCATTTGCTAGCCTTTACGATATTTCATACCGCGTTGCGCCACGAGCGCATTTCCGATTCTGAGGTGATGAAATTTTCTGCAGGAGGATTTCGCGACTTTACGCGCATCGCCTCCTCGAATCCGACGATTTGGAGGGATATATTTTTGAGAAACCGTGAAGCAATTCTTGATGTTCTGGCGGAGTTTAACGCAGACCTATCTTCGCTCGCTGAAGCAATAAGAAAGGGTGACGGAGAAAAGATATTCCATGATCTTTCAACTAGCAGGTTAACTCGCCGAAAAATCATCGAAAGAGAGCATATCTCTGTAAAGTCGAGGAAAGATTTGAAGGTCACCACGAGGATTAGCAGACCGGTACTCCCTTGATGACTAGGCTCTATGATCTCCCCAGGAAGTTAGCCAGTATTTAGGCGGCTAGATTCCGCGTACCCGCGCTATCCGCCGCGGCATCATCGAGGCTGGGCAGGAGACCGCGACGTCCGACCTCGGCCGCCCGCACGGCGTTGAGAAACCCTAGAGCACGACGCGCGGCAGCTCGACCTCGATAGGCCCGATCTGCGCGCGGCTCTTGCTGATCGTCACGCGCACCTCGCTTCCCGGCTTGCCGTCGACCTTGGTCGGCTGTCCGAAGGCGAAGAGACCGGCGGCGACCGCGTTGGCGATCTTCTGAAACTTCTGCGGCAGCGCCGCGATGAACTCCGGCAACGCCTCGGCGCCGGCGACGCGAAGGATCAACGTCCCGTCGAGCACGCCCTCGGGCCCGAGCGCGATGTCGCCCTCCACCATGAAGCGCGCGCCGCCATTCTCGATCATCACCTGGATGCCGCGCGCTTCAATCGGAAGCTTGAGGCCGGCTCTTCCGGAGGCAAGCGCACGCGGCGGCACGGATAGTTCGGCGGTGGCGCTCCCCGTCACCGGAGGAAAGCGCGTGCCGCCGGATGCGAAGGCGAGGTCGGTGAAAGCGACTGCGACCGCGCTCCCGCCGTTTGCCGAGGGGGCGAGATGCGCCTCGGCGCTTGTCGCCGCGACGGTCTGCTCGGGAAGGCCAGGCACCGTGAATGCGCCGAGGAGATCGGTGGCGTCGAACGAAACGGTCTTCGGGCCGCTCATGCCTATCCCGACGTCGACGGCCGCATCCTTCCAGCGGAGCTCGACCGGCCCCTGAAGCAGCGGCGACTCGACCCGCACCGGCGATTCGAGCGCGACCTCCGCCGTCATCGGGTGGAAGACCGAAGCGCCGCCGGTCGCGCCGGGGAGGCTCGCCCGAGTCCCCGTCGATTGCTCGGCGACGGACGTCTGCGTACACGAAACGCGGACCGCGAAAGGGAAGCCGACCACCGAGCGGCTGGGGCAATCGATCTCCACCCCGCGGCGCGCGATCTCGTGCAGCACCGGCTCGACGTTGCGGCCGACATAGTCGGCAAACCAGAACCATCCGCCGACCCACGCGGCGAGAAGGATGACGACGATGACGAGGGCGGCGACGAGACGGCGCATCCTTCTCCTCTTCGACAGTTGCGGCGCAGGTTTCGCTTTGCTAGGCGACCCGGCCCGTCCCCGGAGCGCACTCAAGGACCGATCCATGACCGATTTGTGGGTGTTCGGCTACGGATCGCTGATGTGGCGGCCGGGTTTTCCCTATGTGGAGAGCCGGGTTGCGCGGCTTAACGGCGCACACCGGGCGCTTTGCGTCTATTCCTGGGTGCACCGCGGGACGGCGGAGCGTCCGGGTCTGGTGCTCGGGCTCGACCGGGGTGGGAATTGCCGCGGCATCGCATTCCGCGTCGCGGCGGACGCCCGCGAAGCGGTCGTAGCCTATCTCCGCGAGCGCGAGCAGGTGACCGCTGTCTATCTGGAACGAATGCGGCCGATCCGCTTCGCCGACGGGATGGAGGCAAACGCGCTCACCTACCTGGTCGACCGCGACCACCGGCAATACGCCGGAAAGCTCGACGAGGAGACGCAACTCCGCCTCGTCACCGGGGCCACCGGGCAGGCGGGACCGAACCGCGACTACGTGATCAGCACGGCAGCGCATCTCGCCGAGCTTGGCATGCCCGACGCGCTGCTCTCACGGCTGGCGGCACGGCTCCAGCTGAGCGCCGCCGCGCAATCGGGCTAGGCGGCGAGCCGCAACTGCTGCCGTTCGGGCCGGAGGTCGTCGATGACGGCGCGCCGCTCGGCCGGCGTCGAAGCGAGGAAATGCACGTAGACCTCGGCGCGCCGCGGGCGCGCTGCTAGCGGCATCCGCGCCAGCAGGTCGACGTCCCCGATCCAGACGATCTCGCCGCCCGCGACCGCGATTGCGACGCCGGACTCGAAATCAGACGCCGCAGCGCCACCGGTGCAGGTGAAGAGGTGGCGCCTGCCGGAGCGCCCAACCCAATAGAGGTAGCGGGCCGGCAGGCCGGCGGCGATCGCGACGCGGGATATTTGCGGCAACGGGGTCATGGCCATTCTCTAGAACAGAAAGGGAACAATATTTGTAAGCTGCATGGACTTATGGCGTCAAGTGTTCTCTCTTTTCCCCACGATGCTACGACATATGGTATGAATAAATGATGTATCCTACCGGCTGTTGCGAACCGCTTTCGATGCTGAAGATGCCGGCTCCGGCAAAATCCGCAGCTCCCGATTCGCCGACAAGGCCTCGGCGATCAGGGCCTCCGTGGCCAATTCGATCATGTCCTTGAGCCGCGCAAGGAAGGCGTCGGGATCGAGTCCCGGTGGGATCGGAGACAGGCATTCACAGAGGATGGTGCCTGGCCGATGCGTCAGCGCGTGGCGCGGCCAGAAGAGGCCGGAATTCAGGGCGACGGGCAGGCAGGGAACGCCGAGTTCGGCGTAGAGCCGCGCGACGCCGTGGCGGTACTCGGCGGGCGCTCCCGGCGCGCGGCGCGTCCCTTCCGGGAAGATGATGATCTGACGGCCTTCCGCGATCGCGCGGCGCGCATGCGCCGTCATGGCGGCGATCGCCGCGGAACCCCTGCCGCGGTCGACCGGGATCATGCCGGCTTTCTTCAGATACCAGCCGAAGAGCGGGACGAAGAGGAGCTGCCGCTTCAGGATGAAGCTCGGCCGCGGAAAAAGCTCGATGAGGCGGAGCGTCTCCCAAGCGGATTGGTGTTTCGATGCGACGATGAAGCCGCCGGTCGGGATGTTCGCGCGCCCGCGGATGTCGTCGTCGATGCCGCAGATCGACCGATGCAGGAAGAGGGTCGAGCGCACCCAGAAGCGTCCGATCGGCCAGAACATCCTCTCCGGCAGAAGCAGCACCGGGGCGAAGAGGATCGCCTGGACGAGGAAGTTCAGATAGGCGGCAGCGTTGAAGAGGAGGGAGCGGGCGAGCACGTTGCTGTCTCCGGGCGGCCGCCTCAATCGAGCTCCCGCAGGGTTCGGCGGACCGTCATGCGAGCAGTGGCCGCAATGATGACGGCGAGCGCGAGCACGGTGATGACGGCGCCGACATACCCGTTGAGTCCGATCGAGATGCCGCCGAAGAGGCTGCGGAGCTGCGCCTCCTCCGGCGTCGGGCCCTCCAGTCGTCCGAGAAAGCTCACGGCGAGGAAGAGCCCTGCGGCAATGGCGCCGCCGATCGACGCGCCTTTCAGGCCGAGGAGCAGGAAATGCCGCTGGAACTCGCGGGCGATGTAGCTGTCCTCGGCGCCGACGAAGTGGAGCACCTCGATGACGATCCGGTTCCCCGCCATTGCGCCGCGCGTGGCGAAGACGACGCAGAGCGCGGTCGCCGCGAAGACAAGGCCGAGAACGACCATGCCGACGAGGGTCATCACACGCGCCATGGCAGAGAGCCGCTGCAGCCAGCGCCCGTGGTCATCGACGGCGACGCCCGGAATCTCTTCCTTCAGCCGGCGCGACAGCGTAGCGAGGTCGGCGTTGTCGGCGACGCGCACGGCGATCAGGCGCGGTATCGGCAGGTCGGCGATGTCGAGGTCGGAGCCGAGCCAGGGCTGCAGCAGGGCGGTCGATTCCTTCTTGTCGAGCACCGTCGCGGAGAGGATGCCCGGAACCTGCATCGCGATCTCCGCCGCGCGCGCCGAGGTCTTGTCGAGATCGACGCCGTCCTCCGGTTTGATCTGGATCGTCACCTCGTCGGCGATCTGCCGCTGCCAGCCTTCGGCGCGGTCTGCCACCACGGCGACGGCGGCGACGGAAAGGCAGGAAAGAAAGCTCATGATGGCGACGAGCGCGAGCAGCGCCCGGCGCGCCACCGTTCGCGGCGGGACGATCGGGCTTTGCGTGCGCGGCGCCGTGCGGCCGGCGCCGGTCGAGGTCTGCCCGACCAGCGCGGTTGCCGGCACCTTCGCTGACGGCGCCTTGCGGCGCGCGCGCGTCGAGCGCGCGGGAGCGCGCGTCGCGTCCTGCGAGGTTGGGGCGGCCTCAGTCATAGATCTCGACGTGGCCGGCGTTGAGCACGAGTCGGCGCGCGTCGTACTGGTCCATCAGCGCCAAGTCGTGCGTGGCGATGACGACCGAAGTGCCCAGCCGATTGAGCTCGATGAAGAGGCGGAGGAGCCGGCGCGCAAGCGGCGGGTCGACGTTTCCGGTCGGCTCGTCGGCGAGAAGAATTTCCGGCCTGGTTATGAGCGCACGGGCGATCGCGGCGCGCTGCTTCTCGCCGCCGGAGAGCACCTGCGGATAGACCCACATCCGCTCGCCGAGCCCGACCCAATCGAGGAGTTCGATGACGTCATGGCGATAGGCCGAATTGTCGATGCCGGAGACCCGAAGCGGCAAGGCGACGTTCTCGTAGGTGGTGAGATGCTCGAGCAGGCGGAAGTCCTGGAACACGATCCCGATTCGGCGGCGGAGCGCCGGGATGGCGCTGCGCGGCAGGGTCGCCGCGTCCTTGTTGAAGATGCGCACGCTGCCGCGCGTCGGTCTGAGCGACAGGAAGAGGAGGCGAAGAAGCGAGGTCTTTCCGGCGCCTGACGGACCCGTCACGAACTGGAAGGAGCCGGGCGCGATGAGAAAGCTCACGTCTTTGAGCACCTCCGCCCCGAGCCCGTATCGCAGGCCGACGTTCTCAAAGCGAATCACGGACCCAGCCCCACTCCGCGTCCCAACCCAGCCATGCTCGCGCTATTAAGACGACGTTAACGTTAGCAATCGATGAATCGGGCCCGAAAATCGTCTTCGAGCGACCCGTGACTGCATCCGATCGCGCCATATCCGACCACGTCGTCGTCCAGTGTCCGGCCTGCGGCGCCTGCGAGTTGGTGGAAGCGCAGGCGCTCGCCGACCGCCCTGCCATGGTTTGCCGGGAATGTGGCGAGACATGGCCCGCCGGCGGAATGCAACCGGATTGGCTCCCGAGGCCGCCCAAGAAGCAGGAGGCCCTGGGGCCGCTGCTTGTCGCGGAGCGAAAGCCGCTCGTCACCTACACGGACGCCGCCGACAGCGCCTGGAAGGCGAAGATCGAGGGCGACTATTGGCCGGAGGAGGCTCCGCGCAACCGGCGGCTGCCGCTGACAGCGGCCGCCGTCGCCTCGGTGCTTTTTCTCGCTGCCTTCTTTGGCGCACGCCAGGCAGCCGTCGCCGCGCTTCCCGATCTCGCCAGCCTCTACGCGGCGATCGGGCTGCCGGTCAATCTCGACAGGCTTGCGATCGAGAACGTCGGGGCGGAGCGGGTGAACGCCGCCGGAAGCTCGCATGTGACCGTCCGCGCGACCCTTAAGAACCTCGCGGCGAGCGAACGCACGTTGCCCGTGCTCGTGGCGGAGATCGACGGCGGCGGGGGGCAACTCGGCACTTTCGGCTTCGACCCGCCGGTGAAGACGATCGCCGCCGGCCAGTCGATACCGGTCGAGGTCGAGCTTGGCGCCGTGCCTGAAACCGCGCAGACGGTGGAACTTCGGCTGAAGCGGCGTGGCGAAACGCTCGCGGTCGCCGGCAGGGCGCAGCTGGCGCCCGAATGAGCGGAGCCGGCGAAGCAAACATCAAGCCGCTCTTCTCCGCCGCGGAGATCTCAGCCCGCGTCACGGAACTCGCACACGAAATCGCGGAAAGCGAACCGAAGGGCCTCCTCGTCGTCATCGTCCTGAAGGGCGGCTTCGTGTTCGGGGCCGACCTGGGACGCGCGCTCGCCGCCGAACACGTGCGACTAGAGATCGAGTTCATTTCGCTGTCGAGCTATGGCTCAGGGCAGAAGACCTCGGGCGAGGTGCGCGTTGTGCGCGACATCGAGGTGGAGGTTTCGGGGCGCGATGTCCTGATCGTCGACGACGTGCTCGATTCGGGGCTGACGCTGAAGTTCGCCCGCGAGCTCATGCTCAGCCGCGGCGCGCGGCGGGCGGCAATCGCGGTCATGATCGACAAGCCGGAAGGCCGGCGCGCCGAACTTGAGGCCGATTACGTTGGGTTTACCTGTCCGAACTACTTTGTCGTGGGCTACGGCATGGACGCGGCGCATCAGTGGCGCGAATTGCCGTATGTCGGGGTCGTGGATTCGACGCCGAAGGGAGCCGGGTGAAAGAAGAGGCCATGCGTATCCTGCTGACGGAAGACGACGATTCGGTCAGGGCCTTCGTGAGCCGGGCGCTCGAGCTCGACGGCCATAAAGTGGAAACGGCCTGCCACGGCGTAGAGGCCATGGAGCGGCTTACGGAAAGCGCGGGCGGCTTCGACCTGCTCGTCACCGACGTGAAGATGCCGGTCATGGACGGCATTGCGCTCGCGCACGAGGCGTCGAGCCAGTGGCCGACCCTGCCGATCCTGCTCATGACCGGCTTCGCCGATCAGCGCGAGCGCGCCCAGGACCTCGCCGACGTCGTCCGCGACGTGCTGACGAAGCCTTTCACGCTGCAGCAGATTCGCGCTGCGGTCAGCGACGCGGCGACGGTCGAGGAAAAGCGCGGCGAAGAACAGGCGGCCTGACCCGCCTCACTCGCTGAGCAGCCGCTCCAGATAATCGAGCTCGTAGCGCGGGCGGAAACGCTCGCCGAGGCGCTGGCGAATCGCTTCGAGAATGCGGCGGGCGCGCTCCACGTCGATCTCGTCAGGCACTTTCACGGTCTGGCCGAGGTCCGGGCCCTCGGTGCGCTGCGGCCGGCCAAGGGGGTCGCGGTCGCCGGTGCTGCGGCCACCGATCTGCTGGCCCTGATTGCCGGGCTGCTGCGCGTACATCTGCTGCATCATGCCCTGCAGTCCCTGGCGCAGCGCGTCGAGCGCCTCGCCCTGATAGCCGTAGGCGTCGCCGGGAGACTGGTCGCCGAGCGAGCGGGTGGCATCGCCCATGGCGCGGCCGGCGCGGCCAAGCGAGCGCCCGAGCTCGTCACCCGGCTGATTGCCTTGGCCGTTCTCGCCAGTCTGGTCCTGGCCCTGCTCGCCTTGCTGTCCCCCTTTGCCCTGCATCTCTTTCAGGAGTTGCTGAAGCCGTTCGGCGAGCTGCGACTGGCCCTCCTGCAGCTGCTTCATCAGCTGGTCGAACTCTTCGGGCGAAAGCGGTCCTTGGTCGCCTTGCTGCCCGCCCTGCTGGCGGTCGCTCGGACGGCGCCCCTGGTTCAACTGGAACGTATTGTCCATGAGCCGCTGCTGCTCGCGCATCATCTGCGCTAGCTCGTCCATCTGGCGCATCGCCTCCTGGTCCATCGGCGACATCTGCCCCTGCTGCGCGGATTGCAGGTTGTCGAGCATCTGCTGCAGCTGGCTCAGGAGCTCGCGCGCGGCGTCACGGTCGCCGAGCTTGGCCAGGTTCTCGATGCGGTCGAGGAGGTTCTGTAGATCCTGGCTGGACAGCGTCTGCATGTCCCGGTTCGACGGCATCTGCGGGACATTCTGCATGCCCCTTTGCTGCATCTCCGCCATATAGCTTTGCAGGAAGTCCTGCATGGCCTGGCGGAGCTCCTGCATGAGGCGGTCGATCTCCTCCTGCGAGGCGCCTTTCTCGAGCGCCTGCTCAAGCGCCTGACGAGCGGCGTTCAGCCGCTCCTCGGCGTTCGACATGTCGCCATCCTCAATGGCGCGCGCCATCGACCAGAGATAATCGAGCACGCCGCGAAGGTCGTCGTCGGTGCGGGCATTGACGAGGCGCTCGTAGCCGGCGCGCAGTCCGAGATAGATGCCGGAATCGGAGATCTTCTCCGGTGCGATCGTAAGCGCGTCGAGGGCGCTCGCGACGAGCTGCCGCTTGTTGGCGTCAAGCGCGAGGATCTGACGCTGCTCGACAAGCGCCTGCGCGAGCGGATTGAAGAAGGGCCGCGCGGGAAGCGTCATCTTTCCGGAATCGGGCGGCCGCGCCTCCTGTCCGGCGGCGTCCTTCACGACGGCGTCGGCCTCGACCTCGAGCCCGGCATAGGGGTGCGCTTCGAGCCGACCGTCGGCGCGCGCAACACCGTCACGGGCCTGGCTGCGGTCGATCCTAAGCGAGAGCTTCGGCGCTTCGACAAGCGGGTGGGCGTCTGGCGCCTGCGGCCTTGCGGCGCGGAACGTGACGGAGCCTTCCGTCACGCCGTAATCGTCGGTGACGTTGAAGGCGAGTTGGAAGGAGCCGGCGCGGTTCACCGTCAGCGGCCCGCGCGTGATGGTCGGGGGATGGTCCTCGATTATCCGCATGGCGTAGGACGTGGTCGCGCCGCGATCGGCGATCGTAACGGTCGCGTCCTGGTCGACCACGGCCTCGTAGCCGCGGATCACGTCGTCGGCTTCGCCCGGCCGGCTCTCGACCGTCGGCGTCAGCTTGGTCGAGCTGGCGCCGGTCGCGAGCGTCACCTCGGTCGGATCGCGGGAGACGACGCGCACGGAAAGCTTGCTGCCCTCCGGCACGCTGACCGGCTCCGTCGCGACGTCGGCGCGGCGCGACAGGAAGACCGGCGCCTGATGCGTGTAGGCGGGCGGGTCGATCCAGGCGTCGATGCGAGCTGCGACCGGCGGCTTCGCCACCGCAAACGGCATGAAGGCCTCGCCGAGGCGCGTCGTCCACTCGCCCCAGCCGACCGCGAAGGCGAGAACGAGGAGAACGGGCACGGCAAAACGGAAGGCGTTCGGGTCGCGCGCCGCCATGGCCGGCCGCGGCGTTCCGGCGCGAAGATTCTTAAGCGACGCATAGAGGCGCGCCTGTTCGGCGGCCCAGAGCGCCTGCGCGGCGGCATCGTCGGCGACCGGCGATATCGTGTCGCTTAAGCCCCGCGCCGGCCGGTGCGGGAGGTCGGAGACGCGCTCAACCCGGCGCATTGCCTCCGCCCGTCCGGGAAGATCAACGCGCACCAGCCGATAGAGCGCCA
This sequence comes from uncultured Alphaproteobacteria bacterium, assembly GCA_963739005.1. Taxonomy (GTDB): domain Bacteria; phylum Pseudomonadota; class Alphaproteobacteria; order Rhizobiales; family Afifellaceae; genus DASWJZ01. The sequence continues at coordinate 907,034 of CAVTYQ010000002.1, read as the reverse complement.
CGAGGAGGGCGAGGCCAAGGACAGCGAGCGTGCCGAGGCGTAGCCAGTCGCCACCGAGCCGCCAATAGCCGAGCCAAGAGAGCACGACGTAGGCGCCGACGATGGAAATGATCGGAACGAGACGCGGCCAAAAGCCCTCGACAGCGAGCGAAAGCCTTGCGCGGCGGATCGCCCGGTCCAGGCGGCTAAGCTTGCGATCGGCGCTCGGCCGAGCTCTCAGCGGCATCGACTCATCATACACGTGTTTCGTCTAGGTAGCACGCACGAGCACGATGGCCAGACAAAGGCGCGTGAGAGGAACGGATCGGCCCGCCCCGGCCAAGAGCCGGCTTACTCAGGCCGCGGTCGAGGAGCCCCGCGCCAAGCGCAGGACCGGTCGGGCCCGCGTGACCTTGGCAAAAGACTCGATCGGCGCCGGCTTCCCGAGCAGATAGCCTTGCGCCTGATTGCAGAGCTCGTCCGCCAGAAACTGCAATTCCGCGCGGGTCTCCACCCCTTCCGCCACGACCGGCATTCCAAGTCCGCGTCCGAGGCCGAGAACGGCGCGAACGATTGCCGCGGACTGGCCGTTCTGGTCGACGGCGGCAATGAAAGAGCGGTCGATCTTGAGCTTGTCGAATGGGAAGGCGCGGAGATTGGCCAGCGACGAATAGCCGGTACCGAAATCGTCCATGGCGATGCGAACGCCCAGCGCCTTCAGCTGGCGCAAGGTCGCCAACGCGCGCGTGAGATCGCGAATCAGCGCGGTCTCCGTGATCTCAAGCTCCAGGCGGTCGGGGGCGAGCCCGACCTCAACCAAGATGTCGCGGACCAGCAGCGCGAAGCCGCTGTTGTGGAGCTGTGTCGCCGAGACGTTGACGGCGATGCCGAGCGGGCGCTCCCAGCGCGCCGCCTCCGCGCAGGCGGCGCGTAGAACCCACTCGCCGATCTGCAGGATCAGTCCGGTATCCTCCGCAATCGGGACGAAATCATCGGGAGGGACCTCACCGCGCTCGGGATGCCGCCAACGAAGCAATGCCTCGAACCCGACGACCTCCTCAGTTTCGATGCTTGTCTGCGGTTGATAGACCAGCGTCATCTCGCCCCGCGACAGGGCATGCCGCAGGTCGTGCTCGATCAGTCTCCGTTCGCGGACCTGCGTCTCCATCGACGCTTCGAAAAAGCGGTAGGCGCCGCGGCCATCGGCCTTGGCGCGGTAGAGCGCGGTATCGGCGTGGATCAGCAGCGTCGCGCGGTCCGTCGCGTCGGCGGGGAAGCAGGCGATGCCGATACTCGTCGACAAAAGCGCCGCCCTTTCGGCCGTCTCGTTCTCGCGCCGCAGCGCGTCAAGGATATCCTCGGCGAGCTGGCCCGCCTGCGCCGGATCGTGCAGGTCGGGCGCGATGACCGCGAACTCGTCGCCGCCAAGGCGGGCCATGATCTGGTCGTCCTTGAGACGAGCGGTGACGCAATCCGCCACGGTCTGCAGAACCTTGTCGCCGGCTGAATGCCCGAAGAGGTCGTTGACCTCCTTGAAGCGATCGAGGTCGAGGCAAAGCACGGCAAGGGTGCGCCCCGTCAGCTGGTGCTCGAGGATCGCCTGATCGAGCTTGTCGTTGAAGGAGGCGCGATTTCGCAGGCGCGTGAGCGGGTCATGATGCGCGAGGAAGGCGATCCGCCTTTCCGCCCGTCTGCGGTCGCGCAGGTCGCGAACAGCAATCGCGATTCCCGCCTTTCCGGCATAGTCGATCGGCCGGCAGATCAGCTCGACCGGAATTTCCGTTCCATCGGCTTGCCGCAGTACGCTTTCGATCGGCTGCGACGGGCTGCGACCTTCGGTGATCGCGGCGCCAACCTCCGGAAAAAGGCTTCCGATGTCCTCGATCCCGCGAACGTCCTCCGATCCGCTGAGCTTCGCGAAGCTCTCGTTGACCGTGACGATGCGGCTTCCATCCCAGACGAGCAGCCCTTCGACCGCCGCATTGGCAAGGCCGCGCATGCGGGCGGCTTCGACTTCGGAGCGCCGGCGCTCGCGCAGATCGAGCCAGAGCGCCTGGAACGACATCGCCAGGATCGTCAAGCTTGCGGCGGCAACCGCGATCGCGAGCCATTCGCTGGCGATCGCCGTCTTCGGGACGACGATCGTCGGATCGGGAACGATCGAGGCGGCGCCCATCGCCGTGAAATGCATGCTGCCGATCCCAAGCGTCAGCAGCAGCGCACCGACAAGCGTGTTCAGTAGCGAGCGCTTCCTCAGTCCGATGACGAGCGCCAGCGCGCCGAGAACGGCGCCGAAGACGATCGACCACATGACGAGCGAGGTATCCCACTGGATCCGGCCGGCGACCTTGAACGCGGACATGCCGGTGTAGTGCATGGTGGCGATGGCGCCACCCACGACGGTGCCGCCGAGCGCTCGCGCATCGGGCACGCCGGGGCTCGTCGCAATCCCGAATCCGAGACCGGTCAGGACGATGGCGATGAGCAGCGAAAGGATCGTCGGCCCGACGTCATATCCGCTCGGGATGCCGGGCGCGAATGCCAGCATGGCGATGAAGTGGGTTGCCCAGATTCCAGCGCCGGTCGCGGTCGCGGCAACGGCAAGCCAGAGATAGCGCAAGGGGCCGCTCGTCGCCTGGACGTGCTTCAGAAGCCTGATCGCGGTGAAGGACGCGAAGCCGCAGATGGCGACCGCGAGGGCAACCAATCTAAGATCGTGCTGATGCGCGAGGCAGTTGTAGACAACAAGCATTTTCAAGCGTCCGCCGACCCGACCAGGGTAGGCGAGGAATGCCCAGGAAACGCTAAGGAGAAGGGTTAGCAATTCCTTCGTTGCCGACTACGCGCCGCGTTCCGCAGAGGAATCGGCTTCTCCGGAGAGCCGAGGGCAGTGGGGCGCGGCTCTAGGCCAGCCAGTCCGGCAGACGGTCCAGCCCGATCAGCTCGTCAAAACTCTGGCGCGGGCGAACAATCGCGAAGCGCTCGCCGTCAACCAGCACCTCCGGCACGAGAAGCCGGGAATTGTAGGTGCCGGCCTGCACCGCCCCATAGGCGCCGGCCGAATAGACAGCAAGGAGGTCGCCCGGCTTCGGCCGCGGAAGCGCCCGCTCACGTGCGAAGAAGTCGCCGGTCTCGCAGATCGGCCCGACCACGTCGCAGACGATCTCTTCGGCGCCGCTTTCCTGAACCGGGCCGATGCGATGATAGGCGTCGTAAAGTGTCGGACGGACGAGGTCGTTCATCGCCGCGTCGACGATGACGAAGGTTCGGTCGCCGCCCTCCTTCACGTAGAGGACTTCGGTGACGAGGATGCCGGCGTTGCCGGCGATCAGCCGCCCCGGCTCGAAGAGGACGCGGCAGCCGATCTTGTTCATATGCTTCTTCACCGTCTCCGCGTAGGCGGTCGGAAGCGGTGGCGCCGCGACATCGTCGCGGTAGGGGATGCCAAGCCCGCCGCCGAGGTCCACGTGCTCTATTTTGTGCCCGTCGGCGCGAAGGTCGACGGCAAGCTCGGAGATCAGCCGGAAGGCGTTGTCGAACGGCTCAAGATCGGTGAGCTGGCTGCCGATATGCGTGTCGATGCCGACAATGCGAACCCCCGGCAGTGACGCGGCCTCGGCATAGACCGCGCGGGCGCGGCCGAAGGGCACGCCGAACTTGTTCTCCTTCCGGCCCGTGGAGATCTTCTCGTGCGTCTTCGCGTCGACGTCGGGGTTGATGCGGATCGAGACGTTCGCGATCGCGCCGCGCTCGGCCGCGAGCCTGGAGAGAAGGTGAAGCTCGCCCTCCGACTCGACATTGAAACAGAGGATGCCCGCTTCCAGTCCAAGCGCCAGTTCGCGCGCGGTCTTGCCGACGCCGGAGAAGACGATCTTTTCCGCCGGGATGCCGGCGGCGAGCGCACGGCGAAGCTCGCCCTCCGACACCACGTCGGCGCCGGCGCCGAGCCGGCCGAGCGTGGCGATGACGGCCTGGTTGGAATTCGCCTTCAGCGAATAGAAGATCGCGTGATCGAGCCCGGAGAAGGCCTCGTCGAAGACGCGGTAGTGGCGGGTCAGCGTCGCCGTCGAATAACAATAGAACGGCGTGCCGACCTTTTCCGCGATCGTCGGCACCGAGACGCCTTCGGCGTGAAGCACGCCTTCCTGATACGCGAAATGATGCAAGGCGGAACCTTAGAGAAGGAAGTCGAGCAGGAAGCGCTTCTTCGGAGCCTGGTCCGGTGGCGTCACAGTCTCACCCTTGCCGGCAGAGCCCGGATCGAGGGGCGAGATTCCGCCGCCGGGCGGGGCTGGCGTCGCTGGCGTCCCGGGCGCGGCCGTCGTCGTGGCGCCCGGCGCTTCGAGGTCGCCGCGCCGTCCGCAGCCGGAAAGTGCGGCCACGGCAATAAGAACGATGAGGAGCGTGCGGAGAGGCATGAGATTTCCGTTTGCGGCGGACTATAGCGGACGCTGCCGGCCGCGCACGCCGATTCTCGCCCGGCTCCGTCCTTCCGCCGCGAGCCGCTTCGTCCAGACGCGGGCGGCCTTTTTGACGTTCTTCGGCGCGGTGCCGCCTTCGCTTGCCCGGCTCGCCACGGAGGCTTCGACCGAGAGCACGCCGTAGACCTTCTCCGTGATTGCCGGATGCACGGCCTTCAACGCCTCGAGCGGCATGTCGGCGAGTGCGATCTTGCGCTTCGCCGCGTCCGCGACGATCTCACCGGTCACGTGATGCGCGTCGCGGAAGGGGAGGCCGGCTTCGCGCACGAGCCAGTCGGCGAGGTCGGTCGCGGTGGCGTAGCCTAGGCCGGCGGCCTTTTGCATCGCGGCGCGGTCGGGCTCCATGTCCTTCACCATTCCCGTCATCGCGGCGAGCGCGAGCGACAGACTCGAAAGCGCGTCGAAGACCTGCTCCTTGTCTTCCTGCATGTCCTTCGAATAGGCGAGCGGCAACCCCTTCATCACGACGAGCAGCGCGGTCAGCGCGCCGACGATGCGCCCCGGCTTGGCGCGGACGAGCTCGGCGGCGTCGGGATTGCGCTTCTGCGGCATGATGGAGGAGCCGGTGGTGAAGCGGTCGGAGAAGCGGATGAAGCCGAACTGCGCCGAGCACCAGAGCACGATCTCCTCGGCGAAGCGCGAGAGATGGATCGCCGAGATCGAGGCGGCGGCAAGCGCTTCAAGCGCGAAGTCGCGATCGGAGACGGCGTCGAGCGAATTCGCTGCGGGGCGGTCGAAGCCGAGCGCCTCGGCGGTCGCCTTCCGGTCGATCGGGAACGCCGTGCCCGCGAGCGCCGCCGCGCCGAGCGGCGATTCGTTCAGCCGCCTGCGGCAATCGGCGAAGCGCGAGCGGTCGCGCGCCAGCATCTCGACATAGGCGAGGAGATGATGACCGAAGGTGACGGGTTGCGCGCTCTGCAGGTGTGTGAAGCCGGGCATCACGGCGTCGGCGTTCGCTTCCGCCTTTGCCGCGAGCGCGGACTGGAGCCCATGCAAACCGGCATCGATCGCGTCGATCGCGTCGCGCACCCAGAGTCTCAGATCGGTCGCCACCTGGTCGTTGCGCGAACGCGCGGTGTGGAGGCGGCCCGCCGGCTCGCCGATCATCGCCTTCAGCCGCGATTCGACGTTCATGTGGATGTCTTCGAGCGCGCGCGAAAAGGTGAAGCGGCCATCGGCGATTTCTGACGCAATTTTGTCCAGGCCCGCGACGATTTGCTTCGCATCCTTGGCCGAAATGATGCCTTGATCGGCTAGCATTTGCGCGTGGGCGCGCGAGCCCGCTATGTCATGCGGAGCGAGCGCCCGATCGAAGTCGATCGAGGCGTTGATCTCTTCCATGATGGCGTCCGGGGCCTCGCTGAAGCGTCCGCCCCACATCTTGTTCTTCATGGTCCCTCGTCAGGAGGCGCTACGGATGGCCGAAAGGCAAAAACGCTCGATCGGACAGGCCCGGCTGGTGGCCGTCGCAGTCGCCGCTGCGGCCGTCCTCTCGGCGGGGATATACGTGACGCTGAAGGGCCAAGGCAACGGCGCGTCTTCCGCGGCCTGCGCGGCAGCAAAGCCGCTCGCGGCGTCGCTCGATCCGCTGGTCGGCGGAGAAGTCGCAGCCTTCCGGGTAGCGGCCGAGCCGGACGATCTCTCGGCGCTTGCCTTCACCGGGCCGGAAGGCCAGCCGATGACTCTCGCCGCCTTCACGGGCAAAGTCACGCTGGTCAATCTCTGGGCCACTTGGTGCTCGCCCTGCCGCAAGGAGATGCCGGCGCTCGATCGTCTCGCCGGGGCGCTCGGCGGCGCCGACTTTTCCGTGGTGCCGATCTCCATCGACGTCGGCGACGCCCAGCGGCCGGCCGCCTTCCTCGAGCAGATCGGGGTCAAGAATCTGCCGCTCTACACCGACCGCACGACCGAGATTTTCGAGGGCCTGAAGTCGCGCGGGCTGGCGATCGGCCTCCCGGTCACCGTGCTTCTCGACCGCAACGGCTGCCGCCTCGGGCACATCAACGGGCCCGCCGTTTGGGACAGCGACGACGGCAAGCGGCTGATCGAAGCGGCGCTGAAGCCGCGATCCGAGCCGGCGAGCTAAGCCGGTGGCAACCTCAGGCGACGCGGACAAGCCTGGCGGCGCCGTGCGCTTGACGCGCGGCGAACATCTCTGTTATTTAATCTGTAAGTTAAATAACGATTGCCAGGCGAGGAGTTTCGGCGATGGACGCGCACAAGGTCGTTTCGCGGGAAGAGTGGCTGGAGGCGCGCAAGGCTCTACTCGAAGACGAGAAACGCTTCACGCGCGAGCGCGACGCCCTTTCGGAGAAGCGCCGCGGGCTGCCGTGGGTGCGGATCGAGAAGGACTACGCGTTCGATGGTCCCAAAGGGCGGCAGACGCTGAGCGATCTCTTCGACGGCTCAAGCCAGCTCGTCGTCTACCACTTCATGTATCCAGCCGAGTGGAAGGCGGGGTGCAAGAGCTGCTCCTTCTCGGCTGACAGCTTCAACGGCATTCGCGACCACCTGCGCCAGCACGACGTTGCGATGGTCGCGATCTCGGCAGCGCCGCGCCCGCAACTCGAAACGTTCCGCCGCCGCATGGGATGGAGCTTCCCGTGGCTCTCCTCGGCCGGCAGCGACTTCAGTCGCGATTTCGGCGTGTCGTTCACGGCGGCGGAGATCGAGGCTGGCGGCGGATCGTACAACTTCGGAACGTCGCGCTTTCGCGTTCCGGAAGCGCCGGGCATCAGCGTCTTCACCAAGGACGCCTCGGGCGCGGTCTTCCACACCTATTCGTGCTATTCGCGCGGGCTCGACATGATGAACGCGGCCTACCAGTACCTCGATCTCGTCCCGAAGGGCCGTGACGAAGAGGCGCTCAGCTATCCGATGGAATGGGTGCGGCTCAGGGACGAATACGGCAGGTCGGAGACGCTGTCGGCCTGACGCGACTTCAGGCGACGCGGACGAGCCGCGGGTAGGGCTTCTCGTCCGGCTCCTCAAGGCCGCACTGGACGCAGTTGCGGCCGTTGAGCTTGGCCCGATAGAGGGCGGCGTCGGCGCGCTCCAGGAGCTTCGCAAGAGGAACGCTCGCATCGTCGGAGGCCATGACGCCGGCGCTCACCGTCGCACCGACCTTGCATCCGTCGATCGTTGCGCCTGCCGCCTCGAAGGCCCGGCACACGCGCCGCGCCGTGCCACACCCCTCTTTCAGATTCGCGCCCGGAAGGATCGCGAAGAACTCCTCTCCGCCGACGCGGCTGACGAGGTCGCCGGGCCGCAGCGCGGCGCGCACCACGTCGGCGAAGACGCGCAGCACCTCGTCTCCGAACGGATGGCCGAACGTGTCGTTGACGCGCTTGAAGCGGTCGAGATCGAACACCACGACCGCGTAGGGCTCGCCTTGCCGCTGGCAGCGATCGGCCACGCGTTCGGCTAAGGGCAGGAAGGCACGCCGGTTGGCGAGGCCGGTCAGCACGTCGGTCTGCGCTTCGCGCAGGTTCCGCTGCTCGCTCCGCTCCTTCACCATCGCCACGAGGAACACCGTCGTGCCGACGACGTAGACGATTCCTTCGAAATGGATGAGGCCGAACAGGCTGGCGAGGGGGGGCGGCTGAAGACGACCGATGCCGCCGGTCACGACAGCGGGGACTGCAAGCAGGAACACGCCGCCATTCAACGCGATGAGCCCGGTCAGCGGAACGCGCGCCCGCAACGTCTCGCCCCCGTGCCGCCCGAGCTCTCCTATGGCCGCCGCGCTCAGCGCCGCGATCAGGGTGCTGTTCACGACGGTCGGCGCCCACTCGGGACCGTGCAAGCCTTGGCTGGCGAGCGCCGCCAGCCAGGTCAGGAATGCGGCGGCGATCAGTCCAAAGCAGGCGCGCTCGCCGTTGAAGCAGCGCAGGCCCGACCATGTCAGCGCAGGTGCGACGATGAGCAGCGTCAGGCCGCCCAGGAAAAGAGGAATGAGTTTGTTGGCAAAAGCCGCCGCAAGCAATGCAACCGCGCCACCACCCGAAAAAGAGCCCGCCGCCCACCACAGAGCGGCCGGCTCGCGGTGCTGCCACCAGAACGATAGAAGGAACCCACCGCACAGCGCGCTGACGAATGCGCTGGCGAGCATCAAGGTCGGGATGTCGAGCGTCATGCGGATCTTGCCAACATGGCGCCCAGTCTATCGGCGCGACGTTTCACCGAGCGTTAGCGCGGCGCGGACAATTCGACGGAGGGCGGCGGAAGACGGTGCTCTCGACAGAGTTGTCGCGCACGCCCTCAAGAATTACGCCGCGTGGTGAAGCGATCGTTAAGTCGCCGGGAACCGACGCGGACTCAGCGCGTCGGGACGGGCTCCTCGCCGCGATAGTCGTAGAAGCCGCGGCCGGTCTTGCGGCCGAGCCAGCCGGCCTCGACGTATTTCACCAGGAGCGGGCAGGGGCGGTACTTGGAGTCGGCGAGACCGTCATGCAGCACCTGCATGATGGAGAGACAGGTGTCGAGGCCGATGAAGTCGGCGAGCTGCAGCGGCCCCATCGGATGATGCGCGCCGAGCCGCATCGCCGTGTCGATCGCCTCAACGGTGCCGACGCCTTCATAGAGCGTGTAGATCGCCTCGTTGATCATCGGCAGCAGGATGCGGTTGACGATGAAGGCGGGGAAATCTTCCGCCACTGAATATTTCTTGCCGAGCCTCTCGGCGAACGCCTTCGCCGCTTCGAAGGTCTCGTCGTCGGTGGCGATGCCGCGCACGAGCTCGACCAGCTCCATCACCGGCACCGGATTCATGAAGTGCATGCCGATGAAGCGTTCCGGCCGGTCGGTGGCGGCGGCAAGGCGGGTGATGGAGAAGGAGGAGGTGTTGGTGGCGAGGTAGGCCTTGGAATTGAGGGCCGGGCAGAGGTCCGCAAACGTCTTGCGCTTTACCGCTTCGTTCTCGGTGACCAACTCGATCGCCAGGTCGACGTCGCCGAACGCGTCGAGCGACATGGCCGGCGCGATGTGGGCCATCGCCTCTTTTCGCTCCGCCTCGGTGATGCGCCCGGAGGCGACCTGGCGTGCGAGATTGCCGTCGATGGTGGCGAGGCCGGCGGTCACGCGCTCCGCCGTCACGTCGTGGAGGATGACGGAATAGCCGGCGAGCGCGCAGACATGGGCAATTCCGTTGCCCATCTGGCCGGCCCCGACCACCCCGATTTTCTTCATCGCTGCCATCGAACCCTCAAATGCCACTCCAGCCGAGTATTCCGCAAGCGCGAGGAAAGCGGAAGGCGGCGAAACGCCATTTCCGCGCGGCTTCGCACTAGGCCGCCGACGCGCGCTTCTCCAGCTCTTTCTCAAGCTCGGGCAGCACCTGGAAGAGATCGGCGACGAGACCGTAGTCGGCAACCTGGAAGATCGGCGCCTCGGGATCCTTGTTGATGGCGACAATCACCTTGGAGTCCTTCATCCCGGCGAGGTGCTGGATGGCGCCGGAAATGCCGCAGGCGATGTAGAGGTCGGGGGCGACGATTTTTCCCGTCTGGCCGACCTGCCAGTCGTTCGGCGCGTAGCCCGCGTCGACTGCCGCGCGGCTGGCGCCGACTGCTGCACCAAGTTTGTCCGCAACAGGCAGGATTACCTCCAGGAACTTCTCCTTCGAGCCGAGCGCCCGCCCGCCGGAAATGATGATCTTCGCGGCGGCAAGCTCCGGCCGTTCGGTCGTCGCGACGCTCTCCTCGACGAAGGTCGACAGCGCAGGATCGGCAGCGGCGCTCACATTCTCCACCGGCGCGGTGTTGCTGCTCGTCTCGGCGGCGGGAAAGGATGCGGTGCGGATGGTGACGACCTTCTTCGTGTCCTTCGACTTCACCGTCTGAATCGCGTTCCCGGCATAGGTCGGCCGGCGGAAGGTGTCGGGCCCAAGCACCTCGATCGCGTCGGAGATCTGCATCACGTCGAGGAGAGCGGCGACGCGCGGCATGACGTTCTTGCCGTTTGTGGTCGCCGCCGCTACGAGCGCATCGTAGGGGCCTGCAAGGCTCACGATCAGCGCGGCTAGCGGCTCGGCAAGGCCATGCTGAAGCGCGTCGCTTTCAGCGAGGAGCACGTTCGACACGCCGGCAAGCTTCGCCGCTTCCGTGGCAACGCCGGAAGCGCCCTTGCCGGCGACGAGCACATGCACGTCGCCGCCGAGCTTGGCGGCGGCCGACACCGCCTTCGCCGTCGCTTCGTTGAGCTTCTGATTGTCGTGCTCGGCCAGAACAAGTGTCGTCATTGCAATACGCCCGCTTCGTTCTTCAGCTTGTCGAGAAGCTCGGCGACGTTGGCGACCTTGACGCCCGCCTGCCGCTTCGGCGGCTCCTTCGTCTCAAGGACCTCAAGCCGCGGCGTCGTGTCGACGCCGAAGGCGGCGGCGGTCTTCGTGTCGATCGGCTTCTTCTTTGCCTTCATGATGTTCGGGAGCGAGGCATAGCGCGGCTGGTTCAGCCTGAGGTCGGTCGTGATGATTGCCGGCATCTTCAGCGTCACTGTCTGCAGGCCGCCGTCGACCTCACGCGTGACGTTGATGGAGCCGTCGGCGAGCTCGAGCTTCGAGGCGAAGGTGCCTTGCGCCCAGCCGAGCAGCGCGGCCAGCATCTGGCCGGTCTGGTTGCTGTCGTCGTCGATCGCCTGCTTGCCGAGGATGACGAGGCCGGGCTTCTCCGCCTCGACCACGCCCTTCAGAAGCTTCGCGACGGCGAGCGGCTCCACCACACCGTCGACCTGGATCAGGATGCCGCGGTCGGCGCCCATGGCGAGCCCGGTGCGGATCGTGTCCTGCGCCTGCGCCGGGCCGATCGAGACGAGCACGATCTCCTCGGCTTTTCCCGCTTCTTTCAGGCGCAGGGCCTCTTCGACCGCGATCTCGTCGAACGGGTTCATCGCCATCTTGGTGTTCGCAAGGTCGACGCCGGAGCCGTCTGGCTTCACCCGCGGCTTGACGTTCGCGTCGATCACCCGCTTCACGGGCACGAGCACTTTCATGCCATATCCTTCGCTGTTCAGCCGGAGGGACTAGCTTCCAGGGCCGGGCGAGGCAAGCCGCGACGCGCCGCTTCGATGCCGTATTCCGGCCGGGCGGGGCGTCCCCCTTGGAGCAGCGGAAGGACACAATACTGCTCCAATCCCGCTTGAGCCTAACAGGCGCCAGAAAGATTGGTGCGGCTTTCGGGAGGCCGCCAGACCGGAAGCTTCGTCGCGAAAGGCGCGGCCGCAGGCGCCCGCGGACTCTATTGTCACGAACCATTCGTCTGCCCGAGTCACGCTTTTCCAGCAGTGAAAAGGAGGGAGACCATGTCCGAAACATCCTCATCACCGAACCGCCGCAGTGTTCTCGCCGCCTCAGCAGCAGCGGCCGCAGCCAGTCTGCTCCCCGCACAGCCTGCCGCAGCGGCCGAAGACCCGGCAATCCGGCCCCTTAGCGTCAGCTTTCCGGACGAAGCACTCACCGACCTCCGTCGACGCGTCGCGGCGACGCGGTGGCCGGAAAAGGAGACCGTCGCAGATGACACACAGGGTGTGCAGCTCGCGACGACGCAAAAGCTCGCGCAGTATTGGGCGACCGATTACGACTGGAGCAAATGCGAAGCGAGGCTTGCCGCCCTGCCGAACTTCATTACTGAAATCGACCGGCTCGATATCCATTTCATCCACGTCCGTTCCAAGCACGAGAACGCGTTGCCGCTAATCGTGACGCATGGCTGGCCCGGCTCGATCATCGAGCAGCTCAAGATCATCGATCCGCTGACCGATCCGACCGCCCACGGCGGGACTGAGGCGGATGCCTTCCATCTCGTGATTCCGTCGCTGCCGGGCTACGGCTTCTCCGGTAAGCCCACAGCGCCCGGATGGAATCCCGTCAGCATCGCCAAGGCGTGGGCGACGCTCATGCAGCGTCTCGGATACACGAGCTACGTGGCGCAGGGTGGCGACTGGGGCAATGCCATTTCGGAGGTGATGGCCCTGCAGCAGCCGCCGGGATTGCTCGGCATTCACACCAATATGGCGGCCACGGTTCCGCCCGATGTTTCGAAGGCGCTTTCCGCTGGCGGCCCGCCGCCGGCCGGCCTTTCCCCGGAGGAAAAGTTCGCGTGGGATGGGCTCGATGACTTCTACAAGAACGGGCTCGGCTACGCCATCGAGATGAACAACCGCCCGCAGACGCTTTATGGGCTCGTCGACTCGCCGGTCGGTCTCGCGGCGTGGATTCTCGACCACGACATTCGCAGCTACCGGATGATCGCCCGCGTCTTCGACGGAAAGACGGAAGGTCTCTCCCGCGACGACGTCCTCGACAACATCACGCTCTATTGGCTGACCAACACCGCGATCTCCTCAGCGCAGCTCTACTGGGACACCCGGCACAACCTGCCGGCGGGCGGCTTCTTCGATGTGAGGGGCGTCAAGCTTCCGGTCGGCGTCAGTGCGTTTGCCGAGGAGATCTACCAGGCGCCAAAGAGCTGGGCAGAGAAGGCGTATGTGAACCTCGTCTACTACGGCAACCATCCGAAAGGCACGCACTTCGCGGCCTGGGAGCAGCCCGCGCTCTTCGTCACCGATGTGCGCGCAACCTTCAAATCGCTGCGCAAACGGGCCTGACGATGCAGTAGACGGCGCGCGTGGCTGCGCGCCGTCTCCTGAAGAGCCTTCGGTCGTGACGCGGCGGAAAGGGAGCACCGCATGAAGCGGATGGTCTTCGTGTCGGTTGCAGCCGCGGCGGTGGCCGCCGTAGTCGCCATCATGGCTCCTGCCTCCGGACAGGGCGACGAAGAGGTGTCTCCGGTCTACGGAATCAAACTCCCCGACGGATATCGCGCCTGGGCGCTGATCGCGGTGGCCCACAAAGAAGGCAAGCTCGACGATCTAAGAGCCATTCTCGGCAACGACATAGCGATCAAGGCCGCCCGGGCCGGAGAGCTTCCTTATCCGGACGGCACCGTCATCGCCCGGCTCGCCTGGAGCTACGACCCGTTGGAGGAAAGCGAAAAGGCCTTTGGCCATCTCCAGTCCTACGTCGCGGGCCTGCCCAAGAACGGGGTTCAGTTCATGGTCAAGGACTCGACAAAATACGCCTCGACCGGCGGCTGGGGATTCGCGCAATTCAACGACGGCAAACCGGCCGACGCGGCGGTGCAAAATACCTGCTTCGCCTGCCACCAGATCGTCAAGGCCCGCGACTTTGTTTTCAATCACTACGCCCCTTGACAGTCTGGTCGCACGGTTCCGGCTTTCGATCAGAGAGGCTTCAACATGGACGAGATCGAAGCGCCTGAGAGGATCGATCACGGTCGCCGCCGTTTCCTCGGCGCTGCTGCAATGACATCGGTCGCGTTGGATTTCGCGGCGGCGCGAGCGGCATCCGCTACGGTAGATCCGGCAAGAATTGTCCCGATCAGCGCGACAGAGGATTCTCTCGTCCCGCTGAAGCAGATAGACGCCGGGGTGCTCAGCGTCGGATACGCCGAGCTTGGACCTTCTGCCGGTGCGCCCGTGCTCCTCCTCCACGGCTGGCCCTACGACATCCACGCCTTCGTCGACGTTGCGCCGCTCCTCGCGTCGAAGGGGTATCGGGTCGTCGTCCCCCACCTGCGCGGCTATGGCACGACGCGCTTCCTCGCCGACGACACGATGCGGAACGGCGAGCCGGCGGCGAATCGCTGCAGACATCGTCGCGTTCATGGACGCCTTGAAGATCGATAAAGCCATCATTGGTGGCTTTGATTGGGGTGCGCGCACGGCCAACATTGTCGGAGCCCTGTGGCCGGAGCGCTGCAAAGCCATGGTCTCAGTCAGCGGTTATCTGATTGGCAGCCAGGCCGCTGAAAAGAATCCGCTGCCGCCGAAGGCCGAGCTGCTGTGGTGGTATCAGTACTACTTCGCAACGGATCGCGGCCGCGCCGGCTACGAAAAATACACGCGCGACTTCGCCAGGCTCATCTGGCAGCTCGCGTCGCCGCAATGGAGCTTCGACGAGGCGACCTTCGCGCGCAGCGCCGCAGCGTTCGACAACCCGGATCACGTGGCGATCGTCATCCATAACTACCGCTGGCGGCTCGGACTGGCTGAAGGCGAGGCCAAATACGACGATCTCGAGAAGCGGCTCGCCGAGGGACCCGTCATCGGGGTGCCGACGATTACGATGGAGGGCGACGCCAACGGCGCCCCGCACCCGGAGCCTAGTGCGTATGCCAAGAAGTTCTCGGGCAAATATTCGCATCGGCTGATCACGGGCGGCATCGGGCACAATCTGCCCCAGGAAGCCCCTCAGGCCTTCGCCGAAGCTGTCGTCGAAGTCGCCGGTTATTGATTCAGCGGTTCTTGCCGGGCACCCAAAGTACGTCGCCGGCGCCTTTCGCGTTCACGAAGCGGCTGGCCACGAAGAGGAAGTCGGAAAGGCGGTTCATGTAGAGGAGCGCCGGGCGGCCGACGCGCTCCGGCTCTTTTCGCGCGAGCGTCACCATCAGCCGCTCGGCGCGGCGGGCGATCGTGCGGGCAACGTGAAGCGCGGCGGCGGCGCGGCTTCCGGCGGGGAGAACGAAGGAGCGAAGCGGCGCAAGGTCGGCGTTCAGGCGGTCGATGTCGTGCTCGATCCGCTCGACCTGCGCGGTGACGACGCGGAGCGGCTCGTAGTCCTTCGGCTTCCCATCGTCGGGTGTCGCCAGCTCGGCGCCGAGGTCGAAGAGGTCGTTCTGGATTGCGGCGAGCATCTGGTCGAGTTCGGCGAATTCCGGCGACAGCTCGGTCCGCGCTACGCCGACCGCAGCATTTGTCTCGTCCACCGTGCCGTAGCCCTCGATCCTGAGATCGTCCTTCGGCCGCCGCTCGCCGGTGCCGAGCGCGGTCGTGCCGTCGTCGCCGGTCTTGGTGTAGATCTTGTTCAGGATGACCATGCGGGCGACCTTACCGGCCGCCCCTTGCCGCGTCACGTGGGCCGCGTCGGTGGCGCGGCCGGCGTCAGCTGCTTCTAGAACCGGTAGCCGGCATAGACGCCGGCATGCGTGATGCCGCTGTTGCCGGCTTTGCCGCCGTCGCAAAGGTGGGCGTGCGATGAGTGATCGGCGGAGGCGAGGAGCGTCCAATGCTGGCCGATATCAAAGCCCAGACCGAGCCTCTCGTGAAAGAGCCAGTGGCAGCCGAGATCGAGCCCCCCGGGGGGGCTCTCGAGCGGGCCGTCGTGGTAGGTGCCGCCGAAGCTCGCCTCGAGGAAGAAGGGATCGTAGATCGGGAAGTGCCAGGTGAGTCCGGCATAGACTTGGCTGACGCCGTCGTCGGCCGTCGCGAGATTTCCGCCGACGAAGATGCGCGGGCGAAGCAGCGTGTTGGCGAAGTAGTTCTGGCGGGGCGGCCCGAAGGCTCTGAAGTAGAGCTGACCGCTCACGATCACGCCGGAATTGTCGTTGGGCTGCACGGAAAAGACCGTTCCGACCCGCACCTCGTCGAAAATCCCCGCAAGGCCGCCGTTCGATCCGGACCCGGAATAGTCCTGCGCGAGGGACGGCGAAACCGCCGCGAGGGCCGCGAGCAGCGCGCCAAGCGCAAGACCTAGGATGCCACGCATTCCGCCCCCTTTTGGCCGCCCATTTGGGGCGGCGCCGCCCGTTCCTTCGATGCTAGCGGATCGTGGCCGGCGGGGGAGGGGGCGCCGGGCGATCTTCAGCCGGCTGTGACATCATGGCAACGCAGGCGCCATTTTCCGTTAGGGCGACCCGTGATCCGGGCTCTAACGCCCCGCCAGCCACAGCGCGGTCATCGCAACGACGATCGCCGCGAACTGCGCCACGACACGGGCGCGCATCAGGTTCTGCGACCGGTTCGGCGAGCCGCCCCGCATCATGTTCCACAGTCCGGCCAAGAGGATGGCGAAAACGATCGCGAGCGCGATCGGCATGATGATCTTTGTGGAAATATCCATGGCGGCGTTCCGGTTGCGACGGGCGTTGCAGGACGGCCCGTCTGTTCAACGCGGGCATCGGCATTCCTATCCCTTGTTCGTCGCCCAGGCCAGGAAGGCGTGCAACTGGCGCTTCGTGGCGATCCGTCGCAGCAGGCTCATCGCGCGGGTCGGGCGGGTGACGAAATATTGAGGGCGCGGATTCCTGTCCTCGCAGGCGCGGACGAGCGCGGCAAGCACTGCCTCCGGCCCGAGCTCGCCGAAGGTGTTGCCGCCCTTCTCCATTGCGGCGAAACGGCGACGGTAGTAGGCGGCGTGGACGGAGTTTTCGACGTCGACATTCTTCCGTCCGTGGGCAAGGGCGGTGGCCGTGAGCTTCGTGCGAATCGGACCGGGCTCGATCACCGCCACGCGGATGCCCGCGCCGGCGAGCTCGATCCTAAGCGCATCGGAATAGGCTTCGAGCGCGAACTTCGTCGCGGCATAAGCCCCGCGATAGCCCATCGCGATCAGCTCCAAGACCGACGAGCACATGACGATCCGACCGTGGCCCTGTCGGCGCATCGCGGGGACGACCCGGCGCGTCAGCTCATGCCAGCCGAAGAAGTTCGCCTCAAACTGGTCGCGCAGCGCGTTGGTCGGGATGTCCTCGATCGCCCCGGGTTGGGCGTAGGCGCCGTTGTTGAAGAGCGCGTCGAGCGCGCCGCCGGTCGCGGTCAGAACCTTCTCCGCCGCGGCTGCGATCGAGTCCAGCTCCGCGTAATCGAGGTAAAGGGCGTCGAGGCCGGCGGCGGCGAGGGCTTCGATGTCGGCGGGCCTGCGTGCGGTCGCGAAGACGCGCCAGCCGCGCGCCTTCATGCCGTGCGCACAGGCATTGCCGATGCCGCTCGAACAGCCGGTGATGAGGATCGTTCTCGGCATCGTCTTCCGCGGTCGCGCCGCAGCTTTCGTCGCGCGGACCTCTATGGCAGAACGGCCGCGGCCGGAAGCCCGTCCCGGACACTTCGAGCCTCGGGGAAGAGCTATTTGTCTGCGACGTTCTCCATCGTCGTTTCGATCTTCGGCCTGATCGGCCTCGGCTACGCCACAGCGCGCGTGGGGCTCCTTTCGGTCGAAGTCGGCGAGAAGCTCACCGACTTCGTTTTCACGCTGGCGATCCCGCTCCTTCTTTTCGAGACACTGGCCAAGGCGGACCTCCACGGCGTCTCGCCGTGGCGGGCATGGGCGGCCTATTTCGTGCCCTTCGCCATCGTCTGGACCGGTGCGCATCTGATGATCCGGCACGTCTTCGGGCGCGACGCGCGCGCCGGGATCGTCGCCGGCGCATCGGCCGCCTATTCCAATGCCGTGCTGATCGGATTGCCGCTGATGCAGACGGCGCTCGGCGAGAGCGGCACCGTCTTTCTCATCATCATCGTCTCGGTGCATCTGCCGGCGACGATGCTCCTGAGCGTCTTTCTCAACGAGTGGGCGCTCGCGAAGGAGGGAAAGGAGACCGATCCGACGCCGCGCGCGAAGACCCTTCGCCGCCTGGCGATCTCGCTGGCGCTGCATCCGATCCTGATCGGCATTTTCGCCGGACTCCTCTGGCGCGCGACGGGTCTTCCGATCCCAACCGTCGCCGCCAAGGTGATCGATCCTTTGGCGAACTCGGCCGGACCGCTGGCGCTCTTCGCGTCCGGCATGGCGCTGGTGAACTACGGCATAGCGCGGCAGGTGCGGCCGGCGATCGCGCTCTCGGTCCTCAAGCTTTTCCTGCTGCCGTCGCTTGTCTTCGCGGCGGCGCGAGGAATTGGGCTTTCACCGGTCGGCGTTGCGGCGCTGACGCTGACGGCCTCGTCGCCGACCGGCGTCAACGCCTTCCTGATCGCAAGTCGTCTCGGCACCGGCCAGGCGCTCGCCTCGAACACGCTTTTGATCTCGACGGCGGCGGGCGTCGCGACCGTCACACTCTGGCTCGCTATCCTTCAGACGACGCTCGGCTAGGTGAGGCCGAGGCCCGCGATCAGCATCGACGGCGTCTCGCCCGCTTCGCGCCGCACGCGGATCGATTCGGAATCGCGCGATTTCGAAAGCTTCTCGCCGTTCTCATCGAGGATCAGCCGATGGTGGAAGTAGCGCGGCTCGGGAAGGCCGAGCAGCGTCTGCAGGACGCGGTGGACCGAGGTCGACGGCTGGAGGTCCTTGCCGCGCACGACGTCGCTCACGCCCTGGAACGCGTCGTCGACGACGACGGCGAGATGATAGCTCGCCCGCACCTCCTTGCGTGCGAGGAGCACGTCGCCCCAGAGCGCGAGGTCGACGCCTCTGAGCAACGGAGCGCTCTCTCCGAACGGATCGATTTCGCTCCAGGTGAGTGGCGGAAGGTCGCGAAGCAGACTGCGCGTGTCGAGGCGGAGCGCGTAGGGCGCGCCGCTGTCGATCGCCGCCCTGCGCTTGGCCTGGCTCCAGTTGCGCTCGTCGCCGGGATAGAGCGGCGCGCCGTCCGGATCGTGCACCCGGGAAATCGCGGCGATTTCGGCGCGCGTCATGAACGCGGGGTAGAGGAGCCCGAGCCGGTCGAGCTCTTCGAGGGCAGCGGAATAGGTGTTGAGGCGCTGGCTCTGCCTAAGCACCGGCACCTCCCAAGTGAGTCCGAGCCAGTCGAGGTCCTGATAGATCGCTGTCTCGAACGCTGCGCGCGAGCGCGCCGCGTCGTAGTCCTCCATACGGACGAGGAAGCGACCGCTGGTCGCTTTCGCCGCCCTGTGGTTCAGGAGCGCCGAGAGCGTGTGTCCGCGGTGCAAATACCCGTTCGGGCTCGGCGCAAAGCGGAAGACGCGCGGCGTTCCGTCCGATCTCGGCATGTTGCGCTTCGCCTGTGTGAGTGTCCCTATAGGGGCGGAGGGATCGAATGATCATTCGTGGCGACGCGGTCAACGCGTTCCTTGATTACGGCGAGGTCGAGGTGCCTTCGGCGGCGGAGGGGCCGCTCAAGGATCTGACCTTCGCGGTCAAGGACATTTTCGACGTCGCCGGTTACCCAACCGGCGGCGGCAGTCCGCTCAAGGCGGCCGAGAGCCCGATCCACAAGACCAGCGCGCCGATCGTCCAGAAGATGCTCGACGCCGGCGCGGCCTTCGTCGGCAAGACGCAAACCGACGAGCTGACCTTTTCGATGAACGGGCAGAACAAACACTACGACGAGCCGATCAACGTGCGCGCCGAGGGCCGCATCACCGGCGGGTCGTCGTCCGGCTCGGCGGCCGCGGTCGCGGCCGAGCTCTGCGACTTCGCCATCGGCTCCGATACGGGCGGCTCGGTCCGCGCGCCGGCGAGCTATTGCGGGCTGTGGGGAATCCGCCCGACGCACGGGCGCGTCGACAATTCGCGCGGGATGCCGCTCGCCCCATCCTTCGACACGGTCGGCTACTTCGCCGACAAGGCGGAGATCTTCGGGCGCGTCGCGCCGATCTTCCTCGGCGAGGACAAGCGCGCCTTCGCGCTGACGCGGCTGCTCCGCGCGGAGGACGCGTTCGTGCAGCTCCTCTCCGATCGCGAGGCCGATGCGCTCGAAGAAGCCGAGGGGAACGTGGTCGACCGTCTCGGCGATCCGACCAACGCAACCGTCGCACCGGAGGGACTCGAGCACTGGTATTGGACTTTCCGGCGCCTGCAAGCGGCGGAGGCCTGGAAGGCGCACGGGGCGTGGATTACGTCGCGCAATCCCGACATGACGCCGGGCGTGCGCGAGCGCTTCGAGTTCGGCAAGACGCTCGATCCATCGGAGCTGCGGGAGGCGGAGAAGAACCGCAAGGCGCAACGCGCGCGGGTCAAGGAGCTTCTCGGCGACGATGCGGTGCTGATGCTGCCGACGGTGCCCGCGATCGCGCCGAAGCGCGATCTTCGGGGCGAGGAGTTGCAGGCCTACCGCGAGCGGGCGCTTTCGATTCTCTGCATCGCCGGGCTTTCCGGCCTGCCGCAGATATCGATGCCGCTCGCCGAGCTCGACGGTTGCCCGCTCGGGTTGTCGCTAATTGGCCCTCCCGGTTCCGACCGGGCGCTCCTGGCGTTGGCGCTTTCGATCGCCGAAGCCTGAGAGGCTGCCGGCCCCGGGACTCCCGCTACCTAACGAAAGATTCAATTGGTGCGACTCGACTATAGGGGAAGTATGCCCCGGCCTTCACATCGGATATCGCGATGATCAACAATTTCCTGCCGAAACTGGCGGCCGCGCGGAGCTTCATCACGAAGCTCTGGGCGCTCGCCAAGCCCTACTGGTTCGCCAAGGACCCCGTCGCCTTTCGAGTCCTCGGGCTTTCCTTCAGCCTCAGGGAGGGCTGGATCGGCCGCGCCACGCTTGTGCTGATCTTCAGCCTCAACATCCTGCTCGTCTACATGTCGAAGTTGTTGAACGACTGGAACGGCCGTTTCTTCGATGCGATCCAGCAGAAGGACGCCGCCGCATTCCGCTACGAGGTGGAATACTGGATCGTGCTCGTAGCCCTGCTGATCTTCGTCGCCGTCTACAATCAATGGTTCCAGCAGCTTCTGACGATCCGCTGGCGGCGCTGGCTGACCGACGTCTATTTCCGCGACTGGCTCGGCAACCTCACCTACTACCGCATGGAGCTCGTCGGCGACCTCACCGACAATCCGGAACAGCGCATCGAGCAGGACTGCGCGTCGTTTGCGGATCAGACGCTCGACATCTCGATCGACCTTCTGTCGCAGGTGATGACGCTCGTCACCTTCACCGCGATTCTTTGGGGTCTCTCGGGCAGCATCGTGATCCCGATCTTCGGCGGGATCACGATACCAGGCTACATGTTCTGGGCCGCGGTCCTCTATGCCGTGGTCGGCTCGTGGCTCACCTATCGGATCGGTCGCCCGCTGATCGGCATCAATTTCAACCTGCAGCGCTACAACGCCGACTTCCGTTACCGGATGACGCGCATTCGCGAGAATTCGGAGCAGATCGCACTCTATCACGGCGAGCCCGACGAAGAGCGCGGCCTACGCGGGAGCTTCGCCAGAGTCTATTCGACCTGGTGGCTCTACATGAAATACAACAAGCGGCTCAATTGGCTCACCTCCTTCTACGGACAGGTCGCGTCGATCTTCCCGATCATCGTCGCTTCACCGCGCTATTTCGCCGGCATCGTGCCGCTCGGCGTCTTGACGCAAACAGCGGGAGCGTTCGCGCAGGTGCAGGGCTCGCTGTCGTGGTTCGTCGACGCCTATCCGACGGTGGCGAACTGGATGGCGGTGGTCGACCGCTTGACCTCCTTCGGCGAGGCGATGGAGCGGGCGAAGGAGGCGAGCGCAAAGACCGGGATCAAGGTCGAACCCGGCGCGGAAAGCACGCTCGCGGTCAAAGGCGTCGACGTTCGGCTTCCGAACGGCGAGCTCCTCATCGACAAGGCGAACTTCGTGGTGCACGCCGGCGAGACGGTGTCGCTCAGCGGGTCCTCGGGGAGCGGCAAAACGACGCTGTTTCGCGTGCTGGCGGGCCTGTGGCCCTATGGCGACGGCGTCATCGACACGCCGAAGGACGCACGCGTGCTTTTCCTGCCGCAGCGTCCCTATCTGCCGATCGGCACGCTCCGCGACGCCCTCTGCTATCCTGAGCCGCCAGCCAAATACGACGACGAGACGTGCCGCGAGGCGCTTGAGGATTGCCTCCTCGGCCACCTCGCCGGGCGTCTCGACGAGGCGGCGAACTGGTCACTTGCGCTCTCTGTCGGCGAGCAGCAGAGGCTGGCTTTTGCGCGGGCGCTGCTTCTGAAGCCGGACTGGATCTTCATCGACGAGGGCACGTCGGCACTCGACGCGCCGACCGAGGCGCGCATCTACCCCCTCCTCAAGGAACGCCTGAAAGGCACCGCGATCGTCAGCACGACGCATCGTGCAGCGGTTGTCGCGTTCCACGACCGGCACCTGCTCGTCGATGCGACGATGCATCTGGTGCAGGAGAATCCGGGCGAGGAGCGGTTGGAGCCGGCCTGACCGGCGGACCATGAAATCGCCCCGATGAGGGCCGAATCGGTCCTCGCCCGAGGAATTGAATCGGGCATCCGCGGCGACTGGGAGCCCGGCTTGCGCCTTCGCGACATCGTCTTCTTCGTTGCACTTCTCGTCTTGGCTCCCGCCGCGGCGCTGGCGCATCCGCATGTCTGGGTCGATTCCGCCTCGGAGATGGTCTTCGACGACAAGGGGCGGATCGCCGCGATCAAGCATCATTGGCTCTTCGACGAGGAATTCTCCGCCTACGCGCTGCAGGGTATCGACAAGAACGGCGACGGGAAATTCTCGCGCGAGGAGCTCGAGCCGCTGGCCAAGGAGAACGTCGAGTCGCTCAAGGACTTCGACTACTTCACCTTCCTCTCGGTGGGCGACTATCAGGCGGGCTTCTCGGCGCCGACCGATTATTATCTGGAGCTCGCCGGCGACCGGCTGCTCCTGCACTTCACGCTGCCGCTTGCCATGCCGCTGAAGACGCAGGGCACGGTGCACCTCGAGGTCTACGACCCGGAATATTACGTCGCTTTCTCGCTGCCGAATGCCGAGGCCGTGCGCCTCGTTAACGCGCCCGCCGGCTGCACGCTCGCCGTCCATCCCGGACACGAGCCCGACGCCGCCGCGGCGGCGCAGCTTGCGACGGTCGGCGCGGACGTGCGTGCCCTGCCGCCGGGCATGCAGTCGCTGACCGCCGGCATCGAGAACAGCGCCGATGCGAATTGTGGCGGCGCGGCGCCCGCGCCCGCGAGTGCCGGCGCAGCCGTCTCGCAGATGGCCGGCGCAGGTGCGGCGGGCGACCTGACGGCATTGCCGGCGGACGCGACGGTTCTGTCGAAATCCGGCGGTGCCGAGAACGCCGGCGCGGCGGCGGCTCCGGCTGTGGCGACGAGCACGCCCGCGCCCGCTGCGGCGCCCACCCCGGCCGCGGCTTCTCCGGTTTCAGCCGCGGCGCCCCGGCCGCCCCCGCGTCCGAGCCTCTTCCGGATATGGATGGCGGAGCTCGTGGCGCTTCAGACCACGTTCAACCGCGATCTGACCGCCGGGCTCAAGGGGTTGAAGTCGGGCGGCGGCTTCTTCTGGCTCGGCAGCGTGTCCTTCCTCTACGGCATCGTGCACGCGGCGGGCCCGGGTCACGGCAAGGTGGTGATCTCGTCCTATCTCGTCGCCAACGAGGCGCGGATCAGGCGCGGCGTCGTCATCGCCTTCATTGCCGCAATGGCGCAGGCCGTCGTCGCCGTCTGCATCATCGGGCTGATGGCAGTCATCCTCAACATGACCTCGATGGCGATCACCGCGACCGCAAAGACCTTCGAGGCGGGGAGCTTCGCGCTCATTGCGCTGCTCGGCCTCTATCTCGTGGCGCGCAAGGGTCACGCCGCGTGGGCGGTCATCCGCGGGGGTGATCCGCACGCGCATCATCATCACCACCACCACCACGGTCAGGATTCTCACGACGACGATCACCACCATCATCATGAGGCGCACGATGAACACGGCCATGGCGAGCATCGCCACGAACATGCTGCGTTGAAGGCGGACCAGGTCGCGGCGTGCGGCCACAGCCACGTGCCGGCCGAAACGGTACTCAGGAAGCCGGGGCTCGCCGGCGCGCTCGCCGCCATCGTCTCCGTCGGCATCCGGCCGTGCTCCGGCGCGCTCGTTGTCCTCGTCTTCGCGTTGTCGCAGGGGATCTTCTGGGCCGGCGTCGCCTCGACCTTCGTCATGGCGCTTGGGACGGCGGTGACGGTCGCCGCGCTTGCTGCGCTCGCCGTCGGCGCCAAGGGTCTCGCGCGGCGCCTCGCACGCGTCGATGACCGGCGCACCAGCCAGGCGATGCTGGGTTTCGAGCTGATCGCTGCGGTGGCGATCACGCTCCTCGGCGCCGTGCTCTTCGCCGGGGCGGTTCTCGCCTAGCGAGGGGAGAGCTCGATCGGCTTTCCGTGCGGCGTGCGCTCCGCCGCTTCGCGCCACGCCTTTTTCAGGTCGAGGAGATCGGCGCGAGCGCCGACGTCTTTCTGTCCGAGGATCGCTTCCAAAGCGGCGAGCCACGCACGCCAATAGGCTTCTGCGTCGGCGGGGTCCGCGCGCGTCTCAGCGGCGACCTTGGCCCCGAGCGTCTCCGACCACTCGGACCAGGAAAAGACGCCGCGTTCGTTGAGCGCAACGGCAAGCGCGAAGGCGCGCGCCGCCCAAGGCGTCGGGAAGACCGGGCCATCGGCGTCGCGCGGGATCGAGGCGACGCTTTCGGCCGCGACGCGGCCAGCCTCAGGCCGGCTCAAGGTAGGGCTCCCAGAGATCGACGCGGACGTCGTCGCCCTTGCGCGCGTCCGGTCCCCAAAGCTCGCGGGCGTCGAAGGCAACGGAGTAGAGCCAGTGGGGGGCTTCGCCGCGGCCGGTGGAATTCGAATCCGGGAAGACATGAACGCCGCGAATAGCCGCGATCCGGCCTTGGCGGCCGCGCACGTAGCGCGGGGTGCGCGTGTGGCCTCTCGGATTGATGACGCGCGCACGCACCGCGTCGCCGACGGCGAAGGCCGCCGCCGCGGTGGCTTCGCGCTCGTAGGGCGAGCCCTTGGCAAGAGCGGCGGCAACGTCGGCGGCCTTGACCGTGCGCGGAAGAGTGGCCGGCGGCGCGAGGCTCCGCCCAGTTTCGATCTCGGCCTGCGTCGCAAGGCCATGCTCGGCCAGAAGCCGCTCGAGGCCCTTCAGCCATTTCTCGTAATAGCTCGCGGCGAGATATTCGGCCGGCGGAATGCGCTCGCGCGCATGACGCACCATGTCGATGTTCCAAACGCCTGCGCTTCCCATCGCGAGCGAGATTGCAAGCGCGCGCCGTTCCCATTCGGCATGGAAGACAGGCTCGTTCGGCTCCGGCGCGACCGGACCGAAACCTTGCGCCCCGCCGAGATCGTGTGGCCCGTTCATGTGCGCACCTTATCTCGGACTATGGCCCACATGCGTGCCAATTGGATCAACCTCCGTGCGCCGGCGCCCACCACGGCATGAAGAAGATCGCCACGTTCACGGCGAAGCCGAGGTTCCAAAGTATCGAGCGCACCGTCGGCAGATCGCTCACATAGGCGGCGACGTAGGCGACGCGGACGACAAGAAACGCGACCGCCAGAAGATCGATCCAGTGCTGCGGGCCGCCGCGAAATTCCGCCAGCAGGACTGCCGCCGCGAAGAACGGGAAGACCTCGATCCCGTTCATGTGCGCGCCGAGCGCACGGGCGCGGATGCCGGCCTTATAGAACGCGGGGTCGCGCGGGTTGGCGTTGTCGAAGGTATGATCGCCCAGCACCTTCGCCGGGGCGATGGTGAGGAGATAGAGCAGAACGGCTGCGAATATCATCCACTCGGCAATGGTCACCGGAGCGTCCGTGCTTGCATGTCGGCTAGCGCCGAACC
This sequence comes from uncultured Alphaproteobacteria bacterium, assembly GCA_963739005.1. Lineage (GTDB taxonomy): Bacteria > Pseudomonadota > Alphaproteobacteria > Rhizobiales > Afifellaceae > DASWJZ01. Next base: position 881,273 of record CAVTYQ010000002.1, on the reverse strand, counting down.
GGACGGCGCCCAGCGCGGCAGGGTCATTGCAGGTCTTCCGGCCGCTTCGGCAGGCCGGTGCCGATCATCGAATCGCGGGTGACGAGGTCCGCGAGCTTCTCCTCGCTCCAGCCCTCGGCTCCCTTCGGTCGCATCGGTACGACGAGGTAGCGGATTTCCGCCGTGGAATCCCACACGCGGATGTTCGTCGCGTCGGGAAGCGTGACCCCGAACTCCACGAGCACGCTCCTCGGATCGATGATCGCGCGCGAGCGATAGGGTGCCGACTTGTACCAGACCGGCGGAAGGCCGAGCACGGCGACCGGGTAACAGGAGCAGAGCGTGCAGACGACGAGGTTGTGCGTCTCGGGCGTGTTCTCCAGCGCCACCATGTGCTCGCCCTGGCGGCCGGCGAAGCCGAGCTCGGCGATCGCAGCCGTCGCTTCGTCGAAAAGCCGGCGACGGAAAGCCGGATCGCTCCACGCCTTGGCGACGACCTTGGCGCCGTTGCGAGGCCCGATCTTCGTCTCGTAGGTGTCGATGAAGACGTCGAGCGCGGCGGGATCGACATAGCCCTTCTCGACGAGCAGCGTTTCGAGCGCGCGAACGCGCAGCTCCATCTCGTCGAGATGCGAGCCCTCATGCTCGTGATCGTGGTCGTGCTGCTGGATCGGCATCTTTATTCCGCCGCGAGCGGCAAATTGCGCATTGCACGTTGGCGTGCGGCATCAGCGAAGGCGCGGAAGATCGCGCCCGACGCCGGATCGGTCGCGGCCCAATATTCGGGATGCCATTGGACGCCGAAGGCGAAGGCGCGCGCGTCCTTCACGCGGACCGCCTCGACGGTTCCGTCGGGCGCGTGCGCCTCGACGGCGAGCTTCGGGCTGAGCTTGCCGATCGCCTGCCGGTGGACGGAGTTCACCTTGATGCAGCGCGCGCCAAGGAGCGCCGCCAAGCGGCTGTCGGTCTCGAAGTCGATCTCGTGGGCGAGCTTGAAGCGCTCGTCGTTTGGAAGCCCGATCGGCGCGCGATGGTCGAGGCTCCCCGGCCGCTCCTGCGCCTCCGTGACGAGCGTGCCGCCAAGCGCCACGTTCAGCTCCTGGAAGCCGCGGCAGATGGCGAGGAGCGGCACGCCTTGGGCAAGCGCGAGCGGAATGAGCTCAAGCGTCGTCGAATCGCGGTCGGGGTCGTAGGGCTCGTAGCGTTCCGACGGCGTCTCGCCGTAGCGCGTGGGATGAACATTGGAGCGGGCGCCGGTGAGGAGCACGCCGTCGACGCGTGACAAGATTGCAGGCAGGTCGAGCGCTTCGCCGAGGCTCGGCAGCAGCAGCGGAGCCGCCCCCACGAGCGCGACCGCCTTCAAGTAAGTGTCGACCGCCCCGTGCCAAGTGTAGCCGTCGATCGCACGGATGTCGGTGGGGAGAAGAATGAGCGGGGTCATCGAGCGTGGTCTCGTCTCCGATCTGCCGGATATTTAGGCATTTCCTATTCTAGCGCGAATCGGCCGCGTTTGTCTCTCAGCCAAGCACCCGGCCGGGCTAGACAATTCCCCGGATCGCGTGTCACGGTCGTCTCCAAGCAACACCCCAAGGAGGAAACTGAGATGGATCGTCGCTCATTCATCAAGAAGGCCGGCCTCGTCACGGGCGGCGCTGTCGCGGGCGCGACAACGCTTGCGGCGCCGGCGATCGCGCAGTCGATGCCTGAGCTCAAGTGGCGTCTCACGTCGGGCTTCCCGAAATCGCTCGACACGCTCTACGGCGGCGCCGAGCGCCTTGCCAAAATGATCGGGGATCTGACCGACGGAAAGTTCCAGATCCAGACGTTCGCCAGCGGTGAGATTGTGCCGACACCGGGCGTCGTCGACGCGGTGCAGAACAACACCGTCGAGATGGGCCACACGGCGAGCTACTACTATTTCGGCAAGGATCCGACGTTCGCCTTTGGATCGACCGTGCCGTTCGGACTGTCGAGCCGCGGCGAGAACGCCTGGTGGTACTATGGCGGCGCGCTCGACCTCCTGAACAAGTTCTATGCGAAGTTCAACATGATCGGCTTCCCCGCCGGCAACACCGGGTGCCAGATGGGCGGCTGGTGGCGCAAGGAGATCAACACCGTCGACGATCTCAAGGGCGTCAAATTCCGAGTCGGTGGGTTCGGCGGCGCGGTTCTTTCCAAGCTCGGCGTCGTCCCCGCTAACATTCCCGGCGGCGATATCTATCCGGCGCTGGAGAAGGGCACGGTCGACGCGGCCGAGTGGGTCGGCCCTTATGACGACGAGAAGCTCGGTTTCTACAAGGTCGCTAAGTTCTACTACTATCCGGGCTGGTGGGAGGCCGGCACGACGCTCCACACCTTCGTCAACCTCGACCAGTGGAACGCGTTGCCGCCGCTCTACCAGAACGTCGTCAAGACGGCGTGCGCGGCGGTGAACGGCGACATGCAGGCGCAATACGACGCGCTCAACCCCGCGGCGCTGCGGCGTCTCGTTTCCGGCGGCGCCCAGCTTCGCGCGTTCTCGACCGAGATCCTCTCGGCCTGTTTCGACGCCGCCGAGCAGACCTACGCGGAGATCAGCGCCAAGAATGCCGACTTCAAGACGATGATCGATTCGCTGAAGGCGTTCCGCAACGAGGAGAATCTCTGGTTCCAGATCGCCGACGGCACCTACGACAATTTCATGTATGCGCAGCAGCGCGCCGGCAAGCTCTGACGCACTAGCGGCCCCCCGCCGTCACAAGAGGCCCCGGAGGCGACTCCGGGGCCTCTTTTTCGTTGCGCGCCGCCGATAGCCTAGTTGCTTGATGGCGGGGCGAAATTGGGCGCCGCCGGCGCGCCGAAATTGGGCGCGGCAGGGGCGGTGGTATCCGGGGCGTCAGGAGCACCAAAGTTGGGCGCGGCGGGCGCGCTCGTGTCCGGGGCGCTGGGTGCACCGAAGTTGGGCGCGGCGGGCGCGCCGGTGCCGAAGTTCGGGCTGCCGCCCGCGCCGTTGTTGTCGGCGCCGAAATTGGGTGCTGCCCCCGAGCCGGAACTCGGCGCTTCCATCTCGATCTGCGACGGCGAGAGGTGGATCTCGCCCGTCTTGTAACGGGTGACCATGCCGGGGAAGCCGATGGTGAGCCCGATCATGATCACCTGGATGAGGACGAAGGGCACCGCTCCCCAGTAGATCTGACCGGTGGTGATCGGCGCCGTCATCTTGCCGGTGACGCGGTCGATGTAGGGTTCGCGCGCGGCGACCGAGCGCAGATAGAAGAGCGAGAACCCGAACGGCGGATGCATGAAGGCGGTCTGCATGTTGATGCCGAGGAGCACGCCGAACCAGATCAGGTCGATGCCGAGGTGATCGGCGGCTGGGCCGAGGAGCGGCACCACGATGAAGGCGAGCTCGAAGAAGTCGAGGAAGAAGGCGAGGAAGAAGACAAGGAGATTGACGACGATCAGGAAGCCGACCTGACCGCCGGGCAACCCAGTCAAGAGGTTCTCGACCCAGAGATGGCCGTCGACGCCGAAGAAGGTGAGGCTGAAGACGCGCGAGCCGATCAGGATGAAAAGCACGAAGGACGAGAGCTTGGTAGTCGCATCGAGCGCCTGGCGGACGACACTCAAGGTGAGACGCCGTTTGGCCGCGGCGAGCACAACGGCGCCGACGGCGCCCATGGCGCCGCCCTCGGTCGGCGTGGCGAGCCCGATGAAGATCGTGCCGAGCACCAGGAAGATCAGCACCAGCGGCGGAATCAGCGCCACGACGACGCGCACGGCCAGCTGGACCCCGCTCAAGGTGCGGAACTCCTTCGGCAACGCGGGCGCGGCTTCCGGGAAGAGCAACGTCGTCAATATGACGTAGCCGAGGTAGAGACCCGAGAGCACCAGGCCGGGGACGATCGCCCCCTGGTACATGTCGCCGACGGAGCGGCCGAGCTGATCGGCCATGACGATCAGGACAAGGCTCGGCGGGATGATCTGGGCAAGCGTGCCGGAGGCGGCGATGACGCCGGTCGCGAGCCGCCGATCGTAGCCGTAGCGCAGCATGATTGGCAGCGAGATCAGCCCCATCGCGATGACCGAGGCGGCGACGACGCCGGTCGTCGCAGCGAGAAGGGCGCCGACCACTACGACAGCCAAGGCAAGGCCGCCGCGCACGGGACCGAAGAGCTGCCCGATCGTGTCGAGCAGCTCTTCCGCCATGCCGGAGCGCTCGAGGATCAGCCCCATGAACGTGAAGAAGGGGATCGCGAGCAGCGTCTCGTTGCTCATGACGCCGTAGATGCGATCCGGCAAAGCCTGGAAGAACGTCGGCTGGAAGAGGCCGAACTCGATGCCGACGATGCCCCATGCAAGCCCGTTGAAGGCGAGCGAGAAGGCGACCGGATATCCAAGCAGGAGGAAGACAACGAGCGAGGCGAACATGAGCGGCGCCATGTTCGTGACGATGAAGGCGCTCATCGGCCAGGCCTATTCGATCGGTGCCGCGGCGGCGGTCTCGTAGGGGTCGGGAATGTCGCCGCGGATCACGGCGATGCGCTTGATGATTTCCGATACCGCCTGCGCCGCCAGCAGGCCGAAGCCGACGATGATCAGGCCTTTTGCTGGCCACTGGATCAGTCCGCCGTAATTGCTGGACATCTCGCCGATCTGGTACGACTGAAGAAACCAGGGCGTGGCTTCCCAGACGATCAGGAGCGTGAACGGCAGCAGCATCACGAGGTGGCCGATGATGTCGATCCAGTTGCGCACGGTCTTTGGCAGCATGTTCGAGATGATGTCGATGCGGATGTGCTCGTTGCGTTGCAGCGTATAGGCGGCGGCCAGCAGGTAAGCGGCGCCGAAGAGGTACCACTGCAGCTCGAGATAGGCGTTCGATGAGATTGAGAAGAGCTTGCGCGAGGTGGCGTTCGCGGCGCTGACCAGGACGGCCGCAAGGATCAGCCAGGAAACGGACCGGCCAAGAATCCAGGTGGCCCTATCGATCACCCGGCTTGCGGCAAGTGCTGCGCCCATCGTCGTCTCCCCCTCGCGCCCCCGACGTGCGAGCGGCCCAGTTCTTCGCTGAGCGCGCCGGCTGAGGAGCGAGCGTGCGATGGATGCGGCGTTTACGCAAGATCGCTGCGGTCGCGCCTCTCGTCAGGGCGCCGCAGCGGGTTTTTTGCGCATTTCGGAGGGGAATGACGGCGGCGTGCAAGGTTACCGGCGGCAAATCCTTCCTCGATTCGCGCAATTGGGGATAGGATTCCACGGTCCGGGACACCAGAATTCGCTTGGGGCCTGCGCCCGTCGATTCTGCCGGCGCAAGAGGAGCGAATGGTTCGCGGCGGCGTCACCCTCGACGACAAATACGACCTCGACAAGGAGCGCGTCTTCCTTTCCGGGACGCAGGCGATCGTCCGCCTGGCGCTCATGCAGAAGGCGCGCGACCGCCTCGCCGGGCTGAACACGGCGGGCTTCATCTCCGGCTATCGCGGTTCGCCGCTCGGTGGGCTTGACCTCCAGCTCTGGCGCGCCGGTAAGCTGCTCACGGCGAACGACATCGTCTTCCAACCGGGGCTGAACGAGGATCTCGCGGCGACTGCGGTGTGGGGCTCGCAGCAGGCCGAGCTTTACGGCGAGGGCCGCTACGACGGCGTCTTCGGTATCTGGTACGGCAAGGGGCCGGGCGTCGACCGCTCGGGCGACGCGCTGCGTCACGCGAACTTCGACGGCAGCTCGCCGAAGGGCGGCGTCATCGCGCTGATGGGCGACGACCATACCTGTGAGAGTTCCACCACAGCGCATCAGTCGGAGTTCGCCTTCGTCGACGCGATGATCCCGATCCTGAACCCGGCCGGGCTGCAGGACCTCGTCGATTACGGGCTGATCGGGTGGGCGCTGTCGCGCTTCGCCGGCACGTGGGTAGGCATCAAATGCGTGAAGGACACGGTCGAATCGACCGGCGTCGTCGACAGCGCGCTCGATCGGGTCCGCATGATCGTTCCGGATTTCGCGATGCCGCCCGGCGGTCTTAACATTGCCTCCAGCCGGCATGCGCTTGAGAAAGAGGAGCTGCTCCACCGCTTCCGGAAGCCGGCGGCGCTCGCCTTCATCCGCGAGAACAGGCTCGACCGGATTGCGATGGGCGGCGGGCCGAAGGCGCGTCTCGGTATCGTATCGCTCGGCAAGAGCTGGCTCGATACGCTCGGCGCGCTCGATCTTCTCGGCATTGACGAGAAGCGGGCGGCGGATCTCGGTCTCCGGCTCTACAAGATCGCCGCGCCCTGGCCGCTCGAGCCGCAGGGCGTCAGCCGCTTCGCCGAGGGGCTTCAGACCATCCTCGTCGTTGAAGAGAAGCGCTCGCTGGTCGAGACGCAGCTCAAGGAGCAGCTCTATGGCCGCGCCGCCGCGCCGATGGTCATCGGCAAGAAGGACGAGCAGGAGCGCGTGCTGCTCCCGGCCTGGGGGGCGCTCAGCGCCAATCAGATCGCCGTCATCATCGGCCGGCGCATCCTCGCTTACGCCAACGATTCGGAGATCACGGCGCGGCTGAAGCAGCTTGAGCACGCCGAGGCGGTGCTCGCCTCGACCGAGGACGTCGGCGTGCGCGTCCCGCATTTCTGCTCCGGCTGCCCGCACAACATCTCGACGCAGGTGCCGGAGGGAAGCCGCGCCTATGCCGGCATCGGCTGCCACTACATGGCGCTCTGGATGGACCGTCGCACCGAGGGCTTCGCGCAGATGGGCGGGGAAGGCGCGAACTGGATCGGCGAGGCGCCATTCTCCACGCGCGGCCACGTCTTCCAGAACATCGGCGACGGCACCTACGGCCATTCCGGCACGCTCGCGATCCGCGCCGCGGCGGCGGCCGGCGTCAACATCACCTACAAGATCCTCTACAACGACGCCGTCGCCATGACCGGCGGCCAGCCGGTCGAGGGCCACATCACCGTCGATCAGGTGGCGCGGCAGGTGGCGGCCGAAGGGGCGAAGAAGATCGCGCTCGTCACCGACGATCCGCACAAATACCCGGCGGGCGCCGCCTGGCCTCCCGGACTCACCATCCATCACCGCTCCGAGCTTGCCGAGGTGCAGGAGACGCTGCGCGAGGTCGAAGGCCTGAGCGTCCTGATCTACGATCAGACCTGCGCGGCGGAGAAAAGGCGGCGGCGGAAGCGCGGCCTCGCGCCCGACCCCGACAAGCGCGTCGTCATCAACAGCCTCATCTGCGAGGGCTGCGGCGATTGCGGGGTGAAGTCGAACTGCGTCTCGATCCAGCCGCTCGAAACGGAATTCGGGCGCAAGCGCCGCATCGACCAGTCGAGCTGCAACAAGGATTTCTCCTGCCTCGAAGGTTTCTGTCCGTCCTTCGTGACGGTGCACGGGGGGAAGCTGAAGGCGGGGCGCGCCGTCGCGACGGAGAGCCTTCCCGAAGTTCCCGAACCGGCGATCGTCGCGCCGGAGAAGACGCAAGCGATCCTGATCACCGGCGTCGGCGGCACCGGCATCGTGACGGTCGGCCAGGTGATCGCGATGGCCGCGCATCTCGACGGCCTCGGCGTCGGCGTGATCGACATGGCGGGGCTGGCGCAGAAGGGTGGCGGCGTCTCGATCCACATGCGCATCGGCCCGACGCCGGAAGCGATCCACGCGATCCGCATCTCCGCCGAGGAAGCGGATGTCGTGCTCGGCTGCGATATCGTCGTCACCGGATCGAAGAAGGCGCTCGCGGCGATCCGGCCGGGCGAAAGCCAGGTCTTCGTCAACCTGCACGAGACCTACCCCGGCGACTTCACGCGCGACGCCGACTTCTCGCTGCCGACGCGGCGGCTCAGGCGCGTGATCGAGGAGCGCGCGGGCGAGGGCCGCGCGCATTTCGTGGAGGCGGAGCGGCTCGCGGCCAAGCTCGTCGGCGATGCCATCGCAACCAACATGCTGATGGTCGGCTTCGCGTGGCAGCAGGGCGGCATTCCGATCAGCCGGGAGTCGCTCATTGAGGCGATCCATCTTAACGGCGTCGAGGTCGCGATGAACGTCGCGGCGTTCGAATGGGGACGGCGCGCGGCCTTCGATCTCTCCGCGGCGGAGGCGGCGGCGGGGATCGTCATCGATCCGACCTGGCCGTCGCTGGACGAGACCGTCGCGCGGCGCGTCGCCTTCCTGACCGATTATAGGAGCAGCCGCTACGCGGCACGCTACAAGGCACGCGTGGAGAAGATCGCATCGGCCGAGACGCGCGTCATGCCGGACGCGACGGCGCTTTCAAATGAGGTGGCGCATTCGCTCTTCAAGCTGATGGCGATCAAGGACGAGTACGAGGTGGCGCGGCTCTTCACCGACGGCTCCTTCGAGCGCCAGCTTCGCCAAGAGTTCGAAAGCTGGGAGCGGTTGGAATTCCATCTCGCGCCGCCGCTCACCGCACGCCGCGACCGCCACGGGCATCTCAAGAAGAAGACCTACGGGCCGGGGATGATGCGCGTCTTCAGGGTCCTCGCGCGGCTGAGGTCCCTGCGCGGTACACCATTCGACCCGTTCGCCCATACGCGCGAGCGCCGGTGGGAGCGGCGGCTTCTTCGCGACTATCTCTCGATGCTCAACAAGATCGAGAAGAAGCTCTCGGCCGAGAACTGGGAGACCGCGTGCGCGCTTGCCGCCTATCCGCAAAAAATCCGCGGCTTCGGGCATGTGAAGGAGGCGCAGGCGCGCGCCGCGCTCGCCGAGCGCGACCGGTTGCTGCAGGCCTTCTTGAACCCGGGGCGACCCGAATTGGCCGAGGCGGCGGAATAGCGCATCCATTGCCGCTTGCCCATGTTATAACGAATGTTATAATTTGCGTGGCGGAGGCAGCCATGCACCAGGTCAAAGTCACGCAGGTCGGCAACTCTCTCGGCGTCGTACTCCCCAAGGAGGTCGTGGAGAGGCTCGGAATCGCTCGGGGACAGATGCTCAGCCTCAACGAGACCGCCAACGGAATCGAGCTCTCGGCGTTCGATCCGGAGTTCGAGGACCAGATGCGGCTCGCCGAGGAGATCATGGATCGCTATCGCGACACGCTTCGCGAACTGGCGAAATGACCTGGAGCTGGCTCACCCTCCGTGTCGTCGCATCGATTCATCAGAGACAAATCCAACGGCATGGCGGCGGTCACGGGACTCGCGACGAAGGTTTGCTTGAGTCGGCGCTGGCACGTCCGCAGAACCTCGCAGGCTATGGCGAGCCGACTGTGTTCGATCTCGCTGCGAGCTACGCCTACGGGATTGCGCGGAACCATCCTTTCGTCGACGGCAACAAGAGAACGGCTTTCGTCGCGTCGGCGCTCTTCCTTCGTGTGAACGGCCAACAGCTTAGCGCCAGCCCGGCAGAAGCCGCCGTCGTCTTCCTTCGCCTCGCGGCCGGCGAATTCTCCGAAGCGGAGCTGGCCGAATGGTTCCGGCGGAACGCGAGCCCGCCGGACGTCGAGTTCCTTTCGCCGGAGCAGGACCAGTAGACATGCCGAGGCCGACGCCAAGCGAATCGCAGAGCGCCGATCGTCGCGATTCCGCGCGCGCGATCCGGCTGCCAACCGGGCATCCGCCGGTCGCGGCGGGACGGATCGGGGTTCTCCTCGTGAACCTCGGAACGCCCGACGGCACGAGCTACCGGCCAATGCGGCGCTACTTGAGCGAGTTCCTTTCCGATCGCCGCGTGATCGAACTGTCGCCATTCCTCTGGCAGCCGATCCTGCAGGGGATCGTGCTCTCGGTCCGCCCGAAGAAGAGCGGCGCGCTCTACGCCTCGATCTGGAACAAGGAGCGGAACGAGTTGCCGCTTCGCACTTTCACGCGCGCGCAAGGGGAGAAGCTCGCGGCCGAGCTCGCCGGCGAGACGGAGATCACCGTCGAATGGGCGATGCGTTATGGGAAACCCTCGGTCGCCGAGAGGCTCGGCGCGCTCGCCGAAGCGGGCGCGGAGCGCGTCCTCGTCTTTCCGCTCTACCCGCAATACAGCGCGACAACGACGGCGACCGTCAACGACGTTGCCTTCGATGCGCTGAAGGCGATGCGGCGGCAGCCGGCGCTCCGCACCGTTCCGTCCTATCACGACGAGCCGGTCTATATCGACGCGCTCGCCGAAAGCATCGAGTGGCATTTCTCGGCGCTCGATTTCGAGCCCGAGGTTCTGATCGCCTCCTACCACGGCCTGCCAAAATCCTATTTCGAGAAGGGTGACCCCTATCACTGCCATTGCCAGAAGACCTCGCGGCTCCTCGCCGAACGGCTCGGCTGGCGCGAGGGCCGGCTTCTGACGACGTTCCAATCCCGCTTTGGGCCGCAGGAATGGCTGCAGCCCTACACCGACAAGACCGTGGAGCGGCTCGGCCGCGAGGGCGTGAAGCGGATCGCAGTCGTCAATCCGGGGTTTGTCTCCGATTGCCTGGAGACGCTCGAGGAGATCGCCGTGCAGAACTGCGAGATCTTCCTCCACAACGGCGGCGAGCATTTCGCGCATGTGCCCTGCCTGAACGATTCGCCGGCCGGGATGCGCGTGATCACGTCAATGGTATTGCGCGAGCTCTCCGGCTGGATTTAACGCCGTCCTCCGAAGCAGAAAACGGCGCGATAGTGGCGCCACCATGAAATTACTGAGACGCTAATCTGCGTTAACCCGGGCTTAACCACACCGGCCTCAAATCGTAAGGAAGCTGTTAACCGAGGCTCGTCCGGTGAACGTCGCCGTCCAACCCCGAAAATCACTCCGCTTCCGCGGCCGTTCCTTCATGGCGCTTCTCTTCGCGCCGGAGCCGCCGCTCGAAGACTGGTTCGCCGAGCTAGACGCTTGGTCGAAGAAATCGCCCGGCTACTTCGTCGGGCGGCCGATCATCCTCGACGTCTCCGCTTTGGCCCTCGACAAGGAAGGGCTCACCAAGCTCATCGCCGACCTCGCAGAGCGCGACGTTCGCATCATGGGCGTGGAAGGCACCAAGGCTTCGTGGCTCGGCCTCGGCATGCCGCCGCTCGTCTCCGGAAGCCGCGCCGCGGGGATCAGCGATCTCGCCGATCTGACCGCCGCAAAGATTCCAGAAGTGCCGGCAAAGGCGGATGCGGAGGAGAAGCCGGCGGCGCCGGTTCCCGCTCCCGCCGCGCCGCGGCGCGCGGCGTCGATGGTGCACGACACGCCGGTCCGCTCAGGCCAGTCGCTGATCTTTCCAGACGGCGACCTGACCATCCTCGGCTCGGTCGCTTCCGGGTCGGAAGTCGTCGCCGGCGGCTCGATCCATGTTTACGGCGCGCTGCGCGGCCGTGCGATCGCCGGTTCCACCGGAAATTCGTCGGCGCGCATCTTCTGCAACAAGCTCGAGGCGGAGCTGCTCGCGATCGACGGCCTCTACCGCACGGCCGACGAGATGGATCCGCAATATCGCGGCCGGCCCGTGCAGGCGTGGCTGGACGGCGAGACGATGTCCATGGCGGCGCTGAGCTGAGATTTCCCAAGGAGGATGGCGACGATGGCCAAAGTACTGGTCGTGACATCTGGCAAAGGCGGCGTCGGCAAGACGACGTCGACGGCGGCGCTCGGCGCGGCCCTCGCGCAATCCGGGAAGAACGTGGTCGTCGTCGACTTCGACGTGGGCCTCAGGAACCTCGACCTCGTGATGGGCGCGGAGCGACGCGTCGTCTACGACCTGATCAATGTCGTGCAAGGCGATGCCAAGCTGAATCAGGCGCTAATCCGCGACAAGCGCGTCGACACGCTGTCGCTGCTTCCCGCCTCGCAGACGCGCGACAAGGACGCGCTGACCGAAGCGGGCGTCGAACGGGTGATGGGAGAACTGCGCGAAAAGTTCGACTGGGTGATCTGCGACAGCCCGGCGGGAATTGAGCGCGGCGCGACGCTTGCCATGCGCCACGCCGACGTCGCCGTCGTCGTCACCAACCCGGAAGTCTCCTCGGTGCGCGACTCCGACCGCATCATCGGGCTGCTCGATTCGAAGACGCTGAAAGCGGAGAAGGGCGAGCGCATGGAAAAGCACCTGCTCTTGACCCGCTACGATCCGGGCCGCGCCGAACGCGGCGAGATGCTGAAGACGGAGGACGTGCTCGAAATCCTCTCCATCCCGCTCCTCGGCATCATCCCGGAGAGCGAAGAGGTGCTGCGCGCCTCCAACGTCGGTTCGCCGATAACGATCGCCAATCCGCTTTCGGCTGCCGGGCGCGCCTACGCCGATGCGGCGCGGCGGCTTTCCGGCGAGACCATCGTGCTGACGGTGCCGACGGACAAGCGGAGCCTCTTCGGCAGACTCTTCATGCGGAGGGCTGCATGAGCATCTTCAGCCTCTTCAGGAAAGGGGGGTCGGCGCCGATCGCACGCGATCGGCTGCAGATCCTGCTCGCGCACGAACGCACCATCGCCGGCGGCTCCGACCTCGTTGCGGCGCTGCGCGAAGAGATCCTGGCCGTGATCAAGAAGCACGTGCAGGTCGACCAGGAGAAGGTGCAGGTCAGGATGGACCGCGGCGAATCGGTCTCGACGCTCGAGGTCGAAATCGAAATCCCGACGCCGATCAAGGCGATGAAGTCGGCGCAGCCGAAAATCGCCGCCGCAGCCGCCGCGGCCACCTAGAGCCGATCACGCGCGCCGCGTCCGCTCCCGCCGACTTGGCCGGAGCTACTCAGCCATGTACTTCTCGAAGGTATCCTTGAAGTCCGGATGCCAGCGCGAAAGGGCGGGGCGGTTCAGCACCACGTCGTCCATTGCCCAGCGCATGCGCTTTTCGTCCATCGCGCGGCTCACGTCGTTGTCGGGGCAAAGGATGTAGAAGTCGCCGGCGGCGAGGCGCTCCAGCATGAGATCCACCACCTGCCCGGCGGTCCAGGCGCCCCTCGGCTTCTCGGTGCGGCCGCGCGACGTTATGCCGGTGAAGGTGTAGCCCGGAATGAGGAGGTGCGCGCTGACGCGGCAGCCTTCGGTATTGCGAAGCTCGTGCGCCAGCGCTTCCGTCACAACTTTCACGCCGGCCTTGGAGACATTGTAGGCGGCCTCGCCCGGCGGGCAGGTGATCCCCTGCTTTGAGCCGGTGTTGACGATCGCCGATGGAATCGTCTGCGCCATCATCGCCGGGGCGAACACCTGCACGCCGTGAATGACGCCCCAGAGATTGGTGTCGAGAACCGCTCTCCAGCGATCGGGGTCGCTGAAAAGCTTCGTGTCTTTGCCGCCGAGGCCGGCATTGTTCATGAGGAGAGCGACCTCGCCGAACGCTTCGTAGGCACGCGCTTTCAGCCTCTCGATCTCCTCGCGCTTCGACACGTCGGTCGGAACGCCGATGACGCCGTCCTTGCTGCCGACGCGCTCGGAGACATTTGCGACGGCGGCCTCCAGCGCCGCGGCGTTCGCGTCGGCCATGCAGATATTCATGCCGAGGCCGGCGAGCTTCGCCGCGGCGGCGAAGCCGATGCCCGACGCCGCGCCGGTGACGACAGCGGCGCGGCCGCTTGCGATTGCGGGATGCTGTGGCATCTTAAGTCCTCATTAGGCTTTTGGTCATTTTCCCCGGGGTCGACCCCCGCGAAGTGTCCGCACCAGATAGAACGAATTGAGCGCCGACCACGACCTTCCGTGTGCCCGGCGTTAGGAGAAAATTTAGCCTGCTGGCAATTTGCCTAAACTTGTCAACGAAATATCGGCACCCACCACCTATCTCCGGGGTGCGTATTTTCGCATGGAGAAGTGAAGCGGGCGATGCCGGAGACAAAACTGGGCGCATGGCGTCGATTCGGCCGCGATGAACGCGGCAACATAGCAATACTTTTCGCAGCGGCAGCCGTCCCGCTCATTCTGGTGATGGGAGGCGCAGCGGACATAGCGCGCTTCACCCGCTATAAGACGGAACTCTCAAACGCGGTGGACTCTGCGGCGCTCGCTCTGGCGCGGCGCGGCGAAGATCTTTCCGAAGATGACGCGACCGTGTTCGTGAAGAACTATGTCGACGGCTTCAATGTCGAAGACAGCGCGTTCAAGATCGACGATATCAAGGTCACCAAGACCGACAACGGTTTTCACGTCGCGACCGATGCAACGATGAACACCGTCTTCCTTTCCGTCGCCGGCCTCGTCGGCGGCTCGTTTTCGCAGATGAACATGGATCTCGCCGCGGAGGTGGTGCATTCGTCCAACCGGGTCGAGCTGGCGCTCGTTCTCGACAACACCGGCTCGATGAACTGCGGTGCGACGGTGTCGAGCTCGTGCACGAACAACTGGAGCAGCCCGGGTCCAAGCAGCCGTATCGCCGGACTGAAGAGCGCGGCGCAGAAGCTGATCGATGTCCTGATGACCGACGAGGCGCTGGCCGACGACTTCGTCAAGGTCGGCGTCGTGCCCTTCGAGGGCGCGGTGAACATCAAGAACGCCAGCCTCGACTACAGCTGGCTCGACTGGAACGACGTCGCGCAGGCCAAATACAATGGGCGGAATTTCGACAACTATGATGTCGACACCAGCAACGACCCGTGCACGACCACGACGAGCGGCGGCGGTCGCCGTCATGGGGGCGGCGGCACCACTACGACGACCTGCACGGAGACGACCGAGCGCGTCGGCCACAAATGGCTGTTCGATCAACTGCATGCGAACGATTCGAATGTCAGCTGGGCGGGCTGCGTGGAGATGCGCGCCGAGCCCTACGACCAGACCGACGAGGCGCCGGATTCAGCGAATCCCGACACGCTTTTCGTGCCGTTCTTCTGGCCCGACGAGCCGGACAGCGACAACAACAACGGTGACTACTACTCGAATAACTACCTCAACGACGATACCAGCTCGAACGGCAGCGCCGCGCAGAAGAAGACGGCGAAATACGTCTCCTCGACCGTCAGCTGGCAGTCTGGCAAGAAGGATACGTCGTTCCCTTACACGAGCGGTCCGAACTACGGCTGTCCGCGCCCGCTTCTGCCGCTCACGAAAGATCGGGATTCGGTCGAGACTGCGATAAGCGACATGATCGCCTATCCGGCCATGGGCACCTACATCCCGACCGGCCTCGCCTGGGGGTGGCGCGTGCTTACACCGGGCGCGCCCTTCACTGAGGGCGTCGGCCCGAGCGACGAGTACTACGCGAAGACGGTGAAGGCGCTCGTGCTTCTGACCGACGGCGAGAACTCCGTCACGGGCGTGAGCAATCACAACAAATCGATCTTCAGCGCCTACAACTATATCGGGCTCAACGTGGACGGCGATTATCGCCTCGGCTCCAACGACGCCTCGACCGCGGAGGCGAACCTCAACGCGAAGACCGCCAGCCTCTGCGAGAAGGTGAAGGCTGCCAAGATTCGGCTCTACACGATCACGTTCGGCGACATCCCGAGCGCGGCGGAGTCACTCATGCACGACTGCGCGAGCATCGAGAACGGCGAGCGGCTCTACTACCACGCGCCGAGCAACTCCGAGCTGGGGAGCATTTTCTATTCGATCGGCCAGGACCTCGCCGACATCCACCTGTCGATGTGACGACGGGCGCGGCGCGCCTAACAAGAAAACGGGCGCCGAGCCAATGGCCCGGCGCCCGGATTTTTGGTGGGAGCCTGTTCGGACCTAGGCGGCTCTCGCCAGCTTGCGCTTGGTCTCCGATTTCGCCGGCGCCGGTTCGGCGTGACGGATCTCGGTTCCGAGCACCTTCAGGCAATTCTTCATGAAGGCGGCCAGTCCCGGCCAGCCCTTGGCGGAGACGAGCTTGCCGTCCATGTGCGCGCCGGTCGGGGGCACGTCGATATATTTGCCGCCGACGGCGGTGACTTCCGGTTCGCAATATTCGAGCGCCGCGACCTCCTTGCCGCGGATCGTCTCCGGCACCGCCATCAGGACCTGCACGCCGTGGCAGATGGTGAAGATCGGCTTATCGGCCTTGTGGAAGTGGCGGATGATCTCCTGCACGCGCTTGTCGATGCGGATGTATTCCGGGCCGCGTCCACCGGCGACATAGACGGCGTCGTAGTCGGCCGGCTTCACCTTGGAGAAGCTCTTCTTGAGCGGGAAGTTGTGGCCGGGCTTCTCGGTATAGGTCTTGTCGCCTTCGAAGTCGTGCAGCGACGTCTTCAGGATGTCTCCGGCGTCCTTGTCCGGACAGACCACGTCGACCTGGTGGCCGACGGCCTGCATCGCCTGTTCGAAGACGAAGATCTCGTATTCCTCGCTGAAATCGCCTGTCAGCATCAGGATTTTCTTGCCAGCCATGTCGTGCGCTTCCTTCCTAGGGTGTGCCAGCTCCGCCGCGCATGCGGCTTGATCGGCTCCTCTTAGCACAGGTCCGGTGGCGGCTCATACGGGGCGCGCTGCCCACGGAACAATCTTCTGGCGGGTGCCTCGTCAATAGGGCGGCGGCTGCCGTGCCTGCGGCGCCCAGTCTTTCACCGGCGGAAATTGCGCTTTCCCGCGAGTCTCGCCATATCTCACCTGGGGCATGGGAGATTCGCATGAACGGCTTCGACATCGTCGTCATCGTCCTCGTCGTCTTCGCCGTGATCGTCATCATCTCCGCGGTGAAGACGGTACCGCAGGGGCACAATTACACGGTCGAGCGCTTCGGCCGCTATACCAAGACGCTGAAGCCCGGGCTCAACATCATCACCCCGTTCGTCGACCGCATCGGCGCCAAGATGAACATGATGGAGACGGTGCTCGAGGTGCCGAGCCAGGAGGTGATCACCAAGGACAACGCCACGGTGACCGCGAACGGTATCAACTTCTATCAGGTCATGGACGCGGCGCGGGCGGCCTACGAGGTCAACAACCTGCAGAACGCCGTCCTGAATCTCACCATGACGAACATCCGTTCGGTCATGGGCTCGATGCAGCTCGATGAGCTGCTGTCTAACCGCGACGAGATCAACGAGCGGCTCTTGCGCGTTGTCGACGCGGCGGCGGGTCCGTGGGGCATCAAGATCACGCGCATTGAGATCAAGGATATCGACCCGCCGCGCAACTTGGTCGATTCCATGGCGCGCCAGATGATGGCGGAACGCGAGAAGCGCGCAACCATCCTGGAGGCGGAAGGCAAGCGGCAGTCCGAGATACTGAAGGCGGAGGGCCAGAAGCAGGCGCGCATCCTGGAAGCGGAGGGCCGCAAGGAAGCGGCGTTTCGCGATGCCGAGGCGCGCGAACGGCTGGCCGGAGCCGAAGCCAAGGCAACGGAGCTCGTCAGCGAGGCGATCGCCGCCGGCGACGTGCAGGCGATCAACTACTTCGTGGCGCAGAAATACGTCGAGGCGCTTGCCGCCTTTGCGCATTCGCCGAACCAGAAGACCTTCCTGATGCCGGTCGAGACGTCCGGAATCATCGGCGCGCTCGGCGGCATCGCGGAAATCGCGCGGCAGACCTTTACCGGCGAGGCGCCGGCGTCGCAGCGGCGCGCCGGCTCCGTGCCGCCAGCCGGTTCGCCGCAGCCGACGACCGTGGTGACAGTGCGCCCGCCCGAGGATTTCACATGATCGCGACGCTCGGCGGCTGGTCGTGGTGGGTGCTCGGCCTCGTGCTTCTCGGCGCGGAGGTGCTGCTCCCCGGCTTCTTCTTCCTGTGGTTCGGGGTCGCGGCGATCCTGATCGGGGTGAGCGCGCTCCTGGTCGACTGGCCCTGGCAGATGCAGGTCGTCGGCTTCGTCGTGCTCTCCGCGATCACGGCGCTCATCGGCCGCCGCTTCTATGGCACCGCGAATGGCGAGACTGCCGACCCGCATCTCAATCTTCGCGGCAACCGGCTTGAAGGCCGCACCTTCGTGCTTTCCGAGCCGATCGTGGAGGGGGTTGGGCGCGTCAAGATCGACGACACGGTGTGGCAGGTGCGTGGGCCGGATGCGCCGGCCGGAGCGCGGATCAAGGTCTCTGGCTCCGACGGCTCGGTGCTGATCGTCACGAGCGCTTGAGGCGCGGCGCGAGCCTCGATCAGCCGCGGCCGCGATAGAGCCGTATCCCCTGGTCAGGCGCCCAGACATCCTCCGGCGCAGTCCCGGTCTGCCAGAAGACGTCGATCGGCATGCCGCCGCGCGGATTGAAATAGCCGCCGATCCGCAGCCAATGCGGCGCGAGGAGATCGACGACGCGTCGCCCGATCGAGACGGTACAATCCTCGTGGAAGGCGCCGTGGTTGCGGAAGGATTGCAGGTAGAGCTTCAGCGACTTCGATTCGATCAGCCATTTCCGCGGCACATAGTCGATCACCACGATGCCGAAGTCGGGCTGCCCGGTCACCGGACAAAGCGACGTGAACTCCGGAAACGTGAACCGCGCCACGAAACGCGCATCCGAATGGGGGTTCGCGACCCGATCGAGCACCGCCTTCTCCGGGCTTTCCGGAATGGCGACGGGCCGGCCGAGCTGAAGCTTGCTTTTTCGCATCGGGCGCGCTCCGCCGCGCGAGGCGTCGCCGGGTCGCGCCGCTCAGGCGACGCCGGTTCTCAGAATATCGTGCAGGTGCACGATTCCGATGGGCTTGCGGCGCTCCACCACGAGGAGCGCGGTAATCGAGGCGGCGTTCAGCGCGTCGAGCGCGGAGGCGACAAGGGCGTCGGGCTCGATCGTCTTCGGGTCGCGCGTCATCACCGTCTCGACCGGCTGCTGGAAGATGTCGCCGGAAAGATGCCGGCGGAGGTCGCCGTCGGTGATGATGCCGACGAGCTCGCCGCGGCCGTCGGTGATGCCGAGACAGCCGAAGCCCTTCTGGCTGATGAGAAGCAGCGCCTCCCGCATCAACGTGCCGAGCGGCGCGAGCGGCAGGCGCTCGCCGCAATGCATCACGTCGCGCACGCGCGTCAGGTTGGCGCCGAGCGAGCCACCCGGATGGAATTTCAGGAAGTCGTCGGCGGTGAAGCCGCGCGCCTCGAGGAGTGCGATCGCCAGCGCGTCGCCGAGCGCCATCTGGATCAGCGTGGACGTCGTCGGAGCAAGCCCGTGCGGGCACGCCTCCTCGACCCTCGGGAGAATCAGCGCGACGTCCGCCGCCTTGGCGAGCGTGGAGGTCGCGCCGGCGGTGATTGCGATGAAGGGCACGCCGAAGCGCGCCGAATAAAGCACGATGCTTCGAAGTTCCGCCGTCTCGCCCGACCAGGAGAGCGCCAGCACGACGTCGTCCTTGGTGATCATGCCGAGGTCGCCGTGGCTCGCCTCCGCGGGGTGGACGAAGAGCGCCGGCGTGCCGGTCGAGGCGAATGTCGCCGCGATCTTCGTGCCGACGTGTCCGCTCTTTCCCATGCCGGTGACGACGACGCGGCCGGACGCCTCGCCGATCAGCTTGAGTGCCGCCTCGAACGGCTTGCGCATTTCGCCGAGGAGGGCCGCCTCGAGCGCCTTCAGGCCGCTCGAGGCCGCGTTCAGCGTGCGCAGCGCGGGGCGAAGCGCGGCATCGAGCGCCTCGGCGGAAGCGATCGGGGCAAGCGGGGTACGCGGCATCGGGGGGTCCTTTTTCTTAACGCTTAGCACGGCCTCCAAGCGCAGGCGAGCATCGCGGGAGAGGGTTGATCAACCCTGCCAAACCGGCGGGAATCCAGGACTTTGCCTGCATGTGACGCCGGCAAGACGGAGCCGCCGGCTCCAGCCATGGCGGGCCCGGTTGATCGGTTCTTTAAGATTTGCAGGTAGCTCCGGGGCATGGAGCGGTCTCGCCACATCCCGGAACTCGACGGCCTCAGAGCCGTGGCGGTCCTGTAGCCTATCACGCCAACATGCCGATCGGCTGGGGCGGCTTCGTCGGGGTCGACGTGTTCTTCGTCCTCTCCGGCTATCTGATCACGAGCATCCTCAATCGCGAGATCGCCAGCACGGGATCGATACGTCTCGGGCGATTCTATGCGCGCCGTCTTCGCCGGCTGATGCCGGCGCTCCTCATCCTGATCGGCGCCGTCTTTCTGATCGACCGTGACGGCGCGGCCGCGGCGCGGGCGATGCTCTATCTGAATGACCTGCTGCCTCCGGTCATCGAGCCGCTGCATCACACCTGGTCGCTGGCGGTCGAAGAGCACTACTATCTCTTCTGGCCGCTCATTCTCCTTCTCATCGTGCGCTTCGTGCCGCGGCACGCGCTCCTGATCTGCGCGCTCCTCTGCCTGGCGGCGGTGGCGTGGCGCTTCACCGCGTTTGCCATCGAAGGCGCGGCCGATACCTACCACCGGCTCGACATCCGCCTCGGCGGGCTTTTTCTCGGAAGCGCCTTGGCGCTCTTCGTGGCGGGCGGCTACCGGATTCCCCGGAGCGGCATCTGGGCGCTCTGCCTGGCGGTGCTCTCGATCGAGCTCCTGCCGTTCAATTCATGGGATAGCGGACTCGGCCTTGGGCTGGGGATGTCGCTTGCCGAGGGCGCTACCGCCTTCGTGATCCTGAGCACGCTGCAAGGGGAGGGCAAGTTCGGGTTCCTGACTTACCCGCCGCTCCGCTTCATCGGAGAAATTTCTTATGGGATATATCTCTTCCACTGCCCGATCGCGCTCTGGATGACGACGCACGGCGCGCAGTGGTGGACCGTGCTCCTCGTCGCACTCCCGGTGTCGGTCGCACTCGCGGCGCTCAGCTACTTCCTGATCGAACGGCCGATCCGGCACGGCGAGTGGCCGTTCCGCGGCGCCAGACTGGCGACAAGCTAAAGCCGGTCTGTCCGGCGCGCCGTCCGTCGGCCTAAAGTCGCCTCCGTCCGCGCCCGAAGCCCCGCCAAAACCCTTTGTTAACCACGCCCCTTTACCCCTCGTTAAGCGGGGGCCGCGCGGCGCCCGCGCGACCCGTGCCCGACGGACATGCGCCCAGGACGAGCTCTCGCTACCGCCATTCTCGCCGCCGCGCCGTTCTGGGCGTTCGGCGGCAGCTTGGCACAGCAGCAGCCGGCCCCGACAACCCCCGACGACGCCAATCCGCCCATCGACTTCGTCATCCGCCCCTCGGAGGACGCAGGCGACCAATCGGACGACGACATCTGGAACTGGGACACCGGTCCCGAACCGTCGCTGATCGATACGCCGATCGGCCCGCCGCTCGCCGGTCCGACCGAGGAGGATCCGATCGGGCCGCCGCTCGCGGGGCCGGAGCCCGAGCCGCTTGCGGTCGGCGAACGGAAGTTCCGCCGCGCGGACGCTGGGGACCCCTTCGCGCAGCGGGGCATCAACGTCGGGAGCTTCGTCATCCGGCCGTCGATCGAGGTCGGCGGAAGCTGGACGGACAATATCGTGGGAAGCACCAAGAAGGCGAGCGCCACCGGTCTCGTCGTGGCGCCGGAGATCAACGTGCGCTCGGAGGGCGAGCGCTACGAATTCGAGGCGGATGCCTCCGCCGAGGCGACCCAATACAAGGACGATGCGTTCGACGATCGCACGGTGCAGGCGCGGGCAAAGCTCCGTTACGACCTGTCCTCGCGCACCTCGCTCTTCACGGAAGCGGACTATTCGCGCTTCCTCGAAGGCTTCTCCGATCCCGATACGCCGAACGGAGCGGCGAAGCGCCCGGCGGTCAACACGATCGAAGCCTCACTCGGTGTGGAGCAGCGCTTCGGTCGCCTGAGCGGGCGCCTGACAGGCTTCGCGGAGCGCTCGACATACGCAGACGTCCCGCTCGTCGGCGGCGGCACCATTTCGCGGTCGGGAGAGGTCAACACCGAATTCGGCGCGCGCCTGCGCACCGGCTATGCGACAAGCGCGAGCCTGCGCCCATTCACCGAGGTGGCAGTCGGCGCGCGCGTCTATGACGACTCGGTCGACGACAACGGTTTCAAGCGCTCCTCGGTCTGGGGCGAGCTTCGCGGCGGTCTCGTCATCGACCGCGGCGAGAAGCTCTCCGGCGAAGTTTCGATCGGCTTTCGGCATGAGGACGTGGAGGACCGCCGGCTCGAAGACCTGAACGTGCCGCTCGCCAATGCTTCGATCCTGTGGTCGCCGCGGCGGCTGACGGAGGTGAAGCTCGACCTCTCGACCAGCGTCAATCCGACGACCACGCCGGGAGCCTCGGCGACGGTGCTCTATTCGAGCACGCTGACGCTGGCGCGAAATCTGACCGCGCGCGTCCGCGGCGAGACCGGCGTCGGCCTGTCCTACGAGGATCGCATTGGCGACAACTGGCGCGACGTGACGTTCTCCGGGTTCGCCGCCATCTCCTACGCGTTCAGCCGCACGGCCTCGATCGAGGGCCGCTACACCTACGAGCGCACCGACCGCAACGAGGCGGGCGGCAAATACGATACGAACGCGGTCGAAATCCGCCTCCGCCTGCAGCGCTAGCGGCTACCCGCTCAACCCCCTCACAGAGGGAGAAGGCTGCGCCCGTCGCCGCGCCCTCAAGTTCCCTCGTCGCCGAGGAGCGTGGTCAGCGCGGCGCGGAATTCCGGCCCGACGTCGGGACGCGAAAGCGCATAGGCGACGTTCGCCATCAGGAACCCCGCCTTCGTTCCGGTGTCGTGCGTGCGGCCGCGGTAGCGGAAGCCGGTGAAACGCTGCGTCTTGGAAAGCCGCTTCATGGCGTCGGTGATGTGGATCTCGCCGCCGGCGCCCGGCTCCTGGTCCTCGAGCAGGTCGAAGATCTCCGGCTGCAGGATGTAGCGGCCGGAGATGAAGAGGTTCGAGGGCGCATCCTCGACCTTCGGCTTCTCCACCATCTGCGTGATCTTGAAGCCGGTCTCGTCTTCCTCGCCGACGCCGACGATGCCGTAGCGGCTGACGAATTCGGGCGCCGCCTCCTCCACGGCGATGACGTTGCCGCCGTGCCTCTCGTAGGCGCCGAGCATCTGCTTCAGGCAGCCGGGGCTCATCAGCATGTCGGGGAGAAGCACCGCGAACGGCTCGCGGCCAACGATATCGCGCGCGCACCAGATCGCATGGCCGAGCCCGAGCGGCGCCTGCTGGCGGGTGAAGGAGATGGTGCCGGCCTCGGGGAGGTCGCGGCGGAGCATCTCCAAAACGTCGGTCTTGCCGCGCTCCTCGAGCGTCGCCTCGAGCTCGTAGGCGATGTCGAAATGGTCGGCGATGACGCCCTTGTTGCGGCCGGTGACGAAGACGAGATGCTCGATCCCCGCCTCGCGCGCCTCGTCGACCACGTATTGCAGCGCCGGGCGGTCGACGATGGTCAGCATCTCCTTCGGGACGGCCTTGGTGGCCGGCAGGAAGCGGGTGCCGAGGCCGGCGACCGGGAAGATCGCCTTGCGTAGCTGGTTTACCACACCGAGTCCTTTTGATTGCTCATCGTTTCCAATCCCTTACCCTAAATCCAGCGGCCCGGTTAGAGGCCGGAGGTGCGGGGTCAACAGTGTCATGAGCGTTCTCGTCACCGGCGGCGCCGGCTATATCGGCAGTCATATGGTCTGCGAGCTTGTCGATCGCGGCGAGCGCGTCGTCGTGCTCGACGACCTTTCGACCGGCTTCGATTGGGCGGTCGCGCGAGACGCGGAGCTCGTCATCGGCGACGTCGGCGACCGCGTGCTTCTCGACCGGTTGATGAAGGCTCGCGGCGTTGAAACGGTCATGCACTTTGCCGGTTCCGTCGTGGTGCCCGATTCGGTCGCCGATCCGCTCGGCTATTACCTGAACAACACGGTGAAGTCGCGCGAGCTCATCGCCGCGGCGGTGACCAACGAGGTCCGCCACTTCGTCTTCTCGTCGACCTCGGCGGTCTATGGCGCGGCGGAGACGATCCCCGTTGTCGAAGAGACGCCGCTCGACCCGATGTCGCCCTACGGCGCCTCGAAGGCGATGACGGAGCGCATGCTCGCCGATGCCGGCGCCGCCTATGACCTCCGCTCCGTCGTGCTTCGCTACTTCAACGTCGCCGGCGCCGATCCGAAGGGCCGCACCGGCCAATCGACGCGCGGCGCGACGCACATCCTGAAGGTCGCGATCGAGGCGGCGACCGATCAGCGCGACCACGTCGCCGTTTTCGGCACCGACTATGACACGCCCGACGGCACCGGCGTCCGCGACTACATCCACGTGACCGATCTCGTGCGCGGCCACGGCGCCGCGCTCGACCATCTTCACGCCGGCGGCGAGAGCCTGGTGCTGAACTGCGGCTATGGTCGCGGCTACTCGGTGCTGGAGCTCCTCGAAGCCGTGCAGCGCGTCTCCGGGCGCACGCTCGACATCCGCCCGCGCGCCCGCCGCCCCGGCGACGTGCCGGCGATGGTCGCCGCCGCCGACAAGATCAGGAAGACGCTCGACTGGGCGCCGCAATACGACGACCTCGATACGATCGTCGCGCACGCGCTCGCCTGGGAGACGCAGCTCCTGGAGAAGCGCAAGGCGGCGTAGCTCCTTTCGCTTTCGCGGGCTGTCGCGCTCTTCGCCGTGATTCGGGCTTTTTGATCGCGAAACGCCTATCTCGGCGCGGACATCGAGCGTCTGGACAGGCCAGCAATTGGCGTATGGGAGAGGTCCGCTCCCCTCAAATTCCCAATGCTTCCAGACGGATACCGAGCGGCGATTTTCGGCCGCGCGACAAGCGAGCGGAACGCTGCGGTCTCTTGGAACCAAGGTCCTGGCCAGCGTATTCTGACAAGGTCGCCATTGCGGCGACGCGGCGGAGGTATTTCTGATGGCCCGACTGCTTACGACAACCGTTGTCGCGCTCGGCTTGGCTGTGTCCACACTCATCCTTCCTGTGGCGAGTGCGGAAGCATTTCCATTTTACCATAAGGTCTGCGAGACCACTTATTCGCATCACCACAAGCATGTCGTTTGCCACCGCGTCATGTTCCGCAAGCACCCGATCCGCAGCATTCTCCGCGAGTTTTGGGACTGACGGGAGGCAATCGGAGCCTGACCAAGCGCGGGGTCCCTGGCTGAGTATCCCGGTCTAGACCCAGCGGAACTCCTGGGGCGGAGAAACGGTTAACGAACCCTTTCCATTTCCCGGCCCATCATATCCTCGCCAAATTCGTCGGCCTTAATTGCGGCCGGACGAACGCTGGGAAGGGGAGAAGATGCGGCCGTTCGTTCGCCTGTTTGCCACAATTCTGGTCGGTTTCGCCCTCGCGGGATTCGCGCTGGTCTCTTCCAGCCGCGCCGATCAGGGCTTTGACCGCTGGGTGCAGAATTTCTGGCCGACGGCGAAGGCGGCGGGCATCTCGCGCGCGATCTACGATGCGGCCTTCCAGGGCGTGACGCCCGACCCGGAGGTGCTCGACAAGGCGCACTATCAACCGGAATTCGTGATGCCGCCTTGGCAGTACGTGGTGACGCGCGTCTCCGAGGAGCGCGTCAACGCCGGCCGCGACATGCTGCGGCAGTACAAGCCGCTGCTCGACCGGATCGAGAGCCGCTACGGCGTCGACCGGAACATCGTCGTTGCGATCTGGGGCATGGAATCCACCTACGGCCAGATCCTCTCCGATCCGACCGTCGTGAAGAGCGTCGTGCGCTCGCTGGCAACGCTCGCCTATGCCGATCCGCCACGCGCGAAGTTCGGCCGGCAGCAGCTCGTGGCGGCGCTGAAGATTCTGCAGCACGGCGATATTTCCGTCGCCGGCCTCACCGGCTCCTGGGCCGGCGCCATGGGGCACACGCAATTCATTCCGACCACCTACGAAGCCTACGCCGTCGATTTCGACGGCGACGGGCGGCGTGACATGTGGAACTCGCCGACCGATGCGCTCGCTTCGACCGCCAACTACCTGAAGAAGGCGGGATGGATTTCGGGTGCGACCTGGGGCTACGAGGTGTCGCTGCCGACCGGCTTCAACTACCAGCTCGCCAAGGATGGCAAGACGCGGAAGCTCAGCGAATGGATGCGCCTCGGCGTTGCGCGCGTTGAAGGAAAGCCGTTCCCGCGGCAGGGCGACAACGCGGCCCTCGTCGCACCCGCCGGCGCCGACGGGCCGGCGTTCCTGATGCTCAAGAACCACTTCGTCATCAAGCGCTACAACAATTCAACCGCCTACGCGCTCGCCGTCGGGCATCTCGCCGATCGGCTTCGGGGCGGCGGCGATTTCGTGCATCCCTGGCCGAACGGTGAGCGAACGCTGACGCAGGCGGAACTGGAGGAATTGCAGCGACATCTCGCCGAGGCCGGGTATTATGACGGCGAGATCGACGGCAAGCTCGGGCCGGCGTCACGCGATGCGATTCGCGCCTATCAGATGCGCCAGGGCATGACCGCGGACGGCTTTGGAGGCTTGCAGCTTCTGGAGACGCTGCGTAGCGGCTGACTGAGAAAACAGGGACGAGGATGATCCGGACCGGCACAGTTCTAGGCATCGTCCTCGGCCTTCTAACCCTGGTCGCAGCAGTCGCTCCGCCTGCCCCGAGCTTCGCCCAGGACGGCCAGATCGTCGTCGCGCAGAACAACAACAACCGGCCGGGCTTCTTCCGGCGCTTCTTCGGCGGCCTCCGCGAGATCGCGCCCCCGGCTCCGACGTTCACGCCGCAACAGCTTTTCCCCGGCTTCGAGAACGCCCCGCCGCGGCGGCGCCAGCGGACGCAGGCGGCGCCGGCGCCGCGCGCGGTCGCGGCGGTCGAGAAAGCGGAGAACGCCAAGCGGGCCATGGTCATCGGCGACTTCATGGGCGCCGCCCTCGGCAAGGGTCTGGCCGAGGCCTACCAGGAGAACGCCAACGTCGTCGTGATCGACGCCACCAGCGGCTCCTCCGGTCTCGTGCGCAACGACTTCTACGACTGGCCGGTGCAGCTTGCGGGCGTCGTCGAGGCGCAGAAGCCGGACGTGATCCTGGTCATGATCGGCGCCAACGATCGCCAAGGCATCCAGACGGATGCCGGTCCGCAGGCGCTTGGCTCGGACGGTTGGCGCGCCGCCTATGCCGCCCGCGTCGTCGCCCTCGCCGACGCCCTGAAGGCGACAGGGAAGCCGGTGCTCTGGGCCGGGCTCGTTCCCGTCGCGTCGACCACCATGGCGCGCGACTACAGCAGCTTCAACGGCATCGTGCGCGAACAGCTCGAAGCGAAGGGGCTTCCCTTCGTCGACATGTGGAACGGCTTCGCCGACGACGAGGGGAAATACGTCGACGTCGGCCCCGACGTCGACGGGCAATCGGTGCAGCTTCGCGCGAGCGACGGCCTGAACTTCACCCGGGCCGGACAGCGCAAGCTTGCCTATTTCCTCGAGCAGCCGCTGAACGACATCTTCGGCGGCGCGACGCTGCAACTCGCGACGGCCAATGCGGGCGCGACGCCGGCCGGGCCGCAGGCGCCGCAGATCGGCCCGATGGTTCCGCTCGACACGCTGAGCCTCGCAGGCGCCGATGCGCTCTCCTACGGCGATACGGATCGCGGCACCACGGCGGCGACGATCTCGGCGCGGCTTTCCGATTCGGATGCGCCGCCGCCGCCGGCATCGCGCGTCGATGCCTACGCCTGGCCGCCGCAGCCGGCGCCTGCCCCTCCCGCGCAACCGGCGGCCGATGCCGCGGCGGCGCCGGCTTCGGACGCCGCTGCGCCGCCGGCCGCCGCAGTCCAGTAGCCTCGGCGCCTAGCCTGAGCCCTAGACCTCGCGACGGACGATCGCCGCTCCTTCGACCATCGCCCGCATCTTTCCGAAGGCAACGTCGCGCGGCAGGTATTTCATGCCGCAGTCGGGTGCCACGACGATCTTCTCCGCCGGAACATGCGGGAGCGCGCGGCGGATGCGCTCCGCCACCATCTCAGGCGTCTCTACCTTCGGGTCGGAGAGATCGATGACGCCGAGGATGATGGTCTTGCCCGGGAGCTTCTTGAGCACCGACGTGTCGAGCTTCGATTGCGCCGTCTCGATCGAAATCTGGTCGAGCGGCGTGTCGGCAAGCTCCGGCAGAAAGGAATAGCCCTCCGGGCGGACGTGGATGATCGCGGCGTAGCCGAAGCAGATGTGGAGCGCCTTCGTGCCGGTGACGCCCTCGAGCGCGCGCGCCAGCGCCTTCAGCCCGTATTGGCGAGCCTTGTCCGGCCGCGCCTGCATGTAAGGCTCGTCGATCTGCACGATATCGGCGCCGGCGGCGAAGAGATCCTTGATCTCAGCGTTGACGGCCGCGGCATAGTCGAGCGCACACGCCTCGTCGCTGTCGTAGAAGTCGTTCTGCGCCTGCTGCGACATCGTGAAGGGGCCGGGAACGGTCATCTTCACCATGCGGTCGGTGTTGGCCTTCAGAAACTGAAGATCGCGCACCTCGACCGCGTGCTTGCGCCTGATCTTGCCGGCGACGCGCGGCACAGGGTTGGGATGGCCGGAGCGGTCGAGCGCGGTGCCGGGATTATCGAGATCGACGCCTTCGAGCGCCGTCGCAAAGCGGTTCGAATAGCTCTCGCGCCGCATCTCGCCGTCGGTGATGATGTCGAGGCCCGCGCGCTCCTGGTCGCGGATGGCGATCCGGGTCGCGTCGTCGTGCGCCTCGTCGAGAAATTCCGGCGCGACCCGCCAGAGCTCCTTCGCGCGCACGCGCGGGGGAAAGCGCCCGGCGAGCTTCTTGCGGTCGATCAGCCAGTCGGGCTGCGCGTAGGAGCCGACCAGCGTGGTCGGAAAGAGCTTTGGCATGGCGTTTCCTCGAGGCGTCGTCCGGGCGGTGTGGGCCGCCATCTAAGCGGGGCGCGTCTCTCGCGAAAGAGCCGACGCTGACGCGTAGACAAGCCCGGGTCGCTACTGGCGGCGACCAACGCAGTAGCGCCTCGCCTAGCGCGGCAGCGTCGTGGCACCCATCAGATATTTGTCGACGGCGTGGGCGGCCTGGCGGCCTTCGCGGATCGCCCAGACGACGAGCGACTGGCCGCGGCGCATGTCGCCGGCGGAAAACACCTTCGGGTTCGAGGTCCGGTAGTCGTCCATCGTCGCCTTGACGTTGCCGCGCGGGTCGAGATCGAGGCCGAGTTCCTGGATCATGCCCTCGTGCACTGGCGAGACGAAGCCCATGGCGAGGAGCACGAGGTCGGCCTTGAGCTCGAACTCGCTGCCGGGGATCGGCTTGAAAGAGCTATCGGCGCGGGCGCAGTGCAACCACTTCAGGCGCCCGTCGCGGCCGGAGAAGCGGGTCGTCACCACGGCGAACTCGCGCTGCGCGCCTTCCTCCTGGCTGGAGGAAGTCCGGAGCTTCAGCGGCCAGTTCGGCCAGGTCAGGAGCTTATCCTCCTTCGCCGGCGGCTGCGGCATGATCTCAAGCTGCGTGACGGTGACGGCGCCCTGGCGGAAGGCGGTGCCGATGCAGTCGGAGCCGGTGTCGCCGCCGCCGATGACGATGACGTATTTGCTGTCGGCGAGGATCGGCTCGACGCCGTTCTGCTTCTCGCCGGAGACGCGGCGGTTCTGCTGCGGCAGGTAGTCCATGGCGAAGTGGACGCCGCGCAGATCGCGGCCTTCGATCAGCAGGTCGCGGCCCTTCTCGGCGCCGCCGGTCAGGACGACCGCGTCGTGCTCGTCGAGCAGCGTCTTTGCCTTCAGCGTCACGCCGACATGGACGCCGTAGTGGAAGGTGACGCCTTCCGCCTCCATCTGCTTGACGCGGCGGTCGATGATCGCCTTTTCCATCTTGAAGTCGGGAATGCCGTAGCGGAGAAGCCCGCCGGCCTTGGCGTTCTTCTCGTAGAGATGCACGTCGTGTCCGGCGCGCGCGAGCTGCTGCGCACAGGCCATTCCCGCCGGTCCCGAGCCGATCACGGCCACGCGCTTTCCGGTCTTCATGGCGGGGATTTCCGGCGCGACCCAGCCTTCCTGAAAACCGCGATCGGCGATTGCCGCCTCGATCGTCTTGATCGTCACCGGCTGCTCGATCAGGTTCAGCGTGCACGACGCTTCGCAGGGCGCCGGGCAGACGCGGCCGGTCACCTCCGGGAAGTTGTTGGTGGTGTGGAGATTCTGCAGCGCGCCCTTCCAGTCGCCGTTGTAGACGAGGTCGTTCCAGTCGGGGATCTGGTTGTTGACCGGGCAGCCTGTGTGACAGAACGGGATGCCGCAATCCATGCAGCGCGCCGCCTGCTTCTTCGTGCCCTCCTCGCCGAGCGGGATCATGAACTCGCGGAAATGGCGCACGCGGTCGCCGGCCGGCTCATAGCGCCGGTCGCTGCGGTCGATCTCCAGGAAGCCCGTTACCTTACCCATCTAGCCCCGTTCCCCTGCACACCTAGCGCCGCAGCCAGTTCTCGATCTTCAGTCCCGGCACTCGGGAGAATTCGGTTTCGTTGTCCGTCACCAGCACGGCACCGAGCGCGATTGCGTGCGCGGCGATCAACATATCGTTCTGGCCGATCGTCTTCCCCTTGCTCTCAAGATGCGACCGCAGCCGGGCGTAGGATAGATCGGCCGGAGCATCCCACGCAGCGACCTCAAAACTTGCAAGCGACCCCTCCACCAGTCGCTCCAGCCGCTTCGACGACTTTCTTACGTAACCGAACTTCAGCTCTGCACTGACGATGATGCTTGTGCCAAGCTCACCGCTCTTCAGTCCGGCGACGCGCCTTGCCGCTTTCCCGTCCGGGAACCTGATCAGATTCGAAATGACGTTTGTGTCGAGCAGGTACTTCATCCGGGAAGATCGAGGTCCACCGGCTCCGGCGGGAAATCCTCGATCTCGCCGAGGTTCTCTTCCAGCGGTCGCTGGGACTTCAGCCACTCGACCAGCTCCTTCGGCGATCTTGCCCGCGGTAGAGGCTCGAGCGAGAGCCTCCCGCCGCTCTCTTTCCTGAAGATCACCTCGTCCGCGTCGAAATCGTACTCTTTCGGGATTCGCACCGCTCGGCTGCGCCCGTTCTTGAACACTCTGACCCGCTGTCCAGCTGGACTCCGCATGGGAAAGCTCCATGTCATATCACAGAAGATATGACACTAACACCAAAGTTTCAACGTCACTCCGCCGCCAGCTGCGAGCCGATCCGCGCCTGCTCCATCTCGCGGAGCGCACGGCGGTATTCGACCGGCATGACCTTCACGAATTTCGGCCGATAGTCGGCCCAGTTGTCGACGATGTGCCGGGCGCGCGCCGAACCTGTGTAGTGAACGTGATTGTTGATCAGCGTGAGCAACCGCTCCTCGTCGTGGCTCGTCATGTCGGAGGAGACGTCGACGCGGCCATGGCTCTCCATGTCGCCGCCGTGATGGTGGAGCAGCTCGAGAAGATCGTCCTCCTCCGGCACCGGCTCGAGGTCGACCATGGCGAGGTTGCAGCGCTGCGAGAAGCTGCCGTCCTCGTCGAGCACGTAGGCGACGCCGCCCGACATGCCGGCGGCAAAATTTCGCCCGGTCTTGCCGATGACGACGGCGATGCCGCCGGTCATGTATTCGCAGCCATGATCGCCGACGCCTTCCACCACTGCGACCGCGCCGGAATTCCGCACGGCAAAGCGCTCGCCGGCGATGCCGGAGAAGTAGCACTCGCCGTCGATCGCGCCGTAAAGCACGGTGTTGCCCACGATCATGCTCTCGTCCGCCTTGTAGGCAGCGCTTGCCGGCGGGCGAACGACGATGCGGCCGCCCGACAATCCCTTGCCGACATAGTCGTTGGCGTCGCCGACGAGGTCGAGGGTCACGCCCTGCGCCAGGAACGCGCCGAAGGACTGCCCCGCCGTGCCGCTGAGCTTCACCATGATGGTGTCGTCCGGCAGGCCCTCGTGCCCGTAGCGGCGCGCCACCTCGCCGGAAAGCATCGTGCCGGTCGCGCGATCGACGTTGCGGATCAGCGATTCGACCACAACCGGCTTCCCGCTTTCGAGCGCAGGCTGCGCCTCCGCGATCAGGCGGCGATCGAGAATGTCGTCGATCGGATGGTTCTGCCGCCGCGTGCGGTGCATCTCCTCGCGCGGCGCCTTGGGCTTGTAGAAGACACGGCTGAAGTCGAGGCCGCGCGCCTTCCAGTGATCGACAAGCGGCTGCGTGTCGAGGAAATCGGTCTCGCCGATCAGCTCGCCGAGCTTGCGGATACCCATCGAGGCCATGAGCTCGCGCGCTTCCTCGGCGACCATGAAGAGGAAGTTGATGGCGTGCTCGGGTGCACCGACGAAGCGCTTTCTGAGCACCGGGTCCTGCGTCGCGATGCCGACCGGGCAGGTGTTCAGATGGCACTTGCGCATCATGATGCAGCCGATGGCGACGAGCGGTGCCGTCGCGAAGCCGAACTCGTCGGCGCCGAGGAGCGCGCCGATGACGACGTCACGCCCGGTCTTCAGCCCGCCATCGACCTGCAGCGAGACGCGCGAGCGCAAACCCTGCTCGACCAGGATCTGCTGCGTCTCCGCGAGCCCCATCTCCCAGGGGGTGCCGGCGTGCTTCAGCGAGGTGAGGGGGCTTGCGCCCGTGCCGCCGTCATAGCCGGCGATGGTGATATGGTCGGAGCGCGCCTTGGCGACGCCGGCGGCGACGGTGCCGACGCCGACTTCGGCGACGAGCTTCACCGACACCTGGCCGGCGGGATTGACGTTCTTCAGGTCGAAGATCAGCTGCGCGATGTCCTCGATCGAATAGATGTCGTGATGCGGCGGCGGCGAGATCAGCCCGACGCCCGGCGTCGAGTGCCTGACCTTGGCGATCGTCGCGTCGACCTTGTGGCCGGGGAGCTGACCACCTTCGCCGGGCTTGGCGCCCTGCGCGATCTTGATCTGCATCATGTCGGAATTGACGAGATATTCCGCCGTCACGCCGAAGCGGCCTGACGCCACCTGCTTGATGGCCGAGCGCTTGGAATCGCCATTCGGTAGCGGGCGGAAGCGCTCCGCTTCCTCGCCGCCCTCGCCGGTGTTCGATTTGCCGCCGATGCGGTTCATGGCGATCGCCATCGTCTCGTGCGCCTCGCGCGAGATCGAGCCGAAGCTCATGGCGCCGCTGGAGAAGCGCTTGACGATCTCCGCCGCCGGCTCGACCTCCTCGATCGGCACGGCCGTGCGCCCGACCTCCTCCGCGCTCTTGATGCGGAAAAGGCCGCGGATGGCGAAATTCCGCTGCACCTGACCGTTCAGAAGGTCGGCATATTGCCGGTAGGCCTCGATGCCCTTGCTGCGTACCGCATGCTGAAGCAGCGCGACCGTCTCCGGCGTCCACATGTGGTCCTCGCCGCGGATGCGGTAGGCGTATTCGCCGCCGACATCGAGCGCGAGACGGAGCACGGGGTCTTCGCTGAACGCGGAACTGTGGCGGCGGATCGTCTCCTCGGCGATCTCCGCAAGGCCGATCCCCTCGATGGTCGTGGAGGTACCGAAGAAGAAGCGGCGAACGAACTCGGAGTTGAGCCCGATTGAGTCGAAGATCTGCGCACCGCAATAGGACTGATAGGTCGAGATGCCCATCTTGGACATCACCTTCAGCACGCCTTTGCCGATCGACTTGATGTAGCGGTAGATGATCTCGTCCGCCTCCACCACTTCGGGGAAGGCGCCGTCGGCGTGCATCTCAAGCAGCGTCTCGAAGGCGAGATAGGGGTTGATCGCCTCCGCGCCGTAGCCGGCGAGGACGCAGAAGTGATGCACCTCGCGCGCTTCGCCCGTCTCCACCACGAGACCGACGGAGGTTCTCAACCCCTTGCGGATCAGGTGATTGTGGACCGCGGCGGTGGAGAGCAGCGCCGGAATCGCGACGCGCCCCGGGCCCATCAGGCGGTCGGAGAGGATGATGATGTTGTAGCCTTCGAGGACTGCCCGCTCGGCGCGCTCGCAGAGCCGGTCCATGGCCATTTCCATACCCTTGCCCCCGCGCTCGGTAGCGAAGGTGATATCGAGGGTCTGCGTCTGGAAATGGTTGTCGGCGATGTCGCCGATCATGCGGATCTTCTCCAGATCCTGGTTGGTCAGGATCGGCTGCCGCACTTCGAGGCGCTTCTTCTCCGATGCGCCCCTAAGATCGAAGAGGTTCGGCCGCGGCCCGATGAAGGAGACGAGGCTCATGACGGCCTCTTCGCGGATCGGGTCGATCGCGGGGTTCGTCACCTGCGCGAAGTTCTGCTTGAAGTAGTTGAAGAGAAGCTTCGGCTTCCGCGAGAGGACGGCAACCGGCGTGTCGGTCCCCATCGAGCCGACGGCTTCCTGGCCGGTGGTCGCCATCGGCGCCATCAGGAGCTTCAGGTCCTCCTGCGTGTAGCCGAAGGCCTGCTGGCGATCGAGCAAGGACGCGTTGGTGGTGGCGGCGCGGGCGCCGACCGCCGGAAGATCCTCCAGCACGATCTGCGTCTTGGCGAGCCAATGCTTGTAGGGGTTGGCGGTCGCCAGCCGGCGCTTCAGCTCGTCGTCGGCGATGATGCGGCCTTCTTCCAGATCGATGAGCAGCATCTTGCCGGGCTGCAGCCGCCACTTGGTGACGACCTTCTCGTCCGGCACGGGAAGGACGCCGACCTCCGACGCCATGATGACGAGGCCGTCGTCGGTGACGACGTAGCGCGCCGGCCGAAGGCCGTTCCGATCGAGCGTCGCGCCGATCTGCCGGCCGTCGGTGAAGGCGATCGCCGCCGGCCCGTCCCACGGCTCCATCAGCGCCGCGTGATATTCGTAGAAGGCGCGACGGTCGTCATCCATGAGCGGGTTTCCCGCCCAGGCCTCGGGAATGAGCATCATCGCAGCATGCGCGAGCTCGTAGCCGCCCTGGACCAGGAACTCGAGCGCGTTGTCGAAGCAGGCGGTGTCGGACTGGCCCTCGTAGGAGATCGGCCAGAGCTTCTCGATCTCGTCGCCGAAGAGCGGCGAGGACACGGAGGCCTGCCGCGCCGCCATCCAGTTCACGTTGCCGCGCAGCGTGTTGATCTCGCCGTTGTGGGCGACCATCCGGTAGGGGTGCGCGAGCTTCCACGACGGGAACGTGTTGGTGGAGAAGCGCTGATGGATCAGCGCCATCTGCGAGACGAAGCGCGGATCGTGCAGGTCGGGATAGTAGGCGCCAAGCTGATAGGCGAGGAACATGCCCTTGTAGACGATCGTACGCGACGACATCGAGACGGGGTAGAAACCGCGGTCGACGCCCTTCGTCTCTTGTTGGATGGCTTCCGAGATCACCTTTCGGAGAATGAAAAGCCGCCGCTCGAATTCGTCGCCCGGCGCCGTCGCCGCGCCGCGTCCGATGAAGACCTGGCGATGGAAGGGTTCGCTCGCCTGAATCTCCGGACTTTGCGAGAGGCACGAATTGTCGGTCGGCACGGTGCGCCAGCCGAGGAGCGTCTGTCCTTCCGTCGCGATGACTTGCGCAACGACCGCCTCGTAATGGCCGCGCAAGGTTTCATCGCGTGGCATGAAGAAGTGGCCGACGCCATATTCACCGCGCTCCGGCAGCGCGAAGCCGAGCGCTTCCGCCTCCGCGGCGAACAGCTCATGCGGGACCTGGGAGAGCAGACCGGCGCCGTCGCCGACCAGCGGATCGGCGCCGACCGCGCCGCGGTGCGTCAGGTTCTCGACGATCTGCAGACCCTTGTCGATGATGTCGTGCGAGCGGCGGCCCTTCAGATCGGCAACGAAGCCGACGCCGCACGAATCGTGGTGCAGCCGCGGATCGCTCAGGCCTGGAAGAGCGGGGCGCTCGACTTCGCGCCAGCCGGCGCGCACGCGTTTGGCCGCCGCGCGCGCCTCCTTCGCCCGCATCTGCCGCGCCGCTATCGCCGACAACCGCTCGCTCATCGCTCCCTCGCCTTCGAAGCAGAGTTCCGCTCCGCTTCATCGGGGGGCACTGCCCCGTCGGCTGCACGCGTGACCCCGTGCAACGCGACAACCCAGACTGACGTCAAAGTTGGTTCGGTTGATGGCTATTCTGCCACCTTGCAACCGGCATGCCACCCTTTGCCGCCGCGTCTTGCCACGACGCCCGTCGAACGCACGCGGTCGGCGTGGCCAAAGCCGGTTAATGGGACAGCATCCCTGTCCCATTTGACCATGGCAAATTTCTGTTGCGGCGGCAAGCCCCGACGATGAGCGAAGGCGACGGATCGGTCGAACGCGCGGGGAAAACGGCGAAGATTATCCGCCGCCGATCGACTTCAGGTTTCCGGCGGACTTCTTTCCGCTCCGCTCGTCCGTCTGCTCCTCGAACGAGACTTTCTGGCCCTCGCGTAGTCCGCTCATGCCGGCGCGCTCGACGGCGCTGATATGCACGAACACATCCTTGCCGCCCTCATCGGGGGCAATGAATCCGTATCCCTTGCGGATGTTGAACCACTTCACCGTTCCGATCGGCATCTTGTCCCCCAGGCAAAGCTGAGACTGCCCGGAAGTCCCGGGGACGAAATCTGAGGAAACAGCTTCCGGACCGATCGAGCCGACGGAGGAAGACGTCACGCCAGAGGTCGACCTCTGCAATCTAAAGCCGTGGCCGCGGAGTGTCCATCACGCCATTCGCCCGCTTGCGAGGCCGCCGCGGATGCACGCAGGGGTTCACCAGGCTTTGATTTCCTTTGCGCGGCGACGCAGCCCATATCGAGAGCCAAGCCGGATTGCCTTGGCACCCGGCCCAATGGGCCCACCCGCCTGGCTCCCGTCGCCCCCCATATTGCCGGCGGGTGGGTTCTTGCCGCTCACGACTTGATCAACCATCGATCCGTACGGGTCACATTGGGTTGAGACGTTGCGGCGCAGCTTTCGCGCACACGTAATTTCCGTTGTTTGATCGCGTGCTGCACCATCGGCCAGCGTTGGGGACACGGAACGCCCCGCCCTATGGAGGTTAATGATGACAGCACGTGAATTCACTGCCGTGGCGCTCGCCGGCGCAATGGCGACTGCGCTTGGAAGCCTCGCCTACAGCGCCGCGGCTTCCGCGCAGGAGACCGAGATGTGCTACGGGATCGCCAAGGCCGGCCAGAACGACTGCAAGGCCGGCGCGCACGACTGCTCGGGCCTGTCGACCGTCGACTATGACGGCCAGTCGTTCAAGCTGGTTGCGAAGGGCACCTGCACGAGCATGATGGCGCCGGGCGGCAAGCACGGCAGCTTGAAGCCGACGAGCAGCTGATCTTAAGGCTCTGATTGAGCGCGCGGCCGGCCTCGGTCGGCCGCTCATCGGACAAGGGGAGCGAGGCACGTGAAGAACACGACGAACGCGCTCATCATGGTCGCCCTGGCGACCGCGCTCGGCGCTATCGAGACGCCTGCCGCCGCAGAGGACCAGGTGAAATGCTACGGCGTCGCGCTCGCCGGCAAGAACGACTGCGCGGCCGGACCCGGCACGACGTGCGCCGGGACGGCGACCATCGACTACCAGGGAAATGCCTGGAAGCTTGTGCCCGCGGGAACGTGTGAGACGATGCAGCTTCCTGGCGGCCGCACGGGTGCGGCGTTTCCAAACGACGCGTATAAGGGCTTGGCGCGCGATCTTCCCGCGGGCGCGCCGCTCGACGTCTTGAAGCCGGTCGAGGGCTTCAAGCCCTACGCGTGATTCTCGCCTGAAGAGGAGAGAGACGATGGCCGAGACGCCGATCCCGCCGCGCGCGGGCGTGGGGCTCAAGCCGAAGCACTACCGCGACATCCTTGAGGGCGCTCCCGATATCGGCTTCTTCGAGGTGCATGCGGAGAACTACATGGGCGCCGGCGGCCCGCCGCATCGCTATCTGACCGCGATCCGCGAGCGCTATCCGCTGTCGCTCCACGGCGTCGGACTGTCGATCGGGGCCGACCGTCCGCTCGACCGCGACCACCTCAACCGGCTGAAGCAGCTGAACGAGCGCTACGAGCCGGGCCTCTTCTCCGAGCATCTCGCCTGGTCGACGCACGACGCGACCTACCTGAACGACCTCCTGCCGGTTCCCTACACCGAAGAGACACTTCAGCGCGTCGCGGAGCATATCGACGAGGTGCAGGAGGTCGTCGGCCGGCAGATGCTGCTCGAAAATCCGTCGACCTATCTCGCTTTCTCCGAGAGCACCTATTCGGAGATCGATTTCATCGCCGAGGTGGCGCGGCGGACCGGCTGCGGTCTTCTGCTCGACGTCAACAACGTGCATGTCGCCTCGACCAATCAGGAATGGGATCCGGTCGCCTATATCGACGCCTATCCGCTCGACCGCGTGCGGGAAATCCATCTTGGCGGCCATGCGCCGGAGACCGACGAGGCGGGACGGCCGCTCCTGATCGACACGCACGACCGCGAGGTCGCCGACATCATCTGGAAGCTCTTCGAGCACACGATCGGACGCACGGGCGCGCTGCCGACGCTGATCGAATGGGATTCCGACGTGCCGGCCTGGCCGGTGTTGAAGACGGAGGCGGAGCGCGCCGAGGCGATTCTTTTCGGCGCGGAGGCCCAGGAGCGGCGGCGTGCCGCTGGCTGAGCGGCAGGCCGGTTTCGCCGCAGCGGTCCTCGACGCCGCGGCGCCGGTCCCCGCCGGCCTCGTCGGTCCGGACGGGCGCCCAAGCGCGCGCCGCTTCGCCGTCTACCGCAACAACGTCATCGTCGGCCTGTCGGAATCGATGAAGATCACGTTTCCGGCGGTCTGCCGGATCGTCGGCGAGGCGTTCTTCCTGTCGATGGCGCGCGCTTATGTCGTCGCCGATCCGCCGCGCTCGCCGATGCTGCTCGAATATGGCAGCGGGTTTCCGGATTTCATCGCGCGCTTTCCCCCGGCTGAGGCGCTTCCCTATCTCGCGGACGTGGCGCGAATCGAGAACGCGTGGAAGGAGGCTTTCCACGCGCCGGAGGCCGCGCCGCTTTCGGCCGCGGCGCTCGCTGCGGTCCCGCAGGACCGGCTTGCCGACCTCCGGCTCAAGCTGCATCCTTCGCTTCGCATCGTGTCGTCGCGTTATCCGGCGCTCACGATCTGGCGCATGAACGTCGACGGCGGCGTGCCGGCGCCTGTCGATCTCGACGCCGGCGGTGAGGATACATTGATCGTCAGACCGGCGTCACAGGTCGACGTGCGCTTCGTTCCGCCCGGCGGCGCGGCGTTCATTCGAATGCTTGGTGAAGGCGCGCCGCTCGGCGAGGCGGCGAATGCCGGGCTCGCCGCCGCAGAGACCTTCGATCTCTCCGCCAGCCTCGCGGGATTGATCTCGGCCGGCGCGTTGAGCGGTTTCGAGATCGGTGCCGCCGGAGCGGCGGCGTGACGCGCTTCGTGCGGGCCATCGCCACTTGGCTCGCTTGGTTCGGCTACTTCGTGGCGCCGCCGCTCCTGAGAGCGGCACTGGCGATTCCCTTCTTCCGCTCCGGGCTGACCAAGTGGGACGGCTTCTCGCTCTCGTCGAGCGCAACCTACCTTTTCGCGCACGAGTTCAAGCTGCACGTCTTCGGCGTTGTCTACGCTTTCCCGTATCCGACGGTGGCAGCCTATGCCTCGGCGATTGGCGAGATCGTGTTTCCGATCCTGCTCGTGCTCGGGCTTGCCACGCGCTTCGCGGCGTTCGGGATTCTGCTGATGACAGTCGTGATCGAGTTCGTCGTGCCGGATGGCTGGCTCACCTACCATCTCCCTTGGGCGGCGATGGCGTGCGCGCTTCTCGCACTTGGCCCGGGCTTCCTTTCGCTCGACCGCCTGATCGTCCGCTCGGCAAGAGGCTGATCGGGCGCTCTTGCCCTTGTTCCCACAAGCCGGCATGAGAGCGCCATGCAATTCGCCAGCGACAATTGGACGGGCGCCACGCCCGAGGTGATCGACGCGGTCGTCCGCGAGGCGGCGCGCTCCGGCGCCGCCTACGGGGCAAGCGAGATGGATCGCGCCGCGGAGATGCGCTTCGCCGAATTCTTCGAGCGCGAGGTCGCGGTCTTCTTCGTCGCCACGGGCAGCGCGGCGAACGCGCTCGCGCTCGCCGCCGTCAGCAAGCCGGCCGGCGCCGTCTTCGCGCATCATGAGAGCCACGTCGTGGAGGATGAGATCGGCGGGGTCGAATTCCTCGCCGACGGCGCGCGCATCATTCCGGTCGAAGGGCCGCTCGGCAAGATCGACCCGGCGGCGCTGACGAAGGCGCTGAAGCGTTTCGTGCCCGGCGAAGTCAGGACCGGACAGCCTGTCGCCGTCACGATCACGCAGCAGACGGAGCTCGGCACGGTCTACACGCCCGGCGAGGTCGCTGCGCTCGCGGAGATCGCCAGATCGCGCGACATGGCGCTCCATATGGATGGCGCGCGTTTCGCCTACGCGCTCGCGCAGCTCGGCGTCTCGCCGGCGGAGATGACGTGGAAAGCCGGCGTCGACATCCTCTCGTTTGGGGCGACGAAGAACGGCTGCATTGCCGCCGAAGCGCTCGTCTTCTTTGACAAGGCGCTTGCCAAGGAGATGCCGTTCATCCGCAAGCGCGCTGGGCATCTCTTCTCGAAGTCGCGCTTCGTGGCGGCGCAGTTCGACGCCTATCTCCGCGACGGGCTGTGGCTCCGGCTCGCGCGCCATGCGAACGCCATGGCCGACCGGCTCCGGGCCGGCCTCGCAGCGGCGCCGAACGCGGGTGAGGCATGGGCGACGCAGGGGAACGAGATTTTCGCCGTCTTCCGCAAGGCGGACGCGGAGCGGCTGAAGAAGGCCGGCGCCGCTTTCTACGAATGGCCGGAGCCGCAGGGCCTCTCGATCGGGCTCGGTGATGACGAGGCGATCTTCCGGCTGGTCACGGCCTTCGCGACGAAGCCCGACGACGTCGACGCCTTCCTCGCCGCGCTCGCCGCCTAGAGAATTCACGCAGAAGCGAAAGCGCCCCGGAAAATCCCCGGGGCGCGAATGTTACTGCCAACCGCGTGGATTAGGCGGCCTTGGCGTCGATCTGCTTCGACTTCACGCCGCCGATTGCGATCTTGCGCGGCTTCATGGCCTCCGGAATCTCGCGCGTGAGGTCGATGTGGAGCAGGCCGTTGGACAAGCTCGCGCCCGTCACTTCGACGTGGTCGGCAAGCTGGAAGCGGCGCTCGAAGGCGCGGGACGCGATGCCGCGGTAAAGCACCTCGCGGCTCGTCTGCTCCTTCTCTTCCTTCTTCTCGCCCTTCACCGTCAGGACGTTCTCTTTCGCCTGGATGTCGAGGTCGCCCTCGCTGAAGCCGGCGACGGCCATCGTCACCCGGTAGGCGTTCTCGCCGGTCCGCTCGATGTTGTAGGGCGGATAGGGCTGCGCCTCACCATTGGTGACGGAATCGAGCAGGCCGAAGAGGCGGTCGAAACCGACGGTGGAGCGATAAAGCGGGCTGAGATCATAAGTACGCATTTTCTGTCCTCCTTGAAGCGACATGGGGATGAACGGCGCTCGGTCCCCCGAAGAGAGGCGGAACCTGCCGTCCTGCGGGCCCTTTCGGCATCCGCAAGAGAGAGATGGTGAGCCGGTTTTTGGGGTTCAAGTCCTCGTCAAATGCCGCAAAACCGACGCTTTCGGCGGGTCACGCTGCGGGCGAGGGGATTCGCTCGCGGGCGTGTCCGCGCGGGAGGCTCATCGGTGTTCAGGAATCCGCTTCTTTACAGTGCTCTCTTCGCTGCCGCCGCGGCGGTTTCGCCGGCGTCGGCGCAATCGTGGGGATGGGGCGTCGAGACCGGCGGCCCCGCCTACTATGGTGCTCCGCCGGCCTACTACGCACCGGGCTACTATCCGCGCGCCCGGCCGATTTCGCCGGACGCCGTCTTCAACGCGCTCGAGGCCGCCGGCTATCGCGAGTTCGGGCCGATGGCGCCACGCGAGCCGATCTACCGGCTGAACGCCGTCAACCCGCGCGGCGACCTGGTCGCGCTCGAGATCTCGATGTTCACCGGCGAGATCGAGCGGGAGCGCATCCTCGCCGTGCACCAAAGGCCGCCGCTTCGCGCCTACCGGCAGGCGCCCGCGCCGCGGACCTCCGCTCCGGCCGCGCCGTCGCCTCCGGCAGCCCAGCACGATCCCCTCGTCGTCTACTGATCGGCGCCTGCCCGGCCGCGTGAACGCAGTATGAATGACGGCTTCCGGTTCGGTTCAGCCGGAGACCGATAGGTTCCTCGCATCGACATCGGGACGACCGATGCCCCCATGACAGGAGCCTATCCATGATCACCAAGACCATCGCCGCGGGCTTTGTTGCCCTCACCGCCCTCAGCGCCGTTCCGGCCAACGCATCCGGCATCACCATCGAGTTCGGCGGCCCGGGCTTCGGCTACCATGACTACGGCTACGGCCACGATCGCCACGACCGCCACGGCCGCGACGACTGGCGCGGCCGCGTGTCGACCGACCAGGTTGCTTTCATGCTGCGTCGCGACGGCTATCGGAACATCCGCTTCTTCGACGACCGCGGGCCCGTCTACCAGCTCCGCGCCAGCAAGCATGGCCGCGACTTCTTCCTCGTCGTGAGCGCCAGGAGCGGCGAGGTCCTCTCCCGCCAGCGCATCTAGTTTCGCCGAATGCCGGCTCGACGGCCGGCGATAAGGAAGATCGAGCGCTGTCAACGCCCCCTCCGGCGCTCGATTCGGCCGGCGGTCGCAAGACCGCCGGCCAACCTCGTCTTAAGCTTGCCAGTCCCGATCAGTCATTGCTAACTGCGGAAATGTCTCCGGGCAGAGGTCGGGAGGCGCCCCCTATTGTTCTAGGCTCCGCGCTTGGCCGGTCTCGTCGAAATTCCGAGCAATCCCGTTCCGAAGGGCGCCGTCGTCGATACGGTGATGACCGACGACGGCGTCGCGCTGCGTTACGCGCGCTTCCCGCCGAACCGGTCGCCGGTGCGCGGCACCGTGGTGATCCTGCACGGGCGGACCGAGTTCATCGAAAAGTATTTTGAGACGATCAACGACCTGAGACGCCGCGGCTTCGCGGTCGCGACGTTCGATTCGCGCGGGCAGGGCGGCTCGACGCGCCTCCTCGGCAATCCGCGCAAGGGGCATGTGCGCGATTTCGCCGATCATGTGAACGATTTCGAGACGGTGATGCAGGAGGTCGTGCTGCCCGACTGCCCGCCGCCTTACTACGCGCTCGGCCACTCGACCGGTGCGGCGATCGCGCTCCTGTCGGCGGAGCGGCTCCGCACGCAGATCGACCGCATGGTGCTGACGGCGCCGCTCCTCGCGCTCGCGCACGGGAACCCGCGCGTGCTTGCACAGATCACGGGCTTTCTCATGCATTTCGGCCTCGGCGAGGCGCTCGCGCCGGGGGCCGGCGGATCGCTGATCCAGACGCAGCCCTTCGACAACAATCCGCTCACCGGCGATCCCGTCCGCTATCAGCGCGCGCTCGCGGTCGTCGATTCGGATCCTTCGATCGGCGTCGGCGGTGCGACGATCGGTTGGGTGAACGCCGCGATGCGCGCCTGCGTGCGCCTCGCCGAGGCGGATTTCGCCGAGACGGTGCCAATGCCGGTGCTGATCGTGCTCGGCGGCGCCGACTCGGTTGTGAGCAACCTTGCGGCGGAGGAGTTCTCGCGCCAAGTGAAGACGGTCGCGCACCTGAGGATCCCCGGCGCGAAGCACGAAATCCTCATGGAAAAGGACCAGTTCCGCGATCAGTTCTGGATGGCTTTCGACGCTTTCGTGGCCGGTCGGAGCTAGGAGTCGCGCCGAATTTCCGGACCCTTTATCCACGTCCTCACGACCGTGGCCCAATTTCCACTTGCGCTTTGTGCAGAGCAGCATAGATTGTGCGGTGCGATACTTCGGTATCGCAGCCCGCATAGGGCGTTTCCTCCCTAGACTTGGGCCGCGCTTGTCGCGGCCCGTTTCTTTTTCGGGCTGCTTATTTCCAGCGCTGCTACTCGGCCGCCTCGCGCACGCCTTCGGTCGCGGTGGCCACGAGACCCAAAAGCGATTCGGCGAGCCGCACAAGGTCGGCGGAGAGCCGTTCGAAGCCGCGATGCGGCTCGAGCCGGTATTCGTCCATGTAGAGCGCGCGGTTGACCTCGATCTGAAGCGCATGGAGGCCGCGTGACGGCCGCCCGTAATGCTCGGTGATGAAGCCGCCGGCATAAGGCTTGTTGCGGCAGACCGAGTAACCGAGATGCTGCAGCGTTGCCGCGGCGCAGTCGGTGAGCTCCGGCATGCAGCTTGAGCCGAAACGGTCGCCGAGCACGAAATCCGGCCTGACCCGCACGGGTCCGCCG
Organism: uncultured Alphaproteobacteria bacterium; assembly: GCA_963739005.1. Classification (GTDB taxonomy): domain Bacteria; phylum Pseudomonadota; class Alphaproteobacteria; order Rhizobiales; family Afifellaceae; genus DASWJZ01. The sequence goes on along the minus strand of CAVTYQ010000002.1, from coordinate 837,516 downwards.
CGGATATTCGACGGCATCGAATGGCAATCGATGAGGATGGCGATCCCGAAGGCTACGTGGGTTTGCGCAAGCAGCCGGCGCAGCGTGTCGTGATAGGGCCGGTAGATGCGCTCGATCCTTAAGAGCCCTTCCTCCACCGGCAGCGGGCCTTTGTAGATGTTGGCGGCGTCGCTGACGACGCGCGGGATCGTGCCGAGGCCGCCGGCGACCCGAAGCGAGCGCACGTTGGCATAAGAGGGCAGCCGGCCCACAAACATGCGGGGATCGAGCTCGTAGGGCTCGCGGTTCACGTCGAGATAGGCGCGCGGATAGATGGCGCTCATCAGCGGCGCGCCGAGCGCCACCACCGGCGCGAAAAGCTGATCCACGAGGAGGTCCTCGGAGCGGCGGATCTCGCTCTTGTCGAGGCAGGTGGCGGCGAGGAAATCGCGCGGATAGAAGCGTCCGCTGTGGGGCGAGTTGAAAACGAAGGGGACGCTCTGCTCGCTTGGAAGATTGATCTCGCAGGCGGGGGGGACGGCTTCTGCCGCGGCTGCGTTTTCCGGCCCGACCCGCATGAGAAGATTCCTCCAAGGGAAGCCCCAATCTGCCGCGCGTCGGTGCCCCTGTCCACAGCGTTACCGCAAATCCCTGGCGTTGCGGCACCTTCGCTTACTCGATATTTACTGGGGCGAAGCCAAGGTGTCGCCATGAAGGCGGTCGACGATCCCCCCAAAGGACAATTGATGGCTCGCATCCTGCTCGCCGAAGACGACGAGGACATGCGGCGTTTCCTGGCGCGCGCGCTGCAGAACGCGGGGTATCAGGTCGTTTCGTTCAATAATGGCCGCGATGCCTACGAAAGGCTGCGCGAGGAGCCGTTCCACCTGCTTTTGACCGATATCGTCATGCCGGAGATGGACGGGATCGAGCTGGCGCGGAAGGCGAGCGAGCTCGATCCGGCTCTTAAGATCATGTTCATAACCGGCTTTGCGGCGGTGGCGCTCAATCCCGACATGCAGGCGCCGCGCGATGCCAAGATCCTTTCCAAACCCTTTCACCTGCGCGACCTCGTCGGCGAGATCGGGCGGCTGATCGCCGCCTAGACATCCAGCCGCACGCGCGGCTTGCACCGGAATTTTCCAGCCTCTATACCCGCCGGGCCGTTTTTCACGGCGACCCCATGGCCAAGGGCGCGTAGCTCAGCGGGAGAGCACTACGTTGACATCGTAGGGGTCACAGGTTCGATCCCTGTCGCGCCCACCATCTTTCAAAGAGACAGGTCCGACCCGCTTTGTCGGCTTGCGTTGGTTGAAGGCGCTAGGCCTGCGAGGCGGCGAACGCGAGATGGTCGATCTCCGCCGGAGCGATCCCGAGCGCCCGAAGCTCGCGCAGCGACAACGACCGAAGCTGCCGGAGGGTCGCCTCGTAGCGGCGAGCGCGCGACCATTTGCGGATGAACTTCGTCATGGCTACGTCTCCTCTCGGGTCGGCTTTGCGGTGTGGGCAACCTATTCGCCGACCGTTTCGGCCCGTTTTCCCGTCGGGATCATTCTGGTTTCGTGGGCGATGACCGAAAGAAATATTAGGCTGTGCCGCAGCCAGAAAGCGCCTCCAGATAAGACTTCCCAGCCTTGGCTTGGGGCCACGCAGCTCTGCGATGGCTCAATTCAGATGTAACTTCGTTGCAGCTACCAACTCGGCCACGTCTGCGTCCGTCGTCGCGAAGGATGTGACGAGGCGGATGACGCCGTCGCCGTAGCGATAGAACCCGAAGCCGTCGGCCTCCAGGCGACCGAGCACCTCGTCCGGCAAGCGCGCAAAGACCTCGTTCGCCTGCACCGGATGGGTCAATTCGACGGACGGCAACGCCGCCAGGCCGCTGCCCAGCGCGCGCGCACACGCGTTCGCCGTGCGGGCGAGACGGAGCCAGAGACCGTCGGCGAGGTAGGCCTGCCATTGCACGGCGAGGAAGCGATGCTTCGACCACAGCATGCCCGCGCGCTTGCGCCGCTCCGCCGCGCCTGCGAGCAGGGCCTTATCGAAGAACACGACCGCCTCGGCCGCGATCGCGCCGTTCTTGGTCGCGCCGAACGATAGAACATCGACCCCGGCTTTCCACGACATCTCCGCGGCAGAGCAATTCTGCGAGGCGACGGCGTTGGCGAAGCGCGCGCCATCGATGTGGAGCTTCAGACTATGGCCATGCGCGACATCGGCGATGGCGCGAATCTCCGCAAGCGAATAGACGGTGCCGAACTCCGTCGCCTGCGTGATGCTCACCGCGGCTGGGCGGAAGAAGTGCGCCGCCGGCGAATAAGCCCTGATTGCGGCGTCGAGGCCCCTGGCATCGAGCTTGGCGTCGGCGCCGTCGAGCGGAACGAGCCGTGCGCCGCCCGCCAAATGCTCGGCCGCCCCAGCCTCCTCGCGCTCGATATGCGCTTCGCGATGGCAGAAGATCGCGCCGTAAGGCGGGCAGGCGCAGGCAAGCGCAAGCGCGTTCGACGCGGTTCCGGTGCCAACCAGCATCACCGTCGCGTCGGTCTCGAAGACATCGTTGAACGCCGCCTCGACCGCCTTCGTGTAGGCGTCGTCGCCATAGGGCAGGGCGGCGCCGCCGTTCTCGCCGACGAGCCGCGCCATGATCTCCGGCGCTGCGCCGGTGATGTTGTCGCTGGCGAAGTTCCTGCCGGTCATTTCACGAACAGCCGGCGCGGGAAATCGCAGAAGGTCTCGCTGCCGGTCTCGGTGATGCGGATCGCCTCGGAGATCGAAATCCCCCAATCGTCGAGCCAGATCCCCGGCATGAAGTGGAGCGTCATGTTCGGTTCGAGCACCGTCTCGTCGGTCGCACGGAGCGAGATCGTCCGCTCGCCCCAATCCGGCGGATAGTTCAAGCCTATCGAGTAGCCGCAGCGCGAATCCTTGAAGAGGCCGTGGCGCTCGATGGTCTTCGTCCATGCGGCATGGATGTCGCGCGCCTGCGCGCCGGGCCGGGCCGCGGCGAGACCCGCGGCGATCCCCTCGACGACGACCTCGGCGGCATTTCGCATCTTCTCCGGCGGCGTGCCCAGATAGAGCGTCCGCGTCATCGGCACATGGTAGCGACGGCGGACGCCCGCGATCTCGACGCTGGTGCCGGTATCCGCCACGAACGGCTCATCGAGCCACGTCATGTGCGGGCAGGATGTGCCGATCCCGGTCGGCATCAGCGGCACGATGGCGGGATAGTCGCCGCCATATTCTTCCGTGCCGCGCGCGGCCGCCGCCTGGATCGCCGCGGCGGCGTCGCATTGGCGGACGCCGACCGCGATCGTGTCGATCGCGGTCTGCATGATGCGCTCGGCGATGCGCGCCGCCTGCCGCATCAGCCCGATCTCTTTCTCCGATTTCACGACGCGGACCCAGTTCACCAAGACGCCGGCGTCGTCAAAGCGCGCATCCGGCAACTCATGCCGCAAAACTTCGAGCGCCTTCGCCGTGAAGTAATAGGAGTCCGCCTCGACGCTGATCCGCTTCGTTGCGAGGCCACAATCTTCTAGCGCGTGCGCCACAAACTGCATTGGATGCTTCGTCGTCGACTGCACGTGGTCGTCGGAATAGCCGAGGATGTTCTCGCGCGGGAGGATCGTCGTCAGCTTGGCGCCGTTCGCATCCTGGCCGCGCCCGATCCACAATGGCTGCTCAAGACTTTGCGCGACGATCACGCACTGATGCACGTAGAAGGACCAGCCGTCGTAACCGGTCAGGTAGTTCATGTTCGCCGGGTCGGAAACGACGAGCGCGTCCAGGCCGGCCGCCGCCATTCGCGCCTTGGTCTTCGACAGGCGCTCGGCGAATTCTTCGATGCCGAAGGGCGTGTTGTTCTTCCCGAATTCCATATCGCTCCGTCCTACCGCACGACGATGCCGGACGGCGTACGCGCGGCGTCGGCACTCCCCAGCCAAAGCCTAATATCTGGCCTTGTTGTGCACATCCAGGTGTCACCTCAGGGGATTTGTGGCCAAAAATCAAGCTTTTGTGTCAAAGGATGACGATTGATGTACACAACAGTTGATCCGGCGGCGCAATTGCGGCAGGCTGTGTCCCGGATGCCGTCGTCCGGTACTCGCGCCGAAGAAGCCGGGATCGTGACGAGGCCCATTCGGAGTGGAGGACAGCCATGATGAATTCCAGCTTTTCCCGGCGGACGCTCCTGGTGCTCGCGGCGGGCGCCGTCACCTTCGCCACCGCCTTCGCGGCGCAGGCGGAAACCACGCTCGAGCGTGGAAAACGCGAAGGCTATCTTCGCGTCGGCTTCGCCAACGAGGCGCCCTACGGTTTCGCAACGCCCGACGGTAAGCTCACCGGCGAGTCGCCGGAAGTCGTGAAGGCGATCCTGGCGAAGATCGGCATCGCGCAGGTCGACGGCGTTCTGACCGAGTTCGGTTCGCTCATCCCGGGCCTGCAGGCGGGTCGCTTCGACATCATCGCCGCCGGCATGTTCGTGAACCCGAAGCGCTGCGAGCAGGTGCAGTTCTCCGAGCCGACCTATGGCATCGGTCAGGCCTTCCTCGTCAAGGCGGGCAACCCGAAGGGGATCGTCGACTACAGCACCGTCTCCGGCAATGCCGACCTGAAGCTCGCCGTGATGGCCGGCGCGGTCGAGGGCGGCTACGCCAAGGATTCCGGCATCCCGGAAGGCCAGCTCGTCATTCTCCCCGACCAGTCGAGCCTGGTGAAGGCGGTGCAGGCGGGACGCGCCGATGCCGCTGCGCTGACGGCGCTCTCCATTGCCGACATGGCGTCGAAGAACGATGGCGTCGAATTCGACGAAGCCGTTTGGCATGGTCGCCGGCAAGTCGGTCGTCGGCCACGGCGCCGTCGCCTTCCGCAAGGAGGACAAGGACCTCTACGAGGCCTTCAACGCCGAGCTGAAGAAGTTCATCGGCAGCCCCGAGCACATCGCGCTTGTCACGCCGTTCGGCTTCGGCGAAGGCTACCTCCCGACGAAGACCACTGAAGAGCTTTGCGCCGGCATGTAGGCGCGATCTGCGCCCTGCCGTCCTCCCCGGCAGGGCGTCCCCTTGGGGGATGAGCCGTGCAGCTGCGCCAGCTGACGATCTGCGCCATTGTCGCGTTCACGGCGGGACTGGTCGTTGCGAGCTTCGCAACGTTCCGTGTTTTCCTTCCCGGCCTTCTTGAAGGCGCGCTCGTCACCATCGAGATCACCGTCGGCGGTTGCATCCTCGCCGTGATCACGGCGTTCGTCGCCGCGATCGCGAAGATGTACGGGCCGTGGCCGGCGCGCTGGCTGGCGGTCGGCTATATCGAGGTGTTCCGCGGCACCTCGGCCTTGGTGCAGCTCTTCTGGCTCTTCTTCGTGCTCCCGCATTTCGGCATCCTGCTCGAGCCGCTGACGGTTGCGATCCTGACGCTCGGGCTGAACGTCGGGGCTTACGGCGCGGAAGTCGTGCGCGGCGCAATCGGCTCGGTGCAGCGCGGACAATGGGAGGCTTCGACCGCGCTCAACATGACGCAGATGACGGCGCTGCGGCGCATCATCATCCCACAGGCGATCGTGAGCATGATCCCGCCTTGGGGGAATCTCTTCATCGAACTCTTGAAGGCGACGTCGCTCGTCTCGCTGATCACCATCTCCGACCTCGCCTTCAAGGCGCAGCAGATGAACGCGACCACCTTCCGCACGGTCGAGATTTTCTCAATCGTGCTCGTCTTCTATCTCGCCATCGCGTCGGTCATCACGGTCGCCATGCGCACGCTCGAGGAGCGGACGGCGCGCGGCATGGCGCGGGGACGCGCATGACCAAGCTCTGGGACTGGGGCTACACCTGGGAGATTCTCCCGGTTCTCGCCAAGGCTTCGATCGTCACCATCGAGGCGACGTTCCTCGGTTTCCTACTCGCGGCGACATTCGGGCTTCTCCTTGCGATTCTTCGGATGTCGAAGTCGAACTGGGTCTCCATCCCGACTGCAGGCTTCGTGGAATTCGTTCGCTCGACGCCGCTCCTGATCCAGATCTTCTTCATCTTCTTCGTGTTTCCGGAGTTCGGCGTGAACCTGTCGGCGATGACGGCGGGCGTTCTCGCACTCGGCCTCCACTACGGGACCTATTGCTCCGAGGTCTACCGCGCCGGGCTCGCCAACATCCCGCGCGGGCAATGGGAGGCGTCGACGGCGCTCAACTTGAGCCCCTATCACGCCTTCCGCGACATCATCATCCCGCAGGCGATCCCGCCCGTCGTGCCGGCGCTCGGCAACTACCTCGTCGCGCTCTTCAAGGAGACGCCGCTCCTCTCCGCCATCGCCGTCCTGGAGCTGATGCAGACGGCGAAGATCCTGGGCTCGGAGAATTTCCGCTACACCGAGCCGATCACGCTCGTGGGCATCTTCTTTCTCGTCTTCAGCCTCATTACCGCAGCGGGAATCCGCCAGGTGGAGAATTGGCTGAACCGCCGCGGAGGTCATAAGCGATGAGCGCATCCGACGTACCCTCCAAGGGCGGCCAGCCGATGGTCCGCTTCGAGAAGGTCACCAAGCGCTACGGTGCGCTCGCCGTCCTCGATCAGCTTGACCTCGATATCGGCGCCGGCGAGAAGGTCGCGATCATCGGACCGTCGGGCTCTGGAAAGACGACCGTGCTTCGGATGCTGATGACGCTTGAGACGATCAACGATGGGGTCATCTGGGTCGATGGCGAACCGCTCACGCACATGAAGAAGAACGGCGGGATGGTGCCCGCCGATCCTCGCCACTTGCGGCGCATGCGCGGCAAGATCGGCATGGTCTTCCAGCACTTCAATCTTTTCCCGCACATGACGGCGCTGAAGAACTGCATGGAGGCGCCGGTCACGGTGCTGAAACTTCCGAAGCGCGAAGCCGAGGCGCGCGCCACGGAGCTCCTCGAAATGGTCGGGCTCGCCGACAAGCTGCATCATTATCCGAGCCAGCTTTCCGGCGGCCAGCAGCAGCGCGTGGCGATCGCCCGCGCCTGCGCGATGCGGCCGAAGATCATGCTCTTCGACGAGGTGACATCGGCGCTCGATCCGGAGCTCGTCGGCGAGGTTCTGTCCGTCATCCGCAAGCTCGGCGCGGAGCACGATCTCACCATGCTCATGGTCACCCACCAGATGGGCTTCGCCAAGGAATTCGCCGATCGCGTCTGCTTCTTCTACGGCGGCAAGATCGCCGAGGAAGGCCCGCCTGAGAAGCTTTTCGGCGCGCCGGAGAACGAGCGCACGCAGCAGTTCCTGAGCGCCGTCCTGGAGGCGATGTGAACGACGCCGCGACGCCGCCGAAGCGCGCTAAGCGGCCGCCGACCTCGCTCGCGCGCGAGCGCTTCGAGCGCATCTACCGCACACTGCGCGACCGCATCTGCCTCCTTGAATATCCGCCGGGAACGCGCCTTTCCGAGGAGGAGCTGGCGGAGGAGTTCGCGTTGAGCCGCACGCCGGTGCGCCGCGTTCTTGGGCGGCTCGAAGCGGAGGGGCTGATCGAGGCGCGCCACGGCGTCGGCAACATCGTGACCGACGTCGAGATCGACGAGCTCGACCAGGTCTACCGTCTGCGGCTTGAGCTCGCCGTCCTCGTCGGGCGGCTGTCGCCGATCCCACGGAGCGAGGCGGACCTTGAGCGCATCCGCACGCTGATCGCGCGGCTCGATACGCTTCCGCGTGACGCCGACCACAAGGCGTTTGCGCGGCTCAACATGGACTTCTTCTCCGAAATCAGCGCGATGACCGGCAACCAGCCGCTCCGCGAGATCAGCGAGCGCCTCTATTTCCAGACCTCGCGCATCATCCTGAAGCTGATGCCGCAACTCAATCTGCAGGAGGAGTTCGCGGCGTTCCGGCGCGAGATGCAGGACATCCTCGCCGCGATGGAGATCGGCGACCTCGCCTCCGTCGGCCACATCCGGAGAAGCCACATCTCGATGAGCTTCACGCGCATGATGCGCTACGCGGATCATCGCGAGGATCTCACCGAAGACTCAGAGCCGGCGCGGTGAAGGCGAACCCGATCGTCGCGACCGTCGACTTCAAGGCGGACGGCGTCCAGCACGGATTCCTGCGATTGCCCTTCAGCCGAGACGAATCCGCCTGGGGCAACCTGATGATCCCGATCGCGGTGATCAGGAACGGCGACGGGCCGACCGCGCTCCTGACCGGGGGGAACCACGGCGACGAATACGAGGGACCGATCGCGCTTGTCGATCTCGCGGGCCGCCTGACGGCCGACGCAGTGAGCGGCCGCGTCATCATCGTTCCCTACATGAACTACCCGGCGTTTCGCGCCGGGCGCCGGCTCTCGCCCATCGACGGGCTCAACATGAACCGCATCTTTCCCGGCCGTCCGGACGGTACGCCGACCGAGAAGATCGCCGACTATTTCCAGCGCACGCTACTGCCGATGGCCGACACGGTGCTCGACTTCCATTCCGGCGGACGGAGCCTGAACTTCCTGCCGTTCGCGGCGTGCCACGTGCTTGCGGACGCGGATCAGCAGGCGCGTTCCATGGCGGCGCGCGACGCCTTCGGAGCGCCCTATGCGATGACGATGCTGGAGATCGACGCCGGCGGCATGTACGACACGGCGGCGGAGGCAGCGGGCAAGGTCTTCGTCACCACCGAGATCGGCGGCGGCGGGACGGCAACGGCGCAGACCGTTGCGATCGCGAAGCGCGGCGTCGAGAATTTCCTGAAGCATGCCGGCATCCTGGCCGGAGAGGTCGAGCGCTCACAATCCGTCGAGCTTGCGATGCCGGGCGCTGACTGCTTCACCTTCAGCCTGTCGGCCGGCATGGTCGAGCCCATGGTCGACCTCGGGGCGCCGGTCCGGACGGGCGATCTTCTGACGCGAGTACACGCGATCGACCGGCTCGGCACGCGCCCCGACGAGTATCGCGCACGGATGGACGGCATCCTGGCGGCGCGTCATTTTCCCGGTCTCGTCGGCATTGGCGACTGCGTCAGCGTTGTTGCTGCGCGCAAGTCGTAGGAGTTGCCGGCGGCAGGTATCTCTCCCGCTGCACTGGGCGAGCGGACTTCCCGCCACGCGATTTGAAAGCTAGAAGACGCCCGGCGCGAAGCGACCGTGCCGTCCCTGCGGGGGTTCGCGATCGATGAAGCTGCCTGTCTTTCAGATCGACGCGTTCACGGGAGAAGTGTTCGCCGGCAACCCGGCCGTCGTCTGCTGCCTCGACGAGTGGCCCGACGATGCGATCCTGACGGCGATCGCGGCAGAGCACAACATCTCCACCACCGGCGTTCCTGAGGGATCGCGGCGATCTCATCGACATCCGCTACTTCGCGCCGATCGGTGAACTGGCGCTCGTCGGACATGCTTCGCTGGCCGCCGCGGCCGTCGTTCTTACCGAGCTTCGTCCGGGTCGGTCGTCGGCCACCCTCAGACGTCGAGCCGGTACGCTCGTCGTCTCCCGCTCCGCCGACGAGCTCTTTGCGATCGAGCTTCCTGCCGTGCCGCCGCGCTCCGTATCCGTCCCCTCCGGGCTCGCGAACGCCCTCGGCGCCACCTTCACGGAGGTGCTCGCGAACGACTCACAATATCTCGTCGTCGTTGAGGACGAAGCAACGGTCGCCGCCCTCGCGCCGGACATGGACGGCCTGATGCGCCTCGACCGGGACGCCGTCATCGTCACTGCGTCCGGCAAGAATGCGGATTTCGTCTCCCGCGCCTTTGCGCCGAAGGAAGGGCTGCCCGAGGATCCGGTGTGCGGATCGGCGCACCTTTCGCTCGTCCCCTACTGGTCGAAGCGACTGGCGCGCGCTCGGCATCACGCGCTTCAGCTTTCGGCACGCGGCGGCGAGCTCTTCTGTTCGCTGGAGGGTGACCGCGTACGGCTCGGGGGACGGTGCGCTTTCTACCTGAAGGGCACCATCAACGTCGCGGATGCGATCGCGCCATCGGCGGAGAAGCGCCCGGAGCAGCTGCCGCAACTCGTCTAGACGATCGCCCGCGCCGAGCCTTGGTCCCCTTGCAGTATTTGCCCGAGCGTCATCAGCGCGTGCTCAACGCGGCGCTCGCTGGTCTCGGCGCAGAGACATAGTCGTACACCACCCGGATCATGGCCGGGAACGACGGAGAACACGTCGCCGGGCGTCACCGCAACGCCCTGCGCGAGGGCGTCGGCGACGAAGGCGGCGTTCCTGATATCCGACGGGAGCCGCAGCCAGAAGTGCATCGAGCTCGGTGCCGAATTGGCCTGGCCGAGGATCGATGCGGCGAGCTTCTGCCGCCTGCGCGCGGCCGCCGCTTGGAATTGCATCGCTTCACGGCCGGCGCCACTGCGGATCATCTCGGCCGCAAGCTCGAGAAGGACCGGCGAAACCATCGCCGTCGTCGCCCGCGTTGCCGCGCGGAGTGTTTTGTGGAGCCGCGGGGGAACGGTCATGAAGCCGACGCGGAGTGCCGGAGCAATCGATTTGGATAGGCTGGTCAGATAGACGGTGATGTCGCGCGCCAGCTCGCAATAAGTCGTTGGCCGCGGCTCGACCAGAAAGCCGTAGGCGTCGTCTTCCGCGATGAGAACGTTGTGGGCGCGCGCGATTCGCACGATCTCTCTGCGCCGGCCGAGGCCGACGGTCGCCGTTGTCGGATTGTGCAGGGTCGGCATTGTATAGACGAAGCGCGGTCGATGGGCGGCGCACGCGGCCTCGAAGGCCTCAGGAACCATGCCTTCATCGTCGATGGCGACCGGCAGCAGGCGAATGCCGGCGAGCCTGCCCACGGCGAGCGCGCCCGGCCAAGTGAGCTCTTCCGCCAGCACCGAGTCGCCGGGGCGCGCGAGACCGAGAAAGATCGTCATCAGCGCGGTCTGGCCGCCGGGAACGGCGTAGACGTCATCGGCCGACACGTCGAGATCGAGCTCGCGAAGCCAGGTGGCGCCCGCGACGCGATATTCAAGCTGACCCTGCGGCGGCTGATAGTGTGCGAGGTGATTGAGATCGCCCTTGAGGGTCAGAGCCTTGAGCGCGGTTCGCAGACGCTCTTCGGTACCATCGGCGAGCGGTTCGTTCAGGCTGAGATCGATGGCGTCTTCCCGCTGCATGAGCGGCAGGTAGAGCCGCTCGAGCGGCTTCAGGCCGTCCCTGTTTGCACTTGGATACTGGGCCGCCGTGCTGGCGAGCACGAATGTGCCGCGGCCGACGGCTCCGTCGATCAGCCCGCGGTCCGTCGCCGCTGAATAAGCCCGCGAGACCGTGCTGACGGCGACCCCGAGGCGCTTGGCGAGATCGCGATGCGTGGGCAGCCGCGCACCGGCAGGAAGGCGGCCGCTGCGGATCGCCTGCTCGAGCGTGTCCGCCAGCGAGCTGTAGACCTCGCCGCGGCGCAGCTGCCAATCGGAGTACCATTCGTCCATGCGCGTCTCGTGCTTGTCCTTTGATCAGTACAATTCGATTTGGACAGTCTTTGCGCAATCGACGCGGCGAAATCAAGCAGCCTCCCGAGCGCGGGGAATGGCTTGATTGACTCGCGCGACCGCCGGGCCATAATCGCTGGGCGCATTGTACTGCAACGCCGTACATGCTGCCTTCTGCAAGGCCGCCCGCGTGGGTGGCGATTGGGGGATCGCATGACAACACGGAACCTGCATCGTGAGACGCGAGCGCTTGCCGACGCTTTGGCCGCGGGCAAGATTTCTCGCCGGACCTTTGTCACGGGACTCCTCGGGCTCGGTCTCTCCGCGACGACGGTTGCCTCGCTCGTTGCAGAGATCAGTCCGGCAGCGGCCGCGGGCATGGATTTCAAGGGCAATGTGCGATTCCTCGTCGGCCCGTGGTCGCCGAACGAGGTCGACCACCAGAAGAAGATCGCCGAAGGGTTCAGCGCACTCCACCCGGACGTCACGTTCGAGTTCAAAGTCTACGACTGGGAAACCGCCGCGCAGGAGATCAACACCTCCGCAGCCTCCGGCGCTCACGACGTCTACATGACGACGGAGAGCAGCTATCCGGACTACGAGGCCGGCGACGCGTTCGTCGATCTCGCGACGCGGGTCAACGATCCGTCGTTCGCCGAAGAGAAGGCGAAGTACCTCTACGCGGACCGGACGCTATCGTACGGGCCGAAGATCATGGGGCTTCCGATCAGCTTCCACGTCGAGAGCGCCCTGTTCGTGAACATGGATATGGTCAACGCCGCCGGCTACGACGAAACCTTCGCCAATTCCTGGGATACGTTTCGCGACTGCCTAGCGAAGATGAACAAGCCCGGCGAAGTCTACGGCATTGCTCTCGGCGTGCAGCCGTACGGCGAATGGTACCAGGTGCTGAGGGCCGCCGGCGGTTCCTTCCTGACGCCCGATCTAAGCGCCCCGAATGTCAACAAGCCGGAGGTGATCGACGCGACGGCTCGCATGGCGAGTCTCTTCACCGACAAGATCGCGGCGCCGCTCGGCACCTACAACTACGACGACGCGCCCGGCGCGTTCGCCGCGGGCAAACTGGCGATCCTGTCGATCGACCTCGCCGCCACGACCGTGGTGGAGCTGCCGCTTGCGTTCAAATGGAAGCTTATCCCAAATCCGCCGCAGGCGGCGGGCCGCATGAACTTCAACGACATCACCTATTACATGATCAACTCGAAGTCCGATAACCAGGACCTGATGTGGGAGGTCGTGAAGTGGTGGACCGACAGCAAGAACGACGCCTACTGGGCCGACAATTCGGGCACCTATCCGGCGCGCACCGACGCTCTCGACAACGGCTATGGCACAAACGCCGCGCCGCAGCTCGCGGAAGCGCTGCCCGCCTACAAGAAATATGCGGTCGGCCTGGAAAACTTTACCGGCTGGGCCGACGTCGAAGGGCTAGCGGGGGCTGAAGTGCAGAAATGCTTCAGCGGCGACGAGACCGCCGAGGCGGCGATCGCCAACGTGGAAAAGATCGTCCAGCAGGAGACTGGACACTAGCTGGCCGGCGTCGCTGCCGCGTAAACACCTGCTGAGCCGGCCGACGCGAGGCGGTGATGGATGTTCAGTCGCGTCGCATGCGGTTGTCACCTGAGGAGCATGCGCGGCTGCGCCGAAAGGCGCGGCTGCGACGCGAACTGGCCGGATGGATGTTCCTCGGGCCGATGTTCGCGTTCTTCGTGGTGTTTCTCGTCGTCCCCGTCTTCGGCACCGTGTGGTGGAGCACACGCTTCGGGAGCCTCTACGGCGGCACCCGGTTCGTCGGACTGAAGAATTTCACGCGCCTCCCCGATCTCGTCGGCGCTCCACAGGCAATCAAGAACACGCTCGTCTTCGCCGGCGCATCCGTGCCGTTGATCCTTGCCGGCGCCCTTGGCATCGCGCTGCTCCTGGCCCGCCTCGAAAGGGGCGGCGCCGTCTACCGCTTCCTCGTCTACTTCCCGGTCCTCGTGCCTGGTGTGGTCGCGGGCCTGATCTGGTTGTTCCTGACCAATTCGGACTTCGGCCTTTTCAATGACGTGCTGGCGCTTTTCGGATTCCCGCCCGTCACCTGGCTCGGCGTCGACACCGCGCTCGGCGTTCTCATCGCGCTCGACGTCTGGCGGAACGTCGGCTACTGGGCGATGTTCTTCGTGGCGGCGATCATCGGCCTTCCGGAGGAGCTCTACCAGGCCGCCAAGCTCGATGGCGCGTCGGTCATCGCTCGCTTCCGCTTCCTCACGCTGCCGCTCCTCCGCCGCATCATCTTCTTCGCCGTCGTCGTCTCCACCATCTGGGCATTTCAGGTCTTCGATACGGCGATCGTTCTGACCAGGGGTGGTCCCGCCGGCGCGACGACGACCGTGATCTACCGTGTCTGGCAATACGTCTTCGGTTCCAACAACAAGGTCGGCTTTGCCGCGGCGATCTCGCTGGTGATGATCGTGGCGATCCTCGCCTTGACACTGCTTCAGATGCGGCTCCTGCGCTCGCGGCGGGGAGGCGACTGATGACGGCGGTCGCCGAGCGCTCGTCCTTCAGCGACGGCCAGGTTCTGCGGCGGCTCGCCGTCGATCATGCCCGCATCAGCGCGCGCCGGCGCCGGCTTGCCGAGCTCTCCCGCCACCTGGTGCTCGCGGTCGTCACCTTCGTCCTCGTGGCGCCCTTCTATTATGTGGTTCTCGCGTCGCTGAAGGACAGCCATGTCATTTTCCAATACCCCCCCAAGCTCATCCCGTGGCCGATCTACTGGGACAATTACCGCCACCTTCTGAGCGACACGAAGTTCGTGCGCTGGATGCTCAACACGCTCTTCGTCGCGACGACGGTGACGGTGCTCAAGGTGTTCCTCGATTCCATGGCCGGCTACGCGCTCGCCAAGATCGACTTTACCGGCAGGCGCGCCGTCTTCCTGTTGATGCTGATCCTCTTGATGGTGCCAGGCGGCGCGCTCCTCGTGCCTCTCTGGTCGCTCGTCTATTCGCTCGGTCTGATCAACACCTACTTCGCGCTGATCCTGCCGCCGCTCGCGAGCCCGCTTGGCGCCATCCTGATGCGCCAGTTCATCCTCGGTCTGCCCGGTGATCTTGAGAATGCCGCGCGCCTCGACGGCCTGAACGAATTCCAGATCTACTGGCGCATCATCCTGCCGCTCATCAAACCCGGCCTCGTGGTCCTCGCCGTCATCATCTTCACCGACCAATTCATGAGCTTCGTGTGGCCGTTGATCGCCACAACGAGCGACAACCTGATCGTCCTGACCGTGGGCGTCGCCTCGCTTCGGGCGCATGGCGGCGTCGACTACGGGCTGTGGTCGGCGTCGGCGGTGATGTCATTGATACCGATCGCGGTGCTCTTCTTCATCCTTCAACGCCAGTTCCTGGCGCGGTCGCTGGCGGGTGCGCTCAAACAATGACGGACCTCCGTTCAACGCGGGGCGACGAGACGCAGGCCGAACCCGTGCCTGCCATCGAGCTGATCGAGGTCACCAAGCACTACGGGAAGATGGCGGCGCTGAAAGGCGTTGATCTCGCCATCAGGCCTGGCGAGTTCATCGCGCTGCTCGGCCCGTCGGGCTGCGGCAAGAGCACGCTCCTGAAGCTGATCGCCGGCCTTGAGGAGCTGACCGACGGCGAGATCTATGTCGGCGGCAAGCTCGCCAACTACCTGAAGCCGAGCGCCCGAAACGTCGCCATGGTCTTTCAGAACTACGCGCTCTACCCGCACATGACAGTGCGCGAGAACGTCAGCTTTCCGCTGAAGATGGGCGGCGTTCCGCGCGAAGAGGTGCGCAGGAAGGTCGAGGCGGCGGCTGGCCTCCTGCAACTCACCGCCGAGCTCGACCGCTTTCCCGACGAGCTTTCCGGCGGCCAAAGGCAGCGCGTGGCGCTCGGCCGAGCGATCGTGCGCGAGCCGCTCGCCTTCCTGATGGACGAGCCGCTGTCGAATCTCGATGCGCTGCTCCGCGTCGAGATGCGCACCGAGCTGTTGCGCCTGCACAAGCGGGTGGGCCGGACCACGATCTACGTGACGCACGACCAGATCGAGGCGATGACCATGGCGGATCGCATCGTGCTCATGAACCGCGGCGAGATCCAGCAGGTCGGCAGCCCGAGCGAGATCTACGTGACGCCGGCCAACGCCTTCGTCGCGCGTTTCGTCGGAAGCCCGCCGATGAACCTGACCGAAGGCCGGATCGAATCCGGGCCGCGCGACCGGGTGTTCGTCGGCGCGCTCAGGCTTTCCATCGGCAACGCCGCGCCTGCGCTCAAAGATGGTCCAGCGACGCTCGGAATCCGACCCGAGCACCTCGAGATCGTCGATGCGGGTCATCCCGAAGCCGTGCCGGCGAAAGTCGATCTCGTCGAGCGCGTCGGCGCCGACTCCAACATCTTCCTGGTCGTCGGCGGCGGCGCGTCGCTGATCGCGAGCGTCGACGCCGCGACCCCGGTCCGCGAGGGCGACGCGATCCACGTCCGTCTGCCACTCAAATACATCCAGCTCTTCGACGCCGACGGCAACCGCGTCGATCACGAGGAAGGCTCCAGATGAGCGATCCTGTGGCCGCAGGCAGCCTCCATCCATTTCATCGCCCACACCGGGCGGAGCCCGTGCCGCCGCCTGTCCCGCTGCCTGCTCCCGGGCCGACGGCCCGATATCCCTTGTCGATCTCGCCCGACCGCCGCCGGCTTGTCGATGCCGACGGCCGTCCTTTCCTTGTCCAGGGGGACGCCGCCTGGTCACTCGTCGCCAACCTCACCTACGAGGATGCGGTCCGCTATCTCGATGACCGCCGGGCCAAGGGCTTCAACACCGTCATCGTCAACCTGATCGAGCACCTCTTCTCGCGCGATCCGCCGCGCGATCTCGCCGGCCGTGAGCCGTTCTCGACGCCGGGGAACATGGCAACGCCGAACGAGGCCTATTTCGACGCCGCAGAACGCGTGCTTGCGGCCTGCGCCGAGCGCGGCATCGCCGTGCTGCTGGCGCCCTGCTACGTCGGCTACAAGCATGACCGCGGCAACGGACTCTCGCTTCGTCTCGACGGCTGGAACGACGAGATCGTCGGCACCGGGCCTGACGGTTGCCGTGTCTATGGCGAATATCTAGGCCGCCGTTTCGGCCGCTTCGCAAACATCATCTGGATGATCGGCGGCGACTGGCACCCCGAGGAAGCACGGAGCGGCCTCGACGCGATCGCCGAGGGAATCCGCAGCACCGGCGTCAAGAATCTCTTCACCGCGCACCCGCATCCGGAGTTCTCGCCGATCGAGTCGTTCGCCGGATCGAGCTGGCTCGACGTCAACGTCACCTATACCTACGGCGTCGTTCACCGCTCGCTCGTCGCCGACTGGCAGCGCAACCCGCCGTGGCCGTTCTTCCTGATCGAGTCGACCTATGAGGGCGAGCACAATGCCAGCCACCAGCAGATTCGCCGGCAGGCCTACTGGTCGGTGCTCTGCGGCGGCAACGGCCATTGCATAGGCAACCACCCGATCTGGCTCTTCTGGGACGGATGGCAGGACGCGCTCGATCTTCCAGGCTCGGTGGCGATGGCGCGCTTTGGCGACTTCTTCCGCGCGCTTCCGTGGAGCGAGCTGGTGCCTGACCTGGAGCTTCGCCTCTTAACGTCCGGCCTCGGCGAAGCGCGCGGTCTCGATCGCGTCACCGCGGCCAAGACCGCAGACGGCCGGCTTGGTGTCGCCTATCTGCCCATCCGCCGGCCGGTCGGCGTTGATCTCTTCGTTCTCGCCGGCCCGCGCATCATGGTTGAGTGGTTCGAGCCGGCGAGTGGGCGTCGCCTTTCGGGCGGCACGCTTGCGAGAGACGGCGCGGTGACGCTGGCGCCGCCCTTCGAGGAGGACGCAGTACTGACGCTGACGTCGGTCGCGTGATCGGATGACGGGCGAGAGGCTAGATCGAGGATTGTCCGCCGTCCACGACGAGAGTTGTTCCGATGCAGTAGCTCGCCTCATTGGAGGCCAGCCACAGAATCGCCGAAGCGCATTCCTCGGCGGTGCCGGCGCGTCCGATCGGAATCTGGTTGCTCCAGTAGGCGAGCTCCTTCGCGTCCTTCATCACCGGCGCGTTCATGGGCGTGTCGATGAAGCCGGGCACCACCATGTTCACGCGGATATTGAGGCGCGCATAGTCGATCGCCATGACCTTCATCATAGCGAGGATGCCGCCCTTGCTGGCGCTGTAGGCGGGCTCGTTGGTGGCCATGCCGAGATAGGCGACGTTCGAGCCGAGGCACACAATCGCCCCGCCGCCTGTCGCCAGCAGATGGCGCGCGCCGTGCTTGCAGGCGAGGAACTGCCCCGTCAGGTTGGTGGTGAGCAGGCGATCCCAGATCGCGCGGTCGAGACGGTCGACGCGATCGTCCTGGCCAAGCAGTTCAATGCCGGCATTCGAGACGACGATGTCGAGGCCGCCCCAGCGCGCGGACGCCGCGTCGATCGCCGCTTCGATCTCCGGCTCGACGGAGCTGTCGGCGGGAAGGACAAGCGCTTCGCCGCCGGAGGCCGCGATCTCCTCCGCCACCGCCTCGAGCGGCTCGCGTCGCCTGGCGATCAGCGCCACGCGTGCGCCCTCGGCGGCAAGCCTCACGGCGGTCGCGCGCCCGATCCCGGCGCTCGCGCCTGTGACCACCGCCCGCTTCCCGGCAAACCGCCCCGCCTGGATGTTCACTGCAGCTCCGTCATTCCGATGACCAAAACGCGATTGTCTCCGAGGCGGTACATTCCTCGGCTAGGGCAACGCCACTGCATGAGGTCAAAGCAAATCCCCGCCCGATCCAACGACGCTGGCAACCGATCTGATAGTCCCCTCGATCGGATAGCGTTCCGCATCACCGGTACACTCTGCCATGGAGGGGCGATCCGCGCGACCTCGAACGGACAAGGGACGAAGCGTCAGGCGGCGGCCGCCGACCCGGCATTTCTGCAGTCGAGCGCGACAGCGATTGACACAAATGAGATGGCGATCGGCGCGCACGCCGTCGTCCGGATCGAGATCGGAGGCGAACGATGATCAATTCCCAAGGTGCCGGCCTCGGGCCGAATGAACGCTTCGTCGGTGTTAAGGGTAGCCGCCTCAAGCTGAACACGCCGGCGCTGCTGCTCGATCTCGACGCGTTCGAGCGGAACCTTGCGACGATGCAAAAGGTGACCAAGGCCGCGGGTGTGAATCTCAGGCCGCACAGCAAGGGGGCGAAGTCGGTCGAGATCGCCCGCCGTGAGATCGCGCTCGGCGCCATCGGCATATGTTGTGCCACCCTCAGCGAAGCCGAGGTGATGGCCAATGGCGGGATCGAGAATATTCTCCTGACCTCCGAGGCGGTGACGCCGGCGGCGATTGAACGCGCCGTCGCGCTCAATGCGCGTTCCAACGGCTTCATCCTGAACGTCGAGGATCCGAAGAATCTCGAGGGGCTCGCCGGCGGTGCGGAGACGGCCGGCAAGCCGTTGTCGCTGCTGGTCGAGTTCGACGTCGGCCAGGACCGCACGGGGATAGCCTCGATTGATGGCGTCGTCGCGCTCGCCCGCCAGGTGAAGGCGTTGCCGCACCTCCGCTACCTGGGGCTCCACGCCTATTACGGCCACATGCAGCACATCCCCGTTCCCGCCGACCGCAAACAGGCGGCGGAGGGACAGATGGCGCGCATCCGCGAACTGATCGCGGCGCTCAAGGCGGAGGGACTTCCGCCGGAGATCGTGACCGGCGGCGGCACCGGCACATTCGACACCGACGTCACCGGCGGCGTCTTCACCGAGATCCAGCCGGGCTCCTACCCGTTCATGGATCGCGAATATTACGAAATCGCCCGCTCCGGCGAGCGGCCGTTCGAAGCGGCGCTGTTCGTGCTGGCGACGGTCATCGCCTCGCGTCAGGGCCACGCGATCGTCAATGCCGGCTATAAGGCATTCGCCACGGAAGGCGGCATGCCGGTCGTTCTCAGCCCCAAGCTTACCGACGCCCGCTTCCAGTTCGAGGGCGACGAGCACGGCGACATCAAATACGATCCAACGGGCGGCGCTCTGCGGCTCGGTGATCCTGTCGTCTTCCAGCCGCCGCACTGCGACCCGACGATCAATCTCTACAATCGCTATCACTGCGTCCGCGGCGACACGCTGGTCGAAATCTGGCCGGTCGACGCCCGCGGGTATTGAGGCGGGGGCGGCCATGAAAACGATTGTGCTCGGAGCCGGGGTGGTCGGCACGGCGACCGCCTACTTCCTTGCCAAGAACGGCCACGAGGTCGAGGTCGTCGAGCGGCAGAACGGGGCGGCACTGGAAACGAGCTTCGGCAACGGCGGCGTTCTCCACGCCGCGGAAGTGGAGCCGTGGTCGCAACCCGGCATGCCGACGAAGATCATGAAGTGGCTCGGCCAGGAGGACGCGCCGCTCCTCGTGCGCTATGGCGCCATCCCGAAGATGTGGCGATGGGGGCTAAAATTCATCGCCAACTGCACCCCGGAGCGCTTCGAACAGAACGCGCTGACCAACCTCAAGATAGCACTGCATAGCATCGAAGTGGTCAAGCAGGTGCGCTCCGAGATCGCGATCGACTACGACATGCGCACGAACGGAATGCTCAAGGTCTACACCAGCGCGCAGTCCTTCGAGAGCAGCCGCAAGTCGGCGGAGCTCTTCAGCCGGCACGGCCTGCCGTTCAGGGCGCTTACGCCGGACGAATGCGTGAAGCTCGAGCCATCGCTCAAGCCGACGGCCGCGTCGCTCGTCGGGGGCCTGCATTTTCCAGGCGATGAGGCCGGCGACTGCCACAAGTTCACGACCGCACTCGCGGCGGCCGCGGCTGCGCTCGGGGTCAAGTTCCATTACGACACTGAAATCCAGCGTCTGGAGCGAGACGGCCGGCGCGTCGGAACGGTTCACACCAGCCGCGGTCCGATGCGCGCGGACAACTTCGTCGCGGCGCTCGCGAGTTACACGCCACGCGTCCTCAAGACCGTCGGCGTCAAGGTTCCGATCTACCCCGTGAAGGGCGTCACCATCACCGTCTCCGGCGCGCCGTGGGCGGACCGCCCGGAGATGCCGATTGCCGATGACGGGCGCATCTTCGGGCTGGTGCCGCTCGGCGGTCGTCTGCGCGTGTCAGGCTCGGCGGAGGTCGCGGCCTACGACACGACGCCGAGCCGGGCGCGCTGCCAGGCGATCGTCAACAACGTCATCAGCGTCTTTCCGGATTTCGCCAAGTGCTACGATCCCGCGACGGCAAAATTCTGGGCGGGCGTCAGGCCGGTGACGCCGACCGGCACGCCGATCCTCGGCTCGTCGCCGCTCGCCAACCTCTTCATCGCAGCAGGTCACGGCCACCTCGGCTGGACCATGGGGTGCGGATCGGGCCACGTGGTCGCCGACCTCGTCGCCGGGCGCACGCCAGCCATCGACATGAGCGGATTCGCCCTCGCAGACCATTAGTCGGTGGCGCGGGCCTTCGATGCAGGGAGAATACGATGAAACCAGCGAAGTCGCGGCGCCGGGCCAAGCCGGAGAAAAAGGCGGCGCCGGGCAGGGCGCTCCGCCAGGGCTTTGGCAGCGAGCCAGGTTTCCCGATCTCGCTTGCCATGCGGGCGGGCGATTTCGTCTTTGCGTCTGCGCAAGGCGACCACGAGTTCGATCCGGCCGACGTGGTCTATGACAAGAAGGGCCTCGTCGTCAGCGACGGCAACACCCTTCCGCCACGGAGCGTCGGCGAGGAGACGCGCGCAAGCCTGCGCAACATCGAGGCGTCGCTTAAGGAGGCCGGCTGCACGCTCGAGGACGTCGTCGACACGTCGGTCTGGCTTTGCGATCCGCGCGACTTCCCGGAGATGAACCGCGCATACGCGGAGTTCTTCAAGCGAAATTGCCCGACCCGCTCGGTTTTCCGCGTCGACTTCATGTTCGACTGCCGGGTCGAGATCAAGGTAATCGCATACAAGCCACGCGCGCCTCGCCCGCGTCGACGCGCGAAGATCTGATTGCGCGCCCAGTGCCCAATTGTCGTGAGCGGCGGGCAAGATTGAGGGTGACGGGGCAACGGTGGTCGTTGACGTCTTCTTATGGAGGGTGAAGCAGACTCCGCCGAAGTGCCTTGAGGCTGAAGGTGTTCGGGACTATTTTTCGATTGCACCCGACGGGCAGGCTCGGCCCACCCGAATCGGGTCTCTCGAGAATTTCGGCAGTCAGTACACGGGTGGGTATATGTCATCTTCTTCGCGAAGAATTGCGCTCGCAGCCGTTACCGCGGCTATTGCGGCATGCTTGATGGTGCCCCTTTCATCGCCGTCTCGCGCCGCCACTGTGCGAAAAGAATGTCCTGCGGTCCTCAACTTTGCGGAGGTGGTGGCCGATGAATTGGTTGTCGTCACTCTCGTCGCGCACAAGGAGAAAAAGATCTGTATCTTCTACATATCGCCGCCGCCACACACGACCACCGACCCGACGAGTGTCGCCACCTCGTATGCAAATTCCTTCGCCGGCGAGCCTTCGACTTTTCTGCAAGCTGCAATCGACCACGTCGGATTCGTGGAGCTGTTGACGGACGCTTTGCTGAAACCCCTTCAGGATAAGAGCGTGACAAAAGATATCGCCGACGACGCGGCAGCTTTGTCGAAGGTGATCGCGGGAGGCTCCGATGCGCTTCGCCAATGCAGCTTGGATGCGTTTTCGAACAGCGCCAAGTTCTCCCCGGTGGACGCAGGGGTGTCCTGCGGCTTGGACACCAGCAGCGGGCGACAGTTTATCGTTGAGGCGTCTCAGGGCGGGCTTTCGGTGGAGCTGTTTTTGCCGTTGAAGACGTAGAGCCCGTTCGCGCAAAAGTCGGCCGCGGGCTGGCGCCACGTCTCAGTGTTCAGTGCGCTTCAAAGAGCTCAAGGCAAAGCCTGCCGCCGGACAATGATCTTGCGCGGCGGGATCTCGGTCGTTTCTCAGGAGACGTTGGAGCCGGCTCTTCTGCCAGCCGCCAGTAGTTTTGGGCCTGTGCTTGGGGGGACACACTGCTCCGCCGAAATGCCGCAGGTGCCCCGCCGGCGTCCTGGCAATGGCAAACCATTGAGCTGAAAGCTAGAAACAGCGCCCTCCCGCGGTAACTTTTCATCGGGAATTGATTTCCCAACCTTTATTAAAGGCTTGATGTTTGCCACATTGGGGCGCGGAAACGCTGAATTGCCCGCCAGAGGCAGAACTAGAGTGACGATCACTGAAGAAGGTTCTCAGAAGGGGCCGACCAGCGGCCCCTT
This sequence comes from uncultured Alphaproteobacteria bacterium, assembly GCA_963739005.1. Classification (GTDB taxonomy): domain Bacteria; phylum Pseudomonadota; class Alphaproteobacteria; order Rhizobiales; family Afifellaceae; genus DASWJZ01. The sequence continues at coordinate 814,881 of CAVTYQ010000002.1, read as the reverse complement.
CGGGAAACACGCCGCCGGTCGGTTGGGCATGCGACCGACCGACATCGGCAATCCCGATTACTTCCACAAGGTCGTCGACTGCCAATGGGCGTGCCCGGCGCATACCCCGGTTCCCGAATACATCCGCCTCATCGCCGCCGGGCGCTACACCGACGCCTATATGGTCAACTGGTACTCGAACGTCTTCCCGGGGATTCTCGGCCGGACGTGCGACCGGCCGTGTGAGCCGGCCTGTCGGCGCGGGCGGGTCGAGGAAGAGCCGGTGGCTATCTGCCGCCTGAAGCGCGTCGCCGCCGACAACAAGGACGACATAACCGGCCGCCTGCCGCATGCCGGCAAAGGCAACGGCAAGCGGGTGGCGCTGATTGGCGCCGGCCCGGCGTCATTGACCGTAGCGCGCGATCTTGCGCCGCTCGGCTATCAACTCACCTTGATCGACTCCGACACGCGCGCCGGCGGAATGATCCGCAGCCAGATCCCCCGCTTCCGTCTGCCCGAGGCGGTCATCGATGAAGAGGTCGGCTACATCCTCGATATGGGAGGGATCGAGACGCGCTTCGGAGACCACGTCGATAGCCTCAAGGCCGTCATCGGCGAGGGGTTCGACGCGATCTTCGTCGGCACCGGCGCGCCGCGCGGCCGTGACCTCGATATTCCGGGGCGGACGGAAGCCTCGGCCAACATCCACATCGGCATAGACTGGCTCTCCAGCATTTCCTTCGAGCACATCGACAAGATCGGCCGCCGCGTCATCGTGCTCGGCGGCGGCAATACCGCGATGGATTGCTGTCGGACCTCGCGGCGCCTCGGCGGGAACGACGTCAAGGTCATCGTGCGCTCCGGGTTCGAGGAGATGAAGGCATCGCCTTGGGAGAAAGAGGACGCGATGCATGAGGGCATCCCGATCCTGAACTACCTCGTTCCCAAGGAATTCACCCATGACGCGGGCAAGCTGACCGGCGTCCGCTTCGAGAAGGTCGCAGTCCATTTCGACGACGAGGGCCGCCGGAGGCTGGAGCCGACCGGCGAGTCGGACGTGCACTTCGAATGCGACGACGTCCTGATAGCGATCGGTCAGGAGAACGCCTTTCCGTGGATCGAGCGCGATCTCGGCCTCGCCTTTGACCGAAAAGGGATGCCGAAGGTCGATGCCGTGACGCACCAGTCGACCCTCCCGCACGTTTTCTTCGGCGGCGATTCGGCCTTTGGCCCGAAGAACATCATCTGGGCCGTTGCACATGGACATGCGGCGGCGATCTCGATCGACAAGTATTGCCAGGGAGAGGACGTGCTTCAGCGCCCGCCGCCGCATGTGACGCTGATCAGCCAGAAGATGGGCATCCACGAGTGGAGCTACGATAGCGCTATCACGCTGGATCAGCGGAAGAGGGTTCCACTCCGAGAGCAGAAGATCGCACTCGCGGACGTCAAGGCGGAGGTTGAGCTCGGGTTCGATCGGCTGGTCGGCTATGAGGAAGCGCGGCGCTGCCTGAATTGCGACGTGCAGACCGTGTTCGCGACACCGCTCTGCATCGAGTGCGACGCGTGCGTCGACATCTGCCCGATGGACTGCATCACCTTCACGGAAAATGGCGAGGAAGAGGACCTCCGCGCCCGGCTGACCGTGGCGGCCGGAAACCTAACGCAGGACCTCTACGTCTCGAGCCCATTGAAGACGGGCCGAATCATGGCCAAGGACGAGGATCTCTGTTTGCACTGCGGTCTTTGTGCGGAGCGTTGCCCGACGGGCGCGTGGGACATGCAGAAATTCCTGCTCGACATGACGCACGCAGCCGGCGGGAGCGGATGCTACCGATGAGCGGGTTCGGCCGATGAACGCGATGAACGCTCCCGTGCCTGCCGTCGCGGTAGCGAACGGGATTCGCTTCAACGACTTCGTGGTGAAGTTCGCGAACGTCAACGGCTCCGGATCGGCGTCGGCCAATCGGCTGTTCGCGCGTTCCATTTTCCGCATGGGCGTTCCCGTCGCCTCGCGCAATATTTTCCCTTCGAATATCCAGGGCCTGCCGACCTGGTATGAGGTGCGCGTTTCCGAGGCCGGACATATCGGCCGGCGGGGCGGTGTCGACCTGATGGTCGCCATGAATCCGCAAACCTGGACTCAGGATGTCGCCGAGATCGAGCCCGGCGGATATCTCTTCTACGATTCGACGCGACCGATGCCGCCGTCGAGCTTTCGCGACGACATAACCGTTATCGGCATGCCGCTGACGGCAATCGCGAACGCGCGCTACAAGGATCCGCGCCAGCGCCAGCTCTTCAAGAACATCATCTATCTCGGCGCCCTCGCCGAACTTCTCGGCATCGACGCCAAAGAAGTCGAGGCGCTGATCGGCGAGCAGTTCAAGGGCAAGGACAAGCTGATCCCGCCGAACATCGAAGCGCTCGGCATGGGACGTGAGCACGCCCGCGCCGAGCTTGGCTCGATCACCCTCAAGGTCAGGCGGGCGGACGCCGTCGGCGATCGCATCCTCATTGACGGCAACAGCGCCGCCGGCCTCGGCGCGGTCTATGGCGGCGCGACGGTAGCCGCCTGGTATCCGATCACGCCGTCGACCGCGCTGGCCGAGGCATTCGGAAAGTACTGTCGCAAGTTCCGCGTCGATCCGGTCACCGGCAAGAACCGCTACGCCATCGTGCAGGCCGAGGACGAGCTCGCCGCGATCGGCATGGTGATCGGCGCGACATGGAACGGCGCGCGCGCGTTCACCGCGACCGCAGGTCCGGGTATTTCACTGATGCAGGAGTTTCTCGGCCTCGCTTACTTCGCCGAGATTCCGGCGGTGATTTTCGATGTCCAGCGCGGTGGACCGTCGACCGGGATGCCGACGCGCACACAGCAGTCCGATATCCTCTCCGCGGCCTACGCTTCGCATGGCGACACCAAGCACGTGCTCCTGTTCCCGGAGGATCCGCGCGAGTGTTTCGAATTCGGGGCGATGGCTTTCGATCTTGCCGACCGGCTGCAGACGCCGGTTTTCGTGATGCTCGACCTCGACATCGGAATGAACGAGTGGCTCTGCAAGCCGCTTGCCTGGGACGATAGCAGGCATTTCGACCGCGGCAAGGTGCTGACCGCAGCGGAGCTCGATGGGGAGCGCGAGTTCGGGCGCTATCTCGACGTCGACGGCGACGGCATAGCCTACCGCACCGTTCCGGGCACCCACCCCAACAAGGGCGCGTTCTTCACGCGCGGCACCTCGCACAACCGCTACGCCCGATATAGCGAGGAGGGTGCCGACTACGTCGACAACATGGAACGGCTGCTCAGGAAGTTCGAGACGGCGAAGGGTCTCGTTCCCGCTCCCGTGGAAAAGCGATCGCAGCAGCCGACGCACTATGGCGTGATCTACTTCGGCTCGACCACGGCGTCGATGCATGAGGCGCTCGAGGATCTCGCCGCCGAAGGCATTCATCTCGACATGCTTCGCGTCCGCTCGTTTCCGTTCGCCGACGCGGTCGCGGATTTCGTTTTGGCGCACGATCGCGTGTTCGTTGTCGAGCAGAACCGGGATGCCCAGCTGCGCGCTCTGCTCGTCAACGAATGCGAGCTCGATCCGGCGCGGCTCGTCAAGATACTGCACTACGACGGGACGCCGATCACGGCGCGCTTCATCCGCAAGGCGATCGCCGAAGAGTGGCGTTCGTTCGCCGGGCAGCAAAGGGACGCGGCGGAATGACCTACGTCCTCAAACCTGAATTTCACCACCCCGATCTGCCGAAGAACAAGCTCGGCTTCACGCACCGCGACTACGAGGGGCGGGTCTCGACGCTCTGCGCCGGGTGCGGGCACGATTCGATATCGTCGGCGATCATTCAGGCGTGCTTCGAGCTCGATCTGCCGCCGCACCTTGTGGCGAAAATGTCGGGGATCGGGTGCTCTTCGAAGACGCCGACCTATTTCCTTGGCCAAAGCCACGGCTTCAACAGCGTCCACGGCCGCATGCCGACCGTCGCGACCGGCGCTAATCTCGCCAACCGCGACCTCATCTATCTCGGCGTTTCCGGCGACGGAGATTCCGCCTCGATCGGCCTTGGGCACTTCGCCCATTGCCTGCGCCGCGGTGTGAAAATGGTCTATATCGTCGAGAACAACGGCGTTTACGGCCTGACCAAAGGACAGTTCTCGGCGACCGCCGATCCGGGCTCGATCTCGAAGGGTGGCGTTGGCAACGCCGACGAGCCGATCGACCTCGTATCGATGGCGATCCTGCTTGGCGCCACTTACGTCGGGCGGAGCTTCTCCGGCGACAAGCATCAGCTCGTACCGCTCATCAAGGGCGCGATCGAACATAGCGGCATCGCCTTCCTCGACGTCATCAGTCCGTGCGTCGCCTTCAACAATCATCCGGGCTCGACCAAGAGCTTTGACTATGTGCGCGAGCACAACGAGGCTGTGAACGCCCTCGAAGTCATGATTCCGCGCGAAGAAATCACCGCGGACTACGCGAGCGGATCGACAACCGATGTCATGCAGCACGATGGATCGATCATTCGGTTGCGCAAGCTCGACGAGCGCTACGACCCGACCGATCGTTTGGCGGCGATGGCCTATCTCCAAGAGCGGCGCGCCGCCGGCGAAATTGTGACAGGTCTTCTCCACATCAAGGAAGACACGCACGACCTCAATGAGCGGCTGAAGACCGTCGACGTTCCTCTCAATTCACTGAGCGACAAGGAACTCTGTCCGGGCGCTGGCGCGATCGAAGGGATCAACGCGCAACTGCGGTAGATATGCTTCCTTGTCAGGGGCGGCGCGAGGATGCCAGGAATCTCCTGGCACCTCCGGCGTTGCGATCCGTCACGCAGCCGGCTCGTGGATCTCGTGCCGACTGCTTCAGTCGCTAAAGTGAGCCGATGATCTTGCGGTAGGCCGCCTCGTCGAAAGCCTTCAGCGTCGTAGTGCGGATGTGGCCGCCGGCGGCGCTCTTGAGCGCGAAATTGGCTGCGGCTTCGTCGTTCGGCATTTCCAGGATGGCGATCAAATCGTAGGCGCCCATGGTCATGTAGAGCTGCTGCATCTCGCCGCCCAGCTGCCTGGCAAGACCGCGCGCAAGCTCTGCTCGTGCGGGCGACTCCTTGATCTCCCGCACGCCCTTTTCCGTCCAATTGATGAGCGCAATGTATTTCGCCATGTCTTTCCTCCCTTGGGCCGGCAGCGGTTCCGCTCCGCCAGTCGTGCCACTGCGGAATGGATTGCCGAGTCAAGCCCGGCAATCATGACACTGCAAAAGTGGGCTGGCGATCAACTCAAAATCCCATCTGCCTCCGGCCGAGCGGGGTCAGATCCTGCTCCGTCGCGCGGCCGACGAAATCGACCTCGAAGTTCATCGGCGCAAAGTCGGGCGGCGATTTTCCGGCGAGGAAGGCCGCCTTCTGGCCGGGAAGATAGGCGCGGTTCTTGGTGCAGTCGGGCGCCGAGCCGATATAGATCACGCTCGCATAGTCCTTGCCGGCATGCTCGTCGCCGACCGCGTGGCAGATGTCGGTGTGCCACCAGACCGTGTCGCCCGGCATCACCTCGGGGATCGAGACCATGCCCGCCATCAAGTCGGGGTGCCATTCTTGGCTGACGCCGAGCGCGCGGCCTGGCGCTGCGCTGCAGAGGTCGTCCTCGGCGACGTCGTCCTGAAGCGCGCGGAGGAGCACATAGGAGATTCCTTCCGCAATCGGGATCAGCCGAAGCGTGCCGTCCTTCGGGCCCTGCCGCGTGAGCGCGGTCCAGCCCTGGTAGGTGCGGAAGACGCTGGCGACGGCAGGGGAGGGGATTTCGCGCGTTTCGAGCCGGTGGCGTGCGTCGAAGGGATCGTAGCCCCGCCAGTCGCCGGCGAAGACGTTCGCATAGACGTTCTGGTAGCCGGGATCGATCCAGCGCTCGACCGTGCCGGCGTCCATGTGCGGAGAAAGGCCGAGCGTCCTGTCGCCCGGCTGACGGCGGCGCACACGGTCGACGTAAGTGCACTGCAGATCGGGATCGAAGACGCCGTCGTAGTTCGTCCACAGGCGATCAAGGAAGGCGCGCGTCTTCGCGAGCTTTTCGTCCTGGCGCGCCAGCACCTGCGGCTTCGACCAATAGAGGTTGAAGATCTGCGGCTTGCCGGCTTTGAGCTGCGAGAAATATTTGTCGAGGCTCCGCTTCTCGACCTCGCGCTCCTCGTAGCGGTTCGCCTCAAGGTACTCGCCGACATCGGCGAACCAGCCGCTCGCCGTCTCCTGCGGGAAGACGCCACGCACCACGGCGCAGCCGGTCTTGCGGATTCCTTCGCGCATCGCATCTGAGACTTTGCCCGCGGCGATGTCGCGATAGTCGATCTCAGGAATGACGTTTTTCCCGGCGGCGTTGTCCTTGCGGATTTCCTCGGCACGGCGGGTGATGTGATCCTTCACCTCGCCGAAGGCGCGCTTCAGGACATCGCGCCGGCTCGCCATCTTCTTCTTGAAGACGCGCACCTCGCGCTTCACGTCAATCTTCTCGTCGGCTTCCGCGTGCATGATTTCCTCCGCTGGGGTTCTGCGAGCCGCCGCTCGCGCCCTTGTTTCGCTAATTGATGCGGCCGCCCGCATCTGCGGTCCAGCCGCCTTCACCGGCCGCGGCTGCGAGCGGCCAGACGATCGTCCCGCACTTACCGCAGGCGCGGCAGCGCTCGGCGTGTTCGAGCGAGGTCGGGATTGGCCCGGGGCAGGGGAGCGATTCGGCCCACTGCTGCGGTGTGGCTGTCGCGCTCATTGCTTCCCCCCGGCTTCGTTCGCCCACGATTTCTGGCGCTTGCGGTGGCCGACGTGTTGGCTCGGCGGAGCGAAAAATGATACTGGAATGGCGTCTTGCGTGTCCCCTCCGCGAATTGAGCGTCAGTCCAAGCGAGCTTCAGCCCATGCGACCGCTGTTCGAGAAGGTGACCGTACCGGAGGGTGCGTCGTGGGCGATGCTTAATCGCCGGCTTCCCGACGGCATTCCCTTCCAGTGGCACTACCACCCGGAATTCGAGCTGACGCTGACCTTGAACAGCCGCGGCCAGCGTTACATCGGCGACAATGTCGCCAATTACGACGACGGCGACCTGGTTCTCCTCGGGCCGAACCTGCCGCACACGTGGTGCTCGGCTGAACGGCTCGCACAAGGCGAGCCGCACATCGCTCTCGTCATGTGGTTCACCGAAGCGTGGGGCGCACACGTTACCGAGACGCTCGCCGAGATGAATCCGGTCGCCGCGCTTCTGTCGCGCGCCGGCCGTGGCATTGTCTTCTCGCGCGCCGCGGCGGAAACGGCACGGCCGGTGATCGAATCGATCCCAGCGCGCGCACCGGCCGACCGGCTCTTCCGGCTGATGGAGGTCTTGTCGCTCCTCGCCACCGACCGCGAGGCTCTGCCGATCGCCGGTCCGGGCGCAGCGCGCCGCAAGGTCGAGTCACCCGACCGCGACCGCGTCGAGCGTGTGCTCGACTATCTCCACGCGCATTACCGCGAGCGGATTGCGGTCGGTGCGCTTGCCGACGTCGCGGCGCTCAGCCCCTCGGGCTTCCATCGCCTCTTTCGCCGCCACACGCAGCTGACGCTCACCGAATACGTGGCGCAGCTTCGCATCGGGCAGGCCTGCGCGCTGCTCGTCAACAGCGCGCGGCCGATCAACCACATCGCCGACGATGTCGGCTACCAGAACCTCGCCAACTTCAATCGTCAGTTTCATGCGCTGAAGGGTGTCACGCCGCGCGAGTTCCGCAAGCGCTTCGCGAGGTGGGAGGCGGCGCCCTCCTAGAGCCGCATCAGCGCGAGGCCGGCGACGACGAGGAGGATCGAGGCGATGCGGACCGGCGTTACGCGCTCGCCGATCCAGAACGTGCCGATAAGCAGCGCGAAGAGGATGCTCGTTTCGCGCAGCGCGGCGACGATCGGGATCGGCGCGATGGTCATCGCCCAGATCACGATCCAATAGGCGACGAGCGAGAGCGCCCCGCCCATGAGACCCGCCGTCCAGTTTTCTCGCGCCGCGGTGGCGAACGCCCGGCGCCTGATGAACAGCGTCATCGCCACCATCGGGAGCGCATCCAGAACGAAAAGCCAGAGCACGTAGGCGTTGGCGTTGCCGGAGGCGCGCGCGCCGAGGCCGTCGGCGAGGGTATAGGCGGTGATGCAGAGCGAGGTCGCGCCGGCATAGAGAAGCACATGCGGCGAGGCCATGATCGCACGCCGGCCGCCGTCGGCGGCGAGCACCATGATGCCTGCGGCGAGCACGACGATGCCCGCGACCTCGTTCGCATTGACCCCCTCGTGCAGAAAGAGGAGCGAGATCGCGAGCGTCGTCAGCGGCGCGGAGCCGCGCACCAGCGGATAGACCTTGGTCAGCTCGCCATGATGGTAGGCAAGCGCCAGGAACGAGTTGTAGCCGACGTGGACGAGCGCGGAGGCGATGAGGAACGGCCACGCCGCAGCGGCGACGAAAGGCACGAAGATGAGGCCGGGCAGGGCGATCAGCCCCGCAGTGCCGACGAGGAGCGTGATCGAGACGAGCTTGTCGCCGCGCATGCGGATCATGGCGTTCCACGCGGCGTGGCAGAACGCGGAGAAGAGCACCGCGAGAGTGACGGGAAGGGTCATGCGGCCGCCGGCTTCGTCGATTTGGGCGCCGCGCTCAATGGCGCTGTCACGAAGCGAGCCGGGTCGGCTTCAATACGCCGGTGCGCTCCAGAAGCGGGTAGGCGGTCGCGGCGAGATGCGCGTCGATGCGCTTCAGGTCGCGCACCACGTCAAGGTGCAGTCCGCTCGTCTCGATCGAAGCCTTACGCCCTTCGCGCACGCGGGCGAAGTGCTGCTCCGTCGATTGGCGCTCCAGGTCGCGGAAGCGCTCCTTCTCGGCGACCAGGCGCCGCGCCGCCTCGAGGTCGCTCGACATGAAGATGGCGACGGCGAGCCGCAGGTGGTCGAGGAGCTGGGCATACATCACGTCGATTTCCGACAGACCCTCCGGCGACAGGCTGAGCTTCAGCTTCAGTCGCTTCGCCGAGAGCTCGGCGATGTTGCGGTCGATGATGTCGCCGATGTGCTCGAGGTTGATGGCGAAGGACTGGATCTCGGCGAGGCGGCGGGCGTCGGCGTCGTTCAGCGGCTCGCGCGCGATTTGCGCGATGTAGGTCTGGATCGCCTGGTGCTGGCGGTCGACCACGTCGTCGAGGCGGCTCGTCTCGGCGACGAGGTGGCGGCGGTCGCCGTGAAAGGTCGCCTGCGTGCCGGCGAGCATCTTCTCCACGACATCGGCCATGCGCAGCGTCTCGCGCGCGGCGTTGACGAGGGCGACGGCGGGCGTGCCGATCGCCGAGGGATCGAGATAGAGCGGCTTCGCCGGGTCGTCGGCCGCGGGCTTTGCCGGGAGGTAGCGCACGAGCAGTCGCGCCATCGCGGGAAGGAGTCCGATGAAGAGGATGGCGATGCCGAGGTTGAAGACGGTGTGGAAGTTCGCCGCGAGGCGTCCGACGCCGGGTTCAAGCGCGCCGAGCCACGCCGCGATCGGCCCGAGGAACGGCAGCACGAGTACCGCGCCGACGAGCCGCGTCGCGAGGTTGCCGAGCGGCAGGCGGAGGCGGATCGGATCGCCGCCCATCCCTGCGACCACCGGGTTCAGGGCGCTCCCGATATTCGCGCCGACGACCATCGCAAGCGTTGCTTCCGGGCCGATCAGTCCAGAAGTGGCGAACGACATCACCGTCAACACCACGACGACGCTCGAATGCGCGGCCCAGGTGAGAGCCGCGGCGATCGCGACGTTCAGGAGCGGCTCGCGGGTGAGCGCGGCAAGAAGCGCGCGCACCGTCGCGGAATTCTCGCTCGGCGCGATCGCCTCTGAGAGGAGATGCAGCGAGAGCAGCATCAGCCCGAGCCCGATCGTCACGCGGCCGAGGTCCTGGAAGCGCGTCCCGCGGCCGCGCCTGAAAGCGAAGACGCCGAAGGCGATCAGCACCGGAAAGACGATCGTCACGTCGAACGACAGCACCTGGACGATGAGCGTGGTGCCGATATTGGCGCCGAGCATGATGGCGAGCGCCGGAACGAGCTCGAGCGCGCCGGCGCCGGTAAGCGACATCGCCATCAGCGCCGTCGCGGTCGAGGATTGCAGCGCCGCGGTCACGCCGAGGCCGACGAGAAGCGCGTGGAGACGCGTCTTCAGGCTATGCGCCAGTCCGCGGCGAAGGTCGGTGCCGAAAACGCGCATCACGCCGCTCTGCACCATGTGGATGCCCCAGAGCAGGAGCGCGATCTCGCCGACCAGGTTGATGAGGATATGCGTGGCGGACATGCGACCGGCGATGTTGCGGGAAACGCGGCCGAGGCCGCGGAAGGCGCCAGCGGCAGATGTCATAAATCTGTCGTAGACAGGCGGATTCGCCTTAGTTCTTAGACCTTTCCCTGAGCCCGTTCCAGAGGCGCCGCGGCAGTGTCACAAAAGGAACCGCCCGGCGAGAGCCGGGCGGCCTTTCGGCGGTCGAGCGGAGCCGTCCTTCGCCCGCCGGAAGCGGGGTCGTCAGGCTTCGCGCGTCTCGACCGGCTGGACGTCGTTCAGCGGCATGTCGACCGGCTCGAAGTCGTAGAGCTTGGCGTCGCCGGAGGCGTTGCACATCCACAAGCCCTGGTCGGCGTTCTGCAGCCACACCAGGTAGTCGCCGAGCCCGTCCTCGACGGTCGCCGTGACCTCCACGTTGTCGAAATAGCTGCCGACGGCGAGGCAGAGCGCCGCGGCGGTTTCCGCCGGATTGGCGTGCGCGAACCGGTTGCGGCCGGAATTGCTTGCCGGCTGCACGTTGACGAGCGCCGCGCCGTCGCCGGCGAGAAGGTCGTTCTGCACCATCGTATTGGCGAAGACGGCGCCCTCCGAATTGGCGTTGCAGATCCAAAGGTCGCCATCCTTGTCCTTGGTCCAGACGAGCCAGTCGCCGAGGCCGTCGGCGACGCTGCCGACGAGTTCGACCGGCGCATTGGAATTGATCGCCTGGCATGCGGCGGCGGCCGTCGACATGCCGGCCTCAGTGGCGTTGTCGCCGGCCAAGGCGGGCGCCTGGGTCAGGATCAGGGCGAGGCCGGCGGCGGCTAGGATGCGAGCGGACATCGTTCATCTCCTCTTCGAACCGTGGAGCGGGAATTCGCTCTCCATGGCTGTGAAGGTGGAGGAAGAGCGCCGGCGGCGTTGTGAGGCTCCGCACAAAGCGAAGGCCCCGCACGGAACCGGGGCTGCGCCTAGCCGGCGTTGAGCATCTTCGGGCCGCTGACGAAGGGGCTGCCGCGCTCGATGAAGCGAAGCGGCCGGTCGGGATCCTTGGTGATGCCGATCCGCTTGGTGACGAGGATCGGTCCGGCCTTGCGCGTCGGTCCGGCGAGGAAAAGCGGACCGGGGCGGCAGAGATCGACCCCGTCATTCGCGAGCGTGATCTCCATGGCGCGTGTCAGCCGGCCGGGTCCGCGCGCAATGTCGATGTCGCGCATCCGACCGGGACCGCGCGGCATCGCTTCTATCCCTAAGATGGGCTCGAGCGCCCGCAACAGCAGGGCGGCGCCGGTCCCTTCCGCCTCGCTTGAGACATTGAGCATCGGCCAGACGCCGTAGGAGATGTAGACGTAGGCGTGGCCGCGCTGCAGGAACATCGAGCCGTTGCGTGCCGTCGCACCGTGAAAGGCATGACTTGCAGCGTCGCCGGGAAGATAGGCCTCGGTCTCGACGATTCGGCCTGCGAGCCTGACGCCACCCACGTCATGGACGAGAATGCAGCCGATCAGGAAGCGGGCGAGCTCCACCGTGTCGACGGGAAGCGCGCCGCGCCGCAGCCGTGTCAGTTGCCGCGCCAAGAGAGCAGCATGCGGCGAAGCGCCCGCCCGCTTTGCGCGGCGTCCTCTTCCAACGTTGTGTCGACCTGCGGCGGCAGAGCTTCGAGAAAGAGCTTGTGCGTCAGCAGGATGACCAGAAGGACCAGCAGCCAGGCGATCAGCACGTCGCTGAGAAAATGCCCGCCGGCCGCGATGCGAGCGAGCGATACGGCGGCGGCGAAGCCGAGCGTGGCGACCCCCACCGGCAGTTTCAGGTCACGCGGGACCAGGAAGACGATCGCCATCAGCCAGAAGGCGGACGCCGCCTCGCCGGAGACGAACGAGCAGTTCCGCTGGCACTGGTCGGATACCCACCAGGCCGGGGAAAACGATGCGCTTCCGCCAAAATCCATGATCTGGCGCGGTCGCGCCCTGCCCCAGTGGTTCTTCAGGATCACGTTCACGACGAGGCCCGGCCCAAGCGCAAAGCTTGCCAGCATGAAGAGCGTTTCCCGGGGCCGTACGAGGAGCCGCGTGTCGGGAAACAGGAGCTTCAAGAGCAACGGGACGCAAACGCCGATCACAAGCGCCCATTCGACGATGCGGCCGGCGTCGCGGACATACTCCACAAGCGCGTAGCGGCGGTCGAGGAAACCGATCGCCGGGTCGTAGAAGAGTCGGCTCGCGGCGAGATCGAGATCGGGCAGGGCGACGAAAATCAGCGAGACGAACACGAGCAGAAGGAGCGTGGCGACGGCCGGACGGACGTACCCGTCGCGCGCGTCGCTGCTGAAGACGTCAGTAAGGCGGTTGAGCGGTCCCGGCATCGCTTGCGGGCACCTCGGCCGGCGCGCTCAGGCGGCGCCTGCGCGCGCTTTCGCGAGCCGCCGCTCCTGCGCGACATAAGCTTGCGCCTCGCCCGTCTGGAACATGTCGAGGCGCTCGCTTTCGTCGTCCTCCACCGGGGTCAGCGCCTGGTCGCGGTAGTCGGCCCGCGCCGGGTTGCGCTTGATCGCCTGGTAGCGGCCATACATGCGGCCCCAGAGCCACAGCCAGCGGAACTGCTTCACCAGCGTTCCCGTCAGGTAGCGCGGATAGAAGGAAAGCGCCGGCTCGATCGGCATGCCGCTCCTCCGGTCGCGCCGGCGCTTCAGCCGGACGAAGCCGCATTCAAGCGGGTGGATGCGCTCGATCCGGATTGAGCCGATGAACCAATTGAGGACGAAGAGAACCTTGCCGACGCTGTTCCCGGTCGCCGCGGCGCGGCGCATCACGCGCTCCACGTGCTCGTCGGAATAGTAGGTCTCCCAGGCCTTCCAGTAGGCGCCCTCCCATTCCTCCTTGGACATCGTCGGATGGCCTGTGACCGCGTGGTTCAGGTCATATTTGTTCAGGTCCGGATCCATCCAGACGCCCTTTTCGTAGAGCTTCTTGTGGTCCTCCGATCCTGGCAGCGGCGTCAGGAAGAAGAATTCCAGGAGATCGATTGGAAGCTCGCGCTGCGCCGTCCTGATGTCGCGCTCGATCCGTTCCGGCGTGTCGTTCGGAAAGCCGAGGATATAGCCGCAATAGGTGATGACGCCTGCCGTCTTCCAGGCGAGCAGCATCTTGCGGTACTCGGTGATCTTGTTCTGCTTCTTCTTGGCGGCTGCGAGGTTGTCCGGGCTTATGTTCTCGAGCCCGATAAAGACGCGGCGGACGCCCGCCCGCGCCGCCTTCTCGATGAAATTCGGCAGCCTGTGGCAGAGCGTGTCGACCTGGATGATCAGAGAGAGATCGATGCCGCGGTTCTCCCGGATATCGATCAGCCGGTCGAAGACCTGCTCCCAGTCCTTGTTGCGGGCGAAATTGTCGTCGGTGATGAAGAAGCGGCGCAGGCCCTTCGCCGCGTTCGCCATCACGATGGCTTCCACGTCGTCGGCGGAGCGGCGGCGCGATTTCCGACCCTGCACGTTGATGATGGTGCAGAAGGAGCACTGGAACGGACAGCCGCGGCCGGCGTCGAAGCTCGTGTTTGCGCCGAAGGTGCGCTTCACCACGTCGGCGGGAAGGTGCGGGATCGGCACGTGCTCGATGCCGGGCAAGTCGGCCATGAAATTGTAGACTGGCTTCAGCTGCTCGGCGGCCGCGTCGCGCAGGACCTCCTCGAGGCGGCCTTCCTCCGCTTCGCCGGCGAAGACGAACGCGCCGAGATCGAGCGCCCGCTGCACCTCCGTATCGATCTTCGGCAGCATTGAGAGGGTGCCGGAGACATGGAAGCCGCCGATCCCCACGGTCACGCCGAACTTGCGGAAGACGCGGGTCAGGTCGAGCGCGCGGGGGAACTGGTTCGACTGCACGCCGACCAGCATCACCATTCCGGCGCCGGCTTCGCGGATATCGCGCGCGATCTTCTCCGGCCGCACCCGGCGATTGGTCTCGTCGATGGCGTCGATGTCGATGGCGATGTCGGCGCCAAGCACGCGCTTTTTCGCGCATTCGACGGCGAGTCCGTAAAGGCAGGCGAGCGAATTCGCCGGAATCGGCGAGCGGACCCACTGGATCACGTAGCCGTCGTCGTCATAGTGCGACGGCTTGATCAGGACGAGGCGGAACCGGCCGACAATATGCGGGGGTGCAAGCATCAGGCTTCCTTGCGCCGGTGCGGCACCGGGCCGCGCTGCCCCGAGGCCGGACGGCACATGCATGGTTCGCGGTGGCGGCCCATTTTTTCGACCTGCGGAGCTTCCTCAAGCTGACCTAAAACGGTTAGAGGGAGGCGCCGGACGGCGCAAGGAGCAAGAACGGTGCAGACCGTCATTTGCATGAAATGGGGGACCGCCTACGGGGTCGACTACGCCAACACACTCTATTCGATGGTCAAGCGCAACACCGCGCGGCCGCTGCGTTTCATCTGCTTCACCGACGACCCGGCGGGTCTCGCACCCGGTGTCGAGGCGCGTCCGCTTCCGCATATCACGCTGCCGGAGGACTACGAATGGAAGGCGTGGCGGAAAATCGCGCTGTGGCAGCGCGAGATCGAGGGTCTCTCCGGCGACGTGCTCTTCTTCGACCTCGATGTCGTGGTGGTGGGCTCGATCGACGGCTTCTTCGATTACAAGCCGGAGGAGGCCTATTGCGTCATCGAAAACTGGACGCAAGCCGGCGAAGGAATCGGAAACACCTCGGTCTTTCGTCTCCGCATCGGCTCGCACACAGAGGTCTACGAGCGGCTCATGGCCGATCCGGAGATCGTCTTCGAATATCGCAACAGCCAGACCTTCGCCGCGCGCACCATTTCGCGCATGGCCTACTGGCCGGAGGAATGGTGCGTCAGCTTCAAGCATTCGCTGCTGCCACGCTGGCCGAAGAATTTTTATACCGTGGCGCCGCCGCCAGGGGCGGATGCGCGCGTCGTCTGCTTCCCGGGCTTTCCCAATCCCGACCATGCGCGCGACGGCGTCTGGCCGACCGAGTTCTTCTACAAGCGCCTCTACAAGTACGTTCGGCCGACACCGTGGATCGCAGAGCATTGGCGTTGACCCGCGCTCGCGGGCGCCGGGCCGTCGCATGAAGAAGATGCGCGTGCTGATCCTGTCGGATGGCGTCGCCGGGCACGACCGCTCGTCGCTCGGCATCCTGACCGCACTCGCGCGCCACCGCGGCGTGGACGCGCGCGTGCTGCCGATCCGCGAGACGCGCAGGCTTTCCCGCCGCCTGAAGCGGACGCTCGCAGGCGTGCTTCCGTTCGAGGTTTTCTGGCGAACCTTCTACCGGATCGGGGAGGGGGCGAGCCCGTTCAACCCGCTCCCGCTCACGCATGAAATTCCGACCGCCCCCATCGACCTCGTCATCACGACCGGTCCGCGCACGTCGGCCGCCAATATCGCGATCGCCCGCCATCTCAAGGCGAAGAACGTCTATTTCGGCTTCGCCAAATGGCCCGCCGACGGCTTCTACACCGTGCTTCTCACGTCCGAGCGCCGGCGACCGCATCCGCACCGCGCCTATACGCTGAGACCGTCCGAGCTCGACGCGGCCGAGCTTCCGGAGGCGCGCCCGCTCATTCCGAACGGGACGGAGCGGCGGGCCTCGGTGCTCTTCGGCGGGCAGTCGAAGCACTACGACTACACGACCGCCGATCTCGAGCTTCTGGGTGAGCGCATCGTCGCGCTGCGGCACACCATGCCGTGGCTGAAATGGACGATCTTCAATTCCCGCCGCAGTCCGAAGGAGGCGTTCGACGGCCTCGTCGCACTCGTTGCCGAGAAGTGCTCCGGCGTCGACTTCGTGCGCTTCGGTGAGCGTGGGCTCCTGTCGAACAACCCGGCCTTCTCCTCCGATCTCGTTCTGGTGACGGCGGATTCAATGTCGATGCTCGCGGAAAGCATCGCCTCGAAACGGCCGACGGGCATCCTCTTCGCCGACCGCTACGAGCCGCCGCCACGCGATACGGTCGAGCACTTGGCGATGATCACGGACAAGCGCGCGTTCCCCGTGACGTTCTCAGGTCTGACCGCCGATGCGCTGACGAGGGGTGTGGCGGGGCTTGAGACGCTTCCACACTCGCAGCTCGACGCGCTCTACGAGACGGTCGCGCGCTGCGGGATCTGATCGGCCCTAAGGCCTGAACGGCACGGCGCGCCGCATGATCGGCCAAAGCTTCAGGATGGGATTGGAGCGCTCGCGGTAGCCGCGCCCGCGCGTGATGCGGCTCTTGATTTGGCTCCTGAGCTGCGCCTGATCGGGTCCCAGCATTTCGTCCTGGATGCACACGGCCGGCACGACCTGATAGCGCCGCAGTCGCCGCGCGACCCTCGATTTCTTCGGCTTGAACAGGAAGACGTCGACGCTGGCGTGCTCTTCGGGCGGCGTTTCGATGAGCCAAGTTGCTGCATTCTTTGCGACGATGTAGCCGGCCGAGCCGGGCGAGCCAGAGAGCGCGCGATAGACCTTGCGGTCGGAATGCGCGATCGGCTGCGCCCTCGAAAGGCGCATGCTGCGGTTTGCCTCAAGTCGGACAATGTCGGCATCGGCGGGAATCCAGGTGTCCGAGGCGAGCAGCGTTCCAAGGTCGGGCGAGACATGGATATCGTCCTCAAACACAGCCGCCCACGCCTCCCCCTGTGCCGCGATCCGCCGCCACGCCTCGAAATGGCTGAGAAAGCATCCGATCTCGCCGGGGAGCCATCCGCCCGGCTTGGCCACGCGTGCGATTCTGCTGAAAATCCTGAACCACATCTGCGGCGAGCGCGCCGCCGTCGACGGCGGTGACGCGCTTGAATTCGACGTCTGCGCCGCCGAGCTCCTGTCGCATATGAGCGAGCCGGTCCTCGCTCCGGTCGAGGTTGATGACGTAGGCTTTCAGCAGAGTCTTCCTGGCGAATGCGGAGCGGACCGCTTTACCGGCTGGCCGACCCAGTTCACGCCTCTGCTCCAAGTGGCTCCGCGGCGGTCGAGCGGCCGTGTTCACCGGGCAGCGGCCCGAAACCCTGATGCGAGATCATGAACCCGTCGCGGGCGGCGCGCCGCCAGTCGATCGAGACGAGGCGCTCAAGGCCGGTCCACGGCGCGACGCTCTGCGCGTTGTGGATTCGATGTACGCTGGACGCCTTCCAGTTCATGAAGTGAATGTAGATGAACCCATGATCGTCGTACCCCTCCGCGGTGAGCTGTCCCTCCCGCCAGAACCAGCGTGACGGGTAATCTGATCCGCCGTC
Source organism: uncultured Alphaproteobacteria bacterium (assembly GCA_963739005.1). Taxonomy (GTDB): domain Bacteria; phylum Pseudomonadota; class Alphaproteobacteria; order Rhizobiales; family Afifellaceae; genus DASWJZ01. The sequence goes on along the minus strand of CAVTYQ010000002.1, from coordinate 797,376 downwards.
GAGCCAGGCCTTGCGGGTCATCGGCGTGGTGTAGCGCTCCTCGAACAGCGTCGGCACGCGCCGCTCGGTCAGGCGGCGCCAGAACGCGGGGCGGAGGAACACGTTGCCGAACCGGTACTCGTCGATGCCGATGTAGTCATGCGGCCGTCGCCTTGCGTTTCCAGCCGCGGATGCGGCGGAAGGCCTGCCTGTTGAACTCGGTGTTCCGCAGGACGGCAAGATGGCCGGAAAGACGGTCCGCGTGCGTGGAAAGAACCTCGTATTTTTCAAGGACAGCATCGGTGTAGAAGCTGCGGATGTCGCCGAAGATCAGGTCGAGATCGCAGTGGCCGTAATTTCGGTAGCCTTCGATCTCGCGCTCATAGACCAGGCCGAAAGCCGGCCTAAGGTCGCAAAGCTTGTAAGGCCCGATCGGCTCCGGATCGATGCCGATCTCCTTGCAAACCCGCGCCTTGTGCTCCTCGAAGCTCGCCTTTGCGTAGCGCACGTTCGGCGCAGCGTTCTCCGGCGGATCCTGGTCGGTGAAGATCAGCCAGTCGATGTCGCCGTTCCATTTGCAGGATTCGACGAAGAGGTCGATCCATTCCGGCCAAGGCCCGAACCAGTGAAGGAAAAGGATAAGCGGCTTTGGCATAGGTACTCGGCGCCGTTCGTGTCGTCCCTTTTGTCACTCAGGGGCGGCAGCCGCAAGCAACGGCGGCTGGACCGCCGTTTGAGCGTTCGGTAGACCGGGCGCTGCCTTGATCCCGCGTCCATCGAGCTCCCGGAGAGCGAATGGCTTCCAGTCCTGTCGTCTGTTGCGTCAAATGGGGGACCAAGTATCCCGCTTCCTACGCGAACCGCCTTGGCAACATGGTCCGGCGGCACCTCCCGGGTCCGTACGATTTCGTTTGCCTGACCGACGACCCGACCGGCCTCGACTCCGATATCAGGCCGATCCGGCTGCCTGACGCGTCGTTCACCGGCTTTTGGACCAAGATTAGCCTCTTCCGCTCCGACCTCTTCGAGCCCGGCCGCACGGTGCTCTATTTCGATGTCGACGTTGTCATCCTCGGGCCGCTCGACTTCATGCTCAAGGAGCAGTCGGCCGATCTCACGATCGTCAGAGCCTTCAGCGAGAATTTCGGCTTCAACAGCTCGGTCATGCGCTTCCGCGCCGGGGCGCTCTCGCATGTCTACGACCGCTTTTCCGGCAACGCCGCTGCGATCGTCGCCTCGGGCGACTATTCGGGCGACCAGAGCTGGATCCACGCGCAAGTGCCTGGCGCCGCGCTCTTTCCGGCCGGAAAGATCGTCTCCTACAAGAAGGACATGAGGTCCCACCTGCTGCTTGCGGCGAAGAAACTCGGGTTGGATCTTCCGTGGTTGAAAGCGCCGCACTGGATGACGGTGAGCCCGCCTGCCGGTGCGTCGATCGTCGTCTTCCACGGCAAGCCCGATCCTGAGGACGTGATGGACGCGCCCTACGGGCCGTGGAAGCGCGCGCCGTTCGTCAAGGAGCATTGGCGCTAGGCTTACGGACGGAAGGGCACCGGTCTTTTTTTCCACGGGATGAACCGCGCGACGCCGATCCGGTTCGAAATGGCGGCAGGCGTCCGTTGCTCGCTCCCGATCATGGTGCCGAAGCCGCTCGGCACGCCCGCAAACACTTTGTCCTGGGCGCAGACGGCCGGCACAATCTGATATCGCACGAGACCGCTTGCAACCGCTGAGCGCCCCGGTTTGAACAGGAAGATGTCGACAGGAAGGCGAAGACCGGGTGCGCATTGCACGAGGCGGATGGCCGCGCGTCTGGTGAGAATGTAACCCGCCGATCCCCAGGTGCCGGAGAGCACGCGATATATGCTTCTTCCCGGTGCTGTGGGTATCCTTCGCCCCTGTCGCATGCGCAGCTTACGATTGGCTTCGAGTCTGACGATATCGGCATCCGCCGGAACCCAATCGGACAGGGCGAGCAGTGGCTTGACGTCGTCCGCCAACTGGACGTCGTCCTCGAAGACCGCAGCCGCCTCCGCGCTACCCGACGCGATCATCTGCCAAGCAATGGCGTGGCTGAGAAAGCAACCGATCTCGCCTGGAAGCCAGGGCTCCAGCGACGGCTTCGCCGGGGCCGCGATAAAATCCTTCAGCTCGCGGTCGCTCAGCGACGCGCCGTCGACGGCTGCCACCCTTGTGAAGCCAACCCCGACCCGCTCGAACTCCCGGCGCATATGGGCCAGCCGGTCGGGCGAGCGGTCGAGGTTGATCAGATAGGTGGTCAGCATGCCGGCGCGCCGTCGCGAAGCTCTGCCTGACTGTTGCTGCTCACGCTGCTTGTTGGCGGTTCCCGGCATGGTCTATGTGAGGCAATGCGCATTAGGCTCTCATACTACTTCGCGAATGAGCCTCTTTTTCGCCAGACGCCGGGCGGGCTCGGTGTGTGGAAGGGGCACATCTTCCATGGCAACGATCCGAGCGTAGAGCAATGCGATATCTGGGTCGTACTGGATGATCCGCGCGACAAGGAAAGTGCGCTCGTCAACTCCGGGCGGGCGGTCCTGATCACTCTCGAACCACCGCTGACGCGCGAATACCGGCCCGCCTTCCTGGCGCAGTTCGATCTCGTGGTGAGCTGCCACCGCGACCTTCGGCATCCGAACGTTCGCAACGAATATCAGGGCCAGACTTGGCATATCGGTATGCACAAGGGGGCCGACGCGAACGATAGACCATCATTTCGCGGAACTATGGGTTATGACGAGTTCGTACAGATGGCACCGCTAGAGAAGACCGCGGCGCTATCGGTGATATGCTCGACGTCGTCGCGGTTGCCCGGGCACAGGTTGCGCCGCGACTTCGTCGCAAAACTGCAGTGGCGCCTGGGGGATCGCGTCGATGTCTTCGGCCGGGGCGTGCGGCCGATCCCAGACAAGGCCGACGCGATCCTCCCCTACCGCTACCATATCGCCCTGGAGAACAGCCGGCTCCCGAACTATTGGACGGAAAAGCTTTCCGACAGCTATCTCGGATGGGCCTTCCCGATCTATTGGGGCTGCGAGAACATCGGCGACTATTTTTCAGGCGATAGCTTGTTGCAGATTGACATCGCCAGGCCGGCCGAGGCGATCGACCTGATCGAGTCGGCGATGAACCAGGAATTAAGGCCGGCGCGGATGGCGGGGCTCGCAGCGGCTCGGGAGCTCGTTCTCGACCGCTACAACACGTTTGACGTGATCCGCCGGCATTGCGAGACGCTTCAGCCGCGCGAGCCGCGCGAGATCGTGATCCGGCCACAGCGGCACTTCCAGTCCTCGCGCCTCCGACGCAACGTCAAGCGCATCGTGCGCACGGTCGCCTCATGCCTGAGCGGGGAGCGATCGTGACCGAGCACGGCGAATCGTCTGCCCCGAATGGGTTGCCCGAACGTCCAGAAATCAGTCGAATCTCGGACAGCCGACGTTGCACCGGAGTAGCCGAGAAACTGCCCGAGGGAGGTCAGTCGGGCACGGCCATAGAGTAGCCAAAACGATCGAAATCCTCGCGGAATGCGGAACGGATGGCGTCCCTGATGCTTGGTGTCAGCCAATCGGACACGCGAACCTTCCCGGTCGCGTTCACCTTTCGCGTGGGCGGTGCCATGTGGAGCTGCGCGCACACGGTCTGAATATCGCTGTCGAAGCTTTCGACTCGACCGATGAATGTGCAGACAACGTCGTGCTCGGGCAAAAGCCGGTTCATGGTCAGCCAATGGCCGTTCGACGCGTCCCGAGAGGTTGCGCACGCCATCTCGACGAACCACTCGAACGACAGCGAGCTCCCAAGGTCGAGCACGTTGAGCCTTTGACCGAAAAACGCTCGAATGTCGCGATTGAAGCCGCCGCGGCTGCAGAGCGGATGCCGCTCGACCTTGTCGCGGAAACAGGACACGATCCTGGCATAGGGGTTCCGCACAAAGGTGAAGATCAGCGTCTCAGGGTCGTCGGCTACTGAAAAGAAGCGATGAGGGCCGACGTCCACTATTCCTGGAATGCCGGATTTTGTGCGCTGGTGAACTTCCATCGGTTGGCATCCAGAGCCACCACCGAGCCTTTCCGATAAGAGTATCTTGATGGTGGTGCATGCCGCCTTCGGGACCTCAATGTAGATTGTTTTCCAGTCGACCAAGACATTCACGTGATAGTCGGGGCTGTGAACCGCCTTGCGAAGCCGTAAATATCGACCGTGGCCTTCCGCATCTACGAATGCGCGGGTATGGTCTACCAGCTCGGAACGGCACCGCCTCAGCGCCTTTGTGATTTTGGACATGCGCCTTCGAATCGCCCGCAAATCGAATCGAATCACAGAAGCTTCACAAATGTCGCCCCAAATTGCGAGATGTTTTCGCCGCGCGAGCCGCGCGAGATCGTGATCCGTCGGCAGCGGCATCTCCGGCCGTCGCGCGTGCAGCGGCTCGTTACACGATTGGGACGCAAGCTATCAGATGGCCTGCGTGGCGACGGGCTCCGCCAATGACGGTCTTTCTCACCTTCGGCGATGCCAGGTACGAGGAGGCCTTGCAGCGGATCGAAAGGGAGGCCGCCGCGAGCGGCCTTTTCGACAGGCTCAGCATCAGGCGGCCGCGCGACCTCGGGAGAGCATTCTGGCGCAAGCACGGAAAGTTCGTTAGCGCGAACCGGCGCGGGTACGGCTACTGGGTCTGGAAGCCGTGGCTGATCCTAGAAGAGCTTCAGAAGTGCGAACCGGACGAAGTGCTTGTCTATGCCGACGCGGGATGCACCGTTGACGCGAACGGTGCTGCGCGCTTCGACGAATACCGTCGACTTCTAAAAATGAACCCTGTCGGCGTCATCGGCTTCCGCCTCGGTCAACCCGAGAAGCGCTACACGAAGGGCGATGCCTTTGCGGCATTGGATGCATGGGCCCTGAAAGATACCCCGCAAGTGATGGGCACGGTAGTCGTGTTGCACCGTTGCGAAGCAAGTCTAGAATTTATGCGTGAATGGCTGGAGCTTGCGGAGAGCTACAATCTGGTTTCGGATGTTGCGAGCGTCGTCACCAATGATTCTGCTTTCATAGAGCACCGGCATGATCAGAGTCTTTTCTCGCTTTTGGCGAAGCTTCGCGGCGTCGCGATTGTCGACGACGACACCTCGTGTGGCGCCGCTGACGTAGTGCCCTTCAAGGCTACGCGGCGAAGGGGAAGGCGACATGGACCCTTGCGAGAGGTACGCCGCCGCTTGTGGGTCGGCCTGCGGCGCCTCCGTCACAGCCTCTAGATACTGGCCATGACGCCGATCGGAACATCGACGTTACGCCCCTTCATCGGCCACACATGATCCACCAGGTGCGGAAGCGCCCGACGCGCTTCCCAATGATTTTTCCGGCCCGGCGTTCAAATCGCGATGTGAGGCGCTTGTCGCGCCACGGCGTTAACGCTCTATATTGGAGATAGATCTCGCGTGCGGGATTTCCGCACTCGCTGAGCCATGGTTTTGCGCCGACAAAATGCACGATATTGACTTGACCGTAACCGCCGGGCGGGGCTTGGTATTCAACATTGAAATAGTTCCATTCCTGCCCTAACAGCTTCCATTTTCCATCTAAGAGGCAGTTTAGAACATCCTGATCGGCGGCAGAGATGCGGTCCTCGTGTTCCTCGATGAACCGGAAGGCGCGCCGGGTCATGTCTGCGTCCCTCCAACGGTCCAAATCGACCAGCAAAACGCCGCTGTTGAAATTTGGCTTGTCGGCCGAAAGAGGCAATCCCCTTGCTACCCCTGGGTGGTTCCCGGCCGCGTCGGGCGCGGCGGCAAGCAAGCAGCCCTCAAGATCGAGTTCGGCGAGTGGCCGCAACGACGAGAGCACAAGCGTGTCAGCGTCAAGGTAGATGACTCGGCCGGTCTCTGTGTTCAACAGGTCCGGGATCAGCAGTCGCAGATAGGGAGCGGGGCTCAACGCTATTCTTGTCGGCAAAAGCCCCCTTAAGACGGGTGCCCGCGGGTCCACGTCGATAAATTCGAGTCTCTCTCCGTCAGGTCCAGAACTCGCGCGCAGTTTCTTCTTGTCGACCGGACGAAGACGGTAGCCAATGACGACGATCCGCCAGACGCCGGTGCCGCCGTTTGCGAAGAGCGATGCCAACATCACGCCGGCTGCCTGCGCAAAGCGCCGGTCGGTGCAGCAGACGACGATCATCGAACCTGTCCGCGCCCGGCCCACTCCATTTGAGGCCTCTTGCGCCCTCGGCGCCAAGCCGATCGACCGAAAAACGCGACCGCTATCTCCAATCGTCGTCGAGCAATAGGCGTGCTGACGGTCTTGTCAAAGCGGGCCGCCTTGGGGAATCTTTGGCAGCCTATCCGTACTGGCGGGACGAGGCTATCCCGAGATAGAGCCGCGAGAGCCAGTCGAGGAGTGAACATACGTGGCCAATGCACCTGTACTCCTCCTCATCTTCAATCGCCCAGATCTGACGGCGCGTGTCATGGAGGCGATCCGCGCCGCGCAACCGCCGAGCCTCTATGTCGCCGCCGACGGGCCACGCGACCGGCCCGGCGAGGCCGATCTCTGCCAGCAGTCCCGCCAAGTCGCAACCGCCGTAGACTGGCCGTGCCGGGTCGAAACGTTGTTCCGGGATCGCAACCTGGGCTGCCGCAGTGCAGTCAGCGATGGCATTACCTGGTTCTTCGAAAACGAGCCTGAGGGCATCGTTCTGGAAGACGACTGCCTGCCCGAAAGCTCGTTCTTCCCGTACTGCGGCGAACTGCTCGAGCGGTACAGAAACGATGACCGCATCATGTGTATCACGGGAGGGAACTATCAGAACGACATGCGAGACTACCAGTACAGCTATTACTTCTCAAAGTATAATCATTGCTGGGGTTGGGCAAGCTGGAGGCGCGCCTGGCGGTTCTACGACGTTGAAATGGCGTCCTTTCCGATATTCATGCGCTCGGGCGCATTGGATCGAATGTCTCCCACACCACACTTCAGCAAGCACTGGGCACAGCGATTTAAGCGCACGTACAAGGGGCGCGTCGACACGTGGGACTACCAGTGGATATTTTGCTGCTGGTCGCGGAACGGCCTGACTTGCACGCCTCGAGCAAATCTCACCTCGAACATCGGGCACAGACCCGACGGCACCCATTGGAAAGGGAAAGAAAGCGCCGCGGTGAAGACGCCCGTGCATGAGCTCTCGTTTCCACTGGTTCATCCCGAGCGCGTTGCAACCTCGGAAGAGTTCGACGCGCATGTCGATGTGACGCATTTTGGCATCAAGCCGACTTCGGATCCTTGGGGCCGGAAGGCTGAGAATTGGGCAAAGAGGGGCCTTCGAGCTTTGGGTCTAAAAGTCTACTGACGCTGCGGCTCGATGAGCCTAATCTTAGGGTCTGATCAGAATGATGGGGATCCTCGAGACCGCCTCGCAGAAACACTAGTGTGTTGCCTCGCAGCCACGACCCAAAGCGGCTGACACGGCAGTAGCGTGCTCAGCCCGCCAGTCGCCTAAACGCCACTGTCAGGTATCGCAATCGCTTCCGGACAAGTTTCCCCATGCGCCGCTCGAAGCGGGTAGTCAGCCGCCTGTTGCGCCATGGTGTCTTCGCTCGGTAGTGGAAGAAGAGGTTACGAGCGGGGTGAGCGCACTCCTTCGACCACGGCTTGACGCCGCCGGCGAAGTGCGTGACGACGGCAGACGCGAATGTCCCGCTGTCGGTCGCCCCGCGGTGGATGAAGTTCCATTTTCGCGGAAGTTCCTTCCAGCCGCCGATGAGTACGCAGTTCAGTGCATCCTGCTCGGCGAAGCGAAGGCGCGCTTCATACGACTTGATGAAGCTAAAGCAGCGCCGCGTGACCTTCTCGGCGCGCCAGCGCGCGACATCCACCACCAATAGCCCGGCGTTTAAGTAGGGAATCTCCGCCGGGAGAGGGAGCCGGCCGTCGCTCGCGGGATGAACGTGATGATCCTCCCGGACTGCGCCGATTGGAAAGCCAGCGAGGTCAATTGTCGACAGTGGCCTCAGAGAGGCATGTATCAGCATATCGCTATCGAGGAAGATGAGCCGGTCGCACTCATCCGAGAGCAAGTCCGGCAGAATGAGGCGCGAATAGTTCGCCGGACTGAGCGACCATCGGGTTGGCATCAAGCGCGACAATGGCGGTTTGGATGCGTCGATGTCTCTGAACTGGAGGTTGGCGGTCGCGCTGCCGCAGCTCTGACGGAGTTTGGCCTTGTCTCCTCGGCGAAGGTTGAGCCCGAAGACGACGACCTTGAAGTCTCCGACGTCGCCGTTCTCGAAAAGCGAAGCAAGCATCGGCCCCGTCAACTCTGCAAACCGGGAGTCCGTGATGCAGGCGACGATCACACGAACTCGGCGCCACGGCTTGCGGACCGGTCGGTTCTATACCGCTTGGCTGGACGGCTTCGATCAAGCGCGCCTCGGATCCTACCAGTTGCGTGCGCTGAGGATGCGCGTGAACCGGTCGGAAAACAACCGGAGCCTCCGACGGCGTTTGGCGATTGATCGGCGCAGCCGTGTTTCAAAATCGGTCTTCAAGCGCGCATCTCGCCACGGTGTGAAGGCCTTGTAGTGCAGGAACAGCGATCTTGCCGGATGCCTGCATGCCGAGGACCAAGGCTTGGTGCCGGTGAAGTGGACGATGCCCGCGTTTGCATAGCCGGCTTCGGCTCGCTGGCGGGTCATATTCCATCGCGCGTCAAGCGCCTTCCACCGGTTCTCGACGATACAATTCAAGACATCCTGGTCCGGATAAACAAGGCGATCCTCGTTCTCCTCGATGAATTGAAAGCCACGCTTCGTTAGGTCTCGGCTCCGCCAGCGGTCGAGGTCGATAAGCAGGACGCCGGAGTTGAAGTACGGTCTGTCCGCCGGAAAAGACAATCTTCCGTCGGTCGACGGATGTGCTGATTCGTGATCCTCGACCGCCGCGAGCATGCAATCGCCAAGATCGAGTTCGGCGAGCGGACGAAGGGGCGCAAGGACAAGCGTGTCGGCGTCAAGATAGAGCAGTCGCCCGCCTTCGCCGGCTAGCAGGGCGGGGATCAAAAGTCTCAAATACGGGGCTGGGCTCAAAGCGAAGTGCGTCGGTATGAGGTTCCGGAGGAACGGTGAGGAGGGATCAACATCGATGAACTCAAGGCGCTCCTGATGGGCATCGCAGCTCGCGCGCAGCTTGGCCTTGTCGCGCGCGCGAAGGCGGTAACCGAAGACTACCACCCGCCAATTCCCAACCTCGCCCTTGTCGAACAGTGATGCGAGCATGACGCCTGCCAGCGGCGCGAACGTTCGATCGATGGCGCAGGCGACGATCATGGTGTTTGCGGTCTGCGCGGCGCGGACCCGGTTCCGATAGCCAACCCTTTCCAGAGACCCTTGAGAAGTCGCTTCCGCTTCTCGATCTTCTTTCTGAGCCGCCTGTCAAACTCTGTTTCCAATCGCCGGCCGGCCCAGGGAGTTTGCTGTCTGTATCGCAGATAGAGCTCTTGTTGCGGGTGCTCGCACTCACGCGACCAGGGCTTCGCCATGCTCGTGTAATGGATGATGCGCGCGCTGTCGTAGCCGCCGAGCTTTGCGGCGATCTTCGGATGGACGTTCCAGGTGGGGTCGAGCCCCTTCCATCGGCCGACCAAGGCCATGTTCAGGGCATCCTGATCTATCCAGCTCAACCGTTCGCCTTCCCGCTCGAAGACATCGTAAACAGCCTGGGTGATGTTTTGCTCACGCCATTTCGGCAGGTCGAAAAGCATCAAGCCGGAGTTGAAGTAGGGAAGCTCGGCGGGGAATGGCAGCCTGGGCCCGCGGGGGCCGTTTGCCGGGTGCGTTTCCTCGATGTCCTTGGTCGCTGCGACTGGGCAGCCGCCCAGATCGACCTCGAAGAGCGGCCGCAATGACCGAAGCACGATCATATCGCAATCCAGATAGAGAAGACGATCGTTCTCATCCGCTAAGATCGTCGGTATGAGTAATCGGGCGAACACCGCCGGACTGAGCTTGGGCTTGAACGAGTTCAACCACACGAGCGCTTCGTTGCTGCTGTCGACGTCGATGAATTCCAGGCGACTGCCATTCGCATCGCAGCTCGCGGCAAGCTTCCGCTTGTCGCGATCGCGCAGCCCACACCCGAAGATGATGACACGCGCGCCGCCGATCTCGCCATTAGCGAAGAGCGAAGCGAGCATCACGCCGGCGAGCTCGCAGAAGCGCCGATCAGGCGCGCACGCAATAATCAACGCGTGCTCCTCTGGCCGATTTCCTGCCAACCGCCCACCAAACTGGGCTCACCTTTTGCGACGGATAGTTGAGATTTCCGCGGTCGGCAAGCGACACGCGGGGATGCGGCAGTCGGAAATTTCCACAATTCGACAAGGCCGCGGGGCGGCCATCTGCTGGGCCGCTCAAGGTCGGAACTCAATGGTCATCTTCGTGTGCGGGCGGAAGAAGGCGGACAGCCTGCGCCGCTCTTTGGCCTCGGGAAGCAAGTTCTGCTTGTTCGGCGTGATGGAACTCTGCAGTTCGGGTCGGCTCTCCGACATGAGCTGATCCTGGATGCAGACGGAAGGCACCACTTGGTAACGGCGCAACCAGGCTGCGAGGGGCGACAGTCCCGGCGAAAAGAGGAAGTGATCCGCGGGGATGTGGTGGCGCGGCGGCGCGGCAAGGAGGGTCGCCGAGGCACGCCGCGTCAGTACGTAGCCTGCCGAGCCCCAGGTGCCCGAGAGCGCACGGTGCAGTCGGCGGCCGGCACATTCCGCGATTCTGCGCCCGCGAGCGAGCTTCATATTCCCCATGCCCTCGAGCCTGACGATGTCGGCATCAGCGGGTATCCAGGTACTCGACGCGAGCAGCGGCTTGATATCAGAGGCCAGGTGGACGTCGTCCTCGAAGATGGCAGCAGCTGGTGCGGAGTTTGAGGCTACGTGCTGCCATGCGGCGGCATGGCTTAGAAAGGCGCCAATCGCCCCGCGCGACCATGCCTCCGGCGGAGCGGCCGGCCGCTCTTGGGCGTAGGCTTCAACTTTCTCCTGATCGAAGTCCGATCCATCGACCGCGCGAAGGCGCTCAAATTTGATCCCGAGGCTTCCAAACTGCTCTCGCATGAACATCAACCGCTCTGGCGATCGGTCGAGGTTGATCAAATATGCCTTCAGGGGCCCCATGCGACTTCAGCTCAACGCGAGTCATTCGCAGCCACGACGGCGTTGCAGCGAGCAATGAAGCGCGCACGGTTTTCCGGAAAGCGACTCTCAAAAGCATGATAGAATCCACCATCATAAGTAGTCCCGTGTCCGAAGACGAGCTTGTCACCCTGCAGAGGCCAAAGCGGAAAATCGACATGTACCGGCCACATCAGGTCGACGATCACCCCGCATTCCTCGGCGGCGTAGGTAAGCTTTTCGGCGCAATCACCCCGATAATTCGCCCTAAAATCCGGCCTGCCCAACCTGTCGAAAGTTGCCTTGGTGAGAGCCAAGCAGCTCGGCGCCGCGAAGATGTGCTCGTTGTTCTCAAGCTGATTTGATCGCTGCGCGGCGCCGGCAAGATGCCCCTTCTCGGCGCGAGCTATCAACTCTTCCAGGGCGCCGGCGCGGATCGGGATACAATCGATGTCGAGCACGACGACGGTTTTGTAGGGCGTGATCTTCATGAGCCGATCGAGCGCCCGTGCGTGACGTAGATGCGTCTTGACCTGTAGGACAGCGACGTCCTCAGGCGCGAACTGGCGAAGCACCTTTCTTTGCGCTTCGACAACCTCCTTCGACATGTTGGCCATGTAGAAAGAAGCGACGACGGCCCTAGCACGCGTCGGCGGCACCTCCTGCACTCTGCAAATCCGATACCTGGGCGTGACCGCCCTTTTGAGCTTTACCGAAGCCGTCTTAATCCGACCGAGAAGGGGCACGGAAAACAGTCCTTTTTAAATTTATCCGGCAGGGCGGAATATTTCCACCGAGCAACAATGGCCATAGTCGCGCCGGATGCGCGAATCAATGGCCAGGTGGCTAACGTCGCGGCGCAGAATGCCTCTTATTTGGCCCGGCCGCGCTGCTCATCAAAGCACGCAATCTTTTTCTACTCGCTGATCTGTTCGAATTGGAACTCACGCTGAACCCGGAGTACCTTGTCGGCTTACGTCTTACTCGAACAGGCGAGGGAAGGGTCGCCGACGACTCACCGCCTAAACTGTATCGTCATCTTCCTGTGCCGACGCACGAGTGAAAAGCAGCTCGGCCTCTTCGCGGTCGGCAGGGCAACGCGTTTCCCTGGAGAGATTATGCTTTCAAAACCAATACGCTTCTCACCCATGTACTCGTCCTGGATGCAAACGAATGGAACGATCTGATAGCGATTGAGCTTGGCCGCAGTGGGCGAGACGTGCGGTGTGAAGATGAAATGATCGGTCGGGACATGCAGGCTCGGCGGCGCAGCGAGGAGCATTCTTGCCGCAGTCCTGGTCAGCACATAGCCAGCACATCCCCACATGCCGGAATCGCCCGGTGGAGGCGGCGGCCCTTGCAGCCGGGAATCCTTCTGCCGCGATCGAGTTTCATAACCCCATGCCCTCCAGCCTCACGACATCGGCGTCGGCGGGCATCCAATCGTTTGAGTTCAAGAACGTTGCGATGTCCCCGGCCAGGTGGACGTCGTCCTCAAATACCGCCGCCTCCCAATCAGACCCCATAGCGATAAGTTGCCAGATGTCAGAGGGGCTCAAGAAACTCGCGACGTGGGCGGCTGGCCAGGCGCCTTGTGATGCCGGGCGCCGCCGAGCGAAATCTTCGACCTCGGCCGCACTCAGGCTGGTCGCGTCGATTGTGGCATGGCGAATGAAGGGCACCCGACCCTGCTGAACTCGCTCTGCATGTGAGCAAGTCGGTCCGGCGACCGGTCGAGATTGATGAGGTAGCTCTTCAAAGGAGATCGGTCCGACCCGTGTGATTGAGGAGGCGATCATAGTCTTGCCGCGGCATCTCAACAGTCACGAAGATAGCATCAGATGCCCCACGGTCACGGCCTCGGTGGGACCGCCGGACGTTAGTGACCCCTGAACTCAGGCTTAGCCGTCAGCGCGCTGTGCGGCTTCCGGCCGGGCTTGGATGTAATTCCAACCCCGGACGTCGATGCCACCAGGGAACCATTTACCAATCCGCCACCCGATATGGTGAAGTGGAGCGAAGACCACGCGGTCGGGACGATTGTTTAACCACGCGCCCCACCATGAGAAGCTACTGTTGGCTGTGACGACCCACCGGCACTGGGCCATCAGCAGCATATCGATGACCGGGTGCTGGGCCCGCGAAATCCAGACGGTGCGGTCAGGGAATAGGCGAGACGCCCAGTCGGGTTCATCCGAGAAAACAGCAACCGGGGCGTGGGACGGTATTCGTTCCAAAGCTTGATGGTAGTAGTTCGCCGGGAGTTGCAGACCATAAGGTCCACCGCACAGCGCCTCGCGAGGCGTTAGGTAGTCGCCCCGCCTTATGTGAACAGCGGCCATGCCTGCAGGCGCCGCTGGCCATGTCCCTATCGCCGCGCTCATTTCCCGCGAATGTTCAGTGCTTGGCAGAAATATGCGGTGGATCCGATCTGCGTTTTCGCCGAAGTAGCGCTCCGACTGGAAGTACCCCTCCAACCAGACACCGGGGACAAGCCCAAAAAAGGAGTCGTCGAAGACCTCCGCATCGACTCCGTCGACGATCCTGCACATCCGCGGCGAGAATGTCCGGGGAAATAGGATCCGACGCAGCGCCGGCATCGCCACTTCGCCCATCCTTCCGAGCACGATTCCTGGGCCCCTGCCGAACGCGCGGCGAAGGATGCCCAATTCACTCCACTCCGCGTCAGCGGCCTTGCGCCTCCGCAACCAATGTTTGATTAGTCCCGGCTCCTTGCCACGCGTTTTTCCCACGACAATGAGGGGGCAGCCAAGCCGCTCGGCGAGTAACTTGGATGCCCCATATTGGAACATCTGGTTTCCAAGGCGCCCGCAGAGCTGGATTCCGATTGCATCGATGGGTGGAGTCATTCCTCACGCATAGACGCGACACGCGCCGCGGCCAACCGCTCGCGACTTTCCGTTCGGGCTTTCGTGCTTGATGCGCGAGGAAATAGTTGCGCGATGTAGGTATGCTGCAAGCCCTCAGCGCTGCCCCGTGAGTGATCCTGCGTTCATGCTTGCGCCCCACTCTTCGAATATGGTCGTCAGATTTCGGGAAACTACGGGACATGACGAGACCTTCTATCCTGCTACGTCGGCTGTTCGGTTCTAGAATCGCGCCTCCTCCGCCCCTCGTGCGAGCGCCTGGGCTTGGCGAGGGAAAGCGGGAGGGGCCGAACGGGAGCCTGGCAGCTTCTAGTTTCAATACCCAGTGGCTGTCTGAGCTCGGAGTTGACCCGTCTGTGATTGTCGATGCGGGGTCATACGACGGGGGGGACGCCTACAGGTTTCATCGGGAGTTTCCGACCGCTCGCGTGATCGCGATCGAGGCGGAGCCTGTTCGCTTTGCGATAGTTGCGAAGGCGCTCGTCGACACGCCGGTCACCGTAGTGAATGTGGCGATAAGCGACTGCGACGGCGAGGCCGACTGGTACTCTGCAACACACCTCGGGCGCATCGACGCGCAGGGGTCTCTTTACCGCCAAACCGATAGAATGAGTCGGCGGGCGCCCCAGGTAAAGCAGGCGGACACCCCCGTTCGCGCCACCACCATTCGCCTCGATACGCTTTGCCGCGAGCACGGCATTGAGCAGATCGACCTGTTGCATATGGATATCCAAGGAGCTGAATACGCGGCCCTCAAGGGGCTTGGGCTCCTGACCCCACGGCTAATTTTCTTGGAAACGACAAAGAAAGGGTGGATCGGCGCGGGGCCTCCCAGAGACGTTGATGCATTTCTCACAAAGCGTGGCTACAGACTGGCTGTCGACTTGAGAAACGACAAGCTCTATCTTCACGAAGGTGTGAAGCTCAGGCGGCCTTGTTCTCAAGAAGCTCCCGATACGTCCGCTCCAATCCCTCCTTCAGCTCGAATTCGCAGCTGCCAGCCCATCAAGAGCTTCTGCGGGGGTGCCGTCGGGTTTTGAGGGATCGGTGATGATTTGCCCTCAAAGCCCACCACTTCGGCGACGAACTCGGTAAGCTCCAGTATGGTAAGGTACTCACCTGCGCCGACGTTGACGTGCTCAGACAAACTTGGTCGCCCTACCCGACGTCGGCTGACCGATATGGCAACTGCTGTCGGCACTGACATCCCTTCGGTTGTTCCCGCGGGCGGACCGTTCGGCACCTTCCTCTTGCGGTGCGAAGGACGCCAGCTGGCACGGTTTTGCGGAAGCCGTCTTCGAGGGGCTTACCGTCTTGAACCGGCCGAGGCTTGCGACTTCGGGCGCTAATGGGGGCTTCGATCCCTGAGAACGGTCATCGGGGATGACGACCGCGCGATACTCACTTTGAGATAAGCTCTGCGGTGGTTCAGTAGGCGGGCTTCCCAGGCAAGACCCGTCCGTTTGCCCGCGAGTTCTTCTCAGACTTCTGCCACCCTGATTGTGCGAGACAAGGCCGCCATCCTCCAGATCGACGTAGGCGCTAAGGTCGACAAAACCGGCACGGGCATGTTCATCGTCTCCTCCCGCGAGCGCCGGCAAGTGAAGCGATGTTCTCCATGATTGCCCTTAGAGCTTTGGGCGCCCGTGCTAGCCGACTCATTGCGCGCTCTGGCTCTGCGGTCGTCTGTGAACGCCCGGTCTCCTCAGCGCGCGAAAAAAGCGGTCCGCTGAACTTCCGCAACTCGCTCCATTGGCGCTCTAGGTCCGGCAGGCTGAGGGAATAATGTTGGATGGATAATCCGTATCGGCGATCGTAGTCGCCGATAGTTGCGCCGATCTGGAGCTTGCGGGCCTTGAATTCGCTCGACCAGGGGCTGAAGCCGTACCACAGGATCGCGCCCTCAGCCGCGGAGGTCTTGTATTGACCTGGCAAGTGGGAGCTGTGACGCCCGGGCAGATAGGCTCCGATCGTGTAGCGGTGATAGATGCGGCGCCGCGCCACAAAGTTGATACCGGGCATTCTCACGGAGTGAAAGTCAAACCCGGCTTCCCAAAAGCCGGACGTCTTCTGCTGCAACAGCGGTTCGTTGGGGTCAGGTGGGCTTTCGGGCTCTGTATCCACCATGATCGCCCCCCGCAAACGGGCGGCAATGTCATGCTTTCTGATAATCGTCGCCTCAAGCTGCGATAGAGATGGGGCAACCAGAAACTCGGTGATATTGAGGGCCATCTTCCAGGCCTGGGGGAACCGCGACTCGTGCTTCATCACTTCGAAGTCGCGGGTTACGGTCTCAAACGGGGTGAATTCCGCAGGAACAACCTCCCAGTGTGGAACGAGCTCGCGACATATCTCAACCGAGGCATCGGTCGAGTTGTCGTTGATGAGAACACCGTGATCGAATATCTCGCGGTGATGCTTCAGCCACCACGGCAGCAAATAAGCTTCGTTAAAGAATTGCCCAATGACAACTCGCACTATGTGCATCCAAACTCTTGACACCCACCACTAGCACGAAGCTACAAAGTGCCGACGGAATGCAAGCTTTTTTGAAGTAGACGGAAGCTTCGCGAACGAATTGCTGTGACGGGCTCTCTGATGTAAGAGTCCGTCGCGACGGCAATCTAGTTTTGCAGCAGGGCTAAGAGTCGTCGCTGCAGCGCGTAAGGTGCTGAGTTTGTTATGCGAATTCTAGTTACCGGCAACATGGGCTATGTCGGACCGGTCCTTGTCCGCCGATTGCGCAGGCGCTTCCCGCTATCCCAACTAATTGGATTCGACGCAGGTTATTTCGCCCACTGTCTGGTTGACATGTCGTCGCGGCCGGAGACGTTGCTCGACGCCCAGTACTTCGGAGATATCCGGGAATTCCCAGAGGAACTGCTGGCGGGGGTCGACGCGGTGGTTCATCTGGCCGCACTGTCGAACGACCCAGTGGGACAAGCGTTCGAATACACCGCGGAGGAAATCAACTTTAGGGCGACATCTCGATTGGCAGCGCTTGCGGCAAACGCGGGCATCAAAAGCTTCGTCTTCGCATCTAGCTGCGCTGTATATGGTGCGGCCGGCAGCGAGGCGCGCACGGAACTCGATGAAGTCGCTCCCCTCACCGCCTACGCTCGGTCCAAAATCGCAGTCGAGCGGGCGCTGGCCTCCCAAAGACAGGGGACGATGACGACAACCTGCCTGCGTTTCGCGACGGCGTGCGGAATGTCACCCCGACTTCGTCTCGACCTGGTCCTGAACGAGTTTGTCGCGAGTGCGGTGGCAACGGGAGAAATCGCCGTGCGCAGCGACGGAACGCCTTGGCGTCCTTTGATCGACGTGAGCGACATGGCCCGGGCAATCGAGTGGGCCATCGTGCGCCCTTCCAATATCGGAGGGCGATTCTTAGTGATCAATACCGGCTCGAATGCATCCAACTATTCCATCAGAGAGGTCGCCGAAGCCGTCGCAACTGCGGTTCCCGGCTCCCGGGTCAAGATCAACCGCCAAGCGACCGCCGACAAGCGGTCGTACAAAGTCGATTTTTCACTGTTCGCGTCGCTGGCGCCGAACCACTTGCCGGTTGTCGATCGGGATATGTCGATCGGGCGCCTAAAGGCCGGGTTAGAGAAGGTGGACCTCGCGCGGTCATCAGATTTTAGCAGCACCCCCTTGGTGCGACTCGGCGTGCTTAAGAGGCATATTGAAGCGGGACGGCTGTCACCAAGTTTGCGGTGGCCGGCGGCTCGGTTTTTGTCTGTTTCGCCGATGTCCTCCCCCGCGCAAAATCCACCGTCTTACGCCTGACTTCTCGCGGAATCAGAATATTGATAGCTCAGGGATGGCGGTCACAAATCGTCCGTTCCACCGCCTGATCTCGGCGAGTTCACTTGTGATTTCAGCTTTGAGATTCCACGGAAGAACCAAGACGTAGGTCGGACGCATGGCTAGCATTTGTTTGGGGGCAACTACCGGAATACGTCGTCCTGGAATCCACCGTCCCTGTTTGGTGGGACTCCGATCAGCAACGACAGGAAGAAGCTCGGGACCGATGCCGCAATAGTTCAGGAATGCAGTGCCCTTGGCGGCGGCGCCATAACCGCAGACGGTCGCCCCTTCTCGGCTTGCGCGGATGAGGAAGTCGAGTACGTCGCGCTTTGTTTTAGCGGCGTGTTCAGCAAAGCGTGCGTATGACTTGACGTTGAACAGGCCGGCGCCGCGCTCCTCTTCGATTACGGCCTCGACTGATGGCTGCTCAAGATGCGTTGCGTTTTCACGGCACGCGAAGACACGAAGAGATCCTCCATGCGTCGGTAATCGATCGACGTCGAAAACTCTGAGACCTGCGCGCCGAAGACCTTCCCTAACCGTCTGGAGGGATAGGTACGAAAAGTGCTCATGGTAAATTTGATCGAACTCTCCTTGCACCAAGGTTGGCAGGAGGTGGGCGAACTCGAAGGTTGCGATCCCGCTCGGCTTCAAGAGAGCCTGGAAGCCGGCGAGGAAATCATTGATGTCGGGAACGTGCGCGAGGACATTGTTGGCCGGCATAAGATCGGCGGAATGTCCCGACGCCCTAAGTCGTTCTGCTGCCCCGCGGCCGAAGAAGGCTGTTTCGGTTGGGATGCCGCGAGCCCTCGCGACTGCTGAGATGTTCGCAGCCGGATCGACGCCGAGAACGGCCATCTGGCGGTCCTTGAAGAACTGCAGAAGATACCCATCGTTACTGCCGATCTCGACGACCTTGCTGCCCCCACGTAGATTGAACCGTTGGATGATAGCATCGGCAAATGTCTCCGCGTGCCGGAGCCAGCTTTGCGAGTACGAAGAAAAATAGGGGTATTCGGAGAAGATCTGTCGCGGATCCGCCAGCTCTTGGAGCTGGACGAGGAAGCAGACTTCGCACACCGTCACCCGCAGAGGATAGAAAACTTCCGCGGCCGACAATTCATCGGCTGGGAGAAACGCATTGACCAGCGGGCAAACTCCCAGATCGATTAACGTGTGCGACAGGCCGGCACCGCACAAACGACACCGCAGATTCATCGTCCGCTCTTCGACAACTCATATCCCCTCTTTGAGAGCGCCCCTCGCTGCATCGGCGTCACCAGACTTTCCAGGGCGCTTTTCCCTCGCTCCAGAGCCATTCGAGGTGGTTCCGGTCGCGTAGGCTGTCGAGGGGATGCCAGAAGCCGACGTGATGGTAGGCCGAAAGCTCGCCGTCGAGCGTTAGCCTTTCAAGCGGCTCGCGCTCCCAGACCGTCAAATCGCTTTGGACTAGATCGACGGCTTTCGGTGACACGACAAAGAAGCCGGCATTTATGATCGACCCCCCAGCCACCGGCTTTTCCTCGAATCCGGTGACGCGGGAACCCTCGACCGTCAACCTACCGAACGGGTTGATACGGTTGACGGCGGTGACCGTCACCAAGCGAGCCTCTCTGCGATGGAAGGCGAGAAGCTCCGAGATGTCGATGTCGGCCAAGCCGTCCCCATAAGTCAGGAAGAAATCCTCCTCGCCAATATACTTGCGAGCGCGCTTTATCCTGCCGCCCGTCATCGTCTCGCTGCCGGTCTCGACCAGCGTGACCCGCCAATCCTCGGCATCTACCTGATGAAAATCGATCCCGCCCGAAGCCAACTGGACGGTGACGTCGCTCAAGCGGAGCCGATAGTCAGCGAAGAACTGCTTGATCATCCAGCCTTTATAACCGAGGCATATGATGAATTCCCGCACGCCATGGTGCGAATAGATCTTCATGATATGCCAAAGGATGGGCAATCCTCCAATTTCGACCATCGGCTTCGGTCTGACGACCGTCTCTTCGGATAGCCGCGTGCCGAGGCCGCCCGCAAGTATGACCGCCTTCATGGGACGTCCGTGGCGGACATTGGAGAGGCATCAATATCGGAGGACCTAGACCGCCGGTCTCTCCTCTCAATCGGCGGTGCCTGTTCCTTTCGGAGGACGTCGATGAGCCTTTCGGGCGGCACGATGACGTCGTCGAACAGCAACCGCTCGTCCTTACGTATGTCTCGGCGCAGAACCGCACCCTCGGTCAACCCGATCGGCAGCAAGCGGCCGTCACGGGCAGTCTCGGCGTCTTCGGCAACACCATAAAGATCGAAGCCTCCAATGCCGTCGAGAAGCGCCCCGGAACGAAGATCGCGCTTGGCGGTGGCAACGACGTCCACCATCTGCCCAGCCCATGGCGCGATCGCCGCATCCCCCATAAGGGCGGCTCGCGCGATGCTGATGGGCACCTCGAAGTGACAGAGGTGGAAAGGCGTCTGCAGGCAGTAGGTCGGCCCGTCGCCTAGCTTGTATTGCTGGAGGTAGGCGCGTTGAACCGGATCTTTGCACGTGGCAAGGATGAAGATGCCGGGAGCTGGGTCCGCGCCGATCACGTAGTCCACGAAGCAACCGCCTTCGATTAGCCGCTTGGCTGAAAAGGCTGTTGTAGCCTTCGCGATAGGCGTCCCTGTTGGAACCGTCGGGCCGAGCATCCCCGTCGTGAGCAACTTGCCGCCAATGGCATTGGCGACAACCGCCTGCTCGAAGGCGATCTTGGTTCCATCGGCGAACGACGTCACCATACGCACGTTCTGTCCTGCCTTTGTGGCGAATCCCAGCTGTGTCGCCGGTGTCCGATATCGGTCGAGCAAGCCCTTGATGTTGCCGCAAAGTACCGGCTCCAGCCCGATCTGCAGGGCGAAACGATAGAGGTTCATGATGACGGCCGGCTGATCGCCATCCGCATTTGTATAGACGACTTTCGCGCGATCAGCCCGGCGGTGAAGGGCGGGTCCGACAGTCGCGTCAAGCTCGGCGTTCATCAAGACGACGTGCTTGCGCCTCTCAATGGCGTCCGCCACCACGCGTGCGGCAAATTCCAGACTTCCAGTCGCTTCGACCACGACATCAACGGAGTCGGCACCGGAAACGAGATAGGGATTTTCGGTCGCGACAGTTCGGCCCGCTTGCACCGCCCGATCCAGCGCCGCTTGATTTTCGGCGACCGCGACGTCTTCGCAGCCCGCGAGAGCGGCGGCATCCTTGGCCCTTTGCAATGTGCGGTTGGCAATCGCGACCAGCCGCATTCCCGGGGTGAAGGTGGAAATCTGGAGGGCTATACCGCGGGCCATGTGGCCCGCGCCTACGAGGCCCACGCGCAGTGGACGCCCCCGCATTTCACAGGCCGCTAAAATCTTGTCCACCAACATTGCTGAAAGCCGGCGCTAGACCAACACGCCCCAGCTCTCCAGCTTATGGGCAAGAACGAAGAAATGCCAGCGCTCGGGCGGCGAGGTAGTGCGTCATTTCAAACTGACGCACTACCGGCGGCGAGTCTCTGTGTCGGATACCGATATACATCGTGGACGTCCCACTCCACGCTGTCTCAACGTCGGCGCGGCACGGCGATCCATTTGCTGCGAAGCAACTTGCCCCGATACGGATCCTCATGCCGCAAGAGACGCCGGCGCCTCTTTGCTGCGCGATGTCGCAGGAGGGCGGCGATCCGGCCGCGGCACTGCTGCGACACCTGCTTCCACCACCGATACTGGCAATCCGTGTGGCGAATCAATTGACTAAATGGGCTGGCCCTGATCGACCGCCTCGCAGCCCAAATTTGGATAGCCGCACCCTTGACAGTCCCTCGCCGTGTCCGCGCCATACCGTGGTCCTGGCCGCGCTTCTCTCGCTTGACGCGGAACGTGCAAGCGCCACGTCGCGATCTTTTCCATGTGATATTGTGCCTCCAACCGTGAGTCCAAAGATACACGCCCGTTGTGGAGCCCCCCAGCGCCTCCGTTATCGCTCGCAACGACAACCGCATGGCGCATCTGTTTCCGCCACATGCGGCAGACCGGCGCGTGGAGACCGACTACATCTCTTCGCACCTAACCGAGTGCAGGGGCTTATTCCGATCGCCATGGATATCGAAGCTCTTAGCATCGAAGCCGTGAAGCTCGTTCGCCCGTTCCGGCACGGCGATGCGCGCGGATACGTCGCGGAGACGTGGAACCGCGAGGCGTTCGCGGCCGCAGGTATCGCCGCCGATTTTGTGCAAGACATCATTTCCTTTTCTGTGCGCGCCGGCACGATCCGCGGGCTGCACTACCAGCGCCTGCCACGCGCGCAGGCGAAGCTCGTGCGTGTTGTGCGCGGCGCAATCTATGACGTAGCGCTCGACCTTCGGCGTGCGTCGTCGACCTTTGGTCAGCACGTTGCAGTGCGGCTCACGGCAGATGACGGCGGGCAGCTCTTCGTTCCACTTGGCTTCGCGCATGGTTTCTGCACGCTTGAGCCCGGTACCGAGGTTGCCTACAAGGTATCGGACTTCTATGCGCGTGAGCACGATACCGGCGTTTCATGGAACGACCCGGCGCTCGGGATAGAATGGCCGCTTGGCGGGCGCATTCCGATTCTTTCTGAACGGGATCGGGAGCTTCCCCGTTTAGCCGACGTGGAACCAGAGTTCTAGGCGATATTGCGGGCGCGCCTCAGCTGCGGAGGGCCGATGCGTATATTGATCACCGGCGGAGCGGGATTCATCGGAAGCGCACTTGTTCGCCGCCTGATCGAGCGCACCGACCACCGCATCCTCAACATCGACAAGCTGACCTACGCGGCATCGTCCGTGTCCCTCATGCAGGTCGAAGCAAGTCCGCGCTACGGCTTTCGCAAGATCGACATTTGCGATGGCAAGGCAGTCGCGCAGGCGTTCCGCGATTTTTCCCCTGATGCCGTGATGCATCTCGCGGCCGAAAGCCACGTTGACCGTTCAATCGATGGCCCAGAGGCATTCCTCAAAACGAATGCCTTCGGCACGCTTAGCATGCTCGAAGGAGCACGCACCTATTGGGACGGGCTCGACACCGAGGTCCGTGCCCGTTTCCGATTCCATCACGTCTCGACCGATGAGGTTTTTGGCGCGCTCGGGCCCGATGACCCACCTTTTTCCGAGACGACTCCCTACGAGCCACACTCGCCCTATTCGGCAAGCAAGGCGGCGGCCGACCATCTCGTTCGCGCATGGGGCCATACCTACGGGCTGCCGGTCCTCATCTCAAATTCCAGCAACAATTACGGGCCATATCATTTCCCTGAAAAGCTGATCCCGCTGACCATCGTGAAGGCGATCCGTGGTGAACCCCTCCCTGTCTACGGACGCGGCGAGAACGTGCGCGACTGGCTGTTCGTGGAGGACCACGCCGAGGCGCTTGTCGCGGTGGTAGAACACGGCCGCGCAGGCGAGACCTACTTCGTTGGGGGCCAAGCGGAGCGGCGGAATCTCGACGTGGTGCGGATGATTGCGGCGCTAGTGGACGAAATGGCGCCACCACTTGCGGACGGCCAAAGCCGCGCGGACCTCGTCACCTTGGTCCCCGACCGCCCCGGCCACGACTTCCGCTATGCCATGGAAATATCCAAGATCGTTCGCGAGCTCGGCTGGCGGCCGTCGCGCGACTTCGAACGAGGGCTGCGCGAAACCGTCGCTTGGTATGTCGAGAACCCCGACTGGTGGGAACCGCTCCTCAAGCACTATTCCGGCGATCGACTCGGCGTGCCGAAGATACCGATTCCGGCGAAGGCGTGAGGGGAATGCAAATACTTGTCCTTGGCTCCGGCGGGCAGCTCGCGACGGCGCTTTCCCGTGTTGTCTGGCCGAAGGGAGTCTGCGCGACTTATCTCGACCGGAAAGCTGCCGACCTTTCGCGACCGAAGCACATCGGCGAAGTCGTCCTCACACGTCGGCCGGACGTGGTGGTCATCGCGGCCGGCTACGGACAGGTGGACGCCGCCGAGAGCGACGAACCTACCGCCCACGCGGTCAACGCTACAGGTCCTCGCGCAGCCGCGCGTGCGGCGGCGGAGCTGTCGGCGCCTGTCGTTTATCTCTCCACGGACTACGTCTTTGATGGGGCGAAACAAGGCTTTTACGACGAGGATGATCCCGTCCACCCGCTCAACGCCTATGGTCGCTCCAAGCTCGCTGGCGAAGCCGCGGTCCGCGCCGAAAATCCGAGGCACCTGATCTTGCGCACGTCCTGGCTCTACGGCTCTTCGGGCACAAACTTTCTCCTCACGATGCTGAAGCGGGCGAGTGAATGCGCCGACGTGCGCGTCGTCGGCGATCAGCGCGGTTGCCCGACGGCGGTCGACGACCTCGCGGCCGCGATCGCCAAGGTACTACCAGCTCTCGCTTCCGACGACGGACCCTTCGGTACCTACCATCTCGCCGGCGGTACCGACACGACCTGGCACGGCTTCGCGGAGGCAATCTTCGCGGCGATGGCCACTCGCGGTCTCGCGCGCCCCAGGAACATGGCGATCACGACCGCCGACCATCCAACGCCGGCTCTGAGGCCATCGAACAGCCGGCTCTCAAGTACGCGCTTTGCCAGCGTGTTCGGGATCACGCTCCCCGGATTTCAGGAGGCTCTTCCGACCGTTCTCGACGAGGCCTTGCAACAAGGTGCGCCGAAAGAAACTGAAAGCACGGCGTCATGAAAGGAATAGTGCTCGCCGGCGGTAAGGGCACGCGGCTTCACCCGATCACACATGCCGTCAACAAGCAGCTCCTGCCGATCTATGACAAACCGATGATCTACTATCCGATCTCGGCGCTGATGCTGGCAGGCATCCGCGAGGTTCTCGTTATCACCACGCCTGAGGACATCCCGCACTATCAACGGCTTTTTGGGGACGGCGGGCGGCTCGGCATGCGCTTCGTCTACGCGCCGCAACCTTCGCCCGACGGTCTGGCACAGGCGCTCGTCATCGGGCGCGATTTTGTCGGGGCAGGCGGAGTGACGCTTGTCCTTGGCGACAACATCTTCTTCGGCCATACGCTGCCGGACCTGCTCAGGAAATCGACGGCGCAGAGGAGCGGCGCGACCATTTTTGCCTACGAGGTACGTGACCCGAGGGGTTACGGCATCGTGAGCTTCGATTCCGAGTGGCGGCCAATCTCGATCGAAGAGAAGCCGCCCGCCCCGCGGAGCACTTGGGCCGTCACCGGCCTATACGTCTACGACAACCGCGCGCTCGACATCGCGGCGGCGTTGAAACCGTCGGCGCGCGGGGAGCTTGAGATCACCGACGTCAACCGCGCCTACCTCGAAGCAGGCGCGCTCAGGGTTGAGCGGCTCGGGCGTGGTTTCGCATGGCTCGACACCGGAACCTGCGACAGCTTGTTGGAAGCGGCGGAGTTCGTGCGCACCATCCAGCACCGGCAGGCGTTGCCGATCGCTTGTCTTGAGGAGATCGCCTTCCGCAACGGGTGGATCGACGTGACGCAGCTCGCGGCGCTTGCCGCCGCCCTCGAAAACACAGACTACGGCGCCTACCTTAAGGTGGTTGCCGGTACCGGATAGCGTCCCGCGCAACTTCTCTTCGCTGCAACAAGTGCCCGATCTTTCGCGGCTAGAGCAACTGCGTCGAAAATGCTCCAAAGTCGGGCTCGCCGCGTATGGCTGTGGTACCAGCCATTCAACAACCGATCGATGTCAGATTGCCTGGCCAGGAGCGCTCGCCTATTGTTTGCCGACTAGCCACCGGCGCGGGGGATGCGGATGCAGCCAATTCCTATTTGCCGGCCGATCCACCAATACGAACAACTCAAGCGCGAGATCGACACCGCGATCTCGGACGTCCTCTCGTCCGGCGTCTGGATGAACGGTCCATGGTGCCGTCGATTCGCGCTCGAATTCGCGGGCTGGTGTGGTACACGCCATTGCATCCCTGTCGGCAACGGAACAGACGCGCTCGAACTGGCAATGCGCGCGCTCAATATCGGGCCTGGTGATGAGGTCATTACCGTAGCTAATGCCGGCGGCTACGCGACGGCGGCATGCCGTTTGGTGGGTGCCATTCCCGTCTGGATCGACGTGCGTTCGGATACGCTGGGCCTCAACACGGATATGCTTGCTGAGGCCGTGGGCCCTGCCACCCGGTTGGTGGTCGCCACGCACCTCTACGGAATTGTCAGTGCCGTCGATGCCATAAGAGATGCGCTTTTGCATCTTGGGCGGGACGACGTGCTCATTCTGGAAGACTGCGCACACGCTCACGGAGCCTGGTTCGATGGTCGCCGCGCCGGGGCGACCGGCGACATGGCGGCCTTCAGTTTCTACCCCACCAAGAATCTCGGAGGATGCGGAGATGGTGGAGCCGTTGTCACCTCCGACACGGATCTTGCCCAGCGCGTAGACCAACTTCGCCAATATGGGTCCACCAAGCGCCATCACTCGGATCTCCCTCACGGGCGCAATAGTCGCATGGATGAAATCCAGGCCGCGATCCTTAGCGTCAAACTCCCTTACGTCGACGCATGGAATGATGAGCGGCGGCGTATCGTCGGCTGCTACGCGGAAAACCTCGACGCGAGCTTCCGCGTGGTCGGGGCCGATGACGCAACCAACGTTGGACACTTGGCAGTCGTGCGCGTCCCGGAACGGGCCAAAGTTATGGCCGAACTGGCGAATGCGATGATCGGCGCGGATATCCACTATCCCGTGCTCGATTGCGATCAAATCGCTCAACGCGGCCTCCCGGCGCGCAAACTGCCGCTGCCGGAAAGCTGTCGAGCGCGTGACGAGATCCTGTCACTGCCATGCTTTCCAGGACTGCATGAGGCCGAGGTGGACAGGGTGATAGATGCGCTCAATCGCGTCGCAAGCCAGACAAGAGGACGAGGGCACGATGCCCGCTGAACTGTGCGCGACGACGCAAGCGGCACACCCGCTGGCGAAGCCGGCCGGGTCCCGGCTTGATCTCCGCGTACGGGGATGTTTCCTGCTGCGACTGCCGAGCTTCCGTGATCTCCGTGGCGCGATCACAGTGGTCGAATCGGACGGGAACCTGCCCTTTCTGGCTGCGCGAGTCTTCTTCGTCTACGGCGTACCGTCACAATCCATCCGCGGTGCACACGCGCATCGAACTTGCGCACAGGTTCTGTTTGCGTTGACCGGTTCCGTTGTTGTCTCGGTCGACGACGGAATTCGAAACGATCGTGTCTGCCTGAACGAGCCGACGACGGCTCTCTACGTTCCGCCGATGATCTGGTCGGAGCAAAGTGAGTTCCAGAGCGATACGGTGCTGACCGTCATCGCCTCGCACAAATACGACCCCGACGACTATGTGAGGCGCCGATCCGATTTCTTGCAAATGATGATCGCTCCAAATGAGTGAATCGACGGCTCGGATTTCGGTATTGATACCGTCGTACAACCACGCGCCTTTCGTTAGGCAGGCGATCAGCAGCGTTCTCGATCAAGACACGGATGGTGTCGAAATAGTCGTCGTTGACGATGCCTCGACCGACCGATCATTGGATGTCATCCGAGAATTCCGAAGTGATCGGCTTCAGTTGACAGAGCTGCCCCGCAATGTCGGCGTGTCGGCGGCTTTGAACGCGGCATTTGTCGCGTCGCATGGCGAGTACATAGCCGTTCTCGGCTCCGACGATTTCTTCTTGCCGGGGGCGCTTCGGACGCAGGCCGATTTCCTCGAGAGCCACCCGGAATACGATGCGGTGTTCGGAATGCCACGTCTCGTCACCGACCTCGGAGTCCCGCTGTGCGAGGGTTATAGAGGGTTCACAAATCCCTTTGCCGGAATGGAGCCGAACCGGCTCGACTGGCTCAGGCGTCTATTTCTCAAAGGTAACTGCCTCTGCCATCCGACTGCGATGCTGCGGCGGCGCGTACACGAGACGGTCGGCCTCTATGATCGTCAGGCTTCTGAACACCAGTGACATGGATCTTTGGGTACGCATGTTGGTCAGCGGGCGCTTATTCTTTGTCCTGCCTTCGGAACTGACTGCCAAAAGAGTCCTTGGCCGGAATCTCAGCGCCCAAACGCCGTCCACCCGTCTGCGCACAGCGTTTGAGAAGGTTCAGGTTCTCAAGAGCTATCGCAACCTTCCTTCCGACTATCTCTACGAGATGTTTTCGGAGGAGATCCGCCGCGCTCACATTGAGAGCGACCTTCCCTCTTGCATGCTACTCGGTCGGATCGCGTCCCGCGCGAAGGCCCGCTCGCTGCACTATTTCGCCTTGGACTGCCTGTATGAGGAACTCGGCAGAAATCCCGACGCCGAATCCACGCAACTGTTCCAGCTCGCTGGTCAGCTGGACCCGTTTCATGTCCTGGAACCGCCGCGACTCTTCCGGAGGCTGCTTCGTTCCGGCCGCGCGACACTGGCCCGTTCGACCGGCAGGAGGCAGCAGCGTCCCTCGGCTTCTTCCAACTGACTTTTCCCGATGAATCTGGCTCGGCGGGGCTGGTCATTGACAAGCTTGCGGGCCGGCAACACTCATGAGCGAGATCGTGACAGGCGTAGCGCAAGGGATTTTGACGTATGGCACCCGCTGAGAGCACCGTCGGGATCGTTGGCGGCGGACCCGCGGGAAGCGTGGTCGCGCTTTGCCTTCGCCGGCTTGGTCGCGAGGTCGAGCTTTTCGAACGAGAGCGTTTTCCCCGCTATCGTATCGGCGAATCCCTCCTGCCAGGTACTCTCTCAATTCTTAGCAGGCTCGACGTTCTCGACCGGGTCGAGGCGGCCGGATTTCCCAAGAAGCGCGCGGCGACATTTCTTTGGGGCGCGGAGACGCCGTGGTCCTTTGTGTTCTCCACCCCTAAGACGACTTCGTGGACTTTCGACTATGCGTACCAGGTGACGCGCGCCGAGTATGACCAGATACTGCTCGATGCGGCCGCTGACCGGGGCGCCAGGGTCCGCCAGCGGTCACAGGTCACGGCCGTCGAGACCGGTGGAACGGATGAGCTTCCCATCTTGAGCTGGCAAGGTGCGGATGGGGCCGTTGGGACACAGACGTTCGACTATCTGGTCGATGCCTCCGGAGCTGGCTCCGTTCTTGCCGGCATGCACGGGATACGGGAATGGGACGCGTACTATCGGAACGTGGCGGTGTGGTCCTACTTCGAAGGTGGTCGGCGATACGACGGCGACCTCAAGGGAAACACCTTTTCCGCCACGTTCCGGGATGGGTGGATCTGGATCATCCCGCTGAAGGACAATCGATACAGCGTCGGTGTGGTGACGGGAATCGGGTCGCTCGACCGCATCAAGAGCTCCGGCAGCGAAGCATTTTTCCAAGAAAGTATCGCGGCCTGCGCGTTCACGCGCCAGACACTGGCCGGAGCCACGCGGGCGGGACAGGTCCGCGTGCATAGGGATTGGTCCTATACGGCCAGCCGAATGGTGGTGGGGCGCGCCTTTCTGTGTGGTGACGCGGCCTGCTTCATCGATCCCCTGTTCTCCCAGGGGGTGCATCTGGCGACGTACTCAGCCGTGCTGGCAGCAAGCGCTATAGATCATCTGCTCGACCATCCGGAGGACGAGCAGATGGTGACGAATTGGTTCACCCAACGCTATCGCGCGGCTTACGACCAATATCACCAGTTCCTGACGGCCTTCTATGCGCAGTGCGAAGAGGTTGACTCGCCATTTTGGACATCGCGCCGAGTTGACCGTGAGTCCTTCAGGCAGTTCTCGAGCCGGGACTGGTTCGTAGAGCTCGAGCGTCGAAGCCCTGATCCGGAGCCGGGCAAGCTGGCCGGGCGGGCGGCACTCCTGAGGAGCCTGTGGAAGCACGGGGAAGCGGGTCTGAGCGAGGCCCTCGATGAGACGACACTCTCGCTACGACGGATGCGCTGGGCGGCGGATCAAATCCGTTCGTTTCGCCGGATGAAGCGGATCGTTTGGCGCTCGAACCGCGCGGTCCTTGCGAAGTCGTTTGCGATTCATCCAACGACGTTCAAGCTTGAGACAAGCGAGTTTGTCGGGGACGCTGACGGGCGCATCTGCGACGCTTTCGATTCGACCGAAGCGCACCGGGCACTTTTCGAAAGCCTAATCGAGCGCCCCATCTCTTATACGGACCTGATCGAGCGATTGAAGACTCTTCCCTCTTCGGCCTCGCCCGACCGGATTGCCCACCGGCTGTTCGAGGAGGGTTTTCTGGAAGGGTCGGACGAAAAAGGTCGGCCGGTGCAAATGGACTTCCCCATGCGGTTCGGTGGGGTGGGCGGACACGATGGCCTCATCTGACGAGATGGTCGCACGCGGCGCCGGTTCAATCGATCGGCCTCGGCTCCTGGAAGAAATGGTGGAGCTTCTGCGGGCAGCTCTCGATGCGGAAGGCGGGCAACACCAGATCGAGCCGACAGCCTCCACACCGCTGCTTGGGCGTGATGCCGTTCTGGGATCCTTGGCCCTGGTCACTTATGTGCTCGACGTCGAGAGTCTGCTGGGGAGCTGGGGCATTCACCTTACCCTCGCCAATGAGGCCGCTCTATCGCGTCGCAAGAGTCCGTTCCGGACCGTTCAGACTTTGGCTGACTACGCGATCGAGCAGGCGGAGTTGGCGATGGATCCAGAATTAGAAGGCCGCGACCAATCCCATTGACGGCACCGACTATGGACCACTTCGCTTGGCAGTTCGGTCGATTTGATGAAGCAGGCGCAGCACCTGCTCTGGTCTGGGGTGGCGGCGTTACCACCTACAAGGACCTGAAAAACATCGTCTTGGAGTCTTTCGAACAGCTCGTCATGCTTGGCGTGGAGGCTGGCGACTGCGTTGGCGTGGCGGCGGACTACTCTCCGAGTAGCGTAGGTCTCCTTCTTGCACTCCTGAAGCGCCGGGCCATCCTGGTGCCTTTGGCGCGCGGCTCGCGGGACCAGCACGCGACCTTTTCCATAATCGCCGAGCTGGATCACCTGCTGGAAGTCGATGTGTCGGAGGCGGTCGCGCACACGCTCCTTGGCGAACGCCGGGGCAACCCGCTGCTGGAGACTCTCCGCAACGCCGACGCGCCCGGACTGATCCTCTTCACTTCGGGGTCGTCAGGTCGGCCCAAAGCGGTCGTTCATGCTCTGGAGGGACTTTTGGCCAAGTTCCGCGCTCCGCGGCGCGCGTGGCGGACCGTTAGTTTCTTGCTCTTCGACCACATCGGCGGTCTAAATACGCTATTCTACACCCTGGCCAATCTCGGCTGCACCGTCGTACCGCAAGATCGCAGCGTGGATGCGGTATGCCGAGCGATCGAGCATCATCGAGCGGAGCTGTTGCCGACAACACCATCGTTCCTCAATCTCCTGCTGATGCAGGATGCGCAGGAACGCTTCGATTTGTCTTCGATCCAGCGCATCACCTATGGCACCGAGGTCATGCCGGCGCGGACGCTCGATGCCGCAAACCGAGCGTTTCCGGGGGTCCGTTTCCAGCAGACTTATGGGCTTTCCGAAGTTGGCATTCTTCGCTCCGCGTCGCAGTCGGACTCGTCTCTGCTGGTGAAGATCGGCGGTGAGGACTATCAGACGCGGGTTGTGGATGGCCGGCTGCAGATTCGCGCGCGCACCTCGATGCTTGGCTATCTCAACGCGGCCAGCCCGTTTGACGCGGCCGGGTGGCTGGATACAGGCGACGTGGTGCAGCAGGCCGGGGACTACTACCGCATCCTGGGCCGCGAATCGGACGTCATCAACGTCGGCGGCCAGAAGGTATCTCCCGACGAGGTCGAGCAAGTTCTGGCGAACTTACCTGGTGTGATCGAGGCCGTCGTATACGGCGAAGAACACGCGATCCTGGGTCAGATCGTGGCCGCGACGCTGCACATGAACAGCCCCACCCCCACCGCTGATATTCGTCGGCGCGTGGCGGCTCACTGTCGAGGCCGTCTCCAGCCTTTCATGGTGCCGCAAAAGGTTCGGGTGGTTTCTGAGCCGCTGCTAAGCGACCGTTTCAAAAAGCTTCGGCAATGAGCGGGCCCGAAGCTGACGCCGACCGCGTCGCAATCGTGACCGGCTCATCCCGGGGGATCGGACGCTATCTTGCCGAGCATCTTCTCGATCGGGGCTACTGCGTTGTGGGCTGTAGCCGCGGCCAATGCCCTTGGTCTGCTGCCGGCTACACACACATGATGTGTGACGTCACCGTCGACGACGACGTAAATCAGCTTATCCGCCGCACCGTCGAGGAGGTCGCGGTGCCGTGGGCTGTCATCAACAACGCGGGCGCGGCGTCGATGAACCACGCACTGCTCACGCCCGACTCCACCGTCGAGCGAATGATCAGCGCCAATGCCGTTTCGACTTTCCGTGTCAGCCGCGAGGCCGCCAAGGTAATGCGCAAGCGCGGAGGGGGCCGGATCGTCAACCTGAGTTCGATCGCAGTTCCGCTGACGCTCTCCGGCCACGCGGCCTATGTGACCGCCAAAGGTGCTGTCGAACATCTTTCGCGGGCCCTCGCCAGGGAACTTGCTCCGTTCGGGATTACGGTCAACGTCGTCGGCCCGACCCCGATCGACACCCGGATGACGCAAGGGGTCGATTTGGAAAAGCTCGTCGGCTCGCTGCCGATCAGGCGCATGGGAACCATGCAGGAGGTAGCTTTGGTCGTCGACTTGTTCCTCGCCCGTGAAGCCTCTGGCATCACCGCACAATTGATCTACCTCGGCGGCGTCACCGATGAGGTTGCGCCGGGGTGAGACATGCGCTGTCATCATCGCGCTATGGCGTTCGCCTGCGGCCGATCGATCTTGAGGACGCTGCCTTCGTCGTCGAACTGCGGAGGGATGCGGAGCGCGCCAGGTTTCTGCATCCGATTGCGCCCGACATCGAGGCGCAGAAGCGCTGGCTGGCGGAGTACTTCGGTCGCCAAGGCGACTATTACTTCGTCGCTGAGAGGGAAACCGACGGTCGCCGCGAAGGGTTGATCTCCGTCTACGATATCGATGAGGAGGCCCGCGCCGGGGAGTGGGGCCGTTGGATTTTCCGGCCCGATTCGCGCGCGTCGATCGCTGCCGCCGTGCAGCTCTTTGATCTGGCGTTTGACACACTCGGGCTTGATCGCCTTCAGGCGCACACGGTCGTCGAACACAAAGCCCTTCTTCGGTTCCACGATACGATGGGCGCTACCCGGACGGCTGTGTTGCCCCGCCATCTTGTGCTGGGGGATACTTCGCACAACGCCGTCGAACACACTCTTACCCGTGATGGGTGGCATGGCTCGAGGAGGAAGCTGAGCTACATGGCCGAGATCATAGCGGCCACCTAGCTCCCAGCTGTTGTGAGCGGTTTCGTTGAAGGAGCCTTTCCTTCGAAGAGGCGGAGGTTTCGACAGAGCAGCATTTGAAGCACAGCTTGACCAAGTCGCAAACGCGGCGCAATTCTCCAAAAATGACGAAGCTGCCACCGGCCCGCGCAGCGACGACCGCAGCCTTCCTGGCCGAGACGGGACCGGAACTCGGAGCGTTATTCACAGTCTGCGGCGCATGTTTCGATGCTTGTCCGATGGTCGATCGCATCGGCTTTCGTGGCTCGGACGCCAAGTCGGCCACCGATGGGTTGCGTCGGCTTGCAGGGGGCGAGCCGCAAGTGCCGAAACGATTGCCTGGGCGGGCGCCTGCTCGAAGAGCGGCCTCTGCGTCGCGATGTTTCACGCCGGCAGAGATCGTGTCGGCTATACTTACGTCGGTGTCGACGGCCATTCGGCCCCCCGCAGTGACGCGGGCCGACGCACTTGACCCCGCATTTCGACCGCGTTGAAGATGGCGGCAGATACCAGCTCAGCGTCGGTGTCGGCATTCCTTCTGGGCACTTGTGATACAGCGCTCAGCCTTGCGATCAAACATGGGATGCGCACCACATTCCGATGGTGCTGATGGCGACGGGCAGTTTGGAGACTGGACTCAGTATCTGCCGCGGAATCCTGGTTTCATGTGATTGTGATCTCGCTGGTGGCGCGAAACCGAAGTTCGAAATTGCGCCGAGGTTTTCTACTTCGATGGATAAGCGGTCATCCCGAACACTTGTGGAGAGATTGACCATTGCGGGCGTTGGGGCCGCGCGCCGCAAACCGTCGAGGACGGCCACGACGCGGCTCGGGTCCTTGGCGGG
This sequence comes from uncultured Alphaproteobacteria bacterium, assembly GCA_963739005.1. GTDB lineage: Bacteria > Pseudomonadota > Alphaproteobacteria > Rhizobiales > Afifellaceae > DASWJZ01. The sequence goes on along the minus strand of CAVTYQ010000002.1, from coordinate 763,414 downwards.
TTGCCGGCCCCGTGCGGGTTGGGGGCTGACGTGAGCCCCGAGACTTCGGCCAAGAATGGGTAGAGTCCATCACCTCTGAGGGGATGGACATGAAGCCAAGTCGTTTCGCGGAAGAGCAGATCATCGGGATCCTGCGGGAGCAGGAGGCGGGTGCGAAGACGGCGGACGTGTGCCGCAAGCACGGGATCAGCGGCGCCACTTTTTACAAATGGAAGGCCAGATACGGTGGCCTCGACGTGTCGGATGCCCGGCGGCTGAAGGCGCTGGAGGACGAGAACGCCAAGCTTAAGAAGCTGCTGGCCGAGGCGATGCTCGACAACGCCATGCTGAAGGACATCAATTCAAAAAAATGGTGACGCCCGTCGCAAGGCGCGAGGCCGTCGCGCATCTCAAGGTGACGTTCGAGGTGAGCGAACGGCGGGCGTGTTGTGTGCTCGGCGCAGACCGAACCTCGGTTCGCTATCGGAGCACCAGACCTGATGATGCCGCTGTGCGTGCCCGGTTGCGCGAGCTGGCGGCAGTGCGCCGGCGCTTCGGCTATCGGCGCCTGCACATCCTGCTCGCCCGAGAGGGGATCACCATGAACCACAAGAAGCTCCGCCGGCTCTATCGTGAAGAGCGGCTTCAGGTCCGCCGCCGAGGCGGCCGCAAGCGGGCCCTCGGAACCAGGGCGCCGATGGCAATCCCGCAGGGCGCCAATCAGCGATGGAGCCTGGACTTCCTGTCGGACGCACTCGCCGACAGCCGTCGCTTCCGCATCCTCGCGATCGTCGACGACTTCACCCGCGAGTGCCTGGCGCTGGTCGCCGACACCTCGCTGTCTGGCCTTCGGGTCGCTCGTGAGCTCGATGCCCTCATCGCTGTGCGCGGCAAGCCTGCCATGGTGATCAGCGACAACGGGACCGAACTGACTAGCATGGCGATCCTGAGATGGTCACAGGAGACCCGGATCGATTGGCACTACATCGCGCCGGGCAAGCCGCAGCAAAATGCCTTCGTGGAGAGCTTCAACGGCCGCCTGCGTGACGAGCTCCTGAACGAGACATTGTTCATCTCGCTCGGCCATGTCCGAGAGGCTCTGGCCATCTGGCGGCTCGACTACAACACGATTCGACCACACAGCCGCCTCGGCAACCTGACGCCCGGCGAATACGCCAGGCTCTGCGTTGCACCACCGAGCCATACCGGCTCAAATGAAGCCCGGACTTTATCCATCGCTGGATGAGGCTCGGGGCTCACGTCAGGGCGTACCGCGGATTGTGATAGTATCTTCTGCTCCAGACTATTGATGAGTTGTCCCTAGGTTGGCGCTGCGGGCGCGCTCTGGAGGGACGCGTCTGCGCCTGCTCTCGGTAATGGGCATTCTCTTCGCGCCGAGAGTTGTCCTGTTGACCGTCAAAAGCAGGCCGATGCGGGTACCGGCGCGTGCCATCGGCTTCCGTTTGTCAACGCTCCTATTCCCCCTATGCCTCGTATTCGTGTCTGTTGGTTGGCCTTAGAGCAAACGTTGCCGCGCCCCATTTCCCGTTTGGCTTCTGCCGCGTGAGGACGAATCCGCCGAGGCGCGTGCCGGCAAGCTTTCCGAGATAACTTGCCTGGAATTGGCGGCCGCGCCCCTGCGGATCGATCGTTTCCTTGACCTCGCTGTGGAGAGCATGGGCGAAGACGGGCCGGTCGGCGTGCTTTTCCCACCAGAGCTGGAAGAGAGCGGCGATGGCCAGCCGCCGTGCGTCGAGCCATTTTGCTTCGCCGACCCGCTTCGCAGGATCCTTGCAGCCGAGCGCAATCAACGGATCACGGACCCACCGGCACCAGGTCCCGAAGCTGCCGAGCATCCGACCGGAAGGTAACTCCCTTTCCTTGCGCCCCCAGCGCCAGATGGTCAGCGCCGCCGCCAGGAGCTCGGCACGGCGGTCAGCGACCTCGCGTTTGACATCTCCCTTGAAGGGGCGGGATTCCGGGTCTTCCATGTGTGCGTCGAACGTCAACCGTGATGAAGCGTCGCGCGAGGTCCTCCGAGACGCTCAAGCCGTTGCCGGTCAGAACCACGAAGGCGGAGGCATTGAGCTGAAGCATCTGCGATCTGCCTAGGAGCCTCACCCGCGAGGGCCTCTCGGTGATGGCGCTGGCGAGAAGGTTTGAGCGAAAGGCGGTGTTGTTCAGATTGTCGAGGAAGAGGACGGGATGGCCCTGCATCAGCTCGGCGGCGATCCGCTTCTCCAGCTCTTCGGGTTTGGCGCCCGACGTCACCGCGTGCGGCTCGCGCCCAAACGCAATGAGGGAGATGCAGCGCGCCAGCAATCCCTTGCCCGTCCCCGCCCCAGACATCGGCGCCGCCCGGAAGAGGACGCCCGGCGCTAGCGGAAGGCTGGGCCGGCAGACGGCAGTCAGGAGCGCCGCCAGGAAGCCCGACTCGTCGCGGTCAGGCGGCTGGCTGCTGTCGACGACCGGAACGCCCTCGGCCGGATCGTAGACGGTCTTGGCGTCGGCGAAGCAGAAGGTCCTGAAGGTCTGGCGGATGAGCTTCAGGGCTTCACCCGCTTCCCCCTGCGTCGGCCGCGCGGGAATCAGGGGTCCGAGCTCGGGAACGTTCTCCTGCCACATGCCGGTCGCGGGGTCGTAACCTCTCCCGCTGACGATCGTCCCGTCTTCCCGGAGAAGCGGCGCAGAGGCGATGCCGTTCAGAGCCGGCAGCCGCCACTCCCCGCGCCAGCCAAGGTACATGCGGGCAATCGAACGAGGCAGCGGGACATCGACCTCCTGACGACCCATGCCCCGGCCGTCAACGACGTACGGTCGCGCAACCTGGTGGGCCAAAAGGAGCAGGTCGTCAGGCGCCAGCACCTGCGCTGCCGCACCGCCGTTCCCCGTCCGGTCGACGGCGAGCCGAACTGGCGCACCGCGGTCGTAGAGATTCTCGGCATTTGCGAGGATGTCGCGGAGCGCCGCAACGGTCAGGTCGGGATTGGCTTGGTCCACGAGCAATCTGGGCTTCTGCGCGGTCCCGGTACCGCTCCGCAGGATTCGTGTTTTTCTGGTCTGCCCAAGCGCCGACTCCGAACGTGGAACGACATTGGGATCAGGCATAGGGGGTATCGGGAACCGCAGCACCAGTCCGAGCCTTGCGAAGCTCGCCGAGAACCAGGAAGGCAAGCTCGTCGTCGCCCGAGGCACGCCAAAGCGCGAGGGCGAGCACAAAGGGGTCGATCTCGTGCTGCTTCCAGAACGTCAGCTCCTGATCCTGGTGCTGCGCCGCCTCGTCGAGGAGGTGGTGCTCGGCGCAAAGGGGCACCGTCCAGCTGTCATCGGGTTTTTGGCCGATCCCCGTGGCAAGCTTCCCGTGGCGTGGCGAAGCTGCACGAAGATGCGCCGCGTGGATCCCGCCCTGCTTGCCGCAAACCGCGCAGGGAAGCGAGCGTATCCACTTCAGATGAAGATCGGAGCGGCGGCGTGGGCGGCGGAACCGGGTGTTCGCGGTGAAGGCCGTGGGAGGGCGCAGGATCTGGTAGCCGCGCATCTCAGGCGCCTGCCCTTGACCCTACAGGTGCTGCCTTCCCAACGAGAAGGTCTGCCGCATCGGCGCCGTTGAAGGTGCCCTCCTCAGGCGCCGCGGAGCGCGCCTCGATCACCTTCTTCAGCGCCAGGGCATCCGTTGGGGACTTTGCCCAGAAGACCCGGAGCGGCTCGCGGTTCGCCTCCGCCCACCGCACGACCTCGTCTGGGCGCCGCCCCGGTGCCTCGATCCAGGCGAGCGCCCGGTCAGCAAACGCACCGATCGGCACGTTCTCAAGGTTCCAGTCGCCAAAGGAGGCAGTGATCGCGTCCTTGCCCGCAACGGCGATGAGCCGCCCCTCCTCTCGGGCGCGGTCGGCGAGCTCGGAGGCGGCGAGATCGAGTGCCCTGGTGCGGTCCAGCTCTTCTTCGCAATAGAGCCCGCCGAACTGGTCTGGCCAGCCGGCGCGAAGCGCCTGCATCGTCGCGCACTTCGCCAGCATCAGCCGCGGCATCCTGGCCCAGTTGCCGCCTAAATCGAGCACCTGTCGTCCGGTTCGCGCTGGCGCCCCGGTCTCCGCGTCCTCCGCCCATTCGTCGCGAAGGGGCGCGAGCTCGTCCCAATAGGCTTCCCCAACGACGGGGAACCAATCGCCCTTGTTGTCCTGCTGGTGCAGCGTCACCCGGGCAAGGACCAGGCCCAGCGGATTGGTTGCGCCCTTCCTGCGCCGGTTCTCCACGAAGGTCGTCGGCTCGCTTGCCGGGCGATAGCTGCCGCAGCGATGCGCGATCATGCGCTGCCCGTCGATGCCGACGATGATCACCATCCGCCGCTTGGTCGGTTGGCCCTTGGCGAAGACCAAGGGCATGATCTGCCGGCGGAAGGGGTCGAGCCCGTAGCGCTGCGCCGTCTCGATGAAGAGGTCGAACTCCTCGCGCGAGCAGTCCTTTGCGATCGTGCGACGGATCAGGTCGAGCTGATGCGGCCGCAGCTGCGGCGCCGCCTGTTGCAAGGCACTGGCAGGCATCAGGCCCTCCTGATCTGCAGGGAGAAGCTGCCGTTGTTCAGGATGGCGCCGGGAATGGCTGGAATCTCAGCCAGCGCGCGGACCCGCTCCTCGCCCCCCTCCAGGGAGGCGGCGAGGTCGATCCTCTTCTCCCTCTGCCGGAGCGCCTCCTTCAGCGCCGCCTTGTCGAGCTTCGGCGGAGGCGGCGGCTGCGGCACAAAGAATTCTGAGGGGATATCGGCCTCGGTCGTGATCACCACGTCCGGCGGCAGCTTGCGCAAGGTCAGGGTCGCGGCCGGGCGGCGGAGTTTCGCTTGCTCGGTGACGGCCATCGCCTGCTCGATCAGCGAGCGAAAGCGCCTGACCCGCTCCTCCATCGACCTCCGCCTCTGGGCGAACTGTCCCTCCTTCTCCTTCAGCCCGGAGATCAAGACCTCGGTCTCGTCGATCTCGGAAAGGGCCGTATCGATCGCCTCAAGGAGGTTCGTCTCCCCCTCAATCGTGTCGGCAAGGAGCGCCATGTCCTCCTCGCCAATCGTCTCCCGCAGCCCGGCGAGAAGGTTCTTCGCCGCCTCGGTCTCGCGGCGGATGACAGATTCACGCGTGTCCATTCTCCGCTCCTGAGCGCGAGCTTGCATTCGGTGTTCGCCACGGACGGCGATAGAAGCAAGCCGATTAGGAACAGCAGCGTTCTCCGGCTAGAATTTCGCTGCTGCCGAATTGGTCCAACCTCTAGCCGACCATTATGATAAACCTATTATCAATAATGATCAACACGTGATTACAGGGAGTCAGATTTGGGCGGCTCGCGCAATGCTCGGCTGGCCTCTGGAGGAGGCTTCGATTCGTTCTGGGATCAGCGTGCCCACAATTCATCGCTTTGAGCACGTCGATGGGGTTCCAAACAGCCGATCACAGACCTTGTTGAAGCTTCGTCGCACCTTTGAGGATGCCGGAATCGAGTTTTCCGGTTCTCCCGATGAGGGGCCCGGGCTCAGGCTTTGGGCTAAGAAATTAGCCTCTCCCCGGAAGGCGCGCGACGTGACAACAGAGGAGTAGTGAAAAGGCGACCCCGGCTCGCCCTCTGCGGGATCGCGCGACTAAGCGAGCCGCGCGCCGTGGTGCTCCCGACCGCAACACCTAGAAGTTCGATCGAGACACGCCGAAGTGCCGTCAGGCCTCCTGGACCTTCCCGCACGCCTCGGCACTTTCAAGGACGCGCTTCTTCCGCAGAACTCTTCTTTCTAATTCATAGCGGCACTCCGTCGAGATCGTTTCAGAACGATAGGAGTGTCCGCAAGGCCTATACATATATCTACAGCCTCCTCTCGCTTCGCCTCGGCCTTGGCTCCTGCACGAATTGGCGCGCGGCCTACGGCAGCGGGAGCTTATTTGAGGCTGCGGAATGTCTCCGCAGTGTCGGTGTAGGATCGCTGGCGCGACGTGCCGCTAAAGAGCCAACTCTTGGATGCGCACCCTAACCGAACCAAGGATTCCAAAATCCGCAACGACCTCATCACACCGGTTCGACTTCGAGCGGTCTCATACACGTGCCAGTCGTCACGAGCTCGTTGCTCCGGATTCCGATGCCAAGCGCCGAAAGCTCGTTCACCAGCCATGTCAGCGCGACGCGAGGATCGCCGAGAACATTGGCGCCGGAGCCTTCACGGTCATACCGACCGTCCACGCGCGCTGTGACGTCATGCGAAGCAAGGTCGATATCCTGCCAGTTCGCACTTACGCGCGCGCCGACTATCAGGTCGCGCGCGCAGGCATTATCTGCAATGAGCGATGGCTCACCGACGCGGGTGAAATCCGAGTAGCGGGAATCGGGAAGCTCGATCGTCAAATGCAGGTGCGCCACATTGGACATGACCTCGGAAGCGGAAAAAAGCTCCGACTACGGAGGCATATGCCCCGCAAACCGAAAGACGAACTCGGGTTCGCAGACACGCATTCGGTTGCCTTCAACAGGCACGCTCGCGCCGTCTTCGAAAATCCTTTCGGCAAGAAGCCTTCCTGCCATCGGTCCGGCGACATTGATATGTTGCTGTCCGGCGGCGCTGGTCGCCGCGATCTTCCAACCGACACGGGGGCTCGCGGAGTAGCGCTCGAAATATGCCTGGATCGCGTACCCGGCCTCGCGCGTTGTCGGCTTCAGGCCCGGCGGCAACTCATCCAGAACCTCGCCGTTCTGCCAACACCGCCAAAGCGCTTCGTTGGCCATCTCTTGGTTTGAAAGCAAATCGACGTCCTCCTTGGCTTCGCCCGACCAATCGCCGATGGCAAGGTCGAACGGTCGCACATGTCCGACCAGGAGGAGCCGCACGCTCGCTGCCGTGTCTGGTTATTGTCCGTTAGCGGACGTGGCGTAAGCCAGGGCGATCTTCCGAAGGTGACCCGAAGCAGACATCGCCGGCACCCTCGCCTTATGTTGCGCGGTGGGTCATGCCTCCTCCGGCAAATCCCACCAGCGGCCTCCCAGGACCACGCCATCGCTCTTGATCTGCTTGTCGCCGCGCAGCACCTCGCCGACCGAGTCGACGTAGTCGAAGCGGCCTTCGCTTACCGAGAAGACTGTTGCGTCGCCGGCCGCTCCGGGGCGGAAAGTGCCGAGATCGGGCCGCCGCAGCGCGCTCGCCGCGTTCGCGGTGGTGGCGCGAACGACGTCGACGAGTGGAAGCCCGAGACAGAGGAATTTTGACAGCGTCGTGGCTTGATCGAAAACCGGCCCGTCGATGTTCAGCGCGTGCAGATCCGAGGAGATGGTGTCCGGCACGAAGCCCGCCGCAAGCATCGACCGCCCGACCTTGAAGGCGAACGACCCCATGCCGTGGCCGACATCGAAAAGGACACCACGAGCCCGCGCGGCCAGTACCGACGGCTTGATGGCTCCCTGCCCGGTAATCGGCGTATTCGGGAACGGGCGGAAGCAGTGGGTGAGCACGTCGCCGGGCCGCAGAAGCTCAAGAACGTCGTCGTAGCTCGGTGGAGGCTCGTCGATATGGGCCATCAAGGGCATGCCGAGCTCTTCTGCAACCTGCAACGCGATCTCGAGAGGTGCGGCGCCCGAAGCTCCGCTCGCGTTGCGACCGACGCGAACCTTGATCCCCACAATCACGTCGCGGTTGGCGTTGGCGACCGCGACGGCGTCGGCCGGGCTCATCAGCCGGAGGTCGCCGCTCTCCCCGACCATGATGCGGCTGGAAAAGGCGAAGATGCCTGCGAACGAGATATGCAGATAAGCAAGGATGCGCGGCTCGCTCGGCTCGATGACGTGCTTCAGGAAACCGGCAAAATTTCCGGCGCCGGCGCTGCCGGCATCCACAAACGTCGTGATACCGCTCGCGCGCGCGATCTTGTCGGCATCGACCCCAAGCGATGTGCCGCCCCAATAGACATGGGTGTGAAGATCGATGAACCCCGGCGTGACGATCTTCCCGCTGACGTCGCGCACGTCGACGCTGTCGCCCGGCGCGATATCCTTCCGGACCGCTGCGACTTTTCCGCCCGCGAAAGCCACATCCGCCACGCCGTCGAGGTCCTGCGAAGGGTCGATCACGCGGCCGCCTTTGAGGATCATGTCATAGGTCATCGTGCATTGTTCCTCTGCCCCAACGCGGCCTTGAACTCACAACGAAGACCGTAGGGCATGCCGCTGATGTTTCAGTCGCCGAGCGGCTCATCCGCGCCCGCGTCCGACGAACTGACGAGGGCGTATTTAATGCGACGCATCAGCTCCTGCGCCTCGCGTGGCTTGCGGTATGCCGTCGAAGCAGCGAGAAGGTCGATCGCGGCAAGCAGCGCATAGCGCGATGCCGTCGGCTTGAGGGCGTTCGGAGCTTCCGGCACGTGAAGGACGAGGGGAATGTCGGCGAGCGTCGCGAGACGGCTCTCGGGCTTCGTGACAGCAACAATAAGCGCCCCATATTGTTTGGCGATCGTCACCGCATCGATGACCTCGGCGGCGCGTCCTGTTGTGGAAACCGCCAGCACCACATCGTTTCTTCCAAGTGTCGCCGCGATCATCCGCATCAGGTGCGGATCGGAATAGTCGCTGACGGAAATTCCGAGCCGGAAGAAGCGGTGGGTAACTTCGGTGACAGCGACGGTCGAGCCTCCGCCGACTCCGAACGCGACCATTTTGGAGCAATCGGCGATGGCCTCAGCGGCCTTCTCGACGTCTTCCAGTCGCAGTTGCTGTTCGACGGCCGCAATTGCCCTGCGGATTTCCTCGAACACGGATCGCCAGAGTGTCGGCTTCGCTTGTGCGCTACCGACATGCGGCGGCGGCTCGAGATAGATCCGCCCGACCACCATGCTTTGCGCGAGCTTCACCTTCAGTTCGCGCACGCCGCCGCAGCCGACGGCGCGGCTGAAGCGCGTCACGGTCGGCTCGCTGACACCGGCGCGGCGCGCAAGCTCGCCGTTGCTCGAATGCACGGCGAAATTCACGTCCGCGAGCACGATGTCCGCCACGCGTTGCTCGGCCGGCCGCAAGGCGGCGCCGGCTTGTTTGATGACGGAGATGATGTCGTCGGGCGATTTGCCTCCGGCCGCGAGGACCGAGTGATCGTGCGATGAACCGTCCCTGCCGAATGATGCCCCCGGGCTTTGCTTTGTTGTTCGTGCCACCAGAGCGGCCATCCTTCAAATCGACGAGCGGGCGCCCCGGTAACGCGCGGGGAGCGATGTGGATTGGTAATAAACCTTCGTCGCTGATACGTGCAAGCCTCGGAACTTCAGCGTTTCTGGCCGCCCGTCCGAGCTTGCGCTTGATATCCTTCGCGTTTCGTATGAAACTTTCCGACACAACGCCGGAGCTCTGGCGTTGAATGTCGACCGTCGAGGAGCCGCTCGGAAGCCCGCCGCAGACGCGGGCGCTGGCAATGCGGAGCTGACGGGAGACGGCAGGCAAACGGGAGGAAGACCATGCGATTGAAACTTCTCATGCGTGGAGCCGCGGTTGCGTCCGCGCTGTTCCTGGCGTCGCAGGCGAGCGCCGGGGGCGTGTTTCGCGAGGCGACGATCGGCGAGCCGCCCCCGCTTGACGTGATGCTGACCACCGCCGACGTCGCCTCGACGATCGGCGAGCACATCTTCGAGACGCTCTACGCCTACGACGCGTCCTTCGTGCCGCAGCCGATGCTAGCCGAGAGCGACCGGCTTGAGGACGGCGGCAAGACCATCGTCATCACGCTCCGCCAGGGCGTGATGTTCCACAACGGCAAGGAGATGACTGCCGAGGACGTCGTCGCCTCCATGAAGCGCTGGGGCGAGTTCGGCTCGCGCGGCAAGCTTCTGATGGAGAACGCCACCTCGGTCGAGGCCACGGGCAAGTACGAGGTCACGCTGAAGCTCAGCGCGCCGAATGGTGCATGGAAGACGCTGATCTCCGACGTGAACGGCGGGCTCGGCATCTATCCGGCCGAGATCGCCAGCAAGGCAGGCAATCAGCCCATCGAGCAGGCGGACTACATCGGAACGGGACCCTACAAGTTCAAGGAATGGCGTCCCAACCGCTACGTCGAGCTGGAACGCTTCGACGGCTACAAGCCGCGCAGCGAGGAGGCGTCCAGCTATGCCGGTGCGCGCATCGCCAACTTCGACACCATCCGCTTCATCCCGGTCCCCGACGTCGGCACCCGCGTCAGCGGCGTGCAGGCCGGCGACTACGACTACGCGGAGATGATCTCAGGCGACCTCTACGATACGCTGAGCCAGGACCCGTCGGTGGTGATCCAACGCCGCGAAGCGCCGCTCTTCGGCCTGTTCTTCATGAACTCGAAGGACGGTATCCTGAAGGACAACTTCAAACTCCGCCGCGCCATCCAGATGGCGCTCGACAAGTCGCAGGCGCTGCGGGTGGCGTTCGGTCCGGAAGGCCTGTGGGACGCGCAGGGTTCGGTCTTCCCGAAGGGCAACTTCTTCTATTCGACCGCCGGAACCGAGGCCTACAACCAGCACGATCCTGAAGCCGCCAAGGCGCTCGCCCTGGAGGCCGGCTATGACGGAACGCCGATCCGGCTCTTGGTCTCCACCAACTACCAGGCGCACTACGACGAAGCGACGGTGTTCACCCAACAGCTCGCGCAAGCCGGCATCAACGTCCAGATGATCGTCGTCGACTGGGCGACGCTTCTGAAGATGCGCGGCCAGTCCGAGCAGTGGGACATCTTTGTCACCCACCACGGCTTCCAGCCGGACCCGGCGCTCTTCACCTTCATGAACGCGACCTATCCAGGCTGGTGGGATACCCCGGAGATCAACGCGCTGCGGGAGGAGCTTTCCGTGAGCGTCACGCCCGAGGCGCGCAAGGCAGTCTGGGAAAAGATCCAGACGCTATTCTACGAGCAGGTGCCGGCGATGAAGGTCGGCGACGCCTATGCCTACGACATCGCCTCCCCGAAAGTGAAAGGCTTCGCGAAGAGCGCCGACTACCGGCCACGCTTCTGGGGCTTGTCCTTCGAGTAGTCGCATCCGCCGTGCTTCATCGGCCTGGGCGGCACGCCTCACGTGCCGCCCAGGTCACCTCGTCGAGCGTATATCCGAAGGCGACCGACCGACCGCATGTGGTCCTTTGTCCTCAAACGTGGCGGTGCGACGTTCGTCACGCTGGTCGCGGCGTCGGTCCTGATCTTCGCCTTCATCCACCTCGTCCCCGGCGATCCGATCTACGTCCTCCTGGGGGACACCGCGACCCCGGAGCAGGTCGATCTGGTGCGCCACCAGCTCGGCCTCGATCAGCCGATTGTGCTGCAATACCTGCTATGGGCAGGCAAGGCGCTCACCGGTGATCTCGGGCGGTCGATTTTCTTTCAGGCGCCGGTACTGTCGGTGATCGCCGACGGCGCCGAGACCAGCCTGCTGCTCGCCACGATCACGATGACCTGGGTGGTGCTGATCGGCGTGCCGATCGGCATGGTCGCCGCCATGCGTCAGGGCTCGTGGCTCGATCAGAGCCTTTCCGGTGTCGCCATGCTAATGGCGTCCGTGCCGACGTTCTGGGTCGGTCTCTACCTGATCCTGATCTTCGCCGCCTGGCTCGGCTGGTTGCCCAGTTCAGGCTATCCTTCGATCTTCGAGTCCGGCGGCCTCGCCAATCTGCGCTACCTGATCCTGCCAAGCCTGACACTCGCTGCACCCAACGCGGCGTTGATCCTGCGTTTGACGCGGGCGAGCATGCTCGACGTATCGCGCGAAGACTACGTTCGCACCGCGCGCGCCAAGGGGATTCGACCCTGGCAGGTCGTGCGCCGCCATATCCTGCGCAACGCACTCCTCGCCGTCGTCTCCGCCTTCGGCTTCACCTTCGCGGCGCTCATCTCCGAAGCTGTCGTGACGGAAACCGTCTTCGCGCTCCCCGGCATCGGCCGCCTTGTCGTTCAGTCGATCCTGCGACGCGACTATCCGGTTATCCAGGGGATCATCCTCGTCATCGTGGTGCTCTATCTGGCGATCAACCTGATCGTCGATCTCTCGTACCGGATGCTCGATCCGCGAGTGGAACTGGAATGACGCGCGCGGGGCTTCGCTCATGGCTAGCGCCCTTCCTGGGGCGACCGATCGCGCTGCTCGGACTGGCGCTCCTCGTCGCCATGATCCTTGCCGCCATCTTCGCCTCCGTGCTGTCGCCCTACGATCCGCTGGCGATCGATCCCATCATTCGCCTCAGTCCGCCGAACGCTGTTCATTGGTTCGGCACCGATCAGTTCGGTCGCGATACGCTGTCGCGCGTCATCTATTCCTCGCGTATGGCGCTGCTGATCGGCGTCGGCGTCGTCAGCTTCGCGCTCCTTACCGGCGTTCCGATCGGCGTGTTTTCAGCGCTCTTCCCGCGCCTCGGCCATGTGCTCATGCGCGTGGTCGACGTGCTGATGTCGTTTCCGGCGCTCCTCCTCGCCCTCGGGCTCATCGTCGTTCTCGGGCAGAGCGTCGCCAACGCCATCATCGCCATCGGCGCGGTCTATCTGACGACCACGACGCGCATCACCTACGGCCTGACGCTGCGTCTGCGCACCGAGACCTATGTCGAGGCGGCGCGCAGCATGGGGTCCGGAACGGCGTGGCTCGTCGTCAAGCACATCCTGCCGAACCTCATCTCGCCGCTTCTCGTGCAGGCGAGCTTCGTGTTCGCGTTCGCGCAGCTCAGCGCCGCCTCGCTGGATTTTCTAGGCCTTGGCGCGCCTCCGGATATTCCAAGTTGGGGCAACATGCTGGCCGAGTCGCGCACGTTCATTACGCGTGCGCCATGGCTGCTCTTTTTCCCGGGCCTGATGATCGTGCTCACCGCTTTCTCCCTGAACCTCGTCGGCGACGCTCTGCGCGATCGCCTCGATCCGCGGTTCCGGGAAATGTTCGCCAGCCGGCGGAGGAGGTGAGCGGTGCTCGGCGTCAAGGATCTCACGGTCGCTGTCGGTCCGGATTCGAATCCTGTCGAAATCGTCTCCGGCGTGTCGTTCAGCATCGGCAAGGGCGAGGTGCTCGGGCTGGTCGGCGAATCCGGCTGCGGCAAGAGCATGACGTCGCTGGCCATCATGGGTCTCTTGCCCGATCCCGGGCCGCGGGTGCGCGCGGGCCGCATCGAGCTCGACGGCGTCGACGTCTCGAATTTGGCGCCCTGGCAACGGGTCGAAGCAGGCCACGGCAATATCGCGATGATCTTCCAGGAGCCGATGACCTCGCTCAATCCGGTGGTCCGGATCGACGAGCAGATCGCGGAAGCTGTTCGCGTCCACGACGGCCTCTCCGGTGCCGCCGCCCGCGAGCACGCGCGCGAGCTTCTTGAGATGGTCCGCATACCCGACGCGGCGTTGCAGATGGGCGCTTATCCTCATCAGCTGTCGGGCGGGATGCGTCAACGGGTGATGATCGCCATCGCGCTCGCATGCCGTCCGCACATTCTCATTGCCGACGAACCGACCACCGCGCTCGACGTCACCGTTCAGTTCCAGATCCTCGGTTTGCTGCGCGAGCTTTGCGACCGGCTGGATATGGCCATGCTCTTCATCACGCACGACCTCGGCGTCGTGGCCCAGCTCGTCGACCGCGTCGCGGTCATGTATGCCGGACGCCTTGTTGAGACCGCCACGGTCGAGACGTTGTTCGGCGACCCGGCCCACCCCTACACGCGCGGGCTGATGGCCTGCGTGCCGGCGCCTGGCCGAAGGACCCACCGCCTGACGACTATCTCGGGCCAGGCACCTCAGCCGGGCAGCACGCAATCCGGCTGCGCCTTCGCACCCCGTTGCCCGGATGTGCGGGATATCTGTCGCGCCGATCCGCTCGTGCGCGCGACCATCGGCGAGGGTCACGAGGCCCTCTGCAAGTTCCCTGTCAGCGGGAGCGCGGCATGAGCGATCGCCCGATCCTGGAGGTGCGGAACCTGCGCACCGGTTTCAATGTGAAGCGGTCCGGCCGCAGGATGCGGGTGCAGGCGGTCGACGGCGTCTCCCTGTCGCTCGCCGAGGGCGAGGTGCTCGGCATCGTCGGCGAGTTGGGCTGCGGCAAGACCACCCTTGGGCGCTCCATCGTCCGTCTGACCAAGGCGGATGCGGGCGAGGTCGTCTTCAACGGCGCCGATGTCCTTAAGGCGCGCGGCCAGGCGCTCCGCACGATGCGCCTCAGCATCCGCATGGTCTTCCAGGATCCCTACGCCTCTCTCAATCCACGCCGCTCGGTTGGCGATTCCGTGGCCGAGGCGGGCGATATCAACGGTGCCTTTGCAAGCCGTTCCGAGCGCGCCGAGCGGGTCGCCGAGACGCTCACCGCCGTCGGGCTCGACCCGTTCTTCTCCCGACGCTTTCCACACGACCTGAGCGGCGGGCAGCGCCAGCGCGTCGGAATCGCGCGCGCAATTCTGCCCGTGCCGGCCATCATCATCGCCGACGAGCCCGTGTCTGCGCTCGATGTTTCGATTCAGGCCCAAGTGTTGAACCTGTTGATGGACCTCAGGGAAAATTTGCGATTGTCGATGCTGTTCATCTCCCACGACCTCGGCGTGATCGGTCAGATCAGCGATCGGGTGGCGGTGATGTACATGGGCCGCATCGTGGAACTCGCCGAAGTCAGCGCCATTCTCGACCGCGCCGTACACCCCTATACGCAGGCGCTGATGGCAGCCATGCCGAAGCCGGACCCCAGCCTGCGCATTGCCGGCGGCCCTGAACTTGGTGAACCGCCAAGCCAGTTCGAACGATCGACGGGTTGCGCTTACGCTCTACGATGCCCGTTGGCGTCAGACCGATGCGTCGCCGAGCATCCGCCGCTCCGGGAGTTCGCCGACGGTCGCCTGGTTGCGTGTCACAACGCTTGAGACACCATGGACCTACCGGGAGGTCATCTTCTCCCGTCGTGATGTCCGCTTCTGGCGGATTGTGTTGAAGAAGTCGGATGCTGCCCGGATTGTCGGCGGCGGGTCAGTAAGGTCACCGAAGATGTCGGCGCTCGCGCCAGCGTCTATGCCGGCATCGGGATGAGCTTCGCGAGCTTCCTGAGGTTCTGGGCGGTGGCTGCGAGGTGGAACTCGTCGCGGGCGCCGTTTGGTCCTCGTAATCGGAGCCGGTCGAGTCTCAGGATACGCTTGAGGTGGGCGAACAGCATCTCGATCTTCTTCCTCTGGCGTCGCGAAGTGACGTAGGCGTCGGTGGTCGAGATGGCGCGGGCCATGTCGCGAGCGCCTTCATGGATCGAGCGGAGGATCTTCCGCGCCGGTGCCCTGGGGCAGCAGCGCGGTTTGAGGGCACAGGCATCGCAGTCTCGCTTGCTGGCGCGGTAGCGCATGAAGCCCTCGTCGTCCACGCCGTCCCGCGGCTCGGCAAAGTGGCGGCGGTACTGCCTGAGTTCCTTGCCGCCGGGACAGGTGTAGAGATCGCGCTCGTGGTCATAGGGGAAGTCCGCCCGCTCGAAGGTGCCGTCGCGACGTTCGGACTTGTCGAAGACGGGGATGTGGGGCTCGATGCCACGCTCGTGGACGAGCCAGCCGAGCATGGCCGCGGAGCCATAGGCGCTGTCGGCGGCGAGCCGCTCCGGATAGAGGCCGAAGCGGTCCTCCGAGCGTTCTATCATGGTGCGTGCAGCGCCGACCTCGGCCTGGCGGATGGCGCGACTTGCCTCGACATCGACGATGACGGCGTGATCGAGATCGATGAGGTAGTTGGCGGCGTAGGCGAAGAAGGCGTGCCCCTTCATCGCGCCGGTCCACTGCGCCGCCGGGTCCGACTTCGACACGAACTTCGGCTTCACTGGGCTCGCCGCGCCCCAGGCTGCATCATCAAGCGTGTCGAGGTACTCCCGCACCGACCGGCGGCTCGCGGCGAGTGCGTTCCAATCGACATCGTCCGACTCTTCCGTCGAGCGCTGGCGGTTGGCGTCGGCGTGGATCAGGCTGGCGTCGGTGGCGAAGCCCTCGCCGCCGACCAAGCCCTCCGCCATGCAGCGCCGGACCGTCGCCTCGAACAGCTCGCGCAGAAGGTCACTGTCGCGGAAGCGGCCGTGGCGGGTCTTCGAGAAGGTCGAGTGATCAGGGACGTCGCCCTCGAGGCCGAGCCGGCAGAACCAGCGATAGGCGAGGTTGAGATGCACCTCCTCGCACAGCCGCCGTTCCGAGCGGATCCCGAAGCAGTAACCGACTATCAGCATCCGGATCATCAGCTCGGGATCGATCGAGGGCCGGCCGATCGGGCTGTAGAAGGACCGAAGATGCTGCCGGATTCCCGACAGGTCGACGAAGCGGTCAATCGAGCGAAGCAGGTGCTCGGAGGGGACGTGGCCATCCAGGCTGAACTCATAGAACAGCGCCTCCTGCATCACCGACCGCTCGCCCATCATCGCCGAATCCTCCTGCACCCAAGAGGACTGAATCAGGACTTCACACCGCCAGCAACGCCGACTTTTTCAACAAAATCGGCGCTTCTCGGAAGTGGTCAAGCGCCTCATCGACTTCTGCATTCGGGGGCAGAACGGACATCGCATCCAAAGATGCCGTTTATGAGTTCACGGCGGCACTGACCGCAGTCGGAATTTCAACCGTTGAAAAGCGCTTCGCTCACGTTGAAGGCAGGGGAGCGGCAGGTCGGTGATGCGTCGAAGTCGCTGGTCACCGCCGACGCTACCGATCATGCCGCCGGCGAAGACGCCGATGCCGATTTCTTTGTTGTCGAAGCGCCGGTAACCTGCGACTTCAATGCGATTGAAACGGTCACTGTTCAATCGTATTGAAAGCACGCACAAGATTCGTGGCACGTCGAAGTCGCGCTCATCGACGCGGTCGCTCTCGACCGTGTCGCCGGCGACGTCTCCTTCCAGGTTGCCCGCCAAGGCAGCCGCGTCGGGTGGCAATTCGGTCGGGCTCGAAAGGCAACGTTTCGATTGCGTTGAATGGGCTTGGATCTGCTGAGCCAAGTCGCGCATTCGAGACTCGCCCGTTTTGATTTTCTGAAACGTGGCTCGGTCCCTGTTAAATAAAATAGCTCGTTTCAAAAGTATTGAATGATTATCGCCCCTGCCAGGGCTGGCAACATCCTTGCGGATGTTGCCATTTTCCTCTGACCGTTGAGGCGAATTTCGAGGCAGAATATGGGTTTCGGCCTGCGCTTTACGTGATTTTGCCGGCATTTTATACGGCTCTTTTGCATTGACATGCGACAGACGGGTATTATACTTCCAAAAGCATCGGCTGTCATCGCCGTGAGCTTGGGGCTTCAGGCCCATTTTCCATCCCGATCCCGATCCCGATCCCGATCGTTTCGACGCCGGCGCGTGCACGACCGCTTTCTCAAACGGTACGCGGTTCGCGCTCAGTGTCGGATTGGCAGGGAGGGTGAAAGCAATGACCTACTATCGCTTGACCGAGGGGTTGCAGGGACTGCTCGTCCCGATTCTCGACAAGCGGATTGCTGCACCCGGCGCCGACGTCGGCGAGCCCGGCAAGAAGATCACCAAGCGCGAGGCGCTGCTGCGCGCGCTCGTGGCAAAGGAGGTCACCGGCAATCCCGCTGCGGTGAAGATCGTACTCGATTTCTATGCCGAACATGCCTGGCACGAAGAGCTTGAGCGGCAAAAGTTCGAAGAGATCGATCGTCGCATTGCGAGGGCGCGCGCGGCGGAGGAGCAGAAGCGATAATGCGAAGCACGTCATACCGCGTTGGCTATAGGAGGCCGCCGGCCGCGACGCGTTTCAAGCTCGGCGTCTCCGGGAATCCGAAGGGACGCCCACGCGGAGCGCGGAACTACAAGGGCATCATGGTGCAGCTGATGAACGAGCTGCTGCTTGCCGAAAAATCCGCCGCCGTCGCCACGGAGGGCGGCGCTGAGGCAAGCGGCGCCAAGAAAGGCGACGACGAACCGCCGCGCCGCAAGCGGCCACGAAAGACCTCGCGCGTTGAGATCATCCTGGAGGGCATCGTCGACAGGGCGATCGCCGGCGACATGACCGCCCTGACGCAGGCCTGGGAGCTGATCGCCGCCCTCGATACCCTGGCGGAGCCGTAGGAACGATGCCGGGGCCGAAGCACATCGCCACGTCGCCGAAAGCATGCTCGCGCCGTGGGCTTTCCCTGTTCCGGCGTGCAAAATTCCCTGTTCTTTGATCAAGTCGTAGGAAAATATGATGTAGAATTAGATTCTTAAGTAGAAGGGCCAGCTGAAACAGGGAATTTCTCGTCGCCGCGAGTTGAATTCACGTGCTCAAGAAACGACCGATAGGTCCGCTCCAATCCCTCCCTGAGCCCAATCCGCGGCTGCCAGCCCATCTCCCGCATTCGCTCGCTGTTCAGGAGCTTCTGCGGGGTGCCGTCGGGCTTCGAGGGGTCGGTGACGATCTTGCCCTCGAAGCCCACCACGTCCGCAACGAGCTTGGCGAGCTCGAGCACAGTCAAATCCTCGCCGGCGCCGACATTGATGTGGTCGGCGCCCGAATACGCGCGCATGAGGAGGACGAGCGCGTCGGCGCAATCGTCGACGTGCAGGAACTCGCGGCGCGGCCGGCCGGTGCCCCAGACCAGGAGGATCTCTTCGCCGCGCTCTTTCGCCTCGTGCGCCTTGCGCAGGAGCGCGGCCAGCACATGGCTGGAAGCAAGATCGAAATTGTCGTTCGGGCCGTAGAGATTGGAAGGCATGGCGGAAATGAAGTCGCGCCCGTGCTGCGCGCGGTAGGCTTCCGCCAGCTTGAGGCCGGCGATCTTGGCGATCGCATAAGCCTCATTCGTCGGCTCGAGCGGGCCGGTGAGAAGCGCGTCCTCGCCGATCGGCTGCGGCGCGAGCCGCGGATAAATGCAGCTTGAGCCGAGGAAGAGCAGCTTGGCGACGCCCGTTGCGTGCGCGGCGCGGAGCACGTTCGCTTCGATCATCAGGTTGTCGTAGAGGAAATCGGCGCGATAGGTGTCGTTCGCCAGGATTCCGCCGACCCTTGCCGCCGCCAGGAAGATCGCGTTGGGCTTCGCCTCCGCGATCCAGGCCTCCGTCTCCGCCTGCCGCGTCAGGTCGACGGTGCCGCGCTCTACGGTCACGATCTCGCAGGGCTCGCGTTCCAGCCGCCGGACGATCGCGGAGCCGACCATGCCGCGGTGCCCGGCGACCCAGATGCGCTTGCCTTCGAGCCGGAAGCTTTCTTCAGCGGCCATCGCGGCGTTTCTCCTCGGCGACGGCGGCAAGATCCTCCCGCACCATCTCCGCGCAGAGCTGGTCGAGATCCGTCTCGTGCTTCCATCCGAGCTTGATGCGCGCTTTCGTCGGATCGCCGACGAGGACGTCGACCTCGGTCGGGCGAAAGTAGCGCCGGTCGACCTCCACCAGGATACGCCCGGTGCCGGTTTCGAACCCCTTCTCGTCTATGCCGGAGCCGCGCCAGTTGATCTCGATCCCGGTCTGGCGAAAAGCCTTCTCGACGAAGGCGCGCACCGAATGGCGCTCGCCGGTCGCGAGAACGTAGTCGTCGGGCTCCGGCTGCTGCAGCATCAGCCACATGCCGCGCACGTATTCGCGCGCGTGGCCCCAGTCGCGTTCGGCATTGAGATTGCCGAGGTAAAGCCGCTCCTGCAGCCCGTTCGCGATCAAGGCGACCGCACGGGTGATCTTGCGGGTGACGAAGGTCTCGCCTCTAAGCGGGCTCTCGTGGTTGAAGAGGATGCCGTTCGAGGCATGCATTCCGTAGGCTTCGCGGTAGTTCACTACGCTCCAGTGCGCGAAGAGCTTGGCGACGCCGTAGGGGCTGCGCGGATAGAACGGCGTCGTCTCCGTCTGCGGGACCTCCTGCGCCTTCCCGTAGAGCTCTGAAGTCGAAGCCTGGTAGAACCGCGTCTTCTTGGCGAGCCCGAGCAGGCGGATCGCCTCGAGCAGCCGAAGCGTGCCGAGCGCGTCGGCGTTGGCGGTGTATTCGGCGGTCTCGAAGCTCACCTGCACGTGGCTCTGGGCGGCGAGGTTGTAGATCTCGTCGGGCTGCGTGTCCTGCACGACTCGGATCAGATTGGTCGAATCCGTCATGTCGCCGAAGTGGAGGATGAACTGTTGGTTCGGTTCGTGCGGGTCCTGGTAGAGATGCTCGACACGGCCGGTGTTGAAGGAGGATGAGCGGCGCTTCAAGCCGTGGACGGTGTAGCCCTTGGCAAGCAGGAACTCGGCAAGATAGGCGCCGTCCTGGCCAGTGGCGCCGGTGATGAGAGCAACCTTGCCGATCCCGGATTGGTCCACAAAATGCCTCCTCGTTCAGCGTAACGTCTAAGGTCAGAAGGCCACCGGCGGCTTCTCGCCGGATGGTCGGGAACGCTTCATGGCGCGGCCGGCTTTTCCGGGGAAGCCTGAATGCGCCTTTCGGTGAGGTCAAGCGCGCCTGGGCATGAAGCCGAGCGGACCCTCGGCTGCTTGCGCGGATAGGCGCGCACTAGGGCTCGAACCGGACCGTCATCCGCACCTGACTCCGCAACCACGAGAACGATTTTCTTTTGAGCGGTCGCGGCAGGCTCATTGTCTTCTCGGGATGGATCAGGCTCGAAAGCCCGATGCTTCCCTCGCACTTGATCTGGTCCTGGATGCACACCGAAGGGACGACCTGGTAGCGCCGCAAGGTTGCGGCGATCGGCGACCCCTCAGGCACGAAGAGAAGCTCGTCGACGAACATATGCTGGCGTCGCGGCACCTTGATGAGCCTTGCCGCGGCGGACTTGGTGATGACGTAGCCGGCGGCGCCCCACGTCCCGGAAATGGCGCGGTGCAGCCGGCGTTCCTTGCATTCGCGAATCCGCGCTCCTCGCGCGAGCTTCATGTTGCCCATTCCTTCGAGCCGCACGATGTCGGCATCGCGGGGGATCCACCGGTCAGCTTTCAGGAGCGGGCGAAGATCAGATGCCAGATGCACGTCGTCCTCGAAGATTGCCGCGGCCACGTCGATGCCGCCCGCGACCATTTCCCAGATCGCGAAATGACTGAGGAAAACGCCAATATGCTCGGGCCGCCAGGGCCCGCCACCGGATGTCGGGCGCTCGCGGCGGAACGCCGCGATCTCCTCCGGAGGCAGGCTTGCCCCGTCGACGGCGGGAAAGCGGATGAAGTCGCAGCCGATCCGACGGAACTCCTCCGTCATTCGCGAAAGCCTGTCGGGCGAGCGATCGAGATTTATCAGGTAGGCTTTCAATGCTGGCTAGCCCCGGAGCCGGTCCAAAATCGCCGGAATTTGTGCTCGGCACCTCGACGTTGGGCGTGCGATGCTGTCAAGCCCGTGGCGGTGCCGGCAAACGCCTCCTCCTGTCGCAGTTCTGCTTGCTCCAGGCGGCGGTCACGTGAACGGGGGCGGGCTGTGTGCTGAAGGAACATCATGAGCAAACGCGATTCTGATGACGGTCTTTCTCACATTCGGCGACGACACTTTTGAACAATCGCTCCAGCGGATCGAGCGCGAGGCGGCCGCAAGCGGGTTCTTCGATGTGGTGCAGATCAAGCGGCCGCGTGACCTCGGCAGGACCTTCTGGCGAAAGCACGGCGCGTTCGTCCGCCGCAGCAGACGCGGCTACGGCTATTGGATATGGAAGCCGTGGCTCATCCTCGAGCAATTGCTGCGGTGCCAGCCAGGCGACGTGATCGTTTACGCCGACGCCGGATGCACGATCAATCCGGCGGGGCGGGAGCGGCTCGCGGAGTACTGTGCGCTTGCTCGGGATTCGCCCACCGGAACAATGTGCTTTCAACTTGGCTTCCTCGAGAAGGCCTACACAAAGGGTGACGCCTTCGATGCTTTAGATGCATGGCATCTCAAAGACACCGGCCAACTGATTAGCGGGATCGTCATATTCACCTGCGAGGAAGGCAGCATTCAGCTCGCGAGGGATTGGCTCGGGCTTGCCGAGAGCTACACTTTGGTTTCAGACGAGCCTGGCCGGGTCCCGAACGATGCATCGTTCGTGGAGCACAGGCACGACCAGAGCCTGCTGTCTCTTCTTGTGAAGCAAAGAGGCGGTGCAGTCGTCGGTGACGAGACCTATTTTTCCGATTGGGGTGACGCGATCAGGTTCCCGTTCTGGGCCACCCGCTACAGAGGCATGCCGTGGAAGCCTCGCAAGCGGCTCGGAGTCATGAAGCTTGCCTTTCCCGGTCGACTCCGCGACGCGGAGACGGATGACGTCCATGGCAGCGAACCGGGGTCAAAACTGAAATGAGGCTTGGCTGCTGTCTCGTCGCGTCCGATCTCAACCGGGCCTATCTCGAGTTCTTTCCGCTCGTCTATCGGCTTTGGCGGGAGCTGGTCGGCATCGACGTTCGCTTCGTCCTGATCGCCGACGCTGTCCCCGCAAGCCTTGCCAAGTTCGACGGCTCAGTCGACCTTTTTCGACCGCTGCCGGATGTGCACACCGCCTTCCAGGCGCAATGCGTCAGGCTGCTTTATCCGGCGCTGCTGGGAAAAGATTATGGCGATGCCATTGTGACGTCGGACATCGACATGCTGCCGATGAACCGTCGGTATTTCGTCAGTCCCATAGCTCGCGTCAAGCCGGATAGCTTCGTCGTCTATCGCAGTGGCATCCTGGACGACGTCGAGGAGGTGCGGATCTGCTACAACGCCGCCGCACCGGCCACTTGGGCGGAGTTGTTCGGCGGCATCCGCGATGACGGCGATGTGCGCGGCGCGCTGCAAGACTGGTGGGCGGAGCTCGACGGCTATCAGGGAGTCCGCCACGGCACCAACTGGAACACCGACCAGCGAACGCTGTTCAAACGCTTGAAGGTCTGGGATGGGGCCGCCGGCGAGGGGCGCGTCGTGAGGCTCAGCGACCGCGCCACCGGATTTCGTCGCCTCGACAGGATCCGCCCGAAGCAACTCCTCAAGGCGTTCTCGCGGGGAGCGCTCCAAATTCGCCGCCGGCGGTTCAGCGATTTCCACATGATGCAGCCGCCCCTGGAATACGCGGCTCTCAACGCGGCGGCGGCCGCAGCCGCTCTCGCCGGACCCAGCACATGGATCGACTGCTTCCGCGCGGCAGTCGGCACGCGGGTGAGCTGACGAAGTGTCGTTTGCGTCGCGGAGGAAATCTTACCTCTGCCGTTCCCGCCACTCCGGGTTGATCCACGGCGCGATGTTCGATGCCGGGAGCGGCACTTTGCCGAGGATCATGTCGGCGGCCTTCTCGCCGACCATGATCGAGGGCGCATTGATGTTGCCGTTGGTGATCTCCGGGAAGATCGACGAATCGACGACGCGCAGACCGTGCGTGCCGATCACACGGCATTCCGGGTCGACCACGCTCGCCACGTCGTCGACGGCGCCCATGCGGCAGGTTCCGCACGGGTGATAGGCGCTTTCGACCTCCTCGCGCACGAAATCGTCGAGGGCTTCGTCCGACTGCGCGGCGTCGCCCGGCGCGATCTCTCCGTCGCGATAGGCGTCGAAGGCGGGCTGCGCGAAGACCTCGCGCGTCAGCCGGATGGCGGCGCGGAAGTCGCGCCAATCCTCGTCGCGGCTCATGTAGTTGAAGCGGATTGAAGGCGCGGCTCCTGGCGCCGGCGATTTCAGCCGCACCTCGCCGCGCGAGGGCGAGCGCATCGGCCCGATATGCACCTGGAAGCCATGCGCGGCGGCGGCGGCGCGGCCGTCATAGCGGACCGCCGCCGGGAGGAAGTGAAGCTGCAGGTCGGGGTAGGGGACGCCGACGTCGGAGCGGATGAAGGCGCAGGCCTCGAAGTGATTGCTGGCGCCGAGCCCGCCGCCATAGACAAGCCATTCGACGCCGATCCGCGCCCGCGCCAGAAGGCCGAGATGGGCGTTCAGCGTAATCGGCTTCAGGCAGGCCTGTTGCACGTAGACCTCGAGATGATCCTGCAGGTTGCCGCCGACGCCGGGCCGATTGGCGACGACTTCGATCCCGTGCGCGCGAAGATGCTCGGCCGGGCCGATGCCGGAGAGCATCAGGAGCTGCGGGGAGTTGATGGCGGATGCGGCGATGATCACCTCCTTCCGTGCGGTCAGCGTCTCCAAGTGGCCCCAGCGGCTGGCGACGACGCCAACGGCGCGCCGTCCCTGGAAGA
This sequence comes from uncultured Alphaproteobacteria bacterium, assembly GCA_963739005.1. GTDB lineage: Bacteria > Pseudomonadota > Alphaproteobacteria > Rhizobiales > Afifellaceae > DASWJZ01. The sequence goes on along the minus strand of CAVTYQ010000002.1, from coordinate 739,406 downwards.
CGATCCGCTCGGCGCGGGTGCCACTGCGGAGCGACACGTTCGGGCGCTTCAGCGCGGGCCGGAGATAGGCGTTCGCGGCGGACCAGCGGCGGCCCTTCCACACCGTCATCTCCATCGGTCCGAAGCCTTCCTGCTTGGCGCCATTGTAGTCGGCGGTGAAGGCATAGCCGGCCTCGACCCCGGCATCGATGAAGGCGCGGTAGAGCGGGTTGGTCAGTTCGCCGCGGGTCACGTGGAGCGGGCCGTCCTTGCCGCGCCAGCCTTCCGCGCCGTTGCCGGAGCCGTTCAGATGCGCCGTCTCCATGCGCTTGAAGTAGGGGAGCACGTCCTTGAAGGCCCAGCCCTTCGCGCCAGCCGCTTCCCAGCGGTTGAAGTCCTCGGCGTGGCCGCGCACGAAGACCATGCCGTTGATGGAGGAGGAGCCGCCGATCACCTTGCCGCGCGGCGTTGCGAGGCGTCTTCCGCCGAGATGCGGCTCCGGCTCGGTGCGATAGCCCCAGTCGTAAGCGCGCATGTTCATAGGGATCGAGAACGCCGCCGGCATCTGGATCAGCGGTCCGATGTCGGAGCCGCCATACTCGACGACGAGCACGCTGTTCTTGCCGTCCTCCGAAAGCCGGTAGGCAAGTGCACAGCCGGCCGAGCCGGCGCCGACGACGATGTAGTCGGCCTCACGCATCGGCGCGTCGCAATGCTTCGAAGACGGCGTCCTCCACGAGCGCGGCGGCGCCTTCGGGATCCGGATTGCCGTCGGCAAGCGAGCGGCGAATCCACAGCCCGTCGATCAGCGCCGCGGCAGTCTCGGCGACGCGGAGCGCATGGTCGCGCGTGGTAAGCTCGCGGAGCGGATGGAGAAGGTTGCTTTCGAGGCGACGGCGGTAGATGCGCAGGAGCCGCCGCGCCTCGGGGTCGTTCTGCGCCTGGACGTAGAAGGCGAGCCACGCGGAGATCACGGCTGGGCGGAACTGGGCGGCGGAGAAATTTCCCTTGACCACGGCGGCGAGTCGCGCGCGCGGGGTCTTCGCCTCGGCGAGCCGCGCCTGGATCTCCTCGCCGAGTTCGGAGAGGAGGTGCCGCATAGTGGCGAGAAGGAGCTGGTCCTTGCCGCCGAAATAGTGATGCGCGAGGGCCGCCGAGACGCCGGCGCGACGGGCGATCTCACCCATCGTGACCTGGCCCATGCCACGGTCGTGGATGGTGTCGATCGCCGCGGCGATCAGCGCCTTGCGGCGCACCGGCTCCATTCCGATCCGCGGCATCCGTCACCCTCGCAATCTTCCCGTTCGCCTACCGTTTTTTGATTGATTGATCAATCAAGATAAGCTTGCCAGGCTGCGCCATTGATGTTTCCATGGCCGGGAAGCGCGGTTTTCGGCGGCTCGGGCGGCCGGCCGCGCGACCCAAGTCCGAGGGAGACTTTCCATGCAGGTATTCATCAAGGGGTTTGCGCTCGCGGCGCTCGCGCTCGCCGTGTCGGCAGGCTCGGCGGCGGCGCAGGATCCGGACAGTTGCCAGAACGTCCGCTTCTCCGACGTCGGCTGGACCGACATCACGGCGACAACCGCGATCACCACCACCATCCTGCAGGGGCTCGGCTACAAGACGGATATCTCGATCCTATCGGTGCCGGTGACCTACGAGGCGCTGAAGAAGGGCGACATCGACATTTTCCTCGGCAACTGGATGCCGACGATGGAAGAGAACATTAAGCCCTATCGCGAGGACGGTTCGGTGGAGACGGTCGCCACCAACCTGACCGGCGCGAAATATACGCTGGCCGTGCCGAAATACACGTTCGACGCCGGCCTCAAGAGCTTCCAGGACATCGCCAAGTTCAAGGACCAACTCGACGGTAAGATCTACGGCATCGAGCCGGGCAACGACGGCAACCGGCTCATCATCGACATGATCGACAAGGACACGTTCGGGCTGAAGGGCTTCAATCTCGTCGAGTCGTCCGAGCAGGGGATGCTGGCGCAGGTCAAACGCGCGGTCGGCAAGAAGCAGCCGATCGTCTTCCTCGGCTGGGAGCCGCACCCGATGAACTCCAATTTCGACATGGCCTATCTCGCCGGCGGCGACGACATCTTCGGCCCGGACTACGGCGGCGCCACCGTCTATACCAACGTCCGCAAGGGCTTTACCGACGCGTGCCCGAATGTCGGCAAGCTCATCAAGAACATGGTGTTCACGCTCGACACGGAAAACGTCGTGATGGGGATGATCCTCGACGACAACATGCCGTCGCCGGACGCCGCCAAGAAGTGGCTGAAGGAGCACGAGGATGCCATCGGTCCCTGGCTCGAAGGGGTCACCACGTTCGACGGAAAGCCGGGGCTCGACGCGGTGAAGGCGAGTCTCGGATAGCGATTAAGAGGGGAGGCGGACGTCGCCTCCCCATGACCGCCTTTGAGGCGCCGCGGCGATGGACTGGTTGACGAGCTACAAGATTCCGGTCGGCCTTTGGGCCAAGGCCGGCGTCGATTGGCTACAGGCGCATGGCGGCAGGGTTTTCGACGCGATCTCCACCGGGCTTGAGTCCGCCATCAATGGCGTCCTCTGGCTGCTGCAGGCGCCGAACGCGCTCGTCATCATCGCGCTGATCACGATCCTCGCCTACGTCCTTCGCCGCTCCGTTGTCTTCGCCGTCGTGATCGCCGCCGGCCTGCTCTTCATCGTCAACCAGGGATACTGGAAGGAGACGACTCAGACGCTCGCGCTGGTGATCTCCTCCGCCATCATCTGCATGGCGGTCGGCATACCGATCGGCATCGCCGCGGCGCATCGGCCGAAACTCTACGCGGCGGCGCGGCCGGTCCTCGACCTCATGCAGACGCTGCCGAGCTTTGTTTACCTGATCCCGGCCATCATCTTCTTCGGCATCGGCATGGTGCCGGGATTGATCGCCACGGCAATCTTCGTGGTGCCCGCGCCGATCCGCCTCACGCAGCTCGGCATCTCGTCCACGCCGACGCATCTGATCGAGGCGGCCGAGGCATTTGGCGCCACCCGCCGGCAGCTTCTGTGGAAGGTCGAGCTGCCATATGCGGCGCCGCAGATCATGGCCGGGCTGACGCAGACGATCATGCTGTCGCTCTCCATGGTGGTCATCGCCGCGCTGGTCGGCGCCGACGGCCTTGGCGTGCCGGTCGTCAGGGCGCTGAACTCCGTCAATATCGGCATGGGCTTTGAGTCCGGGCTCGTCATCGTGCTCGTGGCGATCATCCTCGACCGCCTGCTCAGGGCCGGCGAGAAGACAGATTAGCGGCGATGGACCAAGCCGCCGCCCGCGAGGTCGTTTGCTTCAAGGACGTGGACATCGTCTTCGGCGTCGATCCGAAAAGCGCGCTGACGCTGATCGACCAAGGCAAGAGCCGCGCCGAGATCGTGGCCGATACGGGCCAGATCGTCGGCGTGAAGCACGCCAGCTTGTCGGTCTACGAGGGCGAGATCGTGGTCCTCATGGGCCTTTCGGGGTCAGGCAAGTCGACATTGCTTCGCTCCGTGAACGCCCTCAACAAGATCGTCCGCGGGAGCGTGACCGTCTTCGACGGCAACGAGCACGTGGAGGTGCACAGCTGCTCGGCCGGGCAACTGAGGAAGCTCCGGCGTCGGCGGGTGGCCATGGTGTTCCAGCAGTTCGCGCTGCTGCCCTGGCGCACGGTCAACGACAACGTCGCCCTGGGGCTTGAGCTTGACGGTCTCTCGCGCGCCAAGCGGACGGAGCGGGTGCGCGCGCAGCTCGATCTTGTCGGCCTCACCGGCTGGGGCGACAAGCGCGTGCACGAGCTCTCCGGCGGCATGCAGCAGCGCGTCGGCCTCGCCCGCGCCTTTGCCACCGAGGCGCCGATCCTCCTGATGGACGAGCCCTTCTCGGCGCTCGATCCGCTCATCCGCGTGCGGCTCCAGGACGAGCTCCTGGAGCTCCAGAGCAAGCTCAACCGCACCATCATCTTCGTCAGCCATGACCTTGACGAAGCGCTGAAGCTCGGCTCGCGCATCGCCATCATGGAAGGCGGCGAGATCGTGCAGGTCGGGTCGCCACAGGATATCGTGCTCAATCCCTCGAGCGACTACGTGCGCGATTTCGTCGCCCACATGAATCCGCTGAACGTGCTCCGAGCGCAGGAGATCATGACGCCGTTCGCCGCGCTGCCGCGCACCGGGGTCGACGGCGAGGCCCGGATCGACGAGGAACTGACGTTGACCGCGGATGGACAGGGAAAGCGCGATGGGATCGACATGCCGGTGGTGCCGCTGGAGGACGTGGAGAGCGCTCCGCATCGCGCCTTCATCACGGTCCAAAGGGAGACGCCGCTCAGGGCGCTGATCGACGCGCGCCTCAAGCATACGGGACCATTCGCGGTGCGCGAGGCTGGTCAGATCAGCGGACTGATCCGCGACGAGGACCTCTTCCGCTGCCTGCAGATGCGGCCGGAAGGAAAGACACCGACGGCGCTTTGAACCGGGCCGGCGGCCGGTTGTGGGCCGCTACCCGGCGCCCGCCATTGACAAATCGGCCGTGTCCTCCCTATTTGCGCCCCTTGGATTTTTGGCGCGCCCGCGGCGCGGGGAAAAACTCATGAAGATCAAGAACTCGCTCCGGTCGCTCCGGGCCCGGCACCGCGGAAACCGCCTGGTTCGCCGCAAGGGCCGCGTCTACATCATTAACAAGCTGCAGAAGCGCTACAAGGCGCGCCAGGGCTAGCGCCGAAAGGCCGCGGGCGGGCGCGCCCGATCCCACATATCGTGTTTTGACGCGATCGGCGGGGGAGCATACGCTTCCCACATGAGTCGGCACTTGCTTGCCGTTTCGCTGGTCGTGCTTCTCGCCGCCGTCCCGGCGCGCGCGGAGATCGACGGCGCGCCGCCGATCCTGACCCAGCGCATCATCGCCGATCTTTCGCTCGACGACCTCTTCACCAAGCTGAAGGACAACGCCGGGAGCCCGGCCGGCGCGCGCATCGAGCAGGAGATCCTGCGCCGCTTCAGCCATTCTGGAAGCCCGACGGCGGACCTCCTCCTCTCCTGGGCGACCGAGGCGATCGACGCGAAGAACTATCCGCTGGCGCTCGACGTGCTCGACCAGATCATCGTCATCAAGCCGGACTTCGCCGAGGCCTGGAACAAGCGCGCGACGGTCTACTACCTGATGGAAGACTACTCCGACTCGCTTGCCGATATCCGCTCGACGCTCGCCTTGCAGCCGCGCCATTTCGGAGCGCTGGCGGGCTTCGGGATGATCCTTGAGGCGCTCGATCGCACACCCGAGGCGATCCGCGTCTTCAAGCGGGCGCTCGAAATCAACCCGCAGCTCGATCAGGTGCGCGAGACGCTGGAGAAGCTCGAGAAAGCGAGCGAAGGCCCCGCCATTTAGGTTGCATCGCGCAACGCGGAGTCCTCGGTCCACTCCCGACAATGAACTTCAACGATGCGCTTCAATCATGCGGTACAGCGCCTGGAGTTTGTCGATGTCGACATCGAGAGAGGCTTGAAAACCTTCGCCTCCAACGCCGGCGCAAAATTGCATCGCGTGCACCAGATTCAGTTTCTCCGAAATGATCCAGAAGAATGGCCGCATTTCGGCGGATGGCATGAACTCAATGACCTTGGTTCCGGGTTCGCAAAAAAGGAGATTCGTGAGTCCCGCGCCGTGCGCTCCGACGACGAACTCAGCCTGTTGGAACAGCAAGATCTGTTCCTCGATACCCATGCCTTCGAGGCTTACGGTTTCGAACCCACGTTCGGAGAGGAATGCCTGTAGACGCCCGAAGTTGCGGATTACTCGTGTCGGGCCCTTGCGTTCTATCAGAAGGCGTCGGTTTCGCGGGCCACGGATGGGCGCGTATTTGGCGGCAGTGCGCTGCTGAAAATTCCTAAGATATGACGGCGGTACTTCCTCGATGAAGTCGCCGTTCTCTATCCAGATCGCTTCCCGGACCTTGATCAGGCCCGCTGCAATCTCGACGGTGGGAATGTCGTCGAACCCGAGCGCCCGAAGCATCGCCCGGTGATCGAAAACCGCGTTGATGTCTATTGATTTCGGCAGCGCAATGTTCAAGCCCGAATATGAATCCAACGCCTGCGTCAGGGTGTCGAGGGATAAGATCCCCTCCGCCAGCCAGTGGTAATAATTGTGAAGATTGCCATTGTAGAAGACGAGGTAAGAGCCATCGTAATACGGTGCGGCAGCGAGCGACCTATCGCATATCCGCAGGCCGTCCGCATCTCGCCTCAGCCACGGCGTATCCGGCGGGGCGCTGAGAACATAACCCAATTCCCTCGATATGCCCCCTTCATCGAAGACTGCGCCTTCGGAGAATCTCGACATCGAGACGAATTGATTGCTGCGTCGGTGGACCGTGATTCTGTCGGCAACGTCTCCCACCCGAGCGATATTGGCGTTGCGGTGTCGCGTGTAGAAAAGGTCTCTGTCGGCGCGCTCGGCGAATATCGGAGCGTCGCGATAGGTGGAGGAGCCCGAAGCCGCGGGCCAGTATGAATCGGTCGATCGCAAGAAGGCATCGAACGATAGGGCGCAATGGTCTTTGTCCAGTTGCGTGGCGGCCACTTCGATTCGGTCGTTAGGTGGCGTTGGATGCTTCCGTTGAGGAGGCGGGGGCGCCGATGCGAGCAGCTCCGCCGCCACCGGTGCGGCCTTCGCAAGAGGCTCTTCGACGGTCTCGGCTACGAGGAGGTCGGGCTGGATGCAGAGAAAGCCTTTGAGCTTCCAATAGGGCGGATCAGCCAGATGTTCATCGCTGGCCAGCGCCAGCGAGAAGCACGCCGTTACTAAGTTTCCAGGCTCAACCTCGCACGGCAAAATTGCCACTTTGCCCGTTTCGCCGGCAAGCGAGACGAATGTCTGTGCCCCAGAGCCTGACACAATACGAAGGTGGAGGTCATTTTCGCTGGCTGTCGCCAGTCGCAAAATCAGGTGGATATTCGATCCTACGGCCGCCGCGGCGCGGAATCGAAGAATTGACACCGGCTCGTCCGCCCACACGCCGTCGATCTCGGGAGGCTGCCAGCCTGAAATGCAGGCCACTTCTGCAGATAAGGCCCCGTCCATCGCATCCCCGGCAATCGTCTCCGCGCTGTTGCTGATGGCGAGAAACCTGTTAGGCGGCAGAGTGATCGCCGCAATACCTTCAAACCGGGGCCGCTCCTGTACCAGTGTCCGAGCCGATCTGAAGACGTCGCCCGCAAATTGCTGCCACGACCGCAACTCGAAGTGCCGCGCGATCGTTGTTTCGCGCCGTCGCCGCAGCTTGGGATCGTCCAAATAGCGCAGCAGCTGTTCAAGTCCGCTGTAGGCATTGTAGGGGTCGACGTAGTCCACAAATCTGCCGCCGACCTCGGGAATGCCGCCTACGGCGGAAGCGATGCAAACCTTGCCATAGGCCAGGCTTTCGCCCACAGGCAGCCCCCATCCTTCGTCGAAGCTGGGAGACATCGTCAGCAAACATCTTCGGTAAAGGACGTCGAGTTCCGGATCGGTGACGTCGTGCAGAAGCGCGATCCTGCCATCGAGGTAGTCGCAGGCCTTAAGCTGTTCAATAAAGTCCCGAACGAGCCAGCCGTTACGTCCCGCAAACACCAGAGTCGGGATATTTGCCCGACCGGATTGCACCATCAGCTTCCAGATATTTAACAGGTAGGCTGGGTTCTTTCGCACTTCGATCGTGCCCACGCAGAGCACGAACTCCGTCTCGGCTAGGCCAGCAATGACATCGCCGATCTCGGACGCGGGGTTTACCGGCCTTGAAAGCTCATGGGCGAGTGGAACGACATCGATCGGGATGGTTTTCAGCCCTCTCGCCGACCGGTACTTGGCGAGCGAGGTTTTGTTGTAGTTCGAAGATGTGAGGATGAAGTCGGCTAAGCCCAGCACTTCCACCGCAGCCTTCACGAAAATCTTGACGGCGCGCCTGTGGAAATATTCCGGGTGGGAAATTGGGATGATGTCGTGAACGAATAGCCCGATGGCCACTCCTGAATTTTTCAGCTCCTGGACGAGTTTTCCCATTCCGCCGACGGCCCAGAACGCCCCTGTCGCGACAAATACGTCGCCGGGCCGGGCGATGCATGGTGATGCGCTCTCGAATAGCGCGCGAACGTTGCTGCGCACGCCGAACGCGGGGTCCGAGCGGAAGCGATCAAGCGTGTTCAGCAATGAGGCGGGCTCGATCGTGGCGAGGCCGCCGTCCTTTACAATGGCAAAGTGCACCGGATCGACTTCGGGGAGTGCCGGGAGATTGCGCACAATCTCACATTGCACACGCTGGATTCCCGAAAGCGTGGGGTGGTCTAACAGGTAAAGAAGGAGGTCGGTGACGTCGAAATATGTCGCCGGCCGAGTCTGGAACTCCGCATCTTCGTCACCGCGCGCGGTCCGCTCGTGATCTTCGCTGTCGGGGGAGGGGTCGGCGAAGCGCGCCCAGAAACCCGGATCGATCCAGGGCTCGTAAGGGACGAGGCGTTGCTCCGGAAACGACGGCAGGAAGCATCTCTGATTTGCTGGCGCGAGAATGGCCGCCATGCGAGAAAAACTGCTGTTGCAAATCGCCAAGTAGTCCGCGCGACGGAGAACCTCAAAATCGCGAACGTGCTCGGGAAGTTGCGTGGCCGGCCAGTCGAGCGTCGAGATAGGCGCGAACTCCTCGAAGATCGATAGGACTTGATCGGGTTCGTCTGTCGCGACGAATAGCAACGGCTCACGGAGCGTTGGCCAGATGGTGCGCAACCAACTCAGATACCACGCGTCAGGAACAATACGAAAATAGGGCAGATCGCTGTCTCGGTAGTCCGTCCGGCGGACGTGAGCAGCGACGAGCGTCCGCTGCCCGCCTATCGTCAAATCATCGCGCCACGCATCGAGGGAATCTTGCCGCTCAACTGGGAGAGCAAACATGCTCCGCAGCAAGGATCTATGCGGTCGCCAGCACTCCGGTATCTCCTGGAAGTAACCCAGAACGTCGATGTCGATCGGTGGGTCACGAACTTCCCATAACCGGCGATCGCTGTCCTTGAAGGCTGCGAACTCCAACCGTGGTAGCGTGATGCCGGCGCTGAACGCGTCTCTTAGATCGAATAGATCTCTGCCTTGCCAATCAGGAACGGCCGCGGACAAGCCATGCCTTAAGGCATAGAGTTTGACGAACGCGTATTGGAAAAGCTGGTTTGCGAAGCGGCCGTTGCGGCCGAGGCTCGAGATGGTGATTTGTCCGCGCGAACCGGCATCGAGACGATTGGCGTTGCGGATGGCATCGCTCGCAAGAAAGCATTGCGATGATAGATTTCCGCCCTGGACGGAACCGATCCCAACAAGACCGCGGTCAAACAGGTCGCGGCGTAATTTCCAGTGATCGCCTTTGCCCGGCTGTGAAGCCGCGTGGCTTGAGAGAGCCGCGACCGCTCGAAACCCGAGGTCCTCGGCGAGCGGAGTCATCATTGCTTCTAAAATACCTGTGGGCGCTACAAGGACATCGTTACCGGGGGACCCGCTGGCGAGTTCGTCAGCGTATCGACCGAGGCCGGGGAGCGCTTGGGCTTGGTCGCCGTCAGAGAGTTGCCCGAAGGGGGCAACCAGGAGCGGTGCACCAGCCGGAACGAGGTCTCGTTGATCGGGAGCTACCTTATGCAGAAGCGCTTCACAGCGGCTTTCTTCCGTCGGATCGGAGCTAACAACTGTGATTGACCTGACGGGAAAGCATTGGTCGAGGAAAGGCCGCAGCAGAGATGGGAGTTCCGCAAAGAGGCCTGCGGACGACGCGGTGCTCGCAGTCGGGCGATTATCACGTTCGTTCATCGGGTCGCTTCAAATGGAGAGTTGAATTGTGCGCGGATGCGGTTGCACGCGTTGTCGAGGCGGCGGGCCCGAAAGACAATAACGACAGGGCGGTGTCTTTCAAACTTGGATCAGCGACGGCGCGATGCGCTCGTGACCTATCACGTGAACCTGAACCTCTCCACGTGCCGTGCTTCGCCGCGCGAATGTGGCGCGCGGGATTCCCAGGCGCCGCGCTGGCACCGGCCCAGCCACGATCGCGCGTCAGACGCGTGTCGGGCGGTGTTCCCGCGCGGTCGCTGGGCGCCGTGCGAGGACGATTTCGCAGAGTTGGCAGAACGGCCCTTTGGAGGACCTGGCGAGCAGCCGCTTGAAGTCGGCGGAGAGGCCATTCTCCCGCCATCTGAAATATTGCCGATAGGCGTCTTCGTCCTGATCGAGCTTCATCAGGTGTTCCGCCAATTCGCGCGGGCCGGCGAATTTTGTGGCGTCGATGAAGGCGTTTTCGCCGGGTGCGAACATCTCGACGTTGGCGGCGCCGCGATAGACCGGCACCGTCCCGGCAAGGAACGGATCGAAGAACTTCTCGGTGACGTAGTCGTCAGCGATCGAGTTTTCGAAGCCAAGGGAGAACTTGTAGGAAGCGATGGTCGCAAGCTTCGTCTCGTGGCCACGATCCTCCACCGCTATCTGTCGGTTGTTCAGGAAACGCCCGTATGAGTCGACCGGCATGTGGGACATGAGCTCGCGGGCGAATTCATTGCGCCCAGAGCGGTCGACGTTCGACGACTGGAACATGACCGCCGGGGCGCTCGCATTCTTGGCCGGAAGCGGCGCTGCGAGGGCCCGCTCGAATTCCAACTCGCTTGGCAGATAGTCGGACCAGATGTCGGCGGACGTCCGGTAGGTCATCGTCAAATCGAAATTCCGCATGAATGCCGGATCGGCAAGCTTCGGATAGTTGACCTCGCTCTCCATCGACCAGGCGACCCAGAGTTGTCCGGGACGCTTTCGGACCTTGCCGAGCTTCTTTAGCGACGGAATGTGAAAGATGACCGCCGCAGCCTGGCCGAGCTTGCGTCGGTCGGTGGTGAATACGCAGGCGTCGTAGCGGGCGAGCGACTGCGTATCCGGTGGGCGGCCGAAGAAGTCGTTGAAAAAGAGGATGACCGGCTTGCTGCCGCGATCGCGGTACGCCGCTCGCCAAAAAAGTCGCACGCTCAATCCGGCAGCGGCCTGGCTGAGTGCGAGCGGATGTTGCGGTCGGGCGAGCCCCAACTCAAGCCCAAGAAGCGCCGTGCTTGGGGCGCCGGCGAAAGCCTGCTCCTTCCGCCGTCCTCTGCCGCGCTGCTTTCGCTTCAGGGAGCCAAGCAGACGGCGTATCCCCCGGCGCCTTCGTTTTCGCGGCATGAACTGGCTTTGATGCGTCATGAGGCCGTCGAAGGCGGCGGCCATGAACCGCGCCTGGCATTCCGTCTCGACAATGAATCCGCGCCCATAGTCGATGCGGCCGAAAATGCCGTTGTTTTCCCCCTGGATTCCCAGATGTTGGGCATAGGAGCGGCGCGAGACCACGATCCTGCGCCCCATGGCGCGAAGCTCCGCAGCTGCGGACTTGTCCCAGGTGAATTCGGTTTGGACACGGCACCGTTCGACGACCCGGCTGAGCAACTCGGCCTCCCAGAACGTGGCGGCTCCGCCCAGCGTCCGCTTCGCGATCAGCTCGGCATCGATGTCCTCTACGACGGTGTGCATCGCGGAATTGTAGAGGCCGAGGACTCCGTCGGTCCGGTCGAACGCGTATTCCGCGAATTCCAGCACCGACGGCGATACGATCATGTCGCTGTCGAGCACGAGAACGCGCGAGGCGCCCGCGTCGAGGCAGTCGCGAAAGAGCAGGAGCTGGCTCGCGTCCGGGCCAAGATTTGTCGCGTTGCGTTCGATGCGCTCCGCCTGCGGGATAAGCCTCGCGATCTCCCGGACGCCGAACCCGGTGCTCGCATCGTCGCGGATGAACACGCGGAATCGCTCAAGGCCGCGCGCCTCCCGCAGGCAGGTGAGACAGGCCACCAACTGCTGAACGCGATTGAAAGTCGGGATGGCGATGATGTCTCGCCGGCCGCCGCCCATACCCTTCGCCATCTTAGCTCGCGGACCGAAGCGTGGCCGCAAACCGGCTTCTAGGCAAGTTGCACGCTTTTCGTGAGCATGCGGGGGTGCCTGCGCCGCCGGGATCGATCGCTTGCGGGCCGGGGCGAATTCGGCTTCGCTTGTCGGGATCGCATCACCGCCTACGGTCCCGATTGCTTAAGGCCGCCGTTCAGTTTCTTCGCCGGAGCGTTTGCCGTCGGCGCATCGAGCGCCGGCTTGCGCGCTGTCTTGCCCGTGCCAAGGCGCCGATCGACGGCCTGCGAGTCGTCGCCGGCTCCACCGATCACGCACGCCACTACCTCGGGCTGCGAAAAGACAGCCAGAAGCTCGTCGTCACCGTCAATTGCGGTGCAATTTCCAAGCTCGGGCTGACAGGTGTCTTCTGTTCACGCTCCCCCGCGATCATCGATCCTTTCCTCCGCTCGCGTGCTTCGGAGGCCGTCGGCGACGTGTCCGATGGGGAGGAAGGCGGTCCCGGACGAATCAGTTTCTCGTCGGCGGACCCAGCCTCGATCCTGGTTCCCGACAGCGAATTCCATCGGTCGCGCGGCTATGATTCGTACCGCGCCGCCGCGAGTGCCTGGCACGTCGATTGGACCGGGCGCAAGGACGAGATCGTGTGGCGCGGCTCGACGACAGGCCGCGGTCAGCTATCGACCGTCGAAATGGCGGCGGGCGACACGAAGCTCATCCAGCGCACGCGGATGTGCCTGATGCTGCGAACGTCGTCGGGGGTCGACGCACGGCTCGTCAACGCGGTGCAGAGCCTCAACCCGGGTGAAGACCGGCGGCGCTTCGAGGAAGCGGGTATCTTCGGGGTCTACATCGACCCTAGCACCTGGCTTATCCGCAAGTTTGCGATCGATATCGACGGCAACACGAACGCCTGGTCGAATCTCTTTATGCGGTTATTGGCCGGCTGCTGCATCATCAAGGTCGCGTCGCCGTTCGGCTATCGGCAATGGTACTACGATGCCTTGCAGCCATGGCAGCATTTCGTCCCAGTGAAGGCCGACCTTTCGGATCTGCATGAGAAGATCGACTGGTGCCGCACACATGACCGCCAATGCGCCGAAATCGCCGCGGCCGGGCGCGATTTCGCGGTGCGGCGGGATTTTGAGACGGAGATGAACGTCGCGGTCGATACCCTGAACAGGCAGCTCCATGCACGTGCGGTGTAGGTCCGATGCACCTTGGCGTTGGAGACGGCACCGAAGCGGGCGGAATTCGCTGCGATTGACACTCTCCGCGGGCGACCGCATCGTGAGCCGCGTCCCGGCCGACGCGAGCGGCTCGCCGCCGGATTGTGAAGCCCGCCAACATGGAGGAGACGGTGCCGAGAGCGGGCAGAGCCGAGCCTTCGGTTCTCGTGTTGACGCCGGTCAAGGATGCCGAGCCCCACCTTGCGACTTACATCGCCGGTTTTGAGCGCCTCACATATCCGCGGCAATCGCTGTCTCTCGGCATTCTCGAGAGCGACAGCGCCGACGGTACGTTCGATCTGCTTGGGCGCTTGAGGGAGCGTCTGGAACCGCGGTTCAGCCGGGTCTCGTTCTGGAAGCGCGACTTTGGCTTTCGGATGCCGGCCGGCGTGTCGCGCTGGGCGCCTGCCTATCAGCTGCAGCGTCGCGCCGTCCTGGCTCGAAGCCGCAATCACCTGCTCATGCGGGCGCTCGAAAACGAGAGCTGGGTTCTGTGGCTTGACGTCGATGTCATAGACTACCCTCCCGATCTTATCGAAACGCTGCTCGCGGAGGAGAGAGATATTCTTCATCCCAATTGCGTGCGTCAGTATGGGGGACGCAGCTTCGACCTGAACGCTTGGCGCGATAAGGGTCGCCTCCATCTCAGCGATTTGCGCGGTTCCGATGGCCCTGCGCGGCTCGACTCCGTCGGTGGAACGGTGCTGCTCGTGCGCGCCGACCTCCACCGCGATGGGCTGATCTTTCCGCCGTTTCCTTACGGGTTGGCAAATCCGCGCGTTCGAGACAGCCATCCCGTCTGGGGCAAAGGCGAGATCGAGACCGAGGGACTCGGCATGATGGCGCACGACATGGGCGTTCAATGCTGGGGCCTTCCGGACTACGAAGTGCTGCACCGGGAATGAGCGGCGAGCGCGCGGGAATGAAAGACGCCGAGAGCGACCGCCGCGAAGCGACGGCACGAATGCTGGCGGAGATTCCGGATCTGCCGCGCCGCGAATATTCCGGGCGCGGCATCGTGATCTGTGCCGGCGGAGTGCAGCTCTTCACGAATGCCTGGGTGCTCGTCTGGATGCTCCGCAAGGTCCTGAATTGCGCGCTTCCGATCGAGGTCTGGCATCTCGGCGCAAGCGAGATGTCGAGCGGCATGCGGGATATGCTGGAGGGCTTGGGCGCGAAGGTCGTCGACGCATTCGCCGTCCTGCCGCGCTTTCCGGCGAGGATTGCGGACGGCTGGCAGCTGAAGCCCTACGCGCTGATCATGTCGCCATTCCGTGAAGTCCTGCTGCTCGATGCGGACAACGTGCCGGTGACCGACCCGACATTCTTGTTCGAGCGCCCCGAATTCACGAAAGCCGGCGCCGTCTTCTGGCCGGATGTCCTGGACATCGCGGCGGACAACCCGGTGTGGGACGAATTCGGCCTGCAGGCGACGCGGCGGGCATCTTTCGAAACCGGCCAGATTCTCCTCGACAAGACGCGCCACGGCGCGGCGCTCAAAGTGGCCCTCCGTCTGAACGAGGATGCGGAGCGCTATTACAAGCTGATCTACGGCGACAAGGATACGTTTCTTGTCGCCTGGGTCGCGACCGGATCGGACTTTCGTCTCGTGCCACACCGGCCCCTCGCCGACAGGTACGTCACCTACCAACGCGACTTCGACGGAAACGTTGTCTTTCAGCATCGAAGTAACGCGAAGTGGCGATACGGCGGCGAGCAAAGCCGGCCCGACGCATTCGTACACGAGGCGGCCTGCGAGGAGGCGCTCACCGAGCTCCGTCGCATCTGGAACGGGCGCATCTTCGAGCCGCCCGTCCGCTCTCTCGCCGCGCGACGAATGGAGCAGCTGATGGAAAACCGGTCGCTTCTTGCCACATGCCCGGGCGAGGAGGATCGGGAACTGGAGCTGCTTCCAGGCCACCAGATCGGCCGCGGCCGCGACTACGACCGCGAAACCTGGACCGTCGCGGAACTGGAACCTGGACGCTTTGTCCTACGGATCCTGGATCGCCGTGGCGTCCGCTACGAGCTGCGCCAACGGGACGACGACAGCTGGATGGAGTCGAAAAACCCGGACGCGGCAATGGTCCTGACCTGTGCCGACAGGGCGCGCGGCGGAGGCAGCGTCGCGCTCCGTGACTTCGCGTTCGTACGTGACCTGATCGAGGCGGTGCTCGCGGACGGCAGCTGGACGGAAGGCGTCGCCGACGAGCTGCGCATCACCTTCACGGCGCTCTGCAAGGTCGACCGGCGCCTCGCGGACGAGGTTGCGGATTATGCCGCGGCCGATCGCGCTATGGATGACGCCACGCGGGCCGGCATCCGTGAAGTTGCAGCGGAGCTGAAGCGCTCCACGGCCGGCCTTCCGCCGCGCCAGAAACACCGTTCGCCAGTCGAGCTGCTCTCGGATCGACGTTACTACGTTCGCCCCTGAGGGCGAACACGCGTTGCTGGCAATGAGATCGCTCCTCGTCGCGCCGACATTGCCGAGCGACGCCGGCAACGGTCTGGCGATGCGCATCGGCATCTTCCTGGAAGCGCTCTGCCGCCTCGGCGAAGTCGAGCTTGTCGTCGTGCCGATATTCGGCATGCGCGGCTCGACAAACGCGCTTTGCCGGCGTCTGGATATCCGCCCGCGGTTTCTTTCGCAGCGTGCCGACACGCAGTTCGCGATCTTGCGCAGCCTTTCCGATCAGGAGGCGCGGCTCGACGCATTCGCGCGCTACGGGCGTCCGTCGCTCACGGCGCACCTCTCCGTTCCGGTCCTGCAGGACCTCCGAGACTTCGTAGCCGCACGCCGGTTCGATCTGGTCCACATCGCGCGCTCGTATCTGCTTCCGGCGATCGATGTCTGGCCTGAGAAGCAGCGACCGCCGGTATCGGTCGACCTCGACGAGGACGATGTCGAGACGCAGCGGCGGATCGCGAAACTTCACGTGCTCCGCGGCGATGAGTTCGCCGGCAAATGGCTTGAGGCAGAGGCTGTTGCCCTCGATCGGCTGATCGCACGCTGGCTGCCGAGCGCGGATGGCGCGTTCGTCTCGACGCGATCCGAGCGGGAAGCGTTGGCCGTGCGCTACCGTGTCGTTCCTCCGATCGTCGTGCCGAACGCGGTCGCGATTCCGCCAAAGACGGTCCGCGACCCCTCCGGATGCGCGCTGCTCTTCGTCGGCGGATTTGGGTATTTTCCCAATCTCGATGCGGCGCTCTGGGTACTTGAGGCGGTTCTTCCCGCGCTCAGGGATCGCCTCGGCGAGCCCGTTTCGATGACGATGGTCGGAGGGACTCCGCCACCGAGGTTGTCGGTTCTCGCGGCGCGGCTCGGCGTGGATGTGCTTGACGATGTGCGCGACCTGTCGCCGGTCTATGCGCGCTCGACCGTCGCCCTGGTGCCCGTGCGCGCGGGCGGGGGCTCGCGGATCAAGCTTCTGGAGGCCGCCGCGCACTGCGTGCCGGTCGTGGCGACTTCGATCGGCGCGGAGAACTCGGGCTTGACGGACGGACGCGAGATCTGGATCGCCGACACGCCCGGCGCCATAGTCGAGGCTTGCCTCGACATATCGCGCAATCCGGCGGAAGCGGGGAGGCGTGCTGAAGCCGCCAAGGCGTTCGTTGAGGCGCACCGTTCGCGGTCGATGGTGCTGTCGACGCTCAGGGCGTCTTTTGCTAGGGGTTTTGCGGCTGGCCAGGCCGTGCACGGGGGAGACATGCCTTGAATCTCAATATGACGGAGCGGTTCAAGAAGATTGCGGACTTGGAGATCAACCAGGTCCCCGACGGCTATGTGATCTATCAGCCCGATCGGGATCGGGTGCATTTCCTCAACAACACCGCGGCGGCCATTCTGGAGCTCTGTGACGGCGAGCACACCTTGCAGGAGATCGCGGCAATTCTCCAAGCCGCCTACGAACTCGATGCCGCGCCGGAAGAAGACCTGAAATCGTCGGTGTCCAGCCTCGTTGCCGAAGGCCTCATTCTGCCTTGCACAGCGTAGTTATCCGCACACTCTCGCGTGAGCTTCGGCTTCACACGGGCAGCGATGAAGTCTTCGCGACGCTTTCGTTTCTAGGCGCCGATCCGCTGATGCCCGCCGGCGAACGTCCGTCGGTCGATCTCGTGGTAGAGCCAATCGGGAAGTTCTATCGGATCGAGCCGCCAGGTCGTGACTCGGTGGAAGGCTCGCCCGACGCCATTCTGAACGGCGCCTTCCGCCTGCTTGCCGCTTGGATGATCAAGGACGCGCATGACGCGCCCATGATTCATGCCGCGATTGCAACGATCGGCGGGCGCCGGTTTGCCTTTCTCGGCGACAAGGGCTTCGGCAAGACGACCCTCATGCTGAAGCTGGTCGAGGAGCGCGTCTGCGTGGAGGGCGACGAGCACGCTCTCATCACGGCGGACGGCGCGATCCCCCGGCCCCGACGGCTGCACGTCAAGGAAAGCTCGCTGGCGGTCGTCCCCTCGTTGTCGGCTGCAATACGCTCGTCGCCGTGGATAACCGACTGGATGGGGAACCGAATTTTCGCGTGCCTGCCTTCGCTTTGCGGAGCACGATGGGAGATCACCGAGCGCCCGATCCAGCATCTTGTCTTCGTCGAGCCCAACTTCGGCGGCTCGTCGCTTCTGTCGCCGCTCTCTCGCGAAGAAGCCTTCGCTCGCCTGCTGGAAACCGCCTTCATGCCGCCAACCCTTCGCGGCAGGGCTGCCGCTCGCCTGCGGATGCTTGTTCTCCAGGCAGCGTGTTGGCGGCTTCAGCTTGGAAACCTGGACCAGGCGCTCTGGCACTTGCGAAGAGTGGCGCGTCAAAGGTAATATCAGATGATTCACCGAGGGGGACCAACTTGGCCCAGGACCGTATCGACAGCCTTCTCCGCAAAGTTCCCGTGTCGCGTCGCAAAGCCGTCAAGGTGCTTTTGATCGGCAGCTTCGTAGTGCCGGTCGTAGCGTCTTTTCCGATGGATGGACGCTTCGCGATAAGCTCGGCGATGGCCCAGCAGGCGGGCGCCTCCTAGCTAAGATTCCTCGGCTTTGGCCGCGGCTTCTGCTCGCGTTTCTGCCGCCCTGATTGTATGAACGAAGCCGCCGTGCTTGGCGGCTTCTCTCGATTCGCTTTGTGGTCAGGTTTATGCACAGCGCAGGCGGTCTGGCACTTGCGATAGGTGGCGCGCCAAAGGTACTATGACGGGATTCCACGGAGAGGAGCCAACGTGGCCCAGGATCGCATCGACAGCGTTCTTCGCAAAGTTCCGGTGTCCCGCCGCAAAGCCATCAAGGCGCTTCTGATCGGAAGCTTCGTAGCGCCGGTCGTGGCGTCCTTTCCGATGGATGGGCGTTTCGCGATATCCTCGGCGATGGCCGAGCAAGCGGGCGCCTCCTAGCTAAGATTCCTTGGTTTGACCGCGGCTTCTTCTCGGGTTTCTGCCGCCCTGATTGTGCGAAACGAAGCCGCTATGCTTGGCGGCTGTCTCGATTCGCTGCGTGGTCAGGTTGACGAGATCGTTATCGTCGACACAGGCTCGGTCGACGCCACGCCCGATATTGCCGAGTCCTATGGCGCCAGGTTGTTGCGCTGCGAATGGGCCAGCGACTTTTCCATCCCGCGAAATTGCGCCCTGGAGGCGGCGACGGGCGACTGGATCCTCTATATCGACGCCGATGAGAGGCTCGCTCCCGCGCCGGGAGCCACGCTCGGCGATGTCGTCTCCTCGCCCGGGCACGCCGGCTTCAAGGTCAAGTTCCGCCCGAAGCTTGGTTTTTCGCCCTACCGCGAGCTGCGGCTCTTCCTCTCCGACCCGCGCATCCGGTTCGAAGGCTGCATGCACGAGCGTGTCATGCCGAGCGTCGAGCGCGTCTGCGAGAGCGATGACTTGCTGATCGGAGAGACCGAAGCCGCGATCCAGCACCTCGGCTACGAGGGCGATCAGGCACACAAACATGCGCGCAACCTGCCGTTGCTCTCCCGCGCAATCGAGGACAATCCCGACAGGGTCTATCTTCGGTGGCATTTCGGCGAGACGCTCGCCGCCGTCGGAGATACGGAGAAAGCCGAGACGATGCTGCGCTCGGCGATTGCGACCGCCCGTCGGACCGGCACGGTGCGTGCCCGCGTGGAGGCGGCGTCGGCGTTTCAAGCGCTCGTGCGCCTCTATCTGGACGCCGGCCAGGCGTCGCGAGCCGCGGATGTTCTGGAGGAGGGCCTGGCGTTGCGGCGCGGCGATCCGGTCCTGCTGCTGCTGAAGGGCCGTGCCCTCATCGATCTTGGCAGATATTCGGAGGCGCTGCCGATTCTGTCGCTCCTGCCGCTTGATGACCCCGAATTGTTCATCGATCCGGACATGGCTTACGACCTGCGCGTTTTCGGGGAGTGGGCTTACGCCCTGATCGGCTTGGCCGAGTTCCGGCAGCGGCGGTTTTCGGAGGCGCACGATGCGTTCATGGCGGCAGCGGCGCGCTCGCCGGATGGAGACGCATATCGCGCAAAGGCCGCGGTCGCGGCGGCTCGGGCGAAACGCTAGCGCCGAATTCCCGCCGATTTGTTGCGCAGGCTCGCACGGTCGCGCCACGGCACGACGACTTCCCGCGCCGCGGCGCGGACGGCCCTCAAGCGGGCGAGCAGCCGGCCCGCCCATGAAATGCCGGGAAGTCCCTCCGAGCCCGGCTCCCCCAACGCATGGCTTGCCGTCTTGATGAAGGTGGTGACCAGGGGCTCCGGCGCACCGGAGCCCGTCCGTTGCAGCGCCGCTTCGGCGCGCGCCTTTGCTTCGCTTGAGGCCGCCCAGCCCGGCGGAAGGGAGAGGCGGTAGAAGCTTGCAGCGGCCGACGTCCACAGTTCGAAGGCCGCCCTCAGCCGGGCGGAGCGGAACGACATTTCGTTGAGCGATTGCCGGTCCGCCGCGTTCATGCCGGCGACCGCCCAGGCAAACTCCTGCAGTCCTTTCAGGTTGATCGTGCCGAAGGAGCTGCTGCGATGGCCGAAATGATTGTGCACGAGACCGTGCATTGCATGCTGCGGGGCCGGCAGCACACGGGCGCGGGCGTCGTTCCGCGCCGATTGCCTGCTCACTGACCGGAGATCGCGCGTCGCGACATATTTCTCCGCCTTGTTGTTCGAGGCGCGGAAATGCACCTCCAGCCATCCCGGCATTCCTTCCCTGATCAACGGCGGAAGGTGATGGCCGAACCTTTGGCCTTCGGCGTCAGGCGATTCCCGGAAACCGAGCGACGCAAGCGCGTGGCGCGCGGCCCCGACCTGCTCCGGCTTCACCAGGATGTCGAGGTCACGCATCTGCCGCCACGGGTCGCGCTCCTCCCAAAGCGATGCGCATCCCTTGAGGAGGAGCGGCTCGATATCCTTCGCGTTCAGCGCCCGCACCGCCGCGACCAGATGCTGCCGCATCGCGGTGCGTCGCGCGATGTGGTCTTCGCGGATCTGCCGAAGGTATTCGTCGGGCGATGCCTCGTCGTCACCGCCGCGGCCGAACGGCGGCACCAGAGCATAACGGGAAAGGCAGTGTTCGAGGGCTGGAAGCAGATCGCGCGCGGCCGCGAATTCGATCAGCCGGGCGAGATTCTCCACGCTCGACAGAAGCCAGATGCGAAGCGCCGATATCTCCAGCAGCGTCAGGTCGGGCGCGAGGCAGGTCCCGAACGCCTCGAAGCGGATTTTCGTGAGCATGGGCGGCGCGTCATCGTTCGCAGACACAGACAACAAGATTGCACCTTAGCGCCGCGGCGCCCCTTGGCTGTAGAGCGGCCCTTCTTCCCACCCCCGTTTCCACAGGCTCGCCAAGAAAGGTCTAAATTCCCGACATCCCGTCGGGGCCGATAAAGGCAATGCGCAGAAGGTTGGTCGCGCCGGGCGTGCCGAAGGGAACGCCGGCGGTGATGATGATGCGCTGATCGGGATGCGCGAAGCCTTCCTTGAAAGCGATAGAGCAGGCGCGGTGCACCATCTCGTCGACCTCGCGCGCGTCCTCCGTGACGACGCAATGGAGGCCCCAGACCATCGACAGGCGGCGCGCCGTGCGGCGTACCGGCGAAAGCGCGATGATCGGAACATTGGGCCGCTCGCGCGAGGCGCGCATGCCGGTCGACCCTGACGAGGTGTAGCAGACGATCGCAGCGAGCCCGAGCGTCTCGGCGATCTGCCGCGCCGCCAAGGTGATCGTGTCGGCGCCGGTCGATTCGGGCTCCGGCCGCTGCGCCTGGATGATGGAGGGGAAGAGCTTGTCCTTCTCCACCGCCTCGGCAATCTGGTTCATCGTCTCGACCGCCTCGGTCGGATACTCGCCCGCCGCCGATTCCGCCGACAGCATGACGGCGTCGGCGCCTTCGAAGACGGCGGTGGCGACGTCGGAAACCTCGGCGCGGGTCGGCACCGGCGCGGTGATCATGCTTTCCAGCATCTGCGTCGCCACCACCACCGGCTTGCCCATGCGCCGCCCGAGGCGCGTGATCCGCTTCTGCACGCCCGGCACCGCCTCGAGCGGCATCTCCACGCCGAGGTCACCGCGCGCCACCATCACGCCGTCGCAAAGCTCCATGATCGCCTCGAGATGCTGCAGCGCCTGCGGCTTCTCGATCTTGGCCATGATGCCGGCCCGGTTCTTGACCGTCTTGCGGGCGTCGGCGATGTCGTCGGGCCGCTGGATGAAGGAGAGGGCGACCCAGTCGACGTCGGCGGCGAGCGCCGCGTCGAGATCGCGGCGGTCCTTCTCGGTGAGCGCGCCGGAGCGGATCAGCGTATCGGGCAGGCTCACGCCCTTGCGGTCGGAGAGCGTCTTGCCCTGCACGACTTCCGTCACCGCGCGGCGGTCGCCCACCTCGAGCACCTTCAGCCGCACGCGGCCGTCGTTCAGGAGGATCGCATGGCCTGGCTCGAGCGCCGCGAAGATCTCGGGATGCGGCAGGAGCACGCGCTCGCTGTTGCCGGGCCGCGGGTCGCTGTCGAGCACGAAGGTCTGGCCCTTCGTCAGGTGGATCGTCTCTCCCTCGAACGTGCCGATGCGGAGCTTCGGCCCCTGCAGATCGGCGACGATGCCGAGCGGCCGGTCGTATTTCGCTTCGACGTCGCGGATCATCGCAACGAGGCTCCGCAGAGCATCGTGCGAGGTATGGCTCATGTTGATGCGAAAAAGATCGGCGCCCGCCCGGAAGAGCTGTTCGATCGTTTCAGGTGTGTTGGATGAAGGCCCGAGGGTGGCGAGAATTCTTGATCTTGCGCCGGCGTCTCATCGGCCTCCGACACCCCGGCTCGTTGGCTCCGTCAGCTGGATCGTCCAGCTCTCCTGGTTGCCGGTGTCAACTTCATAGAAGCCCGTCTTCTGGTAGCCGCGCGCCACGCAGTCGCTCACGCCACGGATGGTGAATTCCTTTTCCTGCGTGCACAGAAAGGCGCTGTTGCCGCCCCATTCACCGCCCTGATCGTAGTCGACGGCATACATATAATAATACCGGCCCACGAGGGGACCGGCGAGGATCGTTGCGCAGCTGTCCGAATTCACCGTCCACCAACCTTCGGTGGTCCAGTCGCGGTCGGCTTTGTAGCCAACGGCAATGCCGACGCGGCTGGTGGTCTTGTTGCAGACTCTGAAGTCTGCCTTGGCGGGTGCAATGACGAAGAAGGGGCCAGCGGCGCACAACAAAGCCACGAGTCCGCTGCGGCGGAGAAGCCTCATTGCCCCACCCTTCTCCGTTGGGCGCATACCTAACAAGTCCTTAACTTTATTGCCCGCCGGCATTTCCCTTGTCAACGACGACGCAGCGGAAGTCGTTGACGTTCGTCCCAGTCGGACCGGTGACGAGGAGGTCCCCGATTCGGTTAATAAATTGCTTTGAATCATTATTTTTCAGGAAGTTGGCGGCATTGAGGCTTTGTGCCCTGCCACGCGCGGCCGATGTTGCATCCGCGAAGGCGCCGGCCGGATCGGTGGCCTCGCCGCGCCCTCCGTCGGTGCCGTCGGTGTCGGCGGCGAGCGCCGTTATCCCGGCGGCGCCGTCGATCGCCTGCGCAAGCGCCAGCGCGTATTCCTGGTTGGGTCCGCCGTCGCCGTCGCCCCTCAAGGTGACGGTCAACTCGCCGCCGGAAAGAAGGATTATGCGCTTGCCGGCGCGGAGCGCCTCGACGGCCATCAGGCCGTGCGCCTGGCCGACGGTTGCGGCCTCGCCCTCGATCGAATCGCCCAGCATCGCCACCTCGTACCCGGCGTTCCGGCCGATCGCGGCTGCGGCTTTCAGAGAGTGCGCCGGCCGCGCGACGATGCGATAATCGGCAGTGGAAAACACTCGATCGCCGGGTTTTGGTGTCTCGCCGTCCGCCGAGTCGAGGACGGCCCGCGCGTTCTCGGGGATCGGGATGTTCCAGCGCTGCAGCGTGGCGCGGGCGTCCGCCGACGTCGTCGCATCGGGAACGGTCGGCCCCGAGGCGATCACCGAGGGGTCGTCTCCGGGAACGTCGGAAATGGCGAGCGACAGGGAGCGCGCCGGATAGAGGAGGGCGGCGAGCCGTCCGCCCTTGATGCGCGAGAGATGCTTCCTGACCGTGTTGATGTCTAAGATCGGCGCGCCGGAGGCGAGAAGCGCCCGCGTCAGCCGCTGCTTGTCGTCGATGCTGAGCCCGGCGGCCGGCGCCACCCAGTTCGCCGAGCCGCCGCCGGAGAGAAGCACGAGGGCGAGGTCGTCGGGGCCGGCCTGCTTGGCGAGCGCGAGCACGTCGGCGGTCGCCTGAAGGCCGGCGGCGTCGGGCACGGGATGGCCGGCCTCGACGCATCGGATCACCTTCAGCGGCCGCCCATAGCCGTGCCGGGTGACGCAGATGCCGACCATCCGCTCCGGCTGAAGCAGGCCGCCCTCGAGATAGTACGCCTCGCAGACCTCGGACATCTGCGCGCCGGACTTCCCGCAGGCGAGCACGATGAGCCTGCCCTGTGGGGGCGCCGGAAGGTGCGGCGGGAGGCAGACCGCCGGCTGCGCGCGCGCCACTGCGGCGTCGAACATGGCGCGGCAGAGCTCCCGGGGCGTCACCCGGCGCGCCTTGGCCTGGCGACGCTGATGCCCGCGAAGATCGCCACGGCGCCGAGCGCCTGGATCGGCCCGATCGGCTCGCCCAGGATGATCCAGGCGAAGCAGGCGGCGGCGACCGCTTCCAGGAAGATGACCAGCGAGGAGAAGGCGGCGGGGAGGTGGCCTAGGGCGAATGCGAGGAGCCCTTGTCCGCCGGCGTGGCTGACGAGCGCCATGGCGACGAGGGCGGCGACGCCGGAGAGCCCGAGCGGCCACATCTGGTCTTCGATCACCATCGCTTCGACGAGCAGGACGATGGCGGTGACAATGCTTGAGAGGAAGAGCGTGCGTCCGGCGCCGTAGACGCGCCTCGCGCGGCGGACGGCAAGGAAATAGGCGCCGAAGAAGAACGAGGTAGCGACGCCGTAGAGGTCGCCGTCGAGGTGGCCGGGGTCATTCGACCAGGTGTTGCCGATTAGCGCCGCCGCGCCGAGAAGGCAAAGGGCGAGACCGAGGAGGACTTGCGCCGCGACGCGCTCGCCGAGGAAGAGCCCGGAGCCGAGGACGACCCAGACTGGCGCTAGCGTCGCGAGGAACGTCGCATTGGCGACCGAGGTGTGCATGATCGCGAGGTGCCAGAACGTCAGATCGCCGGCGAAAAGGAGGCCGGCAAGGAGGACCGAGAGGCGTGCTCCGCGGCCCGGCCGCGCAGCGCCGTCGGCAGGCCGCTCGAGCGTCGACCAGAGCCACAGCGCCGGAAGCGCGAGGCCGACCCGCCAGAAGGCGCTCGTGAAGGGGCCGACTTCGGCGAAGCGGACAAAGATCGGCGATATCCCCATCGCCATCGCCCCGGCGACCAGGGCGAGGACGGCGATCGGCGCGGCATCGAAGGCGACGGAGGGCCGAGCGGCGGGCGGGACCATTGAACGTGTTCGCGGGTGCTGGAAGGCGGGCGCGGCAGCTCCTATCATGCTCCGACGGTTCCACGCGAGCCGTTCTTCGTTTCCCCCGGGGCTCGAATGATGAAAGCGGATCCGGTCGACACCGGACAATCGCGACGGTCCGATTCCTATGAGGAGCTCGACGGCGACCCCGCCGGCGGGCTTCTCATCCTTGTCGATCACGCGAGCAACCGGATCCCGCCGGAATACGGCGGGCTCGGGCTGCCGGATTCTGAGCTTCTGCGCCACATCGCCTACGACATCGGCGCCGCGCCGCTCGCGCGCTCGCTCGCTGAGCGATTGAACGCGCCGGCGATCCTCACCTGCTTTTCGCGGCTCGTCATCGACCCGAACCGGGGCGAGGACGATCCGACGCTTCTGATGCAGCTCTCCGACGGCGCCGTCGTGCCCGGCAACCGCTGCCTGGACGCGGCGGAGCGGGAGCGGCGTCTCAATCGCTTCCATCGCCCCTACCACGCGGCGATCGAGCGGCGGCTCGACGCGATGCTCCAGATCGGCGTTCCGCCGATTCTGCTCTCGATCCACTCCTACACCCCGGAGTGGAAGGGGATGCGGCGGCCGTGGCACGCCGGCATCCTGTGGGATCGCGATCCGCGCTTCGCGCGTTTGCTGCTCGACCGTCTACACGCCGAGCATGGCCTGAGGATCGGCGACAACGAGCCCTATTTGGGCTCGCTCAAGAACGACACCATGTATCGCCATGGGAGCGGGCGCGGTCTTGCGCATGGGCTGCTTGAGGTCAGGAACGATCTGATCGAGACGCCGGCGGGAGTCGAGGAATGGGCGGACAGGCTGGAGCCCATCCTGCGCGACGCGGTCGCGGAGCCGGCGCTCCATGTCGTGCGTCACTATGGCTCGGAGTCCGACGACGATGCGACGAGGCAAGGAGGTGACGATGCTGCAAATGGATAACGCAACCCGCACGGCGCTTGAGGCGGCCGCCTTCCGGCGGCTGGTCGAGCATTTTCGTCAGCGCACGGACGTGCAGAACATCGACCTGATGAATCTCGCCGGATTCTGCCGCAACTGCCTTTCGAACTGGTATCGCGACGCCGCTGAGGAACGCGGGCTTTCCATGACCAAAGAGGAGAGCCGCGAGGTCGTCTACGGCATGCCCTACGACGATTGGCGCGCCAAATATCAGGCGGATGCGTCAAGCGCCACCAAGCAGGCGTTTGAAAAAAATCGCCCCGCCCACGACTGACCTTTGGATAGTGAGGATTGCCGGCCCCGCGGTGTTGACCTTGGCCGGGCGGAGGGCGCACGCCGGACCGGTCGATAAGGAGTTTTTCGTATGGCCGAGAATGGCGTTTCCGCCGAAATGTCCCCCGCCGCTTCCGCTTCGCTTGGCTCCGGGACGGTCGCGTCCGGTCAGCTCAGGTCGCTGATCGAGCGGATCGAGCGCCTGGAGGAAGAGAAGAAGGCGCTCGCCGACGATATCCGCGACGTTTTCGCCGAGGCCAAGGGCCAGGGCTTTGACACCAAGATCATGCGCCAGGTGATCCGGCTCCGGAAAAAGGACACCGCCGAGCGGCAGGAGGAGGAGGCGCTCCTCGACCTCTATCTGCACGCGCTCGGCATGGTGTCCGCGGAAGCCGCCTGACGGGGCCCCTCAGAGGAGGCGCCCGGAAGCGCTTTTCCGGCGAGTCAGCCGGCCGTTCCTGTCGAAGTCGAAGAGAAGCCGCCGCTGCGCCAGCACGCGGGCGAGAAGCCATGCCGTCGTCCCGCCGAGCAGGCCGCCGGCGAGCACATCAGAGGGATAGTGCGCCGCGAGGAAGAGACGGCTCATGGCAATCCAGAAGCAGAGCGAGAGAAACACCCAGCGCAGACGCGGGAAGAGCAGCGCGAGTGCCAAGCCGAGCGCCATCGCGGTCGTCGCGTGGCCGGACGGAAAGCTCGCCCAGCCGGCGTCGCCCGACCAGAAGTCGAAGGAGAAGTCGCCGGCGTCGTAGAAGTGCTGCGGCCGGGCGCGCCCGATCACGTATTTGGCGAGATTGGCGATGATCCCCGAGCTCGCGACCGACGCGAAAACATAGAAGGCGGCGAGCGAGCGCGCCGTCCGCTTGGCGCGCGTGCGCCTTGCAAGCGTGCCGGCCTCAAGGCTCAGCATCACGATCAGGAAGACGCCGGTGCCGATGAGGATCCAATCGGACTTGCCGAAGCGCGTCACGTGCCGGAAGAACGCGACCGTGGGCTCCGGCAGGCTCGTCTGCCAGGCGACAAGGAGAGGATCGAGAACGAAGACCAGCACGGCGATGACCGAGACGGTGACCGCCGCGGCGTTCGCGATCTGAAAGGCGTTGTAGGGAACTACACGGAAGCGCACGTCGCGCCGGCGGCGCGCGAGAAACGCGCCCGCCCCGGTCACGTTCGTCCGCAGCCTCTCGTAGACCTCTACGGGCAGCGCGATCAGGCGGTCGACGATCGGGCTGCGTTCCAATTCCGCTGTCATCGCGGCGGACGATATCAGGCTTGCCGCGGTGCGGTCGATACGCGGCCAGTCGGCCGCCGCCCGTCCGGCCCGTCGCTAGTAGTGCGGCGGGGCGCCGAGGGAGATGCTGATACCGGCGGCGAACTGATGCGTCAGCACGTCGGTCTTCAGCGTGCCGCCGCCGACGAGGTCGGCGTCGTTCCAGCTGAAGTTCGCCTTGTATTCGGCAAAGACGGAGACCCCGTAGGCGATGTCCATGTTGATGCCGACGAGCCCCTGCACGGTCGGGCCGCTCACCTGGTAGTTCCAGGTTGTGCCCTGGTCGGGGATCGTCCTCACCTCCACGTGCGGAAAGGCGACGCCGGCGCCCACCCCCGCGTAGGCGGTGAAGCGATTGGTGAGCGGCATGCGATAGAGCGCGTTCAGCGCAGCCGTATTCAGGCCGTCGGTGAATTCCAGATGCGAGAAGGGGATGGTGCCGAGATGCGCCGCCTTCACCTTGGCGTGCGTGTAGTCGAGCGCGACGCCCCAGTGCGGCAGGTTGAAATCGTTCAGCCACCAAGTTCCGCGCACGCCCCAATAGGGCGGCGTGTGGAAGGAGTCGCCGTACCAGTCGATGTCATAGGTCCCTGACACGAGCGGCGTGTTCAGGGTGACATCGCTGTTGTTGGCGGTGTTGACGCCGCCATAAGCGGAGATTTGAAACTCCGCTCTGGCTGCCATCGGCGCGAGCGCGATGGCGGCAAAAACCACAACTCGAAGCGTACGCATTGGGCCCCCGCCCAAGTCATCGAGGTCATTGCTAACACGCGCTTCGTTTCGGCGAAATCGCCGCCGGCGATGAACTCGGCCGGCGTGGCATGGCGGCCACAGCGCCGGCGTGCGTCGGGGCGCGTATCGACCGCGTAGCCACGGCTACTCGATCAGGCTGGCAAAGAGCTTGGTGAAGAAGCCCTGATTGTCCTTGCGGCGGGCTTGGACGGCGGGCGTGAACCGGTTGACCGGCGGTCCCGCCTCGCCGCGAAGGTCGGCAACCTCGGAGGCCGCGCCGGGTGCAACAAAAAGGCCGCCCGCGGCTGCGGGCTTCGGCATGGCGAGGTTCGCGACCTGCGGATCGGCAGGCTGCGCCGCGTCGATCAGATCGAGGAGTTCGTCCTCGTCGCCGTCGTAGGCGGGAAGATCGCTCGCCGCGACCACGACGCCGGGCGCACGTCCCGCGGTCCCGCCTTGCGTGTTGTCGGCCACCACCGTCGGACGCTCCGCTGTGAGGGAGCCGCCGCGCGCCTCGCGCGTCAGCGCCGCGACGAGCATCGGATCGGGCGGGTTGCCGGCGTCGGAGCGGTCCACGGCGGCGAAAGCGGCGAGAATCGCCCTGTCCGCGTCGGAGACTGCGGAGGGTTCGTCGGCCGTCGGAGCATAGGCAAGCTGGACCGGCTTTGGCGGCCTTGCCGGCTGCGCCGCGTCCTGCGGCGAAAGCAGCCCGGCGATGGCATCCTGCGAAGACGCTCTCACGCGGATCGTCTGCGCGCCGATCCCGAAATCCTCGGGGTTCAGAGCCATGCCGGAGCCGTCTCCAAGCGCCGGCAGCACCAGCATGTCGGTAACCCCGGCGTCAGCCGACGCGACGACGACGGGCTGCGGCTCCGCGGCTGCATCGGTCTCGGCCGCCGGACGGGCCCGTGGGACGCGCGCGTCGGTCGAGTCGGCATTCGTCGGGTCGGTTTCCGCCGAAGCAAGGACCACATTCTGGTGAGCGGGCTGCGGCTGCGGCGTCTGGTCGGCGGTGTCGTCGTCGCCCTGATCGTCGCTCTGATCGTTGCCGGTGAAGACGTGCTTCAGCCAGCCGGTCGTTGTCGCGTCGGTGCCGGTGCGGTCGGCAACCTGTATCGTCGACGGTTTGGTCTCAAGATAGGCGAGCGCCGAGTCGCCCATCGCATTGCGGCGGGCGACTGCCTCGGCGTACCCAGGCAGCGGCTGGCCGTCGGCGGGCAGATGCAGCGTGTTTCCGTTCGGGAAGAGGGCGATCAGCTGCTCGCGGCTCATGCGCGGCCAGGCGCGAACGTTGCCGGTGTCGGTGTGGACGAAGGGCGAGCCGGAGCGCGGATAGTAGCCGACGCCGCCGCCCTGCATCTTCATCGCGATCTCGCGCAGCTTCGAGAGCGGCACGTCCGTCACGAACCAGTCCATCGCCTTGCCGAGCCGATGCTGACTGTTCTTGGCGACACCGCTCGAGCGCGCCCGCAGCATTTCGTTCGTCGTCGGCGAGCGGTAGGCGGAGACGACGTGGATGTAATCGTGCGAACCGGTTTCCTGATAGATCGCCCAGACGAGGTCGAGCAGATGCGGGTCCATGTGCGTCGAACTCGTTGCGCCGCCAGTCCCGCAGGAAGTGGTTGATCTTGGCGAGCTCGGCCTGGTCGTAACGGCCGTTCCGCTTGAACGTGAAGACACCGGTCTCGCCGGTGTGGCCGAACATGAGCTTCAGCGTCTTGTCCGGCTCGCGCGACTGTGCCGGCGCGGCCGGCAGCACCAACAGAGCGGTAACCAAGAGGCCGACCGCAAGCCCGACGGAGAGACCGATCGATAGTGGCGCGGTCGGGAATCTCAAAACGCGGTCGCCCTCTGAATTCTTGGGGTCGCCCATCCCCGGCACCCAGCGGGCGTCGATCGTCGCGTATGATGCTTAACTCGGACTTAAAAATCGGCCTATGGCAGAATTGCGGCACTTCCGGGCGGTTTGGGGCGGAATCCGGGCATTGTGAACCGTTTCTATCTATGAGCCGAGATAGGCGGCCATGTCTCCGTCGTAGCCATAGATGTCATCGAAGTGGCGCAGATCGCCGTCGGGTGTCGCCCAAGCCGTGAAGTAGGCGAGGTGCACCGGGATCGCGGTGTCGAGGTTCACGCGCCGCTCTTCGCCGCCGTAGAGCTTCTGAAGCCGCGCCGAGTTCCACTTGGGCGCCGCCACGGGGAGAAGCGCGTCGGCGAAATCGAGCGGGTTGTCCACCCGGACGCAGCCATGGCTCAGCGCGCGATAGTCGCGCTTGAACAGCGACTTCGACGGCGTGTCGTGCAGGTAGACGTCGTGCTGATTGGGGAACATGAACTTGATGCGGCCGAGCGCGTTGAAGTCGCCGGGGATCTGGCGGATATGCACCAGCCCCGCGTCGACTCCGTACCAGGCGACCCAGCGCGGATCGATCTGCCGCATCCTGCCCTGGACGCGGGCGAAGACCTCGTAGCCGTGGCTGGAGAATCCCCAGGGATCGGAGCGGAGCTCGGGCATCAGCTCGTTGCGAACGATCGAGTCGGGCACGTTCCAATATGGATTGACGATGATGTGGCTTATCGCGTTCGAGAAGATCGGCGTCGGGTTGGTCGGCTTGCCCACGATCACCCGTGTTTCGTGCACGACGGCGTCGTCCTGCACCACGCGCACCACGAACTCGGGTACGTTCACTAGGACGTGGAACGCGCCGAGGTCGCGCGGCATCCAGCGCCAGCGCTCCAGGTTGACGATGAGCGAGGCGATCTCCTCCTCGCGGCTTCGCCCGTTCATCAGCTGAATCGTTTGCGGCCCTACGATCCCGTCCGTGTTGAGGCCGCTTTCCCCCTGAAAGGCCTTCACCGCGCCGACGAGCGGGGTGTCGTAGATTTCCGGGTCGGCGTCCGCGGCGAGCTCGATTCCAAGACGCGCGCGCAGGAGCGGCGCACGCGCGTCTCGCGCGCCGGGTTTCAGGAGCCCTCCATCGGGGATGACGATCCGCTGCTGTTCGCTCTCGGCATCGGCGCGGAGCTTGGCGAGCGCAGCCTTGAGTGCCGCGTACTGCGGGTGCGGCGGCTCGTAGGCGGCCAGGTCGGCGGCGATATCCGGCGACTGCGACAGGCGGGTCAGCGCCTCGGCGATATCGGGGCGCTCCGGCTGCAGCGAGATCTGCGGGCTGATGTCTTCGGGCCGGATGCGGCCCGAGGCGATGTGCGTGACGAAGCGCGCCGCCGCGAGGCTGAATTCGACGTCCGCCTGGGCAAGCTCTTGGGGGTCGTCATGATAATGCGCCGCAAGTTTCGGCGTCGCGTAGGCAGTCGGGTCGAGGCCATAGTCCGCAGCCTTGTCCATCGCATCGCGCAGCCCCGCCATCTGCCGCGGGGCGTCGAGATTGCCGAGCCACACGAGATCGAAGTTCCGCGCTGCATAGAAATCGTGCACGCCGGCGAGCACGCGCTTATCGATCGGGTCCGTGGCTTTGGCGGTCTCAAGGGCCGCCTGTACCGCATTTTCGCGCGGCGAGGGCGTCACCGTCGTCACCGCAGCCGTCGGGCGGAGCCCCTCGAGGTCGACATGGGCCAGCGCTGGTGTCGCAATGCCGACAAATGCAAAGATCAGGAGCGCAATACGCAATACTCTCATCACAAAGTCCTTCCGCTTCGGCTAAGCCCGCGCCAGCTCCCTCGATTCTGCGTGCGCGATCCCGTAATCCTTCATCTTTCGATAGAGCGTCGAGCGGCCAATACCGAGCCGCCGCGCCACTTCGCTCAAGCGACCGCCGTAGTGGCCGATGGCGAAGCGGATGACTTCTTCTTCAAGCGTGCCGAACGACCGCATATCGCCGCGTTCGTCCAAAAGCCGCGCAACACCATATCGGGCGAAGCCCGCTTTGTCAGGTCGCGACGGAATCAAAACCGGCTCGCAGCGAGACTGTTCCCGATCCGCAACGGCTCTCTGATCGATTTCCGCGGCGCTTAGCGCGGGCTCCGCCGCGACAGCGCCGGGAATGGAGGGAAAATCGCGCGGTCTGAGCTCGCCGCCCTCTGACAGCATGACAGCGCGGAAGACCGCATGCTCCAATTCACGGATGTTGCCCGGCCAGTCGTGCGCGAGGAGAAGCTGCATGGCGGAAGCGGTCAGACCCGAGACGCCGGAGCGGCCGGCCTCGGCCGCGTGTCTCGCAAGGAAGCCCCGCGCCAGCGCCGGGATGTCGGCGCAGCGATCGCGGAGCGGCGGCAGCCAGATCGGAAATACGTTCAGCCGGTTGTAGAGATCCTGGCGGAATCCCCTTCCGCCGACATGATCGATCAGGCGGATTTCCGTCGCGGCAATCAGCCGGATTTCGCCGCGCGGCGCATCCCGCCCTGCGGTGGCCTCGGCGGAAATGAAACGGGCGAGCCCTTCCTGCGCAGCCTGCGGAAGCGCGCCGATCTCGTCGAGGAAGAGCGTGCCGCCGGCCGCCTCCCGGAGCTTGCCGCCGCAGCCGTCGGCGCCAAAGAGCACCGCATCGACATTCTCCGGATCGATCCCGCCGCAGCGGAGCGCCACGAAGGGACGGTTCTTGCGCGCGCCCGAACCGTGAATGGCACGCGCGAGAAGCTCCTTGCCGACACCGCGCTCGCCCTCGATAAGGATCGGGATCGCGGAGCGGGTGGCACGCGCGGCGAGTTGGCTGACCCGTTCCATCGCAGGCGAATGCATGGCGATGTCGCCGAGGGTGAGGGGGCCGGAACGCGAGAGACGCATCCTCAGCACCTCACCCTCGAGCGCGCCGATCTTGAGCGCGTTCAGGAGCGAGACCCTGATCCGTTCCGGCGTCGCCGGCTTGACCAGGAAGTCGGCGGCGCCGGCGCGGATCGCGGCGGCGCCGGTATCAATGCCGCCCGCCGCCGTCTGCACGATTACCGGTACGGCGAGCGCATGCCGCGCCAGCCGTTCGAGCACCGCCATGCCGTCGATATCGGGCATGACGAGATCGAGGATCATCGCGGAGACCGGCGTCGGATCGGCCTTCAACAGCCGCGCAAGCGCCGCTTCGCCGCTCGCGACCCCCTCGACCGAGTGACCTTGGTTTTTTAGGATTTCCTCGATGTGGCGACGTTCGGCGGGATCGTCATCGACGACCAGGACGTGAACTGCCATATCACCTTACCGTAAGCACCAACCCGTCGGCGCCTCGGGGGCGACTCGAACTGACCGACTGTCTCTCGCTTACGGTTAAGATCGGATTAGCGGTCCCGCGGAACACAGGCGATCTGGAACAGGGGAACGAGCGTGGCGAAAGAGGCGCGCCTTAAAAGCCAAGGAACCAACGATCTCGGTGCGTTGCCGGTGTGGGATCTCTCCGATCTCTACGCCGCGATGGACGCGCCGGAGCTGAAGCGCGACCTTCAGCGCGCCGACGAAGAGAGCCGCGCTTTCGAGGCGCGCTACAAGGGCGAGCTCAAAACGCTTGCCGAATCGCCGGACGGCGGCGCGAAGCTCGCCCAGGCGATCGCCGAATTCGAGAAGGTCGAGGAGGTTCTCGGGCGGCTCGGAAGCTATGCCGGCCTCGTCCATGCCGGTGACACGACCGATCCGGCGCGCTCGAAATTCTTCGGCGACGTGCAGGACAAGCTCACCGCGATCTCGACGCATCTTCTGTTTTTTGGGCTGGAGCTGAACCGCCTCGACGACGCGGTGATCGAAAAGGCGCTTCAGACGCCGGCGCTCGCCGTCTACCGGCCGTGGCTGGAGGATCTGAGGCTGGAGCGGCCCTACCAGCTTGAGGATCGGATCGAGCAGCTCTTCCACGAGAAATACGCAACCGGGCGAGGCGCCTGGAACCGGCTCTTCGACGAGACGCTGGCATCGCTCCGCTTCGACGTCGACGGCGAGAAGCTGCCGCTCGAGCCGACGCTCAATCGCCTCGTCGATCCCGACGAGACGAAGCGCAAGGCGGGGGCGGAGGCGCTCGGCGCGACCTTCAAGGAGAACATCCGCTTCTTCACGCACGTCACCAACGTGCTCGCCAAGGACAAGTCGATCTCCGACGAATGGCGCGGCTTCAGGGACGTGGCGGCGGCGCGGCACCTTTCGAACCGGGTTGAGCCGGAGGTCGTCGATGCGCTGGTCAAGGCGGTGCACGACGCCTATCCGCGGCTCTCGCACCGCTATTACGCTCTAAAAGCCCGCTGGCTTGGCAAGGACAAGCTCGAATTCTGGGACCGCAACGCGCCGCTGCCGGAATCGAGCGACCGGCGCGTCGGATGGGAAGAGGCGCGACGAACGGTGCTTGGCGCCTATGGCGGCTTCGCGCCGGAGATGGCGGCGATCGCGAAGCGCTTCTTCGATAAGAGCTGGATCGACGCGCCGACACGGCCGGGGAAGGCGCCCGGCGCCTTCGCGCATCCGACCGTCCCCTCGGTACATCCCTACGTGCTCCTGAACTACCAGGGGAAGACGCGTGACGTGATGACGCTCGCGCACGAGCTCGGCCACGGCGTGCATCAGGTGCTCGCCGCCGATCAGGGCCTGCTGATGTCGCAGACGCCGCTGACGCTTGCCGAAACGGCGAGCGTCTTCGGCGAGATGCTGACCTTCCGCGCGCTCCTCAAGGCGGCGCCGGACGCGCGCGAACGCCGGATCATGCTGGCCGCGAAGGTCGAGGACATGATCAACACGGTGGTCAGGCAGATCGCGTTCTACACGTTCGAACGGCACATCCATCTTGAGCGGCGCGACGGCGAGCTCACCGCCGAACGGATCGGCGAGATCTGGCTCAAGGTACAGGACGAAAGCCTCGGGCCGGCCATTCGCCTCGGCCCCGGCTACGAGACCTACTGGACCTATATCCCCCACTTCATCCACTCGCCGTTCTACGTCTACGCCTACGCCTTCGGCGATTGCCTCGTGAATTCGCTCTACGCGGTCTACGAGAGGGCGGAGAGCGGCTTCCAGGAGAAGTATTTCGCCATGCTGAAGGCTGGCGGCACCAAGCGCCACAAAGAGCTCTTGGCGCCCTTCGGTCTCGACGCGAGCGATCCCGGCTTCTGGCAGATGGGGCTTTCCGTGATCGCCGGCCTGATCGACGAGTTGGAGCAGGCGGAAGGCTGACCGCCGCCCGCTGAGTCCCGTCAGCGCTGAACCGCAAAGGCCGGCGGCGTCTCGTCCGCTTCGACGATCACGACGGCTTCCAAGACGCTCGCCATTGCCTCCTTGAGCGATGTCGCCACGGCATCGGCGCGGGTCGCTTCGAGCGGATTGCGCCGGCCGGCTTCCTGCTCTTCAAAGGTCCAGAGCCCGACAATGATCTTCGCCTCCGGCAGGCGCCGCCTGAAGCGTCTCACCAGGAAGCGCGCATGCGCGAGCGAGTCGGAATTCAGGTAGGAAAGAACGACGGCCGCGGGTTGCCCAAGTTCGGTTTCGCGGAGCGCCGCTGTCTGCAGCGATTCGTGCGCGACGAGGCGGACGTCGGCGCCGTGCCGCTCAAGGAGCTGCGTAAGCGCCGCCGCCGCTGCGTCATCGAGATTTCCGCGCGCCCCGACGCTGAGTATCGGCACGCCCTTCAGCCTTGAGAAATCGTCTTCCGCGGGCTCGTCCGGTTCCTCCTCGCTTTTCGCGTGTCCGTTTCCTTCCCATTCCTCGAGATTGTCGATCAGGAGGAACGCGCTTTCGGAAACGCGGAGGCGCTGGTCGTCGGTGAGGTGGAGTTCCGCGCGGTCCTCTTCGGCAAGCGCGAGCGCCGGCACGGCCACCGCGTCGTAGAAGGCGTCGAGCGTGTTGTCGCGGAGATATTCCTCCGCCCGCTCCGTCGCTTCGTTCGGGTCGCCCGCGAGAAGTCGCCGGTAGAGAAGCTCCGGCGGCGAGAGCGCCGGCTCGTTGCCGAGAAGCACGTCGAGGAAGCCGAATTGCGGCACGTGACGGCCGAGCACGACGAGGCAGACGGTAAGCGGCGTCGACAGAAGCAGGCCGATCGGACCCCAAAGCCAGGTCCAGAAGACGGCCGCTGCGATGATCGCGAGCGGCGAAAGCCCCGTGCTCACGCCGTAAAGCCACGGCTCGATCAGGTTGTTGATGGTCAGCTCGACAACAATGAAGAGGCCCGCGGTCAAGAGAAGCGTCGCCCAACCCGGATCGACGGCGATCGAAAGCGCGAGCGGGAAGAATGCCGCGACGATCGGCCCGATATAAGGGACGAAGCGCATCAGCCCGCAGAGCAGACCCCAAAGGACCGGGTTCGGAATGCCGATCAGCCACAGACCGACGCCGATCGGGACCGCGTAGGTCGTGTTCACCACAAGCTGCATCAGGAGATAGCGGCCGACGCGCTGCGCCGCGTCGTCGAGCGCCCGCGTGGTGCGGGGCAGGCCGCGCGACCCGGTCAGGCGGATCAATCGGTCGCGCAGGTCCTCCCGCTTCAGCAACAGGAAGATCACGAACACGATCACGATGCCGGCGGTGGCGAGCGGACTCAAAAGCGGTCCGAGGATCGTGGAGATGATCTGCATCGAGGATGGCGCCGGCTGATGGATCTCGACCGGGATCGGCTTCGGGGCGTCGCCCGCGACAGCGGCGCTCGCATCGCTTTCCGCTGCCGCCTTGTTGTCATCCTGTTCGATCTTGCGGCCGAGATCGCGCACCATATCGGTGGCGCGTTCGAAAAAGCGTCCGCCCGGCGGCGTCTGAAGCACCGAATCGATCTTCGTCTCGATGTTCGAGCGATAGGTCGGGAGGCGTTCGGCAAGGTCGGTCGCCTGCCAGGCGACCACTGCGCCGAGCGCGAAGATGAGCAGGAAGGCGAGGACGACGACGCTGAGCACCGCAGGGAGGTTCGGGACACGCAGCCGGCGCAGCCGCCGGACGGCGGGGGCGAGCGCGAAGCTCAGCAGCATGGCGAGCGCGAGCGGTACGAAGATGTCGCGCCCGAAATAGAGCGCTGCGATCGCGACGACGACCATCGCAAGCATGAGTACAGGGCTTCCGGCGGCGCTCGAGAGGTCGGCGCGCGGCGGAAGGGGTCGATGCAAGGAAGTGTTGAACGCCAAGGACGATGCCCCCGATTTTCTTGGCCGTGAGCCGGCAACAGGAAATGCGCGAGACCCGCTTCCAGTTGCGTTGCCATGCGTTCGGGCCCAGGTAACGGCGCGATGTCTTCAACCGACGACGAGGGAAACAGGCTTTCCGGGCGGCTTTCGCGCTATGCCCGGGTCGGCACCGGCGTCGGCGGCTTTGCGGCGCGTGCGATCGGCTCAAGGGCGCTTGGGCGAGGATTCGATCGAAGCGCGCAGGCGGTCGAGCTCGCCCGTCTGCTCGGCGGCCTCAAGGGCCCGATCATGAAGGTTGCGCAGCTTGCCGCCACCGTGCCCGACGTTCTGCCGCCCGAATTCGCCCTTGAGCTGCAGAAACTGCAGGCGGAAGCGCCCCCCATGGGCTGGGCATTCGTGCGCCGGCGGATGCGGGCGGAGCTTGGGGCCGACTGGGAGAAGCGCTTCAAGAGCTTCGAGCACGCGCCGGCCGCCGCCGCCTCGCTCGGCCAGGTGCATCGCGCGACGGCGCCGGATGGCGCAATGCTTGCCTGCAAGCTGCAATATCCGAACATGGATTCCGCGGTCGAAGCCGACTTGAGCCAGCTCGGCGTTGTGCTTGCCATGCAGCGCCGCTTCAGCCCCGAGATCGACACGCGCGAAATCCTGAAGGAGCTTGGCGAACGGCTGCGCGAGGAGCTCGACTACGTGCGCGAAGCCGCGCACATGCGGCTCTACGCAGCAATGCTCGCCGACGCCGACGACGTCAGCGTGCCACGCTTCGTGCCTGAGCTTTCGACCAAGCGCCTCCTCACGATGACCTGGCTTCAGGGCGAGCGGCTTCTCGCCTTCGTCGACCGGCCGCTCGAAGAGCGCAACCGGATCGCGACCGCGCTCTTTCACGCCTGGTGGCGGCCCTTCGCGCGCTTCGGCGTAATCCATGGCGACCCGCATCTCGGGAACTACACCGTCATTGAGGATGGCGGGAAACCGTCGGGGGTGAACCTCCTCGACTATGGCTGTGTCCGCATCTTTTCGCCGACTTTCGTCGAGGGCGTCATCGGGCTCTATCGCGGCTTCCAGCATGGCGATCGCGCAAAGATCGCGGCTGCCTATTCGGCGTGGGGCTTTCGCGACCTGACCGATGAACGCGTCGATACGCTGAGCCTTTGGGCGCGCTTCATCTTCGCGCCGCTCCTCGACGACCGGGTGCGCACCATCGCGGACGGCGTCGCCCCCAACACCTACGGCCGCCGCGAGGTCTGGCAGGTGAAGCAGCGGCTGAAGCCGAAAGGCCCCGTCACCATCCCGCGCGAGTTCGTGCTGATGAACCGCGCCGCCGTCGGGCTCGGCGCGGTCTTCCTGCATCTCAAGGCCGAGCTCAACTTCCACCGGTTCTTCGAGGCGGAGATCGAGGGCTTTGAGCGCGAGGCGCTGGCGAAGCGGCAGGACGCGGCGCTCAAAGCGGCGGGGCTGGAACGAGGCGGCGATGTTTGAGGGCTTCGCGCTTCGGCGCGCGGATGTTGGCGAGGCGATGCTTCGCTACCGGATCGGCGGCGCCGGCCCACCCCTGCTTCTCCTCCACGGCAATCCGCAGACGCATTTGATGTGGCACAGAATCGCGCCGCGGCTGGCGGAGCGGTTCACCGTGGTCGCCGCCGACCTTCGCGGCTACGGCGAGAGCTCGAAGCCCGCGACGACGCCTGATCACGAGCCCTATTCGAAGCGGGCGATGGCGCGTGACCAGGTGGCGCTGATGCAGGGCCTCGGCTTCGAGCGTTTCGCCGTCGTCGGTCATGACCGCGGCGGACGCTGCGCCTACCGCATGGCGCTCGACCATCCTGAACGGGTGGAGCGGCTGGCGGTGCTCGATATCCTGCCGACGCTCGAGCACTACCGGCGCGCGGACACGGCCTTCGCCATGGCCTATTGGCACTGGTTCTTCCTGCCGCAGCCCTATCCGCTGCCGGAGAAGATGATCGGCGCCGATCCGGAGTGGTTCTTCAAACGCAATTGGCCGGGCGCGAGCGAGCCGCCGGAATTCTTCGATCCGGAGGCGATCGCCGACTACTGGCGCGCTTTTTCCGATCCGCAGACAGTGCACGCGATCTGCGAGGACTATCGCGCCGGTGCGACCTACGACCTGACGCTCGACGAGGCCGATTTCGGCACGCGCAAGATCGCCTGCCCGCTGCTTGTGCTCTGGGGCGCGAAGGGGGTGGTCGGGCGGCTCTATGATCCACTCTCAGTCTGGCGCGACTGGGCGGACGACGTCCGCGGCCAGGCGATCGATGCCGGCCACTATCTGGCGGAGGAGCGCCCGGAGGAGACGCTGGAGGCGCTGCTCGCCTTTCTTGGGCCCGCGGCGGGAGATAACCGCTAAGTGCGGCGCGCCGGCACGTTGCCCCGTTTTCCCGCCATGTGTTAAAGCCTCCCACGACCGCCACATTGCTGCTGGGGACATCATGGCCGAACACACGCATTCCGGACCCGTCGAGGTCGGCGCGCCAATGGACTACGCCGCGCACCAAAGCAGTTTCGCCAGCTTTGTCGCGCTGACGAAGATCGCCGTGCTCGCGACCGTCGCGATCCTCCAGTCGCTGACGCTTTTCGGAATCGCCGCCCACGGCTTCTGGCTTGGCGTCTTGATGATCCTGCTGATGTTCGTCGCGACCGCGGTCGGCCTTTTCACGAATGGATCGATCAAGGCGCTGGTCGGCGTCGTGATCCTCGGCTTCCTGTTGATGGTGCTGGCGCTCGGCTAGCGGATGCGCGTCGCTGTCCTGAAGGAAGACGCCGCCGTCGAGCCGCGCGTCGCGGCAACGCCGGAATTGGTGAAGAAGCTCGTCGGGCTCGGCGCGAGCGTTGCGGTCGAAACCGGCGCCGGGTCGGCGGCGGGCATCCGAGACGACAAATATCGCGAGGCCGGCGCGGAGATCGCCGCGACCGCCGAGGCGGCGCTCGCCGGCGCCGATCTCGTCCTCAAGGTGCGGCGGCCGGAGAACCTTGCCGGATATCCGCGCGACGCCGCGGTCGTCGCCCTGATGGACCCTTATGACAACGCGGCGGCGCTCACCCGCATGGCGGAAGCCGGGCTGATGGCCTTTTCGCTGGAGCTGATCCCGCGCATCACGCGCGCGCAGGTGATGGACGTGCTTTCGAGCCAGGCGAATCTCGCCGGCTACCAGGCGGTGATCGACGCAGCGGCGCATTTCTCCCGCGCCATGCCGATGATGATGACGGCGGCCGGCACGGTTCCGGCGGCGCGCGTCTTCGTGATGGGCGCCGGCGTCGCCGGCCTGCAGGCGATCGCCACCGCGCGCCGGCTCGGCGCGGTCGTCTCGGCAACGGACGTCCGCCCCGCCGCCAAGGAGCAGGTGGCCTCGCTCGGCGCCAAGTTCATCGCGGTCGAGGATGAAGAGTTCAAGGCTGCGGAGACGGCGGCCGGCTACGCCAAGGAGATGTCGAAGGAATACCAGGCGAAGCAGGCGGCGCTGGTGAAGGACCACATCGCCAAGCAGGACATCGTCATCACCACTGCGCTCATCCCCGGCCGTCCGGCGCCGAAGCTGGTCAATGCCGAGATGGTCGCCTCGATGGCCGACGGGTCGGTCATCGTCGACCTTGCGGTCGAGCGCGGCGGCAACGTCGAAGGTGCGGTGCCGGGCGAGATCGCCAAGGTCGGCGGCGTCACCATCATCGGCCACTTGAACATGGCCGGCCGCATTCCGGCGTCGTCCTCGGCGCTTCTCGCGCGCAATATCTTCGCTTTCGTCGAGCCGATGATCGACAAGGAGAAGAAGGCGCTCAAGATCAAGCGCTACGACCAGATCGTCGCCGCGACGCTGCTGACCGCTGACGGCGCGATCGTTAATCCGGCTTTCGCGCCGAAAGCGTCGGCCGAGGGGGGGCAGGGCTGATGGAGAACCAGGCTCTGAACGACGCCGTCCGCCAGGCCGAGGCGGCCGCGCAGGCCGCGGCGCAGGCGGCCGAGCAGGCGCGCGCGGCAGCGGAGCAGGCGGCCCACATCGCGCTCCAGAACGAATTGGCGCTCGACACGGCGGGCGCCGCGGCGCACGCGATCTCCGGCGGCGTGATCGACCCCTTCGTCTTCCGTCTCTCGATCTTCGTGCTCGCGATCTTCGTCGGCTACTACGTGGTCTGGTCGGTGACGCCGGCCCTCCACACGCCGTTGATGAGCGTCACCAACGCCATCTCCTCGGTGATCGTGGTCGGCGCGCTGCTTGCCGTCGGCGTCGATCTCGTCGGCTCGGGAACGGGACTCGCGCGCCTCTTCGGCTTCGTCGCGCTGACGCTCGTCAGCGTGAACATCTTCGGCGGCTTCCTCGTCACGCAGCGTATGCTCTCGATGTACAAGCGCAAAGAGCGGGCGGCGCGCTGATGTCCGCAAGCTTCACCGCCTTCCTCTATCTCGTCGCCGGCGTCCTCTTCATCCTGGCGCTGCGCGGGCTGTCGCATCCGGAAACGAGCCGGCAGGGCAATTTCTTCGGCATGATCGGCATGGCGATCGCTGTGCTGACGACGCTTTTCGGAAGCCCGCCGGCGGGCTTCTTCGCCTGGCTCGCCATCGTCGTCGCCATGGTCGCCGGCGGCGGCGTCGGCGCCACGGTCGCGCGCCGGATCCCGATGACGGCGATGCCGCAGCTCGTCGCCGCCTTCCATTCGCTGGTCGGGCTTGCCGCCGTGCTCGTCGCCGCGGCGGCGCTCTATGCGCCACAGGCCTTCGGCATCGGAGCGCTCGGCGAAATCCATGGCCAGGCGCTGGTCGAGATGTCGATCGGCGTCGCCATCGGCGCGATCACCTTCACCGGCTCGATCATCGCCTTCCTGAAGCTCGACGGGCGCATGTCGGGGAAGCCGATCCTGTTGCCGATGCGGCATGTCATCAACATCGCGCTCGCGGTGCTGATCGTCTTCTTCGTCTATCGGCTTGCCGCGTCGGAGAGCCATTTCGCCTTCTGGCTGATCGTGCTCTTCTCGCTCGCTTTCGGAATCCTGATCATCGTTCCGATCGGCGGCGCCGACATGCCGGTCGTGATCTCGATGCTGAACTCCTATTCCGGCTGGGCGGCGGCCGGCATCGGGTTCACGCTCGGAAACACGGCACTCATCATCACCGGCGCGCTGGTCGGCTCGTCGGGCGCCATCCTCTCCTACATCATGTGCAAGGGGATGAACCGCTCGTTCATCTCCGTCATCCTCGGCGGCTTCGGCGGCGAGACGGCGGGACCCGCGGCGGACGCCGGCGACAAGACGGTGAAGCAGGGCTCGGCCGAGGACGCCGCCTTCCTGATGAAGAACGCCTCCAAGGTCATCATCGTGCCGGGCTACGGCATGGCGGTCGCGCAGGCGCAGCACGCTGTCCGCGAGATGGCCGACAAGCTGAAGGAGCACGGCGTTGAGGTGAAATACGCCATCCACCCCGTCGCCGGCCGCATGCCCGGCCACATGAATGTGCTCCTCGCCGAGGCGAACGTGCCCTACGACGAGGTCTTCGAGCTCGAGGACATCAACTCGGAATTCGCGCAGACCGACGTCGCCTACGTGATCGGCGCCAACGACGTGACCAATCCGGCGGCGCGCGACGACCCGTCCTCGCCGATCTTCGGCATGCCGATCCTCGACGTTGACAAGGCGGCGACCTGCCTCTTCGTCAAGCGCTCGCTCGCGTCGGGCTACGCCGGCATCGACAACGCGCTCTTCTACAAGCCGAACACGATGATGCTCTTCGGCGACGCCAAGAAGATGACCGACGACATCG
This sequence comes from uncultured Alphaproteobacteria bacterium, assembly GCA_963739005.1. Lineage (GTDB taxonomy): Bacteria > Pseudomonadota > Alphaproteobacteria > Rhizobiales > Afifellaceae > DASWJZ01. Next base: position 696,316 of record CAVTYQ010000002.1, on the reverse strand, counting down.
TCAAGGCGCTTTGACGAGGCCGCCGCCGATCACTCCTTCTGCAGGCGGCGAAGCGCCCCGACGGCCTGCTCGTTTCCGAGCGCTGCCGCCTTCTCGTACCATTTCTCCGCTTCAGCAACGTCCTTGGTGAGGCCGTCGCCGGTCTCGTAACGCCGGCCGAGCGCGTACATCTCATAGGGGCTTCCGGCCGCGGCCGCTTTTCTGAAGATCTCGACCGCCATCGGCATCGATTTCTTCAGCCACGGCGGGGTCTTGCCGCTGCGCAGATCGCGCATCGCGTCTGCGACGGCGCGGATCGGCATCGACTCGGTCAGCTTGGCCGTCGCCGCCGCGAGGTCGGCGAGGTTGGGCGGCTTTGGTGGTTTCTTTTCGCCCGCGCGGTCCCGGATTGGCGGCGCCACCGCCAAATCGGCGGGACCGGAAGCGCCGAGCCCCTCCAGCACCTCACGCGCCTTGGATCGCACCATGTTCGAATCGTCTGTATCGCGCGCGTTTTCGATCGTGCTCACGATGTCCGCGCGGAGCGATCCGGATCGCGTTTCCGTCAGCAGCTCCGCCATGTTCTCGATCGCGGCGGCGCGCATCCGCGGTTGCGAGGTCGAGCGGCGAAGATCGGCGAGCGCAAGCTCGAAATGTTCGCGCTCGGCGACGCTCGCCTCGGGTTCCGCCGGTAGCGTGAAGCCCTTGTTCAGGAAGAACGGATCGAAGGAGATGTCGCCTTCCGGCTGCTGCGGCGCATGGATCACCGGGATCGCGGCGCCGGGACCGTGGCTCTCCAGGATCTTCGCACGGGTGTCGTGGAAGACGTCGCGGAAAGAAAGCTGCTTCCGCTCGCCTTCGATGCCGCGCGAAACGACGTCGACGAAGGCGCCGGTGAACATGGTCAGGCCCTGGCCTGCCGGCGCAAGCGCCGGCTCGCCCTTCGAGGAGGCCGCAAGCAGCGCCGTGCCGCGCTTCGGAAACGCCTGGAAGAGCTGGTCCTCGACGACGTGCCCGATGCCGTCGGCCTGCCACTCGGTGGCGGCCTTTCCGGCAAAACAGCAATCGAGGATCAGGAACACGCGCTTCGTCGCGAGCTGCACGTCGAGCGCGACACGCATCTGCCGCGGCGGCAGCGCGGTGAAGGCCTCGTTGTCGGGCTCCGTCGCCCGCAGCATGAGCACGTAGGTCTTGCTTGAATCGGCGAGAAAATCGCCGTGGCCGCAATAGTAGATGACGACGTCGGTCAGAGTGCGGTGCTTCTCGAGGAACTTGCGGATTTTGCGGATGATGGCGGCCGGCTCGTCCGGGCTGTCGAACAAGTCGAGGATCGCCGGCTCGCCGAGCAGGCTCGTATCGGGCGCCGCCATGAGTTCGCGAAACGCCGCCGAAGACCGCGCGAACGACTCGTTGTCGAGCCGCCGGCTCGGCGGATAGTTCGGGAACTGGCTTGCGCCGAGGACGAGGACGCCGAGCCGCGGCGTACTGCCGTCGTCAGCGGTTTGCGGCATTGAAGGCCTCGTCCAGCACCGTGCGCAGCTTCTCCAGCTCGATCTCGCCCGGACCGAATTCCAGGATGTGCCCCCCGACCTTCACCTTCAGCCCGCAATGCTCGCGAAAGCAGAGCTCGTAGACGTTGTAGGTGATGGTCGCCATCTCCACCATGAGCGTCGCCGGCGTGGTGACGTGTTCGACGTATTGAAGGGCCAGGTGGAGGACGGTGCCGAGGTCCATTGTGTCGGTGCGCTCGCGCATGATCGAAAGCGCGGCATCCGGCACGCCGTCGCCGCGCAGCTTGTCGCGCAGCTCCCTGGCGAGCTGCGTAGAGTCGCCCAGCTCCTTGCCCGGAAACGAGATTTCGATGCCGTCCACGGACGCATTCCCTCAACGCCGGAAATTTAAGGATACACGATCTTCGCCTGCAATGGGCCCCGGGAGAAAGCGGAATCCCGGGCCGCCGACGGTATCAGTTTAAGAGAGCCCGGGCAGGCCGGCCGCGTCGGGAAGATGGCAGGCTGCAAAGCCGCCGCCGGTCTCGGCTCGGCGGCCGCCGCCCTTGGCACCCGCCCGGCTAAGCCGGGCCGGAGGTGCGGCGCATACCGTCTTTCGCCGGCTGGTAGCCGGAATTCAGGTTCGCGGCGCGGGCGAAGGCGGCGTTCGCCTTCTGCTTCTCGCCAAGCGCCTCCAGCGCCAGGCCCTGGTTGGTCCAGGCAATGTAGCTCTGGCGGTCAAGCTTCACGGCCTCGTTGAAGTCGTCGAGCGCGGTGCGCGCGTCGCCGGTCGCGAGGTAGGAGGTGCCGCGCCCGTTATAGGGCTCGGGCGACTTCGGCGAGAGGCCGATCGAACTGGTGAAGTCCTCGATCGCCGGCTGATGCTGACCCTGCGCCTGATAGACGAGCCCGCGATTGTAGAACGCCTGCGGGTCGGTGCGGTCGAGCTGGATGGAGGCGTTGTAGTCGGCGAGCGCCAGGTCGAGCTGTCCGTTCTGACGGTACATGTTGCCGCGGCCGACGTAAGCGGGCGCGTAGCGCGGGTCGGCGCGGATGGCGTTGTTGTAGTCGGCGAGCGCGTTCTTCTGGTCGCCGTTGCGGCGGAAGATCAGCGCGCGGTTGAAATAGGCGCGGGCGAAATTCGGGTCGAGCTCGATGGCCTTGTTGAAGTCGGCCATCGCGTCGTTGTAGCGGCCGGCGCGTCCGAAGGCCGAGCCGCGCACGTTGTAGGCTTCCGGGTTATTGGGATCGCGCGCGATGACGGCGGAAAGCGAATCGATGTTCGCCTCCGACGCGGTCGAGGGGTCGATCGAAACCGGGACTCGGCCAAGCTGCGACTGGCAGGCGGCGAGCCCAAATGCCAGCAAGCCGGCAATCCATACGGTGGAGAAACGAAGGGGGCCCGCGCGCATCATCCGCTCATTGTCCGTGCAAGCCCGGCGCCGCTTGCGGGGCGCAATCCGCCTTTATAACGCCCGGCGCGAAAAAAGGATCAACGGGTCGCTTGACGCTTGCTCGGGATCAGACCCTCGCGCTGTGCGCGCTTGCGCGCGAGCTTGCGGGCGCGGCGCACCGCCTCCGCCTTCTCGCGGGCTTTCTTCTCCGACGGCTTCTCATAGTGATTGCGAAGCTTCATTTCGCGGAAGATGCCCTCGCGCTGCATCTTCTTCTTTAGCGCTTTCAGCGCCTGGTCGACATTGTTGTCCCTGACGATAACCTGCACGTCCGTGAGTCCCTTTCTCTTCGCGCGCCCGTTTCAGCCGAACGCCGGGTGCGCGGAAGCCGACTCCGCCGAGGCGCGCTGAATTCGAGAATGCTGATCGTTCCACCGACCCCGAAGGGGCGCGGCAGGGTGGCCGCATATACTGCTACTCGCCCGAATTGTCCACCGGGGGAGGGCCCTGCGCGGGCGCCATCGCGGTGCGGAAGGCGCCGCGTTTCAGCCGCGCCCAATCCTCCGCCGCCGTCTGCGCGGTCTTCAGCGTTTCCGGGTCGAGACGCTTCAGCCAGTCCTCCATGTGGTCGTCTTCGAGGCCCTGGCCCTTGGCGATGAGGTACCAGCGCGCGGCCGCCGCCGAATCGGCATTCATACCCTCGCCGTCGGCGTAGATGCGGGCAAGGCGAAGCTGCGCCACCGGGTTGTCGAGTTCCGCCGCGCGGTTGAACCAATAGAGAGCGGCCGCCTCATCCTTCTTCGTGCCGCGTCCGTTGGCGAGCATGATCGCGTATTCGACCTCGGCGCCAACATGGCCGTTCTTCGCGGCCTCGGCGAACCAGCGCGCCGCCTGCGTATCGTCGGCGACGACACCGATGCCGTCGACGTAGAGGCCGGCGAGCGTGTACTCGGCGTCCATGTCGCCGGACCCGGCGGCGCGCCGCAGAAAGGCGGCGGCGAGCATGGGGTTCTTTTCCACGTTCTTGCCCTGAAGGAGCATGTAGCCGAGTTCGCGTGCCGCGCCCGGCTGGCCGTCGTCGGCGGCCTTGCGGAAAAGCTCCGCCGCCTTTGCCGGATCGGCGGAGACTCCGCTGCCGTCGAGATAGAGCTGGCCGAGCGCGTAAAGGGCCTCCGGATCGCCGCCGTTCCCGGCGAGCTTGTACCAGTCGGCTGCGGCTGCGATGTCCTGCTTCACGCCGAGGCCGCGCGACAGGAGCACGCCGAGGAGTGTCTGCGCGGCGCTGTCGCCAGTCTTGGCGCGATCGAGGGCGAGCGAGAACGCGGTCAGGAACCAGCCGCGCTGAAAGGCGCCGAAGGCATAGTCCGGCGGGAAGGAGGATTCCTCGCCGGCGGCGGTCAGCGCCTTGTCGATGCGGTGCTCGACATCGATCGGATCGAGCGTGGTGTGCAGCCGGTGCGGGCCGGTCGGTGCGTCGAGCGACACGTCGGTGTCGTCGAGCCCGGTCGGCGCCGCAATCCCGGGCGAGGCCGTGATGCCGGTCTTCAGTCCGGGTTTCGGCGGTGTTGCTCCGGCGGCGGCGTCCAATCCCTGTTCGATCCGCTGTCCGATCGACTCCTGCGTATCGGCGCCGGCGGCCGCGGCCGGCGCGGAAACAAACGCCGCGAGCGCGAGCGCCGGAATCGCGAAGAGCGCAAGGCGTCTCATGCGGCCCGAAGCCCCTGCCTGGCAAGCTCGGCCATCGCCGCGCGAACGGCTTCGCCCGGCCCGTCCGGGTTCGCCCAGACGGCCTCGTTCAGCGCGACGAACGCGGCGCCGGTTGCGGCGGCTTCGCCGATGCTCTCACGCGAGCGGCCGGCCATCACCACGGCGGGGACTTCCATGAGTTCCGACCACCATTCCGCAAGATCGAGCGCCTGCGGGTGGGGCGCGTCATGGGTGTCGCCGTGCGGGCGGCCGAAAAAGAGATAGTCGGCGCCGGCTTCGCCCGCTTCCATCGCGGCATGGCGCGAAGAAAGGCTTCCAGCGCCGACGATCCGCTTCGGGCGGAACGATTCGACCGCGAGCCTCAAATCGGCGAGGCCCGTGCCGATCTGCACGCCGTCGGCTTTGACGTGCCCGGCAATCCGCGTGTCGTCGGCAACAAGCGCCGCCGCGCCGGCCCCCTGGATCACCGGCACGAGCGCCGCGGCGAGCGCCTCCATCCGGCCCTCCGGCGCAGAGGCGATCAGCACCGCCGCGACGTCGCCTGCCGCGAGAGCCTCGCGCAGGCGCGGAAGGAACGCCGTCGCATCCGCCACCAGCGGTGTGACGAGGAATAGGCGGGTCGTTTCGGTCCGGTCCGGCATGTCGACAGGGCTGGAAGGAGAGCGCCGATCCTTCCAGCCGATCAATCCGGCGATTTTCAGGTCGCCGCGCTACGCGGCCATGCTCTCGAGGTCCTTCTTCCAAGCGCCGGTCGCCGCGAGGCCGTTCATCTTAGCCCTATGCGCGAAGGCGGCCTGCGCGGCCTTCACGTTCTCCGGCTTGCCCTTCCACGCGTCGAGCACCGCCGCCTGTAGCGCGCGGCCGTAGGAGAAGGTCAGCTTCCAGGGAAGGTCATACATGGCGTTCATCGCCGAGAGATGCGCCGTCGCCTCCTCGTCCGACTGGCCGCCGGAAAGGAAGGCGATGCCCGGAACGGCGGCGGGCACGGTCGCCTTCAGCGCCTTCACCGTCTTCTCGGCGACCTCCTCGACGCTCGCTTTCTTCGCGCAAAGCTGGCCGGGGACGACCATGTTCGGCTTCAAGATCATGCCTTCGAGCTTGACGCCCGCCACGAAGAGCTCGTGGAAGACCCAGTGCAGCGTCCGCACCGTCACATCGTAGCAGCTGTCGATTTCGTGCTTGGCGTCGGGTCCGTCCATCAGCACCTCGGGCTCGACGATCGGCACGATTTTCTGTTCCTGGCAGAGCGCAGCATAGCGCGCGAGCGCGTGCGCATTCGCGCGGATGCAGTTCCGGCTCGGGCGGCCGTCGTCGCCGATCGTGATCACCGCGCGCCACTTGGCGAAGCGCGCGCCGAGGTCGTGATATTCCTTCAGCCGGCCGCGAAGACCGTCGAGGCCCTCGGTCACCTTCTCGCCCGGTGAGCCTGCGAGGTCCTGCGCGCCGGCATCGACTTTGATGCCGGGCACGGAGCCCGCCGCGGTGATGAGGTCGACCAGCGGCTTGCCGTTCTTGGCCTTCTGGCGGATCGTCTCGTCGAAGAGGATGACGCCGGAGATGTAGTTCTTCATCGCCGCGTCGGCGGAGAAGAGGAGCTCGCGATAGTCGCGGCGGTTCGCCTCGGTGTTCTCGATCTTGATCGAGTCGAAGCGCTTCTTGATCGTGCCGGTGCTCTCGTCGGCCGCGAGGATGCCTTTTCCTTCGGCGACCATCTTGATGGCGATATCTTCCAGCCTCTCGCTCATGGCTGCTCTCCCTTCAATCTTGTCTTTGCACTTAGGTTCCGGCGCCGCGGAGCGCCTCGACGCCGGGCAGCGGCTTGCCTTCCATCCATTCGAGGAAGGCGCCGCCCGCGGTCGAGACGTAGCTGAAGTCGTCCGCCACGCCGGCTTGATTGAGCGCCGCGACCGTGTCGCCGCCGCCCGCCACCGAAAGCAGCTTCCCGGCTCGTGTGCGCTCAGCGGCATGTTTCGCGGCCGCGACCGTGCCGCGGTCGAACGGCGGCTTCTCGAAGGCGCCGAGCGGCCCGTTCCAGACGAGCGTCGCCGCCTTGTCGATCCATTCGTTGATTGTCGCGACGCTCTTTTCGCCGACGTCGAGGATCATCCTGTCGGCGGGAACCTTGTCGGCGGCGACCGTCGCATGCGGCGCGTTCGCCTCGAACGCGCTGGCGGCGACGACATCGGTCGGAAGCACGATGGCGCAGCCCGAGTCGGCCGCGGAAAGCATGATCTGCTTCGCTGTCTTCTCAAGGTCGGGCTCGTTCAGCGATTTGCCGATCTTGAGCCCCTTCGCGGCGAGGAAGGTGTTCGCCATGCCCCCGCCGATGACGAGCGCGTTGACCTTCTGGATGAGGTTTGAGAGCAGCTCGATCTTCGAGGAGATCTTGGCCCCGCCGACGATGGCGACGACCGGACGCGTGGGATTGCCGAGCGCGCGATCGAGCGCCTCAAGCTCCTCCTGCATGGCGAGCCCGGCATAGGCCGGCAGCTTGTGCGCAAGCCCCTCGGTCGAAGCGTGGGCGCGATGCGCGGCGGAGAAGGCGTCGTTCACATAGACGTCGCCGAGCCTGGCCAGCTCCGCGACGAAGGCCGGGTCGTTCGCTTCCTCGCCGGCGTGGAAGCGCGTGTTCTCCAGGACCGCGATGCCGCCGTCGGCTAAATTCCGCACCGCGGCCTCCGCCTCCGCGCCGACGCAGTCGTCGACGAACTTGACGGGGCGGCCGAGGATCTTGGCGACCGCCGCGGCGACCGGCTTCAGCGACATTTCCGGGACGCGCTTTCCCTTCGGCCGCTCGAAATGGGCCAGGATCGCGACCTTGGCGCCGGCGTCGGAGAGCGCCTTGATCGTCGGCGAGGCGCGCTCGATCCGCGTCGCGTCGGTGACCACTCCGTCCTTCACCGGAACGTTAAGGTCGACACGCAGGAGTACGCGCTTGCCCTTGAGGTCGCCCGCATCCTTGAGGGTCCGGAACCGCATTTCAATCCATTGCCGGGTTTGAACGGCAGCCTCTTATCACCCGCGACGGCCGGTTGACAGGGGTTCGGGCACCGCCGACGATTTCGGGCATTCGGTGGACTTTTCAAGGGAGGAAGCCGCCATGAAGAAGCTCAGTCTCTTTGCCGCCTCCGCAATGATGGCGCTCGCCGGGCCGGCGTCGGCCTTCGAGATATCAAGCCCCGCCGTCGGCAGCGACAATACGATTCCGCACAAATACACGGCCAATGCGTTCGGCTGCGACGGCGACAACGTCTCGCTCCCGCTGGCCTGGAAGGACGTGCCGGCGGACGCCAAGAGCCTTGCGATCACCATCTACGACCCCGACGCGCCGACGGGGAGCGGCTTCTGGCACTGGGAGGTCGCGAACCTGCCGCCCACGACCACCAGCCTCGACGAGGGAGCAGGCGAAGCCGGCAACGGCAAGCTGCCGGCGGGCGCGGTGCAGTCGCGGAACGATGCCGGGACGGCCGCCTATTTCGGTCCGTGCCCGCCGCAGGGCGACGCCCCGCACCACTACGTGATCACGATCTTCGCGGTTGGCGCCGACAAGCTCGGTGTGGACGAAAACGCATCTGGCGCCGTTGTCGGCTTCAACCTGCACTTCAACACGCTCGACAAGGCGAGCGTCACCTACACCTACGGGCGATAGCTGGCGCGACAGTCAGGCTCCGCTTTAGACGCGGGGCCTGATCTCTCCGAAGACCGCTTACATCGTTCTTTCGGCGGTCGGCTTCGCGCTCAGCCGAGCTTTCCCATCGCCACGGCGGTGTCGGCCATGCGATTGGAGAAGCCCCACTCGTTGTCGTACCAGGAGACGACGCGCACGAACGTGCCGTCGATCACCTTCGTCTGGTCGAGAGGCACGGTCGAAGACGCCGAGTCGTGGTTCAGGTCGGAGGAGACCAGCTTCTCCTTCGTCACTTCCAGAATGCCCTTGAGCCGGTTCGACTTGGTCGCCGCGACGATGACCTCGTTGACCTCTTCGGCGGTCGTCTTGCGCTTGGCGACGAACTTGAAATCGACGAGCGAGACGTTCGGCGTCGGCACGCGCATGGAGGCGCCGTCGAGCTTGCCGTTGAGCTCCGGGATGACGAGGCCGACGGCCTTCGCCGCGCCGGTCGTCGTGGGGATGATGTTGAGCGCCGCCGCGCGCGCGCGGTAGAGGTCCTTGTGCAGCGTGTCGAGCGTCGGCTGGTCGCCGGTGTAGGAGTGGATCGTCGTCATGAAGCCGTGCTCGATGCCGATGGCGTTGTGCAGAACATGGACGACGGGCACGAGGCAGTTGGTCGTGCACGAGGCGTTGGAGACGATGACGTGCTCCTTGCCGAGCTTGTCGTCGTTGACCCCATAGACAACCGTGAGGTCGGCGTTCTCGCCCGGTGCGGAAATCAGCACGCGCTTGGCGCCGGCGGCAAGGTGGGCCGAGGCCTTTTCCTTGGACGTGAAGATGCCGGTGCACTCGAGCGCGATGTCGACGCCGAGCTCCTTGTGCGGAAGCTTCGAGGGATCGCGCTCCGCCGTCACCTTCATGCGCCCGGCGCCGGCGTCGATCGTGTCGCCGTCGACCTTGACCTCGTGCGGGAACTTGCCGTGGACGGAGTCGCGGCGGAGCAGATGCGCGTTGGTCTCCACCGGCCCGAGGTCGTTGATGGCGACGACCTCGATGTCCTTCCTGCCCGACTCGACGATGGCGCGAAGGACCAGGCGTCCGATGCGGCCAAATCCGTTGATGGCAACTCTCGTGGTCATGTGTCTGTCTCCGATCGGTATCAGGCGTTGTGCCGCTTGACGACGGCGTCAGCGACCGCCTCGGCGGTAATGCCGAAATTCCTGTAGACGTCCTTGTAGGGCGCGCTCGCGCCGAAACTGTGCATGCCGACGAAGAGGCCGTCCGGCCCGATCACGGCATCCCAGCCGAAGCGGACCGCCGCTTCGACGGCAAGCTTCACCGGTGCATCGCCGATCACCTTGGCGCGGTAGCCTTCGTCCTGGGCGAGGAACAGCTCGAGCGACGGGACGGAGACGACGCGGGCGGCGATGCCTTTGTCCTTCAGGAGCTTCTGCGCGTTGATCGCGAGCTCCACTTCCGACCCCGAGGCGAAGAGCGTCGCGAGCGCCTTCCCCGATGCCGGCGAGATCTCGTAGGCGCCCTGCGCGCAGAGATTGGCCTTATCGGCCGTGGTGCGCGACGGCGCGAGGTTCTGGCGGGTGAGCGCCAGGACCGTCGGCCCATCGAGCCGCTCGAGCGCAAGCTGCCAGCACTCGGCCGTCTCCATCGCGTCGGCCGGCCGGAAGACGCGCATGTTCGGCATGCAGCGGAGCGCGGCCAGATGCTCGACCGGCTGGTGCGTCGGCCCGTCCTCGCCGAGCCCGATCGAGTCGTGCGTCATCACGTAAACGACGGGAATCGACGCCAGCGCCGCAATGCGCATGGCGGGGCGGGCGTAGTCGGTGAAGACGAAGAATGTGCCGCCCGCCGGCTGCAGACCGCGATGCATGGCCATGCCGTTCATGGCGGCGGCCATGCCGTGCTCGCGGATGCCGTAGTGGATGTAGCGGCCGGAATAGTCGCCGGGCTTGATGTTGGAGAGGTTCTTGGTCTGCGTGTTGTTCGAGGGCGTCAGATCGGCGGAGCCGAGGATCAGTTCCGGCATTGCGACCGTGATCGATTCCAGCACCAGCTCGCTCGCCTTGCGGGTCGCGAGCGTGGGCTCGTCCACGGCGAGCTTTGCCTTGAGCGCGGCAAAGGCCTCTGCCAGAGCCGCGGGGCGCTTGCGCGCCAGCCGCCGCTCGAATTCGGCGCGCAGCTTCGATTCCTTCGCCGCCATGCGCTTCTGCCATGCGGCACGCTCGGGTGCGCCGTGCTTTCCGGCGTCGCGCCATGCCGCAAGGATATTGCCCGGGATAACGAACGGCCCAAAATCCCAGCCGAGCGCCTTCTTGGCGCCGGCGAGTTCCTCGGCGCCGAGCGCCTCGCCATGCGCCTTGGAAGTGCCGGCCTTCTTCGGCGCGCCGTAGCCGATCACCGTCTTGCAGGCGATGAGGCTCGGGCGGTCCGATTTCAGCGCCGCGTCGATCGCCTCCGACACGGCCTCGTGGTTCAGCCCCTCGATCTGCGTGGCGTTCCAGCCGGCGGCTCTGAAGCGCGCGACCTGATCGACGGAATCGGCGAGCGTCAGCGGGCCGTCGATCGAGATGCCGTTGTCGTCGAAGAGGAAGATCAGCTTGTTGAGGCGAAGATGCCCGGCGAGCGCGATCGCCTCGTGGCTGACGCCCTCCATGAGATCGCCGTCCGAGCAGAGCACGAAGGTCCTGTGGTCGACGATGTCGTCGCCGAACTCGGCCGCGAGCATTCTTTCGGCGAGCGCCATGCCGACCGATGTAGCGACGCCCTGGCCGAGCGGCCCGGTGGTCGTCTCGACGCCGATCGTGTCGAAGCTCTCCGGATGCCCCGGCGTCTTCGAATGCAGCTGCCGGAAGCGTTTCAGCTCGTCGAGCGTCATCTCCGGGTAGCCGGTCAGATAGAGCAGCGAGTAGAGCAGCATCGAGCCGTGGCCGGCGGAGAGCACGAAGCGGTCGCGGTCCGGCCAGTTGGGGTCGGCGGGGTCGAACTTCAGGTAGCGGGTGAAGAGCACAGTCGCGACGTCCGCCATGCCCATCGGCATGCCGGGATGGCCGGAATTCGCCTTCTCAACGCCATCCATCGCGAGCGCGCGGATCGCATTGGCCATCACTTTGGGATCGACAGCGTCGGTCATGAGCTTTCGCCGTGAAAAGACGCTCCACGGCGCGCCGCGAAGCCGGTCTATCCTTCAAACGCTCCGGATTGCGGGCGGAGAGATAGCAGCTTGCTTCTTCGAGTCAACGCGGAGATCGCCGCGCCTGCGGGGCGGAGCGGCAAATGGCGAGTGGAAAGAATCGTGCGTGCGACGTTGATTGGGTTGATCAATGCGCGCGAAGGGGAAAATATCGGGATGCGGCTGGCGCGGTTCTTTCGCGCTGGACAGAGATGCGGCAAGGGGGAGGCTATGCGACTGCCAGGAACTACGATTGCGCTCATCGGGCTTTTGCTCTGCGCGGGCTGTACGTCGGATTTCGGGATGACACCGCCCGAGCCGGAGCCCGTGGTTCAAAACGCGTCCCTCGCCGCGCCGCCGCTCGTGTCGCCGGCTTCGGGCACGCGCTTCAACGCCTTCCCACGGCAAACGGTGCTGGCGTGGCAGGCAGTCCCCGGCGCCGCGCGCTACCGGATCGATATCGAGTTCAAGACCCACCGGAAGTGGTTGTCGTTGGCCGGTTGGGGCAGCCACCCGAAGGAACCGCCCGTCGTGAGCGGGACGCAGTATTCGTTCGACTTCGTCGGCGCGCAGCCCGGACGCTGGCGCGTGGTTCCGATCGACGCGCACGGGCTCACCGGGCAGCCGTCGCCGTGGTGGGACTTCACGTACCTGATCTAGATCGGCAGGAGCCTGGGTCGGCGCCCGGTCAGGGCGCCTGCTGGGCGACCGGGCTCCTCTCCCGGTAGAACAGATAGATCGTCAGGGCCAGGAAACCGGCGGCGATCGAAAGGGGCAGCGCGTCCGGCCCGAAGAGGTCGATCGCAAGCCCGATCGGCGTCGCGCCGACGATCGAGCCGGCCGAGTAGGCCATTCCGAATCCCGTCGAGACGACGGCGAGCCGCTGCCCGCGGAATTCCTGGCCGATCAGGATGACGCCGAGCGTATAGATCCCCGATATCGCGCCGCCGGCGAGAAAGAGGACCGGCGCGGCCAAGGCGCTTTGCGCGATCGCCAGGGGCAGGAGCAGGCACGAGCCGGCGGCGACCGCGGCGCAGAGCTGCAGCGTGCGGCTTCGCCCGAAGCGATCCGCCATCCAGCCGAGCACGGCTACCAGCACCGCTTCTCCGAGGCTGAAGACCGCGACCAGTGTCGGCGCCTGCGCCTCGTTCCAGCCGTTGGCGAGGCCGTAGAGGGGAAGAAGCGCCTGCATCGCCGTTTCGCCGACGCCGCCGAGGAAAGCCGCGCCGACGAGCGCCCCGGTCAGCGAGAGCGCGGCGATCAGGCCCTCGACACCTGCTTCGTCCTCCTCCTCGGTCTCCCCGACGGCGGAGGGTATGGAAAGCGCGACCAGCGCTCCGATGGCGAGCGGGACGATGGCCACGATCAGCGGCAGCGAGCCGGTCGGGCCGGTGGCGCTCAGCACCAGCGGGCCGACGAACTGGCAGGCGGCGTAGAGCGTGCCCGACGCACCGACGATCCGTCCGCGATGGCGATCGTCGACGACGCCGTTCAGCCAGATCTCGGTGGTCGTCCATAGCGCGGAAAAGCAGGCGCCCATCACGAGCCGCGCGGCGAACCACATCGGGATGTTGTCGGCGAGGAGGATCGCCAGGAACGACAGCGCCGAGATGATGAACTGCGCCACGACAAGCCGCTTCAGGCCGAACATGTCGATAAGGCGCGGCAGGAATGGCCCGACGAAGAGAATGCCGGCGCCGGCCAGCGACGCGTTCAGTCCGATCAGCCAGTTGGAAAGATGACGGCTCTCAAGCGCCAGCGAGAAGAACGGGTAGGAATAGCCGTAGAGCAGCGCCTCCGCGCCGATGAGAAAGAGAACGCCCGCAACGCGCCATAATCTCATCGGCAAGAGCTTTCAGATGATGCATTGCGGGTCCGGACACCAGCATCGAATGTTCTGCGGGACCAGGTTGAAGGTGCGGTAGTCGGCCGTGATCTCTTCGCCCTTCTCGATGTCGCGATCGGCATAGACATAAAGCTGCTGCTCCACGCGGGCGGTCGGCCGGCAGCTGTGATTGAGATAATCCACACCTTCCGGCTCCCAGGTTGGAAGCAGACACAAGAGCTTCGTCCCTTCAAGCTTCAGATGGACCGATTGGCGCCACCAATAATCCTCGAGCTCGTCCTTGCGCGCGAGGTCCACCATGTACGCCTTTCCGTCGAAAAACCCGAGAAGCTCGTCCTTCTTGATCGCGCTCTTGGCGTAGATGGCCTTGTGATCCGGTCTGATCTCGCGAACCTCGACCAGGTCAAAGTTGGTAAAGCTCATATTGGGGCTCGTCGGTTTGAACGAGGCGACCGCCGGACTGGCCGTCTCGGCTCGGAGTGAGCGGCATCGCGTCGAACAAAGTCCCGAGCCATTTCTCCGCGAGCCGCGAAGCATAGATACGCGGCATCTCGTGCGCGTGCTCCTGCTTCTTCAATTCGGCGAACACCGGATCGTTGTGCGGCGCAAGCCAGAACCGTCGGTCCTCGGAGAGCTGCACCGCGCGATGCGGACAACCGGCCGCGCGACTGTAGCTCTGGATCGTGTTGACCGACATGTTCTGCCAAATTCCGACCGCCCGCGACATGATGTCCTTGAGCGGCTGCCGCTCCGTGACTTCCGCGGGAGGGCAGCCGAGCGCCTTGATCGTGAGCTCGCGCACCAGCATGGCAAAGGCAAAGGCGTCGGAGGTGGTGTTGATCGCCGTGAACGGCGCGCTCAGCGAGGGATCGTAGAGCGGATCGTCGCGATTGGCGGAGTTCTGGCAGAAGGCGACCGGGAAGAACTCATAGAGCGTCTCCTCGCCGGTGACCGGGCAGGGCACCTGGAACGGAATCGCCAGAGCTTCGCCTGCTATCAGCGTGGAGACGCTCTGGGTCAGGCCCGCGTCGCGCATCAGTCGCCCAAGCAGCCAGAGCTCGTCTTCGGCCATCGCGCAACTTGAGGTGTCCGCCGCCAAAATCGCGAGAAAGCCCGTTTTGTGGAAGCCGATCACCTCGCGGCGGAAGAACGCGAGCTCGCGCGCGTAGTCCTCCCCGCTGGAGACGTAGGCTACATGATACCGGTCGAGCTTGAATTCGCGCTTGCCCGCAGAGCAGAGAAGTCCCGACTCAAGCCACTTCTGAAAAGTTGATTCTTGACCATGGAACGGACAACCGGACGAATGGTCGCCCAAGGGCATGGCCGCTCCGCCGCGAGCGTCCAAAACGCGCCTCCACTCAGACAGTTAATGAACAGTAAACCGCATGTCGCAATTAAGAAATCCTTAGTACTTTGTCAACATTTTTGGGCTCGCGCGCGGGTAGTTAGCCCACACGGCGAACGAGTATTCTGAGAAAAAAACCCCGGATTTCCGCCAAAATCGCCTGGTGGCGAAATCACGGCGGATTTGCGGCCACGCCTCAGGCCCCTAAGACGGAAGACATTCCAAATACTGGTAATTTTCGTTCGTTAACTATGCCGATTAATTTTAACGCCACCCGCATGCGTTAGCCTCTCTCGACGCAGCACTGGAGCCGCCTGCAGGGGGCCTATGCCAAGATCGATCTCCGGCCGGATCACGTTCAACCTCATCGCGGGGATTCTGCTCACCGTGCTGACGGTCGTCGGCGCGGTCTATTGGATGGCCGCGCAGCACAACAAGGCGGCGGCGGAATCGACCCACACCATGGTGGTGGGCGGTCTGCACGCCATGACGAAGCGCCTGCAGACCACCGTCAACGACTATTCCTGGTGGGAGGAGGCCTACGACGCCTTCGTTCGCGGCGACCGCGATTGGATCGAGAACAACATCGGCACCGGCATCACCGAGACCGAGATCGCCGACATCCTGGCGATCATCTCGCCGAAGGGCGAGATCGCTTACGGCTGGACGGTGGCCGACGACAAGCCGATCGGCGAGCTTCTGCCGCCGGCGACGGTCGCCTCGATCCAGCATCTGATCGAGGGCGCGGCCGTCGACAACCTCGCGGCGCGCGCGGCCTACATATCGACGCCGAAAGGCGCGATGCTCATTGCCGTTTCGCGCATCGCGCCGGTCTCGCGGGCGAGCGAAGTGAACGGCGCGGAATTGCCACTCCTCGTCATGGGTCTCTACCTCTCCGATCAGCGGCTTGGCGACCTCGGCAAGACCTATTTGATTGGCGACCTGCGTTTTGAGTCGGTAACCTCGGACGCCGCTCTCGGCGAGCGGGACTTCGAGTCCACGCCCGACATCGACGGACACCTGCTCGGCCGGTTCGTCTGGACGCCGCCGCGGCCGGGGCAGGCGCTGATCGAAAAAGTGGCGCTGCCGATCGGGCTGGCGCTTTGTCTTTTCTGCGGAATCGCGTTGTGGACGGCATTTCGCGCCCGCCGGATGGCGCTCGACCTTGCCAACAGCGAAAAGCTTGCCGTCGAGGCGGCGAGAACCGACAGCCTGACCGGCCTGATCAACCGCCACGGCTTCAATCAGCTGACCGACTCGCTTGCTGAAGGCCAGCGCGCCGACCTTCGCCTCGGGATCATCTACGTCGACGTCAACGGGTTCAAGGGCGTCAACGATTCGATCGGCCACCATGGCGGCGACGATCTGGTGAGGTCGCTGGCGCAGCGGTTCGTCGACGTGCTTCCGCACGAGGCCGCGCTGGCACGCGTCGGCGGCGACGAATTCGCCGTCCTGGTGCACGGCGTCGACATCGCCGGGCGCATGTCGTCGATCGCGGCGGCGCTGATCCATGCGGTCGACCTCCCGTTTGCCGTCGGCGGCTTCGAATTTCACGTAACCGTCGCCGTCGGCTACGCGGTGGCGGAGGCGAATCTCGGCGCTGAGGAAGTGCTGCGCCGGGCCGACCTTGCCATGTACCAGGCCAAGGGCTCGGCCGAGCGCGAGGCGGTCGTCTACCATCCGAACATGGAGACGGGCGCGCTCGAGAAGAAACAGATCGAGAGAGCGCTTCGTCCGGCGCTTGAGCGGAAAGAGCTGAAGATCGTCTACCAGCCGATCGTCAGGGCGAGCGACCACGCGATCGTCGGCCTCGAAGCGCTGGCGCGCTGGCCGTCGAGCGAGCTCGGCAACGTCGATCCGGCGCTCTTCATATCGGTCGCCGAAGAAACCGGGCTCATCCACGACGTCGGCCGCTATGTCTTCGAGCAGGTCTGCGAAGATGCCGCTCTCTGGCCGGGCTTGCGGATCGCCGTGAACGTCTCGCCGGTGCAGCTCAGGGATCCGAGCTTCGCCGACGACGTGGTCTCGATCCTGCAACGCTACGACCTAACCTCCGACCGCTTCGAGCTGGAGCTGACCGAGGGTATCCTGGTGAAGAACCCGACGCTCGCGAAGCGCAAGCTCGACCGTTTGAAGGACGCCGGGTTCAAGCTCTCGCTCGACGACTTCGGGACCGGGTTCTCGTCGATCGGATACCTGCGCCAGTTTCCGTTCGACAAGCTCAAGATCGACCGCTGTTTTGTCCGTGACCTCGGCCTCAATCCGACCGCCAACGCGCTCATTCAGGCGCTCGTCTCGCTCGGGGACGCGATGGAGCTGGCGGTGGTCGCGGAGGGGATCGAGACGAAGACGCAGCTCGACCTGCTTCGCGTTCTTCGCTGTGAGTTCATTCAGGGCTATTACTTCAGCCGGCCTGTCCCGGCGAGCGATGTCGACGCGCTGCTGCGCGAGGCGAGCGCCCTCGCGGCGCCGAAGTGGCTGGCGCATCCGCTGTCGGGCGTCGCCGCATAGGCACAGCCGTCCATCGCTTCACGTCAGCGCAACGAGATCGCCCCGCAGCCGATCAGCATTGCCACCGGGGACGAAGCGCGCCGTCACCGCCTGCTCCCGCCGCCATAGCGGCAGCGCCGCGGCGAGAAGCTTCCGGCCCGCCGCGGTGAGAGCCATGCGCCGCGTGCGCCTGTCGGCCTTGTCGGCGGTCACCTGCACCAGACGGCGCTTTTCGAGCGGTTTCAGGTTCGCCGTCACCGTGGTCCGATCCATCGCCAGCAATGAAGCGACATCGCCGATTGTCGGCGGCTCGGCGCGATTGAGCGACATCATCAGCGAGAACTGGCCGTGCGTCAGTCCGGCCGGCTTCAGCGCCTCGTCATAGCGGCGCGCGAGCGCGCGCGCGGCGCGCTGCACATGCAGGCAGAGGCAGTTGTCGCGGACCTCGTGCGTGGTCGCGAAAGGCAGCACGTCGCGTTTTGACATGGCGGCATAATGTTGATATCAACGTAAAATGTCCAGTCGAAGATGTGGGAGTTGTTGCGGTGTCGAAGATCGTCCCGAGCCTTTGGTATGCGGAGAAGGCCGAAGAGGCGGCCAGGCTTTACGTTTCGCTGCTTCCGAATTCCCGAAGCGACAGCGTGACGGCGCTGCCCGCCGACACGCCGAGCGGTCCGGAGGGCTCTGTCAAGGTGGTCGAGTTCACGCTCGCCGGGCAGCAGTTCTTGGCGATGACCGCCGGTCCGCTCGACCCGTTCAATCACGCAATCTCCTTCATGGTGAGCTGCGACGACCAGGCCGAGATCGACCGGCTGTGGAGCGCGCTTTCCGAAGGCGGCTCGACCGAGCAGTGCGGATGGCTCAAGGACCGCTACGGCGTCTCCTGGCAGATCGTACCGGAGGTGTTCGGCGAAATGATGCGCGATAAGGACAAGGCGAAGGTCCGGCGGGTCACGCAAGCGATGCTGAAGATGGTGAAGTTCGACATCGCCGAGCTCAAAAAAGCCTTCGACGGAAAGGACAATTAGCAAGCAGCGTCGCGCGCGGGCGGTCCGCCACCCGCAGGCGGCCAGCTTAAGGCGAGGGGAGGGAAGATTGGCGAAGAATGTCATCGTCCTCATCGGCACGACGAAGGGCGCGTTCCTGGCAAAGGGCGACGCCAACCGGCGCGCATGGGAGCTCAGCGGCCCGCTTTGCAACGGGTGGCCGCTGAACCATGTCATCGCGGACCAGGCGACCGGCGCGATCTATGCCGGCGGCGGCAACGGCTGGTTCGGCCACGACGTCTGGAAGTCGACCGACCTCGGCGAGACCTGGACGCACGCGGGCGAAGGCCTCGCCTACGAGGAAGGCGCCGCGGAGCCTGTCCAGGCAGTGTGGAGTATCGCGCCGCAAAACGGCAGCCTCTATGCCGGCGTGAAGCCGGCGGGGCTCTTCAGGAGCGACGACGGCGGCCAGTCGTGGAACCACGTCGAAGGCTTGCAGAAGCACCCGACGCGTCCGGAGTGGCGCGGCGGCGGCGCCGGGCTGATCCTGCATTCGATCGCGCTCGATCCGAAGGACGACGACCAGATCTGGGTCGGGATGTCCGCCGTCGGCGTCTTCCATTCAGGCGACGGCGGCCGGACCTGGGAACCGCGGAACAGCGGCACGCGCGCCGATTTCATGCCGGAAGGGCAGCGCTATCCGGTGTTCGGGCAGTGCGTGCATTGCCTGGTTCGGGCGCCGGAGACGGGCCGCCTCTACCAGCAGAACCATTGCGGCATGTATCGAAGCGACGACGGCGGAAAGACCTGGGAGAGCATCGAGGCGGGCCTGCCGTCGTCGTTCGGGTTCCCGGCGGCGCTGCATCCGCGCGACCCGCAGACCCTCTTCCTCCTGCCGCTCAACGGCGCCGAGGCGGGCCGCTTTCCGCCGGATGGCAAGGCGGCGGTCTGGCGGACGCGCGACGGCGGCGAGACCTGGGAGGCGCGGCGCGAGGGCCTGCCGCAGGAGAATGCTTTCTTCGCGGTTCTCCGCCAGGCGATGGCGACGGACCGGCTTGATCCTGCCGGCGTCTATTTCGGCACGAACTCGGGCTCGCTCTTCGCCAGCGCCGACGAAGGCGAGAGCTGGTCGTTGATTGCGCAGCACCTCCCGACCATTCTCTCCGTGGAGACCCTCGTCGTCGACGCTTAGGCGGCGAAGGCTTTTCGCGTCTCGGTGCCTCGGGCGGCAGCCGCCCGAATCGCCATTCAGATGTCGCCCCGATCGTGCTTAGATGCACCCTGCGGACGGCACATATCGGGGAGGCACGCACATGCGGCATGGCGTTATCCATCTCATCAACCCGAAGACGGACTCGCTGACGACGCGGCCGCTTTATCTGAACCGGGCGCTCTACTCGCCGATCGCCGGGCTGCTCGCGGTCGCAGCCGCGATACCGCGCGAACGCTACGAGGTCGTGCTCACCGACGAGAACATCGAGGAGATCGATTTCGACCTGAAGTGCGACATGGTCGGCATCTCCGCGATGACCGCCTACGTTAACCGCGGCTACGAGATTGCCGATGCATTCCGCGCGCGCGGCGTGCCGGTCATCATGGGCGGCGTGCATCCGAGCTTCATGTCGCAGGAGACGCTCGAGCACGCTGACGCGGTCTGCATCGGCGAGGCGGAGCTCGTCGTTCCGAAGATTCTCGACGATCTCGAGGACGGATCGCTGCGCGGAACCTACCGGGCGGACAAGCTGCATCCGATGGTCGGCATCCCGATGCCGCGCTACGACCTGGTCAAGCGCAACCGCTACGTCAACAAGACCTTCGTGCAGACCTCGCGTGGCTGTCACCAGGGCTGCACGTTCTGCGCCGAGCCGCTGATGAACGGGCTGAAGTTCCGTTATCGGCCGATCGACGAGGTGATGTACGAGGTCGACAATTGCGGCTCGCGCATGATCTCCATCAACGACGCCGACTTCTTCGGCACGCCGGAGCGGCCGAAGGAAGTGATGCGGGCGTTGAAGGGGCGCAACGTTCGCTGGCAGGCCGGCGTCACATCGAAGCTCGCGCAGGATGACCGCATGCTGGAGCTCGCGGCGGAGAGCGGTTGCACCATGCTTTCGATCGGGTTCGAGTCGATCTCGCGCGATACGCTGAAGAGCGTCCACAAACACGTCAACCGACCCGACCAGTTCGCGGCTCTGGTGGAGAAGGTCCACTCCTACGGCATCGCCGTCTTCGGCCTCTTCATGTTCGGCTTCGACGGCGACGATACAAGCGTCTTCCGGGACACCGCGGAGTTCAACATCGATGCGAACTATGACGCCGTCGCCTATTCGGTGCTGACGCCCTATCCGGGCACGCTGACCTGGTACGAGATGAAGAAGGCAAACCGCATCGTCTCTTTCGATTGGGAGAAATACGACCAGGGCAACGTTGTCTATCGCCCGGCGAAGATGAGCGGCGAGGAACTGCGCTTCGGCCACATCTCCGCCTACAAGACCTTCTACTCGCCCGGCTCGATCGCCCGCCGCTTCCCCTGGAAGGGCAAGCGCAACGTCGTCGAGTGGTCGGTCTACAATCTCTTCATGAAGAAGGGTTCGGCCACCGATCGTAAGACGGCGATCGCCGAGCCGACCGCGGAGCCGACGCTTGCGCCCGTTCCGCCGATCCTGCCGATCAAGCGGGAGTGGCGCGAAGCGGTGCTCGAGGCGATCGGCAGCCCCGGCCCGCATCTGAACTAGCGCGTCGCGCCGAGGGCATTTGCGAGAGGGCGGCGTTGCGCGCCGCCCTCTGCATGGCTAGTTCCGACCCCGGTCAATCGTTCAGGGAGATCAGCGCATGCTTACGATCGCAACAATTGGCGCCGGCGACGTCGGAGGCGCGCTCGGCGGCGCGTTCGCTGAACGCGGCCACACGGTGCGCTACGGCGTGCGCGATCCGGCAGCACCGCGCCATGCAGCGTTGACAGAGAAGAGCGCCAAGGCGTCCGTGCACGCCGTCTCCGATGCCGTCGCCCCCGCCGATGTCGTCATCCTGGCGACGCCATGGTCGGCGACCGAGGCGGCGATCCGGTCGGCCGGCGATCTCTCGGGCAAGATACTCCTCGATTGCACCAATCCGCTGGTGATGCGCGAGGGGTCGCTCGCGCTCGTCTTCGGCCACGACGATTCCGGTGGCGAGACCGTCGCGCGGTGGGCGAAGGGCGCCAGCGTTTTCAAGACCTTCAACACAACCGGCTTCAGCAACATGGCGAACGCCGCGACCTACTATCAGCAGCCCGTTATGTTCGTCGCCGGCGACGATCCGGCGCGCAAGCCGGAGGTGCTTGAGCTGGTCAAAAGCCTCGAGTTCGAACCGGTCGATCTCGGCGGCTTGGCGGAGTCGCAACTCCTCGAACCGCTCGCGCTGATCTGGATCACGCTCGCATTCAAGGGATTCGGCCGCGACTTCGCTTTCGCCCTCGCGCGCCCGGTGGAGCAGCCCGGCGCCGAGGGATGACGGCTTCCGCCCGCTCTCTGCTTCAAGTATCGCTGAATTTTCGTCCGCCAACCGCTTGATTACGCGGCGCGATCGGGTAGAAAGCAGGCACCCGATGCGAGCGGAACGGACCGATGCCGTCCTCGACGGAACTGGCGGTTAAGCGGCTGGAGGCGGCGCTCCAAACTCTGGAGCACGTCGTCGAGGAGCGCCTGTCGCTCTCCACGGGTCCGGATTCGCTCGCCGAAGAAGTTCAGATGCTCTCCTCCGACCGCGCGCGCCTCGCCGAAACGCTCGATCAGGCGCAGGCCCGCGCCGCCAAGCTTGAAACGATCAACCGCGATGTCTCGCACCGGCTCGACAGCGCGATTGAGACCATCCGCTCCGTGCTCGCCGCGGATGAGGAGGCGAGCTGATGGCGCAGGTCAATCTCACCGTGAACGGGCGTGTCTACCGCATGGCCTGTGAGGACGGGGAGGAGGACCATGTGACCGAGCTCGGCCAGCGCTTCGATGCGGCGATCAACGAGCTCCGCGGCGTGCTCGGCGAGATCGGCGACCAGCGCCTGATGGTGATGGCCGGCATCCTGATGACCGACCGTCTCGGCGACACCGAGGAGCGGCTGCGGCGGCTCGAGCAGGAGGTGCAGGCGCTCCGCGACGTGCGCGCCGACACCGCCATGCGCATCGACGGACTGGCGCAGAATTTCGCCGAGAGCCTGAACCGCGCCGCAGCGCGTGTGGAGCAGATTGCCGAGCGCCTGCAGGGCGTCTCTCCGGCACGCCAGGGCGACGCCGCCTGACCGGACGGGCTTGCCTCGGAGGCATCTGATGACGCGCTCCGCCTACAACGACGATCTCCCGAAGAGTGCGGCGAACTACCAGCCGCTGACGCCGCTCGTCTTTCTCGACCGATCGGCGCGCATCTTTCCCGACCGCCTCGCCGTCGTGCATGGCAGCCAGCGCGTGAGCTATGGCGACTTCTACAAGCGCACGCGGAGGCTTGCATCGGCGCTTGCGAAGCGCGGGATCGGCGTCGGCGACACAGTCTCCGTCATGCTGGCGAACACGCCGCCGATGCTTGAGGCGCATTACGGCGTGCCGATGCTCGGCGCGGTGCTCGCCGCCATCAACACGCGCCTCGACGCGGCCTTGATCGCCTTCCAGCTCGAGCACTCGGAATCGAAAGTGGTCATCGTCGACAGCGAGTTCTCGGCGGTGATGGCCGAGGCGCTGAAGCAGATGCGGACGAAGCCGCTCGTCGTCGATTTCGACGATATCGAGTATCCGGCCGACGCGCCCACCAAGAAGGGCGTGCCGATCGGCGCGCTCGATTACGAAGCGCTGATCTCGGAGGGCGATCCCGACTTCGAATGGCGAATGCCGGATGACGAGTGGGACGCGATCAGCCTGAACTACACGTCGGGCACCACGGGCAACCCGAAGGGCGTCGTCTACCATCATCGCGGCGCCGCGCTGATGTGCTACGCGAACGTGCTCGCGGGAGGGATGGGCCGGCACCCGGTCTATCTCTGGACGCTGCCGATGTTCCATTGCAACGGCTGGTGCTTCCCGTGGACGCTCTCCGCCGTCGCGGGCACGCATGTGTGCCTGAGGTGGGTGCGCGCCAAGGCGATCTTCGAGGCGATCGCCGAACACCGCGTGACGCATCTCTGCGGCGCGCCCGCGGTCATGGCGGCGATCGTCAACTCGGCGGAGGCCGACAAGCGCCCGTTTGCGCACGAGATCGCATTCATCACCGCCGCCGCGCCACCGCCGGAATCGGTCCTGAAGGCAATGGCCGATGCCGGCTTCGCGGTGACGCATGTCTACGGACTGACCGAGACTTATGGCCCGGCCGTCGTGAATGAATGGAAGAGCGCATGGGACACGCTCGACGCGCCGGCGCGCGCTTCGCGAAAGGCGCGGCAGGGCGTGCGCTACCCGGCGCTCGAAGACCTCGCTGTCTTCGATCCGGATTCGCTTCGCCCCGTGCCGGCCGATGGCGAGACGCTTGGCGAAGTGTTCTTCCGCGGCAACATCGTCATGAAGGGCTATCTCAAGAACCCTTCCGCCACCGAGGCGGCGCTGAAGGACGGCTGGTTCCATTCCGGCGATCTCGGCGTCATTCATCCCGACGGCTACGTGCAGCTCAAGGACCGCTCGAAGGACATCATCATCTCGGGCGGCGAGAACATCTCGTCGATCGAGGTGGAGGAGGCGCTCTACAAGCATCCCGCCGTCGCGGTCGTCGCCGTCGTCGCTAGACCCGACGAGAAGTGGGGCGAGAGCCCTTGCGCCTTCGTGGAGCTGAAGCCGGGCGCGAGCGCGAGCGAAGAGGAGCTCATCGCGCACACGCGCGCGCATCTCGCCCGCTACAAGTGCCCCCGGACGATCGTGTTCGCCGAGATCCCGAAGACGTCGACGGGCAAGGTGCAGAAGTTCCGGCTGAGGGAAGATGCGAAGCGGCTCTAGGGTGCGCGCCGCCTAGCGCGGCGCGAACGGGACGAGCATCGGCACCCTCCGGCGATACGCGGCATAGGCGTCGGAACCGAGCTCCTCCGACAGGAAGCGTTCCTCAAGCCGGGCCTTCAGCCAGAGCCCGAGCGTGATCAGCGCGGCGCCGACGATCCCCGGCGCGGTCGCCTTCGCCGCCGCGGTCAGCAACGTCGCGCCGATGAGACCCGTGTAGATCGGGTGGCGGACGATCGCGTAGGGCCCGGTATCGACGACGCGGTGGTCGTCCTTGCGCGTGACTTGGGCCGACCATAGGTCGCCGAGATGGACGCGCGCCCACCAGGCGAAGAGGAAGCAGGGAATCGTCAGCCAGGCGAGCGTTAGCGCACCGTCATAGCCCACGTCCCACAGGCGCCCGGCATGCAGCAGCCGGGACGTCCCGGCAAACAGGAGCCAGGCGCCGACGAAGACGGGGATGCCGTAGGTGAAGCCTTCGCGGGCGGAGGAGCGCGCCGTGGCCTTCGACGACCAGAACGCGGCTGCGATCCACGACAATAGCCAAATCCCCCAGGTGAGGTGGAAGAGACGTGTTGGTGTCATGGCGATCCGCCCGTGCCTCCCCCCGGGCAGATGCGTATCGCATCCTGCGGCGGCAAGGGAATTCGGAAGGCGATTCTTCGGCGCTTCGGCGTCTACGGGCGATCTCGCGCCGGCAAAATGCGAAGGGCGCCCGAAGGCGCCCTTTTACGCAACGGGGCGCCTTGGCGGCGCCCCCTCACTTAACCCGCACTTCAGTGCATGGTCTCCTGCATCAATTTCGCGATCTCATCCTTGAGACGCAGCTTGCGACGTTTCAGCGTCGACACCTCGAATTCGTCGAAGCCGGGGTGGCTTAGCGCCTCCTGGATTTCCTGCTTCAACGCCTGATGTCGCCGTTCGAGTTCCGCAAGATGCGATTCAACGGGCATTCGCGCCTCCATCTCAGCCGGAATGCAAAAAGGATGACACAAATGGCGATTTCTGTCGAACCGGTTCGGGCGGTTACCTACCGTTACGTAAAGGGGGGGATACGATTTCGCCCGATCCGCCGCCGTGCTAGTATTCCCGGGCGTTTTGAGGAGGCGCGGCACCAGGATGGGCGATGAAGGCCGGGTGGTTCAAGTCGCTGACGCGGCTGTCAGAAATGAGCTTGCCCGGCTCAGGCAGGAGCATCGCGACCTGGACGACGCCATCGCGGCGCTGGAATCCCAGACGCGGCCGGACAACCTGCAGATTCAGCGGCTGAAAAAGCGCAAGCTGGCGCTGAAAGACCGCATCTCGGCGCTGGAGGACAAGCTGCTCCCCGACATCATTGCCTGAGGCCGCTTTCCCGCGCCGCCGGGCATGGAGCGCGGGCGGGAAATGTGGCATGCGGGACCTTGCGTTGCGTCATCCCACTTATCCACAGGTTGAAGAGCATGGCCGCGAGCCGGACCAGAAAGCCGAGGCGCGTTGCCGCCCCCCTGGTCGCAATCGTGATGGGCAGCCAATCCGACTGGGCGACGATGCGGCACGCCGCCGCGCGCCTCGATGATCTGAAGGTTCCCTACGAGGCGAAGATCGTCTCGGCGCACCGCACGCCCGACCGGCTGGCGAAGTTCGCCAAGGGGGCGCGTGACGCGGGCTTCAAAGTGGTGATCGCGGGGGCAGGGGGCGCCGCGCATCTCCCCGGCATGGTGGCCGCGATGACCACGCTTCCGGTCCTCGGCGTGCCGGTCGAGAGCGGGGCCTTGAAGGGCGCCGACAGCCTCTACTCCATCGTGCAGATGCCGGCGGGCGTGCCGGTCGGCACCCTCGCCATCGGCAAGGCCGGCGCGGTGAATGCCGGCCTCCTCGCCGCTGCGATCCTGGCGACTGCCGACGAGGCGCTCGCCAAGCGGCTCTCCGATTGGCGGCGGGCGCAGACGGAGGCAGTGGCGGAGCGTCCGGCCGACGGCGATGCCGGCAAGTAAGGCGCTACCGCCCGGCTCCACGATCGGCATTCTCGGCGGCGGCCAGCTCGGCCGCATGCTGGCGCTCGCCGCGGCGCGGCTCGGTTTCCGTTGCCACGTCTTCTCGCCCGACCCGGTGAGCCCAGCCTTCGACGTCGCGGCGAAAAGCACGGTTGCCGGCTATGGCGATGCGAGCGTGCTTTCCGCCTTCGCGCGCGCCGTCGACGTCGTCACCTACGAGTTCGAGAACGTCGACGTGGCGGCCGTGGAGCGCCTTGAGGCAATCGTGCTGGTCCGGCCCGGCGCGAAGGCGCTAGCGGTCTGCCAGGACCGCTTCTTCGAGAAGTCGTTCCTCCGCGACCTCGGGATCGCGACGGCGCCGTTCGCCGACGTCGCCGACCGGCTCTCGCTCGACCGGGCCATCGGCACGCTCGCGCTTCCCGCGGTCCTGAAGACGCGCCGGCTCGGCTACGACGGCAAGGGCCAGTCGGTGATCCGCTGGGCGGACGAAGCAGGCGCCGCGTTCGACCGGATGCGTGGAGCGCCGGCCATCCTGGAGCGGTTCGTCCCGTTCTCGCGGGAAGTGTCGGTCATCGCCGCGCGCGGGGCGGACGGCGCGGTCGCCATCTGCGACGCGGCGGAGAATGTCCACCGGAACGGCATCCTTCACACGTCGACCGTCCCCGCCCGCATTGCCGCGAAGACCGCGTCGGAGGCCGGCGAGATCGCGAAGACCGTGCTTCAGGCCCTCGACTATGTCGGCGTCATCGGCGTCGAGTTCTTCGTGGTGGAGGAAGGGGGAGAGGAGCGGCTCTTCGTCAACGAGATCGCGCCGCGCGTTCACAACTCCGGCCACTGGACCGAGGACGCCTGCGCCGTCTCGCAGTTCGAGAACCACGTCCGCGCCATTGCCGGCTGGCCGCTCGGACCGACGACGCGGCACGCCGACGTGGTCATGACCAACCTGATCGGCCGGGAGGCGGAGGAGTGGGCGAAGCTCGCAGCGGAGCCGGACGCGCGGCTTCATCTCTACGGCAAGCGTGAAGCGCGGCCGGGCCGCAAGATGGGGCATGTGAACCGGGTGGCGGGGCGCCCTGCCGAAAGCAGCGTGCCACTTGGTGCGCGCGCCGCGGCGCTGGAACACGTCCAGCTCGCGATGCCGGAGGGGCAGGAGGCGAAGGCACGCGCCTTCTATGCCGGCCTTCTCGGAATCCCGGAGGTCGACAAGCCGGCCAATCTCAAGGCGCGCGGTGGCTGCTGGTTCCAGTCGGGCGAGCTTCGCATCCATCTCGGCGTGGAGAAGGACTTTCGCCCGGCGCGCAAGGCCCATCCCGCGCTCGTCGTCGGCGATCTTGTCGCTCTCTCCACCGCGCTCAATGCAGACGGTTATCCTGTGCGGAGCGAGGAGCCGCTCGCCGGCTTCACGCGCGTCTACGTGGACGATCCGTTCGGGAACCGCATCGAGCTCATACAGCGGGACGCCGCGCCAAGGTAGCGCCCGGCGCGCTTGCCTCTCCGGTTGAAGTGTGGTGGATGGCGCGGCGCCTGAGACCGGCGCTTTCCGGGACATTTTATGAAGATCAGCGGCAACGAAATCCGGCCGGGAGGCGTGATCGAGCACGAAGGGTCGCTCTGGGTTGCGGTGAAGACGCAGACGGTGAAGCCCGGCAAGGGGCCGGCCTACAATCAGGTCGAGCTGAAGAACCTCATCGACGGCCGTAAGCTCAACAATCGTTTCGGCACGGACGAGCGGGTGGAGGCGGCCGAGATCCTTCGCCGCGACTTCCAGTTCCTCTACAAGGAAGGCGACATGCTGGTCTTCATGAACAACGAGACCTTTGACCAGATCAGCCTGGCGGAGGCTTTCGTCGGTGAGCGCGGCGCCTTCCTGCAGGACGGCATGATGGTGACGGTGCAGCTGCACGGCGAGACGCCGATCGGCATCTCGCTGCCGCTTCACGTGACGCTGGAGGTGACGGAGGCCGAGCCGACGATCAAGGGACAGACCGCCGCTTCTTCCTACAAGCCGGCGCTACTTGAGAACGGCGTGCGCGTCCTGGTCCCGCCGTTCGTCTCCGTAGGCGAGCGGATCGTGGTCGATACTGCCGAAGTCGCCTACGTGCGCCGCGCCGAATAGAGCATGATCCCGAAAAGTGGGAACCGGTTTTCGGACAAGATCATGCTCGGGCAAGATCGGGCCGTCATTCTGACCCCATCAAAATGCAGGGGACTCTAGCGACATGGCGCGATCGGCAATCCTGAACGTCATGATCGCCGCGGCCACCAAGGCGGCGCGCGGGCTGAAGCGCGACTTCGGCGAGGTGGAGAACCTGCAGGTCTCGCGCAAGGGGCCGGCCGACTTCGTCTCCGCTGCCGATATCCGCGCCGAAACCGTGATCCGCGCCGAACTCGAACGGGCGCGTCCCTCCTACGGCTTCCTCATGGAGGAATCGGGGGAGAGCAAGGGCAGCGATCCGCAGCACCGCTGGATCGTCGATCCGCTCGACGGCACCACGAATTTCCTGCACGGAATTCCGCAATTCGCCATCTCGATCGCGCTTGAGCGGCAGGGACGGCTACACGCGGCGCTCGTCTACGATCCGCTTGCGGAGGAATTGTTCACCGCGGAACGCGGCGCCGGCGCTTTCGTAAACGACCGCAGGCTCCGCGTCGCCGCCCGCCAGAATCTCGCGGACTGCGTCGTTTCGACCGGCATGCCCTACAAAGGCCACGGCGATCACGCCCAATACATGGGCGAACTTGCGGGGATCATGGCGAACGTAGCGGGGATACGCCGGTTCGGGGCGGCCGCGCTCGACCTCGCCTGGGTCGCCGCCGGACGGTTCGACGGTTTTTGGGAGCATGATCTGCAGCCCTGGGACCTCGCGGCGGGAATTCTCCTCATCCGCGAGGCCGGCGGCTACGTCACCGACCTCGCCGGCGGCGAGGCAATGCTTGAAACGGGCGGCATTGTCGCCGGCAACGAGGCCGTCCACCGCCAGCTTCTTGAAGGGCTTCGCGGGGCGTAGCGCGTTTCGCTTTCACCTCGCGGCAGAAACGCGCTACAAATCCGCACAGATGGCGGTCTAGGGTGCGGGAAGATCGATGGCACGCGACTTCGACCCTTATATGCTTTCGAGCCCGCGGATCTTCATGGTCCGGATGATCATCTTCCTGATCATCGCGGCGTTCGTTCCGCTCGTCCTCTATCGCGAAGTCGCCAACGCCTTCATGCACAATCCGGGGCTTAACGGCCTCATCGTCGGCGTGCTCATCGTCGGCATCGCCATGGCCATGCGCAACGTCGTCGGGCTCATCCCGGAAATCCGCTGGGTGAACTCGTTCCGGCGCCGCGAGACCAATCTCGATCAGGCGCCGCCGCGTCTCGTCGCGCCGATGGCGGCGCTGCTGCGCGACCGCCCCGACATCGTCGGCTTGTCCACCTCGACCTGGCGCTCGATTCTCGATTCGATCGCCACCCGTCTCGACGAGA
The DNA here is from genome assembly GCA_963739005.1 of uncultured Alphaproteobacteria bacterium. GTDB lineage: Bacteria > Pseudomonadota > Alphaproteobacteria > Rhizobiales > Afifellaceae > DASWJZ01. The sequence goes on along the minus strand of CAVTYQ010000002.1, from coordinate 666,892 downwards.
ACCGCGAGATCCTTCGCTACCTCGCCGGCCTGCTCGTGTTCCTCGGACTGCTCGGCACCTTCTGGGGCCTGGTCACGACCGTCAGCTCGGTCGGCGCGACGATCCAGTCGCTCAGCGTCGGCTCCGGCGACGCCGGCATCATCTTCGAGGATCTGAAGGAAGGACTGGCGGCGCCGCTCTCCGGCATGGGCATCGCCTTCTCGTCCTCGCTCTTCGGTCTTTCCGGCTCGCTCATCCTCGGCTTCCTCGATCTGCAGGCGAGCCAGGCGCAGAACCGCTTCTACACCGAGCTTGAGGATTGGCTGTCGACCATCACCGATCCGGAAGAGCTCGGACTCGCCGACGAGGAGATCGGCAATTCGCAGATCGAGATCCGCGCCTCCGTGGAGCGTCTCGCGCGCATCGTGCAGGAGGGCGGAGGCGGGCGCGCCTCGACCGCGGCGATGGCCAATCTCGCGGAAGGCATCCAGGGCATGGTGCAGCACATGCGCAAGGAGCAGCAGATGGTGCGCGACTGGATGGAGGCGCAGTCGACGCAGCAGCAGGCGCTGCAGGATACGCTCAGGAAGCTGACCACCGCCGCGGAGGGCAATGTCACGCCGCTGAAGCGCGTCGAGAGCGACGACGACTGGCGGACGGGCGTCACCGAGATTCGGCGCGAGACCTAAGGCGACGATGGCGAGCCATCGCGCGCATCGGCTGACGCGCATCGACTATTGGCCAGGTTTCGTCGATGCGATGGCGACGCTTCTGCTCGTCTTCGTGTTCCTGCTTTCCGTCTTCATCCTGGCGCAGTTCTTCCTCGGCCAGGAGGTGACCAACAAGGACACCGTGCTGACGCGGCTCAACGCCCAGCTCGCCGAGCTGACCGAGCTTCTGGCGATGGAAAAAACCGGCAAACGCGACCTGCAGGAGACGCTGGCGACGCTGCAAGCCAACCTCGCCACCTCGGAAACCGAGCGCACCCGGCTGCAGGGAGTCATCGATTCGAGCGGAACCGCGGAGGGCGAGGCCGCCGGTCGCATCACGTCGCTTGAAGGCGATGTCAAATCCGAGCAGCAGGTCAGCCAGCGCGCTTTGGCGCAGGTCGAGCTCCTCAATCAGCAGATCGCCGCGCTGCGCCGGCAGCTCGCCGCGCTCGAAGATGCCCTCAACGCCTCCGAGAGCCGCAACACCGACAGCCAGACGCAGATCGCCGACCTCGGCAAGCGGCTCAACGTGGCGCTGGCGCAGCGCGTGCAGGAACTATCGCAGTATCGTTCGGATTTCTTCGGCCGGCTTCGGAAGATTCTTGCGGACCGGCCGGATATCGAGGTGGTAGGCGACCGCTTCGTGCTGCCGGCTTCCGTGCTCTTCTCCACCGCGAGCGACGATCTCAGTACCGACTGCGCGCGACGAGCTGCAGAAGATCGCCGACGCCATCCTGGAGCTTGAGAGACAGATTCCGCCGGAGATCAATTGGGTCATCCGCGTCGATGGCCATACCGACGTGCGCCCGGTGCAGACGGCGTCGCGCTTCCAGTCGAATTGGGAGCTCTCCGCGGCGCGCGCCATCGCGGTGGTACGCTTCCTGATCGACCGCGGCATCAGCCCGCAGCATCTCGTCGCCGCCGGCTTCGGCGAGTTCCAGCCGCTCGACCCCGGCGACACGGAAGAGGCCTACGCCCGCAACCGCCGCATCGAATTGAAGCTGACGGAGCGCTAGCTCAGCTTGAAGGCAGCGGCGCGAAGAAGCAGCGGCGCGATCCGTCATAGCGCTTGCAGCGCCAATATTGTCCGTCCTCCGACGGCTGCGCCTCGGAGAAGGGGACAAGCTCGCCGTTCATCAGCACGTAGCCGCGCGGCGAGATCTTCACCTGGTCTGGCGTGAGCTCGCTGCAATCATTGTCGCCGCAGCAATGCACTCCGTCGAGCGGCGACTTGTAGTTCCCGTGGTTGATCCAGAAGTCGTGCGCGTCGGCGCGGAAGGAGAATAACGCCATGGCGAGGACGATGCCCAGGCGCACTGTCTTCGAAGATGTCATCTCGGCACTCCATCTTGCCGGGCATCAGCCCGGGGAGCGCTCGCTTGAGAAAGGTCTCGGGGCGAGCGGGAAAGCTGCGGCTCCCCCACCGTGCGTGCGCACCTCCCCCGAAAACACGGACCCTGTGGGCCCGGACAATTGCCTCCCGACGACATTGAAATGTTACATGATTCGCCCGGTTCAGGGCAGCGCGAGATTGTGCAGCGCAACAAAAGCGCCGCCAATGCTGCAATCGTGCAACAGCCGGAGCTATGCGAGGCTTCTTGCGCGCTCCACGGCGACGTCCTCGAATTGCAGTTCCGCGAGGCGGGCATAGAGGCCGTTTCGGGCGATCAGGCTCTGGTGCGTGCCTTCCTCGACGATGCGGCCCGCGTCCATCACCACGATGCGGTCGGCGCTTTTGATGGTGGCCAGGCGGTGCGCGATGACGAGCGTCGTCCGCCCCTCCATCAGCGCCTCGAGCGCCTCCTGCACGAAGGTCTCGCTCTCCGCGTCGAGCGCGTTCGTCGCCTCGTCAAGGAGGAGGATCGGCGCGGCCTTGAGCACGGCGCGGGCGATGGCGATCCGCTGGCGCTGTCCGCCGGAGAGCGTCACGCCGCGCTCGCCGAGCACCGTCTTGTAGCCTTGCGGGAGCGCGGCCAGGAAATCGTCGGCATGGGCGGCACGCGCCGCGGCGCGGATAGCATCGGGTGACGCGTCGGCGTTGCCGAAAGCGATATTCTCGTCTGCGGTCATAGCGAAGATCGCGGCATCCTGCGGCACGAGCCCGATCCTTTGCCGCAGCGCCGCCGGCTCGACGCGCTTCACGTCGACGCCGTCGACGAGGATGCGGCCGGCGGTCGGATCGTAGAAGCGCATGAGAAGCGCGAAGAGCGTCGACTTGCCGGCGCCCGATGGTCCGACGATGGCGACGCGCTCGCCGGGGCGCACGGCGAGGCTGACCCCGTGGAGCACCGGATAGCCGCCGCCCTCGTAGCCGAAGTGGACGTTCTCGAAGGCGATTGCGCCCCGCGCCGGGTCAGGCAGTGCGAGCGGGCGCAAGGGCGCAGCGATCTTCGGCTCGGTGGCGAGGATCTCCGCCAGCCGCTCGGTGGCGCCGGCGGCCTGGCTCACCTCGCCCCAGACCTGGCTGAGTTCCGCGAGCGCGCCCGCCGCGAACACCGAATAGAGCACGAACTGGCCGAGCGCGCCCCCGGTCATCTCGCCGGCAAGCACCGAATGCGCGCCGAGCCACAAGACGCCGACGACGCTGCCGAAGACCAGGAAGATCGCAAACGCTGTCAGAAACGCGCGCGCGACCGTGGCGCTCCGCGCCGCCACGAAGGCCTGGTCGACGAGAAGCGTGAAGCGCCCGACGGTGCGCGCCTCGAGCGTATAGGCCTGCACGGTGCGGACGCCGCCGAGCGCTTCCGAGGCGAAGGCCGAAGCGTCGGCGAGGCGGTCCTGCGCGAAGCGCGAATTGCGGCGCACCCGCCGGCCGAAGACGACGAGCGGCAGCACGATCAGCGGGATCACGATCAGGATCAGACCGGAGAGGCGCGGGCTCGTCACCACCATCATGATGGTCGCGCCGAGGAAGAGCACGAGGTTGCGGAGCGCTATCGAGGCGCTGGCGCCGACCGCCGCCTTGATCTGCGTGGTGTCGGCGGTCAGCCGCGAGACGATGTCGCCGGAGCGCGCCGTGTCGAAGAAGGCGGCGGAGAGGCGCATCAGATGGCTGAAGACGTCGCGGCGAAGGTCGGCGACGATCCGCTCGCCGAGCGTCATCACCAGGTAGTAGCGGCCGGCGCTTGCGAGCGCGAGCAGGCCGGCGAGCATGATCAGCGCCAGGAAGGTGCGGTTGACGAAGCCGGCGTTGCTGGAGGAGAAGCCGACGTCGATCATGCGGCGGATTGCGAGCGGCATCGCCAGCGTCGCGATGGCGGCGCCGAGGAGCGCCACGACCGCCCACGACGCGCGCCCCTTGTAGCGCGCGAGGTAGGGCAGCATCAGCGCCAGCGCGCGGAAGCGGTTCTCTCCTCCGCCGAGGATCGGCGGCAGGCGTGACGATGGGGCCATGTGCGACGATGGGAGAGCAAAGTTCCGCCTCAGGCGCAAGGGCGGCGGCCATGCCTTGATGCCGCAAGCCGGCTCCTATATAGAGCCGGCCGACGAATGTGGCGGAAAGCCCCGCCAGGCGGCCGCAAGACGCCGCGGAGCCCGCCGACACGGGCGCATGCCCAGAACCGAGACAAGACGATGAAGAAAGACATCCATCCCAACTATCACGCCATCAAGGTGGTGATGACCGATGGGACCGAATACGAGACGCGCTCGACCTACGGGAAAGCGGGCGACGTGCTTCACCTTGACATCGACCCGAAGACGCATCCGGCGTGGACGGGCGGCGGCCAGCACCTGATCGACCGCGGCGGGCGGCTGTCGCGCTTCAAGTCGAAGTTCGACACGTTCCTCGGCCCGAAGAAGTAGGAAGCGCGCGGCGCGCAATTGTTGGTGAGTGGGCGACCCACTCAACCTTCACACAAATCGCTAATTCACACTTTGCCGCGCAGCGCCGCCGCCAGCTCGCGGAGCTGCGCGTTGACGGGGTTGTTCTCCGTCTCCGGCGGGTTGCCCACCTCGAAGAGGGCCGCGTCGATGCGCTCGACGCGCTTTTGCAGGCTGAGCGAACGCGTGATCAGAGCGCGAAAATCCTTCGGAAGCTCGTCCCAACCGGGCCCGGCAATGTTGGTGGAAAGCTTCTCCAGGCGGATCTTCTTCTTTTCCTCGCGCGCTCGCTCGGCGGTCATGTCGCCTTCGCGGACCGAGCGGTGGAGAAGGAGCCACGAAGCAAGCTGCATCAGCCGGGTGGTGAGCCGCATCGATTCCGTCGCGTAGACGATGGAGGCGGGACGCGGCAGTTCGCGCGCCGCCTGGCGGCCGTCGCCGTCGAGATAGTCCGCCGTCTCCTCGACCAGCGCCATGCCCTCCTGAAAGAGCATGCGGAAGGTGTTTGACTGGGCGTAAGCGCGGCCAAAGGAGATCGGCTCCTTCGGATCGGTCTTGCGGCGCTTCGGCTGCGGGTCCACGGCTACTCCCCCGAACGTCGGTACAAACGGCGCGGACGCTCGGGAGACGCCCCCGCGACCGAAACCGCAGTCTCGCCCGCGGCGGGGCGCGCTTCAATCCGATAGTTACGAAATGGTGAAGAAAAAAGCGGCCGCGAGCGGAGCCTCGCCGCCGCCAAGGTCTCAGAACCGGAGGTCGAAATCGCCGGTCAGGCCGTGGCTTTCAACGTCGCCAGCCAGGTCGCCGGAATAGCCAAGGCGCAGCCGCGCGCTGTCGCTGACATGGAGTGCGACACCTATGTCGGCGCGCACGGCGTTCCGGGCGACCGGAACGCCGGCGATCTCGAACGGCTGGCCGGCGCCGCCGTCGAAGGCGAAGGTCGTGTCGGGCGCGGTGTCGCCGAAGGCGTGGCGCCAGCCGAGCGTGCCGTCGACGGTCAGGCGCTGGCCGCCGGCAACCATCATGTCGCCGCTCCCGTGCAGCCCAAGCGTCGTCACGAAGAGATCGGCGCTCTCGCGGTCGGCGGAGAGCGCCGCGGCGCCGTCCTTCTCGGTAAATCCATCGGTCGTCACGTCGACGAGGGCGGCCTGCAGGAAAGGCTCGATCCGAGCCGTCGCGAGGGCGAATTCGTAGCCGGCCTCGCCGAACGCCTGTGCCGTCGCCGCATCGTAGTCGGCGGTCGCCGTCGCCGCGAAGCCGGGGAAGGCGATGCTGCGGCTCGTCTCGATGCCGTGCCAAGCATAGGCGCCGCCGAAGCGCAGGCCGAGCGCACCGAAGCGTGCGCCGCCGAAGAGCGCGACATGAGCGCTGTCGATCGAGCCGCTCGAATCGCGTGCATCGACGTCCGCCTCGTTGTGGCTATAGCCGGCGATGAAGCCGAAGCGCCAGGCGTCGAACGCCGCGCGGTCGCCGCCGAGGAAGAAGCCGCCCGACGTGCGGTCGAGCGTGGCCGCATTGCCGTCGCCTTCGATGTCGCCGAAGGCGCCATAGGCGCGGCCCCAGAGCGAGATCGGCTCATCGGCAATGCCGCCGTGCGTTGCGACGACCGACCCATCGAGCGGCGCCGGCGGGAGGTCGGCGAAGGCGCGGCGGATGCGGTCGGTCGCCGCGTCGCGGATGAAGCGGCTGTCGTCGAGGAGGAGCGCGCGGAGCGATGGGTGGATTTCCCCCGACAGGCTGTCGAAGGCGTCGCGCGCCGTGTCCGCGTCGAGATTGGCGATCGCCGTGAAAATCGGGTTCCCGGGGTCGAGCGCCTGGATGGCCACGGCGGTGGCGAACTGGTTCGGCGTTTCCGCCACGTCGGCGAAGTTCGCGACCGTGGTGATGATGAGCCAGACCTGGTCCGGGTCGCGCGTCTGATCGAGTGCGAAGTCGAGGAAGGCGGAATTGTCGATGACGCCGCCGAAATCGCCGAGCCGCGTGGTGGCGTCGAGGATCAGGTATTCGGCGCCGTCGGCGTAGGTGCCAGGAACCGCCAGCACCGACACTCTTGCCGATGAATCGATGGTGGCGGTGCCGTTGACGACAAGCTCGTCGCCGCTCGCCGGATCGATCTCGACCTCGAAGAGCGAGTTCGTGTCGAACGTCACGCCGCCGACGACGGTGAGCGTGCCGATCGAATTCCCCGGGGCGATCGTGCCGCTGTTGCCGACGTCTCCGTGGATCGTGCCGCCGCCGCCGAGAACGGCGTCGGCCATCACGGTCACGGTCGTGCTGGTCAGGTCGCCGTTGACGCGAAGCAGGCCGTCATCGACCGTCGCGCTGGTCGAGAACGTGGCGCTTCCGGTGAGCGCCCAATCGGTGCCTTGCATCGACAGCGTCTCGAAGTTCAGGAACTTGGCGATCGACTCGGTTCCCGTACCCATCAGCACGAGATTGTCGGTGCCCGTGCCGCCCTGAACGTTGCCGCCAAGGACGGAGCCGGTGTCGAGGTTGAGCGTGTGCCTGGCGCTACCGCCGAACTGGATCGCAAGCCCACCGGTCAGGCTTTGGATGGTGCCGCTGTTGGTGACCGTTGCGGCGCCGGCGGAATAGACGGCCGCATCGGTGCTGTTGGTCGAGCTCGATTGAAGCGTGCCGGTGTTGGTGACGTTGCCGCCGCCGTCGAGCTCGATCGCCGAGCCGGGAACGCCGAAAGCGAAATCGGCCATGGAGGCGTCGATCAGGCCGTCATTGATGACGGTTGTCGACCCTCCGCCATGTGCCCACACGCCCGTCAAAGCGCCGAGTATCTGGCCACCGGGATTGTTGGTGACCGTACCCGGATCGAGCGAGACCGCGGTACCGTATTGGGCATCGTTGCTCTGGATCAGGCCGCTGTTGGTGACGATGTTGGTGGTGCCCAACACCATCGTCACGGCGTTGCTGCCGCTGTGGGAGATGATGCTTCCCGTCGCGAGGTTGATGACCGTGCCGCTACCGACAATCCCGACCCCCTGATTGTCGCTGGTGATCATTCCCGCGTTGGTAACCATGCCTGAAATCGGGCTGTCGAAGGTGCCGATGTTGATGGCCCCGTAGGTGCCGTGGACGGTGGCGCCGAGCTTGTTGTCGACCGTGCCGCTGGTGCCGCCTGCGATCGAGATGCCGTTGGTGCCGGCATCGATGCTGCCGAAGTTGATGACGCTGCCGCCGGCAGTGAAGATCACGGCGTCGCCAAAATCGGCCGGCCCGATCGTGCCCTCGTTGGTCAAGGTCCAGGCTTTCGTCGAAGCGCAAATCGCGGCGAGCGCCTTGGCGTTGGGCGGGGGCGGAAAAGGGCAATTGAAATTGAACGTCGTATTCGAGACGGTAACGCCGGTCTGCACCGTCGCTGTCGTGCCGGAGAAATTATCGAGGACGAAACCGTCGTCGGTGCTCGTGGTGATGTCGACATCGTCGGCGCGAACCGCGCCGGTCGAAAGGCAGAGCGCCGTTGCGAGCGCGAGGCGTGCCGGCGCGGCGCCGGTGAAGCGCCGCCACATGCCACGAACAATCCGCAAGCGGGTCGTAACCCAGCCCCAACCCCGCACGAACACCCCGCCCGGCTTGACCTGCCATCCCGTGGGCCGCGGCGTGAGCTTCTTTGGCCCCCCCGGCGACCCCACTCAGTTTGGCCGCTTCGCGGGCGAGGGCCTACTATCCGATCAGATGGAATCCCTGTGACGGCTCAGGGCTGCACGAGGCCGTGATAGACAGCAAGCGCGGTGAGCTGTGCCCGCGTCTTCACGCCGAGCTTTTTCTTGGCCCGCTCGATCCGCCAATGCGCGGTCGCCTCGGCGATGCCGAGAATCTCGCCGATCTCCCAATCGGACTTCCCGGCGAGCAGCCAGCGGATGCACTCGATCTCGCCGCGCGTGAGGCGCGGCTGTTCGGCGATCGGCGTGGCAAGATGGGGCGCCATCAGCTCCTTCAGCCGCTCGTGCATGTAGAGCGCCATCATGTGAAGGGCGGCGCGCTGACGGAGCGGAAGATCCTTCGTCTCGCCCGCGACCGTGATCAGGCCGCGATAGCCGCGCGGGCCGTGCACGGGGATGGTAAGGCCCTCCGGCCAGCCATGCGCCGTCGCGATCTCGAGCGTGCGAACGCCTTCGCGGCCGCCGAACTGGCGCTCGCGCAGTTCCGAAAAGGTCGCCGGCAATATGTGCTCGTAGGCGTAGCCGATGTTCGGATCGTTGATGGCGAGCCCCTCGGCGACATAAGTGTCGACCCAATATCCGGGCCAGGTCGAGACGAAGAAGGATTGTAGCGCGGGTGAGCCGGGCGCGGGCAAGGCGCCAAGCGCGAAGGTCGAATAGCCGAAGCGGCCGGCCGCGTCGCCAAACGCCGAGATCACGGCCTCGGGCGAGTCGAGCGCCGGCAGTTTCTCGACGAAATCGAAGCTGAGCGCCGCTGCCTCGGGCATCCTCGTCCCCTGGCGAAGAAGACTAGGAAGAATTCGGCGCGCAAACAATCCTGCCGTGCGTTGCCGCGAAAAAGCGCAGCCGGCAGAGAGGTTTGCCGGCCAAAAGAAAAAAGAGCCGCTCGGGGCGGCTCTAGAGAGTTACAGGGAGGCGTCAAACAGAGTGGGCAAGAGCCACTCGCGTCCATCGCTGGACAGGCGCATTAAGCCCCCCAAAAGGTTAACGCCGCGTAAACGGGCAGGTCTTTTTTCTGGGCAGCCGGCTACCGCCGGAAGAACGCGTCCGCCGCCTTCAGGTGCTTTTCCTTGGCCTCGATCTCTCGGGTGAGTCGGGCGATCTCTTCCTGATAGAGGGCGATCCGGGCCTTCAATTCGTCGACCGATAGGTCGGCCAGGAGTTCTCCCGGCTCCGGCTTCGCCGCCTTGCGCGGGCGGTCGTCGTCGAGAAAGGACATCTCTTTCCCCGCGTCTGATCCGCCGGCAAGGATAGCAGCCGGCGCGGTTCAATGTCAGCGTCGGCGGTGCTAGGAACGGGGGCTTGGGCGGAAAATTGGAGGAGGGCATGGCCCGAACGGGAACGCATCCGGCGACGATGCGGGCGGTCGCCATCGCGGAGCCCGGTGGACCGGAAGTGCTTGAGATCGAGGAGCGTCCGGTGCCGCAGGTCGGCGCGGGCGAGATTTTGGTCGCGGTCGCGGCCGCCGGCGTGAACCGGCCCGATGTCATGCAGCGAAAGGGGCAATACCCACCGCCTCCCGGCGCGCCCGACATTCCGGGCCTGGAGATCGCCGGCCGCGTTGCCGCGACCGGCGAAGGCGCCACGCGCTTCCGCAGGGGCGAGGAGGTGATCGCGCTCGTCCCGGGCGGCGGCTACGCCGAATATTGCGTGGTCGACGAAACGGTGGCGATGCCGCTTCCGAAGGCGCTAACGCTGGTGGAAGGCGCTGGCGTGCCGGAAACCACCTTCACGGTCTGGCACAACGTCTTCGAGCGCGGCCGGCTCAGGCCGGGCGAATGGCTGCTCGTGCACGGTGGGGCGAGCGGCATCGGGACGACGGCGATCCAGCTCGCCAAGGCGTTCGGCGCCTTCGTGATCGCGACGGCCGGCACCGAGCAGAAGTGCGAGGCGATCAGGCGGCTCGGCGCCGACCGCGCCATCAACTACAAGAGCGAGGACTTCGTGGAGGCGGCGATCGAGGCCTCGCTCGGCCACGGCGCCGACCTGATCCTCGACATGGTGGGCGGCGACTACCTGAAGCGGAACTGCGCCGCGGCGGCACCCGACGGGCGCATCGTGCAGATATCGACGCTCGCCGGCCCGAAGACCGAGATCGATCTTCGTCAGATCATGCAGAAGCGGCTGACGCTCACCGGCTCGACGCTCCGGACCCGGCCGATCCCCTTCAAGGCGGAGCTCGCGCGGACGCTTGAGGAGACGGTCTGGCCGATCATCGAGGCGGGCCGCTACAAACCTGTGATCGACCGGATTTTCCCGCTCGACCAGGTCGTCGAGGCGCACCGGCGGATCGACTCCGGCGAACACTTCGGCAAGATTATCCTGTCGATGGCTGAATAGGGAGGCGGCCTGGGCGCTTGGCCTGGGTTTCGGCGAGCGCCGCCAAGGACCGGCCGGGGTATTGGCATGAGCCGGTTGGCGCACGTCGGCGACGTGCTCGAAATGCACGCGCGCATGTTCCCCGAGAAGATCGGAGCGCGCGACCTTGAAAGGGCGATGACGTTCCGCGTTTGGAACGAGCGTTCGCGGCGGCTCGCCAATGCTCTCGCGGGTATCGGGCTCGCCAAGGGCGATCGCGTCGTCATCCTTGCCTACAACTGCCTCGAGTGGGTGGAGATCTATGCGGCGACGGCGATGGCGGGGCTGGTCGCCGTGCCGATCAATTTCCGCCTCGTCGGGCCGGAAATCCAGTTCATCATAGAGAACTGCGAGGCGCGCGCTCTGATCGTCCAGGACGCGCTTCTGGATTCGGTCGAGGCCGTGCGCGGTGAGCTTCCGGTCCCAGCCGGCAATTTCATTCTCTTCGGTCGGAGCGCCGCGCGCGCCGGCTACCGCGCCTATGAGGATCTGATCGCGCAGGCGAGCGACGTCCGCCCGAGCGTTCAGGTCGCCGACGACGACCCCTGGACGATGATGTACACGTCGGGAACGACGGGCAAGCCGAAGGGCGCGATCCGCAGCCATCGCGGCAGCGCCGCCCTGTCGCTTGTGACGGAAGTGGAGATGGGTCTCGGCCGGAGCGACGCGGCGCTCCTGGTCATGCCGATGTGCCACGCCAATTCTCTCTACTTCTTCGGCGCGTTCACCTATTGCGGCGCGGCCTGCACGATCTACAGCCGCAAAAGCTTCGATCCCGAGCATCTCCTGCGCACGCTTGCCGAGGGCGGTGCGACCTTCACCTCGCTCGTCCCCACGCACTACATCATGATGGTCGGCCTCGCGGCCGGCGTTCGCGAGCGATACAACGTCGACACGGTGACCAAGCTCATGGTGTCGTCGGCGCCGGTTCGCCGCGACACCAAGATTGCGATCATGGACTGCTTCAGGAATTCGGGACTGTTCGAGCTTTACGGCTCGACGGAAGCCGGCTGGGTCACCATGCTCCATCCGGATGAGCAGTTCTCCAAGCTCGGATCGGTCGGGCGCGAATGCATCGGCTCGCGGCCGATCCGGCTCCTCGATCTTGACGGCAACGACGTCGCCGAAGGCGAGATCGGCGAGCTCTATTCTTGCAACGCCTACACGTTCGACGGCTATTGGAAGCTGCCGGAGAAGACGCAGGAGGCGTTCCGCGGCGACTATTGCACGGTCGGCGATCTCGCGCGCCGCGACGAGGACGGCTACATCTATCTCGTCGACCGCAAGAGCAACATGATCATCTCCGGCGGCGAGAACGTCTATCCCTCCGAGGTGGAGGCGCTGCTCGGCGCGCATCCGCAGGTGAAGGACGTCGCGGTCGTCGGCGTCGCCGACGCGAAGTGGGGCGAGCGCGTGCACGCCGTGATCGTTTCGCGCGACGGCGAGACGCCGAGCGAGAGTGCGATCCTCGAATGGTGCCGCAATCGCATCGCCGGCCATAAGCGACCGCGGTCGGTGTCGTTCATCCGTGAAGAGGACATGCCGAGAACCGCCACGGGAAAAATTCTGCATCGCGTGCTGCGGACGCAGCTCGGCGACGGCAACAGTTGAACAGAGCGGAGAAGGCGGCCGCGTAAGGGGAGGACCCGATGAACGATCCTGGCGCAAGGACGCAGGACCTGAACGCCGACGAATATTCCTGCGCCGCCTGGGTCGCCCGCTTTCTCAAAGCGCGCGGCGTCGACAGGATCTTCGGTCTTCAGGGCGGCCATATCCAGCCGATCTGGGATCACGTCGCGAAGCTCGGCATCCGTATCATCGACGTCAGGGACGAGGGTGCCGCCGTCCACATGGCGCACGCCCACACCGAGCTGACGGGTCAACTCGGCGTGGCAATGGTCACCGCCGGGCCCGGCGTGACCAACTGCGTCACCGCCATGGCCAACGCCTCGCTCGCCCGCGCCCCGCTGCTCCTGATCGGCGGCTGCACGTCGCGTCCGCAGGCGAACATGGGACCATTGCAGGACATCCCGCATGTCGACATCCTGCGGCCGATCACCCGCACCTCGCGCACCGCGCGCGTTCCGGAGCAGGTGGTGCGCGAGCTCGACGAAGCGGTCGCGCGGGCGTTCGGAGACGTCGGCGAGCCGGGCCCGTCCTATATTGAAATCCCGACCGACGTCTTGCGCACGCGCGTTCCCTCCCAACTGGTGCTCGACGAATGGATGCAGGCCAAGCCGCAAAGAATGCTGCCGCCCGATCCAACGGCCGTCGCCGAGGCGGCGGAAGCGCTCTGGTCGGCGCGGCGTCCAGTCGTGATCACCGGACGCGGCGCGCGGCAGGCTGGCGCCGCGCTCGTGCGTCTGCTCGATGCCACCGGCGCGCTCTACCTCGATACGCAGGAAAGCCGCGGCCTTGTCCCGGCCGACCATCCCTCGACCGCTGCCGCCGTTCGCGCCGCCGCGATGACCGAGGCGGACGTTGTGCTGCTGATCGGCCGCAAGCTCGACTACCAGCTTGGCTACGGGTCGCCGGCGGTCTTTCCGAATGCGCGCTTCATCCGCATAGCCGACACGCCGGGCGAGCTGATCGACAACCGGCGCGGCCAGCCGGAACTTCTGGCGTCGCCGCATCTGGCGCTCGCCGCCATGGTCGACGCCGCCGGCAATCGCGAGCCGGATCTCGACAAGGCGTGGGCCGAGTCCCTTCGCCAGCGCCATCGCGAACGCATCGCGGCCGCTGACAAGGATCAGCCGGCGACCGGCGCCGACGGCAAGATCCATCCGAGCGCCATCTTCGACGCGATCGCGGCCGTCGCCGCTCCGGACTACGTCGCCGTCGCGGACGGGGGTGATCTCCTGAGCTTCGCGCGAACCGGCCTGAAGGCGACGACCTACATGGACGCCGGCGCGTTCGGCTGTCTCGGCGTCGGCGTGCCGTTCGCCATCGCCGCGGCGCTGGCGCTCCCCGACCGGCAGGTGATCTCGGTCAACGGTGACGGCGCCTTCGGGATCAACGCGATGGAGATCGACACCGCCGTCAGGCACGGAGCCAAGGTGGTCTTCATCGTCTCCAACAACGCCGCCTGGAACATCGAGCGCCTCGATCAGGAGATGAACTATGGCGGGCGCGTCGTCGGGACGAGCCTGCGCCACTCCGACTACGCCGGTCTGGCTCGGGCGCTTGGTGCGCATGGCGAGCGGGTTGAGAGCGCGGACGACCTGCCCGGCGCGCTGCAGCGGGCGCTGGAAAACGCGCCGGCGCTGGTCGATGTCGTGACATCGCAGTCGGTCGTCTCGTCCGACGCGCGCAAGGGGCTCGGATTCGTCCCCGATTTCCAGGCATTGACGGCCTGGGACGAGGCGGAGCGGAAGCGGCGGGAGAAGCCGTAGTCGCTTGCAACAACCTTCGCGGGTTCCTTGCCTCGCGGCCCTCGGGCGAATATATGAGGGCGAATTCCCGTCATTCTCGACGACGAATGCGGCTTTCCCGGCGCCAATCTTCGGGAAAGCGCTTGAGGAGGATTTTCATGGCGACAGCCCCGCTCATGCCTAAGGCGACCGCCGTCTGGCTGCTCGACAACACCACGCTCACCTTCGAACAGGTGGCGGCGTTCTGCGTTCTGCATCCGCTCGAAGTGAAGGCGATCGCCGACGGCGACGCCGCACAGGGGATCAAGGGCATGGACCCGATCCTCTCCGGCCAGCTCACGCGCGAGGAGATCGAGAAGGCAGAAGCCGACGAGAACTACCACATGAAGATCCTGGAGCCGAAGGTGCGGGTGCCGGAGGTGAAGCGGCGCGGTCCGCGCTACACGCCGGTGTCGAAGCGCCAGGACCGGCCGAACGCCATTCTCTGGCTGGTGCGCAACCACGCCGAACTGAAGGATTCGGCGATCATGCGCCTTGTCGGCACCACCAAGCCGACCATCCAGGCGATCCGCGACCGCACGCATTGGAATTCCGTGACGCTGACGCCGACCGACCCGGTTACGTTGGGGCTCTGCTCGCAGCTTGAGCTCGACATGGAGGTGCGCAAGGCCGCGAAAGCCGCGCCGCCGCCGCCCGAGCCGCAGGGCGCGCGCCTTCTCTCCGCCGAGGAGACCACCGCGCTCCGCGCGCGCCAGGAGGAGTCGGAAGCCTCGGCACGTCAGCTCTTCAGCGGCGAGAGCAGCGGAAGTGGTGCCGGAATCGACGCGGATTCAGTGTTCGCGAAGCTCAAATCCAGGAAGAGCGACGAGGACTGACCGCGAAGGGCGCGGTCCCAGAACAAAGACAAGACCGTGCCGATCTTCGATTTCTTTTCAGAGCCGCTCTTCTGGGCGGTCGCGCTCACCGCCGTCGTCGCCGCCACGGTGCGCGGCTTCTCGGGTTTCGGCGGGGCGCTGATCTTCATGCCGATCGCCGCGGCGTGCTTCGACCCGAAGGTCGCGGCCGGCGTCCTCTACATCGTCGACTCGATTCTGATCCTGCCGCTCGTCTCGAACGCGGTCCGGATCGTCGACTGGCGCGATATCGTGCCGATCGGCATCGGCGCCGCCGTGACGGTGCCGGCCGGCGTCGCGGTGCTGGTCTTTGTCGACCCGATTCCACTGCGCTGGGGTCTCTCGGTCGGCATTCTCATTTCCGTGGCGCTGCTTGCCGCCGGCTGGCGCTATCACGGCCCGACGCGCGCCTGGCTTTCGGTCCTGGTCGGCGCGATCGCCGGCTTCATGAGCGGGTCGGCGCAGATGCCCGGGCCGCCGGTCCTCATCTATTGGCTCGGGCGCCAGGTGATGTCGGCAACAGTGCGCGCGAACGCCATCGTGTTCTTCATCTTCACCACGTGCATCTCCGGCGTCGCTCTTTATGTCGGCGGCATTTTCACCGGCCAGGTGCTGGCGCTCTCGGTCGCGGTGTTTCCGTTCTACGGAATCGGGATGCTCGTTGGAACCCGGCTCTTCGGCCGCGTCAGCGAGGTCACCTATCGCCGCATCGCCTATCTGACGGTGCTCGTCGCGGCGATCATCTCGATGCCGGTCTTCACGTAGGGAAGGCGGCGTGACTTACGCCGCGCTCAGCTGTTCGAGCGTCGCTTCGTCAACGTCGTAGTTGGCGTAGACGTTCTGCACGTCGTCGTCGTCTTCGAGGGTGGCGATGAGCTTCATCAAGGTCTCGGCCTTGTCGGCTTCCACCGGCGTCAGCGTCTGCGGCTTCCACACGGCGCGGGCCGATTCCGCCTCGCCGAGCTTTTCCTCCAGCGCGCGGGCGACCGGGCTCAGATCCTCAAACGCCGTCTGGATGGCGTGGCCGTCGGGGCCGCTCGTCACGTCGCTCGCGCCGGCGTCGACGGCGGCTTCAAGCACCGTGTCGGCGTCGCCCGCGGAGGCCGGGTAGAGGATCTCGCCGACGCGGTCGAACATGAAGCCGACGGAGCCGGTTTCGCCCATCGCCCCGCCGTGCTTGGTGAAATAGGAGCGGACCGCGCCCGCCGTGCGGTTCCGATTGTCGGTCAGCGCCTCGATGATGAGCGCCACGCCGCCCGGCCCGTAACCCTCGTAGCGGACCTCTTCATAGGATTCCGCGTCACCGCCGGAGCCCTTGTTGATGGCGCGCTCGATGTTGTCCTTCGGCATCGACTGCGCGCGCGCCGCCTGGACGGCAAGGCGCAGGCGCGAATTCGAATCCGGATCGGGGCCGCCTTCTTTGGCGGCGACGGTGACTTCGCGCGCGAGCTTGGAGAAAAGCTTCGACTTGGCCGCGTCCTGGCGGCCCTTGCGATGCATGATGTTCTTGAACTGGGAATGGCCGGCCATAGGGGCCCCTGTCACTGTCGGTGATGTCTGGCGGGTCGGCGCAGGATATAGGCGGGGGAAAAGCAGGCGTAAAGCCGTCGCGCGGTGCGCGGCGGCTTGCTTAGGGCGTCGGCTTCAGGGCGTTCTGAGCCGCGCCACCGCTGCCAGCGGCCGGTTGGCGAGGCGATAGATCGCGCGGCGGCAGGGCGGCTCGACGAAGCGCCAGATCGCCCAGGCGGACGCCATCATGAAGGCGATTGTCAGCGCCACGAGAACCGGCGCGGCGAAGGCGCCCTCGAAGCGGTTGAGCAGCATGAAGCCGACATGCTGGTGCAGGAGATAGAGGGGATAAGTCAGTCCGCCGATCGCGGCGACCGCCGCCGCGGGGATCGGCAGGCGGCGGATCTGAACCGCGGCGGCGACCATGCCGATCGCCCCGAGGCCGCAGAGGACGAGCGCCGTCGTGCTGGCGGCGGTGTGGTAGTGGTCGCGGAACCAGACTGCGCCGATCATGACCTGGTCGAGCGCGACCAGAACCGAGAGGACGAGGAGCGTCAGGGTCAGCATGCTGCGATCGCCGCGACGAAGCAGGTAGATGACGACACCGGCTGCGAAGAAGCCGCTGTGGTCGGTCACGAAGAGCTTCTGCAAGAGACCCGAGCCGAGCATGTGCTCGTTCAGCATCGAGATCGCGAGCCAGGCGATCAGGATCAGCTGCGTGAAGCGCGGAAAGACACCGGTCGCGATCAGGAGCGTCATCCAGCCGTAGAAGACGAGCTCGTAGACGATCGACCAGTAGGCGCCGTCCATGAAGGGCTGGCCGGCGACCGGCGAGAAGACGATGAGGTTCGCCACCCATTGCGTCAGCGAGGTCTCGAAGCGCGGCGCGCCGATCAGCATCGTCACCAGGAACGTCGCCGTCATGCAGAAGATGAAGGCCGGGTAGATGCGGGCGAAGCGGGCGACCGCGAACTGCAGCCAGTGGCGGCCCTCGGCCGACCAGGCGATGACGAAGCCGCTGATCACGAAGAAGAGGTCGACGCCGAGATATCCGTACTTCGTGACGGGCACGAGCGCCGGCAGCGATACGCGGGTCAGGTCGTCGGCCGCGGCGCCCCGAAACGAGTAGTGGAAGATGACGACGCTCAGCGCCGCAAAGAGCCGGAGGACGTCGAGGCCCTCGATCCGATCGCGTTCCGCAGAACCCTTCACCGCCGCCTCCTCAAGCAGGACGGCCGATGCTTAACAGTCGCTTTCGCTGCAGCGTTCAAATCTTCCCGTTAGGGTTATCCGGGTTCGGCGGACGCGACAGTCAATCTGCGGACCGCGGGCGCGTCGACGCACCGTAGCCGGGCAGGCCGTCCTCAAGGTGCATCCAGAAGAGCTTCGAGGTCACGTAGGCGTGGCGGTCGGGGACAAGCCGGTCGGCATCGTCGAAGAGCCCGGCGTAGACGTAGAACTCGCCGGGAAGCTCCTCGTGCTCGTAGCTGATCGGCGTGCCGCAATCGGCGCAGAAGCTGCGCGTCACGGCGGCCGAAGAACGCCGCCGCTTCGGTGTTCCTTCAAATGTCACTTCGCCCGTGCGGAAGCCTGCCCAAACGACCGCCGGCGCGCCGGTCTGGCGGCGGCAGTCCTTGCAGTGGCACCACGAGACCTGGAAGGGCTCCGTCCAGGCCGCGAAGCGGATCGCGCCGCAGGCGCAGCGGCCGTTGAGAACGGCCCGGAGGGCGTCGCTCATGCCGCGTCTTCGAAGTTCGGCTCGGCCGGCGGTAGGCCGGGGCCGATCCGAAGCGGGAAGATGCGGCGGGCGAGCCCGGTCTTGTCGTCGATCTCGACGGCCAGGCCTGAGAGCGCCGCCGGACCGGGCGCCGGCTCCAGGCGCCCGGAGGGGATCTTGGTGGTGGAGCGTCTAAGCGGCTCGTCCTTCTCCATGCCGATCACCGAATCGTAGTCGCCGCACATGCCGACGTCGGTCATGTAGGCGGTGCCCCCGGCAAGGATCTTCCAGTCGGCGGTCGGCACGTGCGTGTGCGTGCCGATGACGAGCGAGGCGCGGCCGTCGACGAAATAGCCCATCGTCTGCTTCTCGCTCGACGCCTCGGCGTGGAAATCGATGACCGCCGCATCGCAGCCGCTTCGAAGCGCGCAGGCGGAAAGCTCGCGCGACACCGCCTGGAAGGGATCGTCGAGCGCCTGCATGAAGAGGAGGCCCATGACGTTGACGACGAGGACGCGCGCGCCGTTCTTCGCGGTGTAGACGTTGGCGCCGCGGCCGGGCGATCCGGTCGGGTAGTTGACCGGCCGCAGGAAACGCTCGTGGCGATCGGCGAAGGTCAGTGCCTCGCGCTGGTCCCAGACGTGGTTGCCCGTCGTCACGCAATCGGCGCCGGCGGCGACGAGCTCCTGCAGGATCTCCTCGGTGATCCCGAAGCCGCCGGCGGCGTTCTCGCCGTTGACCACGACGAAGTCGAAGCGATGCTTCTGGATCAGCCCGGGCAATTGCGCGATGACCGCGGTGCGGCCGGAGCGCCCGACGACGTCGCCGAGGAAGAGGAGCCTCATGCCTCGGGTTCCGCTTCGATGAGCGCGCGCTCCGTCGCGATCATGTCGAGGGGCGCGTCATGTGCCTCGACCGGCACGGCGTCGACCTCCTGGCAGGCGAACGCGATGCCGGCGACGCGCGGATTCTTTCGGCGCGCGCGAAGGCTTGCGATGGCGCTGTCATAGTGACCGGCGCCGTAGCCGATGCGTCCGCCTCGGCGGTCGAAGGCGGCAAGCGGCGCGACGATCAAGTCGGGATCGATGACCGGCTGGCCGGCATTCGGATGACTTGTGCCGAAGACCCCCGCCTCGAGACATTCCTCGCCGTCGAAGCGGCGGAAGAACATTTTTCGCTTCTCCACAACCGGCATGGCAATGAGCCCGCCGGCGTCGCGCACCGTGTCGATCAGGCCGCGCGGGTCGATCTCGCCGCGCATAGGCCAGAAGAGCGAGACGGTCTCGCCCGGCCGCACGAGCGGCCGCAGGCGTTCCACCGCGCGCGTCGATGCCGCGCGCCGCTCGTCTTCCGTCATGGCCGCGCGGCGCGCCAGTCCGAGCGCGCGAAGCTCAGCCTTGCTGACGGTCGAATCGAGCATTCCGGCGGCTCCTTGATCTCGAGCCACGCGGACTCGTGCGGATTTGAGAGAGGACGCATGGCCGCCTCGGCCGTTGGAGTTTCGATCCCGGGAACCTACTCGCGTAGGTGGGCGCCGTGTGTCCGGGCCCACGGGCCCGGTCAGTGACAGCTCCCTTAAGATCGATAAGGCCCCGAGAATTGTTCTCCTGACGCACCGTGCAGCCACGCGAGGGGGAGATATAAGTTGCATCGGGGGGTGGGGCAAACGCGAATCCCTTGACGTGTCGCAACGCCTGCCCTCTCCCATAGGGAGAAGGTGCCGCCGAAGGCGGCGGATGAGGGGATGCGAAGCCTCAAGGACTATCGCTGCGGCCCCCTCGCTCGGCCGCTTCGCAAGCCCCCTCTCCCTTTTGGAGAGGGTGGTGGCCCCGTTGGGAGGACGACTGACAATGACCAGCCGCTACCGTGAAGTCTACGAAAGCTGGCGCCGCGACCCGGAGGGTTTTTGGGGCGGGATCGCAGCCTCCGAGATCGACTGGTCGAAGCCATGGGACAAGGTCTTCGACGCGAAGCTCGGCGTCTACGGCCGCTGGTTCGTGGGCGCCGAATGCAACACCTGCTTCAACTGCGTCGACCGGCACGCGGCGAAGCGGCCGGACGCTGCGGCGATCATCTATGACAGCCCCGTCACCGGGCAGAAGCGCGCGATCAGCTACGGCGAGCTGCTCACCGAAGTGCAGGCGCTCGCCGCGGTGCTCCAGGATCACGGCGTCGGCAAGGGCGACCGCGTCATCCTCTATCTGCCGATGATCCCGGAAGCGGCGATCGCGATGCTCGCCTGCGCGCGCCTCGGCGCGATCCACTCCGTGGTGTTCGGCGGCTTCGCCGCGCCGGAGCTTGCGACGCGCATTGATGACGCCAGGCCGAAGCTCATCGTCTCCGCGTCATGCGGGATCGAGCCGGGGCGCATTGTCAAATACAAGCCGCTGCTCGACGCGGCGATCGAACATGCCAAGCACAAGCCCCAAGTGTGCCTCATCCTGCAGCGCGAGGAAGAACGCTGCGAGCTCATCGCCGGCCGCGACCATGATTACGCCGAAGCGATGGCGAAGGCGCGCGGGCGCAGCGTCGAATGCGTGCCGCTGAAAGCCACCGATCCCCTCTATATCCTCTACACATCCGGCACGACCGGCCAACCCAAGGGCGTCGTGCGCGACAATGGCGGCCACATGGTCGCGCTCAAATGGTCGATGAAGGCGATCTACGACATCGAACCGGGCGAGACTTTCTGGGCGGCCTCCGACGTCGGCTGGGTGGTCGGCCATTCCTATATCGTCTACGCGCCGCTGCTCCACGGCTGCGCCAGCATCCTTTACGAAGGCAAGCCCGTCGGCACGCCCGACGCCGGCGCTTTCTGGCGCGTCATCTCCGAGCACAATGTCGCCGCGCTCTTCACCGCGCCGACGGCGTTCCGCGCCATCCGCCGCGACGACCCGGAAGGGAGCTTCATCAAGAAATACGACCTCTCGAAATTCCGCACGCTCTTCCTCGCCGGCGAGCGCGCCGACACGGCGACCATCGAATGGGCGGAGCGCCATCTCGGCCGCCCCGTCATCGATCATTGGTGGCAGACGGAGACCGGCTGGTCGATCTGCGCGAACCCGGCCGGGCTCGGGCTGATGCCGGTCAAATACGGCTCGCCCGGCGTGCCGATGCCGGGCTACGACCTGCAGGTCCTCGACGACGCCGGGCATCCGGTCGCCGCCGGCACGCTCGGCAACATCGTCGTCAAGCTGCCGCTGCCGCCGTCATCGCTGCCGACGCTCTGGAACGCCGACCAGCGCTTCCGCGATTCCTATCTCGCGGAGTTCCCCGGCTACTACAAGACTGCCGACGCCGGCTACAAGGACGCCGACGGCTACGCCTTCGTGATGGCGCGCACCGACGACATCATCAACGTCGCCGGCCACCGGCTCTCGACCGGCGCGATGGAGGAAGTGCTTTCCGGCCATCCCGACGTCGCCGAATGCGCGGTGATCGGCGTCGCCGACCAGCTCAAGGGGCAGGCGCCCTGCGGCTTCGTCGTGCTGAAGGCCGGCGCGTCGCGTGAAGCGGCCGAGCTGCAGGCGGAATGCGTCGCGCTGGTGCGCGAGGCGATCGGCCCGGTCGCCGCCTTCCGCATGGTGCATATCGTGAAGCGGCTGCCGAAGACGCGGAGCGGCAAGATCCTCCGCGCCACCATGCGCCAGATCGCCGACGGCGAGACGCCGAAGGTCCCCGCCACGATCGACGACCCGGCGATCCTGGATGAGATCAAAGAGGTGCTGACGGTGGTCTCAGGCTGAGCGCGCGTGCTGTTTGATCAGCGCGCGCCGCTGCGACTGGCTGCCGACGTCGATGAAGAACACGCCCATCATCCCGCCCTGGTGCCATTTCAAATCGCACTCGAAGAGGCCGTCGTCGGTCTTTTCGTGCAGGAAGAAGCGGTCGGGCACGTCGACGAAGTGCTGCGTGTCGACGCGCGCGCCGTTAAGCGAGATGTCGCGGATGACGCAACGCTGGCGCCGCTTGCCCCCGCCCCAGATGATCTCGCCCTCGAGACAGACTTCGTAGCGGGCTTGCGAGCGTCGTTCCACGTTGCTGAGCCTTCTTTACGCAATCGGCGGCGGTCTGGCGGGCCGATCGGTGCCGACCCTAGTCGAAAGGCGTTAGCGATCTGTTTCCCATGCGGGCCGCCGGCGGCCGGGCTCAGCGCTCCGCCGCCGCGGGAAGCGCCGCGGCCCCCGCGAACTTGGCGATGATCGCGGCATTCGCCTTGGCGGCGTCCTGCACGGTCGGAGAGGTCATGCGGTCGCCCTCCATCGCGGCCCACAACCAATCCCCTGGCGCGCCCAGGCAATCCTCGCGCGGGTTCGCCGCCGCGCTCTCCGCCCGCGCCGCTGCGTAGACTTCGTCGCGTAGCTTCTTCGGCAGCGCGTCGACCTGCGCGCGCCAGGCCGCGTCCGAGGCGCGGAAGAACTGCCGCATCGTCTGCGTGAGGTCGCGGAGACCGGCGCTGATGACCTCTCGTTCCTCTTCGCTCATGATCGGGCAGTTCGATGTCGGGCTCGACATGTGTGCGATCGGCGCGAGGCAGAGGCGCCGGCGGGCGCAGCCCTTGTTGCGGCATTTTTGGGCACGTAGCGAGACGCGCGCGAACGTCAACCGCGCCCGCGTGAGAAGATCGACGCCGTCGTTCGCATCATCATGCACGCGCCGGAGGATAACGGCGGCAGCGGAGGCGGGGATAAGTCCCAAGGCTTCGTTGTTAAAGGCGTTCCTCTCCGGGCGGGCGTGGCGGAACGCTCGAGTCAGCCTTTTCAACTGTTTCCGTCGGGGACACACCAATTCTGCGTTCGAGTTCGACGATGAATTGCGCTTGCTCCTCGGTCTCGCGCTCTTCTAAGATTGCGGCGTGCCACTGGCCGTCACGCCGCTTCAGCACGCCTAGCCGGATTGGTTCACCAACATGTCCAGGCGCATACTTAATCGTGTGGCTTAAGCACCAGTACACGCCGATCTTCGCGAGCTCCACGGTCGGCATCTTTTCTTGCCAAAGGACGCGATTGACGAACGCAAGAAATGGGTCCGCTAAGACTTGTCCAGATCCAGTAGATACCCAAAACATCTTACCGTGTTTGATCTCAGGCTGAAAATCTGTAGTGCCAAATTCAATGAGACAAGGGCCATCCTTTAGTGGAGCTGCCAACAGGGCGCCGAATCCGAGGCCCTGTTGAGTCCGCGGAACATGGGTTCCGATGAAATCATCAAGTCCAAGTTTCGAAATTTCCGTCATACATTTGGTGTTTGAGTTTTGAAATCCTTTGTCATTCCAATATTTATCGACAATTGCTTTCAGGCGCTGACTTAGTCCAACGGCACCGGTTGTAGCAAGTATTACCCTATCTCCTACTATCTGAAGTTTGTCATTAGACTGTATCTTGATCAACGGGTGTGGCCCCATTGACGAGGTCGCCATACTGTCCGCGCCGATTACGACGCCATCAGTGCAGCATACCCCCACAAGGATTGTCACAGTTCAGTCCCGGAAAATGCTGTTCGCCCTCATCGCAGGATATGCGTCATAAATAGAGCGGACAAGGCCGCCGAAGGATTGCCGCCGGACCCATTCCGAAATTTCACCGATGTAGTTGCTGACCCCCGGCGACATTCGGGCCAGGAGCGCATCCCCCGCTTCAATTCCCTCAGCGGTCGCGGCGTACGTATTCCATCGGCCGAAAGGAGATGGGCGGATTTCGGCTAGCCGCTGAATTTGAAGCCGCTCTGCTCCGTCATAGACCTCGCGATCAAAGGGGCCATAGTCATAAGCGACGAAATTGAAGGAAGGGCCGGTCACTAACAAGGGTAGGTTCTCGGTCAGAAGGAACATGGCCTTCTGAATCTGCACTGGCGTGAATGACTGCCCACGCGCCGTGGCCAACATTGCCAGAAGAACGTC
Source organism: uncultured Alphaproteobacteria bacterium (assembly GCA_963739005.1). Taxonomy (GTDB): domain Bacteria; phylum Pseudomonadota; class Alphaproteobacteria; order Rhizobiales; family Afifellaceae; genus DASWJZ01. The sequence goes on along the minus strand of CAVTYQ010000002.1, from coordinate 642,957 downwards.
ATCTCTGGTCATAAGTTACCGCCACACGATCCGCGCGTCTCAGGAATGATGACAGGAAACGCATTGACGAAGCCAGCCATCCTATCTGTGGATAGTGTGATTCGCGAGGAAAAAGCACTACAGCCATCTTGACAATTAGCAGCCGTATTCTTCAGCCGGCGTGGCGACTCGTTTAACCCGTTATTGTCTATGGCGTTTTTGTTTCATGCATTTGTATCGGCTTGGGAGCCTGCCTGGAACGTCTTCGGCAAAAGGAGTCGAGCCCGCCGCCCTAGAGAGCATATCGGGCGAACTATCCCCGCTCGCAAATCCCGCATTACACTCCCCATCACCGCTGCTCAAGAGGGACCGGATGGCCACCGGACCAGTTCGGGAGCAGCCCGCTTCGCCCTGACGGGCTTTGCGGGACTATGGCGGGCGGCGCCGCGACGAAAACCCCGGAGGTTTTCGGCTCGGCGGTTTTCGGAAGGGTCCCCCGAGCGCCACTAAGAGCGCTCTGCCGGATGTCGTCGGCTGCATGGCCGTTCGTCGAGCGAGCAATCGAATGGCGAGCGGCGGAAGAGTGGACAAATCGAAGACCGTAATCGCCGCGCGGGGCGCTTCAGGCAAGCGCCACAACACAAACTAAGTCGCGGTGCTTCTTGAACGCCCCGCTCCCTCCTCGCGCGAGGAGGCCGTCGACGGAGAAACTCGGGCCGGCAAGCCGCGAGGCCGATGGCGCATGCCTTCGCAGAATTCGCGTCGCGGGTTGAGTCAGGAAAGGATGCGTAAACCGCGCCGCTCGCGCGGCGGCATTCGAACAAAACTTTTCCCGTCTCATTAACCCGCCTCTGGCACCACTCGCCGACCGACAAGGCGTGAGATCTCAGGGAGTTTACGAATGCTGATCGGCGACGTCCTCATCGCACAGGGCCTGGTGACGCAGAAGGACGTCGAGGCGGCGCTCGAAAAGCAGCGCACGGAAGGCGGCATCCTCGGCGAGCACCTGATCGCCATGGGCAAGCTCGATCCGGCCGACCTCGAGCGCGCGATGAAGAGCTCGCCGCCCTCGCCGAAGAGCCTCGAGGAAACCGGCTTAAGCGTGAACGATCTCCTGAACCTCGTCGCCAAGGCCATGTACAACGGCGCCGAGATGCCCTCCGTCATCGGCGGCATGCTGAAGCTGCCGCAGCGCGTGATCCAGCTCGTGCTCGAGCAGGCGAAAGAGCGCAAGATGATCGACATCCTCGGCGCGTCCGGCGCGTCGGTCGCCTCGGAGCTGCGCTATTCGTTGACCGAGAAGGGGCGGCAGTGGGCGGTCGACGCCTTCGCGCAGAACCAGTATTTCGGGCCGGCGCCGGTGCCGCTTGCCGCGCTCGTGGAGCGCATCCAGCGCCAGCGCATCACCAACGAGCGCGTCGATCGCGCGGCGATCGAGAGCGCCTTCGGCAACCTGATCGTCTCGGAAGAATTCATCCACCGCATCGGGCCGGGCATCAATTCCGGCCGCTCGATCCTGCTCTACGGCCCGCCGGGGAACGGCAAGACCTCGGTTTCCGAGCGGATCGGCTCGCTCTTCAAGGACACGATCTACATCCCCTACTGCTTCGAGGTGGAAGGGCAGATCATTAAGGTCTTCGATCCGGGCATCCACAAGCGCATCGAGCGGAGCGGCGACGGCGAGGGGCGCGGGACGCTAAGGCGTCAGGACTTCGACCTGCGCTGGGTCCCCTGCCGCCGCCCCTTCATCGTCACCGGCGGCGAGCTGACGCTTGAGATGCTCGACCTCTCGTTCAACGCGATGGCGAAATTCTACGAGGCGCCGCTTCACATCAAGGCGCTCGGCGGCATCTTCACGATCGACGATTTCGGCCGCCAGCTGGTCAGCCCCGAGGCGCTGCTCAATCGCTGGATCGTGCCGCTCGAAAGCCGCGTCGAATATCTGAAGCTCCACACCGGCAAGAGCTTCTCGCTGCCGTTCGACGAGCTCGTGGTGTTCTCGACCAACCTCGCGCCGCGCGACCTGATGGACCCGGCGTTCCTGCGCCGCATCCCCTACAAGATGGAGATCGCGGGGCCGACGCCGGACGATTATCGCAAGATCTTCAAGCTCGTCGCCAAGGCCTTCGAGATGGAGGTGACCGACGAGATCATCGATTTCGTGATCCATCATCTCCGCGTCGAGCACGATTTTCCGCTCGCCAGCTATCAGCCGAAATTCGTCGTCGACCAGATCCGCGCGGCCTGCAAGTTCGAGGGCATTCCGCCGCAGTTCCGCCTCGACCTCGTTGCGATGGCGCTCGGCAACCTCTTCACCAAGGATACGCCGGGCTTCAAGGAGCCCGGCGAGCCCGAGGCCGCGCCGCGGGAGCTCGACGTCGCCGCCTGACGCGGCGGCCGCTCAGGCTCCCAAGGAATTCGGATCGCGCCAGGCGCGCTCGAAGGGAAGCCGCCAGGCGTGCGGCGCGATCAGCTGGTGGATCGATTTCGGGCCCCACGAGCCGGGCGGATAGAGGCGCACCGGCGGCGGGTTCTCGATCAGCGGGATCGCCACCTCCCACAGCCGCTCGATGCCCTCCGCGGTGGTGAAGAGCGTGTGGTCGCCGCGCATCGCGTCGAGGATCAGCCGCTCATAGGCTTCGAGCACGTCGCCGATCAGCCCGGTGTCGTGCAGCGCGAATTGCAGCGAGAGCTTGTCGAGCCGCATCCCAGGGCCCGGGCGCTTGCCATAGAAGGAGAGCGACATCTTGGCGGCGTCGGCGAGATCGAAGGTCAGGTGGTCCGGTCCCTGCGCGCCGACGCCTGAGCCGGCCGGGAACATGCTCTTCGGCGGTTCTCTGAAGGCAATCGAGATGATGCGCTGGCCCTCCGCCATCTTCTTGCCCGTCCGCAGGAAGAAGGGCACGTCGGCCCAGCGCCAGTTGTCGATGAAGCATTTCAGCGCGATGAAGGTCTCCGTCTCCGATTCCGGATCGACGCCTTCCTCGTCGCGGTAGCCGGTATATTGCCCGCGCACGACGTTCTTCGGGTCGAGCGGCACCATGGAGCGGAAGACCTTGTTCTTCTCCTCGCTGATCGGCTTCGGCTCCAGCGCCGTCGGCGGCTCCATCGCCATGAAGGCGAGGATCTGGAAGAGGTGCGTCACCACCATGTCGCGGAACGCGCCGGTCGCCTCGTAGAAGCCGGTGCGCATGCCGAGGCCCAATGTCTCCGGCACGTCGATCTGCACGTGGTCGATGAAGTTCCTGTTCCAGATCGGCTCGAAGAGGCCGTTGGCGAAGCGGAACGCCAGGATGTTCTGCGCCGCCTCCTTGCCGAGAAAATGGTCGATGCGGAAGATCTGGTCCTCGGAGAAGACCTCGTGCAGCTCGGCGTTGAGTTTCACGGCGCTTTCGAGGTCGGTGCCGAAGGGCTTCTCCATGATGATGCGGCAGCGCTCGACGAGCCCCGCGTCGGCGAGAAGCTTGACCGCCGAGGGGGCGGCCTTCGGGGGCACGCTCAAATAGTGCACACGGCGGCTCTCGCGGCCGAGCGACCCTTCCGCCTTCTCGACCGCCGCCTTCAGCGCATCGGCTCCGGCCGAGAGCGGTACGTAGTCGAGGGTCTCCGCGAAGGCGCCCCAGCCGTCCTCGTTCTCCTTGCGCGTGTCGGACTGCGCGATCGCCTCGCGCGCGATCTTGCGGAACCCGTCGGCGTCGATGTCGTCGAGCGAGACGCCGATGATCCGCCACGCGGGAATGAATCCGGCGCTGCAGAGGTGGAAGAGCCCCGGCAACAGCTTGCGCTTGGAGAGGTCGCCGGTCGCGCCGACGAGGACGACGACCTGCGGATATTTCGGGCCGACCCGCGCCGCGTTTTTCGGCAAGTGCTCCATCCTGCTCAGTCTTAAGCCGCATTCGGGGGCGAGCATAGAGCGTGCCGAATCGGGCAAAGGCGGCGGCACTGCGCGGCGAATCTCACGCTCTCCGCCGAATTTGATTTGTGTCATGGAGGCTTAATGCGCGGGCTCTAGCCTGTCGCGAAGCGCGTTGAGAAGCCGCCGATTGCTCCTTCGCAAAGCGGCGCCAAAGGGAAGCGTATGCCCACGGGGTCGACGAAGCGGCGACTGACCGGCACGCCCGAGGTGCTGGCCGCGCCCCTGGCGGCCGGCGCCCTCATGGAAGAGGTCCTCGCGCTCCGGGCCGCCGTCTTAGACGCGGCTGCCCCGCTCATCGCGCGTCTCGGCGCCGATGCCGACGATGCCTCCGTGGTCAATCTTGCCCACTACCTCGCGCTCCGTCACCACGATCTCCGCGCGCTGCAACGGCAGCTCATGTGGCGCGGCCTCTCCTCGCTCGGCCGGCTTGAAAGCCGCGTGCTTCCGACGCTCGACGCTGTCCTTGCCGCGCTTTCCGCCATGACGGACAAGCCAAGCCCGTTTCCAGCGCCGACCGAGGAGGCTTTCTTCGCCGGCGAGGCGCGGCTCGTACAGGCGACCGATGCGCTCTTCGGTCCGCAGCCGGCGCACCGGCGCACCCGCATCATGGTCACGCTTCCGAGCGAGGCCGCGGGCGACCCGGCGTTCGTCCTGGAGTTGGCGCGGCGCGGGATGGACATCGCGCGGGTGAATTGCGCGCATGACGGCAGCGTCGCATGGCGAGCGATGACGGCGAATGTCCGCGTGGCAAGCGAAGAGGTCGGCCGTCGTCTCTCCGTGCTCATGGATATCGCCGGCCCCAAGATCCGCACCGAAGGGGTGCTCGGGCGCGACCCGAAACCGAAGCTTCAGGCCGGAGACGCCTTTCGGCTCGTCGCCGCGGGACCGCCGCGCGCAACCCCCGACGTTCCCTTCTCCGCCGCCGTCTCGCTGCCTGAGATGGTGACGCGCCTCGTGCCCGGCGACCGGCTCCTCTACGACGACGGGAAGCTGGAGGGCGTCGTCGAGAGCGTCGCGCCGGGCGAGGCGATCGTTCGCGTCGGCCGCACCAAGGCCGGCGGCATCAGGATGAAGCCGGAGAAGGGCATCAATCTCCCCGACACCGCGCTCGGGCTCTCGCCGCTCACCGCGAAGGACGAGGACGATCTCGCCGCGGTGATCGAATGCGCCGACATGATCGGCTATTCCTTCGTGAGCCAGCCGGACGACATCGACCTCCTCGAGGCGGCGCTCGCGCGTCGCGGCAAACGCGAGCCCAAGCTCGGCCTTGTCGCCAAGATCGAGCGACCGGAGGCGGTGAAGAACCTTCCGGAGCTCATCGCCCGCGCCCGCGGCCGGCCGTTCGGCGTGATGATCGCGCGCGGCGATCTCGCCGCGGAGATCGGCTTTGAGCGTCTCGCCGAGATGCAGGAGGAGATTCTGTGGATTTGCGAGGCCGCCGGCGTTCCCGGGATCTGGGCGACGCAGGTGCTTGAGGGTCTGGTCAAGCACGGCGTGCCGTCGCGCGGCGAAATGACGGACGCCGCCGCGGCGGCGCGCGCCGAGTGCGTGATGCTGAACAAGGGGGCGGCGGTCGACGTCGCGGTCGGGGTGCTCGACCGGCTGCTTGCGCGCATGGACGCGCACCTCTTCAAGAAGACTCCGACGCTCCGCGCGCTGAAATCCTGGTAGGCGCTGACGCGTGGCCGAATGCGCTCGCCGCGAGTCGGAATCGCGTGCGTCCGGTGCTAAGAGCCGCCGCACGGAGGAACTCATGTCGCTTGAGAACAAGGTTGCGATCGTCACCGGCGGCGCCAAGGGGATCGGCTTCGCCGTCGCCACGCGCTTTGCGGCAGATGGCGCGCGCGTCGTCGTTGCCGACATCGACGAAGACGCTGGGAGCCGTGCGGTGGAGGAGATCGGCGCGCACGGCGCGGTGCGCTTCATCCGCTGCGACGTCGGCGACAAGGTGGACGTCGACAACCTCGTCACGGCGACGGTGCAGAGCTGGGGCGCGATCGACGTGCTCGTCGCCAATGCCGGCATCGCCAAGGGCGCGGATTTCCTCGACGTGACCGAGGCGGATTTCGACGCCGTGCTCCGGGTCAACCTGAAAGGCGTCTTCCTCGCAGGCCAGGCGGTCGCGCGACAGATGGTGAAGCAGATCAAGGATGGCGGCGCGCCCGGCGCGATCGTCAACATGAGTTCCATCAACGCCGTCGTCGCGATCGCCAACCTCGCCGGCTATTCGGCGTCGAAGGGCGGCATCAACCAGCTCACCAAGGTGATGGCGCTGTCGCTCGCGCCCTACGGCATCCGTGTCAACGCGATCGGTCCGGGCTCAATCATGACCGACATGCTGGCGTCGATCACGACTGACAAGGCGGCAAGGCACCGCGTGCTCTCGCGTACGCCTCTCGGCCGCGTCGGCGATCCCGCCGAGATCGCGGCGATCGCCGCATTCCTTGCGTCGGACGAGGCAAGCTACGTCACCGGCCAGACCATCTACGCCGACGGCGGGCGGCTGCCGCTCAACTACACGGTCGCCGTGAAGGAGGACTAGATCGCGGCGAGGCTCTGTCGGCCCGGCCGCGACGCTGTCGTCACTCCGACGACAGGTCCATCTTCTCCACGACGCAGGCGCCGCCCGCCGCTTCGAGCCGCTTGCAAAAGTCTTCGGCTTCCGCCCGCGTCCCTGCCTCGACGAGCACGTGATAGAAGCTGCCGGTCCCGCCGCCGGCCATGATCCCGCGGACGATCTTGGGAGCCTGCCCGGCGAGGATCGCCGGATACTTCTTCTGAAGCTCTTGATAAGCGGCCATGGCGCGCGGCTCGGAGAAGCTGCCGGCTACCTGCGCCCCCCATGAAATCTCAACCGCTGCCGCGCTGGCGAAGGCGATGGGGACACCCGTAAACTGGCCGAATATCAAGAAGACCAGAGCTGCGAAAAACGACCTCCTCATGGCCAATCTCCAACGGCTTGAGCGCGGATTTCGTGATCCCGACGGCCACCACTTGCGCAGAAGACTTGCTGGGGCGAAAGCAACTGTGCTCAATAGTTCCGATAGCGACATTCTATCGGTGCGAAGCTCGACTTTCGGCGCACACCACCCGACTTGATTTCGTGGCGCCGGAGCGGCGATTGAGTGGAGTGCATTGATGGCCGAGCAGTCGCTCAGCAAGATACTCGAAGACGCCTTCGTACGCAGCCGTGACCTGGAGGTTCCGCTCGCCGACCGGCTGCAGGCCTTCGCGAACGAGGTGCGCCGCATGGGCCCGCACTTCGCAGACGGCGGTCGATAACCTCGTGGAGCGGCTGATGGAGAACGGCGCGGGGATGACGGCGCCGAAAGTCGGCGAGGCGATGCCGCCCTTCGTCTTGCCGGACGACAATGGCAGGCTCGTCAGCCTGCAGGACCTTCTTCAGGCGGGTCCCGTCGCGATCGCGTTTCATCGCGGCTACTGGTGCCCCTATTGCCGAATCAACATCAACGCGCTCGCGCGCGCGGAGAAAGAGATCGCCGTGGAGCAAAGGCACGTGGCGGCGATCGTGCCCGATCGACAGCGGTTCACGAGCTGGCTCAAAACCGATGCCGAAGCGCCGTTCCCGATCCTGACCGATATGGACAACGGCTACGCGATGTCGCTCGATCTTGCTATCTGGGTCGGGGACGAGATGAAGGAGCTGATGGTGGGCTCGGGGTGGGATCCATCCGTCTCGCAGGGAACCGAGGATTGGGCGCTGCCGATTCCCGCGACCTTCATCGTCGGTACGGACGGCATCGTCACGGCGCGCTTCGTCGATCCGGACTACCGCATGCGGATGGCGATCGAGGACATGGTCGCCGCGCTCCGATCGGCGGAGTAGACCGCCCTGGACACATCAGGATGTCGATGCTGAGACGAATTCACCTGGTTACGGCGGGTCACTCGCCGGGTTGGCTCGGTTTCCCGATCCCGCCCATGGGAACTTCGCGACGCGCCGGCTCCGCACGACGACGAATTTGATTTCGCGCTGAGAGGCAGACTGACAGCCTCCTGACAGAATGCTGTCAGGAGGAGTATGGAATGCTGTCTCCGTCGAGAAGAGGAGACTTTCCCATGTCATTCACGCCCCCAAATGCCGCCGTGTGGTTCGAAATCCCGGTCAGCGATATGAAACGCGCCAAGGCGTTCTACGAAGCCTGCTCGAAACCGAGCTGAAAGACGAGAACGGCGGACCGAACCCGATGGCGATGTTCCCCGCTCAGAATAACGGCGCCGTCGCCGGCCATCTCTACCCGGGCAAGCCGGCTTCCTCGGGAAGCGGCAACACTGTGCATCTCGCCTCGCCGACGCCGCTTGAGGCGGCAATGGACCGCGTCACCAAGAACGGCGGCAAGGTGGTGTCGCCGGTGGTGGCGATCCCGGCCGGACGCTTCGCCTATTGCCTCGATCCCGACGGCAACAGCTTCGGCCTCTTCACCTGACCTGACCTGACCTGATCCGATGCGCCGCGCCGACCGCCTCTTCCAGATCGTCCAACACCTGAGGGGCGGCCGGCTCGTCACCGCGCGCACGCTGTCGGAGCGGCTCGAGGTCTCCGAGCGCACCATCTACCGCGACGTCGCCGACCTGATGGCGTCGGGCGTGCCGATCGATGGCGAGGCGGGGGTCGGCTACATCCTGCGCTCCGGATTCGATCTTCCGCCGCTCATGTTCACGCGCGACGAGTTGACGGCGCTGACGCTCGGCGCCCGCTTCGTGAAGGCCTGGGGCGGGGCGCGCCTTGCGCTCGCGGCGGAAGAGGCGCTGGTCAAGATCGAGGCGGTGCTGCCGGAGAAGGAAAGGCGGGTCACCGCCGAGACCGGCCTTTTCGCGATCGGCTACGGCCTGCCGGACTCCGCCAGGCGCGTCGTCGATCACCTCGACGTCGCCATCCGAGAACGCCGCCGCGTGCATGTCGTCTACGACGCGCTCGACGGCGAGGTGAGCGAACGGGACCTGCGGCCGCTCGGGCTTTATCACTGGGGCAAGGTGTGGACGCTCGCCGCCTGGTGCGAGCTCAGAAGCGATTTTCGCAATTTCCGCGCCGACCGCATTGCCGACATCGCCGATTGCGGCGACCGCTTCCGGGACGAGCCGGGGCGGACGCTCCGTGATTTCCTGCGGCGCATCGCCGAAAGCGGCCGGCCGGAGGGGCCGGACCCGAGCCCCTGAAGGCGCCGCACTCGCAAGTTCCGCGCCGGTCCAATACGATTCGTCGCGTGGGCAACACGATTCGAATCATCGGCATCGACCCCGGGCTTCGCCGCACCGGCTGGGGCGTGATCGAATGCACCGGCTCGCGGCTTTCCTTCGTCGCCGCGGGCACGATCAAGCCGGATGAGAGTGCGGCGCTCGCCAACCGGCTCTGCGCCATCCACGATGCACTCGTCGAAGTTCTGGAGGGCTACGCGCCCCACGAGGCGGCGGTTGAAGCGACCTTCGTCAATCGCGATGCGGCGGCGACGCTGAAGCTCGGTCAGGCGCGCGGCGTCGCCATGCTGGTGCCGGCGCGCGCCGGTATCGCGGTCGCCGAATACGCGCCGAACGCCGTGAAGAAGGCGGTTGTCGGGGCCGGCCACGCGGAGAAGCGGCAGATCCGCTTGATGGTCTCGATCCTCTTGCCGCGGGCGAAATTCGATACCGACGATTCCGCCGACGCGCTCGCCATCGCCATCTGTCACGCGCATCACAGGGGCGCCGCGGCACTCAAAGTGGCGGCGGTGACATAGCCGTTTCCGATTGTGCTTGTTTCCGTAATGTTCTAGCGACTCAGCCGGCGGGTGTTGGGGCGGGATAGCGGGCGCGATGATCGGCAAGCTCAACGGCGTGGTCGATTCATTCGGCGAGGATTGGGTGATCCTCGACGTGCACGGCGTCGGCTATCTCGCGCATTGCTCGGCCAAGACTCTGGAGGCATTGCCTTCGCGCGGCGAGGCGGCGACGCTCTTCGTCGAGACGCAGATTCGCGAGGACCAGATTCGGCTTATCGGCTTCATGTCGGAGGTCGAGCGCGAATGGTTCCGGCTGCTTCTCACCGTGCAGGGCGTCGGGTCGAAGGTCGCGCTCGCCGTGCTCGGCACGCTCAACGCTTCCGATCTCGCTTCCGCCGTCGCGCTGCAGGACAAGGCGATGATCGCGCGCGCGCCGGGCGTTGGCCCGAAGGTCGCGGCGCGCATCGCCGCGGAGCTGAAAGACAAGGCGCCCGGCGTCACCGGTATCGACATGGGCGTCATCCGGTTGCAGTCGGAGCTCGGCGACAAGATCGCGCCGAAGCCCGCATCCGAAGCCGTCTCGGCGCTCGTCAATCTCGGCTACGGGCAGATGCAGGCATCGGCGGCGATTGCCGCGGCGATGCGCGAGGCGGGCGAGGGAGCGGAGACGGCGCGGCTGATACGGCTCGGGTTGAAGGAGCTGTCGAGATGATGGCGGCAGCCGGCGATGCATATGCGTCCTTCTCCTGGAGAAGGGTAGGTGCCGCTTTCCTGATCGTACTCATCTACGCTCTGGCGGGGCCGCCGATTGGGGCTATCCTCGTCTTTCCAATCGCAACGACTTGCCGTTGCCCAGTTCAGCTACAACGATTTTCCTGAAACCGCGGCCGCAATGTTTTATGCCCTGCCGCTCGGGCTCATCTTGTCCTACGTGATGGCCGGCGCACTTGCCCTGCTTACGGGCATCGCGACCGCCGTCGTCGCCTATCAGCGCGGCGTGGTTCCGATAAGGATGGCGGCTATGGTACCGACGTTCGTGTTTGGCGTCTTCCTCATCCTGCAGCAACTCTTCCACGGGAGCATTCCGGGCGCGACGATCCTTCGCGGGGGAGGGCAGGTCGGTCCCGCGCTCACGCTCTTCGTTGCCGTCGCCGCGTCGCTTGTGTGCTGGCGGCTGGCGCGCCCGCTTCAGAGACGGTTGGCATGAGCGCAAAGCGCGTTGTAACGGCGGAGAAGGTCGGCGAGGACGACGACGTCTCGCTGCGCCCGCAGAAGCTCGCCGATTTCATCGGCCAGCAGAAGGTGCGCGCCAACCTCAAGGTCTTCGTCGAAGCGGCGAAGCAGCGCGGCGAGGCGCTCGACCACGTGCTCTTCGTCGGGCCGCCTGGCCTCGGCAAGACTACGCTTGCGCAGATCGTCGCACGCGAGCTCGGCGTCAACTTCCGCGCCACGTCTGGCCCCGTGATTGTCAAGGCTGGCGACCTCGCTGCGCTTCTCACCAATCTCGAAGACCGCGACGTCCTCTTCATCGACGAGATCCATCGGCTCTCGCCGGCGGTGGAAGAGATCCTCTATCCGGCGATGGAGGAGTATCAGCTCGATCTCATCATCGGCGAAGGGCCGGCGGCGCGCTCCGTCCGCATCGACCTTTCCCGCTTCACGCTGATCGGGGCGACGACGCGGATCGGGCTTTTGACGACGCCGCTCCGCGACCGCTTCGGCATTCCGATCAGGCTCGACTTCTACACCGACGCGGAGCTCGAGCAGATCGTTCGACGCGGCGCGCGTATTCTCGGCGCACCGGTTTCGGACGATGGCGCAAAGGAGATTGCGCGCCGTGCGCGTGGCACGCCGCGCGTCGCTGGACGGCTGCTTCGGCGCGTGCACGATTTCGCGGTCGTCGAAGGCGCAAAGGAGATCACCAGCAAGATCGCCGACAAGGCGCTCCTCGCGCTCGAAGTCGACGCGCACGGCCTCGACACGCTCGACCGGCGCTACCTCACAATGATCGCCGCGAATTTTTCCGGCGGGCCGGTCGGCATCGAGACGATCTCGGCGGCGCTGTCAGAACCGCGCGATGCGATCGAGGACATCGTTGAGCCCTATCTCATCCAGCAGGGCTTCGTGCAGCGCACGCCGCGCGGACGTCTGCTGACGCCGAAAGCTTTCGCGCATCTCGGGCTGGCCGCGCCGGCGCAGGCGAATGGCGCGCAGGCGGGCCTCTTCGCCGACGATCAGGATATCTGAGAGCGGAACGCACCGGCGGGGCCCGTCGTTTTCCCCCTCCAGAAGATGGAGGACGCGATGAAAACCGAGAAGGAAAAGGCGGAAGAGGTGCTGAGAGAGCGCGAGCGCGCGCGAAGGGGCTTCGCCGTCACCAATGACGAAGGCGAAGACCCATTGGAAAATCCCGAGAGCCGGAAAGAGCGGCAGGAGAAGATCGGGGACGCCGGTCTCGCCGTCGATCTCGGGCTGAAGCGTTAGCAGGCGCACACATTTAGCAACGAGCGCGTGTGAGGGCTTTCTCCTCGCCGAATCGACGGCGATCATGTAAAGACCCTTCACATGAGCTGGAAGGAGCGCGGGCGGGGCTATCATCACGGCAATCTCAGGGAAGCGCTGATCCAGGCGGCGCTCGACCTGATCGCCGAGAAAGGCCCGACCGGCTTCACCTTCGCGGAGGCCGCGCGCTCCGCCGGCGTCAGTCCCGCGGCGCCCTACCGGCATTTCCGCGACCGCGACGAGCTTCTCTCCGACATCGCCATGCGCGGCTTCGAGATGTTCGCCGTTGCGTTGGAGAAAGCCTGGGACGGCGGGCGCCCCGACACGCAGGCGGCGTTCGAGCGCGTCGGCCGCGCCTACCTAGCCTTCGCGCGGGCGGAGCCTTCCTACTATTCGGCGATGTTCGAATCCGGTCTGGCGCTTGCCGACAATCCCGAACTTCGGGAGGCGGCAGAGCGTGGCTACTCGGTGCTGCGAACGGCTGCCGAAGCGCTGGTCGCGACGCTTCCGGCCAAGGGCAGGCCACCGGCGTCGATGGTGAGTTTCCACGTCTGGGCGATGTCGCACGGCATCGCCTCGCTCTTCGCGCGCGCCGATGCCGGGCGGCGCAAGCTCCCGATGTCGCCGGAGGAGCTGCTCGAAGCGGGTGTCCTGATCTATCTCCGCGGCCTCGGAATGCCGGGTATCTAGGGCCGGTCGCGGCCGGCGCTCTTTTTTGCACGTCGGCGTTTCGATCCCTCTTGACGGCGCAAGAAGACGTGCTATGTAAATGTTATTAACATTCACACACGAGGTCCAGATCAATGAGCGCTGCGGGTATCGCGACAAAGCTCGATGACATCGGGACGCCCGCGTGGATCGCGGTGATGGTTCTCGGCTTCATCATCTGGTGGCCGCTCGGTCTGGCCACTCTCGCCTTCACTCTATGGAGCGGACGTATGGGATGTCATGCACGGGGCTCGGCCCGCTGGGAGAACAAGATGCAGCGCATGCAGGATCGCATGGAGCGAATGAAGAGTCGGATGGACGGTTCGGGCTGGTGGAGCGGCTCGCCGTCGAGCGGCAACGCTGCCTTCGATGAATACAAGACCGAGACGCTGCGGCGGCTCGAGGAAGAGCAGAAGGAGTTCCGCGAGTTCCTGAACCGCTTGCGCATGTCGAAGGACCGCGCCGAGTTCGACGACTTCATGGCCGCGCGCCGTCGCGGTGAGGGCGGCCCTCCCGCCCCGCAGCCGCAGGGCTGATCGCACCCCTAGGCCGCTGGTCGACGCCCCCTGATCGACAGGCCTTGCGCCGCCCGGTCTCGTTCCCACGAGGCCGGGCGGTTTTCGTTTGCAGGCGAAGCTCCATGACGGCTCTAATGCCGGCATGCATGAAAACAGCGCGACGGAAATTGCCGGCCACCTGACGGCAGCAGGCCATGAGCTCGTCCAGCGCGTCTATTTCGAGGACACCGACTTCTCCGGCCGCGTTTATCACGCGCGCTATCTGCATTTCATGGAGCGCGGCCGTTCCGATTACCTTCGCCTCGTCGGCGTGCATCATCGCGCTCTCGCGGAAGAAGGACTCGCCTTCGCGGTCCGCCACATGGAGATCGACTTTCTGAAGCCGGCGGCGATCGACGATGTGCTCACCGTGTGCACGGCGACCGTCGAGACTCGCGGCGCGCGAGTCGTGCTTGCCCAAGAAGTGCTGCGCGGAACCGAGCTGCTGATTCGCGCGGCGGTGACGGTTGCGCTGATTGGAGCGAACGGCCGCGCCGTCAGGCTGCCGCCCGCGGTTCGCGCGGCGCTTGGCGCGGGGTCGCCAAGGCCCTGAGACGACTTCGGTTCCGTCCTTCGGACCGCGCGTTGATAGGCATCGCGCGAGGCCCCTAAAGTGCTACATTACCGCGGCATGGCAAGGCTCTGCCAGGTCGCGCTTTGGACACATTCGACGGCCACAAGCCGCCGAGATCGGAACTGGGCGGTCCCTTCATGAATCCTGACTTGGTGCAGACCGCGTTGGCCGGTCCGGCGGGCGGCTTCTCGCTGTTTGCCCTCTTCTGGCAAGCGCACATCGTCGTGAAGCTGGTCACTCTCGGCCTGCTCCTCGCTTCGGTGTGGTGCTGGGCGATCATCGTCGACAAGCAGCTCCTCTATGCGCGTGTCAGAAAACAGATGGACGATTTCGAGTCGGTATTCTGGTCGGGGCAATCGCTTGAGCAGCTCTATCAGCAGGCCTCGGGACGCGAGGTGCATGGCGTCGCCGCGCTCTTCGTCACGGCCATGCGCGAATGGAAGCGCACCTACGAATTGGGCGTGCGCTCGTTGCAGGGCCTCGGCGGCCGCATCGACCGAGTCATGGACGTGACGCTCGCGCGCGAAGTCGATCGCCTGGAGCGGCATCTTCTGGTGCTCGCGACCGTCGGATCGGCGGGTCCCTTCATCGGCCTTTTCGGAACGGTTTGGGGGATCATGTCGTCGTTTCAGGCGATTGCCGCTTCCAACAACACCAGCCTTGCGGTGGTCGCGCCGGGCATCGCCGAGGCGCTTCTTGCGACGGCGCTCGGGCTTCTCGCCGCCATTCCGGCGGTCGTGTTCTACAATAAGTTCTCCGCGCAGGTGTCGCGGCTGGCGACGCGCATGGAAGGCTTCGCCGACGAATTCGCGGCGATCCTTTCGCGGCAGATCGACGAGCGGAACGTGGCCTGATGGGAGTGATCCCCGCATCGGCAGTCCCGAGCGGCCGCCGCCACAAGGCGCGGCGCCGTCATCTTCCGATGTCGGAGATCAACGTCACGCCGTTCGTCGACGTGATGCTCGTGCTGCTCATCGTCTTCATGGTGGCGGCGCCGCTGCTGACGGTCGGCATCCCCGTCGACCTGCCGCGCACGCAGGGCGAGGCGCTCGGCAACGAAGTGAAGCCGCTCTCCGTCACCATCGGCGCCGACGGCAAGATCATGCTGCAGGAAGCGGAGGTCAGCCTCGACGACGTGCTGACGAAGATCCAGGCGATCGTTCAGATCGACCCGGAGAAGCGTATCATCCTGCGCGCCAACCGCGACGCCGGCTACGGTACAGTTGCCCAGGTGCTCGACCGCATCAAGAAGGCCGGCGCACGCCACGTCGCGCTCGAGACGAAGGCGCTTGAGGAGTCGGACAACTGAGCCATGCGGGTTGGGCTCACCACCTCTATCGTCGGCCACGCTATCATACTGGGGATGGGGCTCATCGCGCTCAGCACGAGTCCGCTTGAATCGGAGAAGATCCAGGCGTTGCCGGTCGACCTCGTCTCGACCGACGAGGTGACGGACCTTCTGAAGGGCGAAAAGTCGTCGAAAAAGCTGCCCGAGGAGACGCCGCAGCCGAAGCCGGAAGTGAAGGCGGAGACACCGGCGCCGCAGCCGGCAGAGAAGCCGGCGGAGAAAGTCGTCGAAGCGACGCCGCCGCCCCCACCGCCTCCGCCCCCACCGCCACCGCCGCCGCCGCCGCCTGAACCGGAGGCGGTGACGCCGCCCCCGCCTCCACAGACGCAGGTGGCCTCAGTGCCCGAGCCGGCGCCGGAGCCGCTGCCGGAAGCCGTCCCCGAGCCCGCGCCAGCGCCGGTCAATCCGAACATCCCGCGTCCGCGCCCCAATCCGCCGAAGCCGGTGGCGCAGCCGAAACCCGAGCCCAAGCCCGCGCCCGAGGTTGCGCACACCGAGACGCCGCAGGAGCAGTTCAACCCCGACGAGATCGCCGCGCTCCTGAACAAGCAGGAGCCGCGGGGCGGCGGTGATCCTGAGCCGGCGGCCGAGCCGCAGACGCTCGGCTCCATCGAGGGGCACGCCAACGCTGCGATGACGCAGAGCGAGATCGCCGCGTTGAAGGCGCGCCTTTATCGTTGCTGGAACCCGCCGGTGGCGGTTCGCGAGGTCGGCGGGCTCGTGATCGAGGTGCACATCAGCCTTCTCCCCGACGGGAGCCTGGCTGCCCCGCCGGAACTGATGCGGATCGAGCAGGCGCCTAATCCGCTCGCGCAGGTGGCAGCGGAAGCGGCCATCCGGGCCGTCGTGCAATGTGCACCCTTCGGGGACATATTGCGGCCGGAAAAGTACGCCCTGTGGAAAGATATCGAGTTTGTCTTCGACCCGCGTGAGATGGTGGGCGGATAGGGGAGCTGGGATTGAGGAATTTCGCGCGGGCGATAGGCCCGCTTTACGTGCTTCGCCTGACGCTGCTTCTCGCGGTGGCTGTTTTGATGGTCGGCGTCGCGGGGAAGGCGTTCGCACAGCTGCGCGTGGACATCACGCAGGGGACGCCGCGACCGATGCCGATCGCGATCCCCGCCTTCGTCGGCGCCGCCGGCAGCATCGACGAGATGAGCCAGAACGTCGCGCAGGTCGTCACCGCCGATCTCAAACGCTCCGGCCTCTTCGCACCGGTGGATCCGTCGGCGTTCCTGGAGCCGGTCGTGCCGCCCACGGTCACGCCGAACTTCGCCAATTGGCGTCCGCTCAACGCGCAGGCGCTGGTCTCGGGCAGCGTTGCCACGACGGGTGACGGGCGGATCATGGCGGAGTACCGCCTGTGGGACGTGGTCTCCGGACAGTACCTGGTCGGCAAGCAGTTCTTCGCCTCGCCCGACAACTGGCGGCGGCTCGCGCATATCATCGCCGATTCCGTCTACGAGCGACTGACCGGCGAGAAGGGCTATTTCGACAGCCGCATCGCCTTCGTTGACGAGACCGGCAGCAAGACGGAGCGCGTCAAACGCCTCGCCATCATGGATCAGGACGGCGCCAATGTGCGCTATCTGACGGACGGCGGGGAACTCGTGGTCACGCCGCGCTTCTCGCCTTCGCGGCAGGAACTCGCCTATGCGTCGCTGACCAGCGACAACTGGCACATCTACATCCTGAATATCGAGACCGGTCAGCGCGAGCTCATCGGCAACTTCCCCAACATGGCCTTCAGCCCGCGCTTCTCGCCCGACGGGCAGCAGGTGGTGCTGTCGCTTGAGCAGGGCGGCAACGCCAACATCTATCGCCTCGACCTTCGCACCCGGCAACTCACGCGGCTGACCGACTCGCCGTCGATCGACACCGCGCCCTGCTATTCGCCGACCGGCACGCAGATTGCGTTCGAATCCGATCGCGGCGGCCAGCAGCAGATCTATATCATGAGCGCGAACGGCGGACCGGCGCAGCGGATCAGCTTCGGAACCGGCCGCTACGGCACGCCGGTCTGGTCGCCGCGCGGCGACTTCGTCGCCTTCACCAAGCAGGAGGAGGGCTCGTTCAAGATCGGCGTCATGCACCCGGACGGATCGGGCGAGCGCATCCTTACCGCGGGCTTCCACAACGAGGGTCCGACCTGGGCGCCAAACGGCCGCGTCCTGATGTTCTTCCGCGACTCCGGCGGACCGACCGGCGGGCCGCAGCTCTGGTCGGTCGACATCACCGGCTACAACGAGCAGATCGTGCCGACGCCAAGCTTCGCTTCCGATCCTGCGTGGTCGCCACTTTTGAGCTAAGCGCACATTCCGTTAACCCAAAACCTTGACCGCGACTTAACCGTCACTTGGTTACCTCAACGACAAGAATTTTAGGCAAGGAGCCTTCGCTATGCCGTTCAGCCTGTCCGTGGGACGAATCCTCGCGCTTTCCATGCTCGCGGTGGGGTTGCTGGTCGGCGGCTGCGCCAACCAGCAGAAGGCGATCGAGGCCGGAGCCGCCGGGGCGCCGGCGCCCGGCAGCTCGCAGGAATTCCAGGTGTCGGTCGGGGACCGCGTCTTCTTCGAGACGGATTCCTCCGCCCTCACCCCGCAAGCGCAGGCGACGCTCGATCGCCAGGTTCAGTGGCTCATGCAATATCGGCAATACGCCTTCACCATCGAGGGGCACGCCGACGAGCGCGGCACGCGGGAGTACAACCTCGCGCTCGGCGCCCGACGCGCCACCGCAGCGCGCGACTACATGATCGCGCGGGGAATTCCGGCAAACCGCATGCGCACGATATCCTACGGCAAGGAACGGCCGGTCGCGGTCTGCGACGACATATCCTGCTGGTCGCAGAACCGTCGCGCCGTCACGGTGCTCGACGGCGGCTGACCGATCCGCAACACTTTGTCGCGAAAGGCCCGCCTGCTCCGGCGGGCCTTTCCAATTCCACCGATAAGCCGAAGTTTGGCCGAATTGCTCGTGCGGGTGTAAGAGGGTGCGAACGCCCGGAGCTTGGTCCATGCCGCGCGCAGTTTTTGTCGTTCTTCTCTCGCTTTGCCTCGTCGCGCCGGCCGCCGCGCAGACGCAGAAGGAAGGCGAGATGCTGCTCTATATCCAGCAGCTCGAGCAGCAGGTGCGCCAGCTCACCGGCGAGAACGAGCGGCTCGTTTACGAGGTCAACCAGCTGCGCGCGCAAGCGGGTCTGCCGCCGCTCGCCGCCGCTCCTGAGCAGACCGGCGCGCTCGCGGCTGCGCCGGCACCCGGTGGCGATGCCGCACCAGCAGACGCGAACGTGCTTCCCGGCCAGCAGCCGCAAGATCTCGGGACGGCGTCGGTCGCCGCGAACGATCCGCTCAACGCACCGGACGGCGCCGGCGCTCAAACCGGCGCGCCCGTCGATCTTTCGACGCTTGCCGGCGGGGCCGGGGCGCAGATTCTGGCACCGCCAGCCGCACCGACGGACCAGTCCGAGCCCGCGCCCGACCAGCCGCAGACGGATACCGCGCTGCTCGCGCCGCAGCCGCCGCCTCCGACCGCGCTATCCGGCTCGGCGCGCGACGAATACGACCTCGCCTATGGCTACATCCTGACCGGCGACTACGGCCTCGCGGAAGAGAGCTTCAAGGCCTGGCTGGCGTCGTTTCCGAGCGATCCGCAGACGCCGGATGCGGAGTTCTGGCTTGGCGAAAGCCACCTGCAGCAGGGCGAATACCGCGACGCGGCGAATGCTTTCCTCGCCGTCTACAAGACGGCGCCGGACAGCAACAAAGGCCCGGACGCTCTCCTTAAACTCGGCGTCTCGCTGTCGGCGCTCGGCGAAAAGCCAGCCGCCTGCGCCACCTTCGCCGAGCTCGGCCGCCGCTATCCGCGCGCTACCGAATCGGTGATGAGCCGTGTCCGTGACGAGCAGAAGCGAGCCGGCTGCTCGGGCTGACTCGCCTACGCCCGCGCGCCTTTTCCGGCCGCTTGCCGGGAAGCGCGGATTGATCCTCGCCGTTTCGGGCGGGGCGGACTCCACCGCCCTGATGGTGCTGGTGGCGCGTTGGCGCAAGCGGCCGGCAGTGCTTGTCGTGAGCGTCGACCATGGGCTTCGGCCGGAGGCGGCGGCGGAGGCGCGGATCGTTGCCGACAACGCCGCGCGTCTCGGCTTTCCCTGGCGGATCATGACGGCGGCGAAGCGGCCGCCAGGCGGCAACCTTCAGGACTGGGCGCGCCGCGTGCGCTATCGCCTTCTCGCCGACGCTGCCCGGGAGGCCGGCTTCGACACCATCGTCACGGCTCACCACGAGGACGATCAGGCCGAGACCTTCCTCCTGCGCCTCGCACGCGGCTCCGGTGTCTACGGACTTGCGGCCATGGCGGGCGAGGGCGCCTTCGACGGTGTCTCTATCGCCCGGCCGCTTCTCTCCGTGCCGCGCGAGAGGCTCCGCAGAATTGCCGAAGCAAGCGGTCTTGCGATCGTCGAAGACCCGAGCAATTCCGATCTCCGCTTCGACCGCGTCCGCGTGCGCGCCGCCTTGCCGGGCCTCGCCGAGATCGGGCTGACGCCGAGGCGGCTTGCGGAGACGGCGGCGCGCCTTGGCCGCGCGGCCGCCGCGCTCGACCACTATGCCGACGCGCTTCTCAAGGATCATTTCGGAGCAGACCCGTTCGGCGTGGTGAGCGGTGGAGCGAATGCGTTCGCTGGCGTGCCGGAAGAGGTGGCGCTGCGTGCGCTCGCGTTGACCCTGAAGGCTGTCGGAGGGGCCGACTATACGCCGCGCCTCGACGCGGTCGAGGCGCTCCGCGCCGCAATCCTCGCGACGGGTGCGGAAGGAAGGCTGCGGCGAACGCTCTCCGGAGTTGTCGTTTCGGTCGCGGATGGCGTGCTCACGGCGCGCCGCGAGTGGGGGCGGAAAGGGCTTTCGGACGCTGCCGCGCCGGCGGGCGCGACGCTTCTCTGGGACCGGCGGTTCGAGATCGAGGTTCCCTCGCTCAAGGGTGCGCTGAGCGTCGGGCCGCTCGGCCGGTCGGAGCGCCGCTTCCGCGCCGCAGCGACCGATCGCGGCGCCGTCCAGGCGCTTCCGGGCCTTTACCGGAATGGCACACTCGTCGCCGTCCCGCCGGCCGTCCGCGCGGCCGACAAGGGCGCGCCGCTTGGAATCCTGCCGGCCGTCTGCATCGTGGGCCGGAGGCTCGGAATCCCCTCGAAAAGGCCGGCGCTGCGACCGTGAACACCATTTCGGCGGGTTTCGATTGCACGCTCGCTCCACAGCGGTTCTTCTTGGCATCAACGATGCTAGAACCTATTTAGGCTACGAAGGCTGGCGGCCTTGATCCGACCGCCCCCGGGGACCGACCGAATGAACCAGAATTTCCGGAATTTCGCGCTCTGGGCCGTGATCCTGCTTCTGCTGGTCGCCCTCTTCAACCTTTTCCAAAATCCCACCGGCCAGACCGGGGCGCAGGAAATCACCTACTCGCAGTTCCGTACCGACACCAACGACGGGCGGGTGAAGAGCGTCGTCATCTCCGGGCAGGATGTCACCGGCAAATACGAGGACGGTTCGCGCTTCCGCACGACCGCGCCGCAGAACGCGGACTACGTGACGCTGCTTGAGGAGCGCAACGTGTCGATCCAGGCACGCGCGGACGATCAGAAGATGTCGTTCCTCTCGGTGCTCATCTCCTGGTTCCCGATGTTCCTCCTGATCGCCGTGTGGATCTTCTTCATGCGGCAGATGCAGGGCGCGGGCGGCCGCGCCATGGGCTTCGGCAAGTCGAAGGCGAAGCTTCTGACCGAGGCGCACGGCCGCGTCACCTTCGACGACGTCGCCGGCGTCGACGAAGCGAAGGAGGACCTCGAGGAGATCGTCGAGTTCCTGCGCGACCCGCAAAAGTTCCAGCGGCTGGGCGGGCGCATTCCGCGCGGCGTGCTTCTCGTCGGTCCTCCGGGCACCGGCAAGACGCTTCTTGCGCGCGCCATCGCCGGCGAGGCGAACGTTCCCTTCTTCACCATCTCCGGCTCCGACTTCGTCGAGATGTTCGTCGGCGTAGGTGCTTCCCGTGTGCGCGACATGTTCGAGCAGGCGAAGAAGAACGCGCCATGCATCATCTTCATCGACGAGATCGACGCGGTCGGCCGGCATCGTGGCGCCGGCCTCGGCGGCGGCAACGACGAGCGCGAGCAGACGCTGAACCAGTTGCTGGTCGAGATGGACGGCTTCGAGGCGAACGAAGGCATCATCCTGATCGCCGCGACCAACCGGCCGGATGTGCTCGATCCGGCGCTTCTTCGCCCGGGTCGCTTCGACCGGCAGATCGTCGTGCCGAACCCTGACGTGATCGGGCGCGAGAAGATACTGAAGGTGCATGTCCGCAAGGTTCCGCTCGCCCCCGGCGTCAATCTGAAGACGATCGCGCGCGGCACGCCCGGCTTCTCCGGCGCCGATCTCATGAACCTCGTCAACGAGGCGGCGCTGCTTGCGGCGCGGCGCGGCAAGCGGCTCGTGACTATCCACGAGTTCGAGGACGCCAAGGACAAGGTGATGATGGGCGCGGAGCGGCGCACGCTTGTCATGACCGAGGACGAGAAGCGGCTCACCGCCTATCACGAGGGCGGCCACGCGATCGTGGCGCTGCACGTGCCTTCGACCGATCCCGTGCACAAGGCGACCATTATTCCACGCGGGCGGGCGCTTGGCATGGTCATGCAGCTGCCTGAGCGCGATCAGCTTTCGATGTCGCTTGAGCAGATGACCTCGCGGCTCGCCATCCTGATGGGCGGACGCGTGGCGGAGGAACTCGTCTTCGGCGAGAAGAAGGTCACCTCCGGTGCGGCGTCCGATATCGAGCAGGCGACCAAGCTGGCGCGCGCCATGGTCACCCGCTGGGGCTTCTCCGACGCGGTCGGCCGCGTCGCGCTCGGCGAAAACCAGGAAGAGATATTCCTCGGCCACTCGGTGGCGCGGCAGCAGAACGTCTCGGAAGAGACCGCGCGCAAGATCGACCACGAGGTCCGCAGGCTTGTCGATGAAGGCTACGCGGAGGCGCGCCGCATCCTGACGGAGAATCAGAATCAGCTCGAAGCGCTGGCGCAGGGTCTGCTCGAATTCGAGACGCTGACCGGCGACGAGATCAAGGATCTCCTTAACGGCAAGCGCCCCGTGCGCGAGGATCCGAGCGAGGAAAGCCACCCGCCGCGCGGCTCGGCCGTGCCGGCAACGGGCTCCGTCAAGCCGCGGGCCGACAAGGGCGATACCGGGCTCGAGCCGCAGCCGCAAGCCTGACCGGAAGGTCGGGCACGCCGCGGCGTGAAACCATAGGTCACAATATTTGAGGCGCGGGCCCTGCCTGCGCCGCTATTCTGTGCTTCCGTTGCTGCGTGGGTGTGGCGGGCGTATCAGGGCGAAAGAGGCTGCCCGCGATTCGGCGGCGTGGGGGATGCGAACTTGGCGAAGCGTTATTTTGGCACGGATGGCATTCGCGGAAGAGCGAACGGCGTGATCACGCCGGACCTTGCGATGCGGGTCGGCATGGCGGCCGGCATCGTGTTCCGCAACGGTGAGCACCGGCACCGCGTCATCATCGGCAAGGATACCCGGCTCTCCGGCTACATGATCGAGAACGCGCTTGTCGCCGGCTTTACCTCCGTCGGCATGGACGTGCTCGTCACCGGCCCGATCCCGACGCCGGCGATCGCCATGCTTACGCGCTCGATGCGTTGCGATCTCGGGGTCATGATCTCCGCGTCGCACAATCCTTACGACGACAACGGCATCAAGCTCTTCGGCGGCAACGGCTTCAAGCTTTCCGACGCGCTCGAAACCGAGATCGAGTTGCTGATGGATGCCGACCTCAGGACCAAGCTGGCGAGCTCGGAGAAGATCGGCCGCGCGCACCGCATCGACGGCGTGCAGGACCGTTATATCGAGTTCGCCAAGCTTACTCTGCCGCGCGCCCTTTCGCTGCAAGGCCTTCGCATCGTCATCGACTGCGCCAACGGCGCCGCTTATCGGGTTGCGCCCGAGGCGCTTTGGGAGCTTGGCGCGGAGGTGATTCCCCTCGGAGTCGATCCGGACGGACTCAACATCAACCGCGACGTCGGCTCCACCGCGCCTAAGGCCGTGGCGAGCAAGGTACGCGAAATGCGCGCCGATCTCGGCATCGCGCTCGACGGCGACGCCGACCGCGTGGTCCTGATCGACGAGCATGGCCGCGTCATCGACGGCGACCAGCTGATGGCGGTCGTCGCGCATTCCTGGCGCGAGGACGGTCGGCTGGCGAAGCCGGGCATCGTCGCCACGGTGATGTCGAACCTCGGGCTTGAGCGCTACCTCCGCAGCCTGGACCTCGCGCTCGTTCGCACGCCGGTCGGCGACCGCTATGTTGGCGAGGCGATGCGCGAAGGCGGCTACAATGTGGGCGGCGAGCAGTCCGGGCACATCATCCTTTCGGACTTCACCACGACCGGCGACGGCTTGATCGCGGCGCTGCAGGTGCTCGCGGTCATCCAGCGGAGCGGGCGCCCTGCGAGCGAAGCCTGCCACCGTTTCGATCCGGTGCCGCAGGTGATGAAGAACTTCCGCTACAAGGGCGGGCAGCCGCTCGAAGACGACCAGGTGAAGCGGGCGATCTCCGACGCCGAGATCAAGCTCAACGGCGGGCGTCTTGTCATCCGTCCCTCAGGTACGGAGCCGGTCATCCGCGTCATGGGCGAAGGCGACAACATCGACCTCGTCGAAGCCGTCGTGAACGATATCGTCGACGTGCTTGGCCGCGCTGCCTGACGCTGATTCGGCGGGGCAAGCGCAAAAGTGCGCCCGGTTACAAATCTTACCGAGACCTTAACAGTATAGCGCGCAATTGCGTGTTGGGTTAAATCTGGGCCGCGCAAAAGCCGAGCACTTGCGCCGTTCTTGCGGCGTGATAGTCGAAGCGTAGTTAATCCCGGTTTTGCTTTTGATTCACCATTAAATGCTTCTTAAGCATTCTTGTTTACCACGTTTGTCGTGACGGCGGTCGTGCACCGCAAACAGCGCGCCGCAATTGCGAGAGGACGTGGAATGTTCAGACTGAGCAAACTGGCGCTTGCCGTCTGCGCGGGCGCCGTGACCGCCATACCGGTAGCGAACGCGGCCGACCTTACTCCCCCCATACCGCGGGTTGTCCTGAAGGGCTGGTACCTTCGCGGCGACATCGGGTATTCGAACCAGCGCGTCGATAGCCTCGACAATGCGCTTTACGACACCCTGGTCTCGCTCGATGCCGTGCATCGGGACTTCACCGGGGCGCCGTTCCTCGATTTCGGTATCGGCTACCGCTGGAACAACTGGCTTCGCTTCGACGTGACGGGCGAATACCGGTCAAAGTCGGAGTTCAACGGCGCCGACATCGGCGATGACGGCGTCAACGGACCGTTCCCCGACACCTACACGGCGAAGAAGTCGGAGTGGTTGGCGCTCTTCAATGGTTATGTCGACCTCGGCACCTGGCACGGCATCACGCCTTTCGTCGGCGCCGGCGTGGGCGCCGCCAACGTCAAGATCGCCGATTTCACCGATATCGGCGTCGGTATCACCGGCGACCCGGCGATCGCCTTCGGCGGCACCCATGACCAGTGGAACTTCGCGTGGGCGCTCTATGCCGGCCTCGGCTTCGAGATCACCGATGCGCTGACGCTCGAACTCGCATACCGCTACCTCGATCTTGGCGACGGCGCGTCCGGCGACCTGATCGCATATGATGGCACGAACAACATCGACAATCCGATGGAGTTCAAGGACATCACCTCGCACGACCTGCGGCTCGGCTTCCGCTACGCCTTCTGGTAATCGTCGAGGACATTCTTTCCGAGGGCGCGGCTCGCAAGGGCCGCGCCCTCTTCATTTCGGGATTTCGAATCGCGGGGCGGGACAGCGCGCCCGATTGACTCCGCGCATAGCCTCCGCTAGCCCGGCCAGTGGGACACCCCTCCCCAACGAGGGGCGCCTATCTGGAAGGGTAGAGCAATGGCAAATGTCGAGAAGCCGGCCGTGCGGCCGGCGAATCCACGCTTCTCCACCGGCCCCACCGCCAAGCGGCCTGGGTGGTCCCCCGAAATCCTGAAGACGGCTCTCGTCGGACGGGCGCACCGCTCGAAGCCGGCGAAAGCGCGGCTGAAGCGCGCGATCGTCGAGACGCGCCGTCTGCTTGAGGTTCCCGCCGGGCACCGAATCGCCATCGTCCCGGCGTCCGACACCGGCGCCATGGAGATGGCGCTGTGGTCGCTGCTTGGTGCGCGCGGCGTCGATGTGCTCGCCTGGGAGAGCTTCGGCTCCGGCTGGGCGACCGATGTCGTGAAGGAGCTGAAACTCCCCGACGTGCGCCTGCTGGAGGCGCCCTACGGCGAATTGCCGAACCTTGCGGATGTCGATTTCAGCCGCGACGTGATCTTCACCTGGAACGGTACGACATCTGGCGTACGCGTGCCCGATGGCGACTGGATCAAGGACAACCGGACCGGCCTCACGATCTGCGACGCGACCAGCGCCGCCTTCGCGCAGGCGCTTCCCTTCGACAAGCTCGATGTCGTCACCTTCTCCTGGCAAAAGGTGCTCGGCGGCGAAGCGCAGCACGGGATGCTCATTCTGTCGCCCCGCGCGGTCGAGCGGTTGGCTACATATCGTCCGGCTTGGCCGCTGCCGAAAGTCTTCAGGATGACCTCCGGCGGCAAGCTCACCGAGGGTCTCTTCGCCGGCGAGACCATCAACACGCCGTCGCTTCTTTGCGTCGAGGACTATCTCGACGCGCTTGCCTGGGCTGATTCGATCGGTGGGCTGAAGGCGTTGATCGCGCGCGCCGACGCCAACGCCGCGTGTCTCGCGAAGTGGATCGCGCGGACCGAGTGGGTCGATTTCCTCGCCCGCGACCCGGCGACGCGCTCCAACACGTCGGTCTGCCTCGTGGTGGTGGACCTGGCCGTCAGCGCCCTCGATGCCGCCACGCAGGCGTCCTTCGCGAAGTCGCTCTCCGATCTCTTGGAGGCGGAAGCCGCGGCGTTCGACATCGCTGCCTACCGCGACGCGCCGCCCGGCCTCAGGATCTGGTGCGGCGGCACGGTAGAAACGGCGAACCTTGAGGCTCTGCTCCCCTGGCTCGACTGGGCCTTTGCGGAAGCGAAAGCGGGACTGCGCAAGGCGGCCTGATAACGACTGCGGGCGCTTTTGCCCGCGCTCCAACATCGTCATGCATCGAAGGTCTTTCTCGATGAATCCTCGCGTTCTCATTTCCGACGCGCTGTCGGACACCGCCGTCAACGTCTTCCGCGATCGCGGCGTCGATGTCGAATTCCAGCCGGAGCTCGGGCCGGACAAGGAGAAGCTCGCGCGGCTGGTGGGCGAGTTCGACGGCTTGGCGATCCGCTCCGCCACCAAGGTCACACCGAAGGTGATCGCCGCGGCGAACGGCCGGCTTCGCGTCATCGGCAGAGCCGGCATCGGCGTCGACAATGTCGACATCCCGGCTGCCACGGCCGCGGGAATCATCGTGATGAACACGCCTTTCGGCAACTCCATCACCACGGCCGAGCATGCGATCGCCATGCTTTTTGCCTGCGCCCGACAGATCCCCGCCGCGGATCAATCGACGCAAGCCGGCAAGTGGGAGAAGTCGCGCTTCATGGGCGTGGAGATCACCGGAAAGACGCTCGGCATCATTGGTTGCGGCAACATCGGCTCGGTGGTGGCGAGCCGCGCGTTCGGCCTTCAGATGCGCGTGGTCGCCTATGATCCCTTCCTGTCGGAGGAGCGCGCCGCCGAGCTCGGCGTCGAGAAGGTCGACCTCGACACGCTCTTCCGTCGCGCCGACTTCATCACGCTCCACACGCCGCTCACCGAGAAGACGAAGAACATCATCGACGCGGCTGCAATCGCGAAGATGAAGGATGGCGTTAGGATCGTGAACTGCGCCCGCGGCGGCTTGGTGGCGGAAGACGCCCTTCGCGCGGCGCTCGACAGCGGCAAAGTCGCCGGCGCAGCGATCGATGTCTTCGTCACGGAGCCGGCGAAGGAGAACGTGCTCTTCGGCGCTCCGAACGTCGTATGCACGCCGCATCTCGGCGCTTCCACCAACGAGGCGCAGGAGAACGTCGCCATCCAGATCGCCGAGCAGATGGCGGACTACCTCACGTCCGGTGCGGTCCGGAACGCGCTCAACATGCCATCGATCAGCGCCGAGGAGGCGCCACGGCTGACGCCGTTCGTCCGGCTTGCGGCGCAGCTCGGGTCTTTCGCAGGCCAGCTTACGGAAAGCGGGGCGAAGGCCGTCAAGATGGAATACGAGGGCGACGTCGCGGAGATGAACGTCCGGGCGCTGACGGCGGCCGCCTTGGCAGGCTTCCTGCAGCCGGTGCTGCAAACGGTGAACATGGTCTCCGCGCCGGCCTATGCAAAGGAGCGCGGCATCCACGTGGAGGAGACGCGGCGCGGCCAGGCCGGCGCCTATGAAAGCTATATCCGCCTGACCGTCGTCACCGAGCGGCAGGAGCGCTCCGTCGCCGGCACCGTCTTCGCGGACGGCAAGCCCAGGATCATCCAGATCAAGGGCATCAACATGGAGGCCGAGCTCGGACCGCACATGCTCTATGTGACGAACCGCGACAAACCTGGCTTCATCGGAAGACTCGGCACGCTCCTCGGCGAGCGCGGGCACAATATCGCGACCTTCCATCTCGGTCGGCAGGCGGCGGGCGGCGATGCCATCGCTCTGGTCGAGATCGACGGCGACGTGCCGCAGGAGACGCTTGCCGCCATTGTCGAGCTTGAAGGCGTGGTGCAGGCGCGGCATCTCACCTTTTGAAGAGCGGCGAATTCGGCTATTTGCAGGGAAGCAAACAGAGCGCGAGCCGGGCGATGCAGCCGACTTTTTATGTCTGGGCGAAATGGGACCCCGAAGCCGGGGTCTGGTACACGGCCGAAACGAGCATCCGCGGGATCAACACCGAGGCGGAAACGCTTGAGAAGCTACGTGAGCGCTTGATGCTGATCATCCCGGATTTCCTGGAAGATCAGATGCCGCCGCACTCGGTCCTGCATCTTTTCGCCGAACGGGATGACGAGCTGACGCCGGTCGCGGCGGAATGACCCGGTGTTCGCTTGACCCCTCGCTAGCCCCGCTACTATCGGCCGATCGATCTGATTCGGAGATGGGCCGTGACCGATTTCGCTCCCGAGGTTCGCCGGATGTTGTCGAAGGCGGGGTGGCAATTCGAAAGGCACGGCAAGGGTGACCACGAAAGATGGATCAACCCGGTGACCCGAGCCAAGGTCACCGTCGACGCGAAGATCCGCAGCCGGCACACCGCGAACGGAATCCTGAAAGAAGCCGGCATCGGAAAGAAGTTCTGACATGACCAACGTCGTCGTCGTCGGCTCGCAATGGGGCGATGAGGGAAAGGGCAAGATCGTCGACTGGCTGTCGGCGCGTGCCGATGTGGTCGTGCGCTTTCAAGGCGGCCACAATGCCGGGCACACGCTCGTCGTCGACGGGGTCACGTTCAAGCTCAGCCTGCTTCCCTCCGGCGTCGTGCGGCCGGGAAAGCTGTCGGTCATCGGCAACGGCGTCGTCGTCGACCCCTGGGCCTTCGTCGACGAGGTCGCGCGGCTGCAAGGGCAGGGGGTGACTGTCACGCCGGAAAGCCTCGTCATTGCGGAGAACGCGGCGCTCATCCTGCCGGTACACCGCGAGCTCGACGTGACGCGCGAATCCGCGAACAGCATGCAGGCGATCGGCACGACGCGCCGCGGCATCGGTCCGGCCTATGAGGACAAGGTCGGTCGCCGGGCCATCCGCGTCGTCGATCTTGCCGACCCGTCGAGCCTGCCGGCGAAGGTCGACCGGTTGCTGGCGCACCACAATGCGCTCAGGCGCGGCAGCGGGGCCGAGGAAGTCGATGCCGGCGCGCTCCTGGCGGAGCTTTTGGCGGTTGCCCCCAGGATTCTTCCGTTCGCCGGCTCGGCCTGGCGCCGGCTCGATGCAGCGCGTCGCGACGGCAAGCGCATCCTCTTCGAGGGCGCGCAGGGGGTGCTGCTCGACGTCGATCACGGCACCTATCCCTACGTGACCTCGTCGAACATCGTCGCCGGCCAGGCGGCGACCGGATCAGGCCTCGGCGGGCGCTCCGGCGACTATGTGCTCGGTATCACCAAGGCCTACACGACGCGCGTCGGGGAGGGGCCATTTCCGACCGAGGACAAGGGCGACATGGGCGAGCGGCTCGGCCGGGTCGGGAAGGAGTTCGGCACCGTGACCGGCCGCAAGCGCCGATGCGGCTGGTTCGACGCGACGCTTGTCCGCCAGGTCGCAAAGATCAGCGGCATTGACGGAATCGCGCTCACCAAGCTTGACGTTCTCGATGGTCTGAAATCCATCAAGATCGCGGTCGGCTACCGGCTCGGCGGCACCACGATCGATTATCTGCCGGCATCCCAGGGCGAGCAGGCGCGGGTCGTGCCGGTCTACGAGGAGATGGAGGGATGGGAGGAATCGACCGCCGGAGCGCGCTCCTGGGCCGCGCTTCCGGCCCAGGCGGTCAAGTACGTGCGCCACATCGAGGAGCTGGTCCAGGCCCCGGTTGCCTTACTTTCGACCAGCCCGGAGCGCGACGATACCATCCTTGTCCGCGATCCGTTTCAGGATTAACCCCTTTCTCGGAGTCGTTGCGATCACTAAAGTTATCACCATGCCCGACTATGCGTCGATCCTGAGGCGGTCAATCTCCGGGCTGGCGGATCCGAGCGCAGAAATGCGCGAAGCGGTCTACCAGCGCGCGCGAGCCGCACTGGCGCGACAGCTGACCGCCGTCGACCCGCCGCTTTCGACGCGGGAGATAGAACTGCAGCATCAGGAGCTCGAGGACGCGGTGGCGCGGCTCGAGGCGGAGTTCGTGCCACCGGCGCCGGTCGCTTCGGGCTTCGGCGGCCACGCGGCCAAGGACGACTTCCTCTACACGCCGCCGCCGATGCCCGCGGCGGAGCGCCGGCAGCCCGCGCCGGAGCCGGCCGACTTCGGCGCCGTGCCGGCAAGCGCGGGTTTTGAAGAAGATGACGAGGACTTCGAGGAGGAGGGAGAGCAGGGGTCGCGCCTGCCCCTGCTCTTAGGGGTGCTCGCCGCTCTGCTCGTGCTCGTGGGAGCGGGTGCCTATGTCTATGCGGAGCGCGACACCCTGTTTGGGTCGGCCGGGTCGAAAGCGCCTGCGGAGCAGGTCGCTGCCGTCGAGCCCGCGCCGGTTGGCGTGGCTGCGCCGGCCGAGCCGTCGGCGCCCGAACCTGACAAACGACCGGACCGGCTGACCAATGGGCCTGACACGCCACCGGCCGGCGCGGCGGGGCAAGCAGACAACACCGTGGTGTCGCCGCCGGCGCCGGGCGCCCAGGCAAATGCGGACACGTCGTCCGGTGGGCTTCCGCTGGAGAACCTGTCGGGACTCGGTAGCGATAGCGCGGACACCAGTCTCGTGCAGCAGCGCGCGATCTACTACTATCAGGGCTCCGAGGGGCAACCGGGACAGGCGAGCGAGGGCACGGCGACCTGGGCCGAAATCACCAAGGACAATCGCCCGGCAATTCAGGCGACGCTCAAGATCGCCGAACGCAACGTGACGGTCACCGTCACCATCTACAAGAACTACGACAACGCGTTGCCCGCCAGCCACCTGGTCGAGGTGCAGTTCTACGGTACGCTCTCCGACAGCCCGATTCAGCGCGTCCCGGCGCTCGTCCTGAAGCAGACCGAGCAGGCGCGCGGTCAACCGCTTGCCGGCGCTGCGGTGCCGGTCACCAACGAGCTCTTCTGGATCGCGCTCTCCAACGAACAGGACGATGTGACCCGCAACGTTCAGCTTCTGCGGGAGGGATCGTGGTTCGACATCCCGATTCTCTTCAGCGACCAGACGCGGGCGCTGATCACTTTCGAGAAGGGCATACCGGGCGACAAGGTCTTCGAGACCGTGATGGCGAGCTGGACGCCGTCTTGAGGCCGGTTGCGGTAGGTTCTCGCCCGCGTTCGCGGACAATCGAGATCGTCGTTTAGCGCTCCCGGCCCATTCAATGTCCAAGCTGCCGCGGCTCCGCGATCAGCCCTACCTGCTCTTGACGTTGTCCTCGCTCTTCTGGGCGGGCAACGCGATCGTCGGCCGTGCGGTCGTCCACGATATCCCTCCCGTCGCGCTCGCGCAGCTGCGCTGGACGCTCGCCTTCTTCGTTCTCCTCCCATTCGTCTGGCCGAAGCTACGCGAGGATCTGCCGGTCATCCGCCGGCATCTCGGGACGGTCGTGCTCTTGGCGCTGACCGGCATCAGCGCGTTCAACACCCTGCTCTATTGGAGCCTTCAGCATACGACTGCGATCAATGCGACCCTCATGCAGTCGAGCGCCCCTTTGCTGATCGGCCTCTGTAGCTGGGCGCTCTTCCGCGATCCGCTGACGCGCGGGCAGCTTGCCGGCGTGATAGCGTCGCTCTGCGGCGTTGCGGTGATCGTCAGCGCCGGCGATCCGGCGCGGCTCGTCGCCATGTCGTTCAACATCGGCGACATCCTCGTTGTCTTGGCGACGGCGATCTACGCGCTTTACGCGGCATTGCTTCGCAAGCGACCCGCCATCGCGCCGTTGTCGCTCGTCGGCGCGACGATCGGGATCGGTGCGGCACTGCTCTTCCCGCTGACGGCGCTCGAATACGCTTCGGGAGCGCGGTTCGCTGCCCTCGGCGCCGGCGATTTTGCGGCGATCGCGTATGTCGCGATCTTCCCCTCGGTGCTCTCGTATATTTGCTTCAATCGCGGCGTGGAGCTGATTGGCGCGAACCGGGCGGGCCCGTTTTTCCACCTCATTCCGCTCTTCGGGGTTCTTCTTGCCGTGACGTTCCTGGGCGAGCGGCTGGCGCTCTACCATCTCGTGGGCGCTGCGCTCATCATCGGCGGCGTGGCGATCGCCGGCCGCAAACAGCCGACGCGCGCATGAATCGGGTGGTGGCCACGCAGGGGCACCTCTAGACACGCTGGCCATGACCGACGCCACGCCAAAGCTGGACGCCAGGAGCTGGGCGTTGCTCGTGGCCCTCGCGCTCCTTTGGAGCGCGTCCTTCATCTTCATCAAGGTCGGGGCAACGGAGATCCCGATCCTGACTCTGGTGCTCCTGCGGGTAGGCTTGGCGGCGCTTGTGCTTAACGCCGTCGCGATCCTCGGGCGACGTCCCTACCCGAAGCGGCCGGCGGTGATCGGGAGCTACTTCGTGATGGGGGTCTTGAACAACGTGTTTCCCTTCGCGCTGATCGTCTATGCAACCGCGCGGTTAGGCGCGGGCGCTGCGTCGATCCTGAACGCGACGACACCGATCTTCACGCTCCTGGTGGCGCACGTTGCCACCCGCGACGAGAAGATCACGCCGCCGAAGCTCGCCGGCATCCTGCTCGGCTTCGCCGGCGTCGCCGCGTTGACGGACCCGCGCGCCGTGGTTGGTCTCGGCGGCGATTTCGTCGCTGTCGCCGCGATGCTCGCGGCGACCTTCTCCTACGGCCTCTCGGCAATTTATGGACGGCGCTTCCGCAGCATCGATCCGATCGTCTCGGCGACCTGCCAGCTCTCCGCGTCGACGCTTATGCTCTTGCCGATCGTCGTTTTGCACGACCACCCCTTCGGCCTGCCTTTTCCTGGAATCGCTGCGGCGTCGTCGGTCGCAGGCCTGGCGCTGCTTTCGACCGCGCTCGCCTACGTGATCTTTTTCGCCCTCATTACGCGCGCCGGCGGGACGAACACGATGCTCGTCACGCTGCTTATTCCGGTCGGTGGGGTGTTTCTGGCCTGGGCGCTGCTCGGCGAGCCGCTGACCGGCGCCGAGGCCGCCGGCATGACGTTGATCGTTCTCGGCCTCGTCGTGATCGACGGTCGGATGCTTGCGCGTTTCCGCCGGGCGGCGCCTGTGCGCGAGCCCGGCGGGGGCTGAGCGTCCCCGCGGGCTCGTCGCTTGCCTGCTTAGGCCGGCGCCATCAGCGCGGACGCCGCGTGGCCGCGATCGCGCTCGCGCGCCGCCTTCAGCATCGCCTTCTGGACTTTCTCGAAGGCGCGCACCTCAAGCTGGCGGACCCGCTCGCGCGAGACGTCGAACTCGGAGGAGAGCTCCTCGAGCGTCAACGGCTCGTCCGAGAGCCGGCGCGCCTCGAAGATGCGCCGCTCGCGGTCGTCGAGCACGTTCAAGGCGTCGCCGAGCATCGCTCGGCGCTGGTCGAGCTCGTCGCGCTCGGCGAGCAGCTGCTCAGGAGAGTCGCTCTCGTCGGCGAGCCAATCCTGCCACTCGCCCGAATTGCCTTCGCTGGCGCGGATCGGGGCGTTGAGCGATGCGTCGCCGGAAAGCCGGCGGTTCATCGACACGACCTCTTCCTCGCTGACGTTCAGCTTCTTGGCGATCTGCGTCACCTGGTCGGGGCGGAGGTCGCCCTCGTCGAGGGCCTGGATCTGGCTCTTCGCCTTCCTGAGGTTGAAGAACAGCCGCTTCTGGTTCGCGGTCGTTCCCATCTTCACCAGGCTCCAGGACCGAAGGATGTATTCCTGGATGGCCGCCTTGATCCACCACATGGCATAGGTGGCGAGACGGAAGCCGCGCTCCGGATCGAAGCGCTTCACCGCCTGCATCAAGCCGACATTGCCTTCCGAGATCACCTCGCCGATCGGCAGGCCGTAGCCGCGATAGCCCATGGCGATCTTAGCCACGAGCCTGAGATGGCTGGTGACGAGCTTGTGCGCGGCGTCGCGATCCCCGTGCTCGAGGTAGCGCTTCGCCAGCATGTATTCTTCCTGCGGCTCCAGCATCGGGAACCGACGGATCTCTTCCAGATAGCGCGTCAGGCCGCCGTCCCCAGACTGGAAGACCGGTATGTTGCCTTTGGCCATGGTCTCTATCCTTTCTGGCTCTCCGGCGTCCAAGCGGCCCGCCGGCAAGCCATCAAAAGAGTGACTCCTATTATCACGCCGATAGTGCGACTGCGAAAAGAACGGCCCTTCCGCTAAACGACGTGTTTTCGGAACAGTTCTACCAGATCAGTCAAATCCGTTGGCCAATCTGTCTCAAATTTAATGAGCGCCCCTGTCCGCGGGTGTCGGAACCGCAGCATTCGCGCGTGCAAGGCCTGACGTCGGAACCCCTTGATTTTGGCTCTTAAATCGGCTGGCAGCTTCTCCGCCTTGGTGAGAAAGCCGGCGCCGTAGACGCTGTCGCCGACAAGTGGATGGCTGATATGCGCCAGATGCACGCGGATTTGGTGGGTTCGGCCGGTCTCCAGACGGCAGGAAAGGAGTGCGGCAGCGTCTCCGAAACGCTCTTTGACTGCGTAGCGCGTCACCGCGCGCCGGCCGCCGTTCTTGACGACCGCCTGCTTCAGGCGGTTCTTGAGATCGCGATTTAGGGGAGCATCGACCGCCCCGATATGGGGTTTTGGAACGCCCCAGACAAGGGCGTCGTATTCGCGAAGGAGCGGCCCCTCGCGTCCGTGATCGGCGAACTGCGCGGAAAGGGCTCGGTGCGCGGCGTCGTTCTTGGCAACGACAAGGACGCCCGACGTGTCCTTGTCGAGCCGGTGGACAATCCCCGGGCGCTTGACCCCGCCGATCCCGGAGAGGCTGTCGCCGCAATGGGCGATCAAAGCGTTGACCAGCGTGCCGGAGCGGTTTCCCGCGCCGGGATGGACGACAAGGCCCGCCGGCTTGTCGATGACGATGATGTCGTCGTCCTCGTAGAGGATCTTGAGCGGGATCGGCTCGCCGCCCGGCTCGGCTTTTTCCGGCGGCGGCAAGGCGAGCACGATTTCGGCGCCGGCGGGAACGCGCGCGTTCGGATCGGCGACGACCGCGCCGCCGACGGAGGCCCGTCCCCCCTTGATCAGGGCCTTCAGCCGGCTGCGGGAAATCCCCTCGGCGCGGCCGGCGAGGAAGAGATCAAGTCTTTCTCCCGCCGCCTCGGGCTCGACCCGGAAGGTCCGCTTCTCTATCAGGTCGCCCATGACCTCCTACGACGACGCCCACGACGAGGCGCCGCTCGACCCGGCGGCGGCGCGGCTACGACGGAAGCTCGTACGCCTGCTGTTCGTGTCCGGCGGGATCATGATGCTCGGGCTTATCGCGGTCTTCGGAGCCATTGTCTACAAGCTGAACGAAGGCGGAGCGGGGAGGGCGAGCCGGTTCTCCGCGTCCGCCCCCGTCGAAAACCGCGTCGCCGTTCCCGCCGGATTCCGGATCGTTGCGACGGCGCTCGACGGCAACCGTGCGCTCCTCACGCTGGCCGCGCCCGACGGCACGACCGCGCTTCTTCTCGTCGACCTGACCGACGGAGCGGTCCTCGGCCGTTACTCCGTTGCGCCTGAGTAACGGCGATTGATGGCCTGAGGTTCGCGCAAAAGCCGCGGGGGATGGAAAACAGCCCGTTACCGCTTACCAGTGCGTTCTCGACGAGTGTCCAAATCGGCAGAGCGCGGTCGCGTTGCGTTTACGACTCCAAGCCTATGTTGCGCGTTCCGCCCGTCCCGCGGCACCAAGCGTGACGGCGATCGCGAAGCTTGCGGGATGCCGCTTTAGGAGATGAGGGCTGGAGATGGACGCATCGGATTATTCGAATGAAAGGTCGTGGCGCGGGCAGATGCTCGTCGGCCAGATCGGCGTGAAGCAATCGATCAGCGAACTTGGCTTCCTGATCGCCGGGCTATTCCTGGCCTACCTTCTCTCGGCGTTCTGGCCGGGCCTTGCGATCGTGGTCGCCGCCGCCATGTGCGGGGGCGCGATCTACGCGACCTGGCGCGAGGCGCGGAACTACGTGAGGCTCACCGAGATGCTGGCGCGGGAAGCTGAGAAGACCGACAACTGACGCCGGGGTTCGGCGGGCGGCAACCCGAGGCAGGGGCCCCGCGAAACAGCCTGACGTCTTCACTTGCGCGGCGCGCGGACGGACGCTTATATGCGCTCCTCCGCGCGCCGCTCCCTTCGTCTAGTGGTCTAGGACGTCGCCCTCTCACGGCGAAAACAGGGGTTCGAGTCCCCTAGGGAGCGCCATCTTTCTTCCAACCAGCTTATATCTTCCAGAAAATCCTTGAGTGGGCCCCGCTTGGAGCGGGCGTTCTTGCCGCGGCAGTTCGGCCATGATGCGCTCGTGGCGATGCTCGATGCCGGCAAGCGTCCGCGTAATGGTGGTGCGCTCGTAGGACTCGCGCCCTGCGGATCCAAATCGGTTCAGGAGAGCGGCGTCAGCAGCGGCCGGCTATTGAAGTGCGCCGCGAGATTGGCGAGCAACAGGTCGTCCATCGCGCGGCGGGTTTCGACGGTGGCGCTGCCGAGATGCGGCTGCAGCACGACGTTATCCATCGTTGTCAGCGCTTGCGGAATGTTCGGCTCGTTGGCGAAGACATCGAGCCCGGCGCCGCCGAGCCGACCTTCCTGAAGCGCCGCCACCATGGCGGCCTCATCGACGACTGAGCCGCGCCCGACATTGATCAGAATGCCCTCAGGCCCGAGCGCATCGATGACCTCGCGGTCAACGAGACCCTTGGTTGCCGCGCCGCCAGGGACCGCTAGGATGAGGAAATCGCTGTCGCGAGCGAGCGCCACGAGGTCGGAATAGTAGGGATAGGGCACGTCCGACCCCTTGTGGCGGGCATGGTAGGCGACCTCGACTCGGAAGGCTCCGAGCTTCTCCGCGATGGTGCGGCCGATGCGCCCGAGCCCGACGAGACCAGCCCGGCGATCATAGATGCTGCGCGCAAGCGGCGGGTCGCCCTCGCGTTTCCAGCGGCCTTCGCGCGCATAGCGGTCGTGGACGACAAGGCCGCGCGTCGTGGCAAGGAGCAGCGCGACCGCAAGATTGGCGGTGTCTTCGTTAAGAACGCCGGGCGTGTTGGTGACGGGAATGCCTTTCCGCCGCGCATATTCCACGTCGATATTGTCGGTGCCGGCGCCGCAGCAGCCGATGATCCCGAGATTGGGGCAGGCGTCGATCTCAGCTGCGGTGGCGCCGTAATGTCCGTCGGTGGCGAAAGCCCTGATTCGCCCGCCGACTTCGCGCAGGAAAGCTTCCTTGTCGCCCGCTTCGTAAAGCTTGTGGAGCGTGTAGCCCTCCGCCAGCTTCTGCATGGCGTAGGGCATCAGCTCTCCGACAACGAGTACATCCGGCTTCATGATCGCTCCGTAAAGCCACTGTGCCGAACCGGCTAGTCCGCACGCCAGTCCGTGGCGTGGATTCCGGTCACCCCCTCCGCGCCTTGGCCATAGTAGATCGTCAAAAGGCCTCCGCCCGGCATTGCGAGCGTGAAGGGATAGCCGAAATCCTTGTTCGGAAGCCCGTCCCTGATCGTCATGACGCGATCCGGTTGCCATGAATTGCCGCCGTCCCCGGAAACGACCGCGCGGATCGCGAATGGCGGCTTGCGGAAGCCGTACGTGCAAAGGATGCGCCCGTTCGCGAGCAGAAGCAGATGGGCGGGATAGCCGTCGATGCCCGTCGCCGCCGGCTTCGACCAGGTCGCTCCGCCATCGTCGGAGTGGATCGTGAACATCGTGCGGGCGACGTTTTCCCGAAGCATGAGCAGGATTCGCCCCGACGGCAGGAGAAGCGGCGCCGGCTCCTCGAATTCCATGCTCTCCGCCGCCGCGGCGAGGATCGGCGCTTCCCAGGAGAGACCGCCGTCGCGCGAGCGAACGACGAATATGCGCGCATAGGCCGGAACATCGGAGAAGGGGAGCACGAGCGTGCCGTCGGAAAGCTCGACTGCGCCGCGCATACCGTAACCGCCTGAGAAGGGCGCGGTGTCGACCTTGACGGTGCGGTCGAAGATCGCCCCGCCGTCGTCGGAGAGATGCACGAAAGTTCCGCCAAGCCCGCGCGCCCAAGGCGCAAGCCGCTCTGGATCGCGCGCGAGCGCGGCGCCGGAATCGAGCTCGAGCAATGTCGCGAGATTGCCGACCCACTTCTGCGGAAAGTCGATCGGCTGAGAGGCTGCAAGCTTCCGCGCCAGCGGCAGCGGATACCAGCGGAAGCGCCATTGGTTGAGGAGCACGCGCCCACTCTTCAGCTGCGTGAGGCCGGCGCATTCGACGCCGCTCCATCCGTATTCGGGCACCACGCTCGGCGCCGACCATGTCTTGCCGCCGTCGTTCGAGCGGATGAGCACGTTCTCGTAGGTCGGATCCTGCGGCGGATGCAGGATGACTGCGCGTTTCGGGGCGCGGTTGAAGACGACGACGATCTCGCCTGACGTAAGCCACACGCCGTGCGGGTGCGCCGAATAGGCGTAGGGGTCGGAAAAGATCGCCCGATGCTCGAAGACGCGCACGCTGTTCCCGGCGATCAGGCCCTGACGTTGATCCAGATCGTCTTGGTCTGGAGATGCCGTTCCATCGCCTCGAGCTTGAGAAGCACGCCCTTGCGGAACTCCGGCGCCGCACGGGACCAGACGCCGTCATTGAAAGCGCGCCGCGCCGCGGCGACGGCGCGGTCGACATCCGCCTTGTCGCAGGCGGCGACAGGCCCGAGTGGCGTAGCGGTGGCGGGGTTCAAGTTCTCGAAGGTCGCGCCGGAAAGCGCGGGAACCGACTCGCCGTCGATATAGGCGTTCCGAAGGATCGGGATGCTGCCGGCGAGGTCGCGATATTTGTTGGGCTTTGTCACAGTCCAGCCTCCGAGCAAAACTCGATTGTCTTGAGCAGTCGTATACTACCGCTCAAGTAAATATCGCGCCACGGCCGCCGTATTATTGCGAGAGTTGTCTGGCCGTCAGTCTTTTCACTTGCTTCGGCTGCAGTTCAATCGATAGGATTGCCGCTTCTACAAGCGGGCCCTGCAGCCATGACCAGTATGCATCGGAGACCGCAGAGCGACTTGACGGAAAGCGTCATGAACTTGACACTGCCCGTCACGACACAACAGCGTGGGACGCTCGAACAGAAGGCCATGCCGACGGAAGCGGATCGGAACGCGGGCGGGGAGCCGACAGAGAAATTCGGCTTCCTCCTCCTGCCTGAATTCCCGATGTACGCCTTCATTCTTGCAACGGAGGCGCTGCGCGTTGCCAACCAGAATGCCGGCGCGCGGCTCTTCTCGACGCATCTCATTTCGCTCGACGGCCGCCCGGTGAGCGCCGGCAACGGCATGACGGTGACGCCGGATTTCGGTATCGCCGACGTGCCGTTCCTGCCCAACCTGCTCGTCTTCGCCTGCAA
Organism: uncultured Alphaproteobacteria bacterium; assembly: GCA_963739005.1. Classification (GTDB taxonomy): domain Bacteria; phylum Pseudomonadota; class Alphaproteobacteria; order Rhizobiales; family Afifellaceae; genus DASWJZ01. The sequence continues at coordinate 603,453 of CAVTYQ010000002.1, read as the reverse complement.
TCACCCGACCAAGCACCTCAATCGAACGCTGCATGCATGGTTGCGGCGGCTCGAGCGTCACGGCGCTCTGATCGGCGCGGTCGACACGGGCCAGTTCGCGTTGGCCGAAGCCGGTCTGCTCGACGGCTATTCGGTGGCGCTCCACTGGGAAGCGATGCCGATGTTCCGCGAGGCCTATCCGGCGATCGATGTCCGCGACACGCTCTTCACGATCGACCGGAACCGCATCACCTGCGCCGGCGGCGTCGCTACGCTCGACATGATGCTGCACCTGATCGCCAACAAGCACGGACGCTCGCTTGCCGAGATCGTCGCGAACGGTTTGGTGCGTGGACGCATCCGGCACGACGGAGAGCGGCAGCGCGTCTCCGCCGACGATGCGTTCGGGCCGGTGAACCACCGTCTCGTCGGCATCGTGCAGGATATGGAGGCGAATCTCGAAGCGCCGCTCTCGACCGACGTCCTCGCCGCGCGCGCCGGCATCTCGGTCAGGCAGCTCGAGCGGCTGATGCAGGATACGCTAAGCGAGGCGCCGTCGCGCTACTATCTGAAGCTCCGGCTGCAGGCGGCGCGCAATCATCTCTTCTACGGCGACATGCCGATCCAGGACATTGCGCAGGCCTGCGGCTTCTCCTCGCCGTCGGTCCTGTCACGCGCCTTCAAGGAACATTTCGGCGTCAGCCCGCGCGAGTTTCGCCGGCAATTCTCCGCCGACCGGCTGGAGCGCTTCCGTCCGGAGCTCAGGCAGCAATTCGGCCTCGCCACGCACGCCGAGGCCCGACTCGACGCGTGAGCCTAAAGCCGGATTCCGACGTTCTTGGTCGAAAGATAGTTGCGGACGCCGGGGAGGCCGCGTTCGCGGCCGACGCCGGAATTCTTGATGCCGCCGGTCGGCGCCTGCACGCCGCCGATGAACCAGCCATTGATCCAGACGGAAGCCGCTTCCAATCGCTGCGTCAGCCGCAGCGCGCGGGAAATGTCGCGTGTATAGACGCCGGCGACAAGGCCGTAGCCGAGCGCATTCGAAAGCTTGAGCCCTTCTTCCTCGCCGGAGATCCGGGTCAGGGTCAGCACCGGCCCAAAAACCTCTTCGCGCATGATTCTGAGACCAGGATCGACATCTGCGAAAAGCGTCGGCTGGACGAAGTAGCCGCGGTTCAGGTGTTCCGGGCGCGCGCCGCCGATCGCAAGCCGGGAACCGGAGCGCTTCGCTTCCTCGACGTGGTCCATCACCTTCGAATACTGCTCGGCCGAGATGAGCGGGCCGATGTCCTTATCATCGCGCCCAGGGCCGACGGTGATCGTCGACGCACGCGCGGCGAGCCGTTCCGTCAACTCGTCCGCGATCGGACCCTCGACGAGAAGCCGCGAGCAGGCGGAGCAGACCTGCCCGGAATTGCCGAACGCAGCGTCGGCGAGGTCTTCGACCAGGCGATCGAGATCGGCGTCGGCGAAGACGAGCACCGGGTTCTTGCCACCGAGTTCGAGCACCACCGGTTTCGGCCCGATGGCGGCGGCCGCCATCACGCGCCGGCCGGTCTCGACCGACCCGGTGAAGGTGACCGAGCGCACCAGCGGGTGGCGGACGAGCGCGTCGCCGGCCTCTTCGCCGAAGCCCGTGACGACGTTCAACACCCCCGGCGGAATGCCGATCGACGCGGCGATCTCGGCAAGCTTCAGCGCCGTCAGCGGCGACTGCTCGGCGGGCTTCAGCACGGCGGTGCAGCCGGCGGCGAGCGCCGGCGCGAGCGAGCGGATCGCCATCCCGAGCGGGTAGTTCCACGGCACGATGTGGGCGGTGACGCCGATCGGCTCCATGATGGTGAAGTCCATGAAGGCCGGCCCGAGCGGGATCGTCGCGCCCTCCATCTTGTCGGCGGCGCCGGCGTTATAGATCAGCGTGGAGACGACCCCGTCGACATCGCCGCGCGATTCCTTCAGCGGCTTGCCGACGTCGAGCGTCTCCATCAATGCGATTTCGTCCTTCGCTGCGGCGATCGCGTCGGCAAGCTTCAAGAGAAGTCGGCCACGCTCGGCGGGAGTTATCCTGCTCCAGGGCCCACGAAGCGCGCGGTCGGCGGCGCGCGCGGCGCGGTCGACATCGGCGGCATCGCCGCGTCCAACCTCGCCGATCGTCTCCTCGGTCGACGGGTCGATCGTCGCGAAAGTCTTGCCGGATGCCGGACGAACCCATTCCCCGTCGATGAACAGCTCAGCTCGCGTCATGCTTTCTCCAGGAGATGCGACTTTCCGAATACGGCGGGCGTGTCAGCCCTTGAGCCCGCTCGTCGTGATGCCCTCGATGAAATAGCGCTGCAGTGCCAGGAAGAGGGCGACCGAGGGGATGCACAATAGCGTCACCGCGGCCATCGCCGTGGCGTAGCCTTCAAGCTGCGTCTGCGTGCCGATGACCGGAGCGAAGGCGGCGATCCCGACCGGCAGCGTCTTCATGTCCTCGTCGAATGTGACGAGCAGCGGCCAGAGGAAGTTGTTCCAGTTCAACGTGAACACGATGACGGTCGCGGCGATGGCGGGGCTTCGCGCCAGCGGCAGCGCGATGCGGAAGAAGATCTTGAAGGCGCCGGCGCCGTCGACGATTGCCGCCTCCTCAAGCTCGCGCGGGAAAGTCAGGAAGAACTGGCGGAAGATATAGACGGAGAGCACGTTCCCGATGACCGGCAGAATCAGTGCCTGGTAGGTGCTCGCCCAGCCGATCTTGATCATGGCGAGGAGCAGCGGCACGACGCCGACCTCCGGCGGAATCATGATCGAGGCGAGGAACAGCAGGAAGATGAGCTTGCGGCCGGGGAACCGCAGGCGCGCCAACGCGTAGCCTGCCATGGCGCCGAAGAGTACGCAGAGCGCCGTCGCGATGACGGCAACGATGACGCTGTTCATCGCCCATGTGGCGATCGGGTACTCGAGCACCTTGCGATAGTTCGCGAGCGTCACCTCGCGCGGCAGCCATTCCACCGTCGGCGTCATCACCTGCGAGATCGGTTTGAACGACGTGGAGACCATCCAGACGAACGGCGCCGCCCAGAGCGCGACGAAGAACATCCCGAAGAGCCAAAGCGGAATGTCCTTGATCGCCAGCCGCGTGCCCGGCACCGGCGAGCGGAGAACGGCTCGCAGGTCAGCCACGCGCCATTTCCTTCAGCACGAAACGCTGCAGCAGCGTCAGCAGGAGGATGGCGACGAAGAGGAGGATAGAGAGGGCGGAGGCGAATCCGAGACGCTGCTGCTGCACCGCGGTCTTGTAGATGTAGTAGATGACAGAGGAGGACGATCCGGCCGGCCCGCCGTCGGTCATCACGTAGATCTGGCTGAAGATGCGCATGGTGGAGATGAGCTGCAGCGTGACCACCATGGAGATGGTCGGCCGGATGTGCGGAAGGATGATGTAGCGAAGTCGCGCGATGCGCCCGGCACCGTCGATTTCGGCCGCCTCGAAGAGGTCGCGCGGCACGTTCTGCAGCGCCGCCAGGAAGAGGATGAAGGCGAGCCCCATGTCCCACCAGATCGACGCGATCGACACGCCGACCAGCGACCATTGCACGCTGGTCAGCCACTTGATGTGGCCGATGCCAAAATAACCGAGATAGTGGTTCAAGACGCCGAACTGCGTGTCGAGCACCCACACCCAGATGAGCCCGATGACTGTGGCGGAGACGACGTTCGGCGTGAAGAGGATGGTGCGCGCGAGCGCGGAAAGCGGCCAACCCTGGTTCACGAAGAGCGCGAAGGCGAGCCCGAGCACCGTCACGCCAGGGACGATGATGAGCGCGTAGTAGACGATGTTGACGAAAGCGACCCGAACCCAGGGGTCGGCGAGGGCGACCTGGTAGTTCTCGAGGCCGATCCAGCGCGGTGCGCCGAAGATGCCCCATTCGGTGAAGCCCACGTACACACCGAAGAGGACAGGGCCGACATTGAAGATGAGGAACGGCACGCCGAAGAAGGCGACGAGCGCGTAGCCTGCCCAATCGATATCGCCGCGGCCGGCCGTGAAGCCGAGACGACGGGGCGCCGCAGAGTGCCGGTCAACGACTATTGCTTCGGCCATCGGCGCAGATACCCGATCTGCGAAATGCCGGAGCGCGACATAGGCCGCGCTCCGGGGTCACGCGAGACTAGCCCGCATCGAGGCCGCGCTGCCACTGGTCCTTGATCTGCTTCATCGCGTCTTCCGGCTTTGCCAGGCCCGCCCATACCGTCTCCAGCGTCTTCGCAAGGAAGTTGCCGCCGCTGTAGATGGTGAAATCGGGGCCGGCGAGCACCGGGATTTCGCCTTCGGTGGCAAAGCTCATCCCGTCGACGAAAGCGCCGCGGATCTCCCAGGGATGGCCGGCGGTCTTGTAGTCGGGCCGGTTCAGGATCGACTTCCGCGGGCTCGCGCCGCGGCCAACGGTGGTCCACAGGAACGAGTTGTCGGAGAGCCATTTCACCGCTTCCATGGTGGCGGCGTAACGCAACTCGTCCGTCTGCTTGTAGAACTCCATCCCGCCCATCTCGAAATAGGTCTTCTGCGTGCCGCCGATGTTGGGGAAGAGGTAGGTGCGGAACGGCAGGTTCTGCGCGACGTAGCCGTTCAGCGTCCATGGGCCGGTCCAGAAGATCGAGCCCTGGCCGGTGCCGAACGCCTTATAGCGGTCGGTCACGTCGCGGGTGGAAACCTTGAGCTTGTCGAAGAGGTCGAGCACCCATTGCATCGCGGCGATGCCGGCGTCTGCATCGACGGCGGCTTCCTTCAGGTCGTCGCTCGCGCGCTTGAAGCCCATCTGCGCGGAGACGATGCCCCAGGTCACCGTCGGCTGCACGCCGGAGCCGGTCATCATGATGCCGGAGCGGGTGACGGTGTCGCCGTCGCGCTTCGTCATCTTGTCCGCCCATTCCAGAACAGCCTTGCCGTCCTCGGGGAACTTGTCGGCGTCGAGGCCGGCTTCCTTCAAGTGGTCGGTGTTCACTTCCGGCTGCAGGCTCATCAGATCGATCGGAATCATGAAGAGGCCGTTGTCGTATTTCGGGTAACGCGCCTGCTTGATGGCAAACTCGTCGAAATCGGCGAGATCGAGCCCAGCCTTCTCGGCCAGCTGATCGAGCGGAACGATGACGCCATCGGCCGCCATCTTGGCGCGCACGCCGGCCGTACCCCAGCCGAAGTCCGGCGCCCGCCCGGTCGCGGCGGCGGCGTTCACCTTCGTTACGTATTGCTCCTCGGGGATCACCTCCAACTTGATCTGCATACCCTTGCCCTTGTGGGCCTCGTTGAAGGCGTCGATCATCTTGCCCCAGACCTCGGCGTCCGAAGCGGCAAGCCAGCTCCAATGCACGAGCTCCATGTCGCTCTGCGCCCAAGCGGCGCGAGCAGGTACGATCGCGGCAGCTCCTATCGCAGCCGCCGAGCCGACAAAGCGGCGACGGCTCATTCCCTGTTTCTTCGCCATGTGGCATCTCCCTCGGCTTTGCGCTCCGGCGGGGCCGAAGCAACGGCGCGGCCTAAGCCGGCGTCAGGCGAGTATTGCACTCGCTGTCGGGCGGGATTTGACGGCGAACGACACGGACTTGATGAAAGCCTGACACATATGTGCGGGGTGCGCGCCGCGATGCAGGTCACCCGGCGGTCGAAAGTTTTCGTCGCTGGGTGCAAAGTCTCCGGCGCGCACGCATGTCATGACGGCGGCGTAGCAGTTTGCGCCCGGAAGAGGCCCGCGTGACCGCGATCAAGAACGTCTCCCACCACACGATTTTCACGCATGACGAGCACTGCGTGAACCAGATCATGACGCGCCGCGTCGCGACGAACGAAATCATTGCAGTCTTCAACGAAGAGCGGTTCCCTTATCATCACGACAGCGGGCAGACGCTGCTCACCCGCTCGCCTGACGGCGGCGTCACCTGGTCGGTCCCCGAGGTCGTGCTGCCGTGGACGGAGATGACGGGTAACTGGGACTGCGGCTTCTGCGAGACGTCCGACGGAACCTGGATCGTCAACCTGACGATCACCGGCTTCTTCAAACGCGGCCTGAAATCGGAGGGCGTGTCCTGGAGCTCGCATCCGATGACAGGGGAGTGGGGTGACTGGACCTGGGCCTACCGGCTGCAGGGCTGGCTTGGCACGGCCGTGCTGAAGTCGAAGGACCGCGGCAAGACGTGGAGCGATCCGATTCCCGTCAACATCCGCCCGATGAAGCACGGCGGCTGCCGGGTCGGCTGCTGGGAGCTGCCGGACGGCGGGCTGCTGATGGGCCTCTACGGCCGCATCCACGGTTACGAGGAATACGGCGAAGGCGAAGCGACGCGCTCCGCGCTGGTCCGCTCCGACGACGGCGGAGACAACTGGGAATACTACTCGACGCTCGCCTTCGATCCGGCCGCCATCATCGACTACGAGGAGCCGGGCCTCGTCCGGCTGAAGGACGGGCGGCTCGTGTGCTTCTTGCGGACGCACATCAACCCGTCGCAGGACGCCAAGAACATGGTGATGGTCGTCTCCGAGGACGACGGCTTTACCTGGACGCCGCCGAAATGGACCAATATCTGGGGCTACCCGCCGGAGCTCATCCCGCTCAACGACGGCCGCTACCTGATGATCTACGGCTACCGCCGTCCACCCTATGGCGTGCGCGGCATCGTCTCGGAAGACGGCGTCACCTGGGACGTGAAGAACGAATTCGTCATCCGCGAAGGCGGGGTGCCGGGCAAGAGCGAGGCTGAGCGGCCGGGATCAAGCCGCATGTCGCCTGCATCGGGAAAGTACGGCAGCGGCAGGATCGATTGGAAGAATCCGGGCATCTACCAGCATATCGGCTATCCGAGCGTGACGCAGATGCCGGACGGAACGATCGTCGCCTCCTATCACGAATGGAGCGAGGGCGAGCGGCCGCTGCAATACGTGCGTTGCACGCGGTTCGAGCTGGCTGATTGAGGCTGCGTGATGTGCCGGTAGAGCGGCGGATCGCAAGGCTGCACAAGGGGTTGAGCGCATGAAAGCCGCCGACGCCGAGCGTCTAAGGAAACGCCTCGAGGGCTGCTACGTCACCGTGCCGACGCCGTTCTCCGACGAGCCGGGGTGGCCGGTGAACGAGGCGGCGCTGCGCGCCTATGTCCGCTTCCTCATCGAACACGGACTGAGCGAGCGCTATGCGACGCTGCTTGCCGGCGGCGCCGCCGGTGACTTCTCCACGATGAGCTTCGAAGAACGGCTGCGTGTCGCGACGATCGTCGTGGAGGAATGCGGCGGACGCCTTCCTGTCGCGATGGGATGCCAGACGACGAGCACGCTCGAGCTGATCCGCCTGGCGGAAGCGGCGCAGCGCCTCGGTGCCGACTTCATCCAGGTCTCCTGCCCATTCTACTTCACCCACACGCAGGCCGACTTCGAGGAGTACGTGCTCGCCGCAGCATCGGCCGCGCCCGAGGTGGGGCTGATCGTCTACAATACGTTCTGGACCGCCACGAACATCTCGCTCGACATGGTCCGCCGCCTCGCGGACGTGCCGAACGTGGTCGGGCTCAAATGGGCGACGCCGCGCACAGACGCGATGGAATTCGAGACGGTCACGTCGAGCTTCTCCGACCGCTTTACCATCATCGACAACAATCTTTTCTTCGCTTTCAGCGCCATGCCCGCACTCGGCGCGCGCGCCTTCGAGGTGCACCTCTGCAACTACTGGCCGGAATGGGGGATCAAGCTCATCGACGAGGTCGAGGCCAAGAACTACCCGGAGATCGCGCGCATGCTCGTCGAAGAGGCGATGCCCTACTATCACCTCTGGACGGAGATCGAGCGCAACTACACGAGCGGCGACGGCTATCTCGACAAGCTCTGCATGGAGCTGATCGGGCTCCCGTCGAGCCGCTGCCGGCCGCCGACACGCGACGTGCGCGAGCGTTACCGCGCGGAGACTCTGAAGATGATGCAGCAGACAGGCGTCCCGCGGCTCGTCGGCGGGGCCGGCGCGAGCGGAGTCAGGCGCGCCGGCTGAAGGGTAGCGCGGCGCGAATTCCGTTTCTTGGAGGGTAAGCGAGAGACCAAGCAAGGAGGAGAGCAGAGATGGCAATCAAGACAGGCTTCATTGCCGGCGCGGCCGTTCTGGCGCTCGCAGTGTTTTCCGGGGCCGCCAGCGCGGACGATGACGTCCGGCTGCGTCTCAACTGGATGTACTACGGCTCACATGCCGGCTTCGCGCTCGGCAAGGACAAGGGCTACTACAAGGACAACGGCATCAACCTCGACATCCGCTCCGGCAACGGTTCGGGTTCGGCGCATCGGCTGGTCGCGAACGGCGACAGCGACTTCTCCTACGGGTCGTGCGCTTCGATGATCAACCTCGTCGCCGGCGGCGCGCCGCTGATTTCCGTCGGCGTCATCGACGCGATGGGGACGGAGGCGATCATCGTGAGGCCGGATACCGGCATCAAGACGATCCAGGATTTGAAGGGCAAGAATATTCTCACCACCGCCAATGCCGGCGTGAACACCTTCTTCCCGCTGGTCCTGAAGAATGCCGGGCTGTCTGAATCCGACGTGCACATCACCAACGTGCCGGAAGGCGCGCTCGTCTCGAGCTATCTGCAGGGCGCCGGCGACGCGGTCGGCATGCTCGGCGGCCTCGACGACAAGCCGGCGGAGATCAAGGCGAACGGCGGTGCCGATCCGGTCACTTTCGCCTACTCGGACTATGGCGTGAACCAGGTCGGCTATTGCATCGTGACCACCAAGGACAAGGTGGCCAACAATCCGGATCTCGTGAAGCGCTTCATGGCCGCGACAGTGAAGTCGTACAAGGAGACGGAGAAGGATCCCGACTCGGCTATCAACTCGATGGCCGATATCGTCGGCGGCACGATGGCGGACGACGCGGGCAAGGCGCAGGCGAGGGCGGTGCTCGATGTCACGCTCGGCATTCTCTATTCGAAGGCGAACACCGACAAGCGCTTGGCCTACAATGTCCCCTCCGACTGGGAGGACATGCTGGCGCTCATGAAGGCGAATAACGGCCTGCAGACCGACCTGCCGGCGACCGCTTTCTATACGAACGACTTCGTGCCTTAAGGACCGGCCGGCGGTGGAGCGCCACGCGCTCCGCCGCCGCCGACGCAACAAGATAGAACAATGAGCGCGAGCATCGAACTTCGCGCACTCTCGAAAACATTCGGCAGCGGTCCTGAAGCCGTGCACGCTTTCGGCCCGGCCGATCTCACGATCCACGAAGGCGAGTTCGTCTCGCTGCTCGGCCCGTCGGGCTGCGGCAAGTCCACGCTGATGCTGATCATCGCCGGACTCCTTGAGCCGAGTGAAGGAGAAGTGCGCGTTGGCGGTTCGGAGGTGCGCGGGCCGCAGACCGATATCGGCATCATGTTCCAGGACAACACGCTGGTGCCGTGGCGCACCGTCTGGGACAACGTCGCGCTGCAGCTCGAGCTTCGCGGCCTCGACGTGCGCGCCTTCGAGGGGCGTATCCGCACGCTGCTCGCTTCGGTGCGTCTGACCGGCTTCGAGCACCGCCACCCGTGGGAACTTTCCGGCGGCATGCAACAGCGCGCCGCCTTCTGCCAGGCCATGGTGCACGAGCCCGACACGCTGCTCCTCGACGAGCCGCTCGGAAAGCTCGACGCTATGACGCGGGAGTCAATCCGCACCGACCTGCAGGCGCTGTGGATGGCGAAGCGGCCGACCGTGGTCTTCGTCACGCACTCGATCGAAGAGGCGGTGCAGCTTTCAAGCCGTATCTGCGTGATCACGCCGCGCCCCGGGCGGATCGAACGCGTCATCGACGTCGATTTGCCCTATCCACGCACTTTGGAGGTAAAAAGGAGCCGCGAGTTCATCACACTCGTCACCGAAATCCAGGAGATATTCCATGGCTACGGCGTCATCTGACGCGCCTTTGCGGCGCCGCGGCCTGCAGAAGCGCCTCTACCCGCTCCTGTCGTTTTTCGCACGCTCCTGGCTTTTTATCGCGTTCTTCGTCGGCTTCTTCCTCTTTTGGGAATACTCGATCGATCTCTTCTCGATCCCGCGCTATATCCTGCCGCGGCCGACCGAGATCGTCAGGAACGCCTCGGCCGACATCCCACGCCTCATCGCCTACACCTACGTCACCGGTGCGGAGGCGGTTGTCGGCTATGTGCTCGCCGTGGCGCTCGCCGTGCCGCTCGGGCTCGCCATCGCGTTCTCCTCGATCCTTCGGCGCACCATCTATCCCTTCTTCGTCAGCCTGGAGATGACGCCGAAAATCGCGTTCGCGCCGCTCTTCATCTCCTGGCTCGGCTTCGGCATGTTGCCGAAGGTTATCATCGTGATCCTGGTGTGCTTCTTCCCGGTCGTCTTGAACGCAATCCTCGCCTTCGGATCGCTTTCCGACGAGCTTGAGCGCTTCTGTCGCTCGACCGGCGCCGGCCCGCTTCGCGCCTTCCTCAAGGTCCGGCTGCCGGCGGCGATGCCTCAATGCTTCGTCGGTTTCAAATACGCCGCCATCAACGCCACCGTCGGCGCGACCATCGCCGAGTTCATCGGCAGTGACCAGGGGCTTGGCTTCTACATTCAGATCGTCACCGGCAACATGCGTCCCGACCTCGCCTTCGCCGGCATCTTTCTGCTCACGCTTCTGGGGCTCGCGCTCTTCGGCCTCGTGACGCTTGCGGAGCGCCTCAGCATCCCCTGGCACGTATCGGTGCGGCGCACGCGGCACTGAGCGCCGCCGCTCTCCAAGAGGAAGACATGCCGAATATCGCGCGCGTCCGTTGTGTGCTGCTCAGCTCCCCTTACGCCGACGCGGACGACCCGGAGATCAAGGAGTGCTTCCCGAACGGGCCGAAGCGCACGATCGGCATGGTCGAGGTCACGCTCGACAACGGCGTCACTGGGCTTGGCGAGGGGTATCTGGCCGTCTTCGCGCCGCTCGTCTTCAAGTCGATCGTCGAGCTCTGCGTCCCCTATGTAACGGACAAGGACGCGTTCGATATCGCCCGCCGCGTCAGGGATCTGCGCAGCGTCTGCGATTACTGGTCGCTGCGGGGCGCGGCGCGCCATGTGATCAGCGCTTTCGAGATCGCGCTGCAGGACGCCAAGGGGAAGAGCCTCGGCAAGCCCGTCTACGATCTTCTTGGGGGACCCAAGGCCGAGAGCATCGAAATCTACGGCTCGGGCGGCTGTTGCGATCGCAAGGAGCAGTTTCTGCGCGAGCTGGACCTTCTCGATGAGAAGGGCATCAAGATCTACAAGATGCGCTCGGTGAAGCGCGACATCTACCGCACCGTCTGGGCGCTCGACGAGGCCGCGAAGCGCGGCATCCGTGTCGGTGTCGACATGTGCCAGAACCTCGCGGACCCGCCGCAGGCCGTCGACGACGTGGTCGCCTTCGTCGAGGCCGTGCACGGCAGGACCGACGCGCGCATCCTCTTCATCGAGGAAGCGATCGGTCCGGACGCGCCGGAGGGCTTCAAGGCGCTCCGAAAACGGATCGACGTGCCTGTCTGCGGCGGCGAGATCATCACGACGCCGAGGGAGATGATCGACCGCCTGAACGACGGCGTCTATGCTTTCGTCCAGCCCGATGCGTCGGTGATTGGGGGCATCTCCGCCGTCATGGATATCTTCGAAGCCGCGAGGAAGAAGGACGTCGGCGTGGTCGTCCACGCATGGGGCGGCGCGGCGGCGATCATGGCGAGCTATCATGCCGCCTTCGCCGCCGGCGGCTCGCTCGTCGAGTTTCCGATGCTGGCCTTTCCGCTCGGCACCGAGATGATCGGCGACCAGGGAATGATCGAAATGGGCCGGCTGATCCGGCCGACGGCGCCCGGAATCGGCGTGACGCTCACACCGGAAATGGAAGCGCGCTATCCCTTCGACGACAGCGCCGTCTATTCCTGCATGCTGCAGGACTATGGTCCGCCGCCCGACGAATATTGGAAGGGGTGAGGGCGACTAGGCCGGAAGCGGGCATTCGGCTGGTGAGAGCCGAGTCTTCTCGGGGGCGGCTGGACCTATCGCTGGGCGGCCTTTTCGGAAATCCAGGAGAGCAGGACGAGCGCGCAGAGCGTGCCGAGGACGAGCAGAATCGTGAGCGCCGCGCCGTCGAAAATCGCGCCGCGATCGGTGAGCGCGAAGACGCCGACCGGCAACGTTACCCAGCCCGGCGGGTAGACCATCACCGTCGCGCCGAGTTCGCCCATGGAAAGCGCGAAGGAGAGGCTGAAGGCGGCGATGAGATAGGGCGCAAGGAGCGGCAACGTCACGCGCCGGAGCCGGTAGAACGGGCGCGCGCCGAGGCTCTCGGCCACCTGCTCGAACTCCGGCGAGAGCCGGGCCAGGCCGGCGGAGACCGATCCGTAGGTGAAGGCGGAGATCAGGACGAAGTGGGCGATGAGCACGATCATCGTCGTGCCGTTCAAGAGGATGGGCGGGCGGCTGAACGCCACGAGCAGGCCGAGGCCGACGGTGACCGACGGCACCGCGCTTGGGACAAAGAAGAGGAGATCGAGGACGCGCCGCGGTGCGTTCGTCACGCTTCGCAGCGAAAGCGCCGCCCACGTGCCGCTCGCGAGCGCGCACGCGCTCGCGACGATCCCGGTGACGAAACTGACCCGGAGCTGATCCGCCGAGGCGCCGTGCAAGGCCTGCGCATAGTGGCGAAACGTGAAATCGCTCGGCCACACGCTGTTCCAATGCCCGGCGAAGCTGGCAAGCGCGATGATGAGGACCGGCGCGCCGTAAACAACTCCGATCAAGAGACCGCCCGCGCTCCAGACCGCGACGCGGCCGGGCCTAGACCAGACCAGCACGGTGGCCTCCGAGACGAACGACGAGCACACGGTAGAGCGAATAGAGCGAGAGGGAGAGCACCACGTTCACGACCGCGATGACGCAAGCGGTCGTGTAATCGAACTCCTGAATCGCCTTGTCGTAGATCAGGAGCGGCAGCGTGATCACGCCCTTGGCGCCGATGAAGAGCACAATGCCGAACTCGTTGACGGTGAGGAGCAGGCAGAGGCTGCCACCGGCAAGAAGGGCAGGGACGGCGGCCGGAAGAATGATCTGGCGCACGATCCGCATCGGCCGTGCGCCAAGGCTGCTCGCGACCTCGATCTGCGCGGGATCGATCAAGGAGAACGCGGCAAGGAGCGGCCGCATGACGAAGGGGGTGTAGACGGTGATCTCCGCGAGGATCACGCCCCAGGGTGAATAGAGAAGGTCGACAGGCGGCCGCTCGGCGTGAAGGAGATGCATCAGGAATTCGTTGAGGACGCCGGCCGAACCATAGAGGAAGGTGAAGGCGAGCGCGGCGAGGAAGGTCGGCAACGCGATGAAGGTCTCGATCAGCCGTGCGACAAATTTGGCTCCAGGGAACGGCACGAAAGAAAGGATCAGCGCCACGATGAAGCCGAGGAGAAGGCAGCCGGCGGTCGACGCGATCGATATCTGCAACGTGTGCAGGAAGGCGCTCTTGAAAGCAGCCGTGCCGAAGACCTTGGCGAAATACGCGAGCGAGACCGCACTCGTATCGCCGGTCAGCGCCTCGCCGACGATGAGGCTGAGCGGATAGAGGAAGAGAAGCGCGATGACGGCAAAAGGCGGGACGACCCAAAGACCCGCCGGGATCGGTCGGCTGTTCGACGGAGCTTTTGCCGCAATGTCGGCCACGCTAGGAGCCCGGCGCGATGAGGATAGCGTCGCTTGGGTCGAAGCGCGCGCGAAGCAGCGCGCCGAGCCGAGGCGGTTCCAGGAAAGGCGGGCTCGTGAGCCGCACCCGGACGCCGCCGGCCTCGATGGTGATGCCGTGTGCATCGCCTTGCCAAAGCACCGATTCAACGATTCCGACGACGACGTTGCCCTGCCCGATCCCCCCGTCGACGATGAGATCGTGCGGCCGGACGCAAAGGAAGAAATCGTCGCCGACGGAGACATGCGGTCCCGATTGCGCGACAAGCATGGCCTCGCCGAAGCGCACCTTCGAAAGGCCCCGGCGCGGATCGACCGCCTCCAGGCGCACGGGCAGGAGGTTGGCCCGGCCGAGGAACTCCGCCATGAAGCGGTTGGGCGGGCGCCGGTAAAGCTGTCGCGACGGCCCGAAGGCGGAGAGCTTGCCGTTGCGCAGAATGGCGATCCGGTCGGCGAGCGTCAACGCCTCCGACTGATCGTGCGTCACGTAGAGCACCGTCAGGTTCGGCAGGTCGCGATGCAGCTTGGCGATCTCGTCGACCATGGCGCGCCGGATCTGAGCGTCGAGTGCCGACAGCGGCTCGTCGAGGAGAAGCACGCGCGGCCTGATCGCCAGTGCACGCGCGATCGCCACCCGCTGCTGCTGGCCGCCGGAAAGTTGCCGCGGGTATCTTTGCGCAAAATCCGACATGCCCACCATGCGCAGGCATTCTCTGACGCGCTCCGCGATTAGCTCGCGCGGCGCCCCTTGCGCCCGCAAACCGAATGCTACGTTCTCGTCGACGCGCATGTGCGGGAAGAGCGCATAGTTCTGCACCACCATGCCGAGCCCGCGGTCATAGGGCGGCACCGCAGTCACGTCCTCGCCGCCGATCGAGATGCGGCCGCGCGCCGGCCGGACGAAGCCGGCGACGGCGCGGAGCGCCGTCGTCTTGCCGGAACCGGACGGGCCGATCAGCGCGACGATCTCGCCCGGATCGACATTCAGGCTGAAAGCCTCGAGGACGACAGTGCCGCGATAGGCAACCGTCACGCCTTCGAAGGATATGCTGCTGCCCTCTGCGCCCGTCAGATCAGCGGACGCGGGCCCTACCGCGTCCGCCGCGTCCGCGACGGCGGACATCAGCTGCCGGTGGCCTCATGCCAGCGGGCGACGTCGGCTTCGAGATCGTTGAGCACGCCCGCCCAATCCGGATTCCAGACCTCGACGCCGTCCATCATGGACTTGATATCGCTCGAAGCTTCGACGTCGCTGCGAACCGGAATGCCGAGCGCCACCGACGCTATCGTCGACTGCGCGTCCTTCGAGAGGAGGAAGTCGATCAGCTTCTTGCCGTTGTCGGAATCCGGGGCGCCCTTCACCAGCGAGATGTAGTAGGGCAACGCGAAGGTCGACTTCTTGCCGTCGGGACCGGCGGGCCAGAAGATGTGGATGTTCGGGTTGTCCGCCATTTGCGCCATGTTCATCTGGACATCGCCGTTGGCGACAAAGATCTCACCCTTGTTGACGAGTGCCGTCAGCTTGCCGGTCGACGAGGACGGGCCGACATTGTTCTCCTGCAGCTTCTTGAAGTAGTCGAAAGCCGCGTCCTTACCCCCAAAGGCGTGGATCAACTCGATCATCACGGCCGTGCCGTCGCCGGCTTGGCCCGGCGTCGAATACTGAATCTTGCCCTTGAACTTCGGATCGAGGAGGTCCTCGAAGGTCTTCGGCGCGTCGCTTAGCGTGGAGGCGTTGTAGATGAAGTTCATGTAGTTGTTGACGAGCGGGACGTAGGTTCCGCTCGGGTCCTTATCACCGGCCGGTATCTGATCGGCGCCCGCCGGCGTATAGGCCTCGAGAAGCCCGTCGGAGGAAGCCTTCTGGATGAAGGGCGGCAGTGTCACCAGGACGTCGGCCTGCGTGTTCGAGGCTTCCTTGGCGACGCGCTCCACGATACCGCCGGAGCCGGCCTCAACGTACTGAACCTTGATGCCCGTCGCCTTGGTGAAGGCGTCGAACTGGTTGCCGAACCAGCTCGGCGTGCCGTCATGCAGCCCGTCGGCGCCGTAGATCGTGACGACGCCCTGTGCATGCGCCAAGCCGGCCGCAAGTATGGCGGAAGCGAATACGCCCACCAGCATAAGCTTCGATTTCATGATGCTCTCCCCTCGCGGTCTGGTGCCGCATGTCGAGGGCTTTTCGGCTACCGAAGTTGGGTGACGCTTCAATGACGCGTTGAAGACAGCCGGGCTTCAGGCCACCGCGACGGCGGCGACCGCCGCCTCGAGAATATCGAGAGCGCGGTCGAGTTCCTCGATGTCGATCGTGAGCGGCGGGCAGAGCGTCAACACGTTGCCGCCGCCGAGGCCACGCGTCCGCGATGGTCACGGCTTTTCGCCGCGCGCCAGCCGGCCTTCGATTTCATGGACGATCGGCAGGAGGTCGGCAACGCCATCGATGACGTAGTGCGCTCCGGCGCCGGCGAGCCTTGCGGCTGCCGCCTCCCGGCGCGTCCGGAATTCGTCGGCGCTCAACGCTTTCGTGTCGGCGAGCGACAGGCCGAAGACGTTGCCGGTGACGGCAACGCCGATTGTCCACGCACCGGCGTTGAGGCCCTCGGCGATCCCGACTTCGGTGTCGTCGACCTTGATGCAGGCAAAGGCCGGCCAAACGGCGAGATCAAGAAACGCCTTATAGAGGAGAAACGGTGTCGGCCGACCGTCAGGCGCGTCGCCGGTGCAGACGAGGCAATCGGGAGCAAAGCCCTGCCGCGCGGCGACCGGCGCGATCTCGGCCATGATCTCGTGCGTGTAGCCGGTGGTGGTGCCGATCTTCAGGCCGAGCCCACGAAGGCTTTTCGTCACATCCGCGGCGCCCGGAACGAGGTCGGCGAAGCGCGCAGCCACAGCAATGTTTTTAGGCACGAACAGGTCGTAGACGGCGTCGACATCCGCCTCGGTCGGGGGATTGCCGCGGGCGCGGCGCCATTCCTCGGCGATGCGCGGCATGGCGAGGAGCGCCGCGACGTGCGGCCGCTTGGCGATCCCCATCGGCCCGCGCGCCTCCTCGATGCTGATTGCGACGCCGAACTCGGCGAAAGCCTCGACGAAAACACCCATCGGCCCGAGCGACCCGTGGTCGACCACAGTTCCCGCCCAGTCGAATACGACTGCCTTCAGATGACGCAGCGCTGATGCCAATCTGCCCTCCCTGGCTCAATCAAAAAGGTCGGCGACCACCTCCTCCGCGATCGCAAATGATGTGCTTGCGCCGGTGCCACTGGTGATGAGGACGAGCCGGACTGCGTCTGACGGCCGGTCGATCAGCGCCAGGCGATCCTTCGCCGAGGCATAGGTGCCGGTCCAGCGTTCGAGGACCTTGACCGCTCCAACGTCGAGGACTGCGCGAAACTCTTCGAGTATCAAGTGATCAACTTCCTCCGGCGCAAAGGGATCGGGCGTCGCCGCGTAGTGATGCGAGTCGCCGACGACGAGCGTTCCGTCGGCGCTCTGCACGGCGATCAGGTGAATGCCGTTCGCGAGATGCTCCGGTTGCTCGTTCTCAAGAACACTGCGGAGCGCGTTGGCCTCTGGAAGCTCGGCATAGCCAAGATAGCGGACGAGGCCGAGATCCGACATCACGGCCGCGTCGATGTTCGCACCGAGCGGCGCAAGCCGCATCATATGGAGCTTGCAGCGAGTGAGCCCGTATGGCGCAAGCCGCTCCGAGAAGAGGCTGACGAGATCGTCGCCCGGGCACACGATCGCCGCTTCGGCCGCGACCGTCCCCTGAGATGTCTCGATCTTCGGCGGCGCCACGGCGTTAACCGCGACGCCGCGCATGAAGGTGACGCCGTGCGCTTCTGAAAGCCAACTGACAAGCTGAGGGATCGCGTCGCGCGACTCCACCCGTATCTCGTGCGGGCTGTGGAGCGCCGCGGTCACCGCGTTGAGTTCCGGAAAGCGTGACTTCGCCTCGGCCGGTTCGAGCAGCTCGCAGCCGCGGCCCATCTCGGTCGTAAGGAATGCTTCGAGCACCGCGCGGGCCTCGGGCCGCCGCACCGCGACGACCAGGCCGCGCTGAATGATGTCGATCCCCGCCTGCGGCGCGACCTCGTTCCAGATGTCGCGCGAGCGCATCGCGCGACGCCAGCATTCGCCGCGCTGCTGCCCCGTGACCGTGACGAATCCGAAATTGCGTACAGACGCGTTGCTCGCCTGCGCGTCGCGGTCGATGACGACAACCCGCTTGCCGCGCCGGACGGCGGCAAGCGCATTGGCGAGGCCGCATATACCGGCCCCTACGATTGCGAGGTCGAACCCCTCCGCGCGCATCCCGCCATCAGCCACCGTCCAAGCGGGTCAGCGATGGGATTCTTCCATGACGGCGTGATGACATCGACTTCGCCAGGATGAATGTCGCTTCGCGTCAAAATGCGGTCTGCTGAGCATCTGAACTCGGACTCGCTCAAGGCTCCGGCGGACTTCTGAGAGACGCTACATACAGACATTTGACACTCGGCCTCCAAGGCAGCGTTCGAGAGCGCCATCGAGCGGAGGGGCGTCGGCGGTCTTGGGCCGGTCCGCGACGTCTTCGATCCGATGCCGTCCCAGACGCTATTGAGACAATGCAACTTCCCGGCAAGCCGACTGCGGGTGGAGGCGAATACTATCCTTGCTCCGAAGGAAAGGTCGCGATGAGCATTTCGACGAAATCCCTAAGCCGCATTCCAGCCTTGCCGCCCAGCCGTAGAGCGCTCCTGTTGAGGTGGGAGAGAACGCCGAACTCGTGCGCCGCGCGGGAATCGCCGATCGGCGCCGAGGCCGAGGACACGGTTCCTGCCGCCATGGCTCTAGTGTCGAGCTCCGCCAAGCGAGCAATTCCCGCCTGATCCTTGCCTACGCCGGCATCGTTGAAGAACACGGCATAGAGCTTCGGGCCGATGACCTTGTCCGGCTGCCCCCGGAAGAGGGCAGCGTGCGAGCCGGTTATCGCAATGGCTCCAGCGTCTTCAGTCTGCAGCATCGGCGCCGCATCGAGACAGATGACCTTCGGCTCTCCGGGCACATCCCGGATCGTGTAGCGCTTGCCGCCGGCGATGTCCGGAAGTTCGCCCTTCACGATCGGGGAGCGACACATGCGCTCAGCGGAGCCGCGGGCACTTGAGCCTGCGCGAATGCCAAGCGATCGGGCGGCCTCGTTGAGGTGACTGATGATGCCGTGCTCAAGCATGTCATCCGGGTCGGCGATCCGTCCTGTGAAGGCGTCGACGGTCGCCGCAGGCATCCCGATCCGATCGAGATAGGCGAGTCCCTTGATGCCGGCGTTTTCGTACCCAACGCCCGCGTCGTTCAGGACGACGCCGCGCAAGCCCCATTTCGCGGCGTGGTAGGCGTTGTACTCGCCGCCATAGGATCCCGAGATCAGCACCTGGCCCGCGCAATCTGCCGTCGCGCTCGCGCTGCTTGCAACCGTTACGATCCGAACCGCATCGGTCATGCGGACCGGACTTGCGGTCTGGCGGACTCTCCCTCGCGAAAGACATTGCGGAGCGGCCGGGCGGTTTCGAGCCGCCTGATGTTGTCTGCGAAGACGGAACAGCGCCGCTCCCAAACACCGTCGGTCCAGCCCGCAGAATGCGGCGTCATCCAAACATTCGGCAAGGTCTCGAACGGAAGGCTAGCCGGGGCAACCTCGTCGGTCGGCGATGTCGGGTAGCGATACCAGGTGTCGAGTACGGCGCCGCCGATGGCCTTTCTTTTCAGCGCGTCAAAGAGGTCGGCCTCCACGGCGATCTCGGCGCGGCCGATATTGATGAGAAGCGCATGCGGCTTCATGCGCGCGAACTCGGCCTTGCCGAGCATGCCACGCGTCGCATCGCTCAGTGGGCAGGCGACCACAACGAAATCCGAGCGCGCGAGCATCTCACTAAGCTGGTCGGCCGTCGCGATCCAGTCGACGTTCGGGGCGCTTTCTCGGCGTCGTGCGGTCACGGCAAGCACCGTCATATCGAACGCCTTGGCACGGACTGCGACCGCCGCGCCGATGTGACCGAGGCCGATCAGGCCTATCGTCTTGCCAGCAAGCTCACCGTGCGGCGGCCGCGAAAAATAGGCTCCGGCCCATCCACGCCCAGCGATCGACCGCGTCATTGCGCCGAAATCGATTATGTGATCGAGCATCGCGGCGAAGACGTACTCGGCGATTGGGACTTCGTGCTCGAAGGCGTTGCAGACCCAGGCGGTCCGTGGGAGCGCGCTGAACACGATCTTGTCGACCCCGGCGCCCGGCACCTGCAGAAGCCTGAAACGCACCCGCGATGCGTCTTTCTCGGCAAAGCGCGAGGCGATCAGGACATCAACCTCGATCGGGCTTGCGGGGGCGTCCGGAACGTCGACGAACTCGTCCGCCGGGGTCAACAGGCCGCCGAGCAGCTTCTTGCGGCCGATCGCGATATCCATAAGAGCGATGCGCATCCTTGTTCTCAGCCCGCTACACGCGCGGGTTCTCCACGCGTCTCGTCGCTCATCCCTACGGCCCGTTCGATGAGGTCCGCCAATTCCCTCTCGTCGGGTTCGGAGAGTTCGATGAGCGGCGCACGCACGTGGCCTGCCGGGCGCCCGACAATACGCAGACCCGCCTTCACGATCGACACGGCATAGCCGCTGCGGCGTTTACGTATGGCGCTGAGCGGCATGTAGAATTCCCGAAGCAGCCGATCGACGGAAGATTTATCGTTGTCGCGGACGGCTCGAAAATATCGCGACGCGATCGCCGGAAGGAAGGTGAAGACGGCGGACGTATAGCTCCGAATGCCCAGGCTGAAGCACTGCGGCGCGATCATCTCGGCGGTCGGCACGCCGTTTATCACGGCCAGACGCTCGCCCGCCCGCTGCGTCAGCATGGTCAGCGCCTCGAAATCGCCGACGCCGTCCTTTATCGCGATCAGGTTCGGGCAGGTCTCGGCGAGACGAAGCGATGTGTCGGGCGTCAGAATTCCGTTGCCGCGATTGTAGACGATCACCCCGATCGATACCGCACGGCAGACCGCTTCCACGTATTGCGCCAACCCCTGCTGTTCCGAAGCGACAAGATAGGGTGGAAAGAGCAGAACCGCGCCGGCGCCGGCCTCCTCGGCAGCGCGCGCCATCTCGCCCGCAATCGCCACTCCGAAACCGACACCCGCGATGACCGGAATTTCCGGGGTCGCTTCCGCTGCACGCTCGATCAAAATGCGATGCTCGGATTGCGACAATGAGAACAGCTCGCCCGCCCCGCCGGCGACCACCATCGCGGCCGGACGATGGCGAGAGAGCTCCGTCAGCTGCGCTTCGAAGCCTTCCACATCAATCGTGTCGCTCGCGTCGAACGGCGTCACGGGAAAAGCGAGAATACCCTCCGATATCCGACGCTTGACGACGTCACGTGAGAACATCGGCTTCTCCGTGCGCTAACAGCGCTGCCAGCGCGAGGTGCCAGCGGCGAAACACCGCTCATCCGGACACTCATCGCGCCGCTCAAATCTCATTGAATGAGACTTCTTCTCACTGAATGAGAGTAGGCGCCGGACTCGTAGAAGGTCAAGACGAAGGGCCTGCGACAAAGCCGAGACGCTCCGAAATCGCCTTCGCAGTGTCGGCGACGAGTCCGCCGATGCGATCGATCTGCGAAAGGATTCGTTCGGCCGGACCTGACACGCTGATCGCCGCAACCGGCTGGCGGCGATGATCGAAGACCGGGGCCGCGGTGCAGGCGAGCGTCGCTTCGAATTCGCTGTGATCGATCGCGTAGCCGCGAGACTTGATCTCGACGATCTCACGGTCGAGCGCCACGGCGCTCGTGATCGTGGTGTCGGTGTAGCGCTTCAGCGAAATTCGGCCGACCAACACGCGGCGCTCTCTCTCGTCCATCGCCGAGAGAAAGGCCTTGCCGACTGCGCTCGCATGCATCGGGCGGTGCGAACCGAGGCGTGAGCTGATGGTCACCGATTGCGGCCCTTGCTCGCGATAGAGCAAAACCATGCTGTCCGCATCGAAGACCGCGAGGTTGACGGCTTCGCCGGCGATCTCGAGCAAAAGCCGCAGAAGCTCCGGCGCGACCCGCATTACGTCGGTCGACTGCAGGGCGACGACGCCAAGCTGGACCGCCTCACGGCCGAGCCGCCAGCGGTTGGTCGTGCTGTTGACTTCAAGGAAACCTAATTCGTGCAGGCGCTCGGCGATCCGATACGTGGTCGAGCGGCTGAGGCCCACGGCGACGGCGACCTCGGGGATCGTCGCCTCGGGCGTGCGTTTGAAAAACTGCAGGATCGAGAGCCCCCGCTCGAGCGTGCCGACGGGCGCTTCCGGAACCGGTTCAACAGTTTTTCGTCGTGGCGATTTCGACAAAGGCGGAGCAAGCGGTGCTGTTTTCACCGCCAGACTCGCCGTTCGCTTCGCTCGGGTCAAGGAATGCATTCCGAAGGTTGTTGGGGACGCCGCCGGCGCAGGCTCGCCTGCGCCGGCTCCGAGGATTGATCTTACTCGACTCCCCAGATCTGCTTGTAGTGGTCACGATAGTTGTTCGACGGCTCGAAGCGGTTCTTGTCGCCGCCGTCGGCGTCCACATTGGCTTTGGTTACAAGGTGGACTTTGGTCACGAAACCCGAAGGTGGCTGCCCGTTGAACGCGCGATTGAGCTCGTCGATCAGCTGCCAGCCGTGCATGTAGGCGGGTTCCGGCACGGTCGCGGTCTGAAATTGGCCGTTGCGGATGCGCTGATAGGCGGATTCGCTGCCGTCGCCGGCGGCAATCAGATGCGGCGGCGCGCCAGGATCGATACCGGCAGCCTTCAGCGTTGGCACCGCAAAGTCGAAATACACCTCGTTGAAGGTGAGGATGTAGCCGAGATTGCCGCCGAAGCGCTGGAGCAGCGAGCTGATCAGTCCGGGCGTGCGCTGCGGCACCTCGCCGAACGGCGCATTGTCTTCGGAGAGAAGTTTGCAACCGCTGCATTCCGCGATCGCCTTTTCGATCCCGTCGCTCTTCGTCACCACGATCGGGTACTGCCGGTCGCTGATGACTTCCGCCTGCGCCGTGCCGTTGGAATCCACCACGGCATATTCGCCGGCGGTATAGGCGATATCCCACGGATCGGTGCCGACGTTGGTGAAGACCTTCGGGTCGGCGACCGGACCCGGCTTGTCGGTGGCATGCCAGCCGATCACCACGATGCCGGCATCATTCGCCTGTTGTATCAGGGTCTTGTTGTTCTCGATCGAGACCGAACCGAGGATGATGGCGTCGGGCTTCAGCGCGATCGCCTGAGCGAGCGCGTCAGCGCCGCCGGTGGCCGTGCCCTTGCCGTCCATCAGCGTGAATTTCCAACCGAGGACCTTTGCGGCTTCCTCGGCCCCGCGTGCGGAGTCCGCGTTGCCGCTCGAATTCTGGGTGAGCGAGACGTAGACGACTGACTTGTCCTTGACCGCCTTCGGACCCGTGGTCGGACCGTCCCACGTCGTCTGCGGGCCGACCGAGCGGGCGATATCCGCCTTCATGCGGTCGAGGACATCGTCCGCGAAAGCCGCGCTCATAAGCGTGGTGGCGGCCAGCACGGCGACCGCTCCCGAGAGCATGTGTCTAGGTAGTCTGTTCATGCGAATTCCTCCCTTTCCTCTCCCCACCTCTTCTCGCTTCACCGTTTGCGCCGGCGAGCGGCGTAGCCCGCCAAGCCGACGGAGATGATCAGGGCGGCGCCCTGAAAGATCGGCTCGGCGAAGAACGAGTTCCCAAGCTGCTGCAGCCCGGCGATGCCGACGGCGAGCACGAGAACGGCGATGATCGTGCCCCACGCGTTGACACGCCCGGGCCGGACCGTCGTCGCGCCGAGCAGCGCGCCGACGAAGGCCGGCAGCAGGAATTCCGGACCGACGGAGCTCTGCGCGACCTGCAGCCGCGCCGCGAGGAGAACGCCCGCCAGCCCGACGATCAGTCCGCTGCAGACGAACGCGCCCATCACCAGCCGGCGCGCCGGAATGCCGGTCAGCTCCGCCGCCCTGCGGTTCGATCCGATGGCATAGAGGTGGCGGCCGACCGGCACGTGCTCCAGGCAAACCCAAGCGAGGATTACGACCGCCGCGACCATGTAGGTCGGAAGCGGAATGCTGAAGAGCTTGGCGTCGTTCAGGTCGGCGAAGGCGATCGGCACATTGCCGACAAGCTGCGTGCCGTTTGTGTACCAGGATCCGACGCCGTAGAGGATGGTGCCGACGCCGAGCGTGGCGATGAAGGAATCGATCTTGGCGTATTCCACCAACACGCCGTTGATCCAGCCGACCAAGCCGCCGACCCCGATGGTCACGATCACGACGAGGGGCCATGGCAGGTAGAGGTCCGTCAAAAGACCCATCGCCGTGATGTGCATCAGACCGACATTGTAGGCGATCGAGAGATCGTAGTTTCCGGTCGAGATCACGACCATCTCGGCCATGGCGAGGAGCGCGACGGTCGTGTTGTTGCCGAGAATGGCCCGGAACGTCTGTGTTCCCGTGAACGTCTGCGGCAAGAGGAACGAGAAGATGATGACGAGGACGATGCCGAAGACGAGGAGGCCGTGAACGGAAAGGACATGGAGAATGAATGCCTTCGCGCCGCGCCGCTCCGGCGCCGCCACCGGCTCGTGCTGCGTCACGATCGGCGGCACCTCTACCGGCTCTTCGGCCTTCGGATCGAAGTCGTGGCCGGCGGTCATTGAAGCGCTCCGCTCCGCGCTTCGGTGACTGCCGCGGCGCCGCACACGGCGTGGGTCAGCGCGGCGACACTCAGTTCCGGACGCGCTATCTCCGCCACGATTCGCCCGCGACTGAAGGCGAGCACGCGGTCGCAAATCTGCGCGAGCTCGTCCAAGTCCGAAGAGATGATGATGGACGACGTGCCGGCCGCCGCATCCTCAGCCATCATCCGATAGATCTCGGACTTCGCGCCGAAGTCGACGCCGATTGTCGGCTCCTCGAGGATGAGGAGCTTGTAGCGACGGCCGGCCCAGCGGGCGAGCACGACCTTCTGCTGATTGCCACCCGAGAGCGTGGAGATGTCGCGATCGGGGTCGGTGGGGCGCACGTCGAACTTGGCAAGAATGCCGGCCGCGGCCTGCCGCTCCTTCTTGCGGCTCCGCAGCCGGAACGATTTCTGGCCGAAATTCAGCGGGTTCAGGAAGAGGTTCTCCTTCACCGTCAGTGTTCCGGCGAGCGCTTCCTCGGCGCGTTTGCCGGTGGCGAAGCCGAGCCCGGCCGCGATTGCCGCCGCGGGCGCATCGATCTTCGCCTCGGCGCCGTTGATGCGGACGACGCCGGCGTCGCGTTGAAGCACGCCGGCGATTGCCCGGCCGACGACTTCGTGGCCCTGGCCCCTCAGACCCGCAAGGCCGACGATCTCGCCGACGCCGACATGAAAATCGATCGGCCCGACCGGTCCGGCGCGAAGCCCTTCCACCTCTAGCGCCGGGACGCCGCGTCGTTTCTTCCGCGACATCAGGAGCGCCACCGGCGCCCGGCCAACGATGTCCGTGACAAGTTGCTCGGGCGACAGCGCGAGCGGCCGGTAGACCGCGACCGTCCGGCCGTCGCGCAGCACCGTGACCGCGTCGGCGATCCGGAAGACCTCGTCGAGGCGGTGCGTCACATAGATGACGCTGGCGTTCCCCTCGCGCAGCCGGAAAAGCACGTCAAAGAGCCGGCCGACATCCGCCTCCGGCAGGCTCGCCGTCGGTTCGTCGAGGACGAGAAGATCGACCTTTTCGACCAGCGCACGGGCGATCGCCACGATCGATTTCTCGGCGCGGGTCAATTCGCTGACAGGCCGGTCGAGCGGCAACGGCGAGCCAAGGAAATCGAGCGCCTCGGCGGCGACACGGTTCACAGCCTTCCAGTCGATGAACTTCCACCGCCGCGGATAGCCATAGCCCATGGCCATGTTCTCGCCGACGCTCATCGTCTCGATCAGGCCGAGATCCTGGTGGACGAAGGCAACGTGGCGGCGGACGGAAAGTTGATCGCGCGGGACGCCGCCGATCTTGATCTCTCCGGCGTCCGCCGGGTAGACGCCGGCGAGTATCTTGATCAGCGTCGACTTGCCGGCGCCGTTCGCACCGAGCAACGCGTGGATCTCGCCGGGCAGCACGGAAAAGTCGACATCGCGCAGCGCTTCGGTCCCGCCGAAGCGCTTGCAAAGGCCGCGGACCTCCAAAAGTGCGTCCCTGCCCCGGACCATCATCAATCCCATTCATTGGGACGATATTTCACTAAGTGAGACTATGGCGAGGCCCCTGCATCCGTCAAGTTGACAGAGCGATCACGCAGGGATCGCTCCTCCGGCCTGGCGTCCGGCTTATCAGTCCGATCCACACGGAGTTCATCGGCTTGGGCTCTTGCAGGTCGTGGCGGCTCGGAGGGCGGAGGAGGGCCCCCCGGCTCGCTTCTCTGGGCCCGTGTCCGCCCGCACCGCATACAAATGGCTGGCGCGGCATCGGCCCGGCGGCGCTTCACGACCGCAAACCTGTGCCGGGCGACGTCCGCACCGCCCACCGACGGCGGTCGTCGCGGCCTTGAGCACGTCCGAGTTCGGGTGCTCAGCGGACATGACGCGGACGGCTACTCATTTCGCATTTTGACCCAAAGAAACCATTGGTTCCCGAGTCACTCCGCCGACCGACCGTGAACGCGTATCTTCAGGCGACGGGCAGTCGAATTCGCTGCCTCGGGATTTGCTACACAGTCGTGCTGCCGGGCGTCCTCTATAGACGAGGGTGGCGCCTCACGGTCGGATTACGATGCAATAGGTCAGCGAGCCAAGGAACGGCAGCTTCGGCAGCCTCATATGCTGCCATTGATGAGGCATAGGTCGATCCCGAATAATAGCCGAGCGGTGTCCATTCGCCGGCGTCCTCGACATCTCGCCGGAATTCCTCAAATCCAAAAGTGCCGTCAAGCCGATAAAAAACATCGACGCATTTCCCGTGTTCGTCGTCCTCGACGCTCGCAAACACCACCCACGACTTGTCGATTCTTTTGGACATGGGCCTAAACCTACCTTCAAGCGTGACCGGAAGCCAACGGCGATAGGTCCGCAATCGGCACGAAACCGAAGTCGGATCGAGGGCCGCTTGTGACCAGTCACCAGTCGATCCGGCCAATTTGAGCGCCGAGGGTCGGCCCCTCAGTCTTCCCGATCGCGGTCGCTCTCCGCCCGTTAAAAGCCGCGGCTTTTTTATGAAGGGCCCGGGACGATTCGATCCGTTACCGAGATCGGCGTCTGACACCTGTCCCGCGACGCTGCTCGGGGTTGCTACTGCTCCGGCACACCAGCCTTGCGGAGCGAGGCCGTGTCGGCTGTCAACTGCTCGCTGTCCACGCGGAACTGCGTTCGAAGCCAAGACTTCACCGTGAACGTCGGTCTCGCAGCGATGAGCTGCGCCGCCGTGTCACGCGCCTCTTCAAGATGTCCCGATTGCTCCTGGATCATCACAATGTCGGCCAAGCCGAAGCCCGGGCTGCGCGCGTGATAGGCTCGGAAGGCAGCCATTGCCTCTTTGGTCCGGCCGGCGAGCCGGAACGCATTCCCGAGCACGCCGAAATGCCACGCCTGGGCGTTCGGGCCGTTCAGCGGCAATGCCTTCTTGATCTGCCCGATCGCCTCTCCGGCGTAACCGCAACACGTCAACACAAACCCGGTAAAGACCAGCACGTCCGGGAGATTGAAGCCGAGTTTCGCTCCACTGCGCGCGGCAGTTGCCGCCTCCTCAAAGCGCTGCCTCACCATCAGGATTCCGGCTCTGGCCCGGTGTGCGTCGGGGGTTGCCGGATCGATCGCCAGCGCCCGCTCCACATAGCTTTCCGCCTTCTTGAGCGCGGTTTCGCGGTCCTCACCGGTCCAACCGTGCCGCGCGTCGGAGAAGTGAATGTCGCCGAGGAGGGCGTTCAGCACCGCCGATCCGGGGTCGAGGGCGAGCGCCTTCTCCCAACAGCGACGGATCTGCAAATGAAGGTCTGCGGTCTTTGGACGGCGATCAAGGTTCAGCCCCTGGATCCAGAGGTTCCATGCTTCGACATTCGTCGTGGTGGTGTAGCGCATGCGAGCCTGCTCGCCTTCGGTCAGCCTGACCTGCATCTCCGTGGCGAGGGTCAAGGTGATCTCGTCCTGCACTGCGAAGATGTCGTCGATCATGCGGTCGAAGCGTTCGGCCCAGATATGTACGCCCGTCGTCGCGTCGATCAGCTGCGCCGTGATCCGCACTCGGCTCGCCGCTTTGCGCACGCTGCCTTCGAGCACGTAGCGTACGCCAAGCTCGCGCGCGACTTGGCGTACATCCACTGAACGTCCCTTGTAGACGAAGCTCGAATTGCGGGCGATCACCGATAGTCCGGACAGCTTGGCGAGCGTCGTAAGAATGTCCTCGACAAGGCCGTCAGCGAAGAATTCCTGCTCCGGATCGTCAACCATCGTCGCAAAGGGCAGGACAGCGATAGATGGTTTATCGGCGGGAAGCGGCGGAGCGAAGCTCGCAATCGACCTTGCTGTCGTCGTGGCCTCGTCGGCGTCCCAGCGCCATGCGCGGAGCGGCCGCTCGATGTTCTTGAGTTTGATTTCACCGGCATCGGTGAACATGACACCGATCTTTCCGGTTATCTGCGAGTGGACGACGTCCGAGGCAAGAATCCCGCCGGGGGCCGCCTGGCTTTCGAGGCGAGCCGCGATATTTACACCGTCGCCGAATATGTCATCTCCCTCGCCGACGATTTCGCCGAGATTGATGCCGATACGGAACTCGACCGGCCGCGCCTCCGCGAGATTGCGTTTGCCCATCGCGAGTTGGATGGCAACGCCGCATTCGACTGCATCCACGACGCTGCCGAATTCGACGAGCGCCCCGTCGCCCATCATCTTGACGATGCGTCCGTGGCGCGCCGTAACGGCGGGATTGAACGTCTCGCTCCAAATTTGCCGCATGGCGGCAATGGTGCTCGCCTCACCTGCCTCCATCATTCTGCTGTAGCCGGCGACGTCGGCGGCGAGGATCGCGGCGAGCCGACGCGTGATCTGCTGTTCTGCCATGCGGCCTCCTGTGGCCGAGCGGGCGGAAAGCACTCTACCGCTCTGCGGAAGCCTGCGGCTAGGAAATCCCGAGGCTCTCGGCCACCTGCTCGAACTCCGGCGAGAGCGTGCCAGGCCGGCGGAGAGACCGGGCCGTAGGTGAAGGCGGAGATTAGGACGAAGTGGGCGATGGGCACGATCATCGTTCGTACCGTTTATGATCGCGCTGAGTCCTGGAAAGCCGCGGTCCGGGCACGACCACGGCCACTGAGCCAATTCGCTTCGGGCGCGCCGGCTCCTCGCTTCATCCTAGAGTGATATGCCGGCGATGTAGGCACGATGCCCTTGGCCTTGGGTCAAGCGCCAACCGAATGCAATCGCTCCGGCTCTCGACTCTCTCGACATAACATTTTGTAATATATGCGATATTTCCTGTGGAGATTTGCGTATAGGCACTTGGCATCCAGATTGCATGCAATTTCGTTAACGGCGCGGTTCCGGCGGAATCTTGCCGCCCGACGCTAACGATCTGCATAGAAAAGGAGCACTCGATGCCGCGCCTCCTCCATCCCTCACGTCGCGACCTTCTGAAAGCCGGCGCAGCCGGCGCCGCGCTCACCGCCTTCGGTGGCCAGACGATCTCGCGCGCCTTCGCCGCCCAGCTCACCGCCGGCTTCATCTATGTCGGGCCGAAGGACGACTACGGCTACAACCAGGCGCATGCCGAAGGCGCTGCCGCGCTGAAAGGGATCGACGGGCTCACCATCGTCGAGGAAGAGAACGTGCCGGAGACCGTCGACGTCCAGAAGACCATGGAATTGATGATCAACCTCGACGGCGCGACGCTCATCTTCCCGACCTCGTTCGGCTATTTCGATCCGCACATGCTGGCGATGGCGGAGAAGTACCCGGACATCCAGTTCCGCCACTGCGGCGGTCTGTGGACCGACAAGAACCCCGCCAATACGGGCTCTTATTTCGGCTACATCGGGATGGGGCAGTACCCTGAACGGCATCGTCGCCGGCCACACCACGAAGTCGAAGAAGATCGGTTTCGTCGCAGCAAAGCCGATCCCGCAGGTGCTCCTCAACATCAACTCCTTCACGCTCGGCGCGCGAAGCGTCGATCCGACGATCACCACGCAGGTTATCTTCACCGGTGAGTGGTCGCTCGCGGTGAAGGAGGCGGAGGCGACGAACGCGCTCATCGATCAGGGGATCGACGTCGTCACCTGCCACGTCGACGGCCCGAAGGTGACGGTGCAGACGGCCGCTGGGCGCGGGGCTTATGTCTGCGGCTACCACGCCAACCAGGCGCCGCTCGCGCCCGACCTTTATCTGACCGGCGCCGAATGGAACTGGGCGGAAGTCTACAAGATGTTCGTGACGAAGATGATGGCCGGCGAGGCGCTGCCGAACTTCGTGCGCGGCGGCATCGCGGAAGGCTTCGTCAAGATGAGCCCCTACGGCCCCGCGGTGAGCGACGAGGCGAAGAAGCACGCCGATTCCGTCCTCGCCGACATCATGAAGGGCGGCTATTCCGTCATCAAAGGCCCGCTCAAGGACAATGCCGGCAACGCCGTCGTGCCCGCCGGAACCGCCTATGTGGAGACGGCGATCGAGCTTGAGAGCATGAACTACCTGGTCGAAGGCGTGCTCGGCTCCACGTCCTGACAGGCTCGGGCAGACTGGTCGTGGCACAGATCGACCACGCGGCGGCCGCCGCCGGCATTCGGCCGTCGGCGGAGAGCGTTCCGGCGCTTGAATGGCTGGCGCGGCGATCCGAAGGGTTCGTCATACCGGTCGCGGCGGTCATCCTCGGGCTTGTCTTGTTCGGCGTCTTTATCCTGATGCTCGGCAAGTCGCCGGTGCAGCTCTATTCGCTGATGTACAAGGGCGGCTTCGGCACCTGGTTCTCGATCCAGAACTCGCTGCAGCGGGCCTCGCCGCTCCTTCTCGCGGGGCTCTGTGTCGCGCTTCCCGCACGGCTCGGCCTCGTGATCATCGGCGGGGAGGGCGCGATCGTGCTCGGCGGCCTCGCTGCGGCGGCGATAGCACCGCCGCTGACGTTCGCGTCGGCGTTCATCGTGATCCCGCTGATGGGAATCGCCGCGATGCTTGCCGGCGGCATCTGGATCGGCGCTGTCGGCGCGCTGCGGCAGTACCGCGGCGTCAACGAGACGATCTCCAGCCTCCTGATGGCCTATATCGCCATCGCCCTCATGAACCAGATCGTGGAGGGGCCGCTCCGCGATCCCGCCAGCCTGAACAAGCCTTCGACGGCGCCGATCGACGCCGCCTTCCGCATCGGCAACATGCCGGGCATGGATGTCCATTGGGGCTTCGCCGCCGGCGTCGTCGGCTGCATCTTCGCCTGGGTCCTGATCGAGAAGACCACCTGGGGCTTCTCCGCCCGCATCGCCGGCGGCAACATCCGCGCGGCGTTACTCCAAGGGCTTCCGGTGCAGCGCCTCGTCATCGGCTTCACCGCTCTCGGCGGCGCCTTCGCCGGCCTCGCCGGCATGTTCGAGGTGGCGTCGATCCAGGGAAACGCCAACGCCTCACTCGCCGCCGGCTATGGCTACACCGGCATCCTGATCGCGTTCCTGGCGCGGCAGAACCCGCTCGCCATCATCCCGTTCGCCATTCTGCTCGGCGGCGTCGAGGCGTCGAACGGCCTGATCCAGCGCCGCATGGGCCTGCCCGACGCGACCGTGCTGGTGCTTGAAGGGCTGCTCTTCGTCGTGGTGCTTCTCTCGGAGACGGTCTACGGCCGGCTTCGCATCTTCCAACCCGAAATGTGGGCCTCCAACAAAGGATCGTCGCGCTGATGGACGACACCGGCATCGGACTATGGGGTGTGCCGCTCGCTGTCCTTGGCGGCGCCATCCGCGTGTCGACGCCGTTCCTCTTCGTCAGCCTCGGCGAATGCATCACCGAGAAGAGCGGGCGCATCAATCTCGGCCTTGAAGGCACGCTCGTCTTCGGCGCGATGTCCGGCTACGCGATCGCCTACGAGACCTCGTCGGCCTGGATCGGCGTGCTGGCAGGCGGGCTCTCAGGCGCCCTGTTCGGCGCATTCCACGGCTGGATCTGCAAGTTCCGGCGTGTCAACGACATCGCCGTCGGCATCGCATTGATGCTCTTCGGCATGGGTCTCGCCTTCTTCTTCGGCAAGC
Source organism: uncultured Alphaproteobacteria bacterium (assembly GCA_963739005.1). Taxonomy (GTDB): domain Bacteria; phylum Pseudomonadota; class Alphaproteobacteria; order Rhizobiales; family Afifellaceae; genus DASWJZ01. Next base: position 571,560 of record CAVTYQ010000002.1, on the reverse strand, counting down.
CCTATGTGCAGCCGGTCGCGCCGCATCTTCCCGCCATTCCGTTCGGCGCCTGGTCGGACATCCCACAGGTCGAGGCGGCACTCAGGGTCAACGTGCTTTTCCTGATCGGCGCCGTGCTGACCGTCGCTCTCTGGTGGGGTTTCCGCAACACCAAGGTCGGGCTCGTGGTGCGCACCGTCGGCGACAGCGCCGATGCTGCGCGTGCCATGGGCTATAACGTCGACTGGGTGCGACTCCTCGCGACCGCCGCGGGCGGCGTGCTCGCCGGGATCGGAGGGGCCTATCTCTCGCTCTACTACCCGGGAAGCTGGAACGAGCGCATCTCCTCTGGCCAGGGCCTGATGGCGGTCGCGCTCGTGATCTTCGCGCGCTGGAACCCGCTCGCCTGCTTCGGAGCGGCGCTCCTCTTCGGTGGCGCTGGCGCGCTCGGCCCCGCGCTGCAGTCAGTCGGCGTCACGCACGGCTACTATCTCTTCTACGCCGCGCCCTACGTGCTGACGCTCCTCATCATGATCGCGACCTCCTCGCCGACGCGCTCACTTGCCGGCGCGCCCTCCGAGCTCTCCATCACGAAGTGACCAGAAGCGGGACCCATGCCATGGCAGTCGTCAGCCCGATGATCGAGAAGAAAGCGGAAAGTGTCGGTCATACGATCGACGCCGATCCCTATCCCTGGCCGTTCGACGGCGATCTCACGCCCAAGAACACAGCAATTATCGTCATCGATATGCAGACCGACTTCTGCGGCGAGGGCGGCTACATCGATTCGATGGGCTACGACCTGTCGCTGACCCGGGCGCCGATCGAGCCGATCAGGAGCGTGTTGGCGGTGCTCCGCACGCGCGGCTATCACATCATCCACACGCGCGAGGGGCATCGCCCCGACCTCGCGGATCTCCCCGCCAACAAGCACTGGCGCTCGCAGCGGATCGGCGCTGGGATCGGCGACCCGGGCCCCTGCGGCCGCATCCTGGTACGGGGCGAGCCGGGCTGGGACATCATCCCCGAGCTTGCGCCGCTTCCCGGCGAGCCGATCATCGACAAGCCCGGAAAGGGCTCCTTCTGCGCCACCGATCTTGAGCTGATTCTGAACCGGCGCGGCATCCGCAACATCGTGCTTTCCGGGATCACGACCGACGTCTGCGTGCATACGACGATGCGCGAGGCGAACGATCGCGGCTTTGAATGTCTCCTCCTCGAAGATTGCTGCGGCGCCACCGACCACGGAAACCACCTGGCCGCGATCAAGATGGTCAAGATGCAGGGCGGTGTCTTCGGCGCGGTATCGAACTCAGCCACCTTCATCGGGCAACTGCCGTGATCGAACGCGCCATGGCGATGGTGCCGAACGTGGTGACGATGCCCGTGACGGCCGCCGCGGTCACGGCGCGCGAGACCAAGATCGCAGCACTCTCGGTCGAGACGATCGGCATGACCAAGCGCTTTGGCAGTTTCACCGCGCTCGAGGACGTGTCGATCAAGGTCGCCGCCGGCACCTTTCACGCGCTTCTCGGCGAGAACGGTGCCGGAAAGTCGACGCTCGTCAAATGCATGATGGGCTTCTACACGCCGAGTGACGGCTCGGTGCTCGTCAACGACCGCGAGCTGACCATCGCCAATCCGCGCGACGCCCACGACCAGGGCCTCGGCATGGTCTATCAGCATTTCACGCTGATCCCCTCGCTGACCGCGGCGGAGAATCTGGTCCTCTCCCGCAGCCAAGTGCCGGCGGTCATCGACTGGCGGCGCGAGAAGAAGGCGCTCGAGGCCTTCCTCGAGACGATGCCCTTCAAGGTGCCGCTCGACCGCCCGATCTCGGAGCTTGCCGCGGGGCAGAAGCAGAAGCTCGAGATCCTGAAACAGATCTATCTGAAGAGCCGCTTCCTCATCCTCGACGAGCCGACCTCGGTGCTGACGCCGGGCGAGGCGGAGGAGGTTCTGGGGCTCCTCAAGGCGATGACCGACCGCGGCGAGATCACCGTCTTCATGATTTCGCACAAGTTCCGCGAAGTGACCGCCTTTGCCGAGGACGTGAGCGTACTTCGCCGCGGCAAGCTCGGCGGCTCGGGCAAGGTCGCCGACCTTACGCGCGACGACATGGCGGCGATGATGATCGGCTCGCGCACCGTCGCGCAGGTCACGACGCGCGAGGGCGACGCGAAAGACGACGTGAAGGTGCTCGAAGTGAAGAACCTCGTCGCCAAGAACCAATCCGGCACCAAGTCGATCTCGATCGACGACCTTGTCGTCCACGGCCGCGAGATCGTCGGTATCGCCGGCGTTTCGGGCAACGGCCAGAAGGAGCTCGCCGAGGTGCTCGCCGGACAGCGGCCGGCGGAATCGGGCGACGTTTCGGTCGACGGCGTCCCCTACAACGCGACGCGCGCAGAGACACAGGAGCATCGAGTCCGCTTCATTCCCGAAGAGCCGCTCAAGAACGCCTGCGCGCCGCGCATGGCAGTGTCGGAGAATCTCGCCTTCCGGACTTTCGACGTGAACGGCGGCGAGAAGTCGACGTTCTGGCTGAAGATGAAGGCGATCCGCGCCAACGCGCGAACCCTGATCGAGCGATTCCAGGTGAAGACCGCATCGACGGAATCGCCCATCGCCACCTTGTCCGGCGGTAACGTGCAGCGCGCCGTGCTCGCGCGAGAGCTGACCGGCGACGTCGAGCTACTCGTTGTCGCCAATCCCTGCTTCGGCCTTGATTTCTCCGCGGTCGCGGAGATTCGCTCACGCATCGTCGCGGCGCGAAACGGCGGCGCAGCGGTGCTCCTGATCAGCGAGGATCTCGACGAGATCCTGGAACTCGCCGATCGCATCCTGGTGATGTCGGAGGGGAAGATCGTTTACGAGACGCCGGGCGAGAATGCCGACGTCGGGGTGATCGGACGCCACATGGCGGGGCATCATTGATGCCGGAGATCGCCGCCGATCCGTTTCCGTTCCGCTTCGACCCGACGACGACAGCGCTTATCGTCATCGACATGCAGCGTGATTTCATCGAGCACGGCGGCTTCGGCGCGAGCCTCGGCAACGACGTCGCGCTGCTACAGGCGATCGTGCCGACGGTCGGGCGGCTGATCCAGGGATTCCGCGCCGCCGGCCTGCCGGTGATCCATACCAAGGAATGCCACCGCGCCGATCTGTCCGATTGCCACCCGGCGAAGCGCCAGCGCGGCAAGCCGACGCTCAGGATCGGCGACCACAGTCCGATGGGGCGTGTCCTGATCGCCGGGGAACCGGGCGCCGATATCGTGCCCGAGCTCGCGCCGCTCGGAGGCGAAACCGTGATCGAGAAGCCGGGAAAGGGGAGTTTCTACCGCACCGAGCTTCCCGACGTGCTGGCGAAGCTCGGCACGCGGAGCCTCGTTTTCGCCGGCGTCACCACGGAAGTCTGCGTGCAGACGACGATGCGCGAGGCGAACGACCGCGGCTTCGACTGCCTCCTCGCGGAGGACGCGACGGAAAGCTATTTTCCCGCGTTCAAGGCGGCGACACTGGCGATGATCCGCGCGCAAGGCGCGATCGTCGGATGGACGGCCACAACGGACCAGGTCGTCGAGGCGATCCGTGGCTGAAGCAAGGGCAATGTCGAAGCTGCTCAACGGCTGCTATCGATCCGGCGATGTCGTCTTCAATCCGGCCGGCGCGACGCAATCGGTGTGGTCGGAGTACTGCTGCGCGGTATTCATCCCGTGGGATGGGCCGGCCGATTTCTGAAGAAGACGAAAGGGAAGCGGAACGTCCGGATGACAGCGCTTGAGAGCCTGCCCTTCACCATCCCCCGTCTGCACGCGGCGTATCGCGCCGGGCTTTCGAGTGTCGAAGTCGTCGCAGAAGTGTATCGGCGGATCGAGAGCGTCGGCGATCCGGGCATCTTCATATCGCTTGCTTCGTCGTCGGAACTGACGGCCGCCGCGAAGGGGCTCGGAGGCTTCGATCCGGTAGCGCGGCCGCTCTTCGGAATCCCGATCGCGGTCAAAGACAACATCGATGTCGCCGGCCTGCCGACGACGGCGGCGTGTCCGGACTATGCCTATGCGCCGAAGGAGGACGCCGAAGCCGTGACGCGGCTTCGCGCGGCAGGTGCGCTCATCATCGGCAAGACCAATCTCGATCAGTTCGCCACCGGGCTCGTCGGCGTACGCACGCCCTATCCTGTCCCGCGCAACGCCTGCGATCCGACGCTCGTCCCCGGCGGATCGAGCTCCGGCTCGGCGGTTGCCGTGGCGCGCGGGCTCGTCGCTGCCGCGCTCGGCACGGACACGGCCGGCTCCGGCCGCGTTCCGGCGGCCCTCAACAATATCGTCGGGCTGAAGCCGAGCGTCGGTCTCGTCTCCAATCGCGGCGTTGTGCCTGCCTGCCGCACGCTCGATTGCGTCTCCGTGCTCGCGCTGACCGTCGCTGACGCCTGGAGCCTGCTTGAAGCGATCGGGCACTACGACGCTCAAGATCCTTTTTCACGCGCGATGCCCGCGCCCCTCTATCAGCCGCGTCCGCCGTCGTTCCGCGTCGGCGTGCCGGCGGAGAGCGAGCGCATCTTCGGCGATGCAGCGGCGAAGCGCGCATACGCCGAAGCGCTCGACAGGCTGCAGGCGCTCGGCGCGACGATCACGCCGGTTCCGTTCGCCGACTTCTTCGCAGTCGCCGCGCTTCTCTACGAGGGCGCCTGGGTGGCGGAGCGCTACGCGGCGATCAGGGAGATGATCGAGAACCGGCCGGAGAGCCTGCACCCGGTAACGCGGACGATCATCGGCGGCGCCAAGTCGCTTTCTGCAAGCGCCGCATTCGAGGGCATCTACAGGCTGAAGGAGCTGCAGCGGAAGATCGAGCCGGTGTGGTCTTCGGTCGATCTCCTCTGCGTTCCTTCGATACCGGCGCCGTGCACGCTCGCGGAGGTCGAGGCCGATCCGCACGGCGCGAATTCACGGCTCGGCACCTACACGAACTTCGTCAACCTGCTCGACCTTTCCGCCATCGCCGTGCCGGCGGGCGTGCGATCCGACGGACGTCCGAACAGTGTGACGCTGATCGGACGCTCCGGCGACGACGGCCGCCTTGCCGGGATCGCAAGCGACCTCCATGGGGCAACGACGGAGATGCTCGGCGCGACCAGCTGGCGGCTCGAACGTGGCGCATCTTCGCAATGCGCCTCAGCGAGCCGGATTGAGATCGCGGTCGTCGGCGCGCATCTTTCCGGGATGTCCCTCAACTGCGAACTTGTCGAACTCGGGGGAGCGTTCTCGCGGGTCGTGCGGACGGCGCCGGACTATCGCCTGCACGCGCTCGAATCAACGCCGGCCAAGCCGGGGCTTCACCGCTGCCGGCCGGGGGAGGGCCATTCGATCGAGGCGGAGGTATGGACGCTTTCGCCGGAGGGCTTTGGCCGCTTCGTCGCCGATGTCCCGCCGCCGCTCGCGATCGGCACGCTCAGGCTTGCGGACGGCGGCACGGTGAAAGGCTTCCTGGCCGAGGCCGAGGCGGTCCGCGCCGCGCCTGACATCTCGAAGTTCGGTGGGTGGCGCGCCTATCTTGAAAGCAGATCGGCGGTGCTTGCGTGATCCGGCACCGGCGCGCTGCGGCGCGCCGCTCCGGCCACGACGTGATCGACGGCGTCGCGCACCACGACGATATGGCGGAGCATTTCCGCTGCCGCCGTGTCCGCATCGCCGCGCAGGATCGCGCGTACCACGCGGTCGTGCTCCTCTTGTGACTTGGTCAGGCGTCCGAGGCCTTCGAACTGTGCTTTGCGGAAGGGCGCGACACGCTGCCTGACCGAAAGCGTCAGCTCGGCGAGGAAGCCGTTGTGCGCGCCCTTGTAGATCGTGTCGTGGAAATGGTTGTTGTGATCGGCGTAGTCGGAGATCGATCCCGCCGCCATAAGCCGCGCGCCCTCCGTCTGCACGTCCTCGATCTCGCGTCGCTCCTGCGGCGTCATAGAGAGCGCGCAGCGGCGCGCGCAAAGCGCCTCAAGTTCGCCCATGACGGCGAACATCTCGTCGAGCCGTTCGGCCGAGATGCGCGCGGCGACCGCGCCGCGGTGCGGGCGCGCCTCCGCAAGGCCGATCGCTTCAAGCTGGCGGATGGCTTCGCGGATCGGGGTGCGCGACACCCCGAAAGAGGCCGCGAGCCGCGCCTCGTCCAGCGGCTCGCCCGGTGCGATGCGGCCGTGGACGATGTCATCCGCGAGCGCCGCTTGGATCTTCTGCGTTCGGGTCAGCGTCTTCTTCACGGACATTTGCCCGCCACCAATCTCCACCACAACCGTGCAGCATTGCGGGCCGCCTGTCACGCCTAAGGGATTGAAATCCTGCTCGCCAAGGGAATTCCGACGCTTTTCCTGCCGGCGGCGATCGGAGGCATGCGCGGTGGGACATGCTGCGTTGCAGCATCAGCCTTTGTGCGGCGCACATATCGCCATAGTCTTCCGGCTGGTGGGGCGTAACGGCTCGAATCAGTCGGAGAGCGCGAATGTGGCCCTACACGATCGAAGAGGCCGAAACCTGGTCGGCGCCGCGCGGCGAGCTCGCTTCCCGCGTGCTCGCCATGCCGGCCGACACCAATCCTTCCGGCGACATATTCGGCGGCTGGATCATGTCGCTGATGGACTCGTCGGGCGCCATGGCCGCCGCGAGCCATGCCCGCTGCCGCGTCGTCACCGTCGCGGTGACCGACATGTCCTTCCATCATCCGGTGAAGGTGGGCGATACGGTCTGCTGCTACGCCGCGCTCATTCGCCTCGGCCGCACGTCGCTCACTTACCACATCGAAGTCTGGGTGCTCCGCTCTGGCCATGGCACGCGGACCAAGGTGACGGAGGCGGAGTTCACGTTCGTGTGCGTCGACGAAACGGGCGAGCCACGCCTCATCACGGCGGAGCATGCCGAGTTCGCCGAGCCGCCGCACGCGCCTCGTGCCGTCTGAGCGCAGGCCGCCAACCGGGACGGCAAGTGGCACTTATCTTGCATGGTGCTTGATCGTGCAGCGCGTCTAGGGTTCCGGCCGCTTAAGCGGCGCTGGTCCGAGAGACGCACTCGTTGCGGCGCGCCTGGCGCCGCTTCGAGACACGGCGGGCCAAAATCCCGGGAGGTCACTGCACGGGTCTGCTGAGCGCGACCCACCTCCCGTGCTCGGCAGGCATTCGCGACGACGGCCGTTTCCCGGCCGCAACGACACGAAGGAGCCGAGGGCATGTATCTCAAGAGAGCCGCCTTGCTGACCGCCGCATTCGCCGCTTTTGCCATCGCCGTCTCGACGGCTGCGACCGCGTTCGCGGCTGAGAAGAAGGACTTCAAGGTCTGCTGGTCGATCTACGCGGGCTGGATGCCTTGGGGCCACATCCAGGATTCCGGCATCATGAAAAAGTGGGCGGACAAATACGGCCTCAACATCGACGTCGTGCAGATCAACGACTACGTCGAATCGATCAATCAGTACACGGCCGGCGAATATGACGGCTGCGCCATGACCAACATGGACGCGCTGTCGATCCCGGCGGGCGGCGGCGTCGACACCACGGCGCTCATCGTCGGCGATTTCTCAAACGGCAACGACGCGATCCTCCTGAAGACGGCCGACACGCTTCCCGCGATCAAGGGACAGAAGGTCAATCTCGTTGAGCTCTCCGTCTCCCACTATCTCCTGGCGCGCGCGCTCGATTCCGTCGGCCTCAAGGAGCAGGACATCACCGTTGTCAACACCTCCGACGCAGACATGGTCGCCGCCTATCAGACGCCGGACGTGACCGCCTGCGTCACCTGGAACCCGCTCGTCTCCACCATCCTCGCCGGCGGCAACGCCAACGAGGTCTTCAATTCCAGCAAGATCCCCGGCGAGATCATCGACATCATGATGGTCAATACGCAGACGCTGAAGGACAACCCGGATTTCGGCAAGGCTCTGGTCGGCGCCTGGTATGAGATGATGGGACTGATGTCGAAGGATGACGATGCCGCGAAGGCGGCGCGGACGGAGATGGCGACCGCATCGGGCACCGATCTCGCCGGTTACGACGCGCAGCTTGCCACGACCGCGATGTTCTACACGCCGGGCGCAGCGGTCGATTTCGTCAACGACGACAAGCTCGTCGACACGATGAAATTCGTGGCGCAGTTCCTCTTTGATCACGGCATTCTTGGCGACGCCGCGCAGAGCCCCGATTCCGTCGGCATGGAGTTCCCCGGCGGCAAGACGTTCGGCGACACGAACAACATCAAGCTTCGTTTCGATCCGACCTACATGGCGATGGCGGCCGCGGGCGGGCTCTGAGCGGGCCGGTGGCTCGCCATGTGGCGCGCGCCAACGTCAGGCCGGCCGGGTTTAGCCGGCCGTGACGGGTGCGAACCGGAAGGTCGGGCCGGTTGCGCGCGTCGTGCTTGGCGCGCTGCCGTTCGTGTTGCTCATCTCCGCCTATTGGGTGGGCAGCTATTTCAGGCGGCAGGAGAACGCCGCCGACAAGCTGCTCCCCTCGCTTCGCGCGATCGGCGAGAGTTTTTGGCAGATGGCGACGGTGCCGGACCAGCGGAGCGGCGACCTGCTCCTTTGGACGGATACCGTCGCGAGCCTGGCGCGGCTCGGTGGCGGCATCCTGATCGCGGCGGCGATCACGCTCTCGTTCGGCATCATGATCGGCTACGTGCCAAGGGCGCGGGCGACGCTCGCCCCCTTCGTCGCCGCGATTTCGCTGATCCCGCCGATCACGGTGCTGCCGATCCTCTTCATCATCTTCGGCCTTGGCGAGACGTCGAAGGTGGCGCTGATCGTCGTCGGTACGGCGCCGATCATGACGCGATCGCTGGCGCAGGCGGTGATGGACATTCCGCGCGAGCAGATCGTCAAGGCGGAAACGCTCGGGGCGACGCCGCTACAGATGGTCTTTCGCGTCGTGCTTCCGCAGATCTGGCCGAGGCTCCTGACCGCGATGCGGCTCGGGCTGGTGCCCGCCTGGATCTTTTTGATCTCGGCGGAAGCGATCGCGTCGACCGGTGGCCTCGGCTACCGCATCTTCCTGGTGCGCCGCTATCTCGCGATGGACGTGATCCTTCCCTACGTCGCCTGGATCACGATTCTCGCCTACGCGCTCGATCGCATCCTCCAACTCATGTCGCGGCGCCTCTTCCGCTGGGCGCATCTCACAGGAGAGAGCCTGTGAGCTTTGTCGAGGTGGCGGGCGTCGGCGTCGCCTACGACGGCGTGCGGGTCATCGAGCGGATCAATCTCGACGTCAGCGAGGGCGCGTTCGTGACGATCGTCGGCGCGTCAGGCTGCGGAAAGTCGACCTTCCTGCGCCTGCTTTTGAGCGAGGAGCGCCCCACCGCGGGGCAAATCCGCGTTGGCGGCGAGCCGCTTCCCGGCAAACCGACGCCAGACCGTGGCATCGTCTTCCAGCGCTATTCGGTGTTCCCGCATCTCACCGTGACGGAGAACCTGATCCTGCCGCTCGAGATCGAGGAAGCGCGCCTCTTCGGCCGGATCTTCGGCGCGAAGCGGCGCGCGCTCCGCGACAGGATCGAGGCGACACTTTCGCATATCGGGCTCGGCGAGGCGCGCGACCGTTATCCGAGCCAGCTTTCTGGCGGCATGCAGCAGCGGCTCGCGATCGCGCAGGCGCTGCTCAAGCGGCCGCGAATGCTCCTCCTCGACGAGCCCTTCGGCGCGCTCGATCCCGGTATCCGCCGCGACATGCATGAGCTTCTCCTCGCGCTCTGGCGGGAGACCGGCATGACGATTTTCATGGTGACGCACGACATCGCCGAAGCTTTCAAGCTTGGCACGCGGCTGATCGTGTTCGACAAGGTTCGATCGAACGGGGAAGGCGCGGCGCGGAGCGGCGCTACGATCACTTACGACATCACGCTTGACCGCGCCGCCCGGGCCGCCGCCGCGCGGCTTGGCGCGGAGGTTGGCCTTGGCGTGACGTCCGAGGGTCAAAAGGGGGAGGGGACGAATGCTTGAGCCGCAATGCAGGCGACGCCGCACCCATGGTGCGCGGCTTTTCAGGAAGGCGCCGCCGCGACACCGGCACCACCCGGATTTCAATGCCCGCGAGACGCGCGGCTGGAAGGCGGTCGAGGCGGAGGAGAAGCTCTCGATCGACGGCTGGCGCAAAGAGCAGCAATGGGCGCTCGACATGGGGCTGCCAGGCGCCGAGAGCCTGACCGACAAGTCGATCCCGACTTTCTCGCGCGGCGAGCTTCCCCACTTCGCCGGCATCAACACCTTCATGAAGGCGCCCTACGTCGAGAATGTCCGCGATGTCGGGAAATACGACGCGGCGATCGTCGGCATTCCTTTCGATTCCGGCACGACCTATAGGCCGGGCACGCGCTTCGGGCCGCAGGGCATTAGGCGAATCTCGGCGCTCTACACGCCCTACAATTACGAGCTCGGCGTCGATCTCCGCGAACAGATGTCGCTTTGCGACGCCGGTGACGTCTTCACCATCCCCGGCAACCTCGAGAAGAGCTTCGACCAGATCACTCGGGGCGTCGCGCATATCGCTTCGTCCGGCGCGGTGCCCTTGATGCTCGGCGGCGACCATTCGATCGGCTTTCCCTGCGTGCGCGGTATCGCCGAGTGCACGTCGAAGAAGATCGGCATCATCCACATCGACCGACACATCGACATCCAGGAGAAGGACCTCGACGAGCGCATGCACACGACGCCCTGGTACTGGGCGACCAACCTGCCGAACGTGTCGCCGACCAACTTGGTGCAAGTTGGTATCGGAGGGTGGCAGGTGCCGCGCGATGGCGTCGCCGAGGCGCGGCGGCGCAACACGAACGTGCTCACCATCCAGGACGTGGAGGCTCTGGGCCTTGAGAAGACGGCGGAAATCGCGCTTGAGCTCGCCTGGAAGGGCACTGATGCCGTCTACATCTCCTTCGACATCGATTCCGTCGATTGCGGCTTCGTGCCGGGCACCGGCTGGCCGGAGCCCGGCGGTTTCCTGCCGCGCGAGGCGCTGAAGCTTCTCGGACTCGTCTCCGCACCCGGCATCTGCGGGCTGGAAATCGTCGAAGTCAGCCCACCCTATGACACCTCAGACATCACGGCGCTCCTCGGGGTCCGCGTCGTCGTCGAAGCGCTCGGGTCGATGGTCGCCAACGGAACGCTCGGCAAGCACAAGGCCATCATCGACAAGCCGGTTTCCTATTAGGCGGGAAGGGAGCGAAACAATGCACAGGCACGATCACAGCCACCCTCAAAGCCATCACGAAAATGGCCACGACCACGCCCATCACGTCGCCGGTGTGAGCGGCTACGGGCTCGCCCCTGCGGCCGGCCACAATGCCGCGGCGCAGGTCGCGCAGTGGCAGGAACCGCATAGGCACGACGCCGAGACACCCGACGCACCGGAGCCCGACTTCGATCTGATCGAGGCTTCATTCGCGGAGAATTTTCCGAATGCCTCCGATCCGACCAGCTTCCTCCGGCTGGCGCGCATCCCCTTCGTCGGCCGGCGTGCTGACGGGCGAACGTTCCGCCTGCTTCGCGTGGAATTCGAGCTGACAACGGATGTCGGGTCGCTGACGCCTGAGCTCGGCGGCAAGTCACATCGGCACGACCCGCTGCCTGCAGCGCTTGTCTCGACGCGGCGGCGGCTGCGCTTCGCCTATTTCGACGGCGATGGCGTCGTGCGGCTGACGCTCGCCGACACGCGGGGGCTGGAGGAGGCGGGGGGCTAGACGCGGCCGCACGGGATTTGGCATGCGGGCGTCGCAATAGTCGGCTATCGATAAGGGAACGACAGACGACCACTCGCCGGCGACCCTCCCATGAATCTCGACGTCTTCCAGCGGCCTGGCCGCTTCTTCCGCGGCAGTCTCCATACGCATTCGAACCGCTCCGACGGCGTGCTGCCGCCGGAGGCAGTCGCCGCCCACTACCGCGACGCCGGCTACGACTTCCTGGCGCTGACCGACCATTTCCAAGCGCGGTACGGCTTCCCGATCGTCGACACGCGGCCGTTCCGCACCAACCGCTTCACGACGATCCTCGGCGCAGAGGTGCACGCGCCGGCGAACTCGCAGGGCGAGGAGTGGCATATCCTCTGCGTCGGTCTGCCGGATGATTTTCCGCCGACGGGGAAGTCTGAGACCGGCGTCGCGCTGGCGGCGCGCGCGGCCGAGGCCGGTGCGTTCGTCGCGATCGCGCATCCGCAATGGTCGAGCCTTACGATCGAGGACGGCCGCGCGCTGCCGACGGCGCACGCCGTCGAGATCTACAACAACGGCTGCGCGCTGGAGAGCGGCCGTGGCGACGGCGCCGCGCTTCTCGATCAGCTCCTGAACGAAGGCCGCGACATCCTCGCGATCGCGACCGACGACGCGCATTTCCGCATGGATGACGCTTGCGGCGGCTGGGTGATGGTGAAGGCGGAGGAGAACGAGCCGGGCGCGCTTCTTGCGGCGCTGAAAGCCGGCGACTTCTATTCAAGCCAGGGACCCGAAATCCACGCCGCGGATATCGCCGGCGGCGCGCTTCACGTCGAATGCTCGCCCGCCGTCAGCATCGCCGCGGTCGGGCGCGGCAGCCGCAGCGCCCACGTCCACGGCCGGCAGCTGACGCGCGCCGAGATTCCGCTCGAGCGCTTTGCCGGCGACTGGTTCCGTTTCGCCGTCGCCGATGCCGCCGGCCGCTGGGCCTGGAGCAACCCGGTGCGGCTGCCCGCCTAAGACGCGCGCCGGGCCTTTCACGGCGGTTTGTATGACAGGCGCGACTGTCTCGCTCGGCAATCCGAGATTCTGGGTCCACAATGCCGCTGGTCAGAGCTGCGGAGGCCAGGACGATGCGGATGCAAGAGCTGCTTTTCTCCGGCGTCGCGTGTCTCGCTCTGGCGAGCGGGTCGGCCATGGCGGAAGACATCGACGTCGACCTTCAGCTGGTGCTCGCGGTCGACGTGTCGCGCTCGATGGACCCGGCCGAGCAGGAGCTTCAGAAGCAAGGCTATATCGACGCGCTCCTGCACCCGGACGTGCTGGAGGCCATCCGCGAAGGGTTTTTCGGGCGAATCGCCGTCACCTACGTCGAATGGGCCGGCCCCGGGTCACAGAAGATCGTCGCGCCATGGACGCTCGTCGACGGGGCGGATACTGCGAAGGCGCTTGCCGACAAGATCGCCTCGGTGCCGCTTTCGTATCTGCACGGCACCTCGATTTCGAGCTCGCTCCTCTTCGCCTCGGGTCTCTTCGAGGAGAGCGGCTTCCGCAGCAACCGGCAGGTGATCGACATCTCTGGCGACGGGCCAAACAATATGGGCTACCCGGTGCTGCAGGCGCGCGAGGCGGTGCTCAAGCGGGGCATCACGATCAATGGCCTGCCGATCATGATCCATGCCGATTTCTTCAGCGGATATTCGATCCCCAACCTCGACGTCTATTACGGGGATTGCGTCATCGGCGGGCCGGGCGCGTTCCTCGTCACCGTGGACAGCGTCGACCGGTTCGCCGAGGCGATCCGGCGCAAGCTTGTGCTCGAGATCGCGGGCGGAGCGCCCGAGATCATTCCGGCGGGCCTTGCCGAGCCTGAACGACGGATCGATTGCCTCATCGGCGAGAAGCTCAGAATGCGCTGGATGGATCCCTGAGGCGGGATTCGGAAGGCCGCGCCTATTCGCCGGCCTGATTGGCGGCGCGCTTCAGCGCGCGGATTTCGGCGAGCGCCGCGAAGAATCGGTTCTCGGCGTTTCCGCCGGCGGCCGGCTCCTGTGGCTTCGGCTTGCCGCCCTCGGGCGACATGCGGAGCGCGACAAGCTCGCCGACATTCGTCGGTGCGGGCGCGGCCGCGGCAGGCATGCGCGGCAGCGGCACGGCAACAGCGGGCTCCGCCTCTTCCGGCTCAGCGCTTGCCTGCTCGGCAATCCGCTGCAGATCGCGCGTCGCTTCCGCCACGACTGCGACCGACTGATCGGGCGTCTCGGTTGCCGTGTGCTTCGGCCGCGTTGGCAACGGAACGACGCTTCCACCCGAGTAGCGCTCGCGCGTCGCCTCATCCTCCGCGAATTCGCGCTCGGCCACGACCCGCGGCAGCCGCGTATCCTCGACCTCGTAAGGCACGGGCGAACCGGGCTCTTCGCCGAGGCGGGAGCGGAGGGTGTCATTCTCGGCTCGAAGCGCCACCACCGCGAGCCGGCGCTGGTCGGCAAGAACGGAGGCTTCGTCGAGCGCTTCTTCGGCGCTCGAGCGCCGCTTCGCCTCAAGCTTCAGTGCGTGCTGCGCGGCGCGAAGCGCGGCGCCAGCCTCCGCATGCCGGCGCTCGAGATCCTGCACCGCCTCGCGCTCTCCGGCGAGACGCCGTTCGACGTCCTGGAAGTCTTCCGCGTCGGCTACCAGTTCGGCCTGCGCGTTCATCAGGTCGCGCTCTTTGAGGTCGGCTTCGAGGCGGTAGGAAGTCGCCATGTCGAGGACATGACTCACCTCGCGCTCCAGCCGGTGCATCTGCACGGCATGGCGCGCGCGCAATTCGTCGCGCTCGCTTTCGAACTCGGCCCGTCGCATAGCGATGCCGGCCAGCAACCGCCGCTCGGTCAGGCGCCGCGTTCGACGCACGAGCGCCACCGAAAAAGCGAGCCATGCCAGCCCGCTTACGAAGAAGCCGAGGGCGAAGATCATGGCCGACTGGATCATTGACGGCTCCGCTACGCCACCCTCAGCGCAGTATAGGCGGGAACAACGCCCCGCAACAGAAGGACGGGCGGCGTCTCGGCAAAATCCAGTCCAATGACGTCAAATCCCTGCAAAGTGTGACGAATCGGGCACGCTGGCCCTGCCCGAAAACGCGTCAAAACGGGTTCCAGGTCGGTCCGGGCGTGAACTTCAGGTAGCCGACATTGACCCCGAGTCGGGCGCCGACGCCGCTCCTGATGGGCACGACGTAGACCGTGGGGGTGGCCGCTTCGTTGGCAAGCACAGTCATGCCGAGGCCGCCGACCAGGTAGGCGGAGCCGTTGACGCCGCCATAGCGGCGGTAGATGGCAAGCGAGTTCGGCAGGTCGTAGACCAGCATCATGGTGCGGTTGCCGTCGCCGCCGAAGTCCCAGCCGATCGACGGGCCCTGCCAGTAGACCTGCCGGCGGCCCTCAAGCTTGGTGTAGAGGAAGCCGTCGCCGTAGCGGAGCCCTCCGATGATCGCCCCGGAACCCTCCTGGCCGATGATGTAGCCGTTCGGGAGGCCGTAATGGGAGACGGCCTTCTCGACCAGGGTGGCGAGACCGCCGGACACCTCGCCGAAGAAATGATGCCCGGCGTCGACGATCTCCTGCGCCGTGTAGGTCTCATTGCTCGGTGCGGCCGCGTTGGCGGGGGCCAGGGTCGCCGCAAGGAACAGGGCGGCCGCCGGGAAAAGTCGGGAAAAGATGCGGGAAAAGGCCATGAACGGTCCCTCGCCTCAGCTGATGGTGATGAGCTCGGAGCGGCGCGACTCCGGGGTGTCCTACAGTTCGCGCTCCAGGGTAAATGTCGCGTTAAGCGCGGGCCAGGGCGAACAACGCTTGGCAGGGGCCAAGACCGCCTGTAAGCCTTGGACCGGAAGGCGTCCGAATCTGCGCCTGCCACTCCTTTTAGACTGTTCCCGGGGGCGAACGACGCGATCCGCATGACCGACGTCAAGATCGACCCGCTTGAGCTTGCCGCCCTCGTCGCAAGCCGCGTCTGCCACGACATTATCTCGCCGGTCGGGGCGATCGTGAATGGCCTTGAGGTGCTGGAGGAGGAGAAGGACGAATCCATGCGCGAGTTCGCGCAGGATCTGGTCCAGAAGAGCGCCCGCCAGGCCAGCGCCAAGCTGCAGTTCTCCCGGCTCGCCTTCGGCGCCTCTGGAAGCGCCGGCGCGGAACTCGACATGGCCGACGCCGGCCGCGTCGCCGCCGCCTTCATGGAGCGCGAGAAGCCCGCGCTTGACTGGCAGGTGAAGGTCGGGCTGCTGCCCAAGGCGGAGGCGAAGCTCCTTCTGAACCTCCTGATCATTGCGCTGAACTCGGTCGCCCGCGGCGGCACGATCACGGTCACCGCCGAGCGCGAGGCGGGGGAGACGGTGATCCGCGTCGTCGCCCAGGGCGACCGCGCCAAGCTGCCCGCCGGCGTGAAGGAGGTGATCGCCGAGGGGGCGATGCCGAACCCTCTCGATGCGCACGCCGTGCAGCCGCTCTACGCCGCGCTCCTCGCCAAGGAGGCGAAGATGGGCGTGACCGCCACGCAGGAAGAGAACCGCGTCGTCCTCGCGGCGCGGCGCGTGACCTGAGCGCGCCAGGCCGCTGGCGCAGCCAAATCTTGCCGACCCGCTAACGCCGCCGAGTCAAGCTTAGTCGCTGCGCGGCAAGGACTTTTAAGCACGCTCCTTGACCGCCGGGTAACCCGCCCTCGCTAAAACCTTCGCTCAAGATTGCCGCAAATAAAGCGGTGGCGCAGGCGTCAAGCGGGGGTCAAGACCCATGAAGCATTGTCTTATCGTCGACGATTCGAGCTCGATCCGGAAGGTCGCGCGCAAGATCCTTGAGGAAGCCGATATCCGCGCGAGCGAGGCGGAGACCCGCGCCGACGCGATCGACCTCTGCCGCAGCGAAATGCCGGACTGCGTGGTGGTCGACTGGCAGATGCCGGACGGCGACGTGATGAAGTTCCTGACCAAGCTTCGCGCGCTGCCGGGCGGGGCGCAGCCGACCGTCATGTATCTGACCTCTGAGAACGATCCGGAGAACGTCGCCCGCGCCATGCGGAGCGGCGCCGACGTGCACATCATGAAGCCGTTCGACCGCGAGAGCTTCATGCGGCCGTTTGCCGAGGCCGGGCTCGTCTGAAACTTTCACGCGGCGGACCAAAGCAGAAAGGCCGGCCCATCGGGCCGGCCTTTCTCGTTGGCAGGTAGCGCGGGTCGCCGCTCAGGCGCTCTCGCGAAATTCCTCTTCGTCGGGCTCGCGCAGCACGTAGCCGCGGCCCCACACGGTCTCGATGTAGTTCTTGCCGTCGGTCGCGGCGGCGAGCTTCTTCCTGAGCTTGCAGATGAAGACGTCGATGATCTTCAGCTCCGGCTCGTCCATGCCGCCGTAGAGGTGGTTCAGGAACATTTCCTTGGTGAGCGTCGTGCCCTTGCGGAGCGAAAGGAGCTCCAGCATCTGGTATTCCTTGCCGGTCAGGTGGACGCGGCTGCCGTTCACCTCGACCGTCTTCGTGTCGAGATTGACGCGGAGATCGCCGGTCTGGATCACCGACTGGGCATGGCCCTTGGAGCGGCGGACGATGGCGTTGATGCGGGCGACCAACTCGTCCTTGTGGAACGGCTTGGTCATGTAGTCGTCGGCGCCGAAGCCGAGGCCGCGCACCTTGTCCTCGATGCCGCCGAGCCCGGAAAGAATGAGGATCGGGGTCTTCACCTTGGCGACGCGCAGCGTCTTCAAGACGTCGTAGCCGCTCATGTCGGGAAGGTTCAGGTCGAGGAGAATGATGTCGTAGTCGTAGAGTTTGCCGAGATCGACACCCTCCTCGCCGAGATCGGTGATGTAGACGTTGAAGTTCTCAGACTTCAGCATCAGCTCGATCGATTGCGCGGTGGCGCTGTCGTCTTCGATCAGAAGGACCCGCATCCCAATCCCCTTGTCAGCTCTTTATTGCGGACACCGCCACCCTCGAGCCACGCCGCCGCGAGCCAGATCAAATCCGACGCACACGCTATCGTGGAATGGTTAACAGATTCTGTTTGACGCCGGCAAGCGCACACCCTGAAGTTTCCTTGATAGACTCTTGAATCCATTCTTGAATCCGAGCCGACCCTCGCCCCGCGTTGCTTTCAACATCTCTGGCTAAGGGAATTCCGTGAGCCGGCGTGGCAGCGATGCATCGGCATCGATCGGCGCAGACGACGCGGTTTACCCCGCTTTAAATCCTGTCCTCCATGATTAATGCGACCCGTAAACGAAACGTTACCGCCTGTGGGCAGAAGCCGGAGGGTCAACAGGGATCGCCGCAAGACAGGCGGCAACCTCGGGGCTTTGGGGGAGTATTGCGTATGAAGTCACGAGACGCCGCCGTGCGAATGATGCGCTTCCAGGCGGAGGAGCGCCGCAGGCAAGCCGGTCAGATCGAGACGATGATCGAGGAGTTCGGACGCATGATCTCCGACCTCGATCTGGAGATCGCCGCCGAGCATCGGCGCACCGGCATCGACGACGACAAGCACTTCGCCTATTCGACCTTCGCCCGCGCGGCGAAACAGCGGCGCGCCAATCTCGACGCTTCGGTCGCCGATCTCGGGGGCCAGCTGGAGACCGCAAAGGCCGCCCTTGATCTTGCTCTGGCGGAACTTGAGCGCGAAGAGGAGAAGCTTGAGCGCGAGACCGCGGCCGACGGCGGTCGCCACACAAGCCGCGCGGCGAGCTGATCGTCGATCCTTCAGCCTTCAAATCTTTGTTCCGTCGTCATTGCCGGGTTTGACCCGGTAATCCGCTCCTAAGGTCGCGACGCTCGCAGCGCATGCGCGGCGAGCCGGTCGTAGATCGGCAGCGCCTCCGCTTCGATCTGACGAAGTTGCGGATCGTCGAGCGTCGGGATCGGACGAACGGGTCCGAAACCGGTCGAGCGGTTCACCGCGTCGTACCAATGCGCTGCCCATATGCCGTCGGTCTCGCGTGGGCCGGGCGGCCAGGCCAGCATCGCATCGCTGAACGGGATCGCGAGCGCGTCGCAAAGCGCGGCGAGCATGCCGGGCGGATCGGCGAGAACTGCGTCGGCGTCGATCACGGGCGGCGTCTTTCCGGCGATCGCCGCCGCGTCCTCGAAAAGCGCCTCCTGCTCGACGAAGCCGATGTCGGCGAGCCCGACGGCCTCGCGCTTCGCCGCGTAGGAGGCGAGCACGCGCGCGGGATGGCGGATCAGAAACGCGTGGCGGCAGGCGCGCATCCACTCCCGCCCGATCTCCGGCAGCATGTGATGCGTCATGTGCTTCTGGTACCAGAGCCTCTTGCCGCCCGGCGGCGGGCCGATAACGACGGCGGCAACCTTCCGCCAGTCGTTCTCCATGTCGCGCAGTACCTCTTCGCGCATCGGATGCTCGGCGCCGGAAAGCGAAAGGTAGGCGGCGTAGAAGGGCTCGTCGGAAACCGTGCAATCAGGGCGGTTTCCGAAGGCGCGCATCAGCGCGGTGGAAAGGTTCCGCGGACCCGACCACATGGCGATCCGGACCGAATCCTCGCGTCCGCCATTCATGTCGACAGCACGTCGCGATACTCCGGATGGCGGCGGAACTGCGCTGCCGCGAACGGGCAAAGTGGAAAGATCTTCGCGCCCCTCTCGCGCGCCTCGGCGATGGCGCGCTCAAGCAGAAGGTTGCCGACCCGGCGGCCGCGAAGGGCCGCCGGCACCTCGGTGTGATCGATGATGATCAGCCGGTCGCTCGCGCGCGAGAAAGTCATCTCGGCGACTGAGCCGTCGAGCCTCAGCCGATAGACCCCGCCGCTCTTGGTGTCCTCGCGCTCGATTGCGGGATCGCCGCCGTCGCTCATCAGAGCGTCATCGCCGGTGGAGGACGTCGGCCCACTCGGGATGCTCCCTGAATCTCTTAAAGGCATATGGGCAGGCGGGGATCACCTTCTGACCGCCCGCACGGAAGTCGGCGACAGCACGCGCGACGAGCGCCGCGGCGACGCGTTGCCCGCGATGCTTCACAGGTGTCTCGGTGTGGTCGATGGTGACGAGGCCCTTCGGGCGCTCGAAGAAGGTCAGCTCGGCCTCGGTGCCGTCGTCGAAGCGATAGACATAGCGGCCATGTTCGCTGCCGTTGCCGCCCTGGAGCGCGATCGATCTGGGGTCGATCTTCATGCGGAATCCCTTTCGATCGGCGTCAGCGATCGTTTGACGAGGGCGAGATAGAGCGCGCGAAGCTTGTCCATGATGGGGCGCCCACCGGGCGCGCCGATGACGCGTCCGTCGACGCTTTTGACCGGCACGAGGCCGGCGAAGGTTCCGGTGACGAAGGCCTCGTCGGCGCCGTAGACGTCGGTCAGCGAGAAGCGCTTCTCGAAGGCGGGGAGACTGGCGTCGCGCGCGACCTTCAGGATGTTTCCGCGGGTGATGCCGCCGAGGCAGTAATCGGGCGGCGAGGTCCAAAGCTCGCCTTTCCGCACGATGAAGAAATGCGTCGAGTTGCAGGTGGCAACGAAGCCCGCCGGGTCGAGCATCAGCGCTTCGTCGGCGCCGGCCTTCGTCGCCTGGATGCAGGCGAGGATGCAGTTCAGCTTGGAGTGCGAGTTGAGCTTCTGGTCCTGCTCGGCCGGCCCGGTGCGGCGGACATGGACGGTGAAGAGGGTGATGCCGCGCTCGGTCACCTCAGGCTTCGGCAGCTTGTATTCGGGGATGATGACGACGGTCGCCGGGCCGATCGTCAGGCGCGGATCCTGATAGGGCGTGCGCTTGACGCCGCGCGTCACCATCAGGCGGACGTGAACGCCGTCACGCATGCCGTTCGCGTTCAGGCAGGCGAAAAGGCGCTTGGACAAGGCGGCGCGGTCAAGGCCGATATCCATGTCGATCGCCTTGGCGCCTTCGTAGAGGCGGTCGAGATGCTCGTTCAGAAAGGCGATGCCGCCGTCATGGACGCGCAGGCCCTCCCACACGCCGTCGCCGAGCACGAAGCCGGAATCGAAGACGGATACGACCGCCTTTTCGCGCGGCGTGAGCGCGCCGTTGACCGAGATCAGATAATCCCGGCGTTGCGCGGATCGTCCTCGTATTCGTGGGTTCCGGTGGTCATTTCCGCGTCGCTCGGCCTTGGCCGACGACAGCCTTACTTGGGCAAAGACGCGGGGGAAAGTGCGCGTGTCGCCGCAAATCCGCGCGGACGGCAAGGCGCTCGCCTGTGCACCCGGGCTAGTTGCGGTATTTCTGGATCTTGGTGGTGCGGAGTCCGGCGAGGCCGTGCTGGTCGATCGACATCTGCCAGGAGAGGAACTCCTCGACCGTCAGCGTATACCGCTCGCAAGCCTCTTCGAGGCTAAGCAGCCCACCGCGCACTGCCGCCACGACCTCCGCCTTGCGGCGGATGACCCAGCGCTTCGTGTTCGTCGACGGCAAGTCGGCGATCGTCAGCGGGCTTCCATCAGGTCCGATCACGTATTTTACGCGCGGACGAATGTGTTCAGCCATGAATGTGACTCTTACGCGACTACTGCTTTCAATCGCTTCTACGGCCCTTCCCCTTAAAAATCGCCTAAGTGACAGCCTTGAATTCCTTTAGGATTTGGCAACGGACGGCCCTTGCTGGCGGGGTTCCCAGCGCCTAGTTTCCGCTCGCCGGAGCAAAAAGCCTGATGTTGGACGTCGATCTCGATATTCCCGGACCGCGGGAAAAGGCGCGTGTACTCGTCGCCATGTCGGGCGGAGTCGATTCCTCCGTCGTGGCGGCGCTTGTCCGCAACGCCGGCTATGACGCGCTCGGCGTCACGCTGCAGCTTTACGATCACGGCGCGGCCACGCATCGCGCCGGTTCCTGCTGCGCCGGCCAGGATATCCACGACGCGCGCGAGGTCGCCGCGCGGCTTGGCATTCCGCACTATGTGCTCGACTACGAGGCGCGCTTTCGCGAAGCCGTGATCGAGCCGTTCGCGGCGAGCTACGCGATGGGGGAGACGCCGATCCCCTGCGTCTCCTGCAACCAGACGGTCAAGTTTGCCGACCTCTTCCGCACTGCGCACGAGCTCGGCGCCGCGGCGATGGCGACCGGGCACTATGTGCGCTCTCGGGTCGTCGACGGGCGGCGTGCGCTCTTTCGTCCGCGCGACCTCGACCGCGACCAGAGCTACTTCCTTTTCGCCACGACGCGGCCGCAGCTCGACTTTCTGCGCTTCCCGCTCGGCGACCTCAGCAAGGATGAGACGCGGGCGATCGCGCGCGAAGCGGGGCTGAAGATCGCCGACAAGCACGACAGCCAGGACATCTGTTTCGTGCCGCAGGGCCGCTATTCCGACGTGGTGGAGAAGCTGAAGCCCGGCGCCGCCAGGCCCGGCGAGATCGTGCACGTCGACGGGCGGGTGCTCGGGCGCCATGACGGCGTGATCCGTTACACGGTCGGCCAGCGGCGCGGGCTCGGCGTCGCCGCGGGCGAGGCGCTCTTCGTCGTCCGGCTCGACGCGGAGAATGCGCGCGTCGTCGTCGGCCCGCGGGACGCGCTGGCGACGCGCTCGATCACGCTTCGCGACTTCAATTGGCTGGGCGAGGGAACGCTCGGCGATTTGGCGGAACGCGAGACCCCGGTCTTCGCCCGCGTCCGCTCCACCCGCCCGCCGGCCGCGGCGGTGCTTCGCGTTGTGAGCGGGCGAACGGTCGTGGAGCTTGCAGCCGACGAGCTCGGCGTGGCGCCCGGTCAGGCCTGCGTCCTTTACGATTCGGAAGGGGCGGAGGCGCGCGTCCTCGGCGGTGGCACGATCGAGGGCCGCGGTGCCGGCGCGGAGCACGCCGAGGCGGCGTAAACCTTTCGGCAAGGTTTCGCCCGCGCCTGCTTGATCTGGCGCAACACATCTTCAACGGAACTTCGTGATGATGGGGATCGTTATCCGGCAAAGCGCAAATTGCAGACCGGAGACAGGAGAGGCTTAATGGCAAGCGAGTCGACGACTACGGCGAAACCCGGATCGCGTTCCGCCGCGAGCGAGGTGGAATCGCTTGAGGCGCAGATCGAGGCCCTGAAGAGCGATATCGCGGCAATCAGCACGACGTTGTCGGACTTGGTGAAGTCGGGCGTCCGCGAGGGGCGTGCGAAGGCCGAGCGGACCGCCGAGCACTACAAGCAACAGGGCAAGGACCAGGCGGAGGCGGCGATTGAAGGTGCGCGCGCTTACGGCGAAGCGCTCGAGGGGCATATCGAGCGCAATCCCTTCTCCGCCGTCCTCGTGGCGCTTGGGCTCGGGTTCCTGATCGGCCTGATGTCGCGCCGCTAGGTTCTGATGCTGAAGCTGGCAAGCTCGATCGGGTTTGCGTTCGCGCTCGCCGAACTGAAGCGGCGCGTGCGCCGGCTCGTCACCCAGGGCATCCTGGGGGCGATCGGCGCCGTCCTTTTTCTGATCGGCTTCTGTTTCCTGCTCGTCGCCGCGCATCTTTATCTCTCGCAGCTTCTAAATCCGATCGCTTCCGCCGCGATCATCGGCGGTGCGCTTCTCGTCATTGCGCTGATCTTCTTCCTGATCGCGAGCATGAAGGGCTCCCCCGCGACGCGGCGCGCGCCGCCAGCGAGCGCCGCGGAGGACAACATGGCGCGGCTTGCGGATGCGGTTGGGTCGACGCCTCCGGCGAATCCCGCGCTTGTGATCGCGGGGCTCGCGCTCGTTCTCGGCTTCCTGTTCGGCCGGCGCGCGCGAAGCGGCGACTAGGGAAGCGGGCTCAAGAGCGCCTTGCCGGCGAAGAAGGCGGCGAGGTTGGCGAGCATCAGGTCGCCCATCGCCCGCCGCGTCTCGACCGTGGCGCTTCCCTGGTGCGGCTGCAGAACCACATTCTCCATTGCGAAGAGGGCGGCGGGCACGTTCGGCTCGTCGGCAAAGACGTCGAGCCCGGCGCCGCCGAGCCGACCCTCCCTTAGAGCCGCGACCAGCGCCGGCTCGTCGACGACCGAGCCACGGGCGATATTGATCAGTACGCCCTGCGGCCCGAGTGCATCGAGGACGCGGCGGTCGACGAGCTTCTCGGTTCCGCCCCCGCCGGGAACAATGACGACGAGCACGTTCGAGTCGGCGGCCAGCTTCGCCAGGTCGGGATAGTGCCGATAGGGGAGGTCCGGCCGTGGACTGCGGGTGTGGTAGGCAACCTCGCAGTGGAACACCTTGAGCTTTTCGGCGATCGCCTGTCCGATCCGCCCCATGCCCAGCATTCCGACCTTGCTCCCGGCTATCGTGTGGGTCAGCGGAGGAAGGCCATCTTTCACCCAGCGTCCTTCGCGCACATAGCGGTCATAGGCGATGAACTTCCGCGTGACGGCGAGAAGAAGGGTGATTGCGAGGTTGGCGACGTCGTCGTCGAGAACGCCCGGCGTGTTACAGACAGCGACGCCGCGCTTCTTCGCGTATGCAACGTCGATCGCATCCGTGCCGACGCCGACGGAGCTGATGATCTTGAGGTTAGGGAGAGCGTCGATCAGCGCGGCGCTCGCGCCGTGGTGGCCGCCCGTCGCGATCGCGCGGACGCGCGGCGCGAGCTCTTTCAGAAACGCATCCGGATTCTTCGCCTCGTGCAGCTTGAAGAGCGTGTAGTCTTTCTCCAGCACCTCCATCACATGCGGCATCTGCTGTCCGTTGACGAGAACGTCCGGCTTCATTGTCTCTCCTCAAATTGCAAGACGGCCTGGGCCTTTCCGACGAACTCCGGAAGCCGACTAGGGAACCGCTTCCGTTGCAACCACGTTGATGACGCATCCAGAGCCGTGATCGCAGATCCGGCGCGGAGGGCGAACATGCGGTCTGGCGACCGCCGGAGATCCTGCAATGCTCGGAACCATACTGCTCGTCATCCTCATTCTGATCTTGGTCGGGGCGATACCGAACTGGGGCTACAGCCGCGGCTGGGGCTATGGCCCGTCCGGCATCGTCGGCGTCATCCTCATCGTCGTCGTGGTGCTTCTCTTGACCGGACGGATTTGACGATCGCGATACGGATTAGTGCGCCATGAGAACCGGCAGCGTCATGTCGCGCAGGATGCTCGTCGTGGCGCCGCCGAATACGGTTTCGCGCAGGCGCGAATGGCCGAAGCAGCCGAGCGCCAGAAGGTCGGCGCCGAACTCGCCGGCATGCTTCAGGATCTCCTGCGCGGTCGAACGCCCATCGCTCTTCGACGTTGACAGCGTCAGCGGTTTGATGCCGTGGCGCGAGAGTGTTTGGGCAAGTCGGCTCAACGTGGAATCGCCGCGCGGGCTGTCGACCGTCAAGAGGTGGAGCTGAGCGTCGGGCTGAAGCAGCGGCAAGCAATCGAACACGGCGCGCGAGGCTTCGCGCGATCCGTTCCAGGCGACGAGAACGCGCTTGCCGATGACGGGAAACGCGCCGGCACTCGGCACGATGAGCACGGGACGGCCGGTGCCCAGCACCAGTTCGTCCGGCGTATAGCCCGAGGCCGCGGGGATTGAGTCCTGGTACTGCGCGGCAACGACCATGTCGGTCGCGTTGCAGAGGGTGGAAGCGGCGCGCATGGCCGGCTCGTCGCCGGTGTCGCGTGTGCTCCACTCATAATCGATGCCGGCTCCTTCGACTCGCGACCGGAACGCTGCCTCGACAGCCTTGGCGTCCTCCTGAAAGGCCTCCTGCTGCGCCACAATGAACTCGGTCGACATCGACACGGTGGCGTCGGCATAGACGATGACGGCGGGGACGACATGAACCCCGACGAGCGTCGCGCCCTGCGCCTTGGCGAGCGGGACGGCGACATTTAAAAGCGAGTCCGCGAGGCTTGCGGTCGGAAGGTGGACCGCGATCGTCTTGATGGCTGCTTCGGTCATCCCGTCCTCGTGCTCTCCGCCAGACATGGGCGCATTGCGCGCTTGCCGGCGCGATCTTACAAGAGCGGCGGGCGAGCACAAACGGCCAGACGGCGGGGGAGGCGGGCGCCCTGCCGCCCGCCTTGACCCCCTGACGAGCCAAACGTATATGCCCGCGGGCCGGGGCGGAGTAGCTCAGTTGGTTAGAGCAGCGGAATCATAATCCGCGTGTCGGGGGTTCGAGTCCCTCCTCCGCTACCACTTGTTTGTCTGCGCTTTTTCCTTTCTCGCGTTGAACTCTCGCTGAGCAGTTGGGCGCTCAGTTGGGAATTTTCGTTCCAGCTTCGTGCGCCTCGCGCTTGCGGATGGCAGACATCCCCAGGCCGGAATCGCGCTTCAGGTAGTGCGTGTCCAAGATCGCGCCGATATCGCGAAGACTATGCCCGGTGAGCGTGGCGATCTCCGCCTCGCTACAGTTTGCGAGCGCTAGGCGCGTGACCGCCGTGCCGCGAAGATCGTGGAAGGTGACGCCGCTCACGCCCGCGCGCTTGCATGCCGTTCGCCACGATGCACGGAAGCCAGACTCCGTCCAGGAGTTGCCGTCCGCAGTCGTGAGGATTGTCACCGCCCGCTTCTTTGTCGCGTCCAGGAACGCCTTCAACGGCTCGCCGACAGGGATGGTGACGCGCGCGCCGGTCTTGCCTTGGCGGAGCCGTATGACCGTGCCGTCATAGGCGGACCACGGCAGGCGCAATAGGTCGCCTTGGCGCTGCCCCGTCCAGAGCGCGAGCATGAGCGCAAGCCGAAGATGCTCCGGAGCCTTCGCCATGAAGGCGGCTTCATCGTCGGCGGTCCAAATGTTCTCGACACGCTTGGACCGATAGACCTTTCCGGACCGCTCACATGGATTGGAGAGGACGAGGCCGCGGTCGAAAGCCCAAGCGAGAATCAACGCCAGCACGGCAAACGCATAGTCCGCCTGCCGCCGCGAAGTCACCGCGAGCTTGTCGCGCCACGCCATGAACTCGCCGCGCGTGCGGCGGTCCGTTATTGCCGAAAGGGGGAAGTCGGCGAACTCGGCTTCGATTCGCTTGATCTGTTTTTTGTAGTCGGCGCGCGTGCGAGGCGCGAGGTCGTTGAAGTTCGGCGTGTCCTGATAGGCATTGAGGATCGAAAGCAGCGAGCCCTTCGGCGTCACTACCTTCCGGCTCACGGCCTCATTGTAGCTGGCGACGAACTCGGGCGTGCCCGGTTCGCCGGACAGGGCAGGACCGCCCTTCCAAGCATACCAGTAGGTTCGGAACGACCCGTCAGAGAGCCGCTTACGGACGCTATTAATGCCCTTCAACCGCATGCGCATTTTTCCACGCCTTCCACTGGTCAAACGCCGTCTCGGCGGGCGGCGCATTGTCATTCTGTGAAACAAGCACGATGCGCCCGCTCGGGTCGATCTCGATTCGGCCCACGTTAAGGCCGGCGGCGCGAGCGGCTTTGACCGCTCGCGTCACGTCAGATTGCTTGAACTTGAGCGGCGCTCTGGCCATCGGCGCTCCGGTTTAGCTGTTGCGCCCGACCGTGGTCGGACGCGCCCGCAAGTTGGGTGAAATCGGCAATCGGCTATGTAGCACAAAAGCCCGCCGATTGCAGCGATCCAGCTTGCGGGCGGTTAACGTCAGGCGGCTCCGTGCAAGGCGGACGGCAACGTCCGGCGACGAGTTCGCGACCGCCCCGACAGCGACGCAGATGCGCGCGTGCCACCCCACGCCGTATCATCGTGCCAGTAGACGACATCGCCCATGTTTGACGGTAAGCGCTTCGCCTTCGGCAGGTGGAAGACGCTCCACATCACTTAAGTCCACGTCGCGGCGCTGTAGGCGTCGCTGGCGGCCGCTCCGAAGGTGTTGCTGTCTAGAAGTCTCGTTGCTGCTCGCGACATCGCAGAGCACCGGCAGGGTGAGCTTCACTCCTTTTCAAAGGAGGTAGTCATGGTCCTTCCTGGACGTAAGCCCTTCCGCTCAGCGCCATCGGCGCGCCGAGAGACTGAGGACATGGCGCTAGAAATACCCGACGCCAGATGGACCAACGGTATCCACGAGGAGGGCGCGATCGAGAAAAAGGTTTCGCGCTTCGCAGCTCGTCTCGGCGATAACGAGACATCCGTGGCAAGCAGCACCGTGGAGGGCCCGATCGTCGGTCGCTGCGGCTGGATCATGATCCGCACAGACGGGATCGCCAGAGCACAACCGCTGCCTTTCCAGCGCGCCTTCTAGCACCTGCCCAAACCGGCGGCTTACCTCGACGAGGCCTCCGAGCGTACCCTGATTTCCCGCCGAGGCGGTGTAGATCAGGATGCCGACCGCTGGAACCGCATTGCCGAGTCCCGCTGAAATGTAAATTCGCTCGCGAATCGAGCTCGCGGGATAACCGCAGTCGATGGCGACCTCGGTAATCAACGCGTGCGCAAGAGAATGGGCCAGAAGGGTACTCAGGACGAACCTGGTCACGGATGGCACGATCGGAGATGTTCTCTCCCCGCTGGCGGCGCTGTTGGAGCCATCGGTCCGCGCCAATGCTCAGGGCCGCGATTCTAGCTTGCACCTGAGGTCGCGCACGCCAGCTTTGAAGCGCATCGCGATCGAGAGTGAGAAAGAGACCTTCGCCGAACTGTTCAACCGCGGGAAGCCAGGTGGGACTACGCGCAAGTGGCCCGCCACGCACGGCTAGGCCAACATCCTCAAACTCCTCGGTAACCACCGGGGCCGGTTCGAACCTTGTGAAGCCATACAAGCAAGCTACTTCTCGCAACCTGTGGACCGCGACCAGCGAAGAGATGCCCATCAATAGAGGTGAGTTGCTTGGGTCCCAAGAGGTCCTTGGAAGCGTTTCGGCATGCAGCAACGTATCTGGAGTCGGAGTTCCGACAACCGGTTGACCACTTGCGAGTATCGCGAATTCCGCAAGGCGCGGATTTTCTGCTTGGTCCTGCTGATCGATGGGACGCCGCGCCGCGGCGATGCGGGACCAGACCTGATCGTCAGGATATCCTTCCAACGTTGCTGCGACCTGAGGATTGAAACGTCGCGCTAGGTTAACCTCCTCCGCCGAGGAACATGCCTGCAATGCTGACCACACGCTCCGGACTAGCTCGGCTAGTTGATCAACCTCAGCCGGAAGAGAAATGATGCGAGTAACCTGCGGAAAATAGGTGTTGGTCGCGCTTCGCGTCAGCAATCGAAGCATGTGACGGCACCCGTTTGGGTCTCGATCATTGTCGATCCAAGGCCACGCTCCCCGACACGGGCCCAATCGGCCCGGTTGGAACAGGTCATTTAATGAGAGCGATGCGCCGCATTCACAGGAGACGCGGGTCTGCCGAGGATCGCCGGTCGTACCGCCATCCTCCAGCCACAACGGCTCCTGGCATCCTTCGCGGCCCGTCATATTTTGGTGGACGACGCGCCGCCAATCGACGTCTTGAAGATGGCCATCCTCGCACCCGCAGACGAACCGAATCGGCGACACGCGCCGTCGCTTGCCATCGTCGCCCCTATAGTCGAAGCGCTTGGGGGCCTCCAACTGCTGAAAGCGCACAAGCCGTCGCCGATCCTGCGCGGAACCCGGCACCGCGTCGCATACAAACCAACGTGGAAAGATGGTGGCTCTGACCTTGGGCGATGCCCCGCGGGGATCGCGAACGTCGAGTGGCGGCGTCCGCAATTGCGGATCGCCACTCGTCGCAAGCCGATCGTCGTCCTGCAGCCGCAAGCGCAGAAGTCTCGATAGCCGCTGCTCTTCGATTAGACGAAAGGCGCCACTGCGCTGGTCCCAATGGTCGAGTCCCATCACGAGCACCGAGCGATCAGGGAGATCGAGCATCGCCCCAGGGCCGTAATAGCCGATCAGTTGGCTAAGGCGAATTTGGTTCTCGGCCATCTTCGCCCTCAGTTCAGTGCATTTCCGAAAGGATCGAGAATTTCGACCGACGACACGTGCTCAACATCTCGCATCGAACGTGAAGCCTTAAAGCGTTCGTATTCGGGTCCGCTCGCTTTCAATAACGGCGACAACGGGTCACGTACAAGCGCCTCACCCGCCGGATAGCCATAATAAAAGCGGCCTCCGTTCTGCGTGGCCTCTGCAGCGAGCCTGGTCCAAAGATCGATCAACGCCTCCACTTGTTGACGTAGAGCCGCAAGGCCGCCGACGACATTCATTGATTGGGCGCGGCGCACAACCTCATCTGCAATTGCCTTCCTTAGGTATGAGTGATCTCCAACCCGAGCCGCGGCACGCTCTTCGGTGAGGAGCGGCTCAAGATGACGGGCAAGCGAGATGACACAAGGGGCCAAAGCACGGTCAACCGCGCGCGCCGCCCATGGCGTCACGCTCGTCGCCTCGACTGTTCGGTAGAAGCAAGCGTGGAACTGGCGAAATCCTTCATAGTGAAGCCGATCGCGCGCCTTGTGAACGTTGAGCAGAGCGAGAACAAGTCCCGGCTTTTCTGCTAGACGGCCGACACGGCTTGTCGCCTGGATATATTCGGCGGCGGCCTTTGGTTGCCCTTGAACAACCATTAGTCCGAGCCGTCCGATGTCTAAACCGACCGAGATCATATTGGTTGCGAGCGCCACATCGACCCCATTTGGAGCGAAGGCCGAACGTGCGAGCGCGTCTTTAGCTTCGGCGACTTTGTCGGTGCTCTCGCGCGACGTGAGTTCGAGCACCTCGCGAAGGTCTCGGTTCTCGAACGGTTGATCATTTGGGTTTAGTCGGCGCCGGCGCGTACCATAGTCGGCGAGTTTTGCCCTCACCTCGTCCTCAACAATCCGACGAGCGCCGCCCAGCTCGCGCAGGGCGTTGAAGTAGCAAAGCGCGGTGAGATACGGATCCGCGACATCGCCCAGAGGCATGTCCTTCGCACCTGCCGCTAGGAGCGTGGTTAGGGAGCGCAAAAACAAAAGCTTCGGTCCTTTGCCGGGTGCGGCGAGGCCGACGTAAAGACGACCTGGACTATTTGCCGCCGGCACTGTTACGGCAAAGAAGGAGTCGCCACGGTCCGGCCCTGGCGGAGGGAAGATGGCCGTCTTCGCGCGGTCGAACAATGCTTTGATCTGAGCGTCCGCCCGCCGGACGGTTGCTGTGCTCGCAACGATTTTCGGCCTGACGATTCGGGTACCATGCTGGCGTGATGCCAAACGGTCCAACGCGACCTCGTAGAGCGCCGCCACAGTCCCAAGCGGCCCACTAATCAAGTGGAGCTCGTCCTGAATAATCAGCGCAGGCGGCAGCAGTCGTGCATTACCATACAGCTTCCGCCCGACTCCCGGCTCTGCTGCGCCATAGAACCCGTGGTCGTCCTCGCGATCGACATGATCGAAGAACGCCCCGACTTTATCGACAAACGGCAGGCCGGCGAACTTGTCGACGGTAGCAATAATAAACGCAGGCAAGCGACGATAGATGCCTCGTCAACTGTCAGAACTGGTAGCGGCTTACCCGAGCCGAATGGGCAGGACGAGTTTGTGCAGCCGATTTCCATGTTTTGAGGTGCTAGGTCGCTCGGTGTGCAGCGGAAGCTATCGCGGGTGAAGGGCTCTCCGCACCAGGGGCACGTCTTGATCGGAGCGGGAGCTTCACGACCGTCCCGCCTGTAACGGCGAACTCGCGTGACGGCCGTTTCTGGTCCGGTGTTGCCTTTTCCGCCCAAGCGGTTCGGCGTCGCGGCTGCTCCCACCCAAAGCCCGATCTCGATTGGCCATTCGCCAAGCTTGTTGCGCTTGTCGTCGCGCCAAGCAGGCTCGCCGCGCATCAATTCAAGCGCGCAGATGACGCCCGCCGCACGACTCAGCTGGTCAAGAGTGAGAAGCCGCAGCGTGTAGCGCATGAGAACTGCTACGCCGGCACCGAGTTTACCGCTGTTCGTGATGCGCCGATGTGCGATCGTCCAGGCGGCAAGACCGAGATACGCCTCGGTCTTGCCGCCACCGGTCGGGAAAAATAGCAGATCGACGGTCTCACGATCGACGTGCAGCGGATCATGAAGAGCCGAAAGATTCAGAAGGATGAAGGCGAGCTGGAATGGTCGCCACTTGGGCGCTCTCTGGGCGGCTGGATCGCCACCGTAACCCGCCGCGCGTTGGCGATTGGCGCGCGCCACCGCCTCGTTCATGGCGCGGAAGGCAAGCCGCGCGTGTTGATCGCTCGCAAGCCGCGCAATGCCCTCGGAGATGCGCCGGCTTGCGTCGCGTGCTGCATCGATGAGACGTTGCGCAGTAGTCTGCCGCGGGCCGCCGGGGATTTTCGAGACTTCGCCGCTTTGTGCCGCAATCCACACGTCGTATGCCGCCGGTAAACCTTCGAGCGCACGACGCAAATCGTCGGGTCCGGTTCGCGCGAGATCGGCGAGGGCTTCCATATCGAATACGACGTTCGAGATGTCCTCATTTGGCTCGACGCGCTCAACTTCAGCGGTCGGCAAGTAGTCCGTTGCCGCCTCGCGCACGATGCCGTCCGGATCAACATTCCAATCAGCAGAGGTGTTTACGCCCACCGCGTATTCGCAAACGTCCCGGTAATGCAGATCGGCGATCGCCTCGTCGATGTCCTTCGAGCCGAAGCCGCGCATATTTGCACGGGGATGAAGGCACAAATCGCAGCGCACAGATAGCCTGACCTGGAAAGCGTAGGTCACCTCTTGGTAGCGCCTGCGGACCGAGCTGCGGCGGTTTACGACCATTACGGTGAGTACGCGCAGGCTCCGCTTAGTGCCGTCGGGTTCGGTTACCTCATGAGGACGCGCATGCAGCTCAAACTGAAGAGCGCCGGAGGGACGCTGCGCACCATTGGAGTTTAGAACGGTTGTTGTGATCCGCTTCCCGCCGGTCGGGACGGGCACCTTAAGGCTTTCGTCGCCCGGTACGCGCTCCCATTCAACCTCCGGCGCATCCACTGTCTCGTCGAGCAGTGCCTCTTCGCTTAGAGGCGGTACTGTGATGTAGTCGCCCCAAGAGAGATTCAGCTCCACCTCGCGCACCGACGCGTCGAGCAAGACCGTGATGCCAAGCGATGACGGCGCGCGAATACGCACGACGGGCGGCATGTCTTCCTGTGCGTCATCGGCGGCTCGCGCAGGACCTGCCTCCGCATCACCGCTATTGTCGTCGCCGACAAGCGGATCGCCCTCTTCGAAAAGGTCGCCCTCTTCCGGAATCTCGGCAGAAGGCCCACCCGCTTCCGGTACGGGCGCAAGATAGCCGGTGACATACCAACCCGAGGGCTTCTCCTTCAGACGCTCGCGAGCAATGTCCGCATCCTGCGGCCCGGGGCCGATCAGGTCGCGGCGCAGCGTCTCGACCAGACGCGCCCGGACATCGCTAGAGGTCGGCGCCGTCATCCAATCTTGCCTTCTTGCTGCGCGAGCTCGACGAGCGTGCGGCTCAACCAATCCTGACGATACGCGCCCTTGAGCGGCGTCTTCGGACGAAAGCCCGCGTCGTCGAGAAGCCGCTCAAGCGCGACGAGACGGTCACGCAGGTTCAGTCGTACGCCGATACGCAGGCTCGCCTTGTCAGGACCGCAAAGCACCCAAGCATCCGGACGTGCGAGCGCATGCGCCCAGAGCGCCTTCTCGCCCTCGTCGAGCATTGCGATCTCACCGTCGCGGATGAGCGCCATTGCACGTTCGGTGTCCGGGACCTGGTGGATTGCTTTGAGGCCCGCCAGGAGCGCTTCCCGGTCGATCCGCTGCTCTGGCCGGCGGTTCTGGTAACCTGTTTGAGTTTCGATAACGCACTCCTCCACCGTTTCCAGCGCGTATCCACCCCTGAGGGCCCGCCACGCGTCCACACGCCATGCCTCGATGATGACGTTCGTGTCCACGAGAACGGGTCCCCGCCAGCGCGCCACTGTCGCCTCACAGCTCGTAAGGCGCCGGGACGCCGTGTGCGCCGAAAAGATCGCCTAGATCATCCACGGAAAGGCCAAGCAGGCTCGCGATCTTGCGGGTCGAAACGCGTCCCTCCTCGACGGCCCGGGCGACAATCTGGACAAAGCACTTCGAGAACAATGGCGGCGTGTCGGAAGCACGATTCTCGGCAAAGAGCCCGGTGGGATGTCCATTGTTGCGAACGGCATCCGCCGGTACGGCAAGAGCTGCAGATTTCGCGAGAAGTTCGAGCGTCACAAGCCGCCACATGAGCGCCGAGGATGTCACCTCAAGGCGATCGGCCATCCCGTTGAGTTGAGCGATCAGCTCGTTGCCGCGAAGCGCGTGCCAGTCAGCCGCGGCCAGTAGAATGCGCGCCGGCATCAGCAAGGCCGACGCGAAGGCATTGGCGAGCTGCTCAACCCGATTCGCTCCGCCAGTTTCGGTCACGTCTTCGACATGGCCCGGCGGCATCGCATCCCAAGTTAGGATGTGAAAGAGCTCGTGCGCTAGATCGAAGTGTCGGCGGCCTGGGACCTCGTCGCGATTGATTAGCACGACATCGAGATCGGGAAGGCGGCATGCCGCACCCGACACGCCAGAATGACTCGGCGTGACCATCAGCACGAGAATATTGAGATCGCGCTCCATCACCTCGGCGAGCCGTTGGGCGGGAACATCCCCGAGTTTGTGCTCGACTGCAAAGCGTTCGCCGGCTTCGGCCGCGTCTTCGAAGCGCGAGTTCTTAGTCAGTCGGAGCGATCGGCGCTCAAGCGGCGGCTTCTCCCCGACCTCTGTTCCGAGTGTTCGGAAAGCAGCGATGAGCTGACCCGCGACGCGCTCATAAGCGCCGAGCACGGCTGGCGGCACATTGGCCTGCCGCCAATTGAAGCGCCCCTCGCCGATCAGACGAAACGGGTCGGTAAAATAGTCGAGCGGGGCGCCGAGCTCCTGGACGGCGAGCAAGAGCTCGTCCGCCGAAACCCTGCGCTCGCCCGTCTCGATCGCTGAGACCGTTTGGCGGTCTTTGAAGCCGAACAGGCGCGCGAGATCGTCCTGCGAGAGCTTCTTTTCCTCCCGAAGGGCCTTCAAGCGTTGTCCGATCAGTAGGTTAGCCACGGCGCCCCTCTGAATGCTCAGTGATTATATGATCTTGCGGATTTCTAATTGCAAGATTATCTTGCGGCAGCAATATGATTCCCGAGAAAGGTTACCGAAATGCCACGTGCCAAGCAGCCCGGTCTGGACGGACGCCATCGCAACAATGACGAAACCACACGAGCAAAGCGTGGAGACACGCAAGTCGGAACGCTCCGCCGAATCTATGGAGACGATTTCGCCGCGGGTCGCCGGAGTGACATGCGCCTCGACACGCTTCTCAAACGCGAGGGCGTCGCTTCGCTGAACGATCTTCTTGAGAAGAAGTGAGGTGGCCCGATCTGGGTCAATCGGCTGCGAGGCGAGCTAGTTCTGCGTTATTGCGGCCAGCGCTCGGCAAATCGGCCCAAAGGGCGCCAAGTTGGTCGTGCGCAATCGCTTTGGCAAGCGAGCCCGGGCATGCGTTGCCGCGGATAGCGATAGACGGATTGAGGATCATCGGTAAGGTCGCGTTCCCGGTTCAAAATTGGACGCGAGCGTCGCGGGAAGCCGATGTCAGCGTCTGTGGAGCGCGAAAGGACGACCTCGCCGTTGCCGCGCTCACCCGTATCGCGAACGTCGAAGTCGGCCCGGCGCCCCAGGTTTTTGATCGGCAAGGAGGGAAACTCTGCGAGCACCGGATCGCCGACCGCGTCGACGGAGAGAAGCGGCATCTCGGCCGACACCCGCCCCGAATAATCCGGGTCGAGCAGGGCCGGATGCGCGAGCACCTTGTCCTTGCCGTAGAGGACGAACGCGGTCACGTCGGATTCGGTCAGTTCATGGCGGACGAAGTTCGACAGCGCCACCACCGACACGCCGGCGGCGATGACGCCGACATAGGCGCCGTCCTTGAAAAGCGGGCTGGCAAGCGTGATATAGGTCGCGCCCTCGCGGTAATAGGGCGCTCCCCATTGGATGTCTTTTGCCTTCTCCGCGCGGGCGAGAAAGTCGACGAGTTCGGCACGGTCGGGGGTCGTCTGGGTCTCGACATGGATGCCGTCGCTGTGGCGATCGACCCATAGCCCGGAACCGCTCGGCTGCCAGACTACAACGCCGCCGATCTGCGGCACCGCCGCGAGCGCGCCGGAGAGGATTTCGGCGAGGCTCTTGCGGTCGCTGATGTCCAGCGTGCCCTCGGTGACGCGCCGGCTCAGATCCGCGATCAGGTCGCGCGCCGGCTCCATGTAGTCGAAGACGCCGCGCTCGACCGCCGAGATGGTCAGCTCGGCGCGGCTTCGCATCAGCTCCAGTGTGTTCCTGATACTCGTGGAGGCGGAAACGAAGAGCACCGTGCCAACGGCGACCGCCGTCAGACCGCCGATCGCGACCATCAGGATGAAGGTGATGCGAAACCGCATGGTCCCGGACCCGCCGCGCGTACCACTCAGCGCATCAGGTTTACCGGGGACGCCGCTGCCGCCAGTGCGATCTAGCATCGGGCAGTGCCGTTCCTTCCTCTGATTCTATTTGAAGGACGCGAGCCCAAGCAGGGCCGGCGCTTGCTCCTGCTCAGGAATACGCGGTGCTCACTACGAAATCGTTAGGATTATCGCCCGCGATACGACGGCAAAGTCGAACTCGATGATGGAAATATCCCAGTAGAACTGAGACTCGTGCCGACGGCGGCAAGGCCAGCAGCCGTTCT
Organism: uncultured Alphaproteobacteria bacterium; assembly: GCA_963739005.1. Lineage (GTDB taxonomy): Bacteria > Pseudomonadota > Alphaproteobacteria > Rhizobiales > Afifellaceae > DASWJZ01. The sequence goes on along the minus strand of CAVTYQ010000002.1, from coordinate 535,407 downwards.
GGTAATAGCAGCGCGGCGAGCACCAGCATGGAGACGAAGCCGCGACCAAGAAATGCCCGGGTCGGGGCTGCGACGACGGGTACTCTTTGCTGAGCCAGGGCTCAGGCCTCGACCGCATCGGTTCTTGCGACCGGCGAGGGGTTGGTGGCGATGATCGTCGCGCCCAGCGCCGCGGCGAGCACCGAGCCGATCAGCACGCCGGTCTTGGCGAGCGCCGCGTAGTCTGCATCGGAAAATGCCTGGTCGGCGAGGAGAAGAGCGACCGTGTCGCCGACGCCGCAAAGGCAAGCGGCACCGATGAAGTTCCGAACCGTCACGTCGCCTGGCCCGCGCGCAAGGCGCGATTTGATCGCGAGCAGTGAAGCGAGCGAAATGCCGAGCGGCTTTCCGATCACCAGCCCGAGAATGACGCCGACGAGTATCCGCCCCGCGTCCGGCGCCGAAAGGTCGAGGCGGAAACTGACGCCGGTCGCCGAAAACGCGAAGAGCGGCAGGATGAAGTAGGTGCTCCAGGGCGAGACGGCGCGCTCGATGCGGTCCGCCGGCGACAAGAGCCGCTCGCTCGCCGCGGAAAGATTGCGGCTTGCCCAATCCCAAACCGGCTCCTGCGCGATGCGTACGACATCCGAGCCGGATTGCCGTGCCTCGTCTTCGGCATTCTCCAGCGCCGAGAGCGCGGTCGCAGCCTGCGCCAGCAACGGCGCCACCGCCGGGGCGGGTCGCGTCGGCAGGAAGGCGGCAAGCAGGATGCCGGCGAGCGCGCCGTGGACGCCCGCCGCGTGCAGAGAGACCCAAAGCACCGCGACAACGACGAGATACGGCCAGGTCGAATAGACGCGCCAGCGATTGAGCGCAAAAAGCGCGGCAACGGCGACGCCGCTCACGAGCAGCCATGACGGCGAAAAATCGCGCGGATAGAAGATGGCGAGCGTCAGCACCGAAAGGACATCATCAGCAACGGCCAGCGCGGCAACGAAGACGCGCAGGCTCGGCGGCACGCGGGACCCAAGCAGCGCGAGAATGCCGAGCGTGAAGGCGACGTCGGTCGCCGTGGGCACCGACCAACCCCGCGCCGCCGGTCCGCTGTTCAAGGTGAGATAGATGGCCGCCGGCGCCAGCACGCCGCCGACCGCCGCAAGGACGGGCAGGATCGCGGCGCGCGGATCGGAAAGCTCGCCCGCCGTCATCTCGCGCCGGATCTCGAGCCCGACAAGCAGAAAGAAAATCGCCAGCAGACCTTCTGAGAACCAGGCGCCGACGCTCATGGAGAGAAGGCTGCCGGGAGGGCCGATGCCGAAGGCGGAGCCGATGAAGTCGCGATACATGGGAGCGAGCGGCGTGTTCGTGCAGACCAGCGCGGCCGCCGCCGCAAGGAGCAGCACGAGGCCGCCCGACGCCGGCAGGTTTGCGAACGCGCGCGCCGAGCGCTGCAGCCGCGACGCCACCGGCAACTCGAGGGCTTCGAGCATCGAGTGGAAATCCCAGGCGCCGTCGTAGCGCACGCCGTCGACGAAGAAGGTCGGTGTGCCGGTGACGCCGTTGCGCCTGCCTTCGGCGAGATCCTGCTCGACCCGCGCTTTGGTCTCGTCGCTTTCGAGGTCGCGCTCGAATTGCGCCATATCGAGACCGAGGTCGCGCGCGAATGCGCGCATTTGCTCCCCGCTGAGCGGCGGCTCCTGCTCGTAGAGCAGGTCATGCATTTCCCAGAAGCGGCCCTGCTTGCCGGCGGCCTCGGCGACGCGCGCGATGAAGCCTGCGCCAGGATGCGCGGCTTCGTTCGGAAAGTGGCGGAAGACATAGGCGAGGCGCTCGCCGAGCGTCTGCCTGAGGTGCGCGATGACGAGGCGCAGACGCCGACAATAGGGGCAGAGATAGTCGCCGTAGACGACGACGGTTTTGACGCCGCTCGCTGCGCTGCCGCCGCGCACATGGTCACGCGACCGGTCCACCGGCCGCTGCAGCCTGGCTCGGGTGCCGGGCGAAACGCTGTCTTTTGCCATTGTGATAAGGGCTCAGACGTAGCGAGGTATCGGGCCGCGCTGCGGCGTCGTGCGATCACCGAGATCGAGGAACAGCTCGTCGATGTAGCACCATCCCCAGCCGTCCGGCGGATCGTAGCCCTCGATGACCGGATGGCGCGTCGCGTGAAAGTGCTTCGTGGCGTGTTGATGGGGGACTCGTCGCAGCAGCCGACATGGCCGCAGGTCCGGCAAAGGCGGAGATGCACCCACTCCGAGCCGATCTTCAGACACTCCTCGCAGCCGAGCGCGCTCGGCGTCACGTCACGGATGAGTTCCGCGTGTTCGCATTCTTCCGCCATCAATGTTCTCCGACCGACAAGGCGCCGACGACGATTCGGCGCGCGAGATAGCCGTGCAGCGCGGCAACCACCTGAGCGCCCTCGCCGACGGCAGCGGCGACGCGCTTGACGGAACCGGCGCGCACGTCGCCGATCGCGAAGACGCCGTCGCGGTTCGTCTCGAGCGGATGACGCGTTCCATCCGCCCCGACGCCGGTGCGGATGAAGCCCTTGCCATCAAGCGCAACGCCGCATTCGGCAAGCCAGTCCGTATTCGGATCGGCGCCGATGAACAGAAAGAGGTGCTGAATGGACCGGGTGATTTCGTCGCCGTTGCCGTGCGTGCGCCAGCGCACGCGCTCCAGGGCGTCTTCCTTGCCCTCAAGCGCAGTGACTTCGGTCCCGGTCAGGACTTCGATGTTCGGCTGCGCGCCGATGCGCTCAACGAGGTAGCGCGACATGGTCCGCTCGAGCGTAGCGCCGCGCGCCAGAAGCCACACTTTCTTCGTCTGGCTCGCGAGGTAGACCGCGGCCTGCCCGGCCGAATTGCCCGCGCCGACCAGCGCCACCTCCTGACCGGCGCAAAGCCGCGCTTCGATCGGCGAGGCCCAGTAGTGGACGCACGACCCCTCGAACTGTGCGAGGTTCGCCACATCGAGGCGGCGATAGCGGGCGCCGCTCGCCACCACCACGGCGCGCGCATTGACCGTCTCGCCGTCGCCGACGCTGAGCTGATATTTCTCGGCCTTCTCGTCCGCACGCTTGCCGAGAAACTTCGCCTCGTCGGGAATTGCCATCTCGACGCCGAATTTTTGGGCCTGACTGTAGGCGCGCCCCATAAGCGCCATTCCTGAAATCCCGGTCGGAAATCCGAGATAGTTTTCGATCCGCGCGGAGGCGCCCGCCTGCCCGCCGAAGGCGCGACAGTCGAGAACGATCACCGACAATCCCTCCGACGCCGCGTAGACGGCGGCGGCGAGCCCGGCCGGTCCGGCGCCGACGATGGCGACGTCGTAGAGCATGTCGGGATCGATCGGCCGCACCAGTCCGATGCAGCGCGCGAGCTCGTTGTCGCTCGGGTTCCGCAGCACCCGGCCGTCCGGACAGATCACGATCGGCAGATGCAGCGGATCGACTTCGAAGCGCTCGATCAATGTCCGTCCGCAGGAATCGCTTTCGGAATCGAGCACCCGATGCGGCTGAGCATTTCGCCGCAGAAACCCCTGCAACCGCAGCACGTCCGCCTGACCGGCGTGCCCGATGATGATCGGTCCGCCGGCGCCGGTTTCCAGCAAGCCCACGCGACGCAGGATCAGCGCGCGCATGATCTTTTCGCCGAGCTCGGCCTCCTGCACCATCAGATCGCGCAGGCGCTTCGACGGAATGACGAGCGCCTCAACCGGCTTCAGAGCCTCCGCATCTACGAGCGCCGGCCGGTCCGAAAGCTGGGCGAGCTCGCCCAGGAACTGTCCTGGCCCGTAGGTGACGATGGTCTCGCGGCGGTCCATCCCGTCGCTTTGCGTGACCTCCACTTCGCCCGCGCGAACGAGAACCAGGCCCGGCGCGACTTCGCCGGCCTTCACGATTCGCGCGCCGACCGCAAAGGAGCGGGCTTCGCCAAACCGCTGCAGGCGATCGATCTCCGCCGGCGTCAGAGTTGGAAACATCTGCTCGCGGCGGGTGCTCAGGACTGTTTCTTCGGTTTGGGGCATGGCGCGCTTTAGATAGCAGTCCGGCATGCCGGGCGACAGGGATGCCGAGGTCGCGGAGAGCTGTCGGCGGAGAAAAACCGCCCCAGACACCACCACGACTGCCGCAATCCCGGCTGCGCCCGCATGGTCGCGGCGCGCGCGATCTCGGCTCTGAGCGCCGCTGCGGTGAAGGCCCCGCAGGGCTACTACCTGTGCGCTTGCTCCTTTGCGCCAGGCGAGGCGCCGGCGGCGTCGACCAGCTTCCGCGTGAACGCCGCGTCGTCTCCGAGGAGCACGTCGATCAGGCCGGCGCGAAGATACTCGACGACCTTGGCCTCGTCATCGAAACCGTAGCCGCGGCGGTGCGCCAGCCGCTCCGGGCGCGGCATCGACACACGGACGCCGATGCCGGACTCGTGCAGGGCGCGCGCATCGTCCGGATGGAACATGTTCCACTCGATCGAGACGGAGGCCGCGCCGGCGCGGTTTGCGATGCCGGCGATATCGACGTGCCGCGCATGCGTGATGAGCTCGGTCCTGAGGTTCGGAAAACTGTCCCGCAGCCGCCGGAGCGAGACGTGATCGAAGGAGATGACGAGGACTTCCGCCTCGGCGCGCTCCTCGATAAGCAGGCTTCCAAGCCGCTCCAAGATCGTCTCGGGCCGCTGCCGCTCCTTGATCTCGATCAGGAGCCCGACGCCAACGGAGCGCGCAAAGGCCAGCGTCTTAGTGAGTGTCGGGACGCGCGTCCCCGTGAACTTCGGATCGAACCAGGCGCCGGCGTCAAGCGCTTGAATCACGGCGAGGTCGCGGGCGGCGACGCGTCCCTTTCCGTTCGTGGTGCGGTCGAGAATCTCGTCGTGCATCAGAACGATCGCGTCGTCGCGCGTCAGCACGACGTCGATTTCGAGCACGGTCGCGCCGCGATCGACGGCCGCCTGAAATGCCGGGATCGTATTCTCCGGCGCCGCGACACAATGCCCGCGGTGGGCGCAGACATGGATGAAGCCGGCCTCGCGGGCGAGCGGCGAGTAAGGCATTTCAGCGCCTCCGAACGCGGATCGTCACGGCGAGCGCGTCGTGATCGGAGATGGCGGCGCCCGCGCCATCGACGGCGGGGATCACTGCCGCGTCGCCACATTGGAGACCGCGCGCGAAGAGCCAGTCGATCCGCCCGAAGGGCGGCGGCGGCGTACCGTCCGACCTGGTCCGCTGCGTGATCGCGCCCATGCGATTGCAGCCCTCCCAATCGTAGCCGCGCGCCTTCAGCTCTTCGAACATCGGCTCGTATCGCATCGGCAGAACGAGCCGCACCGAATCTTCATTCAGTGCGCGCGCGACGATGTCGGGCTGCCGGCTGATCGGAACCTCGAAGGTGCTCGTATTGAAGTCGCCGCCGATCAGGACCGGCATCCGCGGGTCATGGCGATCGATCGCGTCGAGCATGACGCACGTCTGCGCCAGCCGGTCTTCCGGGCCGGTGTGGCTTTCGTAATGCACCGACGCAAGAAGCACGGGGCCGGCGACGAGCTCGAGCTCCGCCATGGTTGCGATGCGGCCGCCGACCCGCCGCTCGCCGAAGGCGCCGTCGAACCAGCGGCCGGATCGCTCGAGCCGCACAAGCTCCGGTGCAAGGAGGGGGTGGGACGATACGATTCCCGCGCCATGCAGCCCGGCCGCGTTCGTCGCGCCGGCATGCCATCTTCGTTCGCGCGCGTCGCCGAGGTCGAGCTCGACGAATTCCGCGCCGTAGAGGTAGCCCGCGTCAAGCGCCTCCGCGAGTTCGGCGATCCGGTGGCGGTTCCCGGAGCGCGCCATGCCGTGGTCGACTTCGCAGATCAGGATGGCGTCGGCGGCAAGCCTGCCAAGCAGCGCAACGGACGGATCGAGATATTTGAGCCGCTCGGCGTTCCAAAACACGATGCGCGCACTCTCCGGCGCGGACTTTGGCGGGGCCGGAGGCGGGCGAAGCTCGATCTGGTCGAGGCAGCGAAACGACTTGAAGGCGCTTTGGAACGCGTCGAGTGCGACCGGGCCGGCCTTGACCACGTCGCGCTCGGCCTGGCTCGGCAGATCGAGCCGATCGACAATCCTCGTCAAGCAACCTCCTCAAGCAGCGGCAAAAGCGCCTCCGGTCCGTTTGTCGTGATCTGATGGCAGCCCGCCTCGACCAGCGCGCGGAGAATGTCGCGAATGTTCGGTCGCGTCGGGTCGACCGTCCAGGCGTCGACTTCGGCGCCGGTACGGGTGACGCGCTCGATGAGGTCGAAGCCCGCCGCCAGCCCGGCAAGGACGAGGTTGGCGTTGAGATAATAGATGCGCGCGTCCGGCCCGAGCCGCAGCGTCTGGTCGGCGAGGTCGGCGAAGGCTTCTTTCGTTCGGGGAGGGTTCTTTTCGTGGAGGGTGAGCGGATCGAATCCGACCGCGATCTCCGGCGCACCGGCGCGGACGCGCGCGTAAACCTCCGCGTCCGTGGTCCCGACAATGAAGGACGGCGCCAGATCGCCGAGCATCCGACGAAGCCGGCCGAGCATCTCTCCATCGAACCCCGCCGCCGGCACCTTGAAATCGAGCTGCACCTGCCGATCCCGCCGTGGATGCCGCGCCACGGCCGCGATCACCTCGTCGAAGAAAAGGGGAGGGGTGTCGAGCGGCGCGCCGTCCACGCCGCGCTGGCGGAGACTGCGAACGTCAGTGGCCGAAGCTTCGGCCACGGGACCGGAGCCGCTGGTCTCCCGGTCGAGGGTCAGGTCGTGCAGGCAGACAAAGTCGCCGTCTGCCGTGGCGACGAGATCGACCTCGAGCGCCGCCCCCGCGCCAAGACCGGCGTCGAGGTTCTCGCGAAGATGCGCTGGGTCGGTCACGCGGCGTCTCAACATGTGCCATTTCAGCCGCGGCAGGCGTGCCGTCATGCAGCAAGCTTCAGCTTCGTGTTCGCGATTCGCCGGCCGTTCGCATCGAAGAGGAGCGCGCGATCCAGGCTGAACTCGACGGAGTCTCCGACGCTATAGCGGGCAACTTCGCCGGCTTCGAGCCCGCGCAGCGGTCCAAGCGGCGTTCTAAGATAGTAGATCGTCTCGCGCCCGTGCGGTTCGCGATCCTCGACCTTCGCCATCATCCCCTTCTTGCCAAGACCGACGGCTTCCGGCCGCACGCCGAGCGTGACCTTGCCCTTAGCCGCGTCGGCAAGGGGAAGCGTCGCCTCGCCGACGCGAAGCGACGTGCCATCGGCTTCACCCTCCAGAAAATTGATCGGCGGCGAGCCGATGAAGCCGGCGACGAAGAGGCTGTCCGGCTGATGGTAGAGCTCGTGGGCCGTGCCGGTCTGTTCGATCCGCCCCTTGCTCATGCAGATGATACGGTCGGCCATCGTCGTCGCCTCGATCTGGTCGTGGGTGACGAGAATCGTCGTCACGCCGAGCTCACGCTGCAGGCGCCGGATCTCGCCGCGCATGGTGAGGCGCAGCGATGCGTCGAGGTTCGAAAGCGGCTCGTCGAGAAGAAGAAGCTGCGGCTCCTTGACGAGCGCGCGCGCAAGCGCCACGCGCTGCTGCTGCCCGCCTGACATTTCCGACGGCTTCCGCCCCAAGAGCTCCTCGACCTGCACAAGTACGGCGATGGAGCGCGTCCGCTTGTCCGCGTCCTCACGCGACAGTTTCTTGAAGCGCAGGGGGAAGAGGATGTTCTCGCGCGCCGTCATGTGGGGATAGAGCGCGTAGGACTGAAAGACGATGCCGACGTTGCGGTCGCGCGCCTCGACGTCGTTGATGACCGCGCCGTCGAAACGGACTTCGCCCGCCGTCGGCGCATAGATTCCCGCGAGCATGAAAAGCGTCGTCGACTTGCCGCAGCCGGATGGCCCGAGGATGGCAACGAACTCGCCGTCGTCGATCCGGAGATCGGTCGGCTCGACCGCGACGACGTCGCCCCACCGCTTGGTCACGCCTTTCAGCTCGACGATCGCCATCGCCTACCCCTTGATCCCGCCGATCGTCATCTGCGTCAGGTATTTCTGCATGAAGGTATAGAGAAGCACGCTCGGCAGCACATAGAAGACGCCCATCGCCGACACCATGGCGTAGTCGGTGCCCATCACGTCGTCGAGCATCCAGAAGAGGTAGAGGCTCATCGTCCAGTTCGATTTGGCGAGAAGGAGCGTGCGCACGAAAACATATTCCTCCCAGCCGCGCAGGAAGGCGAAGATGGCGATCGCCAGCATGCCGACGCGCACCTGTGGCAGCACCACCATCCAGAAGGCTTGCCGCCGCGAGGCGCCGTCGGTCATGGCGCTCATCTCGATGTCCCAGGGGACCGCGTCGAAGAAGCCCTTCATCACGAAGATGGCGAACGGGAGTTCGATCGCGGAAATAACGAGGATGACGCTGGTCAGCGTGTCGAGCAGCCCGATCCAGTACATCATCAGGAAGATCGGGATGATCAGCGTCATCGCCGGGAAGGCGTGCAGCACGAGCACGCCCTTCAGGTAGCCAGACCGTCCGCCGAAATCGAAGCGCGAAAGGTAGTAGCCGGCGAGCGTGCCGACGGTGACGACGACCAGCATCTGCGCACAGGCGATGAAGAGCGAGTTTCCGAAGGCGGTCCAGACGCTCGGAAACTTGGCGCCCGAACCGGAAGCACCCTTCAGCGCGTCGGCGATATCGGGATGCCAGAGGAAGCGCCAGTTGTCGATATGCAGGTAGGGTCCCGTCAGAATCCCGAGCAGCACCACCGTGGCGGCGGCAAGGGCGACCTCCAGGATGCGGAGGGTCTTGCCGGACTCCAGGCTCAAGCGGAGCAGCGACCAGAGAAACAGAGCCGGCAGGAGCACCGCGAGCGTCCGCCAGAGAACGAAAGTGCTGGCGCCCATGCGGCCCGAGAACGCGACCGTGAACAGCCAGAGATAGGGAATGAGGATCGGCAGCGTGCCGATTGCCATGATCGAGTAGAGCACGATCTCCTTGGTGCGGCGCCGCTTCCGCGCTTGCGCGGCAAGGGCGGTCCACTCGACGCCGGCGACCGCCGCTGGCTCGGCCAAGACGGCGTTCATGACACTTCGATCCGCGGTTTCTGCAGGAGCGCGCGCATGTCGAAGAAGCGCCAGAGGAGGAGCGCGACGGCGATGCCGATCGCAACGAGGCCGAGCGAAAGCGCCGCGCCGTAGGCGTACTGCCCGCTGCCGAACGCGCGCTTGTAGACGTAGAGCGCCCAGACCGTGGTGTCGAAGAACGGGCCGCCGTCGGTGATGAGCCAGATGTATTCGAAGCTCACCAGCAGCGAAAGCGCCTGGTAGAGCGTCACGAAGCTCAGCTGCCAGCGGATAGCCGGCAGCGTGACGTGGCGGATGATCGCAAGCTCCCCGGCGCCGTCCACCCGCGCGGCGTGGAAGAGGTGCTCTGGAATGGAGCGGATGGCGCTCGTGAAGATGATCATGCCGAACGACGCACCTATGAAGCCGTTGGCAAGCACGATCAGCAGCATCGGTGCGTCGCTCTTCATGTCGTAGAGCGGCAGACCGAGCGCGGAGAGCGCCTGATTGAGGAGCCCATAGTCCGTCGGCGCGACGACCCAGCTCCAAAGCAGCGCATAGACGACGGAGGGGCTCATGCGCGGCAACAGCCAGACGGCGCGGAAGAAGGCGCCGGTGCGTTTCGGCAACGCGGTCGTGGCGAGCGCCAGGAAGAGCCCGTAAGCGACGTTGAAGATGGCGAGCGTCGAGACGACGTAGATGAAGGTGGTGGTGAGCACGCCGATCAGGCGATGGTCACCGGTCACCAGGCGCTGAACGTTCTCCGTCGTGAATTGGGTGACGCGGAGATTGCGGCCCATGTCGCTGAAGGCGATGCCGATGTCGACAAGCACCGGGGCGACGAAAAACAGCGCGAGAAGGAGCGTCGCGGGTCCGAGGAAGAGGGCCCGGTCGAACTGCCGTCTGGCCTGGCCGCCGCGGCGCTGCATCGACGACGATCGCGATCGAAGAGGCGCGGGCGGCGACGACAACGCCGCCCGCGCGTCCTTTGCTGGTTAGCTCAGCTTATCGACCACCATGACGGAATCGCCGAGCTCGCTGGTCATCTCGTCGACGAGGAAGTCGATCGCTTCGTCAGGCGTGAGCCGCCCGGTCTCGACGCCTTCGAGCGCCTTGAACAGGATGCCATTGTAGCGGCCGAAATCCGGATGGTTCGGGATGAAGGTCGAACGCGCCAGCATCGGCTGCGCGTCGGCGAGATACCAAGCCTCTTTGTAGGCGGGCATGCTCGCCTCGGCGTTGGTGATGCCGAGATGCGCCGAGCCCACGGCGTGTTGCACGTTGTAGTAAGGCAGCGTGGCGTAGGCGACGAGCATGGCCGCGAGATCGGCGTGCTTGGACTGCGGGTTCACGATGTAGACGATCGGGTGCGAGAGGTTCTTCGCCTCGCCGCCCTTGTCGGCCGCAGGCGCGTGGAGCCAGCCGATCTTGTGGAAGTAGCCGGCTTCATCCGTCGGCCAGGTCGCGCCCTTGGCGTCGCCGAGCATCCACTCCTTCGTCGCCCAGACGCCCTGGTGGTAGATGAAGGTCTTCTCGGTCTTGAAACCGCCCTGGATCTCATCCCAGTTCATCGCGGTGTTGTTGGGCGGGGTCACCCCGTTCTTCGCGTTCCACGCGAACCACTCGAGCCCGCGTTTGATCTCGGCTTTCGGAAGAAGGAGCTTGCCGGATGCGTCGTCGAAGTATTTCGCGCCGAACGCCGCGAACGTCATGAGGTAGTCGGGTCCCGCATTCGGGCGATGGATGATGCCGATCTCCGCGGCGCCCTTGTCGACGACCTCCTTGGCGAGATTCGACAGGTCGGTCATGGTGAACTCGCCCTTGTCGACCGCTTCCGGAAGCCCCTCGATGAAGGCCTCGTCCTTGCCGATCTTCCTGAGCATGTCCTTGTTGTAGAAGAACATGCGGATCTCGGAATCCTGCGGGATCGCGTAGACTTTTCCTTCGTACTTGGTGGCGTTCCAGAGGACCGGGATCACGTCACCGAACGCCCATTGGTTGGCGGCGATGAAATCGGTCATGTCCATCGCGTAGCCGGACTTGGCGAACTCGCCGACCCATTCGTGCGCCGCGACATAGACGTCGGGACCCTCGCCGACGGAGAACGCTTTCAGGATGTCGAGAGCGTCGGCGTCGAAGCCGGTCGCCGGTCCCTCGAACACGTCGACCTTGACCGTGATGTCGCTGCCCGCTGCCTTCAGCGCCGCATTCAGCGGCTCGGCGGCGGCGACGATGTTGCCGGCGCGAAGGGGGCCGGAGCGGTCGGCGCGGGCCCATAGCTTGACCGTGACCTCCTCCGCCGAGACGGGGATTGTGGCCAAGACCGTCGCACTCAGAAAAACGGCACTGGCGATGAGCTTCGAATATCGCATGACGATCCTCCTCTTTTGGCGCCAGGCCGGGCGGTCCGGCGCGCGGAAATTCCCCGCCGGGCGGCGGGCCAGCCCTCTTTATCGGGGCTGCATGCGACGATGTTACGAAAGTCACCAAACTGTCACAAACGAATTCCGGTCAGCGCAAGTGCGAGAGATCGTTGATGCACTGCGGCGGCGCGGGGCGCGCTCAGCCGGCTCAGGACCGCTTTACCGGAGCGACCGCTCCGTCTCCGCGTCGAAATAGGAGAGGTTCTCCGCGGGTGCGGATGCCCGAACCGTGACGCCGACCTTCGGCGTGTCGCGCGCCGATGTGCTCGCGACCAGGGTTTCGGCATCGGCCTCGATGTGGACAAACGTCTCGGCGCCGAGCGGCTCGACAACGCTGACGTTGCCCTCAACCGAGAGGCCTGCGGGAGCGTCACGATCCGACGTAAGCCGGAGGTCCTGCGGGCGCACGCCGACGAGGACCGCATCGTTGCCACTCTCCTCTAAAGCGCCGGCGAGCCGGCCCGCGACGACGACGGGCGACGCGAAGACAAGCCGCCGGTCGGCTCCCGACCCGGTCAGGCGGCCGGGGAGGATGTTCATGGTCGGGCTGCCGATGAAGCGCGCGGTGAATACGTCGTTCGGACGCTCGTAGATCTCCATCGGCGCGCCGGCCTGGAGAATCCGGCCGTCACGCATGACGACGATGCGGTCGGCCATCGTCATCGCCTCGACCTGGTCGTGCGTCACGAAGATGGCGGTGGTGCCGAGGCGCTGGTGCAGCTTCTTGATCTCCACCCGCATCTGGGCGCGGAGCTGCGCGTCGAGATTGGAAAGCGGTTCGTCGAAGAGAAACACCGCCGGCTGACGCACCATGGCGCGGCCGATCGCCACCCGCTGACGCTGTCCGCCGGAGAGCTCCGACGGCCGCCGATCAAGCAGTTCCTCGAGGCCGAGGACGCGCGCCGCCTCGACAATGCGCCGGCGTTTCTCGTTCGCCGGAAGCTTCGCGGTGTAGAGGCCGAACCCGATGTTCTTCGCCACCGTCATGTGCGGGTAGATGGCGTAGTTCTGGAAGACCATGGCGACGTTGCGGTCTTTCGGCTCGACCCGGTTGACCGGCCGTCCGTCGATCGAGATCGTTCCTTCGGTCGGATACTCAAGTCCGGCGACCATGCGCAGTGTCGTCGACTTCCCGCAGCCGGACGGACCGACCAGCACGACGAATTCACCGTCGCCGACGATGAGGTCGATCCCGTGCACCACCTCCACGCGGCCGAAGCGCTTGCTGACGTGCTCAAGCTCGATCCGCGCCATTACCCGGCCTCAAGCAGCGCGTCGAAGCCCTCGGCCAGCATGGCGGCGGCGGCCTCTTCGCGCTTCGCATCGGCGTCGGCGGCATCGGCGAGCTTGCGAAGGTCGCGCCGATAGGCCGCGAGCGCCTCGCCAAGCGCCCGTTCGGCGGGGCCGCCCGGGCGGTCGCGCACCGCAATAAAGTATTCCGGCGAGACGATCTCCGCGAACCGCTCCCGGGTTATCTTGCTCGGCCCGCCGGTCACCTTCTCAAAAGCGGTCGCGAAGGGCGAGAACCCGTCCGTGTCGAGCGACCCACCCGCCGCAACGACGGCTCTGGCGACGTCAGCGGCGAACTCGTGCGCCTGCCGGAAGGAGAGGCCCTCGACCCGCACCAGGCTGTCCGCAAGTTCGGTGACGGTGGCGCAGCTCCGGCGGATGTTCTCGGCAACGCGGACGGAGTCGACTGAAAGCGCCGGCGCGAGCGCGGTCATGAGATCGAGCACGCGGGCGCCCGCCGCGAACGCCTCGTAGCCCATGACTTGGCTCTCGCTCTCGCTGTCGTTCATGTCGGTGAAGGGGGTGTTGTGCATCACGTCGAGCATCGCCCGCGCCCGCGCCATCGTCTGCGAGGCGAGATGGCGGAGATGTTCGATCGGCACCGGGTTGCGCTTCTGCGGCATGATCGAGGATATCTGCACGAAAGCGTCCGGCACGCGGATCTGGCCGACCTCGAAGCTCGTCCAGAATTGCAGGTCCTGGATCGGGCGGCCGAGATGCAGGAAGATGAGTTCGATCGCTCCGTAGGTGGCGGTGATGTAGTCGACCGCGGCGATCGACCCGTAGGAATTGCCGGTCGGCGCGGCGAAACCGAGGAGTTCAGCGACGCGGGCCCGATCGAGCGGAAAGCCGCTGGTCGTGATCGCGGCGGCTCCCATCGGGGAGAGATCGACGACGCGGCGGGCGGCGGCCAGCCTTTCGGCGTCGCGAAGCAGGACTTCGATCACCGCCGCGAGATAGTGGCCGAAGGTAGTCGGCTGCGCGGGCTGGCCGTGCGTGTAGGCGAGGACGATGGTCTTGCTCTCGCGTGCCGCGACCTCGATCAGCGTCGCGATCAGCACCCGGAGCTTCGTGGCGAGACCGTCGATTTCGGCTTTCAGCCGCAGACGGAAGAGCGTGTGGTCGATGTCGTTGCGCGAACGGCCGGTGTGGAGACGGCCGGCAATGTCGGCCCCGAGCCGGCGCTTCAGCTCCGCTTCGATGAAGAAGAAGAAATCCTCGAACTCGCCGAAATAGGTGCGGGCGGCGACGTCGACGTCGCGGTCGATCGCGGCAAGTGCGCCAGCGATCGCACGCGCATCCGACCTTTGAACGATGCCGGTCTCCGCGAGCATGACGAGATGGGCGCGGTCGATGCGGCGGAAGCCATCGGCGAAGTAGGTCTTCGCCATGTCGAACAGCGGCTTCAGGACCGTATCCCGGTAGGTCGGATCGGGAAAACGGTCCATAGCGGCCGGCGTATGGCCGCGCCCCGTCTGCTCGGCGCTCATCCCTTCAGTCCCGCAAGCACCACCCCGCGCACAATGAACCTTTGCAGCACGAGGAACACGACGAGCGTCGGGATGGTTGCGAGGCTCGCGCCGGTCATGATCTTTTCCCATTGGATCGAAGCCTCGACCGCGAAGCTCGAAATACCGACCGGGAGCGTGTACAGGTTCTTGTTGGTGGTGACGATCAGCGGCCAGATGAACGCCGTCCAATTGCCCAGAAACGTGAAGATGGCGAGCGCCGAGATCGCCGGCGTGACCAGCGGCACGGCGATCTTCCACCAGATGGCGAACTCGTTCAGGCCGTCGATGCGAGCCGCTTCGAGAAAGTCGTCGGGCACGGTCTCGAAGAACTGCTTCATCAGGAACGTGCCGAAGGCCGTCATCATTCCCGGAAACATGATCCCCCAATAGCTGTCGAGCCACCCGAAGTCGCGCGCCATCAGATACCACGGGATGATCAGCATCTCGGTCGGGATCATCAGCGTGGAGAGGATGGCGATGAAGGCCAAGTAGCGGCCGCGGAAGCGGAACTTCGCCAGCGTGTAGCCGACCAGCGAATCGAAGAACACGTTCGACAGACAGACCGATGTCGCAACGATCAGCGAGTTGACGAACCAGCGCAGGAAACGCCCGTCGGCGAGAACCTCGAAGTAGTTGTTGAGCGTGGGTTCTGCCGGGATGAGGCGAAGATCGTAGACTTGCGAGGCGTCCTTGAGCGAGGTCGAAAGCATGAAGAGGATCGGCGTGATCATGACCAGTCCGCCGATGAAGAGCAGCGTCCAGGCGATAACGCGTCCAGGCCGCGGCGCGCGCATCGAAAGTGTCGCGGTGCGGGGCGGGGCGGTCGCGGCGATGTCGGCGGCCACGATCAGCGGTCCCTCAATATGCGAAGCTGCAGCAGCGAGACGGCCAGCAGGATAAGGAACAAGACCACCGTCTGCGCCGCCGCGTAGCCCATGTCGAAGGACGAGAAGGCGGTCTGGTAGATCATCAGGACCAGCGGCTTGGTGGCGTTGAGCGGCCCGCCGGGATCGTTGGTGGTCATGTTGTAGACCTGATCGAAGATGCGCAGAAATCCGATCGAGGAGAATACGACCAGGAAGACGATCGTCGGCTTCAGCAGTGGAACGGTGATGCGGGTGAGGATTGCCCAGCCGGAGACGCCGTCGATCCGCGCGGCCTCGTAGTAGGTGTGCGGAATCGCACGCAAGCCGGCCATGAAAATCACGATCTGGAAGCCGAGGCCGGCCCACATCGCAGCGGCCAGAACCGAGGGTAGCGCCTGCGTCGTGGAGCGCAGAAACGGTTGCGCCGGGAGACCGAGATGCGTCAGCACGTTGTTGATGAATCCAATCGGCACCGGCTGATAGAACCAGCGCCACACCCAGGCGAGCGCGGCGGCCGTGGTCAGGAACGGCAGGAAATAGAGCGCACGGATGAAGCCGTGCAGGAAACGCACCTTCTCCAGCTCGTGGGCGATGACGAAGGAGATCAGCAGGCTGACCGGCGTGCCGATGATCAGATAGGCGAAGGTGTTGCGGAACACCTTCCAGAACACCGGATCGTGGTAGAGCTTGATGTAGTTCCGGAAGCCGACGAGATGCGCCGGCCTGAGCAAATTCCAGTTGGTGAACGACAGCCACATGGCGTTGGCTGTCGGCCAGAAGCGGATGACGACGTAGAACGTGATCGGCAGCGCCAGGAAAAGCCAAGCCCAGACCACCTGCTTCTGGTGGATGGTCAGGCGATTCCAGACGCGGCCGAAGCCGGCCGCGCCTTCATGCCGATCGACGGCCGCCGAGTCGCTGTTCACCTGTGGTCGTCGAGAATTTGCTGTTCCGCCGCCGCCGCCTGATCGAGCGATGCCTTGGGATCCTGGTTCTCCAGAATAATCCGGTTCACCATGTCGATCGCCGTCTGACGTTGTGCGGACTCGTCGACGAAGAGCGTCGTGTGACCGTATTGCAGCCCCTTCAGGAACGGGCCGTAGATCGGATCCTTGACGTTCGCGTCGGTCAGCGCAAGCTCAGGCTTTGCTGGCAGTTCGCCGACCGTCGTCAGCCAGATCTGCATGGCCTCCGGCGAGGTGATATAGGTCAGGAACTTCTCCGCCGCGGCGAGTTTCTCGCCGCTCGAGTTGGCGGCGAGCCCGTTCACCCAGTAGCTCACGTAGTTGCTCTTGAGGCCGTCTTTCTCCGGAAGCTCCGCGACGCCCCAGTCAAAGTCCTTGATGTCCTTGAACGAGCCGAGGCGGAAGGAGCCGTCGATGACCATCGCCGCACGACCGGCTTTGAAGGCGGCCTGCGCCTCGTCCATGAAGCCGCTCTGCCCGACCTTGTGGACGGTCGTCAGGTCCGTGTACCACTTCAGCGCCGCGAGGCCGTGCTCGTCGTCGTAGGTCACCTTGGAATAGTCGTCGCTGTAAGGCACGCCGCCGAACTGGCGGAGCAGCACCTCGCGCCACCATTGATGGTCCTGCGCGCCCATGTCGACCGCTAGGCCCTCGGAGGTGATGTTGCCGCTGGCGTCATGCTGCGCGGTCTTCACGGCGGCATCGACCAGCGCGTCGAGCGTCGCCGGCGGGCTGTTCGGATCGAGCCCGGCATCCTGGAAGATCTTCTTGTTGTAGAAGAGCGCCAGCGAGCGCACGGCCGTCGGAAGGCCCCAATACTCGCCATCCGCCTTCATCGCCGAGATGATCGGGAAGTACTCCTTCTCGATCTGCTCGTGCGGGAATGCGTCCTGCGGCAGCGGCTGGATCAGCTTCCCGGTTTTGAAGTTGTCGAGCCAGCCATAATAGAATTGTACGACGTCAGGACCTTGGCCGGCCGTGATCGCGGCCGCCACTTTTGTCTGATAGTCGGCGTAGGGAAAGGTCGTCTGCGTGACCGTGATGTCGGGGTTGGCCTTCTCGAAGTTGGCGATCAGTTGGTCCATCGCCTTGATGCGAGCGTCGAAGACGTACTGCCAGTACCTGAATCTCGACCGCGAAGACGGGGGTGGACGCCGCCACTCCGAGACCAAGCGCCAACCCGAAGGTCAGCTTGTGCAAGCGTTTCATGATGGTCTCCCTCCTTTTTTCTCCGAAAATCCCAACGATTTTGCGTGACGGAGAGTCCCGCATTCGTTGGGCCATTCGTCAAGCGCGCTTTTTGGCTTGCAGCGTATTCCGCCGACCGCAGGAACGGCCTTGAACTGATCGGCTCCAGGCGGTCTTCTGGCGTTTGAACAAGGTGTCTGACGGGTCCTGATGTTCACCGATCGCGATCTCATTCGCCGCCAGATGGGCGATCCGGCGCTGGTGCGCCTGTCGCACGCGCTTGATCGCCTCACGTCCACGATCACGTTCATGAGCGTCGGCGCCCATCCCGACGACGAGCATAGCGGCCTGCTCGCGGCGCTGCGCTACCGCTTCGGCATGCGCGTGGTGGTTCTATGCTCGACCCGCGGGGAGGGCGGGCAGAATGCCATCGGCCCTGAGCGCGGTGGCGCCCTCGGCGTGGTCAGGACCCGCGAGATGGAGGAGGCGGCGCGCGCGCTTGACGCGACCGTCGCGTGGGTCGGTCACGGTCCCGACGACCGCGTCTTCGACTTCGGCTTCTCCAAGAACGCTGACGATACGCTCGCCCGCTGGGGTGAGGCGACGATCGTGGAGCGCGTCGTCGAAGCCTACCGGCGTTTTCGCCCGGATATCGTCGAGGTGACGTTCCTCGATGTCCCGGGTCAGCATGGTCACCATCGCGCGATGACGCGCGCGGCGCTTACCGCGTTCGATCGCGCTGCCGATCCCACTGCACATCCGCAGCAGGTCGCCGCGGGTCTCGATCCCTGGCAAGTGGGCAAGCTCTATCTCCCGGCGTGGTCGGGGGCCGGAAGCTCCTACGACGATGAAGAGCCGCCGCCCGACGCGACGGTGACGGTCTCCGCGCCCGGCCGCGATCGGGCGACCGGCGCGACCTACGCGCAGATCGGCGAATGGTCGCGCTTCCATCACGCGACCCAGGGCATGGGGCGTTGGCGCGACCGCGGACCGGACCGGTGGCCGCTCCACCTCGCCAAACCGGCACGCCGCGTCAACATCGAGGACGACATCCGCGACGCGCTGCCCGCAACTATCGGTGCACTTGCGTTGGAGCCGGGCGTGCCTCCGAAGATGGCGCGCGCGCTCGCGGATGCGCAAACGGCGATCGACCAAGCGGTCGCGGGATTTCCGCACCCGAAGGCCATTACGGCTGCCGCGCTGCGCGCATCGGCTGCCATGGACGCGGCGCGGGCGACATGTCCTGCCGAGCTGGCGCCGCGCGTCGCCCATCGCCTGGCGCGCAAAACCATCGAGCTCGACGCCGTGCTCTTCGAAGCCGCCGGGATCTTGGTGCGGGCGGTGGCGAAATCGCCGAGCGTGGCGCCGGGCGAGAGCGGGGAAGTAGCGGTATCGGTGACGGCCGACGATCCCGCGACAAAATTCTCCGTCGCCCTCGCCGCGCGTGAGGGGATTTCCGTCGGTGCCGAGGAGAAGAGAGGGGAGGGGCGTCTCTTTCCCCTGACGGTCGACCAAGGGGCAAGCCACACCAATCCGTATCCCGCGACTTTCGACCCGCTGGCGAGGAACGGCGAGGTCGCCGTGACGGTCTCTGCGATAATCGACGGGCGGACCGTCCGGCGCGTCGTCGACACGGAAGAGCCGCTCCGCATCCTGCCGGCGGTATCGGTCGCCCTCGATCCGGATGCGCTGATCGTCAATCTCGCGCGGCCCGCGTCGCCAATCGGGATCGCCGCCCTGAAGAGCGGCGATCCCAGTGCAACGCTCGCGCTCGCCCCGCCAAGACAATGGACTGTCGAAGGCACGCTCGACGGCTTCATCCTGACGCCGCCGACCACGCTTGCGCCGGGCCGTTTCTCAACCGCGGTCAGCGTCGACGGCCGGCCGGCGTCTCGCGTCCGTTCCGCGACCTACGCGCATCTTGGCACGAGCGAGTGGGCCGAGCCTCTTCAGCTCCCCGGCCTCGCCGTCGATGCGGCGCTCCCCGACGGCGCGCGCGTCGCCTATGCCGGCGGCGGCAACGATCGCGTCGACTTCTGGCTGAGGCAACTCGGCGTCGATGTCACCGCGCTCGACGCGGAGATGCTCGAGCACGGCGACCTTAAGCGGTTCACCACCATCGTCGTCGGCATCTTCGCGTTTGGGAAACGCGGGGATTTGGGGGCGGCACGGGGGCGATTGCGGCGGTGGGTCGAGGCCGGCGGCCATCTCGTCTCGCTCTACCACCGGCCCTCCGACGGCTGGTCGCCGGACGAGACGCCGCCGCGATTCCTCGAGATCGGCCTGCCGTCACTGCGCTGGCGTGTGACGGACCCCGCGGCGCCGGTCACGGTGCTTATCCCCGGTCATCCGCTGCTTATGCGACCGAACGTGATTGGAGCGGCCGACTGGGAGGGTTGGGACAAGGAACGCGGGCTCTATTTCGCGTCGCGCTGGGACGACGTCTACCAACCGCTCATCGCGATGAGCGACGCGGGCGAGGCGCCGCTGAAAGGCGCGCTTCTTTCAGGGGCGATCGGCAAGGGGCGGCACACGCATACAAGCCTCGTTTTGCACCATCAGCTCGACCGGCTGGTCCCCGGCGCCTTCCGGCTGATGGCGAACATGCTGCAGCCCGCCTGGTCGGAATGAGCGATTAGACGATCAAAGCCCCGCGAAGGCGACCACGCACTTCAGGCCGGCGACGATCGCGACCTGTGTGACCGCCACTAGCGGCCGGGGTTACCGCGAGCGCTTCGCGGCCCGCTGGCTAGGCCGGATGGGCGCCCGCAGCGGAGAGAGGCTCGACGTCGCCGCCGATACTTGGACGCGCCGCAGTGCCCGCGGATTCCTGTGCTTCGATCGATTGCAGCAGGGCCCTCAGGTCGCGCACGTCCTCATCGCGGAGGTCGACGAGGGGTGGGCGCACCGGGCCCGCGGGGCGACCGATGCCGGCAAGGCCGGCCTTCACGATGCTGACCGCATAGCCTTTGCGGCGCCCGCGGATGCTTATGTAGGGGAGAACGAAATCGTGCAGCCCGCGGCGAACGACGGCGTCGTCCCCATCTTGGACGGCGCGATAGAAGCCCTGCGCAAAGCGCGGCAGAAAGTTGAAGATCGCGGAGGAATAGTTCGAGACGCCGGCGGCGTGGTAGGGGGCCGCGTAGGTCTCGTGCGTCGGCATCCCGCCGACATAGAAGACGCGGTCCCCCATCCGGTCGCGAATGCGCACGAGAAGCTCGATATCGCCGACGCCGTCTTTGTAGCCGACGAGATTTGCGTGCTTGTCGCAAAGGCGCGCGAGCGCGTCGGGTCCGAGGATCGAATTGTCGCGATTGTAGACGATCACGCCAAGGCTCGTCGCCGTGCAGACCGCCGCGATATGCGCCTCGATCCCCGACTGCTCGGCGGCGACGAGATAGTGCGGAAGGAGCAGGATCGCCGCGGCACCGGCGCGCTCCGCGGCGCGCGCGAATTCCTTCGCCAGGCTTGTGCCGTAGCCACAGCCGGCGATGACCGGCACGCGCCCGCGAGCCTCCGACACCGCCGCCTTGACGACGCGCTCGAATTCATCGAGGCCGAGCGAGAAGAACTCGCCGGTGCCGCCGGCGGCGAAGAGGACCGCGGGCCCGTAGCCAAGCAGCCAATCGATATGCTCGCGGTATCTGTGCTCGTCGAACGAATAGTCGGCGTTGAAGTGCGTCACCGGAAATGTCAGCAGGCCGCTCCCGATTGCGGTGAAGAGCTGCGAATGCGCGTGAGCCATTGCTTGCGTCCTGTCCCTGAGGCCTGCTTCAATTGAATCCGTAGAGCGCCGCCGGATTGTCCACGAGCGCGGCGTTCCGCTCTCTTTCGTCGGGTATCCAGTCGAGCAGGAGGTCGAGCAGCATCGCGTCGTCGGGCAGCGGCTCCTTAACCGATACGTGCGGCCAGTTCGACGCCCACAGCATGCGTTCCGGGGCGATCTTCGCGGCGGCTTTCGCGAGCGCGCCGACATCCGCGTAGAGGGGAGGGCCGGCCTTCGAGACCTCGTATGGCGCCGAAAGTTTCAGCCAGCAGCGGCCACCTTCGAGGAGCCTGGCCAGCGCGCGGAACCCAGGGTGATCGACGGTGACCGGTTCGAGGAACTTGCCGACGTGATCGACGGCGAGCGTGCCGGGCCATCGTTTGAGCTCATGCTCGCGTTCATGCAGCAGCCGCCCGTCTATCTGCAGCTGCACGTGCCAGCCGAAAGCGTGCACGCGCGCCGCGATCGACGGCAAATCCTCCCACTTCAGAATGCCGCCGGGCAGCATGTGGAAGCGCGCGCCGCAAACGCCGGCCGCGGTGAGCCGCTCCAACTCGCGGTCCGTGATGGATGCGCCGACGGTGGCGACGCCCCTCGCGTCCGGCGAAAGGTCGGCGATCGCCGCGACGAGAACCCGATTGTCGGTGCCGTAGAGGTTCGGCTGCACGATCACGGCGCGACGCGTGCCAAGGCGGTCGCGGAGGATTCTGTAAGCATCCGCCGTCGCCCAGGCCGGTCCGGGCGATGCGCCGGCGCTTATCGGCGCGTCGCTATCGTAGATGTGGATATGCGTGTCGCAGGAGTTCGGAGGCGGCTTCAGCCGCGGCGCCATAGCCAAGTCGCGTCCTCCTCAGGCGGATCGCCTGAACGACGGTTGCGGGATCGCTTCAGCTCCCGACTCGCCGGCCAGCGTCAATCCCACAGCGTTTACAGTCATCGTATGACATGACTAGTATCATTGCAAGGGAAGCCGCCGGACGCTGAGCAGCGGCCCCGGCGCCGGGGCCCAGCGCGTTCTCAGCTTATGCCGAGCCGCTTCTCTGCGTTGGCGATGTGGTGGCTCATGGCCTTCCGCGCCGCGGCGGCGCTGCCCTTGCGTATCGCCTTCAGGATCGCCTCATGCTCGCGATAAGTCACCGAGGCGCTGTTGTCGGGATCGCGGTTGCGGCGTGTCGCGATGATGCTTTCGCGGATCTGGAAGGAGATGAAACGGATAAAGGCCGCGATGAAGGTGTTGCCAGTGGCCTGGGCGATCGCAAGATGGAAATCGAGATCGGCGTCGACCAACTCCGCGGCCGAACCCGGCACCTGGCGCAGATGCTCGAGGGCGGTGTCGAGCGCCCGCAGCGCCTTTTCGTTGCGTCGCTCGGCGGCCATCCCGGCGGTGTTGATCTCGATCATCGCGCGAAGCTCGAAAAGATTCTTGAAGAGCGCCTTGTCGGCCAGCGACTCGCGATCGATCCGCAGCGTGGGCGGTTGCCGCGCGTCGGCGACGAAGACGCCGGCTCCCTGTTTCGACCGGACAATGCCTTCGCTGCGGAGCCGAGCGACCGCCTCGCGGACGACAGTGCGGCTCACGCCGAACAGTTCGGCGAGCTCCGGCTCGGTCGGGAGCCTGTCGCCCGGCTTCAGCCGGCCGCTGATGATCTCTCTTGAGATGTTCGCAGCGACGCGCGCGGGAAGGCGCACCGTCGGATCTATTTGCCGTGCTCTTAACGCCATCCAGTTCGCCCGTCCGAGCTCAAGAATCGCACCCGGAAATCAGTATCGCAGTCTAATGGTCATCATAGCAATTGCGAGAATAGCGGCCGGGCTGGACTGGTCGACGGCGTCCATGCGGTCAAACGATAGGACCGTCAGACGGTCAGTGGCCGCTTCAGCACTTCCGGGTTGACGACGAGGGCGGGATCAAGCCGGCCATCGAGACCGGCGAGCACGTTTTCCGCCGCCGCGAAACTGAGCCGCGCCGAGGATTCCCGCGTCAGGCCGGCGATATGGGGGCTGAGGATCACCTTTTCGGACGCAAGCAGCGGATGGTCGGGTCCCGGCGGCTCCTCCTCGAAGACGTCGATGCCGGCGCCGCGGATACGGCCCGCGCCGAGCGCGTCGGCAAGCGCCTTCTCGTCGACCAGCCCGCCACGCCCGGTGTTGATAAGGAGCGCTGTCGGCTTCATGCGATGAAGCTCCGCCGCGCCGATCATGTTCTCCGTCTCGGCGGAGCGCGGCACGTGAAGCGACAGGACGTCGGTGTCGGCGAGGCTTGCCCGCCAGTCGTCCGTCTTCGTCACGCCGAGCGCGGTCGCGTCGGCGGCGCTGACATAAGGATCGTAGGCGAGCACGCGCATCTTGAACGCCTGCGCAAGGGAAGCGACGGCGCGCCCGATGCGGCCGAGCCCGATCAGGAGCAGCGTGCGTCCCGCCAGTTCGAACGCCTCGAGCTTGTTGCGCTCCGCCCAGTCGCCCGCGCGGACCGCGCGATCGTTGACGATGGCGTTCCGCGCGAGCGACAGCATGAGAAAGAGAACATGCTCGGCGACCGCTTCCGAGTTGATATTGCCGACCACTGCCAGGGCTATGCCCTTTCGCGTCAGCGCCGCCACGGGGACGTTGTCGTAGCCGACCCCGTGCCGCGAGACGACCTTCAGCCTGTCGGCAACCTCCACGGCCTCGACCGGCAGGGGCGAGGTGCGGATCAGAAGAGCGTCAGCGCTAGAGAGGTACTGGACGAAGCTATCCCTGCTGTCGTCCGGCATCTCGACGATCTCGATACCCGTGCGCGAGCGCAGCAAGTCCATTCCGCTCTTGTGGATGGGGCCCGATATCAGGACGCGCGGCATGGTTCGATCCCAGAGAATTCAGAGCGGGGACTGCCCGTCGCGCCGAACTTATGGCCTGAATTCCGACGCATGTCGCGGTCCCGCAGGCGTTTTCCAGTGCGTCGCCTGCTCAGTTGGGCCCGCTCGCCGCGGCCGCTTCGGGCAGCACCATGTAGACGCTCTTGAATTCGCTATATTCGTCGAACCCGTTCTGGCCGATCTCGCGGCCCGTGCCGCTTTGCTTGTATCCGCCGATCGGCATTTCCGGCCCGCCTTCAGCGAAACCGTTGATCCAGGTTCGCCCGGCGCGAATGCCGCGGATCGTTCGAAGCGCGCGGCCGATGTCGCGCGTCCACACGCCGGCCGACAGTCCATAGATGGTGTCGTTGGCCATGCGCACGGCCTCTTCCGCCGTGTCGAATGGCAATACCGCGAGCACCGGGCCGAAGATCTCGTCGCGCACGATCGACATTGAAGGCTGCGCGCCGGCGAAGATGGTCGGCTCGTAGAAGAGGCCGCCGGTCGTTCCGAGGCGGTTGCCGCCGGTCACGAGCTCGGCGCCGGCCTTGACGCCGGCCGCGACGTAGGTCTCGACTTTCTCCAGATGCAGCGGCGAGATCAGCGCGCCGACATTCGTGCGCTCGTCGAAGGGATCGCCGACGGTGATCGACTGGGCGCGGCGCCGCAGCGTGTCGAGCAGGCGGTCGGCGACCGGCCGCTCGACGATGAGACGGCTGCCGGCGATGCAGGTCTGTCCGCAATTATCGAAGATGCTGCCCGCGATCTTGGCCGCGGCGGCGTCGAGATCGGCGTCGGCGAAGACCACTTGCGGGCCCTTGCCGCCGAGTTCCAATCCGACGCGCTTGATCGTCGCCCCGGCCTTCTCCGCGATCAGGCGCCCGACGCGGAGCGAACCGGTAAAGGCGATCATGTCGACGCCTGGATGTTCCGCGAGCGTCTGGCCGGCGGGATCGCCGAGCCCGGTGACCACATTGAACACGCCGTCGGGCATGCCGGCTTCGCGCGCGAGCTCGGCGAGCCGGATCGTAGCCCCCGAGGTGAATTCGCTCGGCTTGACGACGACGGTGCAGCCGGTGGCGAGCGCCCATGACAGCCGCTCGCAGGCGATGATCAGCGGATAGTTCCAAGGCGTGATCACGCCGACCACGCCGATCGGTTCGCGGAGCACGATGCCGAGCGCATTCGGCCCATATTGGTCGTGGGTCGAGCCCTCGAGGCAGCGCGAAGCGCCGGCCGCGAAGGACCAGCAGTCGGCGGCATAGCCGACTTCGCCACGCGTCCCGGCGATCGTCTTTCCGATCTCGAGCGACTCGATCGTCGCGAACTCCTCGCGGTGCTCGAGGAGCAGATCGCCGATCCTGGCGACGATCTTCGCCCGTTCGGCGCCCGGCATGCGCGGCCACGGCCCATCGTCGAAGGCCGTGCGCGCCGCCGCGATCGCCGCCTCGACATCGGCCGCGCCCGCCTTCGGCCACTCGCCGACGGTGACGCCGGGCCACACCGGGCTCTCGCGCTTGAAGGTCTCGCCAGAGCGGGCGTCGACGCTCTTTCCGCCGATCAGCATCTTGTAGCGGCGCGGCTTGAGCAGCCGTGCATCGTCACGACGCGGCTCGATGAAAGCGACACCCATGGATTCCTCCCTCGCGATCTTTCGGCTTTCATGTCATCATATGACAGGATGAACTTGCATTCCAGTCCCAAGCTGAATGTCGCCCGCGCGGTATCGCGGAAGGCGCGCCGGCGGTTGCGAAGGATTCGCCTACGGCAGGGCGCGGCGCGAAATCTTCGCGGCGCCAGATCGCGCGCTTTGCAATCATCATATGACCATGCTACCATATGTGTTGGCGGTGACGAAGAAGTGACGCGCCGGAGGGGCGCGAGAGCTCCGAACGGGGGACCTTCTCAACCCGCCACAAGAGCAAGCCGGATAGAGGCTCGCGGCGATCGGCCCGAGTCTTCTGTACCAGCCGACACAAGGGAGGATATCTGGATGACGGACGTCACTTGGAATTTGTCAAGGCGCCGCTTCTTGACGGCGACCGGCGGGCTCGCCGCCTCGACGCTCATCGGCGGACTTCCGCAGCGCGCGAGCGCTGCGGACATGCCGCACTTCGTGACCTCGATTCGCTCGCTCACCAATCCCTACCACGCGGTGTGGAAGGACGGCGCCGATGCGTTCGCCAAGGCGATGGGCGCGGAATCGACGGTGCTGGTCACGGAAGGCAACAGCGAGAAGGGCATCTCGGACATTCGCGCGATCATCGCCCGCACCGGCGGAAAGATGATCCTGAACGTCGACCCGAACGATACCCCCGACGCGCGGCCGATCGTCGAGGAATGCAACAAGGCGGGCGTCTACGTGGTGACGCACTGGAACAAGCCGGCCGACCTGCATCCCTGGGATTTCAACCCCTACTACGTCGATCATATCGAGTTTGACGGCCTCTGGTCGGGCGTGGCGACCGCCGAGCTCCTGTTCAAGGCGATGGGGGGAAAAGGCGGCTTCATCGCGCTTGGCGGCGTCGCCTCGCAGACTGCGGCGATCCTGCGCACCAAGGGGCTCAAGGACACGATCGCCAAGAACCCCGACATCCAGATGCTCGACTTCCAGGAAGCGCACTGGAATTCGAACGAGGCCTACGACCTCACCTCTTCGATGCTCACCCGCTTCGGCGACGACATCAAGGGCATCTGGGCGATGAACGACAACATGGCGATCGGCGCGCTCGAAGCGCTGCGCAACGAGGGGCTTGCGGGCAAGATTCCGATCACCGGAATCGATGGCGCGAAGGCGGCGATCGAGGGCGTGAAGGCCGGCGAGCTGGCCTGCACGATCTCCTGGGATCCGTTCTGGTCCGGCGCGATGGGTCTTTCGATTGCCTATCACGCGCAGCAGGGCAAGTTCGATCCGGCGGCCGAGCCGAAATCGCACCGCGAGTCGTTCGGAACCGGCATCCTGGTGAACGCCGACAACGTCGCCGAGTTCTACAAGAACAACGTCGAGTCGCAGCCGAAGCTCGACTATGATGATTTGTGGGGACGGGTGACGGGGCAGATCCCGAGCTGACAGGTCCGCAGCGGCGGGCGGTCAGCGTCGATCTTGGCCGGCGACCGTAGGAATCGGTCGCCGGCGCCGTCGAGCCCCGACGCGGCGCGCAAGAAGAAGACGCGCGGCGTCAGTCTAGGGACGAGGCGACAGTTTCGTGGATTCACAAGTCGCATCCGTAGCTTCCGGCGATGACGGGGCTCGTTCGCCCGCCGCGCGGGCGACGTTGGGCGGGGCGCCCAAGCGGCCTTATTCTGAGTTTGGAAAGCGCCTCGCACCGTGGGCGTCCGTGCTCGTGTTGATCGGGCTCTCGCTCGCGATCGGGCTCTCCAATCCGGTCTTCTTCCAGACCAACAACTTCATCCGCATGGCGAACGCGTCAGCGGTGCCGCTGGTCGTCGCGTGCGGGCTGACCTTCATCATCATACTCGGTGCGATCGATCTCTCGGTCGAGGGGACGCTGGCGATCAGCGCATCGGTGGTGGCGCTCCTGGTCGTCAACGACACCAATCACAACGCGTTCGGCCCGATCGCCGTGCTCCTCGCGATTTTCGTCGGCGCGGGTATGGGGCTCATCAACGGGCTCATTCACGTCAAGTTGCGCATACCATCGTTCATGACGACGCTTGGCATGTGGTTCGTTGGCGCCGGCCTGGCGACGGTTTTCCTCGGCGGCGGTCAGGTGCGCGTCCTCGATCAGGAGATACGCGCGATCGCCCTGACCCGTATTCTGAACATCCCGCTGCCGGTGTGGATCGCGGTTGCCGTCATGCTCTTGGCGCTCGGTATCGAGCGCTACACGCGCTTCGGACGCCATGTGCGCGCGATCGGCGGCGCGGAGGATCTCGCGGCGCTGTCGGGCATCAATGTCGGGCGCGTCAAGATCGCAGCGTTCACGCTTGCCGGGCTGACGTTCGGGATCGGCGGCGTGTTGACCGCGGCGCAGCTTGGGGTCGCCACCGCTGAGGTCGGAAACGGCCGGCTCTTCAGCGCGGTGACGGCCGTCGTCGTCGGCGGAACGGCGCTGACGGGCGGGCAGGGCGGCATCCTCAACACGCTGATCGGCGTCGCCATCGTGGCTGTCCTCAATAACGGTATGGTCTTGCTCGGCGTTCCGCCGACCGTGCAGCAGGGCGTTCTCGGGCTCCTGATCATCGTCGCCGTCGCGCTGTCGCTCGACCGCACGCGCCTACGCATCGTCAAGTAGGCTCGGCGATGCTTTCGACTCGCAACCTCAGCAAGGACTTCGTCGGCGTCCAGGCGCTCAAGGACGTGAACATCGACATCGGGATGAACGAGGTGGTTGGCCTCGTCGGCGAAAACGGCGCCGGCAAATCGACCCTGATGCGCCTCCTGGCGGGCGTCTATCGTCCGACCTCAGGCGAGATCATTCTCGACGACCGTCCGGTGCAGTTCCGCAGCCCGCGCGAGGCCAACGACCACGGCATCGGCATGGTCTTTCAGGAGCAGTCGCTGCTCCTCAATCTCACCGTCGCCGAGAACATCTTTCTCGGCCGCGAGGGCGCGTTTTGCCGCGGTGGGCTGATCAACTGGCGCAAGCTCAACGCGGCGGCCCGCGCTCAGCTCGAGAAGGTCGAGGTCGACATCGATCCACGCAGTCGCGCCGCCGAGCTGAGCTTTGCCGCGCGCCAGATGGTCGAGCTCGCAAAGGCGCTCGCGCTTGAGGAGATGATCGACCGCCACTGCATCATTCTCCTCGACGAGCCCACATCGGTGCTCGAGCAGAAGGAGATCGATCTCCTCTTCGATCGCGTGCGCGCGCTGAAGCGCCGCGCCAGCATTGTCTTCGTTTCGCATCGGCTCGACGAGGTTCTCGAGCTCTCAGACCGCATCTACGTCATGAAGGACGGGGAGGTCGTCGCCAATCTCGACGCCGCTGCGAGCTCGGTCACCGAGCTCCATCAGCTCATGGTCGGGCGCAAGCTCAACGCGGAATATTACCGCCAATCGCGCCAGGAGGCGTGCTCCAGCGACGTCGTTCTGGAGGCTGCGGGCCTCAGTGCGCCCGGATACCGCGATGTCGACTTTCAGCTTCATCGCGGCGAGGTGCTTGGAATCGCCGGCGTCATCGGATCGGGGCGCGAGGAGATGTCGCGCACGCTCTTCGGCATGCATCCGCCGAGCTCGGGCGTCCTCCGCCTCGACGGAAAGCCGGTTCATCTTCGATCGCCGACCGACGCGGTTGACGCCGGGATCGGCTACATCCCGCGCGAGCGAAGGGTCGAAGGGCTGGTCCTGTTTCTGTCGGTGATTACGAACATGACGCTCGCCCGCCTGCCGTTGCTGCCGGCTTTCGGTTTGATCCAATACTCGGCCGAAAAGGAGATCGGACGGCGCTGGATCGAGAGGCTGCGGATACGGACGCCGTCGGCCGAGGCGCTTTGCGTCAATCTCAGCGGCGGCAATCAGCAGAAAGTGGTGCTTACGAAGTGGCTGAACGCCGGCTCGCGAATCCTGATCCTCGATCACCCGACCCGCGGGCTCGACGTCGGCGCGAAGGAGGACGTCTACGAGCTCATTCGCGATCTCTCGGCTGAAGGCGTTTCGATTGTGCTTACCTCCGACACGCTGGAGGAGACGATCGGGCTCAGCCACCGCATCCTGGTGATGCGCGACGGCGAGATCACCGCCCGCTTCGAAGCGCCGCCGGCGGCAAAGCCGACGCAGCTCAGTCTCGTCCCGCACATGGTGTGACCGCAGGAAGGAAACGATGTCCGAAATCGCCGACAGCTCCGTTGCAAGACGCTTGACCAGCCAGGCCCGGCGTCTCTATCGCGCCGCGCCGGCGCTGATCCTTGTCCTGTTGGTGGTGGCCATCGGCCTCGCCAATCCGGTGGTGATCTCCGTCGACACGCTGATCATCGTCCTTGCCGACACTGCGGTGCTCTTCGTGCTCGCCGCCGGCGTGACCTTCGTGATCATGCTCGGGGGCATCGATCTCTCCATCCAGGCTGTCGGTTCGCTTGCGAGCGTCGTCATTGCCGAGATAATCGGCGTTCTCGGATTTTGGAGTTTGCCGATCGCTGTCCTCGTCGGCACCGTCTGCGGGCTTATCAGCGGCGTCGTGCACGTCTATCTCCGCATCCCTTCCTTTATCGCGACGCTGGCGACGAGCGGCGTCTACATCGCGGCGGCGCTCGTCATCTCCGGCAGCCGCGCCGTCACGCTGAGCGAGACGGATCGCGCCGTGGTCGAATGGATTCACGGCACGACGCTTGGTATCCCCTCGGTGATCTTCCTCGGGGCGGCGGTCGCGATCGTCAGCATGCTCATCCAGCGCTACACGGTGTTCGGGCGCTACAGCAAAGCGATCGGCGCCGGCGAGCAGGCGGCGCTCGCCTCCGGCGTCCGGGTCAATCGGCACAAGATCATCGCCTTTGCTCTGTCGGGAACCTTCGCGGCTTTCGCCGGCGTCATCCTCACGGCGCGCATGTCGAGCGGCTCGCCGGAGCTCGCCAATCAGCTGCTTCTGCCCGCGATCGCCGCGGTCATCGTCGGCGGCACGGCGATCACCGGCGGCGTCGGCAGCGTAGGCCGCACCCTCGTCGGCGCGCTGATCGTCTCGCTGGTGCGGATCGGGATGACCTTCGTCGGCGTCGACGTCTTCGCCCAGCAGATCGTCTTCGGCGTGGTCCTAATCCTCGCCGTCGCAGTCACGATAGACCGCAGCAAGATCCCGATCGTCAAATAGCCGGATCGATCCGGTAGAAAAGGACATCTCCCCGGGGCGCGGCCGCGCCCCGGGGAGATCGCTCGGGAGGAGTCTCGGGTTATCCGGCTTTGCGCTCGAGGGCGGCCATTGCCGCCTGATAGTCGACGACCTCGCCGCGCGCCGGATAGTTTTCCCTTTCCACGACGTCGAGGGCCTTCAGCACTTCGCCCATGTTCGGGCGTGTGAAGGGCATCGTCTGCACGGAAGCGAAGTAGAGCGTTCCGTCGGGCCGCACCAGGAACATCCCCGGCTCGGAGAAGAGCGGCGGCTCGACCACGCCGGTCGGCGTCGGGTTCGCATTGCGCTGCGCGGAGATGAAGAGCCCCCAATCGCGGGCGTTGTCCAGGCTCAGCGCGTATCCGACCTTGAGCCGGTCGAGCTGCCATTTCTCGACCGCCATCTTCGCGCGCTCCTCCGCGTCGGAGGAGATCGCGATCGTCTCGACGCCGCGTTCCTCGAGCGCATCCAGGCGCCGCTGCACGTCGGGCAGGTAAGAGCCGCAGATCGGGCAGTGGAAGCCCCGGTAGAAGATGATCAGACTGAACTTTCGCGGACGCTGGTCGGCAAGCCGCCAGGGCGCGCCGTCGACGCGGACCTCGAGGGGAGGGACAGGCTGGCGAGGGATGAGTGGCTGAAAGGTCTTCATTGCACCGTCTCTGAAAAGTTGACCGGCGGGAGGCGGCTCTGACTACCAGGCGCCGGTGTTCCCCATCGAAGCCCATGGCTCCTTGATCGGCAACGACCCGTCCTTCTGGATGAGCTCGATGGAGATCTGATCGGGCGTCCGGATGAAGGCCATGTGCCCGTCGCGCGGCGGCCGGTTGATCGTAATGCCGTCCTTCATCAAGCGTGCGCAGAGGTCGTAGATGTCGTCCACCTCGAAAGCGAGGTGTCCGAAATTGCGCCCGCCGGCGTAGGCCTCCGGGTCCCAGTTGAACGTAAGCTCGATCGGCGTCTTCTCATCGCCTTCGGCGGCGACGAACACGATCGTGTAGCGTGCCTTCTCGTTGTTGACGCGCCGCGTCTCGCGCAGCCCCAGCTTTCCGAAGAACGCGATCGACTGATCGAGGTCGGAAACGCGGATCATCGTATGAAGATATTTGGCGCCCACGTGTTCGCCTCCTCGCGCTTTGAGTATTGGGAGCGGGCCGCTCTCTTGCCGGACCGGTAGCGAAGAGCATCATATGACATGATGAGTGTCAAGCCTTCGGCGGACGCGGCGGGCTTGCTCTCGAAACGAAGCAGATCACTTGCGCGGCTTGATCTGCGCGAGCCGCGTCGCTTGCGCCTCGTTGACGGAGCCCGGCGGCGCGTGGCCGGCAAGGATCGCGGCGCATTGGCTCACCGTCTCCAGTGCCTGGTGGGCGATGGATTCGGGCGTCAGGGCGGCGATGTGCGGGGTCGCGATGACGCGGGGGTGGGCCGCGAGGCGGGGGGCCGGCATCTGGTCGGGGGCGCGTCCAACGTCGAGCGCGGCGCCGGATATTCGCCCCTCCGCGAGGGCCGCTTCGAGCGCGGCGTCATCGACCAGCTCGCCGCGCGAGGCGTTGATGAAATACGCCCCCGGTTTCATTTGGCCGAACGCATGCGCGTCGATCAGATTTTCGGTCGCCGCGTTGGCGACTGCGAGGCAGACGACGAAATCGGCGACCGCTAGAAGGGTCGGAAGGTCGACCCTCTCGATGCCGGATGGCATCGTTCCGACGTTCGGGTCGGAAGCAACGACCCGCATGCCAAGCGCCTGCGCAAGCTGGCCAAGATAACGACCGATGGCGCCGAACCCGATGATGCCGATAGTGCTCCCCTTGAGCTGGCGTCCCATCCTGATCTTCGGCTGGTGGCCGCTTCGGTACGTGGCGACGGTGTCCACCAGGCACCTGGCAAGCGCGATCATCTCGCCGACGATGAGTTCGGCGACCGCCGCCATGAACCCGGGGCTTGCGTGGGTGACGAGCACGCCGTTGCATGACGCGGCGGCGATGTCGACGTTGCGGATGTCGACCGCGACGCGGACGAAGGCGACGAGATTCGGCAATGCGTCGAAGATCTCCGCCGGCCCTGCGGTCTGGCGGTCGGATACGATGACCACGCAGTCGCTCGCCGCCACAATGAGCTGCGCCGGCGTCAGCGGAGCAGCGGTCTCGTTCAAGCGAACCGTGCCGAGACGGCGCAAGCCGGCGAGAGCCTCGTCACCGTAGTAGTTCGCCCTTGAGGAAATGGAGGAGGCGAGAAGCAATGTCGGCAAGCCTGCGCTCCTTCCCGCCGCGATAATACAATGTCATCATATGACATGATTATTCCGGTGGCAATTGCCGGCAGCGCCGGGTGGCGCTTTCCGCGCGGGCACGCCGATTTCGCGGCGCTAGGCTCTCTTCTGAGATGTGCCTGCAAGGAGCGCGACCGTCATCGTGAGAAATGCTCGAAATCGCTTCGGATGAGGCGGCGCGTTCTTGCGAACGGAATCTTCTGGTGATAGTATGACCATGTCAATCACACGACGCCAATCGAATGGGAGGGCGCTTCAATGAAAAGTGTGAGTCTTGGCGGCACCTTGCTCGCCACGGCACTATGCGGGGTGCCGATACATACCGCCGCCGCCGAAGACAACGTGGTCAAGATCGGAGTGGTCGGAGCCGAGTTCGGGCGGCTTCGTGTCCGCCGGCAATACGATCGGGGCCGCGGTCAAGCTTGCCGTCAAGGAGATCAACGACGCCGGCGGCTTCAAGGTCGGCGACAAGACCTACAAGCTTGAAGCCTACTATCGCGACGACCGCACCGACATCGATACCGCCATCGCGGCGGCGCGCGAGCTGGTGAGCGACGTCGGCGTCTCCGCCGTCTGGGGCACCGAGTCGCACGACTTCTCAGTCGCGATGACCAAGATCACCGGCCCGGCGAAAGTGCTTCAGTTCACCGGCAACAGTTCGCTCGGCGGTTTGCTCGACGACGCATCGGTGGCTCCCGGCGGCCCCGAGCACTACGCCTTCCAGACCGAGCCGCAGGAGTTCGAGCGGAGCGGCAGCACCGCCAACGGCGTCTTCAAGCTGCTTCCTCCGCTGATGGATCCGAAGCCGACGAAGTCTGTCATCCTGGTCGCCGACGACCTTGGCGGCCAATACCTGACGAAGCACTACATCCTGGCGCTCGAATTGCACGGCCAGACGGTCGACCGTATCTTCTATCCGCCGGACACGACGGATTTCACCGCGCTTCTGACCCGCATCAAGGGCGAAAAGCCTGACATCGTCCACATATGGTACAACCCGGACGAGACCCTCGTCGCGCTCCCGCAGGCGATCCAGCTCGACGTCGCGCCCGCCTATTTCGTGATCGGCGTCGATCCCGGCGTGTGGAAGGACCGCAAGCTGACGGCGCCCGTCCCGGTGACGATCAGCTGCATCGCGCTCTGCTGGGGCCAGCCGCCTTCGCAGAAGGTGACCGACTACTTCAACCGCTACTTCGGTCTTGGCGCGCAGCAGGGGCCGCAGGCTTCAGTCTCGCTGCTCTATTACGACTACGTCCACTGGTACGTCGAGGCGCTGACTGCGGTCGGCAAAGTCGACGATCCCGACGCGGTGGTCGACTATCTGCTCAAGTCGAAGCACGACGGCGTGCTTGCGCAGGTGCCGCTTCAGTTCAACGCGCACCATCAGGTGATGGGCGTCGCGACCGAGGTCTGCCTCGTCAAGCCGAACACCTCCGACAGCTTCGACTGCGCGCTCGAGCAGCCGCCCGCGACTCCTCCCCCCGGCGATCCGGGCGGCTAGAACTGCGAGCCGCTTGACGACGGGAAACGGACTCTCGTTCCTGGAGAAGTCCGTTTCCCGCCCAAGTCTTTTCCTCTACCGTCTTCACTGGGCCACGCTGCCTGTTGCAGTCATCATGTACGTTGCGGCGTAGAGCGATCGTGGTTGGATAGTGATGGAAATATTCATCCAGCAGCTCGTCAACAGCTTGTCGCTAGCGAGCGTGATCATTCTGATCGGCATCGGCATCACGATCATATTTGGGCTGACCGGCATCATAAATTTCGCCCACGGCGAATTCCTCATGGTCGGCGGGATGGTCACCTGGGCGCTGGTCAGCCATGGGGTCAATTTCGTAATTGCAATGCTTGCCGCGGCCTGCATCGTGGCGGCGCTTGGCTTTGCGCTCGAACGCGGCATCTTCCGTTTTACGCTGGCGCGGCCGATGAACGGCTTCATCGTCTCGCTCGGGCTTATCGTGCTCCTGCAGCACGTCGTCATTCGCATCTGGAACTCGCATCAGAAGAGCATTCCCGATCCGGTCGGCATCGTCTGGGAAGTGGGCGGCGTTCGCATCATCGCGATCCGCGTCGTCGTGGTGGTGGTGACGGCGATTGCCGTCGCGCTCACGTTCTTCACCATTTCGCGGAGCCGCTACGGGCTCGCGCTTCGCGCCAGTGTCGCCGACCAGGAGACGGCGGCGCTCATGGGCATCCCGGTGCGCCGCTACATCACCGCGGTCTTCGCCTACGGCAGCTTTCTCGCCGGGCTCGGCGGCGCGATGCTGATCGCGCTCTTCCCGATCACCCCCTTCGTCGGCAGCGTGATCGTGGTCAAGGGATTCGCCGTCGCGCTGATCGGCGGATTGGGCAACGTGGCCGGAGCGGTGATCGCCGGCCTGATCCTCGGCCTCGTCGACGGCCTCAGCGCCGGCTACGGCATTCCCGAATGGACCGACGCCTATTCGTTCGCGATGATGATCCTCATTCTCCTCCTGCGGCCGCAGGGTCTCCTCGGCGGAACGGAAGGGCCACGCAGTGTCTAGCGAGGCGGCGGGGGGGACGGACGGCTTGGCGCCCGCCGTATCCGCGCCGTTGCGTGTCGACAAGGCGCCGGCGACGCGACTGGCGGTGGAGCGGCTCGTCGTCGCCGCGATCATCACGGTCGGCTTGCTGGCGATACCGTGGCTGGAGCCGAGCTACCGCTTTCTCTCCGTCGCGATATCCACCGGCACCGCCGCGATCACGCTCTATGGTCTCAGCGTCCTCTTTGGCCAGGCCGGGATTCTCTCGATCGGCCACGCCGCGCTGATGGGCGTCGGCGGCTATGCGGCGGCAATGCTCGCGGGGCGCTTCGGCTTCGGATTCTGGGCGGGGATGCCGTTCGCGATGATCGCGTCGGCGCTCGTCGCGGGCTTCCTCGGCCTCTCGTCACTCCGCGTCGCCGGGCATCACTTCATCATCATCACCTTCGCGTTCGGCTCGCTCTTCAGCATTGCGCTTACCAACGGCGGCAGCTTCACCGGCGGCGCGACCGGGCTCGACCTCGATCCGATCGGCACGCTCTTCGGCATCAATTTCGACAAACTGCAGAACTACTATCTGCTCGTCGCGGTCATTCTGCTGATCGGTATCCTGATCACCTATCTGATATCGATCTCCTCCTATGGGCGAACGCTGCGCGCGATCCGCGAGAACGAGCCGCTCGCGCAGGCCGTCGGCATCAACACGCGCATGCACAAGCTCGGCGCCTTCATGTTGAGCGGACTGTTCGCCGGCATGGCCGGCATCCTTCAGGCCTACTACCTTCGCCACATCTCGCCGACGCTCTACGGTGCGTTTCCGAGCGTCTATCTGGCGCTGATGGTGATGGTGGGGGGCCCGCGCATGCTCTTCGGCCCGCTCGCCGGCGCGACCATCGTCAATTTCCTGCCGGAAATTCTGAACCTCGATCCGGTCGATTCCCGCATCGCCTACGGCGTCGGGCTGATCGCCGTGATCATGTTCCTCCCCGGCGGCGCCGTCGCCGGCGTCATGGACATCTATCGCTGGCTCTGGGCGCGCTGGCGGAATGCCGCGAGCGGAGGCAAGGCGTAGGCGCATGCCGGGACTTGAGGTCATAGGGCTGCGCAAAGCGTTCGGCGGTGTGGTCGCGCTCTCCGGAATCGATCTCTCGATTGCGCTCGATGAGATTCTCGGCATCGTCGGGCCGAACGGGTCGGGCAAGACGACGCTGTTCAACGTCATCACCGGTGCGCTCGCCCCGACGTCGGGGGAAGTCCGCTGGCTCGGCAAGGATATCACCGGCAAGCCCGCTTACGAGATCGCGCGCGCGGGGATCGCGCGGAGCTTTCAGCAGGCGATGGCGTTTCCGGAATTGCCGGTGCACGAGAACATCCGCATTGCCTGGGAGCACGGCAGCCGCGCCTCGCCCTCGCCGTGGAAGTCGGCGGAGGATCTGCTCGACTTCGTCGACCTTCGTGGATTTCAGGCCGCGATGGCCGGGACGCTGCCCTTCGGAAGTCTGCGAAAGCTCGGGATCGCCGTGGCGCTTGCCGCCAATCCGCGTCTGTTGCTCCTCGACGAGCCGGCCGCCGGCCTGAACGACACGGAGATGGAGCAGCTCGCCACGCTCATCGCGCGCGTCCCGACGCTTGGCATCGGCGTCTGCGTCATCGATCACGACATGGACCTGATCGTCACTCTGTGCGGCCGGCTCGTGGTCCTCGATTTCGGCACCAAGATCGCAGAGGGGCCGCCGGCGAGCGTGCTCAACGACCCGAAGGTCCTCGAAGTCTATCTGGGGACCGAGATATGACGCTGCTCGAGGTCCGCGCCCTCGACACCGCCTATGGCGCGATCGCAGTCAATCGCGGCGTGTCGCTCACAGTCGAGGAAGGCGAGATCGTCACCATTCTCGGACCGAACGGGGCCGGGAAGACGACGCTCCTTCGCTCCATCGCCGGCCTGCTGCGATCGAGCTCCGGATCGATCCTCTTCCAAGGCAAGGAGGTTGCCGGCGAGGCCACCGATATCCGGGCTAACCGCGGGATCGTGATGGTGCCGGAAGGGCGGCGCATCTTCGCCTCGCTGACGGTGCGCGAAAACCTCCTCCTCGGCGCTTATTCGCGCAAGGACCGCGACGTGGTGGCGTCGGATGTCGAGCGTATGGAGGCCTATTTCCCGATCCTCGCCGAGCGGCGCCATAAGAAGGGAAGCCAGCTCAGCGGCGGGCAGCAGCAGATGCTGGCCATCGCCAGGGGGCTTATGGCCCGTCCGCGCGTTCTTCTCCTCGACGAGCCGTCGCTCGGTCTTTCGCCGCTGCTCGTCAAGGAACTCCGCGACGTGATCCTCGAGGTTCGCAAGCGCTTCGAGGCGGCGGTCCTTCTCGTTGAGCAGAACGCCGGGCTCGCCTTCGCCGTCGCCGACCGTGGCTATCTGATGAACAGCGGGCGCGTGGTCGCCAGCGGGTCGACGCATGAGCTGCGCGACCAGCGCCTCGTTCGCGAGCTTTATCTCGGCAGTGGCCGCATCGAGGCGGCGCGGTCGCAGTCACAAGCGAAGCCGCCGGCGGGTGCCCGCGCGGATACCGGTCTTGGCCGCTGACGATGAGTGAATCGGGCATGAAGATCCGACGGATCGGCCGCGTGGCGCACCTGCCGGCGCAGGTCGCGAGCGAAATCGCCGCGCAGATCATCTCCGGCCGCATCAAGCCCGGCGACCGGCTGCCGACCGAGCCGGAGCTGGCAAGCAGCTTCGGCGTCAGCCGCACCGTGGTGCGCGAAGCCATCGCCCGGCTGAAGAGCGAGGGGGTGGTGCGCTCCAAGCAGGGCGCCGGCGTTTTCGTCGCCGACGGGAGCCCGCAGCCGACGCTCAGGATCGATCGGGAGCTCTTGCACGATCGATCCTATTTCAAGTCTCTCTTCGAGCTTCGCGCCATGCTGGAGATCAACACCGCCGGCCTCGCCGCCGAACGGCGCGACGACGCGTCGATCGCCGCGATTTCGGCGGCGCTGCAAAATCTGCGCAAGGTCGCCGGCTCCGATCCGGCCTCGTTCGACGCGGACCTCGATTTCCACGGCGCCATCGCGCAGGCGACGGGCAATACCTTCATTGCCGCCTTCATTCGCTTCATTTCATCGCAGATCCGCGAGAGCATCGCGGCGACGCGCCGTCATAGCGATCCGGAGAAGAGCGCGAAGGCCACCTACGCCGAGCACACCGCGATCTTTGACGCGATCCGGGCGGGCGATCCCACGAGTGCCAAGCGCGCCATGCGCATTCATCTCGCCCACGCAATGGTCCGCCTCGGGGTGTAATTCCGCAGATATCAAGCGCGCGTCGCTGCACGTGACACAAATGCGCATACAACTTTGAGACTGCTGTGCATCGACTAGGCGAGAATAGCGGCGTGATCGATTCGGCGGTGAATGGCATCTTTGTCACCTGGCCGTTCTGACCGCGCGCCTCTCGGCGTCACGCTCGACGCTTCCGAACTCGGCGCAAAGCCGCGCGCACGCCTCGCCGACGGCCGCAGCCACGGCCGGTGAGAGCGGCGCGCCGGTGTCGAACGACCCGGCTTCGATCGCATAGACGATCGTGCGCGGCGGTAGCCGGCCGAGCGCGCGCGCGAGTTCGAGCGCTTCGGCGAGTCCGAGCCCATGCGTGGAGAGGCTGAATTTCGCTTTCGGCAGCGGCGCCGCGCTCACGTCGAAGCGGTGCAGGGTTCCGGGTGTCGCACCGGAGACGCAAGCGTCGATCAGAATCGCTTCGTCAACGCCGTCGAGGAGGTCGAGGAGCGAGGCGGATTCTCCGCTGTGCTCGGTGACTGCGACTGTCGCCTGCAGGCGATCCTTGAGCATCCTTGCCACGGCGCGCCCGGCCGCGTCGTCGCCGCGCTCGGGATTGCCGATGCCGATGACAGCGCGCTGCGGC
This sequence comes from uncultured Alphaproteobacteria bacterium, assembly GCA_963739005.1. Taxonomy (GTDB): domain Bacteria; phylum Pseudomonadota; class Alphaproteobacteria; order Rhizobiales; family Afifellaceae; genus DASWJZ01. Next base: position 496,086 of record CAVTYQ010000002.1, on the reverse strand, counting down.
CGGGCGTTCGGCACGCCTCAGCCCCGGTCGATGTCGAGCTTCAGGAAATGCGTGGCGCAGGAGATGCAGGGATCGTAGTTCCTGACCGTCTGCTCGCAGCGGTGCTGGAGCGCCTCGTCGGGGAGGTCGAGGAAGCCCTCGACATAGCTTGTGAGGTCTTCCTCGATGCTCGCCTGGTTCTGCGACGTGGGCGGCACGATCTGTGCCGTCGCGATCGTTCCGTCCGCCTCCAGGCTGTAGCGGTGATAGAGCAGCCCGCGCGGTGCCTCGGTCGCGCCATAGCCGGTTGCCGCCCGCGGCTCGACGGGGACGAAGGGGGCGTCAGGCTCCTCGTATTCTTCGATGACGCGAAGCGCTTCGTCGAAGGCGTAAAGCGTCTCGACCGCGCGGATCACGATGCTCCGATAGGGATTGGTGCAGGTCGTTCCGAGACCCGCCTCGCGTGCCGCTTCCTGCGCAAGCGGCGAGAGCTTGTCGAAGTTCAGCGCGTAGCGGGCGAGCGGCCCGACCAGATAGGGCTCGCCGCTTTGCTTCAGGCGCGATTGCAGCGCGGTCGAGCGCTTGACGTGCATCTCCTCGAAATGCGCATCGTACTCCGCCGCCTCGATGTCGAGGCCGCGGTTTGAGACGATGTGGCCCTCGTTGAACGGATATTCGGCCGGGTGCCTGAGCGCGACGAAGATGTAGTCGCGCTGGCGGTCGGGGAAGTCGAAGCCGGCGACCCAGCGCACCACGTCGCGCGCGGCGTCGCGCCCCCATTTCAGCTTTTCAGCGAGCTCCGCGAACTCGCGCTTCTTCGGCACGCGATAGAAGCCACCGACGCGCACGTTGATCGGATGGATCTCGCGCCCGCCGATGAAATTCACGATGTCGTTGCCGGCCTTCTTCACCTTGAGCCCGCGCTTGACCGCGTCGCCGTGGTCGCGCGCCATGTCGACGGCGCCCGCATAGCCGAGGAAGTCGGGCGCGTGCAGCATGTGGACGTGCAGCGTGTGGCTCTCGATCCATTCGCCGCAATAGAGCAGCCGCCGAAGCTCGCGCAGCGGGCCGCCGACCGTTACGCCGATCGCGTTTTCCATCGCGTGGACGGCGCTCATCTGGTAGGCGACCGGGCAGATGCCGCAGATGCGCGCGACGAAGTCCGGCGTCTCGGCGAAGTCGCGTCCGCGCAAGAACGCCTCGAAGAAGCGCGGCGGCTCGAAGATCGAAAGCTCCGCCTTCTTCACCTTGCCGTTGCGTACGACGACCTTGAATGCGCCTTCGCCTTCGACGCGGGCGAGATAATCGACCTTGATCGTCTTAGTCGCCATGGCGCTCGCGCTCCTCGCGGAATTCCGGCGCGTTCACGTTGAAGGTCGAGTAGATTTGCTTCAGCGCGCGCTCGTCCATGCCGAGGTCCTTCAGCTGACGGCTGAGCGACGGCGCGTTCGGTGTTTCCTTCGGCCCGAAGCAGCCGTAGCAGCCGCGATCGTAGGAGGGGCAGAGCGCGCCGCAGCCGGCGTGGGTCACCGGGCCGAGGCAGGGCGTCCCGTGCGCCACCATTACGCAGACATTGCCCTTGAGCTTGCACTCGACGCAGCAGGAATGCGCCGGCGTCACCGGCTTTCGCCTGGCGAGAAAGGCGGAGACGACTTCGAGAAGCTGGCGCTTAGAGATCGGGCAGCCGCGCAGCTCGAAATCGACCTTCACGTGTGCGGCGATCGGGGTCGAGGTCGCGAGCGTTGAGATGTAATCGGGGTGGGCGTAGACGATGGAGGTATATTCCTTCACGTCGGAAAAATTGCGAAGCGCCTGGACACCGCCGGCGGTGGCGCAGGCGCCGATGGTGATCAGCGCGTCTGAGCGGCGGCGTACCTCGCGGATGCGCTCCGCGTCATGCGCCGTCGTAATCGAGCCCTCCACGAGAGAGACGTCGTAGCGCCCGCCGATCTCGCCGCGCGTCGCCTCCATGAAATAGGCAATCTCCACCGCGTCGGCGACGGCGAGAAGCTCGTCCTCGCAGTCGAGGAGGGAAAGCTGGCAGCCGTCGCAGGAGGCGAACTTCCAGACCGCGAGCCTCGGCTTTTTCGCCGCCTCGGATTTGGGCACGTCAGATCTCCTTCAAGCCGAGGATGCCACGCACGCGGTCGTAGCGGAACACCGGCCCATCGCGGCAGACGAAGGTCGGCCCGAACTGGCAGTGGCCGCAGAGGCCGACGGCGCATTTCATGTTGCGCTCCATGGAGAGATGGATCGCCTCGTCGGAGACGCCGGCGTCGTGGAGCGCTGCGATCGCGAAGCGCATCATCACCTCCGGGCCGCAGACGAAAGCGGTGGTGTGCAGCGGGTCGAAATCGGCGCGATGGATCAGCGTCGTCACCACGCCCACATGCCCGTGCCAGCCGGCGAGCGCATGGTCGACCGTCACCTGGACTTCGAGATCGAGCCGCTGCCGCCAGGATTCGATTTCGCGCCGGAAGAGGATGTCGTCGGGACTGCGGGTGCCGTAGAGGAGCACGACGTTGCCGTAGCGCTCGCGCTCTGCCAGCACGCGGTAGAAGGCAGGGCGGAGGGGCGCCAAGCCGAGCCCGCCGGCGATGAAGACGATGTCATGTCCGGCCGCCGCATCGACCGGCCAGCCGGCGCCGAAGGGACCGCGCAGCCCGAGTGCCGCGCCGGGCTTCAAATTCGTGAGCGCGGTCGAGACCGGGCCGACCGCGCGAATCGTATGGATGAAGGGCTGCGTGACGCCCGGATCGCCGCTCATCGAGATCGGCACTTCGCCGACGCCAAACGCGGTCAGCATGTTGAACTGCCCAGGCAGGAAATTCATCGCGCCGTCTTCGGCCTCGATGTCGAGCGTAAACACGTCGGCGGTGTCGCGGCGCCGGCGGCGCACGCGCGCGACCCGCGGCAGCATCGGATCGGAGAGCGTCACAGCAGCGCGCTCAGTTACGGACGCCATAGACGTCGAGGGCCTGGAGCCGCGTCGATTGCAGGCGGGCGACGAGCACCGGCACGAAGCGCTTCATCACTTCGTAGCCGAGATTGTGGTCGGCCTCGCATTTGTTGCGCAGACAGGTGGCATCCATCGATATCGCGCGGACGAGGTCGAGCGCGCGCGCGTCGGAGGTCCAGCGATAGGGCGGGATCAGCGCCGACACGCCGACGAGCTCGCCTTCGGAGAGCGTCTGAAAGGTGAGGGCGCCGCGCCCCGGTGAGGTGACCTCGAGCGCCACGCGGCCGTGGCGGATGAGGAAAAGCTGGTCGGCCGGGCCACCCTCATGGAAGAGGTATTGTCGGGCGTCGAAGCGGACGTTCTTGGCGCAGCCGCAGACGAGCGTGATGAAGGTCTCGTCGAGCCCGGCGAAGAACGGGTGCTCGCGGATGATGCGCTCAAGTCCTGTCGTGTCCATCTCTCACTCCTCAGCGCGGCTCCCCAAGAGGTTCGGTCTCGCGGATGGCGCTCACCTCTTCGGTGATGTCGATGCCGACCGGGCACCAGGTGATGCAGCGGCCGCAGCCGACGCAGCCCGACGTGCCGAACTGGTCGACCCAGGTGGCGAGCTTGTGGGTCATCCATTGGCGATAGCGCGACTTTGCGGTCGAGCGAACGCTGCCGCCGTGGATGTAGGAAAAATCCATGGTGAAGCACGAGTCCCAGCGCCGCGAGCGCGACGACTCGATGCCGGCGAGGTCGCTTGAATCCTCAACCGAGGTGCAGAAGCAGGTCGGGCAGACCATCGTGCAATTGCCGCAGGTGAGGCAGCGATCGGCAACGTCGTTCCAGCGCGGGTGCTCGAGATTGCGCAGGAGCAGGTCGTGCACGTCGTCGGCGCGCATGGCGCGGCCCATGCTCTGCGCTGTCCGCGCCACCACCGCCTCGGCGTCCGCGATTTCCGCGGCCGACGCGGCGCGATGCGGAAGCGCGGCCAGCACCTCGCTGCCCGTCTCCGATCCGATTTCGACAAGGAAGCGGTGCTCGTCCCCGAGCAATTCCGTCAGTGCGAGATCGTACCCCGCCTTCGCCTTCGGGCCTGTCTCCATCGAGACGCAGAAGCAGGTGCCGCCGGCCTTGCCGCAATTCACCGCGACGATGAAGTTCCCTTCGCGCCGCGCGCGATAATGCGGATCGGCATAGGCGTCGCCCATCAGCACGCGATCCTGGATCGCGATCGCGGCGATCTCGCAGGAGCGCACGCCGACAAAGGCGAAGCGCGTGCCGTGCTCCGTCGCCGCGTCGATGCGCACGGCGTCTCCGTCGCGCGTGGCGCTCCAGAGATTCTGGATCGGCGGGTGCAGGAATTTCTTCCAGGAATGCGGGCCGACGGCATAGCCGAAGAGCGCCTCGTCGTCGCGGCGGACGACACGGTAGTGTCCGCCGTCCTGCTCGTCGGTCCAGCCTTTGGGCAGGTCGGCGACCGCGTCGATATCGTCGTAGACGACCGCCTGGTCGCGCAGCGTCGGCCCGAGAACGCGGTAGCCGCGCTCCTTCAGCGCGTCGAGAAGGGCGGCGAGCCCGTCGACGGTCAGTGTGACGGGTTGGTCTCTTTGCATCGCGCCAAGCCTCGATCGTGTGCCGCTTCCCTCGGCGCTCGGCAACGCTGGGACGGCGGCCGGGCAACCTGACGCGTCTCAATATCCTTCAAGGCAGCGCCCTCAAAGCGAAGTCTGAGGCGCTCAGTCGAATCGTACGCAGGCCAAGCAGCGCGGAGGATGCTGCTATGCATGTGCCGCCCCGTAGCCTTGGAGAATCCGGATGTAGTTGGCGCGCTCCAAGGCCTGCGGGTCGGAGATCCGCCGCTGGCTCATCAGCCCGCGAACCTCCTCGAGCGAAGCGAATTCGCGCGACGTGAGCCAGAGCTCAAGGCCGGACAGCAGCACCTTCATATGACCGACCCCGTGGCGGAGAAGCGCCGAGGTCGACATCACCGCGTCTGCGCCGGCAAGGAGATATTTGATCACCTCGTCGGCAGTGCTGACACCCGTCGTGGCGGCGAGCGACGCCTTGACGCGCCCGGAGAGCACGGCAAGCCAGAGGAGCGGAAGGCGGATCTCTTCGGGTCGGCTCAGATTGAGATCGGTCAGCACTTGCAGCGTGCCGATGTCGATATCCGGCTGGTAGAAGCGGTTGAAGAGCACGAGCCCATTCGCTCCGGCCCCCTGCAGCTTGACGGCCATGTGGCCGATTGAGCTGAAATAGGGACTGAGCTTCACCGCCAGCGGGATCGAAACCGTCTTCCGGACCGCCTTGACGATGTCGACATAGCGCTGTTCGACCTCTTGCCCGCTGAGGGAGGTGTCGGCGGGAATGAAGTAGATGTTGAGTTCAAGTCCGCTCGCGCCGGCCTGTTCGATGAGCTTGGCGTAGTCGATCCAACCGTGATCGGTGACGCCGTTGAGGCTCGCGATGACGGGAAGGTCGACCGATTCGGACGCGCGCTGGACTAGGTCGAGATATTGCTCCGGCCCGACGCGGAACTCGGCGGTCTCCGGGAAATAGCTGAGCGCCTCCGGAAAGCTCTCGGCAACGGTGGAGGTTAGCTGGTCGTGCCGCGCCGCCTCCGCCTCGAGCTGCTCTTCGAAGAGCGACGGCAGCACGACAGCGCCGGCGCCGGCGTCCTCCAGCCTTTTCAGATTGCCGATATCCGAGTTGAGCGGTGAGGCCGAAGCGATGAGGGGGCTCTTCAGCGCGAGCCCCATATATTCGGTTGAGAGGTTCATCATGCGCGATCGGCCCTTGTCGCGTCCTGACGGAAATGGCGGCCGTCGAGCGCGGCCAAATCCTCGTATTGCAGGTACTTCGCCGTGACCGCCGCCTGTGCCTGTGCGAGAAGGTCCGCCGCCTCTTCGGGCCTTGTCGCGGCAAGCGACGAATAGCGGATCTCGTTATAGGCGTAGTTCTTGAATGGAATGGTCGGCCGCGGCGAATCGAGACGGAACGGGTTCTCGCTGATCGCGCGCATCGCCGGGTTGTAGCGCAGGAGCGGCCAGTAGCCGCTGGCGACGGCGAGGTCCTGCTGCTTCATGCCGAAGCGCATGTCGATGCCGTGCGCGATGCAATGGCTGTAGGCGAGAATGATCGACGTGCCCGGATAGGCCTCCGCCTCGCGGAAGGCGTCGAGGGTCTGCTGCGGATTGGCGCCCATCGCCACCTGCGCGACGTAGACGTTGCCGTAGGCGATCGCCTGCAGCGCAAGGTCCTTCCGCTGCACGCGCTTCCCGGACGCGGCGAACTTCGCCACTGCGCCGAGTGGCGTCGCTTTCGACGACTGGCCGCCGGTGTTGGAATAGACCTCCGTGTCGAGCACGAGGATGTTCACGTCGCGGCCGCTCGCAAGCACGTGGTCGAGCCCGCCATAGCCGATGTCGTAGGCCCAGCCGTCGCCGCCGACGATCCAGATCGAGCGCCGGACGAGATGGTCGACGACGGAAAGAAGGTTGCGCGCGTCCTCGCTGTCGAGCCTCAGCAGCGCGACCTTCAACGCCGCCACGCGCTCGCGCTGCGCGCGGATTTCCGATTCCTGAATCTGCGGAGCGAAAAGGATATCCTCGGTGAGCCTCACGCCCACCTCCGGCGCCAGCTTTTCAACGAGCGCGCGGGCGAGATCGAGATGCTTGTCGGCGGCGAGCCGGAAGCCGAGGCCGAATTCTGCATTGTCCTCGAACAGCGAGTTCGACCAGGCCGGCCCGCGTCCCTCCTGGTTCTTCGTCCACGGCGTGACCGGCAGATTGCCGCCGTAGATCGACGAGCAGCCGGTGGCGTTCGCGATCATCGCGCGGTCGCCATAGAGCTGCGACAGGAGCTTGAGGTAAGGCGTCTCGCCACATCCCGCGCAAGCGCCGGAAAACTCGAAAAGCGGCTCAAGGAACTGCACGCCGCGCACATTGGCGAAGTCGACGCGGGCGCGCTCGTTGACCCGAAGCGTCTCGAAGAAGGCGATGTTCTCGCGCTCAGCTTCGACGAGCGGCGCCTTGTCGGCGAGGTTGATCGCCTTCACGCCCGGCTCGCGCGGGCTGACGGATGGGCAGGCTTCAATGCAGAGCGCGCAGCCGGTGCAGTCTTCGACATAGAATTGCAGCGTGAAGCGCGCCTCCGGATAGCCGCGGGCGTTGACCGGCGCCGACTTGAACGATGCCGGTGCGGCGGCAAGCGCCTCTTCGTTGTAGTAGCGCGAGCGGATGACAGAGTGCGGACAGACGAAGCTGCACTGGCCGCATTGGATGCAGAGGTCCTCGCGCCAGACCGGCACGATGTCGGAGACGTTGCGCTTCTCGAAGGCGCTCGTTCCCGACGGGAACGTCCCGTCCGCCGGCATCAGGCTGACCGGAATCGCGTCGCCGCGGCCGGCGAGCATCGGGCCGGTGACGCGCCGCACGAATTCCGGCGCGGAATCCGGCACGATCGGCGGGCGATCCGCCTTCGCCGTCACGTCCTTCGGAACCTTCACCTCGGAGAGCTGCGCCAGCGTGCCGTCGACGGCGGCGAAGTTCTTGGCGACCACCGCTTCGCCCTTGCGGCCGTAGGTTTTTTGGATCGACTGCTTGATGTGGTCGATCGCGGCGTCGCGCGGCAGCACGCCGGAGATGGCGAAGAAGCAGGTCTGCAAGACGGTGTTGGTCCTGACGCCGAGTCCCACCTCGCGCGCCACCTTCGAGGCGTCGATGACATAGAAGCGGAGGCGCTTGTCGATGATCTGCCGCTGCACGGAGAGCGGCAGGCGGTCGAAGACTTCCTCCGGCCCGTAAGGGCTGTTCAGGAGGAAGACGCCGCCGGGCGCTGCGAGCGCGAGTACGTCCTGCCGCGCGAGGAACGCGAACTGGTGGCAGGCGACGAAGCCCGCCTGTTCGATCAGATAGGGCGCCTTGATCGGCTCCGGTCCGAAGCGGAGATGCGACACCGTCTGCGCACCGGACTTGTGCGAGTCGTAGACGAAATAGCCCTGCGCAAAGCGCTTGGCGTCCTCCGCGATGATCTTCACGCTGTTCTTGTTGGCGCCGACCGTTCCATCGGCGCCGAGACCGTAGAAGACGGCGCGCGTCACGCTTTCCGGCTCGACCGCGAAGCTGCGGTCGATCGCGACGCTCAAGCTGCTCACATCGTCGTCGATGCCGACGGTGAAGCCGTTCCTCAGGCCAAGCACGTTCTTGCCATTTTGGCGCTTCAGCCCGTCGAGCACTGCCTTCGCCATCGCCGGGGTAAAATCCTTGGAGGAGAGGCCGTAGCGGCCGCCGACCACGCGCGGCATGGAAGCCCGGGCGCCTTGCGCGACAGCGTCGGCGAGGGTCGAGACGACATCGAGATAGAGCGGCTCGCCCGGCGCGCCCGGTTCCTTGGTGCGATCGAGGACGGCGATCGAAGCGACGCTCTCAGGGAGCGCGGCAAGAAGATGCGCCGCCGAGAACGGCCGATAGAGCCGCACCTGCACCACGCCGACCTTCTCGCCTTTCGCGGCAAGCGCCTTCACCGTCTCGCGCGCGGTCTCTGCGCCGGAGCCCATCAGGACCAGGACGCGCTCGGCGTCTATCGCGCCTTCATATTCAAAGAGGCGGTAGCGCCGCCCGACGATCTTCTCGAAGCGCTCCATGGCTTCGAGCACGATCCCGGGCGTCGCCGCGTAGTAGGGGTTCACCGCTTCGCGTGCCTGGAAGAAGGTGTCGGGGTTGTGCGCCGTGCCACGCACGAAGGGATGCTCCGGATCGAGCGCACGGGCGCGGTGCGCGCGGACCAGGTCGTCGTCGATCATGGCGCGGATGTCGTCGTCGCCGAGGAGCGAGAAGGTGTTCAGCTCGTGCGACGTGCGGAAGCCGTCGAAGAAATGGATGAACGGCACGCGCGCCTTCAAGGTCGCCGCCTGCGCGATCAGCGCCAAGTCGTGCGCTTCCTGCACGCTGCCGGAGGCGAGCATGGCGAAGCCTGTGGCGCGCGTCGCCATCACGTCGGAGTGCTCGCCGAAGATCGAGAGCGCCGAGGTGGCGATCGAGCGGGCGGCGACGTGGAAGACCGTCGCGGTCAACTCGCCGGCGATCTTGAACATGTTGGGGATCATCAGCATGAGCCCCTGCGACGCGGTGAAGGTGGTCGTCATCGCGCCCGATTGCAGCGAACCGTGCACGGCGCCGGCGGCGCCCCCCTCGCTCTGCATCTCCTGCACGACGGGCAGGTTGCCCCAGATGTTCTTCACGCCTTCCGCGGCCCATTGGTCGGCGAGTTCCGCCATCGTGGATGACGGCGTGATCGGATAGATGGCGCAGACCTCGTTCACCCGATAGGCGACGTGGGCGACGGCGGTGTTGCCGTCCATCGTGACGATCCTGCCCATTCGCGGTCTTCTCCCTCGCCGCCGGCCTCAGGCCGGCTCGACGATCATTTCCATGGCGTGGCAGGGGCACTGCTCGACGCAGACGGCGCAGCCGGTGCAGAGCTTGTAGTCGATGCGGTAGCGGCTTCCCGGCCCAAGCTTCAGAATCGCATCCTCCGGGCAGGCCGCGTAGCAATTGTCGCATTCGAAGCAATTGCCGCAGGAGAGGCAGCGCCGCGCCTCGTGCAGCGCCTCCGCCTCGCTTAAGGCCGAGACGATCTCCTCAAAGCCCGTTCCGCGCTCCTCGACCGGCAGGTGCCGCTCGGCGGAGGGCGCGGCGTCGGAATAGATCGGCAGGTTCAACCCGGCGAAGTCGACGATCGGGTGCTTCGCCGGTCGCTCGTAGGTCGCGCCCCGGAGCCAGGCGTCGATGGTGCGCGCCGCTTTCTTGCCGTGGCCGGTGGCGACGGTGACGGAACGCTCGGCTGGCACCATGTCGCCGCCGGCGAAGATGCCCGGCCGGCCGGTCATCATGTCGGCACCCACGACCACGGTGCCGTCGTCCTTGAATTCGATGCCGGGAACGCGGCGCAAAAATCCGCTGTCGGCCTCCTGTCCGAGGGCGAGCACGACGGCGTCGGCTTTGAGCGTCTCGAACTCGCCCGTCGGCTTGGCGCGCCCGTCCTCACCGATCGTCATCCGCTCAACCGTGAAATCGCCGCCGGCGATCTCTTTTATCGAGGTCAGCCACTTGATCTTCACGCCTTCGGCCAGCGCCTCGTCGGCCTCGAATTCGTGCGCCGGCATGTGCGCGCGGTCGCGGCGGTAGACGATCATCGCGTCCTCGGCGCCGAGCCGGCGGGCAGTGCGCGCCGCGTCCATCGCCGTGTTGCCGCCGCCGTAGATCAGCACGCGGCGGCCGAGGAGCGGCGCCTCGCCCGCTTCCACGTCGCGCAAGAGCTTCACCGCGTCGAGCACCTTCACCGCGTCGCGCGCCGGGATGTCGACATGCTTCGAAACATGCGCGCCGATGGCGATAAAGACGGCGTCGAAGCCGCCCGCCTTCTGTTCCGCGAGCACGTCCTCGACACGGTGGTTCAGGACGATCTTGACGCCCATCGCTTCAATTCGCCGCACTTCCTTCATCAGGTCCGCGCGCGGCAGGCGGTAGGCGGGGATGCCGAAATGCAGCATGCCACCGGGGAGTGGCCCGGCCTCGCGGATTTCGACTGTGTGGCCGAGACGCGCCAGATGCCATGCAGCCGACAGACCGGACGGGCCGGCACCGACGACCAGGATTCGCTTGCCGCTTTTTGCGGCTGCCTTCGGATTTTCCCAGCCTTCCCGCGCCGCCATGTCGCCGAGAAAGCGCTCGACCGCGTGGATGCCGACCGAGCTATCGAGTTCCTTGCGGTTGCAGCTCGATTCGCACGGGTGATAGCAGACGCGGCCGTGCACGGCCGGCATCGGATTGTCCGCGATCAGCGTCTCCCAGGCGGCGCGGAATTTTCCGGCCTGGGCGAGCGCCAGCCATGCCTGGATATTCTCGCCGGCGGGACAGGCGGCATTACAGGGCGGCAGGAGGTCGACATAGACCGGCCGCCGCTCCCGTGCCGGACCGACGCCCTTGCGCCGGGTCAGATCGACCCTCGGGGTCATGTCGCGGGTTGTCGGCATTGCCGCCGCTCCTGGAATCTCGCCAATTTCGAAGACAGATTGCCCAGGCGGCGGGGAGAAACCGTGACCTGGATCAAACGTATCCGCGAGTAGCAGCGGTGTGAAACACCTATTCAGGGTTGGCTTATCGAACTGCGGATGAGGGCTTCGACGTCATGCTTCCTTTACTGCTTCTGATGCAGTGGTGATCGGGAGGCGGCGGGGGCAGGGCCCCGTGAGAAAAAGAGAAGCGGCGAGGCGCATGAACCGGCCGATGCCAATCGGTGCCACCGAGAACCAGCACGATGTGGCAGAGCCCCTCGCCAGATTTCAATCCGCCGCGCCCGCCGCGGTGTGGGAAAACGGCGCCGGCACTCAGTCGCTCATGGCAATCGCGTTGGAATGCGCGCGTGTCGCAGCCGTGCGCGACGCCCGTCTCGACCGCCTGACCGAGCTTCTCAGCGGACACGCGGAAGGGACCAGACGAACCAGCCGCATCGAGTTTGAAGGCTTGACCCATTGGTCGCCGCGCTATTCGCCCGCGGAAGTCCGTGTCGAGCGGATCATCGAATCCTACGGTGAGCCGCGGGGCCGCGTGACGATCGGCTATCCGGGGCGGGAGCCGTTCGAGGACAGCGACCCGGAACGCGCATGGGCGGAGATCGCCGCTACGATCGTCGCACAGATGCTCTCGCTCAAAGCCCGATCGAACGCGCGCGAGGATACCGACAACCAGGCGAGACGCGACCGTGAGGCGGTCATACGCGCCGAGCGCCTCCTGAACATGGGGTTCTGGGAGTTCGACCCCGAGACCTCCGCGTTCACTTGGTATCCGGAGGCGCGCCGGCTTCTCGGGATCGAGTCGGTGAGCGCGCTGAAGCGCCGCCAGAGAAACCCGATCATGTCGCGTCTGCAGGAGCGGATCTTGCGCGCGAACGGGACCGAAGCCTTCGTGCACACATTCCGAACGGTTTCCGAAGACGGCACGGAGCAGCATTTCGAGGCGCTCGGAGAAGTGCGGACGGTCGGTGACGGACCGTCGTTCGGCTTCATCCGTCGAATCTACAGTCCGGCGAACGACTTCGCGGGAAGCCCTGACGAAGATCTCTTGACCGAGCTCCCCAGCCGGAGAGCGCTCGGCATCACGCTATCGGACGCCGTTCTCACGCGCGGCACGACCGGCGCTCTCGTTTTCATCGACGTCAACCGCTTCGCGGAGGTGAACACGCTTCGCGGCCCGGACTTCGGCGACGCCTTCCTGCGTGCCTTCGCACGCCGGCTCCGCGAAGCCACGCCCGGCAGTTTCGTGGCGCGGATCGGCAACAACGAGTTCGCCGTGATCTTTGAGGATGTCCCCGAAGAGCAGGCGGCAAACCGGGCATGCGCCTTTGTCGGCGGAATGCGTCCGCTCAGGGTCTTTGGGCAGGAGGTTCCGATCGAGCTTTCGGTCGGCGTGACGGTCTTCCCAAGCGACGCGCGCGGACCGACGGAGCTCATGACCAATGCCGCGCTGGCGCTCAACGCCGCCAAGGAGAAGGGGACCAACAGCTACGCCCGCTTTTCGCCGAGCCTTCGCGACGAGACGCTCCGCCGGGTGTCGCTCCGCGCGGAAGTCGAGACGGGCCTCGCGGCGGGCCAGTTCGTGCCGTTCTACCAGCCGAAGGTGGACGTGCGCACCGGCGCGATCAGCGGCTTCGAGGTTCTCGGGCGGTGGAACTCGCCGACCGGGATGCGTGGGCCCGGCGATTTCATCCCGGCGCTCGAGGACGCCAAAATCGCGCGCGAATATTTCAACCGTCAGCTCGACAGGGTGCTTGCCGACGTTTCGACCTGGCGCCGGCAGGGTCTCAAGGTCGGCCGGATGGCGTTGAACACCTCCTCCGCCGACTACGCCAACTTCGATCTGGCGGCGCATGTGCTCCGCCGGTTGAAAGACAACAAACTGCCGCCCTCGGTCCTTGGGCTCGAAATAACCGAGACCGTCATCCTCGGCGACAACGCCTCGATCAAGAAGACGCTCTCCCGGCTTCGGGAAGCCGGCGTGGAGATCGCGCTTGACGACTTCGGGACGGGCTACGCGTCTCTCACCCATCTTCGTCTCTTCCCGATCGATGTCGTCAAGATCGACCGGAGCTTTGTCATCGGCATCGCCGAGGACGAGGGAAGTCGCGCCATCGTGTCGGCGGTGATCAATCTCGGGCACGCGCTTGGGCTCAAGATCGTCGCCGAGGGCATCGAGACCGCCGAGCAGGTCGGCATCTTGCGGGCAGGCTCGTGCGACGAGATCCAGGGATACTTCTACGGTCGCCCGATGCCCCCTTGGGAAGTGCCGGATTTCGTTCGCTCATGGCCGCCGGTTTGATCGATCCGCGTTGAACGGCTAGCGATAGTCGCGCGTCGCTGCAGCCAATCGTGGACGGGAACGAGCGTGACCTGGATCAAAACTGTCGCCTATCAAGAGGCCACCGGCCGCCTGCGGCAACTCTACGACCGCATCAAGGGGCCAGGCGACAACATCGACAACATCATGATGGCGCACAGCCTGCGCCCGCACACGATGGAGGGCCATATGGCCCTCTACAAATACACGCTGCATCATTTCTCCAACACGGTGCCCGAGTGGTTCCTGGAGACACTTGGCGTGCTGGTCAGCCACATCAATCGCTGCGACTACTGCGTGGAACATCATTTCGCCGGGCTCAAGCGGCTGCTCGGAGAGGACAGCAGTGCCGCGGCGATCCGCTCGGCGCTGGATTCCGGGGTGTTCGAAGGCGCGTTTGACGCACGCGAGCAATCGGCGCTGCGCTACGCCGTCAAGCTGACCGAGGCGCCGGCCACTCTCGCAAGGGCCGACGTCGAGGCCATGCGGGCCGCCGGTTTCGACGACGGCGAGATTCTCGAGATCAACCAGGTCGTCGCCTATTTCGCCTATGCCAACCGCACCGTGCTCGGTCTCGGCATCAACACCGACGGCGACGTTCTGGGACTCTCCCCGAGCAAGTCCGAAGATCCGAACGACTGGTCGCATCGCTGAACAGCTCGTGCCCAGCCGCAATCGCGCCGGACCGGGACACGAAATAACTCAGCCGCCGCCGATCCCGAGCCGCTTCAGGAACGGGGAGGGCGCGCTGCTGAGGATTTCTTCCCCGGCGCCGCGGCCGATCGCCTCGGCGTCGGCGGGGTCTCCGCCGCCGGCGGCGGCGTAGGACTCCGTCCCATCTTCCGCGAGGATCACGCCGTCAAAGACCAGGCGTCCGCCTTCGGTCCGCGCATAGCCGGCGATCGGCGTCTGGCAAGTGCCGTCGAGCGCGGCGAGGAAGGCACGCTCGCAAGCGAGCGCCGCCGCCGTCGAACGGTGGTCGATCGCGACGAGGAGCTCGCGTATCTCCGCGTCGTCCGCGCGGCACTCGATTGCGATCACGCCCTGGCCGCAGGCCGGCGGAAAGGTGTCGAGCGGCAGCAGCGCCGCGATACGGCTTTCAAGGCCGAGCCGATTCAGTCCGGCGGCGGCGAGCAGCGTCGCGTCGAGGTCGCCGGCTTCGACGCGGCGGATGCGGGTCGGTACATTGCCGCGAAGGAGCGTGGTCTCGATGTCCGGCCGCGCTCGCTTCAGAAGCGCCGTTCGGCGGAGCGACGCCGTGCCGACGCGCGCGCCCATTGGCAAAGTTTCGATCGAGCGCGCGGCGCGCGCGATCAGCGCGTCGCGCACGTCCTCCCGCTCGAGCACCGCGCCGATCGTGAGCGCTTCGGGGAGGATCGTCTCCATGTCTTTCGCGGAGTGGACGGCGATCGACACGGTCTTCGTAATGAGCGCCGCTTCGATCTCCTTGGTGAAGAGTCCCTTGCCGCCGGCCTCCGAGAGCGGCCGGTCCCGGATCGCATCGCCCGACGTCCTGATCGTGACGATCTCGACGGCCTCGGGTGCAAGCGCGTGCGCGGCGAGCAAGGCGTCGCGGACGGCGTTCGCCTGCCAAAGCGCGAGCTGACTGCCGCGTGTGCCGATGCGGACCGACGCTGTTTTGGCCATCTGAACTCCGGTTGCCACCAGGCTTCATGCGCTGCGGCGAGCCCTAGCGGCTGGTCACACCGACCGCAACAATGTGCGCTTTCTCGTCGCGCGGGCATGATCCGCTACCTGTGGCAGAGCGCTAAACCATCGGTTCACCAGAAGTCGCGAAAGTTTTAACCAAGTCCGCGGAATTTGGCAGAATTGGCTGGTTCGAGGGGCGTCGGATGCGCTCGTCTCGCCTGTGGGCATGGGGAAGTCTGGCGATGCGATTTGCGGGTCTCTTTGGTGCAAAAAGGCGCGGCTCGCGCCAGGAAGAATCGGATGCCGAACGCGCCGACCGCGATGGCGCGAACTTCGGCAAGCGCTCGGAGCGGCCGGACCCCGGTGCGGCGCCGACGCTTCGGATCGAGCCAGGCGCATCCCGACGTGTGCCGCGGACGCTGAGCCCACCGCTCCCGGAGTAAAGGACCGACCGCAAGCTCACATCGACGCGAGCAAACCGCCGTCGACGTAGATCGTCTGCCCGTTCATGAAATCGGAAGCGGCGGAGGCGAGGAAGACCGCCGCGCCGATCAGCTCCTCCGGCTCCCCCCAGCGGGCGGCCGGCGTGCGCGCCGCGACCCATTTGTTAAACTCCGGGTCGGTCCAGAGCGCGCGGTTCAATTCGGTGCGGAAATAGCCGGGGCCGATTGCGTTCGCCTGGATGTTGTGGCCTGCCCACTCGACGCACATTGTTTTGGTGAGTTGGCGGACGCCGCCCTTTGCCGCCGTGTAGGGGCCGATCGTCGGCCGCGCCAGTTCGCTCGCGAGCGAGGCGATGTTGATGACCTTGCCGCGCTTGCGCTCGATCATCTTCCTTGCGACCGCCCGGCCGACGAGGAAGAGGCTCGTCAGGTTGGTCTTGATCACCTCCTCGAACGTTGCCGCGCTCATCTCCACGAGCAGCTGCCGTCTTTGGATGCCGGCATTGTTGACGAGGATGTCGATCGGTCCGACCGCGGCCTCAATCTCGCCAACCGCTTCGATGACAGCAGACTCGTCGGTCACGTCGAAGCCGTAGCCAACAGCATTCAGGCCTTCAGCCTTGAAACCCGCGAGCGTCGCATCGAGCCGCTCCTTATTGCGGCCGTTGACGACGATCGTTGCTCCCGCAGCGGCGAGCCCGCCGGCAATCGCGCGGCCGAGGCCGGAGGTCGAACCGGTCACCAGCGCGACCTTTCCGCTCAGGTCGAATAGCGATGTGCTCATGTCCGAAAATGCCTCGGTGAAATGGAAACGCAGGCAATGCGGCGAACGCGCTCGGCGTCACACCATGAACTGGCCGCCGTTCACGTGGAGCGTCTGGCCGGTCACGTAGCCGCTCATATTGTCGGAGGCGAGGTAGAGGAAGGCGCCGGCGCAATCCTCGGCAACGCCGAGTCTTCCCATCGGGATCGTCTGGCGCATCGCTTCTTTCCGCTCCGCCGGCGTCGATGCGTGAAACGGCGTGTCGATCACGCCCGGTGCGACGGCGTTGACGCGGATCTTCTTCCCCGCGAAGAGGCCCGCGAGGTGCTTGGTCAGATTGTGGACGAAGGCCTTTGACGCACCGTAGACCGAGGCGCCCGGCCCGCCGCCCACGGCGCCTGCAATCGAACCGACATTGATGATCGAGCCCCCGCCGGCTTTCTCCAGGTGTGGGACCGCCGCCTGGCACGCCTCCACCACCGAGCGGACATTGAGGTCGAAGACCTTGTCGATCAGGTCGTCGGAAAGCTCTTCGAAAGGTGTGCGCTTGATCAGCGAGCCGGCATTGTTGACGAGGACATCGAGGCCACCGAGCGCCTTCGTCGCTTCTTCAACGACGCGCTTCGCCTCGCCCTTCTGCATGAGGTCGCCCTTGAGAATGTGGCAGACGCCGCCCTTGCTACGGATTTCCTTGGCGACGGCCTCCGCTTCCGCTGCGCTGTGGTTGTAGTGGACAGCAATCGTCGCGCCGGCTGCGGCGAGCGCCTTCGCGGCGGCGGCGCCTATCCCCGTGCTTGCGCCGGTAACGAGAATGCGCTTTCCGGCGAGATCATCCAGCATATCAAGTTTCCCCGTGCGAGACCGTCGCCGGTCTATCGCCCGGATACCCGGTTCAGGCAACCGTGGCGTTTCGGGCGTCAGTGCCGGAAGAAGGCGCGGCGAAGGGCGGCGACGGGCGCGAAACGGCGAGGCGGCGTCGCCTTCATATCGGTCTTCGCGGCGCCGTTCCCTTCCGAGGAGGACGGCGCGGTCGTCCGGCCGGCGACGCGGCTGCCAATCTCGGCGTCGACGGCGGCGGCCATTTCGTCTTCGATGGATCGCGCAGCGGCGGCAAGCGGGACCGCAACGCGCGCGTCGCCTGCGTCTCTGGCGGGCACGACCGCAGGCTCCGGAGCCGGTTCATCGGGCCAGGCGGCGGGCATCGGCGTGCTCTTGATCATGCCGACCATGTTGGCGGCGCGTATGATTGCCTCGCCGATCATCTCGCCCGACATCCCAAGGTCTGGATACTTTTGCGCAAGCAGTGCGCCCCGCGCGGCCGCGTCGATCGGCTCGCCGCTCACGACCCGCGACACGACTTGGGAGATCTCAAGGGAAAGCGCTTCCCGGGACATTGCCGGCTCCTCGTGCCCCACGCTTTTCCACGACTCACTCAGAGAGCGCAACGGTCCGTGCGCAACACTTTGCTACACATCGCATTTTGTCGATGCGTCGCGCTTGCTCCGGGAGATGGAACATTTCCTGAGACCGGAGGCTCTTCAAATGTCGCCCCAGACCTCCTTGGCGATCGTGACGATAAGCTCGAGCTTTTTCCATTGCGCCGCCTCGGTCAGCACGTTGCCTTCCTCGGTCGATGCGAAGCCGCATTGGGGGGAGAGGCAGAACTGGTCGAGGGGTGCGAACTCAGTCGCTTCCTTGATCCGCCGTTCGATGGCGGCCTTGTCTTCGAGATCGCCGCTCTTCGAGGTGACGAGGCCCAAGACCACCCGCTTCGCGCCTTTCGGCAGAAAGCGGAGCGGCTCGAAACCGCCGGCGCGGTCGGTGTCGTACTCGAGAAAATAACCGTCATAGTCGGTGCCGCCGAGCAGAATCTCGGCTACGGGCTCGTAGCCGCCTTCGGAAATCCAGGTAGAGCGGAAGTTGCCGCGGCAGACATGCGTGGTGACCGTCAGGTCGCTGGGGCGGTCCTTGATCGCGTGGTTGATCATGTCGCGATAGACGCCCGGCAGCACGTCGGGGTCTTCCCCACGATCGCGCACGCCCTGCCGCTCCTTCTCCGAGCATAGGTAGGCCCACACTGTGTCATCCAGTTGAAGGTAGCGGCAGCCGGCCGCGTAGAATGCCAGCACCGCCTTCCTGTAGGCCTCCGCCGTGTCGGCGTAGAAGGCCTCCATGTCGGGGTAGACGCCTTTGTCGATCGCCCGCCGTCCGCCGCGAAAGTGCAGGACGGATGGAGCGGGGATCGTCATCTTCGGGGTGACTTTCGCCACCGATTTCAGGAAGCGAAAGTGGTCGAGCATCGGGTGGTCGGGCGGGAAGTCGACCTTGCCGGTCACTTTCAGCGTCTGCGCCTTCGTCTCAACGCCCTGGAACTGGATGCCGTGCTCAGCCTCCACGACGTCGACGCCGTCGAGTTCGCCGAGAAAGTCGAAGTGCCACCAGGCACGGCGGAACTCTCCGTCGGTGACCGCCTTCAGCCCCACCGCCTCCTGCTTGGCAACCACCTCGCGGATCAGGCGATCCTCGACGGCGCGAAGCTCCGCGGCGCCGATCTTTCCGTCGGCTCTCCTGGCGCGCGCTTCCTTGAGCTCGGCCGGGCGTAGCAGGCTCCCAACCTCGTCGGCACGATAGGGCGCTTTGCTGGCCATGCCGATATTTCCTCCCGTTTCTCAGTCGTGCGCCAGCATGGCGCGACAGGCCGCGTTGCTCAAGAGAAGGAGCGCGGACGAAGCTTGCAGCTAATTCTGCTCCGTGCCGCGCAGCCCGCCTTCAAGGCGGAAGAGCACGCGCGTTCCGCGAAAACTGGTGCCTGTCAGCGTCATCGTGTCCGCGTCGATTCTCGCCTGATAGAGCTCCGAGCCGATGGCGAATACGATGTCCGTCGGCGTGACTTCCTTCACCAGGAAACGTTCCCAGGAAAAGGGGCGCGCGGCGTCGACGCTCGCCTGTGCGCGCCTCGCGTCGACCCTGAGCACGA
This sequence comes from uncultured Alphaproteobacteria bacterium, assembly GCA_963739005.1. Taxonomy (GTDB): domain Bacteria; phylum Pseudomonadota; class Alphaproteobacteria; order Rhizobiales; family Afifellaceae; genus DASWJZ01. The sequence continues at coordinate 476,936 of CAVTYQ010000002.1, read as the reverse complement.
AGTTGCCGCCGTGCCATTCGCCATCAAGACGCGCGGCGGCCTCCGAGAACTCCGATGCCATGCCCGCGGAAGCGAGGCCCACGAACAGCGCAAACGAGACGAGAAACGCGTGGAGCTTCATTTTGGTGCCGCTGGCGAGGGCGTCATCCTACCGACTTCTTTCGCCCATAGCTAACCCGACGGACGCATGCGAGAGCGACACGATCGGCGTTTTCGTCAGCTGCAATCGGATCGGCTGTGCGACCCACAATCCTACTTGTGCCGCATTGTCGGCCGAGTGATGATCGGTGGCGGATGGGGACCCAAGATTCACGTGATCGGCGCCAGGGAGACTACGATATGAGCAACCTCAATCTCGGGATTGAAATCCGGGATTTCGACCTCGAACGCATGGGATTCTCGCTGTCGGTGCTTGACGATAGCAAGAAGCGGCAGGCGTCGGAGGCCTATCTCCGGATGACGCTGCTTGAGCTCCATGCCTTCCTGAATGCGCTCAAGGCGGCAGAGCACGAGATCGCGCTCACCACCTACGATTCAAACGGCGTCAACAAGCTGCCGCCCTTGAAGGGCTTGGCGGGGCGCGAGGTTGAGCCGGCCGAGCGGCGCGGCGACAAGCGGGCGGCCGCGGCCGAGTAGAGCGGGGCGGCAGCGCCGCTTCCGGCGGGGCGAATCCACGATCGATGACTGACAGTGTGCGGGCTCCGACGGAGACGCGGCCTTGGGGTGTTTTCTTCGTTCTGGAGGAAGGGCCCGGCTTCAAGGTGAAGCGGATCGTGGTCAAGCCGCAGGGGCGGCTCTCGCTGCAAAGTCACAAGCATCGCTCGGAACACTGGACGGTCGTCGCGGGCGAGGCGACCGTGACGGTCGGCGAAAGTGTCTCCACGCTGACCCGCGGCCAATCCGTCGACATTCGGCGGGGCGACCGCCATCGGCTGGAGAATTTCGGTGAAACCGACGTCGAGGTCATCGAAGTGGAGTTCGGCGACTATCTCGGCGAAGACGACATCGTCCGCTACGCGGACGTCTACCAGCGCGTCTGACCCCCGCCGACGGATACGCTAGGCGCCGGGCGCCGCGGCGCTGCGTGGCGCCGGCTCAACGATGGCTGCCCAGAGCGCGACGGCAAGGCAAGCGACCACGATCAGCCCGAGCGCGAGCGCAAGCGAGGTCAGGTCGGCCACGAAGCCGATGAAAGGCGGCCCGACGACAAAACCCGAATAGCCGATGGTGGCGACTGCCGCGATGTTGGCGGCGGCTGTCTGCCCGGGGATGCGCCCGGCTGCACCGAAGAACACCGGTACGAGATTCGCGAGCCCGAGCCCGATGAGGGCGAAGCCGGCGATCGCGAGAGCCGGTACCTGGCGCAACGAGCGCGACTCCCAACCCTGCGGCAGCGAGAAGCGCGCTCCACCGTACAAGCTCCACCGCACCGAACCGGCTTCGCAGCCAGTCGCCGGAGAACCGGCTCGCGGCCATCGCGCCGGCGTAGACGGCAAAGCCGGTGGCGGCGAGACCCGCACCGAGTTCAAGGCTTCCTTTCAGGTGCAGCGCTCCCCAGTCGATGATCGCGCCCTCACTGGTCATGGAGAGGAAGCAGAGAATCCCGAGCCCGATCGTGGCGCGGCTCGGCCAGGCGAGCGTCGTGCCCTCCACACCGCCGTCGGCGTGCGCGGGAAGCAGGAAGAAGAGCGCGATCACAGCGAAGACGGCGCCGACGACGACGGTAAGCCCGGCCTGTGCGATCGGGGCGGTCAGCGGGAGCGTGAGGGCGGCGAACCCTGAGCCGATCAGGCCGCCAAGGCTCCACATCCCGTGGAAGGACGACATGACGGGGCGCTCGAGCTGCCGTTCGACCGCCACGGCGTGTGCGTTCATGGCGACATCCATGACCCCGTTGATCGCGCCGTAGACGAAAAGCGCCGCGGTCAGCGACAGCGGGTCGGGCGCCAGGATCGGCAGCATGAAGGCGGCGAAGAGCGCCATCGTCGCGACGCGGGTGACGCGTGCGCTGCCGAAGCGCGCGACGGTCGGCCCGGTGAGCGGCATGGACATCAGCGCGCCGAACGCCATGGCGAAGAGCGAGAGTCCCAATGTCGAATGGCTGATCGCCAGGCGCTCCTCCACCAGCGGGATATGCGCCGCCCAGGTGCCCATGATGATGCCGTTCGCGAGGAAGACGGCGGACACGGCGAAGCGCGCGCGACGGATAGCGGAAAAGTCACGCATTTGATTCCCGGGGGTATCTGGCAGGAGTGCGAGCGGCAAAGCTTTGCCCTGCTTCCCGGATGGGATCAACGCCCTAGCCGCGAAATGTGCTGTCGGTCGCGACGCCTTCGCCGGGCTTCCTTCCGCGCACCGGCTGCGCCCTCGAAGCAGGCGCTTTGTTAATCGCCTGCGATCATTCGGGAGCACCTCAAAACAAAGCCAACGGTCACGGCATTGGATTTCGCCGATGAACCGGGATTAGAGAATTCTTCAGCTTTCAAATGATTAACCATCTTTGTAAATCGTAAAGTTCGACATTTTTCCTATTTGAAGAGTCCAAAGGTTCTACTTTTAGGGCCGCTTCATGTTCCGCTTTCTCTGCGATGCCGTGCGCCGGTTGAGGCGCGACGAACGGGGTAACGTCTTCGTCCTCTTCGGAGGGTGTGCGATACCGCTCCTTCTGGTCATGGGGGGCGCCGTCGATATCGCGCGCTATGAGCGCTACAAGACCGAGTTCGCGAACACGGTCGACGCAGCGGCGCTCGCGCTTGCCAAGAATCACTACGACTACACGGCAGCGCAGGCGACGACGTTTGTCACCAACTACGTGAACGCGTTCAATATCACCGACAGCGCGTTTTCAATAAGCAGCCTCAGCGTTACCAAGCTCACCAACGGCTTTCATGTTTCCGCCGTCGGCAGCATGAAGACGATCTTCCTGCCGCTCGGCAAGGCGACGAAGGGCGGCAAGGGCATCTACTCGCTGGACGACCATCTCGAAGCCGAGGTGGTGAATTCCTCCAATCGCCTGGAGCTTGCGCTCGTGCTCGACGTCACGGGATCGATGAACTGCGGCAACACGGTATCAAGCTCGTGCACGAACGACTGGGATACTCCGAGCTCGTCGAGCCGAATCGTAGCGTTGCGGGCGGCCGCGAACACCTTGGTCAATACCTTGATGACGAGCGACTTGACCGACCCGAACCAGATCAAGATCGGGGTCGTTCCCTTCGAAGGCGCCGTGAACATCGGCGCGACCTACGCCGCCAATCCGCCGTCGTGGGTCGACTGGAACGACACGGCGCAGGCTTACTGGAATGGCCGCAATTTCGCGGGGAAGACCTCCGCCGGCGCTACCTGCGCGCTCGGCACTGCAGGCTGCAATCGTATCGGCCATAAGTGGCTTTTCAACCAGCTCACGCAGGCGAACTCCGCGGTAAAGTGGGAAGGCTGCGTGGAGATGCGGAACACTCCCTACGACATCCTCGACACGACGCCGACATCCGCGACGCCCGACACCCTCTTCGTTCCGTTCTTCTGGCCGGACGAGCCGGACCGCTACAGCACGTCGTCCTCCGCAGCTCCGTATCAGTATGTGAACAGCGGGGGTTTCGATACGCGCTACAACAGCAACTACAGTTCATCGTCGAGCAATGCGACGAGCACGAACTCGAGCTACAACTACACCTACATGAACAACTACCTGCAGGATAAGCTGACGCAAGCGTACAGCTCTTCACGACCTGCGACCGTCCAGAGCTCTTGGGCCAAATATGCCTACACCAGCAGCACCAACAAGGCGACGTGGCACACCAGCCCGAGCACCAGCAACCAGTATACGGCGGCGACCAGCTTCCCCTACGCGGCCGGCCCAAATCACGGCTGCCCGCAGGGCATCGTCCCGCTGACCAACAACAAGACGACGATTACCAACCTCCTCTCCAACTTGATCGCCTACCCGGCGATGGGCACGTTCATCCCGAACGGCCTGATCTGGGGTTGGCACCTGCTTACCCCGAACGAACCTTTTACCGAGGGTGTGGGATCGGACAGTCAGTACTATGACACCACTGTGAAGGCGATCGTGCTCTTCACGGACGGCGAGAACTCGGTCACCGGCGCAAGCAATCACAACAATTCATATTTCAGCGGCTACAACTACGTTAGCCAGAATCGCTTGGGCACGACGACGAACGCGACCACGGCAACGTCTACTCTCGATACCAAGACGGCGTCGCTCTGCACCAACATCAAGAACTACGGGGCCACCGGGAACAAAATCCGCGTTTATACGATCACGTTCGGCACGATCAGCTCGGCCACCCAGACCTTGATGGATAACTGCGCGTCCACGATCAACGGACAGAATCTGCACTATCACGCGCCGACGACGTCCGATCTGCAGGGTATCTTCTACGCAATCGGTCAGGATTTGAGCAACCTCCACCTGTCGATGTAGGAGGGCGCAAAACCTGTTGTGCAGGTCGTGACCCCGAGGATGCACCTCTCGATCGAGCCTGCGTCACTGGGCGAACGTCGCATCCTCGCAGCAACGTGATCTGTGGTGGCAATTGCGCAATCTTCGGTAATTGTCGCGTAGGATCGACGTGACATACTCCCGGCCTGGGCTGGGAGTTGCGTCATGCGTTCAATTCTATTGGCCGCATTCGTTTTCGTGCTGGCGACGACGGGTGCTTCGGCGGGGGTGGTCGCCCGCATCGATATTTCAGAACAGACGATGACGGTCCTTGAGGACGGCAACGTGCTCTATTCGTGGGACGTCTCGACGGCACGTCCGGGCTACCGCACGCCGCGGGGGGCCTTCCGGCCGATCCGCATGCACAAGATGTGGTACTCGCACAAATACGACATGTCGCCGATGCCATATTCGATCTTCTTCAGCGGGGGCTATGCGATCCACGGGACCGAATACCTGCGCAACCTCGGGCGGCCGGCGTCGCATGGCTGCGTCCGCCTGCACCCCGACAACGCGCGGATTCTCTTCAATCTGGTGAAATCGCACGGCGCGGCGGATACGCAGATCGTGCTCGTGAACTGAGCGCGGCACTTCAGGCGAGCGCAGGCGCGATTGGCTGAAATTTTCGCACTTGAGCGCGGGTCGGACGGCGTTCCGATCGTGTTGCTGCACGGATTCGGGCTGAGCCACAGGGCTTGGACCGATGTTCTCGACCGGATCGACGTAACGCGCCATCTGATCGCCTTCGACCTTCCCGGCCACGCCGCATCGCTCGGCGTGCCGCATGGAAGCGCCGCCGTCGCGGCGAAGGCGGTGCTCGCCGACCTCGATCGCCGTGGGATTTCGCATGCGCATCTCGTCGGCCACTCGATGGGCGGCGCGGTGGCCGCGCTCACCGCGCTGCGCGCTCCGGCGCGCGCGGCCTCGCTAATGCTCCTCGCGCCCGGTGGTTTTGGCACGACGATCGCCGGCGAACTTTTGCGGGGCAACGCCGCCGCGGTCGAGGAAGGCGAGATCGCGGCGCTGCTTCGCCCGTTCTTCGGGGACGCGCATCCGACGCCGGCGGGACTTGCCGCGTCGATCGCCGAGATGCGGCGCGTCCCAGGCGCGACCGCCGCGCTCAAGTCGATCGTCGAAACGTTCTTCGATGGCGATGCGCAGAAGTCGCTTCCGCTTGCCGACATCGCGCGTCTTCCGATACCGAAGCGCGTTCTTTGGGGCAGGGGAGACCGCATTCTCCCCGTTCGCCAAGCTGAGGAACTCCCCAAGGGCTTCGCCGTTCGTATCTACGAAGGCGTCGGGCACATGCTGCCCTTCGAGATCCCTGCCGAGATTGCCGATCTTATCAATGCGGAATGCCTATAATGCGGAACTGCCTGCCTTAGAGGATCGCGAGATCGATCTTGCCGAGGCGCTCGGGGTCGGCGATCGCACTGATTTCGAGGATCTTGCCGCCGGCGAACGCGAGAGCGAGGACGATCCGCGTCCGTCCGCCCATGACCACGGCGAGGCCGACGCCGCCGTCGACCAGCGCCGGCCGCGCGGCTTGCGCGCGCCCCTTGAAGGTATCGGCCACCGCGGCGGCGCCTCGGATCTCCGCGGTTCCGCCCATGCGTACGGCGACGCTGTCGGCGCGGAAGACAACATCCGGGTCGAGCACGGCGAGAAGCGCGTTGAAATCGCCGGCGTGCGAGGCGGCGAGGAAGGCGTCGACCACCTCGCGCTGGCGGGTGAGATCGACGCCGGAAACCGTGCTTGCGCCCTGCACCCGTCTGCGCGCTCGGCTGGCGAGCTGCCGCGCCGCGACGGCGGTGCGGCCGACGATCGGCGCGATCTCGTCGAAGGGGAGGTCGAACATATCGTGCAGCACGAAGGCGACACGCTCGGCGGGCGTGAGCTTGTCGAGCACGACAAGCAGCGCCAGGCCCACGGAATCCGCGAGGAGCTGCTCCTGTTCGGTGCTCTCCGAGGGATTGATCGTGGGCTCGGGAACGCGCGGGCCGAGCGCCTCCTCGCGGCGGGACTTGCGTGTCCGCAGCATGTCCAGGCAGAGCCGCGCGACGACGGTCGTCAGCCATCCGCCGAGATTCGCGATCTCACCCGCGCTCGCGCGGCTGAGGCGCAGCCACGCCTCCTGAACGGCATCGTCGGCTTCGCTCTGCGAGCCGAGCATCCGGTAGGCGACCAACCGCAAATGGGCCCGGTTCGCCTCGAATTGCTCCGCCAGAAACTTCTTCTCGTCCATCGGTCACATTCCGTCGTCGCGCTCCGTCATAGCCATGACGAACGGATCCCCGCCGATGTGACAAGGCGAGCGGTTCGGCATCGGTCACGTCGAAGGCAAGACCCGGATGATCCGCATCCTGGTCCAACCAACGTCTGACGGAGACAGTCATGCAAGCACGGATGAAGAACCCGGCGGAGATCCTGCCTGAAGCCGTGAAGCCGCTCCAGGCCCTCTACGGGGCTGTGCAAAAGGGCGGCGTCGCGCCGCATACGCTCGGTCTCGTGCATCTGCGCGCGAGCCAGATCAACGGCTGCAGCTTCTGCGTCGATAGCGGCATCAAGCACGCCAAGCAGACGGGCGAAACCGACGAGCGCCTTTTCGCGGTGTCCGCGTGGCGTGAGATGCCGTATTTCAGCGATGCCGAGCGCGCGGCGCTGGCGCTCGCCGAAGCCGTTACCCGGCTCAGCGATCGGGCCGACCCGGTGCCCGACGCGATCTGGGACGAGGCGGCGAGGCACTACGACGAGGGGGCATTGGCGTCGCTGGTGCTCTGGATCGGGACCACCAATCTTTACAATCGCCTCAACGTCACCACCCGGCAGCCGGCGGGCGCAAGCTGGAGCTGAGCGCCACTTGCGCCTAACAGACGCGGAGCACCGTGGCGCCGGTCGCGGCGGCGAGCGCGTTCGGCTCGACCTCGAAGACGGCGTGCGGCGCCCCGGCCGCCGCCCACACCGTCTCGAAGGCGAGGAGGTCGGCGTCCATGAAGGTCTGAATCGGCGCGAGTGAACCGAGCGGCGCCACGCCGCCGATCGCAAAGCCGGTCAGCGCGCGCACCTGATCGGCGTCGATCCGCTTCAGCGCCTCGCCGATGACAGCCTTCACGGCCTTCTCGTCGACCCGGTTCTGGCCGGAAACGAGGATCAGGACAGGTTCGCCGCTTTCCGCCTTCTTAAAGACCAGGGATTTCACGATCTGCGCGACGGATGTGCCGCAGGCGGCGGCGGCTTCCGCGGCCGTCCGCGTGCTCTGCGGCATTTCGCGGATATCGATCGCAAGTCCGGCCGCCGCGGCGGCGTTTCGCACTCTGTCCGTGCTTTTCGTGCGCTCTGCCATGCTTGCTCCCCGAACTCCCGCAAGAGAAACGGCCCTCGCGGCGGGCCGTTTGAACCTGCTAGAACTCTATTTCACGAGGGTGAAAGAGCAGGGGCGTCATGGTTGAGGGTAGGCCCAGGCGAGCGGGAGAACTGAAGCGCGCGATCCGTGCGGTGCGCATCGCCCATTCTGAGCGAAACGACGTGGTGGTCGAGCTTCGCGATGCGGAGATCGCCCGCCTCGAAGTTCTGGGCGACGCGCTGGAAGGCGTCATTGCGGATTTGCCGCCGGACAGCGATCAGTTCCTCGTCGGCATCCTCCCAGGGCAGCCGCCGCGCTTCTGGGTGGACGCCACGAGCTTCGTCGTCATGGGCCGCGACAAGCGCCAATACCTCTTCCAGAAGGATTCCCGGCTCGGCCGTGCGACGCTTGCCGACAGCGCCGACGTCGAGACGATCGCCGATGCGGTGACGCGCTACCTGGCGGAGCGGATCGTTGAGCGCGATCAGGCGATCGAGGGCGATTGGCTGGCGAACGCAGTGCGCGCGCGGCGAGGCTTCCTTGCCGCGCCGCGGAGTTCTCCGGTCGACAGCATCTCGCTGATCTGGGTGCTTTGCGGCTTCGGCCTCGGCATGATCGCCGGCATGTTCCTGCTCGTCGCCTACGCCTGGTTCATGGTCGATTGACGGAATAGGCGACGCGCGCCGTCTCGACGATTTCGCCAGATTCCGCAAAGCCGCGGTGGATGACCGTCAGGTCGTAGCCGGAACCGTTCGCACCGATCTCGTGGATCGCGTAGCCGCCCGCGCGCGGGCCGCCGATCGGCGGAGCGCCGGCCGCCGGTACGCCGACGACGGGCACGATCCCTTCCGCGCTCTTGATCGCCGTCATCATGCGCATGTGATCGTGACCGTGCAGGATCAACTCGGCGCCGGAGCGCTCGATCGCGCGGCGGAAGCGCCGGCCGTCGGCCAGCTTCCGCCACTGGTTGCGCGGGTCGACGAGCTTTGGCGGATGGTGGATGAGGACCACGCGGAAAAGGCCTTCAACCCGCGCCTCGTCGAGGAGCCGGCGCATCCCCTTTGTCTGCTCGCGCCCGACGCGGCCGATCGCCAAGAACGGTGCGGAGGCGATCGCCGAGGAGACTCCGATCAAGGCGACGTTGCCTTTGCGGCGCATGAAGGGGAAGAGCGCATCGCCGACGAACTCCGCGTCGTCGGAGGCCATCCACGGCGCCCAGAGCCTGCGATAGCGGCGATGCGCGCCGGGCACGTAGGCGTCGTGGTTGCCGGGAATGGCCGTGACGGTGTCGGGCGTGCCAAGCTCTTTCAGCCACGCCCTGGCATTCTCGAATTCTTCGCGCCGGGCGATGTTGGTGAGGTCGCCGGTGACCACGATATGGTCCGGCTCCTGGACCTTGAGATCGGCGACCAGACGGTCGAGCGCCCCCGACGTCAGCGCATGCGCCCGGTTCCGACGCCAGTTCGCGTAGCCGATCACCCGCTTGGAGACGAAATCCTTCAGGCGAAGGCTCGGGACGCCGCCAAGATGGATGTCGGAAAGGTGGCCTAGGCGGAACACGGTGCCGGGCTTGCTCACTGTGGCGGCACGCACGCAGGCGCCTCTCGGTTCCGGTTGCGGTTCGAGCGTGGTAGTCCGCCTCGCAAATGGGACTGAAGCCGCATCATCGACTTTGGCAGCGCGGGTATCTCGCCTTTGGCAGGCTGACGCGCGGCATGACGCTCGGCGTCCGCGCCATCCTCATCAGGGACGGCACCGTCGTTCTGGTGAAGCACTCCTACATTCCCGGCTGGTATTTTCCCGGCGGCGGCGTGGAGGTGGGGGAGAGCGTCGCGGAAGCGCTCTCTCGCGAAATCCGCGAAGAGGCCGGCGCGGCGCTTACCGCCCCGCCGGAGCTCTTCGGCATCTATCGTAACGCCCATGCCGACGTTCGCGATCACGTCGCGCTCTTCGTTTGCCGCGGTTTCGAGCGCGATGCCGGGATGGACCTTCCCAACGGCGAGATCGTCGCCTGCGAGTCGTTCCCAGTGAACCAGCTTCCGGCGGACGTGAGCGCGGGCACCGCGGCGCGGCTCCGCGAGGTGCTCAGCGCCGCCGAGCCAGCCGCGGATTGGTAGGACGAGGGCGGCGCGCCCTTAGCGCGCCGGTATGTTGGTTCCGCGAAAGCGGCCGCGGTCGTGCGGGGCATCGATGATCATGAGCGGTCCGAGTGGCACGATGCGGGTCGGATTGATGCGCTCGTGGCTGAAATAGTAGTGCTGCTTGATGTGCTCGATATCGACCGTCTCCTTCACCCCCGGCATCTGGAAAAGGTCGCGCACGTAGCCGGAAAGATTCGGGTAGTCGGCGATCCTTCGCCGATTGCACTTGAAGTGCCCGTAATAGACGGCGTCGAAGCGGATCAGCGTGGTGAAGAGCCGCCAGTCGGCTTCGGTCAGCGGATCGCCGAGCAGAAAGCGCTGTCCGTCGAGCCGCTGGTCGATCTCGTCGAGGGTGTTGAAGAGGGCGCGGAAGGCCTCCTCGTAAGCCTCCTGGCTTGGCGCGAAGCCGGCCCTGTAGACGCCTTCGTTCACGTTCTCGAAGACGACGGCGTTGATGGCGTCGATCTCAAGGCGGAGCGCCTCGGGGTAGAAATCGAGCGAGGTGTCCGCGAACGCGTCGAACGCGCTGTTCAGCATGCGGATGATGTCGGCCAATTCGTTCGACACGATCGTCTCGCGCTGCTTGTCCCAGAGGATCGGTACGGAGGCGCGGCCGCTATAGGTCGGGTTGGCGGCGATATAGAATTCGTAGAGCCGCTTTCGGCCGTAGAGGTGGTCGGGCCAAGTCTCGTTGAACTCCCAACCTTCGCGCAGCGCATGCGGCTCGACGACCGATATTCCGATCGCATCGGTGAGCTTCTTCAGCTTGCGGAAGATGATGGTGCGGTGCGCCCACGGGCAGGCGAGCGAGACGTAGAGGTGATAGCGCCCCGCTTCCGCCTTGAAGCAGCCCTCGCCGGTCGGCCCGGGCCCGCCGTCCGACGTCACCCAGTTGCGGAACTGGGTCGGCGCGTGCGCAAAGCGCGTGCCGGCGGTGCGCCGGTCCATCCGCGGGTCCCACTTGCCGTCGACGAGCCTGCCCATACTCAATTCCTACAAAAACTCACGCTTGAACGCACTGAGATGCCCTCTTGAGGCCGGCAGCACAAGACTTGCCATGCATGTCGGAATGGGCGCCACCGGGAGCATTCGCGCTTGCTTCAGCATTTCCGCCATGATAGGCGCCCCCGCCATGATGAGACGCGTCACCCGATTTTCGCGACGACGGCCGATGATTGCGCGCCCGACGAGGCGCGCGCCAATCGCGCTGCGCTGACGCCGTTTCATTCGGCTCTCCGCGGCTAGCCAAGACCTTCCCGCGGATCTGCCATGACACCGAACACGATCACCCGCCTGGAGCGGCCCGACGACGCCTCCGCCATCGAAGCCCTGCAACAAGCCGCCTTCGGGCCCGGCGCCTATGCGCGCGCCGCGTTCCGCGTGCGCGAAGAGGCGCCGCACGATCCGACGCTCTCCTTCCTGACGGAGCGCGACGACGGCATGCTCATCGGATCGGTGCGGCTCACGCCGATCCGCGTCGGTGACGCGATGGGGATGCTGCTCGGTCCGCTCGTCGTCGATCCCGCCTACAAGGGCCTGGGCTATGGCAAGGCGCTGATGCGCCTCGTCATGGAGGAGGCCCGGAAGGCCGGGTGGCCGTTCGTGATCCTGGTCGGCGACCAGCCCTATTATTGGCCGTTCGGCTTTCGCCCGCTGCCGCCGAAGCGCGTCGCGATGCCTGGTCCCGTCGACCCGGCGCGGCTTCTCGTCGCCGAGCTTGTTGCGGGCGCGGCAGAGGGGCTGCAGGGGATGGTGAAGGGCGTCGCCAAGCACGCCGGCTTGCCGGCGAAACAGGAGCTCTCGACGCGGGCAGCCGCTGACGGGCGCTAACGCGCCTCGCGATACCAGAGCGCGGCGAAGCCGCCGACCAGGAGGGCGAGCCCCAAGAGCCCTCCAAAGAGCGGGAGCTGATCGATGCTCTTGAGCACCGTCGCCTCGGAGCGGCGAAGGCCAATCCAGTCGCGTCCCGACGCGGGGGCGCGCGACGACACGGCGGAGACGCGCGGAAGCGAGACGCCATCGCCGTTGCCGATGCGGCGCACCGAGCCGCCGGTGGCTTCGGCGATCGGCGCGAGGCGGTCGGTGGTCGAGATCACGTCCTGGAATTCCGCCGGGTTGGCGGGGCCGATATGCGCGAGCGCGGTCAGCGTTCCGTCCTCGGCGCGGTGAAGGCCGAGCGCCGCGTTCTCGATCACGCCGCGCCACAATCCCGGCTCGGCCTGCTTGAGGGTCAAGGGCTCGTTCTCGCCGGTCGGTGACTTGACGGTAACATGCGGCTCGGCTTCCGACAGCGTCTGCCGCTCGATGACGAGGTCGCGGCCGTCCGAATGCGCGGTCAGCGCCTCCTCCTCGAGCTCCGGCTCGCGCATCAGCCAGTGGAGCAGGCGGCGGAGCAGCGCCGCGTGCGGGCCGCCGCCCTCATAGCCGCGCGCCCACAGCCAGGCGTGATCGGAAAGGAGCATGGCGACACGGCCTTCGCCTTCGTGGGCGAGCACGAGAAGCGGCCTATCGCCCGGTCCCGTCATGGTGATGTCGCCGGCGATCGCGTCGGTGTCGATGAGGCGGAACCATTCGCTCCAGGCGGGAGGATCGCTCGCAGCGCCCGGCAGGTCGCGGGTGACGGGATGGCGCATGCCGACCGGGCTGATCTTGGCGCGGTAGGGCTGCTCGATGATCTCGCCCGTCGGCACCGCCGGAAGCACCGGCCCGAGCGGCGTGCGGTAGAGGCTGCCGGTCGCGGCGTAGTCCGGGCCCGCCGCGACGAGCACCGCGCCGCCGTCGCGCACGTAGTGGGCGAGGTTGTCGTAGTAGACGATCGGCAGCACGCCGCGGCTCTGGTAGCGGTCGAAGATAATGAGGTCGAACTGGCTGATCTTCTCCTCGAACAGCTCGCGCGTCGGGAAGGCGATGAGCGACAGCTCGTTGATCGGCGTGCCGTCTTGCTTTTCTGGGGGCCTCAGAATCGTGAAGTGCACGAGGTCGACGGCGGCGTCGGATTTCAGCACGTTGCGCCAGGTGCGCTCGCCAGCATGCGGCTCGCCGGAGACGAGGAGCACGCGAAGGTGCTCGCGCACGACGTCGATCTCGGCGACGGCGTCGTTGTTCTCAAGCGCCAGCTCGTTCTGGCCGGGGTCGACTTCCAGCTCGACGATGGTGCGGCCGGCGTGGCTGAGCGGCAGGTCGATCACGTGCTCATCGCCGACGGTGACGGAATCGCTCGCGACCTCGGTGCCGTCGATGCGGAGATGCACGGTGACGGAGGTCCCCGGAGCAAGGTCGGAATCGAGCACGCGATACTGGATGCTCTGCGGCTCGCCGAGGATGGCGAAGCGCGGCGCACGGTCGAGCACGACGCGGCGGTCATGCTCGCCAGCCTGGCCGGTGATCAGCGCGTGGATCGGTGCGTTGAAGCCGAGCGCATCGGCGCTCGCCGGCACGTCGTTGACGATACCGTCGGTGACCAGCACCGCGCCGGCGACTTGCGCGGGCGGCACGTCATCGAGGAGCTTCGTCAACTCGGAGAAGAGGGCAGTCCCGTCGCCGTCGGGGCGATCCGCCGCGTGCACCTCGCGAAGCTCGAAGCCGCCGAGCGCCTGGAGCCGCGCTTTCAAGGCGTCGACCGCGGCTTGCGTCTGCTTGGTGCGGTTCCCGAGCTTCTGGCTGGCGCTGTCGTCGACGACGAGGGCGACAACGCCGGGCAGGGGGTCGCGTTCCTCGCGCTTCAGAATCGGGTTCGTGAGCGCCAGCACGAGGAGCGCGGAGGCGAGTGCGCGCAGCCACGCGCCGCGAATGCGCTGCCACGCGAGGAATGCGAGCACCACCAGGAGCAGGGCGCCGAGCGTCGCGATGAGCGGCAGCGGCAGGAGCGGATCGAAGGCGAGATTGAAGCGGGTCATGGTCTCCGCCTCACTGTCCGAGCCGCTCAAGGAGCGCCGGGACGTGCACCTGGTCGGCCTTGTAGTTGCCGGTCAGCGTGTACATGACGATGTTGACGCCGGCGCGGAAGGCGAGCTCGCGCTGGCGCGGATCGGAGGGAACCGTCGGGTAGAGCCAGAGCCCGTTCGCATCGACCGCCCAGGCGGCGGCGAGGTCGTTGCCGGTGATCAGGATTGGCGAGACGCCATCGCCGCCGCGCGCCGGGCGGTTCCTGTTCTGCGGCTCGTCGGAGAGGCTTTCCACCCAAAGCTCGGAGTTGGCCCAGCGGCCGGGAAATTCAGTGAGGAGATAGAACGCCTTGGTCAGCACGTGGTCGGGCGGCACCGGTTCGAGCGGCGGCACGTCGACGAAGGCAAGTATCTGGCGGAGCTTCAGCGTCTCGGGTGTCTCGGCGCCGGTTGAACTGAAGCCGCCGGCGTCGCGCGTGTCGAAGAGGATGGTGCCGCCGTTCTTCATGAAGGTATCGACCTTTGCCATGGTTTCGGCGGACGGCGTCGCCTGGTCGGGGTCGATCGGCCAATAGAGGAGCGCGTAGAAGGCAAGCTCGTCCTTGGCGATGTCGACGGCGGCGGGCTCGCCCGGCTCAAGCGCCGTGCGATCCGCAAGGTAGGTGGAGAGACCGGTCAGACCGGCGCGGCTGGTATCGTCGATCTCGGCGTTGCCGGTCTCCACGTAGGCAAGCTGCGTCTTCGTCGTCGCCGCGAGCGCCTTCGCCATCGCATCGTCCTGGGCGCGCGCTTGGTCGGCGGCAGGGACGAGGAAGAGCGCGAAGGCGAGAGCCGCGGCGCCCGCGGTCGCGACGCGGCGCATCAGGCGGCCGGAAAGGAAGAGCACGGCGAGGCCGTCGAGGATCGCAAGCACGGCCGCGGCGACGAGAAGCCAGGGCCAGATCGGTGTCGACGGCTGCGGCTCGAGCGATTGCGTGCGGCCCTGCCAGCCGATCGACGCGGGAAGCAGTGGCGCGAGCGCGGTCTTCGCGTCGATGGCGTTCAAGGCCTGCACGGCGCTGTTGCGGCCGTAGATGCCGGGCGGGGTCTCTGGGCTCGGACTTGCGTCGGCTATATCGGCGACGAGCGTCGCGCCGGCCGGTGGCGCGCCGAGATCGCCGTAGCCGTCAAGCAATTCGACCGGCTTCCAGGGCGCGGCTGCCTTCGGCGCCGCCGCGGCGCTCGATGTCGGACCGGTGGGCTTCTCAACCGTGCCGGCCATTTCGACGATGGCGTTCAGCATGTCCACGAATGCGCCGGATAGCGGCAGGTTCGACCAGCGCGGATCGGCGGTCACATGAAAGAGCACGATGCGCCCGTTGCCGCGTTGAGCCGCGGTGACGAGCGGCGTCCCGTCGCGAAGCTCCGCCCAGACCTCGGCGCTCCGGAGCGCCTCGGGGTCGGCAAGCACCTGCCGGTTCACGAGAACGTCGGTCGGCACCGGGATGTGCGCGAAAGGGCCAGTTGCGGGGAAGCTTCCGATCGGCTGCGGCTCTTCCCAGGAAAGCGAGCCGCCGAGCGCGCGCTCGCCCTGCCGAAGCCGCACAGGCAGGAGCTCGTCGACGGTCGTCGCGGCAAGGTTCGGGCTGGCGAAACGAACGAGCGTGCCGCCACCTTGCACCCACTTCAAGAGCGCGTCCGAGGTTTCCGGCGGCAGCGTGCCGGTCTCCGTCAGCACGATGATCGATGCGCCGCGGTCGATCAGGCCGGTGACCGCCGCGCTCGTGCTCGGCGCGTCGGAGGGGATCAGGTCGGTGGTCGGGGCGAGCGCCCGCTCGACGTAGGTCAGCGGCTCAAGCAGCGGCTGCGACGCCCCCGTGCCTTCGCCGGCGACGAGCCCGACGGCCTTCCGTTGCCAGCGGCCGTCGAGAAGCTGCACAGCGCCGGCGCTCGACTCGCCGATGACGGTGAAGCGGACAAGCGCGTTCCGGATCTCGGCCGGAAGCGCGATCGTGGCGCTGCCGTTTCCGTCTTTGTCGAAGTCCGCCGTGCCCTCCAGAACGCGGCGGCCTTCCTGGTCGAAGCCAGCGACCTCGGCGGCGCCGGCGCTGCCGAAACGGTTGATCGGGACGTGCACGCCGTCGGCGCGGTTCTCCGGCGGCCGCATCACGGTCAACGGCCGCGCCGATTGCAGGATCGTTCCGCTTTCGGCGACCTTGGACAATGCCGAGGCGAAGGTCGCGCCGTCGCCGTTGTCGAGCGCCCCGGCAACCCACACCGCCTCGACCGAACCCGGTGCGAACGCCTCGGCGAGGCGATCCGCCAAGGCGCGGCGGCTTGGCAGGTAGGGCTCGGGCGTGACGGCGGCGAGCCGCTGCTTCGCGGCATCGGCGGTGCCGGCCGCGAGGTTCTCCGCGTGCGGCTCGGCTGTCGCCAGGAAAGAGACGGGGCGTCCGTCGCGGTCCGCTTCCTCGATCGCGTTCTCGGCTGCGGCGACGCGGGCGGCGAAGTCGGGCGCCGCGTCCCACCCATTGTCGAGCACGACGAGGAGCGGTCCGCTTCCCGTCGTCATCTTCATGTCGGGCCGTAGCACCGGCTGCGCGAGCGCCAGAATCACGAATGCGACAAGGAGGAGACGGATCAGCGTCAGCCACCAGGGCGTGCGCGCCGGCGTACGCTCGCGATCCTTGAGCTCGAAGAGGAGCCGCGTCGGCGGGAACGCGATGAGGCGCGGGCGCGGCGGGGTCAGCCGCAGGATCAGCCAGACGAGCGGGAGGGCGGCGAGGGCCACCAGCATCCAGGGCGAAAGAAAGCCGAGAGCGCCGATCATGCTGCCGGCCGTCCCGCCGATGCGACGGCGTTCTTCTGCCCGCCGCCGGAGAGCCGCGCCTGCAGGAAGAGAAGACCTTCCGCGGCCGGCCGGTCGGTGTGATGGACAGCGAAGGACGATCCACCCTGGCGCGCAAAGCCGCGGATCAGCGCGCGATGCGCTTCAAGGCGCGCGCGATAGTCTTCGCGCAGGCCGCCGGCGCGCTCGGTCAGCCAGGTCATGCCGGTTTCCGGATCGCGGAATTCCAGACGCCCCTCGTAGGGGAACGCCTCCTCGGCGGGATCGAGGATCTGCAGGATGTGCATCCCCGCGCCGCGTCCGGCGAGCGCGCGTAGCCGCTCGCGCGTCACCTCCGCCTCGGCGAGGAAATCGGAGATCACCACGACGTCGGCGAAGCGGCTGATCCGGTCGACGGGCGGCCACTCCGCGTCGAGGTTCGCATGCGCCAGCACTTCCGCCAGGCGTTCGGCGGCGTCACGCCCGATGCGCGGCTCGGCCAGTCCCGGTATGCCGACGCGCTCGCCGCCGCGCCCGAGCATGTCGGCGAGCGCCAGCATCAGGAGCACGGCGCGGTCGAGCTTCGTCGTCTCGGAGAGGCGCGAGTGGAAGTCCATCGACGGCGACAGGTCGGCCCACAGCCACACCGTCTGCGAGGCTTCCCATTCGCGTTCGCGGATGAAGAGATGATCGTCGCGCGCCGAGCGCCGCCAGTCGATCTGCCGCGCCGATTCTCCGACGACGTAGGGCCGGAACTGCCAGAAGGTCTCGCCGGGGCCCGGGTGCCGGCGCCCGTGCAGGCCGAGGAGTACGTTGGCGGCGATGCGGCGGGCGGCGACGAGTAGGTCTGGCAGGCGTGCCGCTAGCGCTCGCGCGGTTTCAACGCGGGTGCGGACGGCTGCCGGATGGGTGTCTTGCATAGAGCTAAAGGACGGCCTTCGTCGCTCGTTGAATGAGATCGCGGACACTGGTGCCGTCCGCGCGCGCGGCGAAGGTGACGGCCATGCGATGCTGCAAAACGGGGATGGCGAGCGCCTCGACGTCGTCAAGCGACGGCGCGAAGCGTTTGTCGAGGAGCGCACGGGCGCGCACCGTCAGCATCAGGGCTTGGCTCGCGCGCGGGCCCGGCCCCCAGGATATCTGCTCGCCGATTTCTTTCGCCGCCTCGCCGGGACGGAGCGCCCGGACAAGCTTCAGGATCGCCTCCACCACCGCCTCGCCGACCGGCATGCGGCGCACCAGCTTCTGCGTCTCCATCAGCTCGGCCGAGCTCAGCACGCCGCGCGCCTTCGCCTCCGTGTCGCCGGTCGTCTCGAAGAGCATGCGGCGCTCGGCGTCGAGGTTCGGATAGAGCACGTCGATCTGCATCAGGAAGCGGTCGAGCTGCGCCTCGGGCAGGGGATAGGTGCCCTCCTGCTCGATCGGGTTCTGCGTGGCGAGGACATGGAACGGCTGCGGCAGATCGTGCCGCTGTCCGGCGATGGTGACGAAGTGTTCCTGCATCGCCTGCAAGAGCGCCGACTGCGTGCGCGGGCTTGCGCGGTTGATCTCGTCGGCCATCAGGAGCTGCGCGAAGACCGGCCCTCTGACGAAGCGGAAGCTGCGATGGTGGTCGGCGCTTTCGTCGAGGATTTCCGAGCCGAGGATGTCGGAAGGCATCAGGTCGGGCGTGAACTGGATGCGGTTGTCGCTCAGCCCGAGCACCGCGCCCATCGTGTCGACGAGCTTCGTCTTGGCGAGACCGGGCACGCCGACGAGGAGTCCGTGACCGCCGGAAAGCACAGTTGCAAGAGCAAGCTCGACGACCGTCTCCTGGCCGAAGATCACGTCTGCGATCGCCGCGCGCGCCTCCGCGAGCTTGCCCGCCACAGCCTCCGCCTCCTTGACGATGCTCTCCGGATTAAGGGAGGCGGGGCTCATTGCTGTCATGGTGAGGCATCCATAACTGGGGGTCAGGAAAGATGATTCGCTACCCTGTCCGAATTGTGTCAGCCGGCGGGCGGAAGGAAAATAGGTAAAGCATCGCCTCCCAAGGGATTACGCATGGTCGAGGAGCGAAAGAATCGAGACGAAGCCCCCGTCGGATTTCCGCCGGGGCTGGCGAGACTCGTCACCGAAGCCGGCAAACAGGCGAAAGCACGCCCGGTCGAGCGCTGGGACCCGCCTTATTGCGGCGAGATCGATCTTCGCGTGGCTTCCGACGGCACTTGGTTCTATCGCGGCAGCGCCATCGGGCGGGAAGCACTGGTGCGGCTCTTTGCCTCGATTCTTCGGCGCGAGCCGGACGGCCGTCACGTGCTTGTGACACCCGTTGAGAAGGTCGGCATCACGGTCGAGGACGCGCCGTTCATGGCCGTGGAAGTCGTTGCGGAGGGCGCTGGCGCCGACGGCCGACTCACCTTCCGCACCAATGTCGGCGACGTCGTCGCCGCCGGCCCGGAGCATCCGCTCCGCTTTGCGGAGGAGGCGGGGACGGACGGGCTTAAGCCCTATCTCAAAGTCCGCGGGGGCCTTGAGGCGCTCGCCACGCGCGCCGTCGCGCTTGAGCTCGTCGCGAGGGCCGAGGAGCGCCGAGGCGAACTCGGCGTCTGGTCGGGCGACATGTTCTTTGCCTTCCCCGGCGCCAAACGTGGCTGAGCCGACCCGCTTTTCGGCGACGGATTTCCGCCGCCGCGTCGCCAAGCGGCTTTCGCGCGAGCCCGAGCCGCATGTCGGCGATCATGTCTTCAATCCGGAAATCGCCGACCAGCTCCTGAAGATCGAGCGGCGGCCGGCGGCGGTGCTGATCCCCGTCATCGATCGCGTGCCGGAGGCGACGCTGCTCTTCACGATGCGCACGGGAAGCCTGAGGTCGCACGCCGGACAGATCGCGTTCCCCGGCGGGCGCATCGACCCGGAGGATTCCGGGCCCGAGGCGGCGGCGCTGCGCGAGGCGGAAGAGGAGATCGGCCTTCCGCCGCAGTTCGTCGAGACGCTCGGGCGTGGGCCCGACTATCTGACCGGCTCCGGCTATCACGTCGCGCTCGTCGTCGCTGTCGTCCGCCTTGGCTTCGTGCTGAAGCTCAATCCGAAGGAGGTTGCCGACGTCTTCGAGGTTCCGCTCTCTTTCCTGATGAACCCGGCCAACCATCGGATCGGGAGCCGGACTTGGAACGGCGCGCAGCGGACCTTCTTCGAGATGCCGTATGCCGACCGCCATATCTGGGGGATCACGGCGGGAATCGTGCGCGTGCTCTACGAGCGTCTCTATGCCGACAAGGACAAGGGGGAGGCGGCATGAGCGCCGTGCTCGCGGACTGGCCGCTTCTCAAGGAGCCGCATGTCGTCGCCATCCTTGCCGCGCTCGACGGGGAGTCGCGTGCGACCCGGATCGTCGGCGGCGCAGTGCGCGACGCCCTCATCGGCCGCCCCGTCGGCGACGCCGATCTCGCAACGGTCTTCGTACCGGCGGAGGTGGTTGCGCGTTGCGAGGCGGCCGGCATGCGCACCGTGCCGACCGGCATCGAGCACGGCACCGTCACCGTCATTGTCGACGGCAAGCCGTTTGAGGTGACGACGCTCCGCCGCGACATCGAGACCGACGGCCGCCATGCCGTGGTGCGCTTCACCAGCGACTGGAAGGAAGACGCGTCGCGGCGCGATTTCACGATGAACGCGCTCTACTGCGACGTCGCCGGCGAGGTGCTCGATCCGCTCGGCGGCGTCGCCGACCTGAACGCCGGACGTGTATGCTTCGTCGGCCGCGCCGAAGATCGCATCCGCGAGGACTATCTGCGCATCCTGCGCTTCTTCCGCTTCTTCGCCTGGTACGGACGCGGCCGCCCCGACCCCGAGGCGCTCAAGGCGTGCGCCAAGCTGAAATCGGGTCTGGCGACGCTCTCGGCCGAGCGCGTGTGGGCGGAGCTCAAGCGGCTTCTCAAAGCCCCCGATCCGGCACGCGCGCTCCTATGGATGCGCACCACCGAGATATTGCAGAAGGTGCTGCCGGAGAGCTGGGGGATCGACGCGATCCATCGTGTCGTCGAAACGGAGCGGGGGGAGGGCTGGAATCCCGATCCGCTGCTTCGGCTGGAGGCGATCATGCCCCCGCATCGCGCGCGGATCGATGCGCTCGCCGAGCGGCTCAGGCTGAGCCGTGCCGAGGCGGCGCGGCTCCACGCCTGGGCAGATGCGCCGGAGCCCGATCTTGCCGCATCGGATGCGCGCTTCGCGCAGGTGCTCTATCGGGTGGGAAGCCAGGGCGTCGAGGACCGCATCCGCCATGCCCTTGCGCGCGCGCTTGCCGACAAGAACGAAGAGGCCGCGCCCGCGCTTCGCCGGCAGGCGGCTTTCGCCGCGACGTGGAAGCCGCCCGTTTTCCCGGTGAGCGGCAAGGATTTGGTCGGCGCCGGCGTGGAGCCAGGCCCGGCGGTTGGCAAGCGGCTCCGCGAGCTTGAAGAGCGCTGGGTCGAGAGCGGCTTCAGCCTCAGCCGCGAGGCCTTGCTGCGCGCCTGACCCGCTCAGCCGGCTTCTCCCCGACCTCCTCGATCCGCTCGCGCGCCCGCGCCAGGAACCCCGGCGTCACATCGACCCCATGCACCTGGCGGACGTGGTCCATCTCGACGCTGAGCACGCCCGCCTCGGTCGCCGCCTGCGCCTTGAACGCGCAGCCCGGCACCAGATCGCCGCAGTTGATGCGCTTCATGCTCTCCTCCATTTTCCCGGGTGGAAAATGGAAACGCGCGGGGCCGCGAATCGTTGCGGCGTCAGCCGACCAGCGGATTGACGGCGTTCAGCCCGGCGAACCGGCTGAAGTCGCGATCAGCCGTCCACAACTCGCGGACGCCGTGCTGCCGGCAGATGGCTGCAATCCGCGCGTCGTGAATGCGTGCGCCGGTGATGTGGCCCGCAAGCGCGATCGCGCGCAGCTCGGACCAGTGTTGTTCCGACTCGGAGAGCAGGACCAGACCAGGGGATTCGAGCCAAGCATCGACCTGCGCGAGCGCCAGGCGCAAGGGAGTCGGCGGATCGTAAATCCTGGCCCGCGTCACGATGGCGAGGAATTCATGCAGGCAAGGCCAGGGTATTGCCCAGGGGGCCGTCCCTTCGGCCAATGCGTCGATGCAGCGCGAGGCTTTTCGGTGGTGCGGAGACTCTTCGCGGTGCGCGTATATCAGAATGTTCGAGTCGAGGGCGATCACCCTCCGCGGCCCTCGTAGGCAAGGTCGCGGATCGTATCCCAGTTGGCGTCGGCCAGTTCGGGCACAAGGCCACGACCTTTGAAGCTCGCCTTACGGAGCTTGAAGGGGCGAGCGACCTTCTTTTCCGCCACCACTTGCCGCAGCCCCTGTTCCACGAGGGCGCGCAACGTAGTGCCGTCGCGGGCCGCTATTCGGCGTGCGCTCTTCAGCAGGGGTTCGGAGATTTCGATCGTCGTCTTCATCCTACACAATCCCTTATATGGGTAGCAATATAGGGCGATATGGGTCGATGGGCAACTACTCCCTACGGCCACTTCGCCAGCGGCGGCATGGAGGAGAGGATCGAGTCGACGTTGCCGCCGGTCCGCAGCCCGAAGATCGTGCCGCGGTCATAGAGAAGGTTGTACTCGACGTAGCGGCCGCGGCGGACGAGTTGCTCCTCGCGATCCTTTTCGGTCCACGCCGTCGCGAAGTTGCGGCGCACGAGCTCCGGGTAGATGTCGCAGAAGCCCCGTCCGACGTCCTGCGTGAAGGCTAAGTCGGCGGCGAAATCGCCGGAATCGAGGTAGTCGTAGAAGATGCCGCCGATGCCGCGCGGCTCGTTGCGGTGCTTCAGCCAGAAATACTCGTCGCACCACGCCTTGTAGCGCTCGTAGTCGATGTGGCGATGCTTCTCGCACGCCTCGCGCATCGCGGCGTGGAAGGCGATCGAGTCGGGGTCCTCCTGCGTGCGGCGGCGGTCGAGCAGGGGGGTCAGGTCCCCGCCGCCGCCGAACCATCGCTTTGTCGTCACCACCATGCGCGTGTTCATGTGCGCGGCCGGCACGTTCGGGTTCTGCGGGTGCGCGATCAGCGAGATGCCGGAGGCCCAGAAGCGCGGGTCCTCCTCGGCGCCAGGAACCTGTGCGCGGAATTCCGGCGAGAATTCTCCGAAGACGGTGGAGACATGGACGCCGACCTTCTCGAAGACGCGGCCGTGCATCAGCGCCATCACGCCGCCGCCGCCGGGAGCGCCGGTCGGGTCGGTGCGCTCCCACGGCATCCGCGCGAACCGGCCCGGCGCGCGGTCGGCGAGCGGCGCCGGGTGCGGGAGTTCGCCCTCCACCGCTTCGAAAGCGGCGCAGATATCGTCGCGCAAGGCCTCGAACCAGGAAGCCGCCGCGGACTTCCTTTTTTCGAGGTCTGGCTCCCCGGCTGCCGGCGAAGCACCAATCGTCATTTGGCCGCGCTTAGACTATCCTATTGGTTGCGGAAAGCGGCGTGTCGACGCGTTCGTAGCCGGGAACACTGCCGCGTTCGTGCTTTCGGAAGGAGGATTGCCATGGTCCTTGCCTCTGATGCCCTGCTGCAACCCGGAGCGCTTCGCGGTCGCTGGGGGTGGTTCGCGGCCCTCGGCGTCATCATGATCGTCGCCGGCTTCCTCGCCTTGATGAGTGTGGTCTTGGCAACCTTTGTCGGCGTGCTGTTCGTCGGCGTGATGATGATCGCGTCCGGCATCGTGGAGATGATCCACGGCTTTCAGATGAAGGCCTGGAGCCGGTTCTTCATGTGGGTGCTGATCGGCGTGCTCTACGTGATCGCCGGGCTCCTCATCGTGTGGAACCCGCTCCTCGCCGCCGGGGTGATAACACTTGTCATCGGCGTGTCCCTGGTCTTCGCCGGAATAGCGCGCATCTTCCTTGCAGCGCAGATGCGCAGCACAGCGCCGTGGGGTTGGGTGCTTCTCTCCGGCATCATCACGGTGCTCCTCGGCGCCGTCATCATCATGCAATGGCCGGTCTCGAGCTACTACGTGCTTGGCATCTTCCTCGGCGTGGACCTGGTCATCGCCGGCTCGTCATGGCTCGGCGCCGCGCTCGCGTTCCGACGGCTGGCCTAGGGGAGTGCACGGTCACCGGCAGTCGCCGGCGCCGCCAGGATAGAGAACGTATCGCAGTCCAAAGAACTTGGTATCGGGGCCGAACATGCGCTCCGATACCAGGCCGTCCTGGTGCGGCGCATCGGGTGCGGCATGGAACTCGTCGGCGAGATAGGTGTGAACCCACTCGCTCTCCCCGTTCGTCCACTCCGGGTCACGCTGCTGCCAGAGGAGGAGGCAGGGACCATCGTCACGCGGCGCCGGCCAGTTGCGAGGCGGATAGTCGGGTTCGACGATCCGCGCGTCCGGGAACACGATGCGCGCGTTGCCGCCGACATAGAAGCCGTCGACGAGGATCGTGCCGCCGCCCGAATAGCCGACTTCGCGAAGATCGGCGGCGAGCGCGCGAAACGGCACTGTGGCGCGGCAACTCCCGCAATAATCCGCGCCGAGCAGGTAGACGACGACGCGCGCCGCAAGCGCGACGGCGACGAGCGCGGCGAGCGCCAGCGCGTAGGCGTCGATCGACCGCTTCGCCGGCTTGCCGCGCTCGATCAGCATGAAAAGCGCGACCGGCAGGATGAAGAGCGGCGGCTGCATCAGCCGCTCGTAGAGTTCGCGAACGCCGAAGCCGAGGACCAGCGCGAGATGCAGCGCAAGCGATATCGCCATCGTCCAAACGAGAAGCGGCAGCTCGACGGCGCTGGCGCCCTGCGGCGCGGCCGGCGCGCGAATTCCGCGCCAGAGAGCGAAGCCGAGGAAAAGCACGACGAGGGGCAAAAGCGGCTCGGGGTAGGCGATCACCGAAAGGGCGAGCCGCAGCACCCCTTCGAGGACGCGCGCGGCATAGGACGCGTCCTCCCCGCGGAGCACGCCGCTCAGCGTGGCGTGCGCGCGCGTGGCGTCGGCGAGCACCGCGAAGACGGTCGGCGCTACCAGTGCGGCTGCGACCGCGACGGCGGGAATGGCCTTCCAGGTGAGCACCAGGCCGCGGTACTTCGGGAGCACGAGGCAGGCGAGCGGCAGCGCCGCCGCGAACATGATGAAGTTCCACTTGCCGAGAAGGCCGAGCCCGAACACCGCGCCGAGGACAAGATACCAGCCGAGCCGCGGCGCGGCCGCGAGCCGCACGAAGACGTACCAGCCGACCGCGAGCACGGCCGACATCAGTGTCGTGTGGGTCAAATCCTGATGGCTGTAGAAGGCGAACATGTAGATCGCCGCGAAGCTGTAGAGGCTGAGCGCTGAAAGGCGGGGGTCGGCGATCAGTCGGCGCGCGGTCGCATAAGCGAAGCCGAAGACGATCCCGAGCAGCGCGTAGCGGATCAGGCTGATCGAGAGAATGTTGATGCCGAGGACCTTGCTGAGCGCGATCAGCATCCAGGTGAAGAGCGGCGGAGCCTGGACGCGGTAGCTCCAGGAGAATTGCTGCGAAAAGAGCGCCTGCTCCGCGTCGTCGACCCCGAGCGTCGGCCACATCGCCATGCGCACGGCGAAGTGGACGACAAGGTAGGCGAGGATGGCGAGGGTGACGAAGCGGGGCTCCGCCCAGAGCGGAACGCGCTCCTCGCTTTGCTGCTGTCCGTCAGCCACGGATGCGCGCGCCGATTTCGGCCGGTCCGGCGCGCTCGCGACGTCTCCCCCTAAAGCCGCGGTCAAGGCGTTGGCGTCGCCATGGTCCGCTGCTCGCGCAGGATGAAGTGCAGATTGCGCAGATAGACGAAAATGCCGAAGCCTTGGCCGGCGATGAACACCGGGTCGCGGCGGTAGAGCGCATAGACGAAGAGAAGCAAGCCCCCCGATATCGAAAAGAGCCAGAAGGTGACGGGCATGACGCTGCGCCCGGCGCGCTCGGAGGCGAGCCACTGCACGAAGAAGCGTGCGCCGAAGAGGATTTGCGCGACAAACCCGAGCAGCACCCACCAATCCATGTGATCGAAGACGTCGAGAAGGTAGCCGCCCACGGCGTGCGACAGGTCAACGAGCATCCGCTACTTCCTCCGTGACGGCCGGCACGTGACGCCGGCGATTGACGAGCCAAAGGACACCGAGGATGTCGGCAAGGCTCACCCAGAGCCGATCCCAGATACGATAATGCGATTTCCCGAAGCGGCGCGGCCGATCGACGACGTCGACATAGGCCGTCTCCAACCCCTCGCGCCGCACCAGCGCCGGCAGGAAGCGGTGCTGGCCATCGAAATAGGGGAGCGAAAGGTAGACGTCGCGGCGAAACGCCTTGAGGCCGCAGCCGGTATCGCGCGTCGAGGTGCGCAGCAACGTGTTGAAGAGGCCGTTGGCGGCGCGC
The DNA here is from genome assembly GCA_963739005.1 of uncultured Alphaproteobacteria bacterium. Lineage (GTDB taxonomy): Bacteria > Pseudomonadota > Alphaproteobacteria > Rhizobiales > Afifellaceae > DASWJZ01. The sequence goes on along the minus strand of CAVTYQ010000002.1, from coordinate 450,957 downwards.
GAGGTGAAGCGCTTCAACCCGGTGTCGGTGCGGCCGAGCCGCTGACCGGCGACGAGGCCGAGCCGCGGCGCGCCGGCCAATAGCGTCTCGACAAGCTTCGGCAGGAAGGTCGGGTCGTTCTGGCCGTCGCCGTCAAGCGTTGCCACGATCGCCCCGCGGGCGCCGGCGACGCCCGTACGCACGGCGGCGGATTGGCCGCTTGAGCGGTCGTGCGAGAGCTGGCGGAGCCAGGGGCGATCCTTCTTGAGCGCCTTCAGCTCGTCGCGCGTTGCGTCGGTCGATCCGTCGTTCACGAAGATCGCCTCGAAGTTCCAACGGCCCGCGAGCGCCGCGCCAATCTCGGCGACGAGGGGCTCCACGTTGCCCGCTTCGTTTCGCACCGGCACCACCACCGACACGGTGGGATCCCCTCTTTCGGCCATACTCTCGCGCCCCGTGACGCCAGCGCGCCCGCTCGGGCACCAGCACTCCGGGCGCCTAACTGGCACGATGTCGGCGCGGCGTCATCCCCGTTCTTGAGCGTTTCCGGCGGCAACCGGGCTCAACGGCAGTCTCCGACCGGCCCGTCATAAAGGCGATAGCTGAGGCCGAGCGCGCCCTCGGCGGGCTTCAGCATCGGTGCCGACAGCGTCCCATCGCGGTGCGCGGAATCGGGGTCGCCGCCGAGGGTGCCCGCCAGATAAGATTCCAGGTGTTTCAGGATTGCGGCGCGTGCGTTCGGGTCGCCGTTGTCCCAGGAAAGAAGGAGGCACTGCCCCTCGCCGGAAGGCGCCGGCCAGGTTGCGAGCGGGAAGCCCGGGACCACGACGCGCGCCTTCGGAAATAGAATGCGCATATTGCCGCCCGTCTCGCCGTCGGCGACGATCGTGCCGGCGCCGCCGTAGCCCGCGTCCGTCAGGTCCGCCGCAAGCGAGCGGAAGGGTCTCCACTCGGTGCAGAGGCCGCAATCGGTGAGCCCCGTTGGCTGCAGGAGACGCTCGACCGTGATCGCGACCGCAAGCGCCGCCATGACAATCGCGAAGAGATTGAGCGCGCGCGCCGAAGGCCGCCCCGCCTCGATCACCATGAAGACCCAGACGGGCAGGATGAGCAGCATCGGGTGCATGTAGCGGACCTTGAGCTCCGTCGCGCCGATGACGAGGACGATGACCCACAACAGCGCCAGCCCGGCCGCGATGCTTGGGCCGACGGCATAGGCGCCCGGCCGCATCGCGCCGTCCGGACCGGCCGACCTTCGCGCGCGAAGACCGCGCCAGAAAGGAAGGCCGAGAACGATCACAACGATCGGCAGCAAGGGCATCGGATAGACGAACGCCGTCTGCAGAAGCTTCAGCGTGCCCTCCGACACCGAGGCGAGGCCGGGGCCGCCTCGCGCCGCGAGCGCCGACTGGATGTCCTGGCCGGCGGGCGGCGCCATCTTGAGGAGCGCGAAAAAGGCGGGCGTTGGAATGGCGGCGGCAACGGCGATCGCGGCGAGCGTCTTCCAATTCAGCACCACCCGCCGTCCGGCGGGATCGAAGAGGCAGGCGAGCGGCAACGCCGCGGCGAAGATCACGAAGTTCCATTTGGCGAGCATGCCGAGGGCGAAGGCGACGCCGAGCGCCAGGTACCATCCGAGCCGCGGCGCCGCCGCGAGCCGCGCGAAGACGTACCAGGAAACGGCGAGCATCGCGGCGAGCGAAATCGAGTGGCTGAGATTGCGATGGCTCGACTCGGCGAAGATGTGGATCGCGGCGAAGCTGTAGAGCGACAGAGCAGAGAGCCGCGGATCGCCTATGAGGCGGCGCGCGGTGAGGTAGACGCAGGCATAGGTCGTGGCGAGGAGCCCGTAGCGGAGCAGGCTTATCGCGACGACGCCGACCGGCATGACGTGGCCGAGCGTCACCAGCATCCAGGTGAGGAGCGCGGGCGAGCGGAAGCTATAGGCCCAGGCGTAGTGCTGCGCGAAAAGGGCCTGTTCCGAATTGTCGACGCTGAGCGCCGGCCCGAGCGTCAGCCGGATCGCAAAATGCGCGACCAGGTAAAGAAGGATGGCGAGGAAAACGAATCGAGGCCTCGCCCAGAAAGGAATTGGTGGCATGCACCCGCCCCAAGGACCCGTCGCCCGCGTTCTAGGGAGATCGGCAGGGCAGTTCCACTGGGCAGCGTATCGGGCCGCCGCGTCCGCCTCGAAAAAGGCACCGGCGATTGCTAGATAGCGGGGTGCCTATTCGCCGCCCGACTCAGCCGGCCGCGGGAATGCGCCGGGAGCAGGTGTTGGCAGCGATCCTGAGACGATTTCTGAGCTATGGCGGGCTTGAGCGCTGGATCGACCCGCTGGCGCCGGCGCCGGTGGAAAGGCCGCCCGACGCGCTCCTGGAGACCTACCGCTACTTCCTGAAGCCGGTCCGCGGGCTGATCGCCGCGACGCTGGCCGTTTCGCTCGTCGCCTCGGTCACCGAGCTCGCGCTCTTCGCTTTCCTCGGCTCGCTCGTCGACCGGATGGCCGCCTCGACCCCAACCGGGTTCCTGTCCGAAAATTGGGCCGTGCTCCTTTTCATGAGCGCGGTCCTTCTCGTGGCGCGCCCGCTTTTCACCATCTGGTCGCGCGGGCTGGTCAATCTCGCGATCTCGCCCAGTCTCTCCTCCATGGTGCGCTGGCGCAGCTACCGCTACGTGCTGCGCCAGAGCCTCGGCTTCTTCCAAAACGACTACGCCGGCCGCATCAGCCAGAAGGTGATGCAGACCGGGATGGCGCTTCGCGAAAGCGTGGTGAACGTCATCGACGGCGTCTGGTACCTCGCCGTCTATCTCATCGGAACGGCAGCTGTGCTCGTCGGCTTCGACTGGCGGCTGGTGCTGCCGATCGTCGGATGGCTCATCGCCTACGCCGCCGTGATCTACAAGCTCGTGCCGCCGGTGCGCGAGCGCTCGATCGCCATGTCGGAGGCGAATTCCGGGTTGACCGGCCGCGTCGTCGACGGCTTCACCAACATCCTCTCCGTCAAGCTCTTCGCGCATGCGGAGCGCGAGGAAGCGTTCGGGCGCATCGCTTTCGAGCGCCAGCTCGCGGCGTCGCGCGCCATGAACCGCACGATCACGACGTTGACCGCCGCGCTGACGCTTTTGAATTCCGTCTTCATCTTCGCGGCGGCGGCGCTTTCGATCTGGCTGTGGACGAAGGGCGAGATCTCGCTCGGCGCGATCGCCGCTGCGAATGCGCTGATCCTGAGGCTGAACCAGATGTCGGGCTGGGTGCTGCGCTCGATCACCTCGCTCTTCGAGGCCACCGGCACGATCGAGAACGGCATGGAGCTGATCGCGCGACCGAACACGCTGATCGACCCGCCGGCGGCGGTGCCGATCATCGTGACGGAAGGCGCCATCGCGTTCGAAGACGTCACCTTCCGCTATGGTGAAGGGGATCGCGTGATCCGCGACCTGTCGCTCTTCATCCGCCCGGGCGAGAAGGTCGGCGTCGTCGGGCCGTCGGGAGCGGGCAAGTCGACGCTCGTCAACCTGCTCATGCGCTTCTACACGCTCGACGAGGGCCGCATCCTGATCGACGGCCAGGACATCGCCGAGGTGACGCAGAATTCGCTCCGCGCCGCGATCGGCATGGTGACGCAGGATACCTCGCTCCTGCACCGCTCGGTCAGGGAGAATATCAGCTACGGGCGCCCCGACGCCGACGAGGCGGCGATGCGCGAAGCCGCCGCCGTGGCGCGCGCCGACAGCTTCATCGCGAACCTTGTCGACCCGCGCGGGCGCACCGGCTACGCCGCCCATGTGGGCGAGCGCGGCGTCAAGCTTTCGGGCGGGCAGCGTCAGCGCATCGCCATCGCCCGCGTCATCCTGAAGGACGCGCCGATCCTCGTGCTCGACGAGGCGACGGCGGCGCTCGATTCGGAGGTCGAGGCGGCGATCCAGGAAAGTCTGAAGGTTCTCATGCGCGGCAAGACGGTGATCGCCATCGCCCACCGCCTCTCGACCATCGCGGCGCTCGACCGCCTGGTGGTGATGGACGAGGGCCGCATCGTGGAGGAGGGGACGCACGAGGCGCTTCTGCGCACCCGCGGCCTCTATCATCGCCTGTGGGAGCGGCAGTCGGGGGGCTTCCTCGCGGCGCAGGACCGGACGCTCAGGATCGCCTGAGAGGCGTCACGCCTCGTCTCGGAGCAAATCGTCGCCTTCGGACAACTCCTCCAGCGCATCCTCCATCCGGCTTACCAGGTCCTCGCCGATCTCCTCCTCGAGGCGCTCCAGATCGATGCCGGCATCGGCCGCGTAGGCGGCGAATTCGGCGGCGAGACGCTCCGCCTCGTTGTGGATATCCGCACTCGGAACGGGGCGGACCGACTCGGCGATCCAACGCTCCAGCGAGTCCACGCCTTGCTTGCTCATGAACGGCCTCCCTGGCGGTCCCTTCACCGCCAACCGAACCCGCGCCGCCGGAATTTTCTCACGAAGCGGCAAAAAGGTGTAGAGCCCGCGCGCTGGCCCGCGTCGGGGGCGGCGACTCCCGCCCGAATCCTGCCGTACCGACACTGTGGCGGCCTTGCGACAAGTTGCCGTCGCCGGGACCCCCCGACTGGACACTCTCGAAGGACGATGACAAAAGGCGGTCGGCCCGTACGGCTGGATTCCGGGGGTGACGGCCGGGCTGCCGTGCTGCTTAAGTGGAGCGGACGGAGTGGGCTGTCACGCCGTTCCAATGCAAGAGGCACGATTTGGCTGACACGACCCATCCCACCGCGGCCGCCGAGGCCGGACACGGCGAGACGGACGGCGCCACCCGGCGCGATTTCATCCTGATCGCCACCGGCGCCTTCGCCGCGGTTGGCGCGGCCGCCACCGTCTGGCCGTTCGTCGATCAGATGAACCCGGACGCGGCGTCGCTCGCCCTTGGCTCGATCGAGGTCGATACCGCCGCGATCGAGCAGGGCCAGGCGATCACCGTCAGCTGGCGCGGCAGACCGGTCGTGATCCGCTACCGGACCGCGAAGGAGATGCAGGAGGCGCAGGCAGTCTCGCTCGACGATCTGAAGGACCCGATCGCGCGCAACGCCAATCTTTCCGCCGACGCAGAGGCCACCGACGCCAACCGCACCGTCCCGGGCAGGGAAGAGTGGATGGTGATGACCAAAGTGTGCACGCATCTCGGCTGCATTCCGCTCGGCGAGCAGGGCGATTACGGCGGCTGGTTCTGCCCCTGCCACGGCTCGCAGTACGACACCGCCGGCCGTATCCGCCGCGGACCCGCGCCGGAGAACATGCACATACCGCCTTACACTTTCACGACCGACACGATCGTCCGCATCGGCTGAGGCTTGAGCGAGGCCTGCAATGCACGACTACTTTCCCCGCTATGAGCCGAAGTCCTCGTTTGGAAAATGGCTCGACGACCGGTTGCCGGCGACGCGGCTCATGTACGACAGCTTCGTCGCCTATCCGGTGCCGAGGAACCTGAACTACTGGTACACGTTCGGCGGCATCCTCGCCTTCATGCTCGCGGTGCAGATCGTCACCGGCGTGGTGCTTGCGATGCACTACGTGGCGAGCGCCGACCTGGCCTTCGAGTCGGTCGAGAAGATCATGCGCGACGTGAACTATGGATGGCTCCTGCGCTACATCCACGCGAACGGCGCCTCGATGTTCTTCCTCGCCGCCTACGTCCACCTCTTCCGCGGGCTCTACTACGGGTCCTACAAGGCGCCGCGCGAAGTGCTGTGGATCCTCGGCGTCATCATCTTGCTCCTCATGATGGCGACGGCTTTCATGGGCTACGTGCTGCCCTGGGGCCAGATGAGCTTCTGGGGCGCGACCGTCATCACCAACCTCTTCTCCGCCATTCCGCTGATCGGGGAGTCGATCACGACGTGGCTGTGGGGCGGCTTCGCGGTCGGCGATGCCACGCTGAACCGCTTCTTCTCGCTGCACTATCTGCTGCCGTTCATGATCGCCGGCGTGGTGGTTCTGCATGTCTGGGCGCTGCACGTCAGCGGGCAGACCAATCCGACCGGCGTGGAGGTGAAGTCGAAGCAGGACGTGGTGCCGTTCACGCCGCACGCCACGATGAAGGACGCCTTCTCGATGGTGCTCTTCGTCATCCTCTTCGCCTGGATCGTGTTCTATATCCCGAACTATCTTGGGCACGCCGACAATTATACGCGGGCAAATCCGCTGGCGACGCCGTCGGAAATTGTGCCGGAATGGTACCTGTTGCCGTTCTACGCGATCCTTAGGGGCATCCCGAACAAGCTCCTCGGCGTGGTCTTTTTGTTCAGCTCGATCGGGGTGCTGTTCCTGGTGCCGTGGCTCGACACGTCGCGTGTGCGCTCCGCCGTCTATCGGCCGCTCTATAAGCAGTTCTTCTGGATTCTCGTCGCTGTGGTGATCGGGCTCGGCTATCTCGGCTCAAAGCGGCCGGAAGGCGGCTATGTGATCGCGGCGCGCATCCTGACCGCCTACTACTTCATCCACTTCCTCGTGCTGATGCCGCTGCTCGGGCTCTTCGAAACGCCGCGGCCGCGGCCGGCTTCGATCTCCGAGGCGGTGCTGCCGCCCGCGGAAGGCGGCGGCGGGCGTCCGGCGGCGAGCGCCGCCGCGCCTGAAACGCGCGGCTAGAGGGCGGGGCAAGGCCAATGAAGACCGTGATCACCCGTCTCGCCACAACGATGATCGTGGCGCTTGCCTTCATCGCGCCGTCGCGCGCGCAAGAGAGCGGAGCCACGCCGCACTACCCGCTCAAGGATCCGCGCCACGCGGAATGGACGTTCTCCGGGCCGTTCGGCAAATTCGACCCGCAGCAATTGCAGCGCGGCTTCCAGATCTATCACGAGGTCTGCTCGAGCTGCCATTCGCTCAGCATGGTCGCCTTCCGTACGCTTGCGTCGAAGGAGGGGCCGCATTTCACCGATGACGAGGCGAAGGCGATCGCGGCGAGTTTCAGCATCGCCGATCCCTCGGTCGATTCCGGTGAGCGGCCGGGCCGGCCCTCCGACGTGTTTCCGCCGGCGCCGCCTTTCCCGGGCGCCAATCCGCCAGACCTGTCGCTCGTCGCCAAGGCGCGGGCGGTCGAGCGTGGATTTCCGACCTTCCTCTTCGATTTCTTCACGCAGTATGAGGAGTCGGCCGGTGCGGACTACATCTACTCGCTGCTGACCGGCTTCGAGAACGCGCCCGCCGACGTCAAGGTGCCCGACGGCAGCTACTACAATCCTTACTTCATCGCGGGACCGACGCTTGCCATGCCGCCGCCGCTCTCCGACGGGCAGGTGACCTACGCGCAGAACCAGGACGAGAGCGCTGAGAACGACGTTCCGCAGACGGTCGACCAGTATGCCAAGGACGTGTCGGCATTCCTGATGTGGGCGGCGGAGCCGCACCTCGTCGAGCGCAAGGCGATGGGCCTCAGCGTGATGATCTTCTTGGTCATCTTTGCCGGCCTCGTCTACTACACCAAGAAGAAGGTCTGGGCGGACGTCGCGCACTAGCGCGAGCTCCGATTTTTCCTCCCGCTGAATGCGTTGCAACCGGCAGGTCGTCGGGTTGCGGTTGAAGGCGGACCGGCGGCGTCGCTTGAAAGCGCGATGCGCGCGAGCAGAGCGCCTGGATTCGCCTCAAACAAAATTCGTGCAGGATGAATTGTTTAGTCGGCAAACCTCATGCGAACTCTGTCGATCTTGTGTCGTCACGGCGGATGCGGAACCGCGTCGCGCCGATTTGCGGCTTGCAGCTTGAAGGTTGCTTGGCGTGCCTATGCGTCGCCGCTAGCATCATTTAGCGACACCTGAGCGCTTTGAGGGCTTCCATGGAAGCGGTGCTGGGCATCATCGGTGGGTCGGGGCTCTACGACCTTCCGGGTTTGGAGCGCTCGGAGTGGCAACGGGTTGAGGGCCCCTGGGGCGTGCCCTCCGACGCGATCCTCTTCGCCGAGCTTGGCGGGCTGAAGCTCCGCTTCCTGCCGCGCCACGGCCGCGGCCATAAGCTTTCGCCTACGCACATCAACTACCGCGCAAACATCGACGCCATGAAGCGCGCCGGCGTCACAGACATCGTTTCAGTCTCGGCTGTCGGTTCGCTGCGGGAGGATTTCGCGCCCGGCGAATTCGTCATCGTCGATCAGTTCATCGATCGCACCTTCGCGCGCGTGAAGAGCTTCTTCGGCGAGGGGGTGACCGCGCACGTCTCGATGGCGCAGCCGGTGAGCCCGCTCCTCGCCGAGCGGATCGGGCTTGCCGCTGAGGCGGAGAAGATCGCCTTTCACCGCGGCGGCACCTACATCGTCATGGAGGGCCCGCAGTTCTCCACGCTCGCCGAGAGCCGGCTCTATCGCTCCTGGGGCTGCGACGTGATCGGCATGACCAACATGCCGGAGGCGAAGCTCGCGCGGGAGGCGGAGATCTCCTACGCCACGATCGCCATGGTCACCGATTTCGACAGCTGGCACCACGAGCATGCGCCGGTCGACGTGAAGGAAGTGATCCGCGTCATGCACGCGAACCGGGAGCGTGTGCAGCAGCTCTTGTTGCGCCTGATACGCGAGTTTCCGCGCGAGCACGAAACCTGCCCGATCGGCTCCGACCGGGCGCTCGAATTTGCCATCATGACCGCTCCGGAAGCCCGCGATCCGGCGCTTTTGAAGAAACTCGACGCGGTGGCGGGTCGGGTCCTCGGGCGCTGACGGGGCTATGCGGGCCTTATCCGGGGCCCTATGATTGCCCGTCCGAATAGGCGGGCAGGGGATCAATGGCAGTCAGCAACAATCTTGGCCGCGAGCGGCAGCGCGAGAAGACGCGCCGAGCGGCATCGGCGGACACCGTGTTTCTCGCGGCGCTCGCCGGCACTGGCGATGGAAACGCGCGCGTGGTCGTGCGCAACGACGTGCATCAGAAGGCGCTCGACGCCGCCCGCAAAGTGCTCCGCCTCTATCATTCGGAACGGAAACGGCAGCTATGAGCCTTGCCTCCGAGACCGGCGAGGTCAATCGCGCCTACGAGCAGCTCGTCTCCGGCGACGACGATCTGATCGGGCTGATCGCCTATGCCCTCTACAAGAAGGACAAGCGCGACTTCTACATCAGCTGGCTGGAGCAGCACGGCAGCCCGCCGCAGAGCGATCACGTCAAGGCGTTCACCGCCTCGGTGCTGACGCTCGGGCAGCAGCTGCGTTACCGCACCGCCGCGCGCGACATGATCGACGCCTACGCGAAGACCGTCTCCGACGCGGAAAAGCCGCTGATCGAGAAGGGCGCCGTCACCGAGCGCTTCGAGCAGGCGGCGCGCAAGGTGGAGGATTCGATCCGCTGGTATCGCCAAATTCCGGCCGGCATCGTCGCGGGCCTCGTCTTCGTGATCGTGCTCATCGCCGTGGTGACGGTCCTCGGTTACGCCAACATCGGACCCGGCGCACGGCTCCAGGATCGACTGCAGGGGATGTCAGAATTCAACCGATAGCCCGGTCGCGCTCGCCGCTTTGCAGCCGGTCCACCAGGCGCTCGGAATTTCAGTAACGCGGCAGGCGAGGCACAAGGGAAGGGTTCTCGGCGATGGCATCCGCGGCCATGGATCTGCAGGCGGCGATCCGCACAATCCCTGACTATCCGAAAGCGGGAATCCTCTTCCGCGACATCACCACGCTCCTTGGCGACCCGCGCGCCTTCCGCCGCGCCGTCGACGAACTGGTGCATCCTTGGGCCGGTTCGAAGATCGACAAGGTCGCCGGCATCGAGGCGCGCGGCTTCATCATCGGCGGTGCGGTAGCGCACCAGCTCTCCGCGGGCTTCGTCCCGATCCGCAAGCGCGGCAAGCTGCCGCACGAGACGGTCAGGATCGCCTACTCGCTCGAATACGGCCTCGACGAGATGGAGATGCACCGCGACGGCATCCGCCCGGGCGAGAAGACCGTCCTGGTCGACGATCTGATCGCGACCGGCGGCACGGCCGAGGCGGCGGTGAAGCTTCTGAAGGAGATCGGCGCTGACGTCGTCGCCGCCGTCTTCGTCATCGACCTGCCGGATCTCGGCGGTAAGAAGAAGATCGAGGCGCTCGGCGTGCCGGTCCGCACGCTGGTGGAGTTTCCCGGACACTGAGCCCCGCGCTTGCGGCGCGGATTCCGAGATCGCGCTTCCGCGCGTGACAGTCGCGTGGACCGGCGATACCGTCACAGAAGTGTCATAAACGGAGGTCGTCAGATGAAATCACATGGCTTCATGATTGCTGCCGCGCTCTCCACGGGGCTCTCGCTCTTCGCTGCGCCGGCGGCGTTTTCGCAGGATGCGGTGCCGCAGAACGATCTTCTGAACGCTACCCTCTGGGTGTCGAACTCGGTCGAATACAAGGCCAATACGATCGCCATGTATCAGCTAGCGAAGATACGGCTCGACGAAGCGCTCGCCGACAAGAATTGGACAGCCGCGACCGAACAGACCGGCGCCTACCAGGATTTGCCGCCGGCGGTGATCCTCGACGCCGACGAGACGGCCATCGACAACGGCGGCTACGAATCCTGGCTTGTCGTCGCCGGCAAGGACTACAGCGGCAAGAGTTACGCGTCCTGGGTTCAGGACATGGCGGCGAAGGCGGTTCCCGGAGCCGTCGAGTTCACGAAATACGCCGACTCGAAGGGCGTGAAGGTTTTCTACGCGACCAACCGCAATGCCGACCAGGAAGACGCGACGCGCAAGAACATGGAAGCGCTCGGCTTCCCGATGGGCGGCAACGTCGACACCTTCCTCATGAACAAGGAGAAGGAGGACTGGACCTCCAGGAAGGGAACGCGCCGCGCCTTCATCGCCAAGGACTACCGCGTCCTGCTTCTCCTCGGCGACAATTACGGTGACTTCAGCGACGACTACAGCGGCTCTGAAGCCGAGCGGCAGGCCTCGCTCGAGAAGAACATGGCGCATATCGGCCACGACTGGATCTTCATCGCCAACCCCGAATATGGCTCGTTCGAGTCGGCGCCGTTCATGAGCGACTACAAGAAATCGCCCGACGAAAGGCGCAAGCTGAAGATCGACGCGCTGCCGGCCTGGAAGGGCCCGGCGGAATAGATCGGGTCCAGCGAGATAGGGGCCGGGTGTCCGGCCCCTATTCGCCTTCGGCCGGTGGCTTTTCGCGGCTTTCGACGAAGACGTGGCCGACGAAAGTGATGGCCTCGGCGCCGGACTGATTGCGGCCGGTCATCTTGAAGGTGACGAGGCCCCAGCCGGGCATCGAGCGGCTGAGCTTCTTGCCGACCACTTCGTTGACGAAGGTGATCGTGTCGCCCGCGTAGACAGGCTTCAGCCATTTCAGCTCGTCGAAGCCAGGGGAGGGACCGATTCGGGCGCTCGGCCGGCCGGCGGCATCGCGCGCGCTCCGTTGCCTTTGCCAATGACGCACGTTGAGCTTCATCCAGACCGCTTGCGTGTGCCAGCCGGAGGCGAGGAGCCCGCCGAAATGGCTCTTCGCGGCGGCGTCCTCGTCGAGGTGGAACGGCTGCGGATCGTAGGCTTGCGCGAAGCGCTTGATCTCTTCGGCGGTGAAAGTATGCGCACCGATCTCGTCGCGCGAACCGAGCTCGAGGTCCTCGAAGAAGTCCATGCTAGCTCCGCCGCTCCATCATGATCGAGTGCTCGATCAGCATCACGACCTCGTCGCGGTTGTTCACCACCTCATGCCGCATGTGGAGGAACCCGCGGTCGGGCTTGGAGCCGGAAGCCCGCGTGCCGAGCACGATCGAGCGGCCGGAAATCACGTCGCCGGGCCGCACCGGCCGCCGCCATTTCAGGCTGTCGATTCCGGGCGATCCCATCGAGGCGCTGTCGTTCAGCCAGCCGAGCGCGACCATGCGCATGAAAAGCGCGCAGGTGTGCCAGCCCGACGCGGCGAGCCCGCCGAGCATCGAGTCGGCCGCGGCGCGCTCATCGAGATGAAAGGGCTGCGGATCGTATTCGGCGGCAAACGCCACGATCTCCGCACGCGTCACCGTGTGCGGGCCGAAAGGATATTCCTGGCCGGCGGCGAAATCCTCGAAATAGCGGAGCGGCATTCCCTTCACCCGGGTTTCCGGCTCGACAGATAGGCGTCGCCGACGCGGCTTTGCAAGCATCCGGGATGCCGCTGCGGCTCCGGCTCACACATTGAACTTGAAGAGCATCACGTCGCCGTCCTGGACGACATACTCCTTGCCTTCGTCGCGCGCCTTGCCGGCCTCCTTGGCGCCGACCTCGCCGCCGTTCGCGACGAAATCCGCGTAGGCGATCGTCTGCGCGCGGATGAAGCCCTTCTCGAAGTCGGTGTGGATCACGCCGGCGGCCTGCGGCGCCCTGGCGCCGCTCGGCACGGTCCAGGCGCGCGCTTCCTTCGGGCCGACGGTGAAGAAGGTGACGAGGCCGAGGAGCGCGTAGCCGGCGCGGATCAGGCGGTCGAGGCCTGGCTCTTCAAGTCCGATCGTCGCCAGGAATTCGCGCTGCTCTTCGGGCGGAAGCTGCGCGATCTCCGCCTCGATCGCGGCGGAGATGACGACGAAGCCGGCGCCTTGTTTTGTGGCGAGCTCGGCGACGCGAGCGGAATGCGGGTTGCCGGTCGCGGCGTCGCTCTCCGCCACGTTCGCGACGTAGAGGACGGGCTTCGCCGTCAAGAGCTGCAGGCCGTCGAGGATGCGGATTTCTTCCGGCGAAAGCTCCGTGCGCAGGACGCGGGCGGGCTTGCCGGCGGTGAGCATGGCGAGCGCCTTCTCCATCACCGGGACCAGCGTCAGCGCTTCCTTGTCCTTCCCCGTCGCTTTCTTGCGCAGCGGCTGGATGCGTCGGTCGAGGCTTTCAAGGTCGGCGAGCATCAGCTCCGTCTCGACTGTCTCGGCGTCGGCGACCGGATCGATCTGACCCTCGACATGGACGACGTCGGAGTCCTCGAAGCAGCGCAGCACATGCGCGATCGCATCGACCTCGCGGATGTTGGCGAGGAACTGGTTGCCGAGGCCTTCGCCCTTCGAGGCGCCGCGCACCAGCCCGGCGATGTCGACGAAGGTGATGCGCGTCGGGATGATCTCGGCGGACTTGCCGAGCACCGCGAGCTTGTCGAGGCGCTGGTCCGGCACCGCCACTTCGCCGGTGTTCGGCTCGATCGTGCAGAAGGGATAGTTGGCGGCCTGCGCGGCGGCCGTCCGCGTCAGCGCGTTGAAGAGGGTCGACTTGCCGACGTTCGGCAGGCCGACGATGCCGCAGCGAAATCCCATGATGTTGCTTTCCAGGAGCTCTCAGAGCGCGGAGCGGATATCCGTCTTGGAGAAATCGTTACCTTTGAAGAGGAGCGCATTGTCGAGCTCTTTCGCCAACGCGTAGGAGAAGCAGTCGCCGAAGTTCAACTGCGCCGGATGGCGAGAGGATTTTCCAAACCGGGAATAGGCGTCGATAGCGGCTCGTGCTTGAACTTCAGAGAACGGCACAATCGCAACTCTCGAAAGCTCGATCAAATCGTAGAGGTCGGCCACGAGCTTTGGACCTTCTCTGTGGAGCGCGACCGTCCCGATCTCAAGCAGCGTGGCAGCCGACATGAAAAGCGGGTCGATGGCCTCAAGGGCATCGGCGTAAAGCGATGCGTCGGCTTCCACGGCCAGAACGGCCATCACGGCTGAGCTGTCGACGACGGTCACTTCAGCAAGCCGAACTCGTCGTAAAGGATGTCGTCGGGATGCCGGTCATCGCGTATCGGACGCGCGGCAGCGCGCCGGCCGATCTCCATGAGCCGCTCGGCGACCCCTTCCTTGCCGTGGCTCTTTTTCGTCCGCTCCAGCCGTTCGCGAAGCGCTCTCGTCACCGTCTCGGTAACGCTCTCGCCGGTGAGAGCAGAAAGCTCGTCGGCGAGCCGTCGCGCCTCCGGATTCTTGATATTGAGCTGTGTGGTAGAACTCATAGAAATTTTCTACCACGCGACGGGACCGCCCGCAAGGCCGCCGCTCTGCTCACTGCGAATGGTCGCCGCCAAAAAGCTTGCGCAGCCCCGCGAAAGCCCCGCCAAGCGGCTTCTCCGCCCGCGGCTTTTCGGGCCCGGAGTTGCCGGCCGCCGCTCGCTCGGGCGGCCGTTCGGCCGCCGGCGGCTCCTCCTCGTTCGCCGTCGCGAGGTGCACGCGGTTCATGAAGTTCGCGTCGTCGCCCTTGGCGAGAAGGTCGGCGTTCTCGGCGACCGCGGCAAGCAGCGGATCGATCCACTCGCGGTCGGCGCGGGCGAAATCGTGGAGCACGTAGCCGTTCACCAGCTCCTTCGCGCCGGGGTGGCCGATGCCGAGGCGCATGCGGCGGAAGGCCGGCCCGATATGCGCCTCGATCGATTTCAGGCCCTTGTGGCCCGCCGAGCTTCCGCCCTGCTTCATGCGCAGCTTGCCGGGCGGGAGGTCGAGCTCGTCGTAGATGACGACGATGTCGGCGGGCGTGAGCTTGTAGAAGCGCATCGCCTGCGCGACGGCGCGGCCGGATTCGTTCATGTAGGTCGCCGGCTTCAGCACCAGAACCTTCTCGCCACCGAGCGTGCCTTCCGAGGTTTCACCCTCGAAGCGCGCGCGCCACGGGGAGAGGCGATGGCGGCGGTGGATTTCGTCCGCCGCCATGAAGCCGATGTTGTGGCGGTTGCCGCCGTAGCGGCGGCCGGGATTGCCAAGGCCCGCGATCAGAAGCATCCGACAATCCCCGCGATCCGTGTGCCGGCGGCCCAGACCGGGCCGCGCGGCTCATGGCGTGAGGGGCGGGGCTCAGCCGCGGCCCTTGCCCTTGCCTTCGTCTTCGGCCTTCGCCTTTGGCGCGCCTGGCTTCGCGGCGGCATCGCCTTCGGCCTTGACCTCGCCTTCGGGCGTGGCTGCGCCCTCCGCGCCTTCGGCGGCGGCCGGTGCCGCGCCTTCCTCGACCTCCGCGATCGCGGCGGCGGCGCCGGCGATCGTCGCGACCGTGAAGTTGCGGCCGCGGATGGTCGGGCTAACGCCCTCCGGCAGCGGCACCGCGGAGATGTGCACGGAATTGCCGATGTCGAGCCCCGTCAGGTCGACGGTGACGAATTCCGGAATGGCATCGGCCGGAACCACCATCTCGATCGAGTGGCGGACGACGTTCAGCACGCCGCCGCGCTTCAGGCCCGGCGAGTCGGCGTGGTTGATGAAGTGCACCGGCACGTCGAGGGTCAGTCGCGCGCCTTCGCCGACGCGGAGGAAATCGATATGGATCAGGGAGTCGCGGACCGGGTCGAGCTGATAGTCCTTGGGGATGACGCGGATGTTCTCGCCACCGACCTCGATCTCGACGAGGTGTGTCAGGAAGCCGCCGGCGTGAAGCCGATGGGTCAGCTCGCGTTGCGGAAGGGTAATCGGAATCGGCGGCTTCTTGTCGCCGTAGATAACAGCCGGGATCTTGTCCTCGCGGCGCACTGCCCGGGCGGCCCCCTTGCCGACCCGGTCGCGCGCCTCGGCCTTCAGAACGCTCGTCTGAGCCATGGGTCGCACTCCTGATCTTTGTCGAGAAAGCGAAAAGGCCGCGTCAATCGCGGCCACGCTCCAGCGCGGCCTCCAAGGGTGCCGGCGCCGGGGCGGCTTATAGGGGAGGGCGCGTAAAAACGCAAATACAGCGGGGCCCGGCCGGCAAACGCCCGCGGATTGACAACGGCGCGGCCATTTGGCCTAGATGCGGACATGGGGAAAGCGATCTCCCCACGAGGCGACATGCCGAAGAATCGCGTCCCGCCCACCTGGAGGACGCACCATGTCGTCGATCAATACCATCTCCTCTGAAAAGCTCGCCCGCCTCATTGGCACGCCCGGTTGCCCCGTCATCGTCGATGTTCGCGACGACGACGACTTTGCCGCCGACCCGCGGCTGGTCCCGGCTTCGATGCGCCGCCCCTCGACCGAGCCCTGGCGCTGGGCGCCGGACCTCGCCAGGGCGGCGGCGATCGTCGTCTGCCAGAAAGGCCTGAAGCTCAGCCATGGGGTCGCGGCGTGGCTGCGGAGCGAAGACATTGCGGCGGAGAGCCTCGACGGAGGGTTCCTCGCGTGGGAAGGCGCGGGCCTGCCGCTTGTCCCGCTCGACAGGATTCCGCCGCGCGATGCGCTTGGGCGCACCGTCTGGGTGACGCGGGAGCGGCCGAAGATCGACCGCATCGCCTGCCCCTGGCTTATCCGCCGTTTCGTCGATCCGACCGCCGTCTTCCTTTTCATCGCACCCTCCGAGGTCGTGGCGGCGGCCGAGCGCTTCGCCGCCACGCCGTTCGACGTGGAGGGCGTGTTCTGGTCGCATCGCGGCGAGCTGTGCACCTTCGATGTTATGATCGAAGAGCTTGGGCTGGCGACCGAACCGCTCAAGCGCCTCGCAACGATCGTTCGCGGCGCCGATACGGCGCGGCCCGAGCTTGCGCCGGAAGCGCCGGGGCTCCTTGCCGCGTCGCTCGGATTGTCGCGCATGTTCTCCGACGACCTCGCACAGCTTGAGGCGGGCCTCACGCTCTACGACGCTTTCTACCGCTGGTGCCGCGACGCGACCGAAGAAAGCCACAACTGGCCCTCGACGAAGCCGAAGAAATGAGCGTGGGAACAGTCGCCCCTTCCGTCGAACCGGCGAAGCCGACCTTCGACGAAGCGATCCGCGTCTTCGCCAAGATCGGGCTCGTGAATTTCGGTGGGCCCGCCGGCCAGATCGCGCTCATGCACCGCGTGCTCGTGGAGGAGAAGCGCTGGATCGACGAGACGCGCTTCCTGCATGCGCTGAACTACTGCATGCTTCTCCCCGGTCCGGAGGCGCAGCAGCTTGCGACCTATGTCGGCTGGCTGCTCCACGGCGTGCGCGGCGGCATCGCGGCGGGCACGCTTTTCGTGCTTCCAGGCTTTTTCGTGCTCCTCGCGCTCAGCATCGCCTATCAGCGCTTCGGGCATCTCGCGCTTGTCGAGGGCCTCTTCTTTGGCCTGAAGGCGGCGGTGCTGGCGATTGTCGCGGAGGCGCTGATCCGCGTCGCCAAGCGGGCGCTGAAGGGTCCGGCGATGGTGGCGGTCGCGGTTGCGGCATTCCTCGCGATCGCCTTCCTGAAGGTCCCGTTCCCGTTCATCGTTCTCGGTGCGGCGATGATCGGGCTCATCCTTCCACACGGCGAGGCGAAGCCGTCGCGGGACTCAGACCACGCCACCGACACCGGCTCGGCCCGTCAAGCCGCCGCCGCGGCGAAGGCGGCGCTCGTCTGGGGCGCGGTCTGGCTCGGGCCGGTCGCCATCCTCCCGACGGTGCTCGGCGCGCGCCATGTCTTCACGCAGGAGGCGTTGTTCTTCTCGAAGGTGGCAGTGGTCACGTTCGGCGGCGCCTACGCGGTGCTTGCCTATGTCGCGCAGCAGGCGGTCGAGACCTATCATTGGCTTCGGCCGGACGAGATGCTGACCGGGCTCGGCCTCGCCGAGACGACGCCTGGTCCGCTGATCCTGGTGCTGATCTTCGTCGGCTTTCTCGCCGGCGCGCGCGGCGAAACAGGTCTCGGCCCGCTTCTCGCCGGGACGCTTGGCGCCTTCGTCACGCTCTGGGTGATTTTCGCGCCGTCGTTTCTCTTCATCTTCGCAGGCGCGCCTTTCGTCGAGACGCTCCGCGATAACCGGCGGATCAGCGGCGCGCTCGCCGCGGTTACGGCGGCGGTCGTCGGGGTCATCGCAAACCTGGCGCTATGGTTTGGGCTGCATGTTCTCTTCGGGACGGTTGGAGAATGGCTATTCGGGCCATTCGCCATCCCCGTTCCGGATGTGGCGAGTTTCGATCTTGCGGCTGCGCTGATCGCCGCGGCGGCGATCGCGCTCATCCGTTTTCATATCGGGGTCGTACCGGTGCTTCTGCTTGCGGCGCTGGCGGGCCTTGCGCTTCGTTTCGCCGGCTTTGCCTAGTGGGCGTAAGCCGGTTCGTGGTTGCTCTTGCGCCAGATCAGATGGTCGAGCGAGAGAGCGCCCGGCCCGCGCGCGATGATCAGGAGCAGAGCCGTCGCCCAGAGGATGTGCTCCGGCCAGCCGCTTGGATAGACGAAGGTCTGGATGACGAGCGTCATGCCGAGAAGCGCCAGCGCTGAGAGCCGCGAGGCGAGCCCGACGATCAGGAGCACGGGGAAGACGTGCTCGGAGATCGTCGAGATGTAGGCGGCAAGATCGGGCGGCAGCAGGGGAACCTTGTACTCCTCGGCGAAGAGATAGAAGGTCGTGTCCTTGATGTGGAAGAAGCCGTCGACCTTGGTCTGGCCGGACGTCCAGAAGACGTTGGCGACCGCCACGCGGGCGACGATTGAAAGAAAGCTCTGCGGAATCCGCTCGGCAAGAGCGCGGCCGCTTTCCAAGAGCGCGATCGGCGACATTTCCGTCTCCTAAGAATCTTTCGCCGGATCGTCCGGCGCAGTGCGGAGATCACCACGGGCGCTCGCATTGTTGAAATGCCGGTGTTCCATCGATCTGATAGCGCTCCGCTATTGCGTTTCCGCTGGCCTGGCGGCGGCGCCCGGACGATGATCGTTTCACCACCGGAGACCACCGCTTGCGCATCGGCATCCGCCTCGCCCTCTCGCTCTTCGTGCTCGGCTCGATCGCCGTCGCGGCGATCTCCGTGCATGTGCTGTGGTCGCGTACGGCGGAGGCGAACAGCCGGGCGCTCGTCGGCACCATCAACGACCAGATCGTGTCCGCCGTGGAAAAGGAGATCGAGCAGATCGCCGCGCAGGCGCGCGCCGCGCACGCCGCCATCCGCACGCTCTTCTACCAGAACGTCCTCGACAGCCGCGAAGCCGACAAGCGCGAGTTCGTCTTCCTCTCAGAGCTGCAATCGCAAGGCTCGATCTCGCGCATCGTCTTCGGCTGGCCGAACGGCGATTTCTTCTCCGCCCGCAAGCTCGGCGATGGAGAGATCGAGATGTCGGAAGTCGCCGTCATGGACGGCAAGCGCCAGCGGCGGATCGATCGCTACAAGGTGGTGATCGGCGACATCGAGTTCGAGGAGCGGACGTTCGAACCGTCGGATTTCGTCGCGACGGATCAGCCCTGGTACAAGTTCGGCATCGATCTCGATCTTCCACGCTGGACCTACATCACCGAGCATCCCGACGGGTCCTATCCGGCGCTAGCCTATGCCGGACCGGTCCAGGTCTACGTGACCAAGGTCGGCGTGCTTGCGATCATGATCCAGCACGAGCGGTTCTCGCGCTTTCTTTCCGCGATTTCCGTCGGCCGCACCGGGTCCGCCTTCATCCTCTCCGGCAAGGACGGCGTCATCGCCGCCCCGGATGCGAAGGCCGACGAGACGACGCCCGTCAACCTCGCCATGCAGCCGCTCCTGCCGATCGCGCAAGGCGCGCTCGCGCATGCGCTCGAGGGGCCCGACATGGGGGTGAACACCACGACGTCGATGCGTCACGTCGTCGACGGCAAGGCCTACTTCGTCACGCTGACGCCGCTCGCCTTCTCCGACTGGGTGCTGACGACGGTGATCCCCGAGGCGGAGTTTCTCGGGCCGATCGAGGCGACGACGCGGCGGCTCGCGATCGGCCTCGGCGTGGCGCTTCTTGCCTTTGCCGCGCTTTCCGTCGTGCTGGCGCGGCAGATGATCGCCGCGCCGCTCGCGCGCGTCGCCGGCGAGCTCAAGCACGTCGAGCATTTCGAGCTCTCGCAGGTTAAGCGGCATTCCTCGCGGCTCGCCGAGATCGACGCGCTGTCGGCCGCGATCTCGCGCATGGCCTCGGGCCTCTCGGCCTTCGGAAAATACCTGCCGAACGATCTCGTGCGCATCCTTGTCGCCGAGGGGGTCGAGGCACGGCCTGGCGGCGCCAACCGCGAAATCTCCGTCCTCTTCGCCGACATCGCCGGCTTCACCGGGCTTTCCGAGCGGCTCGGCGACAAGATCGTGCCGCTCCTCGGCAGCTACCTCGATCTTCTCGCGCGAACGATCGGCGAGCACCGCGGCACGGTCGACAAGTTCATCGGCGACGCGGTGATGGCGTTCTGGGGCGCGCCGGCGGAGAACCCGGAGCACGCGGTCGCTGCCTGCCGCGCCGCGATCGCCTGCGAGCGCGCGCTTGCCGCCGCGGGCATCGTCGACGATCACGGCCGGCCGATCAAAATGCGCATCGGGCTCAACTCCGGGCGCGCGCTGGTCGGCAATATCGGCTCCGACAACCGCCTGAACTACACCGCGATCGGCGACACGGTGAATATCGCCAGCCGGCTTGAGGGCGCCAACAAGATCTTCGGCACCACCATCATCATCGGCGAGGCGACGCGGCGCGCAGCAGGCGACAGCATCGTGGTGCGCGAGCTCGACAAGATCGCCGTCTACGGGCGCATGGAAGGGATCGCCATCTTCGAGCTGATTGGGCTTGCCGGGGAGGGACCCGCGCAGGCCTGGGCTGAGCTCTACGGGAAGGCGCTTTGCGAATATCGCGGACGCGGCTTCGAGCGCGCCGAAGCGCTCTTCGGTGAGGTCCTGGCGCTCCGCCCGGGCGACGGCGCGGCCGCGCTCATGGTGGAGCGCTGCCGGCACTACCGGCGCGAAGCGCCGCCGGCCGACTGGGAGGGGACGACGGCGCTCGACATGAAATGAATCGCCATAGGCCCCTCGCATCGACCCCATAGGCAAACTATATTTCTGCAAGGGACGGGGCTCAGGAAGTATCCAACCACCCGATTGGTGGAGATCAGCATGTCCCTTTCGCCTGCACAGCCTTCGCTTCCCCGCGTCGTGATCGTCGGCGCCGGATTCGGCGGACTTACCGCGGCGAAGGCGCTATCCGGCGCGCCCTTCAGCGTGACGGTCGTCGATCGCCGCAACTATCACCTCTTCCAGCCGCTGCTCTACCAGGTCGCGACGGCCGGTCTCTCGCCGGCCGACATCGCCGCCCCGATCCGGGGGATCCTGCGCGGCAGCAATGCCAGCGTCCACCTCGCGAAGGTCACCGGCATCGATCCGAAGGAGCAGACCGTGATGACCGACCGCGGCACGCTCCCTTACGACCATCTGATCATCGCCACCGGCGCGCGCCACGCTTATTTCGGCCATGACGAATGGGAGAGCGCCGCGCCGGGGCTGAAGAAGATCGAGGACGCGACCGAGATCCGCCGGCGCATCCTGATCGCATTCGAGCGCGCCGAGACGGAGACGGACGAGACCGAGCGGCGGCGTCTCTTGACCTTCGTTATCGTCGGCGGCGGCGCGACCGGCGTCGAGATGGCCGGCGCCATCGCTGAGCTCGCGAAGCGGGCGCTTGCCGCCGATTTCCGCTCGATCGACCCGCGCGACGCGCGGATCGTGCTTGTCGAGGCCGGACCGCGTCTGCTCCCCGCCTTCGATGCCTCGCTTTCAGAATACGCGAAGAAGGCGCTCGAGGGGCTCGGCGCGGAGGTCATCCTGAACCGTGCCGTCACCGCGTGCGACGCCTTCGGCGTCGTCGTCGGCGGCGAACGGATCGAGAGCCGCACGGTGATCTGGGCCGCGGGCGTGCGCGCTTCGCCGGCGGGGAAATGGCTCGACGCCGAGACCGACCGCGCCGGGCGCGTGATCGTCAATCCGGACCTTTCCGTCCCCGGTTATCCGAACATATTCGTGATCGGCGATACGGCGCTTGCGAAGGACGAGAACGGCGCTCCGCTTCCCGGCGTCGGGACCGTCGCCAAGCAGCAAGGAAAGTACGTCGCGAAGCTCCTCGAATACCGGGCGCGCGGGAACGTTGTGCCGCCCTTCCGCTATCGCGATCCGGGCTCCATGGCGACGATCGGACGAAGCCGCGCTGTGGCACAGATCAATGGTTTGAAGCTCACCGGGCTCCTCGCCTGGCTGCTTTGGTCGCTCGTGCACGTCTACTTCCTGATCGGGTTCAGGAGCCGCCTCGTCGTGCTTCTGAGCTGGGCGTGGAGCTATCTCACCTTCGAGCGCGGCACACGCCTTATCACCGGCTCCGACGGCGCGGCCGAGCCGCCGGCAAAGACCGCAACGAGCCCGATGCGGGACGCTGCCTGAAAGATGCGGGTCCGGGCGCTCGAACCGCGCGATGTCGACGCCTGGGCCGCGATGCGCAGCGCCCTGTGGCCGGAGGCGGATGCGGAGGAGCTTCGTCGGGAGGCCGCGGCGTTCCTCATCCGGCCGCGGCTGATCAACGCCGTTTTCGTTGCCGAGGCGGAAGCCGGCGGTCTCGTCGGCTTCGTCGAGCTTTCGCTGCGCTCGCACGCTGATGGCTGCAACTCGTCACCAGTTCCGTTCGTCGAGGGGTGGTACGTCGTGCCCGAGGCGCGCCGCGGGGGTGTTGGTGGCGCTCTGATCGCGGCGGCGGAAGCCTGGGCCACGGCGGGCGGCTATCGGGAGATCGCGTCCGACGCGCTGATCGACAACCTGGTCAGCATCGACGCGCACGCGGCGCTCGGGTTCGAGGAGGTCGAGCGCGACGTCCGTTTCCGGAAATCGCTGGTGAAGACCACGCGCTGAAAAAGAAACCCGGGCGCGGGGCCCGGGCTCCTTCGATTGCGATGGACGCTAGCCTCTTAGAACTTCACGCCGACGCCGCCGTGGATCGTGTGCGTCGTGAAATCGCTGTCCACCGGACCGCCGCCGAGCGTGAACGTCTTGTCCTGATAGTCGGTGAAGCGGTACTCGACGCGCGCGGTGATGTTATCGGTCAGCATGCCTTCGACGCCGGCGCCTGCCGTCCAGCCCCACAGCGTCTTGTCGTCGCTGATGCCTCCACCGGAGAGTTCAAGGTCCGTCGCGGCCAATCCGCCGGTTCCGTAGAGCAGGAAGCGGTCGAGCGCGATGCCGGCGCGGGCGCGCAGCGACCCGTTCAGGCCCTGATCGACCTCGATGCCGCCGCTTGAGTCGTCGCGCCACGGGAAAAGCACGTCGCCTTCCGCGCCGACGACGAAGTTCCCCCATTGCCAGTTGGCGCCGGCGTAGCCGCCGACGTCAAAGCCGTTGGCGCCGACGCCGCCGGCCGACGTATCGGCGTTGCCCCAGCCGTAGCCGCCGAGAGCGCCGAGATAGAAGCCGGTCCAGTTGTTGGCGGCCGCGGCCGCCTCGATTGCGGGCGGGGTGGGCAGCGGCGTGGGAGTCGTCAAATCCGCCGCTAACGCGGGAGCCGTCAAGAAACCCGTCGCCGCCGCTCCAACAAGGATACCAAAACGCATCGTCGACCTCCTGGTGGGCCCCTCGTTTCGCAGTCAGAGAATGCGCGTTGCTTGCGCTCGTTCCATTCGCTGCGAGATCGGTCCGCAGTTTGGTATCGACAGGCCCAAATCATGGAAAAATAACGAATTTTCGCCCGCGCCCCGCGCATTGCGGCCACAATGCTTAACCGCTGCTGAAGCCCGGCGCCGGCTTTTCCCGCGACAACCCGTGCTAAGGTGCAGGCCCTTCGCAGGCGAAGCGATTCCCGCATGAGCGAAAGACCGACCGCACTCGTGACCGGCGGCGCCAAACGCATCGGCGCGGCGATCGTGCGCGACCTCGCGGCGCACGGATTTGCCGTCGCCATCCATGCCAACCGGTCAGCCGGCGAAGCGAATGCGCTTGTCGCCGAGATCGAGGCCGGCGGAGGGCGCGCAGCCGTCGTTCAGGGCGATCTCGCGGATGCCGACGCGGTCGCGCGCATCGTTCCGGAGGCGGTTGCGGCAATCGGGCCGCTGACCCTTCTCGTCAACAACGCCTCGGTCTTCATGAAGGATCGCTACGGCGGACTGGACGCCGGCGTCTGGCAATCCCAATTCGACATCAATCTCCGCGCGCCGGTCTTTCTTGCCGAAGCCTTCGCCGCGCAGCTTCCGAGTGGAACCGACGGCAATATCGTCAACATGATCGACCAGCGCGTCTTGAAGCTGACACCGGAAATGCCTTCCTACACGCTGACCAAGGCGGCGCTTTGGACGGCGACGCAGACGCTCGCCCAGGCGCTAGCACCGCGGATCCGCGTGAACGGCATCGGCCCGGGCCCGACCTTTCCCAATCCCTATGCGGTCGATCGCAGCATGACCAAGGAGGTCGCAGGCATCGCGCTGAAGCGGCCCGTCGATCCGGCCGATTTCGGCCGCGCCATCCGCTTCCTGGTCGAGACGCCGTCGATCACCGGCCAGCTGCTGCTTGTCGATTCCGGCCAGCACATCGGATGGGAGACGCCCGACATCGTGGGACGGCCGTCGTGAAAGAGGTGCGCGACAGCGTGTTGACGGCGGTGCCGGCCGACCCGCCGGAGCCGCGGCGGGCGGCGTCCGACATTCCGCCGCTTGCGGAGGATATCGGGCCGGAGGCGGCGCCGCGCCTCGACCTCGACTGGGAGGCGGCGGCGCCGGCAATGCCCGGCGCTGAGGTGATCGCAGCGGCGGTCAAGAACCTGCCGAATGCGCCCGGCGTCTATCGCATGATCGACGAGAAGGGCGACGTCCTCTACGTCGGCAAGGCGCGCAGCCTGAAGAAGCGCGTCACCAGCTACGCGCGTCTCGCCGGCCAGTCGGGCCGCATCGCCCGCATGATCCGCGCGACCGTCACCATGGATTTCGTGCGCACGCGCACGGAGACGGAGGCGCTGCTTCTCGAGGCGAACCTCATCAAGCGGCTCCGCCCGCGCTTCAACGTCCTCTTCCGCGACGACAAGTCGTTCCCCTATATCCTGATCGCCGAGGACCACGATGCGCCGGCGATCATGAAGCACCGCGGCGCGCGGCGGCGGAAGGGAAGCTATTTCGGCCCGTTCGCTTCGGCTGGCGCGGTCGGGCGGACGGTCAACACGCTGCAGAGGGCGTTCCTGATCCGCAGCTGCTCCGACGCCGTCTATGCAAGCCGCACGCGGCCGTGCCTGCTCTACCAGATCAAGCGCTGCTCGGCGCCGTGCACCGGCGAGATCGCGCTCGACGACTATCAACGGCTCGTCGGCGAGGCGAAGGCGTTTCTCTCAGGCGAGAGCCGGCAGGTCCGCGCCGAGCTCGCCGAGGCGATGGAGCAGGCGTCGGCGGGGCTCGATTTTGAGCGCGCCGCGCTCTATCGCGACCGTCTCGCCGCGCTCTCCCACATCCAGTCGCATCAGGGCATCAACCCGCAGGGTGTCGAGGAGGCCGACGTCGTCGCCGTGCACCAGGACGGCGGCTACTGGTCGATCCAGGTCTTCTTCTTCCGCACCGGACAGAACTGGGGAAACCGCGCCTACTTTCCGAAGGCGGACAGGAGCCTCGACGCCGCCGCGGTGCTCGAAGCGTTCCTGGCGCAGTTCTACGACGACAAGCCGACGCCGAAGCTCATCCTCGTCTCCGACGATTTTCCCGAGCGCGCGCTGCTCGAAGCGGCGCTCTCGGAGCGCGCCGGTCACCGCATCACCATCGCCGTGCCGCAGCGGGGCGAGAAACGCGAGCTCGTCGAGCATGCCGCCGCCAATGCGCGCGAGGCGCTGGCGCGCAAGATCGCCGACACGTCAAGCCAGGCGCGGCTTCTCGTTGGCCTCGCCGAAGCTTTCGGGCTGGCGGCGGCGCCCGAGCGCGTCGAGGTCTACGACAACAGCCACGTCATGGGCACGAACGCGGTTGGTACGATGATCGTCGCCGGGCCGGAGGGCTTCGCCAAGAGCCACTATCGCAAGTTCAACATCCGCGCCGACGACACCGAGCCGGGCGACGACATCGGCATGATGCGCGAGGTGATGCGCCGCCGCTTCGCGCGGCTCCTGAAGGAGGCCGGGCCGCGCGGCGAGGCGAGGGGAGAGAGCGACGCGCTTCCGCCCTGGCCCGACCTCGTTCTCATCGACGGCGGCAAGGCGCAGCTCGGCGCGGCGGCCACCGTTCTCGCCGAGCTCGGCATCGAAGTTCCGGTCGTTTCGATCGCCAAGGGCCGCGACCGCGACGCCGGGCGCGAGACCTTCTTCGTGGCTGGGCGCGAGCCCTTCATGCTGCCGCACCGCGATCCGGTGCTCTATTTCGTCGAGCGGCTGCGCGACGAGGCGCACCGCTTCGCCATCGGCTCGCACCGCGCCCGGCGGCGCAAGGAGATGCACCAGAATCCCCTCGACGAGATCGGCGGGGTCGGACCGAGCCGCAAGCGGGCGCTGCTTCGCCATTTCGGCACGGCGAAGGCGGTCAGTCGCGCCGGAGTTGAGGACCTGATGGCTGTCGAGGGGGTCTCGCGGGCGCTGGCGGAGGCGATTTACGACCATTTCCACGAGCAAGCTCCGTGACTTGCGCGAAAAAAAGCAGGCGCCGTCGTGCTTTCGTCTCAAATCGGCCCTAAGCAGTTTTTACGGCCAAGGGCTTGCAAAGCCGGCCAATTGACGCAATCACCGCGGAATTCCAAGGTGGCGACATGACGGTCCAAGCGGACGACGGGATCCGGCGGCCGATCGACCTCGGCGCGTTCACGCTCCCCAACATCCTGACCTACGGTCGGATCGCGGCGGCGCCGCTCGTCGGCCTGACCTACTATATCCCCTACCATTGGGGCCCCTGGATCGCCTTCACGATCTTCGTCATCGCGAGCATCACCGACTATTTCGACGGGTATCTGGCGCGCGCCTGGCAGCAGCAGTCGGCGCTCGGGCGCATGCTCGATCCGATCGCCGACAAGCTCCTCGTCTCCGTCGCCATCCTGATCTTGGTCGCCGACAACGTTCTGAACGGCTGGTCCATCTGGGCGGCGATCATTGTGCTGATGCGCGAGATCTTCGTCTCCGGCCTGCGCGAGTTTCTGGCCGAGCTTCGTGTCAGCGTGCCCGTCACGCGGCTCGCCAAGTGGAAGACGACGATGCAACTCGTCGCCATCGCCGCGCTCCTGATCGCGCCGGCCATCGTCGGCAGCAAGCAAGGCGTGGTCGTCAATCTCGGGCTGACGTTCTTCTGGGCGACGGCGATCGTGACGCTCTATACCGGCTACGACTATTTTCGTGCGGGTCTCAAATATCTGGTGAGCGAGTGAGATGAAGGTCCGCTATTTCGCATGGGTGCGCGAGCGCGTCGGCCACGCCGAGGAGGAGATCGATCCGCCGGCGGATGTCGCAAGCGTCGCCGATCTGATCGCCTGGCTGTCACAGCGCGACGAGGGCTACGCCGCCGCCTTCTCGGAGCCGACGGTGATCCGCGCTGCGATCGACCAGGAGCACGTCGAACACGACACGGCGCTTTCCGGCGCGCGCGAGATCGCCTTCTTCCCGCCGATGACCGGCGGCTAAGCGCCTGCACCGGGAGGGTGCGGTGTCAGATGTGGAGCTCTCTCAACGTCCCTCATGCTGAGGCGCTCCGCGAAGCGGAGCCTCGAAGCACGCAGGGCGGGTTTCCCGGCGCCTTCTGGACGCTCCTTCGAGGCGGCCCCGACTTCGTCGGTGCCGCGCCTCAGGATGAGGGGGTTTGTTTGCGAGAATTGCGAAGGATCGCATGAAGCCCTGGAATCCGAACATCCGCGTGCAGCGCGAGAGCTTCGATCTCGCGGAAGAATCGCGCCGGCTGACCGAGGGCCGCACCGACGTCGGCGCGGTCGTCGCGTTCACCGGCTATTGTCGCGACGAGGGCGAGCGGCTGACGGCGCTCGAGCTTGAGCATTATCCCGGCATGGCGGAAGAGGAGATCGCACGCATCGCGCGCGAGGCTTCAACGCGCTGGCCGCTGCTCGGGCTGACGGTCGTGCACCGCACGGGAAAGATCGCGCCGGGCGAGCCGATCGTGCTGGTACTCGCCGCATCCGAACACCGGCAGGCGCCGTTCGAGGCTGCATCGTTCCTGATGGATTTCCTGAAGACCCGCGCCCCCTTCTGGAAGAAGGAGCACCAGGCGGACGGGACCGAGGGAGCCTGGGTCGCGGCCAGCGACAAGGACGGCACGGCGGCGGAGAAGTGGACAAGGCGATCCGCGGGCTCGTGACCCGTTCACCGGGATCGCCGTCGGCCCCCAGGCCTCTTCACGCAGGATCATTTTGGAGACCGTCATGACCCCCTCGCCGAACAGGCTGCGCATTGCCGTGCTCTTCGGCGGGCGCTCGGCCGAGCACGACGTTTCGGTGCTGTCGGCCACCAACGTCATGCGGGCCCTGGAGCCGGCGAAGTACGATGCCGTCGCAATCTTCATCACGCGCGAAGGGCGCTGGCTGCTGGGCAGCTTCAAGGATGGCGCGCTCACGAAACCGGCCGCGGGCACTGAAGTCTGCCTGATGCCGGGGGGATTGGGACGGATGTTGGCGATCCCAGCCGATGGCGCGCCCTACGAACTGCCGAAGATCGACATCCTGTTTCCCGTCCTGCACGGCCTGCATGGCGAGGACGGCTCCGTGCAGGGGCTCGCGGAGGTAGCGCGCGTGCCGCTGGCCGGCTGCGGGATACTCGGCTCCGCGGTCGCGCTCGACAAGGACATCGCCAAGCGGCTGCTGAACGAGGCGGGCCTGCCTACAGCGCGGTCCGTCACGATCCGGCAAGGCGCCGCGCCGGCCTTCGCCGACCTGCAGGTCGCGCTCGGGCTTCCGCTCTTCATCAAGCCGGCACGGCAGGGCTCATCCGTCGGCGTCAGCAAGGTTGCAACAGAACCGGACTACGAGGCTGCGCTCGCCCAAGGATTCGCCCACGACCGCAAGCTGCTGGCGGAGGAATTCATCCGCGGCCGCGAGATCGAATGCTCCGTGCTGGAGGATGCGCAGGGCGGTCTCTTCGTCTCCCGGCCCGGTGAGATCGTGCCGGCGGAGAGCCACAGCTTCTATACCTACGACGCCAAATATGTCGACGCGAACGGCGCGGCGCTGAAAGTTCCCGCAGACCTGCCGCAGGCAGTCGAAGCCAGGCTCCGCGAAGCGGCGGCAAGGGCCTTCCGCACGGTCGGCTGCGACGGCATGGCGCGGGTCGACTTCTTCGTGACGCCGGACATGCGCGTCCTCGTCAACGAGCTCAACACCATTCCCGGCTTCACCGATATCAGTATGTATTCCAAGGCGATGGCGGCAAGCGGCGTCGGCTACGCGGAGATCATCGACCGTCTGGTGTCGCACGGGCTGGCGCGCGCCGGCCGTCCCTCCTGAAGCAGCCGGCTTCGCCGGAGCGGGTCGCCCGGTCGCGGGCCGGTCTCAGTAGAGCGTCTCCTTGTAGCGCACGAGCATCTCGGCCTGCGTCTCGGCCTTGCCGTCCCAGTCGATCTGATCCTTGATCATCTCGCCGATCGAGGGGAGCGTGGCGCGATCGACGTGCCTCGCCGCATTCCAGAGCGCTGAGCGCATCAGCGCCTTGCCGCAATGGAGATAGGCCTGCTCGACGGCGATCCGGATGACTGCGATCGGGAGCTTTCCGTCGACGGTCCCGAGCGTGCGAAGCTCCGGATCGGTGTCGATCGTGGCGCGGCCGTTGACGCGTAGCGTCTCGTCGACGCCGGGGACGAAGAAGAGCAGCCCGACGCGGCCGTTCTCAAGAATGTTCTCAAGCGAGTCGAGCCGGTTGTTGCCGGGAAAATCCGGGATCACCAGCGTCGCGTCGTCGAGCGCTTTCACGAAGCCCGCCGGTCCGCCGCGCGGCGAAACGTCCCCGCCGCCCGCGCCGGACGTGGCGAGAACCACGAGCGGCGAAAGCTCCACGAAGCGCAGGCAATGGCGGTCGAGGCGCCTGATCGCCTTGGCGACCGAGCGCGGGTTCGGTGTCTTGTAGACGCGCCGAAGCGCGTCCTTGTCTTCAATGGTGGTGCCCATGGTCTCCGCTTAGGCGGAAGCTCAGCGCGCCGCAACCTTCTTGGCGGCGACCGGCGCGGCCGGATGCACGGCGGCCATGTAGTCTTCCATCAGCGTCTTGGTGATCTCGCCGACGGTGAACTTGTAGGGGCCGATCTCGGAAACGGGCGTCACTTCCGCTGCCGTACCGGTCAGGAAGCACTGCTCGAAGCCTTCCATCTCCTCCGGCTGGATGGCGCGCTCGATCACCTCGATGCCGCGCGCGCGTGCAAGCCCGACCACCGTCTGCCGGGTGATGCCGTCGAGGAAGGCGTCGGGGTCAGGCGTATGGATCTTGCCGTCCTTGACGAAGAAGATGTTGGCGCCGGTCGCCTCGGCGACGAGGCCGCGCCAGTCGAACATCAGCGCGTCGGCGTAGCCCTTGCGCTCCGCCGCGTGCTTCGAAAGCGTGCAGATCATGTAGAGGCCGGCCGCTTTCGATTTTGCCGGAATCGTGCGCGGGTCGGGGCGCCGCCATTCGGAGATGTCGAGGCGGATGCCCTTCAACCGCTCGGCCGGGCTGAAGTAGGAAGGCCAGTTCCACACCGCGATCGCGACGTTGATGCGGTTCCTCTGCGCCGAGACGCCCATCATCTCGCTGCCGCGCCAGGCGGCCGGTCGCACATAGGCGTCGGAGAGGTTGTTCAGGACGAGAAGCTCGCGGCAGACCGCGTCGATCTCGTCGACGGTGTAGGGGATCGTGAAATCAAGGAGCCGCGCGCTGTTGAAGAGGCGCTCGGTGTGCTCGCGCAGCTTGAAGATCTCGCCGCCATAGGCGCGCTCGCCCTCGAACACGCAGCTTGCGTAGTGCAGGCCGTGCGTCAGCACGTGGATCTTCGCGTCGGCCCAATCGACGAAGGCGCCGTTGAACCAGATCTTTCCGGTCATCTGATCGAAGGGAACGCCGGCCATAGTTTTGTCCTCCAAGGCTGCGACGCTTGTCGCGCCGTCTCACTTGAAAAGTCCCGCGAATGCGGCACGATTGCGCCGTTCGAACAATTCTTGCACAAGTCGGAGACGACGGCCGAGCCTTCGTCTGAGCCGAGTGTCGCAGGATAGCAAGACTACAAGATATGTCAATATGGCTGACATAAATCGCTCGCTCGCCGTGCGTCGCGCTCCGGCTTTGGCCGACGAGTCGGTCGTGGAGCTGATTGAGCTCCTCTTCTTCGCCTACCGCGACTTCATCTCCGATCCGGATGCGATCCTCGCGAAGTCGAATTTCGGCCGCGCGCATCACCGCGTCCTGCATTTCGTCGACCGCAATCCGGGCCTGACCGTCGCCGATCTTCTCGACATTCTGAAGATCACCAAGCAGAGCCTTGCCCGGGTTCTGAAGGAGCTGATCGATTCCGGCCTGATCGAGCAGCGGACGGGACTGGAGGATCGCAGGCAGCGGCTCCTCCACGCGACGCCCGCCGGTCAGGCGCTCTCCGCCAGCCTCTCCGCGCCGCAGGAACATCGCATCAAGGCCGCGCTCGCCGGACTTGGTCCCGACGCCCGCGCCACGGTGACCGCTTTCCTCTTCGGCATGATCAATGCGCCGGAGCGGGCCAAGGCGGCGCAGCTCGTCGACAAGGAACCGCGAAAGTGAAAGCGCCGGCACGGCATCCGAGCGACGACGCCCCGCATCTTCTCGTCGTCGACGACGACATGCGGATCAGGACGCTTCTGACGCGCTTCCTCGGCGCCAACGGCTTCCGCGTCAGCGCCGCGGCCTCCGCCGCGGAGGCGCGCCGCCAGATCGCCAACATCGCCTTCGACCTCCTGATCGTCGACGTGATGATGCCGGGCGAGACGGGGCTCGAGTTCACCGAGGCGCTCCGGCACGGCTCCTCCGTGCCGATCCTCATCCTGACGGCGCGCTCGGAGGTGCCGAGCCGCATCCGCGGACTTGAGGTCGGCGCCGACGACTACCTGGCGAAGCCGTTCGAGCCGCGCGAGCTCCTGCTGCGGATCAACAGCATCTTGAGGCGCGGCGCGAAGCCGGAGCGCGCGCCGATCGAAGCGATCCGCTTCGGGGAGTTCACCTTCAACATCGAGCGCGGCGAGTTGAAGCGCGGCGCCGACGTCGTCCGCATCACCGATCGTGAGCGCGACCTCCTGCGCATCTTCGCGGCGCGCCCGGGCGAGACCGTGAAGCGTCACGAGTTTTTGAAAGTCTCGAACGGCGGCGGCGAACGGGCGGTCGACGTGCAGATCAACCGGCTGCGCCGCAAGATCGAGGACGATCCGTCGAACCCGGTCCACCTGCAGACGGCTCGCGGAATTGGCTATCGGCTCCTGGTGGACTAGGGTCCCGCCGGAAGGATGTTCGAACCGCCATGGCCCTGATCGGCGACATCGGTGCGCGTCTTCGCCTGCCGCCGCGGCTGCGCCAATTCGGCGAGCTTGCGAGAGGCTGGCGCCTCGCTGCGGGCGAATACTGGCGGCGGCTCGGCCTGGAAAAGCTCGGGCACGCGCTCCGCGGCCGCTTGCCGAAGGGCCTCTACGCGCGCTCAATCCTGATCGTCGTCTTGCCGATCCTGATCCTGCAGGCGGTCGTCGCCTACGTCTTCATGGAGCGGCATTGGCAGACGGTGACGCGCCGGCTGTCGGCCGCGGTCGTGCGCGACATCGCGGCGGTCATCGACACGATGGATACCTATCCGCAGGACGCGCGGTTCTCCAACATCACCCGCATCGCCGCCGAGACCTACGACCTCACGATCTCGGTGCTGCCGCCGGCGCCGCTTCCGGAGGCCGGCCCGCGGCCGTTCTTCTCGCTCCTCGATTCGACGCTGACGCGCGAAATCAGCCGGCGCATCGACCATCCGTTCTGGATCGACACGCTCGGTAATTCCGACATGGTGGAGATCCGCATCGATCTCGGCGATCACGTGCTTCGCGTGTTCGCGCCGCGCAGCCGCGCTTACGCTTCGAACTCGCAGATCTTCCTGTTCTGGATGGCCGGCACGTCGCTGGTGCTGATCACCATCGCGCTGCTCTTCCTCAGAAACCAGATCAAGCCGATCCTCAATCTCGCGCAAGCCGCCGAACAGTTCGGCAAGGGCCGACCGGTGGCCGAGTTCCGTCCGCGCGGCGCGCGTGAGGTCCGGCAGGCGGCGCAGGCCTTCGTCGACATGCGCGAAAGGATCGAGCGCCAGGTCGAGCAGCGCACGACCATGCTCTCGGGGGTGAGCCACGACCTCCGCACCGTGCTCACGCGCTTCAAGCTCGAGCTTGCGATGCTCGCCGAGTCGCCCGACACGGAAGCGATCCGCGCCGACGTCGACGAGATGAGCCGCATGCTTGAGGACTATCTCGCCTTCGCGCAGGGCGATGCCGGCGAGACGACGGAGATGGTCGACATCCCCTCGGTGCTCGAAGAGATTGCGGAGACGGCGCGGCGCGACGGCGACGCTGTCGAGACGAAGTTCGAGGGCGAACCACGTGCGCTGCTTCGCGCTCTCGGCTTCCGCCGCTGCGTCGGCAACCTCGTCGGCAATGCCGGCAAGCACGGCGACCACATCGTCGTGAAGGCCAAGCATTTCGACGGCTGGTTGACGGTGACGGTCGACGACGACGGGCCGGGAATCCCGCCGGAGGAGCGCGAGGCGGTCTTCCGCCCCTTCTACCGGCTCGATGCCGGCCGCAACGTCGATTCCGGCGGAAGTGGCCTCGGCCTCGCCATCACCCGCGACATCGCGATGAGCCACGGTGGCGACGTGATCCTGGCGGAGAGCCCGCTCGGCGGCGTCCGCGCGGTGCTGATGATCCCGGCCTAAGTCACAACGACGCCTTAACCTCCTCTTCAAGGGGAGGTTAAGGGCGCTTCTAGAACATCCTGCCGCCGACGGGCACGTCGATCGTCGGGTGGATGAGCACCACCTCTCCCGTCTCATCCGGAACGCCGAGCGTCAGCACCTCCGACATGAACGGGCCGATCTGCCGCGGCGGAAAGTTCACCACCGCAAGCACCAGCCGGCCGACGAGTTCGCCGGGTGCGTAGTGCTTGGTGATCTGGGCGGAGGACTTCTTGCGCCCAAGCGCCGGCCCGAAATCGATGACGAGCTTCAGCGCGGGCTTGCGCGCCTCGGGGAAGGGCGAGGCTTCGACGATCCGCCCGACCCTTATGTCCACCTTCAGAAGATCGTCGAACGCGATCGGCGCGGCCGCCCCGCTCACGTCGGATGCCCTTCGGAGAGGTCGTCGGCGGTCGGCTCGTCGCGGCGCCGCGCGGACCGGTTACGCTTCCCCACGATCCGGTCGAGCCATTCAAGGCGCATGGCAACGCGCTCCGCCTCGCGGAGCCGCTTGTCGAGCGCCGCCATGGTGCGGGCAAGTCCGGGATCGTCATCGTCGAGATAGACGCGCATCACGCGCGCCCAGACGAGGGCCAGGCCCTGTGCCCGCACGAGCCCCCGCCGCCCGGTGGCGGGGATCCCCGCCGCGGCGAGCATCCAGGCCATCGACTGCGTGACGAGGCCGTTCAGCGTCAAGGCGAAGAGGGGATCCGCGCGTGCCGCCCTGACGATGTTTCGGAGCGCCGCCTTGTGCGGCGCGTGCACCTCGAAGCGCGCGAAGAGGATATCGAAGAGCCGCTCGCGCGGCGCTTCCTCGGCAAGCGCGGGGTCGATTCCCTCAAGCACCTTCGCGTCGATCCTGCGGATGTATTCGGCGAGGATCGCCAGCCGTCCGTCGAAGAGCGCACGGAGCTCGGCGAGCGTTATGCCGGCGCGATCCGAGATCGCCACGAGCGTGACGTCATTCCACGATTGCTCTGTGGCGAGCGCCATCAGGGCTTCGACGACCCGGTCCTTTGTCTTCGGCTTGGCCAATTGCGGCTCCGTTCGGTCAGTCCCCCGCCTTGAGAATAGTGAGCGCGAAGGCGGGAGGCGAATCGCAGAGGGCGGGGCGATGCCGGCGATCGGGCAAAAGCATCGTAAGATATAGCTTGCGATATGCGAGCGGATGACCTATTAGAGATATATCTTACGATACTTTGGAGATATGAAATGCACAGAAATTCCTGCCATCACGACGGCGACGAACGTTACTTCGCCGGCCGCTCCCGCCGCGGCGGCTTCCGCGGCTTTGGTGGCTTCCGTCCAGGCTCGATGGGCCGCGGCGGCTTTCCGTTCGGGCGCTTCGTCGGCGACGGCGATCTCCGCCTGATCGTGCTGAGCCTCGTCGCCGAGAGCCCCAGGCACGGCTACGAGATCATCAAGGCGCTGGAGGACCGCTCCGGCGGCTTCTACAGCCCGAGCCCGGGCGTCATCTATCCGACGCTCACGTTTCTGGAAGAGGCGGGGCATGCCGTCTCCTCGGTCGACGGCAACAAGAAGGTTTTCGCCATCACTGATGCCGGGCGCGCCTATCTTGAGGAGAATCGCGTGCAGGTTGATGCGATCCTCTCGCGCATCGAATGGATCGGCGCCCGCCTTGAGAAGGCGCGGCACTTCTTCGAGCGCGGCGAGGAGCCACGCGACCGCGACATGCCCGAGGTGCTTCCCGAGCTGAACGCGGCGCGGCGCGCGATCAAGGCGGCGCTCGCGGCCAAGATCGGCTCGCCGGTCGAGGAGCAGCGCCGCATCGCCGAGCTGCTACTCAAGGCGGCGAAAGAGATCGCCGGCGAAAGCAAGACACGCGGCCCCGACGACATCGACCTTGGATGAACGGGAGGCTCAGCCCAATTCGATCGAGCGCGCTTTCGCCGCGGCGACGGCGCGCTCAAGGAGCGGCCGGAACCCGTCGCCATCCATCAGTATCTTGAGCGCCGCCTCCGTCGTCCCGCCGGGCGAGGTGACGTTCTTTCGAAGCACGTCGGGCGAAAGCGGGCTCGTCGCGAGAAGCGCGCCGGCCCCCGCCACAGTCTGGCGCGCGAGCCGTGCCGCGAGACTGTCTGGAAGGCCCGCCTGCCGGGCGGCCTCGGCGAGGCTCTCGGCGAGCAGGAAGACGTAGGCGGGACCCGAGCCCGAGACGGCGGTCACCGCGTCGAGCAGCGTTTCGTCGTCGATCCAGGCGACCTCGCCGATCGCCTTGAGCAGCATGTCGATCGCGCCGCGCTCGATCTCGGTGACCCCGCGGTTCGGAACCGCGACCGTCATGCTCATGCCGACCTGCGCCGGCGTATTGGGCATGGCGCGAACGATGGCCTGCTTTTCGTGAAAGGCGGCTTCAAGCGTCGAAAGGCGGACACCGGCGGCAATCGAAAGCACCGCGGTGTCGGGCGCGGAGAGCAGCTTCACCTGTGCCAGCGCCTCCGCCATCGATTGCGGCTTCACCGCCAGCACCATCACCTTGTAGGCGCGGTCGGCGGCGGCGGCGACGCTCGTCGCCGTCGCGGTCCCGGCCTTGGCGAGTTCCGACCAGCGGTCGCCCTGAAGATAAGGATCGAGAACCGTGACCTCGGAGGCGTCGAGGCCGTGCGCCAGCCAACGCTCCAGCATGGCGCCGCCCATCTTGCCGGCGCCGACGAGCAGCAGCGGCTGGGCTCCCGCGATCATTGTCGTCAGGCTTCGCCGTGCGTCTCGAAGAGCACCGCCGCAAGCGCGTCCTCCGGCGTCTTGCCGGCCCAGATCACGAACTGGAAGGCCTGGTAATAGCGCTCGCAAGCTTCGACCGCGGCGGCGAGCATGGCTTCGAGCTGGCCGGCGCCGGCCTCCATGCCCTCGGTCAGGAGGAGGGCATTCCGATACATGATGACGCCCTCGGCCTGCCACAGGTCGAAGTGGCCGAGCCAAAGCTGCTCGTTCACCAGCGCGAGCAATCGCATCACTTCGTTCTTGCGGCGCTCGTTGACCTTGAAGTCGAAGGCGCAGGCGAGATGCAGCGCTTCGAGCGCCCCCATCCAAGACATCGAAAGGTTGTAGTCGCAGAACGCGCCGGTGACGGAGATGGTGATCTCGTCGTCGCCGGAGCGGTCGAACGCCCAGTCGTGCGACGCCGCGATCTGCTCGATCAGGTCAACCGGGTTGGGGGAGGCGGGGAGTTCAATGTCGACCAGACTCATGGCTCATGTCCTCGCGTCGTAACTAGGGGAACACCAACGACTCTGACGCGACGCCGTCCGCGCGCATCGGCGAAAGCCGGCCGGGCACTTCGAACCGAACCGCCCGGATCGCCTCCCGCTGCGCCTTGATGTGTCGGAGTAAATCCGAATCTCTTTTGACCTCACTATAGGTATGCGAGTCCGCTCCGAAAGCGCCGCCAGAGTCGGACGGCGCTTTTCCACGGGGAAACAATGCCGCTCAGTTTTCGCCCTCGCCGGATTCGCCCGTGCGTTTGCGTGCGCCGCGCTTCACCGGCTCCTCTTCCGCCGTCGGCGCGGCACGGTTCAGATGCGCCTCGAGCGCGGCGACGCGCTTCTTCAGCGCCTCGTTTTCCTCGCGCGCCTTGACCGCCATCTCGCGCACCGCCTCGAACTCCTCGCGTTGCACGAGCTCCATGTCGCCGACGAAGCGCTCGGCCTGGCTCTTCACCGCCGTCTCCACCTCGCGGCGGACGCCCTGGGCGACGCCGGCCATGTCGGTCATCAGCTTGGCGAATTCATCGAGAAGCCGGCTTGAGGTCTGGGTCATCTTACCTCCTCCGGTGCGCCTCTATCCCCCGCGGAGGCCGGGAATGAGGCATGATCGAGCGCCGTGCGGCTTCGAACGCTAGCATTTCCTCATGGCATATATGCTTCGGTGCCGGCCGCGCAAGCCGGCGGGTTGACCCGGCGGGGCGGCGGGGCGAAGGTCCGCCGCCTCCGGCGCGCCCGTCTTCCATCTGAACCGCCTCATGCCCGTCATTCCCTATCCGCAGACAGACCCGGTCGCGATTTCGATCGGGCCGTTCGCGATCCGCTGGTACGGGCTCGCTTATTTCGCCGGAATCCTCCTCGGCTGGTGGTACGCGCGCCGGCTCGTCGCGAACGAGCGGCTCTGGGGCGGACGGCCGGTGCCGATGACGCTCGTCGACATCGACGACTTCCTGCTCTGGCTCGTCGTCGGCATCGTCGGCGGCGGGCGCATCGGCTACGCGCTCTTCTACCAGCCCGACCACTTCCTCGACGATCCCATCGGCTTCTTCCGCCTGTGGGAAGGGGGCATGTCATTCCATGGCGGGCTCGCCGGCGTCATCCTCGCGATGACGGTCTTCTCGCTCCGGCGGAAGATTCCGATGCTCTCGCTCTTCGACGTCTGCGCCGCCTCGGTCACCTTCGGGCTCTTCTTCGGGCGGATCGCGAACTTCATCAACGGCGAGCTCTGGGGACGGACGACGGATGTTCCCTGGGCGATGGTCTTTCCGACCGGCGGACCGCTGCCGCGCCATCCGAGCCAGCTCTACGAGGCTACGCTCGAAGGCGTTCTTCTCTTCATCGTGCTTCGCATCCTGACGAACCGCTACCTGAGCCTGACGCGGCCCGGGCTGACCGGCGGCGCCTTCATCGCCGGCTACGGGCTGGCGCGGATCGCGGTCGAGTTCGTGCGCGAGCCCGATGCGCAGCTCGGCTTCTTCGCCGGCGGTCTGACCATGGGAATGATCCTCTCGATCCCGATGGTGCTAGTGGGCGTCGGCGCGATCGTCTTTGCGCTGCGACGGAAAGCGTGAGCGACACGCCGCTCGGCCGCAAGATCAGGCTTCTCATCGAGGCGAACGGGCCGATGCACGTCGCCGACTACATGGCGCTTTGTCTCGGCGATCCGGAGCATGGCTACTACGCGACGCGCGATCCGTTCGGCGCCGCGGGTGACTTCGTCACCGCGCCGGAGGTGAGCCAGATGTTCGGCGAGATCGTCGGCGCGTGGCTCGTGCACCTATGGCGGATGACGGGCGAACCCGCGCCAGTGCGGCTCGTCGAGCTTGGGCCGGGACGCGGCACGCTGATGGCGGACATTCTTCGCGTTGCCGCGAAGGCGCGGGGCTTCCTGGATGTCGCCACGGTGCACCTGGTCGAGACGAGCCCGGTCCTGAGAGCGCGACAGGCCGCGACGCTCGCGAATGCGGGCGTTGATCCCGCCTGGCATGACTCGTTTTCCGGCGTGCCTGCCGGGTCGCTTCTGCTCGTTGCGAACGAGTTCTTCGATGCCCTGCCGATCCGCCAGTTCGTGCGCGTCGGGGACGCATGGCGCGAGCGCGTGGTCGGCCTCGACGATTCCGGAAAGCTCGCCTTCGGTATCGGTGCAGGCGTGCTCGACACGCGACCGGGTGCGCACGAAGGCGCGATCTTCGAGCTGCGTCCCGCTGGCCAAGCGATCGCCGCCGAGATCGCCCGCCGTATCGTCGAAGAAAACGGCGCCGCGCTGATCGTCGACTACGGCCACGCCGAGTCGGCGGCGGGCGACACGCTGCAGGCCGTCCGCGGCCATCGCTTCGCCGATCCGCTTTCCGCGCCGGGCGAGGCGGACCTGACCGCGCATGTCGATTTTGCCGCGCTCGCACGCAGCGCCGTGGCGGAAGGCGCGGCCACGCACGGGCCGCTCACGCAGGGAGAATTCCTGCTGGCGCTCGGCCTCGCGGAGCGCGCGGAGAAGCTCGGCGCGAATGCCGATGCGGCGGGACGCGCGGCCCTCCGCGCCGCGGTCGAAAGGCTCGCCGGGCCGGCCGCGATGGGGAGGCTCTTCAAGGTGCTCGCGCTGACGCGGCCCGCTATCGCTCCACCGCCCTTTTGATCTAGTCTGCGTCGTCGGTCGCCGGCTTTCTCCCTGCCAGCTCTGCCCCGGCTTCGGGGGAGAGGCGCGTGAAGAAGAGCGATGACGCGACAGCCAGCGCGGCCATGATCGCGAATGTCAGCATGAAGGCGCCGTGGGGCGGAACGTCTCCGCCGCCTGCCGCGGTGTGCAGCACGAAGGCTGCGAGCGCGACGCCCATGCTTTGCGAGAGGCGCTGCGACATCGTCGAGAAACTGGTGGCGTGGCTCATCTGCGCGCGCGTGAGATCGGCGAAGATCAGCGCATTCAGGCTGACCATCTGCAGCGAGCGAAAGAATCCGCCCAGGAAGAGCACGAGAATCATGATGAGATAAGGCGTGTCGGGCATGAAGAAAGCGCACGCACCGGTAAAGGCCGCGGCGATCAGCCCATCCCAGCGAAGCACCGAGCGGAACCCGAAGCGGGTGAGCACGCGGCTTGAGATGGTGCGCATGCCGAGCGAGCCGACGGCGCTCACGAAGGTGACCAGGCCCGACTGGAACGGCGTGTAGCCGAAGAGCTCCTGCAGGAGCAGCGGGAGCACGAACGGCAGCGCGCCAACGCCGATACGGAAAACCGAGCCGCCGACGAGGCTCGCTCTGAACGTCGCGACGCGGAAGAGGCCGAGGTCGAGAATCGGTGCCGGCGTGCGCCGCGCGTAAAAACCATATGCGACGAGCGCGGCGGCGCCGGATATCAGGCAGCCGACCGACAAGGGGCTGAGCGCATCGTCGGTCGTCGCAGCGTCGATACCGAAAAGAAAAGCCGAGAGGCCGAAGCTCGAAAGAAACGCGCCAACGAGATCGAAGCGTCGCGGCTCTTCGCGCACGTCGTCGATGAAGGCGGTCACGAGCAGGATGCCGGCAATGCCCACCGGGACGTTGATCCAGAATATCCAACGCCAGGACGCATACGAGGTGAGGAAGCCGCCGACGAGCGGACCGAGCATCGGTCCGACGAGAGCAGGCATGCTCATCACCGCCATTGCGCGGACGAGCTGGTTCTTCTCAACCGTGCGCACCAGGATCAGCCGGGCAACCGGAACCATCATGGCGCCCCCGATCCCCTGAACGATGCGAGCGCCGATCAGCCATTCGAACGTCGTCGCGAGACCGCATGCAACCGATGCGGCTACGAAGATCGCGATCGCAACCCTGAACACGGTGCGCGCGCCGAAGCGGTCGGCCACCCATCCGCTGACAGGCAGAAAGCCGGCGAGGCTGAACATGTAGACCGTGATGGCAAGATGCAGCTTCACCGGCGGCTCGTTGAGAGCGGCCGATATCGCGGGGAGCGAGGTCGCAAGCGCCGTCGCATCGAGCTGCTGCATGAACAGCGCGCAAGCGACGATGAGCGGCACGAGGATGTGCTTGGGCAATTCGCTTCCGGAGGAAGATGACGGGACGATGAGACCCGGCGGCCCTTCTTGAGTGGCGAGACGGCCTTCGTCAATAGCGCGGCCGCAACGCCGCGGAGGCGCAAGCTTTCTCCCGGTTTGACTTCATCTGACGCACCGTCCTACCTCCCGCGCATGGACGGAGCCTCTCTCCCGCTTGCGCCGATCGAAGCGCCGTTGCTCATGCTTCCGGGCGTGGCGCATGCTTTCTTCACGCGCGAGGGGGGTGTCTCGACGGGTATCTATCGCGGGCTCAATACCGGTATCGGCTCGAAGGATTCGCGTGAGGCGGTGCTGGAGAACCGCGCCCGCGCGGCGCGCCATCTCGGTGCGATGCCTGAGAACCTGGCGACGCCGCATCAGGTGCACAGCGCGGAGGCGGTCGTCGTCGAGGCGGCGTGGGCGCCCGGTCACGGGCCGAAGGCCGACGCCGTCGTGACCAACCGCGTCGGCATCGCGGTCGGCGCCGGCGCGGCGGATTGCGGGCCGGTGCTTTTCGCGGAGCCTGAGGCGCGCATCGTCGCCGCGGCGCATGCCGGATGGAAGGGCGCGTTCACCGGCATTCTCGAATCGACGATCGCGACGATGGAGAGCCTCGGCGCGGACCGCAAAAAGATTGTCGCCGTGCTCGGGCCGACCATCTCGGCGGGCGCTTACGAGGTCGGACCGGAGTTTTCCGCGCGCTTCATCGCGGCGGACGCGACAAATGAACGCTTGTTCGCGCCGTCAGTCCGCGACGGGCATTCGATGTTCGACCTTCCCGCCTACATTGTCGCGCGGCTCGAGGCGGCAGGCATCGGTGCCGTCGGCAATCTCGGCCACTGCACCTATGCCGACGAGGCGCGCTTCTACTCTTATCGCCGCGCCACGCATCGCGGCGAGGCGGACTACGGTCGTCTGCTCTCGGCCATTCTTCTCATCTGAGGTTGAGCGCGGGCCTGCGCCCGAGCCGATGCTTCGGGCGCTTCGCCGTCGCCGCGCCCAACCCCGCACGGTAAGGCGAGGAGTCGCCACGGCACCGTGTCGTTTTATGAAAAAAAGAATCTAGTCGCGAAGGATTTTCAAAACCACTCGGCCAAGAGTTCGCTGCACGGCGCGCTGACGTCGGTAGTCTTCGCCCACGTGCAAACGAGCTCGTCCGGGAAGGAATTCGGCAACCATGCGGCCGAAGGAGACCCGGCAGAATTGAACCGAAGCCAATCGCCCTGGTTTCACTCCGCGTCCTGGACGCACCAGCAGGAGAAGTATTATGAGCCAAAAAAAGATTCGACGCATTGCATTGGCCGCTGCGTTGGCGACAACGGTCTTCGCAGGCACCCCGCAATTCTCCTTCGCGCAGACCGCTTCGGAGACGTTTGCGACTTTGGCGTCGCAGGTGCGTGCCTTCGACTTTGGCGCGAGCCGAGCGACGATCAGGCATCTGCAGGATCTGGGCTTCACCGCGGTGAGGATCGGCAGCGACCAGATATCGCTTCAGGATCTGCTCGCCATGATCAACTCGGCCGCAGGGCGCGCCTCGGACCCGATCCAGCTCGCCGGCTATTTCGACTCGCTCGCCTCGGACACCGCGGACGCGCTCTTCATATCCGACAATCCGGCGGCGCGCGGCGACAACCCCTCGCTTGAGGCGGGTCGGCACCACTCGTTCCCAATCGGCTCCAACGGCTAAGGCCGCCGCGGCGAAGCGTGACGAGGGGCGCGCCGGATGTGGTCTGTGATCGTGCCGGTCCGGGACTGGCCCGGAGAAAGGATTGCGGCCTGCGCGCAATCCTTTCTCCGGCTGCGCTCCACCACCCTCGATGAGTTGCTGATCGTCGATTTCGGCTCTGAGCGCCCCGTCGAGCGGCCGAGTTCCGATGACCGCGTGCGCGTGGTGCGCGCCGAAGCCGATATGTGGAGCTCCGGCGAGGCGATCAATCTCGGCGTGCTGCACGCGCGCGGCTCGGTCTTCGCCAAGGCCGATGCCGATATTCTGATTGCGCCCGAGTCCGGCCCCGGCCTCGACCAGGCCGTCGAGGCGATAGCCGCCGGCACGATCGGCCTTGCTTTGGCGCAGGCGATGGATCTTCCGGAGTTGGTCGGCGTCACGGCCGCGCTCGCAATGCCGTCTTGCCAGCTCGACCGGATCGGGCGGCTGCGGCCGCGCTGGGGGCAGGGGGGTCTCGCGATCTTCACGCGCTCGACGTGGGACGCGATCGGCGGTTTCGATTCGCGCTTCACCGGCTGGGGCAATGAGGACAACGACTTTGCCGAGCGCGTGCGCCATTCCGGACGGAAGGTGCGCTGGATCGATCGCGACGCCGTCAAGATCCACCACGTCTGGCATTCGCCGAGCTTGTTGAGAACGGGTGTCGTGGCGCGGCGGATCGTGAACCAGGGTATCGCGAA
Source organism: uncultured Alphaproteobacteria bacterium (assembly GCA_963739005.1). Classification (GTDB taxonomy): domain Bacteria; phylum Pseudomonadota; class Alphaproteobacteria; order Rhizobiales; family Afifellaceae; genus DASWJZ01. The sequence continues at coordinate 407,885 of CAVTYQ010000002.1, read as the reverse complement.
GAAAGACCGAAGCGTCTTTCGCCCCGTCCGCATCCTCTACTCCGTGCCGCCGCGCGCCTATCGGGGAAAGGGTAATCGGCACGCGAGCGGGACGCGCCGCCCGGGACCGCTCGTCAGCGTCGCGTTCGCCTCCACCGAGCGAGCGGGTCGCACACGCATGCTGAAAGAAGCGATCGCAAGCTATGTCGGCCAAGCCGACAACGACCTCGAGATCATCGTCGCCGACAACGGCTCGACGCGAAGCGAGCATGCGGCTCTTTGCGCCGAGCTGGCGAAGCTTCGCCTGCCCGTCCGGCTGCGGACGATGCATCTTGCGGACGCGTCGATCCCGGCGGCGCGCAACATCATCACGGACGCCGCCGCGGGGCGCTACATCTGCGTCGCCGACGATGACGACATCGCGCTTCCCAATCGCCTCGCCGATCACCTTGCATGCTTTGAGAGGAATCCCGACCTGCACGGCTCGCACGGCGGCTGGATCGACTTCGACGAGACGACCGGCGTGATCGAGATCAACGAAGGCAAGCGGCGCACGCTTCAGACGCTGCTCTTTGGGACAGGCAAGATCACCGCGCACCCGACGTGCTTCTACCGCGCCGATGCCCTCAGGCTCATTCGATACGACGAGGACTTGGCGCTCGGCTCGGATCTCGACCTCGCGCTGCGCATGGCAAACGCCGGAATGCGCGTCGGACACACACATTCCTTCGTCTTGCTGCGCCGGTTCCACGCGACGAATGTCACCGTGACCGGCCTCGCCCATCAGGTGACGAACGGCGCATTCGCGCGCCATCGGCTCAAGGCCGCTCTCGGACCGGCGCTCTGCAGCGTGCTCGCGGAGCGCGCCAGGACTTCCGACAAGCTCGCGTATTGCCGCAACCGGATCGACGCGCAGCGCGTGATCGAGATGCTTCCGCCCCGCGCCGGGGTTTGGCGGCTGCACTTTCCGCTTTCCGCGTTAAACGCGATTGTCAGCACGGGTCAGGCGAAAGCCCCCGGCAGGAGGGGCCGCGCGTCTCCACTTCCCGGCTCCGCCATGCCCGGCCCCTCTCTCGATCTCGACGCGATTACCCGCGTGCTCGAGATCGTCGACGGCGACGTCGAATCGATGGGATGCGGTGTCGATCTCGGCTTCTCCTTCGTCTCGCGCCCGCTCAAGGGTGCGGGAAAGGCGATCAGTGCGAAGAACCGCCTTGCCGAGCTCGGCATCGAGGCGGAGTTGATGGCCGATGTCGACTTCACGGAACGGCGCGAGCGCGGCTTCGATTGGACCGGGCTCATGGTCCCGAGAGGCGCGCGCCGCCTCCTCTCCGAGCCGGTCGGCGACCCGTTGACGGTCGAGAAGACGCTCGCAAGCCTGCGTCCGGGGTCGACGCTCCGTGGCATGTTGTCAGTGATCTCTGACCACGCGCCGAGCGGACCGCGCCACTATCTTGTCACCGGTCCGCTGAGTGGACCCGGGGCGACGGGTGCCGCGGCTTCGGCGCTGCGTCGGCAGACGTCGCTCAGTTTCTCTCCCGTCGCCGCCGGCGGCGTCGCCTGCGACTTCTGATGCGGGCGGCGCGATGAAAATCATTCTGACCGATGAACCTGACCTCGGCCGCCTCACGGTGGCGATGGAGGAGAATTGCCACGGCGACAGCACGCCGCCGGTCGCCGCGGTTCACTTTGACAATCTTCGCGCGCCGATCGCCGCGGATACGGCCGCGCTTGCCGGCGCAATCGTCGCGGCGCGCTGGTGCGGCGAGGTGCTCGACTTCGCCGACCTGCCGATCGGCACGGACGCCGCCGAGGCCGTGCAGCGGATCATGGCGGACGCGCGCTTCGTGCAGCCGGTCGACGGCTACCGCCGGAGCTCTCTGCGAAGGGCATCTGGAGCTTCTCGTCTCGCCGGCCGCGGGGGCGGGCCGCGGCGTCGGCCAACTGCGATCAGAGCGCCGGCTGAGACGGCTTCTTACGTGGAGCGGCGAGTTCGTGGAGTCTTCGACGCGTTCCTCCGCCGGCTATGTTGCGGGCGAGATCTCGACCAATGCCGATGTCCTCTTGCCGGCCTGGGAGACTTCCGTGTGCCTTGGACTTCTGTTCGGTGGTGCGCAGCTCGCTCAGATCGCCGTGCCCGACCCCGGGGACGCGCAGGCGTACGACTTCGAACGCTTCGCCGGCGCGCTCCGCATCGTCGGCGTCCAGCTTTGCGCGGCCGGCGGGGAACTCCGCCTGCCGGATTCGCTTGAGCGCGCGCGGGGCCGAAAGCCGCTGAAGATGCCGGCGCGGCGGGCGATGGCGAAGGCCGACGCCTAACGCATCCAGGTGATGCGGCTCGACGGGGTCGTCATCAGGGCATTGATGGCTTCGCGCGGCGCGCCATAGCGCTGCATCTCCGCCGCGTAGTTCGCCGTGCCGACGGCGTCGGTCGCCTGGTGGAAGCCAAGGCGCCCGCTGAGCTCGCGGCCGCGCCCGGCATAGAACATGATCGTGCAGGCGCTCGCGCAATCGCCTCTCACGATCGTCTTCAGCCCGGCGGTGTGGATCATCTGCGCCATGTAGGCGCCGGCCGCGACAAGTCCGCCGGGGCTTTCGAGCACGATCGCGCGTGCGCCCTTGGCGATGAGCTCTGAGAGGCGCAGCGGGTCGCTGGCGACGATCCGGCCGTGCATGACGATCGTGCCGTCTTGCATGTGGAACGTCGCCGCGTGCGCGCGGGCCGACAGGCCGGCAAGAAGAATCAACAATGCGGCGATGTAGGTCCTGGCCATGCGCTCTCCTCCGAAGCGGGCGCATGGTAGATGCTTGGCTACTGGCGGGGCAAAAATCTCATTAAATACCTCCCGGTTAACCTTAGCGGGCGAGGCGAGGCGGCTTGCAATGGGAACGTGGCGGAGCCGGATGTTCAGATGATCGCGCAAACCAACCTGCAGCTCTTCGCGCAACTGCATGAGGCAGCCTGGAGCGCCGATGACATCGCGCCGGTGCGGCAAGCCTACCGGCTCGCCATGGAACTCTTCGCCGCGCGCTTCCGCGGCAACGGCAAGCCCTTTATCTGCCATCTCGTTGGAAGCGCCGCGGTTGCGGCGGAGTTCGGCCTTGCCCGGAACGAAGTTGCGGCCTGCCTGCTCCACGCCGCCTACGACCAGGGTGTCTTCCCTTCCGGCCGAATGGGCGCGCGAAGCCGAAACCGCAAGCACATCCGGGCGCGCGTCGGCACGGAGACCGAGGCGCTCGTCCATGCCTATCGGTCGCAACCGTGGAATGAGGCGGCGATCGACGTGCTCACTGCGGTGTCGAAGCTTCCTCCGACGACCCTGACCGTCATCGCTATGCGGCTTGCCGACCTGCTCGACGACCTTCAGGACGCCGGCTGCATCGCGACACCGGGGAAGTTCGACGTGAAGGCCAGGCGGCAGATCGCGAAGGCGGCCGCGCTGGCGGAGCGGATCGGGCGGCCGGAGATCGCCGCACGGATCAGAAGCGCGGAATCAGAGAACGCAGGCGCCGCCTGGGTGGCGGATGTCGTGAAGGGGCAGGCGGCGTCGTTCTCGCTCAAGCCGACGCTGTTCGCGGTCCTGCGCGCGCATCTCAGGAAGCGCCACACTTTCTGAGGCGGCGGCCCGAGGCGGCGGCAGTTACCTCCCGACCCGGCGGCGCGCCCGCGTTAACGCCGGGCCAAACGCTTAAGTCTCCTTGAGGATTGCCGCTTCGCCCGGTTGTGAAGCTTTTGTGCGGTTGCTAGAAGGCCCCCGCGCGCCCCGCGCAGTCAGGGCGCTCCGACAACGGGCCGGTTGGGCGCCCCGGGATCGTCTCAAGACATGAAAATCGTCGCCGGGAACTCCAACGAAACCCTCGCCCGGGCGATCGCCCAATATATCCAGATCGATCTTGCGAAGGCTGCGGTTCGCCGCTTCGCCGACCAGGAGATCTTCGTCGAGATCCAGGAGAACGTGCGCGGCGAGGACGTCTTCGTCGTGCAGTCGACGAGCTTCCCGGCGAACGACAACCTGATGGAGCTCTTGATCATCATCGACGCGCTCCGCCGCGCCTCGGCGCGCCGCATCACGGCTGTCATTCCCTATTTCGGCTATGCGCGGCAGGACCGGAAATCGCTCGCGCGCACGCCGATCTCGGCGAAGCTCGTCGCAAACCTCATCACCCGCGCCGGCGCCGACCGCGTGCTGACCGTCGACCTCCATGCCGGGCAGATCCAGGGCTTCTTCGACATTCCGACCGATAACCTCTTCGCCGCGCCGGTCTTCATCCGCGACATCGCGGAGCGTTACGACAACAACCACCTGATGGTCGTCTCGCCGGACGTCGGCGGCGTCGTGCGCGCCAGGATCATCGCCAAGCGCATCGATGCGCCGCTCGCGATCGTCGACAAGCGCCGCGAGCGGCCGGGCGAGTCGGAGGTGATGAACATCATCGGCGACGTGGAGGGCCGCGCCTGCCTGCTGGTCGACGATATCGTCGATTCCGGCGGCACGCTTTGCAACGCCGCCGAGGAGCTTCTCAATCAGGGCGCCACTTCGGTCGGCGCCTACATCACCCACGGGGTGCTGTCGGGTGGCGCGGTCGCGCGCATTACCGCTTCCAAGCTGACCGAGCTCGTGATCACCGATTCGATCGAGCCGACGAGTGCCGTGCTCTCCGCGCGCAACATCCGCATCGTCTCGATCGCGACGCTGCTCGGTGAGGCGGTTCAGCGCACGGCGCTGGAGAAATCCGTGTCGAGCCTGTTCGACTAGGTCGCGAGAAAGGCGTATCGTTCCTTGGCCCGCCCGGCGGCTGTGCGTCCTCTGGCGGCGTCAGGAGCGGATCGATCGAGGGGGAAGCTCCGCTGACGAACATCCGTGTGCATGAAGGCGACCTGCACGACCTCTCAGCCTATAGCGGCGCGGTCGCGGTCGATACCGAGGCGATGGGGCTGAAGCCGGGCCGCGACCGGCTTTGCGTTGTCCAGCTCTCGCCCGGCGATGGGACCGTCGACGTGGTCCATATTGCCAACGGACAGACGAGCGCCCCCAATCTCGGCCTGCTCCTCAGCGACCCGGAGATCGTCAAGATCTTCCATTTCGCCCGCTTCGACGTGGCGATGCTGAAGCATGACCTCGGCATCGCGGTGACGCCGATATGGTGCACCAAGATCGCATCGCGTCTGGTGCGCACCTATACCGACCGCCACGGCCTGAAGGAGCTTACGCGCGAGATTCTCGGGCTGGACATGTCGAAGCAGCAGCAATCCTCCGATTGGGGCGCGGAGAGGCTGACCGAGGCGCAACTCGAATACGCCGCCTCCGACGTGCTGCATCTGCACGCGCTCAAGGCGGCGCTCGAAACGCGCCTCATCCGCGAGGGGCGGCTTGATCTTGCCGAATCCTGCTTCCGCTTCGTGCCGACCCGGGCGGAGCTCGACCTCCTTGGATGGGCGGACGAGGACATTTTCGCCCATTCCTGACCGGCCCTGACCCGGCACCGGTGCCGCCGGGCTTGCGGGCGCCCGCAAATCACCACACTCTCGCGCCCAAACCGCAATGGCATGACGAATTTGGACATGGCCCTATCGGCGTCCTGGCAGGCGGCGACCGTCGATCCCGACGCGCGGGCGAGGGCGTTTGCGGCTGCGCGCCGCCATAGCCGGCTGGTGCGGGCGCTCCGCCTGCTGTTGCCGCTCTTCGGCATCGTAACGGTCGCGGGCTTCGTGGTTGCCGCCAGGCTCGCCTTCCCGCCCGGCCTCGATCTCGACGCGGCCCGCCTCAGCGTCACCCGCAATTCGATCATCATGGATCGTCCGCACCTCACCGGCTTCGACCAGCATCATCGCGAATATTCGATCGTTGCGAGCCGGGCGATACAGCCGCTGCTAAATCCCGGGCAGGTTCGGCTTGAGGATATCGAGGCGAAAGTCCAGTCGGCCACGGGGGCGATGACCACGATAACCGCTGAGGCCGGCGACTACGATCACAACAAGAAGACGATCAAGCTTCTCGGCGCGGTCGCGGCCGACTCGCCGGACGGCTATATCCTGCGTCTGACCGACGCCGACATCGACCTTTCGGCCGGTACGCTGATTTCGGACAATCCCGTCACGATCGGGAATGGAGAGAGCCGCGTGAGCGGCAACCACTTCTCCGTCACGGGCGGCGGCAAGGTGATCGTGATCGAGGGCAACGTGCGCACACTGGTGATGCCGCCGAAGCGCCCACCCGCGGCGGCCGCGCCTGCTACGGCCGCGCCCGGTACGGAATAGGGCGCGATGTGGAAGCGGATTTCGATCGCCCTCGGACTCGGTTGCGCGCTTGCGGCGCCGACCGCCGGCGCGCAGGACTTCGGCGGCGCCTTCGGGGGCTTCAACAGCCGCTCCGATACGCCGATCCAGATCGAGGCCGACCGGCTCGAAGTGCACGACCCGGAGAAGCTGGCGATCTACAGCGGCCACGTGCGCGTGCTGCAGGGGGGGACGCTTTTGGAGACCCCCGAGATGCGCGTCTTCTACAAGGGCAAGGCGGCGGCGAACGCCAGCGCCGACGCGCCGACCAACGCCGTCGCCGGCTCGCAGGTGTCGCGCATCGAAGCGGGGCCGGGCGTCACCGTGCGCTCCGGCGACCAGGTGGTGAGCGCCGACCGGGCGGTCTTCAACATGGCTCAGAACCTCATCACCATGACCGGCAACGTGCTCGTGACGCAGGGCCAGAACGTCGTTCATGGCGAGCGCCTCGTGGTCAACTTGACGACCAAGGAGGCGCATATCGAAGGCGGCCGGGTGCAGACCTTGATCACGCCGTCCGGCGGCAAGGCGGGCGGCAAGAAATGATCGCGCCGCTGCCAAGGATCATGCTTTGAACAAGCACGAGGCCCCGCCGCTTCACGAAGAGGAGGCCGCGGCGCGTCCCGGCGAGGAATGGCTCGTCGCGCGCGGGCTCAGGCGCTCGTTCAAGGGGCGGCTCGTCGTTGAGGATGTGTCGCTCGCGCTTCGCCGCGGCGAGGTGGTAGGCCTTCTCGGTCCGAACGGCGCCGGCAAGACCACGGTCTTCTACATGATCACCGGCCTCATCCGCGCCGATGGCGGACGCATCGAACTCGACGGCTTCGACATCACGCATTTGCCGATGTATCAGCGCGCCCGCCTCGGCATCGGCTACCTGCCGCAGGAGGCGTCGATCTTCCGTGGTCTGTCGGTGGAGGACAACATCCGCGCCGTGCTCGAGATCGTCGAGCCGGACCGCAAGGTGCGTGAAGAGGACCTCGATTCGCTGCTCAGCGAATTCCACATCCTGCATCTCAGGAAGGCGCCGTCGATCTCGCTTTCCGGCGGCGAGCGGCGGCGCTGCGAGATCGCGCGCGCGCTCGCGTCCCGGCCGGTCTTCATGCTGCTCGACGAGCCGTTCGCCGGCATCGACCCGATCGCCGTCGGCGAGATCCAGAGCCTGGTGCGACATCTGAAACGGCGCGGGATCGGGGTCCTCATCACCGACCACAACGTGCGCGAAACGCTCGGCTTGATCGACCGCGCCTACATCCTCCACGCCGGGCGGGTGATGGCCGAGGGGCGGCCGGAAGAGATCGTCGATGACCCCGAGGTTCGGCGCGTTTATCTTGGTGAGCGGTTCAGGCTTTGACTCCTGCGCGCGGCGCGGTAAGTTGCACTGCAATATGACGGGTTCGTGAAGAGGCCGAGGAAGCCTTGAGCCCGGCGGGCAGGGCAGCGTCATGGCTCTTACGGCCAAGCTTCAACTTCGGCAGACCCAATCGCTCGTCATCACGCCGCAGCTTATGCAGGCGATCCGGCTGCTGCAGATGTCGGGGCTGGAGCTCGAACGCTTCGTTGCCGGCGAGCTTGAGCAGAACCCGCTCCTGGAATCCGCCGACGACGCCCCGTCAGCCACCGAAGCGGCCGAGTTCGGACGAATCGCCGTCGGACGCCGCCGCCGACGCGGTCGGCGAGGACATCGATGCAGAACCGGCGGATGTCTTTCCCGAGGACGCCGGGCCGCCGCCCGGCCAGGGGCCGGCCTTCTCGGGGCGCGGGGTCTCCGGCGGCCCCGGCTTCAACGAGCTTGGCCTGGACCAGACGCCCGCCGCGACGGAGAGCCTCGAGGCAATGCTCTCGCGCACGATCGACGCGGTCTTCACGGAGGCGCCTGCCGATCGGGCGGTCGCGCTCGCGCTTCTCGCAGGCCTCGACGAGGCCGGCTACCTGACCGCCGCTCTCGACGCCGTGGGCGAGCGCCTCGGCATCGCGCCGGACGCGGTCGAGCGCGTTCTCCGCATCTGCCAGGATTTCGCGCCGACCGGAACGTTCGCCCGGTCGCTCGCCGAGTGCCTCGAGCTGCAGCTTGTCGAGCGGAACCGGCTTTCGCCGGCGATGCGGACGCTGCTCGCAAACCTCGACCGCCTGGCGGCGGGCGACCGCGCCGGCCTCGCGGCGCTTTGCGGTGTCGGGCGCGACGGCATCGACACCCTCGTCGCCGAGCTCCGCGCGCTCGATCCGAAGCCCGGCCTTGCCTTCGTGCACGAGCCGGTGCGGACGCTGGTCCCCGACGTCTTCGTGCGTTCCGCGCCGAAAGGCGGATGGATCGTGGAGCTGAACGACGACGTTCTCCCAAGGCTCCTCGTCAACCGCACCTACTATGCCGAGGTCGCCGGACGCGTCGCAGGTGACGCCGAGAAGAAGTATCTGACCGACTGCCTGCAGAAGGCGAGCTGGCTTGAGAAGAGTCTCGACCAGCGTGCGCGCACGGTGCTGAAGGTCGCGACCGAAATCGTGCGCCGGCAGGATGGCTTCCTCAGGGACGGCGTCGCCTATCTGAAGCCGCTCAATTTGCGCATGGTCGCCGACGCGCTCGGCATCCATGAATCGACGGTGAGCCGCGCCGCGGCCAACAAGACGATCGCGACGGCGCGCGGCATTTTCGAGTTCCGCTATTTCTTCACCGGCGCGATCGCCGCCACCTCCGGCAGCGAGGCCCACTCGGCGGAAGCGGTGAAGCATCGGATTCGCAAGCTGATCCGGGAGGAGTCGCCCGATGCCGTGCTCTCCGATGACGCTATTGTCGCGATCCTGTCGCGCGAGCGGATCGATATCGCGCGCCGCACGGTTGCCAAGTACCGGGAGATCATGCGGATCGGCTCATCGGTCGAGCGTCGCCGCGAGCGCCGGCTCAAGCAAGCTTCCTGAGCGCATTTCCGCGCCACCCAGGTTGTCATCTTTCCGGCGGTCCCAATTCGGTTTGACACAACCGAGGGACGCGCGTAGAGGTCCGCCGCGCTAAACGATCCGGCCGTCGGAAGCACGCAATGAGCCTTAGGATAGCCGGTAAGAATTTTGACATCGGACAGGCGCTTCGTTCCCGCATCGACGAGACTGTGACCGATACCGTGAACAAATATTTCGATCGCGGCTATTCCGGGCAGATCACGATGTCGAAGAGCGGGCACGTATTCGAAACGGAACTCGCGCTGCATCTTGATTCGGGGGTGGTCCTGGAGGTCCACGGCTCCGATCCGGATGCGCATTTGAGCTTCGACCAAGCGGCCGAGCGGCTCGCCAAGCGTCTCCGGCGCTACAAGCGTCGGCTCAAGGACCATTGAGTTGGCGCGTCCGCGCCGTGCTCCCAGCGTTGTTTAAGGTACTGTGATGGATCTGAGCGATCTCCTGACCTCCAAGGCCGTGCTTCCCTTGCTGCACGCGCAGTCGAAGAAGCAGGTGCTGCAGGAGGTCTCCGCGACCGCCGCGCGGCTGACCGGCCTGCCGGAGCGCGAGATCTTCGACACGCTGCTGCAGCGCGAGCGGCTCGGGTCGACCGGGGTGGGGCAGGGGGTCGCCATCCCGCATGGAAAGTCCGCCGCGCTTAACCGGCTCTTCGGTGTTTTCGCGCGCCTTGCGCGCGCCGTCGACTTCGATTCCGTCGACGATCAGCCGGTCGATCTCGTCTTCGTGCTGCTCGCGCCGGAAAGCGCGGGCGCCGATCACCTGAAGGCGCTCGCGCGCGTGGCGCGCGTGCTGCGCGATCCGGAGATGGCTGAGAAGCTACGCGGCGCGGAAAGCGCCGACGCCATCTACGCGATCCTGACCACGCCCCCCGCTGCCTCGCACGCCGCCTGAAGGCGGATGCGCGGCGCCTAACCTCCACTCGAGGGGAGGTTACCGGTGCAAGCTGCGGCGTGCGCGCCAAATGAAAACGGGGCCCGAAGGCCCCATTTTCAAACTACCTTTGTCGTCATTGCCGGGCCTGACCCGGCAATCCATTCCGTGACGCTCGCGGAGGTCTTCGTCGTTCCGGATTGGATGCCCGGATCAAGTCCGGGCATGACGACATTGTATGAAGGCGCCTCCGGTCAGTGCACGCTCACCGTCTCAAGATCGTTCTCGTGCGCGCTGGCGATCGCCGCGGCCTTGGAGTTGGTCAGCATGATCGGCTGGCCGGTGGCGGATAGGAGCGCCCACAGATTGATGCCCGGCGAAAGCTCGGGCGCCTGCGGGAAGAGCGCCTTCACCTCCTCCGAGCGCACCGGCCGGAGATAGGCGATCTGCCCGCCGCCGAGCGCGGCGAATGCATCCTGCGGCATCGTCTTGGCGATTTCGTTGCTGGTCATGTCACTCTCCATTCCTTCAGCCGCGGGACGTGATCGGGATTCGCTTTACCATGCGCGCCATTTCGGGGCGCACAAGCTCGATCGAAAGCAACCCGTCCTTCAGCTCGGCGCCTTGCACCTCGATGCCGTCCGCCAGAACGAACGTCCGCCGGAACTGCCGCGCCGCGATGCCGCGATGCAGATAGTCGCGGTCGTCGCCGTCCGCCTGCCGTCCGCTGACGTTGAGCTCATTATCCTCCACAGTCACTTCAATATCGTTAGGATCGAAGCCGGCGACCGCGAGCGTGATCCTGATCAGAGCCGGCGCACTGCCGTCCGCCGCGATTCGCTCGATATTGTAGGGCGGATAGCCGTCGGCCGTCTTCGACACGCGGTCGAAGAGGCGCTCGATGTCCTCGAAACCGAGGAGGAAGGGGCTCGAAAAGGCGAAAGTCCGTGTCATCGTGTGCAAAGTCCTCAGCTACAAGCGACTTCGCCCGACCGGGCCCAAGAGAGGCGCCCGTTCGGTTGGACGAAATATGGGTGCCGGCGAACGGCTCTTCAAGATGGACGGGGAGGGCCGCCGGCGCGGGGTTTTCGCCAGGATCGTGCCTACCTGATGCTGCCTCCGAAAGGCTCCTTGCGGCCGTCAGGCCGCGTCTTGATTGACGCGGCCGCCAGGGTTACCCGTGCTTGAGGTCGGCTTCGATCGGCCACATGGGGCATTCACAAGATGCGTATCGCGGTGTTGGCCGCCGGCGCGCTCGGAGGATATTTCGGCGCGCGCATGGCGGCGGCTGGACACGAAGTGTTTTTCGTCGCGCGCGGCGCAAATCTTGAAGCGATGAGGAACAGGGGCCTGAAGGTGGAGAGTGTGCTTGGCGACCTCCACCTGCCCAGCCCGAACGTCACCGACGATCCAAAAAAGATCGGCTTGGTCGATAGCGTGCTGTTCACTGTCAAATTGTGGGACACGGAGAAGGCAGCTGAGCAGGCTCTCCCGTTAGTCGGACCCGACACACGGGTGATTACTCTGCAGAACGGTGTCGACAGCCCGGAGCGTCTTACCCCGATCCTCGGCGTCGACAAAGTGGTGGCAGGCAGCGCCTATATCGCCGTTGCGATGTCTGCGCCGGGTGTCGTGACCCACACCAGTAAGTTTGCGCGCATCGTCTGCGGGCGGATCGACGGAAAGTCCGATGAGCGGCTCGGTGCCTTCGTTGACGCTGCTCATGCGGCGCAGGTCGACGTCACCCTTTCGAGTGCGATCGACCGCGAGCGCTGGCAGAAATTTGTCTTCCTGGTCGCGCTGGCCGGCGCGACCGCGTCGACGCGCATGGCGCTCGGACCCATTCTCGGTGACCCCGACACCCGCGCGCTCTTTCATGACCTGGTGCGCGAGGTGGTCGCCGTCGGTCGCGCCAACGGCGTCTCCCTGCCGGCCGATTTCGCCGACGAGCGAATGAAATTCGCCGAGGCATCGCCCCCGACCTTCAAAGCGTCGCTCCTCCATGACCTGGAACGTGGCAATCGGCTGGAACTCGACTGGCTCACCGGCAAGGTCGTTGAGCTCGGGCGCACTCTCCGCGTACCGACCCCGACGAATGATGTGGTCTACGCGGTTCTCAAGTTGCACCGCATGGGCAGAGCGGCCTCGGAAATGAAGGCGCATTGAGCGCACATCGGGCCGCTCCGATTAGGAGAGAGGCTTTCGGATGTGTCGTGAGCTCTAGTTTGTTGGTGGAGCCGAGCGGGATCGAACCGCTGACCTCGTGAATGCCATTCACGCGCTCTCCCAACTGAGCTACGGCCCCGTCCAAGATTGCGCGGGCTTGGGGCCCCGCGGATCGGGCTAACTAGGCGGCAGTCAGTCGAAATGCAAGGCCCGCGGCGCTCGCGGCGCGTAGTCGTCCTCAGCGCTCCTCCTCGTCCTCCTCGACGTCGAGGAGGCCGGCAACGTCGTCGCCTTCTTCCTCCTCTTCCTCGATGAAGGGATCGGGAACCGTATCGTCCTCGACCTCGATCTCGGCGTCGGGGATCTCGGCCGCTTCCTCCTCGTCGGCGTCGGGGCCGACATCGGGCTCGGCCTCCGCCTCGACCTCTTCCAGCGAGACGACGTCCGCCTCGCGCGCGACCTCGGCGACCGGCACCACCTCCGGCTTCGGCGCCGGTTCGGGCTTCCGTTCGGCTGCTCGCGTCGGTACCGCAACCTCGAAAACCGTGCCGCAACTCGGGCAAATGATCGGGCTGCGGCTCAGGTCGTAATACTTGGTGCCGCAGGAGGGGCAGGTGCGCTTCGTGCCGAGCTCTGGTTTCGCCACGTGTCTTCAGCCTCTTCGTTGAACGCGCCGCGTGCCTAGCGACGGGTCATACCCCTGTCAAACACCTTCTTTCGCCCCGCCGGGAGCCGCCTCCGCGGCCGGCGCGAATGGTGACCTCGAAGGGGCGCCGTGCTACCAAGCCGCCGTTTTCCGAGGCCCCGCCCGACCGGGTCCGCAACTTTCATGCCGAAGAGATGACGCACGCTTTCAAAAAGCCCTTGAGCGCGCTGCCCTCCGGGCCGCTTCGCGGCCGTATCGCCGTGCCCGGCGACAAGTCGATCTCGCACCGTTCGCTGATGTTCGGCGCGCTTGCCGAGGGCGAGACGGAGGTCCGCGGCCTGCTTGAATCGGAAGACGTGATGGCGACCGCCGCCGCCATGCGCGCCTACGGGGCCAAGGTCGAGAAGGGCGGCGACGGCGTCTGGCGCATCGGCGGGCTGGGGACCGGGCGGCTCAAGGAGCCCGACGGCGTGATCGATTTCGGCAATGCCGGAACCGGCGTGCGGCTCACCATCGGAATCGCCGGCGCGCATCCCTTCGCCACGACCTTCGTCGGCGATCCGTCGCTCTCGAAGCGGCCGATGGGCCGCGTGCTCGATCCGCTCCGCAAGATGGGCGCGGAGGTCGTCGCGCGCACCGGCGACCGCCTGCCGCTCTCGATCAAAGGCGGCGCCGACATGAAGCCGATCGAGTACCGCGTGCCGGTGCCCTCCGCGCAGGTGAAGTCGGCGGTGCTTCTCGCCGGCCTCAACGTCGCGGGCGTGACGACGGTGATCGAGCCGGTCGCCACGCGCGACCATACCGAGCGCATGTTGAAAGGCTTCGGCGCCGACGTCTCGACCACGCGCGACAAAGACGGCGCGACGGTGATCCGCCTCGTCGGCCGGCCCGAGCTGAAGCCGCAGTCGGTGACCGTTCCCGCCGATCCGAGCTCCGCCGCCTTCCTGATCGCTGCCGGACTGCTCGTCGAAGGCTCCGAGGTGACGATCGAGAACGTGCTTCTCAATCCCGCCCGCACCGGACTGATCGCCACGCTGAAGGAGATGGGCGCCGACCTTCAGATCGAGAACGAGCGGCTCTCCGGCGGCGAGACGATCGGTGACGTTCGCGTCACCGCCTCGAAGCTGAAGGGCGTCACGGTTCCGCCGGAGCGCGCGCCTTCGATGATCGACGAGTACCCGGTGCTCGCGGTCGCCGCTGCTTTCGCCGAGGGCCGCACCGTCATGGAGGGGCTCGAGGAGCTGCGCGTAAAGGAATCCGATCGCCTTGCCGCCGTCGCGCGCGGGCTTGAGGCGAACGGCGTCCAATGCCGCGAGGGCAAGGCGAGCCTCGTCGTCGATGGCGGGCGCGTGAAGGGCGGTGGCATAGTGCCGACGCATCTCGACCACCGCATCGCGATGAGCTTCCTCGTCATGGGGCTCGCCGCCGAACGGCCCGTCACCGTCGACGACAGCGCCATGATCGCCACCTCCTTCCCGAGCTTCGTCGATCTCTTGAAGCGCCTGGGCGCCGGCTTTGCCGACGGTGCGGAGGCGGCGTGACGGACGTTCCCGTCGTCGCGATCGACGGTCCGGCGGCGAGCGGCAAGGGCACGCTCGCGCGCCGGCTCGCGCGCCATTTCGGGCTCCGCCATCTCGACACCGGCCTGACCTACCGTGCGGTCGCCGACCGGCTCATTGAAAGCGGCGCCGATCTCGACGACGAGGATGCCGCCGTCGCCGCGGCTTCAAAGCTCGACCTTGACGCGCTCGACCGAAAGCGGCTTGCCAGCCATGCGATCGGCGAGGCCGCCTCGCGGGTCGCGGTCATGCCGCGGCTGCGCACCGCGCTTCGCGAGAAGCAGCGGGCTTTCGGGGGCGTTTCGCCGGGCGCCGTGCTCGACGGCCGCGATATCGGCACGGTGGTCTTCCCCGACGCGCCGGCGAAGCTCTACGTCACCGCAGCGCCGGAGACCCGGGCGCGCCGCCGGGCGCTTGAAATGCAGACGGCCGGCGCCGATATCTCGGAAGCGGAGGTTCTTGCGGACCTGAAGCGGCGGGATAAGCGCGACATGGCGCGCACCGACTCGCCGCTCCGACCCGCCCCGGACGCTTACTTGCTCGATACAACCGATTTGGATATAGAAGCCGCGTTCCGGGCGGCCGTCGATTTCGTGGGCCGCAAGATCGCGAGAGGATGAAGGGCGCGCCCTTGTCGGGTGCGCTTCTCTTTCATTCGCCGGCAACGCCGCCTCTTGGAACCAGAATCGTCGCTTTCGGCCTCTTAGTGCGCCGGCCCTCTCGACGAGGGGTAGGCAGAAGGCGACAGACGCAACGCTAACGCCCGGCGCAGGGCAGGGGACCGATACGCTCCCCGCTGTCAGGAGTTTTGATGCAAGTAGCAGAGATGCAACCCACCAGGGAGGATTTTGCCGCCCTACTGGAAGAGTCCTTCGCCACCACCGACCTCGCCGAGGGCAGCGTCGTCAAGGGCACGGTCATCGCGATCGAGAAGGACGTCGCCATCATCGACGTCGGCCTCAAGGTCGAGGGGCGCGTGCCGCTCAAGGAATTCGGCGTCCGCGGCATCGAGGGGGCGTTGAAGCCCGGCGACGAGGTGGAAGTCTATCTGGAGCGCGTCGAGAACGCGCTCGGCGAGGCGATGCTCTCACGTGAGAAGGCGCGCCGCGAGGAAAGCTGGGTCCGGCTCGAAGTGAGCTTCGAGAAGAACGAGACCGTCACCGGCCAGATCTTCAATCAGG
This sequence comes from uncultured Alphaproteobacteria bacterium, assembly GCA_963739005.1. Lineage (GTDB taxonomy): Bacteria > Pseudomonadota > Alphaproteobacteria > Rhizobiales > Afifellaceae > DASWJZ01. Next base: position 392,261 of record CAVTYQ010000002.1, on the reverse strand, counting down.
TGAAGGGCGGCTTCACCGTCGATCTCGACGGCGCCGTGGCCTTCCTGCCGCGGAGCCAGGTGGATGTGCGCCCGGTGCGCGACGTCGGCCCGCTGATGAATTCGCCGCAGCCCTTCCGCATCCTCAAGATGGACAAGCGGCGCGGCAACATCGTCGTCTCCCGCCGTTCGGTGCTCGAAGATACGCTCGCCGAGCAGCGCTCGGAGCTGGTGCAGCGGCTGCACGAAGGCCAGGTGGTCGAGGGCGTCGTCAAGAACATCACCGAGTACGGCGCGTTCGTGGACCTCGGCGGGATCGACGGCCTGCTGCATGTCACCGACATGGCATGGCGCCGCGTCAACCATCCGTCCGAGATCCTCAATATCGGCGAGACGGTGAAGGTGCAGATCGTCCGCATCAACCCGGAGACCTTCCGCATCTCGCTCGGCATGAAGCAGCTTGAGGCGGATCCGTGGGAGGGCATCGAGGCGAAATACCCGATCGGCGCCCGCTTCACCGGCCGCGTCACCAACATCACCGATTACGGCGCCTTCGTGGAGCTTGAGCCGGGGATCGAGGGCCTGATCCACGTTTCCGAGATGAGTTGGACGAAGAAGAACGTGCATCCGGGCAAGATCGTCTCCACCTCGCAGGAGGTTGAGGTCGTGATCCTCGAGGTCGACGCCGCCAAGCGCCGCGTCTCGCTCGGCCTGAAGCAGACCATGCGCAATCCGTGGGAGGAGTTCGCGGAGAAGCATCCGGTCGGCTCGACCGTCGAAGGCGAGGTCAAGAACAAGACCGAGTTCGGTCTCTTCCTCGGGCTCGAAAACGACGTCGACGGCATGGTCCACCTCTCCGACCTCGACTGGAACCGCTCCGGCGAGGAGGCGATGGAGAGCTACAAGAAGGGCGACATCGTCAAAGCCAAGGTGCTCGACGTCGACATCGAGAAGGAGCGCATCTCGCTCGGCATCAAGCAGGTCGGCGGCGATCCGATGGAAGCGGTCACCGGCCTGAAGAAGGGCGCGATCGTCACCGGCGAGGTGACGCAGGTCATGGATTCCGGTATCGAGGTGAAGATCGCCGATTCCGACATGACCGCCTTCATCCGCCGCGCCGAGCTTTCGCGCGAGCGCTCCGAACAGCGGCCCGACCGCTTCGCCGCGGGCGAGAAGGTCGACGCCCGCGTCACCAACATCGACAAGAAGAGTCGGAAGATATCGCTCTCCATCAAGGCGCTCGAGATCGCCGAGGAGAAGGAGGCGGTGGCCCAGTACGGATCGACCGATTCCGGCGCCTCGCTCGGCGACATCCTCGGCGCTGCCTTGAAGAAGCAGCAGACCGACGACGGTGATGAGGCCGAGCCGGCCGAAGAAGGCGAGGACGAGAAGGCGGAGGGATGACATCCTTCCGCCCGTCCTGAAGCATCAAGGCCCGCGGCATCGCCCGCGGGCCTTTGCTTTGGAGGAGCCACCACCTCCTGTCGTCATTGCCGGGCTGGAGGCGGCAATTCACTTCGTCGCCGCGGCGTGTGCTCAAGCGTCAGGGATGGATGCTCGGATCAAGTCCGGGCGACGAGATTCGGGAGCCCAAGGCTAGTCCTTCGACCGCTCCACGTAGCTCCCGTCGGCCGTCATCACCACGATCCTCGTGCCCGCGGCGATGTGGGGCGGCACCATGGTGCGCGCGCCGTTCGAGAGGATCGCCGGCTTATAGGACGAGGAGGCAGTCTGCCCTTTCATGGTCGGCTCCGTCTCGGTCACCTCGAGCGTCACCTTCTGCGGCAGCTCGATCGCGACCGCAGTCCCTTCAAAAAGCGAGATCATGCAGGGCATGCCCTCCTGCAGGAAGGCGGCCTGGTCGCCGATCACGTCGGCGGGCACCGGCACCTGTTCGAAGCTTTCCGGGTTCATGAAGACATAGTTGTCGCCGTCCTGGTAAAGGTAGGTGTGCTCGCGATCCTCCACGTAGGCGCGCTCTACCTGTTCCGTGGTCTTGTAGCGCTGCACCGTCTTTACGCCGTCGGAAAGCCGGCGCATCTCGACCTGGGTGGTAGGCGTACCTTTGCCCGGGAAAAAGCTTTCCGCCGACAGCACGCTATAGAGCTGACCGTCGAGTTCCAGGATATTACCCTTGCGCAGCGAGCTCGCGATGACCTTCACGTTAACCCCTTGCCTGCAACGATTCATGCGGCCCTTGCCGCGTTTCGCCTGCGCAGCTAGCCGATCCGCACGCCAATGAACAGCCTCCTCGCGAAACTCCCGCCTTCCGCCGCCACAACCTGGTGGTCGCCTGACGCGCATGCCGCGCGCCGCCCGTATCTCGTCGCGCGCGGGCGCATCGTGGCGCGGCTCCGCCGCCATTTCGAGGCTCAGGGCTTCATCGAAGTGGAGGGCGGCGTCCTGCAGGTTTCGCCGGGAAACGAGACGCACCTCCATGCCTTCGCCACGCATCTCGTCGGGACCGATGCCGGCGAGATACCCCTCTACCTTCACACCTCGCCGGAGTTCGCGCTGAAGAAATTGCTCGCCGCAGGGGAGAAGCGCATCTTCGATTTCGCGCGTGTCTTCCGGAATCGCGAGCGGAGCGCACTCCACCATCCGGAATTCACCATGCTCGAATGGTATCGCGCCGGTGAAGACTACGAGAGCCTCATGACCGACTGCGCGGCGATCCTTTCGCTTGCAGCGGAGGCGGCGGGAGCGAGGAGGCTGCGATGTCGCGGACGCGAGGCCGATCCGTCCGCGGAGCCGGAGCGTATCAGCGTCGCCGAAGCCTTCCAGCGGTATGCGGGGATCGATCTTTCCGCCATGCTTCCCGAAGACTCAGAACCCGCGGCGGCCCACGTCCTATTCGCGGCGGCGGCGACGGCAGCCGGCATTCGTCTCGCCGTGGACGATACCTGGTCCGACATCTTCAGCCGCGTTCTCTCCGAGCGGATCGAGCCGAAGCTTGGCATCGGGCGCGCGACGATCCTTGACGAATATCCGGCGAGCGAGGCGGCGCTGGCGCGGCGGAAGCCGTCCGATCCCCGCTTTGCGGAGCGCTTCGAGCTCTATGTCTGCGGAGTGGAGCTCGCGAATGCGTTCGGCGAGCTGACGGACCCGCTGGAGCAGCGGCGTCGGTTCGAGGCCGACATGGCGGAGAAGGAGCGCATCTACGGCGAGCGCTACCCGATCGACGAGGATTTCCTCGATGCCCTTGCGGCGATGCCGCCGGCAAGCGGATGCGCGCTCGGCCTCGACCGCCTGGTCATGCTGGCGACCGGTGCGGGACACGTCGATGACGTGATCTGGACGCCGCTTCCGCCGGAAGAGGCGGCGCGATGATCGCGACGCGAACACTTAGAAGCGTGGGCGATCTCGCGGACGCCGGACTCGTGCCGCCGGGCCGGACGGAGGAACTCGAGCGCGTTGCCGCGCGCTACGCGGTCGCAATCACACCCACGACGGCCGCGCTGATCGACCCGACCGACCCGCACGATCCGATTGCGCGGCAGTTCATCCCCGATGCGCCGGAACTCGATCCGGATGCCGACGCTCTTGCCGATCCGATCGGCGACGGTGCGCACGAAGTCGTGCCTGGGCTCGTGCACCGCTATCCGGATCGCGTGCTTCTGAAGTTTGCCAACGTCTGCGCCGTCTATTGCCGCTTCTGTTTCCGCCGCGAGACGGTCGGCCCGGGCCGGCCCGCGCATCTATCCGAAGAGGCGATCGACAGAGCGCTCGCCTACGTCGCTGCGCATCCGGAAATCTGGGAGGTGATCGTCAGCGGCGGCGACCCGCTGGTGTTGAGCGCGAGACGCCTCGCCGCGGTCTCGGAGAGGATCGCCGCGATTCCACACATCAAAGTGCTCCGCTGGCACACACGGGTGCCGCTCGTCGCGCCGGAGCGAGTCGACGCGACACTGATCGCGGCGCTCAAGGCGGAAGGCGCGGCGAGCTGGCTCGCGATCCACGCCAACCATCCGCGCGAATTCACGCCCTTCGGCCGCGCGGCCCTCGCCCGCATTGCCGATTCCGGCATTCCGCTGGTCAGCCAGACGGTGCTTCTGCAGGGCGTCAACGACGACGCCGAGACACTTCAGGCGCTGATGCGGTGTTTCGTGGAGAGCCGGGTGAAGCCCTACTATCTGCATCATGGCGATCTGGCGCCGGGTACGGCGCATCTTCGAACGACGATCGCCGAGGGACAGGCGCTGATGCGTTCGCTTCGTGGCACGGTCTCCGGCCTTTGCCAGCCGACCTACGTGCTCGATATTCCCGGCGGCCAAGGCGGGAAGGTGCCTGTCGGACCGAGCTACGCGCGCGAACTCGACGGCGGCGCATGGAGCGTCGAAGACCGGCGCGGCGCCGCGCACGCCTATCCCCCACGTGCAGCCATCAGGGGGCGGCCATCGTGACGCATCCTTTCCTTGCCCATCTTACCGCCGAGCTCGCGACCATCGAAGCCGACGGCCTCTTGAAGCGCGAGCGGCTGATCACGACGCCGCAATCGGCGCATATCCGCATCAAGGACCCGCGCGCGCAAGGCGGCGAGCGGGAGATGCTCAACCTCTGTGCCAACAATTACCTCGGCCTCGCCGACCACCCCGACGTGATCGCCGCCGCTCGTGACGCGCTCGACGCATTCGGCTTCGGCATGGCGTCGGTCCGCTTCATCTGCGGCGCGCAGACGCTGCATCGCCAGCTCGAGGAACGCATCGCCCGCTGGCTCGGCAAGGACGACGCGATCCTCTTCGCCGCCTGTTTCGACGCGAATGGCGGCGTCTTCGAGCCGCTTCTCGGCGCCGAGGACGCGATCATCTCCGATGCCCTGAACCATGCCTCCATCATCGACGGCATCCGGCTCTGCAAGGCGAAGCGCTATCGCTTCCAAAATTCCGACATGGACGATCTCGAAGCGCAGCTGAAGCAGGCGGAGACGGACGGGGCGCGTTTCAAGCTGATCGCCACCGACGGCGTCTTCTCCATGGACGGCTACGTCGCGAAGCTTCCGGAGATTTGCGATCTCGCCGAGCGCCACGGCGCCTTCGTCCTGGTCGACGATTGTCATGCCCACGGGCACCTTGGCGAAGGCGGGCGCGGCACGCCGGCGCTGACCGGCGCGGGGGCGCGCGTCGAGATCGTCACCGGTACGCTCGGCAAGACGCTCGGCGGCGGGATGGGCGGCTTCGTTGCCGCGCCGCAAGCCGTCATCGACATGCTGCGCCAGCGGGCGCGTCCCTATCTCTTCTCCAATTCGCTGGCGCCGCCGGTTGCCGCCGGGTCGCTCAAGGCGATCGACATCGCCGAGGCCGCCGACGATCGCCGCGCGCATCTGACGAGGCTCGTCGCCCGCTTCCGCGCCGGGCTCGAGGCGGCGGGCTTCGAGTGCCTGCCCGGCAAGACCCCGATCATCCCGGTGATGCTCTTCGAGGCGCGGCGTGCGCAGGAAATGGCGGCGGCGCTTGACCAACGCGGCGTCTATGTCGCCGGCTTCTTCTTTCCGGTCGTGCCGAATGGGAAAGCGCGCATCCGCACGCAGATTTCCGCGGCGCTCTCGGAGGCCGACGTCGATTTCGCCATCCAGGCGTTCAAGGACGCGGGCCACGAATTGGGGATCGTCTGATGCGCAATGACATGAAGGCGCTGGTCAAGACCAAGGCCGAGCCGGGGCTCTGGCTGCAAAACGAGCCGGTGCCGGAGGTCGGGCCGGACGAGATCCTGGTGAAGGTCGCGAAGACCGGCATCTGCGGCACCGACATCCACATCTGGAACTGGGACGACTGGGCGAAGAAGACCATCCCCGTGCCGATGATCGTCGGCCACGAATATGCCGGCGAGATCGTTGAGGTCGGGTCGAGCGTGCGCGGGCTGAAGCCCGGTCAGCGGGTATCGGGCGAGGGACACGTCATCGGCATGCATAGCCGCGCGTCGCGCGGCGGCCGCTACCACCTCGATCCGGAGACGCGGGGGATCGGCGTCAACATCCCCGGCGCCTTCGCCAGCTACGTGAAGATTCCGGCCTTCAACGCCGTGCCGCTTCCCGACGACGTCGATGACGAGCTCGGCGCGATCCTCGATCCGCTCGGCAATGCCGTGCATACCGCTCTCTCCTTCGACCTCGTGGGCGAGGACGTGCTTGTCACCGGCGCCGGTCCGATCGGCATCATGGCGGCGGCGATCGCCCGCCACGTCGGCGCCCGCCATGTGGTCATCACGGACGTCAACCAATACCGGCTCGATCTTGCCGGCACTGTCGCCGACGTCGTGCCGGTGAACGTCGCGCAGGAAGACCTGAAATCGGTCATCGGGCGCCTCGGCATGCGCGAGGGCTTCGACGTGGGCCTCGAGATGAGCGGGGCGGAAGCGGCGCTGAACCAGATGCTCGACACCATCATCATGGGCGGCAAGATCGCCATGCTCGGCATCCCCTCGCGGCCGTTCCCGGTCGACTGGACGAAGATCGTCTTCCACATGCTCACGCTGAAGGGCATCTACGGGCGCGAGATGTTCGAGACCTGGCACAAGATGATCGCCATGCTGCAGTCCGGCCTCGACATCCGCCGCGTCATCACCCACCGCTTTCCTGCGGGCGAATTCCGCCAGGCCTTCGAGATCATGGCGAAGGGCGAGTCGGGCAAGGTCGTGCTCGACTGGAGCGGGTAGGGCCGCTATTCCTCCTTAGGAGGAGGGCAGCGCCTCGCCGAGGCGCTTCGCGGTTACCCTCTCCCAGCAATGGGAGGATTTCACGCAAGTCCGCGATGCCGCATCGCAGAGCGCTTTCTTCCCGCCTATAGCCCGCAAGCAATGTCCCCCCGCGATTTCTCCCTGTTCGTGCTGATCTGCATCCTGTGGGCGCTCAATACCGTCGCGGCGAAGGTCGTCGTCGCCGACATGCAGGTGCCGCCGCTCTTCTTCGGCATGCTGCGCTCGGCCGCCATCGCGGTTGCCGTGGCGCCGTGGCTCCTGCCAATGCCGCGGCCGCGCTGGCGGGTCGTCGTGGTCGGAATCCTGATGGGCGGGGGCGGCTTCGCGCTCTTCTTTGTCGGGCTGAAGACGGCGAGCCCCTCGGCGGCTTCGATCGTCAGCCAGATCGGCGTGCCGACGGCGACGCTGCTCTCGGTCGTCGTGCTCGGCGAGCGCATCCGCTGGCGGCGCGGTCTCGGTATCGCGCTGACGCTGACCGGCGTGCTCCTCGTGATGTTCGACCCGGCGGATTTCGATTTCTCGACCGGTCTCCTTTTCGTCATCGCCTCATCGTGCGGGGGTGCCGTCGGCACGATCATGATGAAGCAGATGGAAGGAATTCGCCCTCTTCGGTTCCAAGCCTGGGTCGGATTCTCGTCGACAGTGGTGCTCGTCGCTTGCTCGGCCGTCTTCGAGGAGCACCAATTCTCCGCCGCGTACGATGCGGGCTGGCCGCTCATCGCCGCCGTCCTCTATTCTTCGCTCGTGGTCTCGGTGTTCGCCCACACGGCGTATTACGGCCTGATCCAGCGCTACGAGGCGAATCTGGTGGCGCCGCTGACCCTGATGGCTCCGCTCTTCACCATCGGCTTCGGCATCTGGCTGACCGGCGACCATTTCGATGCGCGCATGGCCCTCGGAACGGCGCTGGCGCTCGTCGGCGTTTTCATCATCGCGGTCAGGCCGAACGCGACGCTCGGGCGCAAGGTGCTCTTCCGCAATCGGCTGTAGCGCCGGCGCTTCGCCTCGCGCCTATTCCTCGGCGAGTTGAAGCTCGGCCGCGTCGTCGTCAGGCTTCGCGATGTTCATGGCGTTGCCGCGCCACACGAACTCGTTCCCTGTAACGGCGCCGATCCAGAGGGGAGGAAGCATCACATCGCGCATCACCGCAAGAAGCGGCGCGCGCCATGAGAGCGGCCAGCGCAGCACCCATGCAAGCGCGCATTCCGCGCCGTACCAAAGCGCGACGAGAGCAAACGCGAACGGCACCGAGACTGCCCCTTCCGCCACCAGGAACAGGAGGCCGAGGAGCGGCAGGAAGCCGCCCGACAGGATCTCGGGCAGGAAGAACCGCTTGAAGGATGCGCGTCTCAGCCGCGCCCAGCGGAGCTGGCGGTTCCACACCGCGGCGAGGCTCCGGCGGCCGAGCGGCTGCGGGAACGGCCGCGGAACGAGATGCGCCTTCATCCCGCGCGCGCGCACGATCTTGGTGCCGGCCGCATCCTCCGCCGGCTCGGCGGCGAGCGCGCGGATGCCGCCCGCGTCGTCGAGAACATCGCGCCGCCACAGCATGTTCTTGCCATGCGCGAAGCCGAGGCCGACGGCGTCCGCCGCAAGCTGCCAGCGCGCCTGATAGGTATTGAGGAAGGCGCATTCGAGCTCCGCCCAGGCTCCGTCCGGCTCGCTCCCGAGCGGCGGCGCGCTGACGATCGCGGTCTCCGCGTCGACGCGGCTCAGCATCTGTTCGATGTAGTCGCGCGGCATCAGCACATTGCTGTCCGTCAACGCGATCCAGCCGTAGGACGCCGCGTCCCACCCTTTGACGATGTTGTTGAGCTTCGGATTGACGCTCACCCGCTCGTCGCCGACGAGGAGGCGCGCCGGCACCTGCGGGTTCTCGGCGATCAGCGAGCGGACGAGGGGCACGACCGGATCGCCCTCCGCAGCGACGCAGAAGATGATCTCATAGCGGGGATAGCTGAGCTCGAAGGTGGAGCGGAGCGTCGTCTCGATGTGGTTTTCGAGGCCGCAGACGGGCCGGACGACGCTGACGCCGGGCGCGTCCGCCGGCTGCGGCTCCAACGCGCGGCCCGCCCGCGCTCGAACGGCCACGAGAAGGATGCCCGTCCAGTGAAGGATTGCCGCAACGACGCAGAACGCCTCGACGAATCGGACGACGACATCGACCATCCGGTCTCTTTGAAGCCCCTCATGGACAAGATTATGACAAGGGGTGCGACGGTTTAGCCGCGCGTGCTCTCGCCTGCTTCGAGCACCGCCTTCAGTCCCTCGCGGTAGGTTGAAAATGCAAGCCGGACACCAAGTTCGCGCTTGATCTTCGCGTTCCGGACTCGCTTCGATTCGCCGTAGAAACTTCGCGCCATCTCTGAAAGCGCCGCCGCCTCGAACGGCGTCTCGGGCGGCGGGGGCAAACCGAGGAGCGAAGCGGCGTAGAAAAGCACGTCCTCCGGCGGGGCCGGCTCGTCGTCGGCGCCGTTGAAGATGCCGTCGGCGCGGCGCGCGAAAGCGGCATCGACGATCTGGGCGATGTCGTCGACGTGGATGCGGTTGAAGACCTGACCGGGCTTGACGATGCGGCGCGCCGTCCCGCGCCGGATCTTCTCGAACGGCCCCCGCCCCGGCCCATAGATCCCGGCCAGGCGGACGATGGCGACGGGGATGCCGGTCGCTGCGGCGAAACGCCGCCACGCTTCCTCCGCCGCGACGCGTTCGCGCGAGCGCTTCGAGACGGGGTGGCATTCGCTCGTCTCGTCGACCCAGGCGCCGCCGTGGTCGCCGTAGACGCCGACGGTGGAGAGATAGACGAGCGACTTCGGCTCGGCCGCCGCGATTTCCTCGGTGAAGTGGTGGAGCACCGGGTCGCCGGCTTCGTCCGGTGCGATGGAAATGAGAATGTGGTCGGCGTCCGAGAGCACCCTCTCCCTCCTTGCGGGGGAGAGACGGAGAGGGGGGAAGGCCGCCACCGCGGCCTTCATCATTCCCCCCTCCCTGACCCTCCCCCGCAAGGGGGGAGGGGACGCGTCGTGGCCGCCATCAAACAACAGCGGCGTCACCCCAAGCGCATCGATCTCTTGAAGTTTCTCCGGATCGCGGGTCGTCCCCCACACCGCACTGAGGTGCGGCCGCGTGCGTTCGACAATCGCGCGCGCCGAATAGCCGAACCCGAAGATGAAGAGCTTCGTCACGGCTTTTGCGTCGGCAGAGTGAGGGGCTTGATCTTGCGGCCGGCGGCGGAGTCCGCGATGAGCGTCTTCAGCCGCCGCTCGCGTGTCTCGTCACGCTTCGCGCTTATCACCCACCAAGTCGCGGGCCGGCGATAGGACGGCGGCATGGCGGAGAAGTATTCCCAGGCTTTGTTGTCGGCACGGAAGGCGTGCTCCTCGGCGGGCGAGAACGCTGCGTTCCTGTTCTCGAACGAATAGCGCTTCTGCCGCGCCGGATCGCGGCCTTCGTAGGCTGCGAGGCCGGCGGCATGCATGAGACCCGCCGCTTTCAGCTCTTCGATCCGCCTGATGTTGACGGCGCTCCAGATGCTCTTCGGCCGTCGCGGCGTGAAACGGATCTGCCAGGTCGCTTCGCCGCCGCGACGGTGGCCATCGATCCAGCCGAAGCAGAGCGCGGCGTCGAGCGCTTGCTTGTAGGTGATGCCGGAATTCCCCGAACCGACCTTGTGAAAGCCGACGAGCTTTTCCGTCGCCTTGTCGTGGTTCTTCTCCAGCCATCGCCGCCACGCCGCGGCGGACTTGAAGAAGGTCGGCTCCGTCATCGCGGCGTTCTCGATCTATGCCAGATCGGATTCGCGCTCGTGCACGATGAGCTTGTCGACTTCGAGCGTGCCGACGGAGAGGCGCTCGATCCGCGCGCGCTTGATCGCCAGCCGGTTGATCGCAAGCACGCCGATCGCAAGTGCGCCGATGGCGAGCGACCCGAGCGCGATCGCCCCGACCGCTCCCGCGCCGAGCGACCCGCGCCGCACCGCGATCTTGTGGCGATGCGCGGGGAGGCGGAAGTGGGGACGGCGGATGTCGATGTGTCGTGTCATGATCGCGTCTCGCTTTCTGCCGCACTCCATTCGCGGCGGACATCGCCGTCGGTTTCGCGTGCGGCGAACTTTGTCGACAACGTCGCAACGCGGTCGGGCGCGAGACGTTGCAGAGCCCAGACTGCTGCGCCGCGCACCTCGGGCGCGGCGTCGCCGACGCGCCGCTCCGCCTCCTCAGCGAGCTCTCTTTCACCGGAATTTCCAATCGCGATCAAGACGTTACGGGCGAAGCGGTCGCGTCCGATCCGCTTCACCGGCGAGCCCGAAAAGAGCTTTCGGAAGGCTGCATCGTCGAGCCGCGCGAGATCCTTGAGCCGTGGCGCGTTCAGCGCCTCGCGCGCGGCAAGCTTCGCCTGCCGCCCTTTCGCGGCGAACTTGTTCCACGGGCAGACGGCAAGGCAGTCGTCGCAGCCGAAGATGCGGTTTCCGATCAGCGGGCGGAGCGCGCGCGGGATCGGGCCGTCGTGCTCGATCGTGAGATAGGAGATGCAGCGCCGCGCATCGAGCCGGTAGGGCGCCGGGAAGGCGTCGGTCGGGCAGACGTCGAGGCAGGCGCGGCAGGTGCCGCAATGGTCGATCTCGGCATCGTCGGCGGCAAGCGGGACATTGGTGAAGATCGCGCCGAGGAAAAGCCAGGAGCCGAATTCGCGGCTGACGAGGTTCGTGTGCTTGCCCTGCCAGCCGATCCCCGCCGCTTCGGCGAGCGGCTTCTCCATGACCGGCGCCGTGTCGACAAAAACCTTCACGTCGGCGCCGGCGCGCGACGCGAATTGCGACGCGATCCGCTTCAGCGCGCCCTTGATCAGATCGTGATAGTCGCGGTTCCGCGCGTAGACCGAAATCGTCCCGGCCTGGCGGTCGGCGAGCGTCGAGAGCGGATCGCCATCCGGCCCGTAATTCATGCCGAGCATGATGACGGATCGCACATCCGGCCAGAGCGCCGCCGGGCTGCCGCGCCGCGCCGCCGTCTCGGCGAGCCATGTCATCGTGGCGTGATGACCCTCGGCGATTGCCTGCTTCAAACGCGCGGCGGCTTCGGGGATGGCGTCAGGCGTGGTGACGCCGACAAGCTCGAAGCCTTCGTTCCGCGCGAGCGTCTCGATCAGCGCGCGCAGCTTCGCCGGCGTCAGAAGTCGAGATTGGCGTAATGCGCCGGCGGCGCGTGCCCGCGCACCTGATCCGCCCTTAGCGGACGGAAGGCGGGACGCGACTTCATCCGCATGTACCAGTCCTTCGCCTCTGAGGCGTCCTGCCATGGAACCTCGCCAAGATAGTCGGCGACCGAAAGGGCGGCGGCCGCTGCAAGATCGGCATAGCTCATCCGCTCCCCGGCGAGCCAGTTCTTCGCCGAGATCAGATGCTCGATATAGTGAAGATGGGAGCGGATGTTGGTCCGCCCGGCCCTCAAGAGCGTCGAATTGGGCGCGCCGTTGCCGCCGAGTTTGGCGCGTTCGCGCTTCACCACCTTCTCCTCCACGAGATAGCCGGTCACCTCTTCGTCAAACTTGTAGAGGAACCACTCGCAGAGCCGCCGCACTTCGGCGCGCTGGTTGGCGTTCGCAGGGAGGAGGCGGCGCTCGTTCAGCGCAAAGCCGCGGGTCTCGTCGAGGTACTCGGAAATGGCCCAAGCGCCGGCGATCGGCGGGTCGTCGTTCTCGATCAGGACCGGCAGGGTTCCGGCCGGGTTGAGCATCAGGAAGTCCTGCCGCCGCTCCCACGCCCGCTCTTCGACGAGTTCGGGGGTCTCCTCGCATTCGCCGAGGACGAGCCGGGCGAAGCGCGAGGGGACCGAGAGAGCGTGGTGGAAAAGCGTGATCATGCCGGGACCATCTGATTGCCTTTGCGCGATCGGCGGATTTCGCGCTGCGAAAATGCTAAGTCGGCGCCGCGACGAACGATTCGGCCGGGGTAGCGCGGGATGAGTTTCCAGTCCATATTCGATGCGGCGGTTCTCGGGGTGATTGAGGGAATAACCGAGTTCATACCGGTTTCGTCAACCGCTCATCTGCTCCTTTCGACCGAGCTTCTCGGGCTCGGCTCAGGCCGCGAAAAGGCCTTCTGGGACACCTTCAACGTCCTGATCCAGCTCGGTGCCATCCTTGCCGTGGTCTACGCCTATTTCGGGCGACTTTGGGGCGTCCTCCTGGCTCTCCCCAGCGATCCGGCGGCGCGCCGCTTCGTGATCTCGATCGTGGTCGCCTTCCTGCCGGCGGCGGTCGTCGGCCTTCTCCTGCACGATTTCATCAAGAACGTGCTGTTCAATTCGCCGGCGCTGATTTGCGTCGTCCTCATTGTCGGCGGGCTGGCGCTCGCCGCGCTCGATTGGCTCGATACCGAAGCACACCATGAAGACGCCATGCACTTCCCGCTCTGGCTGGCCTTCGTGATCGGGCTTTTCCAATGTCTCGCCATCGTGCCCGGCGTGTCGCGCTCCGGGGCCACCATCGCCGGCGCGCTCCTGATGAAGTGCGACAAGAAGGCGGCGGCGGAGTTCTCGTTCTTCCTGGCGATACCGACCATGCTCGGCGCGTTCGTGCTCGACTTCTACAAGAACCGCGGGGCGCTCACGGGCGGCGACATCGGCTTGGTCGCGCTCGGTTTCGTCATCGCCTTCGTCGCTGCCCTCTTCGTGGTGAAGACGCTGGTCAATTTCGTCACGCGCCACGGCTTCATGCCCTTCGCCTGGTGGCGCGTCGTCGTCGGCGTCGCCGGGCTCGTGGGGCTTTGGCTGGCGCGCTGACGACAGGCGAAGGCGGAAGCCCCTATGACGCGGCGCGGGCGAACTCGCCACGCTCGCGGAAGCGCTCAAGATAGGTCGGCAGCACGATTTCGAGCGCCGTCGGCTCGATGCCGAGCCCTTGGAGAGTCCGTTTGTCGCGTTCCGCGTCGGCGGAGACGACGTTGTCGAACATCAGCATGCGCACTTGGTCAGGCGTGATCGGCTTCCCCGGCAGGATTTGGCCGATGCTCCCCATTCTCCGCGCCAGGAGCCAGGGAATCGGCAGCAGGATCCGCTTGCGCTTGGTCGCCGCCAGCATCCGCTCCATGCACTGGCGGAAGGTCAGCACCTCCGGCCCCCCGAGCTCGTAGATCGCGCCGGGCGCTGCCCCGCCGTCGACCGCGCGCGCAATCGCCTCGCCGACGTCGCCGGCGAAGACCGGCTGGAAGCGCGTGCTGCCGCCGCCGATCAGCGGGAGCATTGGCGAGAGCCGCGCCATCGCCGCGAAGCGGTTGAAGAAATTGTCCTCCGGCCCGAAGACGATGGACGGGCGCATGATCACCGCTTCCGGCACTGTCTCGCGGATGCCGGCCTCGCCCTCGGCCTTGGAGCGCATGTAGCCGACGGTCGAGGGCTGGTCCACGCCGATCGCCGAGATGTGGACGACGCTTGCGATGCCCTGCGCGCGTGCCGCCTCGCCGATGGCGCGCGGTCCAAACGCCTGCACGGCGTCGAAGGTCTGCCGTCCGCTCGCGGCCAGGATGCCGACGAGGTTGACGACGGCGTCGACGCCTTCCACGGCGCGGTCGACCGACCAGCGATAGCGGAGGTTCGCCTGGATCGCCTTGATCTGCCCGACCATGCCGAGCGGCTGCAGGTGCCCGGCGAGATCGGGGCGCCGGACCGCCACGCGGATCCTGTGGCCGCGCCGCGCCAGCGCCTGCACGACGTAGCGGCCGACGAATCCGGACCCGCCGAACACGGTCACAAGCTTGGCGGAGGATTTCGGCACTTGCATCAAGGGCTCCGGCGCGGAGGTTGGCAGGCAGGGTTTAGAGCCAGCTTAGCGGGCTGTATAGAGGGCGTGGAAGCTGGTGACCGACATCGAAAAATGGTAACAGCGACCTATGGAAACGTCTGAACCCGTGGACCTGAACTTCTTGGCCAGCCAGCTCCAACGGTTGACGACTGATGTTGCCAGTTTGCGGGACGATATGCAGGTGCTGACGTCGATCGTGCTGCGGCAGGATGGCACGCTGACGGGGCTGCTGCAGGAAACGCGGGCGACGCATACCTAAATCCAGCGGATGAACGATCGCATCCGCGATATCGAAACGACGGCACCCTAGCTCATCGCAGCTCCGGCCTTAACGCCTCGTAGATCATTAGCCCGGTCGAAACGGCGAGGTTCAAGGAATCGGCCTTGCCGCGCATCGGGATGCGGACGAGCGCGTCGCAGGCCGTCGCGAGCTCGTCGGTCAGCCCCTGCTGCTCGTTCCCCATCAGGAGGATCAGCGGCTTCCGATAGTCTACAGCGCGATAGTCGAGCGTGCCGGAAAGGTGCGTGCCGACGAGCCGCGCGCCGGTACGCTTCGCCGCTGCGATGAGCCCGTCCTCGCTCGTCTTCGCGAGCGGCATGTGGAAGATCGAGCCCATCGTGGCGCGCACAGCTTCGAGCGAGAAGGGGTCGCAGGCGCTGCCCACCAGCGCTACGCCCGCGATGCCGGCGGCGTCGGCGGTGCGCACGATCGTGCCGAGATTGCCGGGGTCGCGCACGCGGTCGAGCGCCACCCATATTCCTTCGCGCCCGATCGCGGCTTCCGGCGCGAAGCGCTGCTTGAAGACGCCGACCACGTTTTGCGGATTCTCGCGGCGCGTGATCTTTTCGAGCACTTGCGCGGAGACTTCGAGCGTGGTGCCGCCGGCCGCCTTCGTCTCGGCTGCGAGCGCGCCGATCGCTGCCTCGCCTGACTTGGCGGCTGCATAGGCGACCATGTCGACCGGCCAGCCTCCGTCGAGGGCGTCGCGCACCAGCTTCAGCCCTTCGGCGATGAAGAGGCCGGTCTCGTCGCGGTGCTTCTTCTGCGCGAGCGCGCGGATCTCCTTAACCAGCGGGTTGGCGAGGCTGGTGATCTTCTTGAAGCTTCCCGTGCGTGGCCGCTCGCTCGTCACGGCGCGCTCCAGCGGGCGAAGAGCGACGTTGCGAGTAGGCCTCCGCCTTCGTCGACCAAGGCAAGCTCGCCCGCTTCGACGCCAGGCCCGAACGCCTCTTCGGTCACGCGTTGGAGCGAGAGAAACGACGCGCGGATCGCGTAGGCGGTCAGGATCACGAAGCCGTCCGGCTTCACGATCGCGCGGCAGAGCTTCAGCATCTCCGGTAGGCTCTGGAAGAGATCCCAGACCTCGCCCTTCGGTCCGCGCCCGAACTTCGGCGGGTCGAGCAGGATGCCGTCGTAGCGGCGTTCGCGTCGCACCTCGCGCGCAACAAATTTCGTCGCGTCGTCGAGAATCCAGCGGATCGGTCGATCTTCCATGCCGGAGAGCTTCTGGTTGTCGCGCGCCCAGGCGATCGCCTTCTTTGACGCATCGACATGCGTCACTTCCGCGCCGGCCTCAGCCGCCACGAGCGATGCGAGCCCGGTATAGCCGAAGAGGTTCAGGAGCGACGGCGCGCCGCCGGCCGCGCCGCCGGCCGTCTTCAGCCGATCGCGCATGAAGGAGAAATGCGCCTCCTGCTCGGGGAAGGCGCCGACGTGGCGGAACGACGTGAAGCGGCATTCGTAGCGGATTTCTCCGTGCTTGCAGGTCCAGGCTTCGGGCACGCCGGCGCGCCGCTTCCAACGCCCGGCGCCTTCCTCTTCGACGTCGCCGGTGAAGATCGCGTCGGCCTTCTCCCATTCCGCTTGCGCAAGCCGCGGGCGCCACATCGCCTGCTCCTCCGGGCGATCGAGGAAAAGCGCGCCGAAGCGCTCGAGCTTGCGGCCATGGCCGGAATCGACGAGCGCGTAGTCCTCGAGCCCCTTCGTCGAGAGGACGCGCGGCGGCTGACTCATCGCGTGTTGTTCGGCCCGAGCTCGGCGAGGTCGAGGCGCTTCAGAAGAACGGGATCGCCGAAGGCCAGGAAATGCGGGTTCTCGAACGGGCGCATCTTGGGCGCGCTCTCCTTGCCATAGCGAAGCGGCTCGCCGTCGAGCGTGACGGTCATTCCGCCGGCCGCGCGCAGGACCGCGTCACCCGCCGCCGTGTCCCATTCCATCGTCGGGCCAAGGCGCGGGTAGAAATCGGCGTCGCCTTCGGCGAGGAGACCGAATTTCAATGACGAGCCGATCGAGCGGTGCTCGCCGCAGGCGATCTGCGCGAGTGCGCTGGCGGTCGCCGGGTTCATGTGCGACCGGCTTACGAGTGCGACCGGATGCGCCTCGGCGCGGCGCGCGCGGATCGCCGTCCAGCTCACGACACTGCCGAGGTCGGCGGCAATCGTCCCCTTCCATGCGCCGCTCGCGCTTCCCGCGTAGGCCACGCTCAGCGCGGGCGCGAGAAAGACGCCGGCAACCGGCGCGCCGTTTTCGATATGCGCAATGTTGACGGTGAACTCGCCATTGCGGCTGATGAATTCCTTGGTGCCGTCGAGCGGGTCGACAAGCAGGAAGGAATGTCCGACGGCGGGCAGATTCCCGGTCGATCCCGCTTCTTCGGCGACGACCGGCACGCCCGGCATGGCGGCGGCGAGCGCTTCGCCGATGGCGCGTTCCGAGCCGAGGTCGGCCTCGCTCACCGGCGTGTCGTCAACCTTGTGCGAGACCGAGAAATCGGTCCCGTAGATCGGCATGATGACGCGCGCCCCGGCAAGCGCGGCGGCGAGGAGTGGGGCGAGCCGTGGGTCCGTGTCGGGCGTAGTGGGCATTCGCGTTCTCTTAGCCTTTCGGGAGGGGCGCGCCAACGCCGCCTCGCCCGGAAACCCTGCGACGGCTTGGAAATTCAGTTGTCCGCGGTTATGCCCGCGTGCACAATCCGTGCCGGGAGGTCGGTTCATGGAGTTGAAGGGCGAGTATCGCATCCCGGCGGCGCGCGAGCACGTCTGGGCCATGCTGAACGACCCTGCCGTCCTCAAAGACTGCATTCCCGGCTGCGAATCCCTGGTGGGGAGCCCCGCGGAGGGCTTTGCCGCACGGGTGACGACCAAGGTCGGTCCGGTCAAGGCGACGTTTAACGGCGCGGTCACGCTGTCGAACGTGAAGCCGCCGGAGAGCTACACGATCTCGGGCGAAGGGAAGGGCGGGGTCGCCGGCTTCGCCAAGGGCGGCGCCGACGTGCATCTCGCCGAGGACGGCGGGGTGACCGTGCTCACCTATTCCGTGAACGCACAGGTCGGGGGCAAGCTCGCGCAGCTCGGCGCGCGGCTGATCGATTCCACGGCAAAGAAGCTCGCCGACGAGTTTTTCTCCTGCTTCGCTCAGAAGGCCGGAGCGGGCGCTCCGGCTGCCGCCGGCAGTGCCGCACCGCATCCGGAGGGCATCGTCGAGGAAGTGGAGGAAGTCGCACGCGAGGTTGAGCAGGAGGTCGAGGCGAAGGCCGCCGTCGGGTTCCTCGGCGGGCCTTATGCCTGGGGCCTGCTTGTCATCCTGGCGTTGCTTCTGGTCTATTTCTTTGCAACCCGATAGCGGCAGCCAGCCGCGACAGAGAGTTCGGAAGGGGAGGACGTAAATGTCGAAGGTCACCATCACCGTCAATGGACGTGCGGAGACCCGCGATGTCGAGGACCGCACGCTGCTGGTGCACTTCCTGCGCGACAATCTCGGGCTAACCGGAACGCATGTCGGCTGCGACACCTCGCAGTGCGGCGCCTGCGTCGTGCACATGGACGGCGTCGCCGTGAAGTCCTGCACGGTGCTCGCCGCGGCCGCGGACGGCTCCTCGGTCATGACGATCGAAGGGCTCGCGAGCGGCGACGAACTGCACCCGGTGCAGGCGGCGTTCCGCGAGCATCATGGCTTGCAGTGCGGCTTCTGCACGCCGGGCATGATCATGACCGCGGTCGACATGATCCGCCGCTATGACGGCAAACTCGACGAGGCGACCGTCCGCCACGAGCTCGACGGGAACATCTGCCGCTGCACCGGCTACCACAACATCGTCAAAGCCATCCTCGCCGCGGCGAGCGACATGAAGGGTGGAGCGAAGAAGGCGGCTTAGGAACAATCGTCGCCCCCGGCGACGCCCGCTCGCGCAAACGCAAGCGGGTCTTGGAATAAGAATTCAAGGGAGGAAGACGATGGGCGTTGAGGGAATTGGCGCACGCGTTGCCCGCAAGGAAGACAAGCGCTTCATCACCGGCCGCGGCCGCTACACCGACGACATGAGCGTCAAGGGCATGTGCTATGCGGCGTTCGTCCGCTCGCCGCACGCGCACGCGAAGATCGGCAAGATCGACGCCTCCGCAGCTTCGAAGATGCCCGGCGTGATCAAGGTCCTGACCGGCGCGGAGCTCGCCGCCGACGGCATCGGCAACCTGATCTGCGGCTGGGCGATCACGTCGAAGGACGGCAGCCCGATGAAGATGGGCGCCTATCCCGCGCTGGCGAAGGACGTGGTGCGCTACGTGGGCCAGCCTGCCGCCATCGTCGTCGCCCGCTCGCGCGGCGAGGCGCGCGACGCCGCCGACGCCGTCTCCGTCGACTGGCAGGAGCTTCCCGCCGTCGTCGACGCGGTGAAGGCGCTTGAGAAGGGCGCGCCGCAGCTTCACCCGGAAGCGCCGAACAACCTGATCTACGATTGGGCGCTCGGTACCGACCTCGCCACGGTCGACGCCGCGTTCGCCAAGGCCAAGCACGTCACCAAGATCGACATCGTCAACAACCGGCTGATCCCGAATGCGATCGAGCCGCGCGCCGCGCTCGGCGTCTACGATGCGTCGGAGGAGCATTACACGCTCTACACCACGAGCCAGAACCCGCACGTCGCGCGGCTCGTGCTCTCCGCCTTCTACAACGTCGCGCCGGAGAACAAGCTGCGCGTCATAGCCCCCGACGTCGGCGGCGGCTTCGGCTCCAAGATCTTCATCTATCCCGAAGAGATCGTCTGCCTCTGGGCGTCGAAGAAGTCGGGCGTGCCGGTGAAATGGGTGGCGGACCGCACCGAGTCCTTCCTTACCGATGCACATGGGCGTGACCATCACACGCATGCCGAGATGGCGTTCGATGCCGACAACAGGATCATCGGTTTCAAGGTCGACACCATCGCCAATTTCGGTGGCTACATGTCGCTCTTCTCCTCCAGCGTGCCGACCTACCTCTACGCCACGCTGCTGTCGGGCCAGTATGCGATCCCGGCGATCCACGCCAACGTGCGCGCCGTCTACACGAATACCTCGCCGGTCGACGCCTATCGTGGCGCCGGGCGGCCGGAGGCGACGTTCGTCGTCGAGCGCATCGTGGAGACGGCGGCGCGTGAGCTCGGCGTGTCGCCGGCGGAGCTCAGGCGGAAGAACTTCGTCAAGTCATTCCCGCATCAGACGCCGGTCATCATGGCCTACGACGCGGGCGACTACGCGGCTTCGCTCGACGCCGCCTTGAAGGCCTCCGACTATGCCGGCTTCGGCAAGCGCAAGTCGGAGGCTGAAAAACGCGGCAAGCTCCGCGGCATCGGCATGAGCTGCTACATCGAGGCCTGCGGCATCGCGCCGTCGCAGGCGGTCGGCTCGCTCGGCGCCGGCGTGGGCTTGTGGGAATCGGCGGAGGTCCGCGTCAATCCGATCGGCACGATCGAGGTGCTGACCGGCGCGCACAGCCACGGCCAGGGCCACGAGACGAGCTTTGCGCAGATCGTTTCGCAGCGCTTCGGCGTGCCGATGGAGAGCGTCTCGATCGTGCACGGCGACACCGACAAGGTGCAGTTCGGCATGGGCACCTACGGCTCGCGCACGGCGGTCTCCATGTCGGCGATCGTGAAGGCGCTCGACAAGGTGGAGGCGAAAGCCAAGAAGATCGCCGCGCACCTGATGGAAGCCTCCGAGGGCGACATCGAGATCAAGAACGGCGAGGTCGTCGTCGCCGGCACCGACAAGAAGCTTCCCTGGTTCCAGGTCTGCCTCGCCGCCTACACGGCGCACAACCTGCCGCAGGGCATGGAGCCGGGGCTGAAGGAGACGTCGTTCTACGATCCGACGAACTTCACCTTCCCCGCCGGCTGCTACATCTGCGAGGTGGAGGTCGACCCGGCGACCGGCCACACCGATATCGTGCAGTTCGTCGCCGCCGACGATTTCGGGAACATCATCAACCCGATGATCGTCGAGGGGCAGGTGCACGGCGGCATCACGCAAGGCGTCGGCCAGGCGCTGCTTGAAGGCTGCAGCTATGACGGCGAGTCCGGCCAGCTCGTCACAGCGAGCTACAACGACTACACGATGCCGCGCGCCGGCGACGTGCCGTCCTTCGTCGTGTCGACGACGGTGACGCCATGTCCGAGCAACCCGCTCGGCGTGAAGGGCTGCGGCGAGGCGGGGGCGATCGGCTCGCCGCCGGCCGTCATCAACGCCCTTACCGATGCGCTTGGAGACAACAGCCTGACGATGCCGGCTACGGCCGAGAAGGTATGGCGGCTCGCCCAAAAAGCGACGATGCGCCAGGCAGCGGAATAAGGAGAGGGACATGTACCAGACCAGCTACCACCGGCCGAAGAGCCTCGCTGAGGCCGCGAAGCTCTTCTCCGGCGCCGAGGACCCGGCCTACATCTCCGGCGGCCACACGCTGTTGCCGACCATGAAGGCGCGGCTCGCAGCGCCGAAGAACCTGATCGACCTTCGCCAGGTGCCCGAGTTGAAGGGCGTCCAGGTTTCCGGCGACGCGGTCACCATCGGCGGCGCCACGACGCATTTCCAGGTGTCGACGAACGCCGACGTCAAGAAGGCGGTCGCAACGCTTGCCGCGCTCGCCGGCTCGATCGGCGATCCCGCCGTCCGCCATGTCGGCACGATCGGCGGCTCGGTCGCCAACAACGATCCCGCCGCCGACTATCCCTCCGCCGTGATGGCGCTTGCCGGAACCGTCCATACCGACAAGCGGCAGATCGCGGCCGATGCCTATTTCACCGGCCTCTATTCGACGGCGCTCAACGAAGGCGAGATCGTCACCAAGGTCGCCTTCAAGGTTCCGGCGCAGTCGGGCTACGCGAAGTTCCGCAATCCCGCCTCGCTCTATCCGATGGCCGGCGTTTTCATCGCCAAGCACAAGGACGGCTCGGTGCGCGTCGCGGTGACGGGTGCTGGAAACAACGGCGTCTTCCGCTGGAAGGCGGCGGAGGAGGCGCTCGCCAAGAATTTCTCCGCCGACGCGCTGAAGGGGCTGAAGGTCGATGCCGGCGGCATGATGGGCGACATTCACGGCTCGGCCGAGTACCGCGCCAACCTCGTCGCCGTCATGGCGCGCCGTGCGATGGAGAACCTCGGCAAGATCACGGTGGTCTGAGGGCCTCCGCTCAAATCACCGAACTGTTCATTGCGTTTGAACGGCGCGCTTCGTCATTACGTTGTCATGAAGCGCGCCGTCCGATTCCTGGCTGCCGTTTTCGCCGCGCTCGCGACCTTCACCGCGGCGGGCGCTGCAACGCTCGACCTCGCCGATTGGGACGCCGTTGTCGCCAAGGCGAAGGGCGAGACCGTCTATTTCCATGCCTGGGGCGGCGAGCCGCGCGTCAACGACTACATCGCCTGGGCGGGGCGCATGGTGGAGGAGCGCTACGGCGTTCGCGTCGTCCACGTGAAGGTCAGCGACACCGCCGAGGTCGTTTCGCGCGTGCTGACCGAGAAGGCCGCCGGCCGCGATGCGGGCGGCGCAGTCGATCTCGTCTGGATCAATGGCGAGAATTTTGCCGCCATGAAGCGGCAGGGGCTGCTTCTTCCTGACGCCTGGTCGACGGCGCTCCCGAACTATTCTCTCGTCGACACGATGCGGCCGAGCGTCACGCGCGATTTCACGGTGCCGGTCGACGGGCTCGAAGCGCCGTGGGGGATGGCGAAGCTCGTCTTCTTCTACGACAGCGCGCGCCTCAAGGACCCGCCGACATCCGCGCAAGCGCTCGCCGGCTGGATCGCGAAGAATCCCGGCCGCTTCACCTATCCGCAGCCGCCGGACTTCATGGGCACCACGTTCCTGAAGCAGCTTCTCGTCGATCTTGCCCCCGACAAAGAGGCGCTGCTTGAGCCGGCGACGGAGGAAAGCTTCAAGGTCGCGACGGCGCCGCTCTTCGCTTGGCTCGACGCCGCGCACCCGAATCTCTGGCGCAGCGGCCGCGCCTTTCCGCGCGACTATGGAAGCCTGCGCCGGCTCCTTGCCGACGGCGAAATCGACATCGCTTTCGCCTTCAATCCCGCCGACGCATCGAGCGCGATCGAGAACGGCGAGCTTCCCGACACGGTGCGGAGCTTCGTCTTCAAAGGCGGCACGCTCGGCAACACGCATTTCGTTGCGATCCCCTTCAATGCGAATGCGGCGGCCGGCGCGATGGTGCTGGCGAACTTTCTGATGTCGCCGGAGGCGCAGGCGCGCAAACAGGACCCGAAGATCTGGGGCGACCCGACGGTGCTCGACATGGCCAGGCTCTCGCCCGAGGACCGCGCGCGCTTCGCCGCGCTCGACCTCGGCCCAGCGACGCTTCGCCCCGAGGAACTCGGGCCGACGCTTCCCGAGCCGCATCCCTCCTGGGTGGAGATGATCGAGCACGAATGGGCGCGCCGCTACGGCGTCAACCAGTAGGCGCTCCCATGCTGCGGCTCTTTCCTTTGGCCGCGCTCGCCCTGCTGATCGTCCCCGTCGCGGCCGGCCTGCTCGGGATTGCGCTTCCGGCATTCGGTTATTTTCCGGCGCTTGGCGGGAGGGAGTTTTCGCTCGGCGCCTTCCACGCACTCTTCGCCGAGCCGGGCTTGTTCGACTCGGCGCTTCTCAGCTTCGCGACCGGGCTCGCCGCGACCGCCGCCGCTTTCGGCGTGGTGATGCTCTTTGTCGCCGGCTGGCGCGACACGAGGGCCTTTCGCACGCTGCAACGCCTCGTGTCGCCGCTCTTGAGCGTGCCGCATGCGGCGGCTGCCTTCGGGCTAGCCTTCCTGATCGCGCCGTCCGGATATTTCTTCCGCCTCGTCTGGTCGCTCGCGGGTTGGCATCGCCCGCCCGATCTCCTGATCGTGCAGGACCGGCTCGGACTGGCCATGGTCCTCGGCCTCGTCGTGAAGGAGATCCCGTTCCTCTTCCTGATGACGCTCGCGGCGCTGCCGCAGACGCGCGCCGCGGAGATGGCGCGCATGATCGCGACGCTCGGCTACGGGCGGATCGTCGGCTTCGTCCACGCGGTGCTCCCCGTGCTCTATCGGCAGCTCCGGCTTCCCGTACTTGCAGTGCTGGCGTTCTCGACCTCGGTCGTCGACGTCGCGCTGATCCTCGGACCGACGACACCGGCGCCGCTTTCGGTCCGCGTCATCGACTGGCAGTACGATCCTGACCTCTCCATGCATTTCGTCGCCGCCGCCGGCGCCGTGCTGCAGGTCGGCGTGACCGGCGCCGCGCTCCTCGTCTGGCTCGCGGGGGAGCGCGTCGCCGTCTTTCTCTGCCGCGGCCTTGTCCGCTCGGGATGGCGGGCGCGCCGTGACGCCTTCGTCCGCGGTGCGGCCGGCTTCCTGATGGCGCTCTCGGCGGCGGTCGTGCTCGCGGGTCTTGTGCTCCTCGTGGCCTGGTCGTTTGCCACATCCTGGCGCTTCCCCGAGGCTTTTCCGGACGGCCTGACGCTTGCCACATGGATGCGGTTCGGCGCGGGCTTCGGCATGGTGCTTGGCGACACGCTGGCGCTCGCCTGCGTTTCGAGCCTTGCCGCGACGGCGCTGGCGCTCGGGGCGCTCGAAAGCGCGGCGCGCGCCGGTATCCGCGGACCAGGACGTGCGCTGCGCACGCTCTACGTGCCGCTCATCGCGCCGCAGGTCGCGTTTCTCTTCGGCCTGCAGATCCTCTTCGCCTTCGCCGGCTTCGACGGAACGTTCGCCGCCCTCGCGCTCGTCCATCTCGTCTTCGTCTTCCCCTACGTGCTCCTTTCGCTTTCCGACCCGTGGAGCGCCTGGGACCCGCGCTATGGCCTCGCCGTCCGCGCGCTCGGCCACGGAGCGGACGCGGTCTTCTGGCGCGTGCGGCTTCCGATGCTTGCGCGTCCCGTGCTCGTCGCCGCGGCGCTCGGCTTCGCCGTATCCGTCGCGCTCTATCTGCCGACGCTTCTGATCGGCGGCGGACGCTGGCCTACCGTCACCACCGAGGCGGTGGCGCTCGCCTCCGGCGGCGATCCGCGGCTCATCGGCGCGACGGCGCTGGTGCAGGCGGTGTTCCCGTTCCTCGGCTTCGCGGTCGCGGCGATCGTACCGGCGATTCTCTTCCGCAACCGCCGCGCCATGCTGGCTTCTGCATGAGCGACGACGACGCCTGCGGGCTCATCCTCCGCGACGTGGCGATCGACCTCAACGGCCAGCGCCTCGTGCGGCTTGACGCGAACGTCCGGCCCGGCGAGGTGCTGACGGTGATGGGGCCGTCCGGCGTCGGCAAGTCGACGCTTCTTGCTTTCGTCGCCGGCTTTCTCGGTCGTGATTTTTCCGCAAGCGGCACCATCGTCCTGAACGGCCGTGACGTGACGGCCTTGCCGCCCGAGAAGCGCGGCATCGGGCTTCTCTTTCAGGACGCGCTGCTGCTTCCGCATCTCTCCGTCGCCGGAAATCTGCTGATCGGCCTTGCGCCTTCGGTCAAAGGGCGGGCGGCGCGCCGGCGTGCGGTCGAAGAGGCGCTTGCCGAGGTGGGGCTCGAGGGCTTTGCCGACCGCGATCCGGCGAAGCTTTCGGGCGGCGAGGCCTCGCGCGTCGCGCTGATGCGGACGCTTCTCGCGCGCCCCGCGGCGCTCGTCCTCGACGAGCCGTTCTCGCGGCTCGATACCACGCTTCTCGGGCAGGTGCGGGTGCTGGTCTTCGCCGAGGCGCGGAAATACGGACTGCCAGTGCTTCTCGTCACGCACGACCCGGCCGACGCGGACGCCGCCGGCGGGCCGGTCGTGGAACTCGGATCGGCCGGCTGATCAGCGCGGCGCGTCCGCCTTCTGCTCCGCGTGCGGCGTTTCCTCGGCGCGCTGCTGCGCCGGACCGGCGATCGAGATCAGATTGTTCGCCGTGTTGATCAGGCCGACATGCGAGAAGGCCTGCGGGAAGTTGCCGAGATGGCGCTTCTCGCGCGGGTCGTACTCCTCGGCGAGAAGCCCGAGGTCGTTTCTAAGCGTAAGCAGCCGCTCGAAGAGCTCCTTCGCTTCATCAGTGCGCCCGATCATGGAGAGCGCGTCGGCGAGCCAGAACGTGCAGACGAGGAACGAACCCTCCTGTCCGGAGACGCCGTCGTCCGACGCATCGGTTCGGTAGCGCAGAAGCAGGCCGTCCTCGGTCAGGTCGCGGCGGATCGCGAGTACGGTCGAGACGACGCGCGGGTCGTCGGCCGGCAGGAACCCGACCGTCGGGATCATCAGCAGCGCCGCATCGAGCGCCTCGCCGTCGTAGGTCTGCACGAAGCTCTGGCGCTTCTCGCTCCAGCCGTGTGCAAGGATCTCGCCGCGGATCTTCTCGCGCTCCCTCCGCCATTCTTCGACCTTGCCGGAGAGCCCGTAGTCCTCGACGCCCTTCACCGCGCGGTCATAGGCGACCCACGCCATGAGCTTGGAATGGGTGAAATGCCTGGCGCCGGAGCGCACTTCCCAGATGCCTTTGTCCGGACGCGGCCATCGGCGCTTCAAGATTTCCAAGAGCACCTGCTGGAAGCTCCACGATTCGCGCGACGGCTCGAGCTGGAACTTGCGCCCGACGTGGAGCGCGTCCATCAGCTCGCCGTAGACGTCGATCTGCAGCTGGTCGTGGGCGGCGTTGCCAATGCGAACGGGCTTCGAGCCCTCGTAGCCATCGAGCCAGTCGAGCGTCGTCTCGTTCAGCCGCCGCTCGCCGGAGAGGCCGTACATGATCTGCAGCTGCGCCGGGTGCCCGGCCGCGGCGCGCAGCATCCACTGCCGCCAGGCGCGCGCCTCCTCGCGATAGCCGGAGGTCAGGAGCGCGTAGAGCGTCAGCGTGGCGTCACGGATCCAGCAGTAGCGATAGTCCCAGTTGCGCTCGCCGCCGATCCGCTCCGGGAGCGAGGTCGTCGCCGCGGCGAGGATGCCGCCGGTCGGACCGTAGCTGAGCCCCTTCAGCGTGATGGCCGAGCGCACGACAGCCTCGCGCCAGGGATGCGGCGCGTGATCGCCGAAGCGGCAGCGGCCCGACCATTCGCGCCACCAGGCGTCGGTCTCGGCGAGCCGTGCCTCCGGGTCGATGCGGGTCTCGCGGGCGCGATGCGAGGGATGCCAGCAGAGCGCGAACGGAACAGAGGCGCCTTCGCCGACGGAGAACTCGGCGACGGTGTGATAGTTTTCGCCGCGAAGCTCGGTGTGGGTGTGAAGCTCGACGGCGTTCGGCCCGGCCACGGCGCGCAAGCCGAAATCCGTGCGCCGCACCCAAGGCACGGTCTCGCCGTAGCCGAAGCGGAGCACGAACTCCATGCGCATCGGCACGTGGCCCTCGTCGCCACGCACGATGCGGAAGAGATCGACGTGCTCCTCGTCCTGCGAGATCGGCATGAAGTCGATCAGCGTGACGATCCCGTCGGCCGTCTCGAAGCGCGTCTCGAGGATCGTCGAGCCGTCGCGATAGCGGCGCGTGACCTTGGCATCGTCGCTGGCGGGCGCGATCTTCCAGTAGCCGTTCTCCTCGGTTCCGAGGAGAGCGGCGAAGCAGGCGTCGGAATCGAAGCGCGGCAGGCAGAGCCAGTCGATCGAGCCGTTGTTTGCGACGAGCGCGCAGGAGAGGAGGTTCCCGATGAACCCGTAGTCCTCGATGCGCTTGGCGATGCGCTTCGGCTTCGGCGCGGGGGCCGGCATGCTGGCGCGCGAGCTTATGCGTCGATCTGCCTTCATCCCCTGGTTTATTTCAGCCAACGTCTTCCCGAAAGGTTGACGCCGAAGCGTTCAGGCGCGCGCGCGAAGGCGGCAAGGCCCTTCAGCGCGGGGTTCTCACCGACAATGACGTAGAGCGGAATCGTTGCCATCACGTGTTCGTGCGGCGGCTTTTGCTCGAAGGCGCGGCGGAACGCGCCGTCGGTCAGGAAGGGGAGGATGCGCGGCGGAATGCCGCCGCCGATATAGGCGCCGCCGCGCGCCATGAACACCAGCGTCATGTCGCCGGCGAGCCGCCCGAGAAGGCGGGCGTAGAGCGTGAGCGTGCGGACGGCAAGCGGATCGGACTTGTCGAGCGCCGTCTTCGTCACCTCGGCCGGCGTCGTGTCGCGCGGCATCAGTCCCTCGGTTTTCGAGACGGCGCGATAGAGCGCGACGATCCCGCGGCCGGAGAGAAGCACCTCGGCGGAGATCGCGCCGTTTTCCGGCGTGATGTTCGGCCAGACCGCGAACTCGTCGGGCTTGGTGGGACCGAGTGAGACGTGTCCGCCTTCACCCGGCACCGGCACCCAGGGTCCGTCGGCGCCGCCGGCGTGCACCAGACCGCCGACGCCGAGTCCGGTTCCAGGTCCGATCGCCACCTTGGCGCCGGTCGGAGAGGGCTCGCCGCCGCCGATCTTGACGAGGTCCTCCGGCGCAAGTGCGGTCAGCGCGAGCGCCAGCGCCTCGAAGTCGTTCAGGAGCACGACGTCTTGAAGTCCGAGGCTCGCGATCATGTCGCGCGGGCGGATGATCCAGGCGGCGTTGGTCAGATCGACGGCGTCGCCGACGATCGGCCCGGCCAGGTCGATCAGGGCGGCCTTGGGTCTCAGTTTCGTCTTGGCATAGACGGATTTTTCGACCGCCGCCTCGATGTTGGGGAAGTCGCCGGTCGGCGCCGGATGGAAGTGCTCGACCGGCGCGTCGCGGTCGGGGACGATGGCGAAGCGCGCGTTGGTACCGCCGATGTCGCCGATCAGAACCGGAAAGGGCAGGGCAATCTTGTCGGCGGCGTCGGGCATCGGAAGCGCCGGAGCGGGCGCTACTCCTTGATGTAGGGCTTGCCGTCGGCGGCCGGCGGCCGGGCGCGCCCGACGATACCGGCAACGAGAACGATTGTCGCGACGTAAGGTGCCATCGCCAGAAACTCCGACGGGATCGGCGTCTGCAGGATGGCGAGCTTCTGCTGCAGCGAATCGGCAAAGCCGAAGACCAGTGCCGCGAGCAGCGCGCCGACCGGATGCCAGCGCCCGAAGATCATGGCGGCGAGGCCGATGAAGCCGCGGCCGTTGGTCATGTTGTCGTCGAAGCGGCCGACCGAGCCGAGCGTGAACCAGGCGCCGCCGAAGCCCGCCACCATGCCGCCGATCATCACGTTGACATAGCGGATGCGATAGACGTTGAGGCCGAGCGTGTCCGCAGCCGCCGGGTGCTCGCCGACGGCGCGGGCGCGCAGTCCATGCCGCGTGTGGAAGAGATAGTACGTCGCCGTGGCGACGAGGATGAGCGCGCCGTAGACGAAGATGTTGTGCTGGAAGAGCACCGGTCCGATGACGGGCAAGTTGCTCAGTCCCGGTATGTCGATCGCACGGAAGACGGGAGCGTTGTTCAGGCTGCGGTGGACCGTGAGCACCTGGCTTGAGACATAGGAGGTGAGCCCGAGCACGAAGAGGTTGATCGCCACGCCGGCGATAATCTGGTCGACTCGATGCGTGACCACGAGGAAGGCGAGGAGCAGGCCGAAGAGCCCGCCGACCGCCACCGCGGCGACAAGCCCGCCGATATTGCCGATCAGCGAGCCGACGACGGCGCCGGTGAAGGCGCCGGAGAGGAGCATCCCCTCGATGCCGATATTGACCACCGCCACGCGCTCGCAAAGCACGCCGGAAAGGCCGCCGAGCGCGATCGGGATGGCGCGCACCAGCGTCGCCTGCAGCATGCCGGTGAGCGAGAAGGATTTGTCGGCGGTCGCCCAGACGAGGAACGCCGTCACCATCAGAAAGAGCCCGAGCCCGAGGAAGAGCGCCGACCAGCGCGCCCCGCCGCGCATGAAAAGCCGGGCGCCGAAGAAGGCGAGAATCGCGGCGACGAGATAGCAATAGGGCGCCGCGGGGACGATGAGATTTGGCAGCGCGAAGAGGTCGCCCGGAAATGTCAGGCGGAACGAGGCGGCGCCAGAAGATTCGAGCCCGAACGCGCCGGCCACGATGACGGCGAGGATGATCAGCGCCCACGCCGTGATCAGGGTCTGCCGGCGGCGGCTCAGCTCGACGTCCCGCGTCCGTCCCGCCCCCGCCATGCCCGCGTCGGTTATCGCCATTGCCCTCGTCCGCGCGCGCTAGCGCGCGCCCTCCTTGCGGAAGAACCAGGGGAAGACGGCGCGCACGAGCATGGGCGCGGCCATGAAGATGATGATCAGCGCCTGGATGATGGCGATCAGGTCGAGGCTCACCCCGGCGTTGATCTGCATCTGCCGCCCGCCCGCCTGCAGCGCGCCGAAGAGGAGCCCGGCGAGGAGCACGCCGAACGGATGCGAGCGCCCGAGCAGCGCAACCGCGATCGCGTCGAAGCCGGCCCCTCCCGAGAAGCCGGGCGAGGCGCGGCCGAGAACGCCGAGCACCTGGTTCGCGCCGGCGAGGCCGGCGAGCGCGCCGGCGCAGGCCATCACCAGCACGATGATCAGCCCGGAGCGCATGCCGGCGTAGCGCGCGGCGTCGGGATTGGCGCCGGCGGAGCGGAACTCGAAGCCGATCGTCGTATGGAAGAGCAGCCAATAGACGAGGATCACCGCGAGGATGACGAGGATGATGCCGGCGTGCACGCGGAGGTTCGGATCGAGCCAGGCGAGAAGCTTCGGAAGCTGCGCGGAGGGCAGCACGGATTCGGAGATCGGGTCGGTGCGGCCGGCCTTCTGTATCGGCGGGTTCTTGAGCAGGTAGTCGGTGAGGCGGAGCGCGATCAGGTTGAGCATGATCGTGGTGATGACCTCGTGCGCCCCCGTTGCCGCCCGTAGCCACCCCGCGATCGACGCCCACAGCGCGCCGGCGAGCGCGCCGGCGAGAAGCGCCAGCGGGAGATGCACGTAGGCCGGCAGCCCCTTGAAGGCGAAGCCGACGACGACCGCGGCCATGCCGCCGAGGATGAGCTGACCCTCGGCGCCGATGTTGAAGAGCCCGGCGCGGAAGGCGAGCGCGATGCCGAGCCCGGCGAGCGTCAGCGGCGCCGCCGCCGTCAGCGTCTCGGAAAAGGCCGAGAGCGAGCCGACCGACCCCTCGAAGAGGGCGAGATAGGACTCTCCGATCGCGCTGAAGCTGACGCCGGTCGCCACCATCGTGATCGCGCCGAGGATGAGGGCCATCAGCACGGCGAGGATCGGCAGCAGCACGATCTCGCCCATGTCGGCGCGGGAAGCGACGGCGCGCTTCAAAAGCGCGTTGGAGGCCTTGTCGGCCGCGGTCCCTTCGCTCATGCCGCGGCTCCCGCCATCGCCAGGCCGATCTCCTTGACGTCGGCTTTGGCGCCCTCGAACGCCGCCACCACCTTGCCGCGGAACATCACCAGGATGCGATCGGAGACCGACATGATCTCGTCGAGCTCGGTCGACACGATAAGGACGCCGACGCCCGCGTCGCGCTCTTCGACCATCCGCGCGTGGATGTATTCGATCGAGCCGACGTCGACGCCGCGCGTCGGCTGCGAGGCGATGACGAGCTTCACGTCGCGCGACAGCTCGCGCGCCACGACGAGCTTCTGCTGGTTGCCGCCGGAGAGATGGTCGGCGGTCTCGAAGATCGAGGAGGTGCGGACGTCAAAGTCGGTGACGATCTTTGCGGTCGCCGCGTAGACATCGTTCCAATGCATGCTGACGCCGCGGGAGAAGCGATCCTCGTAGTAGCTGTCGAGCACGGCGTTCTCGGCGACGGTGAAGGAGCCGACGATGCCGGAGCGCTGGCGGTCCTCCGGTATGTGGGCGATGCCGCGGCGATGCCGGTCGCGGGTGGAGGCCTTGGTGATGTCGTCGCCGAGGAAGCTGATGGAGCCGCCGGCGAGGGGTCTCAGCCCCGTCAGCGCCTCGACCAGTTCGGTCTGGCCGTTCCCCTGCACGCCGGCGATGCCGACGATCTCGCCGGCGCGGACCGTGAGGTCGACGCCGTCGAGAGCCATCTCGTCGCGCTCGTTGAGCGCCTTCAGGCCCTTGGCGACGAGCAGCGGCTCGCCCGCCGGCGCATGCCGCTTTTCGACCGCGAAGCGCACCTGCCGGCCGACCATCAGCTCGGCGAGGTCAGCCTCGGTCGCGGTCTTCGGATCGCCGTCGCCGACCACCTTGCCGCCGCGGAGCACGCTGATGCGGTCGGCGACCTCAAGCACTTCGCGCAGCTTGTGGGTGATGAAGACGAGGGCCTTTCCGGCATCGCGGAGCGAGCGCACGATGCCGAAGAAATCGGTCACTTCCTGCGGCGTCAGCACGGCCGTCGGCTCGTCGAAGATCAGGACGTCGGCGGAGCGGAAGAGCACTTTCAGGATTTCGACGCGCTGCTGCGTGCCGACCGGAATCTCCTCGATGATCGCATCGGGGTCGACATGCAGGCCGTGCGCGGCGCTGATCGCGGTGACCTGCTCGCGCGCTTTCGGCATGTCGAGACGGTCGAGCGCGCCGGTCGGCTCGACGCCGAGGACGACGTTCTCCGCCACCGTGAAGACCGGCACCAGCATGAAATGCTGATGCACCATGCCGATACCGGCGTGGATCGCGTCCTTGGCGCTCTCGAAGTGGGTCGGCGTCCCGTCGATGAGGATCTCGCCCTCGTCGGGGCGATAGAGCCCGGAGAGGATGTTCATCAGCGTGGTCTTGCCGGCGCCGTTCTCGCCGAGCAGGCCCAATATCTCTCCGGCCCGGATTTTGAGGTTGACGTCTGAGTTTGCGACGACCTCGCCGAAGCGCTTGGTAATGCCGCGTAGCTCGATGTCCAAGCCGGAAGCCCCGCCCGCGCCCCTTGGGCTCCGCCGCACCGCGAGGCGTGCGACGGAGCACTATTCGTTCTTGAGAGCGCTAGCCGCCCTTCACGGAAATCGATCCGTCCTGGATACCCTTGCTGATCGTATCAAGCTCCGACTTCAGATCGGCGGGAACGGCCGAATCGAGGTCGTGGAAGGGGGCGAGGCCGACGCCGCCGCTCTTCAGCGTGCCGACGATGAGGCCGCCCTTGAAGCTGCCGTCCTGGGCTTCCTTGATCGCCTCGACCACGGTCGAATCCATGCGCTTCAGGATCGAGGTCAGGAACACGCCCTTGTGCTCCGGATCGGTATCGTACTGATCGACGTCGACGCCGATGATCTTCAGCTTGTCGGCGCCCATCTCGGTGGCAAGCGCCGCCGAGCCCTGGCCGACCGGGCCGGCGACGGGGACGACGATGTCGGCGCCTTCGTCGGCGAGATTCTTGGCGAAGGCGCGGCCGTCGTCGAGCGAGGAGAAGTTGTTGGTGAAGAGCCCTTCCTTCTTCACCGGGTCCCAGCCGAGCACCTTCACGTCGGTGCCCTTCTGCTTGTTGTAGTACTGAACGCCGTAATAGAGGCCGTCCATGAAGATCGTGACCGGCGGGATGTTGATGCCGCCGAAGGTGCCGACGACGCCCGACTTCGACACGCCCGCCGCGAGATAGCCGGCGAGGAAGGCGGCTTCGTCGGTGGCGTAGACCTGGCCGAGGATGTTCGGCACCGTCGGATCATAGGCGAAGTCGACGATCGAGAACTTGATGTCGGGATTGGCTTCTGCCGCCGCCTTGGTGGCGTCGCCGAGCAGGAAGCCGACGGTGACGATGATGTCGCATTTCTCGGCGACGAACGAATTGATGTTCGGCACGTAGTCGGTTTCGGCCTTGGATTCGAGCAGCTTGCCCTCGACTCCGAGCGACTTCTCCGCGTCCGTCACGCCTTTCCAGGCGGTCTGGTTGAAGCCCTTGTCGTCGACGCCGCCGAGGTCGGTGACCTGGCAGGCTGTGAACGCCGCTGCCGAAGCCGTCATGGCGCCGAACGCGGCGGCCGCCAGAAGCGCGACAAAAGACGTGGTGGTGGCTCTGTTTCTCAACGCAACCTCCTGTGTGGATGGCAAGTACTGTTCCCCCTTCGCACAGCACCGCAGGCGATCCGTGGGGGCGTGCTCTCCACGGAAGCTTTGCATTTTCGCGTGTCATCGCCAAGGGTGGTCGGGTCCGCCTAGGCCCGCGGCGACGGGCTGACGGGAGGCCGCAAAGCCGCTACAAAAAGCCCCCGCGCTTTGTTCTTCCGGCCCATTCTTCATGATGCGATCGATCCTCCGTGCCGCCGCCCTGACCCTCGGGATCTGGCTTGCCGGCTGCACGACCAGCATCGTCCAGCCGGTGACCCCGATCCCGGTCGACGGCGCGCGGACGGCGCGGCTGATCTCCGCCTACCGCGCCCAGAACGGGCTTGGCCCGGTCAGCGTCGATCCGCGCCTGATGCGGGCGGCGGCGAGCTACGCGGCGGTCATGGGCGAGCGCGACCAGATCGGCCACCGGCTCGGCGCGTCGCTGCCGCGGCGCGTGTCGTCGGTCGGCTACGATTGGGGCTATGTGGGCGAGAACCTCGCGGCGAGCTTCTCCTCGCTCGACGACGCGATGCAGGGCTGGAAGAACTCCCCCGGGCACCGCAAGAATCTCCTGAGCCCGTTTGCCACCGAGATCGGCGTCGCCGCCGTCGCGACGCCGCCGGGCTCCAAGCATCGCAACTACTGGGACTTGATCCTTGCAACGCCGCAGCCGCAAGGTCAGCCGACGCTTGCTCTGGGACCACAGTGAGCACAGCCGCCAAGCTCTTCGATGCCGCGCGCGCTGCGATGAAGAACGCGCATGCGCCTTATTCGAAATTTCCCGTCGGCGCAGCGATTCTGACGGACGACGGCGCGATCTTCTCGGGCTGCAACATCGAGAACGCCAGCTATCCGGAGGGCTGGTGCGCGGAGACGACGGCGATCGCGGCGATGGTGATGGGCGGCGGTGGGAAGATCGCGGAGGTCGCCGTCATCGCGGAAAAGATGCCGCTCATCACGCCCTGCGGCGGCTGCCGCCAGCGGCTGAAGGAGTTCGGCACGGAGGGGACGCTGGTGCATCTCTGCGACGAGAAGGGCGTGGTCGACACCGTCACGCTCGGCGACCTTCTCCCGAAGGCGTTCGGCCCGAAGCCGCGCGGATGACGGACGTTGCGGAGAGAAACGCGGCGCTGATCCGCGCGCGGACGAAGCTCGGCCCCCGCGTCGGCATCGTGCTCGGCTCCGGCCTCGGCGATTTCGCGAAAGGGGTGGAGGGCGCGGTCGCGATCCCCTACGTCGACCTTGAAGGTTTCCCGGAGCCCTCGGTGTCGGGGCATGCGGGTGCGCTGGTCCTCGGCATGATCGGCGGCGAGGCCGTCGCCGTCCTTTCCGGCCGTGCGCACTACTACGAGCACGGCCGCGCCGACGTCATGCGCCCGCCGCTCGAAACGCTGAAGGCGCTCGGCGTCCGCGATCTCATCCTAACCAACGCCGCCGGGGGCTTGCGGGATGAGCATCCGCCCGGATCGGTCATGCTCTTGACCGACCACATCAATTTCTCCGGCACCAATCCTTTGATCGGCGAGAAGAGCGAGGCGCGTTTCGTCGGCCTGACGCAGGCCTACGACGCGACGCTGAGAAGCGCGGCGCTTGCCGCCGCCGACGCGGAAGGGATCACGCTCCACGAGGGCGTCTACATGTGGTTCTCCGGTCCGACCTTCGAGACGCCGGCCGAGATCCGCGCCGCCCGCACGCTTGGCGCCGACGCCGTCGGCATGTCGACCGTGCCGGAGGTCGTCCTCGCGCGGTTTCTTCAGCTTCGCGTCATCGCCTTCTCCGCGATCACCAACTACGCTGCCGGCATGACCGGCGCGGAGCTTTCGCATGCGGAGACGAAGGAGGTCGCGCCGCAAGGCGGCGCCAAGCTCGCGCGCATCCTGAAGCGTATGCTCTCGGCGTGGTCCGATTGATGCGCTTCCTGCCGCAGGAGCTGATCCGCAAGAAGCGTGACGGCGGCGCGCTGTCGAAGGACGAGATCGCCTTCCTGATCGAGGGGCTGACCGAAGGCAGCGTCAGCGAGGGGCAGGTGGCGGCCTTCGCCATGGCGGTCTTCTTCCGCGGCATGACCATGGACGAGCGCGTCGCGCTCACGCTCGCCATGCGCGATTCCGGCGACGTGCTCGATTGGCCGCAAGCCAAAGGCCCGGCACTCGACAAGCATTCGACCGGCGGCGTCGGCGACAACGTCTCGCTGATGCTCGCGCCGATCGTCGCCGCCTGCGGCGGCATCGTGCCGATGATCTCCGGCCGCGGCCTCGGCCATACCGGCGGCACGCTCGACAAGCTCGATTCGATCCCGGGCTACCGCACGCAGCCCGACGAGGCGCTCTTCAGGAAGGCGATCGACGTTGCCGGCTGTGCGATCATCGGCCAGACCGGCGACCTCGCGCCTGCCGACAAGCGCTTCTACGCGATCCGCGACGTGACGGCGACGGTCGAATCCGTTTCGCTCATCACCGCTTCGATCCTGTCGAAGAAGCTCGCGGCGGGGCTGAAAGGCCTCGTTTTCGACGTGAAGACTGGGTCGGGCGCCTTCATGGCGGAGATCGACGACGCGCGCGAACTGGCCGAGAGCCTGGTCACGGTCGCGAACGGCGCGGGCTTGAGGACGAGCGCGCTCATCACCGACATGAACGAGCCGCTCGCCTCCGCGGCGGGGAACGCGGTCGAGGTGCAGAACGCCGTCGACTTCCTGACCGGCGCGCACCGCGACAAGCGGCTCGAAGCGGTGACGCTGGCGCTGGCGACCGAGCTCCTGGTTCTCGGCGGCAGGGCAGAGTCGCCCGATTGGGCGCTGGCGCTCGCTCAGGCTGCGCTGGAGAATGGAATGGCGGCGAGGATCTTCCAGAAGATGGTGACGGCGCTCGGCGGGCCGGAGGATTTCGTTGCCGATTCGAGGAAGTACCTCCCTCGGGCCAAGGTGCAGAAGGCTGCCGTCCCTCTGGAACGCGGCGTCGTCGCGTCCGTTGACACGCGGGCGCTGGGTCTGGCGGTTGTCGCGCTCGGCGGCGGACGCACGCGGGCGGAGGATTCGATCGACCATTCGGTGGGACTGACGGCCCTTGCGAGGATCGGCGACGAGGTCGGCGTGGACCGCCCGCTTGCGCGCGTCCATGCGCGCGACGACGGAACGGCGGAGCAGGCCGTGAGCGCCGTCCGCGCCGCCTACAAGCTCGGCGAGCCGCCGGCCGGCCGCCGCCTCCTCTACGAACGCATTGCCGGGAAGGCACGCTGAAGATGGCGCGCGCGATGCTCCTTGTCATGGATTCCGTCGGGATCGGCGGCGCGAAGGATGCGGAGAAATTCGGCGACAAGGGCGCCGACACGCTCGGCCACATCGCCGCCGCCTGCGCGTCCGGGCTCGCCGACGTCAAGGGCGGGCGCTCCGGTCCGCTCAGGGTTCCCGTGATGAACCGGCTCGGCCTCTGCCGCGCCGCCGAGGCCTCAACCGGTTTTCATCCGGCCGGGATCGAGCGGGTCGAGAAGCCGGAGGCGATCTGGGCCTATGCGAGCGAAGTTTCGAAGGGCAAGGACACGCAGTCCGGCCATTGGGAGCTCGCGGGTCTGCCCGTCCCCTTCGAGTGGGGCTATTTCCCCGACACCGTTCCGGCCTTTCCGAAGACGCTGACCGACGCGCTGATCGCGGAGGCGAAGATTCCCGGCATCCTTGGCGACAAGCACGCGTCCGGCACGGAGATCATCGAGGAGCTCGGCGAGGCGCAC
Organism: uncultured Alphaproteobacteria bacterium; assembly: GCA_963739005.1. GTDB lineage: Bacteria > Pseudomonadota > Alphaproteobacteria > Rhizobiales > Afifellaceae > DASWJZ01. The sequence continues at coordinate 354,978 of CAVTYQ010000002.1, read as the reverse complement.
ATCAGGACCGGCAAGCCGATCTGCTACACGTCGCAGGATTCGGTCTTCCAGATTTGCGCGCACGAAGAGCATTTTGGGCTGGAGCGCCTCTACGAGGTCTGCACGGTGGCCCGGAAACTCTGCGACCGCCTGCGGATCGGGCGTGTCATCGCGCGACCCTTCGTCGGCGAAAAGCGCGGCGAATTTCACCGCACCGGCCATCGCCGTGATTTTGCCGTGCCACCGCCGGGCGAGACGCTGCTCGACCTTTGCGTCTCGATGAAGCGCGATGTCTTCGGCGTCGGAAAGATCGCCGACATCTTTACCGGGCGCGGCGTCACCAAGGTGCTGAAAGCGCCGGAGAACGACAGCCAGTTCGCCCGTACGCTCGAGGCGATTTCAGAAGCCAAGGACGGCGATCTCGTCTTCACCAACTTCATCGACTTCGACCAGCTTTTCGGCCACCGCCGCGACGTCGCCGGCTATGCCGGATGCCTGGAGGAATTCGACCGGCGGCTGCCGGAGCTTCTCGCGGTGCTGAAGCCGGGCGACCTCGTGATCCTCACCGCTGACCACGGCAACGACCCGACCTACAGGGGCACCGACCATACGCGCGAGCAGATCCCGGTGCTCGCCTTCGGGCCGAAGATCGAGGGTCGCAACGGCGGGCACCTCCAGACCTACGCCGATGTCGCGCAGACGATCGCCAGCCACCTCGCGCTCCCGCCGCTTCGGATCGGCACGCCGATGATGTGAGGCTGTTCCCCTCCCCCTTGCGGGGAGGGGCTAGGGGAGGGGTAGCTCGGCGCTACCCCTCACCCAGCCGCCTTCGCCAAAGGCTTCGGCGGGCTACCCTCTCCCCGCAAGGGGGAGAGGGATCGCGCTCCGCCGTTGGCGCTCTCCGCTCCCGCGTGTATGAACCTCTCGCAACAGGAGGCGGCGGGCATGGCGCAGAAATACGAAGGTGTGACGGTCATCGATCACCCGCTGGTCGAGCACAAGCTCACCATCATGCGAGACAAGGACACGTCGACGCGCGGCTTCCGGCAGCTGCTCCGCGAGATCGCCGGACTGATCTGCTACGAGGCGACGCGCGATCTGCCGCTTGAGAACGTGCAGATTGAGACGCCGCTGACCGCGATGACCGCGCGCAAGATCGCCGGCAAGAAGCTGGTCTTCGCCTCCATCCTTCGCGCCGGTAACGGGCTCCTTGAAGGCATGCTCGACCTCGTGCCTTCCGCGCGCGTCGCCCATATCGGGCTCTACCGCGATCCGAAGACGCTGCAGCCCGTTGAGTATTACTTCAAGGCGCCGGAGGATCTCGCGGACCGCACTGTGATCTGCGTCGATCCGATGCTCGCGACGGCAAACTCCGCCGTCGCCGCGATCGACAAGCTAAAGGGGAGGGGCGCGAAAGACATCCGCTTCGTCTGCCTGCTTGCCGTGCCTGAGGGCATTAAGCGCTTCCGTGCCGCGCATCCCGATGTGCCGGTCTTCACCGCCGCGATCGACGATCACCTGAACGACCACGGCTATATCGTGCCGGGCCTCGGCGACGCCGGCGACCGGATGTACGGGACGAAGTAGCGGCAATGATTGGCGCACCCTCTCCCCTTGAGGGAGGGGTGGGTCGCGAAGCGACCCGGGAGAGGGGGAGTCCCGCGACCGGCCGTCGGCGCAAGATCGTAAACCTCCCCCTCATCCGACCCCGCGCAGAGCGCGGGGCGACCTTCTCCCTCGAGGGGAGAAGGTTGAGTGGATGGCTCTTCAACGCTTCCTGAACGTCAGCACCTTCGCGAAAAAGGCGTTCGTCGCGCTCTCGAACAATGAGCCCCGCCTCGCCGAAGAGCACCTGCAAATCCTCCCCGAGGTAGCTCTTGAAATACGGCTCGTGGAAGAGCGCCGGGAAAATCTCCAGGAGCCCGTCATAGTCGGGCGCGTCGCCGGGCTGCAGCGATTCAACGAAGACGAAAAGCCCGCCCGGCTTCATGACGCGGCCGATCTCGCGCGCCACATCGCGGCGCACCTCCGGCGGCAGCTCGTGGAAAAGAAAGATGCAGGTGGCGAGATCGAGGCTCGCGTCGGGAAACGGCAGCGCCTCCGCCTTGGCGACGACCGGCTGGATTCTCGGGCGCCGCCCGAGCCGCCGCATCGTCTCGACCGCATACGTCTCCGAAAGATCGATCGCGAAAGCCGGGAGACGCGGAAAAGCCTCGCGCGCCTGGCGCAGGAACGCGCCAGTGCCGCAGGCGATGTCGGCATAGGCGAGGCGGCGCTGGTCGCGGCCTTTCAGCGCTTCCGCCAACGGCACCAGCGCCTGCCGCCGCATGGCGTTCGCCGCGCCGGAGAAGAGCACCTCGACCTGCATGTCGTAGAGGCGCGCGGAGTCCGCCGTCAGCCATCCGCCTGACTGGAAATGGAAATTCTGCAGATAGTAGGCCGGCCGCTTGGCGTCGCCGGCTTCGGCGAGATCGTGGGACAGCGCTTCGCCGCGGCGGCGCACCACCTCCGGCACGTCGCGGAAGAATTCGCGGCTTCGCGCGAGAAGGCCGGGGAGCCCGCCATCCTCATTCTCCGGCACGGGGTAGGTGCCGGCCTCGGCGTTGGCGATGTCGCGCGCGAGCAGCGCGGCAACGTCGGCGAGGAGCCGGCGCATACCTGGAACGGGCTTCGAAGGCCTGACGAGAGCGCGCTTCGGCGCGCCGGATTGCGCTTCGAGCCGCCTGACCATCCGCCGCATCAGCGCGCCGTGGCCGGCGTACCAGGCGACGCGGCCGGTCTGCCTGACGGCAAAGGCGGCGCGATTGGCCAGGCGTTCGAGCGGAGTGTCTGGCATCGGCGACGTCCTCGGCCCTCTAAGGTCGTATTGATCCCGCGCTTCGTCCAGTCCGATTTCAGCCGCGCCGGAAGAGCCCGACCACTTCCGTCTCCGCCGAATAGACGAACTGGTCGATTGGAATCACGCGTTCGAGCACATGGCCGCTGTCGACCAGGATGCGCGCGTCGCGCGCGAAGGTGGCGGGGTTGCAGGAGACAGCGGCAATACGCGGAACCTTCGACGCCGCGAGTGCTTCCGCCTGCGCCTTCGCGCCCGCATGCGGCGGGTCGAAGACGACCCCGTCGAATTTTCCCAATTCCTGCGGCGAGACCGGGTCCGTGAAGAGTTCGCGGCGCTCGGTTTCGATAGGCTTCAGTTTCGCCGCGCCGCGGGCGGCTTGCGCGAGCGCGGCAAGCGCCGCTGGGTTCGCTTCGACGGCGCGGACGGCGGCGTGGCGGGCAAGCGCCAGCGCGAACGTCCCAACGCCGGAGAAGAGATCGGCAATGCGTTTCGCACCAGCAAGATGCTCCGTGACGAGCGCGGTCATTGCCGCTTCCGCCTCGGCCGACGCCTGCACGAAAGCGCCGGGCGGCGGCGCGACGGCGATGCCGGAGATCGTGATTACCGGCTCGGCCAGGGTCAGCACCGGTTCGCCGCCGACGGAGAGCCGCGCGAGGCCATGCGCGGCCGCGATGTCGGCGAGCTTGGTGACCGCGCTCGCGCCTGGCGTCGGCGCGCCGTCCACGTCGATGTCGAGACCCGCCGTCGTGAGAAGCACCGTGAGCCTGGCGGGCTTCTTGCCGGTGACCAGCGAGCCGGAAAGCGCGCGGACATCGGCGAGCCGCGCCTGAAGCGCCGGTGCGAGAACTGGGCACTCTTCGATGTCGACGACGTTGTGGGTGAGCCGCTCGTGATAACCGAGGATGAGACGCCGGCCGGCGCGAAGCGCGGTCAGGACGACGCGTCGGCGGCTTGCCAGCGGAACGCCGATCGTCTCCGCCACATGCGGCGAAAGTCCGCGTTGTTTGAGCGCGGCGACGACAAAGTCGCGTTTCAGCTTTCGCGTCGCCTCGAGCGGGAGCATCTGCAGCGCGCAACCGCCGCAACGCCCGAAATGCCGACAGATCGAGGCGGCCCGCTCTGGACTCGGCACGATGATCTCGACGATGCGTGCCCGCTCGCCGCCACGCTCGATTTCGACGCGTTCGCCCGGAAGCGCGAAGGGCACGTAGAGCGGCCCGCCGGCGCTCGTGACGATGCCGTCGCCGCGATGCCCGATCGCTTCGATGACAACGACCTCACGCACGGCTTCATTCATGTCGGGCGCCGACCAGGAATTCGCGGTTGCCCGAGCCGCCGGCGATCGGTGAGGGGATTTTTCCCACGACGCGCCAGCCCAACTCCGCTCCCGCTTGCGGGGAGGGGTTAGGGGAGGGGTCGCGCCAATCCTCCAGCCACTGCGCAAAATCCTCGGCAGCCTGCTCCGCGACCTTCGCGTCGCGCACGATGCCGCCCTTGCCGATCGCGTCGCGCCCGACCTCGAATTGCGGCTTCACCAGGAACACGGCCCACTCACCGGGGTCGGCCAGCATCAGCGCCGGCGGCAGCGCGAGCTTCAGCGAAATGAAGCTCAGATCGGCGACGATCGCGCCGATCCTCCTGTCGCCGAAATGCTCGCGCGTAAGATCGCGCGCGTTCAGGCCTTCAAGCAACGTCACACGCGGATCGGTGGCAAGCGTCGGATGAAGCTGCTCGTGCCCAACGTCAATTGCGATGACGTGCGCCGCGCCGCGCTGAAGCAGCGCTTGCGTGAACCCGCCGGTCGAGGCGCCGAGGTCGAGCGCCGTCAGCCCCGCCGGGTCGAAGCCGAATGCGTCGAGCGCGGCGACGAGCTTCAGCGCCGCGCGCGAGACATAGCCGCTGGCCGGATCGTCGACGCTGAGCGCGGTGTCCACTGCCACCATCCGACCCGGCTTCGTCTCCAGCACGCCCTCCACCGTGACCGCGCCGCGTAGAATCATGTCGCGGGCGCGGGCGCGGCTTGGCGCAAAGCCGCGCGCGACCAGCGCCGCGTCAAGGCGCATGCGCATCGCTTCGCTCATGGAAGCGCAGCCGTCAGAGGCCGCAATAGGCGAGGCCTGACATGATCGTCGTCAGGAAGATGTCCGTGCCCCAATAGGCCCAGCCCGCGCCGGCCAGGAAGAACATCACTCCGGCGGCGACGAGCGCGGTCTTGGCGATCGGATCAAGGCTCACGCCTCATCCTGCCACAAGACGCTTGAGCTTGGCCAATGCGGTTTCGTGCGATTCGCTCGGGTCGATGGTGCCGACGAAATTCCCCTTCGCGTCCTGCAGGATCATCGACGCGGTGTGATCCATCGAGTAGTCGCCGTTGGCGGCCGGGACCTTGTGGCTGAAGACCTTGTAGTCCTTGGTCATCGCGTGGACGGCGTCCGGCGCACCGGTGACGCCGATGATCGGAGCGGAAAAGGCGCCGAGATATTCGTGCATTGTGCTTTGCGTGTCGCGCTCCGGATCGACGGTGACGAAGACGAAGCGGAGCTTGTCGACGTCGCCTCCGAGATCGTCGGCCCAGAGCGACATCTGCGTCAGCCCGGTCGGGCAGACGTCGGGGCAATGCGTGTAGCCGAAGAGCGTCACCGAGGGTTTGCCGCGAAAGATCGCCTGGGTAATCGGCGCGCCCTTGTCGTCGACGAGTTGGAAGGGTCCGCCGAGCGGCGTGCCGGCGCTCGGCGCGCCTGCGGCCGTCTCCGTCCTGCCGCCGAGGAAGGAACTGCCACTCACGACGAAGGCGCCGAGCGCGAAAAGCGCGACAGCGGCAGCAATCCACAAAGCGTATCGAATGGTCTTCATCGTCAAATCCGCAATACGACCATATGGGGCCGCGGCGCCGCTATTCCATGGACTCTTCGGCGCCGGTCGGCAGGATATCCGGCGCCCGGATATCCTCCTTGCGCAGGAAATAGAAGCCCGCCACGAGCGTCAGCGTGACCGCAAGCGCGGCCGGCATCAAAATCCGCATCTTCATCGGAAAATTATCGCGCCGCCGGCCGTGCCGCCTGATTGCGCAAATCGCCGCGCGCGCTGCGCTCTATCGTCACGCGCCGTTCCTGATGACCACTTTCAGCGCTTCCTTGCGCATCATGCTTTGCAGCGCATCGACCACGCCTGAGATCGGCCTGGTGCCGGAGATGAGCAGGTCGGCCTTGAAGGCCGGATCGGCGAGGAGCGCGATCGCGCGGCGGAACGTGTCCGGACGGTGATGGTAGACGCCCTTCAGCGTGAGCTCACTGTAGTGCACGAGATGCGTGTCGAGCGGGATCGAGGTGCCCGGCGCGCAGCCGCCGAAGAGATTGACGAGGCCGCCGGGGCGAAGCGACTCGATGGCGTCGAGCCAGACGCCGGGCTGGCCGGTCGCGTCGATGGTGATCCAAAAACCCTTGCCGCCGCCAGCCTCCGCGCGCACGCGCTCCGCCTGGCCGCCGCCGCGCGCGATTTCGATGGTGCGCGCCGCGCCGAGCTTCGTGCCCACGTCGAGTCGGCTCGGATTTGGATCGACGAGCATCACCGTCTGTCCCATCCGCGCGAGCGCGGCGACGAAGAGGAGCCCGATCGGCCCGCCGCCGAAGAGCAGGATCTCGACTGGCCCGCCGACCGCGTAGCGCTGCAGCTCGCAGGCGTCGATGCCGTGCAGCACGCAGGCGAGCGGCTCGGCGAGCGCGGCGCGCGCGAAGGAGAGGCCGGTCGGGATCGGATGCACGTTGCGCTCGACGAAGCGGCGCGGCACCAGCAGGTATTCCGCGAAGGCGCCGTTCAGATAGTGCAGGTCCTCGCAGAGGTTCTCGCGTCCGCGCCGGCAGGGCTCGCAGGTCATGCACGGCGCGGAATTGGCAACCACGATCGCGTCGCCTTCCTTCACCGCCATGACGCCGGCGCCGGTCGCGGCGACGACGCCCGCCATCTCGTGGCCAAAAAGCGTCGGCGCCTTCAGCATGCGCGGATGGCCGCCGCGGCGAAACACTTTGACGTCGGTGCCGCAAGTCGTCGCGGCTTCGATCTTCAGAAGAATCTCGCCTTCGCCCGGGCGCGGCACAGGCACTTCGCGCACCTCGATCTCCTCCGGGCCGAGGAGCATCGCGCCCTGCATCGTATTGGGAAGCCTCATCCTCGTGTGCCACTCGCGCGCGACGGCGTGAAGAGCACCTTCAGCGCTTTCCGCGCGACAACGAGGTCCATGCCTCTTTGAAACTCGTCGAGCGGCATCGTGTGCGTGACAAGCGGCGTCGGATCGAGCCTGCCGCTCACCAGCAGATCGAAGACTTCCTGCTGCTCGCGCAGCGCGCCGGAATAGGTGGCAATGATCCGCCGCTCGCTCTTGAAGATAGCGTTCAAATCGACGGCGGCGCTTTGCCCATCCGGCGCATGCGCGAAGAGCACGATCGAGCCGCCGGCGCGCGTCAATTCGATCCCGGATGAAAGCGCCTTCTCGCCGCCGACCGTGTCGAACACCGCGTCGGCGCCGACGCCTGCGGTGAGAGCGCGGACGGCTGCGATCGTCTCCTCGCCCGGCGTCGCGGTTCGTGCTGCGCCGAGTTCCACTGCAAGCGCAAGTCGATCCACGTCGAAGTCCACCATCACCACGTCGACCTTGGGGAAGACCGCCTTCAGCACGAGGAGATGAAGCAGCCCCATGCTGCCCGCGCCAAGCACAACCGCGATTCCCTCCGCGCCGAGTCCGGAGCGCTTGATGCCGCGCAGCACGCAAGCGGCTGGCTCCATGAAGACCGCGCTCTCGTCGGAAAGACCGTCCGGCACTTTTCGCGCCGCAAATTCAACGGCGCGCGGGCGGATCAGGATGGCGTCGGCGAAGCCGCCCGGCTCCATCAGATTCTCCTTGAAGACTTCGCACATCGTCTCGTTGGCGCGGCGGCAATAGATGCAGGTGCCGCAGGGCACGTGATGCGGGACGACGACGCGGTCGCCGAGCGCAAATTTCTCGACGCCGTCCCCGAGCGCGATCACCTCGCCAACGAGCTCATGCCCGAGCACCGTGCCGGGCCGCGCGCTTCCCGTCTTCAGCTTGAAGAGGTCGGTGCCGCAGAAGCCGACGACGCGGAGGCCGAGAAGCATCTCTCCTGGGCCTGGCATGGGGAGCGCACGCGCCTCGAGCGTCGTCGCTTCGCCCCCCGCGCAGGCGACGACGAAACGGCTCTCCACGGGCTTTCTGGCGCGTGCGGCTTCCATGGCCCGCATTTCTAGCGAGCCGCGGCCAAGAATCCAGCTTGCAGATTGCCGGCTTAGCTGCGAGACCGGCCGAAGAAGAGCGGGAGGCGCTCTTGACGCTTCGCTATGCCGCGCCTCGGGCGGAACGGCTCTACGCGGTTCGGCGTATGGGATAACATAAGCTCCGATCTGGAGCTTGCGGGCAGCCAGTCATGCGAGCCTTTGGGCCGCCTTCGCGGGAGGGCGCTTTGCGGCAACGCCGCACGGTCGGCGCGTTGCGTGCCGGCCGGCGCGCGGGCGCGGCGCTTCTCGGCCTGCTTCTCCTGGTTCTGTCGGCGCCGCTCGCGGCTGCCGCGGGGCCAACGGCCTATCTCTTGGATCTCAAAGGCCCCGTCGCACCGGTGAGCGCGGATTACATCGTTCGCGGCTTGCAGCGGGCCGCGGACGAAGGCGCGGCGGTCGTCGTGCTGCGGATGGATACGCCGGGCGGGCTCGACACCTCGATGCGCGACATCATTCGCGCCATCCTGTCGTCGCCGGTGCCGGTGGTGGGCTATGTGGCGCCGAGCGGCGCGCGCGCCGCCAGCGCCGGAACCTACATCCTTTATGCCTGTCAGATCGCGGCGATGGCGCCGGGCACCAATCTCGGCGCGGCAACGCCGGTCAGCCTGTTCGGAGGTCTATCTCCGCCGCAGCAAGAGCCCGCGAAGCCGGAAGCGTCAGGCGCGGACCAGCCCGGCCAGATCCGTCCGCCCGACGCGGAGATGACCAAGGTCACAAACGATGCCGTCGCCTACATCCGGAGCCTTGCGAAATTACACGGCCGCAACGCCGAGTGGGCCGAGCGCGCGGTGCGCGAGGCGGCCAGCCTCCCCTATGACGAAGCACTGAAAATGAACGTCATCGATTTGGTGGCGGACAATCTCTCCGACCTTCTGACAAAGGTCGACGGGCGTTCGGTCAGCGTAGCGGGTACAGCGCAGACGCTGAACCTTGCCGCGGCGACGGTCGTTCCAATCGAGCCCGATCTGCGCACGCGGCTGCTCGGAACGCTGACCGATCCGAACATCGCCTACATCCTGCTCCTGCTCGGCGCATGGGGCCTGATCTTCGAGTTCTCGCATCCGGGGATTTTCGCGCCCGGCGTGATCGGCAGCATCTGCCTGGTGCTCGGGCTCCTGGCGCTCAGCATCATACCCATCAACCTGGCCGGCCTCGGGCTCATTCTGCTCGGTCTCGGCCTGATGGCGGCGGAGGCCTTCGTGCCGTCGTTCGGAGCGCTCGGGATCGGCGGGCTCGCGGCCTTCGTGCTTGGCTCGCTGATGACATTCGATACGCCGGGCTACCGGCTGGCCTGGCCCGTCGTGATCGGCGCCGCCGTGGTCAGCGCGGCGCTCTTCCTGCTGGTGCTGTCCATGCTGGTGCGTGTGCGGCGCCGCCCCGTGACGAGCGGCGACGCCACCCTGACCGGGACGAAGGCCAAGGTCGTCGCGTGGGCCGGCGAGGAGGGCGAAGTTGAAGCCGCGGGCGAGCGCTGGCGCGCCCGCGCCGAACGGCCTTTGTCGGCCGGCCAAGCGGTCCGCGTCGTCGGGCGCGATGGCCTGACCCTGCGGGTGGAGCCGAAATGAGCGCCGCGGCGCGAAACACCGGGGAGGAACGATGATGGTCAATTTGGTGGCCTATGCGGTGATTGCGGTCCTCGCGATCGCCATCCTGGGATCGGCGATCCGCGTGTTCCGCGAGTACGAGCGGGGCGTCATGTTCACGCTCGGGCGCTTCACCGGGGTGAAGGGGCCGGGGCTCATTCTGATGCTCCCCTACATCCAGCAGATGGTACGGGTCGATCTCAGGGTGATCGTGCTCGATGTGCCGAGTCAGGACGTGATCTCGCGCGACAACGTGTCGGTCAAAGTCAACGCGGTCCTCTACTTCCGCGTTGTCGACGCGGACAAGGCGATCATCCAGGTCGAGAATTACCTGCAGGCGACAAGTCAGCTCGCGCAGACCACGTTGCGTTCGGTGCTCGGCAAACACAGCCTCGACGAGATGCTCGCCGAACGCGACAAGCTCAACACCGACGTCCAGCTCATCATCGACGCGCAGACGGAGGCGTGGGGCATCAAGGTGACGAATGTCGAGATCAAGCAGGTCGACATCTCCGAGAGCATGATCCGGGCGATCGCCAAGCAGGCCGAGGCCGAGCGTGTGCGCCGCGCCAAGATCATCAACGCGGAGGGCGAGCAGCAGGCGGCGCAGAAGCTGGTGGAGGCGGCGCAGATCATGGCGACCGCGCCGGCGTCGATGCAGCTTCGCTATCTCGGCGCCTTGCACGATATCGCGAGCGATCGCAGCAACACCATCGTATTGCCGCTTCCGACCGACCTGCTGCAGGCGCTCTCCGCCGGTCTGAAGGCTGACAAAACCTAGGCGTGGAGTGACGTCCGATCTTGGACTTTCCCGAGAGCGGCGTCCGGGCGAGGGGGCGCAAAGGCGGGGTTACGCGCTGCCGTCTTGGTCGAGCTCCTTCAGGGCGAGCATCAGGTCGCGGAACGCTCCGCCGCCGAGCTTCGCCCGGTAGGCGTCCTCGATCTCTAGCTTCACGATATTGGCGTCGGCGAGCATCGACAGGCCGGCGCGGCTGAAGACGACGATGTTGCCGCGCTTGTCGGTCGGGTCGGGGCGCCGCTCCACGAGGCCGTCGGCGACCAGCCCGTCGACGAGCTGCTGCACCGCCTGCTTGCTCAGGCCCATGCGCCTGACCAGCTCTTTTTGGCGCGTGCCGTCGCGGCCGAGGTGCGCGATGACGTTCGCGCGCGCTTCGCCGAACCAGGGATAGCCACGCGCGCGCATTCCGGCGTCGAAGGCTTCCTTCCACTGCCGGCTTATGCGCCAGAGCCGCCAGCCGACATGGTCGAGCAAAGCGGGTCGATCTTTGTCAAGGCGCTTGACCATTCTCGCGAGCCGTTATAGTCAAGCAAACGGACTATCCGACGCCGCCGTCGCGCGCAATGCCGGCCGGTCCGCCTCGCATGCAAACAGAGGAGCCGTCATGCCCGTCATCCCTGCTTCCGACGCCCCGAGCTTCGACATTCCCGGCGTCCGCTTCACCGGCCTTGCGTCGCCCAGCCGCGGCGCGCGCGAAACCGCCGTCTGGCGGCTTTCGATGGCGCCGTCCACCGAGCCGATGACGCATCGCCTGACGCGCGAGGAGATTTTTGTCGCGATCGCCGGCAAGGCCCGCTTCCGAATCGGCGCGGAGGAGTTCGACGTCGCGGCGGGCGGCGCCGTGATCGTGCCGGAGAACACCGATTTCGCGCTCTCCAATCCGAACGACGCGCCGTTCGAGGCTGTCGCCGTGCTCCCCGTCGGCGGGCGCGCCAGGATCGGCGATGCGCCGGCCTTCACCCCGCCTTGGGCGGAGTGAAGGGTTACTTCGCGTCGAAGGGCCCGCGGGGCCGCCTCCGCCTATTTCGGCGCGGAAGCGGCCGTCTCGCCCGGCGGCAGGATTCGGAAAAGGAACGTCGTCACGGTCTCGCCCGGCCCAACCGGGTCCGGAACCTGGTGGCTGACCGGCGTCAGGCTCTTCAGAAAGGCCGCGACAGCGGTCACGTCATCCTTCGTCAGATTGGCGAAGGCGCGCCACGGCATGATCGGAGCAAGCTCGCGCCCGTCCGGCCGCTTGCCGGTCTGCAGCGCCGTCACGATCTCCTCGGTGCTCCACTTGCCGATTCCGGTGTCGGGGTCGGGCGTCAGGTTGGGACCTGCGAATGCGCCGAGGCCGGGAAGTTCGAACGCCACGTCGGAGCCGCCGAGATAGCGCGCCATGTCCGGCTTGCCGTACAAATATCCCGGTGTGTGGCAGTCGTTGCATCCGGCGATCGTGACCAGGTACTTTCCACGGGCGATCTGTGCGTCGTCCGCCTTCGCGGGAAGCGAAAGCGCGGCGATTGCGACCACGGCAAGGAATCCGAGACGAACGTTGCCGCGCATCATCTTCCCCCTTTTTGCGCCGGTCGTTTGGTGTGATGGCAAAAGATCGATCCTTCGGCGCCAGGCGATCCTGCAATTCTTTCTTATCGCGAATAAGACGGCGGGGCGAGGGGCGGGTCGGCGGGCGTGTCCGGGACCCAACGCCTTACGCGGCCCGTGGAGCCTACTTCGCGTCGAACGGCTCCGTGCCGACCGCCTTGCCTTCCTGCGCGCGGATCTTCTCCACCCGCTCCTCGGCCTGCGCCAGCAGCGCTTCGCAGCGCTTCTTCAAGGCTTCGCCGCGCTCGTAGATGGCGATCGATTCTTCGAGCGCCACGTCGCCGCGCTCGAGCTTCGCGACGATCGTCTCAAGCTCCCTCAGCGCCGCTTCGAAGGTAAGCGCGCCGACGTCGGGCAGTGCGTCTTCCGCCAAGTCTCTCTCCTCACGCCGCCATCAGCTGGCGGATATGCGCGGCGGCCGATTCCGCGAGTCCCTTGAGATCATAGCCCCCTTCGAGGAGCGCGACGACCCGGCCGCCCGCCGTCTCATTAGCAATCGCCACCAGCTCGTCCGTCGCCCAGGCGAAATCCTCCGCTTCGAGATTGATCTCGGCGAGCGGATCGCGGCGATGCGCGTCGAAGCCGGCGGAGATCAGGACGAGTTCCGGCTTGAAGGCGCGGACCGCCGGCAGGATCACCTCGCGGAAGGCCTCCTTGAATTCCGCCGTGCCGTCGCCCGGCGACAGCGGTGCGTTGAAGATGTTGCCGACGCCGGTCTCCGAGGGCGCCCCCGTTCCGGGAAAAAGCGGCATCTGATGCGTCGAAGCGTAGAGCACGCTCGGGTCCGACCAGAAGATTTCCTGCGTGCCGTTGCCGTGGTGCACGTCCCAGTCGATGATCGCGACCTTTGCCATGCCGTGCTTGCTCTGTGCGTAGCGCGCGGCGATGGCGATCGTGTCGAAGAGGCAGAAGCCCATCGCCTTTTCCGTCTCGGCGTGGTGGCCGGGCGGGCGCACGGCGCAGAAGGCGTTTTTCGCCTCGCCCTTCACGACCGCGTCGACGGCGTAGGTTCCAGCGCCGATCGCCCGCATCGCCGCCTCCCATGAGCCGGGCGAGGCGGTCGTATCCATGTCGATGCGGACGAGGCCCTCGCTCGGGATCGCGCGGCGGATCGCTTCGACATAGCGGTCGCTATGGCAGAGGAGGGCGGTTTCCGGCTCCGCGAGCGGAGCTTCCACCCGCTGCAGCGCGGCGAAATCCGGATTGTCGAGCGCCGCATGGATCGCGCGCAATCGGTCCGGCCGCTCGGGATGCCCGATCGGCGTCAGATGCTCTAGGAATGCCGCGTGGTGCAGAAGAAGAGTGGTCAACAGGAATCCGCCGCGCTTTGTGAGCGCATCTGCCCGCTCGCGGCGCGCCCCGTCAATCCCGCTCCCTTCCGCCTCGCGGGGATGGGTCGCTCGTCGTTCGCGGCGCGGCGGCGCGCGTGAGCCGATCGTTGATCGCTTCGCCCAGACCTTCGTGCGGGATCGGCGCGACGGCAATCGCGGATGCGCCGCTTTTGTCGAGCTCGGCGAGGAAGGCGAAGAGATTCGCCGCTGCTTCCACGAGATCGCCGGAAGGACTGAGATTCTTCGCCGCGACAGGACGTCCGGCAAGCGGCTTTGGCCCGAAGGCAAGCAGCGCCTCGTCCGGCGCTATGGATGACGCGTCGAGTCGAAGCGGCAGGCGCGGCGCATAGTGGCTTTGAAGCATGCCGGGCGCGGTCACCGGATCGCCGGCGGATGCGCGCGCGAGCTTTGCGCCCAGCGCCGCCTCGACCGCCCCCGCCGGAACGCCGCCGAGGCGGAGCAGGGCCGGCGTCTCGCCGGCAAGCGAGACGATGGTCGATTCGAGCCCAATCGCGCACGGCCCGGCATTGAGCACGAGCGCTATCCTCTCGCCGAGCTGCGCGATGACATGCTCGGCGCGGGTCGCGCTCAAGCGCCCCGAGCGATTTGCGGAGGGCGCGGCGAGCGCGCCGCCGAACGCTGCGATCACGTCGTGCGCGATCCCAAGCGGCGCGCGGAGCGCAATCGTCGGAAGCCCCGCCGTCACCAGCGGACTGACGGGCGCGCCGCCCGCGAGCGGCACGACGAGCGTCAGCGGCCCCGGCCAGAATGTCTGCGCCAGCATCCTCGCGCGCGCATCGAGCCTCCCGTAGCGCCGCGCCATCGCGATGTCGGTCACGTGGCAGATCAGCGGGTTGAAGCGCGGCCGACCCTTGGCCTCGAAGATGCGCGCCACGGCCTCGCCGTTGGCGGCGTCGGCGGCAAGCCCGTAGACCGTCTCCGTCGGCAGCGCGACAAGCTTCCCGGCGCGCAGCGCTGAGACGGCTTCGAGCATCGCATGGCCGCGATTGCTGTTGTCAAGAACGAGATGATGCACGCCGGCGCATAGCCTCTGCTGTCAATGTCGTCATCCCATGGCTTGACCATGGGATACATTCCGTAACGCGAACGAAGCCAGGACCGTCACGGAATGGATGCCCGGGTCAAGCCCGGGCACGACGAAGCTAGTTTAGGCGCTTGGCCTGGATGACAGCCGTCTGTTGGAAAGCGCATAAGGGAGCGGGGAGAAACGCTCATGTATCGCGCGCCGGTTTCCGAGATCGCCTTCACGCTGAAGCACGTCGCCGGGCTTTCCGAGGCGCACGCCGCCGGCGCCTTCCCCGACTTGACGGAGGACCTCGTCGATGCCGTGCTTTCGGAAGCCGGCCGCTTCGCCGCCGAGGAGTTCGCGCCCCTGAACCGCATCGGCGACCGCGAGGGCGCGAAGTTCGTCGACGGAGTCGTCGCGACCGCCGCAGGCTGGCGGCAGGTCTATCAGGACTGGTGCGCGGGCGGCTGGAACGGCGTCTCCGCGGAGGAGGCCTTCGGCGGGCAGGGGCTGCCGCTCGTGCTCTCGGCGGCAGCGCAGGAAATCTGGAACGGCGCCTGCATGGCCTTCGCGCTCTGCCCGCTCCTCACCATGGGCGCGGTCGAGGCGCTGACGCGGCACGGGAGCGACAGTTTGAAGGCGCTCTACCTGCCGCGCATGGTCGCCGGAGAATGGACCGCGACGATGAACCTGACGGAGCCGCAGGCGGGCTCCGATCTCGGCGCGCTCACGACGCGGGCGGAGCGGCGCGACGACGGCACCTATCGCCTCTTCGGCCAGAAGATCTTCATCACCTACGGCGAGCACGACCTCGCCGAGAACATCGTGCATCTGGTGCTCGCGCGCCTCCCCGACGCCCCGCCCGGCTCGCGGGGGATTTCGCTTTTCCTGGTGCCGAAATTCCTGGTCGACGGCGACGGCGCGATCGGCGCGCGGAACGACGTCGTCTGCGCGAGCATCGAGAAGAAGCTCGGCATCCACGGCTCGCCGACCTGCACCATGCTCTATGGCGACGGCCGCTTCGGCGCGGAGCCGGGCGCTGTCGGCTGGCTCGTCGGCGAGGAGCATCGCGGGCTCCATTGCATGTTCACGATGATGAACAGCGCGCGGTTGATGATCGGCGTGCAGGGCGTCGGACAGGCCGAGCGCGCGTTGCAGGAGGCGAGCGCCTATGCGCTTGAGCGCCGGCAGGGCAGGGCGCCCGGCGCATCCGGTACGACAGGTGGCGACGGCATGAGCGCCATCGCGGAGCATCCCGACGTCCGCCGCATGCTGATGACGATGCGGGCGCTGACGGAGGCCTCGCGCGCCATCTGCCTTGCCTGCGCGATGGCCGGCGATCTCGGGCGGCAGGCGCGCGTCGAGCTGCTGACGCCGATCGCGAAAGCCTTCTCGACGGACGTCGCCTGCGAAGTCGCGTCGCTCGGCGTGCAGGTCTTCGGCGGTGCCGGCTTCATCGAAGAGACCGGCGCGGCGCAGACGCTTCGCGACAGCCGCATCGCGCCGATCTACGAGGGCACCAACGGCATCCAGGCGATCGACCTCGTGACGCGCAAGCTGCCGCTCGAGGAGGGTGCGGTCGTCCGCGACTATATCGCCGAGCTGCATGAGATCGCCGAGCAGGCGGCGGCGAAGAACCGCGAGGATTTCGGCCGGCTCGGGGCGCGCATCTTGGCGAGCCTCGACGATCTCGAAGCCGCGAGCGCGCACCTTCTCGCGCTTCTTTCCGCCGGCAGACAGGCGGAGGCGCTGGCCGGCGCGACGCCCTATCTGAAGCTCTTCGGGCTCGCGGCGGGCGGTGCCTACTTGGCGAAGGGCGCGCTCGCCTCGCTCGATGACACGACGCAGCGCGGAAAGCTCCGGATCGCCACTGCCCGCTTCATGGCGGAGCGGCTCCTGCCCGAGACGGCGGCGCTCAAGAGCGCCGTCATCGACGGCGCGGAGTCCGTCCTCGCCGTCGACGCTGCGATGGTCGTGAGCTGATGCCAACCCACACCTTCGTCAACTTCGAGGGGGACAGCGCGAAGGCGGTTTCAACTTTGAGAAACACAGGGTGCGGTTTGACCGGGTTCTCGACATGACTTGGGACCGCGCGTTCGTCATGGAAGATTCGCGACGCCCCTATGGCGAGCGGCGATTCATCGCTTACGCGCCGATCGGCGAGCGGCTATATGTTGTCGTGTATTCGCCGCGCGGTCCGCGGCGCCGCATCATCAGCCTGCGAAGGGCGAATCGCCGCGAAGTTGTGAGATACGAACGTGCCAAAGAAGCTTAGGATTCCCACCACCCGCGAAGAAGCGGAAATAAATCGCGGGATCGCCGCCGATTCCGATACATTCGTGCCGTCGGATGCGGATTGGGCGCGTGCGAAGCCTATGGCCGAAACCGATCCGGCGCTAGTCGAGGCTCACCGATCGTCGGCGCGTCCCGGCTCCGCGAAGCAGTATCATGTCATTCCCCACGGAGAAGGCTGGGCGGTGAAGAAAGTGGGGCTCCGGACTACCGCGCTCTTCGACAATAAGACAGATGCCGTCGAGCGCGCCCGCGGGCTCGCGAGGGCGTCTGGCACGGAGTGGGTCGAATATCGGCGTGACGGAACTGTCCGCGACATTCACCGCGCTCAGGATCGTGATCTGGCTGTCCGTCAAGCTCAGCACTGAGACGGCTACCGGCAATCCATGACTCTCGCCGGGAAGACGCTCTTCATCACCGGCGCGTCGCGCGGGATCGGGCTCGCGATCGCGCTGCGCGCCGCGAAGGACGGCGCCAACATCACGATCGCCGCGAAGACCACCAAGCCACACCCGAAGCTCGAAGGAACCATCTACACGGCAACGGAAGCGCTCGTGCATGCCGGCGGCAGCGTGCTGCCGCTTCCCGTCGATATCCGCGACGAGGCCGCCGTCGCCGATGCCATCCAAAGGACCGCTGAGGAATTCGGCGGCATCGACATCGTCGTGAACAACGCATCCGCGATCAACATCGCCAACACCCGCGACATCGAGATGAAGCGCTTCGACCTGATGCATCAGGTCAACGCGCGCGGCACCTTCATGGTGACGAAACTCGCGCTGCCGTATCTGGAGAAGGCGGCCAACCCGCACGTGCTGATGCTCTCGCCGCCGCTCGACATGCAGGCGCACTGGTTCGCGCCGCACGTCGCCTATACGATGGCGAAGTTTGGCATGAGCCTCTGCGTGCTTGGCTTCGCCGAAGAGTTTCGCGGGCGTGGCATCGCTGTCAACGCGCTCTGGCCGCGCACGACGATCGCGACGGCGGCGATCAAGAATCTCTTGGGCGGCGAGCGGATCATGCGCGCCTCGCGCAAGCCCGAGATCCTCGCCGACGCCGCCTACCTGATCTTCAACAAGCCGGCGCGCGAATTCACCGGCAATTTCCTGATCGACGATACCTTCCTCGCTTCCGAAGGGGTAACCGACCTGGAGAAGTATCGTGTCGATCCGAGCCTCCCCTTACAGCCGGATTTCTTCGTGCCGACGGGCAGTTAGCCACGCGTCGAGCGGGGCGACCACAAGGCATCCAACCCTCGCCTGCCTAAGCGCATCGCGCGGTCGAAATGCGTTCCTCCGGGGCCTGCGTAGCGTCCGGGCCGCGTTGCGCGTACATCCGCTGGACCTCGTCCCACTGGCAGAGGAGGGCTTCGACGCAGGTCGGATCGAAATGCGTCCCGCTGTTCTCGACGAGGTGAGCGCGGACAGCGTGCGGTTCCCAGGCCGACTTGTAAGGCCGTTTGGATGCGAGGGCGTCGCAGACGTCGGCAACGGCGGCGATCCGGCCTGCAAGCGGGATTTCCTCTCCCTTGAGACCGCGCGGATACCCGGTTCCGTCCCATCTTTCGTGATGCGACCAGGCCATCTCGGCTGCGAGGCGGATGAGATCGGATTCGCTGTCGCGGAGAATCTCGTAACCGTAGTTCGTATGCTTCTCCATCTCGCGCCGCTCCGACGGATCGAGTTTTCCGCCCTTGAACATGATCCGGTCCGGCACGCCGACCTTTCCGACGTCGTGCAGCGGCGCCGCGCGCTGGATAGCCTCCCTCTCGCCGCGCTCCAGGCCGAGGCCTTTCCCGATCAGCCCGCACAGCGTCGCCATGCGCATGATGTGCTCGCCGGTCTCGTTGTCCCTGTGCTCGGTTGCGCGCGAGAGGCGGAAGATAAGCTCGGCCTCCCGGTTGGATATTGCGTCGTAGGCACGCCGGATTTCCTTCATCATGGCGTTGAAGCTGTCGGCGAGCACCTTCGTTTCCTGATCGGGGGCGTCGGGAAGCGATGTGCTGTAGTCGTGCGTATCCGCAATTCGGGCCATGTCGCCCGCCAGCTCCGTCAGGGGCCGGGCGATCGACATCTGCATTCGCTGCGCAATGAAGAGCCCGGTGAAGATTGCCGTCAGCGCGCCGATTGATCCAAGCACGAGCCGGTCGACGAAGCGTGAGAAGAGGTCGCCAGTGCCGCTGATCAGCAGCAGCCGTCCGACGGGACGGCCCGCATAGACGATGGGCACGACCACCGTGACGGTGCGAGTCCGCAACAGCGTGTAGATCGACGTGTCCTGGTTGCCGTCAAGCGTGACTTCGCCGACCAGACGCGACGCGCCGCCAACCTCCGCGAGAACGCGCCCGTCGGTGCCTTCCGCTCTCGCATAAGCAAGGCCGGGCACTCTCGAAATCGACCTCAAACTCTCCTTGAGCTGCGGGATATCGTCGAGCGCAACGGCGGTCGAGGAGGCGCCGGCCACGATGTTGGCCGTCGCCAACAAGGTTTCCCTCTTGTCCGCGAGATAGGATCGCGCCTCCTGCCAAAGATCGAGGACGGCAAACGCGATGAGCGCGAGACCCACCGAAACGATTACCAGGCGCTGCAGCCGACCTTTAATGGAGCGCCGCGTCCCGGACGACCCGAGAGTGAGAAGCTTGGAGAACACTGCCGGGTCGATCTCGCAGTTGGGTCAGCCTAGCGGGAGAGCCGCACTTTCTGACTGTTCGGCCCGACGCCTTCGGGCACAGGGACGTCGCTCGTTGCATAGTCGGCGTTGATCACGAGGTTCACCGCCCTCAGGTCGAGGCGATTGGCGACAATGACTGTATAGGCTGACGCTTGGCCGATGGTGGGCAGGAGCGCGCCCGCGCCGGCGGCCTGGGTGATGCCATTGACGGTGTTCGTCGCCATCGTCCCGATGGCTTGGCCGTCGCCTTTGAAGACGCCGCGCGGCAGGTAGATCGTTCCGAGCAGCTTGCGCACCGAATCGCTTGCGATCTCGAAGTCGCGACCGGGCGTGGCCTTGGGGTTCTCGAAAAAGAGGATGCCGGCCATCAGCCCGTCCGTCGGCGCCGAAAGCTCGACGTCTGCGCGGTCCTTGAACCTGAGCGTCGCCGCGTCGTCGGCGAAGTAGAAGCTGACGTGCTCGCCATGGAACTTTGCGTTGTTCGCGACCTCCAGCATGCCGCCGCTGATAATGTAGACGCCCGGCGCCGCTATCACGTCGGCCTTGTTGGAGACCTTTAGCCCGCCGCAATAGTTCCCGGGCTCGATGGTCGTGACGCCCTGGTCGGCGACGAAGTCGAGATAGTCGCAGCCACCCGGTTGCGGGGGCACCCTGTCCGCCAGCGGGTCTTCAAGAACGGGACAATCGGTTTCGGGCGTCGGCGTGAAGGATGTCGAGGGACCCGAATAGCCACCCGACGTGCATGTCAAGGACGAGACGATCGAGCTCAGGGGGGCGGCGGTAAGCCCCTGCGGGTCGGTCGAGTTGGATTGGACCGCGCAATCCGGGGCGGTGATTACGGCGGCCTTGTCCGCCTTCACAGTCTCTTCCGAGGACTTTTTGAGTCCGAGTACGCAAAGGTCCTCCGCCCCGTAGGTCGACGCCACGGCATTGACGACGATTGGATTTTCGCCCCAGACCTCGACGGGAAGAAACGTCTTGGTGGCCATGCTGATCGCGACCGTCGCGCGACCCTGCTTGGTGTCCACCTGAATGTTCGTCGTGTGGGGATGACCCGCCAGTCCGACGGTGCCGAGAACCGCCTCGACCCGGCTGTTCCCGAATTCCACCAGTGCCGAGGTCTTGTCGAGGTAGAGATGCATTTCCTTGGCGATCGCCAGCGCCGATGAGTCGGCGGCCGACTGCATCCGGCTCTGCTGGTTATAGAACCCGGCGCTGTCGACACCGAGGCCGGTCAGCAGGACCAGGACTGGAAATGCAAACGCAAAGAGCTGCATCACGCCGCCTGCTTCGGCACGATGCAGGCGGCACAGTTCACGGGCGGCGTTTTTGGATATTGCGTGCATGCACGCCTAGTTCCAACAGTTCTTTGCTAAGACTTGTCTGAAATACGAGGCTTACGGAAAGTGAATCCGCAGTGCGGAGAATCCTTTATGAAGTAAGGATTCGTTGGTGATGTTTTCTATTCGCCGACGCACTAACGTGCACAAGTTCCCGGCGCAGAAGATCAAGGTCGCCCAGTCCTTCGTGCACGAGTCGAAATATCTTTGCGTTTCACCGCGCTGCGATTTTCTCGAGTCGCAGAGTCGGGCCAACCGGTGGGTGTTCCATCATTGAGGTGCTCGGTGATGACGTGGAAGATGTCGCACTGGAAGCCACAATCCGACTCGCTCGGCCGGCGACCGCAGGACGGGGAGGGCCAAATAGCCTCTCCGCTAATCCTCCACCTCCACATGAAAATCCTCGCCCGCCCACGCTTGCGTGTCGCGCTGTTGGAACGTGAAGTCGACGCGGCGTGCATCCTCCAGGCCTGACAGGCTGATCTCGAAGGCGTGCAAGCCGAGCCCCGTCTCTTTCGTCTCACCGTCTCTGATGTTTTGCCACCCGTCGACGCCAAAATGGACGCGCGCGGGGACCGGCAGGGCGATCACCAGCGTTCCGCCGCGCTGGGTCCGCGCGATCCGCGCCTGCAGACGCCAGATCGCGTAGCGGATCGTCGGTCGGCGTCCGCCATAGCGGCGCCAAGCCGCCGCCGGCCGGTCGAACGGATACCCGAGATGGCGCGAGACCATGAGCTTGATGAACTCCGCGTGCGCCCAGGCGAGCGGCATCGCCGACCCGGTCGGCTCGCCCGGAAACAGCCGTTGCGCGGGGAGCGCCTCAACGTCCCACACCTGCTCGGGCATCATCCCGCACGGGCCCGTCATCGCCGCCATGGCGCGGAGATAGAGCGCCGGATCGTTGCCCGCGACCAGTTCGTAGTGACCGCGCTCGCCGGTCAAGAGCGGCCATGCGCGACCGCGCCCGGTGCCGTCGAACGGGCTGCCGTCTTCGTGCTCGCCGTAGCCGTCGCCGTTATATCGGTGCCAGGCCGGACCGTTGGGCGTATCGGTCTTCAGCAGCGCGTCCGCCACTTTCACGCTGTCGCGGACGAGCGCGTCGGTCGGCGACCTAAGCCCGAAGCGCACGAGTTGAAGAAAATCGACGGCGACCTCCTCGTAGGCGGAAACCTTGCCGGTTTCACCGCGGTTCTTGATGGTGAGTTCGGATCTGAGCAGCGCCGGATCGCGCAGCACGTCGGTGGGAGCAATGCGGACGTAATAGGCTCTCACGCCGACGGCTTTCGCAAGCGGCGTGCCTTCGACCGACGTCCAGGCCTCGATGTTGGCGTTCCAGAAATCGGCGAGAGCCAAGGCAAAGCTCTTCGCCGGCTCAGAGAGAAAGTCCGCGCCGGCGACAAAGGCGGCGATGACGACGGCAAGCGTAAAGGTGGTGATGCCGGCGTTCTCCTCCCAGCGGTCCTGCGTGCTCGAAGGGCCGGTGCGGGCGATATAGGTCAGCGCCTTCAGCACCATGTCGCGCACGTCGATGCCGTGCAGCGACTGGCGCTCGGCGAGCGCCGCGGCGAGGAGCACGGGAAACGCCGTCTCGTCGAGCTGCATCCCCTGCCAATAGGCGGTGCCGCCGAGCCACTGGTTCTGGTACCAGCTTCCGTCCGGCTTCTGCGTGGCGATCAGGTAGCGGAGCGTCTCGCGCGCTTCGTGCTCGGCGCCGAGCGCAAGCAGCCCGGTCGCGCATTCCACCAGATCGCGCGGCCATACCAGGTGATAGCCGCCGAGGTCGTCGCCGCTGTTGCCCCACGGAACGCTCAGGCTTGCGACCATCGCGCCCGGATAGGTCTTGTCGCGGTGCGACCGCAGCACCATGGAGGAGAGCAGCAGCTGGTCGGCGAGCTCCATCGCCGGCTCATCCGGCAGCATCGAGCGCTTCTTGCGGCGCTCGTGCCATCGCCGCCAGTCCGCGACCTGTTGCTGCACGAGATTGTCGAAGGGCTGCATGAGGCTTGAGATTGCGAGCGTCGCGGCGGCTTGCACCGTGTCGCCGAAGCCCAATCCGAGCACCGCGTTCCTGGCCAGCGCCGCGACGAGGGCGACGTTGCCCGGTCCGGCCGTGGCGTATTGCCAGCTGAGCGCGCCGTTCAAGTGAAAATCCTGCCAGCCGTCGGTCTCGCCGACATAGCCGGCGCCAAGCGCGCCGAAGGCGTCGCGCTGATCGGCGTCGACGGCGGCGAGCGCCAGCGCGAACGGACCCTGCTCGGCGGTGAGGAGTTTCCGCCCGCCTTGGCTGCGGACGGCGGCGAAATTGCGCATGCCGTCAGTGCCGAGGCGCGGCGCAAGAAGCACATAGGGGCGGAGCTCCTGATCGCCGGCGAGGTCGACCTCGATCGCCAAGACGTCGCGGTCCGGATCCGGGGTGACGCGCAGCGTCAGCGTGAAGCGCGCGTGCGTGTGCACGATCTCGGCCGCCGGCGTGCCCGGCGCCAATAGACGCAGCGTGTAGTTCTGCAGCCGCTTGACCTCGACCCAGAAGCCGTGGCCGTCGGCGACGATGAAGCCGAGATCGCGGATCTGTGGAATGTCGACGCGCGGGTAGTAGACCTCGTTCAGGATGCCGAAGCCGAGCGTGAACCAGACGCGCGAATGGCCAAGCGCGGAGCCGACCACGTCCTTGGCGCTGCTCGTCCAGGTCGGGGCGATGCCGGGGCCGCCGGGCGCTGCGTTGGCGGATGCGTCGATCGGCTCAAGCATGGCGACGGTGTTTGTCCCAGAGGAGGAATGCCCCAAGGAACGCGTTTTCGTTGTCGCCGAGCCGCGTATGCGGCGGAAGCGTCTTCAGCTTCTCCGCATTGCCGCCGCCGAGAATGACGTATTCCGGCTGCAGCGCGGTGATGAGATGTTCGACCGCAGAGGCCACGTGGCGCTGCCATTTCTTGAGGCCAGAGCGCTTCAGCCCGTCGCGGCCGAGATAGTGCTCGAACGTCTTTCCGTGCCGGAACTCCAGATGCGCCAGCTCCATCGGCTCGACCGTCCCATCGACGATCATGGCCGCGCCCAGACCCGTGCCGAGGCCGAGGAACAGCATGCGCCCGCCTGAATAGCTGCCAAGCGCCTGCATTGCGGCATCGTTGACGATCTTCACCGGCCGGCCGAACGCGGCCTCGAAATCGAAGCCGACCCAGCCTTTGCCGAGATTGTGCGGCTCGGCCATCGGACGGTTGTGAACGACCGGGCCCGGATACCCGATCGACACCACGTCGTAGTCCCAGTCCCGAGCGAGTTCGATGACCTTTGCGGTCATCGCCTTGGCGCTCAGGTCGGAACTTGAATCGAACCGCCGGCGCTCCGAATTTCCGCTCCGCAGGACCTTGACATGCGTTCCGCCGACATCGATCGCGAGGATCTTCCTGCGCTTTCCGCGCGGAGCGGCGCGCAGCCGTTTCGTCGGCGCGGAGGTCTTCCGGCGTTTGGTGCTCACGGAGGTGCTCCGTCCGGCACGTCCGGTTCGTGCCAGCCGCCGACACCCTTGGCGATTTCGCTGGCCTCGGCCGGTCCCATCGAGCCCCGATCGTATTCATGGAGAGGCGTGTTGTTGCCGAGGATCGGATCGACGATGCGCCACTGCGCCTCGGCGCTGTCCTGACGCGCGAAGAGCGTCGAGTCGCCCACCATCGCATCGCCGATCAGCCGCTCGTAGGCGCTCATCTCGTCGCCGCTTCGATGCAGGACCTTGAGCTCCGCCTGCTCGCCGGCCATCGTCTCGCCGGGCTTCTTGGTGCGCGCGCCGAGCGCGATCACCACGTCGGGGCTGAGGCGGAAGCGGAGATAGTTCGGCCGCTGCGGCCGGCTCGCCCCGAAGACCAACTTCGGCGGATAGTCGAGATCGACCGTCACTTCAGTTGCCGTCACCGACAGCGCCTTTCCCGCCCGCACCAGGAACGGCACGCCCTGCCAGCGCCAGGAATCGATGTGCAGGCGCAGCGCCGCGAACGTCTCCACGCTCGAGTCGGGCGCTACGCCCGGCTCGTTCCGATAGCCGCGGAACTGGCCGCGCACGAGCTCGTCGGGACGCAGCGGCCGGATGGAATCGAACACCTTGATCTTCTCGTCGCGCACGAAGTTGCTCGCCTCGCCGACCGGGCACTCCATCGCCAGGATGGCAACGATCTGCAGCATGTGGTTCTGGATCACGTCGCGGATGGCGCCTACTTCCTCGTAGAAGCGCCCGCGGCCGGCGACGCCGAAGCTCTCGGCCATCGTGATCTGCACGCCGCGCACGAAGTTGCGGTTCCAGATCGGCTCGAGGAAGGAATTGGCGAAGCGGAAGTAGAGAAGGTTCTGCACCGGCTCCTTGCCGAGGTAGTGGTCGATCCTGAAGATCGCGTCTTCCGGCAGCGCCGCGTGCAGCGTCTTGTCGAGCGCCTGGGCGGACTGGAGGTCACGCCCGAAGGGCTTTTCGATGACGACGCGCGCCCCTTCCGTGCCGCCGGAATCGGCGAGGCCCTTGACGACGTCGGGAAACATGTTCGGCGGGATGGCGAGGTAGTAGAGCGGGTGCCGGCAACCGTCGAGCGCCTTGCGCAGCGCCTGAAACGTCGCGGCGTCACGGTAGTCGTCGTCGATGTAGCGCATCAGCCCGGCGAGCCGCGCGAAGACCTTCGCATCGAAGTCCGGCAGCTCGCGCAGCGCGTCGCGTGCGTGCGACTTCAGATCGTCGAGCGTCCAGCCGGATTTCGCCACGCCGACGATCGGAACGTTGAGCTTGCCCCGCCTGCACATCGCGTAGAGGGCGGGAAAGATCTTCTTGTGCGCGAGATCGCCGCTGGCGCCGAAAAGCACCAGGGCGTCGGATGGCGCGGCGTCTTTGGTCACGCTATTTGCCCGCGGGCTTCTCGACATGGCCGCCGAACTCGACGCGCATTGCGGATAAGAGCTTGTCGGCGAAGTCGGCGGCGCCGCGCGAGGCGAAACGCTCGAAGAGCGCCGTCGCCAGCACCGGCGCCGGCACGCCTTCGTCGATCGCCGCCTTCACCGTCCAGCGTCCCTCGCCGGAATCGGAGACCCGCCCCTTGAACGCGGAAAGGTCGGGGTCGTTCAAGAGCGCCTCCGCCGTCAGGTCGAGAAGCCAGGAGGCGATGACGCTGCCGCGGCGCCACATCTCGGCGATCTCCGCGACGTTGAGATCGTAGCGGTAGGCTTCCGGATCGGCGAGCGGCGCGGTCTCCGCGTCGGCCGCTTCCGGCTTTGCGCCGACATTGGCGTTGCGCAGGATGTTGAAGCCTTCGGCGTAGGCGGCCATCAGGCCGTATTCGATGCCGTTGTGGACCATCTTAACGAAGTGGCCGGCGCCGCTCGGCCCGCAGTGGAGATAGCCGTGCTCGGCGGTGGTGGCGCGTTTCTCGCGCCCGGGAATGCGCGGCTCCGAATCGATCGCGGGCGCGAGCGTGGCGAAGATTGGATCGAGCCGCCTGACCGGCGCGTCTTCCCCGCCGATCATCTGGCAGAAGCCGCGCTCCAGGCCATAGACGCCGCCGCTGGTGCCGACGTCGACATAGTGGATGCGCTTCGAGCGAAGCGCCTTCGCGCGGACGATGTCGTCACGGTAGTAGGAATTGCCGCCGTCGATCAGGACATCGTCCGCCGCGAGGCGTTCCGACACGTCGGCGATGGTGTCGTCGACGATCGCCGCCGGCAGCATCATCCAGACGGCGCGCGGGGCTTTCAGCTTGGCGACGAGGTCGGCGATCGAATCCGCGCCGACCGCGCCTTCGCCGGCAAGCTGCGCGACCGACTGAGGCCTGATGTCGAAGACGATGCATTCGTGGCCGCCGCGCATGAGCCGGCGCGCGATGTTGGCGCCCATCCGTCCGAGCCCGATGATGCCTAGCTGCATGGTCGCTCCACTTTGGGGGTTCGGGCGGCGGATCGGCCGCGCAAGATGAGCAAATAGAGCATCGCCCACGATGTCGCCACCGGCGGATGATTACGTTTAAGAAAGCCTCGACGCGGGGGATCGGCCGGCAGGCATGTGCGCGAGCCTGAAAGCTGCGGCCGCCCTCGACGCCGCTTTGCCGCCGTCAGAGCAATCCGAACCGGCGGCGCGCCATGCGGCAATCCTCTCCGCCCGGGATGCAGGCGCGACAGACTTCAGGCCGCGCCTCGTAAACGCTGCATGCGGTCGCCCGTCCGACCTCGCCGCAGAGCGCGCTGCAGCGGGAGCCGTCGCAACGCATTCCGCTTTCGTCGGCCGCGACGAAGTGGCTTGGGATGCGAGCGATCTCGGCGTCGCTCTCCAGGCTGAAGCGCGGCCAGTCGGCGGAAAAGGCGCAGCAGGCGCCGCAGGCCTGGCAGCCGCCATCGTAGTCGACAGCCGGAGCGTCGCCTTCCGTCGCCCACCCGTGCGTCATGCTCGCCTGCCGCGCGGCGCGGTGGCGGGCGTTGCCATCCAGATGACGCTGCGCGCGCCGCCGCCTGCGCTCGCGCCGATCCTGATCTGCTCGGCATGAAATCCGGAGGCGCGGAGCCGCTCGGTGAAGGGCTTGTTCGGGGTCGACGACCAGACGGCGAGGATGCCGTTCGGCTTCAGCGCGGCGAGCGCGCAGCGCAGGCCCTTGAGGTCGTAGAGCCGGTCGTTGGCCTTGCGCGTCAATCCCTCCGGGCCGTTGTCGACATCGAGAAGGATGGCGTCGTGGATCGGCTTGCTGGAGGCGATCAGCCGCCCGACGTCGCCCGCGTAGATTTTCACCCGCGGATCGTCGAGCGCGTCCTTGAACAGCGCGGCGAGCGGACCGCGCGCCCACGCGACGACCGCCGGCACCAGCTCCGCGACCGTGATCCTCGCGTCGGGCCCGAGCACGGTCAGAGCGGCGCGCAGCGTGAAGCCCATGCCGAGCCCTCCGATCAGGATGTGCGGCCGCTTGCGGCCGCCGAGCCGATCGCAGGTGAGGGTCGCGAGCGCGATCTCCGAGCCGGCGCTCCGGCTGTTCATCAGCTGGATCGACCCGAGCTTGATCGAGAACTCGGCGCCCCTTTGCATCAGGCGCAGTTCGCCGCCGCCGGGGATTTCCGCCCGGTCGAGCAGGACCCAGGGGATCATTCGGATCGCCCGCCGGCTTTCGTCCTCAGCACGCGGTTGCCTCAGCGGCGCTTGCCGAGTTCGGCGGCGATGTCCTTCACCATCCGGCCGACTTTTCGATGCGCGGTCACGATCTGGTCGCGCGTCACGCCCCAACGCTTCATCCAATGTTCCACCGCCTGTCGCTCGGAGAGATCGAGCCGCTCCTTGTCGATCGTCCCGCGCCCCTTGCCCTTTAGCCCAGCCATCTCAAGCCTTTCCGCCGTCCACCCGGCGCGCGCCTGAAGCCAGCGCCCGCGACGGCACCCGGTAACATGCAAATGGCGACAAAGGCCGGCCTTGATTGTCGCGGGTGGAAACGCGCGAGCATACCAAGCGCGCACGCAGCTTCGATTTATCACCTGCCGGCGAAGATTTCGCCTATTTTGGCTCCAAGGAAGAAAGCCCGGGGGGTCAATGTTCTTTGCGGTGGCCGCACATAGTGAAGACATCGACACCGAAGGCGTCCTCGACGAACTTCTGGAGCAGTGCCGCGAGGATCTCGGTGGACGCTCGCCGCAAGCCGGCATTTTGTTTTGCAGCATCGACCTTGAGCATGAGCAGCTTGTCGAGGGGATCGACGACGCCTGGCCCGGCATCGCGCTCATCGGCTGCACGACCGACGGAGAGTTCTCTTCGCGGCTCGGGTTTCGCGACGATTCCGCCGCGCTCATTCTGCTCGGGTCGGACAGCGTCTCGATCACCGCCGGCCTCGGCCGCGACGTCAGCAAGGACGTCGGCGCCGCCTGTTCACAGGCCGTCGCAATGGCGAGCGCGACGATCACGAAATCCCCGGCTCTGTGCATCACGCTGCCGGAGAGCCTTACGACCAGCGCGCAGCAGATCGTCGAGTCGCTGCGACAGAACCTGGATTCGAACGTGCCCGTGCTCGGCGGCACGGCGGGCGATGCCTTCAAGCTCACCGGCACGCGGCAGTTTTGCGGCCGCGTGGTTTGCTCCGACTCCGTTCCGGTTCTCCTGTTCTCAGGGCCGCTCATCTATTCGGTGGCCGTCGCGAGCGGCTGGAAGCCGATGGGAGAGCCGGGGCTGGTCACGCGCTCCGACGCGACCCTGGTGCATGAGATCGACGGCGGCCCGGCCATCGACTTTTACCGGCAGCGCCTGGGAGCGCAGGCCTTTCCCGGACCGGAAAACCCGCTGGCGATCCTCGACGAAACGGGCGCGGTCGCGTGCCTGCGCGCCACCGCGGAGCCACAGCTTCGCGCGAGCGGCGCGATCAACTATCTCGGCGACGTCCGCGAAGGCGCCATGGTTCAGATCACTATTGCCGACCGCAATGCCATTCTGGACGGCGCCAGGGAATCGATAGGCAAGGCCTTTGCCGACTATCCGCACGGCAAGACGCCCGCGGCCGCATTGATCTTCTCGTGCGCCGCGCGAAAGCTTCTCTTGGGAACCCATACGAACGAGGAGGTCGGCATCGTGCAGTCGGTGATCGGCTCGCAAGTTCCCGTCTGCGGCTTCTACGGCTACGGTGAGATCGGGCCGCTCGACACGGAAGATTCTGCTTCGAAATTCCACAACGAGACGTTCGTTTCGCTCATCCTGGGCACCTGACGTGGGAGCGTCAGGCGGCGGCATTCCCGATTTCCGGATGTCTCATGAGAGACGGGTCCGCCTATGACCGATGTTGACCAGACCGACGCCGACCTCGGCACTCAGGTCGCCGCCCTGCAGCGCCAGGTGCGCATCCTCGAAAAGAAAGTGGCCCGCTCCGAGCAAAACCGGGTCGCGCTGGAAAATGCCAAGGACCGTTTCGACGTTCTCTACCAGAACACGATCGGTGAGCTCGACGAGCAGAAGGCGTTGGTCGACGAGAAGAACGCCAAGCTCGAAAGCCTGTCGCTCAAGCTGTCTAAATACCTGGCGCCACAGGTCTACCAGTCGATCTTCTCCAGCGAGCAGGAGGTCTCGCTCGAGACGAAGCGCAAGAAGCTCACCGTCTTTTTCAGCGACATCAAGGATTTCACCCAGATCACCGAGGATCTCGAGGCGGAGGACCTGGCCAATCTGCTGAACGAGTATTTCACCGAGATGTCGCAGATCGCCCTCGAACATGGCGCGACCATCGACAAGTTCATCGGCGACGCCATGCTGATGTTCTTCGGCGACCCGGAAACCAAAGGCGTCGAGGAGGACGCCAAGGCGTGTGTCGCGATGGCGATCGCCATGCAGCGCCGGATGGCGGAGTTGGAGGCGATCTGGCGCGCGAAGGGATACCAGCATCCGTTCCGCATGCGGATCGGCATCAACACGGGCTTCTGCAATGTCGGGAATTTCGGCAGCGAAGCGCGGATGGACTACACGATCATCGGTGGCGAGGTGAATCTGGCCGCGCGGCTCGAGAACCAGGCCGATCCGGGCGGCATTCTCCTGTCCTACGAAACCTATGCGCTGGTGCGCGACACGGTCGAGGCCGAGGAGCAGCCGTCGATCGAGGCCAAGGGCATCCGTCGCGAGATACGTCCCTTCGCGTTACGGCATTTCCTCGATGAGGCCAAACGGGACAGGCTCATCCAATGCGAGCGTGACGGCGTGTCGATCCGCATCGACCTGGACCGGCTGAGCGAAGGCGACAAGCGCGACGCCCTCGAGCGGCTTTCGGAGGTCATCAAGCAGCTCGCGCGCTAGTCGGCGGCGAGCGACGTTGGCCGATGCGACGCATTCCTCGCGGCGCAAGGCATCGCGGATTTGAAGCGGTGGCGGGCCGATCCGTCAGGGTCGCGACAGCGCTCGGGCGAAGCGATGGGCTGGTCCGGTGCGTATGATCCTTGCCGGCGCCGGCTCACTTCAACGATAGAGCCAGGCCGCTCAGGTCGACATTCACCATCAATCCGACTTGGTGGCCCTGCAGCTCGAGGACCGCGCCCTTCTCGTTGGTGAGGACGATCGTACCGGCGCCATGCCCGAGCGCGCCTCCCGCGCCGGCCGCCCCGTAGACACCCTCGACGTCGGAAGGCCGGCGGATGTGGGATACCGTCCCCGATAGCGTCGCCTTCGCGCCGCCGAACGTGAAGCCCACGCTCAGGCCGCCAATCCCAAGCTGATATCTGCGGCCCTTGAAGACCAGCGTCCCGCTGCCCCCAGCCCCGCCGATGACCCAGCCGCCCTTGTAGACCGTGAGCCGGATCGTGCCGCTGTCGGCAAAGGCCGCGGACGAGATGCTGACGGCGAGCCCCGCTATCGCAGCGACGAGCCAGGCACGAAATCGGGGAGAACGTAGCATGGCGAAAACCTCCGATGCGGCTGTCGAGAATCACCGACAGACGACGGCAGCGCTATAGCAAGTCCGCGCTCGGCCGAGAAGGCAAGGAGTTGACGCAGCGCGCGTCATTGGAGACTTACCGGAAGCGGAATTTGCAGCAAACCTCGCTCGGCAACTGCGGCGGGGACGCGAAGAAGGACCGTGGTGTTCGGGCCGGTCTGGTATGCGATGGTGATGGTGCGAACGTACGGCGCGGGCGAGCCGTCGGCCGTCGCGAGGCAGGAACGATCGATGTTCGGCCACGTCGCGCTGGCACAGTCGGCCGGAATAGCGAGATCGCCCTTCGACGTGCCCGTCCCGACGGTAGCGGTTGTCGGATCGATGTTAGCTTCTTGGAGCGAGGCGAAAGCACCACCGATCCGTTCGGCAGCGATGTCAACGCGAGTGATACCGGCGGCGGCGGCGCGCGCCTGTGCCATAAACGGCACCACAGCAGAAGCGACGATGGCAAGCGTCGTGCCGGTCAGCACAGAGGCGGCCAGAAGTTTCGCGGATCTCCTCATCTTCGTCCCTCCGGAGCTTCAGGCTCCCCCGACGGCGTCGTGATGACGCACAGATACAACAGCTTCACAGGGTAGAAGTTCCAAAGGCGAGCGGACGGACAACATCAAAGAACTCACATTCCGCTTAAGTCTTCCCGCGGATTGCGGCTCGCGGTTTCTTTTCCGCGATTTGAACTATTTCACTATCCGGTCGGAACTGGTTGGGCGGCCAAGAGTTCTCACTTCGGAAACTCCGGTGCCGCCATGCCCACTTTGACCTTCTGGTTCAATTTTTCAGCGGGTTTGACCTTCGTGCTGTTGGGAGCAGCCTTCATCGTCCTTGTGGGCGTGTTTTGAGTGCCGCGCTCTCCTCAGATAGCTCATTGACCGGGCCGTCTTTGTCGGTGAGCTTGCGGTTTCCAAGCGTCTTGGGGTGTCACTAGTCAACGTATCTGGAGGCTGCGAGGGTGCACATGTCGGCTGAGAGTTTGCTGATCATCCTGGTTGTCGGGCTCATCGCCGGATGGCTGGCCGGCCAAATCGTGCGAGGCACTGGGTTTGGGATCGTCGGCGATCTCATCATCGGAATCATCGGCGCCTTCATCGGTAGTTGGCTGCTTCCTCAACTCGGCATCCATCTTGGCGCGGGCATTGCCGCGGCGATCGTCAATGCCACGATCGGAGCGGTGATCCTATTGTTGATCATCGGACTCGTCCGTCGCAGAGGCGGATGGAGAGGGAACTGGGGGAGACGTTGGTAGCCCACCCGTGAACCGCGTCTTGTGATCTGCGTCCTTGGTCTGGCGTTGTTCGGGGTCAAGTTCTAGTCGCAAGACCGGACTGCCCTGCGCCGACGCCGCGATCGGTTTTTATTCCGCGCCGTGGAACTCCGGCAACTTTGGCGACGCGCCGCGAAGCCAGGACAGTTCCAATCCGATCCTGGCGGCTTCCAAGATAACCGCAACCGACGAGCGACCGCGCGTCACTCGTGGTTCGATGCGCAATCCTACGTTTTTCGTCGCGGCGGCCGCCGGTCCAGCGCTTCCCGCAGATCCTTGTCGAGGCGCTCGTTCCAATAGTGCCTGCCGAACTCGGCGCGGGCGATCGCCTCCGCGTATTTCCGTCGGCGGAGCCGTTCGGCCTGGCTTGAGGATTCGGTCTCTGAGCGTGTGCTCGCGTCGCGCGCGTCTTTCGAGTGCCTTGGCATGGTTCCCCACATCGGCAAGGGCCAACGGCTGCCGGGCGGCAGCCGCCCGTCTCGCGGGGACGCGCGCCAAAGCGGACGCACCTCTCCCGTCGAGACGGGCGTGGGCGGGGAAAACCGGCCGATCAGTGGGGCATGCGCCGGCTTCTACACGAGTTCAGAGGGGAGAGCCAAGGGCGGAGTGGGGGTTCCTCCTGCCGCTCGGAGAGATCGAACCGCTCCTTCGTCGCGCCCCGCGGCGAGGCGAGTCGGCTCTCTCCGCAGGAACGAGTAGGGAACAAAGGCCTTGACTTTGATCTTTTGGTTTCATAGAAGCGCAATGTGAAACGGTGATGCTAGGGCACTCCTCAGAGGCCGAACGCTCAGGGGTTGATCTGGAGAGCATGCAGAAGCGCCCGATCGATCATCATCGAAGGACGACCAGGAGAGAAGAACAACGATGAGCGTGACCCAAGGTGCGGTGCCGCGCTTCCTTGATGAACTTGGCAAGGTCGGTGGCTTGAAGGGAACCGACATCGCCAACATCACGGAGGTCTCGAAGGCGACCGTGTCGCGTTGGAAGGCCGGCGATATCAAGCCGCAGCCGCGCAACGAGCTTATCCTCTCCGACCTCCATTACCTCGTCGGCCGCCTGCGTGAGTATTACGCCCCCGAAGAAATTCGGACCTGGCTCTACGCCCGTCATCCGCAATTGAACGGCGAGCGCGCGATCGATCTGATCCATGAGGATCGGACGATCGAGGTCCTGAAGGTGATCGACCGTCTGGACAGCGCGGCCTTCGTCTGACGGATGATCGAAATCCGCAGGCGTCGCGACAGCGCGCTGATCGATGCTCTCGAGGCGCTGAAGCCGGTCCGCTTTTCAGGCAATGTCTGGCGCGTCGTGCGCGAGGGCCGCGATCCGACGCTCTGCAGCCGCTCCGGCGGACGCTGGGACGACGGCACCTTCGATGTCCTCTACACATCCGCCGCGCGCGAGGGAGCTGTCGCCGAGATCTACTTCCATCTCGCGCGAGGACAGCCGGTGTTTCCTTCGCAGGTCCGCTATCGCCTGCATGAGCTCAGCGTCGCGCTCAAGCGCGCCCTGAAGCTCGTCGATCTCGATGCGCTCGCCAAGATCGGAATCGACACCGGCCGCTACGGTCAGCTTTCGTATCAGGAGCGGCAGGGCGAGTATCTGCGCACGCAGGACGTGGCGGAGTGCGCGCACTTTCTCGACTTCGACGGCCTGATCGCCCCGAGCGCCCGACACGCGTGCCTGAACGTCGTCCTCTTCTGCGACCGTGTCCCTCCGGCCGAGATCGGGGTCATCAAGGATCATGGACTGGTGAATTGGAAAGCGATGGGCTGAAGGGATTGCACGCGGACAAGGGCGACGATAACGAAGCTGCGCGAGGACATCGCCTGGGGCGAGCTGCATGTCAGCAGCCGCCGGGGTCAAGGAGGTAAGTTTCTGGTGCTAGGAATGCTGGCACCGCGTCTAGCGCGGCGGCAATTCGTGCGCGGCGACGATCTGGTCCGTCAGCACCGTCGATCTGTGCCGCGCGGCCAAATCATAGAAGTTGATTAGAAAGTCTCTCAGTGCCGATCGCCATTCTACCTCGTCGAAGCCTGTAAGTTCGTATTTGCGCGAGATGCTGTCTTTTTGGATCGGGCCGGCGTAGTCACCAGTGCGAAACTCGGCACTGGGTACGCTTAGATATTGATCCTTCAGACCGGTGGCCCCGAATTCGATAGTGAAGGGTGGCCGAAGTTTGAGCTCCCTCTCATAGACGGTGCGATAGTTCTCGAGCGCGGCGACAAAAGCCTTTTCTACTCCGATGGCAACCACAAACTCCGGGTTGCCGCTTTTGAACGGCTCCTCGCCAGCACCCCATAACTCGCCGGTCTCGAATACCTGAGTAAAGCTGGTGATGCCCTCCCCATGAGGCTGAAGGTTGATCGCGCCCCAGTCGTTTCGGGTGCTAAGCGAGTTGATGACGCGCTGGAGCGGCATCAACCTTTGCGCAATCTCCACGGCCCGGGTTAGGCCAATACGCGGTTGATCCGCATAGGTGGGGTAGAGGCGAAGATAGATCGCCCGGTTGCGTTTGAAGCGAAGCTCCTGCTCACCCCGTTCGCCGAAGTTCGCCAGCACATCCTCTGGCTGAAAGAAAAAGGCCGGAGGTCGTTTCGGTGCAGTTGGGACGAAAGGGCTATCGGTTCGCGGCTTGTTCAGCGCGTGGTGAACCATGAGCCGAAGGATACCTTCCAGTGTCGCTGAAAGCTTGGCCCGCGCGATGCGTCGCTCACCGTCCGACACTTCGGGAGGCACATCGTACAATGTTGGATGACGAACGTGCCCCAGGTCGAACGGCAGCTCCTCTGGCGGACCGAAGTAGGTGTTCATTACCGGCATCATCGCTTCGAACGTCAGCGCACGAAGCGCATAGCCGTACTCGATCATGACATTAGGGTTGGGAATGAGCTTGCCAGTCTCTGTCTTGGCCACGAACGTCAGGTCCGGGACAAAGATGTCGGCATCGCCGATCTTTCGAAGGATGGTTTCGGTGACCGGCGGTGTTCCGACAACACCTTCGGTGTCGGCGTCGATGACGACTTCGGCGTCGACCGATGGATCCGCTGTAAGCTGCTTTGCGGCATCGTCGAGCGCTTTGCGAATGAAGCGGCGATTAACGTTAGTCGGCCGGTCGCTCTGCCACGCGTAGAATATTATGATCTTCCGGCGCGGGGACTGTCAGGAATTGTGTGCGTGAGGCCATGATGATGAAAAGAGGAGAATCATCACATGGCTATCGAGAAAGAGCTTCTGGAGCAGCTTCTGGCGGGCCGCGATCCGCAGGAGGTGTTTGCCAAGGACGGTCTTGTTGACGAGCTGAAGAAGGCGCTGTCGGAGCGCATTCTGAACGCCGAGCTCGACGAGCACCTTGGGGAAGAGCGCGCCGAAGGCAACGCCAATCGCCGCAACGGCAGCTCGCAGAAGTCGGTTCTGACCGGCACCTCGAAGATGCGGCTGACGATCCCCCGCGATCGCTCCGGCACCTTCGATCCGAAGCTGATCGCCAAATACCAGCGCCGCTTCCCGGATTTCGACGACAAGATCATCTCCATGTATGCACGCGGCATGAGCGTGCGGGAGATCCGCGGCCACCTGGAGGAGCTCTACGGCATCGACGTCTCGCCCGACCTGATCTCGGCCGTCACCGACGCCGTCCTGGAGGAGGTCGCCGAATGGCAGGGCCGGCCGCTGGAGGCCTGCTATCCGCTGGTCTTCTTCGATGCGATCCGGGTGAAGATCAGGGACGAGGGCTTCGTCAGGAACAAAGCGGTCTACATCGCGCTCGGGATCCTGGCCGACGGCACGAAGGCGATACTGGGCATCTGGATCGAGCAGACGGAGGGCGCCAAGTTCTGGCTGCGTGTCATGAACGAGCTGAAGAACCGCGGCGTCAGCGACATCCTGATCGCCGTGGTCGATGGCCTGAAGGGCTTCCCCGAGGCGATCACCACCGTGTTCCCCGACACGGTGGTGCAGACCTGCATCGTACACCTGATCCGCCACTCGCTTGCGTTCGTGTCGTGGAAGGACCGCAAGCCGGTGATGCCGGCGCTCAGGGCCATCTACCGGGCCACCGACGCCGAGGCCGGCCGGAAGGCCCTGGAAGTGTTCGAAGCGAGCCCCTGGGGCCAGAAGTATCCGGCCATCGCCTTGAGCTGGCGGCGCAACTGGGAGCACGTGGTGCCGTTCTTCGCCTTCCCCGAAGGCGTCCGCCGCATCATCTACACGACCAATGCGATCGAGGCGCTGAACTCCAAGCTGCGCCGCGCGGTTCGAACGCGCGGGCACTTCCCCAATGACGATGCGGCGATGAAGCTGCTATATCTGGTCCTCGATCGCCAGGCCGACGAGTGGAAGCGGCCGCCGCGCGAATGGTTCGAGGCCAGGACCCAGTTCGCCGTCGTGTTCGGCGAAAGGTTCGTCACTCAGTGACGCAGACGGCCTCAGCACAAAACTTCCGACAGTCCCGCCGGCGCGCCACCTCGCCCATCCTCGATGTCTCGCCTTGGCGCAAAGTCGACTGTGCCTACTCAAACCCACTTCCCCTAACCCCCTTCTTCCCCTTCTCTCTCCACGTCTTCATCAGCGCTTCCAATTCCCCGTCCGCCCCTTCCGGCAGAACAATCCGCGGCGTCACCAGCAAATCGCCGTGCCCGTGCGCGCGCGGCAGGCCCTTGCCCTTCAGCCTCAGCGTCCGGCCGCTCGAAGAGTGCAGCGGGATCGTCACCTGAACCTTGCCGGAAAGCGTCGGCACCGGGATCTTCGCGCCGAGCACCGCCTCGTCGAGGCTGATCGGGAGATCGAGGCGGAGGTCCGCGCCCTCCGCCTTGAAGAGCGGATGCGGCACGAAGCGCACGGTGACGAGCGCGTCGCCCGGCTTGCCGCCGCTCGGCGACGGCTGGCCCTGGCCGCCGAGCCGGATCACCTGGCCGTCCTGCACGCCGACCGGAAGCGTCAGCGCCACGGTCTTGCCGCTCGGCAGCGACACCTTCGGCTTCTTGCCCTCGGCGATGTCTTCGAGCGTCACCGCGATCTCGGCGCGGATGTCGGCGCCGGGTCCGGCCGGCCGCGCCTGGCGCCCGCGTCCGCCGCCAAGCCCGCCGAAGATCGAGCCGATGACGTCGTCCTCGTCGCCGCCCGCCACGAAGCTGCGCCCGCCGGGGCCGCCTGTCGTGAAGCGGAAGGTGCGCGCGCCGCCGGGGCCGCCCGCGCCCGCCTGGCCGCGCCTTAGCGCCTCGAAGATGTCGCCGAAGGCGGCCGGGTCGACGTTCTCGAAGCCGCCGCCGCCGGCGCCCGGATGGAAGCCCTCGAAGCCCTGGAACTTCGGCTTGCCGTCCGCGTCGATCTCGCCCGCGTCGAATTTCTTGCGCTTCTCCTTGTCGCCGACGATCTCATAAGCCGAGTTGATCTCGGAGAATTTCGCCTGCGCGCGCTTGTCGCCCTGGTGCTTGTCGGGGTGGAACTGCTTGGCGAGCTTTCTGTAGGCGCGCTTTACCTCCGCTTCGCTCGCGGAGCGGCCGACGCCAAGCACGTCATAGGGATCGCGCATACCGACTCAAGTCCGGGGAGGAGCAATCTGACACGCTCACGATATGGGTGGAAGCGCGCAAAAATGCCAGCCTGACGCGGGAGGGCCACGACGCCTTTCCAGTGGGCTTGACCCGGCAATCCATTCCGTTGCGGTTGCGATTGGCAGAGGCGTTGCGGAATGGATGCCCGGATCAAGTCCGGGCATGACGACGAACGTCGTGCGTTTGCCGCCTAGGTCCTGTCCGTCGGGCTGCGCTCGTCGATCGTCACGCGCGGGTGGCCGTCGGCGTTGCCGCAGATCGCGCCGGCATATTCATGCACGCCGCCGATCGAGGTGACCGTGGTGGAGAACGGATGGCAGCCCTGGCTAGGCGGGTTCGGCAGGTCGACCGTTTCGACCTTGCCCGACGAGCCGGTCGCGACGTTGATCCAGTCGCCCGTCGCGTTGCCGGAGGCGAGCATCAGCGTCGCGTTCGCGGCCTCGCCGATCTTGGTCGCGTCGGAGAAGGCGAGCGTGGAGGGAAGCGGGCGCTGCACGTCGACCGGCGGCGCGATCGAGCCGGTCGTCGTCGGCTGGTCGCCGCCGCCAAGGAGCGACATCGAACAGCCGGTCAGAGCCAGCGACATGGCGAGCCCTGCCGCCAACCGGCTGGCGGCGCCGACGCCACGGACTGTATAAGGAAAAGAGGACACCAACGCGGAACCACTGATGGCCGACGGCGAGTTGACCGCCAGCGCCGACCATGGCGATGACGGGTTAAGGAATAGTAAGCTCGCGGACGCGACGGACCCATTTCGGCTGTTCTCCGAGTGGCTTGCGGAGGCGACCGAGAAGGAGCCGAACGATCCGAACGCGATGGCGCTCGCGACCGTCGACGCCGCCGGCATGCCGGACGTGCGCATGGTGCTCCTGAAGGGCTTCGACCCGACCGGCTTCGTCTTCTACACCAATCTCGAAAGCGCCAAGGGGCGGGAGCTTCAGGCGCACCCGAAGGCGGCGCTGCTCTTCCACTGGAAGACGCTTCGCCGGCAGGTGCGGGTGCGCGGCGCCGTCACGCCGGTCGCGGATGCCGAGGCCGACGCCTATTTCGCCACGCGCCCGCGCCTTGCCCGCATCGGCGCCTGGGCCAGCAAGCAGTCCCACCCGATCGAGAGCCGCTTGGCGCTAGAAAAGGCCGTCGCGCTTTACACCGCGAAGTTCGCCGTCGGCGAAGTCCCGCGCCCGCCGCACTGGTCGGGCTACCGCATCGCGCCCGAGGAGTTCGAGTTCTGGCGCGACGGCG
The DNA here is from genome assembly GCA_963739005.1 of uncultured Alphaproteobacteria bacterium. Taxonomy (GTDB): domain Bacteria; phylum Pseudomonadota; class Alphaproteobacteria; order Rhizobiales; family Afifellaceae; genus DASWJZ01. The sequence continues at coordinate 315,793 of CAVTYQ010000002.1, read as the reverse complement.
CCTTTCGCCTGCACCACCGCGTCCGCTTCGTCGCCGCCGGCGCAACTTGGTCCCAGGTCATGCTCCAGCCGTGACCAGGACGGGGCGCCAGGCGGGGGTAGGTAGCGAATTCGCGGTCGAGCGGAATCGCATGGTCGAGGAGCAGCTGATTTCGCGCGGAATCCGTGACGAAAAGGTGCTTGCCGCCTTCCGCAAGGTCCCGCGCGAAGCCTTTGTTCCGGCTGAACTTTCCGCCTCCGCCTACGAGGACAATCCGCTGCCGATCGGGGAGGGGCAGACGATCTCGCAGCCCTATGTCGTTGCTTTGATGACGGAATCCGCGAAAATCACGCCCTCCGCCCGTGTCCTCGAAGTCGGTGCCGGGTCTGGCTATGCCGCTGCAATCCTTGGAGAAATCGCGGCTGAGGTGGTGACGATCGAGCGCCATGCGGCGCTCGCCGAAAGCGCCAGGCAGGCGCTCGCGCGCCTCGGCTACACGAATGTCGAAGTCCTTTGCGGCGACGGCTCCCTCGGCGTGCCCGACCGCGCGCCCTTCGCCGCGATACTCGTCGCCGCCGGAGCGCCGGCACCGCCTGAGTCTCTGAAGGCACAGCTCGCCGAGGGCGGCCGCCTCGTCATCCCCCTCAGCGTCGACGCGCACCAGGATCTCATGGTCATCCGGCGGTGCGGCGAGCGTTTTGAGGAAGAGGATCTCGGCGCGGTCCGCTTCGTGCCGCTGATGGGCGAGGAGGGCTGGTTCGACAAATAGAGGCGCAGTCGAAGAGTAGCAGCGCCCGGTGAGAAGTGCTTGGAAAGCCGGCGCAATGCTTTCGCAGCGCAGCCATTCGAATCCCATTGCATTTCCTGACTTCTTCCCGTCCTGTCTGGCGGCACTGGAGGTGGCGAAGCGAGATGGCAAGGGATGGGGTTCCGGGCGCGCGCGTCCGGGATGCTCTGGGCGACGCGCTGAGCGGCGTCTCGCTGGCCGGAGATGGCCTGCGCTTCAGCTCCGCCGCGATATTCCAGCTTTTCGAACATCTTCCGGTCGCGATCGGCGTCACGGTTGGCCCACGCCACCGCTTCGTCTATGCGAACCACCACTACCGCAACGCGCTCATCCCCAACGCCACCGATCCGGTCGGGCGCGAAATGCGGGATGTGCTCGGCGTCGCGCTGCGGCCTGAGACCTATGCGCTGCGCGACCGCGTGCTTTCCGAAGCGCGAGCGCTTCGCGCCCTCGAGGAACCGATACCGCCCGAGGCCGATGCGCCCTCGATGTACTGGGATATCACCTACTACCCGATCCTGGACGCGAAGGGGAAAGCCGAGGGAATCCTTGCCTTCGCCGTCGATGTGACGAGACGCGTCAAAGCGCAGAAGAAGGCTGAGAGCCGGGCGGAAGAGGAGCGGGAGCGGGCCGAGGAGGCGACGCTCGACCGCGCGCGCCTCGCGCTTGCCGTCGAGGCGACGGAGCTCGGGATCTGGGAGTGGAACGCGGAGACCAGCGAGACCATCTGGTCGAACCGGCAGAAGGTGATCTGGGGCCTCGATCCCAGTCATCCCGCTTCCTACGAATATTGGCGCGCGAGCATCCATCCCGAGGATCGCGAAACGGTGCTCGGCCGCCTTCAGCACACGCTCGACCCGAGCTCGGGCGGCGACCAGATACTCGAACACCGGATCGTCCGTCCGGATGGCACGGTCCGCTGGATCTCTTCCCACGGCCGCATGATCTACGACGAGAAGACGCAACGGCCGCTGCGGCTGATCGGAACGGTGCTCGACATCACGCAGCAGAAGAACGACGACGCCGAGCTCAGGCGCGCGCTTGAGACGCAGGAGATCCTGCTTCGCGAGGTCAATCATCGCATCAAGAACAGCCTGCAGCTCGTCTCTTCGATGCTCTCGCTGCAGAGCGGCCGACTCGACGACCCCGACATGCGCGCTCTGATCCAGGAGGCGCAGCTTCGTGTGCGCGCGGTCGCCGCCGTGCATGAGCGCCTCTACCGCAGCCGGGACTTCAACTCGGTCGATCTCGACGTCTTCCTGGAGATGCTTTGCCGCGACCTCGAAAGGAGCGTCGGCGACGAGGACGGCGATGCGATCGTGGTCGAGGTCACGGCGGAGCCGGTCACGGTCGCGAACGATCGCGCCGTGCCGCTTGCCCTCATCCTGAACGAGCTTTTGACCAACGCGATGAAATACGCCTATCCGGAGCGGCGCGGGGCCATCGCCGTCACGCTCGCGAATGCTGGGGAGGGGCGCGTGAGCCTGACCGTCGCCGACGACGGCGTCGGCCTGCCGGAAGGATTCTCCGAGCGCCGCCATGCCTCGCTCGGCTTCCGCATCATCGAGGGGCTGGCGCGCCAGATCGACGGCGAGATCGAGATCGCTGACCGCCGGCGGGGAACGGCGATTACGGTGAGCTTCGACGTGGCGCCCGAGTGAGCGGGTCGCGCCGCTAGAGCTTCACCCAGCCAGCGTTCTTCTTCGACGAGCGGACGCAGGCGTCGACGAAGGCGACACCCTTCACGCCATCCTCCACGGTTGGGAAGGTGACCGCCTTGTCCGGCTTCTTGCCGTTGCGGGCGGCGAGGATAGCGCGCGCGGCCTCCTGGTAGAGATTGGCGAAGCCTTCGAGATAGCCCTCCGGATGCCCGGGCGGCACGCGGGTGACGCGCGCCGCGGCTGCGCCGGCCCCGGCGCCGCCGCGCGTGATCAGCCGCTTCGGCTCGCCGAAGGGCGCGAACCAGAGATAGTTCGGATCCTCCTGTGCCCATTCGAGGCCGCCCTTGGTGCCATGCACGCGAAGCACGAGGCGGTTTTCGTTGCCGGGCGCGACCTGGCTCGCCCAGATCATGCCGCGCGCGCCGTTCCGGAAGCGCAGCATCACGTGCACGTTGTCGTCGAGCTTGCGGCCTTTGACAAAGCTCGTCAGGTCGGCGGAAATCTCCGAGGCGTCGGTGCCGGAGACGAAGCAGGCGAGATTGTAGGCGTGCGTGCCGATATCGCCGACCGCGCCGCCGGCGCCGGAGCGAGCCGGGTCGGTGCGCCATTCGGCCTGCTTCTGGCCGGTCTTCTCGATGTTGGTCGTCAACCAGTCCTGCACGTATTCGGCATGGATGAGCTGGATCGGACCGAGTTCGCCCTTCTGCACCATCTCGCGCGCCTGCCTGACCATCGGATAGCCGGTGTAGTTATGCGTGAGCGCGAAGACCCTTCCGGATTTTTGGGCGACCTCGGCGAGCTTCTTCGCCTCGCGAAGCGTCGCTGTCAGCGGCTTGTCGCAGATGACGTGGATGCCCTTCTGGAGAAACGCCTTCGCCACGGGGAAATGCATGTGGTTCGGCGTGACGATAGCGACCGCCTCGATGCCGCCCTTGAGCCGCGCCTCGCGCCGGGCCATCTCCTTATAGCTTCCATACGTGCGGTCCTCGAGCAGCCCGAGTTCAAGACCGGATGCTTTCGCGCGGGCCGGGTCCGCGGATAGCGCGCCGGCGACGAATTCGTACTGGTCGTCGAGCCGCGCGGCGATCCGGTGGACCGCGCCGATGAAGGCGCCCTGTCCACCGCCGACCATGCCGAGGCGGATTCTTCCCGAGAATTTCTCGCTGCGTCCGGTGATCGCCATTCTTTCCTCCCCTGAATTCGACCTCGTCATTCGAGGCTCCGCTTCGCTCCGCACCTCAGGATTAGGTCGACAGAACCGCGGCGCCAGGAAGAGGAGCCCTCATCCTGAGGTGCAAGCCCAGAGGGCGAGCCTCGAAGGGCGAGGGCTCCGGCCTCAAAATTAGATGCCGAGCGCCTTGCGATTCGCATTCACGTCCATCGCGCCGCCAGCGAAGTCGTCGAAGGCGTGCGCCGTCACCTTGATGATGTGGGCGGAGATGAAGGGGGCGCCTTCCGCCGCGCCGGTCACCGCGTCCTTCAACGCGCATTCCCACTCGAGCACGGCCCAGCGGTCGTAGTCGTATTCGGCGAGCTTGGAGAAGATCGCCGAGAAATCGACTTGGCCATCTCCGAGGGAGCGGAAGCGGCCGGCGCGCTTCAACCACGATTGGAAGCCGGAATAGACGCCCTGCTTGCCGGTCGGGTTGAACTCCGCATCCTTCACGTGGAAGGCGAAGATGCGCTCATGATAGAAGTCGATGAACTCGACGTAGTCGAGCTGCTGCAGGACGAAATGCGACGGGTCGTAGTTGATGCCGCAGCGCGGATGGTTGTCGATCCGCTCGAGGAACATCTCGAAGGTCGCCCCATCCATCACGTCTTCGCCGGGATGCAGCTCGTACCCGACATCGACGCCGTTGTCCTCGTAGACGTCGAGGATCGGCTTCCAGCGCTTCGCCAATTCGTCGAACGCCGTCTCGATCAGGCCCGGCGAGCGCGGCGGCCAGGGATAGAGATAGGGCCAGGCGAGCGCGCCGGTGAACGAGACGGTGGCCTTCAGCCCAAGGTTGCGCGAGGCCTTCGCGCCCTTCTTCATCTGGTCGACGGCCCAGCGCTGCCGCGCCTTCGGATTGCCGTGCACTTCCTTCGGCGCGAAGGCATCGAAGCCGGTGTCGAAGGCCGGGTGCACGGCGACCAGCTGGCCTTGCAGGTGCGTGGAAAGCTCGGTGATGGCGACGCCCGCTTCCTTGCAGACGCCGGCAACCTCGTCGCAATAGGTCTTCGAGTTTGCCGCCTTGACGAGATCGAAGAGGCGGCCGTCCCAGCTCGGGATCTGGATGCCCTTGTAGCCGAGCGAGGCGGCCCACTTGGCCATCGCTTTCAATGAATTAAACGGCGGCTTGTCGCCGGCGAACTGGGCAAGAAAGATCGCCGGCCCCTTCATGGTCTTCATGGCAGTCGTTTTCCTCCCTCGGCCGCTTTTTCGCCCGCTACGGGGCGTTGCGACAGTGATAACCGGAACCCTCGCGAGCCTGCAATCGACGAAGCCTCGGGGCGCGTCGAAGCGTGCCTTCGAGCCGCGCGTTTGCCGAAGCTATGCCTTAGATTCTCTGTGGCTTTTCTGTAGACCCCCGAACTAAATCGACGCTATCTTTGCCGGCCCATGAGCGTCAAGAGCGCCGCCCGATCGCCAGGCACGATCGCAACGTTAGAGCCACGTCCGTCAGGAAGAGGGGTGAATTCGGCGTGGGTCAGGCGCGTCAACGCCGTGCTCCTGATGCAGGCGCTGCGCCGCCATCCGGGGAGTTCGCAGCGCGAGCTCGCGGTGTTGACTGGGCTCGACAAGGCGACCGTTTCCGCTGTCACCTCACAGCTTGTGGGGGCGGGGCTCGTGGCGCGCGCGACCGCGAACGCGGGCGTGCGCCGACTCGGCCGGCCGGCCGTCGCGCTTTCAATCCCGCGATCGGCTGGCTTCGTCCTCGGCGTCCGGCTCGAGCCCGAATTCATCGAGGTCGTCGCCGCCGACCTCGGCGGACGGATCGTCGATCGCGAGGAGCGGCCGGGGGCGAAGGCGCCGCGTGAAACGATGCGCTCTCTCGCGCAGGCGGCAACGAAGCTGTGCCAGCGACTTCAACCGGCGCCGTTGAAGGCCATCGGGATAGGCATCCCCGCGCTTATCGACCGGCGCGGACATTTGATCTTCGGTCCAAATCTCGGCTGGCGCGAGGTGCCGCTCCTCGATATCGCCGCGGAGCTTCTTCCGGCTCCGGTCCTCGTCGACAACGACACCAACGCCGCGGCGATCGCGGAGCGCGAGTTCGGAAGCTGCATCGGGGTCGATGACTTCATCTATGTCAGCGGGCATTCGGGTGTCGGCGGCGCGATCTTTGCGGCCGGCCGGCTTTATCGCGGCGCGGAGGGCCTTGCCGGCGAGTTCGGCCACATCCGTATCGTGCCGGGAGGACGTCCCTGCGCTTGCGGCGGGCAGGGGTGCCTCGAGACCTACGCCTCGGTGCCCGGGCTGATCGAAAGCCTCGCCGAAAGCGGCAGCCCGGCCGGCGACATCGCCGAGGTGGCAATGCGCGCCGAAGCCGGCGACCCGGTCGTGCTCGCGCTCCTGACGGAGACGGGCGACCTGATCGGGCGGGCGCTGGCGGCGAGCGTCAATGCGCTCAATCCGAGCCACCTCGTGCTTGGCGGCAACTTCGCCGTCGTCGCACCTTGGATGCTGACGGCGCTCAGGAATGCGCTCGCGCGCGCGGCGATGGAGCCGATTGCCGCGCGGCTCAACATCGAGCTTTCGCCGCTTGGCGCCGACGCGGTGCCAATGGGCGGCGTGGCGCTCGCGCTTCAGAAGGTCGACGCCGACATGATGGAAGCAAACGCGGCCTAGAACCCGACAGCGCAGCCGTCGCGGCGGCTCTCCGACGCGGCGACGTAGCCGTGATCGACGCGCAGAATTGTCTGTGCCGCGCCGAAGTCGAGCATGGTTCCTTCCGAGAGACGGTGGCCGCGCGCCCTCAGCCCCGCTTGCGTCTCCTTCGCCATTGAAGGCTCGATCCATACGGCGTCGCCTTCGACGCGCCAGCGCGGCGCGTCGATCGCCGTCTGCGGGTTCTGTCCGGCTGCTAGCATGCGGACGGCCACCTGCGTATGGCCCTGCGGCTGCATGGTGCCGCCCATCACGCCGAAGGCGGCGACGGGAGCGCCATCCTTGGTGATGAAGCCCGGGATGATGGTGTTGAGCGGGCGCTTCTTCGGTCCAACACGATTTGGGTGACCGGGCGCCGTGACGAAGCAGGAACCGCGATTGTTGAGCGCGATCCCGGTGCCCAGCACGACGACGCCGGAGCCGAAGCCGTGATAGTTCGACTGGATGAACGAGACCATCATTCCCGTCGCGTCCGCCGCGGCGAGATAGACGGTCGCTCCGCGATGCATGGAGCGCGGCGCCGGAACGGCGACGCGGTCGCGGGCGATGGCCCGCGCCATATCGTCGAGCCGCGCGGGGTCGAGCAGTGCGGCCGGCGTTACGTCCATGGCCTCCGGCTCGGCGACGTGATCGCGCACATCGGCGACGCCGAGCTTCAGCGCCTCGATCTCGAGGTGCAAGAGTTCAGGGCTGTCCGGCGCGAGGCCGTCGACATCCAGGCGGTCGAGCACGCCGAGCGCGATCAGCGCGGCGATCCCCTGCCCGTTCGGCGGGATCTCATGAACGCGGTGGCCGTGGAATTCGACGTCGATCGGGTCGATGAAGTCGCAGACGTGGTCGGCGAGGTCCGCTTCGGTGATGAAGCCGCCGCCGTCCTTCGCCGCGTGCGCGATCGTTGCGGCGATCTCGCCGCGATAGAAATCCTCGCCGGCGGTCTCGGCGATCGCGGTCAGAGTCTTTTCCTGGTCGGGAGGCCGGAAGTGCTCGCCTGGCTCAGGCGCGCGTCCATGCGGAAGGAACGTCGCGGCGAAGCCCGGCTGGTCCTTCAGGCGCTCGACCTGGTTCTTCCAGATCCGCGAGATGACCGGGGAGACGAGAAACCCGTCGCGCGCGTAGCGGATTGCCGGCTCGCAGAGCGTTGCGAACGGGAGCCGCCCGAAGCGCTTGTTGAGCGCGACCCAGGCGGCGACGGCGCCCGGCACGGTCGCGGAGTTCCAGCCTTCATGCGGCATCGCCGGCCCGGAGAACCGCTCCGGGTTCCAGGCTGCGGGCGAGCGTCCGGAGGCATTCATGCCGACGAGCCTGGCGCCGTCCCAAAGGATCGCGAAGGCATCGCTGCCGAGCCCGTTGCTGACCGGTTCGACCACGGTCAGCGCGATCGCCGTGGCAACGGCGGCGTCGACGGCATTGCCGCCCTTCTGCAACATCAGGAGCCCGGCCTGGGCTGCCAGGGGCTGCGTGGTCGCGACACAGTTCCGGGCAAGCACCGGCATGCGGCGCGAAGGGTAGGGGAAGTCCCAGTAGTTGCTTGTCGTCGCAGTGTCGCCCATTGGCCGTTCACGATCCTTGCTGATATGACGCAGCCCTTATGCCAGAGCCTCTCTACATCGGCATAGACGGCGGCGGGACCAGTTGTCGCGCCCGAATCCGCGATACTGCCGGCGCGCTTCTCGGGGAAGGGTCCGGCGGTCCGGCAAACGTTCGCCTCGATTCGAAGCTCGTGATGCAGTCGATCCTGGCGGCCAGCCGCGAGGCGGCAGAGAATGCCGGGCTCGGCGAGGCGGGTCTCCGGCGTGCGCATGCCGGCTTCGGACTTGCCGGCGCGGCGCTGAAGAGCGCCGCCGCCCGCCTCCTCGCCGAGCCGCATCCTTTCCCGTCGATCGCGATCGAGACCGATGCCTATGCCGCCTGGCTCGGCGCGCATCAGGGCGCCGACGGGGCGATCCTGATCCTCGGCACCGGCTCGTGCGGGCTTGCGGTCGTCGGCGGGCGGCAGTTCTACGTGAGCGGTTACGGCGCCGAGGTCTCCGACGAGGCGAGCGGCCAACGGCTTGGGCGCGCGGCGATGCGCCGCGCGCTCTGGGCCCACGACGGCCGCGCCGCGATGACGCCGCTCGCCGCCGCGATCCTCGCCCGCTTCAACGACAGCACCGAGGAGATCATCGCGTTCGCCACGACCGCGCGTCCGGCCGACTATGGCCGTTTTGTCCCGCTCGTTCTCGAATATGCCGGACGGCACGATCAACTCGGCCTCGCGCTGTTGAGCGAGGCGGCGGCCGACGCCGTTCGCATCATCGCACGGCTGATCGAGGTCGGCGCGCCGTCGGTCTGCGTTCTTGGCGGGCTTGCGGAGCCGCTTTCCAAATGGCTTCCGCCGTCGATCCGCGAACGCTTGTCGGAGCCGAAGGGCGATCCGCTCGACGGCGCGATCCTGATGGCGCGCCGCTCGGTCGGGGCTGAGCCCGCCGCGGTGCCCGCTTGACCAAGGCGCCTCATTCGAAACCTTCGAGCCTGATGCTCATCGAGGCGCGCGAGGCGCCCGCGGCCGTGGCTTCGCTTCTGAAGGAGAATGCCGCTCTCTGCCGCGACCTCGGCAAGACGATGCGGAAATCCGCGCCACCTTTCGCGGTAAGTTGCGCGCGTGGCAGCTCCGACAATGCCGCGACCTACGCCAAGTATCTTCTCGAAATCCGGCTCGGGATCGTCACCGCCTCGGTCGGACCGTCCGTACAGTCGGTCTATCGCGCCGCGCCGCATGTCTCCGGGGCGCTTTTTATCGCGATCTCACAGTCGGGGAAGAGTCCCGACATCCTGCGTCTCGCCGAGGCGGCGCGAGAGGGTGGCGCCGTAACTGTCGCTTTGGTCAACGACATCGAATCGCCCCTCGCGGAGATCGTTGCCCACACTATTCCGCTTCACGCCTGGCCGGAGCGGAGCGTTGCGGCGACGAAATCGTGGATATGCTCGCTCGCCGCGATCCTGCAGATCGTCGCGCACTGGGCGGAGGACGATGTGCTCCATCACGCGCTCCAGCGGCTTCCCGACGATCTCGCCAAAGCGGCGGAATTTGATTGGCAGCCCGCGGTGCCGTCGCTCGCGAAGACCGCCAGCATGTTCGTCGTCGGGCGCGGGATCGGCCTGGCGCTCGCGCAGGAAGCGGCGCTCAAGCTCAAGGAGACATGCGGCATCCACGCCGAGGCGCTTTCCGCCGCCGAGTTGATGCACGGGCCGGCGACCCTCGCGGGTGCGGATTTTCCGCTTCTCGTCTTCAGCCAGCATGACGAGGCGTTCCAGAGCGTCGCCGATCTGATCGCGCTTTTTTCCGAGCGCGGCGTGCCGGTGATCGCCGCCGGCCCGCCGACGGACGCGGGCCTGGTGCTTCCCTGTGACGCGATGCTCAACCCGTTCGCGCTTCCGATCGCGCTTGCGCAGAGCTTCTATCCGCTTGTCGAGAGCGTGGCGCGGGCGCGGGGTCGGGATCCCGACGCGCCGCCGCACCTCACCAAGGTCACGGAGACGCTCTGATGGCCTTCGCGATCGCCGGCGCAACGATCTTCGACGGGGCGCACATGCTCGAAGGCCGTGCCGTTGTTGTTGAGTCGGGGCGGATCGCGCGAATCCAGAGGCAAGAGAAGCTCAGCCCGCGCGTCGAGCAGCACAAGGTCGAGGGGCTCCTCGCGCCAGGCTTCATCGACGTGCAGGTGAACGGTGGCGGTGGCGTGCTCTTCAACGATGAAAGGAGCGTCGAGGGCATCCGTGCGATCGGCGCGGCGCATCGGCGCTTCGGCACGACAGGCTTTCTTCCAACCTTCATCACCGACACGCGCGAGAGGATGGCGGAGGCAGTCGCGGCGGCGAACAACGCGCTGGCGGCGCGCGTTCCGGGCGCCCTCGGCATCCACATCGAGGGGCCGTTCCTCAATCCCGAGCGGAAGGGCGTACACGACCCGATGTTCATGCGCCCGATCGAGGCGGAGGACATCCGCATCATGACGTCACTGAAAAGCGGTGTGACGCTGGTGACGCTTGCGCCCGAGATGGTGCCGATGGAGGCGATTGAGGCGCTAGCGGCCGGCGGGGCTATCGTCGCGGCCGGCCACACCCGCGCCGATTACGCGCTGCTCAGGCAAGCGCGCGAGCACGGGCTTCGCGGCTATACGCATCTCTTCAACGCCATGCCGCCGCTCATGAACCGCGAGCCGGGCCCGGTCGGCGCGGCGCTCGACGAGAGAGAGACCTGGGCGAGCCTGATCGTGGACCTCCACCATGTCGTGGCGCCGGTGCTTCGAACCACTGTCCGCGCAAAAGGTGCCGACCGGCTGATGCTCATCACCGACGCGATGCCGACGGTTGGAACCGATCTTGAAAGCTTCGACCTGCTGGGGCGGACGATCTACCGCCGCGACGGCAGGCTGACGACGGAAGGCGGCACGCTGGCCGGCTCCGATCTCGACATGGCGACGGCGGTCCGGAACGCCGTCGCGCATCTTGGCGTCGACCTCGCCGACGCCCTTCGCATGGCGTCGCTCGTGCCGGCGGCATTCCTCCGCCTCGACGGTGAGCTCGGGCTGATCAAGCGCGGCTACCGTGCGAGCATGGTGCTCCTCGACGAGGACATGCGCGTGCGCAGAACGTGGATCGACGGGGAAGAAGAGGGTGAACCCGGCTGAGCGTGTAACCTCCCCTCAAGAGGGAGGTTAAGGAGGCTCTGCGTTTCTAGAGGCCGGGCGCTATCTGAACGCCGGCTCGTCGAAGCCGCGGAGCTTTCTGGAGTGCAGGCGGTCGACGCCTTCTTCGCGCAGCATCCGCATCGTTTCCAGCCCGACTTTCAGATGCTGGCTGACGCGCTCGCGGTAGAAGGCGTTGGCCATGCCGGAAAGCTTCAATTCCCCGTGCAGCGGCTTGTCGGAGACGCAGAGGAACGTTCCGTAGGGGACGCGGAAGCGTAGACCGTTCGCCGCCACCGTCGCCGATTCCATGTCGATCGCGATGGCGCGCGAGAGGTTCAGGCGGCTGAACAGCTCGTCGAAGCGGAGCTCCCAGTTGCGGTTGTCGGTAGTGGCGACAGTGCCAGTCCGAAGCCGCGTCTTCAGCTCCTGGCCGCGGAGACCGGTCACGGTTGCGGTGGCCTGCTGCAGCGCCACCTGCACCTCGGCGATGGGCGGCACCGGAACCCAGGTCGGCAGGTCCTGGTCGAGCACATGGTCGTCGCGGACGTAGCCGTGCGCGAGCACGTAGTCGCCGAGGAGCTGACTCCGCCGCAAGCCTGCACAGTGGCCGAGCATCAGCCAGCAATCGGGGCGGAGCACGGCAATGTGGTCGGTGATCGTCTTCGCGTTCGACGGCCCGACGCCGATGTTGACGAGCGTGATGCCGTCGGCGTTCTCGCGCTTCAGATGATAGGCGGGCATCTGCGGCAGGTAGCGCGGCGATTGCGGCTCCGGCCCACCCGAAGTGCGGGGCGTCGCCGGGAAGATGAGGTTGCCCGGCGCGACGAAGCCTGTGTAGCCGTCCTTGCCAACGTGGTCGCGCCCGAACTCGATGAATGCGTCGACGTAGCGCTGATAATTGGTGAGGAGCACGAAGTTCTGGAAATGCTCCGCCAACGTGCCTGTGTAGTGCTGCAGGCGCGCAAGCGAGTAGTCCACGCGCTCGGCTGTGAAGAGCGCTAGCGGCCGCGGCTGCCCGGGCGCCGCCACGAATGTGCCGTTGGCAATGGAATTGTCGGTGGCCGAAAGATCGGGCAGTGCGAAATGCGCTTGCAACGCGCGCAGGTCAGCCTCGGTGATGTCGGTGACGCTCTCCTCGATCACGAAGGGAAGCGGGATCGGCCGGCTGCTGACGCCGACATGCACCGGCACCTCATGGTATTTCAGGATGGTGGCGATCTGCTCCTCGTAGTAGCGCGCGAAGAGGTCGGGGCGGGTAAGCGTCGTCCCGTAGGTGCCGGCCTCCAAGAGCACACCCCAGGAGAGCCGCGCGTCGACGTGGAGATCGGAGCGCTTAATCGGCACGACGATGTAGGGATAGTTGGCGTCCACGCGTTGCACCTGGCCGCTCCGCGCGGCCGAAACGAAGGCCGAGCGAATCGCCGTCACGCTGCGGTCGTAGATCTGCGTGATCCGCGCCACTGCCGCCTTCGCGTCGTCGAACGCCATGAGGTCGCGTCCGAACTCGCCGGCGAGGTCGCTTCGTTCGGGAGGGGCAAACGTCTTCATGTTGCGCCTGCTTGATCGCCGCGTCCGGCGCCGTCCGCGCGACCTTGCACGAATCCAGGCGGGAGAAAAGCAGCCGGGCCGCCAATCTGGCCCTCGCGCCGGCGCCATCCCGCGCTTTCCGCTGCCCGAATCAGCAACAGCGGCGGAGATTTGCTTCCGCCGGCTTGACCACCGACTGCCTTCAACCAGAGATGACGGATGCGCGGACTGAGCGAGTCGCGCGGACGGGGGAGAGACGCGATGAACGCATACAAGGAAGCGATGCGCCGCTACTTCGATTTCAGCGGCCGCTCGAGCCGGACGAACTTCTGGATGTTCATGCTCATCTATTTCATCATCTATGTGATCGCCGCGATCATCGATGGCGCTCTCTTTGGCATGCGCTTCGGACGGGAGATCGGAATCGTGACCGGCATCGTCGGGCTGGTGCATATCATTCCGAGCATTGCGGTCGGCGTGCGCCGTCTGCACGACACCGATCGCAGCGGCTGGTGGTGGCTCATCGCGCTGATCCCCTTGATCGGCTCGATCTGGCTGATCGTTCTCTATTGCTTCCCCGGGACTCCGGGCGCGAACCGTTTCGGACAGCCGCAGAGGGCCTGAGTCACATGCGGTGCGCGGGTGCGAGTTTTGCGCTCGCGATGACCGGTGGCGATCGCCGAGCGTCGGCGGGGCGATTGACCGTCGCGGTGGGCTGAGTGACCTTAAAAGTCCGCGCTCTCCCGCTCAGTCAACCTTGACCGCCACCGGCTTGCCGGTCTCGCGCGATTTCGTGGCGGCGTCGGCTAGACGCTGCGCCTGCAAGCCGTCGCGACCGGAGGGGGAGGGGGACTTTCCTTTCGCGATGGCGGCGATGAAGGCGCCGAGTTCGCGCCGATAGGCCTCCGCGTAGCGCTCGAGGAAGAAGTGCTGCGCGGGGTCCTTGGCAAAGCCGCTCTTGTCCGCGATCTCGACCGTCGTCTCGAGGATGTTGTCGGCGCGCGCCATGCCGGCCGAGCCATGCACCTCGATCCGCTGGTCGTAGCCGTATGAAGCACGGCGCGAGTTGGAGATTTGCGCGAGCTTGCCTGATCCGGTTCGCAGGATGACGACGGCGGTATCGACGTCGCCGGCCTTCCCAATCGCCGGATCGACGAGCGACGAGCCGTAGGCTGTCACCTCGACGGGCTCCTCCGCGAGCATGAAGCGGGCTATGTCGAAGTCGTGGATCATCATGTCGCGATAGAGGCCGCCAGATCGTTCGATGTAGGAAACGGGCGGCGGGGCGGGGTCGCGCGAGAAGACGGAGACGATCTCAACCTTGCCGATCGCCCCCTTCTCGATTCGCGCCTTCAGCGCGGCAAAATTCGGATCGAAACGGCGATTGAAGCCGATCATGAGCGGTGTTCCAGCCGCCTCCACCGCCTTGATGCACCGCTCGACCCGCTTTGAGGCGAGGGCGACCGGTTTCTCGCAGAAGACCGCCTTGCCGGCCCGAGCGCCGGCCTCGATCAAGTCCGCGTGGGTGTCGGTCGGCGTGCCAATCAGGATCGCATCGATGTCGCCCGCGGCGACGATCGCCTTGGCGTCGCGAACGGATGCCCCGGTTGCCTTGGCGAGCTTGGCGGCCGCCGTCTTATCCACGTCGGCGACCGCGACCAGCGTCGCATCGGGTGCCGCCGCGATGTTCCGCCCATGAATTTGGCCAATGCGCCCTGCGCCGAGCAGCCCGAAACGAAGCATGCTATCCCCCCTCGAAGCCGGATCGACGGTCCGGCCTTTCCGCATCATGATAGGTTGTCGACAAGAGGCCAACAACGGGGAGCCGGGAGGAATGGCTCAAAGCGACGCAGAAGCAACGTCCCTCGACGTGATCACGATCGGCCGTTCGTCGGTCGACCTCTACGGGCAGCAGATAGGGTCGCGGCTTGAGGACGTGGCGAGCTTCGCGAAGTCGGTCGGCGGCTCGCCGACCAATATCGCGATAGGGGCGGCGCGACTCGGGCTTAAGGTCGGGCTCATCACCGCGGTCGGCGACGAGCAGCTCGGTCACTTCATCCGCGAGCAGCTCGTCCGCGAGGGCGTCGCCGTTACCGGCGTCAAGGTCGACAAGGAGCGGCTTACCGCGCTCGCCATCCTCTCGGTCGAGGACGACCACACGTTTCCGCTGCTCTTCTATCGCGAGAACTGCGCCGACATGGCGCTCTCGGAAGCCGATGTCGACGAAGGCTTCATACGCTCCGCCGGCGCGGTCGTGGTGACCGGCACGCATTTCTCCAAGCCCAGTCCGGCGGGCGCGCAGAGGAAGGCGATGCGGATCGCGCGTGCGGCGGGGCGGAAGGTCGCCTTCGATATCGACTATCGCCCGAACCTCTGGGGGCTTGCCGGCCATGCCGCCGGAGAGAACCGCTACATCCGCTCCGATATGGTGTCGGAGCATCTGAAGGAGGTGCTGCCCGACTGCGACCTGATCGTCGGTACGGAGGAGGAGATCCACATCGCCGCCGGCGAGGAGGACGATCTCGAAGCGCTCAAGAAGATTCGTGCGCTCTCCGCCGCAACGATCGTCCTCAAACGTGGACCGATGGGATGCGTCGTCTTCCCCGGCCCGATTCCGCCCAGGATCGAGGACGGCATCGTGGGGCGTGGTTTTCCGATCGAGGTCTTCAACGTGCTCGGCGCGGGTGACGCCTTCATGGGCGGCTTCCTGCGCGGCTGGCTGCGCGGCGAGAGCTACGAGACCTGCGCGACCTGGGCGAACGCGTGCGGCGCGTTTGCCGTGTCGCGACTGCTCTGCTCGCCGGAATACCCGACCTTCATCGAGCTCAGGACGTTTCTTGAGCGGGGCAGCCCGCACCACGCGCTCCGCCGCGACGACGCGCTCAATCACCTGCACTGGGCGACGACGCGCCGACCGCAGGCCAAGACGCTCTTCGTGCTCGCCATCGATCACCGGGTGCAATCGGAGCGGCTTGCCGACGCGGCCAAGGCGCCGCACGAAACGATCAACGCCTTCAAGCGGCTCGCGGTGACCGCGGCGGCGCGCGTCGCCGACGGCCGGCCAGGCTTCGGCGTGCTCCTCGACGACACCTACGGTCGGGAGGCGCTTTTCGACGCGGCCAAGCATCCGCTCTGGATCGGCCGGCCGGTGGAGATGCCAGGCTCGCGTCCGCTTCGCTTCGAAGGCAGCGCCGACCTCGGGTCGAGGCTCATCGAATGGCCGGTCACCCACACCATCAAATGTCTCTCGTTCTATCACCCCGACGACGATCAGTACCTGAAGGGCGACCAGATCCGTCGGCTGGTGGGGCTTCATACCGCCGCGCGGCGGCTCGGCCGCGAACTCATGATCGAGATTGTCGCCGGCGACGACGAACCGCTCGCGAACGACACCGTGGCGCGCGCGCTCGGCCAGCTCTATCGGCGCGGCATTCGACCCGACTGGTGGATGCTCGAGCCGCAGCCCTCGGGCGAAGCGTGGGCGGCGATCGGCGAAGTGATCGCACGCGAAGATCCATGGTGCCGCGGCACGCTTCTCCTTGCGCTGGAGGCGCCGGATGCGGAGCTTGAGCGCGCCTTCGATACCGCCGCCCACGTGCCGATCGTGCGCGGTTTCGCGGCGGGGCGCACGATCTTTACCGGCGCCGCCAGGGCCTGGTTTGCCGGCGCCATGGACGATAGCGCGGCGGTCACCGAAATGGCGGAGCGATTCCGGCTGCTGGCGCGGCTTTTCGAAGATGCGCGCGAGGCGCGCGCGGCCTGAAGGATCGGAGAGAGGACGATGACGAAGCTGAAGATCAGGCCGCACGAGCCCGATTCAAAAGCGCGCGTGATCCACGTGACGCCGGCAAGCGCCGACTGGACCTATGTCGGGTTCGACCTCTGCCGCCTCAAGGCAGGCGAGAGTGCGCGCGCCAAGACCAAGGACCGCGAGGTCTGCCTCGTGCTCGTCTCGGGGCGCGCGGCGATGGGCGCCGACGGGCAGTATTTCGGGGTGGTCGGCGAGCGCACGAGCCCGTTTGAGGGAAAGCCGTGGTCGGTCTACGTGCCGGCGGACGGCGAATGGATGATCACCGCGGCGACGGATATCGAGCTCGCGATCTGCTCCGCGCCCGGCGCGCCGGGAGAGCTTGTTGCCCGCGTGATCACGCCCGACAGCCTGCACCAGGAGACGCGCGGCAAGGGCTCGAACATCCGCCATGTGACCAACATCCTGCCCGAATGGGAGCCGGCGGAGAGCCTGCTCGTCGTCGAGGTGATAACGCCGGGCGGCAACACTTCCTCCTATCCGCCGCACAAGCACGACACCGACAACCTGCCGAGGGAGTCGCTGCTTGAGGAGGTCTACTACCACCGCATCAACCCGCCGCAGGGCTATGCCTTCCAGCGCGTCTACACGGAAGACCGCTCGCTCGACGAGACGATGACGGTGGAAGACGGCGACGTGACCCTGGTGCCGCGCGGCTATCACCCCTGCGCGGCGCTGCACGGCTACGACCTCTATTACCTCAACGTCATGGCCGGCCCGAAACGCACATGGAAATTCTACAACGAGCCGGCGCACGAGTGGCTGCTGAAGGGGTGAGGGCTGAGAATCAACCCGCTTTCACCGTGGGAAATTGACGCCCTACTTCGACGCGAAGGTTTCCAGAAGCAGCTCCACGAAGCGCTTGCCGTCGGCGTCGAAGGCGACGTCGCATTGCGGCGTGCCGCCGCCACGGAAGTGCGTGTCGATAACCGTGCGTCCGACGGTGAGCGTCCCCGTCGTCTCCACCGCCACGTGATGGCGGCGCGTCTTGAGCAGTGACGGCTCGACCAGGAAGCCGACGCAGAGCGCGTCGTGCACCGGCGTCGTATGAGGCACGTCCATCTGTTGCGACTGGTCATGGGCGACGATGCGGTGGCCAATCAGGTCGGCGGCGGCTTCGCCGGCGGGAGTGCCTAACGCGCGCAGCTGCTCGCAGTCGCTGCGCGAGACGAGCGCCCGATGCGTCGCGTCGAGCGGCACGAGCGTCAGCTTGCGGAAGCCGGCGGAAAGCACGCTCGCAGCGGCTTCCGGGTCGCCCCAGATGTTGAACTCGGCCGAGGGCGTGACGTTACCGATCGCGTGGCCGCCCCCCATGATCACCACCTCCGGCACGCAATCGACGATCTTCGGGTAGAGCGCCAACGCGGCGGCGATGTTTGAGAGCGGCGCGACCGGCACGAGCACGATCTCGTCCGTCGCGTTCCGATAGGTCTCGATCAGGAACTCCACCGCGCCTTCGTCGGCCTTGGCGCGCTTCGAAGGGGGGAGCGGCAACGTCTTCCCGTGGAATTTTCCGGCGCGGTCGTCGGCCGTCCGCGGGGTCGGGAAGTCGGGCCGCACGAGCGGCCGTGAAAGCCCTTCGTAGACCGGGACGTCGCTTCGGCCGACATGGTCGAGCACACGCAGCGTGTTGTCGGTGCAGTGCTCGACCTCGACGTTGCCGTTGACGGTCGTGCAGGCAACGAGCTCGAGTTCGGGATGGAGAGCGGCGAGCATTACCGCCACGGCGTCGTCGGTGCCGGTGTCGACGTCGAGAATGAGCTTTCTTCGCTTCACTTGCCTTCCGCCTCGGACTTTCTCTAGGGTCGCGCCCGCTCCGGCAGGGGGCGGCGCGGCGGCGAGCCGTAGCATGGGATGTCGGGTGGGGAGGAATCGAAAAATGGCGAAGCAGTTCTCCGGCAAGGTCGCGATCGTCACCGGCGGCACCCAGGGGCTCGGCGAGGCGGTCGCGCGGCTATACGCTGAGCGCGGCGCGGCCGGCCTCGTCATCGTCGGGCGCGACAAGAAGCGCGGGAAGGCGGTCGCCGATCAACTCACGAAAGCCGGCGCGAAAACCGTTTTCGTCGTAGCTGACCTCTCCGACCTTGCCGCCGTGCGAAAGGTCGTTCCTGCCGCGGAGAAGGCTTTCGGAAAGGTCGATGTCCTCGTGAATGCCGCCGCTCTAACCGACCGCGGCACGATCCTCGATACCCCGCCGGAGCTTTTCGACGCGATGTTCGACGTCAACGTGCGTGCGCCGTTCTTCCTCATGCAGGACGCGGCAAAGCTGATGATCAAGAAAAAGATCAAAGGCGCGATGGTCAACATCCTCTCGATGTCGGGCCATGGCGGCCAACCCTTCATCATCGCCTATTGCGGCTCGAAGGGCGCGCTTGCGACGCTCACCAAGAATGCCGCGTTCTCGCTGATGCGAAACCAGATCCGCGTCAACGGCCTCAACCTCGGCTGGATGGATACGCCGGGCGAAGATCGCATCCAGAAGCTCTATCACGATGCCGCGGACGACTGGCTTAAGAAGGCGGAAGCGGAAGCGCCGTTCGGGCGGCTTCTGAAATCGGCGGAGGTGGCGCGCACGGTCGCCTATCTCACAAGCGACGAGTCGGGCTTGATGACGGGGTCGATCATCGACTTCGACCAGCAGGTGCTCGGTTCGCACGAGACCTCGGTCCGCCCGTCGAAGGCAATGGCGCTATAGAAAAGGCCCGCCGGAGCGGGCCTCGCTCTCGTCCTGGCTCGACCGCTCAGCTTTGGTTGAGCGCGAGCTGGGTGACCTTGGCGGTGGGTCCGCCCGGTGCGACCTGGTCGGTCACGGTAATCGCGAGCTTGCCGTTGCCGCTGTTTCTGATCGTCATCGTCGCCTTGGTGTCGCCGTTCACGGGCTTCGGCCAGGTAATCTGAAGCACCACCGCGTCGCCCTGACGTTGACCGGAGAGACGGGCCGGGCCGATTGCCGAGCCTTCATAGACGCCGGTATAGCGGCCGGAAGCGGCGTCGTAGCGGATGTCGGCCCGAATCGCGCGCGAGAAGATGAAGGCGCCACACTGCCCGCTCATGGAGATGCCGGTCTTGGACGACTGCCCGGTCAGCGTGCAGGTCACCTGGTTCGGGCTCTCGGAGGCGTTCCGCTGCACGGTTCCGCCGCCGGAAAACGACCCCTGGAAGCGACTGAGAAAGTCCCATTCAGCGGCGTGACTGGCGCCCGCGAGGGAAATGGTCGCCAGCGCAAAAACGAATGCCGCCGAGCGGTGCGAAAGAAAATGCATCATATTCTCCTCAGAGCTTCGCCACATAAACGGCTGAGCGGCGATATTGATCCCGCCCACGATCGCCCGATGGCAAAGCGAACCGCCCCTTGGCCCCAGCGTAAAACCGACGGCGGTGGCCTGATCAGGTCGCTATTGGGGCAACATAGCGGCAGTGACGTTTATCGGGGAGACTTCTGAAAACATGGTTTCCATAGCCGCGGCAAATTTCGGGGGGCGATCGGCGGGAGGATCGCGTGCGTCGGCGTCACGCGATGGATATTGCAAGCCGTCGGCCCGCGGCATCGAAGGGATGGAGCTCCGCGAGCTGCAGGTGTGCGGTCACCTGGTCTCCTTCGGCCGCTGATGGGCGTCCTCGCACGGCGGCGATCAGGCGGCTATCGGGTCCGCGGAGATGGATGTGGCTTTCCGATCCGATCGGCTCGATCAGTGCCACGACCATCGGAAGCGGAAGCGAGGGCCTCTCCAGAGTCAGCGTCACGTGCTCCGGTCGGATACCAATTGTTGCAGTGCCGGCCGGGACGCTGCCCGCGAACGCGTTCCGATCCAGCAAGGCATCGAGACCGATGAAGTTCATCGGCGGCGAACCGATGAAACCGGCCACGAACATCGTCTGCGGACGCTCAAAGAGCTCCGACGGCGTGCCCACCTGCTCGATCCGCCCGGCGTTCATGACCACCAGGCGGTCGGCGAGCGTCATGGCCTCGAGCTGATCGTGCGTGACATAGACGCTCGTGGTTCTGAGCCGCCGCTGCAGGTGCCGGATCTCGACACGCATCTGCCCGCGCAGCTTGGCGTCGAGATTGCTGAGCGGCTCGTCGAAGAGGAATGCTTTCGGCTGCCGAACGATGGCGCGGCCCATCGCGACCCGCTGCCGTTGTCCGCCGGAGAGTTGGCGCGGCTTGCGCTCGAGGAATGGCTCGATCTCGAGAAGCTTCGCGGCCTCCGCCACCCGGCGGGTGATTTCCGGGCGCGGCGTACGACGGTTCTTCAGGCCATACTCGAGGTTCCCACGCACCGTCATATGCGGATAGAGGGCGTAGTTCTGGAAGACCATGGCGATGTCGCGCTCGGCCGGCTCCCTGCCGTTGGCGACCATGCCGTCGATCGCGATCGTTCCGGAGCTGATCGTCTCCAGGCCGGCGATCATCCTGAGCAACGTGGACTTGCCGCATCCCGAGGGGCCGACCAGCACGACGAACTCGCCGTCGCCGATCGATAGATCGATGCCCTGAACCGCCTGCACCTTTCCCGGATAGACCTTGGTCACGTCGCGGAGCTCGATGCTCGCCATGGATCACTTCTCCGTTTCGACCAGTCCCTTGACGAAGAGCCGCTGCATGGTGATCACCACCAGTACCGGTGGCAAAAGGGCAAGTACTGCGGTCGCCATTACGACGTTCCACTGGGGTATGGCGTCGGTGACGTCGGCCATGCGCTTGATGTCCATGACGATGGTGTAGTAGCGCGCGTCGGTGACCACCATCAGCGGCCACAGATATTGGTTCCAGCCATAGATGAAGAGGATGACGAACAGCGCCGCAATATTGGTGCGCGACAAAGGGAGAAGGATGTCGCGAAAGAACTTGAACGGCCCGGCGCCGTCGACCCGCGCCGCCTCCAGGAGCTCGTCCGGCACGGTCAAAAAGAACTGGCGGAACAGGAAGGTTGCCGTCGCCGATGCAATCAAGGGGATGGAGAGACCGGCGTAGCTGTTGAGCATGTGAAGGTCGGCGACCACCTTGAAGGTCGGCACGATGCGCACCTCCACCGGCAGCATCAGGGTGATGAAGATCGTCCAGAACGCCGCGGCGCGGAACGGGAAGCGGAAGTAGACGATGGCGTAGGCCGAGAGGATCGAGATGGCGATCTTGCCGATGGCGATCGACAGCGCCATGACCATCGAATTGAAAAGCATCCTCCCGATCGGCGGCACGCCGGAGCTCGAAACGCCGGCGGAAATCATCGACCAGTAGTTTTCGAAGGCATGCGGTCCGGGCAGAAGCGGCACCACGCCCGACATGAAGTCGTCGGGGCCGCGGGTCGAGGCGATGATCGCGATGTAAACCGGGAAAGCGATCACGACAACGCCGACGATCAGCGTCAGATGAGCGAGAAGATTGAGGAGAGGCCGGTTCTCGACCATCGCTGGGCTCCTAGTAGTTCACTCGGCGCTCGACCCACTGAAACTGGATCACGGTGAGCGCGATGACGATGATCATCAAAATGACGGACTGGGCCGACGACGAGCCGAGGTTCAGCCCGATAAAGCCGTCATTATAAACCTTGAAGACGAGGATGTTGGTGGAGCGCGCCGGGTTTCCGCCGGTCGTGGCATGGATCACCGGGAAGGTGTTGAACATCGCGTAGACGAGGTTCACGACCATGAGGAAGAACGTGGTTGGCGACAAGAGCGGAAGCACAATGGTGAAGAACCGCCTCATTGGCCCGGCGCCGTCGATGGCGGCGGCCTCGGTCAGCGAATGCGGAATCGACCGCAGGCCGGCGAGGAAGAACAGGAAGTTGTAAGAGACCTGGTTCCAGCTCGCCGCCACGACCACGAGGATCATTGCGTCGCGCGGATTGAGCGAGTGGTTCCAGTTGTAGCCGGCGAAGCGTAGGAGGTAGGGCAGGATGCCGATCGTGGGGTTGAACAGGAACCACCACATGATGCCGCCGACCGCCGGCGCCACTGCATAGGGCCACACAAGGAGCGTGGTGTAGGCCTGCCCGCCTTTGATCACCCGCTCGACCGCCACGGCGAAGAGGAGGCCAAGGCCGAGCGAAAGCACCACGACGCTGATCGAAAAAACCACCGTGACCTTCAGCGAGTTGATGTAATCCGGATCGGCGAACAGGTCGGTGTAGTTCTTCAGACCGATAAAGGTCGTCTTCAGCCCGAAGGCATCCTCGCGCTCGAACGATTGTACGAACGCCTGCCAAGCCGGCCAGATGAAGAAGATCGCCGTGACGGCAAGCTGCGGGAGGAGCAGCGCGTAAGGTAAGACGCGATTTTGAAAGATCGTTCGCTTTGTTTGCATGGCTAATCATATGGCCTGCGCATGGAAAGAGCCCGCGCGGAAATGTGCTTCCGCGCGGGGGCTATGTTGCAGCGGGCCGTTAGCCGTTGGCCGCGGCGAAGTCGGCGATCAGTTTGTTGCCGCGTTCTACGACCGCGTCGAGGACCTGCCGGGCGGTCTTCTTGCCAGAAAGCAGGTTCTGGAATTCCTCATCGATGATGTCGCGGATCTGCACGTAGTTGCCGAAGCGCAGACCCTTCGAGTTTGCAGTCGGCGGGTTGAGGGTGATCTGCTTGATGCCGACGTCGGTGCCGGGGTTCTTTTCGTAGTAGCCTTGGCTCTTGCCGAGCTCGTAGGCGGCCGCGGTGATCGGCAGGTAGCCGGAGAACTGGTGCCACTCGGCCTGCACCTCGGGCGAGCTCAGATAGCGGAAGAAGTCAGCCACGCCCTTGTACTCTTCGGGCGTGCGGCCCTGGAGCACCCAGAGCGTCGCGCCACCGATGATGGAGTTCTGCGGGGCGCCTTGCACATCGGCGTAATAGGGCAGCATGCCGTAGCCGACCTCGAAATCCTTGGAATTGGCGATGACGCCCGCGCGCGACGCCGAGGAGTTCATGTACATCGCGCATTCCTGGGAATAGAATTTCGGCGGTGCATCGTTGCCGCCGACTGGGCCGCCATACTCGAAGATGCCGGCGTCCTGCCACTTCTTGAGGTTCTCCCAGTGACGCACCTGGACCGGGCCGTTGACGGTCAGCTTGGAATCGATGCTGCCGAAGCCGTTCTCGTTGGTGCCGATCGGCTGGTTGTGCCAGGCGGAGAGATTTTCGAGCTGAACCCATGAAATCCAGCCGCTGGTGAAGCCGCACTTCGCCGCGCCGGAATCCATGATCTTCTTGGAGAAGGCTTCGACGTCCTCCCAGGTCTTGGGCGGCGTCTCGGGGTCAAGCCCGGCCTTCTTGAACACATCCTTGTTGTAATAGACGATCGGCGTCGACGAGTTGAACGGCATCGACAGCATGTTGCCGTCGGTGTCGGTGTAGTAGCCGACGACCGCCGGCAGGAATGCCTTGGGATCGAACTCGGTGCCGGTGTCCTTCATCATTTGGTAGACGGGGTAAATCGCTCCCTTCGCCGCCATCATCGTGCCGGTGCCGACCTCGAAGACCTGTACGATGTCGGGCTGCTCGTTGGCGCGGAACGCGGCGATCGCCGCGGTCATGGTCTCCGGATAGGAGCCCTTATAGGCCGGCGTGACGTGATATTCGGTCTGGCTCGAATTGTAGTTCTGGACGATCTCCTCGAGCTTCTTGCCGAGCTCGCCGCCCATGGCATGCCACCAGGATATCTCGGTGGCGGCGTATGAAGCGGATGCGGCTGCGGCGGCAAGCGCAAGGCCGAGCACGGCTGAGAGTAGGAATTTCATCGGGGCCCCCGTTCTGAATGAACCGACTTTTGCTACGCCCGCCGTTTGACGGTTCCGTATCTTTTTTGTGAAGGCGGGATTGCGGTCCTCCACTTTCCGCGTGGCTGCCGCACAAGATCAGGCGAGGCGCGCGATCGTTGTCCAACGCCTATTCGCCAAGCGCCGCTTTAATCGCCGCATTGCCGCGGCGGACGGCATTGTTGAGCGCGTCGCGGGCGCTCTCCTGGCCGGCAAGGAGTGCCTCGAATTCCTCGTTCTGGATATCGCGAAGCTCGGGAAGATCGATGGCGCGCACGCCGCGAGAGTTCTCGGTCGGCGGCTTTCCGATCATTTGCAGGATCGGCTGCTCGCGGCCGGGATTCTTGTCGTAGAAGCCCGACGCCTTGGTCGCCTCATAGGCCGCCATCGTGACCGGCAGATATCCCGACACCTGGTGCAGACGCGATTGCACGTCGGTCTGCGAGAGGAAGTTGAAGAAGGCCGCAACGCCCACATAGTCGCTCTCCGGATGCCCGGCGAAGACCCAAAGGCTCGCGCCGCCCGGGATGGTATTCTGCGGCGCCCCCGCCGCCGTGGGATCATAGGGGAGCGGACCGGTACCATAGTCGATGCCGGACTGAACGACGTCGCCGAGCCCGGCCGACGAATCGGTCAGCATGGCGCATTCGCCGGAGAGGAAGAGCTGCTTCGCCTCCGAGGTGCGGCCGGCGTAGCGGAACACGTTGTCGGCGGCGAGCGCCGCCAGCTCCTCGAAGTGGTGGACGTAGATCGGCGCGTTGATCTTGAGCTCGATATCCGTGCCGGCGAGCCCGTTCTCCTTGGTGGCGTAAGGAACGTTGTTCCACGCGGCGAAATTCTCCAGATGGATCCATGTGATCCATGCCGACGTGTAGCCGCATGACGCCGCCTGCGCGCGGACAACCTGCCGCGCCGCGCGCCACACCGCTGGCCAGGTCTTCGGCGGGTTGTCCACGTCGAGCCCGGCGCGCCGAAAGGCATCCTTGTTGTAGAAGAGGATCGGCGAGGAGGAGTTGAACGGGAAGGACAGCATCGTCCCGTCGGGTGTCGAATAGTAGGCGACAATGCCGGGAAGATACTGGCTCTTGTCGAAGACGCCGCCCGCTTTCTCCAACACCTTCGCGACGGGCATGAAGGCGCCGTCGGCGTGCATCATGACGCCGGTTCCGACGTCGAAAACCTGGATGATATGCGGCGGCTGCCCGGCCTTGAAGGCATCGAGCCCCGCCTGGAGCGTCTCGGGATAGGTGCCCTTGAAGACCGGAACGACGCGGTAGTCGCTTTGGCCGTCGTTGAATTCGCGCGCGAGGTTCTCGATCACCTGGGCGTTGGCGCCGCTCACCCCGAACCAGAATTGAAGCTCTGTCGTCGCCAGCGCGCATGACGTCGCGGCGCCGGCGAAAGCCAAGCCGAGAAGAGCGGAGATCCATGCTTTCAGAAGTCGTCGCGCCATCAAGTTGCAGCATACGCGGCGGAGGCTACCGCGTCCCGTGACAATTCAGTCGCTAAACTGTGACAACCGGTGCGGCGCCGCCTTACTGTGGGTGCCGGCAAGGGCGCGAAAATCGCCCCTCACTTTGCGGAGGAAGCCCAGGTGATCACGGTCTTCGGCTCGATCAATCTCGACCTGATCGGCGTGGTGGAACGCCTTCCGCGGCCCGGCGAGACGGTGCCGGGCCGCACTTTCGCGACCGCGCCCGGGGGCAAGGGCGCAAACCAGGCGCTCGCGGCGCGGCGCGCCGGCGCCGCAGTCCGCATCGTGGGGGCGGTCGGTGGGGACGGCTTCGCGGAATCCGCGCTGTCGCTGCTTCGCGCCGACGCGCTCGACCTCGCGCTGGTCAGGGCCGTGGCGGCGCCGACCGGCGTCGCGCTCATCCTCGTCGACAGCGTGGGTGAGAATGTCATTGTGGTCGTGCCGGGCGCGAACGGCGGGGTCAGCGAAGAGCAGGCCGAGGGATTGGCGTTTTTGCCTGGCGACGTGCTCCTCCTGCAACTCGAGGTTCCAACGCCGGCGATCCGCGCGGCCGCGCGACGGGCACGCGCGGCGGGAGCGCGCGTGCTTTTGAACTTTGCGCCTTTCCGTGTCGAGGCGCTCGATCTTCTCGACGCGGTAACGCACCTCGTCGTCAACGAAACGGAATGCGCGCTGATTGCAGAGGCGCTCGGAGTCTCGGGGCGAGACCTTGGTCTGCAAGCGCGCGATCTCTCGAAGCGATACGGCGCCACCGTGGTGGTGACGCTCGGGCGTGAAGGGGTGCTCGCGGTCGAACAGGAGCGCGAACTCCGCGCCGCGGCGCTGCCTGTCGATCCCATCGATACAGTCGGGGCCGGCGACACGTTTTGCGGCTTTCTCGCCGCTGCCCTCGCCGAGGGACAGCCGCTCGAAGCGGCGCTCGTGCTGGCGTCTGCGGCCGGAAGCCTCGCCTGCACGATGTCCGGAGCGCAACCTTCCATCCCGCGGCGCGCCGACGTCGAGACGGCTGCTGCTTCCCACTCAGGAGCGTGAGAACGGGAAGACCAGTGCGATGAGCGGCACGCCGACCACGATGACGAGGATCGAGAGCGGCAGGCCGAGCCGCCAATAGTCGCCGAAGCGGTAGCCGCCCGGGCCCATCACCAGGGTGTTCGATTGGTGCCCGATCGGAGTCAGGAAGTCGGAGGCTGCGCCGAGCGCTACCGCCATCAGGAAAGGATCGGGGTTGTAGCCAAGCCCGTTGGCGAACTGTGCCGCGATCGGCGCCATGACGAGCACCGTTGCCGCATTGTTCAAGAACGGGGTGACGGCCATCCCCGCGATCAGGATGACGGCGAGCGCGCCATGCGGAGGCAGCGGCGCGGCGACGGCCGATAGCCAGGCGGCAAGAAGGTCGGTGGCGCCGGTCGTCTGCATCGCCTCGCTGACCGGGATGATCGAGCCGATCATGATAAGGAGCGGCCAGTCGATCGCATCGTAGGCTTCGCGCAGGCTGATCGATCGCGTCAGCACCACGACAAGAGCCGCTCCGAAGAAGCCGAAGGCCACCGGCACGACTTGCAGGGCCACGAGAGCCATCGCCGCGGCGAGCACAATGACCGGCAGGTAGCGCCAACGGTCGCGGCCGAGCCCGATGTTGCGGCCGGCGAGCGGCAGCAGCGCGAGCTCGCCGAGCGCTTCCGGCATATGCGTCAGATTGCCTTGCAGGACGACCACGTCGCCGGGGCGGAAGCGGATCGTGCGCAGGCGCCGCGTCAGCCGTTCGCCGCTGCGGCTCACGGCAAGCACTGCGATCTGGTAGCGGTCGGCGAGCCGCGCCTGCGTGGAGGTTCTGTCGACAAGTCCCGAGCCGGCGGTGACGACGGCCTCGATGACGCCGAAGTCCTCCGCACCGGCGTCGGCCTCCGGCTCCTGATCCTCGCTCCCGGAGAGCTTCAGCTTGCCGGCGGCGACGGTTTGTTCGAGCGTCGCGGAGTCGCCCTCAAGAAGCAGCGTGTCGTCGGCGTTGATCGTCCAGTCGGGCGACGGCGTGAAGCGGCGGAAGCGCTCGCGGATGATGGTCACGACCTGCACTTCGCCTTCGGCGCGTTTCTCGATCTCGGCCACCGTCTCGCCGACAAAGGGAGAATCCTCTGGAACCGTCGCCTCCGTCGTGTAGCTCTTGATGCTGAAGGCGGCGTCGAGCGAGGCCGCGCCCTTTCGATCGCTCGGCAGCAGCTTGTAGCCGAAGGCCAGGAACGCCACGCCGACAACGGCGATCGAAAGTCCGACCGGCGTGAAGTCGAACATGTGGAACGGCTCGCCGACAAGTTCGGCGCGGAGGCGCGAGACGATGATGTTGGGCGAGGTCCCGATCATGGTCATCGTGCCGCCGAGAAGCGAGCCGAAGGCCATGGGCATGAGGAAATAGGAGGGGGACGTCTTCGTGCGTCTCGCGAGCTGGAAGGCGACGGGCATCAGCATCGCGAGCGCACCGATGTTCTTCACGAAGCCGGCCATCAGCGTGACTGAGCCGACCAGCAGCAGGATCACTCTGCGCGGCGAAGTGAGATAGGGTGCGAGCTTCTGCAGAATGGCTTCGACGATGCCGGAACGCGCCACCGCCGAGCTCACGACGAGGGCCGAACCGACGATGATGACGATATCGTCGCTGAAACCCGTGAAGGCGTCCTTCGCCGGTACGATGCCGACCACCACGGAGGCGAAGAGCGCCAGCATTCCGACCACGTCGTAGCGGAGGCGGCCCCAGACGAAGAGGGCCATCATGCCGATGATCACCGCGAAGGCGAGGCTCTGCTGAAGCGTCATGATCCGGCGGCAGACTCGGGGATGGTCTTAAGCTCGTGCCGTTTTCGGCGCGGTCGCGTTCGCGTCGGTCGTCTCCGGTGCTTGCGACGCGGCCCGGCGGCGGTGCGGCTCGGAAAGCTCCCGTAGCGTCTCGGTAAGGCCTTCCGGGCCCTCCAGGTGTTTGGCAAGGTCACTCAGCGTGACGACACCGGATGGCTTTCCGTCCGCGTCGAACACCGGCATGCGGCGGAACTGGCCCTTGCGCATCTCCGCGAAAGCCGCCTTGATCGGAGCATCGGCGGAACAGCCGACGACGTCATGCGTCATCACCTCGGCGACCGTCACGTAGGCCGGATTCTTTCCCGCCACGATGGCGCGGACGAGGATGTCGCGGTCGGTGAGGATGCCGACCGGGCCGGCGTCGCTGCCGATCAGGACGGCGCCGACGTCAAGTTCCGCCATCCGCGTCGCCGCCTGCTGCACGGTCGCCGAAGGATCGACGAAATCGACGCCGCGTGTCATCACGTCAGCCACTTTCATCAACTCTGTTCCCTGATTGCCGCCTGCCGCGACGACCGGAAAACGCGCCCCCGGCAATCGGAGTTCCGCTCGCGTCCGCAGTCCGCCGCGGATGCGCTTTCCGACTCACTTCTTGAGCGGGCGCCCGACCTTGCTCGCTTCCTTCACCTCGTTCAACCGGCCGGAGTAAACGTCGTAGACGAATCCGTAAATCGGGATATAGCCCGGCACGAGCGGGTGGCTGCGGATGCGCTTCACGTCGGCGACCACGCTTGTCGCCTGGCTCGCGATCGTCAACCAGGGAATGAAGTGGCCATGCGGCGCGCCGCCGCCATGCTTCGGGTTCGACCAGCTCTTGCCGTCAAAGGACGCTGTTTCGAGATTGTCGTCGAGGAGGTCGGCCATCACCGTGTCGGTGAAGAGCTCCATGCCGCAGTTCGTATGGTGGACGACGAACCATTCGCGCGTGCCGAGGAGCTTGTGCGAGATGACGAGCGAGCGGATCGCGTCGTCGCTGGCGCGCCCGCCGGCGTTGCGGATCACGTGCGCGTCGCCCTCGGCGAGGCCGGCATATTTCGCCGGGTCGAGCCGAGCGTCCATGCAGGTGAGGATAGCGAAACGGCGCGCCGGCGGGATGGTAAGCTTCCCCTTGTCGCCGAAATCGGCGACGTAGCCTTTGTTCGCCTTCAAGACCTCGTCGTAGACCTTGCTGGCCTTCCCTGTCGTCGCACGCTTGGCCATGGTTTCTTTCTCCTCGACCACATTGCTGCGGCGGACCCCCGCCGCCATGCGGAGTCTAGTGTCGGTGCGCCGCGTGGTGAGGGCAAGAATTGCCACCAGGAAGCCCGGAAAGGGAAAACCGCAGCCGCGCGCGAAGTGGAAAGACGAAAGTTCGCCCGAGGCGCGCGCTCTCAGTTCTGAAGCAGATCTTCCAGATCGAGGCGCTTGGTGACCATCGCGAGCGTTCCGTCGGGACTGAGCGGCCACTCCTCCCTCGGCCGGTCGCGGTAGAGTTCCACGCCGTTCTGGTCGGGGTCGCGTAAGTAAAGCGCCTCGCTCACGCCATGGTCGCTCGCGCCGTCGAGCTTGATCCCTGCCTTGATAAGCCGCCGGAGCGCATCGGCGAGCGCCGCCCGCGTCGGATAGAGGATGGCGGTATGGTAGAGCCCCGTCGTGCCGGGAGGCGGCGGCGATCCGCCTTTGCTCTCCCAGGTGTTCAGGCCGATGTGGTGATGGTAGCCGCCGGCGGAGACGAACGCGGCGCTGTCGCCGTAGCGCTGCATCAATTCAAAGC
Organism: uncultured Alphaproteobacteria bacterium; assembly: GCA_963739005.1. Classification (GTDB taxonomy): domain Bacteria; phylum Pseudomonadota; class Alphaproteobacteria; order Rhizobiales; family Afifellaceae; genus DASWJZ01. The sequence goes on along the minus strand of CAVTYQ010000002.1, from coordinate 285,686 downwards.
CGAGCACGCCGCAATAGAAGCCGAGCGCACGGTTGATGTCGGCGACCTTCAGATGGACGTGGCCGATCTTCGTGCCTGGATCGATCGGCCGATCGAGAGCGGTTTCCGCGATGCGGTTCTGGGAGGGTTTGTCGAGCATCCGCCGAATCTAGGTCCGGGCGGGACGCTGCGCTAGTGTCGCGGAGGTAACCATGGGAACTTGGCAGGCATCCGCTCGGCCTTTCCGCGAGATCCAGGCCAGCCCTCTAGCGGGGCACCCTGACGGGAACCGGCGTAACGGATGGAAGGGGGACATCAAGCGCGGCGGTGAGGGCTCCGGAACGGACACGCTCGGCGATGGCGTTGACATCCGTATCGGAGAGAGCGTCGGCCCTGGCTCCTTTCGGCGTGGCGTCGCGGACGCGATCCATGACTTCCGAAAGGGGCCCCTCTGGCGCCGCGCCGCTTCGCGCAACCCCGAGGAACTCGATGGCGACGATCTCCGACGTTGCTTCGACCAGCGCCCCGAGCCGCGGGATGGCCGACGGGTCGAGCGCCGGCGCGCCGGCGCGTTCGCGAATTTGCTCGGCAAGCGATATCGCCTTCGCGGCGGCGCTCTCGGAAGCGTCTTCTTTCGAGGCTGCTTCGATCCGCTCCGCCGCGAGAGCGGCGGTCGTGCCGAGCGACATTGCCATCAGGTCGGCGGCGAGGGCGAGCGAGGTCGTGTCCATGGCGCCTGGGACCATCGCCTCGCTCTGCCACAAGACCAGCCGGTCTTCCGACACGCCGTTTGCGGCGCGCTCGAGCAGCACTGCCGCCTGGCGCAAGAGATCGAGCGCGGCGCCGGTGCGGAAGATCGCGGCGTGGCTGCCGTTTGCGCTATCCGTCGGTGTGCTTGCCTCCTCGGTGTCGGTGTGCGGGGTGAGCGCATGAAGCGCCGTCGCCACGTCGAGCTGGCCGCGCTGCCGATGCAGCCGGTGGACGCTCGGGTGAAGCGCTAAGTCCGGATGCCCGGTTGCAAGCGCGGAGAGCGCGGCGGCGACGATGGCCGATTGGAAGACGTGCTCCGCCGTGAAAAGCGCACCGAGTGTTATCGCGAGAGTCAGCTCGGTTCCCGACAGGATGGCGCCGCGCTCGCGCGGATTGAGCGAAAGCGGACGCATCTCGGCGTCCCGCAACATGTCGGTGGCCGGCCGGATACGCCCGCGATAAAGGATTTCGCCGGTGCCGGTCAGCGCGGCGAAGAGGTGCGAGAGCGCAAGCCGATCGTCCGCTGCGACGGGAACGACCGGCAGGAAGTTGCGCGAAAGCAGTTCGGCGAGCGCCTCGACGACCTCCCAGCGCATGCCCGAAATGCCCTGTGCGAGAGCGGCAAGCTTCAGCGCCGCGAAGAGCTTGAGATCGGCGTCGGGAAGGATTTCTCCGCGCGCTTCGATCAGCTCGGCGACAGAGGGGGAGTTGCCTGCCAGGTCGAGCGGGGGCAACAGCCCGTTCTGCGAGAGAATCTTCGCGAGCGCCGCCCGTCCGGCTTCGACGTCGACGCGCGCGAACGGATCGAGCCCGACCGTTGCGCCGTCGTGGATGGCGCGCCAGTCAGAAAGCGGCGTGCGGCCCGGCCGAAGCGTAACGTCGGCGCTCACGCCCACCCCCAAATACCTGCGACCGGATGCGCAAAACGGCGGATACGCGCGTTACGACGCGTCCGGGGCGCAGGCGGTCGGCGGTCGAGCCAAGCCCAGTCGAGCACGATTCTCTCCTGCTCGGTCCGCCGCAGACGATCTTAACGCATCGCGGATGCGCGATGTCCACGTAAGTCGCCCGGTTTGGTTGACGCGGGCCGGGCGCCCTCGAATTTGGCCCGGCTAGAGCGACCGGGCGGTGAAACGCGCGCTCAACGACGTCGCCGCGCCGGGGGCGAGAACACGCAGGCCGTTCGCCTCCGGCGTGCCCGGCTTGCCGAATGCGTTGTTCGGATTGGTCACGGGCTCGAAGCAGAAGATCGGGCAATCCTTATCGAGCGAGTAGATGTGGAAGTAACGCGTCGCGGAATCGGCCTCCACGTCGACGGCGACCTTGCGATCCGTCCACACGATTTGGGCGCTGCCGTCCCAGCCGGCATAGCCGTTGTCGATGAAGTCGTCGGGGAGGGGACGGGGCACGCTGAAGTCCCATTTCACCGGCATCGGCGCGGGCTCCGTCTTGGCGGGGAAGGCCGGGGGCTGCTCCAGCCACATGCCGGTCGCTTTGGCCTTGAGCGTCACGCCGGGCGTGCGCACGAACCAGGGATGCTGGCCGAGGCCATAGGGGAGCGGCGTCTGGCCGAGGTGGCGGAGCGATAGATCCATCTGGAACGTGCCGCCGACCAGCGAGAGCGTTTGCGTCGCTTCGTAGTCGAAGGGCGGGATCGCGCGGCTTCGCAAGCGAAGGGCAATTCGGTCGGCCTTCTGCTCGGCGATCTCCCAAGGCGAAGTCCATCCGTCGCCGTGCATTGGCACGGGCTCCAACGGATCGTTCGGTGCGATCGGGTAGAACTTGCCGCCGAACGTGAACCCGCCGCCGGATATCCGGTTGAACCACGGGACCATGGGGCTCGAGGCAAGCGCCCGCGGATTCTCCAATTCGCCGGTCCAGCGCCGGAAGATCGGGAGCCGCTCCGCACCGCGCTTCAGGTCGAATGCGGCGATCGAACCGCCGAGTCTCGGCACAACCTCGACAAGAGCTTCGTCGGTCTCGATCATGATCCGGTCGCTCATGGTCCCTCCTCACCGCCTGGCTTCTCTTGACGCAGGAATGGCCAGTCGAAATAGATCATAACAGAGACGCAAGCGCATCCGGTGGGCTCGTTTCGCCCCCGGAATTGCGCCAAGAGGAAATCGACGAAAGCCGCCGCCGACATCCGGACAACGACGGATGCTCGAATTTGGAATCGCATGGCGGGCGTCCGTCCGAACGTGGGGAGGGGAAATGCGCCTCATTCAATTCGTGGGCTCGGACGGAGCCCGCGCCGTCGCCGCGATCGTGGGCGAAGGCGCGCCGAAGATCGTGCGCGGAGCCACGAGCGTTCGCGACCTTGCGCTTGCAGCGCATCGGGCGAAGCGTTCGCTCGTCGCCACCGTCGAGGCGCAGGGACTCGGCGACGCCGTCGACTATGACCGGCTGATCGCGGAAAAGCGGCTGCTTCTGCCGCTCGACCACCCCGAGCCGCCGCACGTCGTCGTCGCGCTGACCGGTCTCACGCATCTCGGCAGCGCGCAGTCACGCGATTCCATGCATGCCAAGCTGCAAGGCGCCGACCTGAGTGACTCCATGAAGATGTTCAAGCTCGGGCTCGAAGGCGGAAAGCCGAAGAAGGGCGCAATCGGCGTGCAGCCGGAGTGGGCCTACAAGGGCGACGGCTCGTGGCTTGTCGCCCCCGAGCAACCGGTCGAGCTTCCGGGCTACGCGGAGGACGGTGGCGAGGAGGGCGAGGTCGTCGGCCTCTACGTGATCGGCGACGACAGCGCGGTGCTCCGCGTCGGCTTCGCCATCGGCAACGAATATTCAGATCACGTGATGGAGCGGCGGAACTATCTCTATCTGGCGCATTCGAAGCTTCGTCAGTCGTCCTTCGGACCGGAGCTCTTTGTCGGGGCGTTGCCGAATGAGGTGAAGGGACGCGTGCGCATCCTGCGGGACGGAAAGGAAGCGTGGAGCGGCGAGCTCCTCTCCGGCGAGGAGAACATGTGCCACTCGATTGCCAATCTCGAGCAGCATCACTTCAAATATGCAGGCTTTCGCCGGCCGGGCGACGTGCACGTCTACTATTATGGCGCCAGCGCCTTGAGTTGCGCGGAGGGCTTTGCGACGAGGCCGGGCGATGTTTTCGAGGTCGATGTGCCGGTTTTCGGCCGTCCGCTCAGGAATCCGCTCGTTGCGGGCAGGGCCGATCGGCCTATATCGGTCGAGCCCCTCTGAAATCCTCCCCCACACAAAGCTGTCCGCGAGGCCTCGAATGACCGATCTTCATCGCAATCTCATCGCCGGCGAATGGATCGAGAGCGGAGACGCGACCGACGACATCAACCCGTCCAACACCGACGAGGTGGTCGGCCGCTACGCGCGCGGCTCGAAGGCCGATGCGGAGCAGGCGATCGCGGCTGCCAAGGCGGCGTTTCCGGCCTGGTCGCGCTCCGGGGTGCAACAGCGATACGAGATTCTGAAGAAGGCGTCCGACGAGATTCTGGCGCGCAAGGACGAGCTTGGGCGGCTGCTTTCGCGCGAGGAGGGGAAGACGCTGGCAGAGGGCATCGGCGAGACGATCCGCGCCGGCCAGATCTTCGCGTTCTTCGCAGGCGAGGCGCTCCGGCTCGCGGGCGAGCTCGTGCCGAGCGTCAGGCCGGGCGTCGAAGTGATGATCGAGCGCGAGCCCGCCGGGGTCGTCGGGCTCATCACCCCCTGGAATTTCCCGATCGCGATCCCGGCGTGGAAGCTCGCGCCGGCGCTCGCCTTCGGCAACACGGTGGTGATGAAGCCGGCGGACCTGGTGCCGGGTTGCGCCTGGGCGCTCGCCGATATCTTGAATCGCGCCGGCCTGCCGAAGGGCGTCTTCAATCTCGTGATGGGCCGCGGCTCGGTCGTTGGGCAGGCGATCCTCGACAGTCCCGACGTCAACGCCATCTCCTTCACCGGCTCGGTCGAGACCGGCAGGCGGGTCGCGAAAGCGTCGGCCGAGCACCTGCGCCGTTTCCAGCTTGAGATGGGCGGCAAGAACCCGCTCGTCGTCCTCGACGACGCCGACCTGAAAACGGCGGTCGAATGCGCTGCGAACGGGGCTTTCTTCTCGACCGGCCAGCGCTGTACCGCCTCCTCGCGCCTTGTGGTGACGCAGGGCATCCACGATCGCTTCGTCGACGCGCTGGTTGAGCGCATGAAGGGGCTCAACGTCGACGACGCGGTGAAGGAGGGCACGCATATTGGCCCGGTGGTCGACGCCACGCAGTTGAAGCAGGATCAGGACTATATCGAGATCGGCCGCAAGGAGGGCGCCAAGCTTGCCTGGGGCGGCGAGCGTCTGAACCGCGCGACGCCCGGCTTCTATCTGCAGCCGGCGCTCCTCACCGAGACGACGAACGCCATGCGCGTCAACCGCGAGGAGATTTTCGGGCCGATCGCGACCGTCGTCCGCGTGAAGGACTACGACGAAGCGCTCGCCGTCGCGAACGACACGCCCTTCGGGCTCTCCTCCGGAATCTGCACCGCAAGCCTCAAGCACGCCACGCACTTCCGCAAGAACAGCGAGGCGGGGATGGTGATGGTGAACCTGCCGACCGCCGGCGTCGACTATCACGTGCCCTTCGGCGGCCGCAAAGGCTCGTCCTACGGCACGCGCGAGCAAGGCCGCTACGCAGTCGAGTTCTATACGATCGTCAAGACGACCTATCAGCTGCCTGTCTGAGCGGGCAGCGCGGGTGAGCGGGGCGGCGCTGATCGGGGTCGACTGGGGCACCAGCAACTTTCGCGCGTTCCTGCTCGACAGCGCCGGGACGATCCTCGATCGCCGCGCCGGCCCGAACGGAATCATGACCGTGACGGACGGGAAGTTCGGATTGGTGCTGACCGCCCGGATCGGCGAATGGCTTGCCGACGGCGCGCTCCCGATCCTGATGTCGGGGATGATCGGGAGCAGGCAGGGCTGGGTCGAAGCGCCTTACGTCTCTACGCCCGCCGGGCTCGCGGACCTTGCGGCTTCGCTCGCTCCGGTGCCCTTTGACGCGGCCGACGTTCGAATCGTGCCGGGACTGAGGACGGAGCACGACACCAGGAGCGACGTGATCCGCGGCGAGGAGACGCAGGTTTTCGGCGCGCTGGCGGTTCTCGGGGTCGATGGCGGGCGCTTCCTGCTACCCGGCACGCATTCCAAGTGGGTGGTCGTCGAGCAAGGCAAGGTGGTGCGTTTCGCCACCTATATGACCGGCGAGATCTTCGCCGCGGCGTGTGACCACACGATCCTCGGCCGGCTCATGCATGACTCTAGGAGAAGCGACGAAGCGTTCACAAAAGGCGTCGCACTCGGCGCATGGCCCGGCACGCCGGGCGCGCTGTTAAGCCGTCTCTTCGCCGTGCGCACCGCCGGACTCTTCTCCACGCTTCAGGCGGAGGAACTGTCCGACTATCTGAGCGGGCTCCTGATTGGCGCGGAGATGGCCGATGCGGTGACCGCGGACCGCCACGCCATCGGCATTGTCGCATCGGAATTGCTCGCCGAGCGCTATCATGCGGCGGCGGATATCCTTGGCGTCGGTGCCAGTGTCGTTCCGTCCGACTGTATCGCGGCGGGCTACGTGGCGATCGCAGGTGCGGCCGGCCTGATCGGCGCGGCCTGAGGGAGCGCGGATGGCGATCGATCTGAGCCAGGCGATGACCGAGCTTCCGCTCGTCGCAATCCTGCGTGGCGTCGCGCCGGAGGAAGTCCTCGGGCTTGGGACCGCGCTGGTCGAAGCGGGTTTTCGCATCATCGAGGTGCCGCTCAACTCGCCCGACCCGTTCCGCTCGATCGAGACGCTCGCGGAGGCTCTCGGCCACGCGGCGCTGATCGGCGCCGGCACGGTCATGTCGGCGGACGCGGCACGGCAGACGGCCGATTCCGGCGGGCGGCTGGTGGTGATGCCGCATTCCGACGCGACGGTCATTCGCGCCGCGAAGGCAGCCGGCGCCTGGTGCTTGCCCGGCGTCGCCACGCCGACCGAAGGCTTCGCCGCGCTCCAGGCCGGCGCCGACGGTTTGAAGCTCTTTCCGGCGGAGACTTTGCCGCCTGCGGCTGTGAAGGCCTGGCGGGCGGTCGTCCCGGCTGACGTTCCGCTGCTGCCGGTCGGCGGTATCACAGCGGACGGGATGGCGGACTATGTCGCGGCCGGCGCGACCGGCTTCGGTATCGGTTCGGCCCTCTACCGGCCCGGCATCGGTGCCGAGGAGTTGGCGACACGCGCGGCCGCTTTCGTTGCGGCGTGGCGCGGCATCAAGGGCTAAGGTCGCTTCCTGCCGTCGTGGTTCGGACGCATGACGGTGCTATGAAATGAGGGCCATCTGCGCCCCGGCCCGTCGTCTGCGGCGCAAGAAGGCGCAAGAAGAAGACTTAGGAGGAGGCCGTGCCGAACCGCTTCGACGCGGAAAAGAAAAAGCGGATCGCCGCCGCTCGCAAGCTGCTGGCGGCCGCGCGCGAGGGCAAGAGGCTCGCGGCGTTCGCCGAGCTGCTCTTCGAGCAGGGCGCGGGTGAGGACATCGTCGAATACGACGCACCGGCGCTCGCCACCATCACCCGCGACGCCTTCGCCTTCTTCCGGCAGCGCGGAAAGCCGAACGCCGTCAGGGTCGCCGACGCCGAGGGGACGGATCTCAAAGGCCGCGCCCACACGGCGATCGAGCTTTCGACCCTGAACCGACCGTTCATCTTCGATTCGCTGCTCGGCGAGTTGCAGGCGCTCGGTCACTCCGTCCGCCTCGTCGTGCATCCGATCCTCGATGTCGAGCGGGACGCGGACGGGGCCGTCGTCAACTTTGGACCCGTGGCGCGGAAGCCGTCCGCCGGCAGCAAGCGCGAGAGCTTCGTGCACGTGCATGTGCCGCTGATCCGCGATGCGGCGGTCCAGGGCGCGCTCGCGGAGAACGTCTCTTCGCTTCTCCGGGAGGTGCGGCTCGCGACCGATGACTGGGAAGCGATGCGGGCGCGGCTTGAGCGCGCGATCGACGACGTCCGCCGCAACCATCCGTCGTTTCCCGGCAAGGAGGTGGAGGAAACGATCGAGTTCCTGCAATGGCTCGACGACGGGAACTTCGTCTTCCTCGGCATGCGCGAATATTCCTACGACGAAAACTCGGGAGACTTTTTGGAGACGTCCGAGGGCCGCGGTCTCGGACTGCTCCGCGATCCCACGGTGACGGTGCTTCGCCGCGGTCCGGAGGTGGTCACCATCACGCCGGAGATCCGAGCCTTCCTGATGGCGCCCGACCCGGTGATCGTGACCAAGGCGAACGTCAAGACGCGCATCCATCGGCGCGACTACATGGACTATGTCGGGGTGAAGATATTCGAGGCCGGCAAGGTCAAGGGCGAGCTTCGAATCGTCGGCCTCTTCACCTCCACCGCGTTCACGCAGTCGGCCGAACGCATTCCACTGATCCGGCGTCGGGTCGCCGACATCGTCAAGCGCGCCGGCCTCGACCCGCTCAGCCATTCCGGCAAGGCGCTGCTCAATATTCTCGAGAACTATCCCCGCACCGAGCTTTTCCAGGCAGAGATTCCGCTGCTTTACGAATCCGCGATGGCGATCCTGCGGCTGGAGGAGCGCCCGCGCGTCCGCGCGTTGCCGCGCCGCGACCGCTTCGATCGCTTCGTGTCCGTCCTCGTCTTCGTCCCGCGTGATCGCTACACCTCCGATCAGCGCCAGCGGATTGGCGAGGCGCTGGCGGAGCTCTACGACGGACGCGTGTCGGCGTTCTTCCCCGACTTCTCGTTGCCGCACCTGACGCGAGTCCAATTCATCATCGGCCGCAATCCGACCGAGGGTCCCGACCCGTCGCAGGCGGAGGTCGAAGCGCGCATCCGCGGCATCGTGCGGAATTTCGATGACGACTTGGAAGAGGCGCTGAACGCGGTCCACGCACCGGAGCGGGTCACCGAGCTCCTGAGCGATTATGTGAGCGCCTTCGCCCCCGACTATCGCGCGGCGTTCTCCGCCCAGGATGCACTCGCCGACATGGAGGTCGCCGAGCGGCTCGCGGCTGACGATATCGAGGTCCGCTTCTTCCGGCCGGCGCATATGCCCGAGACGCGCGCGGTCATGACGTTTCACCACCTCGGTGATCCGATCCCGCTTTCGCGGCGCGTGCCGCTCCTGGAGAATTTCGGCTTCGCGGTCGTCAACGAGCGCACCTACCGCGTGGGGCGGAAGGACGGGCCGCCGCTCTACCGGCACGACATGACGCTTGTCGGCGCGGACGGCGGCGCCATCGACCTTGCCGCGGCGGCGCGTCTCCACGACGCGGTGCTCGCCGTGTGGCGCGACAAGGCGATGAGCGACGGTTTCAACGCGCTCATCCTCTCCGCCGGCCTCGATTGGCGGCGCGCGGCGCTGCTTCGGACCATCGCACGCTATCTCCGCCAAACCGCGATTCCCTATTCGATCGACTATCTCTGGGGCGCGGTCGGGCGCTATCCGGGGATCGCAACGCTTCTGGTCGAGCTTTTCGAAACGCGCTTCCGGCCGGGCGCCGAGGATCGCGCGCGGGAGGAAGCACGGCTTGCCCGCAAGATCGAAGCAGCGCTTGAGAAGGTCGCGAGCCTCGACGACGACACGATCCTCCGCGCCTTCCGCCAGGTGATCGAGGCGGCGCAGCGGACAGACTTCTTTGCCGAGGGTGCCGAGGAATCGGACGCGATCACGATCAAGATCAAACCAGACACGCTCGCCTTCGTGCCGCTGCCGCGTCCGTTCCGGGAAATCTTCGTGCACGCGCCGCAAGTGGAGGGCGTGCACCTTCGCTTCGGACCGGTGGCGCGCGGGGGATTGCGCTGGTCGGACCGGCCGCAGGATTTCCGCACCGAGGTGCTCGGCCTCGTGAAAGCGCAGCAGGTGAAGAATGCCGTCATCGTGCCGGTCGGCGCGAAGGGCGGCTTCGTTCCGGGCCGACTCCCGGCGGGTCCGCGCGATCAGATCTTCGAGGCCGGGCGGCAGGCCTATATCCGCTTCGTCGATCGGCTGCTTTCCGTCACCGACGACATCGATGGCGACGCAGTCGTGCCGCCGAAGGATATCGTCCGCCACGATGCCGACGATCCCTATCTCGTCGTCGCTGCCGACAAGGGCACCGCGACCTTCTCCGACACGGCGAACGGCATCGCGCTTCAGCGCGGCTTCTGGCTCGGCGACGCCTTCGCTTCCGGCGGTTCGGCCGGCTACGACCACAAGGTGATGGGGATCACCGCGCGCGGCGCCTGGGAGGCGGTGAAGCGGCACTTCCGGGAGATGGATGTCGATATCCAGACAGAAGCCTTCACTGTCGCCGGCGTCGGAGACATGTCGGGCGACGTGTTCGGTAATGGCATGCTGCTCTCGCCCGAGATCAAGCTCGTCGCCGCCTTCGACCACCGCGATATCTTCATCGATCCAAGTCCGCATACTGCGCGGGCGCTCGCCGAGCGCATGCGTCTCTTCGCGCTGCCGCGGTCAAGCTGGCAAGACTACGACCGCGCCCTGATCTCGAAGGGCGGCGGCGTGTTCTCCCGGAGCGAAAAGCAGATTTCTCTTTCGCCGGAGGCGAAGAAGCTGCTGAGGCTCGGCAAGGCGACTGCTCGCCCTTCGGAGATTCTCTCGGCGATCCTGAAAGCGCCGGTCGATCTCCTCTGGTTCGGCGGCATCGGCACCTACGTGCGCGGGCCCGAGGAGACGGACGCGGCCGTCGGCGACAAGGCGAACGACGCAATCCGCATCTCCGCGCTCGACATCGGGGCGAAGGTGGTGGGGGAAGGCGCCAATCTCGGAATGACGCCGAAGGCGCGCATCGCCTACGGTCTGAAGGGCGGGCGCTGCAACTCCGACGCCATCGACAATTCCGCCGGCGTCAACACCTCGGACGTGGAGGTCAACATCAAGATCGCGCTCGCGCCAGCGGTGCGCGCCAGGAAGCTCAGCGAAGGGAAGCGCCTCTCGCTGCTCAGGTCGATGACCGACGAGGTGGCGCAACTGGTCTTGCGCAACAACTATCAGCAGACGCTGGCGATCTCGCTCGAACAGCGCCGGGGGCTTGAGAATCTCGGCAACCAGATGCGGCTGATGGCGGAACTGGAGGAACGCGGGCTCCTCGATCGCGTCGTCGAGGATCTGCCGGCCGATGCGGTGCTCGAAACGCGGGCCGCGAACGGACGCGGTCTGACGCGCTCGGAGATCGGAACGCTCCTTGCCTTCGCCAAGATCGCGCTCTTCAACGATCTCGTCGGCAGCGCCGTGCCCGACGACGCGTATCTTGGCAGCGAACTCTTCCGCTATTTCCCCGAGGAGATGCAGAAGCGCCATGCCGCGGGCATCGAGAGCCATCGGCTCCGCCGCGAGATCATCGCGACACAGCTCGCGAACTCGCTCATCAATCGCGGTGGTCCGACGCTTCTCGTCGCCGCGCGCGACCGCACCGGTGCCTCGGTGGCGGAGCTGACGCGCGCCTACGCCGCGGTGCGTGACGGCTTCCAGCTGCAGGGGCTGCATGCCGAGATCGACACTCTCGACGCCAGGATATCGGGCCGTCTGCAGCTCGACCTCTACGCCACAGTGCAGGACGTGCTGGTCGATCGCATGAGCTGGTTCACGCGCAACATCGATCCCGCTGCCGGGCTCGCCGGCATCATCGCACACTATCGCGAGGCTTTGGTGACGCTCGCCGCGCTTCTTCCCTCGCTGCTGCCGCGCGAGGAAATGAAGGCGGTGCACGATATCGAGACCAAGCTGAAGCCCGGCCACGTGCCAGGTGACCTTGCGGCGCGGCTGGCGCTGCTTCCGACTCTCGCGGGCGCGGCAAACATCATCCCGATCGCCGACCGCACGGGGCGAAGCCTCGCGGATGCGGCGAAGGCTTATTTCGCGGTTTCGGACCGGTTCGGCTTCGGTCGCATCGACCAGATGACGGAGGAAGTCGTCACCGGCGACTATTACGAGGGGCTGGCGCTCAAGAAGGCGCGCGACAGCCTGGAGACGGCGCATCGGGATCTCGCGCAGAGCGTTATCGCGAACGGCAGCGGCCGCGACGTTGCCGCCTGGGAAGCCGGCGCCGGCGAACGAGTCACGGCGACCGCCGAGCAGGTCGAGAAGATACTCTCCGACCGCCGTCCCTCGATGGCCAAGGTCAGCGTCGCGGCGAGCCTGCTTTCAGAGCTCGCACGGGGGTAGGTGGAAATATCCCCTCCCCATTCGGGGAGGGGAAGCGCTTGTGGCCGTGACTAGCGGATGCCCTTGTCGATCAGATCGACGAGGCTGTCGATCGTGGCGGGTGTCACCGCGCCAGCGCCGGTGTTGATCGAGAGGCCCGGCATTTGATATTTCGCCGTCATGACGCACTGCAGGACGGGCAGGAAGCCCTGCAGGTAGAGGATCTGGTCGAGGGTTGCCGAAACGTAGCCTGACTTGACTCCGTCAATGGTCGCCGGGGCGAGGTCGATACCGCCGACGATGATTTCGCCGGGCTTCTTGCCGGCCTTTTCCAGGGCTTGGGCGAGAATGCTGGTCACGCCGCCGTGCTGGGTGCCGATTGCTTTCAGGTTCGGGTGGCTCTGGATGTAGGCGACGAGCAGCGGAACGCCGAGCGAGGTGTCGCTGTTGACGTCCTGCGCGATGTCGACGCGGTCGACCTTCAGGCCGGCCTTCTCAAGGGTGTCCGCAAGGCCGGCATCCGACTTGCCGCGCTCGGCCTGGCTGAACACGCCATATTCCAGCGCCTCGTCTCCTGCCTTGAGCCCCTGGGCAAGCATGTAGTTCGCAGTGATCTGGCCGCCGACATAGAGGTCGACGCCGGCATAGCCGAACCCCTTCGAACCGAACTCCGCCTGCAGGTCGGTCATCGGCGAGTTGCCGGAGGTGACGACGATGCCCTGATCCACGGCGCCCTTGACGAGGTCGTGGAAAGCCGCGCTGCCCGGATGGCCCATGATCTCGATGCAACTCGGCTTGGCTGCCACGGCCTCTTTGAACTGGCTGATCATGGTGGCCGGGTCCCAGGCCGAGAACTGGGCGTTGAGGGTGACGCCAAGCGCGGCGGCCGCTTCGGCAGCGCCGGTCTGACGCGCAAGGGTGGCGCCGTCGCCGGCGTTGCCGCCCATCTGCATGTACATGGTCAGACCATCGCCGATCCCTGCGGCCGAAGCCCCCCCTACACTCGCCATCAGAGCGATTGTCGCCGCTCCGGCGAGCAGCATCCTGCTCATTCTCATCGTTTCTCTCCCCTAACTCACCGCCCTGCGCCGTTTGACGCAAGCTTGCGGCATCTAATCGGCCGATCGTTTTCGACCGAAGCTCTGGATAAGCCCGAAGCGTGCGAAAAAGGCGGCGCGACGCTGCGGTTCGTCGGCGTAGAGATAGAAGATAATAGAGGCGAGGAAGATCAGCCCCTGCACCGTGCGGACCCAGGCGCCCGTGAGCCCGGAAGCAACCAATCCCGCTTCGATCATGCCGATGATAAAGCACCCGAAGACGGTGCCGATGATGGTTGCCCGCCCGCCGAAGATCGAGGTGCCGCCGATCAGCACCGAGGCGATGGCGGTCAGCAGATAACCCTGGCCCTGGTTGCCGAAGAAGTTCTTGTTTTCGAGCGTCAGCATGATTGCCGCGCATGCGCCGAGAAAGCCCATAAGAGTAAAGAGCTTGATCTTCTCGCGATCGACGTTGATGCCGACCACACGAGAAACCTCGTTGGAATCTCCGATGAACAGCGTGTGCTCGCCGAAGCGGTGCCGTTTCAGGATGAACCACAGGAAGACCACGATGATCGCGGTCCACAACGCCTGCATGGGCAGCTGGCCCACCCATACCGTCTCGCTCCCGACAAAAGGGCGTCCAACGATCCATTTCCAGACCGAGCTCTGCTCCGCTCCGCGCAGCGCGTAGGAACTTCCGCCGGAGAGAACGGTGGCCATGCCGGCCCAGAAGAACTGGGTGCCGAGCGTCGTCATGAATGACGGGATGCCGATCTTCGCGATGATCACCCCGTTGATGAAGCCGACGAGAATTCCCGAAGCGAGGCCGGCCACGACCGCGATCCAGCCGAGGTTGTAGTCCTTGAAGAGGATGGCGAAGACAAAGCCCGAGAAGGCGATGATCGCCGGGAAGCAGAGGTCGATCTCGCCGGCGCCGATAATGAAAGTCAGGCCTACGGCGAGCAGGATCAGCGGCGGCAGCGTGGAAAGGAAGGTCGTGTAGATGAACGGCTGCAGGAAGGCCCCTGGCGCCGTGTACATGAAGAGCGCGAGCATTGCCGCGAAGACGATGATGATCGGGAGACCTTCGAAGCGCTGCAGCAGTGAGGGGGGCGTCGGGTTCGCCATGCGTCGCCTCAGGTCCTGTGCTGCAGTTCGATCAGATACTCGGTGAGGTCCATCACCGACATATCCTTCGGGGCGATCTCGCTCACCACGCGTCCGCGGTCGAGCACGATCAGGCGGTCGGCGACCTCGTGGACGTGCGCCAGATTGTGTTCGATGTAGACGCAGGCGCGCCCGGATTCCTTGATGCGGCGGACGAAGTCGATGACTTTCCGCACCTCCGCCACGCCGAGGGCGGCGGTCGGCTCGTCGAGCACGATAAGGTCGGCGTTGTAGTGCATGGCGCGGCCGATCGCGATGCCTTGGCGCTCGCCACCCGAGAGGTTGCCGATCGTCGAGTCGACGGTGATGCCGACGCCGCGGAAGCCGATCACATCGATAAGAATCTGCTGCGCGATCTGTTTCTCGCGCTTGATGTCGATGAAGCCGAAGCGGTTGGTGATCTGACGCCCGACGAAGAAGTTCCGCCACAGCGGCTGCTTGTCGGCGAGCGAGCGGTCCTGATAGACGGTCTCGATCGAAAGCTCGTGCGCCTTCCTGACGGAGTAGTCGACGGGGTCGACCTCGGCGTCGCGAATGAAGATGCGCCCCGAGGTCGGTGGCATCACGCCGGTCATCACCTTGATCAGCGTCGATTTGCCGGCGCCGTTGTCGCCGATCAGGCCGACGATCTCGTTCTTCCCGATGGCGAGCGAGATATCGTGGAGCGCCTGCACCGCGCCGAAGAATTTCTCGACGTGCTCGAGGCGCACGATCGACGCGTAGTCGCGCTGGACGGGTTCGGCGCGGGCGGCGCTGTTCATAGTGGTTGCTCTTGAAGGCGAACGCCGCTCACGGCGTCGAACTCGGCGCGCGTCAGAAGCGCTCGGAAAGCCGCGCGGGCACCGTCGGGATCACCACGCTTGATCGCCTGCAGGATAACGCCGTGCTGCGGCACGAAGTTTTCGGGGTCGGGCCGCGCTGCCCGCTGGACCCCAAATGCCACCCTGAGCCACGTCCCGATGGCGGGGGCGAAGGCGGCAATCAGCTCGTTGCCGGTGCCGGTCAGGATCGTCTGATGAAAGGCGACGTCGGCCTCGATCGATTCGCGTGACGATGGATCGGTCGTCGCCATCACCTGGTAGGCGTGATCGATCGCGGCGAGCACCTCCTCGGTGGCGCGCAATGCAACGAGGGCGGCAGCTTCCGGCTCGATAATGGCGCGCGCCTCGAAGAGGCTGCGAACGAAAGCGGCGTTCGGAACCTCGCCTATCTGCCAGGCGAGCACGTCCGGGTCGAGCCGGCTCCAGTCGCTGCGCGGGCGAACGACGGTGCCGCGCCGCGGTCGAGAATCGACCAGGCCCTTGGCCGCAAGCGCCCGCATCGCTTCGCGAACGGAAAGGCGCGACACGGAAAATTCGTCGGCGAGCTGCTCGAAGCTCGGGAGGATGCTGCCGGGTTTCCAGCTCCCGGAAACGATGCGCCGGCCGATCGATTCGGCGGCGGCAATCGGGCGCGAGACAAGCGCCGCGCGCCGCTGGCCGTGCCCCTCGCTCACGTCGCCTTCCTCCCGGCCGGCGGGCTCACATCCCGCCGATTAGTTCGTTCTTGTTGGTAAATACATCAGACGAATGGCCCCGCAATGTCAATCGGGGTGCCTCCCGGAGGCTCGCCCAGGGGCTAGGCTGCGTCGCCGTCCGCCGCTATCTCTGCAATTGCCGCCCCAAATCCGGCGCGCTCCAGCGCCTCCTCGGTCATGTCGAGTAGGGCGACCATGCTGTTTCGCGCGGCGCTTGCATTGCCATCGCAGACTGCCTCGAAGACGGCCAGATGCTTGTCCAGCGCGAACGGGCTGCCGACGTCGGGGTGCGAGGTTATGCTGATCGAAGCGCGGAGCGCCTGTTCGATGCAGGCGCCGAGGCCGGACAGGAGCGCGTTGCCGCTCGCCGCGAGGAGCAGGCGGTGAAAGGTCACATCCGCCTCGGCGATCTCCTCGTTGCGCGCGCCGTTTCCCCGCGCCATTTCGAGGACCGCGATCTGCATCTTGGCGAGCATGGCGGGCGTCGCGTTGACGGCTGAGAGCGCCGCGGTTTCCGGTTCCACCATCCGGCGCACCGCGAAGAGTTCGCGCAGGAAAACGGGCTTCGGAACAACGCGTTGGCGAAGCCTGAGAACGTCGGCATCGAGGAAATTCCAGTCATGCTGCTCACGCACGAAGGTGCCGAGCTTGGGGCGGGAGCGCACCAGGCCCTTGGCGCCAAGCATCTGCAGCGCTTCGCGGAGACATGTGCGGCTCACGCCGAACTCGCCAAGCAACGCCGCCTCGTTCGGCAAGGGCCGCGCCGGCGCGTATTCACCGCCGAGGATGCGCAGCGTCAGCGTGTCCGCGACCAGGCTTTTCCCGCGTGCGACGCGTCCAACCGCCTGTGGCATCCGAGCGACCTAAGCCTCCAATCGTCATACTATTATGAGCGCTTTCCCTCGAATCTCAATCCAGGGTGGGCTCAGGGATCTCGGCTTTCCGCGGTATCTCAATAGGCGCATGGTGATTGATCATACGAAACGCGGCGACCGTCACGCGATTGTCAGGTCGTTTGCGCTCTTCTAGAAAACGGCGCGCTTTCCCTCCGGGCAGAACGAGCACCGCCGTGACCAACCCCACCTTCGCGACCTATCCGAGCCTTGCCGGAAGGACCGTCTTCGTTTCCGGCGGCGCGAGCGGGATCGGCGAGGCCATTGTTCGCAGCTTTGCGGGGCAGGGCGCCAAGGTCGGCTTCGCCGATGTCCTTGAGAAGGAAGGCGCGGATCTTGCGGCCGAGCTTTCCGGCGGCGGCGCCACGACCAAGTTCCTGCCGGCGGACGTTACCGACATTGCGGCGCTTCAGGCGGCGATCTCCGGGATACGGGAGGGGCTCGGCGCGATCACCATTCTCGTCAACAACGCCGCAAACGACACCCGCCACGACTGGCAAGGCGAGACGCCCGAGAGCTTCGAGGCGCGGCTCGCCGTCAACCTGAAGCACCACTTCTTCGCCATCCAGGCGATCGCGCCGGACATGATCGCCGCAGGCGGCGGCTCGATCGTCAATTTCGGGTCGATCTCATGGCGGATCGGTATGGGCGGGATGCCAGGCTATACCGCCTCGAAAGCTGCGATCGAGGCGCTCACACGTTCGTTCGCGCGCGACCTCGGTCCGCACCGCATCCGCGTCAACTGCGTGCTCCCGGGCTGGGTGATGACGAAGCGACAGCTCGCTCTCTGGGTCGACGAGAACGCCGACCGCACGATCAAGGAGCGGCAATGCCTGCCCGACCGGCTTAAGCCCGACGACCTTGCGCGCATGGTGCTCTTCCTTGCTTCCGACGATAGCGCCATGTGTACGTCGCAGAATTTCGTCGTCGACGGCGGCTGGCTGTAGGGCTCCATGGCGAGCGACACCTTTCGATTCGACGAGAAATGGGACTTCCCCGACGCCAAGCCGGAAGAGGTCTATGAGGTGCTTGCCCACGGCGAGCTGCTGCCGGAATGGTGGAAGGGCGTCTACCTTGAGGCCACGCTTCTTGAACCGGGAAAGCCGCCGCGTGTCGGCGCGAAGCTTCGCGCCAAGGCGCGCGGGGTTCCTACCCTACCGGCTGAATTTCATCCTCGAAGTCACCGAGCTGGTGCCGAACAAACTGGTCGCGGTGAAGGTCGTCGGCGATTTCGACGGGCGCTGGCGCGCGGCGCTCTCACCGCAAAACGGCGGCACGCATGTCGACCTTTTCTGGGAGACGACGTTGACGCGCCCTTGGATGAAGCGGCTCGCGCCGGTCCTCCGGCCGGTCTTCGCCTGGAACCACTACTGGACCACGCCGCGCGGCGAGACGGGGCTCAGAGCCTATCTCAAGGAGCGGCGTGGAGCCCGCCCGACAGGCTGAGACCGACGCGCCGCCAATTCGCCCCGCAAGCGACGGAGGCTTCGCGAATTCTTTTTTCGCTTTGTCGAAATCGCACCTGCCCCGCGCGTCATTGAGCCGGCAGGGAATGGCCCGAGCCCGAAACGCAAGGGAGACAACGATGCAATACATGCTTCTGATCTACGCAAACGAGGACGCGATGCAGGCCGCGCCGAAAGAGGCCGTCACCAAGATGAGCGCCGCCTACGAGTCCTACACCGAGGCGATGAAGAAGGCGGGCGTTCTCCTCGGCGGCGAACGGCTGCGGCCCACCGGCGACGCGACCACGGTCCGCAACCCGAACGGAAAGGCGCAGGTGCTGAACGGACCCTACGCCGAGACGAAGGAGCAGCTCGGCGGCTACTACATGATCGAGGCTGCGGACCTCGACGCCGCGCTCTCCTGGGCGTCTCGCTGCCCCGGCGCGGCGCACGGCGCGATCGAGGTGCGTCCGATTTGGCCGATGATGTAGGCGCGAACCCTCCACCCGAGGACGACGAGCTTCCGCGCCGCATCGCCGAGGCGGTCGCCCGCCGAAGCTACGGCAAGCTCGTCGCCTTCCTCGCCGCGCGCACGAACGACGTCGCCGGCGCCGAGGACGCCCTTTCCGAGGCGTTCATGGCGGCGCTCGACGGCTGGCCGGCGGCTGGCGTCCCTGAAAATCCCGAGGCGTGGCTTCTGACCGTGGCGCGACGCAAGCAGATCGATTCCGCGCGTCGGCGAAAGACGGGCGCCGAGGCGCGCTCGCACCTCCGCCTCGTCGCGGAGGAGATGGAGGCAGCCACGAAGAGCGAAAGCGACATCCCCGACAGCCGGCTTCAACTGATGTTCGCGTGCGCACATCCGGCGATTGATCCGGCGATCCGCGCGCCGCTCATGCTGCAGACGATCCTCGGCTTCGACGCCGCGACGATCGGCTCGGCGTTCCTGGTCGCACCGGCGACGATGGGCCAGCGTCTCGTGCGCGCCAAGACCAAGATCAAAGAGGCGGGCGTTCCGTTCCGGCTGCCCGAGCGCGGCGACCTGCCGGAGCGGCTCGAGTCGGTGCTCGACGCGATCTACGCGGTCTTCACCGAGGGCTGGTCCGATCCCGCCGGCATCGAATCGCGCCGCCGCAACCTGGCGGAGGAGGGGATCTGGCTCGGACGGCTGGTCGTCTCGCTTATGCCGGACGAACCGGAAGCGCTCGGGCTGCTTGCCCTGATGCTCTTCGCGGAGGCTCGGCGCGGCGCGCGCCGCAACGCCAATGGCGACTACGTTCCGCTCGCCGAGCAGGCCCCGGCGCTCTGGGACCGAAAGGCGATCGACGAGGCCGAAGCGCTGCTTTTCCGCGCGAGCGCGATGGGAAGGATCGGCCGCTTCCAGCTCGAGGCGGCGGTGCAGTCGGCGCATGTCGTTCGCCGCGCGACGGGGCGGACGGACTGGGGTGCGATCGTGCGGCTTTACGATGCGCTCGTGTCGCTGACCGGATCGCCCGTCGTGGAGGTGAACCGGGCCGTCGCTATCGCTGAAACGCTGGGTCCCGCCGCCGGGCTTTCGGCGCTCGGCGCGATTTCCGCCGATCCCCGGCTTTCCGAATACCAGCCCTATTGGGCGGCGCGCGCTGGGCTCCTGGCGCGCGTCGGCCAAGTCGACGCGGCGGACAAGGCCTACGAAATGGCGATCGGGTTGGAGGCCGACCCGGCCGTCCGGCGGTTTCTGCAGGAGAGACGCGCGGCGCTATCGGCGGGTTATTCCTCGATCGTGTAGCCCGCCTCGGTCAGCGCCTCCGACAGCGCCTCGTGGCCGATCTTGGCGTATTTCAGCGGATTCGCCTTCTTCGGATCCTGCTCGGCCTCGACCACGAACCAGCCTTCGTAGCCGATCTCCGCGCAGAGCCTTGCCACGGCCTTGAAGTCGATCATGCCGTCGCCCGGCACCGTGAAGACGCCGGCGAGCACCGCGTCGAGGAACGAGGTCTTCTGGAAATCGATCGAATTCAGAACCATCTCGCGGATGTCCTTGGTGTGGACGTGGTTGACGCGTTTGCCGTGGCGCTTCGCCATGCGCAGCCCGTCGCCGCCGGCAAACTTGATGTGGCCGGTGTCGAAGAGGAGCCCGACCGCCTCGCCGGTGAAATTCATCAGGCGGTCGACGTCGTCCTCGGTCTCGACTGCTGTCCCCATGTGGTGGTGGAAGGAGAGCGGAACCTTCTCGCCGTGACAATGCTCGGCGAAGGCGGTGAGCTTGCGCCCGTAATCGCGCATCTGCGCGTCGTCGAGGCGCGGGCGCTTGGCGAGCGGCACGTGCCGCTGATTCTGCACGGTGCCGGTCGTTTCGCCATAGACGAGGACGCTCGCGCCGTTCTCGCGGAAGAGCTCGAGCTGCGCGTGCGCGCGGTCCTTCTCCTGGGCGAGGTCGTTCTCAAGCACGCGGCCGGAATACCAGCCCGACACGAGCTTCAAATCGTGCGCGGCGAGCACCTCCTTCAGCTCGCGCGGCGTCTTCGGGAACTTTCCGCCGGTCTCGGTTCCGGAGAAGCCGGCCTCGCGGCTTTCGGAGAGGCAGACATCGAGCGGCGTGTCGCCGCCGAGCTCGGGCAGGTCGTCGTTGGACCAGGCAATCGGCGCAATGCCGAGACGCGCTTTCATCTTCTAACGTCCTCTCAATCCTACGGGGCCTGGATTTCCTTCAGCAGCAAGCGGGAGGCGCGGCGAACGACCCGCAGGGCTGCATCGAAATCCATGTTGTCCACCGTATCGGTGCATTCGTGGTAGTGGGCGTTGTCGCCGACCAGCATCTGCGAGCGCACGCCGCGATTGGCGAAGACCTCACCATCGGCTTCGCATTCCTCTTCCTCAGGCGTGCCGAGGTTCAGCCGGTGCGTCTCCAGATCGGCGCCTTCGCCGATCTGGTCGATGTTGAGACTGTAGATCGTGTCCGCGAGCGGGAAGGGCGGATCGCGATAGACGTATTGCTTGATCCCGGTGCAGCCGCACTCCTCGCCGTCGGTCGACAGGAAGACCAGGGTCCGGTTCAACTTGGCTTTGGAGCCGGCAAAAGCGTGGGCAAGCTCTAGGAGGGCGGCGCAGCCGGAGGCGTTGTCGTTGGCGCCGTACTTGATGCCGTCGCCTTTCGGGCAGTTGGGGCATCCGTCTTTGGTGCGGCCCAGGTGATCGTGATGCGCGCTGACGACGATCACCTGCTTCCCGACCACCGCATCGTTTCCGGGGAGGTAGCCGATGATGTTGGCCGCCTCCGCCGTTCCGTTGAAGGAATGCGTGTAGTCCTGGCGGTAGCCGCCCCTGTAGCCGGGCAGAAGTCCCGCCTGGCGGAATCCGGCCTCAATGAATTGCACCGCCGCCTCGCCCCCCGGCGTGCCGACCGCGCGGCCCTCCATCTCGGCGGAGGCGAGCGTCGCGACCGCCTGCCGGTAGCGGTCGGGCGCGATTAGCCTTCGGAGCGCTTTTGCGGTCAAGCGCGCCTCGCCCGTACTCCTCCGCATGCCTTCGATCCATACGGCTTCGGCGAAACTTCAAATTAGACGCCGACGCGCTGCTTCTTGCGGCCTTCGGCGTGCTCCTTGCGCGCCTTCTTGACGGCGGCGCGGGTCGACACTTCCGGCACGCCGACATCCCACCAGGCGTCGCCCGGCGTCCATTGATAGGCGTCGGTCTTCATCACGAGCACGGTGGTGCGGTCGTTCTTCTTCGCCCAGCGCACCGCGTCCTCGAGGTCGGTCAGGCTCTCGACCTTCCGCGTCAGCGCGCCCATCGAGGCGGCATGCGCGGCGAAGTCGACATAGAACTCGTTCTCGATCTTGCAGTCCTCGATCTGGTTGTTGAAGGAGGGCACGCCCTTGAAATTCTGCAGCCGGTTGATGACGGCGAAGCCGCCGTTGTCGCAAAGCACGACGATCAGCTTGTGGCCGGTCAGCACGCTCGAATAGATGTCGGAATTCATCATCAGGTAGGCGCCGTCGCCGATGAAGGCGAGCACGTCACGATCGGGATCGGCCATCTTCGCCCCCCAGGCGCCGGCGATCTCGTAGCCCATGCAGGAGAAGCCGAACTCGCAGTCGAAGGTGCCCGGCGTCTTCACCTGCCAGTTCTTGCAGAGCTCGCCCGGGAAGCCGCCTGAGGCAGTGAGCGCCAGGTCGGTTGCGTCGGCGACGCGGTTCACCGCCCCCACCACCTGCGCGTAGCTCGGCACGCCGGTGTTGGTAGGCTTCGTCGCCTTCGCCACCATGTCGTTCCAGCCGGCATATTCCTTCTGCGCCCGTTTCATCCAGGCCTTGTCGGCCTTCCAGTCGCCAAGGGCCGCGCCAAGCTCCGCGATCGCCTCCCGAGCGTCGGCGACAACGGAGATCGCGCGGTGCTTGGTGGCGTCGAAGCGGCCCGCGTTGACGGCGATGATGCGCGCGTCCGGCGAAAACACCGACCATGAGCCCGTGGTGAAGTCCTGCAGCCGCGTGCCGATCGCGACCACCACGTCGGCGTCGCCGGCAAGCGCGTTCGCCGACGCCGCGCCGATCACGCCGATCGGCCCGACATTGTTCTTGTGGTCATGCACCATCGAGGCGCGCCCGGCGATCGTCTCGGCGACCGGCAGATTGTGCCGCTCGGCGAAGAAACTCAGTGCCGGCTCGGCCTGCGAGTAGCGCACGCCGCCGCCGGCGATGACGAGCGGCCTCTTCGCCTTCCTCAGGAGCGCTACCGCGCGCGTAAGCTCGCCGCGGTCCGGGCGCTGCCGGCGGATGTGATGGACGCGCGGCTCGAAGAAGACTTCGGGATAATCGAAAGCGATCTCCTGCGTGTCCTGGCAGAGGCCAAGGAAGGCCGGCCCGCACTCGGCCGGGTCGAGCATCATCGCAACGGCCTGTGGCAGCGAGGAGATGATCTGCTCGGGGTGCGTGATGCGGTCCCAGTAGCGGGTCACCGCCTTGAAGGCGTCGTTCACCGTCGTCGTCGGATTGCCGAAATGCTCGACCTGCTGCAGCACCGGGTCCGGCCGGCGGTTGGCGAAGACGTCGCCGGCGAGGATCAGGATCGGCAGGCGGTTGGCCATGGCGCAACCGGCGGCGGTGATCATGTTGCCGGCGCCGGGCCCGATCGAGGAAAGCGCGACCATGATCTGGCGGCGGCGCTTCGCCTTGGCGAAGCCGACGGCGGCAAGCGCCATCGACTGCTCGTTCTGCCCGCGCCAGGTCGGGAATTCGTCCTTCACCGCCTCCAGCGCCTCGGAAAGGCAGGTGACGTTGCCGTGGCCGAAAATGGCGAAGACGCCGGGGAAGAGGGGGACGACGTCCCCGTCGATTTCGGTCTTCTGGTTGACGAGATAGCGCACCAGCGCCTGCGCCATGGTCAGGCGGACGGTCTTCATTCTTTCCTCCCCGGAACGCGGTCGTTTAACCCCTTCTAGCCAATTCGCCTTCGCTCGGCGAGATGCCGGAATCGCTCGCCGCGGCGACGGGGAAACGAAGGCTCCACTCCCGGTTCCGTCAGGAGTGGAGCAACAATCCGCGCGATGCGGGAGTTCTAGGCCGCCTTAGCGGTACCAGTGGGCGGTGCGGCCGCCGTCTGCACCCAAGGACCGGCGAGTCGGACCTGGTCAAAGTAGGCGCCGATGTTCGGATACGGCGCCCAATCAAAAGGGACAGCCTCCCGATACCCTTCGAGGGGGATCATGGAATAGTCCGCGAGCGTGATTCCATCGCCCACCAGATAGCGGCGGCCGGCCATATGACCGTCGAGCACCGGTGCGAATCTCGCGAGATTCTCCTGCGCCGTGGCGACGCGCGCTGCGTCGGCCGGTCCGAGATTCAGCCTCGGCTTGGCGACAGCTTCGAAGGCGAGCGTGCCTAACGCCCGGTTGAAATGCGCCACCTCCCAGTACTGCCAGCGTACGATGTCGGCGCGCTTCCGCGGATCGCGCGGGAACAGCTCGGCGCTGTCGGCCTTGTCCGCGAGATATTGCATGATCGCGTTCGATTCCCACAGCGTGAACGCGCCGTCGACGAGGGTCGGGACCATCGCGTTCGAGTTGAGCGCGAGATAATCGCTCTGGCGCAGGCCCGCGAAGTCGTGACGCTCGATGCGGACGTCGAGGCCGAGGTGCCTGATCACTGCTTCGACCTTGCGACTGTTCGGCGAGCCGATGACTGTATGCAACTCCATGATTGATGCTCCTCGCGATCTCGGTTGATTGAGTACCGACGGACTGCGGTCCGCAGAGCGTCGATTCCACAGCACCGAGACGAGCGGGAACGGCGAAAGGATTCGGAGCGCGGGTTTTCTTTTTTCTTCTGCGAATCCTCTTGCCGATCCCAAACGTCTACAGCGAGGAGACGAAGAAGGAGCGCCGCGACATGAACGGAACCCTGATACGCTACAAAGCCAGCCCGGAGAGGGCCGAGGAGAATCAGCAGTTGATCGAGAAGGTCTTCGCCGAACTACGCGCGAAATCCCCCAACGATGTTCGCTACATGGTCTTGCGGCTCGACGACGGCACCTTTCTCCATTTTGTGGTGGGAGCCCCCGAGCGTACAAGCGCCATCACCGAATTGGAGGCGTTCCGATCCTTTCAGCAGGGCATCAAACAGCGCTCTGTCGAGCCGCCGCAGAGGAGCGGGGCGATTGTCGTCGGCAACTACGCGATGCTGCGTGAGTGAGTGACACAACGGCTCGCGGCTCCTTCGAACAGCTTCTTGTTGCACTGCGCCCGAAGCTGCACCGCTACTGCGCCCGCATGACCGGCTCCGCGGTCGATGGCGAGGATGTCGTCCAGGACGCGTTGATGAAAGCGATCGAATCCTTTCCACGCGCGGAACCCCTCGCCAACCCGGAAGGCTGGCTGTTCCGCATTGCTCACAACGCCGCGCTGGATTTTCTCCGCCAGCGCGTCCGCCGCGAAGCGTCCCAATCCGACGAGGATGCAGAGATGATCGCCGACCCCGCAAGCGCCGCCGACGACCGTCAGGCCGTGGCATCCGGGCTTCGGACATTCATGCGATTGTCGGTGGCGCAGCGGAGCAGCGTCGTGCTGATGGACGTGATCGGCTATTCGCTGAAGGAGACCAGCAGCGTTCTGGGTGTGAGCATCCCGTCGCTCAAGGCGTCGCTACACCGCGGCCGCGCGCGCCTCCGCGAGCTGGCGGGCGAGCCTGACGACCGGCCGGTGCCGGTTCTGGCGGAACCAGAGCGTTCGAGACTCGCCGCTTATGCGGAGCGGTTCAATGCGCGCGATTTCGAGGCAATCCGCGACATGCTTGCGGAAGAGGTGCGTCTCGAATTGGTCGCGCGAACTCGGTTGAACGGCCGGAAGGAAGTTTCGACCTATTTCACCAACTATTCGAACATGGGCGACTGGAAGCTCGTTCCAGGTTTCGTGGACCGACGCCCCGCCGCGCTCGTCTATGATCCCGGCGATTCCTCGGCGAGGCCCACCTATTTCATTCTCCTCGAGTGGGCTGGAGCCAACGTCGCGAGCATCCGTGATTTCCGCCACGCGCGCTACGCCGCCGACGACGCGGAACTGGTCGTTGCGAATTGATCCGGCTTATGGCCATTGATGAGGCCAGCGCGGCTCGCCGGTGGGTAGCGCGATAGTCAGGAGCAATCCGAAAGTGGTGGAAAAGCCTGATCGGCTCGGGATCGGACTTGTGGGGAGCGGCTTCATGGGCCGCGCCCATGCCTTTGCCTTCAACGCGGTGTCACAGATCTTCGATCCGCTGCTCAGGCCGGAGCTCGTCGTGCTCGCCGACCAGAACGAAGCATTGGCGGGGAAGGCCGCGCGGCAGCTTGGCTTCGCCAAAGCGGTGGGCGATTGGCGGACGCTCGTTGCCGATCCCGCGGTCGACGTCGTCTCGATCACCACGCCGAACAATCTCCACAAGCCGATCGCATTGGCGGCGCTTCAGGCCGGCAAGACGGTCTATTGCGAGAAGCCGCTCGCCGCGACGCTGGCGGACGCAAAAGAGATGACGGAAGCGGCGCGTGCCTCCGGGCGCGTCAACCTCGTAGGCTTCAACTATCTGAAGAACCCGATCGTCGGGCTTGCGCGCGACATTGCGACCTCGGGCGAGATCGGCGAACTGATCGCCTTCCGCGGCATCCATGCCGAAGACTACATGGTCGATCCGCAAGCGCCGCACAGCTTCCGCACCGATCCCGTGGGCGGTGGCGTGCTCATGGATCTCGGCAGCCACATCGTCTCGCTTGCCCGCCACCTTGTCGGTCCGATCGAGGAGGTCTCGGCGGCGACCAGCACGCTTCACAAGACGCGCCCTTCGGCCGGCGGGCCTAAGCCGGTGACGATCGACGATCATTCTCACGTCATCGCGCGCTTCGCGAACGGCGTGCAGGGCACGCTCACGGCGAGCTGGGTCACGCCAGGCCGCAAAATGCAGCTTGATTTCGAGCTGGTTGGGTCGCGCGGCTCGCTCGTCTTCAGCGCCGAGCATTTCAACGAGCTGCACCTTTACTCAGCCGGCGATTCAGAGAAGCGGAAGGGCTTCAAGACGCTACTCGCCGGACCCGATACGCCGCCCTACGGAAGTTTCTGCCCGGCGCCGGGTCATCAGCTCGGCTTCAACGACCTGAAGACGATCGAGGTCGCGCACCTGATCCAGGCGGTCGCGGGAAAGGAGACCGCCAGCCCCGATTTTCAGGAGGCTTACGAAATCCAGCGCGTCGTCGCCGCAGCGCTCCGCTCGGCGAAGGAGAAGGCCTGGATCGGCGTCGAAAGCCTCTAAGCAGCCCTGTTTGCGCGCGTTTTGTCGCTTGCCGGCAAACGGTAAACAACTGTTAACCAGCCCCTTCTAGCGTCGCGGGCCTCACCATCCGGGAGCGCGGCGGTGCAGAACGTCGTTCTGCTGGCAGCAGAAATTCTGCTCTATTTCAGCGCGATGGCGGCCCTTTTCAGGATGCGCCACCGTTTTGGGCTGGGCGTTTTCGTCTGCGCCCTCGGCGTCATGCATTTTCTCGAGACCTACCTCGCTGCGATCCTCTATCTGCAATTTCCTTTCGGCGTCGCCATCTCGCCGGGGTCGACGGTCCTCTTCACCGGCAAGCTGATCATGCTGCTCCTCCTCTATATCCGCGAGGACGCGGCGGCGGTGCGGCAGCCGATCTACGGCCTCCTCTTCGGCAACTTCCTGATGGTCGCGCTCGTCTTCCTCATGCGCCACCACGTCGTGATGCCGCTCAATCCGGGCGCGCTTCCTGACTTCGGCTTCATGGACCAGATGGGCTGGCTGATGGTCTGGGGGACCATCCTCCTCTTCATCGATTCGATCCTGATCATCCTTCTCTACGAGCATCTCGGCCGCCGCCTCGCCGGGCAGACGACGCTCAGAATTTGGATTCCCGCGGCGATCGTGCTCACCTTCGATCAACTCGGCTTCTTCCTCGCCTTGCATGTCTTCATCGGCGCGCCTTTGACCGTGCTCGTCGGCGGGTGGATCGCCAAGATGACGACGTCGTTCTGTTACAGCGTGCTGACCGCGCTCTACCTTCGCTGGTTCGAGCGGCCGCGTGCGGCGGACCTCGTGCCGCCGCTTATCGCCGACGTGTTCGACACGCTTACCTACCGTGAGCGCTACGAGGACCTCCTGGAGAAATCCGGTCACGACAGCCTGACCGGCGCCTTGAGCCGCCAGCGCTTCGAGCAGGACGGCGCCGAGCTCGCGAGGACCGCGGCCGCCGCGGGCGAGCCCCTCAGCCTGCTCATGATCGACGTCGACCATTTCAAGGGCGCGAACGATCGTCATGGACACGCGGCGGGCGATCGCGCGCTCTGCCAGATCACGGGTCTTCTTGAATCGGGCAAGCGCGACGGCGACCGGCTCTATCGCTACGGCGGGGAGGAATTCGCGCTCCTTTGCCCCGGTCTCAACGCCGCTTATGCGCTGAAGCTCGCCGAGCGCCTTCGCACGCTCGTCGCCGGAACCCGCATCTCCGCCATCGACGAACGATTGACGATCAGCATCGGCTTGGCGACGGCGCCCGGCGACGGCTTTACCCTCGGCGCGCTCTTCGCTTGTGCCGACGCGCGTCTCTATAGCGCCAAGGACGCCGGGCGGAACCGCGTGTGGGGCGGCGAATACGTGCCGTGGCTGAAGACGCAGGCACAGCCGGGCGCTGCGTAGGGCGCGTGTGCCGCCTGCGGGCCGATTGGCAAGCCTCTTGCATCGATATCGCCGAGGACGGCGCCGCCCCGGATTCGCGTCCCTGGGGCAGGCCGGGCTTCTCGGCCGCGCCGCCCTCCCCAAAAGCCCAAGGTGGCGCGAATTCTCGAAAATCCTGACGGCTTCCGCTAAGCATTCGCGACTCCTTCGCGTTGCCCAGCGGATAGGCAGCTTGCGCACGAGATTCGGGCGTGACCAGATAAGCGGCAGACTTTAACCTCGCAGAAAACCGGGTGACGGAGCGTCGTGAACGTTCAGGGTGGTGAGGTCTCCGCGACGGAGGCGTTCAACGAGATGTTGGACGCCGGAGGGACAGTCCGGCCATCCTACGCGCAGGTCGCGCAATGGCTCGAGGGTCAATCGAAGGGCAGCCTGAAGCGCAAGCAGCAGGAAGCCGAATTGATCTTCCGCCGGCTCGGCATCACGTTCTCGGTTTACGGGACGGAGAACGCGCTTGAGCGCCTGATCCCCTTCGACCTCGTTCCGCGCATCGTTTCCGCGGCCGAATGGCGCCTTCTGGAGCGTGGCATCGAGCAGCGCGTCAGAGCGCTCAATGCCTTCATCCACGATATCTACCATCGCCAGGAAATCATCCGCGCCGGCCGCGTCCCCGCCGACCTGGTCATGGCGAACGACGCCTACCTTCCCGAAATGATCGGCCACTCGCCGCCGCTCAACATCTACGCCCATATCATCGGCGTAGACCTCGTGCGCGTGAGCGAGAACGAGTTCTATGTGCTCGAAGACAATCTGCGAACGCCCTCCGGCGTCTCCTACATGCTGGAGAACCGGGAAACGATGATGCATCTCTTCCCGGAGCTTTTCGCCAGCCACCGGGTCGCGCCGGTTTCGCAATATCCTGAGCTCCTGCTTCGAACCCTGCAGGCGGTGGCGCCGCCGGCCTGCGTCGGCGACCCGAAGGTCGCGGTGCTGACGCCCGGCATCTACAACTCCGCCTTCTTCGAGCATTCCTTCCTCGCCGACCAGATGGGCGTCGAGCTGGTCGAAGGGCAGGACCTCTTCATCGAGGACGGCTATCTCTACATGCGCACGACGCAGGGGCGCGAGCGCCTCGACGTCATCTACCGCCGGCTCGATGACGCCTTTCTCGATCCGCTGACGTTCCGCCCCAACTCGTCGCTCGGCGTGCCCGGCCTGATGGACCTCTACCGCGCCGGCCGCGTCACCATCGTCAACGCACCGGGCGGCGGCATCGCCGACGACAAGGCGGTCTATGCCTACGTCCCCGAGATCATCCAGTTCTACACCGGCCAGCGTCCGATCCTTAAGAACGTCCCGACTTGGCGCTGCGCGGTCCGGGAAGAGTTCGAATACGTGCTCGCGCATCTTCCGGAGCTGGTGGTGAAGGAGGTGCACGGCTCCGGCGGCTACGGCATGCTTGTCGGCCCGGCCGCAAGCCGCCGCGAGATCGAAGCGTTCCGCCGGAAGCTGAAGGCACGGCCGAGAAACTACATCGCGCAGCCGACACTCGCCATCTCGACCTGCCTCTCGGTGACGCAGAGCGGGATCGCGCCGCGCCACGTGGACCTCAGGCCCTACGTTCTCGTCGGCGACCGCGTGCGCCTCGTGCCGGGTGGCTTGACGCGCGTCGCGCTGAAGAAGGGCTCGCTCGTGGTCAACTCCTCGCAGGGCGGCGGCACCAAGGACACCTGGGTGTTGCAGGACTAGACATGCTGGGCCGCACCGCCGAGAGCCTGTTCTGGATGTCGCGGAATATCGAGCGCGCGGAGAATATGGCGCGGCTCGCCGAGGTCGGCGTTCGCATCTCGCTCATCACAGCCGACAGCGGCGACGGGTTTCGCGAGGAATGGTATTCGACGCTGCGCAGCGCCGGCGTCGTCGACCAGTTCGTGGCGAAATACGGCGACACCTCGTTCGAGAAGGCGGTCAATTTCCTCCTCTTCGACGACGACAACGCGTCTTCGGTGCGCTCGTGCCTGAGGAGCGCGCGCACCAACGCCCGCGCCGTGCGCACCAAGATCACGCGCGACATGTGGGAGGCCATGAACTCGACGTGGCTCGCCTTCGATGCGCTTAGACCAAAGGACACGACGCCGGCGCAGGTGCCGGAGCTGATCGACTGGATCAGGCAGCGCGCCGCGCTTTTCCGCGGCTCGCTGCTTGGCACCATCCTGCGCGACGACGGCTACTTCTTCAGCCAGCTCGGCGCCTTTGTGGAGCGCGCCGACAACACCGCGCGCATCCTCGACGTGAAGTATTTCATTCTCCTGCCGAGCAACCAGATGATCGGCGGCGAGATCGACACCTATCAGTGGGAGACGATCCTGCGCTCAGTCTCCGCGCACCGCGCCTACCGCCATGTGTTCCACGAAACCTACCGGCCGTGGAACGTCGCCGACTTCCTGATCCTGCACGCGGAAATGCCGCGCTCGCTGCGCTTCTGCTACGACTGGCTCGGCGCGGCGATCGAAGGACTCTGCACGCTTTACGGCCAGCGCACGCTCTCCGCCGATCTTGTCGCGGAGACGCGGAGCATGCTGATGACGATGAACATGGACACGATTTTCCAGGCCGGGCTGCACGAGTTCTTGACCGGCTTCATCGCGCGCAACAACCGGCTGACCGCCGCCGTGTCGGCCGACTACAATTTCGGCTGAGCGCGATGCTGGTCTCGATCCGCCACACCACGCACTACGCCTACGACACGGTCAGCTCCTTCGCTGTGCAGAGGCTTCGCCTGACCCCCTCCGACAACCAGTCGCAGAAGGTCCTGTCGTGGGCGATCGAGGCGGAGGGAATCGAACACGCCGCCACCTACGTCGACGGCTTCGGCAACCGCATCCACCTGATCACGCACAGCCGGCCCTACGAGACGCTGGAGATCACGGCAGCGGGCGAGGTCGAGACCTTCGACCGCGACGGCATGGTGGGGAAGATCGGCGAGGCGGCAAACCCGCGAGTGTTCCTCAGGGCGACGCCGCGGACCGAATCCTCCGCGGCGATCGACGCGCTCGCCGACGAGGTCCCCGAGCGCCGGCCGCTCGACCGGCTGCACCATCTTCTGGAGGCGATCGCCACGCGCGTCGTCTATGACACCGACGCCACGCATTCGGAGACGACTGCGGTCGACGCCTTCGCGGCAGGGCAGGGGGTCTGCCAGGATCACGCCCATATCTTCATCGCCGCGACGCGGCGGCTCGGGATTCCGGCACGCTACGTCACCGGTTATCTGCACGTCGAAGGCGAGGAGAACGCCGTCGCGCATCACGCTTGGGCGGAGGCCTTCCTCGACGACCTCGGTTGGGTCGGGTTCGACCCCGCCAATCACATCTGCCCGACGGAGCGCTACGTCCGGCTCGCCTGCGGCTTCGACGCGGCGTCGGCGGCCCCGATCACCGGGGCGCGGCGCGGCGGCGGGGCCGAATCGCTTAGAGTTGACGTGATCGTGCGCCAGCAGCAGCAATAGATGCGCGGCGTCTCAGGAGATTCGCAATGACCTATTGCGTGGGATTGCGGCTCGACCGCGGCATCGTTTTCGCTTCGGACACGCGGACGAATGCCGGTTTCGACAACGTCGCGACCTTCTCCAAGATGCATGTCTGGGAGCGCAAGGGCGACCGCGTGCTCGTCATGCTGTCGGCGGGGAATCTGGCCTTCACACAGTCGGTGATCTCGCTCCTG
This sequence comes from uncultured Alphaproteobacteria bacterium, assembly GCA_963739005.1. Taxonomy (GTDB): domain Bacteria; phylum Pseudomonadota; class Alphaproteobacteria; order Rhizobiales; family Afifellaceae; genus DASWJZ01. Next base: position 253,908 of record CAVTYQ010000002.1, on the reverse strand, counting down.
AACGAGAAGATCGATCTTGGACCGGACGAACATTCGCTGGCGAACGTCGCCACGATGTTTCAGGCAGCCCGCCTCGTCGGCGAGACGGTCAGGGGACTGAGACGCAACGAGAAGGAGCTGATCGACGAGAACCCGACGCTCTTCAGCGCTTCCTTCATCCTCGGCGGTCAGATCGCCGGGGACACGCCGCGCCTCTTCCAGATCTACCAGGAGGGCAACTTCATCGAAGCGACGAAGGACACCGCCTACTTTCAGATCGGCGAGCACAAATACGGCAAGCCGATCCTCGACCGTGTCGCCAAGCCCGACATGCGCATGGGGGTGGCGGCGAAGCTCATCCTGATCTCATTCGATTCGACGCTGCGGTCCAATCTCTCGGTCGGCATGCCGATCGACCTGCTGATCTACCGCAAGGACGAGCTGAAAGTCGGCGAGCAGCGGCGGATCGACGACGGCGACCCCTATTTCGGCAAGCTTTCCGCCGCCTGGTCGAGCGCGATCAGGGACGCCTTCGCCCATATCGACGAATACGGAGACGGCGGCGAGCCGATCGATATCCTGAAGACGACCGGTCCGGCCGACTTCGAGTTGCCGGACGAGCCGATCGCGCAGGCGACGGCCGGCTGGATCAACGCAGTCGATTCATAAGGGCGGAGCGCCTCGCACCTTTCAACCAGGGCTCATACGAGACGGCTCGCTCTAGTCTCGAAAAGGCTGCTGATCGCATCCCTTAGATGTTGGCGCCGCGGATCGCGTCGATCACCGCTGCCGTAACTTCGTCAGTCGCAGCGTTGCCGCCGAGATCAGGCGTGTGAAAGCGTGGATCGGCCGTGACCCGTTCGACAGCCTTCATGAGGCGTGTCGCCGCGGCATTCTCGCCGAGGTGCTCCAGGAGCATGACGGCTGACCAAAACGTTCCGATTGGGTTAGCAATCCCCTTGCCCATGATGTCGAAGGCCGAACCGTGGATCGGCTCGAACATGGATGGGAAGGCCCGCTCCGGATTGAGGTTGGCTGTTGGGGCGATGCCCAGGGAGCCGGCCAGAGCCGCCGCCAGGTCGGACAGGATGTCGGCGTGCAGGTTGGTCGCTACAATCGTATCGATCGACTGTGGCTTCGTCACCATGCGCGCGGTCATCGCATCGACCAGCATCTTGTCCCAGGTGACATCCGGAAACTCGCGCGCAATCTCGGCTGCAATCTCGTCCCACATGACCATGGCGTGGCGCAGTGCGTTGGACTTTGTAACGACGGTCAGCAACCTGCGCGGCCTTGACTGTGCAAGCCTGAAGGCGAATCGCATGATCCGCTCGACGCCCGGCCGGGTGAACATGGCGACGTCGGTTGCCGCTTCCAGCGGCGAGCCTTGGTGAACGCGCCCGCCAACGCCGGCATATTCGCCCTCGGAATTTTCGCGGACGATCACCCAATCGAGCTCTTTGCCACTTACGTTGCGGAGCGGCGAGGTAATGCCGGGCAGCACGCGCGTCGGCCGCACATTCGCGTATTGGTCGAACGGTTGGCAAATGGCGAGCCTAAGTCCCCATAGCGTGATGTGATCCGGGATGTCCGGATGGCCGGCCGAGCCGAACAGGATCGCATGATGATCGCGGATCTGATCGCGACCGTTCGCAGGCATCATGAGGCCGTGCTTCTTGTAGTACTCACCACCCCAATCGAAATGGTCGACCTGAAATTCAAAGCTGCCGTCCCGTGCGGCGACGGCATTCAGTACCTCGATGCCCGCCGAGACGACTTCGCTCCCGATGCCGTCGCCCGGAATGGCTGCGATCCTGTATTTTTTCATCCGGCCGTACCGTACCAGGTGAATCCCCGTCGGGCGGTTCGTCTACCCAAGCAGTTCCATCACTGCCCCGTGAAGCTCGGCCGTCGCGGCTGCGACGACGGTGCCGTCGGAATTGAGCCCGAGCTTTCTACCCTTCCAGTCGGTGATGATGCCGCCGGCGGCTTCCACCACCGGCACGACCGGCAGGTAGTCGTAGGGCTGCAGGTCGGAATCGACGGCGGCGTCGATCTGGCCCATGGCGAGCAGCGCGAACGGATAGCAGTCGTTGAAGAAGCGGCGCGTGTGGCCGAATTGCATGAGCCGCGCCAAGCGCTCCGGCGCCTTGGTCAGCATGCGGTTCGCTTCGTTGATGAAGAGGCGGGCATTGCTTGGCGTCACGCCGCTGCGGCAGCGGATGGGCGCGCCGTTCATCGTTGCGCCAGCGTTGCGGCAGCCGCCGAAAACCTCGCCGAGCGCCGGCATGCGGATCACGCCAGCGACGGGTGCGCCGTTGTGCAGCACGCCAAGCAGCATGCCGAAGAGCGGCGCGCCGCAGATGAAGGAGCGCGTACCGTCGATCGGATCGATGATCCAGGTGAATTCGGCGTCCGCATGGCTTTTGCCGAACTCTTCTCCGAAGATGCCGTGGCTCGGAAAGCGCGCCTCGATCGCGGCGCGGATCGTCTTCTCCGTCTCGCGGTCGGCGATCGTGACGGGGCTTTCGTCCGGCTTGTCCTCCACGGCGATCCCAGCGCGGAAATAGCGCATCGGAATCGCTGCTGCCGCCTCGCTGATTTTCAGCGCGGCTTCGAGGAGATCGGCGGGAGAGGGTTTTGGCATGGGCGAGAACTAGCACGCGCTCGTCACGCTTGTCTCAGCGTTTGCCGAGCGCCGCTAGCGACGCTGCGAAGGCCGGCGACTGCATCCGTTTCGCGGCCAATTCGAACGTCGTCGCGGCATAGGATTGGAAGTCGGCCGCCCGGTTGCCGGCGCTCTCCTGGATCAGAGCCCAAAGCGCAGACATCAGCTCGACCGGCGCCTTGGTGACGGCGACGCGTGCCGCTTCGGCGGCCGTCGGTGCCTGCTCGAAATAAGCCGACAGCAGAGCGGCATCCGCTTCCGGGTCGAGGTGGGACTGGACCGAGAAATAGGCGATGTCCCAGGCCGGGTCGTTCATGCCGGAATATTCCCAGTCGACGAGCCAGACGCGTGTCCCCGTGTCGAGCAGGTTGTGCCCCGTTGGATCGCAGTGGCAGGGCCGAAGCGCCGGTGGGTCGACGGCGAGCGCTGCGCGCAGCGGCTCGGCGCTTTCGAGGATGGCGCATTGCAGGGCCGCGAGCGCGACAGCCCGCCGGGCGAGTATGCTGCGGTAGCGGTCGATCGTCGCGAAGGCTTCGAAACGCCCGGCGAATGTGATCTTCGCGTCGTGCAGATGCCGGAGCGCCCGCCCGACGCGTTCGAGCGCGTCGGGCCGCTCGGCCAGCAACTCGGCGGTGACGGGCTCGGCGCCATCGATGAAACGGGTCAGCATCACCCCTTCGGTGCCGAAGTGGAGGACGTCGGGGGCGGCGCCGGCCTCTGCCGCCGCGCGCGCATTCGCCTCCTCCACCCGCCGGTCGATGATCGCGGCTGTGCCGGCGCCGGGAATGCGCAAGGCGAAGCGGCCTTGCGCGAGCTCGACCCTGTAGACGCGGTTGGTGAGCCCAGGGAGCCGCTTTATCCGCGCCGCCTTCGCGGACTCGGCGGAAAATCCGGGGATCGCGGCGAGCCGTCCCCGCGCGTCGTTCAGCCCTTCTTTGTCTCCCAGGGCTTTGACGTTGTCGTTCACGGCGCCTTCTTCCGGCTCCAGTCGTGGGCGCGCGACCATATCCGATTTCGCGCAAGAAGGCCGAGGCGGGGACTCGACCGTCCGCCGTTCCGGCGTCACAGTCCACAGAGCGGCAGAATCGGCGATGACGGCGCGCGAAGCTCACCAAAATCCCGAAGGCGGCGGCGTCCTCCACGCCTTCGAAGCCGGCTATGCGCCCGCCGACGAGGAAATCGTCCCGCGGCTTCTCGCGGAGACGGAGCATTCGCCGGGAGAGGACGCGCGCGTGGCGGCGCGCGCCAAGCGCTATATCGAAGCGATCCGCCACGCGCGCGGCGGCGTCGGCGGGCTCGAGGATTTCATGCACGACTACAGCCTCTCCACCAAAGAGGGGCTGGCGCTGATGTCGCTGGCGGAAGCGCTCTTGCGCGTTCCCGACGCGGCGACGCAGGACCGCCTGATCGAAGACAAGCTCGCGAGCGGCGACTGGGAGCATGCCGCGGCGCGCGAGAGCGAGAACTGGCTCGTTTCCGCCACCACCTGGGCGCTTGGCGTCACCGTGCGCATCGTGCATCCGGGGGAAACGCCGGAAGGCATCATCGCGAAGCTCGGCCAGCGGCTCGGCCTGCCGACCGTCCGCACCGCCGCGCGCCAGGCGATGCGGCTCCTCGGGCACCAGTTCGTGCTCGGCGAGACCATCGAGGACGCGCTTGGCCGGGCGCGGGAGGCGCGGCGCAGGGGCTACCGCCACTCCTTCGACATGCTCGGCGAGGGCGCGCGCACGGCGGAGGACGCGGCGCGCTATTTCGATTCCTATTCAAACGCGATCGCGATGATCGGCGCGAGCGCCGAAGGCGCCTTGCCGGGAAGGCCCGGCATCTCGGTCAAGCTCTCGGCGCTGCATCCGCGTTACGTGGCGCGGCAGCATGCGCGCGTGATGGCGGAGCTTGTGCCGCGCCTGATCGAGCTCTGTCGCGCGGCGAAGGCGCACGATCTGAACCTCACCGTCGACGCCGAGGAAGCCGACCGGCTCGAGCTCTCGCTTGACGTCTTCGAGCAGCTCCTGATCGAGCCGTCGCTTGCCGGTTGGGGGGGCCTGGGGCTCGCCGTGCAGGCCTACCAGAAACGCGCGCCGGCGGTGATCGACTGGCTCGCCGCCGCCTCCGCCGCGTCAGGCCGCCGCCTGATGGTTCGGCTTGTGAAAGGCGCCTACTGGGACACGGAAGTGAAGCGCGCGCAGGAGCGCGGGCTTCCCGACTTTCCGGTCTTCACGCGCAAGCCCGCGACCGATCTCTGCTATCTCGCCTGCGCCAAGCGGCTCCTTGCCGCGCGCCCGCGGCTCTATCCGCAGTTCGCCACGCACAACGCGCTGACGGTCGCGGCGATCGTCGAAATGGCAGGCGACAATACCGGGGAGAGGGCCTTCGAGTTCCAGCGTCTGCATGGGATGGGAGACGCTCTCTACAAGGAAGTGCACGCGCGCGAGGGCTACGACTGCCGCATCTACGCACCGGTCGGCAGCCACAAGGAGCTGCTCGCCTATCTCGTGCGGCGGCTGCTTGAGAACGGCGCGAACTCGTCGTTCGTCAATGCCGTGAACGACCCTACGGTGCCGGTCGAGAGCTTGGTCGAGCCGCCGTCGAAGAGCCTCGCCGGCCGTTCGCCGCGGCATGCGGGCATCTTGCTGCCGGAAAGACTCTTCGGTGCGCGCCGCAATTCCCGCGGGCTTGAATTCGGAAGCCGGACCGACGTTTCGGTCCTGCTTGCGGGGCTCGCCGCTGCACGCCCGGTCGCGGCGGTTGCCGATGCGAGCGCCGAGGCGGCGCGGGCGGCAATCGATGCTGCGGTCGCCGCGTATCCGGTCTGGGAGGCAACGCCGGCCGACGCGCGCGCGTCGATCCTCGAGAAGGCTGCTGACGCGATCGAAGAGAGCCGCGACCGGCTCATTGCGCTTCTTGCGGCCGAAGGCGGGAAGACGCTCGACGACGGCGTGGCGGAGGTCCGCGAGGCGGCCGACTTCTGCCGTTACTATGCCGCGGAGGCGCGGCGGCTCTTCGGTCGCGACACCATCCTCCCCGGACCGACCGGCGAGGAGAACCGTTATCGGCTGCGCGGGCGCGGCGCATTCGTCTGCATAAGCCCGTGGAATTTCCCGCTCGCCATCTTTTCCGGGCAGGTGGCGGCAGCGCTCGCCGCCGGCAATTCCGTCCTCGCGAAGCCGGCGGAGCAGACGCCGAGGATCGCTAGCCGGGCGGTGTCGCTTCTCCATGCGGCGGGCGTGCCCGAGGATGCGCTGCGGCTCGTGCCGGGCGAGGGAGCGATCGGCGCGGCGCTCGTTGCCGATCCGCGCATCGCCGGCGTCGCTTTCACCGGATCGACCGAGGTCGGACAGATCATCAACCGCGCGCTTGCCGCGAAAGACGGACCGATCGTGCCTCTCATCGCCGAGACCGGCGGCATCAACGCGATGATCGCGGACGCGACCGCGCTTCCCGAGCAGGTCGCCGACGACGTCGTCGCGTCGGCGTTCCGCTCCGCCGGCCAGCGCTGCTCTGCATGCCGCATCCTTTTCGTGCAGGAGGACGTGGCCGACACGATGCTGCGGATGATCGCCGGCGCGGCGGCCGAGCTTCGCCTCGGCGATCCCGCCGACCCGGCGACCGACATCGGCCCGGTGATCGACGCCGCGGCGAAGGAAGCGCTTGAGGCGCATCTCGAAAAGATGCGGCGCGACGAGACCATCCTCTTCGCCGGGAATGCACCGGCGGAAGGGCTTTTCGTCGCCCCGCACATCGTGGAGCTGAAGAGCGCGGCGGCGCTGACGAAGGAGGTCTTCGGCCCGATCCTGCACGTCGTGCGCTGGCAGGCGGAGAAGCTCGACGGCGTGCTCGATTGGATCGGGCGCACGGGCTACGGCCTCACCTTCGGCATCCACACGCGCGTGGGCGGGCGCGCCGAGCGCATCGCGCGCTCGCTTCCCGTCGGCAACGTCTACGTCAACCGCAATACGATCGGCGCGGTCGTCGGCTCACAGCCCTTCGGCGGCATGGGGCTTTCCGGCACCGGGCCGAAGGCAGGCGGGCCAAACTATCTCCCACGTTTTGCACACGAGCAGGTGGTTTCGACCGACACGACGGCGGCAGGCGGCAACGCCAGCCTCGTCACGATGGAGGACCGCGGCGATCCGGGGTCGCGCGCATGAGTCGACGGCGGAGGCGCCGCACGCTGCACCGAATCGTGGCGACGACGCTCATCCTGCTCGTCGTCTATTTCGTCGCCGCCTACATCGTGCTGCCGCGCATGTGGACGCACTACGAGCACGAGCCTGGGCTTGAGGGCAGGTTGATGGTGACGGTCACGGCCGACGGCATTCCGGGCGACCCTTTGAACGTCGGGCTGGTCGGCACGAAAGAGGAGGCGATCCGCGCGCTCGCCGCCGCCGGCTGGTATCCGGCCGACGCCGTCACACTCAGGACGAGCGTCGAGATCGCCGGAAGCGTGCTCTTCGACCGACCCTATCGCGACGCGCCGGTGAGCCCGCTCTTCTACGACGGCAAGCCGCAAGCCTTCGCCTTCGAGAAGCCGGACGGAGACAGCGCCGACAAACGCAACCATGTGCGCTTCTTCGAGACACTCGGCGAATGGCGCGACGCGCGCCCGGTGTGGCTCGGCGCCGCCACTTTCGACCGCGGCGTCGGCGTCAGCCACTATACCGGCGAGATCACCCACCACATTGCGCCCGACGTCGACGCGGCGCGCGACCTTCTGATGGCCGACCTCGCGGTGGCCAGGATGCTGACGGAGATCTACCACGTCACCGGCGTCGGGCTGACGCTCTTCGGCCGGAACGGCGGCGGCGATGCCTATTACACCGACGGGGAGATGACCGTCGGCATGGTGAGCGCGAACGCGGCGCCCCTCGCCGAGCCACCCAAGATCCTGGCCGATCCACCCGCTGTCGCGACGAAGGATGCGCTATTCGCGCGAGCGAAAAGCCTCTTGCCCCACAACCTGCCACCCTAGTTCAGCCGCGCTTCACCGCCCGAAGGTGCTCCACGAATTCGGGCGAGCGCATGAGCTTCCGGCAGCGTTCGAAGCGATTCAGCGAGTAGGCCCAGAAATCCTCCGCAGGATTCTTGTTGGCATGCTGGATGAGGCCCCAGAGCGTCCACAGGAGATCGCACATCGCCTTGTAGATCACCATGCGGCCGCGATCGAAGGCGCTCGCCGGCGCCCCGAAATAGGCTTCGATCAAGCGCCGGTCCTGGTCCGCGCCGAACCCGGCCTCGACCGAGAGGTCGCCTAAATCCCACATCGGGTCGTTCATGCCGGAATATTCCCAGTCGACGATCCACATGCGCGTTCCGGTATCGAGAAAATTCTCGGACAGCGGATCGCAGTGGCAGGGTTTCAGCGGAACGGGATGGCGGGAAAGCGCTTCGCGCACGTCGCCGGCCTCGGCGACGGCGTCGTGATAGCCGTTCGGAAGCGATGCACCGAGCTTCTTCAGCACGCCGAGATAGTCGTCGATCATCTTGAAGAGCTCGAAGCGGAACGCGAATTCCGGCGCGTTGTCGTGCAACGCGCGGAAGGCGCGTGCGGCACGCTCGACCGCGCCGTCGCGATCCTTGAAAAGGGCAGGGGACATAGTGACCGCGCCGTCGACGAAGCGCGTCAGCATCACGCCGTCGTCGCCGAAATGCGCGACTTCCGGCGAGACACCGCTCTTTGCCGCGGCGCGGGCGTTCGTCGCTTCGACCTTGCGGTTGATGTAAGCCTCGGTGCCTTTTCCGGGGAGGCGGAGGCAATAGCGATTCGCACCGGTCTCAACCTTGAAGACGAGGTTGGTGAGTCCGCCGAGGCGCGTGATCCTTGCCTTCGAGGCGATGTCGGCGAGAGTGGATATGGCGAAGAGCGCCCGCCTTGCCGATTCTGTCTCCTGACTCATGGCCTCCTCGCTTCGTCGCTCTGCGTGGTTCGAGGCTCGCTTCGCTCGCACCTCACCATGAGGAAAGTGGGTGGCGTTTCGACGGAGGCGGCGGGACGAAGACGAACGGACGGTGGGTGCTTGTGCAATCCACAAGCCCCCCTCATCCTGAGGTGCGAGGCCGAAGGCCGAGCCTCGAAGGACGCAGGAGGCTGGTGCGAGCCCATCAGTTCCTCAGCCTCTCGCCCTTCGGATCGTAGAGGTTGCGCGGGCCGCGCGCGGCAGGGTAGCGCTTGCCATAGGCCTCGATCGAAATATGTGCATCCTTGGCAAGGTCTGTCGGCAGATAGCCGAGGGCGATCGTTTTCCCGACCGTGTAGCCGTAGCCGGCGCTCGTCGTCGTGCCGACGACCACGCCGTCGGAGAGAATCGTCTCGCCTCCGATGAGTGGGGCGAATCCATCCACCGTCAGCGTCGCGAGTTTTCGCTGCGGGCCGTTGGCCTTGATCTTCACAAGCGCCTCGCGGCCGAGAAAATCGCCCTTGTCGAGCGCGACCGCAAAGCCGAGCCCGGCCTCGTATGGGTTGGTGTCGGGGGTTACGTCCGCCGACCAGTAGACGTAGCCCTTCTCCAGCCGGAGCGATTCGATCGGGCGGTAGCCGGCGTCGATCAGGCCGTGATCGACGCCCATCTCCAGCAGCCGTGCATAGACATGCGCGGCGTATTCGGTCGGCACGTGCAGCTCCCAGCCGAGCTCGCCGACATAGCCGACCCGCGCGGCGCGGACGCCGGTCGCAAGGCCGATCTCGATCTCGCGCATGGAGAGATACGGGAAGGATGTATTCGAAAGATCGTCGTCGGTCGTGGCCTGCAGGATATCGCGGGAGCGCGGTCCGACGATGTTGAGCACGGCGTAAGCCGACGTGACTTCGTGAATCTCGACCGAGCCGTCGTGCGGCAGATGCCTTCCGATCCAGCCGGAATCGCGCACGCCGAAGGCGCTTCCCGTCACGACGTAGAAGCGGTCTTCGGAAAGGCGCATGATGGTGAGGTCTGCTTCGATGCCGCCGCTCTCGTTGCAGAGTTGCGTGTAGACGCAGGTGCCCGGCGGGCGGTCGAGATCGTTTGTCGCAATTCTTTGCAGCGCTGAGAGTGCGCCTTCGCCGGTTACCTCGAATTTTGAGAAAGAGGTCTGGTCGAAGAGCGCGGCCGCCTCGCGCGCCGCCTTGTGCTCGCGCCCGACCGCCGCGAACCAGCCGGACTTCTGCTCGAAGCTCGGTGTCTCGTTGCCTGCGACTTCGCCGCTGTCGAACCAGAGCGGACGCTCCCAGCCGGCCTTCGAGCCATAGACCGCACCCCGTGCTTTCAGGAGATCGTAAAGCGGGCTCCGCCGTGCGCCGCGGGCGCTTTGAAGCTCCGCCGCCGGCCAATGGATCGAATAATAGTCGCCGTAGGCTTCCGAGCTCCGCGCGGCGAGATACTGGCTGTTCGCCTGATGCCTGGAGAAGCGGCGGATGTCGAACGGCCAAAGGTCCATGCCGGGGTCGCCGTCGAGAATCCAATGCGCCATCGCCTCGCCGGCGCCACCCGACGCGGCGATGCCCGCCGTGAAGCCGCAGGCGACGAAGAAGTTCCGAAGCTCCGGCGCGAGGCCCATCACCGGCTCCCCGTCGGCGGAGACGGGGATCGGCCCGTTGATCAGCGTCTTGACGCCGATTTCGTTCAACACAGGCAAGCGCTCCGCTGCGCCGAGCAGGATCGGCTCGAAGCGCTCGAAATTCTCCGGGAAGAGCTCGCGCCCGAATTCGAACGGCACGCCGTCGCGCCAGCAGGCCGGCGCGCTTTTCTCCCAGCCGCCGATCGCGAACGCGCCGACATCGGGCTTCAGGTAGAAGATGCGGTCGGGATCGCGGAAGGTCGGTGTCGCGTTCGTCGTCTCGAGCTTCTTCTCAGTGACGACGTATTGGTGCTCGACCGCGCCAGCGGCGATCGCGACGCCCGCCATCTCGCCGACGTGCTTCGCCCAGATGCCGGCGGCGTTGACCACGATCTCGCATCGGATCGTGCCGTGATCGGTGACGACAGTCTTCACGCGGCCGCCGCCGATCTCGAAGCCGGTCACGAGAACGCCTTCGCGGATCGTCATGCCGCCGGCGCGCGCGGCTTTGGCATAGGCCATCGTCAGCGAATAGGGGTCGATATAGCCGTCCGAGGGAATCCACGCGGCACCGACGACGCCGTCGGTCGTCATCCACGGGAAGCGGGCCTTCGCCTCCTCGGCGCTCACCTCGTAGGCCTCGAAGCCGAAGCCCTTCGCCTGCGTCAGCGAGCGGCGAATCTCCGCGAGACGCTCCGTGCTCGATGCGATGCGGAGGGAGCCGGCCTTGCGCCAGTCGATCGCCTGTCCCGATTCCGCCTCCAGCCGGTCGAACACCGCGACGGAATTCTGCATCAGGCGCGTCAGGTTCTTCTTGGAGCGCAACTGGCCGACGAGGCCGGCGGCGTGCCAGGTCGAGCCGTGCGTGAGCTGCGCTTTTTCAAGAAGCAGCACGTCGCGCTCGCCGGCGCGTGCGAGGTGATAGGCGATCGAGGTTCCGATCGCGCCGCCGCCAATGATGACGATGTGGGCCTGGCTGTCGGCCATCTTGTCAGGCTTTGATGCGCTTCATGTCGGGATCGTAGAGTGGCTTCAGGAAGGGCTCGGCGGGCACGCGCTCGGTCGCGACCTCGAGCTCGTAGTCGCCGGACATCACGTAGTCGGCGTCGACGCCGTCCGCGTCGCGCACGTAGCCGAGGCCGATGTTGCGCCGGACCGTGTACCCGTAACCGGCGGAGGAGAGCCAGCCGATGCGCTTGCCGTTCCTGAAAAGCGTTTCGCGGCCGAGAAGAACGACATCGGGGTCGTCGACCGTGAAGCCGGCGAGGAGCCGGGGGAGGGGCTTCGTCCGCGCCGCCGTGATCGCATCGCGGCCGAGGAAGGGGATGTTCTTGCGTGATTTCACCGCCCAGCCGAGGCCCGCCATCAGCGGATTGTGGTCGGGGCCGATATCGGCGCCCCAGGCACGGTAGGCTTTTTCCAACCGCAGGGACTCGATCGCTCGGTATCCCGCATTGGCGATTCCATGCGGCGCACCCGATTCCATCAGCAGCTCGTAGAGGCGCGCGGCGAACTCGACGGGGACATGCAGCTCCCAGCCGAGCTCACCGACATAGGTGACGCGGAGCGCCAGCACCGGCGCGCCGGCGAGCGCGACAGTGCGGCATGCGCCGAACGGAAAGCCCTCGCTGGAGACGTCGTCGCGCGTCAGTCCGAGAAGCACGTCGCGGGCGCGCGGACCCATCAGCGAGAAGACGGCGTTCTGCGAAGTGATGTCGATCAGCCTGGCGTCGAGGCCTTCCGGAATGTTGCGCGAAATCCAGTCGAAATCGTGCGTGGCGAAGCCGGTGCCTGTGACGATGTAGAATCTGTCCTCCGCCAGCCGTGCGACGGTCAGATCGCATTCGATGCCGCCGCGCGCGTTCAGCATCTGTGTATAGGTGAGGCTGCCCGGCGCCTTCGCCACGTCGTTCGCGCAAATCCAGGAAAGCGCCGCCTCGGCATCGCGGCCGATCATGATGAACTTGGCGAAGGAGGTCTGGTCAAAGAGCGCCACGCGCTCGCGCGCCGCCTCATGCTCGCGGCCGACCGCGGCGAACCAGTTCTGCCGGCCGTAGGAATAGGCGTCCTCGGCCTTCTCGCCGCGTGAGGCATCCGCGAACCAGTTCGGCCGCTCCCAGCCGAGCTTCTCGCCGAAGACCGCGCCTTCTGCCTTCAGCGTCGCGTAGAGCGGCGAGCGGCGGAGTGGCCGGCCGGAGGAAAATTCCTCGAACGGCCAGGCCATCGTGTAGTGCTTCGAATAGGCTTCGAGCGTGCGCGTCCTGACCCAATCGATGTCGAGATGGTTCTTGCCGAAGCGGCGGATGTCGACCGGCCAGAGGTCATAGGGCGGCTCGCCCCGCGCGATCCACTCGGCAAGCGCCATGCCGGCGCCGCCGCCCGACGCGATGCCGAAGGCATTGAAGCCCGCCGCGACGAAGATGCCGCGCACTTCCGGTGCCTCGCCGAGGATGAAATTGCCGTCCGGCGTAAAGCTCTCCGGGCCGTTGATAAGCTGTTTAATTCCTGTGGATTCGAGCGCCGGGACGCGAGGCAGAGCCAGCTCCATTACGGGACCGAAATGATCCCAGTCGGGATCGAGCAGCGTGAAGTGGAAGCCCTCCGGAATACCCGCTTCGGCCCAGGGGATGGGGTTCTGCTCATAGCCTCCCATGATCAGCCCGCCGACCTCCTCCTTGTAGTAGGTGAGGCGGTCCGGATCGCGAAGCGTCGGCAGGCCGGGCGTCACGCCATCGATCTTTTCGGTGATCGCATAGTGATGCTGCACGGAGACGAGCGGGATGTTGACGCCGGCCATCTTTCCGATGGCATGCGACCATTGCCCGCCGGCGATGACGAGTTTTTCGCATTGGATGAAACCCGCCGCCGTCTCGACACCGCGCAATTTGCCGCCTTCCACGCGGATACCGGTGATCGGGGTGTCCTCGACAATCGTTACGCCGGCGGAACGGGCGCCGCGCGCCAACGCCTGCACGATGTCGCTGGGGCTCGCCTGCCCGTCGGTCGGAAGGAACGCGGCGCCGACCACGTCGTCGACCGTCATCAGCGGCCAGAGTTCTTGCGCCTCCTTCGGCGAGAGGAGCTGCATTTCGAGCCCGAAGGAACGCGCGGTCGTCGCCTGCCGCTTCACTTCTATCCAGCGTTCGGAATTGCATGCCAGACGCAGGCCGCCGTTCATCTTCCAGCCGGTGGCAAGCCCCGTCTCCTTCTCGAGGCGGTCGTAGAGCGCGACAGAATAGCCGAGGAGCTGTGTGACGTTGGCATTGGTGCGGAGTTGACCCACAAGGCCGGCCGCGTGCCAGGTGGAGCCCGAGGAAAGCTTGGCGCGCTCAAGCAGCAGCACGTCGCTCCAGCCCATCTTGCCCAGATGATAGGCGACCGAGCAGCCGACGATCCCGCCGCCGGCGATGACGACCTTGGCAGAGGAGGGGAGGCTCACGCGCGCCCCATGGCCTTGAATTCGGCGAACGCCTTCTCGAAGCGCGCGAGATTGTCGGCGGAGTATTTGGCGAAGTCGTAGTCGACCTGCGAATGGATCTCCGAGACCATGCTCCACATCGTTTCGCGGAGCAGCGATGCAGCCGTCATCGCGGCGAAACGGTAGCGGAGCTCGTCGTTCACTTGACGGTCGAAATAGTACTCAAGCATCGTCTCGCGCATCTTCGGCGGCATCTCGCTGTTCGAGGCGAGGCCGCCGAGGTCAAAGAGCGGGGAGTTGAAGCCGGCGTATTCCCAATCGACGAGCCACAGCCGCTTGCTGTCGTCCATGATGTTGGCGGCGAGAAGGTCGTTGTGGCCGAAAACGAGATGGACCGGACCGACGGCGCGCTCCAGTAGCTCCGAATACGACGTCAGGCGACGGAGATGCCCCATGTCGGTGCTCGGGAACTCGGAAAGTGCGTGCGCATAGTCGCGCACGACGTGGAAGACCCAGAAGAGGACGCCGGGCCCGCGCAGATGCTTCGGCACTTCGTGGTGCGTGCGGCGGACGATTTCGATGATCCGGGTAAAATTCGTCGGGTCGCGGACGTCGGCGGGCGAAAACGTGCGCCCCTCGACGAAATCGAGCACGAGCACGCCGGGCTCCGCATAGGCGACGCGCGGCGCGACGCCTGCCGCGTGAGCGGCGCGGCTTGCCGCAAGCTCGTTCTTGCGCACAACGCCGTGCGCCTCGTTGTCGCCGCCGATCCTGACGACGTATTTCCGGCCGGCGTCCTCGACGACGAAATTGACGTTGGAGAGGCCGCCGCGAAGGTCGCTCGGCTCGACCGGATCGCCCCAGAGCGGCAGCGCGGCGGCCTGCCGCCACGCCGCGCCGATCTGACGGCTGAGCGTGCTCTGCTTCGTGTCAACCAAGGCCGAGCCTCCGCTTCATACCGGCGGCGGCGCCGGTCATCATACGGTCGGCGATCATCGCGATCATGGCGACGCCGAGCCCGGCCACGATGCCGCGGCCGACATCGGCCTTGGCGAGCGCGATATAGACCTCCTGCCCGAGGTCACGGGTGCCGACAAGCGCGGTGATGACGAGCATGGAGATCGCCAGCATGATGGTCTGATTGATGCCGAGCATGATCTCCGGCAAAGCAAGCGGCAGCCGAAGTTTCAAGAGGCGCTGGCCGCGCGTCGTCCCCATCGCTTTCGCCGCCTCGATCAGCGACGGGCTGACCTCGCGGATTCCGAGCGCTGTGTAGCGGATGGCCGGGGCGACCGCGTAGAGGATGATTGCGATCATGGCGGTGAAGTCGCCGACGCGGAAGAGCATTACGACCGGGATCAGGTAGACGAAGCTCGGGAGCGTCTGCAGCGTGTCGATCACCGCCTGTACGACGGTCCAGACGCGGTTGTTGAGGCCGGCGGCGATGCCGACCGGAATGCCGACGAGCCCGGCGATGGCCACCGACACCCCGACCAGGTAGACGGTCACCATCGCCGGCTCCCAATTGCCGGTGAAGACGATGAAGAGCGCGAAGGCGAGCGCGATCGCCGCGCGGCGCGGTCCGGCGACCTGCCACGCGGCGAGCGTCACGATGGCGATCGCCCAGGGCCAGGGCTGCGCCAGCATGAAGCGCTTCACCGGCACGAGCAGGTTTAGGAGGATCGCATTCTTGATCGCCTCGAACGTGTCGAAGAAGTTGACGTTCAGCCACTGGACCAGTGCGTCCCAATACCTGGCGGTCGAGAGCTGCAGGTCGGGCGGATAGGTTTTCACAGCGGGGACCGCGAAGGCGATGACCCAGAAAACGAACGCGGCGGCAAGCGCGAGAATCGGCACGTAGCGCGCGACCAAGGAAAGGCGGCTCTTGTTGGCAAGCCGGCTCGCGCGTAGCGCGTAGGCTTGGCTGATTCGGTCGAGTGCGACGGCGAGCACGACGATGGCGACGCCCGACTCGAGGCCGCCGCCGATGTCGAGGCTCCTTAGCGAGCGGAGCACGTCGAAGCCGAGCCCGCCGGCTCCGATCATCGAGGCGATGATCACCATGTTGAGCGAAAGCATGATGACCTGGTTTACGCCGACCATGAGCGGCGCGCGCGCGACCGGCATCATGACGCGGGCGATGAGTTGGCGCTTGGTGCAGCCTGCCATGCGGCCGAACTCGACGATCTCCGGCGACACGTTGTCGAGCGCGAGCATCGTCACGCGCACCATCGGCGGCATGGCGTAAATGATGGTGGCGACGAGCGCGGAGATCGGGCCGAAGCCGAAGAGAAAAAGAATTGGCAGGAGATAGGCGAAGACGGGAATCGTCTGCATGCCGTCGAGAGCCGGCACCATGAAGCGGCGGAAGCGCGGGGCCCGGAAGCCGGCGATGCCGAGCAGCATGCCGCCGACGACTCCGAAGGGGACCGCGATCACAATCGAAGAGAGCGTGAGCATAGCGCTCTGCCACTGCCCGAAGGCGGCGAGATAGAGGAACGCGAGAGCCGCGAGCGTCGCAAGCCGCGCCCCGCCGGCCTGCCAGGCGAGGATCGCGGCGGCGGCGAGCACGCCAATCCACGGAAGCGGCGGTAGAATCTCCACCGCCGACGATCCCTGGCCGGAGAGGAGCCCGGTCGCGAAAAGGTCGGTCGCGATTTCGAACGGAACGGCGAGGACCGCGGCGATGAAACGCGTCAGCTCGCGGAAAGTGAAGAGCCCGAATGTGGCGTCGTCGATCAGCCACTTCATCGCGGCCGAGACCCAGACCTGAATGGGCAGGCGCCAGCCGCGCGGCAGATTGAGCGCCCAGGCGGGAAGGACGCCGGCGGGAAGGTAGAGGAAGGCAAGCGACGCGACAAAGATGCCGAGCCACAGAAGCCGGTTCAGCGGCATCGCCGGGCGCGGGGAGGCGGTAATCGTTCCGCGGGCGACGGACATCTCAGTCCGTTGCCCGCGTTGGAGCGCCGTTCGAGTCGAGAAGAATGTCGATCAGCGTGGCGCGGTCGATGATGCCGATCGTCTTCCCGCTTTCGTCGACGACGGCGAGATCGCCTTCCGCGGCGTCGATCCGGCGTGCCGCGGCGACGACGCGAGCCGAGGCGGGGACGGCGCCCGCGAGATAGCGCGTGCCGTTGAACGGACGCATGACGGAGCGGACCGTCAGGATCTTCGCGCGCGGCGCCTCGCGCGTGAACTCTTCCACGTAGCTGTCGGCGGGGCTGACGATCAGCTCCTCCGCCGTTCCGACCTGGACGACCTTGCCGTCGCGCATGATGGCAATGCGGTCGGCGAGACGGATCGCCTCGTCGAAGTCGTGGGTGATGAAGACGATCGTCTTGTTCAAGAGGCCCTGTAGGCGGAGGAACTCGTTCTGCATCTCGCGGCGGATGAGCGGATCGAGAGCCGAGAACGGCTCGTCGAGGAACCAGAGCTCGGGTCCGACGGCGAGCGAGCGCGCGATGCCGACGCGCTGCTGTTGACCGCCGGAGAGTTCCTTCGGCAGGTTCTCCTCGCGGCCGCCGAGACCGACCAGCTCGATCATCTCGCGCGCCCGCGCCTCGCGTTCCTCGCGCGCGATGCCTTGGATCTCCAGCGGGAAGGCAACGTTCCTCAGGACCGAGAGATGCGGAAGCAGAGCGAAATGCTGAAACACCATGCCCATGCGATGGCGCCTGAGCTCGATCAACTCGCGCTCGGCCATTGTTAGAAGATCGCGGCCGTCGAGGAGGATGTGGCCGCTCGTCGGCTCGACGAGGCGTGAGAGGCAGCGGACCAGCGTCGACTTTCCCGAGCCGGAAAGGCCCATGATGACGAAGATCTCGCCGGAGCGAATGTTGAGGCTGACGTCGGAAACTGCGGGGATAAGCCCAGCGGCAACCGCCTCCTCATGCGAAGGCGGGCGGCCGAGGCGACGAACGTAACCCGCGGCGTCATGGCCGAAGAGCTTCCAGACGTTGTGGCAGGAAAGCTTGGTCGCGGCGTCGTCGTTCACGTCCGGGTGTCCCGTGCACTTCCCCCGGCGGAGCCGGTTCCGCCCAAAGTTGTCGTCATGCCGGGCTTGACGGCAATCCACTCCGTAACGGCCGCGTCGGCCCCGAGCGCTGCGGAATGGATGCCCGGATCAAGTCCGGGCATGACGACAATAAGGGAGGAGCCCCCGGTTCGCTACATCGCGATCCACTGTTGCCAGCGGGCCTCGTTCGCTTTCATCCATTCGTCGACCACGGCGTCGACCGTCTGGCCGTCGAGGTCGACCTTGGTGATCATCGCGCCCATCTCATCGTTGTCGAGGTGGAAGGCCTGGATGACCTTGTAGGCGTGCGGCCACTTGTCCTTGATCCCGACCCAGCCCGCCTTCCAGATCGGCCCGAAGGGCTTGCCGCAATCGTGCGTGTCGCTCGGGTTCACGCCCCATGAGGGATCGGTGTAGCAGGGCGGCTCGTATTTCGGGAACTCCACCCACTCGCCCTTGTATTTGATCGGCGCCCAATGCGGCGCGTAGATCCACAACATGATCGGGGCCTGCCGCTGGTAGGCCGATTCAAGCTCGGCGAAGAGCGCCGCATCGGTGCCAGCGTGGACGACTTCAAAGGGCAGATCGAGCGCGGCGACGCGCTCCTCGTCGAAGCCGCCCCAGGTGACCGGCCCGGCGAGGTAGCGGCCCTTCGGCGCGGTCTCCGGAATCGAGAAAGCCTCGCCGCACTTGAGCAACGCATGCCAGTCCGGCAGTCCGGGGCAGCGGTCCTTCATGTATTCGGGGTACCACCACTCCTCCTTGGCGAGCATGCCGGTCTCGCCGAGGTTCTCCACGCCGCCTGAGCTGACGGCCTCATTGAGGGCCTCCTGGCCGGTCGTCGCCCAGATTTCCATCGCGAGATCGAGATCGCCGGTCTTCAGCCCGGCGAACTGGGCGAGATAGTCGGCCACCACGTAGTCGACGGTGTCGCCGGCCTTTTTCAGCACCTCGCCCATGATGTGGGCACTGATGAACTGGCCGGTCCAGTCGTTAATCGTGATCTTGATCGGATCGCCCGAGTCCTGCGCCTGGGCGATGCCGCTCAGAAGCAGCGTCGCGGCAACTGCGCCGGCTCTCAAGGAAGCGCGTGCGGTCATGGAAACCCCCTTTCCGGAAACGCGTGCGCCGGCGGGCATGGCCTCGCCGGCACGCGAAGGGGATGGTCGCGAGGAAGAGGCTGGCCTGTCAACAGGAAACGCCCCCGCCACTCACGGGGCCAGGGCGAAAACCGCGATGGCGCTCGAAATTCGGCGCCGCGTGGGCCAAAATAGCGGGGAAATGCCGAACCATCTTGTCGCCGGCCTGCTGCCCGGCCACCCCGCCGATCGCTCCTTCATGACGACGCCCGACGGTAGGCGTTTCTCCCACGGCGACGTCGACCGCCTTTCGGCGCGGGCGGCGTCGGCGCTTGCGGCGCGTGGCGTGAAGCCCGGCGACCGGGTGGCGGTGCAGGTGGAGAAATCAGCCGACGCGCTCTTCCTCTACCTCGGCGCTCTCCGTGCCGGGGCAGTCTTCCTGCCGCTCAACACCGCCTACACGGCGTCGGAGGTTGCCTATTTCGTCGGCGACGCGCGGCCGACGGTCTTCGTCGCCGATCCGGCGCGGCGCGAGGCGCTCGGCCCATGCCTCTCTGCCGCGGGCGTCGCGCATGTCGAGACGCTCGCCGCCGACGGCTCCGGGTCCTTCGCCGATCTCTCGGCCACGCAGCCGGACGCGTGGGACGACGTTGCGCGCGGTCCGGACGACCTTGCAGCGATCCTCTACACGTCGGGCACGACCGGGCGCTCGAAGGGCGCGATGATGACCCACGCGAACCTTCGTTCGAACGCCGAGACGCTGGTCGAGATGTGGCGCTTCACGCCGGACGACATCTTGATCCACGCGCTTCCGATCTTCCATACGCACGGGCTGTTCGTGGCGACGAACGTCGTGCTGACGGCGGGCGCGTCGTTGATCCTCCTGTCAAAGTTCGATCCGGAGCAGGCGATATCGCTCTTCCCGCGTGCGAGCGTCTTGATGGGCGTGCCGACCTTCTACACGCGGCTTCTCGACCGGCCGGAGCTGACGCCGGAAGCGGCGGCTCACATGCGCCTCTTCGTCTCCGGGTCGGCACCGCTTCTCGCCGAGACGCACAAGCAATTCCGCGAACGCACCGGTCACGCCGTGCTTGAACGCTACGGCATGACCGAGACGAACATGAACACGTCGAACCCTTATGACGGGGAGCGCATCGCGGGCTCGGTCGGGTTTCCCTTGAAGGACGTGGAGGTGCGCGTGACGGATCCGGAGAGCGGGCGGCCGCTTCCGGTCGGCGAGCCGGGCATGATCGAGATCCGCGGGCCGAACGTCTTTTGCGGCTATTGGGGTATGCCGGAGAAGACACAAGCGGAATTCCGCGCCGACGGCTTCTTCATCTCCGGCGACCTCGGACGCGTGGACGAGCGCGGCTACGTCTACGTTCTCGGGCGCGGCAAGGACCTCGTCATCACCGGTGGCTACAACGTCTATCCGAAGGAAATCGAGCTTGCGATCGACGCGCTTCCCGGCGTCGTCGAAAGCGCGGTGATCGGCCTGCCGCATCCCGATCTCGGCGAGGCGGTGACGGCGGTGGTCGTCGCTGAAGGCGGCAAGGCGCCGAACGAAGCGGAGATCGTGGCTACGCTCCGCGCCGATCTTGCCAACTACAAGCTTCCGAAGCGCGTGCTCTTCGCGGACGATCTGCCGAGGAACACGATGGCGAAGGTGCAGAAGAACGTGCTCCGCGAACGCTATCGCGACCTCTATCAATCCGCCGCCCGCCCGGGCGCGCCGGTCAAAACGCGTTGAAGTAGACCGACATGCTTCCAGCGATCGCTACGGCGACCTGAAGCACGAAAACCAGAATCTGCGCGACGAGGTAGCGGCGCGCGAAGTCGAGCCGCCGGCCGACCGGCTTTCCGGCCTGCTTGACGGAGCTGAGCTTCAGCGCGACGAGCGCGGCGTCGAAGGCGGCGATGTCGAGGCGTTCCGAGGCGGCGTCGTCCGCCAGCCGGCGGAACTGCGATGCGTTCATGGAGACGCGCGCGGCGAAGAAAAGCTCGATCACGCCGAGGACGGCGACGATCGCGGCGGTCGGCTGCGTTGCGTCGGAAGCGGGAAGCATCGGGATCAGGAGCACGCCGAGACCGATTGCCGTCAGCGCGATCGATAACCGGTTGACGCTCTGCCCCTGGTCGAGGAGGTCGGCCGCGGCCGCGAGCATCTGCGCGGCTCTTTGGTGGGGGTTGTTCATGGTGCGTCGGGCGCCAGAAACCCGCCAATCGAGCCGGCGTCAAGCCTTCCTACGGCTTACGGGCGCCCGCGCGGTCTGGTAGTTGAAGCCGGCGCCAGAAGAAAACCACTACGGGGAAGGCGGATGAAGCTTGCGGATTGGACCAGCGACCCGCTGCCGGAGGATGCAGCCCACGCTACGCTCGTCGGGCGGATCTGGAACCCGGCGGTCGAAGGACCCTGCGTCGTTCGCCTCGACGGCGCCGACGTCATCGATATCACCGCCGCTGCGGCGACGACGCGCGACCTCTGCGAGACGGCGGACCCTGCCGCTTTTGCTCGCGCCGCCGCGGGCCGGCGGGTCGGAGCCCTCAAAGACATTCTGGCAAACTCACCGCGCCAGGATCGCGACGCGACGAAACCATGGCTCATCGCGCCGAACGACTTACAGGCGATCAAGGCGGCGGGCGTGACCTTCGTCGTCTCCATGCTGGAGCGCGTGATCGAGGAGCAGGCACGCGGCGAGGCGGCGCGCGCCGACGCAATCCGCGCCGAGATCAACGCCACGATCGGCGACGACCTTCGCAAGCTGAAGCCCGGCTCGGAGCAGGCGATGGCGCTAAAGGCGCTGCTGATCGACAAGGGCGCCTGGTCGCAATATCTCGAGGTCGGCATCGGGCCCGACGTCGAAGTCTTCACCAAGGCGCAACCGATGTCGGCGGTTGGGCATCTCGCCGAAGCGGGGCTGAACCCGATGTCGGCGTGGAGCAATCCGGAGCCGGAGGTCGTGCTCGTCGTTTCGAGCGCCGGCAAGATCGTCGGCGCGACGCTCGGCAACGACGTCAACCTCCGCGACGTTGAAGGGCGCTCCGCGCTTCTCCTCGGCAAGGCCAAGGACAACAATGCGAGCGCCGCGATCGGGCCGTTCATCCGGCTTTTCGACAAGGATTTCTCGCTCGATGTCGTGCGCCGCGCGGAGCTTCGCCTGACGGTCGAAGGCGACGACGGCTTCAAGCTCGAAGGCGCAAGCGACATGGGGAAGATCAGCCGCGACCCGGAAGAGATCGTGCGCCAGACGATCGGGGCGAACCATCAATACCCGGACGGGTTCGTGCTCTATCTCGGCACGATGTTCGCACCGACCAAGGATCGCGGCGCGGCGGGCCAGGGCTTCACCCACAAAATCGGCGACGTGGTGAGCGTGGAATCGCCGAGGCTCGGGCGCCTCACCAACGTCATGACGACATCGCGCGACGCGGAGCCGTGGACCTTCGGGGCGGCGGCGCTGATGCGCAACCTCGCCAGGCGCGGATTGCTCTAGAGGCGGCAACAGATGCGGAGCCCCGCCGACGATCTGATCGACCTCGCCCCCGACGTGCGCGAGGCACTCGCGGACGGACATCCTGTCGTGGCGCTCGAATCCACCATCATCACGCACGGCATGCCTTATCCGCAGAACGTGGAGACGGCGCGCGCGGTGGAGGCGATCGTGCGGAAGGGAAGCGCTGTCCCCGCGACGATCGCCGTCATCGCCGGGCGCATCAAGGTCGGGCTCAGCGGCGAGGCGCTCGACCGCCTCGGCAGCGCAACGGGCGTCGTCAAGGCGTCGCGCCGCGATCTCGCTGCCGCTGTCGTCGCCAAGGCTGACGCCAGCACGACGGTTGCCGCCACGATGGCGGTCGCGGCGCGGGTCGGCATCGCGGTTTTCGCGACGGGCGGAATCGGCGGCGTCCACCGCGGCGCGGAGACGACCTTCGATATCTCCGCCGATCTCGTGGAGCTTTCGCGCGCGCCCGTCACCGTCGTCTCCGCCGGCTGCAAGTCGATCCTCGATATCGGCAAGACGCTGGAATTCCTGGAGACGCAGGGCGTTCCGGTCGTGGGCTTCGGCACCGATGAGTTTCCCGCCTTCTTCGCGCGAACGAGCGGCTTCAAGCTCGACCACAGCTTCGACACGCCGGAGGCGATCGCGGAGCTGATCCGCACCGAGCGCCGGCTCGGCTCGACGAGCGGCATCCTTGTCGCAAACTCGATCCCGGAAGCGGATGCGCTCGACGCGGAGGAGATGGAAGTGGAGATCGCGGCGGCCATCCGCGAGGCGGAGAAGGCCGGCGTTGGGCAGAAGGAAGTAACGCCGTTCCTTCTGAAGCGACTCCACGCGATGAGCGGCGGCCGGACGCTCGGCCCCAACATTGCGCTCATCAAGAACAACGCCGCGCTCGGCGCCAAGATCGCGGTCGCCTTGGCGCGACTCTCCGCCTCGGCCTGATCCGTCGATGCCAAAGGTTCTCGTCGTCGGCGATGTCATGACCGATGTCGTCGTCAAGCCGGAAGGGCCGATTGCAGTCGGCGCCGACACGCGCGCCGCGATCCGCGTGCTTCCCGGTGGCTCGGGCGCGAACCAGGCGTGCTGGCTCGCGCGAGAGGGTGTTGAGACGCGCTTCGCCGGCCGCGTCGGGACGGCCGATCTGCCACGCGAGAAGATTCTCTTCGCCGAGTACGGGGTCGACGCGCGGCTTGGCGCAGACGCGACGCTGCCGACCGGAACGCTGATCACGCTGCTGTCGCCGCAGGAGCGGAGCTTTCTGACCGACCGCGCCGCCAATTTGAACCTTTGCAGCGATGACCTTCCCGAGGCGCTGCTCGACGGCGTCGATCTCCTGCACGTCTCGGCCTACGCGCTTTTCGAGGCAGGTCCGCGCGGGGCGGTTCTGCATCTCCTCGCGGAAGCGGCGCGCCGGAGAATCCCCGTCTCCGTCGACCCGGCCTCCTATTCCTTTCTCGCCGAGGCCGGGCCGGAACGGTTCATCGAATGGACGCGCGGCGCGCGGTTCCTCTTTCCCAACGAGGACGAGGCGGCCACGCTCTCGGGCGTAGAGGAACCTGACGCGCAGCTCGATTTCCTCACCCGCCTCTATCCGATCGCCGCGATCAAGCGCGGTGCAGCCGGCGCCATCGCCGGCAATTCCGACGGCGGGCGCTGGTCGGTTTCCGCGCTGCCGGTGGACGTGGTCGACACATCGGGCGCCGGTGACGCGTTTCTCGGCGGATTCCTCGGTGCGTATCTCAAAGGCGAGGGAATCGAGTTGGCGCTCGCGCGTGGAGTAGCGCTCGGAGCGCAGTCGGTGACGACGGTCGGCGCACGGCCTTGAGCGCCGTCGAAATGCGGCGTCAGGCGGGCGTCTGCTCGGATCGTGGCGCATCCCGGGCGCGGATGTTGCGGCGAATGAGCGCTCGGAAAACCAGATATTGAAGCACGAAGGCGCCGATGATGACGGCGGTCGGCACGAACGCCGCATACCAAGCCCAGATCCTGATTCCGAGCGCCAAGGCGACGAAGGCATTCCCCGCTGCGAGCGCGATCTGGAGCACGCCCCAGCCGGCGCTCGCCCAGGCGATCGTGCGGGCGCCCAGGTTCTCGGTGACGATTGCCGGGAGATAAGGCGCCATCCAGTTCGTCCTCAGCATCACCGCCGCCACCGCGAGCGAGATCAGCGACGATTTGAGCATCACGAACTGCGGGTTCTTGGTGATCAGCGTCGTCACGCCCGCCACGAGCACGATCGCGATGCTCAGATATTGCAGCGGGCCAACCGGCTGCCCGCGTGCCTTGATGACGACGAAGCGCGCGATCCCGACGACCGCGCCGACGACCGTCGCCAAGACAACATTGTCGGTCGACCAGTAGATCGCGACGAAGACGAGCGTCGCGATGAGGTCGAGCGCGATCGGCGCGAATGCCTGCAGGAACATCGAACGCTCCCCTGGCGCCCGACTGCGGGCGGCCCGTTCGACTATAGCCTGCCGCCCGGCAGCTCCAGATGACGGGTCGCGCGATGGAGTTCCTTGAAACGCGCGAACATGGTGTCGAAGCGGTTCGGGTCGCCTTGAGGGCACACGGTGTGCTCGATCGGGTTCCAGGTCTCGGCCGAAACGGGCCAGCCGAGCGCCTCCGCCGCAAGTCGCGCATCGCCGAGAGCGGCGCCGATCGTCCGCCGCGGCACGGATTGCGTGACGCCGGCGACGTCGGAGATGAGCTGGAGCAGGGGCTTCGAAGACGCGCCGCCGCCGACCGCCACGTAGTCGCGCGATCCGCCGAGCTCCTCGTGCATGGCGCGGAGATTGTCGCGGCAGGCGAGCGCAAGGCCGAGCACAAAGGCGCGGAAGACGGAATCGGCATTCGTATCGAGGTCCATGCCGAAGAGGACGGCGCGCACGTCCGGGTCGGCAAAGGGCGTGCGCTCGCCGGTCAGGTAGGGGAGGGCGATCAAAGCGTCGGGGCCGATATCTCCGGCGAGCGCGCGGTCGAGCACGTTCTTCACATCGGTCGAGAAGAGCCTTGCCAGCCAGTCGAGCACGAGGCCGCCCGTCGCCATGCCGCCGGCAAGGCTGAACGTGTCGCGGCGGACCGAGCGCGTGCCCCAGAAGCGGCCGGAGCCGACGAAGCGATCGGAATTAGCGATGAACATATAGGTCGAACCGTACATGATCATGCCGGTCGATGGGGAGTCGGCGAAGGCGCTGTAGGCCTCCGACCAGGCGTCGACCGTGCCCATCACGATCGGGAGCCCCGCCGGCATGCCGGTCGCGGCGGCGGCGTCCGACGTGAGCGCACCGACGATGTCGCCGGGGAGGGCCAGGGCGGGCGTTTCGACGCCCGGTAGAAGCTCGGACCAGACCTCGTCGCGCCACCTGCCGTTCGCGCAGTCATAGACCGGCACGAACTGGCTCGCAGAATGATGGTCGACCGCGTAGGCGCCGGTCAGCCGCGTGATCAACCAGGCATGCGCCGTGAACCAGCGCCGCATCTTGGCGAAGCTCTCCGGCTCATGCGCCTTCAGCCACAGAAGCTTCGGAATTGGCGACTGCACGGAGACGGCGGAGCCGCAGACTGCGATCGTCGCGTCACGGTCGAAGCGCGCTTCGAGCGCCGCGATCTCGGTGAGCGCACGCGTATCGATGCCGTAGAGAACGCCCGGCCGCAGGGGCGCGTTTTCCGCAGTCGTCGGCAGCGCCGTCGGGCCGATGCCGCTCACGCAAAGCGCCTTCGGCACGAGGTCGTCGCGGGCGGCAACGCGGGAAAGCAGCGCCTTCACATCGTTCCACCAGACGGCTTCCGCGTCCTGCTCGAAATGGCCCGGCGCAGGGCGCGATACGCCATGCGCGATGCGCTCCTCCGCCAAGATATCCCCGTCGGAGGCGGCGGCGACGAGCTTGGCGCTCTGCGTGCCGACGTCGAGGCCGAGGACGACTTCGCTCGCCATTCTCGATCTCTAGGCGTCCACCGGCGTTACCGCGCGTCCGGTCGCGGCCGATTCGTAGGCCGCTTCGCAGATCGCGTAGGTCTTGAGGTTGTCGCGCCCCGAGGTCGCCGCGTCGCGCCCGGCCCGCAGGCTTTCCAGGAGGTGCGCGCAGGTCTTGTAGACGCTCTCCTCGATCATGTGCCAAGGCGGATTCGCCCAATGAAGGCGCGGGATTTCGATCTCGCTTGCCGTCATCTTGCCGTCAACGGTCACCTCGATCCGGTAGCCCGGCCTGGTCACGATCGCGCCGCGCGGCCCTTCGATCTCGATCAACGTCTCCGGGAAGGGATCGGGAAGCTTCTTCGCCTCATAGGTTGCCTCCACGATCGAGACGGCACCGGAGGCGTGCCGCAGCATGACGGTCGCCGTATCCTCGGCCTTGACCTTCAGATTGCGCTTCTGCGTCTCGCAGGAGACGCGCTCCGCCTCGCCGAGCAGAAAGCGCGCGACATCGACGACGTGGATGCCAAGGTCGAGGATGACGAAGCGCTCCTCGTCGTAGAAATAAGGCTGGCCCTTATAAATGTCGTAGCCGGTGCGGAAGCTGATCCGCGCCCAGGACGGTTTGCCGATCGCGCCGGAATCGAGGACTTCCTTCACCTTCTGAAGCGGCGTCTGGAAGCGGAAGTTTTCGTGCACGGCGAGAAAGAGCCCGGCCTTTTCCGCCGCCTTCACGGTGGCGACGCAGTCGGCCCAGTTCGGCGCGAAGGGTTTTTGCACGATCGCCGGCACGCCGTGGCGGAAGGCGAGCTCCGCCAGCGTGCGATGCGTGTCCATGCGCGTGACGATATCGACGAGGCCGAGCTTCTCGGCGCGAAACATCGCCTCTGCGTCCGAATACCAGCGCGGTACCCCGAAAGCCGCCGCCGCGTCCGCCGCTTTGTCGGGATCAGTGTCGCAAACGGCGACAAGGTCGGCACCGGCGGCCCCAAGGTCCTTCCAGGAATTCAGGTGATTTCTGGAAAAGAAGCCGCAGCCGATCACTCCGACGGGAATTCGATCCGCCATTCTTGTTCCTCCCTATGCCTCCGAGTTCCGCCCGCGCGCCGGGCGAAGTCAAGCGTGGCTGGAATGCCGCCCCGAGAAACCGCGTCATGCTTCGCGATGTCGCGGAGGGGCGCGGGTGGTCCGGCGATTGCAAGGGCGGGGGAGTGGGCTATGAGCTTCGGCGGCCTCAGACGAGTCGGGGTGGGCAAGGGACGCCGGCTCGGCAAAACGGGACGGGTGTGAAAGGAGTGGGCGCGTCGCTTCGCGCCCGTCTTATGGTCAAAGGCATCCTGCTCGGTTTCCTGTCGTTCGGGATATTCTCCTGCGGCGACGCCTGCGTGAAGGCGCTCGGCGGGCGGCTCACCGTGTTCGAGATCGGTTTCTTCACGACGCTCTTCGCCTTCATCGCCGTGCCGTTTGCGCGCCATCCGAGCGAACGCTGGCGCGATATGTTCCGCATGCACAGCCCGAAGCTCGTGCTTCTGCGCACGCTGGCGGGCGTAATGGCGGGGATACTCAGCGTCTATTCCTTCACGCATCTGCCCTTGGCCGAGGTCTACGCGCTCATCTTCCTGGCGCCGCTCTTCGTGACGATCCTGTCGATCCCGTTTCTGGGCGAGACGGTGGGCTGGCGCCGCGGCCTCGCCATCCTGATCGGGTTCGCCGGCGTCATCCTCGTCGTCCGCCCGGGCTTCCGCGAGTTGTCGCCGGGTCACGCCACCGCCGTTGGGATCGCGCTCTGCGGGGCGACGACAGTGCTCGTGCTTCGCGCGCTTGGGCCGACGGAGAAGCGCATCACGCTGATGGGCGTCGTCTTCCTCGCGTCGCTCACAGTCAACGGCGCGATCATGCTGACCGACTTCCACATTCCGGCGGCGACGGATTTCCTGCTGATCGCTGTCGCGGGCCTCTGCGGCGGGACAGGCCACATGCTCTTGATGGCGGCGACGCGCGCCGCGCCGGCAAACCGCATCGCGCCCGCACAATACAGCCAGATCGTCTGGGCGCTGATCCTCGGCGCGCTCTTTTTTGGCGAGTTGCCCGACGCGACGGCCTTCGCCGGCATCGGGCTGGTGACGCTCGCCGGGCTCTTCACTTTCGTGCGCGAGGAGAAACGCGGCGTGCGCGGGCCGGCGGTGTGGACGATGGTGTGGGGCCGCGGTTCCCGCAACGGCGGGCGCGAGCCCTAGCGCGACAGCTTCTCCCGCCCGTAGAGGAGCAGCATCGCGATGATGACGAAGCCGTAGATCACCTGCCGCCCCGCCTCCGGCATCTGCATGACGGACAGAATGGATTGCAGCAGGGTGATCAGGATCACGCCGGCGACCGTGCCGAGGTAACTGCCGCGCCCGCCGAGGATATTGGTGCCGCCGAGGACGACCGAGGCGATCGCCGGCAGAAGATAGGCGTCGCCCATGGCCTGCGCGGCCTTGCTGGCGTAGCCAGCCAGGAGGACGCCGCCGAATCCGGAGAGCGCGCCGGCGATCGCAAACGTGGTCATGACAACGCGGCGGGTCGGAATGCCGGAGAGATAGGCGGCGCGTTCGCGGTTTCCGATCGCATAGACGGAGCGGCCGAACGTCGTGCGCGACAGCGCGAACACTGCTGCGGCCCCGACGACCGCCCAGACCAGCACGGCGTTGGGCAGCCCCGGGATGATGCGTCCGGTGGCGATGTAGCGCATCCCCGCGGAGGCGGAATCCTGCGGCGCGAACCCGCCGGTGTGGACGATCATCAGGCCCTGGGCGACGGCGTTCACCCCGAGCGTGAAGATCATCGATGGTATCCTGAGATAAGCCACGCCGATGCCGTTCAGGACACCGAGCAGAAGGCCGCAGAAGATGCCGAACGGGATCGCCAGCGCCACGCCGATCGGACCGTAGCCGGCGGCGGATGCCGCCATCATTCCGCCGACGGCCACCACCCAGGGAACCGAAAGGTCGATCTGGCCGAGCAGGATGACCATGAACATTCCCGTCGCGATGACGCCGAGGAACGAGGCGACCTTCAGCTGCTGCAGCAGGTACTCCGGGGAGAGGAAGTTCCTGGAATAGATGCTGCCGAGAAGGAGGAGCAGAATGATGCAGCCGAAGGCGGTCGCCACGGCCGGGTCGAGGCGCCGGACGAAGGCTGGAAGGCGAGAGGCGTCCGCCCTTGCATTGGTTCCGCGCATGGCCGGCTATCCGTAAAGGTCCAGGCGGTTGCGTATCTGGAACAGTCGCACGGATCCGAGACACACGGCCGCCAACAGAACGACACCCTGGAACAAGGGCTGCCACAACGGGTCGAGATCGAACACGAACAGGAGATCGCCGATCGTGCGCAGGATGAAGGCTCCGAAGATCGCTCCGACCGCACTGCCCGAACCGCCGAAAAGCGAGACTCCGCCAAGCACTGCCGAGGCGATGGAGTTCAGCGTATAGGTGCCTCCGTTTGCGGCGGAAGCCTCGGCCGAGTAGCTGACGAACGTGACGAACAGCCCTCCCATCGAAGCCAGCAACCCGGATAGCGTATAGGCGACGAACTTGGCCCGGCGGATCGGGAGCCCGGACATGTAGGCGGCGCTCTCCGAAGACCCCGCCGCGTAAACGACCCGACCGATGGGCGAGCGGCGGAACGGGATCCAAACCACGAGAACCACGACTGCGAGGGTCAACACGCTGGCCGGGATGCCGCCCGGCAGCTTGCCGGTCAGGGCGTCCGCGATGTTCTGATTGAAATCGGGTGCGCTGCCCGGATTGGGCCTTATGAACAGGGCGATCCCGAAGAAGATGGCGCCCGACGCGAGAGTCGTGACGATCGGCTGCAGCCGCCCGTAGATCACGATCAATCCGTTCACGGCGCCGCACGCGAGCCCGATGATCAGCACCGCGACGAGCCCGAGGAGCGCGCTCAGCGTGGAGCCGGCGACGAGATACGATGCGGCGCAGTTGGCGAGGACGAAGACCATGCCGACCGAGAGGTCGATCCCCGCGGTCAGAACAACGAGCGTCTGCGCCATCGCTACAAAGGCCAGAAGCACACCTTTATTGGCCGCCGTCTGTACGACGTTGCCAACCGTGCTCACGCTGAGGCCGCGATTGACGATCGCAGGATGGTTGATGACATAGATCGCGAACATCAAGACAAAGATGCCAAGCGCGAGCAAAGTGCCGCGCCGTTCGGCGAGCCAATAGCGCCATTCCTTCACGCGTTCACCGCCGGTTTCGCGCCGACCTCCCCGGCATCGATGTTGAGGGCGCTGGCGATCAGCGAGCGCTCGGTGATCTCGGCACCGACGAGCTCACGCCGAACGCCCCCGTCGTAGAGCACCATGACGCGATCGCAACATCCGATGAGCTCGTCATAGTCGGTCGAATAGAACAGGATGGCCGCGCCCGAATCCGCCAATTTGCGCAGGAGCTGGTACATCTCCTGCTTGGTGCCGACGTCGATGCCACGGGTCGGATCATTGAGAAGGATGATGCGCGGGTGGACCATCAGCCACTTGGCAATGACCACCTTCTGCTGGTTTCCGCCGGAGAGCGAGCCGACGGCGATGTCGATGCCGGCGGTTCGAATCCCGAGCAGCTGTATCATCTCGTCGATCGCCTTCCGCTCGGCGGCGCGATCGACGATGCCGGACCTCGACAGCCGATCGAGCGCCGCGAACGAGAGGTTGTCGCGAACCGACATCGGTAGCATTAGGCCTTCAGTCTTGCGGTCCTCCGGTATCAGCGCCATCCCGACGCCACGACGCTTCGCCCCGCCAGGGCTGGAGATTGAGGTTGTCTTACCGTCGATCCGGATTTCGCCGGAGACGCCGCGCAACACGCCGAAGAGCGCGAGAAGCAACTCGCGCTGACCCTGCCCGTCGAGGCCGCCAAGACCGACGATCTCGCCCGCCGCAACCGACAACGAAATGTTGTTGAGGCGGTTCGTCCACGACAGGTTCCGTACGTCGAGGACGGGTGGCTTGTCGGTCGGCATCGCCATCGGCTTCGGCGGAAAGACGTGACTGTATTCCCGCCCGATCATCATCTCGACGACCTCGGAGTTGGATTTCGTCCCCGAGACGTAGGTCGCGACGTTGCGTCCGTTGCGGAAGACCGTGCACTCGTCGGCGACTTCGGCGATCTCGTGCATGCGGTGCGATATGTAGAGGAGCGCCAGGCCCTCGCTGCGCAAGCGGGTCAAGACGTCGAAGACCTTGTTGACGTCGGCGGCGGTCAGCGCCGAGGTGGCTTCATCGAGGATCAGGATGCGCGGGTCGCGCGCCATGGCCTTGGCGATCTCGACCATCTGCTGGCGCGAAAGCGGCAGCTCCTTGACCGGAGCCAGCGGGTGGATGTCTTCCGCTCCGGCGCGCGCGAGCGCCTCTTCCGCGATCCGCCGCTGTTTGCGCCGGTCGATCAGGCCGAACCGTTTCGGCGGGTTGCTGATCACAATGTTGTCGGCGACCGAGAGATCGGGGATCAGCGACAATTCCTGGAAGACGCACACGATGCCGGCCTTGTTGGCGACGGCGGGGTCGGCGAAGCGCACGGCGCGACCGTCGAGCGTCATCGTGCCTTCGTCGGGCTGCACGACCCCGGCCATGATCTTGATCAGAGTTGACTTACCGGCGCCGTTCTCACCGAGGATCGCGTGTACGCGCCCACCCGTCACAGCGAGCTCCGCCTTTTCCAGCGCGGTTACGCCGCCGTAGCGCTTGGAGACGCCCTCCATGCGGAATAACGGCGCGGCGGTTTCGTCCATGCGGCCCCCAGGAATGAGAGCACCGCGGGGACTACGCCCCCGCGGTGCGCGATCTCAAGCAAGCATCACTACTGGTTGGCTTCCGATTGCCCCATGATTTCCTGCGCGGTGAAATTGATGCCGCAGGTCGGGAAGTCGTTGCCGACGAAGAAGTTGTCGGACTGATCGGAGTAGTAGTTCTCGCCGTCCTTGAACCCGGGGTACTGGGCGGTCGCCAGCGGCAGGCGCACCGCCTGCGGGATCACCTGGCCTTCAAGCGCGGCAATCGCGGTCTTGATGGCGACGCCGACCTGGGCCGGGCCCGTGCCACCGGACGCACACTTCAGGCCCTGATCACCAAACGCGCCGCAAGCCTTGCGGAAGCCGTTCTCGTTCTCGCCGCCGAATGGCACCCACGGATGGTTGGCGTCCTTCATCGCCTGCACGACGCCGGTATCGCCGCCCTGCGCGGTGATTCCGTCGAAGTGCCCGTTGACGGCGATGGCGTCGGCAACGACCTTCTGCGCCGTCGCATCGTCCCACTTGCCGACCACTTCGGTCACGTCCCACTTCTTGCCGGTCGCGTCGAAGGTTTCGTGGATGCCGTCGTGGCGGGCGATGTCGACAGGATTGCCCGACACACCGCGGATCTCGAGGATCTTGCCGCCGTTCGGGATGTTGTCGACGAGCCATTTCGCCCAGAACACGCCGAGGCCCTTCTGATCGACGTTGACGGTGATGGAGTCGTCTCCGGACACCGTGTTGTCGAAGGAGACGATAACGATGCCCGCCTCGTTGGCGCGCTTGATCGCCGGCGCAAAAGCCGTCTCGCTCAGCGCGTTGATCACGATGGCGTCGTAACCGGAGTCGATGAAGTTGTTGACGGCGGCGATCTGCGCGGCG
The DNA here is from genome assembly GCA_963739005.1 of uncultured Alphaproteobacteria bacterium. Lineage (GTDB taxonomy): Bacteria > Pseudomonadota > Alphaproteobacteria > Rhizobiales > Afifellaceae > DASWJZ01. The sequence goes on along the minus strand of CAVTYQ010000002.1, from coordinate 221,137 downwards.
ACGTCCTCGCCGACCGACACCACCTTGAACTCCTTGATCTTCGCGGCGATTTCAGGCTGCGCGACGTAGGCCTTCGCGGTCTTGATCATCTGGATGCGCCAGAGGTTGGCGATGAACCCGTTCGCAAGCGCGATACGATAGGGTCCCGGCTTCGCCGGATACTGGAAGAACTTGGTCTGGTCCGTCCACGGAACGAAACATTGGGCATCGGCGGCAGGTCCGGACACGACCTCCGGGCCGGCGGCCAGCCCCGTTTGCGATACGCCGCAAGCGAGCGCAATCGCAGCAATTCCCTTCAGATACTTGTGCAACGCAGTCATCATCATTCCTCCCCTTCCACACGCGACGGCCCGCACTCGCGGCGGGCTCGTCGGATTCTTGACGGCCGTTTCTGGCGACGGCCGAGCTATTTTTTCGTGGGTCGCACTTTGTCACATTGGCCAGAGCGCGTCGAGGGGCGCGGTGTGGCCGCCCGAGCCGAAGATGGCGGAGTCCCGCGCTAACCGTGTCCTCAGCTTGTCGTTGGCGAGCGGCGCAACCGCGGATATTGAAAAAGCCGTTAAAATTAGAGATGCGGCGTGAGCGAAATCCGGAACTGTGCGCGGGGAGACATTCCGGCGGTCGCCGCGCTCTTCCAAAAGACCTTCCGTGAGCCGGACCAGGCGGTGCCGGCCGCGCTCGAGGCCTATCTCGCGGAGGCCTATCTCGATCACCCCTGGTACGATCCGGAGGTCGCCGCCCGCGTCCACGTCAACGACGGCGGCCGGGTCACAGGCTTCATCGGGGTTTTTCCGGGACACTTCGCATATCGCGGCAAGAGCGTGCGCGCGGCGATCGCCGGGACGTTGATGGTGGAGCATCCGGAGCGAGAGCCGCTCGCCGGGGCGAAGCTACTCCGCTCGGTGATCAAGGGGCCGCAGGACATCTCGCTCAGCGAGACGACGAATCTCATTTCGCAGGCGCTATGGGAACGGCTCGGAGGAAGCGTCGTGCCGCTCCTCAGCCTCGACTGGTTCCGTGTCTTCCGTCCAAGCCGGGCGGCGCTGTCGATCCTCGCGGAAAGGCATCCGGCCGCGAGCGTGCTCGCCCCCGCTGCGCGCCTCGCCGACGCGATCGGAAGCCCCTTTACGAAGAGAAGTCTCGCGACATCCGAACCGGCGAAGCAGCTCGCGGTCGAGGGATCGCCTTCCGACGCGGCGTTTGCCGCCGCGGTCCTCGAACTCTCAGATTTCGCGTTCCGCCCGCAGTGGTCGACGGAAGATCTCGCGTGGCTCCTTACGCACGCCGCGGTGAAAGAGCGCTACGGCCCGCTGCATCGCGCGATCTTGCGAGACCGCAAGGGCGCGCTCGCCGGCTGCTACATTTACCATGGCAAGCGCGGCGGCACCGGTCGCGTTTTGCAGGTGCTCGCCCGCAAAGGCGACGCGGGGGCCGTGGTCGATTGCCTTTTCCGCGCTGCCGACAAGAGCGGCCTCGCTGCGCTTCGCGGTCGATCGACTCCGCAGCTGATCGACGCGCTCCTCACCCGCAACACGATCTTTCTGCATCGCGCCTCGATGGCGATCCATCCGGCAAGCGGCGAGCTCGCCGGCGCGATCGCGCGCGGCGAGGCGCTGATCACCGGGCTCGCCGGCGAAAGCTGGACGCGTCTCGTCGGCGGCGCATTCGGTTAAAATCGCTCCAAATACGCTAACCATCTTTTAGCCAGTCGCTTCGCCAGATGAGCGCTCGGGCCTATGAAAGCCCGGTTGACCTAGGGTCTCCACGGCGGAGGCGCGGCCCAATGTGCGGTATTGCAGGCTATTTCGGTGTACCCGACGGGAGCGCGTCCGCGGACGTGCTGCTGCAGAAGATGCTTGCGGCGTTGCGCCATCGTGGACCGGACGGCGAGGGGACCTGCCACGGCGACGGCTTCGGATTCGCCCATACCCGGCTCTCGATCATCGACCTTTCCGCCGGCGCCCAGCCGATGGCGAACGACGATGAGACGGTGTGGATCACCTTCAACGGCGAAATCTTCAACTACGTCGAACTACGCGAAGAGCTGATCGCGCGTGGCGTCAGGTTCCGCACGCATTCCGACACCGAAGTGATCATCCGCCTCTACGAGGCGATGGGGCCGGATTGCGTCGAGCGGCTGAACGGCGACTTCGCTTTCGCGATATGGGACGCGCGGCGGCGGCAGACGATGCTCGCGCGCGACCGCATGGGCGTGCGCCCGCTCTTCTATGCGCGTCACGGCGACGCCACCTATTTCGCCTCCGAGGCGAAGGCGCTCTTCCGGGTGCCCGGCGTCCACGCCGAACTCGATCCGATCGCGCTCGACCAGATATTCACCTTCTGGTTCCCGCTCGCGCCGCGCACGATCTTCAAGGGCGTCGCCGAGCTGCCGCCGGCGCATGTGCTGATCGCTCGCGACGGCAACGTCACGGTGCGCCCGTATTGGCAGCTTCAGTTCCCGGATGCCGACGACGCGGAAGACATCCGCGACGAACGCGCGCTCGCCGACGAGGTCAAGGCGCTGCTCGTCGATGCGACGCGCATCCGGCTTCGCTCCGACGTGCCGGTCGGCTCCTATCTTTCTGGCGGACTCGACTCCTCCGTCGTCGCGGCGATCGCCGCGAAGCTTGCGCCGGATCGGCTCAGGACATTCTCCGTGCGCTTCGACGATCCGGAATTCGACGAGACGCAATTTCAGCTTGAGATGGCGGAGGCGCTCGGCACCGATCACAGCGCGGTGCTTTGCCGCCCGGCCGACATCGGCGCGATCTTCCCCGACGTCATCCGGCATGCGGAGCGGCCGGTCCTGAGGACCGCGCCGGCGCCGCTGCATCTGCTCTCCGGGCTGGTGCGCGAGGAGGGTTTCAAGGTCGTGCTGACCGGCGAGGGCGCCGACGAGGTTTTTGGCGGCTACGACATCTTCAAGGAGGCGAAGCTCCGGCGCTTCTGCGCGCGCGAGCCGAACTCGCTCCGCCGCCCGCTCCTCTTCAAGAAACTCTACCCGTATCTGCCGAAGCTGCAGGCGCAGTCGGCGGCATATCTGAAGGCCTTCTTCGCGACCGATCTCGACGCGGTCGGCGATCCGCTGTTCTCGCACTTGCCGAGGTTCCGATCGACCGCGGGCGCGAAGCTCTTCTTCTCCGCCGAGCTGAAGCGCGAGCTCAACGGCTACGACGCGCTCGACGAGCTTCGCGCGAGCCTGCCGCCCGAATTTTTGCGCTGGCATCCGCTGTCGCAGGCGCAGTACCTCGAAACGGCTTACCTGCTCCCGGGCTACATCCTCTCCTCGCAGGGCGACCGCATGGCGATGGCGAACGCCGTCGAAGGGCGCTTCCCCTTCCTCGACCACCGGGTCGTGGAGATGGCGGCGAAGCTGCCGCCGCGTCTGAAGCTTCGCGGGCTCACCGAGAAGCACATCCTGCGGGAAGCCGCGCGCGGTCTCGTGCCCGCGACGATGGCGAAGCGGCCGAAGCAGCCCTACCGCGCGCCGGACAGCGCTTCCTTCTTCGGCGGGGCGTCGGCGCCGGGCTACGTCGCAAAACTCCTTTCCGGCCCGGCCATCTCCGCGTCAGGCGTCTTCGACCGAAAGGCCGTGGAGAAGCTTGCGGAGAAGGCCTTCGCCGGACGCGCCGGCGGCTTCCGCGACAACGTCGCGTTGACCGGCATCCTGTCGACGCAGCTTTGGCGCGAGGCGTTTCAGCCGGCCGCCGTAACGATGGATTCAGAACTTGCCCGCCAGAAAGTCGCGTAACGAGGGGATCGTCAAATGAACGAACCGGTTCTTGCCCGCGTGCGGGCCTTCATCGAAGAGAATTTCCTTTTCCGCGAGGACATGTCAGGTCTCGCCGACAGCGACTCGCTGCTCGAGAACGGCGTGATGGATTCCACCGGCATCCTCGAGCTGGTGGCGTTCCTGGAAAGCGATTTCGCGATCCAGATGAGCGACGCCGAGATCGTTCCGGAGAATCTCGATTCGGTCGCGGCGATCGCCGCCTATCTGGAGCGCAAGCTCGCCACGCAGATCGCGGCGTAGCGCAAGCGGAGGCGGCCATGCGCGTCGAAGAGTTCCTGCGTAGAAGCGCCAGGCAGTCGCCCGGCAAGACGGCGCTCGTCGCCGGAAAAGTGCGGCCGACCTTCAGGGATCTCGACCTCGCCTCCGACCGACTCGCGGCAACGCTCGCGGAAAAGGGCGTCGCGCGCGGCGACCGCGTCGTCGTGTTCATGGACAATTCGCCGGAGGCGATCGTGGCGATCTTCGCGGCGCTCAAGGCCGGCGCCGTCTTCTCGCCGGTCAACGCCTCGACCAAGGCCGACAAGCTCGCCTACATCCTGAACAACGCGGAGGCCGCGGCGCTCGTCACGCAGGAGAAGCTCGCGGCCGTCGCCGCCGACGCGCTCGCGGAAGCGCCTTCCGTCAAGCTCACGATCGTCGCCGGCGGCTCGGTCGCGCCGACGCTCGAGAACGCCATGCACTGGCGCGAGGCGCTGGCGGCCGATGCAACGCCGCCTGCCTCCCCGGGCATCGACGTCGATCTCGCGATGATCATCTACACGTCCGGGTCGACGGGCTTCCCGAAGGGCGTGATGATGACGCATCGAAACATCGATGCGGCCGCGCAGTCGATCACCACGTACCTCGACAACACCTCCGACGACGTGATCCTGAACGTCCTGCCGATCTCCTTCGACTACGGCCTCTACCAGGTGCTGATGGCGATGCGGCTCGGCGCAACGCTGGTCTTGGAAAAGTCCTTCGTCTTCCCGCAGGCGGTCTTCGAGGTCATGCGGCGCGAGCGCGTCACCGGCTTCCCGGTCGTGCCGACGATGGCGGCGCTCATCCTGCAGATGCGCGACCTCACGCCGGGCAGCTTCCCGGACCTCCGCTACATTACCAACACGGCGGCGGCGCTGCCGCCCGCGCATATCGCGCGGCTGCAGGCGCTCTTCCCTGGCGTCCGCCTCTATTCGATGTACGGGCAGACGGAGTGCAAGCGCTGCACCTACCTGCCCCCGGCGGAGATTCCGCGCCGCGCCGGCTCGGTCGGCATCGCGATTCCGAACACCGAGGCTTACGTCGTCGACGACAGCGGCGCCCGCGTCGCGCCCGGCGCGACCGGCGAGCTCGTTATCCGCGGCCCACACGTGATGCAGGGCTACTGGCGCGACGAGGTGTCGACGGCGCGCGCGCTGAAGGCCGGCGCATTCCCATGGGAAAAGGTGCTCCACACCGGTGACCTCTTCCGCACCGACGCCGACGGCTTCCTCTATTTCGTCGGGCGCAAGGACGACATCATCAAGTCGCGCGGCGAGAAGGTGAGCCCGAAAGAGGTCGAGAACGTCCTCTACGCGCTTCCCGGCGTCCGCGAGGCCGCCGTCGTCGGCGTCCCCGATCCGCTCCTTGGGCATGCGATCAAGGCGGTCCTGGCGCTTGAGCCCGGCGTCGAGCTGACGCGCGAAGAGGTGATCCGGCACTGCGCCAAGCATCTTGAGGATTTCATGGTGCCGAAGGTCGTCGCCTTCGAGCCGGCGTTGCCGAAATCGGAGAACGGAAAGATCGACCGGCGCGAGGTCGCCGCACGAGAAATGGCGGCTGTGCAATGAACACGATTTCTCCGCGCGAAACCTTCAAGGGCGTGCCGGCGACGCCGGCTGACAATGATTGGCTCGCTTTCGACGCCACGGCCGAGGTCGCGCGGATCGGCGAGGCGATCCGCGAACAGGTGCTGCGGCGCCTAAGGCGGCGCGGCATCGTGCTCGGCCTTTCCGGCGGCATCGACTCGAGCGTCTCCGCAGCGCTCGCCGTCGCAGCGCTCGGGGCGAAGAAAGTCTTCTGCGTCCTGATGCCGGAGCGCGATTCCGATCCGGACAGCCTGCGCCTTGGCCGCCTCGTCGCCGACACGCTCGGCGTCGAGACCGTCACCGAGGATATCGCGCCGATCCTCTACGCCGCCGGCTGCTACGAGCGGCGCGACGCCTTCATCCGCCGCCTGGTGCCGAATTTCGGGGCCGGCTGGGGCTGCAAGGTCGTGCTTTCGAACGGCGCCTACAACATCACGCAGCTCGTGGTGCAGTCGCCGACCGGCGAGCGGCAGACGCTCCGCATGCCGCTCGACGTCTACCTCGGCGTCGTCGCCGCCACCAACATGAAGCAGCGCACGCGCAAGCAGATCGAGTACTACCACGCCGATCGGCTGAACTACGCCGTGCTCGGCACGCCGAACCGGCTCGAATACGACCAGGGCTTCTTCGTGAAGAACGGCGACGGCGCCGCCGACATCAAGCCGCTCGCGCATCTCTACAAGACGCAGGTCTACGCGCTCGCCGAGCATCTCGGCCTGCCGGAGGAAATCCGCTCGCGCCCGCCGACGACCGACACCTGGTCGCTCGCGCAGAGCCAGGAGGAGTTCTACTTCTCAGTCCCCTACCAGCAGATGGATCTCTGCCTGTTCGGGCTGGAGAAGGGCATCCCGGCGCCCGTCGTCGCCGATCGCGCGGAACTCAAGGCGGAGCAGGTCGAAGCCGTCTGGCGCGACATCGCCGCCAAGCGCAGCGCCACCCGCTACCTGCATGAGCCGCCGCTCTTGGTGGAAGAGGTGCTGAAGGGGTGAGGCGGATCGCGCCTGATCGCGCCTGATCGCAAAGCATCCCCAACGATGTCATTCTCGGGCGACCCTCGGGCTTGACCCGAGGGGAAGACCCGAGAACCCAGTTTCTTGCTTCTGGATTCCGATCGAGATTGGCCGCCCTCTCCCCTTGCTTGCCCGGCGTAGCCTTGGCGAAGCCGGGGCGGGAGAGGGTGGGCTTCCGCGTCAGCGGAAGGTCGGGTGAAGGGCGTCCACCAAGCACCGAAGCGCAACCTTCTCCTTGTGGGAGAAGGTGCGGCTTCGCTCCTTGTCCGCCGAAGCGTAGGGCGAAGGTGGACGCGAAACGGCGGGTGGGTAGTCGAGGGACAATCCTCTCACCGCACCACTATGCTGACCAGGACATATGTCCTTGACAACATAATCGGCAGAACATAATTGGATATGTCCTGGGACGTGGAGTTTCACCCGGCGTTCGAGCCGGAGTTCGACGAGCTTTCGGAAGCCGTGCAGGACGAGCTGCTCGCCCACGCGCAGCTGCTCGCAAGGTTCGGCCCGACTCTTGGCAGACCGCGCGTCGATACGCTGGCGGGCTCGGCGCACGCGAATATGAAGGAGCTTCGCTTCGATGCGGACGACGGTGTCTGGCGCGTGGCTTTCGCCTTTGATGCGAAAGAAAGGCGATCCCCGCTGGTGACAAGTCGGGCGGTAGCGGGAAGCGGTTCTATAGAACGCTGCTCAGGAAGGCCGACAGGCGCTTCGACGAGCATCTGGCGGAACTGAACGAAGCAGCGCAAGTGCGAAAGAAACAAGGAAAAAAGCAAAGGAGATAGCTGTGGCGACCGCGCTGAAGGATAAGTTGAAGAGGCTTCCGGCAAAGCGCCGGAAGAAGGTCGAAGCGCGCGCCGCTGAACTCATTGCGGAAGAGCTTTCGCTGCGCGACCTGCGCAAGGCACGCGCGAAAACCCAGACCGCCCTCGCCAAGGAGCTCGGCATCGGACAGGAAGGCGTGTCTCGCATCGAAAAGCGCAGCGACCTCATGCTTTCGACGTTGCGCAGTTACGTCGAAGCGATGGGCGGCGAGCTGCATCTCGTCGCGGCCTTTCCGGATCGGCCGCCCGTCGAATTGCAGGGCCTCGCCACGATGGATGGCGCGCGTGAGCGCGGAGTAGTCCGGTAAGCCGGCGGAGGAAGTCTGGCGCACGGCCGGCCTGACCCTGGCGCAGGTCGAGACGGTCCGGCGCGACATCGCCGCCAAGCTGCCCGTGGGTATTTTGCGCGGGAAGTGGCCTTCGATGAAACACACGTTCGAAGCGCCGATGTTACTCTGACTGTTCACGGTCAAACGATTCGTCCTCTATAATGCCGGACCATTCCTGCACCGAACTTGACTTTATCCAGGGAGTCGCACCTCGGACACGGAGTCTGATCTGGTTTCTGGGGGCGGGGGCATCGCGCGCCGCGGGGATGCCCACCGCATCCGACATTATCTGGGACCTAAAGCGCCGTTATTACTGTCTACGCGAGAACCAGGATCTCCAAGCTCACAACGTTAACAATCAGGCGGTCCGGGCCAAGCTTCAGAACTACATGGACAGCAAGGGCTTCCCATCTCTTGGCGCGCCCGGCGAGTACTCGTTCTACTTTGAGCTGACGTTTGGCACCGACCTCGCTGCCCAGCAGAGGTACATCGCCGAACAACTGAATCCGAACAAGATTTCCATTAACATCGGCAATCGCGTTTTAGCTGCGTTGCTTTCCGTTGACTTCTCGCGGATCGTGTTCACTCCAAATTTCGATGAGGTGCTTGAACGCGCCTATGCTTTTGTTTCCGGCGAGAGCTTGACCCCGTTCCATCTTGAAGGTTCCTACGCCGCACTCGACGCGCTGAACGCCGAACGATATCCGCTGTATGCGAAGGTCCATGGCGATTTCCGATACAGAAGCATCAGAAATCTTTCTGCCGACCTGCAAAGAAACGACGCCGAAATCCAGAAATGCTTTTTGGCCGCGAGCAATCGCTATGGAATGATCGTAGCGGGCTATAGCGGCCGCGATTCTAACGTCATGCAGATGTTCAACTCTGCGATGGAACAGGCCAACGCCTTTCCGCACGGCATATATTGGACGACGCCGCATGTTGCGGATGCCCCGAAGCCGGTACTTGATCTCATAGCCAGCGCCAGAAGCAAAGGCGTCAGCGCGTTCATCGTTGAGACGGGAACGTTCGATACGATGATGACAAAGATTTGGCGCCAGCTTCCGGAGAAGTCGGTCACTTTGGACCAAAGAGTCTACACCGCGAGAGTGGCCTCCGTTGCCATTCCGCTGCCTTCGCCCGGTCGCGGTTTTCCGCTCATTCGGACCAACGGGCTTCCAGTGACGAAGTATCCGACCCGGTGCGGCAAGGTTCTCACAGAGACGCCCTTGACGTTTAAGGAAATCAGCGACCGTCGCAAGGAGAAGAAGCCGGATGCCGTCCTGACCTTCACGGATCATGCGCTATTCTGGGGAAGCACGGATGAGATTGAACAGCTTTTCCAAAGCGCACGTGTCAAAGCGGTCGAACATCATGACTTTGATGACGTCATCACATCGATCGCTTCTTCCGGCTCGATCAAGTCCTTCTTCGAGGAAGCGCTGGTTCGCGCCTTGTGTCATGCCAAGCCGGTAGTGATACGGAGAAAGGACAAAACTTGGTTTGCTGTGGCGGCGCACTTGGAAACCGCGAGTCCGCTATTGCTGCCAATCCGGCGCGCAGTCGGATACCGCAATCACCTTGCCCCTATCTCCGGTCCGGTTCCCAAGCTGGCAAACGCATTCTGGGCAGAATGCGTTTCCATCAAACTGGAGGAGCGCAATGGCGCGCTGTGGCTGCTAATTCGCCCCGATATCTGGATCACCCCAATGACGATGCGCGATCAAGCGGCCAATTATCTGCGCGATCGGAAGCTCAGGCGATGGAATGCCCAGTCGTTCGCAATTCTCGACGCCTGGATCGGGCTTCTCCTTGGTTCGGTCGGAGCCGCGCAAGAGGCCACGGTGGCCTGCTTTCACAACACTAATTATCCGGTGGTTTTCACGGTCAACACCCGTTCCGCATATAGCGGTAGGGGAGGTGCTCGTGGCTAGAAAGGCGTGGCAGCTGCCCGAGCATTCGGCTCTTCCCGAACCAATGCTTCTGTTTGGTGCAGGCGGTCAAGATACGCATCCTCTGCGTGGATTGGTCAGACATGGGCCCTACGGATCGATCCTTGGTTTTCCCGCGCGAGTGCGCCTTGCCTATTTTGCGCCGCTTGAACTTATCCCAAGGTTGGACGGATTTGCGCGCGAACTGAGTGGTTCGGCTAATCCGATCGACGCGACAAACTATTATCCCCGCTACGATGGGTTCCATGCCTTGTTTCGCATTCCGCTGGTCCCTGCGGAACAGGCGATGAAATGCGAAGCGTCCGAAGCCTGTCTTTCGCTCGCCACTGAAAGAAATGGTCCGTTGCTTGCCGATCAGATTGTGCAAGACCTTGGCCGACTGATGAGATTGCGGACCTCCTTCGATGTCCTCCTGGTGTATTTGCCGGAAAGTTGGAGCGCGAGCTTTGAGTACGAGGGCTTTAATCTGCATAACACCCTCAAGGCCAAGCTAGCTCCGTTGAATGTGCCGATCCAAATCGTGAATGACCTCACCTTTGAACGCAGGTGTCGCGCCAACGTATTATGGGGAATCAGCGTTGCCTTGTACGCAAAGGCCGGGGGGATTCCGTGGAAGCTCGCGGACTTTGATAAGGACGAAGCCTATATTGGCCTTAGCTACGCAATTAAGAAGCACGCAAGCGGAAACGAATACACCACTTGCTGCAGTCAGGTCTTTGACCCCGACGGTACCGGCTTTGAGTTTGTTGCCTACGACACTCGCGAGTACACGACGGACCGCAAGGGCAATCCGTATCTCGACTATCAGGAAATGCAGGCCGTGCTGTCGAAGAGCTTGTTGCTGTACCAGAACGGTCATACTGGACGAATTCCTCGCAAGATTTTCGTGCACAAATCATCGCATTTTACGGATGAGGAGGTACAGGGAGCGCTTGACGCATTCGCGGGCAAAACTGAAGTCGAACTAGTCCAGGTAGTACGACGGTCGAATTGGTACGGCCTCAAAGTAGATCAGGATGTCGGCCGGGACCGGAAACCAGGACCGGCAGGATACCCGGTGGACAGAGGGTTGTACCTTCTAATGACGAGCACCGAGTGTTTGCTGTGGACTCAAGGAAGCGTGATGGGAGTCAACGTAGATCGAGCCAATCAGCCTGTGTTCAAGGAAGCCCCACTGAAACCGCTTCCCGATCCCATCCTCATCAGGCGATTTTCCGGCCTTGGTGGATGGCACGACACGTGCTCAAGCGTGCTCGCCATGACGAAGGTCGATTGGAACAACAACACGCTCTACAAGACTATGCCGGTGACCCTCGTCTATTCCCAGATTTTCGCAGACGTAGTGAAGCAATCTCCGGATCTCGTTGACGACGTCTACGACTACCGTCTCTTCATGTGAGCGCGCGCACCACGGGCCGCCGCTATCCCACCCGCGCTTGATTGAACTTGGACCATCGCCTTTTCTCATCGACTCTTCGCCGCGTTCGCTCTCGAAAAGGCCCGTGTTCGGTCATGTTCCGAATTCGAGCAATTCTGCCGGGACCGACCGGATTCCGCGGGTTCTCGAAAAGCGCCGATCCTGAACACCGTCGCAACATGGTCCGCGCGGACACCATGTGGGTGTCGCGTCGCTTAAGACCCGGGTGACGGCACCGGAATCGCCTTCGCCGACATCGCGAGGAGGCGAGGGCCGTCGCCTCGGCGATGGCCTTGGCCGCCTATCCCCTGCCGCCGATATTCCAGCCGCGGCCGTGGTCGCCAAAAGCCTCCCAGCCGGTATCGGTCACCGCCACGGTATCCTCCAGCTTGATGAAGCCGCGGCGCGGATGGTGGATCGCCGTCTCGATGGAGATCACCATGCCGGTCTCGAGCGGCTTGCCGGCGCCTTCGGCCGGGTAGGGGACCGGCGCCTTGGTGGAGAGACGCGGCGCCTCGTGCGGAATGAGCCCCATGCCGTGCGCGGCGAAATGCACGAGCTTGGCATTTGGCGACTTGGCGATCGCTGCCTCCGCCGCCCTGTAGACAACGCTCCCCATGGCGCCGGCCACGATCGGCACGCGCGTCGCCTGCTGGATCGCGTCGACCTCGGCGAGAAGATCGACGAGCTCCCGGTCGGGCTCGCCGAGGATCGCCATGCGGGCGAGATCGCCGATATAGCCGCCGTAATTGCCGCCGGAATCGAGCGACAGCACCTCGCCCTCGCGCCACACCTGGTCGGAGGGCGCGCGGTTCAGGCTCGCGCCCGCCGCGACCAGGCAATATTCGAAGACAAGCCCGCGCTCGACCTCCTCGCGCCGGAGCGCCTCGGCGAGCTCGCGCTTGGTCGTACCCGCCCCGTGCGCCGCGATGACGGCGAGCATGGAATCGACGACGCCGTCCGAGGCCTTGCGTACAAGCTCAAGCTCGGCCCGCGTCTTCCTGGCGCGGAGCCGCTCGAGCGGAAGGATGGCGTCGACGATCTCGGCTTGCGGAAGCGCCTCGCGCAGCACGCTCTCCGCGTCGGCGGGGAGGAATGCCCGCTCGACGCCGATGCGGAGCTTCTTGCGGGAGAGGGAACGCAAGCGTGCGACGGCACGGCGCATCGCGTCCTCGCTCCCGCGGGTCGCGGCTTCAATGGAGGGCGCGTTGATCGTTCCGTTGTCGCGCTCCCAGCTTTCCATGTCGTGGCCGATATAGGCGGTCTGCTCCGGAGCGCCCTTGAAATAGAGGAAGAGCGGCAGATAGCGGCTCAAGCCCGCGGCGTCCTGGCCGTCGAAGAAGAAGAAGCGATAGCCGCCGAGCAGATACTGGATGTTGTGCTTCGACGAGGCGATCACCACGTCGATGCCGACCTCGTCGAGAAGATCGTCCAGGCGTCCGGAATCGAAGGCGAGCTTCGCCTTGCCGCTTGCCGCTTCTTCAGGCGTCTTCCGAGCTGCCGTCGCGCCCTTTGCGCTCATCGTTCAATCCTCCCGCAAGCATGTTCTCAAGCAGGTCACCGAGACCGGCCGCTTCCTCGGCGACTGAATACCACGGTCCGCGCCGGAGGCGAATCGCGACAATTTCGCGTGCTCACGACAGCGGCAGCATGACGTGCGCCCGGTAGTCCGGCCGCTCGGTCAGCCCATCGTACCAGCGGGCGACGTTCGGAAATGCGCTCCGCTCGATGCCGAGCGCGAAGAGGCGGTAAACCGCGACGCCGACCGGGATATCGCCCATCGTGAAGGTCTTTCCGCCGGCGAAAGGCGCCTTGGCGAGGCGGCTCTCCAATGCCGCGAGGAGCCGCGCGGTCTCGCGCTGGGCGCTTGCGATGGCGTTCTGATCGCGCTTCTCCGGTGGCGTGCGGACGAGGCCCATGAAGGCGGCGCGAAAGGCCGGCCAGAGCGTGGTCGTCTGCCAGTCCATCCATCTTTCCGCCTCGAAGCGCTCGCGCAGGTCCTTCGGGCAAAGGGTTCCGAGCCCGTGTTTGTTGGCGAGGTAGCGGACGATGACGTTCGATTCCCAGAGGATGAAGCCGTCGTCGTCGATCGTGGGGACGAGCGCGTTCGGGTTCATCGCACGGTATTCAGGGCTGTTGACGACCCCATGCTCGGCGCCGGCCTCGATCCGCTCGTAGGCAAGGCCAAGCTCGGCGCAGCACCAGAGCACCTTCTGAACGTTGGTCGAGTTGACCCGCCCCCAAATCCTCAGCATCCGCGTCTCCATCTCTTTCCGGCCAATTTCCCGCAGTCCAGGGTCACGGGCAACCACAACCGGCAGCGTGCAAAACGGACATCGTTCTCATTAGCTGAACGCTGCGCTCAAGCGTGAGGCAAATAGTCATCTTTTTTGCGTCCTGGTCCTGGCGCGTCTGGCCCTCTATTGGGATTGACCCACCCCGGACGCCCCTCCTACCGTCCAACACCCGGACAAAGCGACCGCAAGCATGCCCATGCTCGTTGCCAGCAATAAGATCGGCCGGAAGGCGGACGAGACCGACCTCTCCGCGGTCAAGACGCTGCGAAAGGCGCTCGCCATCCTCGACGCGTTCGCCGCCGCGGAGCGGCCGCTGACCGTGGCTGAGGTCGCGGTCCGCGCCGGCGTCACGCGGCCGACGGCGCACCGATTGATCCAGACGCTCATCGGCGAGGGCTACCTCGCACAGGATCCGGGCGACAGCCGGATCACGCCCGGCTACTCGGTGCTGATGCTCGCCGGAAGCCTGCTCGACACCAACCAACTCCGGCTGGAGTCGCTGCCGCACCTTGATGCCCTTGCGCACGTAACGGGCGAGCGGGTGAGCCTTGGAATCCTGCATCGGCACCAGATGCTCTACCTCGCGGGGGTGGAGAAGCCGTCGCTGCCGACGATTTTCAGCCGCTTCGGCAAGACCGCGCCGGCCTATTGCACGGCGCTCGGCAAAGCGATTCTCGCGTACCTCCCCGAGTGGGAGCTCGCCAGCTATTTGAAAGCGGTGCCACTCGTCGCGGAGACCGAGACCACGATAACCGACGAAGCGGTGCTTCGAGCCGAGCTGGCGGAGGCCCGGCGCGTGGGATACGCCGTCGACCGCGGCGAGAGCACGCTCGGCGGATGCTGCCTGGCCGCTCCGGTCATCGTTCACGACAAGCCGGTCGCCGCGATCGCGGTGATCGGCCGCACCCTCGAGCCGTTGATTGCGCACAACGAAGAGGTGCAGCACACCGCCGAGGTGATCGCGCACGTGCTCGGGCGCGGCGCGTGAGCGGGATCGTCGCCAGCAGCCCGGGCGCTCGACGCAGCCGCTGAGGCCAATCCAATGCTTGCCAACGATCTCGATACCCCTGCGGTCACGATCCTGCTCGACCGGCTCGAAGCGAACATCGCGCGCGCGCAGGCGACGATCGGCAAGCAGGGGATCGGCAACCGGCCGCATATCAAGACGCACAAGATCCCGGCGATCGCCAAGATGCAGATGGCGGCCGGCGCGATCGGCATCACCTGCCAGAAGCTCGGCGAGGTCGAAGTCTTCACCGACGCCGGCGTTGCCGACGACATCCTGCTCACCTTCAACATCGTCGGCGAGAAGAAGACCGACCGGCTGCTCGCCCTCTCCGAGCGGTTGAAGCGGCTCGCCGTCGTCGCCGACAACGAGACGGTGGTGCGCGGCCTCTCGGAGGCGGGCGTGCGCCACGGCCGCGACGTGCCCATCCTCATCGAATGCGACACCGGCTTTGGACGAAATGGCGTGCCGACGCCGGAAGCCGCACTGGAGCTCGCGCGCTACGCGTTGAACATGCCGCGCATCCGCTTCGAAGGGCTGTTGACCTTCCCGAACAAGGGGGCGACGGGCGAGTTCATCGAGCGCGCCATCGCGCTTTTTGAGGCCGACGACATCCCTTTGCCCGTCATCTCCGGCGGCGGCACGCCGGCGATCAAGACGCTCGGAGACTTCCCGATGATGACGGAGCACCGCGCCGGCACCTACGTCTACAACGACGTGATGATGGTCTCCGCCGGCGCCGCCACTTGGGACGACTGCGCGATGCATGTGCGCGCGACGGTCGTGAGCCGGCCGACCGAGGACCGCGCCATCATCGACGCGGGCTCAAAGGTGCTGACGCGCGAGCAGATCACCGTGAAGGATTTCGGCCGCGTCGTCGAATACCCGGACGCGGCGGTCGCCAACCTCTCCGAGGAGCACGGGATCGTCGACCTCTCGCGCTCCGCCACGAAGCCGAAGGTCGGCGAGGTGGTGAACATCATCCCGAACCATTGCTGCGTCGTGTCGAACATGGTCGACGAGGTTTACGGTCTCCGCAACGGCGAGGTGGAGGTCGTCTGGCCTGTCGCGGCACGCGGCAAGGTGCGGTGACCCTCTCCTACACGGAGAGGCTGCCCTCGGCCTCAGCCTTTCGACGCGTAGGCGATCGCCTCGATCTCGACCTTGCAGTCGACGACGAGCGCCGTGCAGATGGTCGATCGCGCCGGCAGCGCCGCGCCAAAATACTGCGCGTAGACGCGGTTGAAGGCTGGAAAGTCGCGCGGATCTTCGATGAACACGGTCGTCTTCACAACGTCCTTCAGCCCGAGGCCGGAAAGGGCGAGCGCAGATTTGATGTTCTCGATCACCTGCTTTGTCTGCGCTTCGATTCCGCCGCCGACCAGGGTCCCGTCCGCCCCCGCCGGCACCTGCCCGGAAACGAAAACGAAATCGCCGGCGCGAACGGCCCTATGGTAGGGCGGTGCGCCGGGCCCTGGCGCTCCGAAACGTTCGATGCTCATGAAATATGTCCTCCCGGATGAAATTCGCGGCGGAAAGCTAGCACAACCGCTCACGCGGTTCAGCGACGCTTGGCGCTCCGCGGTGCGGATTTCGATTTCGGACGCCCGGCGAGCGCCTTCTCGATCCGCTTGGCGCCTTGAATACCGTAGGAGCCGAAGGCTTTCAGCGTCTCCTCGATCGCCGCGTCGGGCAGGATGACGGGGCCGCCGGGAATAAGCAGCGTGTGGTAGTACCTGCTTGGCGATCGTCTCGAGTTCGACCGCGCGCCACATCGCCTCGTCGAGGCCACGGCCGAGCGCGATCATGCCGTGATTGGCAAGCAGGCAGCCGGTTCGGCCTTCGAGCGCCTTCACGGCATTTTCCGCGAGCGCTTTCGTCCCGTAGGTCGCGTAGCCGGCGACGCGGACGTCCGTCCCGCCGAACGCCGCGACCATGTAGTGGCAGGCGGGAATGGGCTTGCGTGCAATGCCGAGCACGGTCGCGTAGGTCGAGTGCGTGTGCACGATCGCATTGATCTCGGGACGGGCCTTCAGGATGTCGAGGTGGAAGCGCCATTCCGTCGAAGGTAGGCGAGGGCCCTCATAGGCACCGTATTCGCCGTCGATCTCGAAGGACGCGAGCATCGCCGGCTTCATGCTGTCGTAGGGGATCGCGGTCGGTGTGATCAGCATGCGGCCGCCGTAGCGCGCCGAAATGTTGCCCGAGGTTCCCTGGTTCAAGCCGACGGAATTCATCCAGCGCGCTTTTGCGATGATGGTTTCGCGCAGCTTCGTCTCGTCTCGATTCAAATCGTTGCTCCCGTCTTGCATGCGGGGGTCACAACCCTCCCTCATGCTGAGGCGCTCCATTCCGCTCCTTCGAGGCTCGCTTCGCTCGCACCTCAGGATGAGGGCGGAATGGAGCCTCGAAGCACGCAGTAGCGACCATCCAGGTGCTTTCCCGAGGCCGCACCGGATGTCGAATGCACGCTCGCGGGCAGGCGCGCAAGCGAGCACACGCGCGACCGTCGCCGCCCGCGCTGCGGCATACGGTTGCGGCGCTGCGCTGAAGCGGCGAGATTGCGCGCGGGCTTCGCGCCGGTTCGATTCGCATGATTACGACAAATCCCGCGCGCGGGCGCTTCTCCTGGGCGCTCTACGACTGGGCCAACTCGCCCTTCACGACGCTCATCATCACCTTCATCTTCCCCGCTTATTTCCAGGCGGGCATCGTGAAGGACGCGGTCGCAGGGCAGGCACTCTGGGGCTACGCGGTCGCGGCGAGCGGGCTCCTGATCGCCGTCACAGCGCCGATCCTCGGCGCCATCGCGGATCAGGCCGGACGGCGAAAGCAGTGGATCCTCGTCTTCACCGGTGTCTGCGCCGTGGGCTCGGCGCTTCTCTGGTTCGCGGCGCCTTCGCCGACCTTCATCCTCTACAGCCTCGGATGCGTGATCCTCGCCAACGTCGGGTTCGAGTTCGGCGTCGTCTTCAACAACGCCATGCTCCCCGACATCGTGCCGGAGGAGCGGCTCGGCCGGCTCTCCGGCTGGGCATGGGGGCTCGGCTATGCGGGCGGGCTTGCGGCGCTTGTCGTCGCGCTCGTCGTCTTCATCTGGCCCGACCCGCCGCTCTTCGGCCTCGACAAGGAGGCAGCCGAGCACGTCCGCGTCGTCGGGCCGCTGGTGGCGCTCTGGCTCGTGCTCTTTTCGGTTCCGCTTTTCCTTTTCACGCCGGACCGGCCGGCGCGTCGCATCGCGGTCGGCGCGGCCCTCGCGGCCGGCCTTTCCGATCTCGGGCGCACGCTTGCGTCGCTTCCGAAGAACCGGCCGCTCGCGCTCTTCCTCCTCGCCCACATGATCTACGCCGACGGCCTGATCACCCTTTTCGCCTTCGGCGGCGTCTACGCGGCGGGCGAGTTCGGTCTGAGCCTCTCCGAGGTCATCGTCTTCGGCATCGCCTTGAACGTCGCGGCGGGCGCTGGCGCGGCGGCGTTCGCCTGGCTCGACGATTGGTTCGGGTCGAAGCGGGTGATCGTGCTGGCGCTTGTCGGGCTGGTCGCCGCCTCCGCGCTCGCCGTCGCGGCGCAAAGCCTCTTCTGGCTCTGGGTCGCGGGGATCGGCATTGGGATCTTCGTCGGGCCAGCGCAGGCGGCAAGCCGCTCGCTGATGGCGCGGTTGACGGAGCCGGAGAAGCGCGCCGGGGCCTTCGGGCTCTTCGCGCTCTCCGGAAAGGCGACCGCGTTCCTCGGCCCGGCGCTTGTCGCCTCCGTCACCGCCGCCAGCGGCAGCCAGCGGGCGGGAATTGCGGCGATCATCGCGTTCTTCGTGATTGGCCTCGCGCTGCTCGTGAAGGTGCGCGAGCCCGGGCGATGAGCGGCGTTCTCACATCAACAGCCCTCATCCTGAAGTGCAATGACGACGCGGTCGGCATTGCCTCGAAGGAGGGTCCAAAGGGCGCTGGACAGGTTGATCTGCGTGCTTCGAGGCGCGCTCCGCTCGCACCTCAGCATGAGGGAGCTAAGTGGCCTCCAAGAGCCGAGGCGCGGGTGGCTCAAGCCTTCACGATGCGGTCGCGGTTCTCTTTCACGTCGCGCGTGGCGTTGCGGGTGTCGACGGTGAGTGGCGCGGCGGCGACGAGCGCCTCCCAGTCGATGCCGTCGTGGTTCGTGATGACGAGCGCGAGGTCGTATCCCGCGACGCCCGACAGCGGCACGGAGCGGCGCCCGGCAAGCGCGCCGTGCTGGCGCGAGGGGCCGATCACCGGGATAAACGGGTCATGATACGCGGTCACGGCGCCGCGGCCTTCCAGAAGCTCGATGATTCTCAGCGCCGGGCTTTCGCGCATGTCGTCGACGTTCTTCTTGTAGGCAATGCCGACGACGAGGATGCGCGCGCCCTTCAGGCCCTTGCCGGTCTTGGCGTCGAGCGCGGCTGCGACGCGGTCGACGACGATCTTAGGCATCGCGGTGTTGATCTCGCCGGCAAGCTCGATGAAGCGGACCGGCACCTCGAATTCGCGCGCCTTCCAGGAGAGATAGAAGGGGTCGATCGGGATGCAGTGTCCGCCGAGGCCGGGGCCGGGATAGAACGGCATGAAGCCGAAGGGCTTCGTCTTCGCGGCGTCGATCACCTCCCAGACGTCGATCCCCATGGCGTCGTAGACGAGCTTCAGCTCGTTCACGAGCGCGATGTTGACGGAGCGGAAGATGTTCTCGGTGAGCTTCACCGCTTCGGCGGTCTGCGTGGTGGAGACCGGCACGAGCTTGTCGATGAACTGGCCGTAGAGCGCCGCGACCGCCTCCGCCGCCTTCGGCCCGTCGCCGCCGACGACCTTCGGGATGCGGGTCGTGCCGAACTCGATGTTGCCGGGATCCTCGCGCTCCGGCGAATAGGCGATGAAGAGCGATTCCTCTGAACGAAGGCCGCTTCTCTCCAGGATAGGCTTCAGGACTTCCGCGGTCGTGCCCGGATAGGTGGTCGATTCGAGCACGACGAGCTGGCCGGCGTGGAGGTGTGGCACCAGGCTCTCGGCGGTCGAGACGATATAGGAGAGGTCCGGCTCGCGATTGCGGTTGAGCGGCGTCGGCACGCAGATCAGGATCGCGTCGGCGGCGGCGAGGCGCGCCACGTCGGCGGTCGCCTCGAAGCCGTTCTTGCGCATCTCAGCGACGCTCGCGTCGGGTATGTGCTTGATATAGGAGCGGCCGGCATTGAGCTTCTCGGCCTTCACCGGATCGACGTCGTAGCCGATGACGCGGTGGCCGGTGCCGGCAAGCGCGCGCGACAGCGGCAGGCCGACATAGCCGAGCCCGATCACGGCGACCGTCGCGCGGCGGCTCGCGATCCGCGCGATCAGCGTGTCGAAATCCGCGCCGAGCGCGGCATGCGCGACATGGTCCTGCATTGCGAAGGCATCCCGCGCAGGGTTCAACCACCCGACTTCGGCGAAATATCGTCCGCCTAGCCGATTCTCTTCAGTCGCCGGCTCGTCCGGAAAGGAGCGCAGCAAGTTGCGGGCGGCTCATCGCCTGCGTCGCCGCAAGCTCGGCAAAGCCCGGATGCGCCGTATCGAGGGCGCGCGCATAGATGATGCCGAGCGCCGTCGGCTCGTTCTCGCCGCCGAGACCCGCGAGCGCGATGGCGCGGGGAAGGTTGGTCTCGTCGTGGCGGGCGATTGCCTCGAGCGGCGCGTCGACGCCGACCTTGACGATGCGGAAGCGGCAGGCGCCCTCGTCGAATACGAGTCCCTTGTCCTTCGCCTTGCCGAAAAGCATCGGCTCGCCGTGCGCAAGCCTGATGCCGGCTTCCGCCGCGGTCGCCTTCTCGCCGAGCGGCCCGAAGGCGCCGTCGTGGTAGATGATGCAGTTCTGCAGGATTTCCACCAGCGAGGCGCCCTTATGCGCGTGCGCGCGCACCAGGATGTCCGGCATGTGGTCCTGCATGGAATCGACGGTGCGGGCGATGAAAGAGCCGCCAGCGCCGAGCGCCAGGAGCGCGGCGTTGACCGGGCGCTCGACCGATCCGCCGGGAGTCGAAGGCGAGCGCGTGCCGACGGGAGAAGTCGGCGAATACTGCCCTTTGGTCAGCCCGTAGATGGCGTTGTTCAGGAGCAGCAGGTTCAGATCGACGTCGCGGCGAAGCGCATGGAGGAGATGGTTGCCGCCGATCGAAAGGAAGTCGCCATCGCCGCCGACCACCCAGACGTTGAGACCGGGATTGGCGAGCTTCACGCCGGTCGCCACCGCCGGCGCGCGGCCATGGATCGTGTGGAAGCCGTAGCTTGCGATGTAGTAGGGGAAGCGCGCGGCGCAGCCGATGCCGGAGATGAAGACCACCTCATGCGGCGGCCTGCCGATCTCGGCGAGCGCGGCGCGCACGCCCTTCAGGATCGCGTAGTCGCCGCAGCCGGGGCACCAGCGCACCTCCTGGTCGGAGGTGAAGTCCTTGGGCGAAAGCGGAATGGCGTTCATTGGGCGCGCCCTCTGAGCCTGGCGGAGAATTCCGCCTCGAGCGTGGAGACGAGGAACGGCCGCCCGTTGATCTGCGTCACCGGCTCGACCGGCAACAGAAAAGCGGCGCGGAGCATGGCCGCGAGCTGCCCGGTGTTCATCTCAGCGCAGACGATTTTCTTGTAGCGCTTCAGGATCGCTTCAAGTCCGGCCGGAAGCGGTGAAAGCTGGCGCAGGTGAAGATGCGCAATCGTGTGGCCGGCATTCTCGAGATTGCGCACCGCCTGCCGGATCGGCCCGAACGTCGAGCCCCAGCCGACGACGACGAGGTCGCCCGAGTCCGGGCCTTCATGGATCATCGCACGCGGGTTCCGCTCCGCGACGCGGGCAATCTTCTCGGCGCGGAGCCGGACCATCTGCTCGTGATTGTCGGGATCGTAGGAGATGTTGCCGGTGACGGCGTCCTTCTCCAGGCCGCCGACCCGGTGGATCAGATTCGGCGTGCCTGGCGCGATCCATTGCCGGCCGAGCGTTTCGGGATCGCGGGTGAAGGCGGTGATGACCGGGTTCCCGCCGGTGCCGCTCTGACCGGTCGGGAGAACCGGGAGAGCGTCAACTTCCGGCGCCTCCCACTCGCTGATCGCGTTCGCGAGATAGGCGTCGGAGAGCACGATGACGGGCGTCATCGCCTCGATTGCGATACGTGCGGCGTCGATGACGGTGTCGAAGCAGTCGCCGGGCGTCGCCGGAGCAAGCACCGGAAGCGGCGACTCGCCGTGGCGGCCGAGCACGGCCATGTCGAGATCCGACTGTTCCGGCTTGGTCGGCATGCCGGTCGACGGCCCGGCGCGCTGCACGTCGAGGACGACGAGCGGCAGCTCGGCGGTGACGGCAAGGCCGATCGCCTCCGTCTTCAACGAGAGGCCCGGTCCTGACGAGGCGGTGAAGCCGAGACCGCCAGCGTAGGAAGCGCCGATCGCGGCGCAGGCGGCGGCGATCTCGTCTTCCGCCTGGAACGTCCTGACGCCGGTCTTCATCTTGGCGAGCGCGTGAAGGAGGGCGGATGCGGGCGTGATCGGGTAGGAGCAGTAGAAGACCGGACGGTTGGAGAGCGCGCTCGCCGCGGCGACGCCGAGTGCCATCGCGTCGGTGCCGGAGACCATGCGCCAGCGCCCGGTGCGGGTGTGCACTTTCTCCAGTTCGACGATCTCGGGGATCGCGAGTTCCATGGTCTCGCCGTAGGCGTAGCCCGCCTTGAGTGCAGCGAGGCTGCCGCCGAGAAGCGCGGGCTCCTTCGCAAAACGCCGCTCGATCCAAGCAAGCGTGGCGTCGGGCGACTGTCCGCAGAGCCAGAGCGACAGCCCGAGCGCCCAAAAATTCTTGGCGCGGCTGCCGTCCTTGCGGCCCAGCCCGAATTCAGCGACGGCTTCGAGCGTGCGCTGCGTCATCGCGATCGGGATCGCGCGGTAGGGCGCGGCGCCGCTCTCATCGACCGGGCTGCCGGCGAGCCCGGCCTTCAGGAAGGCGCGCTCGTTGAACGCGCCCTCGTCATAGACGACGGTCCCGCCCGGCTTCAGGAACTGGATGTTGGTGACGAATGCCGCCGGGTTGAAGGCGACGAGCATGTCGGCCTCGTCGCCGGGCGTCAGCACCTCGCCGGCGCCGAACTGCACCTGGTAGGCGGAGACGCCGAAGGTCGTGCCGGCGGGAGCGCGGATCTCGGCCGGAAACTCCGGCAGCGTCATCAGGTCGGCGCCCTCGGAGGCTGCCGCCGTGGCGAACTGGTGACCGGCAAGCTGCACGCCGTCGCCGGAATCGCCGGCGAAGCGGACAACGAGCGCCTCGCGATGCCGCTCGACGCCGGCCCGTGGCCGCGCGGTCTGTCGTTCGGTGGTGTCACCGAGGCTCATGGGTTTCGTCGCCGCCTCCGGCTGTTCGCATTAACTATGGCTGGCTGGGTCAGAGCGTGCCGATCGCCCGCAACGGGCGGCCGATATCATGGGATGCCAATGGTTGACCAGACGGCGCGGACTTTCCTCAATCCTTCGCCCCGACGCAAGACGCCGCCGGCCCGCCAATTCCCTGATCTTGAGCATGATTTTTCCCGCCCGTATCGGATCGGGGCAATCCGCCGCGGAAGCGAATGCCAGCTTTGCGCGATCCGGTCATACCGCACGCGCGAGACGCCCTTGTGGTTTTGCGTGCGCTGCAACATTATATTTCCGGGGGCTGATCGCGCCGGGTCGAAGGCGCGAGCATCTGCACTCAGTCGACAATCACGCCGGTTCGGGTGGCCTCTCGACAGCGACGGCGTCGGAGGTTAGGGCCCGGGGACGCACTGAGGTGAACATGGGTAACAAAACGGCCAAGCTCTCAATCGGAAACGAAAGCTGGGACTTCGATATCCTGGACGGCACGACCGGACCGCAGGTCATCGACATCAGCTCCCTCTATCAAAAAACCGGCCGCTTTACCTACGACCCGGGATTCACGTCGACCGCCTCCTGCGCCTCCTCGATCACCTTCATCGACGGCGACCAGGGCATCCTCCTTTATCGCGGCTATCCGATCGACGAACTCGCCGAGAAGAAGAGCTTCCTGGAGGTCGCCTACCTGCTTCTCTACGGCGAGCTGCCGACGCCGGAGCAGAAGGACGACTTCGAGTATCGCGTCACGCGCCACACGATGATCCACGAGCAGATGGCGCGCTTCTACAGCGGCTTCCGCCGCGACGCGCATCCGATGGCGGTCATGTGCGGAATGGTCGGGGCGATGTCGGCCTTCTATCACGACTCCACCGATATCCATGATCCCTATCAGCGGATGGTCGCCTCGATCCGGATGATCGCGAAGACGCCGACGATCGCGGCCAATGCCTTCAAGTACACGATCGGCCAGCCCTTCATCTATCCGAAGAACAGCCTCGACTACGCGTCGAACTTCCTGCGCATGTGCTTCGGGGTGCCGTGCGAGGAATACGAGGTGAACCCGATCCTGGCGCGCGCCATGGACGTGATCTTCATCCTGCATGCCGACCACGAACAGAATGCGTCGACCTCCACGGTGCGGCTGGCAAGCTCCTCGGGCGCCAATCCCTTTGCCTGCATCGCCGCCGGTATCGCGAGCCTCTGGGGCCCGGCACACGGGGGCGCCAACGAAGCAGCGCTTCAGACCTTCGCGGAGATCGGCAGCAAGGACCGCATTCCGCAATACATCGCCAAGGCGAAAGACAAGAACGATCCCTTCCGCCTCTCCGGCTTCGGGCACCGCGTCTACAAGAGTTACGATCCGCGCGCCAAGGTGATGCAGAAGATCTGCCACGACGTGCTGAACGAGCTCGGCGTCAACGACCGCATGCTCGAAGTGGCGATGGAGCTCGAGCACGTGGCACTGACCGACGAGTACTTCGTCGAACGCAAGCTCTATCCGAACGTCGACTTTTATTCCGGCATCACGCTGCGGGCGCTCGGCTTCCCCGACAACATGCTGACCGTGCTCTTCGCGGTGGCGCGCACGGTCGGCTGGGTGGCGCAATGGAACGAGATGGTGGAGGACGAGACGCAGCGGATCGGCCGCCCGCGCCAGCTGTATACAGGCGCAACCGAACGGCATGTTCCATAGGCCGACGCCTTTCCCTTTTCCGCCGTCGCTGCAATAAGCTGATCCGATGGACGTCTTTATCTGCGACCCGGTTCGCACGCCGATCGGCCGCTACGGCCGTGCGCTGTCGCGCGTTCGCGCCGACGACCTCGCCGCCATCACCATCCGCGCGCTTATCGAGCGGCATCCGTCGATCAAGGAGGCGGTCGAAGAGGTCTATCTCGGGTGCGCCAACCAGGCGGGGGAGGACAACCGCAACGTCGCGCGGATGGCGTCGCTGCTCGCCGGCCTGCCGGAGAGCGTGCCCGCCGTCACACTGAACCGGCTCTGTGCTTCGGGGCTCGATGCGGCCGGCGCGGCGGCGCGCGCGATCCGCGCCGGCGAGATCGAGCTTGCGATCGCCGGCGGCGTGGAATCGATGTCGCGCGCGCCCTTCGTGATGGGGAAGGCCGCAGAGGCGTTCCAGCGGAGCGCCGAGATCTATGACACCACGATCGGCTGGCGCTTCATCAATCCGCTGATGAAGCAGCAATACGGCGTCGATTCCATGCCTGAGACCGGCGAGAACGTAGCGCAGGACTTCCAGGTGAACCGCGCCGACCAGGATGGCTTCGCGCTTCGCTCGCAGGAGCGGACCGCAGCGGCGATCGCCGCCGGCCGCTTCGACGACGCGCTGCTGCCGGTCGCCGTACCGTCGCGGAAGGGGCCGCCGACGAGCGTTACGGCGGATGAGCATCCGCGCCCCGACACGACCGCCGAAGCGCTGGCGAAGCTCAGGCCGATCGTGCGCGAGGGCGGGACGGTGACAGCCGGAAACGCCTCCGGCGTCAACGACGGGGCGGCGGCGATGATCCTTGCCTCGGCCGAGGCGGCCGAACGCCATGACCTGAAGCCGCTTGCGCGCGTTCTCGGCATGGCGTCTGCCGGCGTGCCGCCGCGCATCATGGGGATCGGGCCGGTGCCGGCGGTCGGCAAGCTCACCGGGCGCCTCGGAATGAAGGTTGCCGACTTCGACGTCGTGGAGCTCAACGAGGCTTTCGCCAGCCAGGCGCTGGCGTGTCTCAGGCAGCTCGGCGTACCCGACGATGCCGAGCACGTCAATCCGAATGGCGGGGCGATCGCGCTCGGCCATCCGCTCGGCATGTCGGGCGCGCGGATCGCCGGCGCGGCCGTGCGCGAGCTGAGCCGCCGCGAAGGCCGCTACGGCCTCGCCACGATGTGCGTCGGGGTCGGGCAGGGCGTGGCGATGGCTTTTGAGCGGGTGGCGTAGGGGCGGCCGCGCTGGACGTCAGGCGGCGACCGATTCTCCGGGTTCCGCACCCTCAACGAATTTCCGCGCCCGTTCGAGCGTCAGGTTGAATGTGTTGGTCGAATGCATCCGCCAGTCCTGCGGCGGTGCGTTGCGGACCGGCTCGAGATAGGCGAGGTAGGCGAAGAGGGCGAGCGCGTCCTCGCGCTTCACGTCAACACGGCATCGCTTGATGAGTTCGACGAGCCGTTTGCCGCGCTCGCCTTCGCCAAGGCCCGCCTCCGCGAGGATGCGGCGATAGGTGCGCTCCTTGAAGAAGAGCGCACGGGCGCCTGCGTCGAGGCGCGTGGCCTCCTCGTCGCTGATCGCTCTCAGCTTAGTGAAGCGCGCAATCGTTGCCTCGACATTGACCAGCGCTTCGGTGAGCGGGAGGTAGGCGAGCTCCTCGGGCGCATGCAGCTGCGCAACCGCGGCGTCGTCTTCGAGCGCGCCGGAGCGGTAGCGCTCGAAGACCGAACCGACGCCGATCATACCGAAATCGGCACACTCCGCCGCACGGAGGGCCCCCATGCTCGCAGCGCCGAACACCTGCGCGCCGCTCTCAAGAGCGAAGAGGATCTCCTTGTGCCACGGCGCGGCCCTATCCTCGTAGAGGCCGTCGATGAGCCCGATGACGGTCGCGCCTTCGAGGACGGCGCGAGTGATATCCCCCTGCGCGGCGGGACCGCGGCGATCGATCGTGGCAAGATCGCCCTGCGGCTCGGCCGACCAGTCGGCGCCGTGGAGGCTCGGCCCGGCGAACATGACCTTCATTGGACGCCTGTCATGAATTTGAGCGCCCGGCGGCCGAAGCGCTGGCGACGCGCGCCCGGCGGGTTTTCAAGCTCGGGAACGAGGACTTTCGCGACGGCGAAGCCGGGCTCGCCGGCTTCCAGCGCGACGACGATCACCGAGCGCACGCCGGCGCTGCGGAGCTTGTCGAGCATGAAAGCGAGGTTCTCCTCGCGCTCGGGAACCTCGGCGCCCGCGTTTGTCGCGCGCCCCACCGGATCGGCTCTGAGATAGGCCGTCAGGTCCGCCTTGAGCTGGGTCCGGTAGAGGTTCGGATCGAAATCGTCGCGCGCCCCGGTGATCGACGTCACCCGGCTCTGCACCGCCTCGGTAATGGCGCGGATTGCCGCGCGCGCAGGGGAGGGGTGACAGCCCGATCCGCTCGACAGATCGAAATGCTTCCAATGCTGCTCGAAGCCGTCAAGCTTCGGCGTAACGACGGCGAAGCTGACCGGCACGCCGATGTCGCTCGTGATGTCGAAGAGGCGAAGCTGAAATCCGGCGCGATCGATCTGCGCGACGAGACCGTCGACGGCTTCGTCCTCGAGCGACGCAGGGTCGATGCAGCGTTCGAACACATGCGCGTCAGGGCGGAACTGCCAGAGGACGCTCGCGTCACGCTCGATCCTCTCGCAAAGCCCGTGGACGACGGCCTCGACAAGGATGTTGCCGGAGGCGAGCCCGTCACTCGATTGCCAATAGCGGCTCCTGCGCCCGTCCCCGCCGGCCGCGTCGAGAGTGGCCGCCTCGGCCGGCACCCAGGCCGTCGTCTGCTGCAAGAGGTCGTATCCCTCGACCCAGGCGATCGCTTCGTGGTCGTCGACCGGCTTCTCGCCGCGGGCTACGAGGTTGTTGCAGGGGAGCACCCGCTCGGAGGCGGCCGCAAGCTCCCGCATGGAGCAGACGCGCGTCGGCAAGGCGACGCTTTCGGCAATGGCAATTTCCGCCGCCTCCATGACTGCCGAGGCCTGTGCGGCGGGGGCGCTCAGCCCCTTGCCCTGGCTGACCGCGAGGGTCTTCGAATTCGGGCGAACCGCCATCCAGACCGGAATTCCGATACGGTCGAGGCCGGTCACATCGGCGAGCCGCGTAATCCCCAGGCGGCCGAAGTTCTGGCGCATACGCGCCACGGTTTCAGAGGCGCGGTGCAGCCGATCGGAATTCTCCTCGGCCGCACCGCGCTCTTTCAGCAGCGCGATTTCCGCACTCAGATACTCAGGGACCCGCGCAGCCTGCATGTTACTGCCTCAACGGCTCGGGAAGTATTGGTGCGACGCCGCCTCGGAGCGTGCCTCCACGGCCTTGGCGAAATCGACGCCGCGGCTCGGGAAGTACTGATGCGACGCTGCATCCGAACGTTCCGTTGCGACGACGGCAAAGTCCACGCCGTCGCGATAGAGGTTGTGCGACGCCGCGTCGGAACGTGCCGTTGCGCCGACCGCGAAGTCCACGCCATCGCGATAGAGGTTGTGCGACGCTGCGTCGGAGCGCGCGGTTGCGCCGACGGCAAAGTCCACGCCATCGCGATAGAGGTTATGCGACGCCGCGTCGGAACGCGCCGTTGCGCCGACGGCAAAGTCCACGCCATCGCGATAGAGGTTGTGCGACGCTGCGTCGGAGCGCGCGGTGGCGCCGACGGCAAAGTCCACGCCATCGCGATAGAGGTTGTGCGACGCTGCGTCGGAACGCGCGGTGGCAGCGACGGCAAAGTCCACGCTGCCGCCTTCCTGCTCCGCGTCGAACGCATCGGTCCGCTCCACGGTGCCGGCGTCGAGGTCGGCAACCCAAGTCGAACCGTCTTCCGTCAGCCGGAAAAGCACAATGTTCGTCATCATCATCTCCTTCTCTGTTCAGCTCCAAATTCGCGCAATACGGGGCCGTCACGCGCAGGCCTATCGAGCCTGGAGTGCAAACACCGTGCTTGCTTCGGGGGCGGGGTGCGGCCTCTTGAGGAACTGAGCGGTCCGCACCGCCTATCTCTGCTTCAGGCTACTCCTCTTGCCGCTTCCGAGCCGCCGATCGGCGGACGAGAGCGGATCGATGCGAGGTCTCCTCTATCTCGGCCCGGCTCAATCGAATCCGGCTTCGCGTAGCCCCTGCTCGTAGCGGCGCGCGAAGTCAGGATCGCGAATGGGCAGAATGGACAGCCAGGCCTTGACGTTGAAATCCGGATGGATGTCCTTTGCCCTGAGGACGTATTCCATCGCCTTCTTCCGATCTCCGAGCATGGCCCACGATGCCGCTATCAGTCGGAACGCCGGGCTCTTGTCGCGCATGCGCGACATGCACGCGATTGCGTCGTCGTATCGCTCAAGGTGGAAGTTCACGTCGCCGGCGGTCCACCAATAGCGGTCCGGCCCCAGCGGATTGAGTTCGATCGCGCGGTTTATCTTCTGCAACGCCGTCGCGGCGTCGCAGGCGTGCTGCAGCGCGTCGGCGTAGTCGACAAGAAGATCCGCGTGTTGCGGATTGCGCCGCTCCGCCTCGCCGAACGAGCGGAGGCTCTCGTCAAAGCGGCCGGCGTAGAGGTTGCAGATCGCCGAGTCGCGGTGACCGCGCGCGTCGTCGGGATCGATCTCAAGGGCGCGCTCGGCAAGCCTGCCGGCCTCGGTAAGGAGATCATTGTCGCCGCGCGCCATTAACAGCCACTCCAGCTGATAGGTGCGCGCCAAGCCGCTGATCGCGGGCACGAAATCAAGGCAGACGCCGACGGCGGCCTTGAAGGCGCGCCGCGCCCTGCGCACGTTCGGGAGATCGAGCACACGAACGTATTTCTGCCCCACCAGATACAGATGATAAGCGGTCTGGTTCTGGGCGACCTCGTAGCGCGCGAGCTCTGCGCGCTCGACCTTATCGACGAGTGATACGATGATGCGGGCCGACAGGTCGCGATAGCTCTGGTCGGTATGCTCGCGATGGAAGGGATATTGTTCCGTCCACAGGATATCGCGGCCGGCGGCGCTGACGAGCCGCATCGATAGCCAGTACTCGCCGCCGGAATATTGCAGCTGGGATTCGACCGAGTAGTCGATCCCGAAGGTCTTCAGGAGATTCTTCTTGCCGCTGGCGCTCAATTGCCAAGCGGTGTGCGGCGCCACGACGCAAAGCGACTTGCAGCGGCAAAGGCCGATCGTGACGTCCTCGATCAGCGAGCCCGCGAGCTGATGGCGCAAATCCTGGCCGCCATTGGCGAGCGGCGGCAGGATCGTGATGCGCGGCGTTCCAGACCTGTTTGCAAAGGTTGTCGCCCAATCGACGTCGTCTTCATCGTCGACCGTGCTTGGAAGCCCCGGCGCCATCGGTTCGGTCGCCAGCTGCGCCGCGCTTCGCGGAGCCCTGACGATTCCGTTTCGTCCCTCCGCCGGCACCAGCGACCGATAGAGCTCCGTGGTGGCGGCGTCGGGCTCGACGACGAGATCTTCGCGCAGGCGCTGCTGCAAGCCGCGATAGACCTCATGCACCCGCGCGGGCTCGCCTTCCTCCGCGAAGAGCCGCATCAACGTCCTGTGCCCGGTCTCGTTGTAGGGGTCGACCTCGATCAGCCTCCGCGCCGCAGCACGCTGCAGCACCGGTCCGACGTCCTCGCTACCTGATTCAAGCTGGCCGGCGACCGCGCTGATGAAGGTGTCGCGAAGCTTCGTCCGCTGCACCTCGATCCACTCGTTCGATTCCTCCTGCCAGCCCATGCCCTCGAGCAGGTCGCCGCGATAGATCTCGCACAGGGCGAGCAGGTCGTCGGGCTTGCCCGTCGCGGAGGTTTTCAGGAAGCGATCGAGATCGATGCGCGCCGAGGGCACCAGTTCGACATGTCCGCGCTCGCAGTTGATCAGCTCGAACCCGAACCTCTCCTGCCGTTCGCGTACGCGCAGCAGGAACTTGCGCAGATTGGCGGCTGCCGTCTTGGGGTCGGCACTCGGCCACAGGAACTGCCGGATCGAGGTGCGCGAAGCGGGCGCCCCACCGCTCAGGAGAAAAGCGGCGAGCACGAACGTCTTCGCCGGGACCGGGACCGGTCGACCTCTACGGTCGAGCAGCGTGGGCGGACCGAAGAGTGTGAGTTTGCATGACATGCAGAAGCCGATCTCCAATTGCGGCTCGTTGCCGCCAGTTGTTCGGTCCCTCAACAGCCAACTGGCTCAGGAAGGATATTGCCAGGAAAACGATAGTGAGCCGTTAACCATGTGTAAATTCTTGCGGCGGGCGGCCCCCGACGCGTTTGTCACGATTATGCCACGCCCGGGGACGCTGGCGGCACGCGGTTCCTCCTCTTATCGCGCAACGAAGAGAGAAGAGCGAAGAGGCCAATGGAACGATCCTATACCGTCCTCCTCAACCGCGGGGGTGCGCAGGCGATGCGCTCCCACCTCGGTCGGAGCGCATTCAGTCAACCGCTTGAATCTCCATCAAGATTGCTGGTCGAGCCGCCGCGTCCGGCGATCCACCGCGAGCGGCTGACCGCCCAGGAGTTGCAGGAACTGACGGCCGAGCCGGAATTTGTGGCGGCGGCGGAGATCATGTGCACGCGGCTCCTGTCGCCGGTCGCCGAGGAAGGTCTCGATATCGGGGACACCCTCATCGCCGGAAGCCGCCGGCGGCAGTCGTGGGGCATCGGCGCCGTCGCCGCCGACCGCTCGAAATATACCGGGGCGGACGTGACGGTCGCCCTCCTCGACACAGGGATCGACAAGGCGCATCCCGCCTTTCGCGACGTCGACCTCGTGGAGAAGGACTTTACCGGCCTCGGCAACGGCGATGCCGACGGGCACGGAACGCACTGCGCCGGGATCATTTTCGGCCGCAACGTTGACGGCGTGCGAATCGGGGTCGCGCCCGGCGTGCGCCGCGCGCTGATCGGAAGAGTGCTTGGATCCGATGGCGGCAATTCCGACATGCTCATGCGTGGCATGTTGTGGGCGCACGAGCAGGGTGCGCACGTGATCTCGATGTCGGTCGGCTTCGACTTCGCCGCAACGGTGCGCAAGCGCGTCGAGGAGGGTTGGGGCGGCGAACTCGCTACGGCCGTGGCCTTGGAGGCCTATAGCGCCAACTTGAGGCTGCTCGACCGTCTCTTGCATCTGCTGCGGCTGCAGGAACCTTTCACCGGCGGGGCGATCATCGTCGCGGCGGCGGGCAACGACTCTCACCGCGGCGCACCATCCGAGCACGTCATGACGGCCTGTCCGCCATGCGGTTCCGACAAGATCGTGTCGGTGGGTTCGCTCGACCGCGCTCGTCTCGGCACCGGCTTCCAGGTTTCCAGTTTCTCCAATTGCGGCGTGGAGATCACGGCGCCGGGGCGCGACATCGTTTCGGCGGCTGCCGGCGGCGGACTGAAGGTGCAAAGCGGTACCAGCATGGCGGCGCCGCACGTGGCGGGGGTGGCGGCGCTCTGGTGGCAAGCCGTGAAGCAGTCGGACCTGCCGGCGAATGCCACGCTTGTTCGCGGCAAGTTCCTGTCGGGCGCACAACGCGACGGGTTCTCCCCCGCGGTCTATCCGGGTGAGCGCGGCGCCGGACGCGTGCTCGCCCCCGAAGACGGCAGTTCCGTTGCATCGCGGCGAAATGAGCGGAGGCCAGATGCGGACCGGCTGCGCGAGACGATCTGGCCCGACGAGACCTACGGGCCGGCGGTTGCCGCGGATTTCGAGCCGATCTCCCTCGATTCGGCGCTGCGCGTTGCGTGGCCGAGCGGTGGACGCCTCTGCTGAGTTGTGTCACGCTTTGGTCACGCCTCGCCGGGTTCAATGCCCTTGCGGCCGCCTAGCGAGAGTCAGATGGAGTCCGGAGGAACGAAGTGACCGCCGAAGTAAGCCCCCCACTTTCGCTTGATGTCGTGAGGGCCAGGATTTTCTATCTGGCTTGCGATGTGGAGCCAGTCAGTCCGCCGGCTGCTATGCTCCTGCGGGCCGTCGCTGACGCTATCGAGGAGAATGGCGGAAGCACCCTTTTCGGGGACGCGGAGGCGAACGGCCACGCCTCGACGATCTTCGCGCAGGCTGCGCGGCTCCGCCAATTCGGCGAGCGTGCCAACGAGGCGATGTCGGGTTCCGCCAGACATCTCGGTCTGGTGACGTCGCATTCCAGAGACAAGAGCTGACGCGCGACACTGCGCGCACGCGGAATTGCGCGCACGCGCCTAGGAGATGCGGCGCCAATCCCGGGCGCGAAGTGTGCACGCTAAACTCGCGGAATAGCAGAGATAGTCGGCCGGTTGGGGTCGACTAACACCGCTCCCATCTCAAACGCCTTGCGCTGCGGCAACCGCCGGGCTTGACCCGGCAATCCGATCCGTCACGGTCGTCGTTGGGGCCAGCGTCGCGAATCCCAATCCGAGGGCGGCTGCGGCGATCGGCGATTGGAAGGCGGGCGGGGATGGCGCGAGCGGCATGTGAGACGATCTTCCGCAACGCCAGGCTTCTGACCTGCGATCCGACGCGGTCGGGTCTTGGGCTCATCGAAGGGGGCGCCGTTGCGGTTGGCGGCGGCCGTATTCTTTCCGCCGGCCCCGAAGCGGAGCTTCCCATATCGCTCTGGTCGGCAGCCGAGACCGTCGACTGCGAGGGCCGTCTTGTCACGCCCGGACTGATCGATTGCCACACGCACATCGTCCATGCCGGCGACCGCGCAGCGGAGTGGGAGATGCGCCAGACGGGCGCGACCTATGAAGAGATCGCGCGCGCCGGCGGCGGCATCGTCTCCACTGTGACGGCGACGCGCGCGGCGAGCGAGGATGCGCTGGTCGAATCGGCGCTACCCCGCCTCGACACGTTGATCGCGGAGGGCGTGACGACCATCGAGGTGAAGTCCGGCTACGGGCTCGACCGCGACAGCGAGGCGAAGATGCTGCGCGCCGCGACGCGGCTCGGCGGAATGCGCGACGTGACCGTGCTCCGCACCTTCCTCGGCGCGCACGCGCTGCCGCCCGAGGCGGGCGGGGACAAAGATCGCTACATCGAGCAGGTCTGCGGGGAGCAGCTGCCGCACGTCGCGGCGGCGGGCCTCGCCGACGCGGTCGACGGCTTCTGTGAGGCGATTGCCTTTTCGCCAGGGCAGATCGCGCGCGTCTTCGAGGCCGCGCGCGCACAACACCTGCCGGTGAAGCTTCATGCCGAGCAGCTTTCCAACCTCGGCGGAGCGAAGCTTGCAGCACAGCACGGCGCGCTCTCGGCCGACCATCTGGAATATCTCGACGAAGACGGCGTCGCCGCGATGGCGAGGGCCGGCACGGTCGCCGTGCTTTTGCCCGCCGCCTTCTATTTCCTGAAGGAGACGCAGAAGCCGCCGGTCGCGGCGCTGCGGCGCGCCGGCGTGCCGATCGCGGTCGCGACCGACTGCAATCCCGGCTCCTCGCCGTTGACCTCGCTCCTCCTCGCCATGAACATGGCGGCGACGCTCTTCGGGCTGACGGTGGAAGAGTGCCTGCTTGGGGTGACCCGGAATGCCGCTCGCGCGCTTGGGAGGCTCGCGCAGATCGGCACGATCCAGACAAGCAAATGGTGTGACATCGCGGTGTGGAACGTGGAGCGCCCGGCCGAGCTCGTCTATCGGCTCGGCTTCAATCCGCTTCATCGCCGCTATCGGGGGACACGGTGAGCGCAATCATTCTGAAGCCCGGCGAGACGCCGCTCGCGGATTGGCGCGCAATCTATCGCGGCGCAGCGGTCGCGCTCGATCCCGCCTGCCGGCCGCGCGTCGATGCCGCCGCAAAAGCGGTCGCCGCGATCGTCGAGAAGGGCGAGCCCGTCTACGGCATCAACACCGGCTTCGGGAAACTGGCGACCGTCCGCATCGACGCCGCTGATCTCGCCAAGCTTCAGAGAAACATCGTGCTTTCGCACGCGGCCGGCGTCGGCGAGGCGACGCCGGCGCCGGTCACGCGGCTGATGATGGCGCTGAAGCTCGCGAGCCTCGCGCAAGGCGCCTCCGGCGTCAGGCTCGAAACGCTCGATCTTCTCGGCGCGATGCTTGCGCGCGGTCTGATCCCGATCGTGCCGTCGCAGGGCTCTGTCGGGGCGTCGGGCGACCTGGCGCCGCTCGCCCACATGACCGCGGCGATGCTCGGCGTCGGCGAGGCGCTTTTTGAGGGCGCGCGAATGCCGGCGCTGAGCGCGCTCGCCGCCGCTGGGCTGAAGCCGGTCGCGCTCGGGCCGAAGGAGGGGCTGGCGCTCCTGAACGGTACGCAATTCTCCACCGCGTTCGCGCTCGCTGCGCTCTTCGAGGTGGAGCTTGCATTCCGCTCCGCGCTCGTCACCGGGGCGCTCGCGACCGACGCGGCGCGCGGCTCCGACGCGCCGTTCGATCCTCGCATCCATCTTCTGCGACGCCACCAGGGGCAGATCGAAGCGGCCGACGCGCTCCGTGCGCTGATGCGGGGGAGCGCGATCCGTGAATCCCACCGTGTCGGCGATGAGCGCGTGCAGGATCCTTATTGCATCCGCTGCCAGCCGCAGGTGATGGGCGCGGCGCTCGACCTCCTGCGCGCCGCCGCGGGGACGCTTCAGACCGAGGCGAACGGCGTCTCCGACAATCCGCTGATCTTTCCTGAGGACGGCGAGGCGCTTTCCGGCGGCAATTTCCACGGCGAGCCGGTCGCCTTCGCTGCAGACATGATCGCCATTGCGCTTTGCGAGATCGGGTCGGTGACCGAGCGGCGGATCGCGATGCTGGTCGATCCGGCCCTCTCCGGGATGCCGGCCTTCCTGACGCCAAAGCCCGGTCTCAACTCCGGCTTCATGATGGCGCAGGTGACCGCCGCGGCGCTCGTCTCGGAGAACAAGCAGAGGGCGTTTCCGGCGAGCGTCGATACGATTCCGACCTCAGCCAACCAGGAGGATCATGTGTCGATGTCCGCGCACGGCGCGCGGAGGCTTCTGCCAATGGCCGACAACCTCTTCGGGGTGATCGCTATCGAGCTCCTCGCGGCGGCGCAGGGCTGCGAGTTCCATGCGCCGCTTCTTTCCAGCAGGCGGCTCGAGGCCGTCCGTGCTGCGATCAGGGCGCGCGTGCCGAAGCTCGAAGAAGATCGTCACCTCGCTCCGGACATCGAGGCGGCAATTGCGCTCGTTCGAAGCGGCGCTGTCGCGGAGGCGGCCGGTGTCGACCTCTTGCCGGGGCTCGCGTGACGGGCGCCGACGTCGTCGAGGTCGTGCGCGGAGAGGCGCCGCTTCTGGTCAGCATTCCACACACCGGGACGACGATACCGTCGGCGATCGAGGCGGACCTCGTCTCGCCGTGGTTGGCGCGTAAGGACACGGACTGGTGGATCGAAAGGCTCTACGACGTAGCGCCCGGCATGGGCGCGACCGTGGTGCGCGCGAAATACGCGCGGACCGTCATCGACGTTAACCGCCCGCCGTCCGGCGCATCGCTTTATCCGGGG
This sequence comes from uncultured Alphaproteobacteria bacterium, assembly GCA_963739005.1. Taxonomy (GTDB): domain Bacteria; phylum Pseudomonadota; class Alphaproteobacteria; order Rhizobiales; family Afifellaceae; genus DASWJZ01. Next base: position 185,195 of record CAVTYQ010000002.1, on the reverse strand, counting down.
CAGGCGACGACCGGGCTCTGCCCGACCGAGACCTTCGACGGCGAGCCGCTCTACAAGCCCGGCAGGGAGCCCGACGCGGAGGAGATCGCGCGCCGCAAGCGGCTCTACTTCGATCCCTATCATTCCGCGATCCTCTGCGAGATCGCTCGACTGGCCCACGCGCATTCGACGCTTGTGCTTTACGACTGCCACTCGATCCGCTCCATCATCCCGCGGCTCTTCGAGGGCGAGCTGCCGGTGATGAATATCGGCACGAATTCCGGCGCGAGCTGTGATTCCGCTTTCGCGCATGTGATCCAGGCCGTCTGCGATGCCTCGGAATTCTCCTGGGTCGTCAACCAGCGCTTCAAGGGCGGCTGGATCACGCGCCACTATGGCCAGCCGGCGCTCGGTGTGCATGCGATCCAGATGGAGCTTGCCTGCCGTTCCTATCTCGTCGAGCCGCTCGCCAGGCCGAACGAGAAGAACTGGCCGCCGAAGTATGACGAGGCACACGCCGCGGAGATGCAGAAGGTCTTGAAATCGGTGCTGAAGGCCTGTCTTTCCTTCGCACGCCGCGCGGCCGAGGAGACGACGTCATGACCCGCATCGACAACGCTCGCAAGATTCGCGCGCCGCGCGGGCCGGAGATATCCGCTAAGTCGTGGCTAACGGAAGCGCCGCTCCGCATGCTCATGAACAACCTCGATCCGGAGGTGGCGGAACGGCCCGGCGAGCTCGTCGTCTATGGCGGAATCGGGCGCGCCGCGCGCGACTGGGAGAGTTTTGACCGGATCGTCACGGCGCTCCGGAAACTCGAAGCCGACCAGACGCTGCTCGTCCAATCCGGCAAGCCCGTCGGCATCTTCCGCACGCATAGCGACGCGCCGCGTGTCCTCATCGCGAACTCTAACCTCGTCCCGCATTGGGCGACCTGGGAGCATTTCCACAAGCTCGATCGCCTCGGGCTGATGATGTACGGGCAGATGACCGCCGGCTCCTGGATCTACATCGGCAGCCAGGGGATCGTGCAGGGCACCTACGAAACCTTCGTTGAAGTCGGGCGACGGCACTATCAAGGCGATCTTTCGGGTCGCTGGATCCTGACCGCGGGCTTGGGCGGCATGGGCGGCGCGCAGCCGCTTGCCGCGACAATGGCGGGCGCCTCGATGCTTGCGGTCGAATGCCAGCCGAGCCGCATCGAGATGCGGCTGAAGACCGGCTACCTTGACGCGCAAGCCGACGACCTTGACGCGGCGCTGCAGATGATCGAGCGCTCGTGCCGGGAGAAGAAGCCGCTCTCGGTCGGCGTTCTCGGCAACGCCGCCGAGGTTTTTCCGGAGCTCGTCCGGCGCGGCGTCCGGCCGGATGCGGTGACCGACCAGACCTCGGCGCACGACCCGCTGAACGGCTACCTGCCGAAGGGCTGGACGCTCGCCGAGTGGTTTTCGCGCCGCGAAAGCGACCCGAACGCGGTCGAGAAGGCCGCAAAGCATTCGATGGCCGAGCACGTCCGCGCCATGCTCGACTTCCACAAGGCCGGCGTGCCGACGCTCGACTACGGCAACAACATCCGCCAGATGGCGAAGGAGGAGGGGGTCTCCGACGCCTTCGACTTCCCCGGCTTCGTCCCCGCCTACATCCGTCCGCTCTTCTGTCGCGGCATCGGGCCGTTCCGCTGGGCGGCACTTTCAGGCGATCCGGAGGACATCTTCCGGACCGACGAGCGCGTGAAGGAGCTTTTGCCCGACAACATGCACCTGCACCACTGGCTCGACATGGCGAAGGCGCGGATCAAGTTCCAGGGCCTGCCGGCGCGCATCTGCTGGGTAGGGCTCGGCGACCGGCACCGGCTCGGCCTTGCCTTCAACGAGATGGTGGCGTCGGGCGAGGTGAAGGCGCCGATCGTGATCGGCCGGGACCATCTCGATTCCGGCTCCGTCGCCTCGCCCAACCGCGAGACGGAGGCGATGCGGGACGGCTCGGATGCGGTCTCCGACTGGCCGCTCCTGAACGCGCTCCTGAACTGTGCATCCGGGGCGACATGGGTGTCGCTGCATCATGGCGGCGGCGTCGGCATGGGCTTCTCGCAACACGCCGGTATGGTGATCGTGGCGGACGGAACGCCGGAGGCGGCGCGACGGATCGAGCGGGTGCTGTGGAATGACCCGGCGTCGGGCGTCATGCGCCACGCCGACGCCGGCTACGACATCGCGCTCGAGAGCGCGCGCGAGCACGGGCTCGACCTCCCCGGCATTCTCGATGGCTGACGGGACGCTCCACTTCGCCACGGCGCTGTTGCCGGAGGGATGGAGGGAGAACGTCCGGATCGCGGCCGGGAATGGTGGTCTCGTCGAAAGCGTCGCCATGGATGCGCCGCCGGCGCTCGGCGACGAGCGGCACGCGATCGCGATCCCCGGCATGGCAAACCTCCACAGCCACGCCTTCCAGCGCGCGATGGCGGGGCTTGCCGAATATGGCGGCGCGGGGCCGGACGATTTTTGGACCTGGCGCGAGGTGATGTATCGCGTCGCGCTTTCGGTCACGCCCGACGACGTCGAGGCGATCGCGGCCGAGCTTTATGTCGAGATGGTGGAAACCGGTTTCACGCGCGTTGGTGAGTTCCACTATCTGCATCACGATATCGACGGAGCGCCCTACGCCGACGTCGCCGAGATGGCGCAGCGGATTCTTGCGGCGGCGGCGGAGACCGGTATCGGCATGACGCTGCTTCCGGTCTTCTACGCGCACTCCGATTTCGGCGGCGCACCCCCGAATACGGGGCAGCGACGCTTCATCTCGGATCTCGACGGGTTCTCAAAACTCTTCGCGGCAAGCAGCATTGCAGCTTCGAATGTCGACGGCGCGAATGTCGGCGTTGCGCCGCACAGCCTTCGCGCGGTGACACCTGCGGAGTTGGCGAGACTCCAAGAAATCGCACCAAACGCGCCGTTCCACATCCACGCCGCGGAGCAGACGAAGGAGGTCGATGCCTCGCTTGCGGTCCTTGGGAAGCGGCCGGTCGAATGGCTGCTTCAGAACGCGGATGTCGGACCGCGCTGGTGCCTGATCCATGCGACGCACATGAGTGACGAGGAGACGAAGGCGCTTGCGGCGAGCGGGGCCACCGCCGGCCTCTGCCCGATCACCGAAGCCAATCTCGGCGACGGCATGTTCAACGGACGGCTGTTCCTCGAAGGCGGTGGCGCGTTCGGGATCGGCACGGATTCCAATGTGCTCGTCGATCCCGCCGCGGAGCTGCGCCAGCTCGAATACGCGCAGCGCCTGCGCGACCGCGCGCGCAATCGGATGAGCGTCGCCGGCAAGTCGACCGGGCGCGCGCTCTTCGACGCGGCTCTCGCAGGTGGGGCGAAGGCGCTCGGCCAAACCGCGGGTCTGACGGTGGGCGCGCCAGCCGACATCGTGTCGCTCCGGACCGATCACCTGATGCTCGAAGGCCGTAGCGGCGACCGCGTCCTCGACGCCTGGATATTCGCGGCGAGGAATTCTGCCGTGGATTGCGTCTGGACGCGCGGGGTGAAGCAGGTCGCCGACGGCCGCCACCTTCGCCGCGACGCGGTTCGGAAACGCTTCCGGGGTGCGTTGCAGCGGCTTCTCGCATAAGCGAAGACGCCCCGAGCGGGAAGGGGTGTCACATCGTCGCGGGCCGTCTATTATCCGGATCGCGGCGCACCCTCGGTGCTGCCTCCAGCGAACAGGGGGCGCACGGGAAGGAAGCATGTCCGAGTCCCCGTCCCCGATGCGGATCGGCATCGCCCGGCGAGGCGGCGGCGAGCGAGGGCCGGTGCCATGCGGCTGACCGATGCCGAAAGGGCGATGCTCGACGGCGCTTGCGGCCCCGCCAAGCAGCGCGCCATGGACCTTCTCGTGCGCTACGGCGAGGCGCTCGGCGCGGAGCGGCTCATCGCCGTCACCAATGTCGCGGGCACCTGGAACGTGACGTCACCGCTTCTGCGCCCCGTCGCGGAGCAAGGCTTCGACGCGGTCTTTTCCGCGTTCAACCTCGACGCCGACGATGTCGTGGAGACGCCGCAGGCGGAGGTCTACACCTGCCAGCTCATCCACGGCATCGACACGCGCAACGTCGACGTGACCGGCGCGTCGCCGGAACTCGCCGAGCGCCAGCGCCGCGCGGAGAAGTATTTCGGCGCGCGCGGCGTGCAGATGCTCAACACCTGCACCCCCTACCAGGTCGGCAACGTGCCAATTCGCGGCGAGCACTGCGCCTGGATGGAATCCTCCGCCGTCGTCTATTGCAACGCCGTGCTCGGCGCGCGCACCAACACGGAGGGGCGCGAAAGCGCCGGCGCCGCCTCGATCACCGGGCGGATACCGGACTGGGGCCTGCACCGGTCGGAGAACCGCCTCGGCACGCATCAGGTCGACGTCAGGGTCAACGTCGATTCGATGATGGATTGGGGGCTGCTCGGCTACTACGTCGGCGAGATGGTCGAGGACGGGATACCGGTTCTCGACGGCATCCATCACGCGCCGAACATGATGAAGCTCAAGCATTTCGGCGCGGCGGCGTCATCGTCGGGCGGGGTCGAGATGTACCACATTCCGGGCGTCACGCCGGAAGCGGAGTCCGTCGCCGAGGCGTTCGGCGGAGGCCCGCCACCCGAGACGATCTACTACGGCGCCGACGAGCGGCGCGAGGCCTACGAATGGCTGAACGGCTCCGCGTCGGACCACAACGTCGACTTCATCATGCTCGGCTGCCCGCATGCCTCGATCGAGCAGATCTGGATCGCCGCGCGGCTGCTCGACGGCAAGCGCGTCCACGAGAACGTCAACCTCTGGCTCTTCACGCCGCGGGCGCTCACCGATACGGCGGAGCTGAACGGCTATTCGGCGATCATCCGCAAGGCCGGCGGCCACGTCCTCTCCGACACCTGCCCGGCGATCGGCCGCATCCTGCCGCAGGGCACCAAGGTCGTGGCGACGGACTCGGCCAAGCAGGCGCACTATCTGCCGGCGATCATGGGCGTCGAGACCTGGTTCGGCGCAGTCGAGGATTGCATCGACGCAGCGTTGACCGGGCGCTGGCGCGGGCCGATCCTTTGAGCGCAATCTTCGACACCACCGTTCTCTACGGCTGCGGCATTGTCAAAGGCTTCGCCGAGGGCGAGGCGATGGTGACGCGGCATCCGATCGCCGGCTGGGGCGGGATCGATGCCCTGAGCGGCACGATCACCGAGCGGCGGCACGAACTTTGCGGCCAAAGCTTCAAGGACAAGGTGCTGGTCTTTCCCGGCGCCAAGGGCTCGTCCGGCTTCTCCCACACCTTCCACCTCGCCCGCGTCCATGGCGCGGCGCCGAAGGCGCTGATCTTCACGCGCATGTCGACGAAGATCGCGCTCGGCGCCGTGGTCATGCGTGTACCCGCCGTCACCGACCTCGACGGCGACCCCTTGGCGCTGATCGCGACGGGGGATTGGGTGACGGTCGACGGCGAGCGCGGCGTCGTCGAGATCAGGAAGGCCGAGCCGAGCGCATAGCGCTAAGGCGCGCCGACCCTTGCAACGCCGGCCGGGCCGAGCTTCGCGCCGTCGAGGCCGAACGGGGCCCTGAAGCCGAGCGCCTCGAGGTCGTGCGTCTCGAGTCCATAGTTGAAGACGAAGGTGGTCGCGCCGGATTTTCGCGTGCGCACGCCGGGCGGCAGATCGAGCGTCTTCAGGCCGGCGAGATCGACAAGCTTGCGCGTGACCTTCGCGTGCGCGGCGTCGTCGAGAAGTGCCGCAAGATAGAAGTAGCGCTCGCGCCCGACGAGGACCGGCCAGCCATCCTCCGCTTCGAAATGCACCTCGGCGCGCGTCTCGATCTTGTCGCGCCACTTGAACACCTGGCCACCGCCTTTGATTGGAACCGGCGCGTAGTCCGGCAGGCTGTCGACACGCACGACCTTGACGTCGAGAAGCTGCGAAGGGAGGTCCGGGGGGAGCTCTGCCGGGATATGGAAGTCCTTGGTCTTGGACCCGGAACGCGGGCCGATCACGACAAGCCCGTTGGCGCGCGACAGGGCCTCGGTCAGCGCATCCGTCCAGGCGAAGAGCGCCGGCACGAAGACGAGCTTGTAGCCAGCGAGATCGGCGGTCTCCGCCGAGATGATGTCGACGTCGAGCCCAAGCTTGCGCAATTGCCGATACTGCATCGCCGCCGCCTGGAAATGGCTGAAACCCTCGGCCTGCGGCTCGATCTGCCAGGCCCAGGCGCTTTCGTAGTCGTAGACGATCGCGCAGTCGGCCTTGCCCGGAGCCTCAAGGTCGAGCGCGGAAAGCTCGCTCGCCACTTGCCTGGCCTCGGCAAGACCGGGCGCCGGCTTGTCATCGGGGCGGACCAGGCCCGAATGCATCTGCTCCTGCGCGAACGGCGCCTGCCGCCAGCGGAAATAGCAGACGGCCTCGGCGCCATGCGCAAGTGCCTCCCAGGTCCACAGCCTGACCATGCCGGGGAGGGGATCGGGATTGGCTACTCCCCAGTTCACCGGGCCGGGCTGCTGCTCCATCACCCAGAAGCGGCCCTTGCCGACCGTGCGGTAGAGATCGTGGTGGAAGGCCTGGAGATCGGGATCGCCCTGCCGCGCGTAGCGGGCCTTGCGCTCGGGCGAGCCGCCGCGACTTGAGATCTGGCCGACCGGATAGGAATCCCAGCTCGCGAAATCGAGGTTCGCCCCCAGCCGGAAATGATCGAATGCCGTCATCCCCGCCATGTAGTTCGTGGCGATCGGCACGTTCGGCGTGATCGATCTCAGGATGTCGGCCTGCACCTTGTTGAAGGCGACGACCTGGTCGGAGGAATAGCGGCGGAAATCGAGCCAGTGCGTCGGGCTCGCCTCCGCCGGCGTCAGGTTCGGCAACTCGATCTCGTCGAAGTCGCGATATTCCATCGACCAGAAGACGTTGCCCCAGGCGCTGTTCAGCGCTTCGATCGCGCCGTATCTCGTGCGCAGCCACTCGCGGAATCCAAAGAGCGCCGCCTGCGAGTAGGAAAGCGTGGTGTCGTGGCAGCCGTATTCGTTGTCGATCTGCCAGGCGGCGAGACCGGGGTGACGCTTCACTGCCGAGGCGACGAGCGTCGCGATGCGCGCGCACTCGGTGCGATACCCCTTGTGCGAGAAGCAGTAGTGCCGGCGCGAGCCGAATTTTCGGACGCGCCCCTCTGCGTCGACCGGCAGCATGCCCGGCATCTTCGCGACGAGCCAGCGCGGCGGCGCGGCGGTCGGTGTGCCGACCACGACCTTGAGACCGCGCTGGTGCAGCGCGTCCATGGCGCGGGTCAGCCAGTCGAGGCGTATCTTGCCGGGCTCCGGCTCGATCTTGCCCCAGGCGAATTCACCGATGCGGACATAGGTGATGCCGGCCTCGGCCATGCGGCGGGCGTCGGACGCCCACAGGCGCTCCGGCCATTGCTCCGGGTAGTAGCAGACGCCGAGCGCGGGCTTCATCGAAGGTTTCCTTGAGATACAACGCGGCGCATGCTGGCAAGAACCTGTGTCGCGGTCGAGACGGCAAGCGGCGCTTTGGTCTCTAGGCGCTCGAAACGCTTCTGAGGAGGGCCGGGTCGAGCGGGCGGGCGCGGCCGGGGTCGAAGGCGGAAAGGTCGATGGTCTTGGCCGCGCCATCGAGAATGAGCTCCGCCATCGCCTCGCCGGTCGCCGGCGCGTTCAGGATTCCCCAGACGCTGTGGCCGGTGGCGATAAAGGCGCCGGGGGTGCCTGCGATCTCGCCGATGAGCGGCAGCCCGTCCTGCGTGACCGGCCGGTAGCAGGCCCGGCGCGCAAGGATCGGCGCGTCGCGGAGCGTTGGAGAAATCTCGCGGCAGATCGCTTCGAGCCGAGCGATTGCACCCGCATCCGGGCGCACGTCGGCGGGATCGATCGGCACCGGGCTCTCGCTCGAAATCCCGCAGACATAGGTGGTTCCGTCGGCGCGCGGGAAGACTTCCGGTGAGGCTGCTCCGCCAGCCGCGTCCTCGACTTCGAGGAAAAGGGCATCGGGAGGAATTTGCGTGCCGGTGCCGAAGACGAGGCTGTGCCCCTTCAGCCCGAAGACCGGTGGGATCGGCAGCCATCGCGCCGCGAGAATCGACCACGGCCCCATCGCGATCACGACGGCGTCGCCTTCAAGCGGAGTCCCGCCGGCAATCGCGACGCGCCGCATCCCGCCGCGTTGTTCGACCCCGCTGACTTCGCCCGCGACAAAGGTTGCCCCGCTGGCCTCGGCCGCGCGCATCATCGCCCTGGTGTAGAGGCCGGGATGGACTTGCGCGGTGGTCGCGGTCGTGCCGAGCCGGCGGTCGAGCGCAACCTCATCGGCCACCCAGTCGAGGCGGGGCCCGCCACCGCCGAGCCGCGCGCCGCCGAAGCCGCCGTAGGTGGTCATGCGGCGATAGCCCCAATCGTCGTCGATCTCTTCCGCGAGGCTCGCGTGAAGCGCGAAACTGCGGCGCGCCAGCGCCTGGAGCGGCGTGCCGTCGCACCAGTCGAGCGCGAGGAAGCCGCCGGATTTGCCGGAAGCCGCGCAGGCAATTCCGGTGCGCTCGATCACGACGACATCGGCGCCGCGGCGGCTCAGGAAGCAGGCGGTCGACGCGCCGATCGCGCCGCCGCCGCAGATCAGGACACGCATTCGCCTCTTCCCTCGCCTCGGATGCCGCCGAGCTTGGTCAGATCAGGGGCAATGTCCAGTCCACGAGATCGGTTGCCGCCTTGTCGAAGGCGTCGCTCAGCGCCGCGGCGGCGGCGTTGGCATTCATCGCGGCGACCGGCGCGCTCGCCTGGAAGCGCTTGGAGGAAACGATCGTGCCGGCGCTGTCGGCGAGCTTGGCGGTGAAGTCGACGTCCGCCATCGGGGTGTCGCCGGCGACGACACGAAACGCCCTGAGCTCGATCAAGAGCTGATGCTCCGCGGAAACGCCGGACAAGTCGCTCGCCACGCGCGAACAGCCGGCGTTCTCGAAGCTCTCGATCAACTTCGCCTGGACGAGGAGCGGCAGGCTGTCGCCCCACTGCGCCTCATCGAAGGAGGGCGCGACGCTGCCGTCCGCCGCTTCGAGGAGGATGCGCTGCGTCTCCAGCGCGACCGGCGCGCTCGGCCGCCCGACGATCAGCTGTCCGGCGGGCTCCTTCGCGAGTTGCGGAAAGTCCTTCGGCGCGGCGAGCTGGACCACGGCCCCCGGCACCTTCGTCGAGCCGCCCGTCAACCGCACGAGGCCAGCAACGACGGCATCGAGGTTGTCGGAATTCTTGGCCAGCGCCTTGGAGAATGTGTCGAGGTTGGCGATCGCATCCTTGATCGCATCGGAATTGTCGGAGAGGACCGTGTCGAACGTCGAAAAGGCATCGCGCGCCGCGTCGGTCCAGTTCGCGCCGGCGCTGTCGGAGGCGACGAGGAGCGGCAGCCCTCCGTCGGAAGCCGCGGGCGGCGGCGATGACGGCGATCCACCGGTCAGTGCGATCTCCGGCACGCCGGTCAGACCGCCGAAGACGAGGCCGACGGTGGTGTCGGCGCGGACCGGCGTGTCGGCCGCAACCGCGATCGTCACAAGCACGCGGCGCGGATCATCCTTGTCGAGCTTCAAGTCGGTTACCTCGCCGACGCGGATGCCGTTGAATTGCACGGCTGAGCCGAGGAGAAGTCCCGACACCGACTGGTCGAAGCGGATGCGGTAGGAGGTCTGCTTGCCGAGGCCGCTCGTGTTCTCAATCCAGTAGACGAAGCCGAAGCCGGCCGCGACCACGGCGAGGACGAAGACGCCGATCAATACGAAGCGCGCGCGGATTTCCATCAGCCGATCCTCATCTCTTGCGCCGCGCCTGCGCCGAGCTCAGCGCGCTTGCCATGGAAATAGGCTCTGACCCAGGGATGCTCGGAGGCGAGCATCGCCGACATCGGCCCTTCCGCGACGATCCGGCCTTCCGCCAGCGCGGCGATCCGCGTGCAGACGGTATAGAGGCTGTCGAGGTCGTGCGTGACCATGAAGACGCTGAGGCCGAGCGTCTCTTTCATCGTATCAATCAGCGAATCGAAGTCGCCGGCGGTGATTGGATCGAGGCCGGAGGTCGGCTCGTCGAGGAAGACGATCTCCGGATCGAGCGCGAGCGCGCGGGCAAGCGCCACGCGCTTCGTCATGCCGCCGGAAAGCTCGGAGGGGAATTTGCCGGCGTCGCCGGGGTCGAGCCCGACCATCTCCAGCTTCGCCATCGCCACCTCGTCCATCAGCTTCTCCGGGAGGTCGAGATGCTCCCGCATCGGGAACTTCACGTTGTCGCTGGCGGAGAGCGAGGAGAAGAGGGCGCCCTGCTGATAGAGCACGCCCCAGCGCCGCTCGACAGCGCGCCGTTCGGCCTCGTCGGCGCGCTGAAGATCGACGCCGAAGACCTCGATCGTGCCGGCGCGCTTCGGGATCAGGCCGATGATGGTGCGAAGCAGTACCGACTTGCCGGCGCCCGAGCCGCCGACGACGCCGAGAACCTCGCTGCGACGGACGTCGAGCGAGAGATGGTCGAGCACGACCGCATCGCCGAACCCAACGACGAGATCGCTCACCCGGATCACCATGTCGTCGTCTGCCCCATTCATCCGCGTCACATCCCGATCGAGGCGAAGAAGATGGCGAAGATGCCGTCGAGCACGATGACGAGGAAGATCGACTTCACCACCGAGGTCGTCGTCTTTAGGCCGAGCGATTCGGCGCTACCCTTGACGCGGAGACCTTCCGCGCAGGTGACGACGCCGATGACGAGCGCCATGAAGGGCGCCTTCCACATGCCGACCTCGAAATGCGTTATCGAGATCGCGTCCTTGAGCCGCGCGAGGTAGACCGGCGGGCTCATGCCGCCGTAAAGCCAAGCGACGAGTTCGCCCCCATAGAGCGCCGCCATCGAGCCGAGGAAGGTCAGGATCGGGAGCGCGATGATGAGGGCGATGACGCGAGGCAGGATCAGGATTTCGACCGGATCGAGCCCCATCGTCCGCAGTGCATCGATCTCCTCGCGCATCTTCATTGAGCCGAGCTCCGCCGTGTAGGAGCTGCCGGAACGCCCGGCTACCATGATGGCGACGATCAGGACGCCGATCTCACGAAGTACGAGGATGCCGACAAGGTCGACGACGTAGTCGCCGGCGCCGAAGCGGCGGAAGTGGAAGATGCCCTGCTGAGCGATGATGCCGCCGATCAGGAAGGTGATGAGGAGGATGATCGGGACTGCTTGCCAGCAAACGCGGTCGAGATGATGCACCGCGGAGGTGAGCCGGAAGGTGCGCGGGCGGATGGCGACGCGGGCGAGCGCGACCCCGAGCGAGCCGAGAACGGCGAGGAAGGAGAGCGCGTCGGCGCGGCGCTGCCCGAGAAAATCGCCGGCGCGCGCGATCAGGCTACGCGGCGGACGTGGACGCCGAACGCGCCGGTTCGCCTCGTGCACCTTGTCGAAGAGCCCGCGAAAGCGCTCGGGCACGCCGACGATCTCCGTCTCGCCTCCGGCGGCGACAACGTTGCGGGCGAGCCGCTCGATGAGCCAGGCTCCGAACGTGTCGAGCGCGGTGACGCCGGCAACGTCCACAACCAGTGTCCGGATGCCCGTCTCGGGCGGCCGTTCGGCGGCGACCAGCCGGTCGGCTTCCTCCGCGTGCACTGCCGTCCAGGACCCCGCGGCGCTCAGCGCCAGGCGCTCGCCGCTGACTGAGCGCGAGAGAAGCGGCCCTGCGTTCATCATCGCTCCTCCAGATCGGATGCCGGCCGAACCGGTCGAATCGGCCGCCGAAGACTTTTTGATCTAAGGCAACCGGCTGAAAACGAAAAAGGCGCGGGGCAGGAAGGTTATCGGCGGATTACGGCAGGGCTCCGGCGTCTCGCGGGAGCATCAGGTGCGCTTCGCAGGCTCCCGGTCGTTCTCCGGCATGTCGTCGTCGGCGAGGATTCGCACGGCGGCGCCGTCGAGGTCGTCATACTGGCCGGAGCGGAGCGACCAGAGAAAGGCGAAAAGGCCGAGCGCGCCAAGGAAAAGCGCAGCCGGGATCAGGATCAGGATCGCGGTCACGCCGCGGCCTCTCGCAAGGACGGCGCGGTCGGGGATGGGCGGGCCCGCCTTGGGCGGAACGCGAGCGACAGCCGAAGCGCGTTGGCGGTGACCAAGATCGAGGAGGTCGACATGGCGATTGTGGCGATCAGCGGCGTCGCGTGGCCGAGCATTGCGATCGGAACGGCGCAGGCGTTGTAGACGACGGCGAGCCCGATGTTCTGAAGCGTCAAGCGCCGCGCCGCATGCGAAATGTCGAGCGCCGCCAGAACAGGTTCGAGCCGCGAGCCGGTGAAGACGAGGCTCGCGGCCGTCTGGCTGATGTCGGAAGCGTTCGCCGGCGACATCGAAACGTCGGCGGCGGCAAGCGCCGGCGCATCGTTGATGCCGTCGCCGACCATCAGCACGCGCTTGCCGCTGCCGCGCAGAAAGGCCAGCGCCCCGGCCTTGTCGGTCGGCAGGCAGTGGGCGCGCCACTCGTCGATGCCGGCGCGCCTCGCAGCGCTCGCCACGGCCTCCGGGTGATCGCCGGAGAGAAGCAGCACGTTGAGGTTCTGCGCCTTGAGGGCGGCTACCGTCGCTGCGGCGTCGGAACGAAGCGCGTCGTCGAAGCGGAATACGACGGCAGGCGCCGCGCCGATGCGGAGCCAAATTTCTGAGCGGCGGGCCCGCTCGGCGTCCGGCGCGCCGCCCACCCATTCGCGCCGCCCGAGGCGGACGATGCCGCCGTTCCAGATGCCTTCCATGCCGGAGCCCGCCAGCTCCGTGACGTTCTGCAGATTGGCGGGGGCGATGCCGCGAGCGCCCGCCGCTGCGGCGAGGCTGCGGGCGAGCGGATGCCGGCTCGCCTCTCCGAGCGCGGCGGCGACTGCCCACGTCTTGATGTCCGCGAGCGGGCTTTCGACCAGCTCCGGCCGGCCCTCGGTCAAGGTGCCGGTCTTGTCGAAGACGACGGTGTTGACGCCAGCGAGCCGCTCGAGCGCGCCGCCGTCCTTCAGCATGATGCCGTGCCGCATGAGAAGGCCGCTCGCGACGACCTGCACGGCGGGGACGGCGAGGCCGAGCGCGCAGGGGCAGGTGATAATCAGAACAGCAACGCAGGCGGTCAGCGCCTGGTGCCAGCCGGCGCCGGCTGCCAGCCAGCCGACGAAGGTCACGGCGGCGAGAATATGCACGGTCGGCGCATAGATGCGGCTGGCGCGGTCGGCGATGCGGACGAAGCGGCTGCCGCTCCGCTCCGCCGCTTCCATCAGCCGCGCGATGTCGGCGAGCAACGTATCCCCGGACTTCGCGGTGACCGCGACCAGGAGCGGCCCGGTCAGATTGAGCGTGCCGGCGAAAACGCGCCCGCCGGCGGCGACCGGCTCCGGGTCGGCCTCGCCGGTCAGAAGCGAGCGGTCGATGTCGCTCGCGCCTTCCAGCACCGTCGCGTCGACCGGAACGCGCTCGCCAACGGCAACGCGCACGCGGTCGCCCGGCACGATCTCAGCGACGGGAACATGGATCGCCGTGCCGTCCGGCTCGACGCGCATGGCGCTCCGCGCCGAAAGCGCCAGGAGCCGCGCCGCTGCGGAGCGCGCCACGCCGCGCATGCGGTGATCGAGGTAGCGGCCGACGAGAAGGAAGAAGAGGAGGCCGACCGAGGCGTCAAACCAGGCGTTCGCGCCGTGCGTCGCCGTCTCGAAGAGGCTCATGCCGGCGGCGAGGATCACGGCGAGCGTGATCGGCACGTCCATGTTGAGCGCGCGGGCTTTCAGCACACGCCAGGCGGAGCGGAAGAAGGGCTGCCCGGCATAGACGATCGCCGGCAATGCGATCAGCGCCGAGATCCAGTGGAAGAGGTCGCGCGTCGCCTCATCCGCCCCCGACCAGACGGAAACGGAAAGTAGCATGACGTTGCCGGCCGCAAAGCCGGCGACCGCCATCGCGCGAAGCAGCGCCATTCCCGTCTCGTCGTTGTCGGCGGCGGCAAGTGCCGCGGCGTCGAAGGGGCGCGCGGAATAGCCGAGGCTTTCGATCACGCCGAGCATCGCGTCAGGCGATGCGGTCCGAGCGTCGAAGTCGACGCCGACCCGGTGCGAGGTGAGGTTGGCGCGCGCCGCGGCGACGCCGGGCTCTTTCGCGAGCGTGCGCTCGATCGCCGAAATGCAGCCGGCGCAATGCATGTCGGGCACGAGGAAATCGACGTGCGAGCGGCCCGGCGCGACTTCGCGCACGAATGTCGGATCAACACGGCCGGCGGCGCCGGCTGCCGCCGGTAGAGCGTCGACAACGGCGCCTGCCACCGCTCCACCGCAGCAATTCACGGGCGCACCTCAACCGGCTTCACGAAGACCTCCTGCGTGCGGCGGAAGAGAACATCGCCGCCGCGTGACGCTTCGAGGTCGACCTCCCAAAGGCCGGGCGGAAGCGTTTCCCGCGCTGCGTACGACCCGCCGCCGACGGTGGCGAAGTCGATGCTGCGATCCTCATGCGTCGTCGAAGGCCGCCCGACATGTGCCGCGACGCTGAGATCGCTGAGCGGCGCGCCGTGCTGCGACAGCCTGGCGCGGATCACGCCGCCGTCGGCGGAAAGCTCGTAGGCCCAGCCGGCCTCGTCCTGCGCACGCGCCTTGGCGAGCATCTCGTCGTAGTGCTGGCTCGCCACGTAGCTGTTCTCCACCACAAGCCCGGGAAAGGTGCCGGTCGCTTCGACGGCCAGCACCATGTTCACCGCGATGACGGTGCCGAAGAAGAGGCAAACGATCGCCAGCATGTGCCAGCCGGTGAGGGGATGCTCGTCGTCGAGGCGGAAGAAGCGCATGTCACCGCTCCGGTGCGAAGAACTCAGAGGATTTGCTTGTCGATTCGCCGCCGCTATCTTCCGCGAGCGCGAAGTTGAAGGGGGTCCGCCCCGGACGGACGGTTTCGCGCGGCTGGCTTACGAAGACCTTGATCTCCTTCAGCCGGTCGGGCTCGACGTCGACGCCGAGCGTCTTTGCTGCGTCGGCCTCCTCGGTGCCGGCAAGCCACAGCTTCGCATCCGGGAGGTTCTCGATCGAGACGGTGAAGCTCCGCGGCTTGGCGATCATGTTCAGGACCTTCAGCGTGTAGCCGTTGCGGATCGATCCGTTCGACAGGGTGACGAAGAGCGGATTGCGGTCGGGTAAGACGTTGATGTCGAGCCGCTCGCGGGTGAGGAGGGCGCCGAGCATCAGAAGGCCGATCAGCGACCAAAGGCCGGCATAAATGAGCGTGCGCGGACGCACGATGTGGGAGACGCCGACGACGCGCTGATGCGCGGTCGCGGAGACGCGGCCTGCCGTCGCGGCCTCCCCCTCATGCGCGTTGTAGTCGCGCAGCGTCGTATAAGAGATCAAACCCTCTCGCCGGTCGACCTTCTTCATGATGTCGTTGCAGGCGTCGATGCAGAGCGCGCAGGTGATGCATTCGAGCTGGTTGCCGTCGCGGATGTCGATGCCCATCGGGCAGACGACGACGCAGGCATTGCAGTCGATGCAGTCGCCGGCCTCCATGCCGCCCGCGAGCGCGCGCTTCTTGCCGCGCGAGCGCGGTTCTCCACGCCAGGCGTTGTAGGTGACGAGAAGCGAGTCCTCGTCGAGCATGGCGCCCTGGATGCGCGGCCACGGGCACATGTAGGTGCACACCTGCTCGCGCATGAAGCCGGCGAAGGTGAAGGTCGTGGCGGTCAGCACGCCGACGGTGATGTAGGCGACCGGCGCTGCCTGCAGCGTGAAGAGGTCGCGGAGAAGCGTCGGCGCGTCGGCGAAATAGAAGACCCAGGCGCCGCCGGTGCAGACCGCGATGACGAGCCAGGTCACGTAGACGACAGCGCGCTTCGAGGTCTTCTCGAAGCCCCACCGCGCCTTGTCGAGCCGCATGCGGGCGTTACGGTCGCCTTCGACCAGCCGCTCGACCCAGATGTAGAGGTCCGTCCAGACCGTCTGCGGGCAGGTGTAGCCGCACCAGGCGCGGCCGGCGACGGAGGTGACGAGGAAGAGCCCGAGCCCGGCCATGATCAGGAGGCCGGCGATGTAGTAGAATTCCTGCGGCCAGATCTCGATAAAGAAGAAATAGAAGCGCCGGTTGGCGAGATCGACCAGCACGGCCTGGTGGGGCGCGTCGGGGCCGCGGTCCCAGCGGATCCAAGGCGTGACCCAGTAGACGCCGAGGGTCGCGGCCATGATCCACCATTTGAGCTTGCGGAACGTTCCCCAGGTCCGCTTGGGGAAAATCTTGATGCGCGCCTGGTAGAACTTCTGGCGCACGCGGGCGTTGACTGGCTCGACGTCGTGGCGGACGATCTCCGGGCCGCCGGCGTAGGTGTGCTCGTTCATTTCCACGTCCTGAGGCCCCGGGCGGCTTTTCCCGGAAAAACCGGTCGCACCGGTACGATGCCCCCGCTTTGATCTGTCTCAAGGGTGGAGTTTAGCACCCCGTGACAGCGGCGGCCCGACGCGGGCAGGATGGCGCGATGCACCGTCTCATCGGGCACGCCATCGTTTCCGCGGACGATCGGATCGCCGACGCCAGCGGCCACATGCCCGAAACGCTGCGCAACGAGGCGGACTGGGCGCTGTTCCAGGCCGCGCTCGACCGGGCGGCGCTGACGCTCATCGGGCGCGCCAGTCACGAGGCGACGCCGAATCACAAAGAGCGTAGGCGGCTCATCGTCTCCAGCACCGCCGCCGGATTGGAGCAGCGCGCGGACGGCTTTTGGCTCAACCCCGCAGAACTGCCGCTCGTCGCGGCGCTCTATCGCATCCTGCCCGACGGCGGAGAGGTGGCGGTCGTCGGCGGGCGGGGCGTCTTCGATCTCGTCGGAGCTGAATTCACCGCCTTCTATCTGGCCCGTGCGCGCCGCGTGCGCCTGCCGGGCGGACGCGGGTTGTTTCGGGCCTGCGAACACGGTGTGCCGGCGGCGTCGGTCCTGTTGGCAGGCGGGCTGTTCGCGGATGAAGAACTGCCGATCGACCCGGAAGCCGAGGTTACGCTGACGATCTGGCGACGCCCGGATTGACCCGACAGCGCGCTATTTCTTCGCAACCTCCGTCGCCGGGGCGGCAGATGCGGTCGCCGCTTCGCCGCCGCCGAGCGAGTAGACGAAGAGCGTCAGCTCCTTGATCGTCGTCTCATCGAGCCGGTGCGCCCAGGCGGGCATGACGCCGTGGTGCGGCTTGGTGACCTGCGCGATGATCGACGCCTTGTCGCTGCCGTAGAGCCAGACGGCGTCGTTCAGCCGTGGCGCCCCGAACTCGCGGCCGCCGCCGCCGTCCGCGCCGTGGCAGGCGGCGCAATTGTCGGCGAAGATCTGCTTGCCTTCCGCGGCCAGCGCCGCGTCGTGCTCGCCGCCGGAAAGGGAGAGCACATAGTTGGCGGCCGCCTCGATCTGGTGGGCGTCGAGCATATTGTCGGCGCCGAACGCCGGCATCTCGGAGATGCGCGTGTCTGGGTCCTGCGTGTAGCGGATGCCGTGCGAGATCGTGGTGTGGATGGCGTCGAGCGTGCCGCCCCACAGCCAGTCGTCGTCGTTCAGGTTCGGATAGCCGCGCGAGCCGGCGGCGCCGGAGCCGTGACACTGCACGCAATTCACCAGGAAGGCCGAGCGGCCGCCGGCGACGGCAAAGCGCTTCAAGTCGTCGTCCTTGGCGATATCGCCAAGCGAGAGCGAGGCGACCTTTTCAAGGTTTCCGGCCTGCGCCGCCTTCGCCGCGTCAAGCGATGTCTCGACCGCATTGCGGGTCGAGTAGCCGAGCAGGCCGCGCGTCGCCGAATGAACGAGCGGAATGGCCGGGTAGAGAATGACGTAGACGAAGGCGAAGGCGATGCAGGCGTAGAACGTCCACAGCCACCAGCGCGGCAACGGCGTGTTCAGTTCCCTGATGCCGTCCCAGACGTGACCCGTCGTCGCCTGGCCTGTTACCGGGTCGACGTCGATCCGTTCTTCCGCGCCCGCGTCGCGCTCTGCCATCGCTCAATCCTTCTCGTCGTATCTGAAGGGGATGTCCGCCTGATCCCGGTAGCGCTGGCGCGCGCCCGGACGGATCGCCCAAAGGAGGGCTCCGACGAAGAAGAGCGTGAGAAGGAGCAGTCCCCAGCTGTCGGCGAGATGCCGAAGTTGTTCGTAGTCCACGGTGCTCACCTCGAATTGTCTTCGGAGCGCGGCTCGTAGCTGGTGAAGTCGACCAGCGTGCCAAGCATCTGCAGATAGGCGATGAGCGCATCCATTTCGGTGATCCGCGTCGGATCGCCGTCGAAGTCGCGCACCGACACCTTGTCGCCGTAGCGCGCGTGGAGACCGCTTGCGTCGGCGTTCGGATCGGCCTGGGTGCGGAGGTCGGCGACGGCGTTGTCGATCATCGCCTTGTCATAGGGGACGCCGATGTCGGAATTCGCCCGCAGGTCGTCGCCGATCGTCTCCGCCCGGACCTCGGTCTCGGCGAGATGCGGGTAACCGGGCATGATCGAAGGCGGCACGACGGAGCGCGGATCGATCAGATGCTGGACGTGCCACTCATCCGAATAGCGGCCGCCCACGCGCGCGAGGTCAGGGCCGGTCCGCTTCGAGCCCCACTGGAAGGGATGGTCGTACATCAACTCGGCGGCGAGCGAGTAGTGGCCGTAGCGCTCGACCTCGTCGCGCATCGGGCGGATCATCTGGCTATGGCAGAGATAGCAGCCTTCGCGGATGTAGATGTTGCGGCCGGCGAGCTCGAGCGGCGTATAGGGACGCATGCCCTCCACGTGCTCGATGGTGTTCTGCAGATAGAAGAGCGGCACGATCTCCACGATGCCGCCGATCGTCACCACCCCAAGGCTCAGCGCGAGCAGCAGCGTGGCATTCTTTTCGATTGTCGCGTGATTGATCATCGTCTCATTCCGCCGGCTGAATGCTTGCTGGCAGGGGGGCGCCCATGGCCCGCTCCTGACGGAGGTCGCCCCGGATCGTCTTCCACACGTTGAAGGCCATCAGCAGCGCCCCGGTCAGGTAGAAGAGACCGCCGAGCGCACGGATCAGGTAGTAGGGGTGCATGGCCGCGACGGTTTCGACGAAGGAATAGACGAGGAAGCCGAGGCTATCGTATTCGCGCCACATCAAGCCTTGCATGATGCCGGAGACCCACATCGCCGAGGCGTAGAGAACGATGCCGATGGTCGCCAGCCAGAAGTGCCAGTTGACGAGGCGCAGGCTGTAGAGGCGCTCGCGATGCCATAGCCGCGGCGTCAGGAAGTAGACCGCGCCGAAGGAGATCATGCCGACCCAACCGAGCGCGCCGGAATGTACGTGGCCGATGGTCCAATCGGTGTAGTGCGAGAGCGAATTTACCTCGCGGATCGACATCACCGGACCCTCGAAGGTCGACATGCCGTAGAAAGCAACGGCGATCACCATCATGCGAAGGATCGGATCGGTCCGAAGCTTGTCCCAGGCGCCCGACAGCGTCATCAGGCCGTTGATCATGCCGCCCCAGGAGGGCATCCACAGCATCACCGAGAACACCATGCCGAGCGTCTGCGCCCAGTCGGGCAGCGCGGTGTAATGCAGGTGATGCGGGCCGGCCCAGATATAGAGGAAGATCAGCGACCAGAAGTGCACGATCGAGAGGCGGTAGGAATAAATCGGCCGGTTCGCCTGCTTCGGCACGAAGTAGTACATCATGCCGAGGAAGCCGGCGGTCAGGAAGAAGCCGACGGCGTTATGGCCGTACCACCACTGGATCAGCGCGTCCTGCACGCCGGAAAAGAGCGAGTAGCTCTTCGATCCGAGGAAGGAGACCGGCACCGCCAGGTTGTTCACCACGTGCAGCATCGCGATCGTCACGATGAAGGAGAGGTAGAACCAGTTGGCGACGTAGATGTGCGGCTCTTTGCGCTTCAGGATGGTGCCGAGGAAGACCACGAGATAGGCGACCCACACGACGGTCAGCCAGATATCCACGTACCATTCCGGCTCGGCGTATTCGCGCGACTGGGTGATGCCGAGGAGGTAACCGGTCGCCGCAAGCACGATGAAGAGCTGGTAGCCCCAGAAGACGAACCAGGGGAGCTTGCCGCCGAAGAGGCGTGCGCCGGTCGTGCGCTGCACTACGTAGAAGCTCGTCGCGATCAGCGCGTTGCCGCCGAAGGCGAAGATCACCGCGGAGGTGTGGAGCGGACGCAGGCGCCCGAAGGTCGTCCAGGGGAGGTTGAGATTGAGGATCGGGTAGGCGAGCTCGAGCGCGATGTAGAGGCCGACCAGGAAGCCGGCGAGACCCCAGAACACCGTCGCGATCACCCCGGCGCGGACGACGTCGTCCATGTAGCCGGTGGGCTTCTCTCGGAGCGGGATATTCTTCGCCGAGACGTCCATGGTCTTCAGGCGCCAGGCCATTGCGCCAAGCATGATCAGGGCGACAAGCCCCATGTGAATGGCAAAGAGCGGATCGTGGGCCTTCGCGGAAGCAAGAAGCGCGACGAGCGCGATCGCGAAGAACACCCAGCTTTGCAGCATCGGCATCGAGAACCCCCGGCGGCCGCAGGGAAGCGGCAGACGCGGGGTTGCTAGCCGAGGGTTCCGCGGGGGCCTTTGATTCAAATCAACGACCGGATGGCGCGGCGCGCGCCAGGTTGCGTCAAATTTGCATCTGGCCGGGGGTACCCGCGTGGAAACCGATCTTCTTCAGAAGTATGCGGCCCCAGCGCCACGCTATACGAGCTTCCCGACGGCGCCGAACTTCCACGCCGGAATCGATTCGCAGCGATATTGCGCCTGGCTCGGCGAGCTTGCGCCGGGCACGCCGCTCTCGCTCTACGTCCATATTCCTTACTGCGAATCGCTCTGCTGGTTCTGCGGCTGCCACACCAAGGCGACGCGCCACTACGCGCCGGTCGCCGCCTATCTGCGGCACCTCTACGAAGAGATCGAGCTGGTGAAAGCTGCGTTGCCCAAGGGATGCAACGTCAAGAGCATCCATTGGGGCGGCGGCACGCCGACGATGCTCGCAAGCGAGGACATCTCGGCGCTCGCGACCGCGCTCAGCAGTGCCTTCAACGTTGCCGCCGACAGCGAATTCGCCGCGGAGATCGATCCGCGGAGCCTCACGCAGGATCGAATCACCGCGCTTGCCGGAGCCGGGCTGACGCGGGCGAGCCTCGGCGTCCAGGATTTCAATCCGCGGGTCCAGAAGGCGATCAATCGCGAGCAGTCGCTGCCGCTGACCAAGGCCGTCGTCGACGCGTTTCGCAACGCCGGCGTCGCCTCTATCAACATCGACGTCCTCTACGGCCTGCCGCACCAGTCGACCCGCGTCCTGATCGAGACTCTGCTCAAGGTGTTGCGGCTCGAACCGAATCGCATTGCGCTCTTCGGCTATGCGCATGTGCCCTGGCTGAAGCGGCACCAGAGCATGATCGACGCCGCCGCGCTGCCCGATGCCGCGGAGCGCTTCCGCGCCTCCCAGCTGGCGGCGGAACTGGTCGTGAGCTGGGGCTATCAGCGGATCGGCATCGACCATTTCGCGCTACCCGACGATCCGCTTGCCGTGGCGGTGCGCGCGGGGCGGCTCCGCCGGAATTTCCAGGGCTACACGGAAGACGATTGCGAGGTGCTGATCGGGCTCGGCGCCTCTGCGATCAGCCGGCTGCCGCAAGGCTATGTGCAGAACGCCGTTCCGGTCGAGGAATATGCGCGCCGCGTCTCCGCCGGCGAACTGGCGGCGACGCGCGGCATCGCGCTCGACATGGAGGATCGCGTGCGCGGCTATGCGATCGAACGGCTGATGTGCGACTTCCGTCTGAGCGGGGCCGACATCAAACGCCGCTTCGGCGTGGACGCCGAGCCGGTGCTCGCCGACGCGGAGCGGCTCCTGGCGAGCGCGGAGCCTGATGGAATCCTTTTCGCCGAGGACGGCACGATCCGCGTGACCGAGCGCGGCCGCCCGTTCGTGCGCTCCATCTGCGCGGCGCTCGATCCTTATTTCGCCGTCGGCGGCGCCCGCCACAGCATGGCGGTCTGATTCCGGCTCAGTTTTTCACCGCGCCGGCCGTCAGCCCCGACACCATGTAGCGGCGGAAGAGGTAGTAGATCGCCGCCGGCGGGAGCGCGTAGATCAGCCCCGTCGTCATCAGAAGCTCCCAGGGCAAATCGTCGGCGGCGAGGAAGTTGCCGAGCGCGACGGAGAGCGGCACCGCCGTGTCGCGCGACAGAAGCAGGAAGGCGTAGAGGTACTCGTTCCAGGCGAGGATCAGCGCGTAGATGCCGATCGCGATCAGCGACGGCGTCATCAGCGGCAGGTAGACGAGACGGAAAAGCTGCGGCGGCGACGCGCCGTCCATGATCGCCGCTTCGTCGAGCTCGACGGGCAGCTTGTCGGAGGCCTGCTTCAACACCCAGATTGCGTAGGGCGAGGCGAGCGTCAGCATGGCGAGGATCAGCGCCCATTGATCGTTCAAGAGGCCGTAGACGCCCATCGTCCGGTACATCGGCACGGCAAGAAACGCCGCCGGGATGAAATAGGTGAGGAGCGCGAGGTTCATCACCGTGCGCCCGCCGCGCGTCTTCAGCCGGCTGATCGCGAACGCGGCGAGGCTGGCGATCACCAGGGTTAGAATCCCGGTCATCGCGGAGATGAAGAACGAGTTCCACATCTGTCGCCAGAAGTGGCTCAGGTAATAATGCTGCTCGCCGAAGACGATGCCGAAGTTCCTGAGCGTCGGATGCTGCGGCCAGAGCCGTCCGGAGAGCGCAGCTTCCTTCGGCGAAATGGCGAAGAGCACCATGTGATAGATCGGGAGCAGCGTCCAAACGAGGACCGGAATCGCGATCAGGAGGAGCTTCGCCTCGGTCCCAGCGCCGCGGAGCGTCGGCGCCTTCATTTCGAGGCCTCTTTCGCCGGGTCCCTCGAAAGCCGCGTCATCATGAAATAGACGAGCGGCGCCATTGCCGGGAGCGCGCAGACCACGGCCGCCATGTAGTGGTCGACCTGGTCGAGGCGGAGGTAGCGGATGCCGAGTGTGGCGAGCACGTGGGTCAGGTCCGCCGGGCCGCCGCCGGTCAAGAGATAGACGCTGTTGAAATCGCCCAGCGTCCAGATGGTCGAGAGCAGCGTGCAGGTCAGATAGAGCGTGCGCATCGACGGCCAGGTTACGAAGCGGAATTTCTGCCAGGAATTGGCGCCATCGATCGAGGACGCCTCGTAGAGGTCGTGCGAGATGGCGAGACGTCCCGCGATCAGGATCAGCGTCCAGAAGGGGAGCGCCTTCCAGATGTGCGTGACCATGGCGAGCGAGAGCGCCAGCGTCGGATCGTTCAACCAGTTCGGCCCGTCCTTGAAGGTCAGGCGGAAGATGGTGGAATTGATGATCCCCCATTCGGGATTGAGCATGAAGCGGATGGAAAGGATCGTCGGGATCGAAGGAAGCGCCCAGGGCAGGATGAAGATCAGCCCGAGGATCCTGATCCACCAGCGCGCCTGGATGAAATAGCCGGAGAGGAGCAGCGCCAGGAGCATCTTCACATTGATGGCGACGCCCAGGAACACGATCGTGTTGATGACGGTGCGCAGGAAGATCGGGTCGTCGAAGAGCTCGACGTAAGTCTGCGGGTGGCGCGCAAGCCAGAGGCCGTAAGCGATCGGGTAGAAGACGAAGAGGCAGAAGACGACAAGGTAGGGCGCAAGCATCGCCGCGCCCCACGCGTCGTTCTTCGAAATGTAGAAGCGCGCCGGACGCACGGCCGGCACGGCGATCGCGTCGCGTTCGAGAACCGCCGGAGCGGACATGAGAGGCCTCCCGTCTGACGACCCGGCCGCCGCAGTCGCAGCGGCCGGGCCAATCTAAGAGGGCTCTAGCCCGCCACTTCCTTGATTCGGGCGATCAGTTCGTCCACCGCCTGGTCGACCGGAATCTTGTCGTTGACGACGCGATTCATCGCCTTCGCCCAGACGTTCTCGTTGTTCAGGATCGTGAACTTGTAGTTCTTGGTGAACTCGAAATTCACGGTGCCGGCGGCGAACTGGTCGCGCACCGACCGCCTATGCGGGTCCTGGTCCCAGAAGGCGCTCTTCTGCGCCTGCGAGGTCACCGGGAACCAGCGGCCGAGCGAGCCTTCTACGTAGGGCGTAAGATTCTCGTCCTGCAGCATGAAGGCGACAAACTGCTTGGCGAGATCCTTGTGCGCCGCGTTGGCGAAGATGACGCCGGTCTTGACCGCGGCGCGATACTGCACGGGCGTGCCGTCTGGCTTGTTGGGAAAGCCGGCGGTCGCGATCAGCTCGTTGTAGTTCTTCGCCGCCTGGTCGCGCTGCTCCTGCGTCAGCGTCTCGTTCTTGGAATCGTCGAGCCACTTGGCGGCGATCGAGATCGTCGCATTGTGGGTCAGCACGATCGTCTTGTTGTGGAAGGCGACGTTGTTGTCAGGGTCCTTCCAGGTCGTCGCCGACTGCGGCGCGCAGCCGGTCTGATAGGGCATGATGTAGGAGGTGAGCGCCCCGATCAGCCCCTGTTTCACGCTCGGATCGTCGACCAGAAGTTTGCCGTCATCGTCGACGAGCTTGACGTTGTAGGCATCCATGAAGGTCAGGAACGAATAGAACGAGTCGCTCGAAATCGACGCCCATCGGCGCGCCGACGCCATAGACCCGCTCCCCGGTCGCCTTGCGTACCGCCGGCTGCACCTTCTCGCACCAGAAGGCCCAATAGGCGTCCCAGTCCTTCGGAATGTCGTTCGCTGTGAAGCCGGCTTCCTGCAGCATGTCCTTCCAGGTACTGGATGTGCATGGTCTGCTGCTTCAGCGGAAAGGCGTAGTAGGCGCGTTTCTTGTCGACGTCGTTCCACAGGTAGGTGGTGGAGATCGTGTTCGGTGCGAATTGATCCTTCATCGGCTCGATGACGTCGGAGATGTCCTCGAGCTTGCCGTCGAAGGCCCATTTGCCGGTGACCTGGAAGTCGTAGACGTCGGCATAGGCGACGTCGGGCGGCGAGCCGGAATCGAGCGCCGCGACGGTCTTCGGGATCATGTCCTGGACGGGATACTGGGAGAGCTCGACCTTGACGCCGGTCTTGTCCTCGAACTTCTTGATGGCGGCGAAGAGGGCGTCATCCTCGGACTTGTAGAAGCCCTTCACCCACCAGACGTTCAGCGTGTCCTGGGCAAACGCCGGTGCGGCCGCGCCCAAAAACCCGACCGCAATGGCGGCCGCGAGTACTCTTTTCATTCGCTTTCCTCCCCAATTCGAACGTCAGTTTCGACGTCTTCTCTATTGTTGGCCGGCGAAGCACTTTGGACCCCGACCGGCACGGGTTCCCGGCGGTCTTGCCGGGGCAATTTCGGCACTCGGACCCTGCGGCACCTCCCTCTCGTCGACAGTCAAAGCGGGGCGGCGCCGGCTCAATCGTTGCCGTGGGCCGGCAGCGACCCGCGACGCAGTGTCGCGTCTCTTCGGCGGGAGGTCAACGCGTGGTTGCCGGGGTCGCAGCCAAAACTCTGGGGCCGGCGCCCCGCCGCTTTCGTCTAAGATTCGGCGACCTCCGCGCTTCTTCGGTGATCTTCGCCGCGAAGCGCGACGTAGATCGCCGGGATGACAAGGACGGTCAGCGCGGTCGATGAGGCGAGCCCGAAGAGAAGCGATATCGCCAGACCCTGGAAGATCGGGTCGGCGAGGATCACCGCGGCGCCGATCATCGCCGCGAGCGCCGTCAGGAGGATCGGCTTGAAGCGGATGGCGCCGGCTTCAAGCAGCACGTCGAGGAGCGGCCGGTCGGGCCGGCGCGCATGGCGGATGAAGTCGGCGAGCAGGATGGAATTCCTGACGATGATGCCGGCAAGCGCGATGAAGCCGATCATCGAGGTGGCGGTGAAAGGCGCGGCGAAGAGCCAGTGCCCGAGCATGATGCCGATGAAGGTCAAGGGGATCGGCGTCAGAATGACGAGCGGCAGCTTGAAGGAGCCGAATTGCGCCACGACCAGAATGTAGATGCCAAGGATCGCCACCATGAAGGCGGCGCCCATGTCGCGGAAGGTCACCCAGGTCACCTCCCACTCGCCGTCCCATAGAAGCGTCGGGTGCGATTCGTCGTCGGGCTGGCCGTGCAGCTTCACGGTCGGCTTCGGCACATTGCTCCAGTCGATCTTGTTCAATGCATCGTCAACCGCGAGCATGCCGTAGATTGGCGCCTCGAATTCTCCCGCAAGCTCCGCCGTCACCATCTCGGCGGCGCGGCCGTTGTGGCGGAAGATCGGATAGGACGCCGGCTCGCGCGTGACATGGACCACATCGCCGAGCTCGACCACCGAGCGCTCGCCGGGGATGACGTTGGCAGGGACGGGCGTCGCCAGCGCCGCCTCGCCGATCCTTTCCGCGCCCTTCGACAGCGCCAGGCGGATCGGGATCGGATAGCGGCCGCCGCCGCGGTGCGAATAGCCGACGGTCGTGCCGCCGAAGAGGGCGTTGATCGTGTCGTACACGTCGCCCTGCTCGACCTTGTAATATTCGAGGTTGTCCTGATCGATGCCGAGGCGCACGCGCGTTCCCTGCACGCCGAAGGAATCGTCGATATCGACGATGAAGGGGACGCTGGCGAAAGCTTCGCGCACTCTTGTCGCAACGGCGCGCCGGGTCTCCGGGTCGGGGCCGTAGATCTCGGCGAGAAGCGTTGAAAGCACCGGCGGGCCGGGCGGCGGCTCGACGACCTTGAGCGCGATCCCGGCCGGCAGATCGAGGCCGGCGAGCCGCTCGCGCACCTCAAGCGCGATCGCATGGCTGGCGCGGCTGCGGTCGCCTTTGGGTGTGAGGTTGATCGCAACATCGCCGAGCTCGGGGCTCGTGCGGAGATAATAGTGGCGGACGAGACCGTTGAAGTTGAAAGGCGCCGCCGTACCCGCGTAGGTCTCGAAGGAGACGATTTCCGGGATCGACGCGAGCCGGTCCACGATCATCTGCAGCGCGCGGTCGGTGTCCTCCACCGACGAGCCTTCCCTCAGGTCGGCGACGACCTGGAGCTCCGCCTTGTTGTCGAAGGGAAGGAGCTTCACCGTCACGCTCTTTGTGTAGAAGAGCGACAGCGAAGCGAGCGTCGCTATGCCGACGAGGATGAGGAACGTCCAGGCGCGCCGCTTCGAGGCGAGGATCGGGCGCGCAACGGCGATATAGGCCCGTCCGAGCCATCCGATCGCCTCCTGGTCGTGCGCCACATGCGTTGCCTCGTGGCGGCTGACGAGCCGCAGCATCAGCCACGGCGTCAATATCACCGCGACGAAGAAGGAGAAGAGCATCGCGGCCGAGGCGTTGGCCGGGATCGGGCTCATGTAAGGCCCCATCATGCCCGACACGAAGAGCATCGGAAGCAGCGCGGCGACCACCGTCAGTGTCGCGACGATGGTCGGGTTGCCGACCTCGGCGACCGCCTCGATCGCCGCCTCGCGCCGCGAGCGGCCGTCGCGCATCGCCCAATGCCGGGCGATGTTCTCGATCACCACGATGGCGTCGTCGACGAGGATACCGATCGAGAAGATGAGCGCGAAGAGGCTGACGCGGTTCAACGTGTAGCCCATCAGCCGCGACGCGAAGAGCGTCAGGAGTATCGTCGTCGGGATCACTACGGCGACGACCAGCGCCTCGCGCCAGCCGATCGCGACGGCGACGAGGACCACAATGGAGATGGTCGCGAGCCCGAGATGGAAGAGCAGCTCGTTCGCCTTCTCGTTGGCCGTCTCGCCATAGTTGCGGGTGATGGTCATCTCGACGTCGTCGGGGAAAATTTCTCCGCGCACGGCGTTGAGGCGCTTCACGATCGCGTCGGCGATGACGACGGCGTTGGTGCCGGGGCGCTTGGCGATCGCGAGCGACACGGCGGGTGCGCGCTCGAGGCCGCTTTCAGTCTTCGTGATCTGGTCGACGCGCGTCTCGTTTGGATCGGTGGCGAGCACGACCGTCGCCACGTCGCGGACGTAGACGGGGCGCCCATCGCGGGCGGTCAGAAGCAGGTTGCCGATCTCGGAGAGCGTCTGCAGCGTCTGGCCGCCGACGAGCACGCGCTGCTCGCCGTCGTCGCGAATCAGCCCGGCTTCGAACGAGCGGTTGGCGCCTTCGATCTTGCCGGCGAGCTGCTGCAGCGTGATGCCGTAGAGCGAGAGCCGCTCCGGGTCCGGCTCGACCTGGATCTCCTCCGGCTGTTGGCCCACGATGTAGGTCAAGCCAATGTCGGGGAGCTTCGAAATCTCCACCTGCAGCTCGCGGGCGAGCCGCGTCAGCCCGTTGGCGGTCCAGCGCGAAGCGGCCTCAGCAGTCGGCGTCAGTGTGACGACGACGATCGCAACGTCGTCGATGCCGCGGCCGACGATCAGCGGCTCGGGGATGCCGACCGGAATGCGGTCGAGGTTTGCGCGGACCTTGTCGTGCACGCGAAGGATCGCCGCGTCGGCGCTGGTGCCGACCACGAAGCGCGCGGTGACAAGCGCGCCGTCGTCCTTGGTCTGCGAATAGACATGCTCGACGCCGTCGATGCTCTTGACGATCGTTTCGAGTGGCTCGGTGACGAGCTTCACCGCGTCCTCGGCCTTCAGACCGTCGGCGCGCACGTGGATGTCGACCATCGGCACGGAGATCTGCGGCTCCTCCTCGCGCGGCAGCGTGATCAGCGCAACGACGCCAAAGGCAAAAGCCGCAAGGAGGAAGAGGGGGGTCAGCGGCGAGCCGATGAAGCTCCGCGTCAGGCTGCCGGCGATGCCAAGCTTCATTGCGCAGTCTTGAAGAGGCGGGGCTTCACGGCAGCACGACCCGGTCGCCGTCGCGAATCCCGGTCAGGATCTCCACCCGATCGCCGCCTTCGCCGGCAAGCGTCTCGCCGAGGACGACGGCGACGTCGATCTCGCCGGCATCCGTTGCGATCCGAACGGTGTCGACGCCGTGGCGGGTGATCACTGCGGCGACTGGAAGCATGATCGCGGAGCGCTTGCCGACCGGAATCCAAACGAGCGTCCGCTCGCCGACGAAATAGTCGCCGAGCCCCTCCACCTCGACGTCGGCCTCGACCTTTCCGTCCGCGATCTCCGGATAGACTTTCGCAAGATGTCCCTGGCGCGTAGCGATGGCGCCCGGATTGCTGCCCGACGCGATCATCCGCTCGCCGACCGCCACGCTGTCGCCTTCGACGATCTCGGCGGCATGCCGCTCGGGCAGCGAAAGCCGCAGGTAGGTGCCGCCGCTCGTTATCCGCGCGACCTCCTCGCCGGCAAGGATCACGGAGCCCGCCGTCACCGGCACGGTCAGAACGCGGCCGGAGGCAGGCGCAAGCACTTCGCCCTCGCGCGACTGCTGCTCGATGACGGCGCGGTTCGATTCGGCCGCTGCGAGCTGGTTGGTGAAAACCTCGACCTGCGTTCTTGCCGTGTCGACGCGGCTTTGCGGCGCGGCCCCGCGCGACAACAGCTGCTGCGCGCGGTCGAGCTCGGTCGATGCGTTATCGAGCTGCGACTGAAGCGCCTTCACCTCGGCCTCCGCGGCCTGGCGCTGAAGCGCGAGCTTCTCGTCGATCACGAGGGCGATCACCTGGCCTTCGGTGACCTCGCTTCCCTCGCTGACGGAGATCGACTGGATGGTGCCGCCGATGCGCGCCCGCGCCGGCACGATGTTGCGGGTCTCGACCTGCCCGAAGACGGCCTTGGTCTCGAGCACGGTCTCGGCATGCGCGACAATCTCGGCCGCCGACGCCGGAAATGCGGCCGCGAGCGAGAAGAGGATGGCCGCGGCGACGCGTGGGTTCCTCACCCGCGAAGCGGGGGAGGGGGACCGCCGAAGGCGGTGGAGGGGGCGCATGCCGGCCGCCGCGCGTGCGCCGGCCCCCTCCACCATGCTTCGCATGGTCCCCCTCCACCATCTGCGATGGGGGAGGAACCCTCGCCGCGCCAATGGCATTCCTTGCGCTCTACCGAAAAGCCAGACCCGGCTTCAGGCCTAGCTTCTTGAAGAACATGGCTGCAGGGCAGAAGCCGGTGAACGAGGACTGGATCAGGTTCGCGCCAACGAACACCGTCAGCCAGTACCAGTAGGGCGAGACGTAATAGCCGAGCGCCACCGACAGGAGCACCATGAACCCGGCAAATCTCAACACCGCGCGGTCGACGGTCATTGTCTTCTCCTTGCCGCTACTCGGCGGCTTCCAGGTGGATGTCCTTCAGCTTCTTGATGCCTAGCACGTCGAGCACGAGGTTCTCATAGAACGTGTCGCTCTGGCCGTGGCGGATCTTGCGAAGGAAGTACTTCTCGAAGCCGATCTTGGCCATGTGCACCCACTTGCCCTGGGCCGACCAGTTGACGTTGCGCGGTGGGATCTGTGGCTGCGCGACGAAGGCAATGCCTTCGTCGCCGAAATCGGCGAGGCAGACGGCGTTCCAGGTCGCGACGGCTTTCGGCTCCTCGCCCTTCAAGAGCGCGCCGACGTTCTCCGCGGTCGCCGCCACCATGAACTCGATCATGAAGCCGGTCTTCGGCACGCCGACCGGGAGCGGCGTCTTGCCGACCGGCGGTATTGCCACGCAGACGCCGATGCCGAAGACGTTCGGGTACTTGGGATTACGCTGGTATTTGTCGATCGTGATGAAGCCGCGCGGGTTGGTGAGCCCCTCGACGCCGAGAACGGCGGGGACACCCTTGAAGGCCGGCAGCATCATGGAGAATGCGAACGGCAGCTCGTGCGTCTGCTTGACCGAGCCGTCCTCATTTACCTCCTCGACGAACATCTTGCCGGCTTCGACTTTCGTCACCTTGGCATTGGTGATCCACTTGATGTGCCGGTCGCGCATCGCGCTCTCGAGCAGGCCCTTGGTGTCGCCGACGCCGTCGAGGCCGAGATGGCCGACATACGGCTCCGCCGTGACAAAGGTCATCGGCACCTGGTCGCGCTTCTTCTTCTGCCGCAGCGCGGTATCGACGATGAAAGCGAACTCGTAGGCCGGGCCGTAGCAGGAGGCACCCTGCACGGCGCCGATGACGACCGGACCGGGCTTCTTCACGAGCGCCTCGAACCCGATATGCGCCTGCACGGCATGGTCGATCTGGCAGATCGACTGCGTGTTCGCGGTCGGGCCGAGTCCAGGGATCTCGTCGAAGGCGAGGTCCGGTCCGGTGGCGATGATCAGATAGTCGTATTCGAGGTCGGAGCCATCATTGAGCACGATGCGGTTCTGCTCGGGGTGCACGCGCTTCGCGCCTTGCGGCTTGAGGCCGATCCCCATTTTTGAGAGCACGGGCTGAAGTTCGACGGAGATGTCTTCGGGCTTGCGCCAACCGACCGCCACCCATGGATTGGACGGCACGAAGGAATAAGTCCCGCCCTGATTGACCACGGTCAGCTTATCGGCGGCGCGCATCTTCGCCTTCATCTCGTAGGCCATGATGATGCCGCCAAGACCGGCGCCGAGAACGACGATGTGTGCCACGCTACCCTCCCGTGACCGCGATCAAGTTCCATTCTATTTCTTGAATATGATCGACGAAACTCGGGGCGGCTTTGACCTACATCAAGCGGCTACGGGGAGATAACGGCCATAAGCAATTTCATCTGACCATGTCCCGAACGCGAGACCGGCGTCTCGCCCCGATCGCCTGATCTCCAGCCGTTCGCGACAAGACCCGGAATTTCGCTGCCGGCGCATGGATCGCCTCTCGGAGGAAGCAATGGACGCCCGTCAAGCCCCGCAAGTACTTTGGTTCGAGGATCTCAGCCGCTCCGACGTGCCGCGCGTCGGCGGAAAGAATTCGTCGCTCGGCGAGATGGTGCGGACGCTCGGCAAGAAGGGGGTGAAGGTACCCGACGGCTTCGCCACGACGGCGGACGCCTACTGGCGCTATGTCGACGCCAATGACATCGGCGCGACGATGAAAGCGCGCCTCGCCGAGCTGACCTCCGGCAAGGCGACGCTTTCCGAGACCGGCACGGCGATCCGCCAGGCATTTCTGAAAAGCGACTTTCCGAAGGAGACAGCCGAGGCGATACGCTCATCCTATCGCGAGCTCTGCCGCCGCTCCGGCAAGAAGGAGCTGGATGTCGCGGTCCGCTCCAGCGCCACTGCGGAGGACCTGCCGGACGCGAGCTTCGCCGGACAGCAGGAGACCTATCTCAACATCCGCGGCGAGGCGGCGCTGCTTGACGCCTGCCGGCGCTGCTACGCCTCCCTCTTCACCGATCGCGCCATCAGCTACCGCACGACCAAGGGCTTCGACCACATGAAGGTGGCGCTCTCGATCGGCGTGCAGCGCATGGTGCGCTCCGACGTCGGCGGCTCCGGCGTCATGTTCTCGATCGACACGGAGACCGGGTTCGACAAGGTGGTGCTGATCAACGCCGCCTGGGGGCTCGGCGAGAACGTGGTGCAGGGCGCCGTCGATCCGGACGAATACCAAGTCTACAAGCCGCTGCTTGCCAACAAGAAGCTCTCGCCGATCATCGAGAAGAAGCGTGGCGAGAAGGCGATCAAGATGATCTACGCGCAGGGCGGCGAAAGGCCGGTGCGCAACGTGCCGACCTCGAAGGCGGAGCGGGCGGCGTTCGTGCTTTCCGACGCGGAGATCCTGGAGCTCGCGCGCTGGGCCGCGACCATTGAGAAGCACTACGGCTGTCCGATGGACATGGAATGGGCGAAGGACGGCGAGACCGGCGAGAATTTCATCGTGCAGGCGCGGCCGGAGACGGTCCAGTCGCGGCGCGCCACCGGCGCCTTCCGCCGCTACCGGCTCGGCAGTCACGGCAAGAAGCTGGTCACGGGTTTGAGCGTCGGTGACGCCATCGCGACGGGGCGCGTCTGCCTGATCGAAGACGTGAGCGAGATCGACCGTTTCGTCGACGGCTCGGTGCTCGTCACCAAGATCACCGACCCGGACTGGGTGCCGATCATGAAGCGAGCGTCCGCGATTATCACTGATCACGGCGGGCGCACCTCGCACGCGGCGATCGTCAGCCGCGAACTCGGGCTTCCGGCGGTCGTCGGCACCGGCGACGGCACGCATCTGCTGCACGACGATCAGGAGGTCACCGTCTCGTGCGCCGAGGGCGACGAGGGCTTCATCTATGAGGGCATCGCCAAGTTCGATGTCGAAACCGTCGATGTGAGCCACATCCCCGAGACCAAGACCAAGGTCATGCTCAACCTCGGCAATCCGGGCGCAGCCTTCCGCTGGTGGCGGATTCCCGCCGATGGCGTCGGCCTGGCGCGCATGGAGTTCGTGGTCTCCAATCACATCCGCGTCCATCCGATGGCGCTCGTCAAATACCGTGAGCTCAAGGACGAGGCGGCGAAGGCGGAGATCGCGGCAATCACCGCCGGCTACGACGACAAGACCGACTACTTCGTCGAGCATTTGGCGCGCGGCCTGGCGCGTATCGCGGCGACGTTCTATCCGAAGCCGGTCATCGTCAGGATGAGCGACTTCAAGACCAACGAGTACGCGGGTCTTATCGGAGGCGCCGAGTTCGAGCCGAAGGAAGAGAATCCGATGATCGGCTTCCGCGGCGCGTCGCGCTACTACTCGCCGCGCTATCGCGAGGGTTTCGCGCTTGAGTGCAAGGCGATCAAGCGGCTGCGCGAGGATATGGGCTTCGACAACGTCATCGTGATGATCCCGTTCTGCCGCTCGACGAAGGAGGCCGACCGCGTGCTCGCAGTCATGGCCGAGAACGGGCTCAAGCGCGCCGTCAAGGGGCTGCAGGTCTACGTGATGTGCGAGATTCCCTCGAACGTCATCCGGGCCAAGGAATTCGCCGAGCGCTTCGACGGCTTTTCCATCGGCTCGAACGACCTGACGCAGCTCACGCTCGGCGTCGACCGCGATTCGGGCGAGCTCGCCGGTCTCTTCGACGAGGAGGACGAGGCGGTCGAATGGATGATCGGCAGCGTGATCCAGGCGGCGCACAAAGCGGGCGCCAAGGTGGGCCTTTGCGGGCAGGCTCCGAGCGATCATCCGGAATTCGCCGAGTTCCTGGTGAAATGCGGTATCGATTCGATCTCCGTCAGCCCGGACAGCTTCCCGGCGGTCAAGGCGATCGTTGCGAAGAGCGAGAAGACTGGGGCAAAGCCACGAAGCGCGCCGCCTGAGCCGGCTCGCTCGAACCGTTGAGGATTGCGATGATCGAAAAGCTTGAAGGTTTCCCCGGCGACGTCCTCGGTTTTTCATGCAAGGGCTTCGTGACGCGCCGCGACTATGAGGATGTGCTCGTGCCGGCGGTCGAGCGCGCGCTCAAGACACATGACAAGCTGCGGCTCTACTACGAGATCAGCCCGGAGTTCACCGGCATCGAGCCGGGGGCCATGTGGGAGGACTTCAAGGTCGGAATGGAGCACTTGTTGCGCTGGGAGCGCGTTGCCGTCGTCACCGACGTCGACTGGATCGGACACACCATCCGCGCCTTCGGCTTCATGATGCCCGGCGCGGTCAAGGTGTTCCCGCTCAAGGAGGCGGCGGAAGCGCGGACCTGGCTTGTCTCCGGAGCTGAATAGGAACGCCGCCATGTACACCCTCGACAGGAAGCTCCCGAACGTCGAGATCGGCGAGGCGCTGGAGCGTACGCGCAAAGCCCTTGCCGAGCAGGGGTTTGGCGTGCTGACGGAGATCGACGTCAAGAAGACCATGAAGGCCAAGCTCGGCGCCGACGTTGACGACTATGTCATCCTCGGCGCGTGCAATCCGAAGATGGCGCACGAAGCAATGAAGCTTGAGCCGCGGATCGGCGCCATGCTCCCGTGCAACGTGATCGTGCGGGCGACGAACGGGGGCGTCGAGGTGTCCGCCATCGATCCCGTCGCATCGATGGCTGCCGTCGACAATTCGAAGCTCAAGGAGGTTGCGGAGACGGTGCGAAAGATGTTGCAGACTGTGGTCGCCCGCATTTGAGCCGCCGAGAACGATTGGGACCACGGTGGCCTGAGGCGCCGGGCGCGCTCGCAGGGGACCGGGGAGAATCGAAATGAGGGCAGGCGACGTCATGACCGCCGACGTGGTGACGGTTGGCCCGGCGACGAGCGTCACGGATTTAGCGAAACTCATGCTTGAGCGGCGCATCAGCGGCGTTCCCGTGGTCGATGAAAACGGCGGGCTCGTCGGCATCGTCAGCGAGGGCGACCTTATGCGGCGCGCGGAGCTCATCACAGCGCGGCGTCCCTGGTGGGCGGCCGAAGCGAGGTCGGCCGAGGAGAGCGCGAAAGCCTATGTGAAGGCGCATGGGCTGAAGGCCGGCGATATCATGACGACCGGCGTCGTGACGATCGGCGAGCATGACCCGCTCGACAAGATCGCAATGCTCTTCGAGACGCACGGGATCAAGCGCGCGCCGGTGATGCGCGACGGAAAGATCGTCGGGATCGTGAGCCGCGCCAACCTGCTGCAGGGGCTCGCCGCGGGGAAGGGCGTCGGCTTCGGGCCTGACGACGGCGCGATCCGCGCGGCGGTCATGGAGGCGGCGCGCGAGGACGCCGGCGTGCGCGCCGCCCTCGTCGACATAACGGTCGCGAACGGCGTCGTCCACCTTTGGGGGAATGTCGGCTCGAAGGCCGAACGCGACGCCGTCCGCGTCTGCGCCGAGGCGGCCGAGGGCGTTCGCGCGGTCGAGGACCATCTGCGGATACTTCCGCCCTCTGTGGTCGCCCTGGAGCCGGAATAGCGACCGCCGGCCGCATCGGTCCATTTCCTGCCGAACCCGCTCGGAGCGGTGAATGCATCCCATCGCAACTTTGACGATGAACCCTGCGCTCGACCTTTCGACCGTGACGGAGCGGGTCGGACATACGCACAAGGTCCGCTGCGGGCCGGCACGCTTCGATCCGGGCGGCGGCGGCATCAACGTCGCGCGCGTGGTGAAGGTCCTCGGCGGCGAGGCGACCGCGGTCTATCCGGCCGGCGGACCGCATGGCGTCGTGCTTCACCGCAGCCTCGACGCACTTGGTCTCGCGCAGCGTATCGTGCCGATCGGCGGAATGACGCGCGAGAGTTTCACGGTGACCGAGAGCGCCACGGGCAACCAGTACCGCTTCGTCCTTCCCGGGCCGGTGCTTTCGGATTCGGAGCAGCACCAATGCCTGGAGGCCGTCGCCGCGCTTGAGCCGCGTCCGAGCTATCTCGTCGTCAGCGGCGGCTTCACGCCGGGCGCCGACGCGGATGTGCTGTGCACGGAGATCGGATGGCTCGCCGAAAAGATCGGCGCGCGGCTGATCCTCGACATCTCGATGGCGATGCGGCACGCGCCTTCGCGCGGCACCTATTTGATGAAGCCGAGCATCCACGAGCTTTCCGTGATGCTCGGCCGGCCGATCGAGAGCCGTGCCGAGACGATCGCGGCGGCGCGTTCGCTCGTTGCCGACGGCCGCACGGAGGTCGTCGTGGTGTCGCTCGGTTCGGAAGGCGCGCTTCTCGTCACCGATACCCTGGCCGAGCACTTTCTGGCACTCGAAGTCCCTTCCAAGAGCGCGGTCGGGGCCGGAGACAGCATGGTCGGCGCCATCGTGCTTGCCCTTGAGAAGGGGTGGAGCCTGACCGAAGCGGTGCGCTACGGCGTGGCGGCCGGTACCGCGACGATCATGACGCCCGGCACCGAGCTCTGCTACCGCGCGGATGTCGAGCAATTGTTCGCGGCAATGGGCGGAACTCCCGGGTGAATGAGCGGCCCACCGCGCCAGGCTCGATCTTTGCACTGACGCGAAGAGCAGCCGCGCTGGCAAGCGAATTGCGCTAGTCTCGCGCGACGGATGCCCTTTCGAACCGACGACACACATGCCTTTCCATTCGATCTACCGACACGGCTTCGCGCGCGTGGCCGTCTCGACGATGCGGGTCGCGATCGCCGACCCGAAGGCGAACGCGGAAGCGATCCTCGATATCGCGCGCGCCTGCGATGCGCGCGCTGCGGCGCTGGCGCTTCTCCCTGAGCTCGCGCTCTCCGGCTACGCGATCGACGATCTCCTCTTGCAGGATTCGCTTCTCGAAGCGGTCGAGGCGGGCGTCGCGCGGATCGTCGAGGGTTCGCGTGATCTTCTGCCGCTCGTTCTGTTCGGCGCGCCGCTTCGCCATCGCGGGCGCCTCTACAATTGTGCCGTCGCGGTGCACCGCGGAAGACTCCTCGGCGTCGCGCCGAAGGTGCATTTGCCGAACTACCGCGAGTTCTACGAGCGCCGGCACTTCGCTTCCGGCGACGGCACGGCTGGAGATTCGATTGCGCTTGCCGGCCAGGAGGCACCGTTCGGCCCCGACCTTCTTTTCGCGGCGGAAGACGTGCCCGGCTTCGTCGTGCACGCTGAGATCTGCGAGGATTTCTGGATACCGATTCCGGTCTCGTCGGAGGCGGCGCTTGCGGGCGCGACCGTGCTCGCAAACCTTTCGGCCTCGAACATCACGATCGGCAAGGCGGAGACGCGGCGGCTTCTTTGCCAGTCGCAGTCGGCGCGCTGCCTTGCCGCCTATCTCTACGCCGCAGCCGGGGCAGGCGAGTCGACGACCGACCTCGCCTGGGACGGGCAGGCGGAGATTTTTGAGAACGGCGCGCTCCTCGCCGAGACGGAGCGCTTCCCGACTGGGGCGATGACGGCAATCGCCGACGTTGACCTCGATCTCCTCCGCCAGGAGCGGGCGCGGATGGGGACCTTCGATGACAACCGCCGCCGCAACCGCGCGGCGAGCGACGCGTTCCTCAGCGTTTCGTTTCGACTCGATCCGCCGAGCGCGGATATCGGGCTTCTTCGCAAAGTCGAGCGCTTCCCCTTCGTGCCGGCCGACGCGGAGCGGCTCGCGCTCGATTGCTACGAGGCCTACAACATCCAGGTCGCAGGCTTGGCCCAGCGGATCGAGGCGATCGGCATGAAGCGCGTCGTCATCGGCGTCTCCGGCGGCCTCGATTCCACGCAGGCGCTGATCGTCGCGGCGAAGGCATTCGAGCGGCTGAAGCTGCCGCGGGAAAACATCCTCGCCTACACCATGCCGGGCTTCGCCACGAGCGACCTGACGAAGGGCAACGCCGAGCGATTGATGCGCGCTCTCGGCGTGTCGGCGCACGAGCTCGACATCCGGCCGGCGGCGAAGCAGATGCTCGCCGACATGGACCACCCCTTCGGGCGCGGCGAGGCGGTCTATGACGTCACCTTCGAGAACGTACAGGCGGGCCTCAGGACCGATTACCTTTTCCGCCTCGCCAACCAGCACGGCGGCATCGTCATCGGCACGGGCGATCTCTCCGAGTTGGCGCTCGGCTGGTGCACTTACGGCGTCGGCGACCAGATGGCGCATTACAACGTCAATTCCGGCGTGCCGAAGACGCTGATCCAGCACCTGATCCGCTGGGTGATCGCCTCGCGCCAGTTCGACGAGGCGGTCGGCGCGACGCTCGGCTCGATCCTCCAGACCGAGATCACGCCGGAGCTCGTGCCCGTCGTCGCGGGCGAAACGCCGCAGAGCACGGAGGCGACAGTCGGCCCCTACGAGCTGCAGGATTTCAACCTCTTCTACACGGCGCGCTTCGGGTTCCGCCCGTCGAAGATCGCCTTCCTCGCGCTTCATGCCTGGGGCGACGCAGCGAAGGGCGTGTGGCCCGCCGGCTTTCCGGAGGACCGCCGCCGCGCTTACGACCTTGCGACCATCAAGAGCTGGCTGCGCGTGTTCCTGCAGCGCTTCTTCGGCTTCAGCCAGTTCAAGCGCTCGGCCATGCCGAACGGGCCAAAAGTCTCGGCCGGCGGCGCCCTCTCGCCGCGCGGCGACTGGCGCGCGCCGTCTGATGGTAATGCACGCGCCTGGATCGAAGAGCTCGATGCCAATGTGCCGGACGGGTGAGGCAAGACCATCTTGAGCGGGGAATGGACCGACGCGTTTGAGCTGATGGCGGAAGAGGCCTACCAGCGCATGTACGACGCAACGTCTCCATCGGACGCCGCTGCGCGCTACAGCGACGCCAAGGAAGCCCTCTATAGCGCGATCGGTCGCGCGCGGGCGCTCGGCGACAATGAGCGCGTCGAGCGGTTGCAGGCGCGCCTCGACGCGATCAAGTCGGTGTTCCGCTCGCAGTTCTCCTAGGTTCCGGTCTGCGCCAGCCTTGCCTTGAGCCGTGGGGCCGCGAAATCGAGAAAGGCGCGGAGCTTGAGCGGCACGGGTCCCTGGTCCGCGTAGACGAGGTTGACGGGCCAGGGCGCTTGCTCGAACGCCTCAAGCACGACGTCGAGCGCGCCGGCGCGCCGCGCGGTTTCGATCTGGTAGGAGAGGACGCGGGTGAGACCGACGCCGGCGATCGCCGCGTCGATGGCGGCCTGCGCCGTGTTGACCGTCAGGCGCGAGCGGATCGCGACGGTGAGATCGGATTTGCCCTTTGTGAAGGTCCAGACCTTCGCGGAGGTCAGCCCCTCGAAGGAGACGCAGTCGTGCGCGGCGAGATCGCCGGGCTCCTTCGGCTTTCCGTGTGCGGCGAAATAGGCGGGGCTCCCGCAGACGACCCGCCCGATCGCGCCGACGCGCGTCGCGATCATGCTGCTGTCGGGCAGCGCGCCGATGCGTACGGCGAGATCGACGCGATCCTCAAGCAGGTTGACCAGCCGGTCGGCGAGCGCGAGGCGGACATCGATCTCCGGATAGGCCTTGAGGAATTCGATGACGATCGGGAGGACGTGGAGACGGCCGAACTCGATCGGCGCGGTGATGGCGAGGGCGCCTTTCGGCGCGCTGTATTCGCCGGTCGCGGCGCGCTCGGCATCGCCGATCTCCTCAAGGATGCGCTTGCAGGCCTCGACGTAGGAGCGGCCGGCCTCCGTCAGTTCGAGGCGCCGGCTCGTCCGAATCAGAAGCCGCGTTCCGAGATGGGCCTCGAGCTCGGAGACCTTGCGGCTGACGGTCGCGAGCGGCGTGCCGAGGCGGCGGGCCGCTGCCGAGAGGCTCCCGGCCTCGACGGCTGAGACCAGAACGGACATCGATTCGAGGCGGTCCATTAGACTTCCAGATTCTGGAAGGAACACTACGAGTCATAGCGTCTTATTTCTCAGTCTGGAAGGGCGTACCTCTCTGCCTCGGGCCGCCTCGCGGCCTCGACCCCGAAAAGGAACACGCCATGCTCCGCACCGCAGATCAAAATCCGATGGACCTCGCGATACGTCCGTCTTCCGTTTCGTCGAGCGCCCGGCAAGTCAAGTTCGAGACCGTCAATGTCGACGGGTTGAACATCGGCTATCGCGAGGCAGGAGACCCGGCGAAGCCGAAGCTCGTCCTGCTGCACGGCTTTCCCGCCTCGTCGCATCAGTATCGGAATCTCCTCCCGGCGCTCGCAGGCGATTTCCACGTGATCGCGCCTGATTACCAAGGCTTCGGCAACAGCGATGTTCCCGATCCGGCGACCTACCACTACTCGTTCGACGGCATCGCCGAGACCATGGAGGCGTTGCTCGCCGCGAAGGGCTTCGACCGCTACGGCCTCTTCGTTCAGGACTACGGCGGACCTGTCGGCTTCCGCGTCGCGGCGCGGCACCCAGAAGCGCTCGAGTGGCTGATCGTGCAGAATTCCAACGCCTACGAGGAAGGCTTCACCGCCGCATGGGATGGCTTCCGCAATGCGCTATGGAAGAACCGCTCGCCCGAGACGGAGAAGCCGCTTGCCGACTTTCTGACGCACGACGCGATCAAGGGCATCTACCTGCACGGCTCGCCACGCCCGGAGCTGATCAGCCCGGACAACTGGGAATCGGACTTCGGCTTCATGCAGCGGCCGAACGCGATCAGGGTCAACCTCGATCTCTTCTACGACTACCGCACCAATGTCGCGCTCTATCCGGCGTGGCAGAAGTTCCTGCGCGACCGGCAGCCGAAGACGCTGATCTTCTGGGGCCAGGACGACCCCTTCTTCACGCCGGAGGGCGGCGAAGCCTTCCTGCGCGATCTGCGGCATGCCGAGATGCATCGGCTCGACGCCGGTCACTTCGCGGTGGAGGACAATCTCGACTTCATCGCCGCCACGATGATCCGGTTCCACGCAGAGAAGGTGACCGGCGCGCGCTAGGCAGCGGTCGGCATTCCTCTCCGCTCCGGATCGAGCGGGGAGGGCGCTTCTAACGATCTTCGCGACCTCAGTCGCAAAGGGTGCAGCAATGGACACCACCCACACCTACTCCAGCGACGTCGCCTTCACGCCGTCCGTCAAGGCTGTGCAGGCGCGCAAGGGCTCGCGGAGCGCCTATCAGCGCATGGAGGAGAAACGCTCGTGGCAGACCCACATCACGCCGGAGCTTGCCGGCTTCATCGCGGCGCAGACGAGCGTCTTCCTCGCCACCGCGAACGCCGAGGGGCAGCCCTACATCCAGCATCGCGGCGGCCCGGCCGGCTTCCTGCAGGTGCTCGACGAAGCGACCATCGCCTTCGCCGATTTTTCCGGCAACCGGCAGTACATCACGCAAGGCAATCTCGCGGTCAATCTGCGCGCCCATCTCTTCCTGATCGACTACGCGCATCGGCGGCGCATCAAGATCTGGGGCACGGCGCGCGTCGTGGAGGGCGACGACGCGCTGATGGCGAAGCTGATGCCGCAGGGCTACAAGGCGCGCCCCGAGCAGGTGATCCTCTTCACCGTCTCCGCCTGGGACACGAATTGCTCCCAACACATCCCGCAGCGTTTCGATGCAGCCGACGTCGCCGCTGCGTTCGGCGAGCGCGACGAGCGCATCGCGGCGTTGGAGGCCGAAGTGAAGACGCTGCGCGAGGCGGTGGCAGTGCCGGTGCCGGCCGCGTAGAGACCGGCAACGCGTGGAGCTGGCGAGCCGGCGCCGAAGCCTCAGCCCTTCTCGTAGAGCTCCGCCACGTAGTCCCAGTTGACCAAATTGTCGAACCAGGTCTCCAGGTATTTCGGCCGGTGGTTGCGGAAGTCGAGGTAGTAGGCGTGCTCCCACACGTCGACGCCGAGAAGCGGCTTGGCGTCGTGCACGAGCGGGTTCTCGCCGTTCGGCGTGTTCATGACGACGAGCTTGTCGCCCTTCAGCGCGAGCCATGCCCAGCCGGAGCCGAACTGCGTCTTGCCGGCATCGATGAAGGCGAGTCGGAAGCGCACGAACGATCCGAAGTCCTTCTCGATCGCATCTTCGAGCTTGCCCGGCATCGCGGGCGCGGTTTTGGGAACCGGGCGCATCCATTTCCAGAAGTGGATGTGGTTGTAGAACTGGCCGGCCTGATTGAAGAGTTTCGGGTTATCCGAATAGCTTTTCTTCACGATGTCCTCGATCGGCATCGAGGCATAGGGCGTGCCCTCGATCATCGGCGTCATCGCGTCGAGATAGGCCTTGTGGTGCTTGTCGTGGTGAAACTCCAGCGTCTCCTTCGACATGTACGGCTGCAGAGCGTCGTAGGCATAGGGAAGGTCGGGGAGGGTAAACGCCATCTATCTCTCCTCGTCTGACGGCGGCCAAGAAGCGCGCCGCGGCGGGTTCCAACCCCTTTCTAATGAAGTTGCTTTGCCAGGCAAATGGCATCCTTGACGGCGCGGGCGAGGGAAAATCGTCGCGCCCGCCAACAAAGGTCGTGGCGGCGGGCTATGCGCGAGCCGGGTCGTCAGCTACGGCTGAACTGGGTATGGTGTCGGCCCCGCGCCGCCGGATACGAGCCGCGCACCAGGAAGGATTCGCGAAATGTCGCTTGCTGACGAACCGGATTCCGGAGCCGACAACGCGGTGTTCCGCCGGCTGGAATCGAACGTGCAGTCCTATGCGCGGTCGTTTCCGAACATCTGGAAGCGCTCTCTCAACGCCGAACTCTGGGACGTAAACGGCCGCCGCTACCTGGATTTCCTCGCCGGCGCCGGTTCGCTCAACTATGGGCACAACAACCCGATCCTGAAGCAGGCGCTGCTTGCCTACATCGAGTCGGATGCGATCACCCACAGCCTCGACCTCCACACCGTCGCCAAGGAGGCGTTCCTCGAGGCGATGGAGGACATCATCCTTTCGCCGCGCGGCCTCGACTACGTCGTGCAGTTCACCGGCCCGACCGGCACCAACGCGGTGGAGGCGGCGCTGAAGATCGCCCGCAAGGTCACCGGGCGGACCAACATCATCAGCTTCACCAACGGCTTTCACGGCGTGTCGGTGGGCGCGCTCGCGGCGACCGGCAACCAGCATTTCCGGCGTGCGGCGGGCGTCGCGCTGCAGGGCGTCACCGTCATGCCCTATGACGGCTATTTCGGCAGCAGCGTCGACACCATCGCCTATATCGACCGGCTGCTCTCCGATCCCTCGAGCGGCGTCGACGAGCCGGCGGCGATGATCATCGAGCTCGTGCAGGGCGAGGGTGGGCTCAACACCGCGCGGCTTGACTGGCTGAAGCGCCTGCAGGCTCTCTGCCGGCGCAAGAAGATCCTCTTGATCGTCGACGACGTGCA
The DNA here is from genome assembly GCA_963739005.1 of uncultured Alphaproteobacteria bacterium. GTDB lineage: Bacteria > Pseudomonadota > Alphaproteobacteria > Rhizobiales > Afifellaceae > DASWJZ01. The sequence continues at coordinate 141,828 of CAVTYQ010000002.1, read as the reverse complement.
GGCAGGCTGCGGGCGCACAGGCACCTTCTTCAGCTTCGAGATCGCGGGCCTCAAGCCCGATATCGTCACGATGTCGAAGTCGATCTCCGGCTACGGCGTGCCCTTCGCCATCGTGCTGATCGAACGCTCGATCGACCAATGGCGGCCGGGTGAGCACAACGGCACGTTCCGAGGCAACAACCACGCCTTCGTGACCGGGGCGGCCGCGTTCGAGCACTACTGGCGCACCCGCGACTTCCAGGCCGAGGTTTCGGAGAAGAGCGAGTTCCTCGAAGACAGGCTGAACGGGTTTGTCGACCGCTTCTCCGGCGACATCCTGGAGGCGCGCGGGCGCGGCATGATGCGCGGCGTCGTCTGCGCCGATCCCGAGCTCGCCGCTGCCATCTCCGCCAATGCCTTCAAGCGCGGCCTCATCATCGAGCGCGCCGGCTCCTACGACGAGGTGGTGAAGTTTCTGATGCCGCTCACCATCGGCATGGCCGAGCTGGAGGAGGGCCTCAACATCGTCGAGCAGGCCTGCCTCGATGTGTTCGGCGGCGACCGCCCGCCGCGGCCTGAGCCCTCCGTCGTGCCGTTTCCGGGGCCCTCCGACCGGTAAGGATGGCGAGCGCGGAAACCCGCGCTTTTCGCCCTGCTGGTACTAGGCATGGCCGCCTCCGCCGGGCCATAGCGCACGGCTGTCATGTGTTCTTTCCAGATTGCGCGCTATCAAGGTTCCGGGAACCGTGACCGTGCCATCTTCGCTTGGCAAACAGCTTGGATGGCCGGGCGCGAGCCGCGAGCATGACAACACGCAACTTCGACGCTCTCTTTGAGCCAAAGGCGATCGCGCTCGTCGGCGCGAGCAACAAGCCGATGTCGGTCGGCGCGGTGCTCGCCCGCAACCTTTTCGAAGCCGGCTTCCACGGCCCGGTGATGACCGTCAATCCGCACGAAGCGGCGATACGCTCGGCGGTCAACTACCACACGGTGGCGGAGCTTCCGATGGCGCCGGACCTTGCTGTCGTCGCCACGCCGCCTGAGACGGTGCCGGGGCTCATCGCGGAGCTCGGGGCGCGCGGTTGCCGGGCGGCGGTCGTCGTCACTGCCGGCTTCGGCGAGGGCGAGCGCGTCGAAGGCGAGGTGCTGAAAGCCGCGATGCTCGAAGCGGCGAAGCCGCATCTCTTGAGGATCATCGGTCCGAACTGCCTCGGCTTCATCTCGCCCGCCGCCGGCATCAACGCGAGCTTCGCGCACTTGACGCCGAAGGCCGGCGACCTCGCCTTCGTGACACAATCGGGCGCGCTCGCCACCGCCGTTCTCGACTGGGCGACGGCGCGCGGCATCGGTTTCTCGCACGTCGCCTCGCTCGGCGCGATGAGCGACATCGACTTCGGCGACATGCTCGACCATCTCGCGGCCGACCGCTACACGCGCGCCATCCTGCTCTACGTCGAGAGCGTCACCGACGCGCGGAAGTTCATGTCCGCCGGACGTATTGCCGCGCGCTCCAAGCCCGTCGTCGTGATCAAGGCAGGGCGGAGCATCGCCGGCGCCAGGGCGGCGCTGTCGCACACCGGCGCGCTCGCCGGATCGGACGCGGTCTACGACGCGGCCTTCCGACGCGCCGGCATGCTTCGCGTCTACGAGCTGCGCGAGCTCTTCGAGGCGGTGGTGACGCTTGCCGCTGGCGTCCGCCCGGCCGGCGCCCGGCTTGCGATCCTGACCAACGGCGGCGGCGCCGGCGTGCTCGCGACGGACGCGCTCGCCGACTACGGCGGCACGCTCGCCGAGCTTTCCGAGGCGACGATCGAAAGGCTCGATGCGGCGCTGCCGAGCGCCTGGTCGCGCGGCAACCCGGTCGACGTCCTCGGCGACGCCAAGGGCGACCGCTACAAGGCGGCGATCGAGGCGCTGCTCGCCGATCGCGGCGCCGACGCCATCCTCGTCATGAACTGCCCGACCGCGGTTGCCGACAGCGCCGACGCGGCGCGCGCCGTCGTCGGCGTGGCTGCGTCCGCACCCCGCGCGACCATCCTGAGCTGCTGGCTCGGCGAGACCGCCGCGGAGGATTCGCGGCGGCTCTTCGCGGCCAATCGCGTGCCCAGCTACGAGACGCCGAACGAAGCGATCCGCGCGCTGATGCACCTCGTCAACTACAAGCGTAACCAGGCCCTCCTGCTCGAGACGCCGCCGGCGCTGCCGGAGCTCGACCGCGCCGACCGCGCCGTCGGCGCCGCGCTCATCGCGAATGTGCTGAAGGACAAGCGGACGCTTCTGTCGGAAACCGAGGCGAAGAACCTGCTTTCGAGCTTCGGCATCCCCGTCGTCGAGACATTCGCCGCCGCCGACCCTGCCGAGGTCGCGACCTTCGCGCGGAAGATCGGTGGGCCGGTCGCGGTCAAGATCCTGTCGCCCGACATCACCCACAAGTCCGATGTCGGCGGGGTCCGCCTGAACCTGCGCTCGCCCGAGGTGGCGGAGCTTGCGGCGCGCGACATTCTCGCGACCGTGCGCGAGCGCGCGCCGAAGGCGCGCATCACCGGGCTGACCGTGCAGGCGATGGTGAACCGTCCGAACAGCCAGGAGCTGATCGTCGGTATCGGCGAGGATGCCGCCTTCGGGCCGATCCTCCTCGTCGGCCACGGCGGCACGGCGGTCGAAGTCATCAACGACAGAGCGATCGGCCTGCCGCCGCTCAATCTGGTGCTCGCCCGCGAGATGATCGCGCGCACGCGCGTGTCGAAGATGCTTGCCGGATACCGCGACCGGCCGCCGGTCGACATCGACGCGGTTACGCGCACGCTGGTGCAGCTTTCCGAGCTTCTGATCGCGCTTCCCGGGGTCGCCGAGCTGGACATCAACCCGCTCCTCGCTGGGCCGGACGGCGTGATCGCGCTCGATGCCCGAGTGGCGCTATGGCCGGCGGGAACCGAGCGGCGGCGCCCGGCGATCGAGCCCTATCCGGCGGAGCTCGAGCACCAGGTGGAGATCGACGGCGGATTGCGGCTTCAGGTGCGGCCGATCCGCCCCGAGGACGAGGTGCGGCTCGTCGAGATGGTGGCGCGATCGTCGCCGCAGGACGTGCGGCTGCGTTTCCTCGGGCCGCTCCGGGAATTTCCCCACCTTCTCGCCGCGCGGCTGTCGCAGATCGACTACGACCGCGAGATGGCGCTCGTCGCGATCGACGACCGGGCGGGGCCGAACCACGGCGAAATCCTCGGCGTGTCGCGCATCATCGCCGACCCGGACAACGACAAGGCGGAGTTCGCGGTGATGGTGCGCTCGGACCTGAAGGGGCGCGGCCTCGGCTTCCAGCTCATGCGCGACATTCTTGCCTGCGCGGGGCGGCGCGGCATCAAGACGGTCTATGGCGACGTCTTGAGCGAAAACGTGACGATGCTGCAGATGGCGCGGGAGCTGGGGTTTCTCCGACTGGGCTCGGAAGGCGGGGTCGTCCGCGTCGCGATCGATCTTTGAGGAGCGACGCGCTCGAAGCGCGAGGGCGCGTCAGATCGCCAGATATTCGTGGCGGAGCTCGGTGTTCTCCAGCACCTCCTGCGCCGGTCCCTGGTAGGCGACCGTCCCCATGTCGAGAATGACGGCGCGGTCGGCGAGCTGCAGGGCGGCGATGGCGTTCTGCTCGACGATGATCGTGGTGATGCCGAGCTCCTTGATCTCCGCGACGATCTTCTCGATTTCGCGCACGATGACCGGAGCAAGCCCTTCATAGGGCTCGTCGAGGAGAAGCAGCTTCAGGTCGCGGGCGAGCGCGCGGGCGACCGCCAGCATCTGCTGCTCGCCGCCGGAGAGCGTCGTCGCCTCCTGCTTGCGGCGCTCGGCAAGCCGGGGGAAATGCTCGTAAATACGCTCGATCGGCCAGCCGAGCGGCGCCGCGACCTGCGAGAGGAAAAGGTTCTCCTCCACGCTCAGCCCGCCGATGATGCGGCGGTCTTCGGGTACGAGCTGGATGCCCTCGCGTGCCGCCTGGTAGGCGCGGAGCGGATGGATCGGCTTGCCGGCGAGCGTGATCTCGCCGCGCTTCAACACCGGCTCCTCGGTGCGGGCGATGGTGCGCAGGGTCGAGGTCTTGCCGGCCCCGTTGCGGCCGAGGAGGGCGAGAACCTCACCTTCCCGGACTTCGAACGACACGCCCTGAACGATATAGCTCTCGCCGTAATAGGAATGGAGGTTGCGGCAGGAGAAATAGGCGTCCGCCGCCGCGGCTGTCTTCGCCGGCGCTTGGTCGCCGGGCTCCGACATGGCAACCGACGACGTGGCGGCTTCAGCCATGAGCGTCATTGATGTGCGCCCCCAAGGTAAGCTTCCTGCACCGCCGGATCGCCGCGCACTTCATCCGGCGAACCATCTGCAATGATGCGCCCTTGCGCAAGCACCGTCACGCGGTCGGCAAGGCTGAAGACGACGAGCATGTCGTGCTCGATGATCACCTTGGTCATACCGCGCGCCTTGATCTTCTGGAGGAGATCGATCGTGCGATTGGTGTCGAGCCGCGACATTCCCGCGGTCGGCTCGTCGAGAAGCAGAAGCCGCGGCGATTGAACGAGGCACATCGCGAGCTCAAGCCGGCGCTTGTCGCCGCGCGACAGGCTGCCCGCCTCTTGGTGAAGCTGGTTGTGGAGCCCGACATCCTCGATCGTCGCCTCGGCCCTGTCGCGAAGTTCGGCTTCCTGCGTCAGTCCCCGCCACGCGCGGATGCGGAAAGCGCCATCGCGCTTGGCCAGGGCCGGGATCATCACGTTGTCGAGCACCGAGAGGTCGGGAAAGATCTCCGGTGTCTGGAACACGCGCGCGACGCCCATCTGATTGATCTTGTAGGGCGTCTTGCCGGTCAGTATCTGCCCGTCGAAGACGACGGTGCCGGAATCGGGCTTCAAACGGCCGACGCAGATGTTGAGGAGCGTCGACTTGCCGGCGCCGTTCGGCCCGATGATGGCGCGCGTCTTTCCTTCCTCGATCTCAAGATCGATGTCGCTCAGTGCATGCAGCCCGCCGAAGCTCTTGAAGACGTCGGCGACGTGGAGGACGACGTTTCCGGGGTGGCTCACGGTCATGTGCTCACTCCGCCGGCTGCTCGGCCGGGCCCATGGCGCCGGGCGTGCCGCGATTGAACAGGCGGCCGATGCGTCGCATCCCGGCCATGATGCCGCCCGGCTGGAAGATCACGATCAGCATGAAGAGGACACCGAGGGTGAGCTGCCAGCCGCCGCCCACGAAGAGCCTCGCAATCGACACCACGACATCCTGCACAGGCGGCGGCAGGAACGAGAACGCCTGATAGAGCGTCTGGTCGTTGAAGGCGGAGAAGATGTGCTCGAAATATTTGATGATGCCGGCGCCGAGGAGCGGCCCGAGCAGCGTTCCGGCACCGCCGAGGATCGTCATCAGCACGACCTCGCCGGAGGCGGTCCACTGCATGCGCTCCGCGCCGGCAAGCGGGTCGGTGATGACGAGAAGCGAGCCCGCCAGCCCCGCATACATGCCGGAAACGACAAACGCGGCGAGCGCGTAGGGCCGTGTGTTGAAGCCGACATAGCCCATGCGGTTCTGGTTCGAGCGAATCGCGCGGAGCGCCATCCCGAAAGGCGAACGGAAGATGCGGAGCGCGATGAAGAACGCGATGATCAACATGACGGCTGAGAAATAGAAGCCGCCGTATCCGCTCATCTTGACGCCGAAGAATTCGGGCGTCGGCAGGCTCGCACCCGGCGTCCAACCGAAGGCCGCGTCGATGATGTGCGGGTCGCCGCGGATGACACGCAACCCGGTCTCGCCGTTGGTGATCGGCGTGAACACCGAGTAGGCGAGATTATAAGACATCTGCGCGAAGGCGAGCGTCAGGATCGAGAAGTAGATGCCGGAACGGCGCAGGCTAACGAAGCCGATGATCAGGGCGGCGAAACCGGAAAGCAGCACCGCGAACACGATCGCGGGCAGGGCGTTCATCGTCAGCAGCTTGAGTGACCACATGGTCGTGTAGGAGCCGACGCCAAGAAAGGCGGCGTGCCCGAACGAAAGGTAGCCGGTCAATCCGAACAGGATGTTGAAGCCGATCGCGAAAATCCCGTAGATCGCGAAACGCTGCAGGAGGTCGGGATAGCCGGCGCCGATCGGCGCCAGCCAATAGGGCATCAACAGCACGGCCGCTGTGAATGCGACCATCAGGACGGCGTCGCGGCGCGGCGTGCCCTCGCTCATTATCATCGCTCAGGCCTCCATCACGCCGGCACGGCCGAGCAGGCCGCGTGGACGCAGGAGCAGCACAACCACGGCGACCAGATAGATGATGATCTGGTCGATGCCCGGAATGACGTGCTTGACCTCGTTCATGGCCGCGAAGGATTGCAGAATGCCGAGCAGGAACCCGGCAAGGACCGCGCCGGGGAGCGAACCCATGCCGCCGACGACGACCACGACGAAGGAGAGCACGAGGAACTCCATTCCCATGTGATAGTCAGGCGAGACGATCGGCGCGTACATCACCCCGGCAAGGCCGGCGACCACTGCTGCGAGCCCGAAGACCACCGTGAAGCGGCGCTGGATGTTGACCCCGAGCAAGCCGACGGTCTCGCGGTCGCGCATGCCGGCGCGCACCACCATCCCGTAGGTGGTGAACTGGAGGAAGGCGAACACGCAGCCGATGACAAGCGCGGAGAAGGCGAAATAGATGAGCCGCCACCATGGATAGACGACGCCCGCGCCAAGGCCGAGCCAGGCGCCGATATCGGCGCTGCCGGCGAAGGCCGGCGGGGCGGCGACCGGGATCGGATTGGCGCCCCAGATCGCCTTGACGATCTCCTGCAGGACGATGGCGAGCCCGAAGGTCACGAGAATCTGCTCGGCGTGAGTCCGCCGGTAGAAGAACTGGATGAGACCGCGCTCCATCGCCAGTCCGATGAGAAGCATCACGGGAACGGCAAGAAGGATGGAGAGCGGCGCCGAATAGTTGATGATCGACTGGCCGAAGTCGCCGAACCAGGCGGTGAGATAGGGGACCTCCTTATAGGCGTCGAAGAAGGTGATCGCCGGGTCCTTGATCTTGGTCGACAGCGTCAGGAGGTTCTGAAAGGCGACGGCGCAGAAGGCCCCGAGCATGAAGAGCGCCCCGTGCGCGAAGTTGACGACGCCGAGCGTCCCGAACACCAGCGTCAGGCCAAGCGCGATCAGCGCATAGGCGCCGCCTTTGTCGAGTCCATTCAGGAGTTGCAGGACGATCGCATCCAGCATGGTCCACCCAGTCCGCCCGTTCCCACGCGATCAGTCTTACACGATTGCCCGCTTTTGCAACGAGCGCATTAAGAGGCCGGCCGCTCGCGAGAACGAGCGGCCGGCCAGAGGATCGCTTCGAGACTAGGCCGGCACGTAGGGGCCAAGATCGGCTTTGCCGTCGGGATTGAACTGCGGGATGTTCGGGTCGTATTCGACCTGCGCCCGCGGCACGACCTTGACGATGTCGAGGAGGTCGAACTGGTTCTCAGGCTTCTCCTTGCCCTGCACCACCAGCACGTCCTTGAAGCACTGATGGTCGGCCGCCCGGTACTCGGTCGGACCGTTGCCCATGCCGTCGAACTTGAAGCCTTCGAGCGTCTTGATCACGTCCGGCGGGTAGAAGGTGCCCGCCGTCTCAACCGCGTTCGCGTAGAGCAGCGCCTGTACGTAGCAGGTTTGCGCCGCCTGCGAAGGCGGTGAGCCATAGGCGCTGCCGAACGACTTGGTGAACGCCGCGGTGGCGTCGTCCGGGAGCTTGTAGTTCCAGTTGGAGGTCCCGAGGATCCCCTTGATGGCGTCGCCGGCGCCTTGCGCCATCAGCTCGGAGATGAGCGGCACCACGATCTCGAACTTCTTGCCGTTCGCCATCTTGTCGCGCAGGCCGAATTGCACCGCCTGCGTCAGCGAATGGATCATGTCGAAGCCGTAGTGATTGAGGATCAGCACGTCGGCGCCGGAGTTCAGGACCGGCGTGATGTACTGGGAGAAGTCAGGGGCGCCGACCGGCGTCCTGACAGCGGCCTGGGTCTTCCAGCCGAGCTTCTCGGTGGCGTCCTTGATCGATTCTTCCTGCGTCCAGCCCCAGGTGTAGTCCGAGGTCAGGTGGTAGGCGACGCGGTCGGTCCCATAGGTCTCGCCCAGGATCGGCCCGAGCGCCTGACCGGACATGTAGGCGTCGAAGAAGTGACGGAAGCCGTAGCGGCGCCGGTCCTTGCCGGTGGTGTCGTTCGAGTGCGTCAGGCCGCACATGAAGATGATGCCGGCTTCCTGACAAAGCGACTGCACGGCGACCGCCACGCCCGACGACGAGCCGCCGGTGATCATGATGACGCCGTCCTTCTCGATCATCTGCTTGGCTGACGCGCGGGCCGCGTCGGACTTGGTCTGTGTGTCGCCGGTGACGAATTCCACCTTCTTGCCGAGGATGCCGTTCCCCTTCAGAGCCTTCGGCGTCATCGTGTTGAGCAGGCCGCCGTCGCCCTCACCGTTCAGATGCTGGACGGCAAGCTGGTAGGCCTTCAATTCGTCCTTGCCCTCGTCGGCGTAGGGACCGGTCTGTGGAACGTTGAAGCCGAACTTGATGCTCGAGCCCGATGTCTGCGCGGGGTAGTTGCCAATCGGCTGCTCTTCAGCCCAGGCGCCGCGAACAAAATGCAGGGGCGCCGCCATGGCGAGTGAGGTCGCGGCTCCTGCCTTGAGCAGTCCGCGTCGCGTGACGCGTTTGTCGGAAAATTTCATGAGTTTCCTCCTGGATGTCTCATCCCGTCACCGTCGTCTTGTCGCGACGGGCTGTCCGCATGGCGAACCGCACTGATTGTAAATACCGAGCGTAACGCCTTCCAGAAGCAATTGATTGAAAAGGTAAATCTTGTAAATATCCGACTGTTGTCGGCCACGAGCCTGTAAAGGTTGTCAAGGGCCGCGCGGCGAGGGAACGCGAATGGAGAGGACGACCGCCGGCTTCCGGCTGCGCCAGACGCGGCGCGAGCTCGGCATGACGCAAGCGGCGCTTGCTGCGGCAGTCGGCATATCGCCGAGCTATCTCAATCTGATCGAGCAGGGGAAGCGGCGAATCGCCGGCGCGCTCCTGCATCGCCTTGCCGACGCGCTCGACCTCGACATGGACGCGATCACCGGCGCGGAGACGTCGCGGCTTGTCCAAGACCTGACCGAGATCACCGCCGACCCGCTGCTCGGCGATCTCGCGATCGATCCGCCGGGGGCGCAGGAGATCGTCGGTCGGCAGCCAGCCTGGGGGCGGGCGGTCGTCAGGCTGCATCGCTCCTATCGGCAGGCAAGCATGCTTTCCGAATCGCTCGCCGAGCGGCTGGCGCACGATTCCGATCTTCTCGAAGCCAGCCATGAGCTGTTGACGCGCATGACCTCAATTCGTTCGTTCGCCGAGATTTTGCGCGAGCATCCCGACATAGCCCTGCCGCAACGCGAGCGCTTCACCGCGCTGATCGCGGAAGAGAGCGGCAAGCTCGGGGGCATTGCCAAAGCCGTCTTCGATCGCCTGAGCGAGTTCGGAGACAGCGCGCGGCCGACGACACCGGCCGAGGAGGTCGACGATCTCATCATTGACCGGCGAAGCTTCTTCGCCGAGCTCGAAGACGCGGCTGACGCCCTCGCGAAGACGATCGGGGCGACAGGTGCGCCGAGCGAGGCGGCGATCGAAGCGCTTGTCGAGGACCATGGGATTCGAATTGAGACGGTCGAGCCGATCGCGCCCAAGAGGCTCGGACAACGTCACGGGGCCTTCGACCCCGCCGCGCGCGTCTTCTCGCTGCCGGCCGGCCTGCCCACCGCGACGCGACGTTTCCAGCTCGCGCGGCTCGCCTTCGCCGTCAATCAGGCGGCGGCGGTCGAGAAGCTCGTGCGCGATCCGCGGCTCACCTCCGACCAGGCGCGCGCTCGCGCGACGGAGGCGCTTTACAGCTACGGTGCCGGCGCGCTGGTGCTGCCCTATGACTCGTTCCTGAGCACCGCGAAGACCGCGCGTTACGACCTTGAGCGTCTTGCCGCGCTCTTCGGCGCGAGCATGGAGCAGGTCTGCCATCGGCTGGTCACGCTCCGCCGCCCCGGCGCGGAAGGGATTCCGTTCGCGTTCCTGCGTGTCGATCCGGCCGGCAACATCTCCAAGCGCTTCAGCCTGCCGACGTTGCGCCTGCCGCGCTACGGCGGCGCGTGTCCGCTGTGGGCGGTCTATCGCACGCAGCTCACACCGGGCGCGCTCGTGACGCAGCGCGTCAGGCTTCCCGACGGACGCGAATTCCTCTTCATCGCGCGCCTGATCGCAAAGCCCGCGCCGGGCTTCGGGACGCCCGGCGAGAGCTTCAGCGTTATGATCGCATGCGACGCGGGATACGCCGATCGCATCGTCTATGGGGAGGCGCTTCGCGGCGGTCCGGGACTGACGCTCGAAGCCGGCATCAACTGCCATCTCTGTCCGCGCGAGGGCTGCGCGCAGCGGGCCTTCCCGCAAGTTAACGGGCCGCAATAGATGTGTAAGAAAGTGGCGGATCAGCTAAGGTGGCGGGGCTGGAAAAGGCCGCCAACAAGTCGGCCGCGGGAGGACAGACGTGCGCCCGTTGGTGCTGATCGCCGAGGATGAGCCCTATATTGTCGAGTCGCTCACTTTCCTCATCGAGCGCGCGGGACTGGGGGTCGCCGTCGCCAAGGACGGCGCGCTGGCCCTTGAGGCGATCAAGCGCCTGCGTCCGGCGGTGGTCATCCTCGACATCATGCTGCCGGAAGAGAACGGCATGGAAGTGCTGCGCTTCGTGAAGAGCACCCCCGACCTTCGTGACATCCCGGTGCTCGTGCTGACCGCGCGCGGCCAGGAGAATGACCGGCAGATGGCGCTCGCGCTCGGCGCCGACGCGTTCGTCACCAAGCCCTTCTCGAACCGCGAGGTGGTGGAGCGGACGCTGGCGCTCGCGGGCGTCGCCGGCGCAGAAGCGGAAGGGAAGGGCGGATGAACCGCAGCCGCATCGTCGAGTTCGCCTTCCTGCTTCCCTGGGTCGGGGTGTTCCTGCTCACGCCGCCGGTCGTGATCGTCTGGCAGACCTGGTCGCGCGCTGCCGGCTTTCCGCTTTTCATCGTCTACATCTTCGTCTGCTGGCTGGCGCTCATCGTCACCGGAGGCCTGGTGGCGCGGCGGCTCGAATGGCCGGTCGGCACGCGCGCCAGAAATGCCGCCGCCCGCGAGGGCGACGAGCGCTGAGGCGGCGCCGGTGCTGACCCCAGGCTTCGTTCTTCCGATCGCCGGCGCCTATCTGGCGCTGCTCTTCGTGCTTGCCTTCGTGACCGACCGCATGGCTGCGAAGGGCCGCGCCAAGCTTATAAGCTCGCCGGTCGTCTACACCCTCTCGCTCACCGTCTATTGCACCTCATGGACCTTCTTCGGCGCGGTCGGCTCGGCGGCGCGGAACGGCGCGGAGTTCGCGGCGATCTATCTCGGGCCGACGCTGGTCTTCGTCGGCGCGTGGTTTCTTCTCAGGAAGCTCGTGCGCATCTCCAAGACGCACCGCATCACTTCGATCGCCGATTTCATCTCCTCGCGCTACGGCAAGAGCACGCGCGTCGCCGCCATCGTGACGCTAATCGCTGTCGTCGGCACGACGCCCTACATCGCGCTGCAGCTGAAATCCGTGGCGACAAGCCTCGACACGCTCACCATCGGCCGCTCGCTGATATCGGCCGAGGCGCACGGCCTCTTCGGCGACACGGCGTTCTGGGTGGCGGCGTCGATGGCGGCGTTCGTCATCATCTTCGGTACCCGCAATGTCGGCGCCGACGAGCATCATCCGGGTGTCGTCGCGGCGATCGCGTTCGAGTCGCTGGTCAAGCTTGCCGCACTTCTCGCGGTCGGGCTTTTCGTTGTAATCGGGCTCAAGGTCGCGAATGCCGACTATTCGGGGACCGTGTGGCTCGATCCGGCGCTGCGCAACACGCCGCCGTTCTCGGGCAGCGATCCGGCGCGCTGGACGGCGACGCTCTTTCTCGCCGCCGCGGCCATCGTCTGCCTGCCGCGGCAGTTCCAGGTCAGCGTCGTGGAAGTGACGGACGAGCGCCACCTGCGCATGGCCGCCTGGCTCTTCCCGCTCTACATGTTCCTGATCAGCATCTTCACCGTGCCGATCGCGGTTGCCGGTCTCGGTACGGTCGGGGCGCAGGGCAATCCCGATCTCTATGTGCTGACCGTCCCGATGGTGGCGGGCCGCGAGTTCATCGCGCTCGGCGCCTTCATCGGCGGCTTCTCCTCGGCGACGTCGATGGTGATCGTCGCCTGCATCGCGCTTTCGATCATGATCTCCAACCACATCGTGATGCCGCTCCTCTTACGAAGCCGACGGCTGAAGCTGCATGAGAAGCGCGATCTGACCGGCCTGCTGCTCGCAGTGCGACGTCTGTCGATCGTGCTGATCCTGACGCTCGGCTTTCTCTATTACCGCGTCGGCGCGCGCTCCGACGCGCTGGCCGCGATCGGACTCATCTCGTTCGCCGGCGCCGCACAACTTCTCCCGGCGATGATCGGAGGAATCTACTGGCGGAACGGTACCGAGCGCGGCGCCGTCGTCGGGCTGATCGCGGGGTTCGCGGTGTGGGGCTATACGCTGCTTCTGCCGAGCATCATCCGCGTCGGCGGCGCCATGCAGAGCCTCTTAACCGACGGTCCCTTCGGCTTGAAATTCCTGCGCCCGGAGGCGTTGTTCCATCTCGAGGGCTGGGACCCGCTCGTGCACGCGCTTTTCTGGAGCCTTGCGCTCAACGTCGGCGCCTACGTCTTCGTCTCGCTGTTCTCCAACCAGAATCCGCTCGAGCGGCTGCAAAGCGCGCTCTTCGTCGACGCGCTCGGGCGGCCGCCGCGCGAAGCGTCGCGGGCGTGGACCGGCGATACCGCCGTCGAAGACCTGATGGCGCTGGCGCGGCGCATCATCGGGCCGGAGCGCGCCTACCGCGCGTTCCGCGACTACGCCGACGGCGAGAAGCAGGAGATGCACGAGCTCGTCGCCGACACCCCGCTGATCTCGTTCGTGGAGCGCCAGCTCGCCGGCTCGATCGGCGCGGCGTCCGCGCGCGTGCTGGTGTCGCGCATCGCCGGCGGCGAGACGATCAGCCTCGACGAGGTGATCACCATCCTCGACGAGACGCAGCAGGCGATCGAATACGGACGCCAGCTGGAGCAGAAATCGTCGGAGCTTGAGGCCATCGCGGCGCAACTTCGCGAAGCGAATGCGCGGTTGAAGGAAATCGACACCATGAAGGACGATTTCCTCTCACGTGTCAGCCACGAGCTTCGAACGCCGATGACCTCGATCCGGTCGTTTGCCGAAGTGCTGCTCGATTCCGACGTGCTGCCGGATGAGAAGCGTGGCCGCTTCATCAGCATCATCTATCAGGAGAGCCAGCGCCTAACGCGGCTCCTCGATGAGATTCTCGATCTCAATCGCCTGGAGAGCGGCGAGCAGGCGCTGAAGCTGTCGCTGCTCGATCCGGCGGTCGCGGTGCGGGAGGCGCTCGCGGCGATGCTCGGCTTCGCGCACCAGAACGGCATCGAGCTCGAAGAGCGGCTGCCGGCGCACCTGCCGGGCGTGCGCGCCGACGCGGACCGCCTGAAGCAAGTGCTGATCAACCTGATCCACAACGCCATCAAGTTCAGCGACACATCGGGGACGCGCGTCATCGTCTCCGGCGCGACCCGCGGCGACGCAGTCGTGCTTTCGGTGCGCGACAGCGGGCCGGGCATTCCGCCTGGCGACCGGACTGCGATCTTCGGAAAATTCTCGCGCCGCGGCTCGCGCCGCGAGGGCAGCGGCCTCGGCTTGGCGATCTCCAAGCAGATCGTCGACAGCCATGGCGGGCGGATCGAGGTCAAGCCGGCGAGCGGCAGGGGAACGGTGTTCGAGGTCGTGCTGCCCGTCGCGGAGGTAGAAGCCGCCACGCTTGAGCCGGCTTCCACGCCCGCTGCAATGGCGGTGTCGCTCGGCGACCGGTGATCGCATGGTCCTTCCGACTTTGGAAACCGCGGTTGCCGCGTCTTCCAGCCGCTGATCGCTATTGAAGCGGGCGGCCAATAACGCCTATGAAGTGCGGGAGTTACGCTAGGTGCCTTCGATGCAACGTTCGCGGCAGGCTTTAGAAATCCCGACCGTCGTCAACGAGCAGACTCTCGACGTCGATCAGATGCTCGACAGTGCGCGCGACGCCGCCGAGTTCCTGAAGGCGCTCGCGCACGAGTTGCGACTTCTTATCCTCTGCCTCCTGATCGAGCGGGAGCGGACGGTCGGCGAGCTTGAGCAGATCCTGAACATTCGCCAATCGGCGGTCTCGCAGCAGCTGGCACGGCTCAGGGCCGACGACCTTGTCGAGGCGCGCCGGGACGGCAAGAACATCTACTATTCGATCGCCCGTCCCGAGGTGGTTGGGGTCGTCGGCGCGCTTTACCAGGCTTTCTGCAAGCGCTGACCCGCAGGGGGGCGGGCTCTTATCCGCTGCCGAGATACCGGTCGACGACCCGTTGCAGGAGCGGCGTGTAGTCGCCGAAGCGCCGCGTCTTCTCGGCCGCGACCTTGCCGCCCTCATCCCATATCCGCACGCGCACGGCCTCCGAATGGAACGGGTTGCTCCTGAACGCCTCGACCTCGTCGGCGCTCATCGGCCCGCCCTGCAAGGACAGCGTATGGACGGAAGCGGGCGACAGCTTTGAAAAGTAGGTCGGATCGACGGCGCAGAGATAGCGCTTGGCGGCGACGTGGAGGCGGACGCACTCCGAGACGACTGGCGGGAAGAACGGCGTGAGCACCGCGGCGCCAGCTTCGTCGTGGTGCCGGTCGTGCTCGTCCTCAGGCGAATAGGTTCCGAACTCGCTGGTGAAGTGACCGATGTCGTGGAGAAGCGCGGCGACGACAAGCTCTTCGCTTGCGCCTGCCGCTTCTGCGAGCTTTGCGCACTGAAGCATGTGCTCCGCGACAGTGACCGGCTCGCCCAGATAGTCTTCCGCGCCGCGCCGCTCGAAGATGTCGGCGATGAAGGGCACGATCGTCTCGCGCGTGAGGTCATGCGGCGTCATTCGGCGGCCTCCCCGAGTTCCTCTTCTTCGATCGCGGCAAGCGTCGAAAGGAGGCCGTCCTTGTCGGCGTAGCATCCCTGCAGCCAGCGCGTTCCGCCGCTGGAAAAGGCCTTGCGCGCATGCAGAACACGGGTGTTGTCGACGATGAAGAGCTCGCCCGGCTGAAGCTTGAAGGTGACCGCAGACGCCGGATCATCGATGATTTCGGCGAGCCGGCGATAGGCGGCGTAGAAATCGCGCATCGCGTCATAGGGGACGTCGGTGATCGCCGCCGTCGAGCGGTTGTTGAAGCGGATCGCAACGAGTTCGCCGTCCGGAGCAAGTTCGAGGATCGGCTTCTTGGAGCGCAGCCTGACGCCTGCGTTCCCCGCGTATTCAAAGCGGGCGCAGTGGCGGCAGAGGAGATCGAAGCCGTTCGGGTTCTCGGCGCGCAGCTTCCGCGCTGCCATGAAGCCGTCCACCACTGTCGACTCGCCACCCTCCACGGTGTTCTCCAGGCAGGCGAGGAGCTGCAGCGTCGGCACCGGGTCGCGATAAGGATTGTCGGTGTGCGCCTGCAGCCCGAGATTGGTGTAGGCGAGATTGTTTGCATTTACCTCGGCACGCACCTCGAACCAGCGTCCGTAGTTCGTCTCCCGCACGAAGCCGAAAAGCTCGGCGACCTGGCAGAGCGCACCGGATTCGCAAGGGACACCGGAGAGAAGCGCGAAGCCATGGCGGCGGACGCCTGCGAGCCAGCGGCCGAGCGCGCGCCGGTTGGCGGTGACCTCTCCGAAGCGGCCGGCCGGCATGTTCGATCCGAGGCTCGCATCCCACAGCGCGATTTCGGCGTCGACCCAGCCGGCGGCGGGCGGCGTCTCGCGGTCGTAGCGACGCGTTCGCAGCCATTCGGCCGGGAAGACGACGTCGTTCCCCTCGGGCCGGAAGGTCGCCGCAAGATCGCCCGCGGGCGTGATCGAGGTGGCGGCGATCACGGTTTCGCGGGGGATGTCCGAAAGGGTGATGAGCCGCTGGCCGTTGCCGGGATTGCGGGTGGCCGGGTCGGGCGAATTGTCGCGAAGCCAGACCGCATGAAAGCGAGCGCTCTCGCCGCTCGTCCAAGTGAGACGCACCGCGCTGCCATCATCAAGGAGTTCGACGCCGGTCAATTTCACCTGGATGCTCCAACGCCGGAGGCTGAACCAGATTCGTGTCGGGCTTGCGACAGGTCAAGCGTTTCGCCGGGAGCGCGCCGCCCGGAAACGCTGCGCTAAGCCTCTCGCGCGCGGCCGTCGTGTCCGCTTCGCCCGTTGATCTAAGTCATAGTGCGCCGCAATTAGGCGATTAGAATTCCAGGGAAATCTCCGCTCGGAGGCGTTTCTCCATGGCTGTCTCCAAGAAGACGCCAGAACCCAAGACAACGGGCTCCAGAAGGCGTCCGCCCGTCCTGACCGTGGTCAATTCACGCAGTTCCGCAAAGGGCGCTGGAGAAGCGCCGCGCAGCGCCCAGGCGTCGAGCGACAAGGCGCGCGCCGACGACGGCGACGGCCGCGACAGCTATGCGGTGAGCGCGCTCGGCGACATCACCGACCATGCGCTCCATGCCGCCGCGGCGCGCTTCACGCTGGGCCTGTCTCCGGCGGCGCTGGCGCAGGCCTACCTCGACTGGGCGACGCACCTTGCATTTTCGCCCGGCAAGCGAATGCAGCTCGTCGACAAGGCCGCGCGGAAGGCGGTCCGCCTTTCCAACTATGCGTATCGGTGCGCCCAGGACGCCAAGGCGGAACCCTGCATCGAGCCGCTGCCGCAGGATCGCCGCTTCGCTGGCGAGGCCTGGCGGAAATGGCCGTTCAATCTGATCTCCCAGGCGTTCCTGCTCAATCAGCAATGGTGGCACAACGCCACGTGCGGCATCGGCGGGGTGACGAAGCAGCACGAGAGGATGATCGAGTTCATATCGCGCCAGGTGCTCGACATGCTCTCGCCCTCGAATTTCCTCATGACGAATCCCGAGGTCCTGCAGCGCACGGTCGCACAAGGCGGCGCGAACCTCGTGCGCGGCTTCCAGAACCTGCTTGAGGACTGGGAGCGGACGGCGAGCGGCAAGAAGCCGGTCGGCGCCGAGAACTTCCGTCCCGGCCGCGAGGTTGCGGTGACGCCGGGAAAGGTGATCTACCGCAACCGGCTGATCGAGCTCATCCAGTATGCGCCCGCGACCGACAAGGTGCGGCCCGAGCCGCTGCTCATCGTTCCGGCCTGGATCATGAAGTACTACATCCTCGATCTGTCGCCGCAGAATTCGCTGGTGAAGTATCTGACCGAACAGGGCTTCACGGTATTCATGGTCTCGTGGAAAAATCCCGGCCCCGACGATCGCGACCTGAGCCTGGACGACTACCGGACGCTCGGCGTGGTGGCGGCCCTCGACGCGGTTCGTGCGGTCCGGCCGTGCGAGAAGGTGCACGGCGTCGGCTATTGTCTTGGCGGCACGCTTCTCGCGATCGCCGCTGCCGCAATGGCGCGCGATCGCGACGACCGGCTGCAGTCGCTGACGCTGCTCGCCGCGCAGACCGATTTCACGGAAGCGGGCGAGCTGATGCTCTTCATCAACGAGAGCCAGATCGCATTTCTCGAAGACATCATGTGGGAGCAGGGCGTCCTCGACACGACGCAGATGGCGGGCGCCTTCCAGATGCTGCGCTCCAACGATCTCATCTGGTCGCGCATGGTCAGCGAATATCTGATGGGCGAGCGCAGCCCCATGATCGACCTGATGGCATGGAACGCCGACGCGACCCGCATGCCCTACCGCATGCATTCGGAATATCTGCGGCGCCTTTTCCTGAACAACGATCTCGCCGAGGGCCGCTTCCAGGTTGGCGGAAAGCCGGTGGCGCTCACCGATATCCGCCTGCCTGTGTTCGCCGTCGGCACGACCTGGGATCACGTCGCGCCCTGGCGCTCGACCTACAAGATCGGCCTCCTGACCGATACGGAGGTGACGTATCTCCTCACCTCCGGCGGGCACAACGCGGGGATCGTGTCGGAACCCGGCCACAAGCGCCGCAGCTTCCAGGTCATGACCAAGAAGGCGGAGGACCGCTACATCGATCCGGCGCGCTATGCGGCCGAAGCGCCGCGCAAGGAGGGGTCCTGGTGGCCGGCGTGGACGGCCTGGCTTGCGGAGCGCTCCGGCGCCCCGGGCGCGCCGCCGGCAATGGGGGCGGCAGCCTACCGGCCGCTTGCCGACGCCCCTGGAACCTACGTGCTCCAGCAGTGACGGAGCCGATGCAGGAGACTGGGGAGCCTGCGGGAAGGGTCGTCGCCGTCCGCGGAGCGGTGGTTGATGTCGCCTTCGACGGCGGGCTGCTGCCGAAGATCGAAGAGGCCCTCGTCGTCGAATGGGACGAGGCAGGCCCGCTCGTGGTCGAGGTCGAGGCGCATCTCGACGAGACGACCGTGCGCGGCGTTCCCCTGCAGGCGACGGCGGGCCTGAAGCGCGGCGTCCCCGTGTGCGCGACCGGCCGTCCGATCACCGTGCCGGTCGGCGATTGCGTGCTCGGGCGGCTCCTCGACGTCACCGGAGAGGCGCGCGACAACGGCCCGCCGCTTCCGGCCGACGTCCAGCGGTCGCCGATCCACAGGGCCGCCCCGCCGCTCACCGAACGAAGCCAGGCCACGGCGATCTTTGAGACCGGCATCAAGGTCATCGATCTGCTTGCGCCGCTCGCGCAGGGCGGCAAGGCCGCGATGTTCGGCGGCGCCGGCGTCGGCAAGACCGTCGTGGTCATGGAGCTGATTCATTCGATGGTCCAAAGCTATCAGGGCATCTCGGTCTTCGCCGGCATCGGCGAGCGTTCGCGCGAGGGCCACGAACTCTACACCGAGATGCAGCGCTCCGGCGTGCTCGACCGGAGCGTCCTCGTCTATGGGCAGATGAACGAGCCACCCGGCGCGCGCTGGCGCGTCGCCCTGACGGCGCTGACGATCGCCGAATACTTCCGCGACGAGAAGCGGCAGAACGTGCTCCTCCTGATGGACAACGTGTTTCGCTTCGTGCAGGCGGGGAGCGAGGTCTCGGGCCTGCTCGGCCGGCTGCCGTCGCGCGTCGGCTACCAGCCGACGCTCGCCAGCGAGGTCGCCGCGCTGCACGAGCGCATTGCCTCGGTCGCGGGCGTCGCCGTGACCGCGATCGAGGCGGTCTACGTGCCGGCCGATGACTTCACCGACCCGGCGGTGACCGCCATTTCGAGCCACCTCGACAGCATGATCGTGCTCTCCCGGTCGATGGCCGCTGAGGGCATGTATCCGGCGGTCGACCCGCTCACCTCGTCGTCGATCCTGCTCGACCCGACGGTCGTCGGCGAGGAGCACTACCGTATTGCCGAAGAAGTGCGGGAGACGATCGCGCACTACCGCGAGCTTCAGGACATCATCTCGCTCCTCGGGATCGAGGAACTTTCCGCGCGCGACCGCCTGGCGGTGACGCGTGCGCGTCGGCTGCAGCGTTTTCTGACGCAACCCTTCACGGTGACGGAAGCTTTCACCGGAACACCCGGACGATCCGTGCCGTTGACCGACACGCTGAAAGGCTGCCGCGCGATCCTCGACGGCGGTTCCGACAAATGGGCGGAAAGCTCGCTCTACATGGTCGGTACGATCGACGAAGCGCGCGAAAAGGAAGGCCACTCCAGCCAGGGGGCGAAGCCCGCATGAGGCTTTTGATCACGACGCCCACGGCCGTGGTGATCGACGCGAAGAGCGTCGTCTCCGTCCGCGCCGAAGACGAAAGCGGCGGCTTCGGAATTCTCAAAGGCCACGCTGATCTTCTGACCGCGCTCACCGTGTCGATCGTAAGCTGGCGCGACGACAGCGATCGGCGAGGCTACTGCGCGGTGCGCCACGGCGTGCTCTCGGTCACCAACGGAAGCGAGGTCGCCATCGCCACGCGCGAAGCGATATCGGATGGTAATCTCGATCATCTTGAAGACGTGGTGTTGACGCAGTTCCGCGAGGCGCAGGACGCCGAGCGGTCCGCGCGGACGGAAAGCCTGAAGCTCGAGATGAATGCGATCAGGCAGATCGTCCGCTATCTGCGGCCCGAGCGGCACGGATTTCTCGGAGATGGGCTTTGAACGCCAAGGCCGTCGAGCCCGAAGAGGGAACCCCCGACGGGATGGCCGACGCCGTCCGCAAGGAGCGTGCGCGCAGGCGGGAATGGCGGGAGGAAGGCGAATCGTCGGTGCTGCGGTTCGTCGGCCAGATCGGCGTTCTCGGATGGGTGATCGTCACACCGACCTTGATCGGGCTCTTCGTTGGGCGCTGGCTCGACCACAAGCTCGGCACCGGCATTTTCTGGAGCGCGCCGCTCCTGTTCGTTGGTGTGGCGATCGGATTCTGGTCGGCCTGGAAATGGATGCATAGGCAATGACGGCGCTCAATTTATCTGAACACGGTTGGATCTGGTTCACGCTCGGCGGTGGCGCTTGGCTGATCGCCGGTGCGCTCCTCGGTGCCTTCCATTTCCTGACGCTGCGGTGGAACGTCACGATGCTTGCGAGCGGCCAGTCGCTCTTTCTCGCTATGGCGCTGCAGCTCGCGCGGTTCGTTTTGGTGGCGGCTGCGCTTGCCGTCGTCGCGATCTATTTCGGGGCTTTGCCGCTCCTTGTCGCGACCGCCGGCATCTTTGTCTCGCGGGCGGCCGTCGTGCGGCTGGGAGGCTTCGCGTGATCGGATCGCCGCTTGTCGCAAAGACGGTATTCATGATCGGTCCGGTTCCGATCACCGAGCCCGTTGTGGTGACCTGGGGGCTTATGGCCGCACTGACGCTTGCGAGCTGGATCGCCACGCGCGCGCTGACGTTGACGCCGACGCGCTACCAGACGGTGCTCGAGCTCATCGTCGGGGTCATCGAGGACCAGATCAAGGCGACGATGCGGGTTCAGCCGAAACCCTATGTCGCGATGATCGGCACGCTGTTCCTGTTCATCCTCGCGGCGAACTGGTCTTCGCTCATCCCGGGCGTCGATCCGCCGACGGCGCATCTCGAGACGGACGCCGCGCTCGGGTTGATCGTATTCTTCGCGATCATCTACTTCGGCATCCGCACACGCGGGGTCGGCGGCTATCTCAAGACCTTCGCCGAGCCGACCGTCATCATGATCCCGCTCAACCTGATCGAGACGTTCACGCGCACCTTCTCGCTCATTGTGCGGCTCTTCGGCAACGTCATGAGCGGTGTCTTCATCATCGGCATCGTGCTTTCGCTCGCCGGCCTGCTCGTGCCCATTCCGCTGATGGCGCTCGATCTCCTGACCGGGGCGGTGCAGGCCTATATCTTCACGGTGCTTGCGATGGTCTTCATCGCCAGCGCGGCGCGCGAGAAGCGCACAGACGATAGCAGAGAAACGGATAGACCATGAACTGGATCGAGATCGTCAGCATCTTCGCCGCGGCGATGGCGGTATCCTTCGGCGCGATCGGCCCAGCGCTTGGCGAGGGCCGCGCCGTCGCCGCGGCGATGGACGCCATCGCCCGCCAGCCGGAGGCCGCCGGCACCATATCGCGCACGCTCTTCGTCGGCCTCGCGATGATCGAGACGATGGCGATCTACTGCCTGGTGATCGCACTCCTGGTGCTCTTCGCCAACCCGTTCATCCACTAGAACCCATGCAGTTCGACTGGTGGACGCTGGCGCTCCAGACCGTCAATGTCCTCGTCCTCATCTGGATTCTCGGCCGGTACTTCTTTCGGCCGGTCGCCGACGTCGTCGCCAAGCGGCAGGCGGGCGCGAACAAGCTCTTGTCCGACGCCGCGGCGGCCAAGAAGGAAGCCGCCGACGCACGCGCCGACGTCGACAAGATGCGCGGTGAGATCGGTGCGGAGCGGGAGAGGCTGATCGCGGAGGCGCAAAAGGCCGCGCAGAGCGAGAAGGAGAGCCTGCTGGCGAAGGCGTCAGAGGGGGCGGCGAAACTTCGCGGCGAGGCGGAGGCAGCGATCGCGCGCGATCACTCGGCCGCCGAGCAGGCGACGATCGCACATGCGGGCGAGCTCGCCGTCGACATCGCCAAGCGTCTGCTTGCGCGACTCCCGGCCGAGACCGCCGCGTCCGCCTTCCTTGACGGGCTCTGCGAGAAGCTTTGCGAACTGCCGCCCGGCGAGAAGCAGGGCATCACGTCGGCCGCCGATCCGGTCGAGGTGGTGACCGCGGCGCCGCTTTCGAACGAGGAGCAGGAGCATGTCCGAACGGCGCTCAAGGAAGCGCTCGATGCGGAGATTGCGTTTACGTTTCGCAGCGATGCGGCGGTGATCGCCGGCATCGAGCTTGAGAGCCGCAACACGATCGTCCGCAACAGCTGGCGCGCGGATCTCGACAAGATCGGCGAGGCGTTGGGCCGTGGCCAACACCATCACCAGTCTTGACGCCTGGCTGAGCGACGCCCGCGAGCGCGTCCGCGCGGCGAAGCTCGCACCGGTCGCCGAGGAGGTTGGTCGCGTCGAGGCGGTCGCCGACGGAATCGCCTTCGTATCCGGCCTGCCGAGCGTGCGGCTGGACGAGCTCGTGCATTTCGAGCACGGCCAGGTTGGTTTCGCGCTTTTCTTGGAGCGCGACCGGATCGCCTGCGTCCTCCTCGACGACATCGAGGGAATTGAAGCCGGCGACCGGGTCAGCGGGACAGGCGAAGTTGTGCGCGTGCCGATCGGCGAGAGCCTGCTCGGCCGCACCGTCGATCCGCTCGGCCGTCCGCTCGACGGCGGCGACGCGATCGATGCGGAAGCCTACCAAGAGGTGGAGCGGCCGGCGCCGGCGATCATCGACCGCGACTTCGTCAGCGAGCCGGTGCAGACCGGTCTGTTGGTGATCGATTCCATGTTTGCGCTCGGACGCGGGCAGCGCGAGCTGATCGTCGGCGACCGCGCCATCGGCAAGACCGCCATCGCCGTCGACTGCATAATCAATCAGAAGACCAGCGACATGATCTGCGTCTATGTGGCGGTCGGTCAGAAGTCGTCGACGGTCAAGCGGGTCATCAGCGCCGTCCAGGCGCATGGCGCGCCTGAGCGCTGCATCTTCGTCGTCGCCAGCGGGTCGGCGCCTCCCGGTCTGCAATGGATCGCGCCTTTCGCGGGCTTTACGATGGCCGAATATTTCCGCGACAAGGGTCAGCACGCGCTCGTCGTCGTCGACGACATGACGAAGCACGCGGCGACGCACCGCGAGATCGCGCTCCTCACGCGGCAGCCGCCCGGCCGCGAAGCTTATCCCGGCGACGTGTTCTACGTGCATGCGCGGCTTCTTGAGCGGGCGGCGAAGCTTTCGAAGGCGCGCGGCGGCGGTTCGCTCACCGCGCTTCCGATCGCGGAGCTCGATGCGGGAAACTTGAGCGCCTACATCCCGACCAACCTGATCTCGATCACCGATGGGCAGATCGTGCTCGATGCGCGGCTTTTCTACGAGGGGCACAAGCCGCCCGTCGATGTCGGGACGAGCGTCAGCCGCGTCGGCGGCAAGACCCAGGCGCCGGCGCTTCGCGAAGCCGCGGAGACGCTCAGGCTCGACTACGCGCAGTTCCTGGAGCTCGAGATGTTCACGCGCTTCGGCGGGGTCACCGATGCGCAGGTGAAGGACAAGATCGCCCGCGGGCAGGCGATCCGCGCCGCGCTCTCGCAGCCGCAATACGCGCCGCTCCGGCTGGCGGATGAAGTGGCGCTGGTCCTCACCTTGCAGACCGGCCTTCTCGACAATCTCCCGTCGGATCAGGTCGGAGCGTTCCGCTCCGAGTTGCCGGGCTGGCTGCAGCGGAATGCGGCGCCGATCATCGAGGCGATCGAGAAGAGCGGAAATCTCGAAGCGGAAGCGGCCGCGGCGTTGAAGAAGTGCCTTGCCGCCCTGGCGGCGCACGTCGCGCCGACGGCCGCGCCCGCACCTGAGGCGGAAGACAAGTGATGGCCGAGCGACTCGCCGACATCGTCGCGCAGATCCAGAATGTGCACCAGCTCGGGGCGGTGGTGACGGTGATGCGCGGCATCGCCGCGTCGCGCGCGCAGAAGAGCCGCGCTCTGCTCGCCGGGATTGACGCCTACAGCAACGTCGTCTCTCACGCCATCGGCCAGGCGTTGAGCCTTCTGCCGGCGGATATGATAGCCACGCGAACTCCACAGCGCGCGAAATCCGGCCTCATTCTTTTTTGCGCGGAGCAGGGCTTCGCGGGCGCCTTCAGCGAACGCGTTCTCGATGCGGCCGGAGACGTGAGCGATGCGATCGTTCTCCTCGTCGGGACGCGCGGCGCTGTCGTCGCGAACGAGCGCGCGCTCAAACCCGCGTGGTCGACGCCGATGGCCGCGAGCGTCGATGCGATCCCGGGCTTCGCGAACCGGCTGGCCGACACTCTTTACGGTTATGTCGCGAGCGGCGCCGTCGCCAAGGTGGATCTGCTCTTTTCACGCTCGATCTCCGGCAGCATCCGCGTCGACCACCATTCGCTGCTGCCGATCGATTTCGGGCGGTTCGAGCGGCCCGTCGAGGCGGAGGCGCCGCTGACAACGCTTGCCCCTGAACTGCTACTCGAACGCCTCGCTGCGGAATACGTGTTCGCGCAGCTTTGCGAGGCGGCGATGCATGCTTTCGAGGCGGAGAACGAGGCACGCTTGCTGGCGATGGCGTCGGCCAAGACCAACATCGAATCGAAACTCGCCGGACTGTCGCAGCGGGAGCGGCAGCTCAGGCAGGAAGAGATCACCACCGAGATCGTGGAGCTTGCCGCGGGCGCTGGAGCGCTTTCGGAAGGCCATCGCTGACACCCGACGGATTGCAGACCGCGCGGCTTGTCCGCCGGAGATCTCCGGAATCCGGCCGCCTTTCCCTTAGGAAGGCTTATTTTGGGCTTGGCTAGATATCGCCCGGCGCGCCAGAGTACAGTCGGAGCGCCGCGCAACGCGGCGCCTGTGGGAGGTTTTCCATGAAACGGACGTTTCAGAGCGTCGTGGCAGCGGTCGCGGCGTTTTCGATCCCGGCCACGAGCCTCGGCGCCGAGATGATGACGGCGGTCGGCCCCGGCGAGGGCGAGGTCGATATCGTCGCCTGGCCCGGCTACATCGAGCGCGGCGAGAGCGACCCTGCCTACGACTGGGTCACGCAGTTCGAGAAGGACACCGGCTGCAAGGTCAACGTGAAGACCGCCGCGACCTCCGACGAGATGGTGACGCTGATGAACCAGGGCGGCTTCGACCTTGTCACCGCCTCGGGCGATGCATCGCTTCGTCTCGTCGCCGGCGGCAAGGTGCAGCCGGTCAACGTCGATCTCATCAAAAGCTGGTCGACGGTCGACGACCGCCTGAAGGACGCGCCCTGGTACACGGTCGACGGCGTGCGCTACGGCGTGCCCTATCAATGGGGCCCGAACGTGCTGATGTACAGCACGGCGGCTTTCAAGGATAAACCGCCGACGAGCTGGTCGGTCGTGTTCGAGGAGCAGATGCTTCCCGACGGCAAGTCCAACAAGGGCCGCGTCCAAGCCTATGACGGCGCGATCTACGTCGCCGACGCCGCCACCTATCTGATGGCGAAGAAGCCTGATCTCGGCATCAAGGATCCCTACGAGCTGAGCGAGGCGCAGTACACTGCGGTGATGGATCTCCTGAAATCGCAGCGGCAGCTCATCGGGCGCTACTGGCACGACGCGATGGTGCAGGTCGACGATTTCACCAACGAAGGTGTGGTCGCCTCCTCGTCCTGGCCCTTCCAGGTCAACCTCCTTAAGGCGAACGGCGCGCCGGTCGAGTCGGTCGTGCCTGAGGAAGGCGCGACCGGTTGGGCGGACACGACGATGCTGCATGTCGCCGCCGCGCATCCGAACTGTGCCTATATGTGGATCGAGCACTCGCTCGACCCGAAGGTGCAGGGCGATCTCGCCGCCTGGTTCGGCTCGGTGCCGGTGGTGCCGGCGGCCTGCAAGGGCAACGAACTCCTGACCGACGAAGGCTGCGCCACCAACGGCTTCGAGAACTTCGACAAGATCCACTTCTGGCGGACGCCGATCGGCAAGTGCGAGACGCAGGCGAACTGTGTGCCCTACAGCCGCTGGGTGACCGACTACATCGCGGTCATGGGCGGACGCTGACTGAACACATGACCAGATGCGCGGGACAGCCCTCTCCCATGGGGAGAGGGTGCCCGCGAAGCGGGCGGGTGAGGGGATGCGGCCTCGCCTGCGGAGGCTCTACCCAAGGGCAACGCATGCCCTCATCCGTCTGCTCCGCAGCCACCTTCTCCTGCCTGAAGTCGGGTGTTCCCGACTTCAGAATTCGAATATGCGCAACCCAGAAGCATCCGGGTTGCGGCGGAGAAAGTTGCCGTTTAGCGCCATGGCCACCGCCGTCACCTTTCAGAACGTCTCCCGCCATTTCGGCGCCGTGCGCGCCGTCGACGACGTGTCGCTCGACATCGCGGAGGGCGAGTTCTTCGCCATGCTCGGGCCGTCCGGCTCGGGCAAGACCACCTGTCTCAGGCTGATCGCCGGCTTCGAGCAGCCGACGAGCGGCCATATCGAGATATTCGGCGAGACGGCGGAGGGCGTGCCACCCTACCGGCGGAGCGTCAACACGGTCTTCCAGGACTACGCGCTCTTCCCGCACATGAACGTGGTGGAGAACGTCGGCTACGGGCTGATGGTGAGAGGCGTGGCAAAGGCCGAGCGGCAGGCGCGCGCGGAGGAAGCGCTGGCGCTGGTCAAGCTTGAAGGCATGGAGACGCGGCGGCCGGCGCAGCTTTCCGGTGGCCAGCGGCAGCGCGTGGCGCTGGCGCGCGCGCTCGTCAACCAGCCGAAGGTGCTCCTCCTCGACGAGCCTCTCGGCGCGCTCGACCTGAAGCTCCGCGAGGCGATGCAGGTCGAGCTGAAAGCGCTTCAGCAGAAGCTCGGCATCACCTTCGTCTTCGTCACCCATGACCAGGGCGAGGCGCTGTCGATGTCCGATCGGCTGGCGATCTTCAACGATGGCAAGATCGTCCAGCTGGGGACGCCGCGCGACGTCTACGAGATGCCGGAGACGCCGTTCGTCGCCGATTTCGTGGGCTCGTCGAACGTGTTCGATCCGGCCTTCTCGAAGCGCCATTGCGGCGTCGACGGCTGGACGAGCCTTCGGCCGGAGAGCATCAGCATCGGGCCGAAGGGGATCTACATGCCCGACGGCCGGCGGCTCGACGGCACGAACCCGGAGGGACAGATCACCTCGATCCAGTACCACGGCGCGGTGACGCGGGTCACCATCGACGTCGAAGGAACGCCGGTCGGCGTCATCGTTCCGGCCGGCCAGCTCGGCGCGCGCACAGGCGAGAAAGTCACGCTTTCCTGGCGCAAAGACGCGCTGCACAAGCTGACATCGTAATGAGCGACGCGGCGACCACAGCCGACGTCGTCGAGCGGGGGCGGGGAGGCCTACTTCGCCGCATCTCCGACGCGCTCTTCCGCCACCCGCGCGTCTTCCTTGCCATCCTGCTGGCGCCGCCGCTTCTCTGGCTCGTCGTCGTCTACATCGGGTCGCTGCTCGCGCTCCTCGCGCAGAGCTTCTTCCACCTCGACGACTTCTCTGGCCTCATCATCTACAAGCCGACGCTACGGACGTACGCCGAGCTTCTCGCCCCCGCCAATCTCGACATCATCACCCGCACCGTCACGATGGCGGCGCTGGTGACAGTCGCGGCGGCGATCATCGCCTTCCCGATAGGTTACTTCGCGGCGCGCTATGCGCGCGGGCGGCTGAAGGCGCTCTTCTATCTCGGCGTCATGCTGCCGCTCTGGTCGAGCTATCTCGTGCGCGTCTACGCCTGGAAGCTGATCCTGGCGAAGGAGGGGATCGCGACCTGGCTCGCCGGCGAGCTGCATCTCACGTGGCTTCTCGATGCGATCCTCGCGATTCCTGTCATCGGCGGGCCGTCGCTCTCGATCAGCTACATCGGCACCTTCCTGGTCTTCGTCTACATCTGGCTGCCGTTCATGATTCTGCCGGTGCAGGCGGCGCTCGAGCGCGTGCCTGCGAGCCTCGTCGAGGCTTCCGCCGATCTCGGCGCGCGCCCGGCCCAGACGTTTCGCGCAGTGATCTTCCCGCTAGCGCTTCCCGGAATTGTCGCCGGCTCGATCTTCACCTTCTCGCTCACGCTCGGCGACTACATCATCCCGCAGATCGTCGGGAATTCGCGGCTCTTCATCGGGCAGGCCGTCTACGCGCAGCAGGGAACCGCCGGCAACATCCCGCTCGCCGCCGCCTTCACCGTCGTTCCGATCGTGATCATGGTCTTCTATCTCACTATCGCGAAGAAGCTCGGAGCCTTCGATGCGTTGTGAGGCGTGCTCATGAGTGACGGGCCGCGCGCACCGCTCGGGCTGAAGCTCGCCGCGGCGGCGGGGCTTCTTTTTCTGCACCTGCCGCTTCTCCTGATCCTCGTCTACGCCTTCACGACGGAGGACAAAAGCTACCAGTTTCCGCCGCCCGCCTACACGCTGCATTGGTTCGAGGTGGCGTGGGGGCGGCAGGACATCTGGGACGCGCTCCTCCTAAGTGTCCGTGTCGCCGCGATCTCGACGCTCATGGCGATCGTTCTCGGCACGCTCGCCGCGGCGGCGGTCGCCCGTTCGCGCTTCTTCGGGCGCGAGGCGATCTCGCTTCTTCTCATTCTGCCAATCGCGCTTCCCGGCATCATCACCGGTATCTCGCTCCGCTCCGCCTTCGCGCTTGCCGACATCCCCTTTTCGTTCTGGACGATCGTGCTCGGGCACGCGACCTTCTGCATCGTCGTCGTCTACAACAACGCCGTGGCGCGGCTCCGCCGCACGTCGGGCTCGCTGATCGAGGCGTCGATGGATTTGGGCGCCGACGGCTTCCAGACCTTCCGCTATGTGCTCCTGCCCAATCTCGGCACGGCACTCCTTGCCGGCGGCATGCTCGCCTTCGCGCTCTCCTTCGACGAGGTGATCGTCACGACCTTCACCGCCGGGCAGCAGACGACGCTGCCGATCTGGATGCTGACGGAACTCATCCGCCCGCGCCAGCGGCCGGTCACCAACGTCGTCGCCGTCTTCGTGATCGCCGTCACCTTCCTGCCGATCCTCGCTGCCTATTATCTGACGCGCGATGGGGACAGCGTGGCCGGGCAGGGGAAATAGGAGGGGACCATGCAATCCGAGATGCTGATCGGGTCGAAGCTCGCCAAGGGGAAGGGCGAGGCCGAGCCGGTGATCAACCCGAAGACGGGGGCGAAGATCGTCAACCTGAAGGAGGCGTCGCCGGAGCAGGTGGATCAGGCGGTCGCTGCGGCGACGAAGGCCTTCGACGGCTGGTCGCGGACGACGCCGGCGCAGCGCGCGGCGCTCATGTTCAAGCTCGCAGACCGCATCGAGGCGGAGGGCCAGGAATTCGCCGAGCTTGAGGCGCTGAACTGCGGCAAGCCGGCAAATGCGGTGAAGAACGACGAGCTGCCGGCGATCGTCGATTGCCTGCGCTTCTTCGCCGGCGCGGCGCGCGTCATCCCGGGAAGTGCCGCGGCGGAATACATGCCGGGTTTCACGTCGATGATCCGGCGCGATCCCGTCGGGGTCGTCGCCTCGATCACGCCGTGGAACTACCCTCTGATGATGGCGATCTGGAAGATCTCTCCGGCGCTGATGGCGGGCAACACGATGGTGCTGAAGCCGTCGGAGATGACACCGCTCACCACGCTGAAGCTCGCACGCCTGATCGCGGAGATCTATCCGGCGGGCGTGTTCAACGTCGTGGCCGGACGCGGCGCGACGACGGGCGACGCGCTCATCAATCATCCGGGCGTCGCGATGCTCTCGCTGACCGGCTCGATCGGCACAGGGCAGAAGGTGCTGCAAGCGGCGTCGAAGTCGATCAAGCGCACGCATCTCGAGCTGGGCGGCAAGGCGCCAGTCGTCGTCTTCGACGATGCTGACCTTGAGTCCGTGGTGTCCGGCCTGAAGGCGTTCTCGTTTTACAACGCCGGGCAGGACTGCACCGCCGCCTCGCGCGTCTACGCGGGGAAGAAGATTTACGAGCGGCTGGTCGCCGATCTTGCCTCCGCCGCGTCGTCGATCCGCTTTGCCAAGCCGGACGACGCGGAAAACGAGATCGGCCCGCTCATCTCGTCGAGGCAGCGCGAGCGCGTGTCGGGCTTCGTCGACCGCGCCGCGAAGCTGAAGCATGTCGAGATCGCGACGGGCGGACACGCGGGGAAGGGCAAGGGTTTCTTTTACGAGCCGACCGTCGTCGCGGGCGCCAGGCAGTCCGACGAGATCGTGCGGCGCGAAGTCTTCGGGCCGGTGGTCTCCGTCACGCCGTTCAGCGACGTGGAAGAGGCGATCCGTTGGGCGAACGATTCCGACTACGGGCTTGCCTCTTCGGTGTGGACGAAGGACGTCGGCCGGGCCATGGCGGTCGCGGCGCGGCTGCAATACGGCTGCACCTGGGTCAACTGTCACTTCAACCTGACCAACGAGATGCCGCATGGCGGCTTCAAGCAGTCGGGCTACGGCAAGGATCTCTCCATCTACGCGCTCGAGGACTACACGGTCGCGAGACACGTGATGGTGAAATTGGGCTGACGCAAGACGCCCGAACGGGCGGCAAGGGATCGCCGGCCGTTGCGCGGAAAGGGAAGGCGCGCTTACGCCGCCCGGCGCCTGGCTTGCTCCTCCGCATAAAGTGCCCGTTCCTCCGCGACGGCTCGCGAGACCGCCGGCCGCTGAAGAATGCGGTGGTAGTAGGCGTTAAGGGTCGGCCATTCGGCGAGATCGAGGCGGACTGCCGGGCACCAGTTCAAGACTGAAATCAGGTAGGCATCGGCGACGGTGAACGCGCTTAGCAGAAAGTCGCGACCCTCGAGATGTTTGTCGAGGTGGACGAACGGCGCCGCCGCCTTCTGGCGCGCGTACGCCTTCGCGCCTTCCGGGCTCGTTTCGTCGAGCAGCGGGATGAAGACGACCTTCTGCAGCTCGGTGCTGACAAAGCTCAGCCATTGCTGAAGCCGGTAGCGCTCCTCGCCCGGCGGCGGTGCCAAGCCGGCCTGCGTCCGGTCCGCTACGTATTGCAGCACCGCCGCATTTTCCGTCAGCAGCTCGCCGCTATCGGTCCGAAGCACCGGCACCTGACCCATCGGATTGACGGCGTAGAAGTCGCCGCCGTCGGACAGGCGCTTCGTTCGAGTATTGGCTTGATGGTAGCGGGCCTCGGCATCGGCCTCATAGAGGGCAATCCGGGTCGCCAGCGAACAGGCCAACGGTGAAAAATAGAGCTCCATGCCTCTCTCCATCATTGATTTATGTACCGTATCGCAATAAATTAAGAGGCGTCAATGATAATATGCGATATGGTACAAAAAGAGCAGAAACGCCCACGCGGCCGCCCGCGCGCCTATGACCCGGTTCAGGCGCTCGAGCGGGCGATGGGCGCATTCTGGGACAAGGGTTATGCGGCGACTTCGCTCGATGACATCAGCGAAGCGACGGGGATGAACCGCCCGAGCCTTTACGCCGCGTTCGGCGACAAGCAGGCGATCTACATGAAGGCGATCGAGCGCTATCGCAGCGGCGCTGCTCTGAAGGATGCACTTGCCAGAGGCGCGAGCCTGCGTGATGCGCTTCGCTTCGCCTATCGCGCGGCGCTCGGGATATATCTCTCCGGCGAGATCGGCGCGCGCGGCTGTTTCGCCATAGGAACGGCCGCCACGGAGGCGGTCACCAACCCCGAAGTGCGGGCTCAACTCGCCGCCGTGCTCGACGATGCGATGGAGGCGTTCGAAGCCCGGATCAGGCGGGCCAAGAGAGCGGGCGAGCTGTCGAAGCAGGCCGATCCTGCGGCACTCGCGGATATCGCGGCTGCCGTACTCTACAGCCTCGCGATACGCGCGCGCGCCGGCGACAAGCGGCGCAAGCTGGAGGCGGCGGTCGAGTTGGCCGTGGCGTTCATCTGCGGCCCGGAAGTAGTGTCCAACCGCTGATCCGGTCTTGGTGCCAAGGCGGCCGGTGCACGCGCCGAGCCCTCGGAAACCCCCAATTCGATTTACAATCCTCCCGCCAGCGCGAATAATTGGCGCGGGAGGAACCGGATGCGCGTGACGCACGAGCCTTGGCTCGTCGTGTTGTCTGTCATCGTGGCGATCCAGGGCGCCTATGTCGGCTTGAGCCTGGCGGTGCAGGTCGCCGAGGCGGCGGGCGTGCGTCGGCGGTTGCTTCTTGCCGCGGCGGCGCTTTCGCTCGCGGTCGCCATCTGGGCGATGCATTTCGTCGGCATGCTCGCCGTGCGCCTGCCTTTCCCCGTCGACTACCTGGTTCTGCCGACGCTTCTTTCCTTCCTGGTCTGCGTGATCGTGGTCGGCGCGGCGGTCTTCGCCGCAAGCGCAGGGCCGCTTACACCGCCGCGCCTCGGCGCTTCCGCCGTCTTCATGGGGCTCGGCATCGTCTCGATGCACTACATCGGCATGTGGGCGCTCCACGCGAGCGCCCACATGACACATGCGCCGGCCTTCGTCGCGGCAAGCGTGGTGATCGCCATCGCCGCCTCGGGCCTCGCGCTCTTCCTCGCCGCCGGGAGGCACGGACGCCCGCCGCTCATCCTCTCGGCGACGGCGCTCGGCTGCGCCATATCGGGCATGCACTACACCGCGATGGCGGGGCTTTCGATCACCCCGCACGAGGAGGTTCTGGTCAACGCGCCGGCGCTCTCCACCGATCTTCTCGCCATCGTCGTCGCCGTTGTGGCGTTCGCCGTCTCCGGCATCTTCCTGCTGGCGCTAGTGCCGGACCGGCGGAGAGAAGCGCCGGAGGCGCCGGCCGAGCCACACCCGGTGCCGCAAGCCGCCGCTCTGGTCGTGTCCGCGGCAGCAAGCGTCGCCGTGAACGGGAACGGCGCTCACCCGGTGTTCGCAGCGTTTGCCGAGGCCTTGAGTGCCGAAGCCGCGCGCACCGATGTTTCACCCATCGAAGCGCCGGGCGCCGCACCCGCGCGTCTTTTGCCGGTCGTGCGCGAGGGGGCGACGCATTTCGTCGCTGTCCGCGACATTGTCGCCGTCCACGCCAACGCCCACTACACGACCGTGTTCGACGGCACGTCGAAGTTCTTCTGCCCGCTTCCGATCAGTGAGGTCGAAGCGCGCCTCGACCACGCGCATTTCGTGCGCGTCCACCGCAGCCACATCGTCAATCTCGAGCGGGTCGTCGGCCTGAAGCGGAGCGGCGACCACGGCCTGATCGAGCTTTCCGGCCACGATCCCTACATGGTGCCGGTGAGCCGCAGCCGCTTTGGCGGGTTGAAGTCGCAACTCGGTCTTCGGCCGCGCGAGGCCGTCTCCTAGCGTCTTTTTGCGCCGCAGCACCGGCTGGATCGCAATTCAAGCAGGCCTCGGCTGATTCCCGGAATTCTGGCGATTTCTCGCTAAGCGTCAGGCTGGCTGACGCAGTTCGTGCACAGCCGGCGGCATTTCGTGCGGGCCAACTTCGGCTCGTGAATGCGCAATTGCTGCTGCACCGCAACAGCGTCCAGATTCACCTCGACGACCGGACCATTCAGAAGATGGGCCGTAAGCGCCGGCGGGCGGAGATCCGCTGGCGCAAAGCCGCTCCGGAGGAAGCCATGATCCCAGGCGCATTCGCCTACCACCGCCCGAAATCCGTCAGCGAAGCTGTCGCGCTGCTCGCCGATCTCGGCGAAGACGCGCGGCCGCTCGGCGGTGGCCACAGCCTTATTCCGCTGATGAAGCTCAGACTTGCCGCGCCGTCGCATCTCGTCGACCTCGGCGGCATCGCCGACCTGAAGAAGATTCGCGAGGACGGC
The DNA here is from genome assembly GCA_963739005.1 of uncultured Alphaproteobacteria bacterium. Classification (GTDB taxonomy): domain Bacteria; phylum Pseudomonadota; class Alphaproteobacteria; order Rhizobiales; family Afifellaceae; genus DASWJZ01. The sequence goes on along the minus strand of CAVTYQ010000002.1, from coordinate 107,963 downwards.
GGCGAGATCGTGATCGGGGCGGGCGTCACCCAGCACGAGGTGATCGACTCCGACCTTCTCACGTCGAAAGTCCCACTTCTTGCCGAAGCGGCGCGGCAAATCGCCGACCCGCAGGTGCGCTACCTCGGAACGCTCGGCGGCAACGTCGCGAACGGCGACCCCGGCAACGACATGCCGGCGGTGATGATGGCGCTGAACGCCACCTACGAGCTCGTCGGCAAGAGCGGCGCGCGAAAGGTCGCGGCGCGCGCATTCTATAACGGCACCTACGACACTGCTCTGAAGCCCGGCGAGATCGTGGCCGCAATCCGCATTCCGGCGCTGGGGAAGCACGGCTATGCCTACGAGAAGCTGAAGCGGAAGGTCGGCGACTACGCGACCGCCGCCGCGGCCGTCGTGCTGACGTGGGAAGGCGGCAAAGTCGGCCAATGCTCGATCGGGCTCACCAACGTCGCCGACAAGCCGCTCTTCGCGGAGGAGGCGGGGAAGATCATCGCCGGCTCGACGCTCGACGCCGCTACCGTGAAGAAGGCGGTCGCCGCCGCCGAAGCGATCACGTCGCCGGCCTCCGACCGCCGCGGCACGCCGCGATATCGTACCAAAATGGCCGGCGTGATGCTTTCCCGCGCGCTCGCTCGCGCCAAATCCCGCGCCGCGTGAGGGAGACCACAATGGCCAAGACACAAATCTCGCTCAAGGTGAACGGCAAGCCGGTCGAGGCTCTGGTCGAACCGCGCACGCTGCTCATCCATTTCCTCCGCGACGAGCTTCGGCTCACCGGCCCGCACATCGGCTGCGAGACGACGCATTGCGGCGCTTGCACCGTCGACCTCGACGGTAAGTCGGTGAAATCGTGCACGGTCTTCGCCGTGCAGGCGGACGGCGCCGACGTGCTGACGATCGAAGGGATGGCGCAGGCCGACGGCTCGCTGCATCCGCTGCAGGCCGCGTTCCGCGAGCATCACGGGCTGCAATGCGGCTTCTGCACGCCGGGCATGATCACCCGCGCCTACCGGTTCCTCCAGGAGAGCCCCAATCCGACGGAGGAGGAAATACGCATGGGCATCTCCGGCAATCTCTGCCGCTGCACCGGCTACCAGAACATCGTGAAGGCGATCCAGGCCGCCGCGGCAGAGATGGCCGGCGGTCAAATCAAGGAGGCGGCAGAATGAACGCCGTAACGGAAACTTCCGAAGCCCGCGCCGAGAAGCTCGAAGGCATCGGCTGCAAGCGCAAGCGCGTCGAGGACGTGCGGTTCACGCAGGGCAAGGGCAACTACGTCGACGACCTGAACCTCCCCGGCATGCTCTACGGCGATCTCGTGCGCTCGCCCTATGCGCATGCGCGCGTCAAGTCGATCGACACGGCGAAGGCGTCGGCGGTGCCGGGCGTCGTCGCGGTGATCACGGCGGACACGCTGAAGACCGTCAACCTCGCGTGGATGCCGACGCTCGCCGGCGACGTGCAGATGGTGCTCGCCGACGGCAAGGTGCTTTTCCAGAACCAGGAAGTCGCCTTCGTCATCGCCGAGGACCGCCAGGCGGCGGCTGACGCCGTCGAACTCGTCGAGGTCGATTACGAGGCGCTTCCCGTCAATGTCGATCCCTTGAAGGCCATGGACGCGAACGCGCCGGTGATCCGCGAGGACATCAAGGACAAGAAGGAGGGCGTGCACGGGCCGCGCAAGCATCCGAACCATGTCTTCGCCTGGCAAGCCGGCGACAAGGCGGCGGCCGATGCGGCTTTCGACAAGGCCGAAGTGAAGATCAAGGAATTCATCCAGTATCCGCGCGTGCATCCGTGCCCGCTCGAAACCTGCCAATGCGTCGCCTCGTTTGACAAGATCAAGGGCGAGCTGACGCTCTGGGGCACCTTCCAGGCCCCGCACGTGATCCGCACAGTCGGCTCGCTGATCTCCAAGATTCCGGAGCACAAGATCCACGTGATCGCGCCCGATATCGGCGGCGGTTTCGGCAACAAGGTTGGCGTCTACCCCGGCTACATTTGCGCGATCGTGGCTTCGATCGTCACCGGCCGGCCGGTGAAATGGGTGGAAGACAGGATCGAGAATCTCTCCACGACTGCTTTCGCGCGCGATTTTCACATGGAGACCGAGATCGCCTGTACGAAAGATGGGCGCATCACTGGCTTGCGCGTCTATACGATCGCCGACCACGGCGCGTTCGACGCCTGCGCCAACGCCTCGAAATGGCCGGCGGGGCTCTTCTCCATCGTATCGGGTTCCTATGACATACCGGCGGCCTATTGCCTGGTCGACGGCGTCTACACCAACAAGGCGCCAGGCGGCGTCGCCTATCGCTGCTCGTTCCGTGTGACGGAAGCGGCCTATGCCATCGAGCGCGCCATGGACATCATGGCGCGGAAGCTTGGCATGGACCCGGCCGAGTTCCGCATGAAGAACCTGATCAAGCGGGAGCAGTTCCCCTACACCTCGGCGTTCGGCTGGCAATATGATTCCGGCGACTACCAGACCGCCTTGAAGAAGGCGATGGATTCGGTCGGCTATCAGAAGCTGCGCCAAGAGCAGAAGACGAAGCAGGAAGCCTTCAAGCGCGGCGAGACGCGCGAGCTGATGGGGATCGGCCTCGCCTTCTTCACCGAGATCGTCGGCGCCGGACCGTCGCGCGCCTGCGACATCCTCGGCATCGCGATGTTCGATTCCGCCGAGATCCGCATCCATCCGACCGGCACCGGCATCTGCCGGCTCGGCACCAAGAGCCAGGGGCAGGGGCACGAGACGACCTACGCGCAGATCATCGCGACCGAGCTCGGCATCGCCGCCGACGGCATCACGGTGGAGGAAGGGAACACCGACACCGCGCCCTACGGTCTCGGCACCTACGGCTCGCGTTCGACGCCGGTCTCGGGTGCTGCGACCGCGATGGCCTGCAGAAAGATAAAAGCGAAGGCGCAGATGATCGCCGCCTACATGCTCGAAGTGCACGACGACGATCTCGAATGGGACGTCGACCGCTTCCGCGTGAAGGGCAACCCCGAGCGCTTCAAGACCATGACGGAGCTTGCCTGGGCGGCCTATCACGAGGTGCCGGCCGGCATGGAGCCGGGCCTGGAGGCGGTGAACTACTACGACCCGCCGAACTTCACTTTCCCCTTCGGCGCCTACATTTGCGTCCTCGACATCGACGTCGACACCGGCGAGAGCAAGACCCGCCGCTTCTACGCGCTTGACGATTGCGGCACGCGCATCAATCCGATGATCATCGAGGGCCAGATCCACGGCGGGCTGACGGAAGCCTTCGGCATCGCCATGGGGCAGGAGATCTTCTACGACGAAACCGGCAACGTGCTGACGGCCTCTTTGCAGGATTACTTCCTGCCGACGGCGGTCGAGACGCCGAAATGGGAGACCGACTGGACGACGACTCCCTCGCCGCATCACCCGATCGGCGCGAAGGGCGTCGGAGAATCGCCCAATGTCGGCGGCGTGCCGGCCTTCTCCAATGCCGTCAACGACGCATTCGCGTTCCTCGGCTCGACCCACATCCAGATGCCGCACGATGCTTGGCGCACCTGGGAAGCGGCCGAGCGGCTCGGGCTCCACACCTGAGGCGACGGCAATGCTGTGCTGTGGCGGGCATGGCGAGGCGCTGCTGCTGTTCCTACGTAAGCAAGAGAGGCCCCAACCCTCTCCCCTTGTGGGAGAGGGTGCCGTTTCGTCTTGCGAAACGGTGGGTGAGGGGTTGTCGCTCCGGCGTCAAAACCCCTCATCCGTCGTTCGGCGGAGCCGAACGGAACCTTCTCCCACAAGGGGAGAAGGTTGGTGGTCGCGCCACTGGACTTGATAGTGCATGTCGCTGACCCGCGAAGAAATCGCCTCACGCCTCGCCGAGGCCGGCTACATCGCCGACCGCGACCTTTCCACCGCGCTCTGGCTCATGGACTATCTCGGCCGACCGCTCCTGATCGAGGGCGAAGCAGGCGTCGGCAAGACCGAGGTCGCGAAGGCGCTGGCGGAGGTCCACAAGACCGAGCTGATCCGTCTCCAGTGCTACGAGGGTCTCGACCAGAACGCGGCGCTCTATGAGTGGAACTACCAGCGCCAGCTCCTTGCCATCAAGGCGCGCGAGGGCGCCGGCGAAGACCCGGAGCGGGTCGAGGAGCACATCTTCTCGGAGCGCTATCTGCTCGAGCGGCCGCTCCTCGCGGCAATCCGGCGCACGAAGCCGCCAGTGCTCCTGATCGACGAGGTCGACCGCGCCGACGAGGAATTCGAGGCTTTCCTGCTCGAGCTCCTGTCGGACTGGCAGGTCTCGATCCCCGAGCTCGGCACCATAAAGGCGATCTCGATCCCGCGCGTGGTGCTGACATCGAACGCGACACGCGAGCTTTCCGACGCGCTCCGCCGCCGCTGCCTCTATCATTATCTCGATTTTCCCGAGGTCGACCGCGAAGCGCGCATCCTTTTGACGCGGCTCCCGAACATCGATTCCAGCCTCGCGCAGCAGATCGCGCGCATGGTCGCGGCGGTGCGCAAGGAAGATTTGCGGAAAGTGCCGGGCGTCGCCGAGACGCTCGACTGGGCGGCGACGCTCATCGGGCTCGGCGTGCACGACCTTCGGCAGGAGCCGGAGACGGTGCAGGAGACGCTGATCTGCCTTTTGAAGACGCACGAGGACCGCGCCAACGTCACCCGCGAGGTGAGCGAGCGCCTCCTCGGCAAGGTGGCATAACAATGTCCTGGGACTTGCGCCATGCGTCCTTCGAGGCTCACCGCTTCGCGGCTCGCACCTCAGGATGAGGAGGTTTGTGGCTTGCCGCGAACACTCGACGATCCTCTGAGCTTTGTGGAGCAAACCCACGCCCCTCATCCTGAGGTGCGAGGCCGTGAGCTTGTCGAACGGCCGAACCTCGAAGGACGCAGCGACATTGATCCCATCGGAGAGGCCATGCGCACGAAGCTCGCGGGCTTCGTGGCGACGCTGCGCGACAACGGCTTCACGGTCGGGATGGCGGAGTCGCGCGACGCGCTGTCGCTGCTCGCTTCGCCGGCTGCCCGCCGCCCGGCAGCGCTGCAGCCGGCCTTCCGCGCGCTCTTCTCCGCCGACCATTCCGACTTCACGCGCTTCGACGAGATTTTCTCGGCCTATTGGACCGGTCACCACGTGCACACCCGGGCGAAGGTCTCCGGCGTGCCGAAGATTTCGGGAAACGAACAGGCCGCTTCGCCCCGCGCCGGCTCGGCGAAAGCCGAAGCCACGGAGCTCCGAACCGGCGGCGATGGCGGCGATGCGGGCGAAGGCCGCGCGCGGCGCGAAGGCGCGACCAGCGCCGAGGCGCTGAAATCCGCCGACATCCGTCACCTCGTTGATCCGGAGGAGATCGCCAAGACGCATGCGCTCGCCGCGCGGCTCGCGAAGCGCATGCGGGCGAGGCTCGTCCGCCGTGAGCGGGTGCGCCGGCAGGGCCGCCGTCTCGACATCCGCCGCACCATCCACAGAAGCGTGTCGCACGGCGGCACGCCGGTCGAGCTTCTCTGGCGGAGGCGCAAGGAGAAGCCGCTCCGCCTCGTCGTGCTCCTCGACGCGTCCGGTTCGATGAGCCTCTACACCGCCTTCTTCGTGCGCTTCCTGCACGGCGTCGTCGACGCCTTCAGCGAGGCCGAGGCGTTCGTCTTCCACACGCGGCTCGCGCACGTCTCGCCGTCGCTTCGCGACCGCAACGTTACGCGCGCGGTCGAGAAGCTCGCGCTGATGGCTGAGGGGATCGGCGGCGGAACGCGGATCGGCGAGAGCCTCGCCACCTTCAATCGCTGGCATGCCGAGCGCGTGATCAACTCGCGCACGGTCGTGATGATCGTGTCGGACGGCTACGACACCGGCGAGCCGGAGCGGCTGGCGAACGAGATGCGACGTCTTGGGCGCCGCTGCCGCCGCATTGTCTGGCTCAATCCGCTGATCGGCTGGCGCGACTATGAGCCATCCGCGCGCGGCATGCAGGCGGCGCTTCCCTACGTCGACCTCTTCGCGCCAGCCCACAATCTCGAGAGCCTCGCGGCGCTCGAGCCCTATCTTGCGAGGATTTGAGATGCGCCGGTCGTCTGCACAACTGCCCTGCGTGCTTCGAGGCCACCGCTACGCGGTGGCGCCTCAGGATGAGGAAGGTGTGTGGATGGCAACCCCAACTCTCCTCATGCTGAGGGAACGCGGAGCAGAATCATGAACCGCTCGGCCGACATTCTTGATCACATCTCTACACTGAAGGCGAAGGGCGAGCGGTTCGCGCTCGCGACCGTCGTCAGAACCGTCGCGGCGACCGCCGCCAAGGCCGGCGCCAAGGCGATCATCCTCCCCGACGGCTCGGTCTCGGGCGGCTGGATCGGCGGCGGCTGTGCGCGCGCCGCGGTGGTCAAAGCCGCGCGCGAGGCGCTCGCCGACGGCAAGGCGCGGCTCGTTTCGGTCGAGCCGCCCGATGTGCTGCAGGCAAAGGGCATTGCGGCGGGCGAAGAGCGCGAGGGCGTGCGCTTCGCCAAGAACATGTGCCCGAGCAAGGGAACGATGGACATTTTCGTGGAGCCCGTGCTGCCGCGGCCGGAGATCGTGCTTTGCGGATCGAGCCCGGTGGCGCAGGCGCTCGCCGACCTCGGCCGGCGGCTGGGGTTCGCAATCACCGCCTGCGCGCCGGGCGAGGAGCAGGCGGCCTTCGGCGACGTCGATCGCCGGATCGAAGGCTACACGCTCCCGGTCGAAGGCGACGGCGCGCGCTTCGTCGTCGTCTCGACGCAGGGGCGGGGCGACGAGGCGGCGCTCCGGGCCGCGCTTTCCATCGACGCGGACTACGTCGCCTTCGTCGGAAGCGGCAAGAAGGCGGAAACGCTTCGCACCAAGCTCGCGGGCGAGGGCGTCGATCCGAAGGCGCTGGCGAGGCTCAAGTCACCGGCGGGCCTCAACCTTGGCGCCATCACGCCGGAGGAAATCGCGCTTTCCATCCTCGCCGAGATCGTGGAGCGCCGCCGCGCGCGGCAGCCGGCAGAGGCCGAGCGCTCGGCCTGACGAGCGGCCGCTGGGATCGGCGCGGCCGGAAGTCGCACGACGGGGCTTCGCCTCGGGCCGCCGGTCGGGTATTGCGTGTGCCCGAGCAACAAGACCAGCCACGGACATGAAGACCCTCGACACCAAGCTCGCCGCGATCCGCTCCGGCGCCTACAAACCCACGGATTTCATCATCGCCGACGCCAAGGACGGTGACATCGGCTTCGGCGCGGCGGCGCCGGGGCCCGATCCTGACGACCCGACCCGCTTCAAACCGCGCGCCGCGCATCTTCAGGCGATCCGCGAAATGACGGCCTCCGGCCTCGTCGACATCATGCTGCTCTCCGCTTCCTCGGCCGAGCGGCTATCGGGGGAGGGGCTCTTCAGGAAGAGCGCGGTGACGCCGGCGATCCGCCTGAACGACACCACCGACATCTGGTCGCCGCGCGGCGGACGCTACAAAGAGGAGCCGTCGCGCCATCATCGCACGGCGCGGATCGACCAGGCGGGGAAACACGTCGACCTCGGCCTCTACTCCATCACCTTCTCGAACCAGCGCGACATCGACGCGGAGAACGCCGAAGCCTATTCCGCCTTCCGCGCCGAGGCGGCGGCGCACCGGATGCGGCACTTCCTCGAAGTCTTCAATCCGGCGTTCGACATCCGTCTCGCCGGAGGCGCCGACATCGGCAGCTTCATCAACGACAACATCGTGCGCACGCTCGCCGGCGTCATGCGCGCCGACCATCCGCATTTCCTCAAGCTCCAGTACAACGGCGCGCGCGCCATGGAGGAGCTTGCGGCCTACGATCCGGAGCGGCTCGTCGTCGGCATCCTGGGCGGCGCCAAGGGCACGACGCGCGACACCTTCGAGCTGATCTCGCAGGCCGAGCGCCACGGCGCGCGCGTCGCGCTCTTTGGGCGCAAGATCAACCTCGCCGAAGATCCGATCGCGCTCGTGACCTTCATGCGCGCCGTGGTCGAGGGGGCGATCGGTCCGGAGGAAGCCGTGAAGGCCTACCACGACGGCCTGAAGAAGAGCGGAAAGACGCCGACGCTTCCGCTCGCCAAGGACAGGCAGATCACCGAGGCGGCGTTGAAGCCGCAGGGTCGCGCGGCGCCTCAGAAGGTTGTTGCGTTTCCGCCGCGGCGAAAGCGGCGAGGCTCGCGTTGACCGGCCGCATCGATTCCTGGACGCGCTCGAACACCATCGTGCGGAGCTCGGCGTAGCGTTCGGCCGTCGCATCGGGCTGGACCACATGCTCCTTGCGGTCGAGGGCGGCGACCGCGGCGTCGGGCGACTTGTAGACGCCGGCCGCGAGACCGCCGAGAAGTGCCGCGCCGAGCGCCGTCACCTCCGGCTCGTCGACGACGATGAGTGGCCGCGCGAAGGCGTTCGCCTTGATCGAGAGGAAGAGCGGGTTTCTGGCGACGCCGCCGATCAGGCGGATCGTCCGCACCGCATCGACGCCGGCGAGCGTCGTCATGCCGTCGAGCATCAGGCGCGACTGCAGCGCTACGCCCTCCAGGACGGCGCGGTAGAGTTCCGCGTGCGTTGTGTTCTGGGTGAGCCCGAGGAATGCGCCACGCGCGTTGGCATCCGGGTGCGGCGGCGGCCCGTTTGCGAGGTGCGGAAGAAAGACGATGCCGCGGCTTCCCGGAGGGACTTTGGCGGCTTCCGCAATCAATCGCTCCTGCGAAACGCCGCCCAGGATCGCACGGAACCATTCGATCGCGCCGCCGGCGCTCAAGAGCGCGCCCGCAATGTATGAATGCTTGCGGTCGGCCTCGATCGCACCTTGGACATAGCCGCGGCGGAGGAGCTCCGGGTCTGCAAGCGGCGATGGTGTCGCGAGCGCGAGCGCTTCGGCGGTGCCGATGCTGTTGATCGCAGCGCCGGGCTCCGTCAATCCGGTCGCGAGAGCTCCGACGATGTGGTCGTGACCGCCGACGCCGACGATCGGATCGCCGGCGAGCCCCGTCGCCGCGAGCACGTCGCGGCGCACGGCGCCAAGCGGCGTGCCGCTCGCCGCGAGCGGCACAGGGAAATCCGGCGTCAAGCCGGCGAGCGCCAGCAGTTCCTCCGACCAGCGCCGCTGCCTAATGTCGAAATAGAGCGTGCGCGAGGCGAGCGTCGGGTCGGTCGCCGCGACGCCGGACAGGCGGAAGGCGACCCAGTCCGCCATCATCAGCACGTGGCGCGCCTTCGCCATGGCGTCGGACCAATGCGCACGCATCCAGATGAGCTTCGCCAGGGTGAAGATCGGCTCGACGGCGTGGCCGCTCAGCGCAAAGATGCGCTCGCGCCCGAGCGCCGCCTCGATGGCGGGAGCCTCGTTCGCGGTGCGGCGATCGTGCCAGACGATCGACGGGGCGAGCGCGCGGCCGGACGCGTCGATGAGGACGCAGCTTTCGCCGACGCTGGCGACGGCGATGCCGGCGACGCGCCTTCCGGCGAGCGCCCGGCCGAGGCCGGCGAGGTTCTCGACCACCGTCGCGAAGATCGCCTCGGGGTCGTATTCGCCGCCGGTTTCCGTCAGCCGGATCGGGGTCGGACGCGTTTCCGCCGCGACGCGCCGCCCCAGCGCATCGAAGGCGATGGCGCGCACGGAACTCGTGCCGACATCGATGCCGATAAGGACCGGTGCATCCGCCGGGACGGCTGCTCCGCCGGCAACCCTAGCATCAGCCGCCATCTTGCCTCTTTAGTGACCCCGCGCCAGCTGCTGGCCGCTTTGTCGCGCTTAGAAAAAGGGCTCTTCGATTGCACACGATTCCACACTTCGATACCATTGCGCCAAACTACTGCCATTCGGCGATTGGAAGCGGAATGGTGAAACAGGACGGGAGGAAATCAATGGCCAAGAAACAACTCTTTTTCGCGCTTGCGACGGCCGCACTGCTGGCGGCCGGATCGCAGGGCGCCGTCGCCCAGGAGAAGATCAAGATCGGCTTTCTGCCGGGCGTCGTCGATCCGTTCTATCAGGTGATGCAACTCGGCGTAGAGAAGGCCGCGAAGGACCTCGGCATCGAGGTGGTGACGCAGATCCCGCCGACCTGGGGTGTCGAAGCGCAGACGCCGCTCCTGAACGCCATGATTGCGCGCGGCGACCTGAACTACATCATCACCGCGCCGGTCGATAAGGACCAGATGGTCCCCACGCTGCAGGCGGCTCTCGATGCCGGCATCAAGATCATTACCGTCGATACGTTCCTCGGCGACGGCGACTACGTGAACGGCCCGGTGACGTTCCCGATCAGCTATATCGGCTCCGACAACGTTGAAGGCGGGCGCATCTCGGCGCGCGGGCTGGCGAAGGCGATCGGCGGCAAGGGCACCGTCTATATCAACTCCACCAACCCGAACGTCAGCTCGGTCGAGGGCCGCGAGCAAGGCTTCAAGGAAGTGATGGCGAAGGAGTTCCCCGACATCAAGGTGGTCGGGCCGGACTACAATCTCGACGACGCCAACAAGGCGGCTCAGCAGACTGCCGCGGTGATCGAGCAGAACCCCGATCTCGCAGGCGTGTTCGGCACCAACGTCTTCAGCGCGCAGGGCGCGGGCAATGCAGTCGTGAACGCCGGGCTCGGCGGCCACGTTCAGGTTGTCGCCTACGACGCGACCAAGGACGCGATCGAGTCCCTGAACAAGGGCGACGTCAGCCTCGTCCTGGCGCAGAAGCCTTTCGACATGGGGTATATGGCGGTGGAATTCGCCGCCGCTGACAATGCGGGTGTGACCAGCCTGCCGAAGCGCGTGCAGACGGGCTTCGCGATCATCGACAAAGACAACGTCACCGACCCGAACTACTCGCGCTTCATCTACAAGGCCGAGTAGGGGCTCTTTTTCGAGCGGCCCTCGGGGGATACGTCTCGGTCAATGCGGCGAGGCGCCAGCGCCTCGCCGCTTAGCGTTGCGGCACGGCATCCGCCGTCGCCGGCCTTGCCAGAAACTCCGGGTTGGTCTCCATCACCCTCATGATCGAGGTGATGGATAGCTTGAGGTGCCGGCGAACGGCTGCCGAGCTCGCCTTCGGATCGCCGCTGCGGAGCGCCTCGACAATGGCGCGATGCTCGGCGACCGGCTCGCGCAGGCGGCCGGGAAGGCGGATCGATAGATAGCGCGCGCGGATGATCTCGCCCATCACCCGGTCCATGATCTCGACCACCGTCGCAAAGCCGCTCAGTTTCAGAATGACCTTATGGAATTCGGTGTCGACGGCGATGTTCCTCAGCATGTCGCCGGTGTCGACGGTCTCGTCCTGCTCCTCGATCAACCGATCGAGCTGGCGGCCGATCGCTGGAGTGAAGTGACGCGTCGCCTCCTCGATGGCAGCGCATTCGAGACTGATGCGGATGACGCAGAACTCATAGACCCGCTGCGGATCGACGAGGGCGACCGAGGTGCCGACGTTCGGAATGATCTCGATCAGCCCCTCGCCGGCGAGCCGGCGCACGGCTTCGCGGATGGGTGTGCGCGAGACCCCAAGCCATTCGGCGAGGCGCCTCTCGTTGATCGACTCGCCGGGCTTTAGCTCACCCGCCTGAATACGGTCGCGCAGCAGGCGATAGACCTGGCGCGGCACGCTCTCCTGGCGATCGAAGGTTATTGCCAAAGTCTTCCCGCCTCACGCCTGAGTCGCGCCGAGTCTCTTATTATTGAGACCACACCTCGCCGCTTGGCCAGTCCCTTGCGTCAGACCCTGACCTGCGTTACTGGTATTGCGGTATACCAGAGAACCACGTAAGTGGCCAGACGAGGAAAAACATGCCCCCCCGCCGACTTAGGCGGCGACGAAGGGGCGTCAGCAAGAGAGCAGGGAGGGTCCGATATGAAGAAGTTGCTTCTACCGCTCGCCGCCGCGGGCATGCTTACGGCGCTCGCCGTCGCACCGCAGTCAGCGAACGCCGTCGACATCAAGATCGGTTTCATCCCGGGCGTGGTGGACCCGTTCTATCAGGTCATGCAGCTCGGCGTAGAGAAGGCGGCGAAGGATCTTGGCGTCGAGGTGGTGACGCAGATCCCGCCGACCTGGGGCGTCGAGGCGCAGGCACCGATCCTTGACGCGATGGTCGCGCGCGGCGACCTCAACTACATCATCATCGCCGCCGTCGACTCCAACCAGATGGTCGCGCCGCTGCAGGCCGCCTTCGACGCCGGCATCAAGATCGTTGGCGTCGACACCTTCATCGGCAACGGCGACTACGCCAACGGCCCGGTCACATTCCCGATGACCTATATCGGCTCGGACAACATGGAAGGCGGGCGCATCTCGGGCCGCGCCCTCGGCAAGGCTATCGGCGGGAAGGGCACGGTCTACATCAACTCCGTCAGCCCCAACATCAGCTCCGTCGAGCAGCGGGTGAACGGCTTCAAGGAGGTGATGGCCAAGGAGTTCCCCAACATCAAGGTGGTCGGGCCCGATTACAACGAGGACGACCTCAACAAGGCCTCGCAACAGACGGCGGCGGTGATCGAGCAGAACCCGGATCTCGCGGGCGTGTTCGGCAGCAACGTCTTCAGCGCGCAAGGGGCTGGCGCCGCCGTCGTGAATGCCGGTCTCGGCGGCCATGTCCAGGTCGTCGCCTATGACGCGACCAAGGACGCGATAGAGCTGATGGGCAAGGGCGAGGTGACGATGGCGCTTGCGCAGAAGCCGTTCGACATGGGCTATATGGCGGTGGAATTCGCGGTTGCCGACCATGCCGGCGTCACCAGCCTGCCGAAGCGGGTCGAGACGGGATTCTCGATCATCGACAACGACAACCTGAACGATCCAAACTACGCCCGCTTCATCTATCAGGTGCCGGGCAAGTAGCTTTCGCGTAGACTGATCGGAAGCGGCCGGGAGCGCGGGTTTGGCGTTCCCGGCCTTTCTTCATTAGGATCGAGTCTCCAGGGCGGGATCAGGGGACAAGCGTGGCCGAAGTCAGCGTTGAGCGACCGGGCGCAAGGGCGTCGGGGCTGCAGCGATTCATTGTCGTGGGAAGCCGCCTCTGGGCCTGGGCGTTCCTCGGTCTGATGATCGCATTCTTCGTGGTCGCCGTGCCGATCTACAACGGCGGGTCCGTCAATTTCCTCACCATGCGGAACTCGCAGAACATCCTCGTCGCGATCACGCCGGTTCTGCTCCTCGGCCTCGGCCAGACCTTCGTCATCATCAGCGCCGGCATCGATCTTTCGGTCGGCTGGGTGATGAGCCTCGGCTCGGTGCTCTCCGCGCTCGCGGTACGCGGGGCCTTCAACGCCGGGCTGCCGCTCTTTCCGTCCGTCGTCATCGGGTTTCTGGCGGCGGTCGCCGGGGCGGGGCTGGTCGGGCTGATCAACGGCACGATCATCGCCAAGCTCAAGGTGCCGGCCTTCATCGTGACGCTCGGCAGCTCCTTCATCGTGCGCGGCGTGTCGCTGCTCATGTCGGAGAACACGACCGTCATCGGTCTTCCCGCCAACATCCGCGCTTATGGCAACGAGTCGCTCTTCTATCTGATCCGCGGGGAAAGGGGTGGTTTCTACTTCCTGACGCCGCCGGAACTGACCGGCGAGATGCTGCGCCGGATGGACCGCATCTTCTCCTATCCGGTGGTGGTCACGGCGGTGGTCGTCGCCATCGCGATGTTCATCCTGCGCAAGACCCAGTTCGGGCGGCACACCTATGCGATCGGCGGCAACATGGAGGCGGCGCGGCGCGCCGGCATCCCGGTCGATCGGCGGGTGATCGCGATTTACGCGCTTTCGGCGGTCACTGCGGGGATCGGAGGGTTCCTGTCGACGCTGCGCTTCACAGCCGGTTCCGCCGTCATCGGCGACCCGCTGCTTTTGTCGTCGATCGCCGCGGTCATCATCGGCGGTGTCAGCCTCTTCGGCGGCGCCGGCACGATCATGGGAACCGTCATCGGCGCCTTGATCATCGCGGTGCTGACGACCGGGCTCGTCATGCTGAACGTGCAGGCGTTCTGGCAGTTCATCGTCGTCGGCGTCGTCGTCATCGTTGCCGTGCTGATCGACCAGTCGCGCGAGCTGATCGTCGGCCAAACCAGAACAGGGCCTCCGACGTGAGCAAGCCGATCCTCTCGATCCGCGGACTGACCAAGCGCTTCGGTGGCCTCGTCGCGGTCAACGACGTGAGCTGGGACGTCTATCCGGGCGAGGTCGTCGGCCTTCTTGGCGACAACGCCGCGGGAAAGTCGACGCTCATCAAGTGCGTCTCCGGCGTCTATCACGCCGACGAAGGCGAAATCTTCTTCGAAGGGCGGCGCAGCCATTTCGCCCGCCCGATCGATGCGCGGCGGGTGGGCATCGAGACGATCTATCAGGATCTGGCGCTCGCCAACAATCTCGACGTCAGCGCCAACATCTTCCTTGGCCGCGAGATGAAGCGGCACTATTTCGGCGGCCTCGTGAACACGCTCGACGAGCAGAAGATGCTGCATGAATCGAAGACGGCGCTGGATACCCTGGAGATACACTTCCCGACATTGACGCAGCCGATCGAAAACCTGTCCGGCGGCCAGCGCCAGGCGGTCGCCATCGCGCGTGCCGTCTATTGGGACGCGAAGCTGATGATCATGGATGAGCCGACCAACAATCTCGGCGTTCCCGAACAGCAGAAGGTGCTGCAGCTCATTCGCAAATTGAAAGATCAGGGCGTCCCGGTCATCCTGATCACGCACATCCTGCCCGATGTCTTCGCCGTCACCGACCGGCTCATGGTCATGCACCGCGGGCGCAAGGTGACGGAGAAGAAGACGAGCGACACGAACACCGAGGAACTGGTCCAGTACATGGTGGGCGCGCGCGACGATATGAAGGTGCACTAGACGGGCGCTGGCATGGCGAAAAGAACTGCGAAGCGCGCGGATGCGGCCGCGTCGAAGAAATGGACCGCGCTTTCCTATCACCGCACCTGGCTCATCGGCCAGGCGAGCGGGCTCTTCGACTTCTTCGAGCGTGACAGCATCGATCGAGCTGGAGGCTTCTTCGCGCTCGGCGACGAAGGCCGGCGAATCGCGCTGAGCGCGGCTACGGGTAAGCCGCCGGCGCGCGAGATCCACAACACCACCCGCATGGTGCATTGCTTCTCGATCGCGCGGCTGATGGGGCGGCCGGGCGCCGAGGCGTTCATCGACCACGGCATGGCATTCCTGTGGAACGGGCATCGCGACGTGGAGAACGGCGGCTATTTCTGGGGTGTCGGCGAAGACGGCCCGAGCGATCCGCTGAAGCAGGCCTATGGCCACGCCTTTGTGCTCCTTGCCGCGTCGAGCGCCAAGGTCGCCGGGCATCCCGACGCCGACCGGCTCCTCGCCGACGTGACCGAGGTCCTGCGCGCGCGTTTCTGGGAGACGAAGAACGGCGCCTCGGCGGAGGAGTTCGACGCCAACTGGAGTCCGATCAGCCGCTACCGCGGGCAGAACTCCAACATGCATCTGACGGAGGCGCTGATGGCGGCCTTCGAGGCGACAGGCGACGCGGCCTATCTTGAGATGGCGGAGAGCATCGCGACGCTTGTCATCGGAAAGCTTGCCGGCGCGAACGGCTGGCGGGTGGCGGAGCACTTCGACGAGAACTGGCAGCTCGATCGCGACTATGCGAACGGCGACATCTTTCGCCCCTACGGCACGACGCCCGGCCATTCGCTCGAATGGACGCGGCTATGCCTGCAACTTTGGGAGATCGGCGGACGCCGCCTCGGCTGGCTTCCCGACGCCGCGAAGGCGCTTTTCGCGCGCGCCGTCGCCGGTGGCTGGAACGGCGAAGAGGGCGGCTTCCACTACACGCTCGACTGGGAGGACAGGCCGCTTCTTCGCAACCGGCTCTGGTGGCCGTGCGCCGAGGGGATCGGCGCTGCGCATTTCCTGAACGCGATCGACGGCGCGGAGACCTACGAGGACTGGTACCGCCGCATCTGGGATTTCGTCGCGAACAACCTGATCGATCGCGCGAACGGCGGCTGGCGGCCGGAGGCGCCGTTCCCGAGCCTGACGCCACTCTTCGAGGGGAAGCCCGACCTCTATCACGCGCTGCAGGCGTGCCTGATCCCGCTCCTGCCGACCTCGGGCTCGATCACGCACGGGCTCGCGACTGTCGGCATCAAGTGACGGAGTTCTCCGGCAAGGTGGCGCTTGTCTCCGGCGCCGCGATGGGGATCGGCGCCGCCGTGGCCGAGCTTCTTGCCGAACGCGGCGCCGCGCTCACTCTTGTCGACCGCGACGCGACACCGCTTGAGCAGTTCTCCTCGCAGCTGCGGGCAACGGGCGCGCAAGTCGAGACGGTCGTCGGCGATCTTCGCGATCTCGGTGTTCTCGAACAGGCCGTCAAAAGGACTATCAGCCGCTTCGGTCAGCTCGATGTGCTGAGCAACAACGCCGGCATCCAACGCTACGGTACGCTCGAGACGACGTCCGACGAAACCTGGGACGAGGTCTACGACATCAATCTGAAATCGATCTTCCGGCTATCGCGGCTGGCAGTCCCGCATCTCAAGAAGACGCGTGGCGCGATCGTGAACATGGCGTCCGTGCAGGGCATGGCGAGCCAGGCGAACGTCGTCGCCTATTCCTCGGCGAAGCACGCCTTGATCGGGCTCACGCGCGCCGCGGCGATCGACCTCGCGGGCGACGGCGTCCGCGTGAACGCGGTGGCGCCGGGATCGGTCGATACGCCGATGATGCAGTGGAGCCTGTCGCTGGCGGATGATCGGGTGGCGCTTGAGTCGGAGATCAAGGCAATGCATCCGCTTCGCCGCATGGCGACGCCACGAGAGGTCGCGGAGGTTGTCGCCTTCCTCGCCTCCGATCGCGCCTCCTTTGTTACCGGCGCCGTCTACGTGGTCGATGGCGGGCTGACGGTGCCGCTCGGCGGCGCCCCGAAGGCCTCCGAAACATAGACGTCCGGCGACCTGGCCTCTCGCAGGGCGGCGTGGCGGCGGGGTCCGTTGACAGCCGGTAATATCATATTACAGTCCTATAAGAAGAGTCATCGCTGGGTTTCGTTCCGTCGGCCGCCGCACTTCCGTCGCATGGCGTTTTCGCCCGTCGCGCTGCCCGCGTGCGGCAGCGGAAGGACTCGCGGTCGTCTCTCGATTTTCCCGTGGGATGGGGTGACGAATGACGTTTGTCGTGACCGGGGCATGCATCCGCTGCAAGTACACGGATTGCGTCGAAGTGTGTCCAGTGGACTGCTTTTACGAAGGCGAGAACATGCTCGTCATCAATCCGGATGAATGCATCGACTGCGGCGTCTGCGAGCCGCAATGCCCGGCGAACGCGATCCGGGCCGACACCGAGCCGAATCTGCAGGAATGGCTGGCGCTCAACGCGAAACACGCACCGCTCTGGCCGAACATCACGGCGAAGAAAAATCCCCCGAGCGATGCCGACGAATGGCTGGACCGCCCCGAGAAGCTGGCGGAGTTCGTGCCCGCGCCCGCTGCCGGCTAGCGAAGACAAGGGAAGAGTGAGGAAGAGCCATGTCAGGCAGTCCCGAGGGGCAGCGTGAGCGAACTCTTGTCGTGCGCTTCGCCGGCGATTCCGGCGACGGGGTGCAACTCGCGGGCGGGCAGTTCGCACGCTCGGCCGCGCTCGCGGGCGCCGACTTCATGACGCTGCCGGAGTTTCCGGCCGAGATTCGCGCGCCGGCCGGAACGACGTTCGGCGTCTCCGCCTACCAGGTGCAGTTCGGCGCCGGCGAGGTGCTGACGCCCGGCGACGAGACCGATCTCCTCGTGGCCTTCAACCCGGCCGCCTTCATCACCAACATTGGTTTCCTGAAGAAGGGCGGTACCGTTCTCGTCGACGAAGGCGCGTTCAACGAGCGCGCCTATGCGAAGGCCGGCCTCGCCGGCAACCCGATCGAGAATGGCGTCAGCGCAGGCTACGCGGTGATCACGGCCGACATGGCGCAGCGCGCGCTCGAGGCGGTCGCCGCGTTCGGGCTCGGCCGCAAGGATTCCGTCCGGGCGAAGAATTTCTGGGCGCTCGGGCTGGCGCTCTGGCTCGCCCATCATCGGCCAGAGAGCACGCTCGCGTGGATCAAATCGCGCTTCGCCAAGGAGCCGGCGCTCGCCGGCGCCAATGCCGCGGCGCTCTCCGCCGGCTACGCCTACGGGGAGACGATGGAGCTCGCGATCTCGGGCGCCGTCGTGATGGATCGACCGGCCGAGAAGGACGGCCGGGTCAGCATGACCTCCGGCACCGACGCGATGGCTTTGGGGATCGCCGCGGCGGGCGCGTTGTCGGGCCGACCGGTTTTCTATTGCTCCTATCCGATCACGCCGGCCTCGGCGTTGCTCCACGCGCTCGCCAAGATGAAGACCGGCGTCAGGACGTTCCAGGCGGAAGATGAGATCGCCGCGGTTTCCGCTGCGATTGGCGCTTCCTATGCCGGCGGGCTTGGCGTGACGGCAAGCTCCGGCCCTGGATTGTCCTTGAAGACGGAGGCGCTCGGGCTCGCGGTCGCCGCCGAGCTGCCGCTTCTCGTCATCGACGTGCAGCGCGCCGGCCCTTCGACCGGGATGCCGACGAAGCCGGAGCAGTCGGACCTCAGGATGGCGATCTTCGGGCGGCATGGCGAGGCGCCGCTTCCCGTCTTCGCGCCGGCGACGCCTGCCGATTGCTTTCCGATCATCGTTGAAGCCGCGCGCACCGCGATCGAGGCCATGACCCCGGTTATCGTGCTTTCCGACGCCTATCTGGCGAACGCCATGAGCGAGTGGAAGGCGCCGGACCCGGTGAGCCTTGTCGCGTTCGGGGCGGATAACGCGGGGGAGGCGATAGCCGGCGTCTTCGGGCGCGATCCCTTAACACTAGCGCGTCGCTGGATCGCGCCGGGCACCAGGGGCGGCATCCATCGCATCGGGGGGCTGGAGAAGGACACGGCGAGCGGCCACATCTCCTACGACCCCGCCAACCACGAAGCGATGGTGCGGCTGCGGGCCGAGAAGATCGCGCGGATCGCCGACCGCGGGGAGGGCGATCTCCTGCAGGAGGGGCCTGACGAAGGCGAACTCGCAGTCGTCGGCTGGGGTTCGACGTTCGGACCGATCCGGCAAGCTGCGCGCGGGCTCAGGGCGAGAGGCCACCGCGTCACGCACTTCCATCTTCGCCGCCTTTGGCCGCTGCCGAAGACGCTTGAGCCGTCGCTGCGGCGGTTCCGAAGGATCGGGTGCATTGAGATGAACACCGGCCATCTAACCGCAATTCTGCGCGCGACCTATCTCCTGCCGGTCGAGGCGGTGACGCAGGTGAATGGCCGCCCGTTCCGTGTCGTCGACATCGAGAGCCGGCTTGGAAGCCAGTTGCTTGAAGGAGCTGCCGCATGAATGCGATTCCGCTCTCGCCGAAGGATTTCACCTCCGACCAGGAGGTGCGCTGGTGCCCCGGCTGCGGCGACTACGCGATCCTGAAGGGTGTGCGCGTAGCGCTCGCCAGGATCGGCCGCGAGCCGCATGATGTCGTGTTCATCTCCGGAATCGGCTGTGCGGCGCGGTTTCCCTACTACATTTCGAGCTACGGCTTTCACACGATTCATGGGCGCGCGCCTGCAGTCGCCACCGGTGTGAAGCTCGCCAACCCCGATCTTGATGTTTGGGTCGTCGGCGGCGACGGCGACTTCCTTTCGATCGGCGGCAACCACCTGCTTCATGTTCTGCGCCGCAACGTCGACCTGAACCTGCTGCTCCTGAACAACGCCATCTACGGGCTGACCAAGGGCCAGTACTCGCCGACTTCGGCGATCGGCACGCGTTCGCCCTCAAGTCCCGGCGGCTCTGTCGAGCAGCCGGTGAACGCGGCGCTCTTCGCGCTCGGCGCGGGCGCGAAATTCTTCGCGCGGAGCGTCGATGCGCTGCAGGATCATCTTCCCGAGGTGCTTCTGCGCGCGCACGCGCATCGCGGCGCCTCGCTGGTGGAGATCCTGCAGAACTGCATCATCTACAATGACGGCGCCTTCGGTCCGCTGCGGAACAAGACCGAGGTCTCGGAGAACGCCGTTCGCCTCGTTCACGGGGCGCCGATGCGTTTCGGCAAGAACGGCGAGAAGGGGCTGACGTTCGACGAACATGCCGCGCGGTTCCGCGTCGTCGAGATCGGGCCGGAGCAGCCGGTCGAGTCGCTCGCGGTCCACGACGAGACCAACCTCGCCCGCGCCACCGCGCTTGCGGCGCTCGGCGCCGAAGGCGAGCCGATTGCGATCGGCGTGCTCTATGCCGTGGAAGCGAACCGGGAGCAGCCCGGCCTTTCGCGGATCACCGCGACCGCCTCCATGAGCCGCGACGCCCTGGCCGAGCTTCTCTCAGGCCGGCCGGGCTAGTCGTACAGCAATCGGCGCGGCCCCGCTGATCGCGGGCCGCGCCGAAGTTCTGCGGTGCCGCGCTGGCTATTGAATCCCTTGCAGCGCCGCCTTGAGCACGGGAACGATCGACGCGCTCGCGGAAGTAATCTGGTCGATCTTCTTCTGCTCCACGTCGCCCGGCGAGGGCAGCAGCACCATGCCCGAACTCGCGGCAGCCTTGACAAGCTCGGGGTCCGCCGCCGCCTTGGTGATCGCGTCACGCAGGATGCGGGTCGCTTCCGGATCCATTCCCGGCGGTCCGAAGAAACCGCGATGCATGGACAGCATGTTGACGATCGCTTGCACGGCGTTCTTCTGCGAGCCTTCGACCGCCTCGAGCACGCTCGGAACGTCGGGATAGCTGGGATCACGCTCGGACCACACGCTGAGGATCGGCTGCATGTCGCCCGACTGGATCATCGGGGCTGCCGTCCGCGTCGCCGTCATGAGGCCGTCGCCATCGCCCTTGATCACGGCGAGGGCGGTGTCGGCCTGTCCTTCATATCCGGTCACCGGCTTCAGCTTGAAGCCCAGCGCATCGGATAGGATTGCCATGGTGTAGAAGTCCTCGTCCGTGCCCTGCGTCGGAAAGACGAACGGACGAGTGAGCGCCTTCAGGTCGTCGACCGACTTGATGCCGGACGGTTTGCCGACGAGCAGCCCGCGCGGCTCGGTCGCCGCACGTCCGAGATAGGTGAACTTGGTGGTGTCGAACTGCACCGCCTCGCTGCCCGAGAGTTGAGCGAGGATCAGCGCCGGCACGCTGGTGAACGCAATGGTCAGACCGTCAGGCTTCTGAAACCACAGGAAGTTGGTCCCCTTGACGCCGCCGCCACCGGTCATGACGACGACACGCACTTCGTCGGCGCCGGCATACTTTGCGATAAAGGGCGCGAACATGTCGGCATAGCGCCCCATCTCTCCGCTCGCGCTGTTCGGCAGGATCAACTGAACGACTTTGCCCTTGAAATAGTCGTCCGCTGCCTTGGACGGGCTGTTGCCCGACGCGACCACGAGCGCCAGCCCCGCCAGCGCCGTGATCGCCAATGCTCGAAGTCTCTTCATCTATCCTTCCTCCGTTTGATGCGTCGATTCTGTTTGTTCACGCCACGTTGCCCGCCCATCAGCCGCCATTGCCCAACCGACGAAGGAACTCCGCCACCGGCTCCAGATAGCCGTTGTAGAGTTGGACCCGCAGGATCTGGACGAACACGAGGTAGGTCGCGATCGTGAAGAGCGCGGCGTAGAACGTTGCCTTGCCCAGTCGGTAGTGCCCGCTCAGCACGAAGTAGGCTGCCGTAAACAGAAAGATCGACGGTATCGGGCCGACGGCCAGGATCATCGCCATGAACAGCGCGATCATGCCGAAGGCGATCGCGATCCGTTGCCACTCTGCGGACGGCCCGGCGCCGGTTTGCTGCGGGGCGGCATCCGCGCCCTTGGCGTCGGGCGCGTCGCCGCGCCCGGTCAGCACCGCGAGGAGGTCGATGCTAAGGTCGTCGGCTGTGCGGAGATTCTGCCAGACCAACTGGAACAGGATCAGCACGATCGCCAGGATCGAGATCGGGACGGGCACCAGCCTGGTGCGTGGACCGTAGCCGAGGCTCACCACCAGAATCGCGACGAAGAACGCCAGCAGCAGCAGGATCACGATATTCTCTTGAAGGCGGCGGCTCATTGAGCGCCTCCCTCAGCGCCGGCCGGCCGATCGACATGTGCGGCGCGCCGGCGTTTCCAGTTGTTGTAGAACGGCATCGCCGTGGTCAGGACGAGGAAGGCGAGCATCGCCAGCGCGACCGGCCGCAGCAGCAGGAAGCCATCGCCGTAGAGCGTGAGCGAGATGTGCAGATTGCGTTCGATCATGTCGGCCAGCACCATGCCGATGACCAGGTTGGCCCGCGAATAGTGGTAGCGGTCCATGAAGAAGCCGAGGGCGCCGAACACAGCGGTGACGAGCATGTCCTCGACGCGACCGCGGGTCGCGAAAGCTCCAAAGAAGCAGACGGAGACCACCAGCGGGATCATCAGGTTGGGGTTGAGAGCCGGCAGCCGCGCGAGATAACGCGAGATGCTAAGGCCGATGATGGTCGTCAGAATGTTGGCGAGCACGATGATCCACATCATGGCGAAGACGATGTCGAGGTGAGCTGTGAGCATCTCCGGGCCGGGCCTGATGCCGAGGCCGTAGAACGCAATCAGGAGGATTGCCATGCTCTCGCCGCCGGGAATGCCGAAGGCCAGGGTCGGCATCAGTCCGCCG
The DNA here is from genome assembly GCA_963739005.1 of uncultured Alphaproteobacteria bacterium. Taxonomy (GTDB): domain Bacteria; phylum Pseudomonadota; class Alphaproteobacteria; order Rhizobiales; family Afifellaceae; genus DASWJZ01. Next base: position 85,363 of record CAVTYQ010000002.1, on the reverse strand, counting down.
CCCTCGTTGGCGCCGAGCGTCGCGTCGGGAGCGATGACGCCGCGCACGTCGCCCTTGCCGAAAGTCTCGTTGTTGCGCGAGGTCTGAACCGCATGGGCATAGGCGGCGATGCCGCCGACGCTGGCGCCGATCCCGGGCAACACTCCGATCCACAACCCGAGCAGGCTCGAGCGGAGCACGAGCCACCAGTGCCGGAAGGCGTCGCGGACGCCTTCCATCACCGAGCTCGTTTCTTTGCTGACGTCTCGCTCGATGATCGCGCCGCCCTTGACGTAAAGCTTCATCATCTCGGCGATCGCGAACAGGCCGATCATCGCGACCGGAAACGAGATGCCGTCAAGCAGGAACACGCTGCCGAACCAGAAGCGCGGCGTGCCGGTTACCGGGTCCATGCCGACAAAGGCGAGGATGATGCCCAATGCCGCGGCGATCAGTCCCTTGGTCAGCGAGCCTTCCGAAAAGGTCGCGATGATGGTGAGCCCCCAGAGCGCCATCATCAGGTATTCCGGCGGACCGAGCGCCAGCATGAGTGGGCGTACGATCGGGATTGAGATCGCGAGAAAGACCGCGCCGGCGAGGCCACCGAGAAGCGCCGCCGTCGCCGAGGCGCCGAGCGCTCGGCTGGCCTCGCCGCGCTGGGTCATCGGGTAGCCGTCGAAAATCAGCGCCAGGCTCTTGGCCGCGCCGGGCACCCGGAACAGGATCGAGGTGACCGAACTGCCCCAGATCGTTGCGATATGGGCGCTAAGCAGCAGCCCCAGCGTCGCGACCGGGTCATAGCCGTGGGCAAAGGGAAGCAGCAGCGCCATCGCGACGATGCCGCCGAGGCCGGGCAGGATGCCCACCATCAGGCCGTAGACGACGCCGATGACCATGAAGACCGCCGCCTCCAGAGTCATCAGCGAGCCAAATCCGGCGACGATCGCTTGCAGCATCGCGTTTCCTCCCTCAGGCCGTTGTTTTTGATCTTTTTCGGCCCGCTTAGTCCGTCATTTCACGCGCGGCTTCGACTACTCGAGCACCTTCCCGAGAAGCGAAACGACGTCGGTCTTGTTGTGAAGCATCACGTCGGGGAAGAGGACGGTGATGGCCTTGGTCGGGCAGATCGACTTGCAGAGCCCGCAGTACCAACACTCGTCGGGATAGGCGACGACGGGCATCGTCGTCTTGTCGTTCTCTTCCTTGTAGATGATGTCGCCCGGGCAGATCCAATCGCAGAGATTGCAGCGGATGCAGAGCTGTGCGTCGATCTTGATCGGGTTGTAGACGTCGGGCTTAGCGGGCGGCAGCATGCTCGGTCCTCGCCTTCGGAATGCCGTTGGAAGTTCTGCCGAACGCGGCGGAGAGCGGCTGGGCGGTGTCCAGTGTGCTGACCGCCGGCGTGCCCTTCGCACCCTGTTCGACCAAGACGAATTTCCGCCAGTTCACGTTGTCGGATTCCGGATGGTCGAGCCGCCGGTGCGAGGAGCGCGTTCGCGTCTCGTCCCTGGCGAGCGCTGCGGTGGCCATGATCTCGGCGTTCAGGCGGATATTCCGCGATTCCTGCACGCGCATCATCCCGTGCCGGTCGTCGCCGGAGAGCTTGCCTTCCTGGCGCGCCAGCTCGCCGAGCCTGTCGAGAGCGGCGGTCAATCCTTTGGCGGTGCGGCGGACCCCGACATAGTCGGTGACGGTGCGGCGGACCTCGTCCTCGAAGGTCTTCCAATAGATGCCGTCGCGACGCTCAACCGCGCTTTCCGCATCGGCGCGGAGACGGTTCGCGTCTTCCCAATCAATATCGGCAAAGGTGTCGCTCCGCTTGCCGATGCGGGCGACCGCGCCTTCGCCGGCGATGTGCCCGAGCACGGCCGCGCCGGCGATGCCGCCGCTCACCGTGGCGCAGTCGCCAGCGGCGAAGAGCGCTTCGATCGACGTTTCGCCGCTGGTGTCGACGGCGAGCCCGCTGCCGCGGAAATAGACGCCGCTCCGCCGGATCGACAGCTCCGAGATCGAAATCTCGATCGGGTCGTCGCGGAAGCTGATCCCCTTCTGCCGGTAGTAGGCGGGGAGCGTATAGCGATCGACCTGGAGCGTCGCCTCCATATGGTCGAGCTCGTCTTCCGGCAGGTGGCGGCAGTCGACGAAGATCGGGCCGTTGCCGAGCAGGTACTCGTTGACCACGGCATCGGCGAGAACGGCGCGGCGGGCGTTTTCGCCCTTCGGGTCGTAGCGGAACATGAACCGCTCGCCGCTCCTGTTGATGAAATAGGCGCCCATGCTCACCAGGGCGTTCAGGCCCTGGGTGGAGAAGCCCTTCGGTGTGAGGGTGGCCTCGACGAACTCCATGTTCGCGAGCGCGGCGCCGGCGCGATATCCCATCGCTTGCGCGTCGCCGGTGTTGAAGGGGAAGTGCCAGCTGTCGAAGGCGAGGCCGGAGGCGTTCTTGGAGAGACGGTTGACGTCGCCCGCCGTCAGCGCCACGGCCTTGGCGCGGATCGCCACCCATTCTCCGGTGCGGAAGTTCATGGCGAGCGCCCCGCACGCGACGCCGTCCTTGACGAGGAGCTGCACGGCCATCGTGCGCATCAGGACGGTCGCCTTGCCGGCGCGGACGTGCTTGCCGATGCGGCGCTTGAAATCCGTTCCGTCGAAATTGATGTGATAGGCGCCGGGCAGGCCGAAGGAGCGATGGCGCGAGTAGTCGCCGGTGCGCGGGTCCTTGAAGTCGACGCCCATCCCCTCGATCTTGCGGAGGATCTTCGGCATCTCGTGAATGACGCGGCTCGCAACCGCCATGTCGACGATGCCGTCGGTCAGTTCAGGTATGTGCTTCAGCAGGAATTCCGGTGTGTCCCACTCGGGACCGCTTTCCATCACGGTCAAATAGTGGTCGACGCCGCAGCCGACGCTTCCGCAGTTGTCGAGCACGCGGCCCTTCTCGCAGACGACGACCTGAAGCCCGGCCTCAAGCGCGGGAATCGCCGCCATGCTGCCGGCGACGCCGCCGCCGATGACAAGGAGGTCGGTATCGATCGTCTGCCAAGGCTGCATTCCCGCTCCTCGTTCCACGGTGGACGGTAGGCGCTTTCCGATGCTATTGTCTTACCGTAATATGGGCATGTCAATCGGAAGCTGAAGTCGCAGGCCGGTCGACGCGGCGCTTTGGTTCATGCGGGCGGGCGCTTCAAGGCTCGTGGGGAGCGCGCCGACGTCGGGAAGAATGAGGTGCCGGGTATGGCAACGCGCGCACGGAGTTCGCCTTGCGTCGCAGGACGGGTATCATGACGCTCGCGTCTCAACTCAGCTGGAGGGAATAGGCGGGATCGATGTCGGGTCTTCGAGGTTCGCAGGGCGAAAGCGCGCAGGCGGTGCAGGACACGTCGCTGCTCCCCAACATCCAACGGTCGGCGGCGCCGCTTCGCCGGAATGTGGTGGACGCCTTGCGCAAGGCCATCGTCGAAGGAACGCTGGCGCCCGGCTCGCGCCTGGTGGAGCGCGAGCTGGTCAACATGATGAGCGTGTCGCGGACCGTGATCCGCGAGGCGCTGCGGCAGCTGGAGTCGGAAGGTGTCGTGGAGACGATCCCGAACAAGGGGCCGATCGTCCGCAAGCTCAGCATCGCCGAAGCCAAGGACCTTTATCTCATCCGCTCGGTTCTCGAGGGCCTTTCGGCGCGCATGTTCGTCATGAACGCCGGTCCTCCCGAACTGGCGCGGCTCCGCGACAGGCTCGAAGAGACATGTGCCGCCTATGAGGGCGACGACCCGGAGACGGTGCTGACCGCGAAGAACAAGTTCTACGACGTGCTCTTCGCCGGCGCCGGCAGCGAGATCCTCTCGTCGATGATCGCGACATTGCACGCGCGTGTGTGGCGCTGGCGGGCGCTCGGTCTGCATCATCCGCAGCGCTCGCGCAGCCGCTCGCGGGAGAGCGTCGCCGGGCTCCGCGCGCTGCTGAAAGCCATCCAGACGCGCGACGCCGACAAGGCGGAGGCGATCGCGCGTCGCGAGGTGACCAGCGCGGCAAGCGAAGTGATGCGCCTGCTGCAGAACGAAGGTTCCGAGGCTTAAGAGAGCGCCAGCAGGCGCCGTGCGCCCCCCGCGGCCTTCGAACGGCCAGCGTTGTCGTCGCCCGATATTACAGTATGATCGCCACCTGAATTCCCCGCCTTTGCAGGATTCCTTTTGATGTCTTCTTCCCCTTCCACGCCTCTCGTTCGCAACTTCCGCCCGCTCGCGCAGCATGAACTCAACGGCTTCGGCGGATTGGGGGAGGGCATGGCGGTGCAGATCGTCAAGGACGGCCGCCGCATCCTGTGGCTTGCGCACGAGCACGCGCCGAAGAACTTCACCGCGGTTGACGTCAGCGATCCGCGCAAGCCGAAGCTCGTCGTGCAGACGGACCTACCGCAGCCCTACATGCGCTCAAACTCGCTGGAGCTGACCGGCGACATCATGGCGGTCGCCTATCAGTGCCAGGAGCAGGGGCAGACGCCGGCGGGCTTCGAGCTTTTCGATATCTCGACGCCGGAGACGCCGCGTTCGATCGCCTTCTTCGACGCCTCCGGTCCCTATTCGCGCGGCGTGCACCAAGTGTGGTTTTGCGACGGGGAATACGTGCACCTTTCCGGCGGCGCAGCGGACTTCCAATCGCATCACAAGGGCGACGATCAGTTCTATCGGATCATCGACGTCAGGAATCCCTCCAAGCCGGCGGAGGTCGGCCGATGGTGGCTGCCTGGGGTCAGGGTCGGGGACAGCGAGCCGGCGCCGGAGCGGCAGGGTCCCTTCGCCAAGGGCTACCGGGTGCACAACACCAATGTCTACCCGCAGCGTCCGGATCGCGCTTATCTCGGCATTGTCGACGGTGGTGTCGTCATCCTCGACATCTCCGACAAGTCGCGTCCGAAGATGATCTCGCGCTGGGACAACTCGCCGCCCTATGCCGGGTTCACCCATACCGTCGTGCCGCTCTTCGAACGAGACCTCCTCGTCACCACCGACGAGTCGATCGCGGACGCCGCCGCGGACTGGCCCAAGCTCATCTGGATTCTCGACGCGCGCGCGGAAGAGAACCTCGTGCCGATCTCGACGTGTCCGGCGCCGCCGATGGAATTCGTCGGCCACGGCGGTCGGTTCGGCGCGCATAACATCCACGAGAACGTGCCGCGCGACACCGGCTGGCAGTCGGACAAATTCATCCTCGGAACGTTCTACAGCGCGGGGCTCAGGGCCTACGACATTTCCAATGCCTACGAGCCGCGCGAGGTCGCCTACTACGTGCCGGCGGCGCCCGCGGGCTCGCCGAAGGGCGCGACGCAGCTGAACGATGTGACGGTCGACGAGCGCGGCATCGTCTACACCGTCGACCGCCACGCAGGCGGTCTCTACATCCTCGAGATGGACTTCTAGCTCCGGCAGCGTCCCGGCGCCGCGCCCGCAAGGCGGGCGCGGCGTAAGCTTGTCAGGCGCTCCGGTAGAGCTTCGTCATGACGAACTCGCGGTGGCCGAGCGCTTCCGCGGCCGTCGCGCGTCCGTTCGATGTGCGCACGACCATGTCGATCAACGCGTCGCCGGCCTGGTCGATGGTCATGTCACGTCGCAGGATCCCGGTGACGTCGAGGTCGACGTGCTCGCCCATCGTGCGGACCGTGCGCGGATTGGCCGAAATCTTGATGACGGGCACGATCGGATTGCCGATGACGTTGCCCTGTCCGGTCGGGAAGGTGTGGACGACGTAGCCGCCCGCCGCCATCAGCGTCACGCACTCTGCCGCCGCCGACGAGGTGTCCATGTAGTAGAGCCCGGGGCCCGACTTCGGCGCTTCCGCCGGTTCCAGGATATCGATGTAGCGGCACTGGCGGCCGATCTTCTCGAGGTTGCCGAGCGCCTTCTCCTCGATGGTCGTCAGCCCGCCCTCGATGTTGCCCTTGGTTGGCTGACTGTCGGAGAGGTCGTCGACCTTGTAGGGCTCGATCACCTCGTCCTGATAGGCCTGGAACATCTTCATCCAGCGCTCACCGACCTCAGGCGTTGCGGCACGCGCCTTGCAGATATGCTCCGCCCCGGTGATCTCCGTAGTCTCGCCGAAGACGCCGTAGATGCCTTCCGGGATGAGCTTGTCGTACATGTTGCCGACGGTCGGGCAGGAGCCGAGGCCGGTCGTGGTGTCGCTCTCGCCGCACTTGGTTGAGACCCAGAGCTCGGAAACGTCGCACGGCTCGCGCTGCAGCTCGGTCGCGAAGTGCACGAACTCCTTGGCCTTGCGAGAGGCGTCCATGATCGTTTTCAGGTCGCCGTTCTGCTCGATCGAAAAGCCGGCGACCGGCTTTCCGGTCTTGGCGATCCCCTCGACGATGCGGTTGGTCCAGCTGGGCTCGATGCCGATCACCACGCAGGCGGCGACGTTCGGGTTTGAGCCGGTGCCGATCATGGTGCGGAAGTGCAGGTCGAGATCCGCGCCAAACTGCAGCCGCCCGTAGGAATGCGGCAGCGCCATCGTCCCCTTGATATTGTTGGCGACGCTCTCGCAGGCGGCGTTGGAGATGTCGTCGACCGGCAGGATCACGACATGGTTGCGGACGCCGACACGGCCGTTCTCGCGGCGGTAGCCGTTGAATGAATTGTTGCTCTTGCGGGCCACGTGCGTGTCCTCCCTACCAGCGCTTGGTCTTAAGGTTGTGGACGTGCACATGGCCGCCCTTCGTGACGTCGGCGACCATCTTGCCGATGTCCTCGCCGTACTTGATCGCCGTGTCCCCGGCTTTCAGATCCTTGAGCGCGATCTTGTGCCCGATCGGCACATCGGCCCCCGCCTTCAGACGGAACGACGAGTTATCGTGGGTGATGACGCAGAGCATGTCGGTCCCAGACTTCAGACCCTCGACGACGACAACGCCGACATTGTCCTTGGCGTCATGCACAAGAAGCTGCGGGATACTCATCCTTTCCTCCTAGTCTGATATCTTATATAAGACATAAGGATGGTGCGGTTTGCATGTCAATGCCAAGCCGTCTCAGATGTCGCCGATTCTCGAAGGAGGCCACGATCGCCGTCACCGGACTTCTGGCGCGGCCGCTCTATCAGCAGGTGCGGGAGGAACTTCTCCTTCGCCTCATTGACGGGCGCTGGCCGGCCGGGACGATGCTGCCGAGCGAGCCGCAGATCGCCGCGGAGCTCGGCGTCAGTCCCGGAACGGCGCGCAAGGCGCTCGACGCGCTGGCGCAGGAAGGCCTGCTCGTGCGGCAGCAGGGACGCGGGACCTTCGTGTCGATCCCGGAGGAGGGGAAGCTCCTCTTCCAGTTCTTCCACCTGGTGTCGGATCGCGGCGAGAGGATCATCCCGCGCAGCGTCGTCCACTCGCTGAAGCGGACGCGCGCGGACGCGGCGGCGCGCGCCGCGCTCGATCTTGAGCCCGGCGGCTCGATTTGGCGGATCGAGCGCACGCGGTTCCTGGAGGACCGCCCGCGCGTGCGCGAAGTCGTCGCCGTGTCGCAGTCGCGCTTTCCGGGGCTCGACCGGCTCGACGAGGTGCCGAACAACCTTTACGCGCTCTATTCGCTGCGTTTCGGGACGACGATCGCGCGCGCTGCGGAGCGCCTGAAGGCGGTGCCGGCGAACAGCGAGGACGCCGCCGTTCTCCAATGCGGCGTCGGCACCGCGCTCCTTGAGATCGACCGCACGGCCTTCGCGCTTGATGGGGCGGCGATCGAGTGGCGCGCGTCGCGCTGCCTGACGGATCATATCCACTACGCCGCCGATCTCCGGTAGCCTGTCCGGCGCTGATGGGGATTTTCGTCCCGTCCAGACTTGACCGTATTATCGTATTACAGTAGTCAGAGGCGGAGTTTTGGGGAGAACGAAATGAGTGCTGGTCCCGTCAAGGTTGGAATTGTCGGCCTCGGCCGCTGGGCGAAGGTGCTGACCCGCGCCGCCGCGCATTCCGACCGGCTGAAGATCGTGGCGGGATACAGCCGCTCGGAGGAGAAGCGCGCGGCGTTTGCGAGCGAGATGGGGGTCGCCGCGGCGCCGGACATGCGCACGCTTCTCGCCAATCCGGACATCGAGGGCGTGATTCTGACCGTTCCGAACGAGCAGCATCTTCCGGTTGCGCTGGAAGTCGCAAAGGCCGGCAAGCACGTCTACACCGAGAAGCCGATCGCGAGCCGCCTGGAAGAGGGCCTCGAAATCGCGGCCCTGCAATCGAAATACGGCGTCACGGTCACCGTCGGGCACAGCGCCAGGCTGATGGCGGGCATCCGTCGCATCAAGCAGGCGATTGATGCCGGCGAGCTCGGCCGGGTCGCGCTCATCGAGGCGAACTTCTCCAACGAGCGCGCGCTTGAGCTGACGCCGCAGACGTGGCGCTGGTACAAGGACCGGGCGCCGGGCGGTCCGCTTTCGCAGCTTGCGATCCACATGTTCGACATCGTCCACTATCTCGGCGGCGAGATGGTCGAGGCTTCGTCGATGGCCTCGAAGCTTTCGCCGGTCGGCGCGGAGGTGGACGACCAGTCCTTGACGTTGCTCAAGTTCGCCGACGGCAAGGTGGGCTACGTCGGTTCCTGCTGGACCTCGCCCGGCGTCTTCGCGGTGCGCGTCTTCGGCTCCAAGGGGCTCATGCACTACGAGATCGATTTCGGGGTGTGGGACACGCCGGCCAAGATCCACAACTCCTCGACACTCTACATCCAGCGCGGCAAGGACGGATACGGTGAGCGCGAGGTTCTGAAGGACTCGGAGAGCGACATGTTCCGCACTGAGCTTGAGCTTTTCGCCGAGAGCTGCCGCAGCGGCCGGGCGAACGAGCTCAGCGCGGAAAACGGCAACGTTGCCGTGGCGGCCGTCTACGCGGCGCTCCGGTCGATCGAGCTGAACGGGCAGGCGGTGAAGCTTTCCGAAGTGATGGACGGCGCCCGCGAGCGTCTCGCCCAGTGGAGTCGCAATGTTGCCTAGCCGATATTTCTGGGATCTGACGCAGCCGGAAATCGCCAAGCAACTGCAGAAGCATCCGCTCGTCATCCTGCCGGCCGGCAGCGTCGAGCAGCATGGTCCGCATCTGCCGACCGGCACCGATATCTTCGCTGCGAATGCGATCGGACATGCGGTGGCCGAGCGGATGGACGGGCTCGTGCTGCCGGGTCCCTCCGTCGGCGTGACGCCGATGCACATGCCCTTCGAGGGCACGATCTCGTTCTCGCCCGAGACCTATATCCGGATGGTCACCGAGACCTGCGCATCGACGGCGAAGCACGGCGCGCGCTATCTCATCATCCTGAACTGGCACGAGGGTAACATCCCGTCGCTCGCGATCGCGGCGGAGGATCTGCACCGCTTGCACGGGATGACGGTGCTGACGGTGCAGGCCTGCTACGTGGCGGCCGATCTCTTCGGGCACGAATGCAACGGGCTGACGCATGGCGGCGAGATCGAGGCGCTTGCCGTGCTCGCGCACCGGCCGGAACTCGTGCACCTCGACCGCATCGACTATTCGTCGGACCAGCGGCACGGCACCCAGATGGACAAGCTTCGGCGCACGCGCAGCTATCAGCCGGTGCTGACCGACATTCGCTCGATCGCGCCGACGGGGTGGTACGGGACGCCGGAAGCGGCGACGGCGGAGCGTGGCGCCAAGATGCTTGACGCGATCGCCGATTCGATCGCCGCGGAGGCGGCGGAGATCTTCCAGCAGCTCGACGCGGTGCAAGGCGGCGTCGCCGAGGTCAAGCGCCTGCGCCAGGCGGTCTAGTCATGGCTCGGGTCTTTGCCCGGGAAAGCGCGAAGAGGCTCTCGCTTCCTGGACGCTCGTCGATCGAGATCGTGTCGTGTCGCGTCGGCGCCGCGCAAGTCAGCTTGCGCTTCGTCGAGATCGCGGTGCCGAAGCCGGGCGAGGCCGAGCGCGGGCCGCACGTCCATTACCCGTTCGAGGAGTGTATCTTTGTGGTGGCGGGCGAGGGCTGCACCGAAACGGATCAGGGCAGCTTTCCGCTGAAGCCCGGCGACACGATCTTGATTCCGGCCGGTGAACTGCACATGACCCGCAATACCGGAGAGGTTCCACTGCAGCTCCTCTGCTTCTTCCCGGCCGCCGACGTGGCGTCCGGGACGAAGGAATTTCCCGACTGGTCCGACAAGAAAGCCGCATCGTGACAGCCGCGGTGCTTTGCCTCAGGCCGGAGGCCGACTTCGCGCGCGTCGGCGCCCCGGCTCCGGCAGGGCTTGGCGTCGAATATCGCGGCCCGGACGATGCCGATATCCGATCGCTGCTCGGCCAGAGCGACGCGCTTGTGATCCCAGCGGTCGGGCCGAAGCTTCCGGCCGAGCTCTTCGAGGGCGCTTCCTTGAAGCTGATCCAGGTCACGGGCGCCGGCGTCGACCGCCTCGACAAGCCGCGGATCGAGCGGCTCGGCATTCCCGTGGCGAACGTTCCGGGCGGCAGCAACAGCGCGCTCGGCGAATACGTGACGACCGCCGCATCCCTGCTGCTTCGACGCTTCGCCTGGTCGAGCGACGAGATCAAACGCGGCAACTACGCGGCCTTCCGCGCGCGGCTGGTCGCCGAGAATTTGTCGGGGCTGCGCGAATTGCAGGTCGGGCTCGTCGGTCTCGGCGTCATCGGCAGAGCCGTCGCGGAAGCCTTTCGGCCACACGGTTGCCGCATCGTCTCCTACGATCCGGCGCTGACGGATGCGTCGGCGGCCGCGGCGCTCGGCGTCCAACTTGTGAGTCTCGAGGACCTTCTTGCGACGTCGGACGTGGTCAGCCTGCATGTGCCGCTTCTGCCGGCGACCCGCAATCTGATCGGCGCGGTCCAACTGGCGCGGATGAAGCCCGGCGCCATCCTCATCCAGGCCTCGCGCGGCGGCATCGTCGACGAAAGCGCGCTCGCGGACGCGCTCAAGGCGGGGCGCCTCGGGGGTGCTGCCGTCGACGTCTATTCGACCGAGCCGCCGGGCCCCGACAATCCGCTGCTCGCATTGTCGGGCGACGCGGCGGAGCGCATTCTCCTCACGCCGCACATCGCCGGCGTCACGCGCCAGTCCGCCACCTACCTCTTCCGCGAGGCATGGGACAACGTGCGGCGCGTTCTCATCGACGGTCAGCCGCCGCTCTACCGCGTCTTCTGAGCGCCTGCCGCACTTTCACTCTTTATCGTCGGAACCGGCATAGCCATCTGGCTCGCGCAGTCGGGCTGGCTGTCGATCCGAAGCTGCTCAACGGCCCCCTTCGACGCTTGGTGGCTTGCTCTGCGGGGCCTGCGCGGGCTCTTTTCCGACCGCTTCTGGCATCGCGCAACTCCCTGTAAATGTTCATATCCGCTGCCAACGGAACGGAAAATCGAAAAAAGCCGTTGCTGGGGGGCGCTTGACCGCCCGACGGCGGAGAGCCGAAGGACAGGTCCTTGAAGGGGAGTGACGGCAATCAATCGGACATCGGGCAGGTTTGATCTTCGGCGCATCGCCCACGACGCCATGCTGCAGCGCGGCCTGCTGCCGGATTTCTCCAGGCAGGTCATCGCCGAAACCGAGCGCATACGCGGCCCGGCGAATTCGTCGGCGCCGGAAATCCGGGATCTGCGCGGGCTGCTCTGGGCGTCGATCGACAACGACGATTCGCGCGACCTCGATCAGATCTCGGTCGCCGAGGCGGGCGCCGACGGGGTCATCAAGGTGCTGGTCGCAATCGCCGATGTCGATGCGCTGGTCAAGAAGGGGAGCGCGATCGACGGCCATGCCCAGACCAACACGACCTCCGTCTACACGGCGGCTCAGATATTCCCCATGCTGCCCGAGAAGCTCTCGACCGACCTGACGTCGCTTGGCGAAGGGCAGGAGCGGATGGCGATCGTCATGGACATGGCGATCTCGGCCGACGGCGACATCGTCGCCAGCGACGTCTACCGGGCGATGGTGCTGAACCGCGCCAAGCTCGCCTATAACAGCCTCGCAGCGTGGCTCGATGGGAATGCGCCCGCGCCGGCGAAGGTCGCGGCGGTCAGCGGCCTCGACGACCAGCTGCGTCTGCAGGATCGGGCGGCGCGGGTGGTGCGCGGAAAGCGGCAAAAGCTCGGGGCGCTGCGGCTCGAAACCATCGAGGCGCGGGCGGTCTACGAAAACGATCAGCTTGTCGACATGCGTCCGGAGGAGCGAAACCGCGCGAAGGACTTGATCGAAGACTTCATGGTCGCCGCCAATGGTGTGACGGCGCGCTACCTGAAGAAGAAGGGCTACCCGTCGCTCAGACGCGTCTTGCGAACGCCGAAGCGCTGGGACCGCATCGTTCAGCTGGCGGCTGATCTCGGCGAGCGGCTGCCGGCGGAGCCGAGCGCCATCGCTCTCGACGCTTTTCTCGAACGGCGCCGTCAGGCCGATCCGGAGCGATTCCCCGACGTCTCGCTCTCCGTAGTGAAGCTCCTCGGATCGGGAGAATACGCGCTCAAGCGCCCCGGAGAGGACATCGAGGGGCATTTCGGTCTGGCCGTGCGCGACTACACCCATTCGACGGCGCCGAACCGGCGCTTCCCGGACGTGATCGCCCAGCGGCTGCTGAAGGCGGCGCTCGTCAAAGGCCCGACGCCCTATTCCGATGAGGAGCTGACGGCGCTCGCCGGCCACTGCACGCTGCAGGAGGACAACGCCGCGAAGGTCGAGCGCCAGGTGCGCAAGTCCGCCGCGGCGCTGCTTCTCACCTCGCGCATCGGGGGCCGCTTCGACGGCATCGTGACGGGCGCTTCGGAGAAGGGAACGTGGGTGCGCGTCTCCGGGCCCTCGGCCGAGGGCAAGGTCGTGCGCGGCTTCGAGGGCCTCGATGTCGGCGACCACGCGCGCGTCGAGCTCATCCACACCGATGTGACGCGAGGCTTCATCGACTTCGCCCGCGTGAAGGAGCAGCCGTGAACGAGATCGCTTCCGAGCCTTCGCCGCTCGCCTACAAGAACGAAGAGTTTCTAGATAGCGACGACGGTCGGCCGCTGCGCATCCTTGCCGAGTACCTGCAACCGATGCAGGCGTTCCACCGAGAATGGGTCTGCGACACGATCGTCTTCTTCGGTTCCGCGCGCATAAAGCCCGACGGAGCGATGGGCCGCTTCTACGAGGAAGCGCGGGAGCTCGCGCGCCTGGTGACGGCGTGGTCGCAAAGTCAGACGTCGCCGACGCGGCGCTACGTCGTCTGCACCGGCGGCGGCCCCGGTATCATGGAGGCCGCGAACCGCGGGGCTTCCGAGGCCGGCGGACGGAGCATCGGCCTCAATATCGGCTTGCCGCAAGAGCAGCTCCCAAATCCCTATACGCCCAGCGAACTCACCTTCGAGTTCCACTACTTCTTCATGCGCAAGCTGTGGTTCGCGCATCTCGCCCGCGCTCTGGTCGTCTTCCCCGGAGGCTTCGGCACGCTCGACGAATTGTTCGAGATATTGACGCTCGCGCAGACGAAGAAGCTGAGCCGGCCGATTCCGGTCGTGCTCTACGGGCCGGCCTACTGGAACGAGATCATCAATTTCGAGGCCCTGGTGCGGCACGGCCTGATCGGCCGCGAGGATCTGTCGTTGTTCGATTTCGCCGACGACCCCGCCACCGCGCTCGCCCTGCTGCAAAAAGGGATCGCGACGGAGTTCAAGGAAGGCGGCCCCGACTTCGCGCATTCACAAAGTCCGCGACGGACCAAGGTCAAAGCCTAGCGCTGGCGGCGATCGGCGAAAGGCGCGGCCCTACGTCCCATGACTTCCGGAGTAGGCGCTCCGCGACGGCGAGCGCCACGCCGCGAGCGCGCCATCCTCCGGCCGGTAGATCTCCACCCTCAACGGGTAGCACTTGGCGGTGTCATCGGAATGGCTGGCGCCGCAATCGCCGCCCGGACAGGCCGACAATGCGGCGAGGAGATCGATCTCGGCGAAGAACTCGATGAAATCGCTGGGCCGCACCGGACTTGCCTTCATGAAATACTGATGCGTCTCCCGCGTGAACCCGGTGCACATGAAGACGTTCAGCACATCGTGAACATGGCGCTCGGCTTCCGCGAGTGGCAAATTGCGCGCGGCCGCGAGAGCGCGCGTCAGATTCGAGTGGCAGCAATGATGGTATTCGGTCCCCTTCAAGAGGAGGTTGGTGTAGGGATCGCAGCGCGTGCCGATGACGTCGTGCACGCCCGCGCCATCCTCGTCCCAGCCGTACCAGCCCAGCGTGTCGTGCGTGACGGTCGCCAGCGGGCGCAGGCTCGGCAGCGTGCTCCACAGCCGATCGCCGGTGGTGAGGTGCGTCGCATGGAGCGCCCGCGTCTTGCCGCTGAAGAAGCACTCCGAAAGGTCATGCTCGTTCCATAGGTTCAGGTCGCCGACCTGCGGGCCATCGACGCTGACAATGCGAAAGACGTGGCCTGCCGGAACGCTGAACGCGCGCGCGTCGCGCGGCGGGACGACGATCTCGGCGACTTTGGTCGGCGCGGAGCGCGCCGTTGCGTAAAAATCCGCATCAAATGGCGGCAGGCTTTCCAGCTGATAGACGACGACGGCCTTCGCGCGCCGCCGTTCGGCCGCATCCGGCGGTGGCGCGCCAGTTTTCCCTGCCATGCCAGATCCTCCTAGGCTCTCCGCGCCCTGGCCCGGACAGTTCGCGGCAGCGTAGCCGTTCATCGGACGCGGACGCGCCAGATACTCCGATATCCGTTCTCTCCGGCCCAAAATCGGCAACTAAGTTATAGGTGCCGGCAATCAGCGGGTCTAAAATCGGAACCCTGCGAGGGCTTGTGCCGGAACTCCGATCTCTGCCCGACAACATTACGATCGACTGTGCCACGGGCGAGTCGGTGCTTGAGGCCGGGCGCCGCGCGCATCTTCCGATCGCGCACGCCTGCGGCGGCAAGGCGAAATGCTCGACCTGTCGCATCTGGATCCTGGAAGGCGCCGAAGCCTGCCCGCCGCAAGGGGCTGTTGAGCACGAACTGACCGACCGACTGGGCTTGGCCGACAATATCCGTCTTGCGTGCCAGCTCCGCCCGACCGGCGACATCGCGTTCCGGCGCCTCGTGCTCGACGAGACGGATCTCCGCATCGCGAACCAATTGCAGCGCAGCGCCGCCTCGAAGTCCGGCGAAGTGAAGCCCGTCGTCCTCTTCTTCTCCGACGTCGCGGGCTTCACCAGCTTCTCAGAGACACTGACGCCTTACGACGTGATGTACCTTCTGAATCGGTATTTCGCGCAGGTTGGCGAGCTGATCGAGCGGAACGACGGCTATATCGACAAGTTCGTCGGCGACGGGCTGATGGCGATATTCGGCGTCGACGGCCAGCCCGATGCACCGATACGTTCGGTCAACGCGGCGCTACAGACGCTTGCCGCCGTCGACCGGATGAAGCCCTTCTTCGCTTCTATGTACGGGATCGACTTCGATATCCGCATCGGGCTGCATTTGGGCGATGCCGTTATCGGGTCGATCGGTTCGCCCGGGCATGAGCGCCTGACTGCGATCGGCGACGCCGTCAACGTCGCAAGCCGCGTGGAGGCCGCCAACAAAGAGGCGGGCACGCGGCTCCTCATTTCCGAGGCGCTCTACGAGCGGGTCAAGGACGAGGTCGAGATGACCGACTTCGTCCGCGTGCGGCTGCGCGGCACCTCGGACCGTATCACGCTCTACGAGATCGCAAAGCTGCGCCCGGAGACCGAGCGCGCTCTAAACGCCGTCGCTGATCGCGAGACGGTGCAGCTCGGGGGCAAGACTTGGCACAAGGCCATGCGCGTCGACGCCCTTGTCGACGGCGAGCCGAAGGTTCTCGAATTTACCAGGCTCTATGCTGTGGTTCTCAAGAAAGGCAAACAGATCTTCGCCTTCAACAATGCCTGCCCGCATCTGAAGTTGCCGTTCTTCGAAGCGACATCTGCCGCGGAGGGCAAGTCCGCCAGCCGCATCGGCGACGAGCGCGTCATCACATGCCGTTGGCACGAGAGCTGCTTCGATCTCGCGTCCGGTGATATCGTCAGCTGGTGTGCGGCGCTTAACGACGACGGAGTGTCTCCAGGCATGCCGATGCTGGGTGATATTTCGAAAAACAAAGCGCCGCTCAACCTCATTCCGTGGCGCGAGGAGGCCGGACATATTTGGCTCGCGCTTGAGTGAGCTCTAACTGAAACTCCTCAGCGCGTGCAGCTCAGCTCACCGACAAAGCGCTACCAGTGATCGACGCAGCCGATATTTGAGACCGGCGTTGGCAAAACGGATGGGCCATCCCGTCGTACTTTGGCCTGCGAAACGTCGCGCCGGTGCCCCTGTTCTAGCTCACGGCGATGTCGGGGGCGCATCCGCGATGCGCTCGATCTGCCCTCCGATCAGAATGATTTCCGCTTCGTGCAGCGCTTGGGTTCGCTGCCAGCTGTCGTCGCTCGCAGAACCCGAGCGCCACGCGATGAGGCTGACGAGGCAGGTCGCCGCCGGGAGGTCGAGCTCCGTGCCCGGAACGATGCGGATCGAGATGCGGCGGACCAGCCGGTCGGGCGTGCCCACCAGATAGTCGATCAGGAGGCGGGAGGGATCGGCATCGATCCGGAACCAGACTCTGCCACCGTCGATCAGCGAGCGGCCGGTGAAGAGCCCCGACACCTCCTCCGCCGTGTCGAAGCACCCGAGCGACCAGCGCCCGAGCGCGATAGGATCGCACAAGTAGCGAAACGCGACCTCCGACGGCGCCTGCACATGTCGCGTCGTCATGTGGCCCGGCGATCTCGCCATGTCCGCTCCGGTTGTTGAGGCGACTTTTCTTAGCGTGACGCGGCGCCGGCAGCGAGATGTTTTCAGCTTAAATCTTTTATCGTTTCCCGTCCTATGATCTTATCGCGGCATGGCTTCTCTTCTTCAGGCGAGCGAGGTCGTGCAGACCTTCGGCGAGCTCCGCGCTGTCGATGGCGTCTCGCTCTCGGTCGAAGAAGGAACGATCACCGGGCTGATCGGGCCGAACGGAGCGGGCAAGAGCACGCTTTTCGATCTGATTGCAGGCGTGCGGCGACCGCAGGCGGGAGCGATATCCTTCGCGGGGGCCCGCATCGATGCCATGAGCCCCGACCTTATCTTTCGCGCCGGTCTCGCCCGAACGTTCCAGATTCCCCGACCCTTTCCGCAGATGACGGTTTTGGAGAACGTCATGCTGTCGCCCAAGGATCAGACCGGCGAGCGCTTCTGGAACAACTGGATCCGCCCCGGCGCCGTTCAAAGGCAGGAACGCCTGGCGCGGGAGCGGGCCGAAGAAGTGCTCGGTTTCTGCGGCCTCGCCGACAAGACCGGCGAAATCGCCGGACAGCTCTCCGGCGGCCAGCAGAAGTTGCTGGAGCTCGCACGCATATTGATGATCGAGCCCCGTCTCATCCTGCTCGACGAGCCGGCCGCGGGCGTCAATCCGACCCTGCTCGAAACGCTGATCGAGAAGATCGTCGCGCTCAATGCGCGCGGCATCACGTTCCTCATCATCGAGCACAACATGGATATGGTGATGCAGATCTGCAGCCCGATTGTCGTGATGGCGCAGGGGCGGGTCATCTTCGAGGGCAACGCCGATGGCGTGCGCCGCGAGCCGCGCGTGGTCGACGCCTATCTCGGGGACATCGCCGCGTGAGCGAGCCGATCCTCAGCGCACGCGAGATCGTGGCCGGCTACGTTCGCGGCCTGCCGATCGTGCATGGCGTGTCCGTCGACGTCGCGCCCGGCGAGATCGTCACCGTCGTCGGGCCGAACGGCGCCGGCAAGTCCACGCTGCTCAAAGCGATCGCAGGCCTGATCGTCCTCGAAAGCGGCACCGTGACCCTGGATGCGCGCGACGTGACCGGCCTGCCCGCGCACGCGATGGTGGGGAAGGGGGTCGGGTTCGTCCCCCAGACCGGCAACATCTTCACCAGCCTCAGCGTCCAGGAGAACCTTGTCGTCGGCGCCCATGGGCTGGCGCGCGCGGCGCTGAAGTCTCGCCTGGAGCGCACCTACGAGCACTTTCCGGTGCTGGCCGCTCGCCGGTCGGCCCCCGGCCGTGTCCTCTCCGGTGGGCAGCGGCAGATGCTCGCTGTCGCGCGCGCCCTGATGACGGACCCAAAGGTGATCATGCTCGATGAGCCGACCGCGGGGCTGTCGCCGAAGATCGTCGCGGAGGTCTTCGCCGATCTCCGCCGCCTCGCGGGACTCGGCGTCGCCGTGCTGATGGTGGAGCAGAACGCCAGGGCCGCGATTCGGACTTCCGATCGCGCCTATGTTCTGACCGAGGGCCGCAACTACATCGACGGTGCGGCGGACGCGCTGCTCAACGACCCGGCCATCGGCGAAGCGTTCTTGGGCGGAAGGCGGCGAGCCGGATGATTGGGCAGGCAATCTCCGACGGGCTCTTGACCGGCGCCATCATCGCGCTCGGCGCAGTCGGCATTTCGCTCAGCCTGCAGATTCTGCGTTTCGCCAATTTCGGCCACGGCGACGTGCTCACCCTCGGCGCTTACGGAGCCCTCACGTTTACCGGCGTTGCGAGCGCGGGCGTTCCGTTCGGTCCGCTTTCCTTCGGATGGCAGTTCCTGGTCGCCGTGGCGATCGCCGGGCTCTTCGCGGGCGGCGTGGCGGTGCTCGTCGATATGCTGGTCTATAGCCGCCTCAGGGCCCGCAACGCACACCGGCTGACGATGATCTTTGCGAGCTTCGGCGTCGCGCTGATCCTGCGCAACCTGATCCAGCTGCTCTGGGGGCCGGACGTGCACTACTACAGCCGCTCGCTCCAGATCGCCGTGGAGATTCTGCCGAACGTGCTCGTCATGCCGGACCAGATCTTCGTGCTCGGGCTCGCGATTGCCCTCGTTTTGCTCTTCTACGTGCTGCTTCGCGCGACGCGGATCGGAATCGCCATGCGGGCGATGGCCGAGAGTCCGACGCTCGCGGGCATCTGCGGCGTGGAGACCGCGAAGATGATCCGCCTTGCCTGGTTCATCAGCGGCGCGCTTGCCGCGGTGGCCGGCACGTTTCTCGGTCTCACCGTACAGCTTCGGCCGGATATGGGCTTCAACCTCCTGCTCGCGATCCTGACGGCGGCCATTCTCGGCGGGACCGGCAGTCTGTTCGGCGCTGTGGCGGGCGGCATCTTGGTCGGCTTGGCGGAGAATCTCTCCATCCTCGTGGTTCCGGCCGGCTACACGGCGGCGATGCCGTTCCTCCTCCTCATGTTGATCCTCTACGTCCGCCCGCAGGGCCTATTCGGCTCGAGGGAGGGGACATGATCGGCATCTTCTCCTACTTGGTCTTCTTCGCGAGCGTGGTGCTCATCCTCGGCATTGCGTGCCTCGGTCTCAATCTGCAATGGGGTTTCACCGGCCTCTTCAATGCCGGGGTGGTCGGCTTCTACGCGGTCGGCGGCTATGCGCTCGCAATCCTGACCGCTCCGCCGAACCCGCTGCTCTTGGGCAATTTCGGCCTTCCGTGGCTGGTCGGCGTCATCGGAGCGATGGCGGCCGCGGCTCTCGTGGCGCTTCTCGTCGGTATCGCGACCGTCAGGCTGCGCGGGGACTACCTGGCGATCGCGACCTTCGGCGCCGCGGTGACGATCCAGCTCGTCACCTTGAACTGGCAGGCCCTGACCGGCGGCAGCCTCGGCATGACGTCCATTCCGCGCCCGTTCGCTTCCAGCTTCGAGGGGCAGCTCAACTACAACATCTTCCTTCTCGTTCTGATCGCGGCCGTCACTGCGCTCGTCTACTGGGCGCTCGACCGCATCGTCCGCTCGCCTTGGGGCCGCGTGTTGAAGGCGATCCGGGAAGACGAGACAGCGGCGATCGCGCTCGGCAAGGACGCTCGCCTTTTCCGGTTGCAGGCGTTCGTGCTCGGCTCCACCATCATCGGGCTTGCCGGCGCGCTCTATGTCAGCTTCATCGGCTTCGTCAGCCCTTTCGACTTTCTGCCGATCGTGACCTTCCAGATTTGGACGATGCTCATCATCGGGGGCAGCGGCAACAACCGGGGCGCGCTCCTCGGCGCGCTCATCGTCTGGGGGCTGTGGAGCGGCAGCGGCGTGCTGATCTCCAAGATCGTGCCAGCCGCCTATCAGACACAAGGAGCGGCAGCGCAATCGATCCTGATCGGGCTGCTTCTGGTACTCGTGCTGGTGCGCAAACCGCGCGGACTGATCGGCGAGGAGCCGGTCGTATCGCGGCATGTGGGATAGTTTGGTGTGAAAGACGGGAGAGCTGTGATGAGAAACCTGTATGGACTGATATTCGGCGTCGCGCTCGCGGCGACCGCTTTGGCCCCCTCGCTGGGGCACGCTGCGGATGTCACATGCCCGGTGAAGCTTGGAGGAATTCTCCCGCTCACCGGTTCGATGGGCCCCGTTGGCAAGCGCATCGCTGACAGCGCGCAGCTTGCCGTGGAACAAATCAATGCCGGCGGCGGCGTGAAGGGCTGCGACGTCAGCTTCATCCTGCGCGACGATCAGGGTCAGCCGACTGTTGGCGTCGACGCCGCCAAATATCTGGTGGACGTCGAGGGCGTGCAGGCGCTGACCGGAACCGTGTCGAGCGGCGTCAGCCTGCCGATCCTGACCTCCGTGACCGCACCTTCGAAGGTGGTCCAGATCAGCTGCTGCTCGACGGCGGCGACCTTCACTACGTTGGCCGAGGAAGGGAAGTCCGGCGGCTTCTATTTCCGCACGCTGCCGACGGTGAAGACGCAGGCCTATGCCAGCGCCAAAGTGGCGGCCGACCGCGGCTACAAGAAGATCGCGGTGGTCTACATCAACACCGACTTCGGCACCGGCATGCTGCAATATTTCACCACCGCCATGAAGAAGCTCGGCGGCGAGATCGTGACTTCGGTGGCCTATAACGACAACCAGCCGTCCTACCGCGCCGAGGTGACCAAGGCGCTAGCTTCGAAGCCGGACGCCGTGTTCTTCGTTGCCTTCCCACAGGATGGCGCGACCATGGTGCGTGAGTGGATATCGCTCGGCGGCACGCAGAACCTCATCCTCAACAACTCGCTCAGAAGCCCGGACTTCGTCTCGGCGGTCGGCGCGCAGTATCTTGGGAAGGCCTACGGCATGGACAACGCCCCCTCCGGCGGGCCGACGGCCGATGCGTTCCGCGATTCCTTCAAGGCGAAGTACGGCGAGACGGCGGACGGGCCGGGTATCGCGACCCAGTACGACGCCGTGATCGTGCTGGGGCTCGCGATGAACATCGCGCCGGAGCTGACCGGCACCGCGATCCGCGACTCCGTTCGCAAGATCCAGGACCCGGACGGAACCGTCATCGGCACGGGCCCTGACGAGTTCAAGAAGGCGCTGGCGCTGATCAAGGACGGTAAGCCGATCCGCTATGTCGGCGCGACCGGTCCCGTGGCGTTCGACGCCAACGGCGATGTCAACGGCGCGGCGCTCATCTGGAACGTGAAGGACGACGGCACGCTCACGGTCGAGGACACGCTCACGATCGACGACATGAATGCCCTGATGAAGCAGGTCGACGGGTAAGTCGGGACGAATTTGAGCCTCCCCTTCGCGGGGAGGCCCAATGCCTCGGCGAGGGGACTGAGATCGATGGCCCGCGATCAGGCGGAACTCGACGCCGAGTTCCGTCTCGACATGATTGTCGACCTCGAGGCGGTCTTTGCGCGCCGCAAGCAGGCGAATGACGCCGCGCTGGCGAAGTTCGAAGCAATTCGCGATATCGCCTACGGTCCCAACCCCGGCGAGACGCTGAACCTTTTCCCTGCGTCGCGCGGGAGCGGGCCGTCGCCGGTTCAGATCTTCATCCACGGCGGCTTCTGGAGCTCGCTTGCCGCCGTGGATTTCTCTTTCGTGGCCGCGGGCTTTGTGCCGGGCGGCGCGGCCGTGGCGGTCATCGATTACCCGCCGATCCCAAGCGTCGGGCTCGGCGACATCATCCAGTCGTGCCTCCGCGCGATCGGCTACCTGCATCGTCGCGGCTCGGAGCACGGCATCGATCCGGAGCGCCTCTTCGTCTCCGGCAACTCGGCCGGCGGGCATCTCGTGGCGGAGGTGCTGGACCGCGCCCGGCTCGGCGCTGCCGGCCTTCCGGCGGATGTGGTCAAAGGCGGGACGGCAATTTCCGGGCTCTACGACCTCGCGCCGGTCGCCGCCTCGTTCCGCAACGAGCTCCTGCAATTCAATCCTGGTGACGTGGCGGCGTTCAGCCCGCTCTTGCGCAAGACTGAAATCGCTGCGCCGTTGCTGGTCACGGTCGGCGGTGACGAGGCCGCCGAGTTCCTGGATCAGACCGCGCGCTTTGCGGAGCATTGCCGCAGACGCCGAACGCCGGTCGAGCACATGGTCGTGCCCGACACGAACCACATCACCGTGGTGCTAGGCGCTTTCGCAGAACCCGGGACGCCGCTCAATCGTGCCGTCCTCCGCCAGATGGGTCTCGGCTGAACACCGCTTCAGGCATTGCCGCTTCGCCGGTCTTGCCAGCGCGCGTGCACCAGCGCGGCTGAGGCGACGGCGCCGGCGAGCGGCCGCAGCGGAATGGCGCGCGCGGCCGCTGTCGGCACCGGCAGCGCGTCGAGAGGCGCGCCGGTGGCGGCATCGGCCAGGACTTCGCCAAGCATGGCGGTCATCGCGATACCGCGGCCATTGCAGCCGATCGCCCCGACGAACCCTGGGCCGAACTCGTAGAGGTGCGGCAGGAAATCCGTCGTCATCGCAGCCGTGCCGCGCCAGATGAAATCGACCCGCGGTATCCGATCGAGCTCCAGCCTGCGAGCCAGCCGCTCGACGATGGCCTGCGCCAGCCGTCGATGTGCGGCGATCGGAACGATAGCCATGCCGCCGCTGATCAGGCGGTTCTCGCGGTCGAGCCGGTAGGTGAAGAGGTTCGCGCGCATATCCGACATCGGAATCCTGTCGGGCGAGATGCGCTGGACCGTGTCTGCCGGCAGCGGCTCGGTTGCGATCTGGTAGACGTTGAGCGGCACGATGGTGCGCGCGAGCCGCTGCGCCAATCCTTGGCCGGCGGCGTTGGTGCACAGAAGAACCGTATCTGCTTTCACTGTGCGGCCACCGCAATCGACCAGCCAAGAACCGTTGCGGCGCTCTGCCCCTGTGACGGGTGTC
Organism: uncultured Alphaproteobacteria bacterium; assembly: GCA_963739005.1. Taxonomy (GTDB): domain Bacteria; phylum Pseudomonadota; class Alphaproteobacteria; order Rhizobiales; family Afifellaceae; genus DASWJZ01. The sequence goes on along the minus strand of CAVTYQ010000002.1, from coordinate 62,313 downwards.
CACTCGTAGACCGTCGCGCCGCGGTCGATGGCGGCGCGCGCCAGGCCGCGCAGGTAGCTCAAGGGCTGGATCGTGCCGCCGGAGCGGTCGAAAAGCGCGCCGCGATAGCCCGAAACGCCGCATATTCGTTCGACCTCGTCGCCGGAGATGTATTCGACCGGCCGCCCGAGCGATTGCCAGAAATCGACGCGCGAGCGGACGGCCTCGTCGGCGGCTTGTGAATGCGCCGGCTGCAGCCAGCCCGTCTGCGCCGCGTCAGAGTCCATGCCGTGTGCCTCCACCGCCTCGAAGACGCGGTCGGCGCCGCGCGCCACGAGCGCAAGAAGGGCGCGCCCCTTTGCCTCGCCGAGGCGGCGGATCGTGGTCACAGGATCCGCCTTGGAGAAATTCGGGACGACAAAGCCGGCGTTGAGGCCGCTCGCGCCAGCCCCAAGCCGCGCAGCCTCGAGCACGGCAACGCTCTTGCCTCTCCCGGCGAGGTGGAGGGCCGCCGTCAGCCCCGTGAAGCCGCCGCCGACGATCGCCACCTCCACAGTGACGTTGCGCTCAAGGCGGGCGGTCGGGGGTGGCGGCGTCGCGGTCTGCCACCAGAGCGATCGCACGCTTTCCGATTCCATGACGCTCTGCGGCAGTGGCTGTTCTGCTGCCCTTTCTGGCGTGGGGCTTCCTTGCCGGCGAAGGCGGTTCATCCTATGCAGCGGCAGCCTCAATTCAAAGTATGACGGTGACGATGACTGGACGCTGGGCGATTTCCTCAGGCTCGAAGTTCGAAAAGCTCGCCGGCTATTCGCGCGCGGTCGTCGACGGCGAATGGATTTTTGTCTCTGGCACTGCCGGCTACGACATCGCCAACGACCATTTCACCGACGACCCGGCTGAGCAGACCCGCCTGGCGCTCGCCACGATTGCCGATGCGCTGGCCAAGGCGGATGCTGCGCTCGGCGATGTCGTGCGGGTGCGGGTCTATCTCGCCGACGCCGGCGACGTGATGGCCGTCTCGAAGATACTGGGCGAGACCTTCTCCGATCCGCGGCCGACCAACACAACGATCGTCTGCGGATTCGCCGCTCCGGGGATCAAGGTGGAGATCGAGGTCACGGCGCTGAAACGCCGCTGAGGTCCGCGCCGTCCGCCGTTCACTGTCGGGCGAGCGCGCGCCCAGAATCGGTGAAGACATGGATCGCGCCTGCCGCCGCGGTTGCGGTGAGCCGCGAGCCGGGGAGCACTGCTGTCTCCCGGCGTGCGCACCACGACCACGGTGCCGTCGTCGAGACGCATGTGGACGAGGCTCAGGTCGCCGCCCGGCCGGCATCGACTGCGCCAACATCGACTAGAACCTCCGTGGTTGCTTGTCGTTGCCGGCGTTCACGCCGGTTTCTCCCTGACCGCCATTCGCCGAACGGAGCCGGGCAAGTGCGGTGCGCAAATTCCCTTTCGCTTCGGCCAGAATGCGTTCGGCCTCGGCGGGACGAAATCCGCTGGCGACGAGCGCGGCATGCTTGACCCGGCCGTCGCAAATGTCGAGAGCGCTTGCTGCCGCGCCTTCGTCGACACCGGCGATCTCGGTCAGCATGCGTATGGCGCGCGCCCGCAGTTTCGCGTTGTCGGCGCGGACTTCGACCATGTAGCCATCGTAGACGCAGCCGAGCCGAATCATCACCAGGCTGGAGAGAAGGTTCAGCGCGGCTTTCTGGGCGGTGCCCGCATCCATGCGCGTCGAGCCTGCGATGATCTCCGGGCCGGAATCGAGAAGCACCGGGATCGCCACGATCTTCAGGAGCGGAGCCTCCGCGTTGCCGGCGAGCCCGATCGTCAGCGCTCCGGCTTCGCGAGCAGCCCTTGCCGCCGCGAGCGTGAAGGGGGTCGTGCCGCTGGCGGCGACCGCGATCACGACATCTTCCGGGCGGAGCACGAGCCGGACAATTTCGTCTGCGCCGCGCGCGGAATCGTCTTCTGGGGCGCCCGGCAGGCCCGGCTTGATCGCGTTGCCGTTGGCGAGCACGAAGAGCGTGCGCGATTCAGGCCAGCCAAACGTCCCGGCGAGTTCCATGCCGTCGAGGGCGGCGATCACTCCGGAGGATCCGGCGCCGACATAGATAAGCCGCCCGGTATTGCCGATGCGCTCGACGATTGCCCGCGCTGCTGCCGTGATCGCGGGGATTGCTGCGTGAACGGCTTCGATCGCCCGCCGCTGCCCCTCGACGAAGGCGGCGAGAATTGCCTGGTCGTCCCAGAGATCAAGGCCGCGATAGCGCGGGCTGTGGCTCTCGGTTGCAGGCGGCGCGGCGAACGTGGAAGCCTCCTCCTGCGATCATGCTAGATTAGCATCATAGGGGAGGTGCCGTTGCCAACAAAGAGGGTCCTGGTCGTCGGCCTCGGCAACATGGGCATGAGCCATGCGCTCGCCTATCAGCGCATCGATGGCTTCGAGGTCGCGGCGGTCTGCGAGCGGCGGATCGCGGAGCGAGACCTGCCGGCCGTTCTCGCCGGCGCCGCGCGGTTCGCCCGCTACGAGGACGCGCTCGCCGCCGTCAAGCCGGACGTCGTCTCGATCAACTCCTGGTCCGACACGCACGCCGACTACGCGATCAAGGCAATGGAGAGCGGCGCCCACGTGTTCGTGGAGAAGCCGCTCGCCGAAACCGTCGCCGACGCCGAGCGCGCGGTCGCCGCCGCGAAACGCACCCGGCGCAAGCTCGTTGTCGGCTATATCCTGCGCCACCATCCGAGCTGGACGCGCTTCATCGAGATCGCCCGCACGCTTGGGAGCCCGCTCGTCTTTCGCATGAACCTCAATCAGCAATCGAGCGGCGTCCAGTGGGAGACGCATAAGCGGCTTTTGCAGACGCTCTCGCCGATCGTCGATTGCGGCGTGCACTATGTCGACGTCTGGTGCCAGATCACCAAGGCCAAGCCGGTCGCCGTGCACGCGGTGGGCGCGCGGCTCACAGACGACATGCCGCAAGGCATGTACAATTACGGGCACTTCGAGGTCAGCTTCGACGACGGGTCGGTCGGCTGGTACGAGGCCGGCTGGGGCCCGATGATGAGCGAGACGGCGTATTTCGTGAAGGACGTGATCGGGCCGAAGGGTTCCGTCTCCATCGTCATGGCCGAAGGCACCGGCGCGGACACCAAGTCGGCCGACATCAACACCCATACCAAGACAAACCAGATCCTCTTCCATCCGGCCGATCTCAACGCCGACGGCGCGCCGGCGAAGCCCGATCAGCGCATCACGACGACGGATGAGCCGAGTCACGACGAGCTCTGCGAACGGGAGCAGCGCTTCCTGCTCCGCGCCATCGACGAAGATGTCGATCTCACCGATCACATGGAGGATGCGATCAAGAGCCTCAGAATCGTACTTGCTGCGGACCGCTCGGTCCGAACCGGCGAGGTCGTCAAGCTCTGAGCTCTTGCTTGCCAAAGGCCCAGAACATCGGGGGTTGCGGGCACTGGCGGAGGGAGGCGACTGGGATCCAACATTCTCCGGCGAAATCAGCGACTTCCGCCTTTTCGTCGAATCCTGCGGCCCTTTGCCGTGGAGAGACGTTTCCTCTTCACAGCTAAAACCGCACCGCCGAAATTCTCCATTTTGCGCAGGATAGTCGACGGCGAAGCTTTCGTTTGGACCGGTGATTGAAATCGACCTAGCATCGAGGGCTAGTGGGGCAACGATCGGTAGGGGCTGGGAAGGTTCAACGAAGGGAGCACCGCATGCCATCTTCTCGTATGACCGCACTTCTTGCGCTACTGGCGGTCGCCGGGTACCAAAACAGAGACCGGCTCGGCCAAATCCTTGGAAATATCACCGGTCAGAGACCGAGCGATGCTTCGTCCGGCGCTATCCCGGGGGTCGGCGGCTCGTCATCCGGCTCGGGAATCGGTGGACTGCTCGGAGGTCTTTTCGGCGGCGGGGGCGCCGCCATGTCCGGCGGCCTTGGTGATTTGATCAACAACATGACCGGAAATGGGCACGCCGAAGCGGCAAAGTCCTGGGTTCAGTCAGGCGCCAACAAGGAGCTGAGCGCGACGCAGCTCGAAGAGGCGCTGGGCGGCGACACCCTGGATCACCTTGTCCAGCAGACCGGACTTTCTCGCGACGAGCTTCTGTCCCGTTTGCAGAGCGTTCTTCCGACCGCGGTCGACAAGCTGACGCCGCAAGGCCGATTGCCAACCGAGTCGGAAACATCTCAGTGGAGGGTCTGATGGGAATCGTGTGGACAATCATCATTGGGCTGGTTGCAGGAATCGTCGCAAAGTTCCTTCACCCTGGATCCAGGAATGAGCCAAGCGGCTTCGTGCTCACCGCGATTTTGGGGATCGTCGGCGCTATCGTTGCGACGTACCTGGGCCAGGCGGTCGGCTGGTATCAGCCTGGGGAGAGTGCAGGATTTATCGGCGCCATCGTCGGCGCGCTCATCATTCTTGTGATCTGGGGATTCATCGCGCGGCGAAGCAGCCCCAATTAGCGCGGGGAGCGGTCGCGCAGGGCTCCGAGTATCGCGGCGGCGACGCCGACGGCCGCGACAATTGCGCCCGCGAGCGGCACTGCCGGAAGGCCCCAGCCTCGATCGATGACGAGCCCGCCAAGGAAGGCGCCGCTGGCACCGCCGAGGTTGAAGGCCGCGATGTTCAGGGTGGAGGCGAGGTTCGGCGCATGCTTGGCCTTGTCCACCACACGCGACTGAAGACCTGGCACGACGCCGAACGCCGCCATCGCCCAGATGAAGATGACGACCAGCGTTGCCGACTTGCTGTGGATGACGAGCGGGATCGTGGCGAGCGAAATCGCCAGCGCGGCGAGCATGGTGATCATGGCGCGCATCGCGCCGCGGTCGGAAAACTTTCCACCGAGCGTGATGCCGACCGTCAGCCCAATTCCGATCATGAACAGAATGAGCGTGACGTTGGCCGGCGTGAAGCCGGTGACCTCTTGCAGCAGCGGCACGACATAGGTGAAGAGCGTGAAGACGCTGGCGGACGAGAGCACGGTCGTCCCGATCGCCAGCAATACATCCCCCTCGTGCAGCACTGAGAGCTCGTGGCGCATCCCCGCGGACGCCCGCGTCGCGACGTTCGGAATCAAAAGGAAGACCGGGATGAGCGCGACCAGCCCGAGGGCGGTGATGACGCCGAATGTCGCGCGCCATCCCAACGACTGGCCCACGAGCGTTCCGAGCGGAACACCGAGGATGTTGGCGAGCGTCAGGCCAAGGAACATCAGGCCGATGGCGCTCGCCTGGCGGTTGGCCGGCACCATCCCGGCCGCGACGACGGCGCCGACGCCGAAGAGCGTGCCGTGGGCGAAGGCGGCGAGAACACGCGCGACGATAAGGAACGCGTAGTTCGGCGATATGGCGGAGAGGAAGTTGCCGACGATGAATACGCCGACCATCATCAAGAGCACGCGTTTACGCGGCAGCTTTGCGGTCAGAGCCGCGAGGATCGGCGCTCCGAGCACGACGCCGAGCGCATAGGCGGTGACGAGTTGTCCGGCGAGCGGGATCGACACGGAAAGATCGCGCGCGATGTCGGGAAGCAAACCCATCACCACGAACTCGGCGGTGCCGATGCAAAAGGCGCACATGGTGAGCGCAAGGACCGGGATCGGCAGGCCGCCCCACATGGCGATGGGCGGCGTCTCCGCGGCGAGCTTCTGTTCCACGCTGTTACCTTTCTTGATCTTTTCGCCAGCGAGCTGCACCGACGTCTTGCGTCCTTCGAGGCTCGTCCTTCGCAAGGCTCAGGCCGAGCACCTCAGGATGAGGGGAGAGGGGACCCGCAGTCCCCAAACATCCTCATCCTGAGGTGGCCGCGAAGCGGCCCTCGAAGGACGCAGGACGCGATTGCAGTCCATGCTTGAAGCGGTCGCATCAGCCCCTGTACTCCATGATGTAGAGGCCGGCGCCGCTCCAGTCGGTGCAGTAGCAAATTCCGTTCCGGTCGACGAAGACGTCGGCCGAGTGAAGCACCACGGGGCGGTTTGGACGCGGGTCGAGGAGCTTCTTCGGCGCCGGCGGCACGCATGCGCCGACCTCCTTCGGCTGAAGGTGATCGCTGATGTCGTAAACGCGGACCCCGGCGTTCTGATAGGTCGCGAAGATCAGCGTTTCGCTCTGGAAGCTGCCGGGCCGGTTCTCGTGGATGTTGTGCGGGCCGAAGTGACCTCCGACCTTGATGTAGTCGCGGTCGTTCGGGCGCGGGAACGTCGCGACCGATATCGGGTTCGATTTCACCTGATTGTCGAACACCCAGATCGGCTTGATGCCGTCCTCCATCTCGTCGAGAACGGTCTCGTCGAGCACGATCAACAGGTCGCGGCCCGGAAGCGGCAGGCAGTTGTGCGTGCCGCCGCCGAACGGCGGCGCCCAGGTCTTGTGGGTGATGAGCTTCGGGTTGGTCTTGTCCTTGACGTCCATCACGACGAGACAGGCGTCGCGCCACGCGCCGTAGGCGATGTCGTCATGCACGACCGCATGATGCAGGCCGTAGCGGCCGGTCGGCAGCGGCCAGTTCGACTTCTCGCCCGCCGCGAGATTCATCCCCGGCAGCCAGTATTTCCCGACGATCTTCGGCTTCGTCGGATCCTTCAGATCGATGACGATGAAGATGTAGTCGCGTGAAGCCCTCGATCATCGCCGAGGCGTAGGCCCAGCGGCCGTCCGACGTACCAGATGCGGTGGATGCCCGTGCCCTCGACGGGCATGAAGCCGATCTGCTTCGGCTGCGCCGGCTTGGAGATGTCGTAGACCGCCATGCCGGCGGACCAGTTCCGCACCTTCGGAGCCACGTGCGCGTCATGCCGGCCGGCCTTCGGCTTGTAGTAGTTCCGCTCGTCGGCCATGTCCGGCCGGGTGAACATGTCGCGCCCGTGAACCTGGAGGAGCAGATCGTCGTGCACCTGGAGATGCAGGCTCCAGGTGTTTGGCGGGTTCTCGATGTAGTTGACGGTGTTCGGCTTCGTCGGGATCGCGCACGTCGATCGACGGAGAAGCCGCGCGAGCAGACATGCCCGATATAGGCGTAGCCATTCCGCACCATGATCTGCTGGCCGTCGCCACGGCCGCCCTGATCGGTGTGGCCGATGATGCGCATGTTTTTCGTCGCATAGCTCGGCTTGGGCACGTGGAAACGGGGCATCTCGATTTCCTAGTGGGCGGGCGGTCGGGAAAACCCTGCACGAGCGAAGTGTGCGTCCTTCGAGGCTCGGACTTCGCCCTCGCGCCTCAGGATGAGGGAAGTAGGGAGACCTGCAATCGACACCCCTTCCTCATCCTGAGGTGCGAGCGTAGCGAGCCTCGAAGGACGCAGCACATCTCTGCAACTCACCCCTTGTATTCGACGATGTAGAGCCCGGCGCTGAAGTCGGTCACGTAGCAAAGCGCGTTCTTGTCGACGAAGACGTCGGCGGAGTGGAGCACGATCGGGCGGTTCGGCCGCGGGTCGACCCACTTCTTCGGCGGCGGCGGGACGAACGCGCCGACCTCCTTCGGCCGGAACTGGTCCTTGATGTCGTAAACCCGAAGCCCGGCGTTCTGATAGGTCGAGAAGATCAGCTCCGAGCTCTGGAAGCTGCCGGGCCGGTTTTCGTGCACATTGTGCGGGCCGAAATGCCCGCCGACCTTGAGGTAGTTCTTGTCGGAGGGCGCCGGGAACGTGGAGATCGAGATCGGGTTCGACTTCACCTGGTTGTCGAACACCCAGATCGGCTTGAAGCCGTCCTCCTGGTTGTCGAGCACCGTCTCGTCGACGACGATCAGGAGATCGCGGTCGGGGAGGGGAAGCGCATTGTGCGTGCCGCCGCCGAAGGGCGGCGCCCAGGTCTTGTGGACGATCAGCTTCGGCTTTGACTTGTTCTTCACGTCGACGACGGCAAGGCAGGCGTCGCGCCAGCTGCAATAGGCGATGTCGTCGTGGATGATCGCATGATGCAGTCCGAAGCGTCCGGTCTTCGTCGGCCAGTTGGCCTTCTCGCCGGCAGCGACGTTCATGCCCGGCAGCCAGTATTTTCCCGCGAGCTTCGGCTTCTTCGGGTTCTTCATGTCGATGGTGATGAGGATGTAGTCCGAGAAGCCGTCGAGCAGCGCCGAGGCGTAGGCCCAGCGCCCGCCCACGTACCAGAGCCGATGCAGACCCGTCCCCTCGACCGGCATGAAGCCGACCTGCTTCGGGTCGGCAGGCTTCGAAATGTCATAGACGGCCATGCCGGCCGACCAGTTTCGCACCAGCGGTTTCAGCCTTCGCGTGATGGGAGACCTTGCCCTTGTAATAGGCCTTCTCGTCGGCAAGCTCCGGCTGCGCGAACATGTCCTTGTTGTTGATGACGAGCAGCAGGTCGTCATGAACCTGCATGTGCAGCGTCCAGGTGTTCGGCGGGGCGGCGACGTATTTTACGGCTTTCGGATTCTTCGGGTCGCGCACGTCGACCACTTCGAAGCCTTTGGAAAAGATGTGCCCGATATAGGCATAACCGCGGTGCACCATGATCTGCACACCGTCGCAGCGGCCGCCGAGGTCGCTATAGCCGACGAGCTTCATGTTCTTGGTAGCGTAGTCCGGCTTGGGAAGGGCCATGGAAGTCATCTCCTCGAATCGCGCGTCGAGACTCTCGGGCGACGCGGTCCATCTCTTGATGTGGCGGGTGTGGCGTTTCGGGGTTTTAGAGTGAGCCCGAAACGAAAGTAGTTCCTATCTCCGTCAATTTGAGCGGCGCGCTCTCAGCCATTGAATTCGAGAATATAGAGCCCGACGCTGAATTCTGTGGTGTAGACAAGCCCGGCCTTGTCGACGAACACGTCCGCCGAGTGGAGCACGAGCGGCCGGTTCGGACGCGGGTCGATCAGCTTGATCGGCGGCGCCGCGACGAACGCGCCAATCTCCTTCGGCTGGTATTCGTTGCCGATGTCGAACACGCGCACGCCGGCATTCTGATAGGTCGTGAAGATGGTCCTGTCGCTGACGAATGCGTCGGGCCGGTTCTCATAGACGTTGTGCGGCCCATAGTGCCCGCCGACCTTCAGGTAGTCGTTGTCGGTGGCGAGCGGGAAGGTGGAGATGCTGACCGGGTTCGACGGCACGCGGTTGTCGAATACCCAGATCGGCTTCATCCCGTCTTCCATCTTGTCGAGGACGGCCTCGTCGAGCACGAGAAGCAGGTCGCGGTCCGGCAACGGCAGGCAATTGTGCGTGCCGCCCTGGAACGGCGGCGACCAGCTCTTATGGACGATCAGCTTCGGATTGCTGCGGTCTTTTACATCGACGACGACGAGATTGGCGTCGCGCCACGCGCAATAGGCGGTGTCGCCGTGGACCACGCCATGATGGCAACCGTAGCGCCCGTTCTCCGTCGGCCAGTTGGTCTTTTCGCCGGCGGCGAGGTTCATTCCCGGCAGCCAGAATCGTCCGGCCTCGCGCGGCTTGGTCGGATCGGCCATGTCGATGGTGATGAAGATGTAGTCGGAAAATCCTTCGATCAGCGCCGAGGCATAGGCCCAGCGGCCGCCGACGTACCAGATGCGGTGAATGCCGCCGCCATCGATCGGAAGGAAGCCGATCTGCTTCGGCTGCGCGGGCTTCGAAATGTCCCAAACCGCCATGCCCGCCGACCAGTTGCGTTCGCCCTTGGCTTCGGACTGCGCGTGGAAGTCGGTCTTGCCCTTGTAGTAGTTCCGCTCGTCCGCCAGCTCCGGCTGCGCCCACATGTTCTTGGCATGCACGACGAGCAAGAGGTCGTCATAGGCCTGGCAGTGCAGGTTCCAAGTGTTCTCGGGGCAGGGGAAGTAGCCGATCGCCTTGGGACTTTTCGGATCGCGCACGTCGATCACGCTGAAGCCGTTGGAGAAGAGGTGGCTCACATAAGCGTGGCCCTTGTTCACCATTACCTGCACTGCGTCGGGGCGTCCGCCCTGATCGCTGTGGCCGATTGCGCGCATGTTGTGCGCGTAAGCAGGTTTTGGGATGTCAGGGGTGGCCATACGCATCTCCGTGCCGTGTGAAGACGGCGCTCGAGAGCGCCGTCTTCGTTCATTGTGTTCGAGGCCGGGCTCGGCCTCGGCCGAGGCCTATTGGACGCCCCAGATCTTCTTGTACTGATCGCGGTAGCCGTTGCCCGGATCGAAGATGTTGTCAGGCCCGCCATCCTTGTCGAGGTTCGACTGGATGAAGAGGTGCGGCGGCGCGACGTAGCCGCTCGGCTTCTCGCCGGCGAAGGCGCGGTTCAGCTCGTCGATGGTCTCCCAGCCGTGCAGGTAGAGCGGCTCGGCGACGGTCGCGACCTGGTACTGTCCATCGCGAATGCGCTGGAAAGCCGGGACGGAGCCGTCACCCGCGGAGATGTTGCGCGGATAGCCCTTCGCGGGGTCGATACCGGCGTTCTGCAAAGAGGGCGCCGCGAAGTCGTAGTAGAGATCGTTCACCGCGACCGAATAGGTCCAGGCGTCGCCGTATTTCGTGAGCAGCGACGTGGTGAGCTGGCCCATGCGGTTCTGCAGGTCGCCGATCGGCGTATCGACCGTCTCCAGCACCTTGCAGCCCGAGCAGCCTTCGACCGCCTTTGCGGTCGCGTCGCTCTTGGCGATGGCGATGGCGTAGATCGAATTGGTGAAGATGATGACACCGGCCTTGCCGCCGGAATCGACGACCGCATAGAGACCGGACGCCTTGGCGACTTCGAGCGGGTCGGTGGTGATGTTGGTGATCACGCCTGGCACGCCGTCGATCGGACCCGGGGCGCCGCCCGAATGCCAGCCGACGACCTTGATGCCCTGCGCGACGGCCTGCTCGATCAGCGGCGCCTGTTCGCGCGCGTCGATCGTGCCGAGGATGATGCCATCGGGCTTCAGCGCGATCGCCTGCGTCAGGGCCGAAGCGCGCGTGGAAGGCTGGCCCTGTCCGTCAAGCAGGCGGAAGTCCCAGCCGATCGCCTTTGCGGCTTCCTCCGCGCCGTCGCCGACGCCCTTCGCCCCGCCGTTGCGCTGATCGTCCGACACGTAGATGACGAGCTTCTTGGGCTGCGCCTTCGGGCCGGTGGTCGGGCCGGTCCATTCCGTCACCGGCGCCGTCACGGTGGCGATGTAGTCCTTTGCGTCCGACATGAAGTCGGCCCAGGCGCCCGAGGCGCTGAGACCCAGAATTGCGGCAGAGGCTAGAAGCGTCCGCCCGGTCACACGAAATCTCGACATTCCCGATTCCTCCCTTGTGCTTGCTGACGAGCTTACTTTTGCTCGGCAGGCCGGTGCGTCCGGCTCGATGGCGGCAGCCCGAGGACCGCCGACAATTGCGAATCGGACGGCTGCTTGCGACGCCGCCCGGAAACGTTTCTCTCACTCCAATTCGGTCGCCCCGCGTGCCAGCTTTGCCACCGCTCGACGGCGCTGCGCGAACGCCGCGAGCGCTATCGAGACGACAAGCGTGGTGCCATTGAAGAGCGGCTCGACGAAGAACGCGCCGCCGAGTTGCTGAATCCCCGAGATGCCCACCGCCAGGATGGCGACCCCGAACATCGTGCCCCAGACGTTGACCCGCCCCGGCTTGATCGTGGTGGAGCCGAGAAAGGCGCCGACGAGCGCCGGCAGGAGATAGTCGAGACCGACGTTGGCTTGGCCGATCCTGAGCTTCGCGGCGAGCAGGCAACCGGCGAAGCCGGCGACCAGAGCGGAGCCGACGAAGACTCCGATGACGTAGTAGCGGACGGGAATGCCGTTCAGCGCGGCCGCCTTCTCGTTGGCGCCGATCGCGTAGACGTGGCGCCCAATCGGCAGCCGCTCGCTGATGATCCAGAGCACGATGGCGAGCGCCAGCACATAGAGCGCCGGGATCGGAATGCCGAGGACCACCGTCGTGTTGATCGCGATAAAGCCATGCGAGAGCGTGCCTACGAGTTGGCGACCGCCGGTGAACCAAAGCGCCAACGCGTAGAGCACGGTGCCGGTGCCGAGCGTCGCGATGAACGAATCGATCTGCGCCACCTCGACGAGGATGCCGTTGAAGAGGCCGACGAGCGCCGCGCAGATGAGGACGAGCAGGATCGCGAGCGGCCAGGGGACGCCGTACATGACCTGCAGGCCGATCGCCAGGATGTGCCACATGACGATGCCGAAGCCGACGTTCAGATCGATGCGGCCGGCCATCATCGGGATCGTGGCGGCGAGCGAGAGGAGGGCGATGATCGCCTTGTCGGCAAGGATCGAGCGGAAGTTCAGATAGGTCGGAAAGGTGCGCGGCAGGAGCAGCGAAAAGAAGATGATGAGCAGAACCGTCAGGATGGGCAGGCCATAAACAGGGGCGAGCCGGCCGATCGCGCGCCAGCGCGAAAGGTGCCTGAGTTCGGAGCGCGTCGGCTCGAGCGCCGTGGACTTAATGGATTGCATCGCTGCCCCCGCCCGCCGTGCGGTGATCCGCGTATGCTGCCATATGTCCAACGCGCGCCGAGGCGGCGGCAAGCAGATTCTCGACCGACAGGTCGGAGGCGCCGAGCTCGGCGACGACCCGTCCCCGGTCGAACACCAGCGCGCGGTGGCACACCTTTGCGATTTCCTCGAAATCCGTCGAGACGATGATGATCGCCGCCCCGTTGGAAAGCGCCACGTCGAAGAGGCGATAGATCTCAGCTTTGGCGCCGACATCGACGCCGGCCGTCGGGTCCTCGAAGACGTAGACCTTGCTGGCGAGATGCAGCCAGCGGCCGACGACCACTTTCTGCTGGTTGCCGCCCGAAAGGAGCTCGATCGCCAGGCCCGGATCGTTCGGCCGTAGTCCGACCTTTCGCCCGAGCTCCCGCGAAGCCTCGTTCTCCCGACTGGGAGCGAGATAGGAGAACAGGCTGCGGCCGGCGGCGAGGGGATTGAGGAACAGGTTCTCGCGCACGCTGAGATTGGGCATGACGGACTCGCCCGCGCGGTCGGCGCAGACCAGATTGACGCCGGCGGCCATCGACTGGCCGGGCGACACGCTCACCAGCGGGGCTCCGTCCAGCATCGCCTTGCCGCCGGTGATGGGCACCAGCCCGAAAAGCGCACGCCCGATCACCTCCTGTCCGGCGCCGCGCAGGCCTACAAGTCCCACCACCTCACCGGCGTGCAGCGAGCAGTCGACGGGGCCGACCGAATCGACCGTCATGCCCTCGAGGCACAGGCGCGCCACGCCCTCGCGCTTTGCCGGTCGGCGGAACACCTGCGACGGCTCGCGCCCGACGATAAGAAGGATCGCCTCTTCGGATGTCGTTTCGCTGACGCGGCGCTCGCCGGCGACCCTGCCGTCGCGGAGAACCACCATCCGGTCGGCAATCTCGAACACCTCGTCGAGCCGATGCGAGACGTAGATCATGCCGACGCCGCGCGCGCGAAGGCGCCGCAGCGCCGTGAAGAGCCGCACCACCTCATCCGCCGGCAGACTGGCCGTCGGCTCGTCGAGGACGAGAACCTCCGCCTCGGCGGCCAGCGCGCGCGCAATCGCCACCAGAGATTTCTCGGTCCGGCTCAGGCTCTGGATGCGCACATCGGGATCGATGTCGGCGCCGATGATTTCCAGCGCCGCGGCGGCACGCCGGCGCGCCGCCGGCCAATTCACCATGCCGATGCGCCGCGGGTAGCCGAGCGTCAGGCAGATGTTCTCCGCAACCGTCATCCAGTCGATCAGACCGAGGTCCTGATGGATGAAGGCGATCGGAAGACGCCGCAGTAAATGCGTCGCATCGCGGCCGCGATACGTCACCGAGCCCTCGTCGAGCGTGTAGACGTTCGCGAGAATCTTGATGAGCGTGGATTTGCCGGCGCCATTCTCGCCGAGAAGCGCGACGATCTCACCGGCGTTCACATGCATGCCCACCTGGGCGAGCGCCTGCGTTCCGCCGAACTGCTTGGAAAAGCCGCGCACCACAAGCAGCGGGTCGCGATTCGCATCCGCGGCCACGTCGGCAGCCCCGCCCGGTACGTTGGCTAGCCCAACGGGTCGCCGTTCGGCATCCACCCGGCTCTTCCTCCCGTCATGCCGGTTCACCTGGTCGACCGAAGCCCCGCGATGAGCAGTCAGGCTTGGGTTCTGAGCCCCAGCAACAAGCGCTGAAGATGACAAGAGCGGCTGCGCCGGAGCGCAGAGCCAAGTGAATTCCGGTCTCACTCGCGACGACGATCGCCGCTTCCCACTAGATTTACCGTAAGGAACTGAGTAAAGCTGTCAATCTGATTTTTCCGAGAGCCCGCCTCATCTTGCTTGGCTTGACGAGGGCCGGCTCCTTAACTCACTGAAGTTAGCACCTGGCGAAAGAGCCGCATGCGATTACAATCTGTCAGACAACTTATCAGCGACGATGCAACGAGCGATTGGGATGCGCTTCCGCCCGCAGCGCGCCTAGGCGACCGGCTTAGCCAGCGAATGGCTGCTCTAATCGACCGCGGCGAGTTCAGTGAGGGGGGCCGCCTGCCGGCGGAGAGCGAACTCGCCAGCCGCTTTGGGGTTTCGCGGCCCGTCATCCGGGAGGCGCTGTCGAAGCTGCGGGTGATGGGCGTGATCGTCTCGCGCAAGGGATCGGGGAGTTACGTGCAGAAGCGGGCCGATCGCCCGTCCGAGCTGCCGACGATCGGGTTCGGGCCGGTCAATAGTCTCGCGCAAGTGCGCAAATGCTACGAGTTTCGGGTGAGCTTCGAGGGGGACGCGGCCTACTACGCGGCGCAGAACCGGACGCCCGAAATGTTGCTGGCGATGAAGGACGCGCTGGATCGAATGGAGAGCGTTTTCACAGAAGGCGCGCTCGCCATGGCCCCCGATCTGGATTTCCATTTCGCCGTTGCACGCGCGTCGGGGAACGAGTTCTTCGAGGCGGTGATGGAGGCAATGCGTACGCCGCTGGAGTTTGCCGTAAATCTGGCACGCAGCCTGACGCTCACCCGGCCGCTCGACCACCTGCTGACAGTTCAGGCGGAGCACGTGGCGATGTTCGAGGCTATCGAGGCCGGGGACAGGGATGCAGCCCGCGTTGCGATGCGCACACACATCGAGAATGCGTGCTCGCGCGTCTTCGAGGGACCGGGCAGGGGACGCGGCGATACGGAAGCCGAGGCGAAATGAACAAGCCCGGAGCCAACCATTCGGGCGGCGAAGGACCGCGCTAGGCCGCTTTTGCGGCCAATCGATCGTGACATGGCGGGAGAGCGTTCCAGGATCGAACTCGTCGGCGCGCGATACGCCGGGACTGGCGGATTGTGAGCCTGCCCCGCGTCTTCGTCCCGCATCCGATCCATGCTGACGGCCTCGCCCGGCTAGCACAGCATTTCGTCGTCGATGCCCCGCTGCATCAGGACGAAGACGAACGGCAGCGGTCCTTTGCGATGGCGGACGCTGTCGTCGTCCGGAACATCGCGATCGACGCCGGACTGATCGATGCCCTGCCGCGGCTGCGCGTCATCGCCAAACATGGAGCCGGCGTCGACAATATCGACATCCCGGCGGCGACCGCGCGTGGCGTCGTCGTCGCGAACGTTCCGGGCGGCAACGCGGATGCCGTCGCCGAGGCGACCGTGGCAATGATGCTCGCGGCTCTCCGCCGCGTGCCGGACGTGCACGCGATGGTCACCGGCGGGCGCTATTCGGCGCGGTGGGAGCTGCAGTTCGAGCAGCTTCTCGATCGAACGCTCGGACTTGTCGGAATTGGCAATATCGGGGCGCGCGTGGCGAGGATCTGTTCGGGCGGGTTCAGAATGCGCGTGCTCGCCTACGACCCAGCGCTTTCCGAAGCTGCCATCGAGGAGCGCGGGGCGGAGAAGGTCGAGCGGCTGGAGACGCTGCTGGCTGCGTCTGACGTCGTCTCCCTGCACCTGCCGCTGACCAGGGAAACCCTCCACATCATCGACCGGGAGCGGCTTGGCGCCATGAAGCCGACGGCGGTCCTAGTCAACGCGGCGCGGGGACCGCTGGTTGACGAGCGGGCGCTCGCGGAAGCCTTGCGGGAGGGGCGGATCGGCGGAGCGGCGCTCGATGTCTTCGAGGTCGAGCCGCCGGCGCCGGACAATCCGATCCTGACCGCGCCGAATGTCGTGCTCGCACCCCACGTCGCCGGCAACACGGTCGAGGCGGCCCGTACTCTCGCGCTCGCATCGGCTGACATTGCGATCGCGGTCTTTTGCGGCCGCCGGCCGGAGGGATTCTTGAATCCGGAGGTCTGGGAGCGACGGCGCAAATAGCCGGCAATCCAGTCCTTGCGGCGGCTACGACCCTCTCGCTATGCATATCGCGATCGGTTGAAGATCAAGAAAAGGGAGGCGCTCATGTGGTACGGAGAAGTCGAGGGAACGGGGATCGTGACCCTCGATCCACGGTTCAATGCATGCTTTGCCGGCCATGTCCGGGTCGAGCGCTTGTGGACCGGCGCGCGCTGGGCTGAGGGACCGGCCTGGTTCGCGGCCGGGCGCTACCTGATCTGGTCCGATATTCCCAACAATCGCATGATGCGCCTCTCCGACCCCGGCGATCAGGTCTCCGTCTTTCGCGAACGTTCCAACAATTCCAACGGAAACACCGTCGACAACCAGGGCCGGCTCGTCACGTGCGAACATCTGACCCGGCGCGTCACGCGAACCGAGATCGATGGATCGATCACCGTCCTTGCCGACAAGTGGCAGGGCAAGCGTCTCAATTCGCCGAACGACGTGGTGGTCAAGTCCGACAATTCGATCTGGTTCACCGATCCTGCCTACGGCATCGACACCGACTACGAGGGCGACAGGCAGAAGCAGCAGATCGACGGCTGCCACGTCTATCGCATCGATCCGAAGAGCGGCGCGGTCGATCGCGTGGTGAGCGACATGGTGCGCCCGAACGGCATCGCCTTCTCGCCGGACGAGAAACTCCTCTACATCGCCGACACCGGCGCCACCCACGTCCCCGACGGCCCGCGTCATATCCGTCGGTTCACGGTGGCGGCGAACGGAAGGAGCCTGAAAGGCGGCGAGGTCTTCGCCGAATCGACCGCCGGCCTCTTCGACGGCTTCCGAGTGGATTGGAAGGGCCGCATCTGGACGAGCACGGTGGAAGGCGTCCATTGCTACGACAAGGACGGCACCCTGATCGGCAAGATCCTGATCCCGGAGATCGTGGCGAACGTCACCTTCGGCGGCGTCAAGCGCAACCGGCTCATCATCTGCGGAACGACATCGATCTATTCGATCTACCTGACCACCAACGGCTCCAAGCCCGGTTGACGCTCGGGGCTCTGCCCGATCGCCCGCAGCGTCGTCGATAGCACTCTGCGGGAGTTTCATGCGGGAGATCCTCGGTATCGTGTTGCCGGTCTTCGGCCTGATCGGCATCGGGGCGGCCGTCGCTTGGGCAAAGCTCCTCGGTCGCACCAGCGGCGACGCGCTGTCGGAGTTCGTGTTCGTCGTCGCGATCCCGCTCCTCATCTTCCGGATCATGGCGACCGCGGACCTCGGCGGCACCTCGGCGTGGCGCCTCTGGCTTGCGTTCTTCGCCGCGTTCGCCGTGAGCTGGATGGCGGGAACCATGCTGGTGCGGCGCCTCTTTCGCCGGGATGCGCGCGCCGGACTGGTGGCCGGTCTGGCCGCAGGCTACGGCAACACCACGCTGATCGGCATTCCGCTTGCGCTCGCAGCCTTCGGCGCGGACGGCTCCGTTCCGATGGCCCTCATCATCGCGGTGCAGCTCCCAATGATGATGACCGCGATCGCGCTCCTGATGGTCGGGGCCGAGCGTCGAGATGGCGTTGGGTCCAACGACTCCAAGACCAGCTCGGTCCTTCGGTCGGTCGCGGAAAACCTGGTCGGGAATCCGATCATCATCGGCCTCGCCGCCGGAGTCGCGTGGCGCATCTCCGGCGTTCCGCTTTCCGGCCTGCCGGCGGACCTGGTGAATCGGCTTGCCGACGTGGCCGGCACGCTCGCGCTCTTCGCGATGGGGATGAGCCTGAAGAACTACGGCATAAGGGGCAACGTCGCGGCGGGCTTCGTGCTGACTCTTCTGAAGCTCATTGCCATGCCGGCGCTGGCGCTTTTCCTCGCCCGCCTTCTCGGCCTGCCGCCGACGGCGACCAAGGTCGTCGTCATCGCCGCCGCGTGTCCGACCGGCGTGACGCCGTTTCTCGTCGCCGGGCGGTTTCGAACCGGGGAGGGGCTGGCCTCAACCACGATCACCCTCTCCACCGCCCTCGCGGTTTTCAGCGTGGCTTTCTGGCTGAAGGTCGTCGATTGGCTTTAGGCCGTCGACTTTCCCCCGGTCCTTTCGCTTTCGACGCCGCGTAGCGGTCTTTGGTTTCCGCGTTCATCGGATAGAGGCCGGGGAGGGCCACGCCCCTCTGGACCTCGTCCATGATCCAGGCCTCCATGCGCTCCTGTTCGGGCGCTTCCGCAAGCACGTCTTCCAAGAGGGCCTGCGGAATGAGGACAGCGCCGTCGTCGTCGAGGACGACGATATCGTCCGGCATCACCGCGACGCCGCCGCAGCCGATCGGCTCCTGCCAGCCGACGAAGGTGAGACCGGCCACCGAAGGAGGCGCGGCGCCACCGCGGGACCAGACGGGGAGGCCGGTGCCCTTCACACCGGCGACGTCGCGTACGACCCCATCGGTGACCAGCGCCGCGACCTGGCGCTTGAACATGCGGGAACAGAGGATGTCGCCGAAAATTCCGGCATCCGCAACGCCCATCGCGTCGGCGACCACGACGATGCCCGGCGGCATCTCTTCAATCGCCGCGCGCGTCGAAATGGGTGAGGACCAGGAGGCGGGTGTCGCGAGATCTTCGCGCGCCGGCACGAAGCGGAGCGTGAATGCGCTGCCCACGATCCGCGGCTGACCGGGTCGAAGCGGCTGCGGACCGCGCATCCAGACATTGCGCAGCCCCTTCTTGAGCAGGATCGTGGTTACCGTCGCGGTCGAAATCTGCTCGAGGGTCTCTTTTGCTTTTTGACTGAGGGGCATGGGTCTCCCTTCCGACAGAGCCGCGTATGTTTGACTTCAGATGACCGACCGGTCCTCGGAAGGTTCGCCGCTTGATGTTAGGTGAGGGCCCGTTGCGGCGCCAGCGGGCGTGGGCGGCCCGCGCGCATTTGACTTTTGGGGCGTGATGACGAAGCGATTCTTGCCGGCGATCGGCCGTGCGGTTCGCTTGCTGTTGGGGGTCGGCTACCCCTGCCGCGGTCCGGTCCGGTAGACGACACGCGGCGTGGTTCCGTCGAGGTGCTGGACGCTCGCTCCCGCCGATTCAATCCTCCCAGTCCACATCGAAATGCGCGACCAGTTCGCGCACCTCCGCTTCGGCAAGAATGCGCGGCCGCATGCCGTGCGTCAGCAGCGTGAGCCGCGCCGTCTCTTCCAGCTCTTCCATGGCGTAAGCCGCGGCCTCGAGATCCTTGCCGGCAACGACCGGCCCATGATGGGCAAGCAACACCGCGGAGCGCCTGCCGGCGAGGCCGCGCACCGCCTCGCCCATGGCCGGGTCGCCCGGCCGGAAATAGGGCAGCAGCTTCACCTTGCCGAGCCGCATCACCGAATAGGCGGTGAGCGGGGGAAAGACGCAGTCGGGGTCGATGTCGGGCAGCAGCGACACGGCCACCGAATGGGTCGAGTGGAGATGCACGACGGCACCCGTCTTCGCCGCGCGCGTCTCGTAGAAGGCGGTGTGCAGCGGCATCTCCTTCGTAGGCGCGTCGCCCGAGAGCACGCGGCCGCGGGCGTCGAGGCGCGTCAGGCGCGCCGGATCGAGCGCGCCGAAGGACGATCCCGTCGGCGTCAGCAGCAGGCCGCCGTCGTCGAGCCGCGCGGAAATGTTGCCGGAGCTGCCGCTGGTCAGGCCGCGCTGGAACATGGAAAGCGCCAGCCGGCAGATATCCTCGCGCAGTCTCGCTTCGGCGCTCACGAGTCTCGGGCTCCTCTTTCCAGCACAGCCGCCGCCTTGGCGAAGAAATCGGGCGCACCGAAATTGCCCGATTTCAGCGCAAGCGCCATGCCCATGCCAACGGCCCTCAGCGCTGGCACGCCGGGATCGATCTCCGGGCCGATCTCGAAGGCGGGGATCGCCAGCGCCGACACCACCGCGCCGGAAGTCTCGCCGCCGGCCGTTATCAGCCGCGTTGCGCCGGCGCTGGCGAGCGCCCGCGCCAGATCGGCGAAGAAGCTCTCGATCGCCGCCGCCACGCGCTCCTTGCCGTATTTAGCCTGCGCCTCCGCCACGATCTCCGGCTCGGCCGAAGAATAGATGAGCGGCGGCCCGCCCGCGTCGTGGTTCGCCATGGCCCAGCCGGCGAGTTCGGAAGGTCGCGCCACCTTGGCGATGATGTCATCCGCCGACACCTCGCGCGCCGGGAACGCCTTCGCGTGTGCGGCGATCTGGCCGCGGCTTGCCGCCGAGCACGAGCCGCAGAGCGCAGCGGCGGGACCAGCCTGGCCGTGCCACTCTGCTCCCCTTTCCTTGATCAGCCCTTTCACGCGGAAATTTCCCGGAAGGCCGAGCGCAACGCCCGAGCCGCCGCTGATCAGCACATCGCCGGCCACCGCGCGCCCGATCGCGAAGAGGTCCGCGTCCCGGATCGCATCGACGACGATATAGCGCGCACCGTTTGCCCGGGCGTCGTCGAGTGCCGCCGCAATCGCCTCGGCGCCGGCGTCGACGGCGGCGAACGCGACGTGGCCGACCTTGTGCTTCGTCTGCAGCGCGAGCCAGCGCCTGAGGTCGGGATCGGTCATCGGCGTCAGCGGATGCTTCTCCATGCCCGACTCGCTGAGCAGCCGGTCGCCGACGAACAGGTGGCCCTGGTAGATGGAGCGCCTTGTCGCCGGAAAGGCCGGACAGACGATGGCGCGCTCAGCACCGAGGGTATCGAAAAGCGCGTCCAGCACCGGTCCGATGTTGCCTTCCGGCGTGGAATTGAAGGTCGAGCAATATTTGAACATGAACTGGCGGCAGCCCTGCGCCTTCAGCCAGTCGAGCGCCACCAGCGATTGTTCCACCGCCTGCGCGGGTGGGATCGTACGCGTCTTCAACGCCACGACCCCGGCCTCCACTTCGGCGCCCGCTAGTTTGGACGGAATGCCGTTGTACTGGACAACTCTCATTCCACCTTTGGCGAGCGTGTTGGCGAGGTCCGACGAACCGGTCGCGTCGTCGCCGATGCAGCCAAGAAGCATGGTCGCCTTTCCCCTTCGGCCTGGCGTGGCCCGGCCCGTCGGCTCGATCTCGTGAGGCGACCGCCCAAGCCGATGCGCTACGGCATGCCGGAACTGGCCGGCGCCCATTTCCGCGCCGGTCGCCAAGCCGGGCGCCTGCGCTGCCTTGAGCCGCGAGCGTGGTCGCGGGCCAGGCACCACGTCAACAACGCGCCGCAAAGTCGTCAAGCGGAAACGGAAAGCTCGGTCTCACCTTTCAAGCCGACCGGTGCGGCGACCGTTCTAAGGTCAGAAGCTCCGCTTGCAATGTTGCTTTGGATCGGACTGCGACGAAGCGAGCCGTCTCCGGCATTTGCGCTAAATACCCAAGACATGCCTCCGCGCCCGCCGACCTCTGAGTTGCGCCAATTACTGGCATGCCTCTCCAAAGAGCTGGAAGAGACCGCGCGGCTCACGCTGCTGACGCACGGCATGCGGCCGCGCATTCTTGCCGAAGCGGAGGTGCGCGAACTGGTCGCGCATTTCGATGTGGACTGGGAGGATTGAGTTGACCCGGTCGAATTGGCGCGCCAAATGCGCTCGCCGGGCTAGGTCGCGTGTTTGGCATTCTCCAAGACGAGATAGCGCCCAACCGTCTTTGCGGCGACCAAGTCCCGGCTGGCATCGTCGAAGCTCTTGAAGTGCGGCGTGGCGACGTGCTCATCAAATGCGGCAGCATCGGCATAGATCTCGTAGAGAAGCACCTGATCCGCGTCATCGGAGGTGAGCACGTCGAACCGGTAGCAGCCGGGCTCGTCGCGCAC
The DNA here is from genome assembly GCA_963739005.1 of uncultured Alphaproteobacteria bacterium. GTDB lineage: Bacteria > Pseudomonadota > Alphaproteobacteria > Rhizobiales > Afifellaceae > DASWJZ01. The sequence continues at coordinate 40,395 of CAVTYQ010000002.1, read as the reverse complement.
CGATGCAGCGGCGTTCTCGCGGACCAGGCGGAGAAACGCTTCTCGCGCGCCGCGCTTCAGTGTGAACGACACGACCAGGGCAAACCTGCTCATCTTCGTCTCCGGCTCATTTGCAAGAGTTCCACTAGCCGAACTGTATCTCGGCGACGGCATAGGGTCTGAGCGTCAGCGTCTTCGCGCTGATATCGACGCGGGGAGCCGTCTTCCGCCAGTCGGAGTCGCTACATGCCGCCTCGAAGGTCGTTTCATCGAGCACCAGCGCCTTACCGCCCTTTGGTGCGCCGTCGACCTGGACGCGTTGCTCGACGCCCGTGAGGTTGGATATGCGCAAATCGAGTCTGCCATTTTCTGAAACGGCCAGGGCCTGAATCGCGCGCGCATCCGAGCTTGTGGTCGCGAGCAGGGTTCCATGCAGCGCGGCGTACCCTGCAACAACGTGATAGTGCGGATAGACCGGCGCTTTCGCTTCGTCGAACCACGGCTGCGCATAGGGTTGTTTCTCGTAGACGATGCTTGAAGGTCCGCTAGCGGCGGCGAGAGTGACGGCTTCGACTCCCGCGGCCGCCGCCCGTGCCAGAAAGCCCGCGTACCATGCGGCGCCGATCAGCCCGCGCTCGCGCGGATCGACGGCGTTCATCGCCTGGCGAATATTGCGCGGGTTCGGCGCCGGCCCGGCGCCGTACGGGTTGGCGCGCATGGAGACCGCGGTCGGGAAGATCCAGTAGGGCTTTCCGCCGCTGAACGCGCCGACCGAGCGGAAGATCGACGGCAGCGCTTCAAGTGTCTCCGTCATGGAGACATCGTCTCCGGCATGCACGACCGGGAGCCCAGTATGGCAGATGAAATCGAGCAGATCGGCGGGTGGACGCTTGCGGTTGAGCTCGGTGAAATAAGAGAACATGCCGCCGCCGATGGGCACGTCCGGAAACGCCGCGCGCGCGGCAGCCATCAGCTCCGCCCAGCCGGGCGCCTTCGGGAAGATCGAGCCGGGGAGGGTACTCTTCAGGTCTGCTGCCGGCGAAACGGCGACGCGGGAAAAGCGCACCTTCCCTTCCTCCGCCGCCGACCGGATCGCCGCCATGTCCCGCCGCATGATCTTCAGGTCGTCCGCCGGCTTGCCGCCGCCGTCGACGCACGGAACGACCGCTTCGAGCACCAGGTCGATGCCGGTCTTGGCGCCAAGCTCGGCGAAGCGGCGCATCGTCGACGCATCGTCGCCGTTGCGCGGATCGAAATGGCAGAGGAGGAACGATGGGCGCGCTCTCTTGACAAGTTCGGCATGACCGGTCGCTGCCGCCGTGCTTTCAGCCGGCGCGGCGAGTCCAAGCCGCGGAATCGCATGCCCTGTTGGAGCGCCGATCTTCACGACGATCGGCGCCTCGGCGGCGGTGCCTTTCGCCGCCGCAGGCAGCGTTCCTTCGACCTTGAGCGTCACGCGCTGCGAAAGCTTCTCGCCGGCTTTGATCGTGTACGGCCACGGCAGTGCGAGCGGACGCACGTAGGTCTTGTAGGAGGCGTCCATCCAGTTGCGGTGATCCTCCATCTCGAACGTGTCGCCCTCCATGCGGCAGACCACCTTCAGTCCCGGACCCATCTCGTGGGTGAGCGCGCGAATGTCGAGAAAAGGGCAGGCGGGGTCGACGAGTTCGGGAAACGTCGACTTCTCGACGCGGCCGTCCGTGTGCTCGACAGCAAGAGGCGCGCCGACGACGCCCTCGAGCGGATGCAGAACGACGAATCCCGTCCGGTTGGTGACGAAGTCGCTCAGCGCCTCGACCTCGGCCGCAAAGGATAGCGATCCTTCGGCGCGACCTTCGATCCTTGTTCTGTAGCGCAGCGCCTGGTGGTCGTCCTTGCAAACGGCGTCGTAGGTGACGGTGAAGCCGTCGGCGCGGCGGTCTATGTCGAGGTTGGAGATTTCGGGGCCGTAGGTGCCCCAGTTGCGGTCGCGCGACAGGAAGGCGATGGCGCGGAGCGCCTCCTTGCCGCCGACCTTGACGTAGCGAAGATTGCCGGCGTCGAGCGTCGCTTCGAGCGCGCCCGCGGACAACCGGATCGTCTCGCCGACCGGCTCCTCCGTTCCAAACAGCATGACTTCACGGGACGGGGTCATGGCGGGTGCATCCTCAATAACGGCTTGCTAGGTCGAGGCGTGGAGGACCTTGTCGGTGCGCGGGTCGATGAAGATCGCCCGCGACATGTCAACCAGCAGCTCGACGGTGGTGCCCGGTCTTTCTACGCCGTGGGAGGGCAGCTCCACCGTGGCCTCTACACCGCCGAGCTTGAATTGCGCGAAGGTCCGTGTCCCCGTCGGCTGAACGAGATCGATCGTCGTCGTCAGCGGAGCCTGGCCGGGGCGCGGCGTTGCTCCGTCCGCCCGCGTCATGTGTTCGGGTCTGACGCCGAAAATCAGGCTTTCTTGCCGCAAGGTCCGAAGGAAATCGGACTGAGCGCTCGGCAGAGGCAACGAGCGTCCGTCGTCGAACGTGGCGCGGCCGGCATTGCCTTCGCTTACGAAGCGGCAGGGGATGAAGTTCATGCGCGGCGAACCCAGGAAACCGGCGACGAAACGTGTCGCCGGCCGCTCGAAGAGGTCGAGCGGCGCACCCTGTTGCTCGATCACCCCGTCGCGCATCAGCACGATCCAGTCGGCGAGCGTCATCGCCTCGATCTGGTCGTGCGTGACGTAGATCATCGTGGTGGCGATCTCCTGGTGCAGGCGCTTGATCTCGACGCGCATCTCGTCGCGGAGCTGCGCGTCGAGATTGGAGAGCGGCTCGTCGAACAGGAAGATCTGCGGGTTACGCACGATGGCGCGGCCAATGGCGACGCGCTGGCGTTGGCCGCCCGAAAGGTGACGTGGATGGCGGTCGAGGAGGGCGGTGATGCCGAGCATTTTGGCGGCGGACATCACGCGCGAGTCGATTTCAGTCGCGCTGAATTTCCGCGCCTTTAAGCCAAAGCCGATGTTGTTGCGCACCGTCATGTGCGGGTAAAGCGCATAGTCCTGGAACACCATCGCTACGTCGCGGTCGCGGGGACGCATGTCGTTCACGATCTCGCCGCCGATTTCGATCGTGCCGTCGCTCGCCTCCTCCAGCCCGGCGATGGTCCGCAGCAGCGTGCTCTTGCCGCAGCCCGATGGTCCGACCAGCACGGTGAACTGGCGATCGGGGATGACGAGATCGACGCCGCGCACGGCTTGCACGCCGCCGGCGTAGCGCTTGTGCAGCCCCGTGATCCTGACTTCCGCCATCCGCTGCCCGTCCCGATCCTATGTCCCGATTGTCAACCGCGCACCGCGCCGAGCGTCAAGCCGCGAACCAGATGTCTCTGCGCCAACACGCCAAGGATGATCGAAGGCACGAGAGAGACGATGGCAAGAGCGCTCGCCTCGCCGTACTGCGCGCCCTGGAAGCCGAGGAAGGCGCGGAAGATTGTCGGAAGCGTGAACGCGCTCTTGCTGGTCAGGATCAGCGCAAAGAAAAACTCCGTCCAGCAGGCAATGAAGGCGAAGACGGCGGCGGCGACGATGCCGGGCGCTGCGAGCGGCACGGCAATTCGCCAGAATGCGCGCCAGCGCGTGCACCCATCGACCAGCGCCGCCTCTTCCAGCGAACGAGGCATCTGACGGAAATAGGCGAACATCATCCACACCGTCACAGGCAAAGTGAACACGGTGTAGGCGATGATCAGGCCGAGATACGTGTCCTGAAGTTTCAGCATCCGGTAGTTCAGGAAGAGCGGCAGGATGATCGCGATCGGCGGCAGGAAGCGCTGCGACAGAACCCAGAACGAGAGGTGCTGTCCGCCCGTGTTGAATCGCGCCAGGCTATAAGCCATGAGCGAGCCGAAAAAGCAGGATAGAGCGGTCGCCGAAATTGAAATCACAAGACTGTTGATGAGCCCGTCGAGGCCGCGATAGGCGAAGAGCGCGGCGGTGTAGTGCACGATCGTCGGCGCGGCCGGGAACCAGACCGGCGGCACCGCGAGATAGTCGTCGCTCGGTTTGATCGACGTGATGAAGACCCAGTAGAGCGGTCCAAGCACGAAGAGCAGGTAGAGGGCGAGGAACACGACCCGTCCAAGCGGAAAACGCATCCGCCTTCGCCGTCTCCGCGCGGCTGCAACGGCTGTCATCGCGCCTCCGGCCGAAGCAGACGGCGCACCAGAACCTGGACGACCAGCAGCGTGAGGATGAGAAATATCCACGCTCCGGCGGTCGCGCGCGACAGATGAAATTGCGTGAAGCCGAGAACGTAGAGGTAGAACGAAGCCGTGTAAGTCTGCGTCCCCGGCCCGCCGGCGGTCATGATGAAGATCGTGTCGAACAGCTTGATGGCATCGAGCAGGCGGAAGGTGACGGCGAGCAGCATCATCGGCGCGAGATAGGGGACGGTGATGTACCAGAAGGTATTCCAAGCACCGACGCCGTCGAGCTCCGCCGCCTCGTAGACATGTGGCGGAATGGCGGTCAGCCCGGCGAGCAGGATGACGAACATGAACGGCGTCCACTGCCAGACGTCAGCGAGGACGAGCGCCAAGTAGTTCCAGGGCTTCTCTGTGAGCCAACCGATCGTCACATCGTGACCCACGAGAAAGCTCAGCAGATAGTTCGTGGGGCCGAACGGGCGCTGCAACAGGAGTGCCCAGGCCTGACCGACGATCACCGGGCTGATGAACAACGGCACGATCAGGATCGAAATGATGATGCCGCGGCCGCTGAACGTCTTGACCAGCACAAGCGCCAGCGCGAGCCCCAGCAGGAACTCGGTCAATACGTCGGCGACGGTCAGTCCGGCGGTTACGCCGATCGAATGAATGGCGACTGGATCGGCGATCACCTGCCGGAAGTTTTTCAGGCCGACGAACGCATGGCCGGGAATCTGGAAATCGTAGTTGACGAACAGCACCCAGAGCGAAAAGAGCAGCGGATAAATCGAGATCGCGAGAATCAGCAGCGCCGCGGGCGCGACCAGCAGCCACTTGAAACGCCAATCGCTTTTCTTTGAGGACGGCACGCGTCGTCGCGCGGGGGGCGCGAGCGGCGTGCTCATCGTGGCGCTCTCCGACATGCGGCTGGCAATCTCTTCCTCACCTCTTGCTTCTGCTTCTTTGTTTGATGGGCCAGCCGCCGGCGCAGGGTGCGTCGACGGCCGGACAAGCGCTGCGAAAGCGGGCGGCTTTAGGAGAGCCGCCCGCGGAGCCGAGCCTAGAGGGTGACCGCCATACCCATCGACTCGACCGTATGGTCGGCCGAGGAGCCGGGCAGCTTCTTGTATTCCTCGAAGAACGCCTTCTGAGAATCGACGCCGAGATTTTCCGTTGTGGCGTCCCACTCGGCGGCGGCCGTCGTCAGAGCTTCCTTCGGATCGGTGCCTGCCCAGACCGCCGAGCACATCCGGTCGAGCGACAGCGCGTAGTCCTGCCAACCCGGCATGATCATGTCGAGAAGACCGACGTTCGCCGAGTTGTTCAGGTTGCGCAGATAGTCCTTCGCCGTCGGGAACAGCGCGCCGTAAAGATCCGACTTGAAGTGCGAAAGGCGGTAGGGATCGCGCAGCGCGTAGGGGAGCATGCAGCGCGCGAGCGACACCGGCGGTGAGCAGGCCCATTGCATGAAGAGGTACGCGGCCTCGGCGTTGGCGGAATCCGACGAAAGCGCCTTGCAATATCCGGTCGCGTGTTCCGGATGGCCGCCCGGAACGATCGCGTACGCAACCTTGTCGGCGATCGTTGATTGCGGGATGAAGTTGATCGCCTTGTCACTCTGCGAATAGCCGGCCGTCATGCGCCCGGTCGGCGGCCAGGAGTAGATCATGGCCACCTTGCCTTGCAGCCAGGCGGCCCATAGCGCAACGGCGTCGAGCTCGTTGTTGCCCGGGATCGAAGCGTTGTTTGCCGCGATCATGTTCTGCAGCGTCTTGACACCGGCATCCGAGGCGAGCTGCGCCTTCATGGCGTCATCGAAAAAGACGCCGCCATTCGCCCGATACTGCTGCAGGAAGTCGTACTGGTTGCCGGGGCTGCCGGCTTTGCGGAAATGCCCCGCGCCATAGACGTTCGGCGCCATGTTGTCGGTGATGAACTGTGCGACCTGCGCGTAATCCTCCCAGGTCTTCGGCACCTCCAGCGGCTTGTTGAACTTCGCCTGGTAGGCGTCCTTCAGTTTCGGATCCTCGAAGACGTCCTTGCGATAGTAGAGGGCGAACATGTCGCCGTCGTCGAAGAAGCCCCAGATCTTGCCCTTGTAGGTCGGCAGCGCCTTGTAGAGCGGATGGTAGTCGTCGAGATCCGCCATGTTCATGTACTTTGCGATGTAGTCGTCGAGCGGCGCGATTACGCCGCCGTCAGCAAGCGACGGCGTCCACGCCGGCTCGATATCGAGGACATCGTAGGCGCCCGACGCCGCAATGTGTTCGGCGACCGGCTTGGAAAACTGGTCGGGGTGCGAGAGCTCCACGACGTTCGACTTGATACCGGTCAGCTGCTCCCAGACAGGGCCGGAGAAGTTGCGCGGATCGAGCGCCTGCAATCCCGCCTCGTAGGTGTGGCTGAGTGTGACGCCGGAATATTGCTTTGCAGCCTGCACGGCCCGAAAGGCCGAGCCGTCGGCCGGCCCCTCGGTCGACGCCTTCATGGCGACGGCCTGCGCCTTGCCGAGCGGGGTCGAAGGGTCAGCGAGGTCGACCGCCGCCTGCGCCAGAGCAAACTGCGTCAGCGCCGGAAGGGCGCCGCCCGACAATGCAAGCATGCCGGCCGCCTGGCCGAACTTCTTGATGAAGTCACGGCGGGTCGGCTCGCCCCGCAGCCAGGCATCGACCTCGGCAGCGAGGCCGGCCTCAAAATCACGACGTTCGCGATCGTTCATTGCTTCCCTCCCATTTTTCACACGCCGTCTGACCGCGAGGGGCGGTCCTGCAGGCGCGTGCTTCTCGTTTGATGTACATCCCTCTCACGCGGCGAAGCGCGCGCCGAAATCGGCGAGGCGGCGCTTCCATGTCGCGTTCTCAAGTACCTCCTTGTTCACCACGCCGCGCGGCGCGCGTCCGTGCATGACGTCAAGCACTGCAGCGACGTCAGCGGCGCCGTTGCCGGCGAAACATTCGTCCGTCCAGCAGAGCGCGTGCGGGGTGACGATGACGTTTTCGAGCTTGTAGATCGGCTCGTCCGCAGGGGCCGGTTCGACTTCGAAAACGTCGAGCGCCGCGCCGGCGATGGTGCCGTCGACGAGCGCTTGATGGAGCGCGTGCTGGTCGACGATCGGTCCGCGCGCGGTATTGATGAGATACGCGGTCGGCTTCATCGACCGCAGCCGCTCGGCATTGACGTAGTGGCGCGTCGCGTCGGAAAGCGGCACGCTGACCGACAAGAAGTCAGCCTGGCGGAACAGATCTTCGGAGGAGACGAGCTCGACGCCGAGCTTCTTCGCCACGGCGGCGTCAATATAAGGGTCGTGGGCAATGAAGCGCATCCCGAACGGCGCGGCCATACGGAAGACTTCCGCGCCGATGTTGCCGACGCCGAGCTGGCCGAGCGTCTTGCCGATCAGCCCCTTGCCCATGAAGTCGACCCGCTTCGCCCAGCCGCTCGGCCCCTGGCGGCAGAGCCGATCCTTGATCAGCAGGTTTTGCGACAGCGCAAGGACGTAGGTGACCACCGACACGGCGACGGGGCGGCGGACGCCGTCCGGCGTTATGATCGCCGCGACGCCGCGCTCGTTGCATGCCGCCAAATCAACGTTGTCATAGCCGACGCCGAAGCGCGCGACGGCGGCAAGCCGATCGCCGCTTGGGAATGAGCTTCGGTCCATGCGCGGCGCGAGAAGGATCAGCGCGTCGCATCCTTCGAGACCCTTCGACGGCATGACGTTGTCGATCGGATCGACCCAGCGCACTTCCACTTTCGGGTTTTGCGTGATCGGCGTCAGGTCGAAGCTCGGAAAGGTCGGACTGCCGTCGGCCTTGCGAAAGTCTCCCGAGAGCGCGATGCGGAAACGCTCCATCATCCGCTTCCTATCGCGCCTTTGCCGGCTTCTTCGCCGGCTTCGCCTGCGGCGAGGTCGCGGTTCTGCCGGCCTTGCCCGTGCAGGCCTTGCGAACGCCGCTGACGCCGGCCGCAAGCGCCGTCTGGAACGTCCAGACGTCGCCGGAATAGCAAATGAAGTCGAAGCCCTGACCGAAGATGTCGACGCCGGTGGCCACGTCGGGCACCAGCCGGCCGTAGGCCTTGTTGTGTTTGCGGCACGCCGCGTAGGTGCTGCGGATTGCGCCCCTGAACTTCGGATGGTTGAACTCGCCCGGAATGCCGAGCGAGCACGAAAGGTCGAAGTGCCCGACCCAGAGGCAGTCGACGCCGTCGACTGCGGCGATCGCTTCCGCATTCTCGACGCCGGCCGCCGTCTCGATCTGCGCGAAAAGCGTGGAGCGGGCGTTCGCGGCGGCAAGCTTGTCGAGAACAGCGCCGCCTGCGTAGTGGTCGTGCGCGACGCCGAGCGCCACGCCGCGCTTCCCCTCCGGCGTATATTTCATGCAGTCGAGGATCGCGCGCGCCTCCTTCGCGTCGTTCACCATCGGCACCATGATGCCTTCGGCACCCATGTCGAGGGCGCGGGCGATGTGGTGATATTCCTTCGACGGCACGCGCACGATGGCGGGCAGCGCCGCGGCTTCGAAATAGCGAAGCGCCGCCTTGATCGTCTCGTTGTGGAAACCGGAGTGCTCGGTATCGAAGAGCACGAAATCGCAGCCGGCGTTCTTCAGCAGATAGCCGATGCCGGGGGTGACGAATTCAACGATGAAATGGCCAACCTTGGCCGTGCGCTCGCGCGCCATCTGCTTCAGACCAGCAGCGGCCATCCGCGTCCTCCCTCCCGCTTCCCCGTTGACCGGGATTTTCACGACTGATTATACCAGATTGCCTCTCCCAGCAAGAACATGGGGCCTTCGCATGGCGCTTAGCTGGCGGCGCGGTAATTCGCGGTCCGGTAAAGTTCGTTTGCCCGGGTGAGGTGGTCGGCCATGTTCTTCGCGGCGGCCTCCGCTGCTCCGGCGGCGATTGCGTCGAGGATCTGAGCGTGCTCGTTGAGGGTGAGCTTCTCCAGTCCCGGGACGCTGACCGCGCCGCGATAGCTGGCGGCAAGCCATTTGAAGATCGCCTCACTCAGCGCCGCGAAGATGGGATTGCCGCCTATCGCGGCGATCTCGCGATGGAAGTCGCCGTCGCAGGCGACGAACCTCTCCAGGTCGTTCTGCGCCTCGGCCTGGGCCTGAAGCAGGCGTCTCAGCCTGACAACATCGCTCGCCGAGTGCTTGCGGGCCGCGATCCGCGCCATCTCCATCTCGAACACAAGGCGGGCCTCCTTGAGCTGCTCCAGGCTTGCCGGCGAATTGGCGAGGAAGAGCCGCATGCTTTCGCTGACCTGATCCACCATTCTGGTGACCGAGGGTGCTGCAACGCGGGCGCGCCGGCCGTGATGTATTTCAAGCAGGCTCATGCGCTGCAGGCCCTGCAGCGCTTCGCGGATCGCTGGCCTGCCGACACCGTAAAGCTGCATCAGCTCACGTTCGGAGGGCAGCGGATCGCCGGGCGCCAGGTCGCCCCGCTTGATGCGCTCAAGAAGCTGCTCGCGGATCTCGTCGGAGCGCTTCCGCCGCGTGTAACTCATCATACTAGTAGGATGCGCCACCTTCAGCATCGACGCAATGCCGAGCGGTGCTCCGGGCTCCGTTCGACGCGCCCGCGTTTTGACGAAAGACGCGACCTAGCTGCACTCTGGACCGCGCGCGTCTGAGCCTCCAAGACTCTGACGACGGACAGTGGACAGTTCTGAGAGGGAAATGAACAAGCGACACGCGGAGCGGTTTCGAATCGACGGGGCCGTGGCGGCGGTGACCGGTGGAGCCGGCGGCATCGGCGCCTCGGTAGCCCGGGCGCTCGCCGAGGCAGGCGCGCGCGTGGTCGTCGTTGACCGTGACCGGCCAAACGCCGATCGCGTGGCTGCAGCGATTGTCGCCGATGGTGGCGCCGCCCGCGCCGCAACGGCAGACGTGACGGACGAAGCTTCCGTCGATGCGCTCTTTGCCGACATCGTTGCGCTGGACGGAAAAATCGACGTTCTCGTCAACAATGCCGGGATCGCCATCCGCCGGCCCGCGGTCGACCTTGCCCTCGCGGATTGGGAGGCTGTCGTCTCGGTCAACATGACCGGCGCGTTCCTCTGCGCCAGGACGGCGGCCCGCCACATGATCGCCGCCGGCCGAGGCGGCGTCATCGTCAATACCGCATCGATCATGGGCATGTCGGGCGGTGGTCTCTATCCGAACATCTCGTACCAGACGACGAAAGGCGGTCTCGTCAACATGACCCGGGCGCTGGCGATCGAATGGGCGCCGCACCGAATTCGCGTGAACGCGGTCGCCCCGACTTATGTTCGCACGGGCCTCATTGCGCCGCTTCTGGCGCGGCCCGAAATCGTCGCGCGGATTGAAGCCATGACGCCACTTGGTCGTCTGGCCGAGCCGGACGAGATTGCAGCGGCGATTCTCTTCCTCGCGAGTCCCGCCGCAACGATGATCACTGGTCATACCCTGCCGGTCGATGGCGGCTTCCTTGCGCAATAGGCCAAGATCATGATTGGCCGCTGCCTGAAAAGTGACTGAACAGGCGATGGCTCGATGGCGAGGTCGTGCAACGTCTGCTCCTGCGCGTTTGAGAAATCGAGGCTGGGGCAGAGCGTTTTCCCGCAGGAAGCGCCGGAGGCGTTCGCTGAAGCGATTTTCGACGTTGCCAGGAGCTAATGCTCGGACGACGATCCTCGCCTCGAGGCGATCCGCTTGCCTAGCTGAAGGCTACAGCTGCAGCTATATAGTTGGCGACGAAAGGAAAGGGGCGGACGACCACCGTTTCACCCGCCATACGCCGCCGCGAAGGCGGGCCGGGTCGCGCCGATCGCCGCAGGCGGACAGGAGCAAAGTGCCATGGCTTTCGAGATAAGAGTCAATGGGGCCACACATCGCGTGGATGTCGATGGCGACATGCCGCTCCTCTGGGTGCTGCGCGACGTGTTGGGCCTGACGGGCACGAAATTCGGTTGCGGCATCGCTCAATGCGGCGCGTGCACTGTGCGCGTGGACGGTAAGGCCGTGCGCTCGTGCCTTCTCCCGGTCGGCGCCATCGGCAGTCGCGCCGTGACGACAATCGAGGCCGTGGGCGGAACAGAGCAGGGCGCAAGAATTCAAAAAGCCTGGCTCGATCTGGAAGTCGTGCAATGCGGCTACTGCCAATCCGGGCAGATCATGTCGGCGGCGGCTCTGCTCGCGACGACGCCCCAGCCTGACGATTCCGATATCAACGCCGCCATGTCGGGAAACATCTGCCGCTGCGGCACCTACGTTCGCATCCGCGCCGCGATCAAGCAGGCCGCGGGCGGGCAAGCCTAAGGGGGAGCTTCGATCATGTCCACGCGCTCTCTCGCTGGAATAACCGGAAGCCTTTCCCGCCGCGCGCTGTTGCGCGCGGGCGCCGCGGCCGGCGGCGGGCTGCTTGTCGGCTTCTACATGCCGTTTGCCGAGGCGGCCGTATCGAACACCGTAAGTGGCACGCAACCGGACGCCGGACCGTTCGCGCCCAATGCCTTCATCCGCATCGATCGCGAAGGCAACGTCACGCTGATCATACCGCAGGTCGAGATGGGGCAGGGCGTCTACACCTCGCTCTCCATGATCCTAGCGGAAGAGCTCGATGCCGCGTTCGATCGCGTTACCGTGGAGGCAGCCCCGCCGAACGAAGCCCTTTATGCCAATCCGATCCTTGGCGTCCAGGCGACCGGGAATTCCAACTCCGTGCGCGCCTTCTGGCAGAAGCTGCGGACCGCCGGCGCGGCGTCGCGTGCGGTGCTGGTGCAGGCCGCCGCCGCGCAATTCGGCGTCGATCCGGCAAGCTGCGTGACCGAGGCGGGCGAGGTGATCGATCCGGCGAGCGGTCGGAGGCTCGGCTATGGCGCGCTGGTCGATGCCGCCGCCCTGCTCACGCCGCCCGCCGAACCGCCGCTGAAGCGGCCGGAGGACTTCAAGCTGATCGGCAAATCGCTGAAGCGGCTCGACACGCCCGACAAGGTCAACGGCAAGGCGCTCTACGGCATCGACATCCTGCCGGAGGGGGTGAAGTTCGCCACGCTCGCGGCCTGCCCTGTGTTCGGCGGAAAGGTCGCCCACGTCGATGACAGCGCGGCGACGGCCGTGCCCGGTGTGCGCCAGGTTGTCGTGCTCGACGACCTCGTGGCCGTGGTCGGAGACCATACGTGGGCGGCGAAGAAGGGGCTGGAGGCGCTCGCCATCACCTGGGACGAGGGGCCGAACGCCCATATCAATTCGGCGCTGATCCGGGACGATATCAAGGCCGCCAGCGAGAAGGAGGGCGCGGTCGCCAAAGCGGAAGGCGACGCTGCGAAGGCGCTCAAGGACGGCACGGTGATCGAAGCGCATTTCGAGCTTCCGTTCCTCGCGCACGCGCCGATGGAGCCGATGAATTGCACCGTCGACGTGCGGCCGGACGGGTGTGAAGTCTGGCTCGGAACGCAGGTCTGCGGCCGTGCGCAGGCGATTGCGGCAACGGTGACAGGCCTGCCGCTCGAGAAGGTGCTTGTTCACAACCAGCTCCTCGGCGGCGGTTTCGGACGCCGGCTGGAAGTCGACAGCGTCGAGAGCGCCGTGCGCATCGCGCAGAAGGTCGACGGGCCGGTGAAGGTGGTGTGGACGCGCGAGGAAGACATTCGGCACGACATCTATCGCCCCATCTACTACGACCGCATCAGCGCGACGCTGAAGGACGGGAAGATCGACGGCTGGAAGCATCGCATCACCGGCTCATCCGTGGTCGCGCGCTGGCTCCCGCCCGCCTACACGAACGACGTCGATTTCGACGCCGTCGACAGCGCCGTGGACCAGCCCTACGACATCCCCAACTTCCGCGTCGAATATGTGCGCCACGAACCGCCGGCTGTCGCGACGGGATTCTGGCGCGGCGTCGGTCCGAACAATAACGTCTTCGCCATCGAGAGCTTCATCGACGAACTGGCGGAGAAGGCGGGCGCCGATCCCGTGGAATTCCGCCGCACAATGCTTGCTGAGAAGACGCCGCGCCTCAAGGTCGCGCTCGATCTGGCGGCTGAAAAGGCGGGATGGGGAAGCCCGTTGCCGCCACGCGTCGGCCGTGGCGTCGGCGTTCAGGTCGCGTTTGCGAGCTTTATCGCCAATGTGGCGGAGGTCGAGGTGGATGAGGACGGCGAGGTCCACGTCCGCCGCTTCACGCTCGCGGTGGACACCGGCATCGCCGTCAATCCCGACACGATCGTGGCGCAGATGGAAGGCGGGCTGATCTTCGGTCTGACCGCGGCGCTCTACGGCGAGATCACGCTTGCGAACGGGCGCGTGCAGCAAAGCAATTTCAACGACTACCGTATGCTCCGCATCGATCAGGCGCCGGTCATCGACGTGCATTTGATCAAGAGCGGCGAGGCGCCGGGCGGTATCGGCGAAGCCGGAACGACGGCCTCGGCGCCCGCCGTGCGTAACGCGATCTTCGCGGCGACCGGAATCCCGCTGCGGCGCCTGCCGTTCGATCGCGAAATGCTGGCGTTGAAGAAACCGGCGTGAGTTCCCCCTCCAGGCGCGGCCGTGCGTGGCGCTACGGCCTGATTGTCGTCGCGGCGGTTGGCATTTGCGTCATAGCCGGCCTGTCGTGGTTCGTGTTCGGACCCGGGCCCATGTCATTTGCGGGCGGCGACACGGTGGCGCTCGCCGACTATCACGAGGCCGATCCGACCGGCGTGCCCCCGGCGCTCGCGAACGCGGACCTCGTTGCGCGCGGCGAATATCTGGCGCGCGCCGCCGATTGCGAGGCCTGCCACACCGCGGGGGGCGGCGCGCCCTTTGCCGGCGGGCTCGCGTTCGTGCTGCCGTTCGGGACGCTCTATTCTCCGAACATCACGCCCGACCCTGATACGGGCATCGGCAAATACAGCGACGCCGATTTCCTCAACGCCATCCACAAGGGTGTTCGCGCCGATGGCGCCAGGCTCTATCCAGCCATGCCCTACGCCAGCTACACGCGCATGACGGATGCCGACGCGCTGGCGATCAAGGCCTACCTCTTCAGTCTCGCGCCGGTGCACGCGCCGACGCCGGGGAACACGCTGGTCTTTCCGATCAACCAGCGTTGGCTGATGGGCGTTTGGGCGCTCCTGTTCAACTCGGACAGGCGATTTGAGCCGCACACTGGCGAGAGCGCCGAATGGAATCGCGGCGCCTATCTCGTCGAGGCGATGGCGCATTGCGGCGAGTGCCATACGCCGCGCAATCTCTTCCAGGCTTTGGATAACCGCAAGAAATTCGCCGGCGCGGTGCAGGCCGGCTGGCGCGCCTACAACATTTCCGGCGACCGGGACAGCGGCGTTGGTATGTGGAGCGACGAAGCGCTCGCGCAGTACCTTGCGGCCGGCCACGCCGAAGACCATGGCTCGGCGGGAGGCCCGATGGGCGAGGCGGTCGACAAGAGCCTCAGGCATCTGACGCATGACGACATCGCCGCCATGGTCGTCTATCTGCGCAGCGTGCCGCCGATTGCCTCACCCGATCTGCCCGCTCCGAAAGGAACGCCGGCGCCGGCCTCACATCGGGAGGGCGTGGCGGCGAGCGACGGCGGGCCGGGAAAGGCGATTTTCGAGGGCGCCTGCGCGAGCTGCCACGAGTGGACGGGGGTCAGCCCGCTGACGGACTATGCAACGCTCGTCGGAGCGCGCGCGGTCAGCGATCCCACGGCCACCAACGTGGCGCAGATCATCCTCTTCGGCACGCAGAGGCAGACATCAAAGGGGCATGTCTTCATGCCGGCATTCGGGAACGCCTATTCCGACACCGAGATCGCGGCCGTCGCCAACTACGTCACAGCCCGTTTCGGCAGCACGTCGTCTAACCTCAAGGCGGAAGACATCAGCGCGATGCGACGCCAGGCTCCGTAGCGAATTGAGTCAGCCTGAAGAAGACGGTCTCGAGCGTCGTCGCTTCCCCTGAAAGCCGCAAGAGAATGTGTTGACGTGGATCGCTGGCTCGATTTGGAGGGTCCGCTCCCATGGCATAGTCTGCGCAACGCTCAGGGTTGCCTTCCTAGTGGGCGAACAAGATCGAATGCATGCGTCGCCGGTTACGGAACCGGTTTCTTCGCCGATGTCTCGGCCAGTCAACGCAAGGGATTTGTCTTGGAGATCCAGCCGCACCCACCCGATACACGACGCATTCAACTTGCCCGGCCTGAGATATTGTTCCTTGCCGCCCTTATCGTAGCGGTCGGACTGGTGCTGGCCTTCGGGCAAATCGCCGAGGAGATGCTGGAGGGCGATTCCGCGGCTTTCGATCGCAACATTCTTCTGGCATTGCGCGATCCCGCCGACCTCTCCAATCCGCTGGGACCCCCGTGGCTCGAAGAGGCAGCGCGGGATATCACCGCGCTGGGAAGCTATTCTGTTCTTGGCCTCGTGGTTGGCGCCGCCGCGATATACCTCGCGATGATCCGAAAGCAGGGGACCGCTCTCTGGCTACTCGCCTCAGTCATCGGAGGAGCAACGTTCAGTACGCTTCTTAAGATCGGCTTCAATCGGCCGCGACCCGATCTTGTCGTACATGCGGTGCGCGTCTTCACAACGAGCTTTCCGAGTGGCCACGCAGGATTGTCCGCCGTCGCCTATCTGGCACTTGGCTCTCTCTTGGCGAGCGCTGCGCCCGCTCGCGCCCTCAAGATGTATTTCATGACGCTCGCCCTTCTCCTAACCATCTCGGTCGGCATCACGCGTATTTATCTCGGGGTCCACTATCCAACCGACGTCCTGGCCGGCTGGTGCTTCGGCGCAGCGTGGGCGATCCTTTGTTGCCTGGGCTGGCTCTGGTTCGAAAGCAGAAGAAACGCCGCGCCTGAAGCCGGGCTCTCCCGCAGATGAAGATTACAGCCATCATCAATGCCAGTGCGGGTTCCGTTGCGGGCGGAGATGCCGAGCGGCTGGGCGCATTGCTGGCTACCGCATTCCTGAGACACAGGATCGAAGCGCAACTCGAGTTCGTAGAAGGAGAGAAGATTTGCGGGACCGCCGGGCGAGCGCTTGACGAAGCACGACAGGGAAAGATTGACGCGGTGGTCGCTGGCGGTGGAGATGGCACTATACGAACCGTCGCAGGCGTGCTCGCTGGAAGCGACGTGCCGCTCGGCGTCGTGGCGCTCGGTACGCTGAACCATTTCGCCAAGGATCTCGGCATTCCCGAAGAACTTGAGGCCGCTGCTGGAATCATCGCCGAGCGCCACACGCGCCGGATCGATCTCGGAGAGGTGAACGACGAGATCTTCATCAACAACTCGTCCCTTGGGATCTACCCCTACCTGGTCATCGATCGGGATCGGCAGAGATGGCAGGCGGGACGGTTGAAATGGGTCGCGACTACGCTGGCATTTCTCCGCGTGCTGAGACGATTTCCGACACGACGCCTCACCGTTCGCTTCGAGAGAGGCGCGGAGCCCGTCCGCACCCCCTGCCTCTTCATTGGCAACAACGAATATCAGCTGGCCCCGCTTGCTTTGGGGCTGCGCAAGAGGATGGACGGCGGAGAGCTTTGGCTCTGCATCGCCAAAGGCCGGGACCCCATCCAGTTCCTATGGCTTGCCTTTCGCCTGATAACCGGCGTGGCCGACCCCGCCGCGGACCTCGCGACGGGCCGCGGTGCATCTGTCGAGATCCGATCGCGTGCGAGCCGCCTTCCCGTTGCCCTGGACGGCGAGGTGGTGACCATGCGCACCCCGCTATTCTATCGCTCACGGCCGGGCGATCTCGTTGTCTTCGCACCCCGGCCGCCGTTGTCGCCACAAGCCTGATGCGAACGGTCGCAGACCTCTCCGATCTCCAAGCGAACAGCTACAACCTCATCAAAATTGTGCCCGACCTTCGAGGGCGGCGCTGGACGCTAGGCGATCTCGAGGAACCCGGCCGCGTGCAGTTGGCCGATGATCGCCGCGGCGTCTGCGGTGACACCGGCCGGCTCGCCGAAGAAATCGCGGCAAAGTTCCGGGCCCATTTCCTCGATCGCTCGCGAGCCATCGCACAGATCCCAGACAGCCTTGCCGGTCGCGTTGAGCCAAAGGCTGCCACCGTTGTCCGGCTTCTCAAGCAGGATGTCGTCGACGACGCGCCCCTCCATGATACCAGCGCATCGGCGTGGGCGGGTGTAGAGCGCCGGCGGCGTGACGGTGCCCCCGGCGTTGTCGATTTTGGCGTTCACCAGCGCGACTAGCTCTCGGCCATAGGCTTCGCGTGGCTCGGGTGTGATGTCGACTCTGCTCCAGGGCACGTAACGGTGCTTGTGAAATATCTCCGTGCCGTCGCTCGCGGTAATCGGCTGGCAATAATGAATGACGGCGTGATCGGGCACGTCTTCGCTACGCCAGTTCGTGCAGATCCCGAGCGATGTCGGCTCGTGCCGCAGACCATACTCGGCACAAGCAACGACGTAGGCAAACATGTCCGACTCCCAGATCGCGTTGCCGGCGCCGTCGCGATAGTTCTGCCTGATGATACTGCACAATTCGAGCCACCTAGCGCACAGCTTCCGGAGATCATCCGTGTGGATCAGGGTGGGGATCATCACCGCGTCGGCGGCGATGTCGACGCTCACGCAATGTTCGGCGAGGAAGGAGAAGCCGGCGGGCAGGCCGAAGGGTCGCTCCGTCGTCGGCTCGCCCAGTTTAAGGTCGACCCACGCCTGAGAGACCGGGGTGCCAGGCGCGACACGCCGCGACACCGGCTTCGTGAAGACGCAATCGGGATCGAGCAAGAGCACGGTTCCCTCCGGTCGGTCCCGATATATCCACTCGAGCAGCGATGCCGGCTTGTTGTAGATCGGATATGCATCCCCTGTTTGGGGGTGCACGTTCCAGGATCGTGTCGGAACACAGTGCGCATATTTCTGCTGCGGCATATTGTTGGGCTCGTCGGCTGCGACGAGTTCGAATGAGCGTGCCCTCCTGACCCACACGCTTCCAGGAGTATTCCAAGAGGTCCGACTCCCATTGCATCGTAGGGCTGACGTCGGTCGAGAAGACTGTGTAGAACATGGTCGGGTCAGCTCCCCTTCAGCGGCGTTGAGGACGGGCTGAGTATTCCTCGAAGGTCACGCACGCTGCCCAGTCAACTTCGTCCCGGATGGTAACGGGATTGGGGCTGCGGCCGGTGAATACGTCGGGATGGGCTCGCTTTTTTGTGAGGTCGATCCCGGCGTAGCTTTCATATTCGCTCAAGCTTCTTCGGAACCCAAGACCGTAGCGCCCAAGTTTATCCTGGCCGGTCCCCGAGGTGTAGGCAAGCTGCCGCAACCGCTCGAAGGCAACCCGGTTCTTCTCCTTGATCACTGCCTCACCATGCTCCCAATGGCGTCGCGGCGCGTTCGGAAAATGCATATGCCACGCAACGATCTCATCGGGCAGGAAGAGCTCGTATCCGTGGGTGAAGGATCGGAGGGTCAGGGCGAATTCCTCGCCCCAATAATAGTGCGACGGATCCTGGCGCACCTCGTCCGTCCAACACCCATGGGTGAAGGCGAAGTTCCCGGAGAGAAACCGATTGCGACCGAACGCTTGCTCGCTGCGGCCGCCCCAATCGAACCAAGGTGCCCATCCCCAATCTTTGTTCCATTGGGTCACGCGGGTCGTGCGGACGCCGGAGGCAATATCCTTCTGCACACGCCCCGTCGTGTCGATCTCAAAGAGGGGGAGGTTAACTGAGATCAGCGGCTTGTCGGCGGGCAGCGCTCGCATCATCCGGATTAGCGTCGCGTCCCATGCGTGCGCGAACGCCGTATGCGAATCCACTTGAAGTGCAAACGTCTCGCCGTCCCAGAGTTCCTGTGCAATCGCCCGAGCCCAGGATCCGCCACCACTCTCACAATAGTGGTGCTCTCTGATGCGAAACCGCGCATCGGCTCGGAAGCGCGCAAGATCGATGGCCTGCGCCGGATCGTATTGCCAGCATATCCCGAACCGGAGATTTTCCGGGTTGCGCGCCTTCGCGATGCAATCGTCGAGCGTCCACGGGAGGGTTGGATCGCAGTAAGCGGCGATCGCAACGAAAATCGTGGGCTGCCCCGCAACCATGAGGATCAGGCCGGCGCCGCTTGTTGCCGCAGCCAGCCGTTCACGGTGAACCGGCTGTCAGCGAATTCGCCGGACGGGCATCGAACCATGTCCACCTCGTGCCAACGGTCGCTTGTGAAAGCGATCAGGCAGTTGTTCTGCGGATCGACTAGGCTCACGTTCGCGCCGCGGTCGTATGCGGGTTGGCCGGGCGCTCCCTCGTAGAGCAGGAGGCCGCCGCCGCTGTAGGGCCTGGGTGCACGGTGGAGGTAGTAGACGAAGGTGATTTCACGTCCGGCGGTCTCAGGGTGCGCGGGGCTGGAGTTGGGATGCGCTTTGAAGTAGTCGCCATCATTGCTGGCAGTGAGCTGCATCTCGCTGTCGGCGAGGCAGAACCCGGGCTTGCCGAGGGCGTCGGCGATTTGCGGCAAATGCAATTTCAGGCGTGAAAAAAACAGTTCCTTCCAATGCGAATCCCTGATGGCGTGGAGAACCTTTGACCTGCGGTGGCTCTTGCGGCCGTCCAGCGTACTGCTCTGGTGATATGCGGCCTCTTGCTCCACTGCATATTTAAGAAGGAGCTCGTTCTCGCGGGGCGTCAGGAAGTCCTCGATGCGCAGATAGCTCGGTGCCGCGGCGAAATGCGAGCGGTATGCGCCGGTAGCGTCCAGCGGCTTCAACAAAACCGGTGGCCGGGTCGTCAATGAAAGGAGCGAGGAAGACATGAAGGTGCAGGCGGTGTGCCCGCCATCCATCGGCAACTGAAGGATGCTATCGTGCGCTTCCGCCTGAGAATTGGAGCGTGTTGCAAGCGCGACGTGAAGATCGTGGAGAATCTGCGAGTCGGCCGGCAGCACGGTCTGATAGCTGACGCCCCCGACGAGGGTTACGCCAACCGTGACATCTTGAGACATCTGACTACGAGCCCCGTCCGTGGAGTTTGGAGAAATGTCCGGCTCGGGCGCCGACCCAAACCGTTTGATCAGCAAAGCGGCCGCATCGTCGGCTTTTTGGAACACTAGGCGATAAACCGGCAGTTTCTCGACCAACGTGCAGAGGCGCTGCACGGCAGCGTCCTCGTGTTTCGCGAAACTCAGGCAGCTTTCCAGCAGCTCCGCCACCGCCTCGGCTGGAGATATGTCAAGGAGTTCGGCTGCGGCGCCTTTCTTGTAGTGAGGCAGCACGATCATAGAGAGCGGCAGGGGGGCGGCAGCGACAAGATAGGCGTCAAGCGATGCAGCAGACTTGGGGAGAGTTCCGAGGTCAATTCGTCGAACGTCCGCCGATGTCGAGGAGCGCACCTGTGGCGTTGCCGGGAAAGGCAGCACCTTTCCGGCTGCGACATTGACGGGCGCGACATCGTCCGAGAAGTACGACCAGCCACGCTCGCAAAGTGCAAGAACGAGCGATGTCTTGCCTCGCCCCCAATCGCCCGGAAGGATGACGGCTTGGCCTTGCGCGGCGGCGCAGCCGGCATGGAGCCAGACGAGCTCGGGATGGCGCTCGACATAAAGGGATACGACTTCCCTGTAGCACCGCCGCAGGAGCTCGGAGGCGCGCCGGGCGTCAGAGACGACCACACCATCGACCAGAAGCCTCGCGCTGTCCTCGAGAACCTGCAGGTGGACTTTCGCGATCGGCGAAGCCCCCGAGCGGACGATCATCGGCGCGAACAGGTTGGCGAGGTCACGCGCGACGCCAGCGTTGTTGCTTGATACGGCAATGACATCACTGCAAAATGATAACGTGCAGCCCGCGCCGCTCCTGGAAATCTCCCGTCCCCGGGCGCGCTTCACCATGGCGTCCTCGCAAAGGAAGCTCTCCGGCCACTCGCGCATCCAGGCCGTGTTGATCCTGGCGTTGACCCGGTTCCACGAAAAAGGGCCCTGGTGCACGTCGACCATCACGCCCTTGTCGAGCGGCACGCTGTCGCTGATGCGGTGACGGCCGCGATCGAGGCGGTCGTCCGCGTCAGGAAGCTCGTTCCAGAGGAACTTGAACCGCTCGTCCTTGCCACGATTGCCGCGCATCCTCTGGATCATCGAAGTGAAGGTGCTGGTCATCGAGCCGACGAAATCGCGCGACTCGGCGGCAACGAGTTGCGAAAGGAACGCGAGCGCAATGCTGTCATGTGCGGGCAGATCCAGGAAATCGTGCCTGTAGTTGTTCAGGATGTGATGGTCGAGGAAAACCGCGTCGGGATAAGCCAGTCGTATCTCCTCGAAAATCGGGTCATCGGTTTCGTCGGTGAGTATGATCAGCCGGTCGTCACGGGAAAAATGCGGTTCGAGCGCCTCGACGACGTCCCGGCCCGAGCGATCAAGCGTCGTCGTGCCGAAGGTGAGCTTGAAGTCGCCTCGGCGCACATGGACAGCATTGAACGGGCCAAGGTCGTGGGCTACGCGCGTTGCGAAGTCGGCAAGCTCACGCTTTGGCGACATGCCGCGCAAGGCGTCGAATGCCCGGCGCTGCGAATCCGCGTCGAGATAGAAGAACGTGGAATAGAAGCTCAAGGTGTTTCCGCCCGAACCGCCCGAGAAGGCGAGGGCAGGCACCGCGTCGAGCTCGTCGCCGATCGTTACGAACCGGCGGCGCTCGCCGGCGAACCGGAGGAAGTCTTCGCTATCGAGCGAGAGATCGGGCGGGTAGTAGAAAACGGCATCGAAAGCCGGCCCGTTGCACAGCTCACGTGGCGCGAACGCGGCAAGGTTGACTCCATCCTCGCCGAGCCATGGCACCGGCACTTCCAGGAGGTCGGTGACACGGCTCGGATGGGTGTTCGTCAAAATGCCTTCATAGCGTACCACGTTAGCGGGGGGCGTGTTGTTGCCCACCAGGATCAGGACACGGTCCGTCAGCCGCGCCATCACCACGCCGAGCTCAAGCGACATGATAAGGTTGCTGAGCCCCGCTTGACCCCGCCGGTACATTGTGTGGACAAGCGCCTTCATGCGGCCAGGCCTCTCACGCCGTGTCGATGGGCGGCGGCCCTGCTTCCCATCCGAGCGGCGTGTAGTGAACGAAGATATTCGCGTAGTACTCGCCGTCGAGGGGGTAGGGGCGCCCGTGAACAAGGCGCGCCCCTTCATAGAAGACCATCTCACCGGTCTCGATCGACACTTCGTGAGGCCGGCCGTCGAGGTCCTCGACATAAAGCGGCCAGGGCCCGCGCAGCCGGCGATCGACGCAGATCGTCGAGCTGACGATGTGCGTGCGGCTGTGGTCTCGATGATTGTAGAGGTAGCTGCGCGGTTGGTATGCGCGAATTCCATAGCAGGCGGCTGGACGAAGGCCACGGCCGCTCCACGCCTCATGAGCTTCTTGGAGGTCGGCCATCAGCTGCAGATTGAAGGCGTCGTCGAAGTAGATCAGCGAGGGGTAGGCCCGGCTCGACTCTGTCCTGAGATATTCGCTGCCGGACTCGGACTTGAACCTGTGGACGTTTGAGCGAAGGTGGTAGAGCAACCGCTCGTGCAGCCGCAGATCGAGCGTGGTCTTGTGGAAGCCGACCCCAAGCGCAGGAACCGACGGCGGCGATCGCAAGTGGGCCGGGGTCTCATACATTTAGGCGCTCCCGTGCGCGGCTCGCGAGCTCGAAAAAGTATTGCTCGTGATCCGTTTCGGCGTTGGCTGCGTAAACATCAAACGCGCTCGCAAGGAAGTCCCGGTCGCGAAAGGCTTGCTTGCACCATTTCGAGTTGCGGAAGCCGCCGGTACCATCCGCTGGATCGGCGTAATAATGGTAGATCGTACCGATCGGAATCGTCTCTTCGGTGCAATCGGACACCAGAAGCTCTTTCCGCTCCAGAAGCTCATAGTTGACGCGGTTGGCGGCCATGGCGAGTGCGAAGCACGGCATCTCTGCCATCCAGGTGACTTCGACGCCCGCCGCCTGGCCAAGCAGACAAAGCGCGTGGGCGAAACGGAAACAGTCGGCAATGAATTTTGGGTTCTTCGCCACATCGCCGCGGACGAAGACATTGACGCCGCCGGGTTTGAACTCGCCCTCGCATCCAATCGCCTCAAGAAGCTTGCGAAGATCGATGCCGCGCCCATTGTTCGCAGAAACGGTCGAGAAGAATCGTTTGTTTTCGATATGCCAGTTTCTCGGCAGGGCGCATCCGGTCGGCATGATGTCCCGGTTCAAGTCGCGAAAGAGGAAGGTATCGCTGTCTAGCACGCAAACGATGTCACGCTCGCCGACAGAGCCGGCCGCGACGCGAAGCGCCTCGACCCGGTTGACGGCAGGATAATTGAGGCCTCCAGGGTTCCCCACGTGGACGCGGTTGACTCGGCCGTGGTTCGTTCCACGCGCCACCTCGGTGCCGTAGCACGATAGGATCGCGGACAGCTCGTTGGAGAGTGCTTCGCCATTGTTGCAGACCACGACCAGCGTCTTCCACCCCGGCGGGAGTTTGCCCCGGAATGATTCGAGAAAGATCGCTGTCTGCCATCGGAAGTAGGGCGTGTCCTCAATTCCAATCACGAAAGTCGTGCGCGGCACGCTCGCGGTATCGGGCTGCAGGCCTTCGAGGAAGCCGCCTGCAGACAGCAAGGCAAGCAATGCGGTGACATCCCCAGATACAACCTCGCGGTCCGCCGCGAAACGATCGGCGAGCGCGTCAACGATCTCCTCGCTCGTCCGCCCGCCGTCGCAAAGCTCCCAGACCAACCGGCCGGTGCTGTTGAGCGCAAGCGCGCGATTGGCGCGCTCAGGCTTATCAGACTGCGGCGCCATAAGGACCAGCTCGTCCTTGACGGCGAACTGCCTGATGACAGGGTGCCTGGCCGGACGCGGCACGCCCGCCAGAGAAGGGGAAGATGAGTCCGACAACACTTCACCGCCCGATGCTCGGCTGCGATCAGGCTAAACGCGACAGCCTCCACCGACAACCTCGGCGCCTGCTGTCGTGCAACCACCCAAATTCACCTTCAAGGGCTCGATAGAGCCGAGTACATCTGGGTGGTCAGACCACGAACCCTACGGCGTGGGCGCGGGCGCGGGCGTGGGAACGGGCGAGGGCGTGGGGACTAACGGAGTGGGCGCCGGAATTGGAGCCGGCGCCGGCGTGCCGACTGGGCTCACCTGTGCGAAGACGGAGCCCGGGAGGTTTACCGCCATCACGAGGGGAGCCACCCAAAGCTGGCGCTTGGTAAAACCGCCTGCGCTCTTAGCAGGCTCTGCGGCTGCCTCAACGTCCCCTTTGGTATCACTCAACGTCGTTTTGCGATCGTTTCCATCGTTCACGAGTTTGAATTCCCTCTTGTAGGCACCAAATCGCAGCATACGCGTAGGACGGGTATGCTAGCGACGTTGATGGATCGCGGCAAGGTCCTGCATTGCGCCCGACGCCGCAACAGCCCTTTCGCGCAACGTTTGTTACGGAGGAAATCCGTGCGGTGGTAACGACGGGCCTAGTTGTGGCATCTCAATGTAAGAAGGGGTCGACGACGGCAGCGAGCGCAAGAATACGAGTCGTCTCCCAATGCGCCGCTAAAGATACCAAAGATCGAAACGCTTGAGATGCTCGAATTTCTTCGTGATGTTTGCGGTCCAGCTCGCGTGGACGACTGAGGGCGAGTTGGGCAGCGCCGCCCCGTTATTGCTTGCGTCGGAGATAAGGTGGCCATTGACGAACAGTTCGTCCGACAATCGCGCTGAGCGCAAGTCTTTGGTCCGAAGTTCGGTCATGATCGCGTTGATCACTTTTTGCTCACTGCCGCAATGGAGCATCCTCCCGTAGCTCGAGAACACGCAGTCCCACGCCGCGCGGGCAGTCGCACTGTTTCGGATGAACACGAAACCGGAGTTGTAGTGGAGCGGTCCATGGAACGGGTTCGGACCGTCATTCATGAACAGGTATTGCAGACCTTCTTGATGCGCCTTTCTCGCGAGATAAGGTCGCGGATCCCGGTTCCAGACGATGTCGGCGTCCTGCCGAATAAGATCGCGCC
The DNA here is from genome assembly GCA_963739005.1 of uncultured Alphaproteobacteria bacterium. Lineage (GTDB taxonomy): Bacteria > Pseudomonadota > Alphaproteobacteria > Rhizobiales > Afifellaceae > DASWJZ01. The sequence goes on along the minus strand of CAVTYQ010000002.1, from coordinate 15,276 downwards.
CCGCCGTCAGGGTGTCCTGCGTCGCCGCGATCTTGGCGAACAGGCACTTGCGGAAGGAGCTGTCGCCGAAGCGCTCATGGGCTTCCTCTGGAAGCTCTCCATAGGAAGCACCGTCAAAATACGCCGCGAACCCCAGTTTGCGCGCGAACGACGCGGCCCGAGCGTCCGTGGGAAACAGAAGTGTGAACCGGCGACAGTCGATCGCGTGCCTGTCGCAGGATACCGCCCAATTGTGCACAAGCTGGCGGTATCCCCAGTTGAATGGAATGACGACAATCGGGCCCGGGCCAAGCGCGTCGATGCTTCGCCGGATCGTCTCCTGGCGGAGGGCCTTGCTGGATTCGAAAGCGGTGAAATATTCAGCCGCCTGAGCCTCGTACCAAGCTCGGACCTCGCCTTCATATAGCTGCAGGGTCGAATCGCTTGCCGCACCGACGACGAAGTTTGCGGGTGTCTTCTTCCTCCTTCTCCATGCGAATAGCGGGATGGCGTCCCCCTGCATCGATCGATGCCCAGTCAACCAGCGCTCTGTTCTGATCGTTAGTCCGACCCCATTTGGAAAGCGAGTTCTCATGACCGGGAAGTTGGTCGCGTGCCGTTGTCCGCTTTGGCGAATGCGGTGCTCGCTTCGCTTGAACCGAGATCGACCCCGGTTATAGTCGAGCCGGCACGAGATGCGCCACAGGACTGCGCAAGAATCCCGTTGAGCGGCCGGGTGTGGCTGCTGTGAGTGGCGCTTTAGGCTGGAGCCCGCAATTCCTCGCAAAGTGATCCATCGTGCCGAGGCCTGATCCGCATCCGGTTTTGAACGACCAGGCCGCGGAGGCTCTGAGGCTGCTCAGCGATCCCGAGCTCGAAGATAGGATTCCGTTGCCGTCGGTCGATGCAGGACAGGCCGCGACTTTGGTGCAGGCGGCGGCGGTTCACGGGACGATCGCAATCGCCTATCGGCACCTTCGCTCGCGAAGAGCCTCCGACGATTTGACGGCGGCTTTCGAACAGGCGCAAATGCAAGTCCTTTCCGCAATGGCGGCTGCCATGCGACTGCGGCAATGGGGCGATCGCATATCGAACGCACTCGGCGAGGGAGGTGTTCGTCATGCCCCGATCAAAGGTCCGGTCTTTGCCGCGCGGCTCTACCGGCATTCGTCCGACCGGCTTTTTACCGACATCGACATCGTTGTGACCACTGACTCGATTTCGCGCGTCGCAACGACCCTCGCGGAGCTCGGCTTCGTCGCTAACGACATCCCCAACCGCGATGCCACGGGCCATTGTGAGTTCAAGTGGACTTTGCGGAGCCAGCCCGCCGTATCGGCCGAGGTCCAAACGAACCTCATCCATTCAGCACGTCTTCGACGACGCGTATCCGTGGATCTCGATGCGATCTACGAAGCAGGGGAGGGCGATCCCAGTGAGCCCACCGCCTTGCTTTATGTAGCAGGTGTACATGCCGCTTCCGGGCATCAGTTCGATCGTCTGGCTCTTCTTGTAGACATCGTCCAGGCCGTCCGCAGGCATTCCGGGACGATCAATGCCGAAAGATTGCACTCGGTTTCCCGCAAGTCGGGCACGTTGCGCGCGGTGGCTTCTTCTCTTGCGGTCGCGGGTCGGATGTACTCAGAAGCGGAATGCTCCGCGTTGGCCAAAGACCTTGTGCCCGGCATCAGGCCGATCGAGTGGATGCTCGTTTCGCCAGATGTGATCCTCAGGTCGCAGAGCGTCGCCGGCAGACGAGTGTCATGGCGCCGGAAGGTGTTCAGACAGCTGCTTTCGCGCCCGGTATACGCCCAACAGAGCTGAAACGGTGCGGTGACATGAGCCTTTTCGGCTTGGGAGTAAAGCACGGTACCGACAAGGCGCGCTTGGCATTCCGAGACGAGACTTATCTACACATCTACGAGCGCTACCTCGCATCTTTAAGGGCCGCCCCGCTCCGGCTGCTGGAACTGGGTGTCAGAGGCGGTCATTCGCTGAGGATGTGGAAAGAATTCTTTCCCAATGCGCAAATCTACGGCCTCGACATCGATGCTGAATGCAAACGCCACGAGGAAAGCCGGATCGAAGTCCTCACAGCATCACAAGACGACGCGTCCGCACTTCAATCTCTGGCCCGGCGGGCTGGTGGTTTCGATGTCATCGTGGACGATGCCAGTCACATAAATCATCTTACCCGCGCCGCGTTCGAGATCCTTTTTCCGTACCTCAATGACGGTGGGTACTACATTATTGAAGACCTCGGAATGTCCTGGGTCGACTACAAGAAATTTGTCGACGATCCGAATTTCATGGAAGGCGCGCTTCAGAAGAATTCCGCCCGCGGTGTTGAAATCGACCATCGGCGGGAAGACCTCGACGCCATGTTCCGGCGCATCCTTCTCGACATGGATATGAATCGCGGCGAGGTTCATTTCCTGCATTTTTGGTCGAAGCTTGCGATCCTGCGCAAAGTGGACGCATCCGGTCGCTCCGCATAACGCGTACGCACCGCGGCGCTCGCAAGAAGGCCTCGTACCCATCCCGGCATGGCGCCGGTTGACGGGCGGCTTCTCTCGTCGGGCGCCGACCTGAAGCTGGAGAGCGTTGCTGGCTGACCAGTGGCTCGGCGCCGCAAGACATGCCGATGACTGGTCTCATGGGCGGCGCGCCGCGCGCGAGATTGAGGCGGCGTCCCCGGAAACTACAGATCCGTCAGCGCTCGCTCGGTCGCGACCTGGTTGCCTCCAACATCCGCCTGCTGGCGACAAACGGGCTTGAGCGGCGTCAGCACAAGATGGGTCAGGTGTGTCGAGGCCGTCCCGACATCGCCTGGGTAAGGGCACTCGCCGTGAGTCAGCGCATCGATATTCGCTTCGATGACTGATCGCCGGAACCCCTTGCTCAAATAGATGATGGCGTGAGTTGCGAGCATATTGTAGACCCGCAGATGCTCCGCTCCGTAGTGCGACCACAGGACCGCGCGCGGCTTCCCCCAGCTCAGTTGGCCAGGCACCTCTGTCCCGAAGAGCGAAACGCCGAGATAAAGCGCATCAGTCTCCCGCGGTACGGCGTGCTCGTAGCGGAAGTCTTCGTTGAACTGACAGTCGTCCTCCAGCAGGAGAAAGGGAGTCGCTATGTCCTCGCGTTTCAAGACGCGCAAATAGGAGAGCGTAGCTCCCACGAAACTTGGCTTGCACTCGGTCGCTTCGATGAATTCAAAGCGTAAGCCGAGCTGCCGCAGGTGACGGCTTATCCTGTCCCGCCGTCTCAAATCGGATTTGCAGTTGATAACGTAGACTGGGATTTGCCGCAGGTCGAGCGTCACAATTCCCATCGTGTCGTGCGGGACTTCACGGAAGCTCAGGAAGCCGCGCCTCAGAAGCTCGCAGAGGAGGGTGGCCACGTCGCGCCGCAAGGCTAGGCCATCGACGTCGAAGTCTTGCCGGAGAGCTTCGCAAATTCCCGCGACGGATGTCTCTCCATCGCACAGCGCCCAGATCGCACGTCCGGTGTCGTTCAGGCCGAGGGCGTTGCTCGACTTCTGGCGCCGAAGCCGCAATTCGCTGCCGTCCGAAACGTCGGACACGTCGTCGCGGCGAATTGGCACCAGATCATCAGCGGGGAAGATCGGTGCTTGTGGTTGCGAATTCAAGGCGTTACCGCTTTCCTTCACGGCGATCCCCCGGCTCCGCGTGCGCAGTGCGTCCGTCGGCTCTGCTTCGCGATTTCAACGCTCGAAAAGCAACTCGGGAAGCGCGTCGCGGATCTCGGATGCGGACTTGGACGCAAAATACCAGTCCATGGTTTTTTCCAGGCCTTCCGAAAAAGGAACGGCCGGCGACCATCCTGCCGCTTGTGCAAGCTTAGTGTTGTCAGCGACGCGATAATAGGGCCCCGTCGGCATTTCCGGTCGCGTGACAATCCTGGGCAACAGACCTGCCCGGTCGAGTATCATCCGGGCGGCGTCGAGAACCCGCGTTCCTTCCATGGTGCCGACATTGAATGCCTGGCCGCTTGCGGCAAGCTCGGCCGCGGCGAGTGTTCCCGAGACGGTGTCTGAGACATAGGTCCAGTTTCGAAGTTGCTCGCCGGTCCCCCAGACCTCGAAGGGGTCCTGCCCGATGAACGCCCTGGCAATCATCGCCATGACCGCGTGACTTTCCGTAGCGCGCGGGCCGTAGGCGGTGAAGTAGCGGCAGCTTACGGCCTTGAATCCATGCTCTTGGGCCAAGGCGGCAAGCGCCTTTTCTCCCATCAGTTTTGCCCAACCGTACACCCCGTCGCAGTCGAAGGGCGGACCGACGTCGCCTTCGCTCAGCTTGATGACCTTGTTCGGATTCTGTTGCAGGTGGCTCGGGTAGACACAGCCGGATGACGCATAGATGATGCTCTCGACACCGCCACGGACGCAGGCGTCGAACACGATCCCGTCGAGCATGAGATTGCCGGCACAAGCCGCCTCATGTGTGTCGATATAGCCGCGCCCTCCATGATCAGCGGCAAGGTGGAACACGCAGGATTGGCCGACGACAGCCGCTTCTGCGGCGTCCTGGCGGCGCAAGTCCAGCTGCTGAAACCTTATGCGGTCGGACTCCAGATGATGTTTGATGTTCTCCAGGCGGCCGCTGCTCAGATTGTCGACGACGGCAACGTCGGCGCCTCGCTCCACAAGAGCATCAACTAGGTGGGACCCTATGAAAGAAGCCCCGCCCGTCACCAAAGTGCGCAACCCCCGCCAATTCATCGCCGACATCTCATGCAATCGCCTGTCTTGAGAAGAATTGCCTTCCGCTAAGGTTGGATCGACGCTGAGCGGCTTGCGGTGCTCGCCGCCACCCTCGGAGGGCGCCGACTATCGCGCTTATCTTAAGACAGTTGCCAATACTGGCTAGCGTCCTTCGCCGCGATGAGACGGTTTCTCCCGCCTAGAAAAGCCGCCCCTTGGTCTATCTGCGCGCGATCAGGCTCTGCACAGCCGACACGTGCCACATCCCACCGCGGGCCGGCTTTGCCGCGGGCGTTGAGTGCATCCGCGATGCCGGCGAGCGCGCTAATGCCAGACGCGCGGATCGCTGCGACGATCGGCAGGACGTTCGCGGCGAAGCGATCAGCCTCGGAGCTCCGAGCAGCTCGCCCGACCGCGGCGGCCTCGTTCGCATTCTTGTCACAGAAACGAGTCGGCGCGATCCCAGCTCGCTCCCGATCTCCGGCGAACCCCGCTACGACGAACCGAGCTGAGGGCTAATCGAATATGCTGGCGAGCGCTCCGTCAATCGCGCCGGTGATCTGGTCGATATCGTCAGCCGTGGCGATCAGCGCCGGGCTCAAGCACAGTGTGTTGTTGAAGCCCGGCAATGAGCGGTTGGTCATGCCGATGATCACGCCTTGCGCCCTGCATTCCGCGACAACAGCGGCGACCCGCTTCTCGTCGGCCGGTTCCCTGGTCTTGCGGTCGGCCACGAGTTCGGCGCCCCAGAACAAGCCTTTGCCGCGCACCTGCCCGACAACGGGATGCTTTTCCATCAGCGCCTCGAGATTACGCTGCAGGCGCTCTCCCATCGCCCTGGTGTTGTCGAGCAGGTTCTCGTCTTCGATGATCCGCATGTTCTCAAGCGCGGCCGCCGGACCGGCGGCGCATCCACCGAAGGTGGAGATGTCGCGGAAATGCGACAGCGGATCGTCCGGGCTGTCCTTGAACATTTCGAACACGGCCTCGGTGGTGACCGTGCAGGAAATCGCGGCATATCCCGAGGCGACGCCCTTAGCCATGGTCACGAAGTCCGGATTCACGCCGTAGTTCTGGTAGCCGAACCATTCTCCGGTGCGCCCGAGGCCGCACACCACTTCGTCAATGTGGATGAGAATGTCGTGGCGCCGGCAGATGTCCTGGACTTTGTCCCAATAGCCTTTGGGTGGGGTGATCACGCCGCCGCCCGCGGTGATCGGCTCCAGGCAGATCGCGCCGATTGTATCCGGCTCCTCGCGCAGGATCACCTCCTCGATGGCATCGGCGGCCATCTCGCCGTAATTTTCCACTCTGCCGTACTGCGAGCGATATTCGAGGCAGTGCGGAACCTCAACGAAGCCGGGCGCAAGCGGCCCGTACTGGGCGACGCGTTCAGGCTGCCCACCGGCCGACAGCGCGCCGATCGTCGTGCCGTGATAGTCGCGCTCGCGGTAGAGCACCTTGTATTTGCGGCCGCCGTGGTGCCGGTGCGCGATCTGGCGCACCATCTTGAACACCTTCTCGTTCGCTTCCGAGCCTGAATTGGAATAGTACACCCTGCTCAGGCCCGGCATCTTCTCGGTCAGGCGGCGCGCGAAAAGGGCACCGGGGATCGAGCCGGCCGAGTTGGCAAAGTAGTTCAGCCTGACCAGCTGGTCGCGCACGGCGTTGGCAATGCTTTCGCGCCCGTAGCCGACATTGACGGTCCACACACCGCCCGACACTGCATCCAGAAATTCCTTGCCGGCCGCGTCCCAGACTCGCATGCCGCGCCCTTCGACGATCACCGTCGGATCGATGGTCTCGAACATCTTGTGCTGGATAAGATGATGCCAGACATGACTGCGGTCGGCTTCGATGACGCCGCGTATGTCGTTTACCTGCGGGTTCAAGTTCATGGCGTTTGTCTCTCTATGCGCGAGGCCGGCAGATCGCCACCATTAGCATCTCCGTGCAAGGCCGCGCACAAAGTCGGTCGCGGTTGCTGGCCACTTGCGGCTCTCCCATACGTACAGATGCGGTGTCCGCGTGCTGCGCACGATGCACCGAAGTCGATCACTTCGACCACGGTGATTTCGCGGCCACGCTGGCGTCAGCGCCTTTACTAAACTAGCATCGTAGCAGATCACCCAAGGGCGCTGGTCAGTTTGGTAAAGCCAGCGCGTTTGTCTTCGTCCCCGCCGCCACTCTGATCGCAGCGGAATAGGGATCGCAGTGTTCATGACGCCAAGACCGTTCAAAGGGGCGTTCACCCAGCAGGAGCCAATTGGCGAGGCTGCGATCGCCGCCGCCGTGGCAGTGATGAGAACTGGAAGACTGCATCGCTACAACACCGTTGCTGGTGAGATATCGCAGGCTTCACTACTAGAAGCAGAATATGCGGCGTATCAGGGGCAACCCTATTGTTTGGCTTGCGCTTCTGGCGGGTATGCGATGCATATCGCGCTGCTTGCGGCGGGAATCCGGCCCGGCGAACCGGTGCTCACCAACGCCTTCACGTTGTCGCCCGTGCCGGGCGCGATCGCCAATGCCGGCGGCAAGCCGGTTCTGGTCGAGTGCACGCGTGACCTCGTTATCGACCTCGATGACCTCGAGGCCAAGGCGGCGCGGAGGAAAGCGCGTTTTCTGCTGCTGTCGCACATGCGCGGTCACATCGCGAACATGGACAGGATCGGGAGGATCCTGGAAGCGCACGGGATCACGCTGATCGAGGATTGCGCGCATACGATGGGCGCATCCTGGGAGGGCGTGAAAAGCGGTAATCACGGGCTCGCCGGCTGCTTCAGCACGCAGACCTACAAGCACATGAATTCCGGCGAAGGCGGCCTGCTCACCTCGAACGATCCCGCCTTCATGGCGCGCGCGATCATCCTTTCCGGTTCTTACATGTTCTACGAGCGGCACGGCGCAACGCCCGACGCCTCGCATTTCAGGGATATCCGTCTGGATACGCCGAACTGTTCCGGCCGGATCGACAATCTGCGCGCGGCGATGCTGCGGCCGCAGCTGGCGGAACTGGACCGCAATATCGCGCGCTGGAACGATCGCTACCGGACGCTGGAAGGGGCGTTGGAAAGATCGGGGTTGTTCCACTTGCCGGTACGCCCGAAGCCCGAGAGTTATGTCGGCAGTTCCATCCAGTTCCTGCTCGAGGGAATTTCGCAGGAGGATGCGCTCGCCTTCGTCGCGGCAAACAAGGCTCGGGGCGTCGAGTTGAAATGGTTCGGTGCACAGGAGCCGGTGGCCTTCACCTCCAACCATCACAGCTGGCGCTATATGGAGCCGCAATCGCTTCCACAGACCGACGCGGTCCTGTCCGGCCTTTTCGACATGCGTATCCCGCTGACATTCTCCGTCGCCGACTGCACCCACATCGCAGAGATCATCGTCCACTGCGCCGAACAGCTCCGCCTGAAGGGCGCAGCGTGATGGCGGAGACGCAGACCAAGCGGCGTATCGGAATCATTGGGGGCATGGGCCCTGAGGCGACGGTGCTGCTGATGCACCGCATCATAAAGGCGACGCCGGCCACCGATGATGCCGATCACGTGCCCATGTTTGTCGACAACAATCCGCAAGTGCCGTCCCGGATCGCCGCGCTGATCGAAAGGCGGGGCGAGGATCCAGGCCCGGTCATCGCGGCCATGGCGCGTCGTCTGGAAGCCTGCGGGGCCGAGGCGCTCGCGATGCCGTGCAACACGGCGCACCATTTCGCCGATGAGATCCGCGCGGCGGTCGAGATCCCGTTTCTCGACATGGTTCGGCTGTCGGCCGAGAGAATCGCGTCGAATGCCGGACCGGGGACGCGCATCGGCATGCTCGCGTCGCCGGCGGTGCGGATCACCGGGGTGTTCGAAAAGGCGTTCGGCACGTCGGGGCCGGAACTGATCTATCTGGACGACGCATCGCTGCTCGATCTGATCCGGAGCATCAAGACGTTCGGCGCCGGAAAGGAAGCACGCCTCGAAATCGGACGGCTCGCAAAGAAACTTGCTCGACAGAAAGCCGATTTGCTGCTCGTCTCGTGTTCCGAGCTTTCGCTGGTGTCCGAAGCGCTGCCCGGCTCCGTTCCGTTTGTCGACACGATCGATGTGCTGGCGGAAGCCTGTGTCGCGTTTTCAATTCAGGCACAGATCTTGCGAAAGGGGGAGCGACTTGCTGCGCGGCCGGCTGGGCAGGCGACGGCCACTGCAGATTGCAACGACGCGCCGCATCAATTGCAATAGTGGGAGAGTGTGGAATGATCAGATCAATGCTGACGGGTGTAGTCGCGGGGGCGATGACGATGTTCCTCGCCGGCACCGCGATGGCCGAGAAAATCATCATCGGTCATTTCGGCAATCCGACGCCGATGCAGCTCCTGGCATCGTCGGATGCCGTGCAAAAGGCAACGGGATGGGACGTCGAGTGGCGCAAGTTCGCCGCCGGAACAGACGTCATCGCCGCGATGGCGTCGGGCGACGTGGTGCTCTCCGAGCTCGGCTCGTCGCCGCTGGCGATCGCGGCCAGCCAGGGCGTCGATCTGCAGCTGATCTCGTTTTCCGATGTGATCGGCAAGGCCGAGTCGCTGATCGTCACCAACGCATCCGGGATTTCTTCGCTGGCTGACCTCAAGGGAAAGCGTGTTGCGGTTCCCGTGGGCTCCACGGCGCATTTCTCGCTGATGGGAGCGCTTCAGCATGAAGGCATCGACCAGAACGACGTCACCATCATCAGCATGCCGCCGGATCAGATTGCCGCCGCATGGGGCCAGGGTTCGATCGACGCTGCGTGGATTTGGCAGCCTGTCCAGTCCGAGATCCTGAAGACCGGCAAGCTCCTGATCGGCGCTGACCAGACTGCCGAATGGGGCTTCCCGACCTTCGACGGCTGGGTGGTGAACCGCGAGTTCGGCGAGGCCAACAAGGACAAGATCGTCGCGTTCCTGAAGGAGGTCGAAAGAGTCAATCAGGAGTATTTGAAGGACCCGAGCGCGTGGACCGTGGACAGCGAGCCTGTCAAGACGCTTGCTGCTGCGACCGGCGCGGACCCGGCACAGGTTCCGGAAATCCTGGAAGGCTTCACGTTCCTGCCGCTGTCGGTGCAGATCACCGATACATGGCTCGGAGGCGCGGCCAACACGATCAAAGGCACCGCCGATTTCCTGAAGTCCGCCGGGCGTATCGATAAAGTCGCGGATGACTACACCGCCTTTGTGAATGCCGACTATGCGAAGGCGGCCGCCCAATAGGGCTGATGCCTTTTTCCCCGGGCCCGGTTTCCGGGCCCGGGGGAGCCAGCGAGACGGGATGATATGCCTCTGCAAATCAAGGACGCCTCGGTTGTCTTCCCGGCCAAGGATGGCCGTTCATCGGTCGCGGCGCTCCAGAAGATTGACCTGGCACTTGACGAGAGCGACTTCGTCGTCGCGCTCGGCGCTTCGGGATGCGGAAAATCGACATTGCTCAACCTCATCGCCGGCTTCTTGTCGCCGACGAGCGGAGAGATCCTTCTGGATGGCCGCAGGGTCAGCGGCCCTGGAGCGGACCGGTCCGTCGTGTTCCAGAAGCATGCCTTGATGCCGTGGCTGAACGTTCGCGACAATGTCGCCTTTGGCCTGAAGCTGCAGGAGCGGCCCGAGGCGGAGCGTTACAAGATCGCCAACGAGTTCATCGCCCTGCTGGGCCTGACCGGCTTTGAAGAGTCGCCCATCTACGCACTCTCCGGCGGCATGCAGCAGCGCGTCGGGATCGCGCGCGCGCTGACCTGCGATCCGCGGGTTCTTCTGATGGATGAGCCGCTCGGCGCGCTCGACGCGCTGACGCGCGAGAAGGCGCAGGAGCTGATCCTGAAAATCTGGAACAGCACCAGGAAGACCGTCTTCTTCATCACCCACAGCGTGGAAGAAGCGCTGTTCATGGGGACCAAGCTCATCGTGATGTCTCCGCGTCCGGGCCGCGTCACCCATCGCTTCGACCTGCCGTTCTCGGGCCGGTTCATCGGCGGCGCGAAGGCGCGCGAAGTGAAGGCGTCGGCGGATTTCATCAAACTGCGCGAGGAGGTGCTGAGCATCATCTTCGCTGACGAAGAGGCGTTGGCATGACTGAAAGCGTTCATCCAACCGCCCGGCCGGCGTCCGACGGATGGCTTGCGCGGCTTTCCAAGGCGCGCGCGACCAAGCCCGGCGAGGTCTACGGCGTTCCTGGCCAGGGCGACACGATGTGGCTCAGCATCGCGACGATCGCCCTCCTGATTGCAGTATGGTGGCTGTTCACTTTCATGGGGTGGGTCAAGCCGCTCTTCGTGCCTTCTCCCGCTGCCGTGTTCCAGAAGTTCATCGACACCTGGAACAACGGCTTCACGGGCACGCCGTTTTGGGAACACATCGCGATTTCAACGGCGCGTGTGTTCGGGGCGTTCCTGCTGGCGTCCACTATCGGCGTTCCGCTCGGCCTGGCAATGGGCATGAGCCCTGCTATCCGCGGCATCTTCGATCCGCCGATCGAGTTCTACCGCCCGATTCCGCCGCTCGCCTATCTGCCGCTGATGATCATCTGGTTTGGCATCGGCGAAACGTCGAAAGTGCTGCTGATCTTTCTCTCGGTGTTCGCACCGGTGGCACTCGGCGCGCGTTCCGGGGTCAAATCGGCGGCGATTGAGCAGATCCATGCGGCCTATTCTTTCGGCGCCAGCCGATGGAAGGTGATGCGACATGTCATCTTGCCCTCAGCCATGCCCGAAATCCTGACCGCAATGCGGATCGGTATCGGGTTTGGCTGGACCACGCTCGTGGCAGCGGAGATGGTCGCGGCGACCAAAGGCATCGGCTACATGGTGCTGTCCGCCTCGCAATTCCTTCAGACGTCGACCGTCATCATGGGGATCATCGTCATCGCGGCGATTGCCTACGCCTTCGACATGCTGATGCGTTTTGTCGAGCGCAGGGTGGTGCCATGGAAGGGCAAGGTGTGATTCGTTTCACACGTTCGAGCCATCGCGGCGAGAACGCTTTTCCGCCCCTTCCTCCAGAGACTTCGATGCCGCGCAAATACCTCAAGAAGGCAGTGAAGACAGCCGCCAGCGATTCCGCTTCCATCACGGGAACGGTGCAGGCGATCCTCGACGACATCGAGAAGGGCGGCGAGGCTTCGGCTAAGGCCTATGCCGAGAAATTCGACCGCTACACGGGTGATCTGGTTGTCACCCGCGACACGATCGAAGAAGCGTCGCGAAAACTGTCGCCGAAACTTAAGGACGACATCCGCTTTGCGCACGACAACGTACGCAAATTCGCCGAGGCACAGAAGGACAGCCTGAGCGACATGGAAGTGGAGATCGTTCCGGGTGTTGTCGCCGGGCAGAAGCTGATCCCCTGCCAGGCAGTCGGCTGCTACGTGCCGGGCGGGCGCTACAGCCATGTCGCCTCGGCCATCATGACGGTGACGACCGCGAAAGTGGCCGGATGCCAACACATCGCAGTCTGCTCGCCGCCGCGCCCCGATGTGGGCATCAATCCGGCGATCCTCTTTGCCGCCGATCTTTGCGGCGCGAGCGTGATCCTTGCGATGGGCGGGGTGCAAGGGGTCGCCGCAATGGCCTACGGTCTCTTCGGCCTTCCCTCGGCAGATATTCTTGTAGGCCCGGGCAACCAGTTCGTCGCGGAGGCCAAGAGGCTTCTGTTCGGGCGCGTCGGCATCGACATGTTTGCCGGCCCGACCGATAGCCTGATTCTCGCCGACGGCGGCGCCGATGCGGAGATCGTTGCGGCTGATCTTGTGGGCCAGGCCGAGCACGGCGGCAATTCGCCTGTATGGCTTGTGACCGACAGCGCCGCGCTCGCGGACGCCGTCATGGCGACCGTCCCGCGGCTGATCGGGGCGCTGCCCGATCTAAACCGCGGGAACGCGGAAGCGGCATGGCGCGACTATGCGGAGGTCATCCTTTGCGACGACCGCAAGGAAATGGCCGCGACGGCAGACGAGTATGCGCCAGAGCATCTGAGCGTTCAGGCCGCGGACCTCGACTGGTGGCTCGACCGGCTACAAAACTACGGGTCGCTGTTCCTCGGCGAACAGACGACAGTCGCCTTCGGCGACAAGGCGTCAGGGACGAACCATGTCCTGCCGACGTCGGGCGCGGCGCGCTATACTGGCGGCCTCTCGACGCACAAGTTCATGAAGATCGCGACATGGCAACGCGCCACGGCCACCGGCGCCAGGCCGATAGCCGAGGCGACGGCGCGCATCTCTCGTCTCGAAGGCATGGAGGGCCACGCACGCACGGCCGATATCCGCCTGCGCAAGTACTTTCCCGGCGAGGACTTCGATCTTTCGGCTACCGACTGAAGGGCCATGGAGGCTCTGACATGCACGATCTCGGGAAAGGGCCCCGACTTCGTGCTCGTGCACGGCTACCTCGGCGGCGCGGGCATGTGGGAGCAGCAGTTACCGGTGTTTTCGCAGGACTTTCGCTGCATCGCGCCCAATCTTGCGGGCTTCGGTGACAGCGCGCGGCTCCGCGCTCCCGATACGATCGAAGGCCACGCCCGCCAGATCCTTCACACGCTCGATCAACTCGGAATCGGCCGTTTCCATCTTCTCGGGCACTCGATGGGCGGCATGGTGGTGCAGCAGATGACCGCGATCGCGCCAGAGCGGATCGAGAGACTCGTGCTTTACGGCACGGGCCCGGTCGGATTGCTGCCGGATCGTTTTGAAAGCATCGAAACCTCCAGGCGGCGGCTCGCCTCTGATGGTCTCGCGGCAACGGCTCGGCGCATCGCGGCGACCTGGTTCATGAAGGGCGCCGAGGCGGACGGCTATGCGATCTGCGTCCGCGAGGGAAGCAAGGCAACGATGCAGGCGGCGCTTGCAAGCCTGTCAGCATGGGAGACGTGGAACGGCACGTCCGCGCTCTCGCGTTTAACAATGCCGACCCTGGTCGTCTGGGGCGATGGCGACCGGTCCTATGGCTGGAGTCAGCCGGAAGCCCTTTGGAAGGGCATATCCGGTTGCCGCCTTGCCGTCGTGCCCGGCTGCGCCCACAACGTTCACATGGAAAAGCCGCCCATCTTCAACGCGATAGTTCGCGACTTTCTGGACGTAACCTAGCGACGGCGTGGCAATTCGGCGTAGGCTCGCGCTGGAAATCTGCATGGCGGCAATCTCCTGCCGACCACGAGCTGCCAGGAATGTTAATTTGAAGATGCGTCGTTCTATGGCTCCTCCAACGCAGGGGATGCCTGCGATCCATCGGGGCGTCGACCTCTTCGACATGCGCGATTGACGCTGGTTTGAGCACGCCCTTCGGCCTGGATGGGGCGGCGATCGCGTTCATGGCGGTGGCGTTGTTCGTCGCCGCTTTCGTTCGCGGATATTCAGGGTTTGGCTTTTCGGCGCTCGTGGTGTCCGCCTCGTCGCTCGTCACCAACCCGCTCAACTTTGTACCGGTCGTCATGTTCTGTGAATTCGCCATGACGGTCCAGCAATGGGCATCGGTCGGCTCCAATGTCGATTGGCGACGGGTCCGGCTTCTAGCGGTCGGCGCAGTAGCGGGCGTGCCCATCGGTCTCGCCATTATTACGCGGATCGGTGCCGATCCTGCACGCACGGTGATCGCGATCTACGTTCTCTTCATGTGCGCCGTCATGCTGAGCGGTTGGCGGATGAAAAAGGAAGCCGGATCGAGAGCAGAGCTCATAGCCGGTGTGGCGTCCGGCCTGGCTAACGCACCGGGTATGGGCGGCTTGCCCGTCGTCACGTTCTTCGCAGCGCAGGGTATCCCGGCGGTGACGTTCAGGGCGACCCTGATCGCCTATTTCGCGTTGCTCGATGGGTATTCCGCGCCGCTGATGTGGTGGCACGGCATGATCGGTCGCGACACATTCATAACGATAGTGCTGGCTTCTCCGATCCTAATAGCGGGCGTGTGGGCGGGGAGCCGCCATTTTCTGCGCGCCGACCCGCAGGATTTCCGCCGCTTTGCCATCGCCCTGCTGGCGTTCCTCGCCGTGCTGGGCCTGCTAAAATCGGCGCTGTCGTGACGTGACTCGTCATCGGTCGCTGCAGTCCGAGAACGGTCGCTTTTGGCGCATTCCGGAAGTGCCGTTGTCTCCCGCGATTTCCGAAGATCAACACAAAGCGGACTCTGGTCAGCCGGCGAGCGGCGTTCTTGAGCAGCGGCCTAGTTGCCCTCTGACGCGGGATCGCTGGCTGCCATTGGCAATTGCAACCCGCGTCAATTCCAGCATCTTCTCCGGCTCCCGGTCCGTGACCCGGTTCAGATCGAAGGGGCCGACCTCGTGGGTCTGCGGCGTCTCGCGCCAGCCGCCCTTGGTCTTCAGCCAGAAGATCGCGGCGGTGACGGATTGCGGTCCGTCGCTCGTGGCCTTGCGGCTCTCGGCTACCTTGGCGGTAGCCTGCCGGCGGCTCGAGGGATCGGGCGTGGGGCGGCGGCGCATCTCACGCCGCCTTCCGATGCTCGATCATGGAGACGATGCTGTCGCCGGTGGGCGTGTTCGCCGCAACGAGCTCGAGACGGGCAACCGGGTCGACATTCGTCCGAGCCGCGCTTGCAGGACTGTCGATCAGAGA
>CAVTYQ010000001.1:0-340299 GCA_963739005.1 uncultured Alphaproteobacteria bacterium | reverse complement strand
TTTTAATCAGTAGGTCGTGGGTTCGATCCCCACAGCGCTCACCAATCGGATCAAGACCCGCCTTGCGTGCTCTTAAGCACCGCTTGGCTCCGCGAAGCCTCTTAACGATCCGCTAACCATAACGCCGAAGCATGTCCCTTCGACGCGCGAGCGCGATTCGCTCTCGGGGCGGATCGTCCGCTCTGAAGCTCGGCGCTGCGTGGAGGGGGCATCTTCATGTCGCGGGCAATCAAGCGCGGGCTCTGCTCCGCCGTCTTCGCTGCACTTGCGCTCGCCACGGCCCCGGCCGCGGCTCAAGACGCTACGGCGGCCGCGGTAGACCCCTGGCCCTTCGACGTATCCTTCAGCGCCGCGGCCGTCAGCGACTACATGTTCAGGGGCATCACCCAGACCGATCACGACCCGGCGCTGCAGGGCTCCGTCGAGCCGTCGCTCGGCATCTTCTACGGCGGCGTCTGGGCCTCGAATGTCGATTTCCTGACGCCGGATCCGGACGTCGAGGTCGATCTCTACATCGGCGCGCGGCCGGACTTCGGTCCGGTCAGCATGGACTTCGGCTTTCTGCGCTACCTCTATCCCGGAGCGCCGGACATCGAATACAGCGAGTTCAAGACGACCGCCTCGATCTCGCCGGTCGACATGCTGACGCTCGGCGGCGCGTTCTACTATTCGCCTAACTACGCGCAGACCGGCGATGACGAGACTTATCTCGAAGCGAACGCGTCGGTGTCCTTGCCGCACGACATCAGCCTCTCCGGCGCGCTCGGGCGGCAGATGTTCGGACCGGGCGTCGGGCTTTCCGACTACACCACCTGGAATGTCGGCGCGTCCTATACGTGGAAGGCCGTGACGTTCGACCTGCGCTACTCCGACACCGACCTCTCAAAGAGCGATTGCAGCGCCGAATATCCGAGCGGCGACGACTGCGACGCGCGCATCTTCGCGAGCCTCAGCGTTGCCACGTCATTCTCGGAGATCAGGGACTGGCGGAAGGCGCACTAGCCATCCGCCCGCTGTCTCGTCGCGAGCCTCGGCCCGCTCGACGCCTTAGCCAAGCGTGCGATTGCAGCCGTTCGCGACCTTCTTGGCGATATCGTCAGGCACTTGCAGATCGGCCATCGCCGCGGTGACGAGTTCGTCGCGCTTGGCGCGATTCTCGTAGCCCTTGAAGGTGGTGATGTCGCTGCCCTCAGCCGTGGCGATCCGTCCCGCCGACGCGGAGCAGACGCTCGCCAGCGTGTCGACGCGGGCGCCCTCCACTGCATCGGCGCGCGCGCCTGAGGTCGACACCCATCCGGCGCCGAAGGCGATGATCGGCGCGGCGATGAGCCCGAGGATGAAGCCCGTGATGTAGGGTTTGCCCACGCGCATGCGTTCGTCGAATGTCATGATATCTCTCCCTCTAATCCAATGATTATCGGGATCGATACGGGCCCGTGCTCGATATTCTAGACCAATAGGGATATCCGACGAAAATACTTTGCGCCTTAATATCGAAAGAAGCAAATAGAAACGAGGATTACGACTTTGATGAGATCAAACATATCGCACCGCCCACAGCTGCGAAAGCCAAAGATAACTTCCAGAAGATCGGGATATTCCGGAATTCAACGCCGTGGATTCTTGCAGCGATCAGCTTAAGAGATTGCGATCTCACGCTTCCCCGCCGCCGATCGGATCGTCGTCGGCTTCGCCAAGCAGTCGCTCGAGGTCGCCAAGGAGGTTGGCGATGAGGGTCTTGCGGCGCGGATCCTGCGCTTCGGAGGTGACGGCGAAGAGCGAAAGAAGATAGCGCACCTTCTCCACCGCCTCGGGCCAGCCTGCCGCCGGCGCCGCCACCAGAAACTTCTCCAGCTCGTCCTGGCGCTCTTTGAGCTTCGCCCGGTCCGCGGCGACCTCGCTGACAAGCCGGCGGAGCTCGGTCGCCTTCTGCGCCGCCATGCCCCGGTGCTTGTCGAGATCGACGGTGTGCTCGGTCATCGGTCAGCCCCCGAAGAATCCAGACGCGTTCAGCGCTTCGATCGCGCCGCTCCGCATGACCAGGATGCCGAGCCCCAACATCACCGCGAGCGTCGTCGCGATCAATCCATAGGAGGGCGTGGTAGCGGCGCTGACGCGCGGGCGATTGTGCGGCATCAGTCGGGTCTCTCCGTATATTGAAGCGGCTGCCGCTCGCCGTCGTCGGCCTTGCGCAAGGCGGCGCGGACGAGCGCCGAGTTGATGCGCACGTGCTGATAGGAATTGGCGCCACCGCCTGGAAGCGGAAGCACGATCGGGGTCGAAACGACGCGGTAGGCGAGGAAGGAAAGCCCCTCGATCAGTTCTTCGACGATCTCGACCTTGTAGGTGCCGGCCGGCTGCTGGCGGCCGAGGCCCTCGACGAAGAAGGGCTTGGCGAAGGTGACGTTTTCTCGGGCGACGCGCTCGCTCATCAGCGGCGGGACTGCGCCCCGACGTCGTTCAGCCAGACCTCGACGTCACGTCGCGCCTGCTCGTGTGGAAGGCTGTAACGCTCTTTCACGACGGCGATCAGGTCGCGCACGGTCTTCACGGTCTTGTAGTCGGAGGCGGTCAACCGGTCCCATTTCGCCTGCGCGTCATGGAGGCGATGCGTCACGATATCGAGCCCGCCGGTCCTTAGCGCCAGTCCACTGGTTGCCATCCGATGCTCCTCGTTCGCGAATTCGTCCAGGCAACAGGGCCCGGATCAGATCATCTTGGGGATGTCCAGAGTGAGTTGGCCAAGCGCGTTGAAAGGCGTCGGCTTCTGGCAGGACGAATTGAAACGCAATCTCCTCCCCTTAGGCTCAAGTGGACACACCCGACGCGCTTTACAAGCAAGGACTTGGGGACGCTGCTTTGCTGGTGCGTTGGGAGAGCGAAGGCTTTCAGCTGAAGACGTGCATCACCGCTTGCAGAACGCGCAGTGTGATCTGGCCGTTGTCGAAGAGCAGATCGGCGCCGACAAGCGCGACGAAAAAGACAAGGATCGTCAGAACCAGCTGCATCGCTGCGTAGCCAGCGGCGTCATTGCCGAACGCGGCGCCGCAGGACGGACTCCCGTGCCCTTCGTTTGTCTCAACCCCGGGGAAAGGAATTGGTCCTGCGGGCGCCGATCGGCATTCATTCTGGCCGCGGATGGTTAACAGAGGGTAGATTCGGCGGGCTCGATAGACGACGCGCCACCTCGCGGCCGGCGCTGGCAATCACGACCGGAGCTGCCTATTTTCGCGAGGCGTCGATCGCGATCACTGAAACGCGCCGGAGAAATGTTATGGCCCTGCAGTCCGCCGAATCCGGAACCACCGGTCTCATCGATTTCAGCCTGAAGGGCACGGACGGGCGCACCCACACGCTCGCCGACGTGAAGGGAAAGAACGGCACGCTCGTCATGTTCATCTGCAACCATTGCCCCTACGTGAAGGGCGTGATCGACCGCCTCGTTGACGACGTGCGCGTGCTGCAGCAGGCGGGGATCGGGGCGGTGGCGATCATGCCGAACGACGTGGTGAGCCATCCGGCCGACTCCTTCGACAACATGAAGGCCTTCGCCAAGGCGCACAGCTTCGCCTTTCCCTATGTGATCGACGAGACGCAGAAGACCGCGCGCGCCTATGGCGCAGCCTGCACCCCCGACCTCTTCGGCTTCAACGCCGCGGGCGAGTTGCAATATCGCGGGCGTGTCGACAGCGCCGGCTCGCGGCCCGCCACCGGCAGCGAGAAGCGGGAACTACGCGAAGCGATGCTGCAAATCGCCAGGACCGGGAAAGGGCCGAGCGAGCAGGTCCCCTCGGTCGGCTGCTCGATCAAGTGGCGGAGCTGACGCGCACTGCTCGCTTTCGCCCGATTCCGCTGCCTTTCGCGATACCTGCGCCCGACGCGGAGCGCATGGCAGCCTTGCGCGCACACGCCTAACGAACGGCGGCGATTCACTTAGATTCAGGTCTGCGTCCTGGGAGGGATCCGAACCCCTGAAAGGAGGACGACATGGCCAACATTTCAACCGTCGCGCCCTATGCCGACGCCGGAAGCGCCGAGACGAGCGCCCAAGCGGGCTTCTTCCGCCGCGTCTTCGCGGCGATTATCGAGTCGCAGCAGCGGCGCGCAGACCGCGAGATCGCTGCGATACTCGCCCGCTATGCCGATACGCCGCGATACGTGCTCGATGCCGAGCGCGCGCTCGCGCGCCGCAACTATCCGATGGGCCAGGTGCGCTAGTCGGAAACAGAGGCCCTCTTCGGCAACAAACGGCGTCGCCTGGACGTGGTCGAGGCGGCGCATTCTTCTTGAATCGTCTTTCGTGGCCGCCCGCTCGCCAATCAGTATAGATTGGCCGGCGAGAGTTCGGGCCGGCTGCGTATGTATATCGTTGCGATTGCCTCACAAAAGGGCGGTGCCGGGAAGAGCACGTTCGCCGTCAACCTTGCCACTCTCGCCAACCGCGAAGACGCACCCTCCCTCCTGATCGACACCGACGTGCAGGGCTCGCTCTCCGTCTGGCATCGCGCCCGCGGCGCGCCAACGCCGCTGCTCGTGCCGTGCCGTGCGGCTGAGCTCGGCGATGTTCTGGAGACGGCACGCCGCCACAAGAATATCGACTGGGTCTTCATCGACGGCCCGGCGCAGGTGAACGAGGACGTGGTGGCGATGATGAAGACGGCGACGCTCATCGTCATCCCGACGCGCTCCGCCGTCTTCGATCTTGCCGCCGTGCCCGCCACGATCGCGATCGCGCGGCGGCTCAAACGCCCTTTCTTCGTGGCTTTGAACGCAGTGCCGGCGAAGCGCGGCGCGGAGGAGTCGCCGATCGTCGCCGCCGCGCGGCGCGCGATCCGCGACATGGGCGCGCCGGTCTGGCGCGGCGCGATCGCGCAACGCGCCGTCTACGCGCATGCGCTCGCGTCGGGCCAGGCGGTCACGGAGTTCGAGACTGCGGGGCCGGCGGCCGACGAGATGCGCGCGCTCTGGCGCGATGTCGGCGACGCCGCGCGCGCTATGGCGCAACATCAGAAGGCCGGCTGATCAGCTCTTCGACATGCGCCTAATCGTCTGCTGCATAAGCCGCAATGCAATATTCCGTCCCTCGTCCGAACGGAGGCTCAAAGCAACGAATTTCCTCCATGCTTTTCTTTGAATTGATCATCAGAAACTGAACAATTCTATCTTTGCGCGAATTCTTGTGGCTCAAGCACACGCCTGCGTCTGGAGGATGCACAGGAATCTGTGCAATCGTTCTTGCGCGAAGCTATAGAGAGAAGTATCGATCGATGTTCGCTGCTTGCGATTGTCAAGCATTGCGCGTTGCTCACCCACAGAAGGAAAAGAAATGATCGCCGACGAACCCGATGATCTCGTTCAACTCACGGCCGACATCGTCTCGGCCTACGTCACCAACAACGCGGTCGACTCCGGACAACTGAGCAAGCTCATCGAGGAGGTTCATCTCGCGCTCGTCAGAGCGCCTGCGGCAGCCGCCGAACCGGAGCAGAAGCCGCTCGTTCCCGCGGTCGCCATCCGCAAGTCGGTGACCCCCGACTACATCGTCTCGCTCGAAGACGGACGGAAGTTCAAGTCTCTGAAGCGGCATCTCGCCGGCACCTACGGCATGACGCCCGACGAGTATCGGGCGAAATGGGGCCTGCCGCGCGATTATCCGATGGTCGCGCCGAACTACGCCAAGGCGCGCTCCGAGCTTGCCAAGCGCATGGGGCTTGGCCGCAAGGCGACCGGCGCGCCGGCCAAGAAGCGCGGACGCAAGCGCTCCGCGAAGTAATCCGACCCCACACATACGCCAAGCGCCCCGCAATGTCGGGGCGCTTTGCTTTTTGCTGTTCAATCTACGTCAGAGAAGCTGCGCGTCGAGTGTGATCTCCGCGCCCTTGAAGAGCTTCGATACCGGGCAGCCGGCCTTCGCGCCCTCCGCCGCCTTCTTGAAGTCATCGGCCGACATGCCGGGCACCTTGCCCTTCAGCTCGAGCCTGATCTTCTTGATCGAGAAGCCCTCGCCGTCGGTCTCGATCGTCACCTTGGCGCTCGTTCGGAGCTCTTCCGGCACCTTGCCGGCCTTTGTCAGGCCGAAGGCGAGCGCCATGTTGAAGCAACCCGCGTGGGCGATCGCCAGGAGCTCCTCCGGGTTGGTGCCCTTCTCGTCGCCGAAGCGCATCTTGGCGCCATAGGGCACATTCGAGACGACGCCGCTCTGCGTCGTCAGATGGCCTTTCCCATCCGCTCCCGAGCCCTTCCAGACCGACTCTCCGCTGCGTGTGAATGACGCCATGTCTCATCTCCCGCGTCTCGTGTTTGAGCGGCGCACTCGTCCTTCGAATGCGCCGCTTGTCAATGCCCTGGCTGCGGTGCGTCCGTAGGCCTTTCGCCTCTGCCCCGCAGGCCCTGCTCAGGCCAGCACGAGCGTATATTGTGATGCGAAGCAGACCACGAAGATGGCGACCAGCACGCAGACCGGGACAGGCGTGAAAATATCGCGAAGAGGAAGCCTCCACTTCCGGTTCCACGCCGTTATTCCCAACATGACAAGAACGGCAGCGGCCGAAGTGAGGCCATAAAGCGTCGCTCCGCTCAATCCGCTGACGAACCCGCGGAGAGACGGGGCCGATTGTACGGCGGACAGCAGGAGCAACGAAATGAACGCGCCGACCATCGTGTCGTCCACGAGCTTCCATGCATTCAAGTCGTGGAAGAGAGCGCTCCCGATGCTGGCCAGGACCACAACGATCGTCGCTAGAGCCACGATCACCAGCACCTGTTTCGCAACGCCGGGGCAGGTTGCCACCACATTTCCACCGGAAACGACCGCCACGACGCATTTCTCCGCGACGGACGATTGCGTATAGGCCACGGCGTAGGCGGCCGAATAGGCAACCAGCAGGGCAGTTATGCCGGTCCAGGAGAAGAAACGAAACGTTACCGCGTCATAACGAAAGTCGAATATGTCTAGATAGAGAAACCGCGCGACGATGTCTTTCAGCTGCATTGAACTGCGGCTTCTAGTGAAAGCTCAAGTCGAAGTCGGCAACGTCCACGGTCGCTGATCCTGTCGTGGGATCGACCGAATCGAGCGCGGAGATCGTTCCCGATATCTTCTCGATCTGGCGCGCGTCCCGGATCGTGCTGATCATGTTGAACCGCATGCAGAGGCCATCATCCTTGATGCCCCCATAGGTCTGTATGCGGCTCTTTAGGAACTGAGCGTGTGGGCTCGCGAGTTGGTACTCGAACGCCTCGGCCTTTGCGTCCGTATCATTGGAGCGTCGAAGCCTGTCGCCCTGCTCGTAGGAGGCGTGAAAGGTGTCGCGGTACCAGGAGGGATTCACGTTCGATCTCGAATGGTACTCGGAATATTCGTCGAGCTGGCGAGGCCAGTCGACGTTGCGGCGCGCGTTCGACAGGTAGACCTCGGCGGGTTCGGCGCCGGTGTCGCTGCTGGTGAATATCTGCCGCAGAAAAGAGAGCGCGCCCGATGAGGGATGGTTCTCGGGCAGCATGAAATAGAACACGTCGATGTCGCTGTCCTTGTTGAGCGTGAGCGCCGGCACCGAAACATCGGTTTTCGACGCGACCTTGATCAGCGGGTTGCGGCTCGAACTCGACGAAGACGTCGCCGTCCTTGGCGGCCGCAGCATCGAAATCGTCGGGGCATCTGGACGGCGCTGCCGCGCGCGCCGCGCCGCTCGCGCACATCCACGCCGACACGGCAAGCAGAGCAACAGCCTGCGGTTTCCGCATGGCGAACCTCTCTTCGATGCGCCCCTGCCGATTACATCATGGCGCCGATCGGCCCGGTGGGCAACCGAGGGATGCAAGCAACCGACGCTAGGCCAACATCCCCGCCGGCGCTTCGATATAGCGCTTGAAGGCGCCGAGCAGCTGCGCGCCGAGCGCGCCATCGACGGCGCGATGGTCGGTCGACAGCGTCACCGTCATCATCGTTGCGACTGCGACTTCGCCATTCTCGACGATCGCCCGCTCCTCGCCGGCGCCGACAGCGAGGATCGTCGCGTGCGGCGGGTTGATGACGGCGGCGAAATCCTTGACCCCGAACATGCCGAGATTGGAGACCGCAGTGGAGCCGCCCTGGTATTCCTCAGGCTTCAGGTGACGCTTGCGCGCCCGCGCCGCGAGATCCTTCATCTCGTTCGCGATCGCGGAAAGCGCCTTCGTCTCGGCGTGGCGCACGACCGGCGTGATCAGCCCGCCAGGGATAGAGACGGCGACACCGACATCAGCGCGCTTGTGCTTGAGCATGCCTTCGCCCGTCCACGTGACGTTGGCGTCGGGCACAGCCATCAGCGCCATGGCGAGCGCCTTGATCACCATGTCGTTGACGGAGACCTTCCACGCCGGGTTGCCGTCGACCTCCGGCGCCGCCGCGTTGATGTCGGCGCGAAGCGCCAAGAGCTTGTCGATGCGGCAGTCCATCGTCAGGTAGAAATGCGGGATGGTGGTCTTCGCCTCGACCAGCCGCCTGGCGATGATCTTCCTGACCGAATCGTGCGGGACGATTTCGTAGCTTCCTACTTCGTAGAGCGCGCGGATTTGGCTGTCCGACATGCCCTGCGGCAAGCCGGCGGGCGCCGCCGCAGGCGCGGCCGCGGGCGCAACCCTCGGCACGCCGCCCTTCGCCGCCGCCTCGATGTCGCGCTGCACGATCCGTCCGTGCGGCCCGGAGCCGGTGACGGCGGAGAGATCGATGCCGCTTTCTTTCGCGAGACGCTTCGCGAGCGGCGACGCAAAGATGCGGCCGCCCTGCCCATTGCCTTTCGCAGCGGCTGGCGCGGTCGTCGTAGGTCCTGCCGGTTGGCGGGCCGAACCGGAAGCAGCCTCATCCTGAGGTGCGGAGCGAAGCGGAGCCTCGAAGGACGAGCCTGCCCCGCCGCGTCCGACATCCTCGCCCTTCGAGGCCGCCTTCGGCGGCGCCTCAGGGTGAGCGGCTGAGGATTGTGGAGAGGCCTTCTTCTCCGCTGGCGCGGCCGACGCGGCGGCTTTCGCGTCCTCGCCTTCGCCGGCGAGGATCGCGATCACGTTGTTGACCGGCACGTCGGTCGCGCCTTCCGGCACGACGATCTTCGCCACCGTCCCCTCGTCGACCGCTTCGACTTCCATCGTCGCCTTGTCGGTCTCGATCTCCGCGATCACGTCGCCGGACTTGACGGCATCGCCTTCCTTGACGTGCCACTTGGCGAGATTGCCCGTCTCCATCGTCGGCGAAAGCGCGGGCATGAGGATGTTGATGGGCATCAGCAAGTTCACCGATCCGCGCGTGCGCGCGTTGAGAATTCAGGTCTGCGAGACATGGGTATCATCCTCCGAGCTTTCGCCAGAGGAAGCCGATGCCGGACCCGAGAATGATAAACGCCGCAACGTAGATGACGACGTTCGTCTTGTGGCACTCCGCGGGTGCAATCGTGGGGCTACCGTAGTCGCCGCAGCTCAATGGCATAGCTGTCATGAACTCGTTCGCCGCGTAGCCCGCGACGGCGAGCATGGCCAGGGCGAGGACAACGATGCCAAGCACGATGAAGAGGCGCGCAGCGGCCATCGAGTCTCCACTCAGTTCGCGTAGCTCACGCTCTTCGCCGCATCGACCACCTCTTTGACGCTCGGCAGCGCGAGCTTCTCGAGGTTGGCGGCGTAGGGCATGGGCACGTCCTTGCCGGTGATGGTCAGAACCGGCGCGTCGAGGAAGTCGAAGGCCTTCGCCATCAGCGCCGCGGAGATGTGCCCGCCGACGGAGCCTTGCGGCCAGCCCTCTTCGACGGTGATGCAGCGGTTGGTCTTCTTCACCGATTGGATCACCGTCTCGATGTCCATCGGGCGGATAGTGCGAAGGTCGATCACTTCCGCCTCGACGCCTTCGCCGGCAAGCGCCTCGGCGGCCTTCAGCGCATAGGTCATGCCGATGCCGAAGGAGACGATGGTCACGTCCTTGCCGGCGCGTGCCACCTTCGCCTTGCCGATCGGCAGCACGAAGTCGTCGAGCTTCGGCACCGGGAAGGTGTGCCCGTAGAGGATCTCGTTCTCCAGGAAGATGACCGGGTTCGGATCGCGGATCGCGGCTTTGAGGAGCCCCTTGGCGTCGGCCGCCGAATGCGGCTGCACCACCTTCAGCCCCGGAACCTGGCCGTACCAGGCGGCATAGTCCTGGCTATGCTGCGCGCCGACGCGCGCCGCGGCGCCGTTCGGCCCGCGGAACACGATCGGGCAGCCCATCTGCCCGCCCGACATGTAGAGCGTCTTCGCCGAGGAGTTGATGATCTGGTCCATCGCCTGCATGGCGAAGTTCCAGGTCATGAATTCCACGATCGGGCGCAATCCCGCGAAGGCGGCTCCGACGCCGAGGCCGGCGAAGCCGTGCTCGGTGATCGGCGTATCGATGACGCGCTTCGGCCCGAACTCGTCGAGCAGCCCCTGCGTCACCTTGTAGGCGCCCTGATATTCGGCAACCTCTTCGCCCATCACGAAGACATCGCCGTCGCGCCGCATCTCTTCAGCCATGGCGTCGCGAAGCGCCTCGCGCACCGTCTGCTCGACCATCTCGGTGCCTTCCGGCACTTCTGGCGCGGCATCGATCAGCGGCGCGGACCTCGGTTCGGCATGGGGCGCGGCCTCGCCGTTCCCCTTCGCTTGCGTCGGCGCGGGCGCGGCCTTCGGCGCCGGCTTCGCCTCCGAAGCCGCCGAAGCCGCCGAAGCGTCCTCGCCGTCTGAGAGGATCACCGCGATCGGCGTGTTGACCTTCACCCCTTCGGTGCCTTCCGGCACCAGGATCTTGCCGACCCTGCCCTCGTCGACCGCCTCGACCTCCATCGTTGCCTTGTCGGTCTCGATCTCGGCGATGACGTCGCCGGCCTTGACCGCGTCGCCCTCTTTGACGACCCACTTCGACAGCTTGCCCTCCTCCATCGTCGGCGAGAGGGCGGGCATCAATACTTCGGTCGGCATTGCGCTTCGGACTCCCGCTCAGGCGTAGACATCGGTCCAAAGCTCCGACGGATCGGGCTCCGGATCGGCCTGCGCGAATTCGGCCGCCTCGTTGACGACGCGGCGGATGTCCTTGTCGATATCCTTGATCTCGTCTTCGCTCGCCCAGCCCTTCTCGGAAATCCGCTTGCGCACCTGCTCGATCGGGTCGTGCTCTTCGCGCATCTTCTGCACTTCCTCGCGCGCCCGGTATTTGGCCGGATCGGACATCGAGTGCCCGCGGTAGCGGTAGGTCATCATCTCCAGGATGAAGGGGCCCTTGCCGGAGCGCGCGTGTTCGAGCGCCATGTCGCCGGCCGACTTCACCGCGCGCACGTCCATTCCATCGACCGACTGGCCCGGAATGTCGAAGGATTGGCCGCGCTTCCAAAGATCGGTCGTCGCCGAGGAGCGCTTCACGCTGGTGCCCATGGCGTACTGGTTGTTCTCGATGACGTAGACGACGGGAAGGTCCCAGAGCTTCGCCATGTTGAAGCTCTCGTAGACCTGGCCCTGGTTGGCGGCGCCATCGCCAAAATAAGTGAGCGCCACGTTGCCGTTCGCGCGATACCGGTTGGCGAAGGCGAGGCCGGTTCCGAGCGGCACCATCGCGCCGACGATCCCATGCCCGCCGTAGAATTTCTTCTCCTTGGAGAACATGTGCATGGAGCCGCCCTTGCCGTGCGAGTAGCCGCTCCGCCGGCCGGTGAGCTCCGCCATCACGCCCTTCGGGTCCATGCCCGTCGCCAGCATATGGCCGTGGTCGCGATAGCCGGTGATGACCTGGTCGCCCTCGATCGCCGCCATCGAGAGCCCGACGACCACCGCTTCCTGCCCAATGTAGAGATGGCAGAAGCCGCCTATCTGACCCATGCCGTAAAGCTGTCCCGCCTTCTCTTCGAAGCGGCGGATCAGAAGCATTGTCCGGTAGGCTTTGAGTTCTTCGTCTTTGGAGAAGGCCGCGACCGGCGCCGCCTTCGCCTTGTCGACCGCGCGGACCCGCTCAGGTTTTACCTGCACGTCATCGGGGCCGCGCTTTTGAGCGGCCTGAGATTGCGCCATCGTCTCCTCCGGGTGCGGCTTCTTCTTCTGATAGATAATAACGCCACGCCCAAGGGAAAAAGGCTAGCCGCCGCGCGCCTTTCCTGTGCAAAGCAGCCATGCAGGACGGGCTTGGCTGGTAAACGATGCAGGAACGCTACGGTTGCCCGCTTCTGTCGAGGAAGATCACGAGGTCCTTGGCGTCCGCCATGTTGAGCGCTTCTCGCGCGCGCTCGTCGATCATGTCGCGATCGAGGCTTTTCGGACGCATCAGCGCGACGTGATTCTCCATCCGCTCGCGCTCGTGCTGCGCTGCGGCAAGCTCGGTTTCGAGTGACGCAACGCGGTCTTGCAGTCTTCCAAGCGCCAAGAGCCCGTAGTCGCCTTCCACTGCGTGGTAGGCGAAATATCCCATGACGAAGAGGCATCCGAGGGGAAGAAGCAGCGGCCGTACCTTCGACTGCTTACGCTGACGTGTTGGCATCGGCCGCTGTTCAGTACGCTTGGAACATGGAGAGGGACGGAACGCGGAACCAGTCTGCGTCCCTCCGCCGAGCGTTCTACCGGCACAGCGTAAAAAAAGGGTTCGTCAGGCGTTACTTAAGTCTTGTCGAAATGGGACGGTTTTGAACGACCGCCGAGCGCCCGTTGAGGGAAGCGATCCAACCTTTCCCCCGCGAAGCCCGTCGCAAAGCGCCTTGCGCACTGAAATGTTAGTACGTTAGCCTTGCTTCGGGAGAGAAGCGTCCGTGACCTATAACGACCCGCTGCTGCCGCGCGCGGCGCGAAAAGCCGGCTCGAAGTCCGTGCTCGTCTACGACCGGCTGCGCTCCGAGATCATCTCGCTGCGCCTCGAGCCCGGCGCGCAGATCGACAAGACGGAGATCTGCGAGCGCCTCGATGTTTCCCGGCAGCCGCTTTCGGAGGCGCTGACCCGGCTCGCCGGGGAAAGGCTGGTCACGGTCGAGCCGCAGAAAGGCACCTACGTCACCCGCATCCGCATGAGCGACGTCGCCGAGGCGGCGTTTCTCCGCGAAGCGCTCGAGATCGCCACCGTCCGCCGCGTCGCGCCTCAAATCGATGACGAGACGCTCGATCGGCTGAATTTGATCGTCCAGTACCAGGCGGCGGCGACCGCCGCGCGCGACGTCGAGGAGTTCTTCATGCTCGACGTGCGCTTCCACGCGACGCTGCTCGCGCGCGTCGCCTTTCCGCGTGTCGCCGAGGTCGTGGAATTGGCGCGCGCCCAGACGGAACGCATTCGCCGGCTTCTCTTGCCGACGCCGAGACGCAACACAGACACGATTGGCGAGCACAAGGCGATCGTTGCTCAGCTGGCTCGCCGCAGCGCGGCGGGCGCCGCGGACGCGATGCGGGCTCACCTGAGCAAAGGTCTGAAACTGCTCAACGAATTCGCGGCCGAACGACCGGAGCTGTTCGAACCGTGAGAATGCCCCGAAGGGCGTGAAACGCGGCCCTGCGCCGCAATGGGAGGAAGGAAATGCTGATGAGAAGCATGCTGGCGGGGATATCCGCCCTCTGCGTCATGGCCGGCGCGCCGGCTATGGCCCAGAAGATGTACGACGGCGTGACGATCAACGTGATGACGTTCACCGGCCCGCAAATCGCCGAGCCGCTGCAGCGCCGCGCCCCGGACTTCGAGAAGTTGACCGGCGCCAAGGTCAACGTGATCACGGTCCCCTTCTCCGACCTCTACACGAAGCTTTTGACCGACTGGTCGAGCGGGACGAACTCGATCGACGCCGGCGTCTTCGCGCCACAATGGATGGTGGACTACATTTCCGCCGGCTTGCTCGAAGATCTTTCCGCGCGGGTCGCCGCTGACAAGGACATTCAAGAAGACGACGTCGGCGGATTCTTCCGCGACTTCTCGCAGAAATACGCCGGCAAGATCTACATGATCACGCTGGATGGCGACTTCCACATGATCTACTACCGCACCGACGTTCTGAAGGATGCCGGGCTCGCGCCGCCGAACACGCTGGACGAATACCTCGCCGTCGCCAAGGCCGTGAACGGCAAGGACATGAACGGCGACGGAACGCCGGACTACGGCTCCTGCATCTCCAAGAAGCGCAACGCCCAGGCCTATTGGTTCATTACCTCGATCGCGGGCGGCATGATCCAGTCGAAGGGCACGAGCGAGGGCGTCTTCTTCGACGCGCGTGACATGAAGCCGCTCGTCAACAACGAGGCCTTCGGCAAGGCGCTCGATTTCCTGAAGGAGACGACGGCGTACGGGCCACCGAACGAGATCAATCTCGACGTCGGCGACACGCGCAGCCTCTTCGTCAGCGGCCGTTGCGCCCTCTCCTATGACTGGGGCGACATCGGCACGCTTGCCATCGACCCGGCGACCTCGAAGGTCATCGACAAGGTCGGCGCGGCGATCCTGCCCGGTTCGAAGCAAGTCCTAAACCGCGATACCGGCAAGCTCGAGGATTGCACCAAGGAGACTTGCCCCTACGCGGACGACAAGGGTGTGAACCATGCTCCGTTCGCCTCGTTCGGCGGCTGGGGCGGCGGCATTAACGCCGCGGCCGACCCGAAGGTGAAGGATGCCGCCTACGCCTTCTTCTCCTACATGGAACAGCCGGCGCAATCGAACGTCGACGTCACGATCGGCAAGACCGGCTTCAACCCGTACCGCATCTCGCAGTTCAAGGACATGTCGAACTGGATCAAGGCCGGGATGAGCGAGACGGCCGCCAAGAGCTACCTCGGCGCCATCGAGGCTAGCTTGAACAGCCCGAACATGATCCTCGACCTGCGCATTCCACAGAACCAGAAATATCAGCAGGTCGTGGAGGACGAGGCGGTGTCGCGCTTCCTCGCCGGCGAGATCGACAAGGATCAGACCATGCAGACGATCGAGAGCGGCTGGAACGATCTGAACGACCAGATCGGAAAAGACGACCAGCTTAAGATCTACAAGGCGACGATCGGCGCGAACTGATCGCGACTTCCCTCCCCGGCGCCTTGCGGCGCCGGGGATTCTTGCGTCTCATGAGCATCCTTACCGCTGCGCGACCGAACGGACGGCCCGGAACCGACGCCATGCCCGCAAGCGCGAGCTATTCTTCGAGGGGCATCGGCCTCTGGCTTGACCAGCAGGCCGGCCGGATCATGCTGCTCCCTGCGGTGCTGATCCTGCTCGCGTTCGCGATCTTCCCGCTCGTCATCTCGGCCTATCTGACGACCATCCGCTTCGCGCTAGCGCCGGGCGGCTTCAAGCTCACCTTTATTGGCGCCACGAACTTCAAGCGCCTGATCTTGGGCGCGCAGCAATACCACTTCCTCGGCACCTTCAAGCCGCTCGGACCGCTCCTGTGGGGCGCGCTCGCCGCGATCGTTCTCGCGCTCCTCTATTGGTTGGCGCGTTACCTCTGGAGTGGCCACGCGACCGCCTTCGGCTTCATCGGCCGGCTGATCACGACGGTCCTGCTCGCGGCGCTCTCATTGCTGACGCTTGCCACGATCTTCGCCGGCGGCGTCCCCGGCACATTGATGAACACGCTGTTCTACGTGGTGATCGGCGTTACCCTTCAGTTTCTTCTCGGGCTTGGACTCGCCCTCCTCTGCGCCCGCCCGATCGCCGGCCGGAACTTCTTTCGCGTCGTCTTCTTCATCCCGCTGACGGTGACGCCGGTCGGCATCGCCTACACGTTCCGCATGCTGGCCGACATGCAGAAGGGCCCGTTCGCGCCGGTCAGCCGCTTCCTCGGCTTCGGTGAATGGGCATGGGCGACCGATCCGTGGTCGGCGCGCCTAATCGTCCTTCTCGGCGACACTTGGCAGTGGACGCCATTCATGTTCATCGTGCTTCTTGCCGCCGTCGAGAGCCGCCCACACGACCAGGTGGAGGCGGCGAGCATCGACGGCGCCAACGCTTGGCAGACCTTCCGCCACATCACCTGGCCGGCGATCGCACCGGTCGGCGCGACCGTCGTGCTCATCCGTCTGATCGAAGCGTTCAAGATCGTCGATCTGCCGAACGTCTTGACCAACGGCGGACCGGGGCTCGCGACGGAGTCGATGACGCTGCATTCCTTCATCGCCTGGCGCACGCAGGATCTCGGAGGTTCCGCGGCGATCGGCTACATACTGCTCTTCGTCGCCACGGTTACCTGCGTCTCGTTCTTCAACTTCGCGGTTCGGCCCGCGCGGATGCACCAGTGATGGACGCGGCGGGCCGAAGCTCCTTCGTGCGGCGCCTGTTCGAGGCGCGGACGCTCGGCGGCCAGTCTCCAGTGGCCCAGTTCGCGACCTATTTCGTGCTCGTGTTCTGGACGCTCATCGTTCTGGTGCCGCTCTACTGGGTGCTGGTGACCTCGCTCAAGATCCGGATCGTCGTCGATTCCGGGCCGTTCTATCTGCCCTTCGTCGACTTCGCGCCGTCGCTGGAGAACTGGCACTACATCTTCTTCGACCTCGGACGCGACACGCTCCGCCCCTACTCGAACTCCGTCGTCGTCGCGCTTTCGAGCACGGTTATCGCGGTCTTCATCGGCTCGCTCGCGTCCTACGCGCTGGTGCGGCTCAAGTTCCGCGTGAAGATCGCGGCGGTCGTGACATTCCTTCTCCTGCTCGCTTCGACGATCGTGGCCGTCGCGGTCTTCGGGGTCCCGTGGTCGTTTGCGGTAGGCGTCGCGATTGCTCTTTTCCTCCTCTTCCTGGCGACGCTCGCGCGCCGCTTCAAGCGCGCGCTCGGCAACAACGACATCGAGTTCTGGATGATCTCGAACCGCATCATGCCGCCGGTGGTCGCGGTCCTGCCGATCTACCTGATGTTCCAGAAGCTGCATCTCCTCGACACGCAGATCGCGCTGATCGCGACCTATACCGCCGTCAACCTGCCGATCGTCGTATGGCTGACGCGCGACTTCTTCGCTGCAATCCCGATCGAGCTCGACGAGAGCGCCGAGATCGACGGCGCCTCGAAGTTTCGCATCTTCTTCACGATCGCCCTGCCGCTCACGCGGCCGGGTCTCGTGGCGACCTTCCTGCTCGTCCTGATCCTCGCCTGGAACGAGTATCTGCTGGCGCTTTTCCTCTCCAACGCAAACGCGCAGACCATGCCGATCCTGGTCTCCGCACAGAACGGCACGCGCGGCCCCGAATGGGGCTACATGTCCGTGCTGATCGTGATCATGATCGCGCCTGTCGTTGCGATAACGGTCGCGCTGCAGAAGCAAATCGCGCGCGGCCTACTGGTCGGCGCCATCAAGGGCTGATAGCGATGCGCTCCCGCCAAGAAGAATCTTAAGGGCATGGAAACGAGGAAGCTCCGCGCTGGCGAAAGCAGCCTGGACGTGACCGTCCTCGGCTTCGGCGGGGCGCCGCTCGGCAATCTTTATACGGCGATCACCGACAGCGACGCCGAAGCGACGCTGAACGCCGCCTGGAACGCCGGCATCCGCGTTTTCGACACCGCCCCCTACTACGGACTGGGGCTCTCCGAGGAGCGCTTCGGAAAAGTGCTCCCCGCCTATCCGCGCGAACTCTTACGTCCTCTCCACCAAGATCGGCCGTGTTCTCCGCGACTGCCCGCCAGCAGAAGTCCCGCAGACGGTCTTCGCCGGCACGCCGGCCCGCACTTATGACTTCGACTATTCCTACGACGGTGTCATGCGTTCGCACGAGGACAGTTTGCGGCGTCTTAGGCAGGACCGCATCGACGTCCTCCTCGTGCACGACATCGATGCGTCGACGCATGGGTCCGAGGATGCGTCCGGCGCGCGGATCCGCGAGCTTTTCGACCGTGGCGGCTACCGCGCGCTTGAGGAGCTTCGCGCCGCCGGGACGGTGAAGGCGATCGGCGCCGGCGTGAACGAATGGCAGGTCTGCGAGACGCTGCTCGGCATGGGCGATTTCGACTGCTTCCTGCTTGCCGGCCGCTACACCCTGCTTGAGCAGGAGGCGCTCGACAGCCTCCTGCCGCTTTGCGAGGCGCGCGACGTCGGCATCATCCTCGGCGGCCCCTTCAATTCCGGCATTCTTGCCACCGGAGCGGTCAATGGCGCGCGCTACAACTACGCGCCCGCGCCCTCCGAAATCCGCGCGCGCGTCGCCCGCCTCGACGCGGTGTGCGTGTCCTACGAGGTGAAGCTGATCGAAGCGGCGCTGCAGTTCGTGCTCGGGCATCCGGCCGTCAAGACCGTCATCCCCGGCGCCAATGCCCCGGCCCAGGTCGAGGCAAACGCTCGCCTTCTCGACGCTAAGATTCCGCCGGAACTCTGGACCGACCTGAAGTCGCAATCCCTGTTGCGGCCGGCGGCGCCGGTTCCCGGGAAATGAGCCAGGAGACTGCCCCGTGCTGATTGGCATCGACCCGCTGCTCACGCCCGAGCTTTTGATGATCCTCCGCGCCATGGGGCACGGCGACGAGGTCGCGATCGTCGACGGGAACTATCCCGCGAAGAGCAACGCCAAGCGGCTCGTGCGCCTCGACGGCACGGATGCGAGTCAGGCGCTCAGCGCCGTGCTTTCCGTCTTTCCGCTCAACTCGTTCGTGAAGGCGCCGGCGAACGGCATGCAGGTCGTCGGCAAGCCACGCGAAGTCCCTCCAGCGATCGCCGATTTCCAGACGATCGTCGACAAGCGCGCCGGCTTTCCCGTGAAGATCGGGCGGATCGAGCGCTTCGCCTTCTACGAGCGGGCGAAGACCTGCTTTGCGATCGTGGCGACGACGGATCGGCGGCTCTACGCCAACATCATCCTGACCATGGGCGTCATCGGTGCCGACGGAAAGGTCGTGAAATGACCTCGGCATCCGCATGAACGGGATGCGCGCCATCGTCTGTCGCAAGCCCGGCGAGCTGACGCTTGAAGAGCGGCCCCTACCCGACCGTCGCGCCGACGAAATTCTTCTCGGCATCCGCCGCATCGGCATCTGCGGCACCGACTATCACATCTTCGAGGGCCTGCACCCGTTCCTCCAATACCCGCGCATCATGGGCCACGAGCTCGCCGCCGAAGTGATCGAGGCGCCAAAGCGGAGCGCCTACAAGCCCGGCGATCCGGTGATCGTCCTCCCCTACCTCTCCTGCGGCACCTGCGTTGCCTGCCGCCGCGGCAAGCCCAATTGCTGCACCACGCTCGCCTGCCTCGGCGTCCACTGCGACGGCGGCATGACAGAGCGGATCGCGCTCCCGGAAGCGAACCTCTATGCGGCTGAAGGTCTGTCGCTCGAAGAGGCGGCTATGGTCGAGTTCCTGGCGATCGGCGCCCACGCAGTCCGCCGCTCGCGCGTCCTCCCCGGCGATCGCGCGCTCGTCGTCGGCGTCGGGCCGATCGGCATCGGCACAGCGCTTTTCGCCCGCCTCGCCGGCGCCGACGTGACCCTGATGGACGCCGTGCCCGACACCTTGGCGCTGGCAAGCCGGGTCACCGGAATCGCCTCGACCGTCCTCGCCGGGCAGAGCGCCGCCGAGCGGGTCGCGGCGCTGACGGGCGGCGACGGCTTCAACGTCGTCTTCGACGCCACCGGAAACGCGAAAGCCATGGAGACGAGTTTCGACTTCGCCGCGAGCGGCGGAACCTACGTACTGGTCGGGGTAGTCAAGGACCGGATTTCCTTTTCCGATCCGGAGCTTCACCGCCGTGAGCTCACCCTTCACGCAAGCCGCAATGCGACCCGGGAAGACTTCGACACCGTCGTTTCCGCCATGCGCGCGGGGAAGATTCCGACGGCCGCGATCAACACGCACTCCTGCACACTCGACGAGCTTCCCGAGACACTGCCACGCTGGACCCATGACCGCGTCGGGCTCGTGAAGGCAATGGCGCACCTTTGAAGAACGGGCGGCGATTGACACCTGCCCGATCAACCATACTTTTAGCGCGAGGCACGAAAACCATGAACAAACAACCGAATACGGGCCCGCTCGCGCCCGTCGGCGCCACGCCCCCGGCGACGCCGAAACGCCGCTTCGTCCGTCTCCATCCGGATGACAACGTGGTCGTGGCGGCGGTCTCGCTGCCGACCGGCACCGAGCTTGCCGGCGAGAACGCCACGGTGCTTAAGGCCGTGCCCATGGGGCACAAGGTGGCGACGCGCGCAATTGCGAAGGGCGCGGCGGTGCTGAAGTTCGGCCAGATCATCGGCTACGCGACCGACGACATCCCGCCCGGCGCCCATGTCCACGTCCACAATTGCGCGATGGGGAGCCACGACCAGGACTACCACATCGGCGTCGACTTCAAGCCGGTTCAATACCGCGATCCGGCGGAGGCGACGTTCAAGGGTCTCTGCCGCGCCGACGGCCGCGTCGGCACGCGCAATTACATCGCGCTCTGCTCGACGGTGAACTGCTCGGCGACCGTGATCCGCATGATCGCCGACCGGGTCAACCATTCCGGCATGCTGGCGAACTATCCGCAAATCGATGGCGCGATCGCGCTTTCGCACGGGACCGGCTGCGGCATGGCCGACGCCGGCGACGGCTTCGACAATCTCGAGCGCGTCCTCTGGGGCTACGCCACGCATCCGAACGTCGCCGCGGCGATCTTCGTCGGGCTCGGCTGCGAGGTCATGCAGATCAGCCGGCTGAAACATAAGTACGGCTTCGACGAGGATCACTTCCACACGCTGACGATCCAGGAATCGGGCGGCACGCGCCGCGCGGTCGAAAGCGCCGTGCGGATGATCGAACAGCTGCTCCCCGCCCTCCCCGTCATCCCGCGCACGGACGTGCCGGCGAGCGAGCTGATGGTGGCGCTCCAGTGCGGCGGCTCCGACGGCTATTCCGGCGTCACCGCCAACCCCGCGCTCGGCCGAGCCGCCGACATCCTGGTCCAGTACGGCGGCACGTCGGTGCTCGCCGAGACGCCGGAGATCTACGGCGCGGAGCAGCTTCTCGTCCGCCGCGCGGCATCGGAGGCGGTCGGCCAGAAGCTCATCGATCGCATCCGCTGGTGGGAGGACTACACGCGTCGCAACAAGGGCGACATGAACAACAACCCCTCGCCCGGCAACAAGGCGGGCGGGCTGACGACGATCCTGGAGAAGTCGCTCGGCGCCGCCGCGAAGGGCGGCATGTCGCCGCTCGCCGACGTCGCCCTCTACGCCGAGAAGATCACGTCGAAGGGCTTCATCTTCATGGACAGCCCCGGTTACGATCCCGCCTCCGTCACCGGCCAGATCGCCTGCGGCTCGCAGATCGTCTGCTTCACCACCGGCCGCGGCTCGGCTTTCGGGTCGAAGCCCGCCCCGACCATCAAGCTCGCCACGAATTCCCGCACCTACACGACCATGGAAGAAGACATGGACATCAATTGCGGGGACATCGTCGACGGCGACGCGACCATCGAATCGAAGGGCGAGGAGATCTTCAGGAAGATCCTCGCCGTCGCCTCGGGCGAGCCCTCGAAGAGCGAGACGCTTGGCCTCGGCGACAACGAGTTCGTGCCCTGGCAGATCGGCGCGGTCATGTAGGAAACAAGCAATTCTGGCCCGCAGGGCCGGACTGTAAGAGCCGAAGCGTAATTTGCCGGCTCAATCTCGGGAGGAAGAAAGCATGAAGACGTTACTGACGACTACTGCCGTTGCGCTCGCTCTTGCGGCGTTGGCCGGCCCTTCATTGGCCGATACCAAGGACAAGAAGATCGCGTTCTCCAACAACTACGCCGGCAATTCCTGGCGTCAGGCGATGCTGAAGAGCTACGACATCGTCACCAAGAAGGCGGTCGCCGACGGCGTCGTTGCCGCCGCCGACGTGTTCACCACGGCCGACAAGGAAGTGCCGACGCAGGCGGCGCAGATCCAGAACCTGATCCTGCAGGGCTACGACGCAATCGTCATCAACGCGTCGTCGCCGGACGCGTTGAACGGCGCCATCAAGCAGGCCTGCGACGCCGGCATCGTTGTCGTCTCCTTCGACGGCATCGTAACGGAGCCCTGTGCCTGGCGCGTGGTCGTCGACTTCAAGGACATGGGCAAGCAGGAAGTCGAGCAGATGGTGAAGTTCCAGCCGAAGGGCGGGAACCTGCTCGAGATCCGTGGTCTGGCCGGCACCTCGATCGACCAGTCGATCCATGACGGCATCCTGGAGGGCGTCGCCGCCCATCCGGAGTTCAAGATCGTCGGCTCGGTCGAAGGCGACTGGGACCAGACCACGGCGCAGAAGGCAGTCGCGACCGTCCTGCCGTCGCTTCCCGACATCATCGGCGTCGTCGACCAGGGCGGTGACGGCTACGGCGCGGCGCAGGCCATTGCCGCGGCCGGCAAGCCGCGTCCGACCATCATCATGGGCAACCGGCAGGACGAGTTGCAGTGGTGGAAGGAGCAGAAGGCCAAGGATGGCTACACCACCTGGTCGGCCTCGATCGCGCCCGGCGTCTCGACGCTTGCCTTCTGGGTCGCGCAGCAGATCCTCGACGGAAACAAGGACATCCCGCACGATCTCCTGGTGCCGTATCTGGCGTTCACGCAGGACGATTTCGAAGCGGCATTGCCGAATATCGAGACCGGCAGCGTGGCCAGCCACGAATACACCGAGGCTGATGCTCAGGCCGCTATCAAGGCCAACATGAAGTAGCCGTTGCGCGCGTCTGAGCGCCCATTCATCATCGAGTCCGGCTGGGAACTTGTTGAGAATGGCCGAGGCACGCGCCGATATTGTTGAGCTGGACGGCGTCGAAAAGCATTTCGGCGCCGTCCACGCGCTCGACGGCGTGGACTTTGCCGTCAAGAGCGGAGAGTGCGTCGGTCTGGTCGGCCACAACGGCGCCGGCAAGTCGACGCTGATGCACATACTCGCCGGTACGCTCGCCCCCGACGCCGGCAAGATTCTGATCCAAGGCGCACTGCGTGAAGCCTACTCGGTCGTTGCCGCGCAGGCGCTCGGCATCCGCTGCGTGTTCCAGGAGCTTTCGCTCTGCCCGAATCTGACCGTCGCGGAGAACGCGCGCATCCTGCATCCGACCATCGCGGGCTGGCGCTGGCGGAGGCGCGCCGGCGACATGATTCGCGCCAAGCTCGACGAGATCTTTCCCGGCCACGGCGTCTCGCCGGACTCAATCGTCTCGGACCTCTCGATCGGGCGGCGTCAGATGGTCGAGGTCGCCCGCGCCTTTACGGTGACGGAGGACCCGCTTCATCTCGTCATTCTCGACGAGCCCACGTCTTCGCTCGACGCCCACGCCGCCGGCCAGCTTCTTGCCTTCGTGCGGAGGACGGTGGCGACCGGCGCAAGCTGCATCCTGATCTCGCACCTCCTGAACGAGGTTCTCGACTACTCCGACCGCATCGTCGTCATGCGCGACGGCAAGGTCGTCGCCGCCGACACGGCGGGAGCTTTCGACCGCGAGAAGCTGGTCGGCGCCATGGGCGCGGAGCACGAGAAGGCCGCGGTCGAAAGCCGAGTGGCCGGGCCCGCGGCAGATCGCCCAATCGTCGTCCGGGCGCGCCCGTCGCGGCAATCCGATAGCGCCGAGCTTGTCGCTCACGTGGGCGAAATTGTCGGCCTCGCAGGTCTCTCAGGGCATGGTCAGACGGAGCTGCTGCTCGACGTCTTCAACGCTTCGATGGGCCACCGCCCTGGAATCGAGGTCGCTTCGTCGACCGCGCTCGTTGCCGGCGATCGCCAGACCGACGGCATCTTTCCGCTCTGGTCGATCGGCGAGAACATCGGGATACGCTCGATAGCCTCATTCCGCCGCGGGCTTTTGCTGTCGCCGCAGCTCGAGGACGCACTCGCCGAGGACTGGCGGCGACGCATCAATATCCGCACGCCGGACATCCACAATCCGATCCTCTCCCTTTCCGGCGGCAACCAGCAGAAGGCGCTCTTCG
Source organism: uncultured Alphaproteobacteria bacterium (assembly GCA_963739005.1). Lineage (GTDB taxonomy): Bacteria > Pseudomonadota > Alphaproteobacteria > Rhizobiales > Afifellaceae > DASWJZ01. The sequence goes on along the minus strand of CAVTYQ010000001.1, from coordinate 316,469 downwards.
CGCGCGCGCTCGGCTCCGATGCCAAGGTCATCCTGATGGACGACCCAACGCGCGGCGTGGACTTCGGCACGAAGCTCGAAGTCTATGACCTCATCCGCTCAGAGGCCGCCGCCGGCCGCACGTTCCTCTGGTATACGACCGAGCTCGACGAGCTGGAGAACTGCGACCGCGTCTACGTTTTCCGCAACGGCCGGATCGTCGCCGACCTCGACCGCGGCGAACTCACCGAGGCGAAGGTCATCCAGTCCTCCTTCGAGGATGCCAGCGAAAGCGCTGCCGCCCAATGACGACGGTTTCGCTTCCTGGCGCGGCGCGCGGACCGCTTCTGGCTTCAGGCGGCATCCGCCGCCTCATCCGCACGCTGCTGCCGGCGTTGTCGCTGACCCTGATCCTTCTCGCCATCGCCTACCTCAATCCGCGGGCGATCAGCTATTTCGGCTTCAGCCTGATGCTCAATCTGGCGATCCCGATCGCGCTCGCGACGATCGCCCAGATGTTCATCCTTTGCGTGAACGACCTCGATCTCTCGATCGGCACGTTCGTCAGCTTCGTCGGCTGCGTCACGGCGACATGGCTGCACGACGCGCCGCTCTTCGGTGCCCTGGTCCTGATCGGCTGCATCGGCCTCTACGCCGCTCTCGGCGCTCTGATCTATCTCCGCGACCTTCCGTCGATCGTCGTGACGCTCGGCATGAGCTTCGTGTGGCAGGGCCTCGCGATCCTTCTTTTGCCGCGCCCCGGCGGCAAGGCACCCGACTGGCTGCTCGCGCTGATGAGCTTCAAGCCGCCGCATGTCCCCTTCCCCATTATCGCGGCTCTCGTGATCGCGCTTGTCGTGCATGTCGGCCTGATGCGCTCGTCCTACGGCGCGATCCTGCGCGGCGCCGGCGGAAATGCCGTCGCGGTCGCACGTGCCGGCTGGTCGATCCTGAAGATCAAGGTGGCGATGTTCGCGCTCGCCGGCCTTTTCGGAGTCCTCTCCGGCCTCGCCCTGATCGGGATCACCACTTCGGCGGACGCCAATATCGGCAGCGGCTACACGCTGCTTTCCATCGCCGGCGTCATCCTCGGCGGCGGCGAGTTCGTGGGCGGTCGTGTATCGCCGATCGGCGCGGTCATCGGCGCGCTGACGCTCGCGCTCGCGGCCTCGCCCCTCCTCACCTTCATGCACATCTCGCCCGACTGGCAGGTCGGCGCAAACGGCGCGATCCTGATCATCGTGCTCGCGGCGCGCGCCGCACTTGGCCGGAGGGAGACCACGTGACCGGCAGGCTCGCGCTCCTCGCAAAGCCATGGCTCTGGTCCTTCGTCGGCGCGGCGCTCGTCTATGTGGCCGCGATCGGCTTCACCGGCGGTTATGGCGCGATGGGCATGATCCAGGCGGCACTCGCGCTCGCCGTTTTCATGGTGATCGCCGGCATCGGGCAGATGTTCGTGATCACGCTCGGGCCGGGCAATGTCGACCTTTCGCTGCCTGCCAATATCGGCCTTGCGAGCGCCGTTGCCATGAAGGTGATGGACGGCTCCGATGCGATGGTGCCCATCGGCCTCGCGGCGGCGCTGGCGAGCGGCGCCGCCATCGGGTTCGCCAACTACCTCCTGATCTGGGCGCTCCGCATCCCGCCGATCATCGCGACGCTCTCGGCGAGCTTCGTCATCCAGTCGATCGACATCAGCTACGGCCGCGGGCTGCAGATCAAGCCGCCGCCGGGCTTCGCCGCCTTCACCAGCACGCAAGTCTTCGGCATCCCGATCCTTGCGATCCTGACCGCCCTTTTCGCGACGCTGATGGCGATCGTGCTCCACCGCACGATCTACGGCCGCTCGGTGCTCGCGATCGGCCAGAACATGCGCGCCGCGCGGCTCGCCAACATCCCGGTCGGGCGCGTGCGGCTTGCGACCTACATGCTCTCCGGCTGTCTTGGCGGGTTGAACGGCGCGCTGCTTGCCGGCTACTTTCGCGGCGCCTCCGTCGACATCGGCAACGAGTATCTGCTCGCCTCTATTGCGGTCGTGGTGATCGGTGGTACTTCGGTGGCCGGCGGGAAGGCCAATGTGCCGGGGATTTGGGGTGCCGCGCTTTTCATGGTGCTGTTGCTCACCATGCTGAATACCTACGGTGCGAGCGCCGGCATACGCCTGCTCGCGACCGGCCTCATCATCATCGCCGTGATCGCCGCGGCGGGTGGAAAGAAGGCGCTTCGCTAAGTAGGACAAGGGCTCCGTGGCACCGATCCAGCGATAGGGAGGCCGACGATGGAAGCGAGTGCGTTTCTGAAGGAGGTCCCGCTCTTCGCGGACGCGCTTGACGACGATCAGCTCCGCTTCCTCGCGGCGCAAAGCCGGCCGGCCTTCTTTCTGGCCGGGACGCGGCTCATGTCGCAGGGCGACTTCGGCGGCGCGATGTTCGTCATCGTCAGCGGCGAGGTCGCGGTCACCTTCGCCGACGCGGACGCGCGCGAGCAATCGGTGGCGAAGCTCGGGCCGCACGACGTGGTGGGCGAGATGTCGCTCTTCACCGGCGACCGGCGGACGGCGACGGTGAGCGCAGCGACCAACGTCGACGCGATCGAGATCACCAAATCGTCGCTTGAGCGCGTCTTCGCCAAGGCGCCCGAGCTCGTCGACACCTTTGCCCGCGTTCTCGCGAAACGGCAGGCGGAGCTCAGCGCAGTGAAGAAGCAGCGCGGCGAGGAAGCCGGCGACAATTTCCGCCATCAGGCACGGAAAGCGTTCAGGCGACTCTTCCGCCGCCAGAGCTAACGCAAAGCACGAGAAGCGGGCGCTTTCTTCCAATTTATCTGCGTGTTAGAGGATGCAGCGACGACTTCGGTTCCGGACCGCCTGCGCATGCCAACCGGCGCATCTTCTCTCGCGTGACGGATATGGAAAGCGCCTCTATCCCCTTGCTGCCGCAGGCATGCTCGCGACTCCTCCGCGCGCGAATCATAAAATGATTAACAAATAGTTTCTCGTGAAACACCGAGTTCGCAAAAAGTCAATCTGCCGCGGCTCGAACACGGTGGTTTTGCCGGCGTCAATTCGCGCGCGGAGCGGCGCGGCGTGCGACCGTGCTACACCCTCGCTCCTCACGCATTTGGAGAGACGCCGATGCGGCTTGCCGTTCTTGCCGATATCCACGGCAACATCCTCGCGCTCGAGGCGGTGCTCTCCGATCTCGCTATGCGGAAGCCCGACCTCGTCGTTGACCTCGGCGACTGCGCGTCCGGACCGCTGTGGCCGCGCGAGACGATGGATCGCCTGAGCGAATTGAAGCTGCCGACGGTTCGCGGCAACCACGACCGCCAGGTCGCGACGCTCTCGCCCGACGAGATGGGGCTGTCGGATCGCTTCGCGTTCGATCAGCTCGAAGAGAAATATCGCGCACGGCTCAAAGCGCTCCCCTTCCGCCTGAACGTCGCGCCGGGTGTTCTTGCCTTCCACGCAGCGCCCGCAGCCGACGACGTCTATCTTGTCGAAGAGGTGGACGGCGCGCGTCTCGTGCCGAGCCACCCCGATGCCATCGCGAAGAGGCTCGGCGCCGTCGATGCGAAACTCGTGCTCTGTGGGCACAGCCACCAGGCGCGCGTCGTCCAGCTTCCCGGCGGCCCCATCATCCTCAATCCCGGAAGCGTCGGCTGCCCGGCTTACGAAGACACACCTTTGTCTCGGAGTCCGGCTCGCATCATGCGCGCTACGCGATCGCCGAGGAAAAGCCTGAGGGCGGCTTCGCTTTCGAGCTTATCCTCGTCCCCTATCCCTACCAGGAGGCAGCGCATCGCGCCGAGGCGAATGGCCGGCCGGATTGGGCGCATGGTCTTCGTACCGGCTTCATGCCGCCGCTAGGCTGAGCGCGCGAAGTCGGTCCCCAGGTTTGCGAAAGCATAGAACACCTTCCCTTGCCCCTCACCGCATCGCGGCATAGCTTCCCGGCGCAAAAGAGATGCGTGCGTTATGACAATTGCGAAATCGGTGCTCGACCTCATCGGGAACACGCCGCTCGTCCGACTGCGGCGGGCGTCCGAGGCGACAGGCTGCGAGATCCTCGGCAAGGCGGAATTCTTGAATCCGGGACAGTCGGTGAAAGACCGCGCCGCGCTCTGGATCGTTCGCGCCGCGGAGCGCGACGGCTCCTTGAAGCCCGGCGGCACGATCGTCGAGGGGACCGCGGGCAACACCGGCATCGGCCTCTCGCTCGTCGCCAAGGCGCTCGGCTACCGCTCCGTCATCGTCATCCCCGAAACGCAGTCCGACGAGAAGAAGCTGGCGCTTCGCATGGGCGGCGCGCTCCTGATCGAAGTGCCCGCCGTCCCCTATCGGAACCCGAACAACTACGTGAAGATTTCCGGACGCTTGGCGGCCGAGCTTGCGAAGACGGAAGAAGGCGGTGCGATCTGGGCCAACCAGTTCGACAACGTCGCCAACCGCCAGGCGCATATCGAATCGACGGGGCCGGAGATCTGGGAGGCGACCGGCGGCAAGGTCGACGCGTTCGTCTCGGCCGTCGGAACCGGCGGCACGCTCGGCGGCGTCGGCATGTTCCTCAAGGGCAAGAACGCCGCGATCAAGATCGGACTCGCCGACGTGCCCGGGGCGGCGCTCTACAATTTCTATGCCCACGGCGAGCTTAAAGCCGAAGGCTCCTCCATCACCGAAGGGATCGGCCAGGGCCGGATCACCGCCAACCTCAAGGACGCGCCGATCGACATGGCCTGGGAAATTCCCGACGCGGAATCCGTCGCCCAGGTCTTCGAACTCGTCGAGGAGGGCCTGGTGATGGGCGGCTCGACCGGCGTCAACGTCGCCGGAGCCATCCGCATGGCGCAGGCTCTCGGTCCCGGCCATACGATCGTCACGGTGCTTTGCGATTACGGCAGCCGCTACGCGTCGAAGCTTTTCAATCCCTCGTTCCTCCGCTCCAAGGATCTACCCGCGCCCGGGTGGCTCTCGGAGCGTTCCGACGTGAGTGTGCCGTTCGAGAAAACCGACTGATGCCCTTCGAGACGCTGCAGCTTTTTCGCGATGATTCCTACCGGCGCGACTGCGAGTCGAAGGTCGTCGCTCACTCCGAGCAGGGAGGGATCATTCTCGACCGCACCGTCTTCTACGCCGCAAGCGGCGGTCAGCCGGGCGACACCGGCCGCCTGGTCGTCGCCGGCGGCGCGATCGTGCCGATCGCCGCGACCGTCTATGGCGAGGGCAAGACCGAGATCGTACACGTGCCGGCCTCCGGCGAGCCGCCGAAGGTTGGGATTCCGGTGCTGGCCGAGATCGCCTGGGAGCGGCGGCACCGCCACATGCGCATGCACACGGCGCTCCACCTTCTTTGCTCGCTGGTGCCCTTCCCCGTGACCGGCGGCTCGATTGGCGCCGACGAGAGCCGGCTTGACTTCGACATCAGCGAAGCCGGCGTGGTCGATAAGGACGAGCTGACCGAGCGCCTGATGGCGCTTGTCGCCGCCGACCATCCCATCAGCACAATGTGGATCACCGACCAAGAGCTCGCCGACAATCCCGGGCTGATCCGCACGATGAGCGTGAAGCCGCCGACGGGCACCGGAAAAGTACGGCTCGTGGCGATCGGCGTGGACGGCTCCCTCGACCTCCAGCCCTGCGGCGGGACGCACGTCCGCTCGACCTCCGAGATCGGGGGGATTGCCGTCGCCAAGATCGAGAAGAAAGGCCGCCAGAACCGCCGCATCCGGCTCGCCTTCACAGGAAGCGCATGAGCGACCTGCTGGTCTCGCCGCAATGGCTGAAGGACCACCTCGGCGATCCGCGCGTGCGTGTCGTCGACGGCTCCTGGTATCTCCCGGCGCAGAGTCGCGACGCCAAGGCCGAGTTCCTGGCCGGCCACATCCCCGGCGCCGTCTTTTTCGACATCGATGCGATCGCAGACCTGGGGACTGATCTCCCCCACATGCTTCCTGAGCCGGCTGCCTTCGCCAAGGCTGTCAGCGCGCTGGGTCTTTCCGATCGGGACACGATCGTCGTCTACGACGGGTTGGGGCTCTTCTCGGCGCCGAGGGTCTGGTGGACTTTCCGGGTCTTTGGAGCCAAGGACGTCAGGGTGTTGGACGGTGGCCTTCCGGCCTGGGATGAAGCAGGATTTCCGAAGGAGACAGGCGTCGCGCGGCCGATGCCCGCGCGCTTCGCGCCCTCGTTTTCGCGCGAGCATGTCCGCGATTTCGACGACGTCCGGGCCGCCCTTGCGCAGGGCAAGACCGTCGTCGACGCCCGCTCCGCCCCCCGCTTTCGCGGCGAGCTTCCCGAGCCCCGCCCCGGGCTTCCCTCGGGCCACATGCCGGGCGCCAGGAACCTCCACTACGACGCCCTTTCGGACGGCAACGGCCGCCTCGTTCCGCCCGCTCGGATTCGTGAGCTGTTTGCAGCGGCTAGCGTCGATCTCTCGTCGCCCGTGATAACGACCTGTGGCTCCGGCATCACCGCCGCGACCCTCCTTTTCGCGCTCGCTCGGATCGGCAAGGATGACGTCGCCGTCTACGACGGCTCGTGGGCCGACTGGGGCTCCCGCCCCGACGCGCCGGTCGCGAAGGGCCCGGCCTAGGGGGAGCCCATGAAGGGGACGGTCGTCGAGACGACGGTGACCTATCTTTCCATGGAGGCGCGGCCGGCCCAGCTGCCTGCGATGCCGCGCTCGCCCCGGCTTGCCTTGATGAAGGCGGAGAACATCCCGCTACACTTCTACCGCTATCTCTACGGTGCGGTCGGCGGCAGCTGGCTCTGGGTCGAGCGGCTGGCGCTGTCGGACGTGGAGCTTTCCAAGCGAATCCATGCGGTTGGTATCGAGGTCTTCGTGCTCTACGCCAACGGCTCCCCGGCCGGCTACTATGAGCTCGACCGCAGCGACCCTTTGAGCGTCCGCCTCGTCTATTTCGGCCTGATGCCGGAATGGACCGGTCTCAAGATCGGGCCCTGGTTCCTCGGCTCGGCCGTCGCGGAAGCCTTCTCGCGCGGCGCGAAGGCGCTCCGGGTCAATACCTGCACGCTCGACCACCCTGCGGCGCTGCCGCTCTATCAGCGGCTCGGCTTCGCCCCGGTCCACCGCGAGAAGCGCCAGCTCAAGGTTCCCGCCGGTTTGGCGGTCCCTGGCCATATTGCTGCCCGCATGCACCTGTGAATGCGGAACGATAGCGGGCGAGTCACGTTGCCGCTGTGACCGAGGGGGCTTGGTCAACGGGGAAACGATTCCTATGAGACTTCGATTTTTGCTCTTTGCCGGTGCCGCGCTGCCATTCGCGCTGAGCTATCCGGCAGTCGCGCTCGACCGAGCCTCCTTGAAACCACTCGTGCTGGCGCAAACCGATGCGCAGCAGCCCTGCCCCGAAGGGCAGGAGTGCCCGCCGCCCGCCGAACAACCGGCAGCCGAAGAACCGGCCCCGGATCAGCAGCAGACACAGGACCGCAAGCGCCGGCATCAGCAGCAACAGCAGGACGCCGGCCAGCAACAGCCCGAAGCGCAGCAGCCTGAACAGCAAGCGGCTGAGCCGCCCGCGCCGGCCGCGACCGAGACCTGCCCGCAGGGGCAGGAGTGCCCGCCAGCGGCAGAGCAGCAGCCGGCCGCACAGGAACAGGCCGCCCCGCAGCAGCCGGCTGCCGAAGAGCCCGCCCAGCAGACGAACGACCGCAAGCGCCGCCGGCAACAACAGCAACAGCAGGACGCCGGCCAGCAACAGCCTGAGGAGCAGCAGCCGCAGCAGCAGGAGGCTGCGCAGCCCCCCGCGCCGGCCACGACGCCGCCTTGCCCAGAGGGGCAGGAGTGCCCGCCCCCGGCCGAGCAGCAGCCGGCGGCAGCGGAGCAGGCCGCGCCACAACAGCCGGCCGCTGAAGAGCCGACCCAGCAGACGAACGACCGCAAGCGCCGGCAGCAGCAACAGCAGCAAGAGACTGGCCAGCAACAGCCCGCTCTGCAGCCGCAGCAGCAAGAAGCGGCGCAGCCGCCAGCCGCAACGCCGCCTTGTCCGCAGGGGCAGGAATGCCCGCCGCCGGCGGAGCAGTCCACCGTCGAGCAGCAGCTCAACGCGCAGGGCGATACGGAGCAGGCCAAGAAGGTCCGTTCGCTCCGCGAACAGCTCCTCGATCAGCTGCAGCAGGCGATCAGCGGGCAGCCTGACCAGACCGACCAGAACCAGGGCGGCAACAACAACAACAACCGGCGCGACCACAATCGCCAGGCCAATCGCGACCACGGCGGCGGCGACAATCCCTGGTGGAACCGCGACCAGAATCAGGGCGACGTGGTCGAGCAGCGGGGCGGCCGCGTTATCATCGATCTCGGCGGCGGCAACATCTACGTCGAGCCGGTGGTCCCCGACGACGGCGACCGGCTGCTTTACGGCGCCAACGACGTCGAGGTCCAAGACCTGCCGCACGGCCGCACGCGGACGACCCTGCACCGGCCGCACGGCGTCGATATCGTCACCATCCGCGACCGCAACGGCAACATCATCAAGCGCAGCCGCTTCCTGCCGGACGGCCGCGAGATCGTGCTGATCGACAACCGCTACGCCGACAACCAGGCGGCGCCGCCATCGCCGATCCTCTACGATGTGCCGCCGCCGCAAGTACGTATCCCGCGCGACCGCTATATCGTCGACCTCGGCCACGCCTCCGACCGCGACATCCGCCGAGCGCTTCTCGCCCCACCGGTGCAGGCGGTTCCACGCGCCTATACCCTCGACGAGGTGCTTCGGAACGAACAGGTGCGCGCCTATTCCCCCCGCATCGACCTCGACACCATCACCTTCGAGTTCGGCAGTGCCACCATCGGCAACGACCAGATGGGCGCGCTATACGAGCTCGGCCAAGTGATGGAGCAGGTGATCGCCGACAACCCGGACGAGGTCTATCTGATCGAGGGCCACACCGACGCTGTCGGCTCCGACTACGACAACCTGATCCTCTCCGATCAGCGCGCCGAGGCCGTTGCGACCGCATTGTCGCAGAACTTCGACATCCCGCCGGAGAACCTCGTCACCGAAGGCTACGGCGAGCAGTTCCTGAAGGTCGACACGCTGGGCCCGGAACGGCGGAACCGCCGCGCCGCCATCCGCCGCTTGACGGACCTTCTCCAGGCCCAGAACAACTAAGCATCACGGTTCGCCGAACGAAGCGCGCCCGGGCCTCGGCCCGGGCGCGCTTCATTTCCACCACGCGACGCGGTCCGCCTTGCCTTTCCGCCGTCCGGTCGCCTAGACGCTCGCGAGATGCTGCAGATCGCCGACCTCACGCTCCGCATCGCCGGCCGCCCCCTGATCGAGGGCGCGAGCCTGACGCTGCCTCAAGGCGCGAAAACCGGCCTTGTCGGCCGGAACGGCGCGGGGAAGACGACGCTCTTTCGCGCCATCGCCGGCGAGCTCGCGCCCGACGCCGGGTCGATCTCGCTTCCGAAGGGGACGCGCATCGGCCGGGTGGAGCAGGAGGCGCCGGCCGGCCCGCGGACGCTGATCGAGACGGTACTCGCCGCCGACCGCGAGCGCGCGACGCTGCTCAGCGAAGCCGAGCATGCGCAGGACCCTCACCGCATCGCAGAAATCCACATGCGCCTCAGTGACATAGGCGCGCATGCCGCGGAGGCGCGCGCCGCCCGCATCCTTGCCGGCCTCGGCTTCGACGCCGCGGCGCAGCTCCGTCCTTGCTCGGATTTTTCCGGCGGCTGGCGCATGCGCGTCGCCCTCGCCGCGCTCCTCTTCGATGAGCCGGATCTGCTCCTGCTCGACGAGCCGACCAACTACCTCGACCTCGAAGGCACGCTGTGGCTCGAGCGCTATCTCGCGCGCTACCCGCACACCGTAATCGTCATCAGCCACGACCGCGATCTTCTCAACACGGCCGTGAACTCAATCGTCCACCTCGCCGACCGGAAACTGACGCTCTGGCGCGGCGGCTACGATTCTTTCGAGCGGCAATATCGCGAGCGGCAAGTGCTGCAGGAAAAACAGCGCGTCAAGCAGATGGCCGAGCGCAAGCACATGCAGGCTTTCGTCGACCGCTTCCGCGCCAAGGCGACAAAGGCGCGCCAGGCGCAGTCGCGCCTGAAGGCCATCGCCAAGCTGCAGCCGATCGCCGAGATCACGCAGGAGCATGCGATCCCCTTCCGCTTCCCCGCCCCGGAGAAGCCGCTTTCGCCGCCGATCATTCGCATGGAGGGCGTGTCCGTGGGCTACACGCCGGGCCGCCCCGTGCTCTCCCACCTCGATCTCAGGATCGACGACGACGACCGCATTGCGCTGCTGGGGCAGAACGGCAACGGCAAGTCGACCTTCGCCAAGCTCGTGGCGGAGAGTCTCGCGCCGGAGACCGGCACGGTCACCCGCGCCTCGAAGCTCAAGATCGGATTCTTCGCGCAACATCAGCTGGAGGTGCTGCGGCCGGAGTTCTCCGCCTACGATCACGTGCGCCAGCTGATGCCCGGCGCTCCCGAGGCGAAGGTTCGCGCCCGCACCGCGCAGATGGGCCTGACGACGGAGAAGATGGCGACCGCCGCGGAGAAGCTGTCGGGCGGCGAGAAGGCGAGGCTGATGATGGGGCTCGCCGCCTTCGGCGCGCCGCAGCTCCTGATCCTCGACGAGCCGACCAATCACCTCGACATCGATAGCCGCGAGGCGCTGGTCCACGCGCTGAACGACTATTCCGGCGCGGTGATCCTCGTCACCCACGACCGCCATCTGATCGAAGCCTGCGCCGACCGGCTCTGGCTCGTCGCAGACGGCACGGTCAAACCCTTCGATGGCGACATCGAGGACTATCGCCGCATGGTGCTCGGCATCGCCACCCCTGGTCGAGCCGAGGAAGCGCTTGCGAAGACGCAGCCCTCATCGTCACCGAAGGACACGCGCCGCGAAGCGGCGCAGCGCCGTGAGGCGCTGGCGCCGCTCCGCAAGAAGATCAAGGACTGCGAGCGGTCGATCGAGAAGCTCCGCAACGAGATCGCGGACCTCGATCGGCAGCTCGCGGCACCCGATCTCTATTCCGGCGACCCGGAGGGCGCGGCGCGTCTCGCCAAGGCGCGCGCCGAGCGCGTGCACGACTTCGCCCGGGCGGAATCCGATTGGCTCGACCTTTCGGCCGAGCTCGAGGCGGAAGAGGCTGTCGCCGGCTGAGCTTAGTGCGCGATCGAGTAGCCGAAGTCGTATTCGGTGCCTTCGGCGTTGCGCGCGTGCAAGGCCATCTCGCCCTTGGCGCCGGAATAGGTGCCCGTCCCGCCGGTCACCGCGAGAACGGAATCGCCGGCGTCGAGGAAGGGGCCCTCGACGGTCATCTGGCCGTCCTTCAGGGTCAGCGTCCAAAAGCATTCCCAGGCCACGCCGACCACAGTGCGCACGCACCAGCCGTTGTCCGTCCCGACCTGGTCCTTGTTCGCCTCGTCGAAGACTTTGTTGGCGAAAGTGAGGATATCGCCGACGCTGTCGTCCTCATCACCGGTGTCGGTGACGGTGTCGGTCTCTGCGTGCTCGACGAACTTCATCGACTGCATATCTGCGGCGAAGGCTCCTCCGGCTGGACTGAGTACAGCAAAGCCGGCCGCCGCGGCGAGCGCGACGAGACGCGAAAGTGTGACCATGGAAAACGTCCTCCCAACCCGGCACGCGAACGGAGCCGAGCTGTGCGAAACTACTCCCGGCGCTCAAGACTTTGAAGATGGCGCGCGCAGAGACTTTTCTCAGGCCTGCTTCGCCCAGCGGCCGTTCTCGTCCTGCCGCCAATAGGTGGCCTCGTGACCGCCCACACGTGCCGTCTTCCAGGCTTCGCGCGACCGCCCGACGGCCTCGCTGTCGGCGGCATCGAAAATGAAGACGGTGCGCTCGTAGCCCGAAAGATCGGGCGCCTCGGCGCCGTCGACGAGGAAGCGGACCGCCGCCGCATTCGGATTGTCCTCCCCGGTCGTAAGAAAGATCGGCTGCTTGTCGGCGTTCCCGTCCGCCGCTGAGCCATGCGGCAGGAACGCAGCATCGTCGAAGGACCAAAGATGCGCGTTGAGCGCCTCAAGGCGCTCCTCGGAGCCGACCTTCACGACGGCGCGCCAGCCGCGCTCCAGGCTTCGCTGCAAGAGGCCGGGCAGCGCCGCCTCAAGCGACTGCCGCTCGAGGTGATAGAAAAGGACCTCGGCCACGGCGCTCGCGTTATCCTCTCCGCCGCTCGAAGCGGGCGTGCACATATTCGTTCAGGAGCCGCACGCCCCAGCCGGAGCCCCACGACTGGTTGGTCTCGCTCGCCGGCGAGCCCATCGCGGTCCCGGCGACGTCGAGGTGGGCCCACGGCGTATTGTTCTCGACGAACCGCTGGATGAACTGCGCGCCCGTGATCGCGCCGGCGTGGCGTCCGCCGATGTTCTTCATGTCGGCGTTCTTCGAGTCGATCAGCTTGTCGTATTCGGCGTTGAGCGGCATGCGCCAGATCTTCTCGCCCGTCGCCGTGCCCGCTTCCGTCAGTGCGTTCGCAAGTTCGTCGCTGTTGGAGAAGAGCCCCGCGTGCTGGTTGCCGAGCGCAACCAGGATGGCGCCGGTCAGCGTCGCGAGGTCGACCATCGCGACGGGCTTGTCGCTCTTCTGCACATAAGTCAGAAGGTCGGCGAGGACGAGCCGCCCCTCCGCGTCGGTGTTCAGCACCTCGACCGTCTGCCCCGACATGGAGGTCACGATGTCGCCCGGTCGCTGCGCCTTCCCGTCCGGCATGTTCTCCACAAGGCCGACGATGCCGACGGCATTCACCTTCGCCTTGCGGAGCGCGAGCGCCCGCATGAGTCCCGACACCGCGGCTGCGCCGCCCATATCGCCCTTCATGTCCTCCATGCCGGCGGCGGGCTTGATGGAGATGCCTCCGGTATCGAAGACCACTCCTTTCCCGACGAAGGCGACGGGCTTCTCCTTCTCGCGTCCGCCCCACCAATGCATCAGCACGACGCGCGGCGGGCGCTCCGAACCCTGCGAGACGCCAAGGAGAGCGCCCATCTTGGCTCGGCGGATTTCAGCCTCTCCGAGCACCTTCACGTCGACGCCGAGCTTGGAGAGCCCCTTCAGCTGCTCGGCGAACTCGACAGGGCCGAGGGCGTTCGCCGGCTCGTTGACGAGGTCGCGCGCGAACGCCACCCCGTCGGCGACGGCTGAGGCCGCGACCCATGCCCGCTCCGCCGCCGTGGGATTGGCCGTCGCGATGGTGAAATTCAGCGCCTTCGGCGTCTCCTCGTCGTCCTTCTTCTTCGTTTTGTATTTGTCGAAGCCGTAAGCGCGGAGCTTTATCCCGAGCGCGACATCGGCCGCCTCCTGGGCGCTCACGGCGTGCCCGTCCGGCCGCTCGAGCAGGACTGTGACGGCGGTCGCGCCGCCCGCGATGGCCGCAATCGTCCCGCCGAGCTTCGGCCAATCGAGGGGTGTGAGCTTTGAGGGGTCGCCAAGCCCGACGAACACGATCTTGTCGAGATCGGACCCCGAGGGCGCCAGGAGCTGCATCGATTTCAGCGCCGCGCCCTTGAATTTCGCCGCCGCCGCCGCCCGGGAAAATCGGCCTCCGGCCGCCTCGTCGAGGGCGGCCGAGCGGCGCCCGAGCTTCAGGCTCTGGTCGGTCAGGACCACGGCGGCGCCAGAATCGGGGGCCGCTAGCCTGGTGAAATTGATCGCGACACGGTCGGCCATCGTATTGCCTCACGGGTTTGAACAGGCTTCATAACCTGAGTCCGGGGATAGCAGGGCCCGGGTAGCCGGCGTCAAGTGTGGCGAGAAACCGGGGCGGGTGGGAGTCTGCTGTGCGTGGCATGTTCGGCCGTATCCGCCGTGGGGCTCCCGTCGACCGCGACAGAGGCCTGTCCTGATGCCGCTCATCGAGCGCTACGTGCTGCGGCGCGCAAGCTACACCTTCTTCCTCGCGCTGTGTGCGGTAATTGCCACGCTGTGGGTCACCCAGGTGCTCGCAAGGCTCGACGTCGTGACCTCCAAGGGCCAGGCGATCTGGACCTTCCTGCTGATGACGATCGTGGCGCTCCCGGCGCTGATCCAGGTCGTCGCACCGATCGCCTTCCTTGCCGCCGCGATTCTGACGCTGAACGGGCTCACCAACGACAGCGAGCTTCCGGTGATCGCCGCCGCCGGCGCCTCGCGCAGCACCATCAACCGCCCGATCCTCGTCCTCGGACTGTTCGTGACCCTCGGGCTCGCAATCTCCTACCACGTCATCGCGCCCGCGAGCCTCGGGGTGCTTCGCGAGCTCGTGACCCATGTTCGCGCCAACGTCATCGCCGCACTCGTGCAGGACGGTGGCTTCCGTTCGGTCGACGAGGGGCTGACGATGCATATCCGGGAGAAGGCGCCGGACGGCAGTTTCCGCGACATCTTCATCAACGATGACCGCGATCCGAAGGAGACCGCACAGTACAGCGCGGCGCATGGTCTGCTCCTGGAGCGCGCCGGCGGATCGTTTCTGGTCCTGCAGAGCGGCGACCTGATACGCCAGGATCGCGCCACCGGCGAGACCAACGTGGTCAACTTCGAGACTTACGCGCTGGACCTGAGCCAGCTCGGCTCGCCGAACGCGAGCGCGATCTACAAGGCCAGGGAGAGATCGACGCTCTACCTGCTCGAGCCCGACCCCACCGACTCGACCATAGCCCCGACCTCCCGCAGGGTCGTCTTCGAGCTTCACAATCGCATAACGGCGCCCCTCTATACGCTCGTCTTTGCGCTCGCCGCGCTTGCCTTCCTCGGGCGACCGCGCACCAACCGCCAGGATCGCAGCTTCGCGATCGCTGCCTGCGTGCTGTTTTGCGCGGTGCTTCGAATCGCCGGCTTCGCCACGGCTTCGATCGGCATGAATTTTCCCTCCGCGTTTCCGTTTCTCTATGCAATCCCGTTGTCGGGAATAGGCTTCGGCATCGTGGCGATGATTCTCGACGCACGTCTGCCGATACCGCGCTTTGTCGAGTCCGGTTGGGACCGCATGATCGGTGCCCGGCGTGGGTCTCGCCCGCGCCTTGCCGCGGCGAGCGCCGACTTCGATGGCCAGCAATGACGCCGCGCGTGCTCAGCCGCTACATCGCCCGGCGTTTCATCGGCACGCTGGTTCTCATGCTTGCCTTCGGCAGCCTCGTCATTTTCCTGGCCGACTACGTGGAAGTGCTGCGCCGCTTCAGCGACGAGGAAGGCTTCACCGGCCTGCTCGGACTGACGCTTGCTGCGATGCACGTCCCGACATTGCTCGACATCGCGCTCCCCTTTGCTTTTCTTTTCGCGGCGCTCCTCAGCCTCATCGACCTGTCGCGCAAGCTGGAGCTCGTCGTAGTCCGCGCGAGCGGCGTATCCGTATGGGGTTTCCTGCGCGCGCCCTTTGCTGTTGCCCTGCTGTTCGGCGCCGCCGCCACGGCATTCTTGAACCCGCTCGCCACGAGCATGCAGGAGCGGTCCGACAACATCGAGGCTGAACTCCTTGGCAAGACGACCTGGGGCTTCGGGTACTGGTTCAGGCAGGAGGGAGGCGGCGGCTCGTCAATCGTGCATCTCGCCTCTGCAGAAGAGGGCAGCGCGGCGATCCTCGGGGTGACCGCGTTCGTCTACGACGCGGCCGGCCGGTTCCGCGAGAAAGTCGAGGCGCCGCGCGGGGAATACTCCCCGGGCCGGTGGGTCCTGACCGACGCCGTGGTCGTGTCGGCGGAGAGCGCGCCGCACAAGGTCGACCGCTACGAATTGCCGACGTCGCTGACTGCCGGCGAAGTGGAGCGCCGGTTTGTCGAGCCCGAGACGATTTCGGTATGGTCGCTTCCGGGCTTCATCGAGACGGCGGAGCGAACCGGCCGCAACCCAGACCCCTTCCGCGTGGCTTTCCACACACTTTTGAACCGCCCGCTTTTCCTCGTCGCGATGGTGCTGATTGCGGCGACCGTGAGCCTCAGGCTGACCCGCTACGGGGGGACTTGGCGGCTCATCCTTACTGGCGCCACTATTGGCTTTCTGCTTTATGCTTTCAGCAGGATCGCCGGCGACCTGGGCGGGAACGGGATCATCGACCCAGTGCTGGCGGCTTGGCTGCCGCCTATCGTCGCGCTGACCCTCGGTGCGACGGCCCTGCTTTTCCAGGAGGACGGGTGAAGCTCGGAGTTCTGCGTCGGCGCCGGAGGCTGGTCTTCAGCCTCGCAAAGGGCGGCAAACTGCTCGTTGCCTGCGCGGCCTCCGCCGCGCTCGCCGCGCAGGGAATCCCCGCGCTCGCCCAGTCGTTCGGGCCGGCCAACACCGCGATGGGCGCCCTGCCGCAAGGCGACCAACCGGGCGGTGGCATGATTCTCGAGGCCGACCAGCTCGTCTACGATTTCGACCACGAGGTGGTGATCGCGATCGGGCACGTGCAAATCTATTACGCCGGCTACGCGCTCGATGCCGACCGGGTATCCTACGATCAAAAGTCCGGCCGCCTGATCGCCACCGGCGGGGTCCGCGTGCTCGAGCCGAGCGGCGACCTGATCACGACCGAGAAGCTCGACATCACCGATGACTTCCGCGATGGCTTTGTCGGCAGCCTGAACCTGATCACAACCGACCGCACGCGCTTTACCGCGCAGACCGCGGAACGGCGCGACGGCAACCTCACAATCTTCCGCAAGGGCGTTTACACGGCTTGCGCGCCGTGCCTCGAGCATCCCGATCGGCCGCCGCTCTGGCAGATCAAGGCGGCGCGCATCATCCACGACGAGACCGATCATGAGATCTACTACGAGAACGCCCGCCTCGAGTTCTTCGGAATCCCGATCGCCTACATGCCGGTGTTCTTTCATCCCGACCCGACGGTGAAGCGCAAGACCGGCTTCCTCGTCCCCTCGGTCTTGCAGAGCGACGTGCTCGGCACCGGCGTGACCACGCCGTTCTTCTGGAACCTCGCGCCGAACTACGACGTCACCTTCTCGCCGACCATCCTAAGCCGGCAGGGCCTGTTGATGCAGGCGCAATGGCGCCACCGCATGGTCAACGGCTCCTACTCGATCCGGCTCGCCGGCATCTTCCAGAACGATCCGGAAGCGTTCACCAGCAAAGGCACGCCGTTGAGCGGCGACCGTGATCTCCGCGGCAGCGCAGGCAGCGAAGGCGCCTTCCGGCTCAGCAAGAACTGGTCCTTCGGTTGGGACGTGGACTTTACCTCGGACCGCACCTTCAACCGCGACTATCGAATCCCGGGCGCGCAGGCGCAGGAGTTGCCCTCGACCCTCTATCTGAACGGGATGAGCGATAGAAACTACTTCTCCGCCAGCGGCTATTATTTCCGCGTTCAGCGTGAGGACACGAAAGAAGATCTTCCGGATGACGGGGACCCGACGACGAGCGACGTCTACATCCACGATGATCAGTCGGAGCAGGCGTTCGTCCATCCGGTCATCGACTACAACTACGTGCTCAACGATCCTGTCCTCGGCGGCGAAGTGCGCTTCGACTTCGAACCTTGCCAGCCTGACGCGCGACGCCAGCGACATTCGGCATCCGCCCGCGCCGTTCGGGCCCTACTATGCCGGCGTGGCCGGGACGTTCACGCGCGCCACCAGCCGCGCAAGCTGGAAGCGGCGCTTCGTTCTCGCCGGCGGCCAGCTCGTCACGCCGTTTACCTACGTGCAGGGCGATGCGGACTGGATCGCCTCCGACGATCCCGCCGCCGGACTGACCGACGCAGGGGCCACCGCGCGAGTGATGCCGGCCGTCGGCGTCGAGTATGAATGGCCGTTTCTCGCGACGTTCGGCTCGACGACGCATACCTTCGGTCCGAAAGTGCAGGTGATCGCGCGCCCCGACGAGAAGCGCGCGGGCAGCCTCCCGAACGAGGACTCGCAGAGCCTGGAGTTCGACGACACGACGCTCTTCAAGTGGGACAAGTTCGCCGGATACGATCGCCAGGAAGGCGGCACGCGCGCCAACCTCGGCTTTCTCTACCAGGGCCTCTTCCCGAACGGCGCGTCGGTCGACGCGCTGGTCGGCCGTTCCTATCAGCTCGCCGGCGAGAACTCCTTTGCACTCAAGGACCACGCCCTGACGGGCGTCGGATCGGGCCTCGAGACGACCAAATCCGACTACGTCGGGCGCCTCACGGTGAACAGTGGCCTTGGCGTCGCGGTGACCGCCCGCGGCCGCTTCGACGCGGACGACCTGACGGTGAATCGCGCTGATCTGGCCGCCGTCGCCGGCTATGGCGGCAGCACGGCGGCAATCGACTACACCTACCTGCGCGAGAGCCCGGCGTCCGGCATATTCACGCGGCGCGAGGAACTCTCCACCTCCGCCTCGGTCGCGCTCTTCGACAATTGGTCGGTGCTCGGCTCCTACGTCGTCGACGTGCGCAACCATAGCCGCGTTTCCGACAGTCTCGGGATCGCCTTTGCCAACGATTGCTTTGCGCTTTCCGCGACTTATTCGGAGACCACCGATCCCTATACGGATCTCGTATCGGCGCGGCAGATATTCTTCCGCGTCAATCTGAGAACGCTCGCCGAGGGCGGTTTCGGCCGGAATCTCCCGGTCGAAACCAACGTACAGTAGGGAACAGGCCGGATTTTCGACAGATTGATCGGTAGAATTCCCGGCCGATTCGTCCGAAATCGGGTAAGAAGCCCTGTGATGTCATCAAGAAGATATCTCTCGCCTATCGCGCTCGCGGCATGCGTTTTCGCCGCGGTCTCATGCATTGCGGCGCCGCCGGCGTTTTCCGCGAATGCGACAATCCGCATCCTGGTCAACGATGACCCGATCACGAGCTATGACGTCGATCAGCGGACGAAGATGCTGCGCGTGTTCACCGGCGGCAAGGCCGGCGAGAAAGAGGCGATCGATCAGCTCATCGATGAGAAGCTCATGCTGCAGGAGGCAGCGCGGCGGCACATCGAGGTGAGCGACGGGGATCTCGACCAGGAGGTCGCGGACAAGGCGAGCGGCGTCAAAATGACCGCTGCGCAATTCACCCAGGCGCTGCGGCAGGCCGGCTTGGACATCGCCACCTTCAGGCAATTCCTGCGCGCCAATATGGTGTGGTCGAAAGTGGTCCGGGCGCGTTTTCGGGCGACCGTGGACATCACGGACCAAGACGTCACGGCGGCGCTCAACGCGCGCGGGGCATCATCCGGGGCCGAGCAGTCCGCCACCGCCGAATACATGGTACAGCCGATTCTCTTTGTCGTACCCGCGGGCTCCAGCGCCGCGCTCGCCAATCAGCGGCAGAGCGAAGCGAACAGCTTCCGTGCGAGCTTTCAGGGCTGCGACCACAGCGTCGAGCAGGCCGGTGGCTCGCCCGGCATCGTGGTTCGGCCCACCGTGCGGCGCGAGGAGGCCAACCTGCCGGAACCGATCAAGTCGGAATTGGCGAAAACCGACGTCGGCGGCACGACAAAACCCGAGCGGGTCGCTGAGGGCTTCCAGGTCCTCGCCGTCTGCGCCAAGAACACGATCGCGGGCCAAACGGAAGCCGCTGTCGCGGTTCGCGAGGAGATAACCGGTGAGCGCGGGCAGCTTCTCGCGCGGCGCTACCTCCGCGACCTTCGCGCCGACGCCGTCATCGAGAACAAGTGAACCGTACGCCGTCGGGCGCGCCACTCGCGCTGACGCTCGGCGAGCCGGCCGGCGTCGGACCCGACATTGCCATCGACGCGTGGCTATCCCGCGGCGCCGCCGATACTCCGCCCTTCGTCTTCGTCGGCGACGCGGCGCTGCTCGCCCGACGTGCCCAAGCGCTCGGGCGCGACATCCGCACGAAGATCGTCAGCGCCGAGGCTGCGGCGGCGATCTTCCAGGACGCATTGCCCTGCCTCGCCGACGCGCCACCCGTCGCCGGGCAGCCGGGGAACATCGATCCGTCGGACACACGCACGGTGATCTGGTCGATCCGCCGCGCCGTCGAGCTCGTCCGCGGCGGCAGCGCGAGCGCGGTCGTCACCAATCCAGTCCAGAAGAAAGCGCTGAGCGCGGCCGGCTTCCGGCATCCCGGGCACACGGAGTTCCTCGGCCAGCTGGCAGGCGAGATTTTCGGCGAGCGCGTTTTCCCCGTCATGATGCTGGCCGGTGCGGATCTGAAGGTCGTTCCCGTCACCGTCCACATCCCGCTCTCCGAGGTCCCGGGCGCGCTGACCTCCGAGCTGATCGTCCGGACCGGCACCATCGTCGCGCGCGATCTCGCACGGCGTTTCGCGATCCCGAAACCGCGCCTCGCAATTGCCGGCCTCAATCCGCATGCCGGCGAGGAGGGCATGCTTGGCCGCGAGGACCAGGTCGTGATCCGCCCGGCGGTCGAGGCTCTGCGGCAAGCGGGAATCGAGGCGATCGGGCCCCTCCCCGCCGACACCATGTTCCATTCCGAAGCGAGACGAACCTACGACGCCGCGCTCTGCATGTACCATGACCAGGCGCTGATCCCGATCAAGACGCTCGCCTTCGACACCGCCGTGAACGTCACGCTTGGCCTGCCCTTTGTGCGCACGTCGCCGGACCACGGCACGGCGCTCGGCATCGCCGGCACCGGCAAGGCGCGCGCGACAAGTCTGATCGAGGCTTTGAAGCTCGCGCGCGCAATGACGTGCCGCGAGGCGCCCGCTTGACGGAAGCCGCGCTTCTGGCGCTTCCGCCGCTTCGCGATGTCATCGCCGCGCACGGACTCTCCGCCCGGAAAGCGCTTGGACAGAACTTCCTCCTCGACCTCAACCTGACGCGCCGCATCGCGCGCGCCGGCGGACCGCTGGCCGACACCCACGTAGTGGAAATCGGGCCGGGCCCGGGCGGGCTGACGCGCGCGCTTCTCCTTGAAGGCGCGGCGCATGTGACGGCCATCGAACGTGACCGGCGCGCGCTGCCGGCGCTTCAAGAGATCGCGGCCGCCGCGCCCGGGCGCCTCACGATCGTTGAGGGCGACGCGCTCGACTTCGACTATTCCGGGCTGCGCGCGGGCCATCCGATCCGCGTCGTCGCGAACCTTCCCTACAACGTCGCAACGCCGCTCCTCGTCGGCTGGCTGAGCTCGGAAGTCTGGCCGCCCTCCTGGCGGAGCCTGACCCTGATGTTCCAGCGCGAGGTGGCGGACCGGATCGTCGCCGCGTCCGGCTCGAAGGTCTATGGGCGGCTCGCCGTGCTGACACAGTGGCGGGCCCGCGCGTCACGGCTCTTCGACGTGCCGGCGCGCGCTTTCACGCCGCCGCCGAAGGTGACGTCGGCCGTCGTGCGCCTTGAGCCGCGCGAAGACGCCGAGCCGTTGCCGGTCGGCGCATTGGAGACAGTGACCGCCGCGGCCTTCGGCCAGCGGCGAAAAATGCTGCGCGCAAGCCTGAAGCAGCTTTGGGCAGAGCCGGAGCCCATCCTTCGAGAGATCGGCATCGCGCCGACGCTTCGCGCCGAGAACCTGGCGGTTGAGGATTTTCTCCGCCTGGCGCGAATTCAAGCAGGTCGCTCTTAGGCGGAACCGCGCACGGCTTCGTCCGCCTCGCGCAACAGGCTCTCCACGAAATCCTCAAGCCCCGTCACGCGTTCGCGACGCATGCGCTCGGCGGCGAGGATCGCGCGCACGAGCGGAAACGAGCGGTCGAGGTCTTCATTGATGACGACGTAGTCGTACGCCGACCACTTCTCGATCTCCGAGCGCGCATTCGCCAGCCGCCGCTTTATCGCATCCGATGCGTCCTCGGCGCGGCGCTCGAGCCGCGCCCGAAGCTCGCGGAAGTTCGGCGGAAGCACGAACACACGCACGAGGTCGGCGCGCGTCTCCGCGATCTCCGCAAGCTGCTCGGTGCCCTGCCAGTCGATATCGAAGAGCACGTCGCGGCCCTGCGCGAGCGCTCGTTCGACCGGCGCGCGCGGCGTCCCGTAGAAATTGCCGTGCACTTCCGCCCATTCCAGAAGCTCGCCGCGTTCGCGCATGCGCACGAACTCCGCCTCGTCGATGAAGTGGTAGTGACGGCCCTCCACCTCGCTCGCGCGGCGCGGCCGCGTGGTCACCGAGATCGAAAGCACGAGATCGCGCTCCTCGGAAAGAAGCAGGCGCGCGAGCGTCGACTTGCCGGCGCCGGACGGCGACGACAGCACGAACATGACGCCCCTGCGGCGAAGCTGAACGGGACCGGCGCTCATGCCAGATTTTGCACCTGTTCGCGGAACTGGTCGATAATCGCCTTCAGTTCTAGTCCGATTGTCGTCAACCGATTGTCAAAGGCCTTGGAACAGAGCGTATTGGCCTCGCGGTTGAACTCTTGGCTCAGGAAATCGAGCCGGCGGCCGACGGCGCCTCCGGAAGAAACGAGGCCGCGGGCGCTTTCGACATGGCTTGTCAGACGGTCGAGCTCTTCGCGCACATCGGCGCGCGACGCAGCAACGAGCGCCTCCTGATGGAGCCGATCGGGGTTGAGACCCATGCCATCAACGGTCAGCAGCGCGATTTGATCGCGAATGCGCGCTTTCATCGCCTCCGGCGCCTCGGCCGCTATGCTCTTCGCCTGGCTCACGAGCGCCTCTATGCCCTTGAGCTGATCCACAAGCACAAGGGAAAGCCGCTTCCCCTCCTCAAGGCGCGCCGCGATCAGCTGATCGATCGTGCGCGCAAGCGCCGCGAGGGCGGCCGCATCGCGGCGTTCGGCCGCCTCACCCTTTGGCGAAACGTCGCCGGCCTCGATCACGCCCGGTATGGAGAGAAGCCCATCAGCCGTCGGTGCGCTGATCCCTTCGACTTCCGCAAGGCGTCGCGCCGCGGCGATAACGAGAGCAAGGGCCGCCTCGTTCAGCACAACCCTCCTCTGCTCAGACTCGGTTTCGCGCGCGAGATTGAGAAAGCAGCTTCCGCGCGCGACCCGCTCACGTATCTGTGCCCGCGCCTCCGCCTCCAGATGATCGAGGCCCGGAGGCAGCCGCAGCCGCACCTCGAGCCCGCGCGCGTTGACGCTCTTCATCTCCCAGGAATACTTCGCCCCCTCGGCCTCGAAGGCCGTCCGCGCAAAGCCGGTCATGCTTGCTAAGGCCATCGATCCCCGACGGTTGGAGCCCGACATCGCGAGCGGCCGAGACCGCTTTCTAACCTCGCGCGCCGCGCCTTCGACTAATCCTGGTCGCCGGCGTCCGCCGGAACGGAGTCAGGCGGTACATCCTGCGGCGGCGCGTCCTGGGTCGGTGCCGGCGCCGGCGCTGACGTGTCCGTGGTCGCCGGGGCTTGGCCCTGTGTCGCCTTGTTCTGCTCCGCCTTGATCTGCCGCCAGCGCGCAACGTTGCGGTTATGCTCTTCGAGCGTCGCGGAGAAGGCGTGTCCGCCGGTGCCATCGGCGACGAAATAGAGCTCGTTCGTGCGCGAAGGATTGGCCACGGCTTCGAGCGCCGCGCGCCCCGGATTGGCGATCGGCGAAGGCGGCAAGCCGTCGATCTGGTAAGTATTGAACGGTGTCATCTTGTTCAGCGCGTCGTCGGTGAACGCCCAGTCCGCCGGCCGGCCCGCGCCGCCGAAGAGCCCGTAGATCACCGTCGGATCGGATTGCAGCCGCATCCCCTTCCTGAGCCGGTTGATGAAGACGGCCGCGACGCGCGGCCGCTCATCGGCGCGGCCGGTCTCTTTCTCCACGATCGAGGCGAGCGTGACGAGCTCCTCCGGCGTGTTGATCGGCAGGCCGGGTGCGCGCCTGCTCCAGACCTCCTCGACCGCCTTCGCCTCGACCCTCGTCATCTGGTCGAGCATCTGCTGGCGCGTGGCGCCGCGCGTGAACTTATAGGTGTCCGGCATCAGCGACCCCTCCGACGGAACGGCCGTGATGTCGCCGGTCAGGATCGTATCGGAATTCAGCCGGTCGACGATCGCCTTGCTGGTCAAGCCTTCGGGGAAGGTGATCGCGTGGAGCACGGAGCGGCCGGAGACGAGATCGTCGAGAACCTGCTTCATGCTGACGGCCGGCTGGAAGAGGTACTCCCCGGCCTGCAGTTTGGCTTCGAGCTTCTTGAAGCGGGCCGCCATGGTGAAGACGAACGGGCTGTCGATGACGTTGTGCCGTTGCAGCTGTGTCGAGATCGAATCGAGGTCGGCGCCCGGCGGGACCAACACGCTCGTCGTCTCCGCAAGAGGTCCCGGCCCGTTGAAGCGCTGCATCGCGAAATAAAGTAGCCCGCCGCCGGCCAGCAGGATCAGCACTGCGATCATCAGGAAGAAGTTCGACACGACGACGAGCGGATGCCGCGCCTTCTGCGAGCGCGGCGGGGGCGGCGGGGCCGCCTCCGGCTGGAGCACCTGACGCGGGCTTTTCGGCGCGATGCGTCGGCGCGGCTGTTGCTGCGCTTCGCCGATGGCAGGCATGTCGAGAGGCGACACGGCCGGCATATCCGGCAAATCCGGCATCGGCGGCTGGTGTCTCCGGTCGGTAGGGCGATTCGTGTAGCTCATCCCCGGCCTGCCCCTCCCCGGGCCAACTCATAGCACCGATTGAGGCTAAACCACGAACACATCAGACGCCGCGGAAAACCAGCGACGCATTGGTGCCGCCGAAACCGAAGGAGTTGGAGAGCGCGACGTCGATTTGCTTTTCCTTGGCCTTGAGCGGCACGAGGTCGATCGGCGTGTCGACCGAGGGATTGTCGAGATTGAGCGTCGGCGGAGCGATGCCGTCGCGCATCGCGAGAAGGCAGAAGATCGCCTCCACTGCGCCGGCTGCCCCGAGGAGATGCCCGATCGCCGACTTGGTGGACGACATGGTGAGCGCGCCGGCTGCGTTCCCCATCACCCGCTCGACCGCGTGCAGCTCGATCTCGTCCGCCATGGTCGAGGTGCCGTGCGCGTTGACGTAGTCGATCTCTGACGGATCGACCCCGGCGCGCTTCAGCGCCATCTTCATGCAGCGCTCGGCGCCGTTGCCGTCTTCGGCCGGCGCGGTGATGTGGAACGCGTCGCCGGAGAGTCCGTAGCCGATCACTTCGCCATGGATGGTTGCTCCGCGCGCCTTGGCGTGCTCGAGTTCCTCCAGCACCACGGCGCCGGCGCCCTCGCCCATGACGAAGCCGTCGCGATCGCGATCGTAGGGACGCGAGCCTTGCTTCGGCCGATCGTTGAAGTGCGTGGAGAGGGCGCGGCAGGCAGCGAAGCCGGCAAGCGAGATACGCACGACCGGAGACTCCGTGCCCCCGGCGACCATCACGTCCGCATCGCCGAGCGCGATCAGACGCGCCGCGTCGCCGATTGCGTGCGCGCCGGTCGAACAGGCGGTGACGACGGCGTGGTTCGGACCCTTGAGCCCGTGCTTGATCGACACATAGCCGGACGCAAGATTGATGAGACGGCCGGGGATGAAGAACGGCGAGATGCGCCGCGGCCCACGCTCGTGCAGCGTGATCCCGGCTTCGACGATGCCGCCAATGCCGCCGATGCCAGATCCGATCAGGACGCCGGCCGCGTAGCGGTCTTCCTCGCTTTTCGGCGCCCAGCCCGAACTCGCGATCGCCTCGTCGGCAGCGGCCATGGCGAAGATGATGAAATCGTCGACCTTGCGCTGCTCCTTCGGCTCCATCGAAAGGTCGGGGTTGAAGGTCCCCTCGGAGCCATCGCCCCGCGGGATGACGCAGGCGATCTGGCAGGGAAGATCGTCAACCTGGAAGGCGGTAATGCGCTGAGCGCCGCTTTCGCCGGCCTTGAGCCGTGCCCACGTCGTTTCGACGCCGCTCCCGAGCGGCGTCACCATGCCCATTCCGGTGACGACGACGCGCCGCACGTTGCGAAGTCTCGCTCCGCGATCAGGAAGTGCTCTTCTCCAGGAAGCGGACCGCATCGCCGACCGTCAGGATGGTCTCGGCCGCGTCGTCAGGAATCTCGACGCCGAACTCCTCCTCGAAGGCCATCACCAGCTCAACCGTATCGAGGCTGTCGGCGCCAAGATCGTCAATGAAGCTCGCGTCCTTGGACACCTTGTCCTCCTCCACGCCGAGATGTTCGACGACGATCTTCTTGACGCGCGCCTCGATGCTGTTGTCGCTCATAACCTCTTCCTCATTTGCAGGCCGTTTCCTGACCCGGAACATACACAAAAGCCGCGAAGCGGGCGCTTCAGCGGCAATTCACCCGGGCTCAAGGTATACTTTCCGGCGGTCGTTAACACGTTTCATTCGGCTTGACCAGCAGCGGAAATCCGCCTTTTCCGGGGCACTTTTCCGCAACTAGATCATGGCCATTCCACCGTTCACATGAAGCGTCTGGCCGGTCACGTAGGCGGCCTCGTCGCCCGCCAGATAGACGACCGCGGCGGCAACCTCCGCACCGCTTCCAAGCCGCCCCGCCGGGATCGTCCCGAGGATCGCCTCGCGCTGCTTTTCGTTCAGCTTTCCCGTCATCGCGCTCTCGATGAATCCCGGCGCAACACAGTTGACCGTGATGCCGCGGCTCGCGACCTCCTGGGCGAGCGCCTTCGACATGCCGATCAAGCCGGCCTTGGAGGCCGCATAGTTCGCCTGCCCGGCATTGCCGGTCACGCCGACGACCGACGTGATGCCGACAATTCGCCCGAAGCGCTGCCGCATCATGCCCTTGAGCGCCGCGCGGGAGAGGCGGAACGCCGCCTCGAGATTGACGCGGAGCACGAGCTCGAAATCCCCGTCCTTCATGCGGACCGCGAGCCCATCGCGGGTAAGTCCAGCGTTGTTCACCAGGATATCGAGCCCGCCCATCAGCCGCTCGGCTTCAGGAACGAGCGCATCGACCGCCGGTCCGTCTGCGAGATCGGCTGGCGCGATATGCGCGCGGCCGCCGAGCTTTTCGGCAAGCGCCTGAAGCGCATCCACGCGCGTCCCCGAAAGCGTGACGGTTGCGCCCTGCGCGTGAAGCGCCTCCGCGATCGCTCCGCCGATGCCGCCGCTTGCGCCCGTCACCAGCGCGCGCTTGCCTTCAAGTCCGAACATGCTCGCCTCCCTATCCCTTGAGCGCCGTGGCGAGCGCCTTCGCGTCCTCTGGCGTCCCGACCGAAGACGCCACCGCCTCCGGCGCGGTCCGCTTGGCAAGGCCGGTCAGCACCTTGCCGGCCCCGATCTCCAAAAACCGCGTGACGCCGTTCGCCGCGAGCCACGCCATCGACTCCCGCCAGCGGACCGTCCCGGTGACCTGCTCCATGAGCCGCTGGCGGATTTCCGTCGGGTCCGTCAGCGGCAGCGCCGTCACGTTGGCGACGAGCGGCACCGCCGGCGGGTGGATCTTCGTGCCGGCAAGCGCATTCGCCATCACCTCGGCCGCCGGCTCCATCAGCGCGCAATGGAAGGGTGCGGAGACGGCGAGAAGCATGGCGCGGCGCGCGCCCCTGCCTTTGGCGACGTCGATCGCGCGTTCCACCGCCGATTTGTGCCCGGAGACGACCACCTGCCCCTGTGCGTTGTCGTTGGCGACCTCGCAGACCTCGTCGGCGGTCGCCGCCGCCTTCGCGACCTCCTCCGCCGCGGCAAGGTCAAGCCCGAGCAACGCCGCCATCGCCCCGACGCCTTCCGGCACCGCCTTCTGCATGCCGTCGCCGCGGATACGGAGAAGCCGCGCCGTATCGCCGATGGAGAAGCTCCCGGCCGCGGCGAGCGCCGAATATTCACCCAGCGAATGGCCGGCCACGTAGGCGGCGTGCGAACTGACCGAAATTCCTTCAACTTCAAGCGCCTTCAGCGCCGCGAGGCTGACGGCCATCAGCGCCGGCTGCGCATTCCGGGTCAGCGTGAGGGCCTCCTCGGGCCCATCGAAGATGATCTTCGACAGCTTCTCGTTGAGCGCCTCGTCGACCTCGTCGAAGATCGCCCGAGCCGCCGGGACTGCGTCGGCAAGCGCCTTTCCCATGCCGACGGCCTGGCTCCCCTGCCCGGGAAAGAGAAATGCGGTGGTCATCGGGCTCCTCGTTCGTCGCGGCCGATCCACACCGCCGCGGATGGGCATGTCAAGGCGCCTCCGGATTGCGATAGTCTCCTGGCGTCCGCGCCCCGCTTCAGCGGCTTGCGCGCCTTGCGTTCGCTGCATTTTGCCGTATATAGCCGGCTTCCACGACCGGCTTTGGCCGGGGGCTTAACGGAAAGCGGCGCGTCGAAAGACGTCCGCAGGATCGCCAAAGCGGTCCGGTTTCCGGTGTCTCCGCTCTCGAAGACGTCACGCAAGCCTTTCCGCGGTTTCGGCCGCCCTGGGCTTCGACGGGGCTCCGCGCCAGGCGGGTCGTGAAAGGAAAGGCTGAGGACGAATGGCATTCTATGAGCATGTTTTCCTGACCCGTCAGGACGTCTCGGGTCAGCGCGTCGACGAGCTCGTCGAGCAGTTTAAGGGCGTGGTCGCCGCCGGCGGCGGCAACGTCGGCAAGACCGAGTATTGGGGCTTGAAGAATCTCGCCTTCCGCATCGCGAAGAATCGCAAGGCGCACTTCACGCTGATGAACCTCGACGCGCCGCACGGAGCGGTGAACGAGATGGAGCGGCAGATGAGCCTCAACGAGGACGTGATCCGCTTCATCACCGTTCGCGTCGACAAGCTCGAGGAGGAGCCGTCGGTGCAGATGCAGAAGAAAGAGCGCGACGAACGCCGCAAGCGCGACCGCGAGCGTCGCCGCGACGACGAGGAGTAGACCGATGGTCGATATCGCACAGCTTCCGACCCGCCGGCCGTTCCACCGGCGTCGCAAGACCTGCCCGTTCTCCGGCGACGGTGCCCCCCTCATCGACTACAAGGACGTGAAGCTTCTCGAGCGCTACATCTCGGAGCGCGGCAAGATTGTGCCCTCGCGCATCACCGCGGTCTCCGCCAAGAAGCAGCGCGAGCTCGCGCGGGCGATCAAGCGCGCCCGCTTTCTCGGCCTCCTGCCCTACGTCCTGAAATAGGCAGTGGCCTCCGCTGGAGCGGCGCCTTCAAGCGCCGCCCCTAACCGCAGTCGCGGGACAGCAAGGAGACGAAAATGGAAGTGATCCTTTTGGAGCGCATCGCCCGGCTCGGGCAGATGGGCGACGTCGTGCGCGTGAAGAATGGCTATGCGCGTAATTTTCTGCTGCCGCAGGGCAAGGCGCTCCGCTCGAACGCCGAAAGCCGCAAGCGCTTCGAGCGCGAGAAGGTGCAGCTTGAGGCGCGCAACCTGGAGGCCCGCAAGGAGGCCGAGGGGGTGGCGAGCAAGCTCGAAGGCCAGAGCTTCATCGTGATCCGCCAGGCGGGCGAGACCGGCCAGCTCTACGGCTCCGTCGCGACGCGCGACATCGCCGAGACGGTTTCCACCGGCGGCTTCTCCATCGAGCGCCGGCAAGTGCGCCTTGACCGCGCGATCAAGACGATCGGCCTGCACGAGGTGAAGATCACCCTTCACCCCGAGGTCGAAGTGCCGATCACGATCAATGTCGCGCGCTCGACCGACGAGGCGGAGCGGCAGGCGCGCGGAGAGGATCTGACTCGGCCCGACGCGCTCGTAGAGGAGGAGGCCGAAGCGCCGGCCGAGGTTGTGGAAGCCGCCGAAGGCGCGGAGGCCGAAGAGGTCGCGCCGGAGTCGACCGAGAGCGCCTGAGCCGACGCCGGCCCCGCCGGCGAAGCCGCAACTTTTCCAGCCTCTGCTCGGCAACCGTCGCACGCAGTCCCGCGTTTTGCCCTATGGCAAGCGCTGCCGGATGCATTTTTCGGGTCGACAGGCACCCCTGCAAGCGCCGATTGTTGCGTTGCGGACGAAACCGTATTTGAATGCACCGGTTGCGCGTTAGAGCAGCAGGAAAGTGGGATGAACCGTTGGCTGGACCGCCTACTGGGGCGGGTCGTTCGGCGCGGCCGGCTACATGTGACCTGGGCTGACGGCGGCGTCTCCGTCTATGGGGACGGCCATGGACTGACCGCGCACGTCGCCTTTCGCGACCCGCGCGCCGAATGGACGGTGCTCAAGAATCCCGAGCTCGCCATCGGGGAAGCCTACATGGATGGCGCGATCGTCTTTCCGGACGACACGCTGCTCGATTTCCTGATGCTCCTGAACGAGAACTGGACCGAGGTCAGGAACCAGCCGTTCTACGCGTCGCTGTCGCGCTTCCGCTACGCGACCCGCCATTTTGCTCAGAACAACTCGCTCGGGCGCGCCCGGCGGAACATCAAGCATCACTACGATCTCGACGGGCGCATCTACCGCCTCTTCCTCGATTCCGACATGCAGTATTCCTGCGCCTATTTCGATCGGCCCGGCGCCAATCTCGAAGAGGCGCAGTGGGCGAAGAAGCGCCATCTCGCTTCGAAGCTCGACCTCCGCCCCGACCAGCACGTGCTCGACATCGGGTCAGGCTGGGGCGGCCTCGGCCTCTTCCTCGCCGACTTCTTCGACGTGAACGTCACCGGCGTCACGCTTTCGACCGAACAGCACGCGATCGCCAATCAGCGCGCGCGCGAGCGCGGGCTCGAGAAGCAGGCCCGCTTCGAGCTCAAGGACTATCGCGCGCTCGACATGCAATTCGACCGGATTGTCTCGGTCGGAATGTTCGAGCATGTCGGCGCAGCGCGCTACGGCGAGTTCTTCGGAACGGCGGCGCGGCTTCTGAAGGACGACGGAGCGATGGTGCTGCACTCGATCGGTCGCAGCAGCCCTCCTTCGACCACCAATTCGTGGATCGCGAAATACATTTTCCCCGGCGGCTACATTCCCGCGCTCTCGGAAGTGCTGAAGGCGGTGGAGCGCGTCGGCCTCTTTGTCACCGACGTCGAGATCCTGCGTCTGCACTACGCCGAGACACTGCGCGCCTGGCGCGAACGCTTCCGCGCGCATTGGCAGGACGCGGCCGCGATCTACGACGAGCGCTTCTGCCGCATGTGGGACTTCTATCTCGCAGGTTCGGAGGCAGCCTTCCGCACCGGCGACATGATGGTCTTCCAGATGCAGCTGACGAAGGATCGCGATGCGGTCCCGATCACGCGCGACTATATGACGGAAGCGGAGACGGAGTTCCGCGCGCGCCACGAGGCGGCCGAATTGTTCCGTCTGGCCGGCGAATAGGCTCCCTCCGAAATTCAACCGTGATAATTTTCCTCCGGTGATTCGGTAGAATAACGAGCACGACCGAGGAAACCTCGTGCGCGCGCCTATCAATGGCGTGCCGTCCTACCTATGAGGGGCATGAAGAGCATTTGAAGAAACGATGACGTTCGCCCACATCCTCCCCCCCGAAGACGAATCGATCCATCGTCGGGTTCCGCACAACATCGAAGTCGAGCAGGCGCTCCTCGGCGCCATCCTCATCAACAACGAAGCCTTTTATCGCGTCTCCGATTTTCTCGAGCCGCTGCACTTCTTCGATCCGCTGCACCGGCAGATTTACGAGAAGGCGGCGCAGCTCATTCGGCTGAACAAGACCGCCGACCCGCGCACCATCAAGAGCTTCATGAAGGAGAGCGACCGGGTCGGCGAGATCACCATCGCCGAATATCTCGGCCGCCTCGCTTACGAAGCGACGACGATCATCAACGCGCAGGATTACGGCCGCACCATCTACGACCTCTCGATCCGGCGGAACCTGATCACCATCGGCGAGGACATGGTCAACATCGCCTACGAGGCGCCAGTCGACATGCCCCCGCGCGACCAGATCGAGGACGCCGAGCGGCGGCTCTACGACCTCGCCGAGAAGGGCCAGTTCAACACCGGCTTCCAGGGTTTCGCCGAGGCGCTCAAAGCCGCGATCGACATGGCCGGCGCCGCCTATCAGCGCGTCGGGCACCTCTCCGGCCTCGCCACCGGCCTCGACGATCTCGACAAGATGATGGGCGGGCTGCAGGCCTCCGACCTCATCATCCTCGCTGGCCGCCCCGGCATGGGCAAATCGTCGCTCGCCACCAACATGGGCTACAACATCGCCAAGGCTTGGCGCGGCGAGCAGCAGCCCGACGGCTCGATCAAAACCGTCGACGGCGGCATCGTCGGCTTCTTCTCGCTGGAGATGTCGGCGGAGCAGCTTGCCACCCGCATGCTGGCCGAGCAGGCGGGCGTCCCCTCCTCCGACATCCGCCGCGGCGCCATCCACGAGGACCAGTTCGACCGGATCGTCGAGGTGGCGCAGGAGATGCAGCGCATCCCCTTCTATATCGACCAGACCGGCGGCATCTCCGTGGCGCAGCTCGCCGCGCGCGCCAGGCGGCTGAAGCGCCAGCGCGGCCTCGATCTCCTCATCGTCGACTACCTGCAGCTCATCACCGGCACGACGCGCCGCTCCACGGAGAGCCGCGTGCAGGAGATCACCGAGATCACCACGAACCTGAAGGCGCTGGCGAAAGAGCTGAACGTGCCGATCCTGGCGCTGTCGCAGCTCTCGCGCCAGGTGGAGAGCCGCGACGACAAGCGCCCGCAGCTTTCCGACCTGCGCGAATCCGGCTCCATCGAGCAGGACGCCGACGTGGTGCTCTTCATCTTCCGCCAGGAATATTACTTGAAGAACCGCAAGCCCAAGGAGGGCACCGAGGAGTTCTTCAAGTGGCAGGCGGAGATGGACGAACTCGGCGGGCGGGCCGAGATCATCATCGGCAAGCAGCGCCACGGACCGACCGGCACCATCGAGCTTCAATTCGAGGCCGAGGTGACGCGCTTCTCCTCGCTTGTGACGGCCGATCGTCTGCCGGCGCGCTATGAATAGGCGGCAAGCCGCTTCCCTTCCCTCCCCCACCCTTGTTACTAGCGCGTCGGCGGCTCATCGGGAGCGAAGTGGATTGCACCAGAAGCCGACAGAGGCGGCGGCGCTTGTCCTTGCCATCGATCTTGGCGCGCTGGCGAAGAACTGGAAGCGGCTCGCGGAGATTTCCGCGCCGGCGGAGTGTGGCGCCGTGGTCAAGGCCGACGCCTACGGCATCGGCATCGAGCCGGCGGTCGCGGCGCTTGCCGCCGCCGGCTGCCGCACCTTCTTCGTCGCGCTCCCCGACGAGGGCCGACGCGTGCGCGCGAGCGCACCCGACGCCGTCATCTATGTATTGAACGGCTTCTTCTCCGACTGGGCCGACATCTTTCGCGCCGCCGGCTTGCGTCCGGTGCTGAACACATTCGCGTCGATCGAGGCTTGGGCGGCGCATTGTCCCGGCGCGCCTTCGGCGATCCAGGTGGACACCGGCATGAACCGGCTCGGGCTCAGCGTCCACGAGGCACTTGAGCTCGCGCGCCGCGCCGACCTCTTCGCGAGCGCCTCTCCGCGCCTCGTGATGAGCCACCTCGCCTGCGCCGATGACCCGGATCACCCAATGAACCGGTCACAGCTCGCGCTCTTCCACGAGCTCCGCGGCGAGCTCCCGTCGCTGCCGGCATCGCTCGCCAATTCCGCCGGCATCCATCTCGGGCCGGACTATTGCTTCGACCTCGTGCGGCCGGGGATCGCGCTCTACGGTGCGGAGTTCGCACGTGGCCGCCCGCCGCTTTCGACCGTCGTCACGGCGCGGGCGCGCGTTCTCCAGGTGCGCGAGGCAAGCGCCGGCGAGACGCTCGGCTACGGCGCCGCGAAGCATCTGGAGCGCGAGACGCGGATCGCCGTCCTTTCTGCCGGCTACGCCGACGGCTATCAGCGCCTTGCCGGTTCGAGCGACACGCGCGCCGGCGCCTTCGCCTCCGTCCGCGGCCAGCCGGCACCGCTCCTCGGGCGCGTTTCGATGGATCTGATCGCGATCGACGTCACCGACATCCGGGCGGTGATGGAAGGCGATTGGGTGGAGCTTTTCGGGCCGAACCTGCCGATCGACGATGTGGCCCGCGCGGCCGACACGATCGGCTACGAACTCCTGACGGGTTTGAGCCGCCGCGCCGAGCGGCGCTATCTCAATCCGCCGAAGCCGCACTGATGGCCCGCGCCCGCCCGCAATTCGTCTGCGCCAATTGCGGCGCGGTCTCCTCCAAGTGGCAGGGACGCTGCGAATCCTGCGGCGAGTGGAACACGCTCTCTGAAGAGACGCCGGCGGCCGTCCCTGTCGCTCTTCGAACCGGGCGCGGCAAGCCCGTCGCGCTCGCCGCGCTTGCCGGCGAGACCAGGGAGCAGCCGCGCGCGCTGACAGGCGTCGGCGAGTTCGATCGGGTGATCGGAGGAGGCTTCGTCCCCGGCTCCGCCATCCTCGTCGGCGGCGATCCCGGCATCGGCAAGTCCACCATCCTGATTCAGGTCGCCGCCGCGATGGCGAATGCGGGCCGCCGCGTCCTCTACGTCTCGGGCGAGGAGGCGATCGGGCAGATCCGCCTCCGCGCCGAGCGCCTCGGCCTTCGCGACGCGCCGGTGTCGCT
Source organism: uncultured Alphaproteobacteria bacterium (assembly GCA_963739005.1). Classification (GTDB taxonomy): domain Bacteria; phylum Pseudomonadota; class Alphaproteobacteria; order Rhizobiales; family Afifellaceae; genus DASWJZ01. Next base: position 282,298 of record CAVTYQ010000001.1, on the reverse strand, counting down.
CGCGGCCGAGACGCAGGTGGAAAATATCCTGGCGACGCTTGAGGCGGGTCCGCCGGTCGACCTCGTTGTGATCGACTCGATCCAGACCTTGTGGACCGAGATCGTGGAGAGCGCGCCTGGAACCGTCACCCAGGTGCGCACCTCGGCGCAGGCGCTCGTTCGCTACGCCAAGGCGAGCGGCGCAACCGTCGTCCTCGTCGGCCACGTCACCAAAGACGGCCAGATCGCCGGCCCGCGCGTGGTGGAGCACATGGTCGACGCGGTGCTCTATTTCGAAGGCGAGAGCGGCCACCATTTCCGCCTGCTGCGCGCGGTCAAGAACCGCTTCGGCCCAGCCTCGGAGATCGGCGTCTTCGAGATGACGGATGCCGGCCTGAAGGAGGTCGACAACCCGTCGCTTCTCTTCATCGGAGAGCGTGACGCGAAGACCCCCGGCGCTGCAATTTTTGCGGGCATCGAAGGGACGCGCCCGCTGCTCGTCGAGGTCCAGGCGCTCGTCGCGGAGACGCCGCTCGGGACGCCGCGCCGCGCTGTCGTCGGCTGGGACCCGAACCGGCTCGCCATGCTTCTTGCTGTCCTGGAGACGCGCTACCAGCTGCGTTTCGGCGGCCACGACGTCTATCTGAACGTCGCCGGCGGGCTCAGGCTTGCGGAGCCGGCCGCCGATCTCGCCGTGGCGGCGGCGCTGATTTCAGCGCGCGCCGGAGTTGCGACGCCGCCGGAGAGCGTCTATTTCGGCGAGGTCAGCCTCTCCGGGGCTGTCCGGCCGGTGACGCAGACGATGATGCGGCTGACCGAGGCCGAAAGGCTGGGATTTTCACAGGCTGTGCTTCCGGCGGGAAGCCGCGAAGGTGTGCGCTCGACTCTATCGCTCAATGAAGTTACCACCCTCGCCGACCTTGTCGCGGCGATCACCGCCGGATCGACTGCAGACTTGGGCGGCAGGACGTTTCGGTAGGTCCGGCGACGCCGTTTCGGACCCGCAGGAGGCGACGATCTGATGCCTTTTACGCTGCTCGACGGGATTTTGATCATCGTCGTTTTGATCTCGGCCGTGCTGGCCATGATTCGCGGCTTTACGCGCGAGGTCTTTTCCATCGCGTCGTGGGTCGCCGCGGCCGCCGCGGCGTATTTCTTCTACGACGACCTGCTTCCCTTCGTGCAGCGCTACATCCAGGACGACAAGATCGCCCTCGGCGTCACTGTCGTGGGCATCTTCTTCGTTACGCTCCTCGTCGTTTCGATCATCACGATGCGCATTTCCGACTTCGTGCTGGACTCGCGCGCCGGCCCGGTCGACCGCGTGCTCGGCTTCGCCTTCGGCGCCGCGCGCGGCCTCGTCCTCGTCATCATCGCGATGCTCTTCATCAACTTCTTCATCGCGCCGGATAAGCAGCCCGTGTGGATCGCGTCGGCGAAGTCGAAGCCGTGGCTCGATTCGCTCGGCCAGGACTTGATGAACCGCCTGCCCGAAGATCCGGAGGCGGAGATCATGCAACGCCTGCGCGGCCAGAAGGGGCAAGCCTCGGCGCCCGCGACCGGCGACGACGTTGTCCAGGAGCCGGCGCCGGAAGGCGACTCATCGCCGCCCGACGAACCCGGCATCGCGCCGGAGGACCAGAACCAGCTCGACCGGGAGCTCGACGCCCCGCCGCCGGACTAGCCCCGGAGCAAAGGCCGCCGACGCATGCGCAACAGCCACCCCTTCGACGACGACAAGCTGCACGAGGAGTGCGGCGTCTTCGGCGTCTTCGGGCATGCCGAAGCACCGGCGCTGACCGCGCTCGGGCTGCACGCTCTCCAGCATCGCGGCCAGGAAGCCGCAGGCATCGTCAGCTTCGACGGCGAGCAGTTCCACATCGAGCGCCATATCGGCCTCGTCGGCGACAACTTCACCAAGCCGCAGGTGATGGAACGCCTGAAGGGCGATCGCGCGATCGGCCACAACCGCTATTCGACGGCCGGCGGCGCCGCGCTCAGGAACGTGCAGCCGCTCTTCGCCGAGTTCGCCGCCGGCGGCTTCGCGATGGCCCACAACGGCAACATCACCAATGCCGCGGCCCTGCAACGCAAGCTGCAGCGGCGCGGCTCGATCTTCCAGTCGACCTCCGACACCGAGGTGATCATCCATCTGATCGCGACGAGCGAGCGCGGACCGCTCGTCGAGCGGATGATCGACGCGCTCGCGCAGATCGAGGGCGCGTTCTCGCTCGTCGCGCTCTCCGAGAAGAAGCTGATCGGTTGCCGCGATCCGCTCGGCGTCAGGCCGCTCATCCTCGGCGAGATCGATGGTGCGCCAGTCCTCACATCGGAAACCTGCGCGCTGGACATCATCGGCGCGAAGCTCGTGCGCGAAGTGCTGCCTGGCGAGATGGTCATCGTCACCGACGACGGCATCGAGTCGCGAAAGCCGTTTCCGCCCTTCCGCTCGCGCTTCTGCATTTTCGAGCATGTCTATTTCGCCCGGCCGGATTCGATCGTCGCGGGCACCAGCGTCTACGAGGTCAGGAAGCGGATCGGCGCGGAGCTTGCGCGTGAGGCGCCCGCTGCGGCGGATATCGTCGTCCCCGTGCCCGATTCCGGCGTGCCGGGAGCGATCGGCTTCGCCGAGGCGGCCGGCCTTCCCTTCGATTTCGGCATCATCCGCAATCACTATGTCGGCCGCACCTTCATCGAGCCGGCGGACGCGGTCCGCCACATGGGCGTGCGCCTGAAGCACAACGCCAACAGCGCCGTACTCAGGGGCAAGCGCGTCGTGCTCGTCGACGACTCGATCGTGCGCGGGACGACCTCGACCAAGATCGTGCGCATGGTGCGCGACGCCGGTGCTATCGAAGTCCACATGCGGATCGCCAGCCCGCCGACCACCGACCCCTGCTTCTACGGCGTCGACACCCCGGAGAAGTCGAAGCTCCTCGCCTCGCACCTCAGCGTGGACGAGATGCGCGACTTCATCGGCGTCGACAGCCTCGGCTTTCTTTCCATTGACGGGCTCTACCGCGCCGTCGGCGAGAGCGGCCGCAATCCGGCGCAGCCGCAATATTGCGATGCCTGCTTTACCGGCGACTATCCGACCCGCCTGACCGACCAGGAAGCGAAGGGCGAGGTCCGTCCGTTCAAGCGCCTCGCCGAGACTGGCTGAGCCGGCGGGAATGAGCGTAGCAGGCCCCCTTGCGGGCCGCATCGCCGTCGTCACCGGCGCTTCGCGCGGGATCGGCTACCACGCCGCGAAGGGCTTCGCCGCTGCCGGCGCGCACATCGTCGCCGTGGCGCGGACGGTCGGCGGCCTCGAAGAACTTGACGACGAGATCAAGGCGGCGGGCGGCTCCGCCACGCTCGTACCGCTCGACCTCAAAGACTACGAGGGCATCGACCGGCTCGGCGCCGCCATCTTCGAGCGCTGGAAGAAGCTCGACATCCTCTTCGCCAACGCCGGCATCCTCGGCCAACTCTCGCCGCTCGGCCACATCCCGCCAAAAGTCTGGGACGACGTGATGGCGATCAACGTCACCGCGAACTGGCGGCTCGTCCGCTCGTTCGATCCGCTGCTTCGGCAGAGTGACGCCGGCCGCGTTCTCTTCATGAGCTCGGGCGCCGCGCACAATTGCCGCCCCTACTGGGGCCCCTACTCCGTCTCGAAGGCCGCGCTGAACGCGCTCGCCGCGACCTATGCGAAAGAGGTCGAGAAGACACCGATCCGCGTCGTCGCGATCAACCCCGGCAAGACGCGGACCGCGATGCGCGCGCAGGCGATGCCGGGCGAAGACCCTGACACGCTTCCGCATCCCTCCGAAATCGTGCCGCACCTGGTCGAGATGGCCGCGTTGGCATTCGCGCGGACAAACGTGCTCTTCGATTTCCCGACGAAGACCTACACGCCGCTCCCGTAGGAAACCGCGCGGCAACTACGTTCGGCGCCGCTTCCCCTCGTAGGGATTCGCCCCGGCGCGCACCATCAGCCGGATCGGAACACCGGCAAGGCCGAAATCCTCGCGCAATCCGTTGACGACGTAGCGGCGATAGGCGTCAGGCAGCGCCTCCGGCCGCGAGCACGACAGATAGAAGGTCGGCGGCCGTGTCTTCGACTGCGAGAGGTATTTGAGCTTGACGCGCCGCCCCGAGACGGCGGGCGGCGGATGCCGCTCCGTCATCACGCCGAGCCAGCGATTGAGCGCCGCCGTCGGCAGCCGCTTGTTCCACGTCGCGTGCACGTCGAGAACCGCCTGCATCAGCTTGTCGACGCCCGATCCGGACTTCGCCGAGATCGGGACCATCGGCACGCCGCGCACCTGCGTCAGCGTCTCTTCGAGGTCGGCTCTGAGCCTGCGGAGCGTCGCATCCTTGTCGGCGACGAGGTCCCACTTGTTGAGGGCGAGAACGAGCGCGCGCCCCTCCTCGGCGACAAGCGCCGCGAGCTGCAGGTCCTGCTTCTCGAACGGCGCGCTCGCGTCCATCAGGAGCACGACCACCTCGGCGAAACGGATCACCTTCAGCGCATCGCCGACGGAAAGCTGCTCGAGCTTCTCCACCACCTTCGCCTTGCGGCGGATGCCGGCGGTGTCGGCCAGCCGGATTGCGCGTCCACGCCAGTGCGCATCGACGGCGATCGCGTCGCGCGTGATGCCCGCCTCGGGGCCCGTCAGCATGCGCTCCCTGCCGAGGAGGCGGTTGGCGAGCGTCGATTTCCCCGCATTAGGCTGGCCGATGATGGCGATGTGGAGCGGTTTCTCAGGTTCTGCCTCCGCATCACCCTCCGTACCGGATCCCTTCGCCTCGCTTTCCGGCATCGCCGCGCGGATCGCGTCGAAGACGTCGGCGATGCCGAGCCCATGCTCGGCCGAGACCGCGATCGGATCGCCGAAGCCGAGCGCATAGGCGTCGAGGATGCCGCTGTCGCCGGCGCGGCTCTCCGCCTTGTTGGCGACGAGCGCGACCGGCTTCCCGGAGACGCGCAGCACCTGCGCAAAATGCTGGTCGGCGGGCGTCACGCCGGTGCGCGCGTCGATGACGAAGAGAACGAGGTCGGCGTCCCCGATCGCCGTCTCGGTCGCCTTGCGCATGCGGTCGGCAAGCGATTCCGCCGCCGCCACTTCGAGCCCCGCCGTATCGACGAGGCGGAGGGTCAGGTCGCCGGCTTCGACCTCCGCCTCGCGCCAGTCGCGCGTCACCCCGGGCAGATCATGCACAAGCGCCAGCCGCTTGCCGGCGAGCCTGTTGAAGAGCGTCGACTTTCCAACGTTCGGCCGGCCGGCGATGGCGACGGTGAAGGCCACCAAGGGCCCCCTCAGTTGTAGGCCGTGAGCGTTCCGTCGGCGGAAAGGACGAGGAGCTGGCCCGCCGCGGCGGTCGGCTTGATGTAGCCCGGGCTTTGTATCTGCTTGTCGATGACGATGCTGCCGGTTCCCGGATCGACGGCGATAAGCTTGCGGTCGTTCGACACCGCCCAGAGCAGGCTGCCGGCGAGCGTCGGCCCGGTCCACACCGAGAAGAACTTCTTCTTGCGGACTGCCGGGAGCTCGGTCCGCCAGAAGACCGATCCGGACTTGCGGTCGAGCGCTACGAGGTTGTCTTCAAGATCGATGATGAAGAGGGCATTGCCGGAGACCGCCGGCGTCGAGGCGCTGCCGATGTTCTGCTCCCACATCCGCGCCCCGTCGGCCAGGCGGACGGCGATGGTGCGCCCGGAGACGCCGGTCGCATAGACGACGCCGTCGTAGATGATCGGGCTCGCGGCGACGTCCGTCAGGCCGGAGACGGCGAGCGTACGCGTCGAGCGGACGACCGCGTCTGCCCATTTCAGCTTCCCCGATGCCGCGTCGAAGGCGATCACCTCGCCGGAGGAGTAGGGCACGACCACGCTGCTTCCCGAAACCGCCGGGCTGGCGGCCGAAAGCACGCCCGCCGTCTCTGGAATGCCGGGGTATTGCCACGCCTCCGTGCCGTCGGCCTGCTTGACGGCGTGGAGGACGTTCGTCGCGCTCACCACAAAGACCATGCCGTTGGCGGCAGTCGGCGCCGAATAAGCCGGCGCCCCGAGATCGAAGGACCAGATCTTGTTGCCGCTCGCCGCATCGAGCGCCGCGAGCTCGCCGAAGCCGGTGGCGACGAAAACCGCGTTGCCGGAGGCGGCGACGCCGCCGCCCGCGGCGTGGCTCTTCTCCCCTTTCGGGGCCAGCGAAACTGACCACGCCCGGCCGCCGCCGGCGCTCAGCGCATTCACCTTGCCGTCGGTGTCATAAACGTAGATCGCGCCGCCATTGACGATCGGCGGCACCGACGGACGCACGTTCCGCTTGCTTGCCTTGTCGACAGCACGAACGCGCCAGCTCGCCGCGCCGGATGCCGCGTTCAGGCTGACGTTACCTGGCGCGTTCGCGGCGTTGCCGCCCGGCTGCGACCAGTCGGCAGACGCCGATGCGGCGCCGATCGAAGGTGTGCCGCCGGTCACCTGGACAACGCCCTGCGGAAGCGCGGCCGTGCGCTCCCCGGGCATGATGTCTTCCTTCCTGTGGAAGGGATTCATCGCGTTCAACGCGCTGCAGCCGCCGACAAGAAGGGCGAGGAGTGCAAACGCCGCAGGCCGAAGAGAAGTTCTGGAATTCGTCATGAGCCCGCACTGCCTCGTCATTGCGGCGGAAATGGCGCCTAGGGATTGGGTTGTGCGGGAGCCGGAGCCGCCGGCGCCGGAACTTCGGGAGCAGGCGCCTCCGGAGCGGGATTTGCAGCGGAGGGAGCGGCGGGAGCTGCTGGAGCGGGAGCCGCAGTCGCCGGGGCGGCGCCCTGCCCCGCGGCGTCGCTGCTTGCCGCCGGCGCCGGCTCGGCAAGCTGACCATCGATCAGCGCCACCATCAGCCCGGCGCGAATCCAAAGGTCGGGCGGCGTCTGGGCGTCTTGCTGGATCTCCGAAAAGTCAGCGCGCGCCGCCTTCAGGTCGCCCTCCTGGTAGGCCGCCGTGCCGAGCACCTCGCGCGCCGCGTGGCGCCACGGATTGCCGGCGACCGCAAGCGGCTCCGCCCGCTGCGTCGCGCCTTCGAGGTCGCCGGTGTCGAGCGCAAGAAGCGCCGCCCTGATCCGCGCGATGTCGCGCAGCGGCGTGGAGAGCGAATTGTCGCTGGCGATCGCGTCGAAATCCTTGAGCGCCTCCGGCTTTGCACCCTCGCCGGCGTTCTCGCCCGCGAGCCGGAGGCGCGCCAGCGCTGCATAGCCTGCCCCGTCCTCGCTCGCGATCGCTTGCAGCGCGGCCTCGCCCTCGGCGCGCTTTCCGCTTTGGATCTGCTCGATCGCCGCCAGGAAGCGGTCGCCGGCCTGCGCGGCGATCCGCTCGTGCCACCAGATCCAGCCGCGATAGCCTGCCGTTACGAGGACAACGAGAACGCAGGCGCCGATGATGAGCGGCGCGAAGCGCATCCACAGCGACTTAAGCTGATCGCGCCTGAGCTCCTCGTCGACCTCGCGGATGAATGTTTCGGAGCGGCGCTCGTCGTCGGCCATAATTACTCAATGTCGAAAATGCGGCGGGAATGCCCGGGATTCGGCCCCGCCGAACGAACCCCGCGAAGCGGCGCGGACCCTAGCCACTTTGCCGTGTGGAGGCAACGGACTCCGGGCCAGGGTTTCAGCGTTTCCTGGGCTGGTAGACCTGCTCAGGACCGGGGAACGTGCCGGCCCTGACCTCCTCGGCATAGGCCGAGACCGCGGCCTCGATCTGCTCCCGCAGCGCGCCGAACTTCTTGACGAATTTCGGCGTCCAGTCGGAGAGGCCGAGCATATCCTCAAGCACCAGGATCTGGCCGTCACAGGCAGGCGATGCGCCGATCCCGATCGTCGGCGTGGCGATCGACTGCGTAACGGCGCGGGCGACCGGTTCGACGATCCCCTCCATCACGATGGCGAAGGCGCCGGCCTCGGAGATCGCCCGGGCGTCGGCCTCAAGAAGCTTCTGTCCCGCCTCCTCGTGCCCCTGCACGCGGAAGCCGCCCATCGTATTGATGGCCTGCGGGGTCAGGCCGACATGCCCCATCACCGGAACGCCGCGGCGCACCAGGAACGCCACCGTCTCGGCCATGTGGGCCCCGCCCTCGAGCTTGATCGCGCCGGCGTTGGTCTCTTTCAGAATCCGCGACGCATTGCGGAAAGCCTGCTCGCGGCTCTCCTCGTAGGAGCCGAAGGGCATGTCGACCACGACGAGCGCGCGCTGCGAGCCGCGCATCACCGCCCGCCCCTGCAGGATCATCATCTCGAGCGTGACGGGTACGGTCGTCTCCAGCCCGTGCATCACCATGCCGAGCGAGTCGCCGACCAGGATGAAATCGCAATAGCGGTCGACGATGCCGGCCGTGTGCGCGTGGTAGGCGGTCAGCGCGACGATGCGCTCGCCGTTCTTGCGCTTGGCGATGTCGACGGCGGTGATCCGCCGCGTCTTTGCTTCAACGGACATCGGGGCTACGCGAGCGGGCTGACGCCGATGACCCAATGGTGCAGGCGCCAAAGGATCGCCGCCCAGATCAGCACCCCGACGACGACCGCGATGACATCGTTTCGCGCCGGGCCGGCGATGCGGATCGTGCCGGCGGCGCGGTCGCGCCGCCTGTTCGACATGTAATCCGTGATCGCCCAGGCGAGGAAGCCGCCGAACAGGAAGATGTCCGCCAGAGTCCCGTTGGCGAGGAGGTGCGCGAAGGCCCAGACCTTGACCGAAAGAACCATCGGGTGGCCGAGCCGCGCCTTCATCCAGCCTGCAGGGACGAGGTAGGCCGCGAAAAGGATCGAGGCGATCAGAAGCAGCGCGATCGCGAGGTGCTTCAGCCACTCCGGCGGGTACCAAAGAACGATCGGGCTCTGCCGCGCCATCCCGTAACCCCAGACGATGAGAACGAGCCCGACCGCAGAAGCGAGCGAATAGAGGCCCTTCCAGGGCCCCTCGCCGACACGCGCGATCATCTTGCTGCGCCAGTCTCCACCCGCCATGCGGACGGAATGTGTGCCGAGGAAAAGGATAAGGCCGAGGATCAAGACGAGCATTTGCACCCCCAGCGCCGGATGAACGCTGCGCTGCGCTAGCCTAGCGGCGGCGCGCTGGCAAGGCGTGGTCGCTCGCGGCCCCAAACCAAGAGCGCCACCTGCTTGACTAGCCGTCGACCGGCAGGCGTCGCAGTTCGCTTGGGCGCAACGGGTGCGTCAGGCGGCCTTCGGCCTCGACTGCATGATCGGGGCCGGCGCGTCCCAGTTCGCCGCCACGTAGCGGCTCCCTTTGTTCAGGAAGACATATTTGCCGACCTCGGCGATCCAGGCGATCGGGATCAGATGGTCAAATCCGCGGCCGTCCTTCACGCTCCTGATGACGAGCCGCCACGTGCCGACCCCGCTCACGGTGCCGATTTCCTGACCGTCGAGGGCGACGACGGACATGCCTTCGCGGATTTTTTGAATGTTGCTCATCGCGTCCTCCCGGCCCCCGCATCTCAAAGCCGTTAGGCCAAGTCGATAACGCCCGAATGACCACTCGGTTCAGCCAACATATGGGCAGCCGGGTGGCGGATTTAAGGGGCGTTTCTTAAGCCGGTATCCTGAACATGCATAAAACTCGAACGACCTGTTCGCTACGAGCGATAGGACATAAGCACCGAAAAAGATTTGCTCTGGATCAACCGCCGGCGGTGCCTTGCAGAAGTGGGATTCGAGCCTTGGGCGCCGGGGCCAAAGCCCCGGCACCCTGCAATCTTCAGCTCTTGATGAAGGCCAGCAGGTCGGCGTTGATCGTTTCGGCCTCGGTGGTCAGCATGCCGTGCGGGAAACCCTTGTAGGTCTTGAGCGTGCCCTTCTTCAGAAGCTTCGCCGACAGCGGACCGGACGCGACGTAAGGCACGATCTGGTCGTCCTCGCTGTGCATCACCAGCACCGGCACGGTGATCTTCTTCAGGTCCTCCGTGAAATCGGTCTGCGAGAACGCGACGATGCCGTCGTAATGCGCCTTGGCGCCGCCCATCATGCCCTGCCGCCACCAGTTATCGATGGTCGCCTCGGCGGGCTTGCCCGTCTTGTTGTAGTTGTAGAAGGGCCCCGCGGCGACGTCGCGATAGAATTGCGAGCGGTTGGCGGCGAGCGCCACCATGAAGTCGTCGAAGACTTTCTTGGGCTGGCCCTTCGGATTGGCCGGCGTCTGCACCATCAGCGGCGGCACCGCGCTGATGATCGCCGCCTTCGCGACGCGGCTTTCGCCGTGCCGCCCAAGATAATGCACGACCTCGCCGCCGCCGGTCGAATGGCCGACGTGGATGGCGTTCTTGAGGTCGAGGTGCGCCGTCACCGCCGCCAGGTCGTCGGCATAGTGGTCCATGTCGTGGCCGTCGGCTACCTGCGTGGAACGGCCATGGCCGCGCCGGTCATGCGCGATGACGCGATAGCCGTGATTGAGGAAGAACAGCAATTGCGCGTCCCAATCGTCGGCCGAAAGCGGCCAGCCGTGGCTGAACACGATCGGCTGCCCCGACCCCCAATCCTTGTAGAAGATCTCGACGCCGTCCTTGGTGGTGATCGTGGGCATGGTGTTGGTCCTTTGTACTGGTGAGAGCCGAACGCCCTCGGCTTGGGACGCATAGGGTAACGCCGCCAATGAAAGCAGATTTATGAAGCCGACCTTCTTCAGCGATTAGCCGATGGCCCGCGACGCCAAGACCGGCGTCCCGGCCCAGAGGCAAAATTCTGAGCCAGCGCCGCCGGCGCCGATCCTACTCCCACTCGATCGTGCCCGGCGGCTTCGACGTCACGTCGTAGACGACGCGGTTGATGCCGCGCACCTCGTTGATGATGCGGGTCGCGGCCTGGCCGAGAAAGTCCATGTCGAAGTGGAAGAAGTCTGCCGTCATGCCGTCGACCGACGTGACGGCGCGGAGCGCGAGCACGTAGTCGTAGGTGCGGTAGTCGCCCATCACGCCGACGCTCTGCACCGGCAAAAGCACCGCGAAGGCCTGCCAGATCGCATCGTAGAGGCCGGCCTTCCTGATCTCGTCGAGATAGATCGCGTCGGCGCGCCTGAGGATGTCGAGCTTTTCGCGCGTGACGCCGCCAGGCACGCGGATGGCAAGCCCCGGACCGGGAAACGGGTGCCGGCCGACGAACGTCTCCGGCAGGCCGAGCTCGCGCCCGAGCGCCCTCACTTCATCCTTGAAGAGCATGCGCAGCGGCTCGACGAGTTTCATCGCCATGCGCTCCGGCAGCCCGCCGACATTGTGGTGCGACTTGATGGTGACCGACGGCCCGCCGGAGAAGGACACGGACTCGATCACGTCGGGATAGAGCGTGCCCTGCGCGAGGAAATCGGCGCCACCGAGCTTCTTCGCCTCCACCTCGAAGGTTTCCACGAAGAGCCGCCCGATGGTCTTCCGCTTCGTCTCCGGATCGGCGACGCCTTCGAGCGCGAATAGGAAAGTGTCCGACGCGTCCACATGCACGAGCGGGATGTTGTAGTGGCCGCGGAAGAGCGAGACGACCTCCTCCGCCTCGTTCTGCCGCAGCAGCCCGTGGTCGACGAAAATGCAGGTGAGCTGGTCGCCGATCGCTTCGTGGATCAGCACCGCGGCGACGGCGGAATCGACGCCGCCGGAGAGCCCGCAGATCACCCTGCCCTTCCCCACCTGCGCGCGGATGCGCTCGATCGCCTCGTCCTTGAACTGCGCCATCGTCCAGTCGCCGGGAAGCCCGGCGACCTTGCGCACGAAATTCTGGATCAGCCGCGCCCCGTCCGGCGTATGCGCGACCTCCGGGTGGAACATCAGCCCGTAGAACTGCCGCTTCTCGTCCTCGATCAGCGCGAAGGGCGCATTGTCCGAAGTGCCCTTCACCGTGAAGCCCGGCGGCAGCCGGGTGATGCGGTCGCCATGGCTCATCCAGACCGTGTGCTTCTCGCCGGGGCTCCAGACGCCCTCGAAGAGCGCCGACCCGCCCTTCACGTCGAGGAGCGCGCGGCCGAACTCGCGGTGATGCCCGCCTTCGACCTCGCCGCCGAGCTGCGCCGCCATGGTCATCTGGCCGTAGCAGATGCCGAGGACCGGGACGCCGGCCTCGAAGACTTCCTGCGGGGCGCGCGGGCTGCCGCCTTCCGGCACGGAGCCGGGCCCTCCCGAGAGAATCACGCCGCGCGGCTTCATCGCCGCGAAAGCCGCCGACGCCTTGTCGAACGGCACGATCTCGCAATACGCCCCCGCCTCGCGCACGCGCCGCGCGATGAGCTGCGTCACCTGGCTGCCGAAATCGACGATGAGGATGGCGGGATGGGTCGCCGCGGCGGGCTCGGTCATGCGCTGCTGTTAGGCAAATGCCGTGCCGCCCGCAATGCGGCCCAGCGCATTTCGCACCGCCGGCAGCGCCTAAGCGACCTCGCCCGGCTTCTTCACCAGAGAGCAGGCCGCGATTTTCCAGCTTCCGTCCGGCTGCTGCTGAAGCGTGTAGCGCGCCGTCCAGAAGGCGCCGTCGCCGTCGACGATGTCGACATATTGCTCGATCTGACCGGGCTCCTCCTTCAGTTCCTTGAACGAGTAGCTGCGCGGGCGATAGACCGGCTGATAGCCCTGCCGGACCATGTCCATGAACGAATCCACGGTCGGGAACATCTGCTTGATGCTCGGCGCGGCGAAGGAATAGGCGGTCGCCCCGTCGTCGGCGAGAAACGCCTTGAGCTGCTGGTCGATGGTGCCTTGCACCGCGGCGCGGTCGGCGTCGCTGAACGCCACAGCCGGGCCGGAAAGCCCGAGCATCACGAAAAGGACGAGAAGGATGCGCATCCCCGAGCCTCCCTTCACGCACAGCGGCGAGGATAAGCTCTGATACGGCGCCGGCAAGCATTCGGTTTCAATCGATCTTGAGCTTCGCCTTCAAAAGCGCGTTGACCGCCTGCGGGTTGGCCTTGCCCTGGCTCGCCTTCATCACCTGCCCGACGAACCAGCCAAGCATCGCGGGCTTTGTCTTCGCCTGCTCCGCCTTCTCCGGATTTTCGGCGATGACCTTGTCCACGATCTTCTCGATTGCACCCGTGTCGGTGACCTGAATCAAGTCAAGCTCCTTTGCACGGGCCAAGACCAGATCAGGATCGTTCGTAGGGCCCTCTTCGAGACCCATCGTCTGCAAATCATCAAATAGACGTTTCGAACTAGGTGTGTTCAGCGTCCCGTTTTCTCTCAATGTCAAAATAGCGGTGTTGACTGCTGGGCCGGTTGGTCCGAGACGCAGAACAGACCAATTGATCATTCCGGAGGGTCCGACCGGTGCAGTTGGCCCGACCGGCCCGGTGACACTGATTGAGCCTGACAGGTTTCCAAGGCTGTTGGATTTTTCCAATAGTTCACGAGAGGTGCGATTAACGAAACTGCGGATCTCATTGAAGATCATGTTCTTAGCAGCCTTCGGCTTACCTCCTAGGCTGACCATCTCTTCAAACATATCGGCATCTTCTTTCTCCTCGACCAATAGAACCGCGTCGTAAAGCGTTATGCCATCCGCCCCCCAAACAAGGGTTCCATACTGTGCAACGAACCTCGCGATCCTCGCGTCCGGCAGCTCCGGCAAGCTCCGCGCCAGCGCTGCGACATACGCGTCGTCGAACTCGAGCGGCAAGAGGTCGGGGTCTGGGAAGTAACGATAGTCGTGCGCCTCCTCCTTCGAGCGCATCGAGCGCGTCTCGCCGCGGTCCGGATCGAAGAGCCGCGTCTCCTGATCGATCGTGCCGCCGTCTTCGATCAACGCAACCTGCCGCCGTGCTTCATGCTCGATGGCTTGCGCCGCGAAGCGGATCGAGTTCACGTTCTTGATCTCGCAGCGCGTGCCGAGCTTTTCGCCCGGCCGCCTGACCGAGACGTTGACGTCGGCGCGGAGGTTCCCCTTCTCCATGTCGGCGTCGGACGTGCCGAGATAGCGCAGGATCGCGCGGAGCTTGGTCAGGAACGCGCGCGCCTCGTCCGCCGAGCGGATGTCAGGCTTCGACACGATCTCCATCAGCGCCACGCCGGAGCGGTTCAGATCGACGAAGCTCATCGTCGCGTGCTGGTCGTGGAGCAGCTTGCCGGCGTCCTGCTCGATGTGCACGCGCTCGATCCCGATGGGGACCTCCTCGACGCCGCCGTTTGCGTCGGGGACTTCGACGACGACGGTCCCCTCCCCGACGATCGGCTGATCGTATTGCGAGATTTGATAGCCCTGCGGCAGATCGGGATAGAAATAGTTCTTCCGCGCGAAGACCGAGCGGCGATTGATCTTCGCTTTCAGCCCGAGCCCGGTGCGGATTGCCTGGCGCACGCACTCCTCGTTGATGACGGGGAGCATGCCGGGCATCGCCGCGTCGACGAGGCTCACCTGGTCGTTCGGCTTCGCTCCGAACGCCGTCGGCGCGCCGGAGAAGAGCTTCGCCTCCGAGGCGACCTGCGCATGCACTTCCATGCCGACGACGATCTCCCAATCCCCAGTCGCGCCGTGGATCAGATTCTTCGGATTGGTGTTGCGGGTCTCTTCGAAGGGCATCGGCGTCCGCGCGTCAGGAACGCCATTCGGTTAGTGCCTCGGACGGGCCGCGGCAAGCCGGCTCGGGCCGGCAAAAGAAAAGGTCGGGCTCCGGCCCGGCCTCAATCTAAGCGCGCGGCGCGGCGGATCAGTGGCAGCAATATTCCGGCGGCGGCGGAATGTCGCCGGGGAGAAGCACGGTTCCCGTAATGCACGTGAAGTAGGGCGTGCGGGCCGGCGCGGTTGGCGCGCCGTGCTTGTCGAAAAGGATGACGTCCTCGCGCGGCCCGCCGCAGGCGTGGACTCTGTTGCCGTGATGGTAGCCGCCCGGCAGATCGGCGGCGTGCGTCGGGCCGATCGCGCCGATCATCGCGGCGATCGCCAGAGCGGAAAGAAAAATTGCAGCAGCAAGCTGGCGCATGAGTTCACCGTTCCTCTTGCGCATTGAACGCCCCCAAGAAGATTGCCTCTTGGAGGAGGGTTAGCGCGTTGGCCGCATCTGGACCGTTAAGCCGCGAGCGGATCGTGCCTGAGCTTCCGCGCTCATGGTTACGATCCGATTAATTCGCCCCCGCGATCGAGGTGGCCACCGCCATTTCTAGACGACGTGGATCTTCTCCGCCTTCTTCAGCCACTTGTTGAAAACGTAGCGCAAAACGCGCCCGGCGACGGACCGCGCCTGTTCCATGATGTCCTCCAGCCCTTGCTCGGCGCATGGCGCCTGATCGACGCGGCCGCGCGGCGTTGCCGCCGCGCCCCCAAAAACCGCAGGTTGAGACCATGGAAGGACGTCGTTAACGAAGGATGAAGTCTCCGCGCCTGTTGGCGCGAGCGTGCTCAGCCGGCGCCGCCGAGCGCCCTCCCGATCGCGCGCCGCTCCTCGGCAAGATCGCCGGTCGCGACCGGCTTGCCCGCGCGTCGGTACCAGTAGCCGGCATTGCCGAGATCGCCTTCGACGCGATGAAGATGCGCGTGCACCCACGCCGCCTCGGCCGAAGGATCGTCCTTCACCAGAGCGTGCGCGCCGTCCCAGTCGCCGGCTGCGATCAGGCGCAGCGCCTCGAGCGGGCCTTTGGTCGACATGCGCGGCTCCTGAAAGCGATCGCGTTTTCTCTGCCCGCGAAGGGCGGACCCGGTGAAACAACTTCATGCGCTTTGCGCAATACCGCGGAAACGCCGAAACGGTCCAATGCCCCTCGAGGGAGCGACCCAGAAGGAGCATGACCGATGTCAGAGAAGACCATGTCTCGCCGCCAGGCCCTCTTCACCGTCGCCGGCGCGGCTGCCGCAACGGCCGCCATGACCGCGGCCCCTGCGCATGCTGAGTTCCAGCCGGCGATGCAGACTGCGCTCGCCTCGCTGAAAGATGCCCGCCAGAGCCTGATGTGGGCCACCGCCGACAAGGGCGGTCATCGCGTGATGGCGCTCGCCCTTATCAACCAGGCCATCCAGCAGGTGCATCTCGGCATCCACTGGGACAACGTCCACTGACCCTGTTCCCAATCTAAGGCTCGCGCCGACGGGCGATTCACGCGCCCGTCGGACGCCGACCAGTTCCCGTAGTCGCCTCGTCACCACCATCGCTGCGGCGAGAAGTGGCCCGCTGCATCCTCGATGATCTGACCCGCGCGAAAAAGCGTTGCCTCATCGAACGGCCGGCCGATCAGTTGCAGCGCCATCGGCAGGCCGGAAGAGTCCTGGCCCGCCGGCACCGCGATGGCGGGTACACCGGCCATGTTCGCCGTCACGCAGAAAATGTCGTTCAGGTACATCTCGACAGGATCGCCCCCGGCCTTCTCGCCGATGCCAAAGGCGGAGGATGGCGTCGCCGGCGTCAGGATCGCATCGATGCCGGCCGCGAAGGCCTCCTCGAAGTCGCGCTTGATCAGCGTGCGGACCTTCTGCGCGCGGATGTAGTAGGCGTCGTAGTAGCCGGCCGAGAGCACGTAGGTGCCGATCAGCACGCGCCGCTTCACCTCGCGGCCGAAGCCCGCCGCGCGCGTCTTCTCGTACATGTCGATGACGTCGTCGCCGTCGACGCGGAGGCCGTAGCGCACGCCGTCATAGCGCGCGAGGTTGGACGACGCTTCCGCGGGCGCCACGATGTAGTAGGCGGGAAGCGCATATTTCGTGTGCGGCAGCGAGATGTCGACAATCTCCGCGCCGGCTGCGCGATACCAGTCGATACCGTTCTGCCAGAACGTCTCGATTTCCGCCGGCATGCCGTCCATGCGGTATTCCTTCGGCACGCCGATCTTCATGCCCTTGATGCTCTGACCGACCGACGCCTCGTAGTCGGGCACGGGAAGGTCCGCCGACGTCGTGTCCTTCGGATCGACGGAGGCCATCGATTTAAGGAGGATCGCCGCGTCGCGGACGGTGCGCGCGATCGGCCCGGCCTGGTCGAGCGATGAGGCGAAGGCGACGATGCCCCATCGCGAGCAGCGGCCGTATGTCGGCTTGATGCCGACGGTGCCGGTGAAGGCCGCGGGCTGGCGGATCGAGCCGCCGGTGTCGGTCGCGGTCGCGCCGGCGCAGAGCATCGCCGAGACCGCGGCAGCCGAGCCGCCGGACGAGCCGCCAGGCACAAGGTCGGCATTGCCGCCGCGCTTCCGCCACGGATTGACGACCGGGCCGTAGTAGCTCGTCTCGTTTGACGAGCCCATGGCAAACTCGTCCATGTTGAGCTTGCCGAGCATCACCGCGCCGTCGTCGAAGAGGTTCTGCGTGACGGTGAACTCGTAGGTCGGCGAGAAGCCGTCGAGGATGTGGCTCCCCGCCTGGCTGTGGACGCCACGCGTGCAGAAGAGATCCTTGATGCCGAGCGGCACGCCTTCGAGCGCCCGTGCCTCGCCGCGCCCGATCCTGGCGTCGGCAGCGATCGCCATGGCGCGCGCCTTCTCCGCCGTCACCACGATGTAGGCGTTCAGGAGCGGATTGGCCGCCTCGATCGCCTTCAGATATGCGTCGGTAAGCTCGAGCGCGGAGAAGTCGCGCTTCGCCAACCCCTCGCGGATCGCGGCGATGGTGAGCGCGGTGAGCTCGGTCATGCCGCGCGTTCGGCCCCGTCCTGTTTGCCGAGCGCCCTGGCGTAGAAGATCGAGTAGCCGCTGTCGGGGTAGTCGAGCACGGGGCCCGTGCGGACGAAGCCGGCGCGCTCGTAGATGCGCCACGCGGCCGGATGCCGGTCGCCGGTCTCAAGCACCAGCGTCACGATCCCCTCGCGGCGCGCCAGCGCCTCCGCCTCGGCGACGATCATGCTACCGATACCTCGGCCCTGGAATTCGGGTTGCGTGTACATCCGCTTCACTTCGCCAATGCCGCCCGGGTGACGCCTGAGCGCCCCGCACGCGACGGCGCGCCCGTCTTCGCGCGCGACGAAGACGGTCGTCTCGGGTCCCGCCATCTGCTCGACGGTCATATGAAAGCAGAACTCCGGCGGCGTCAGCGTCAGAAGCACGGCGTTCAGCTCGGCAATGAGCGCGCGCACGTCGTCCTGAAGCGGGCTCTCCACCGCGATCGTGACGGCCATCGGCTACTCCACGACCTTCGGCACGAGGAAGTAGTGGTTCTCGGTCGCCGGCGCATTGGCGATGATGTCCTCGGCCTTGCCGCCGTCGGTCACGCGGTCCTCGCGCTTCTTCATTGGCATCGGGAGCACCGACGTCATCGGCTCGACGCCGGTGACGTCGACCTCGTTCAGCTGCTCGACGAAGCCGAGGATGGCGTTCAGCTCGCCGCGAAGCGCTTCCGCCTCCTCGTCGCTGACCCGGATTCGCGCCAGATGCGCCACCCGCTTCACCGTCGCTGCGTCAACCGACATCGTTTCCCGAAGCCTTTGAAATCAACAGCTTGCCTATAGATTGCCGCCGCTTGCCGTTCAACGGGGCGCTATTTCGCGTCGCAAAGCTGGTAGTCGCCGTCGAGGGTGTCGTCATCGTCGTCGCGCCACCGCCGCCGTATCGTCGTCCCCGGCGGCGGCCGCGTCGGTCGTGCCGAGATGCAGCGAGGTCTTGTTGAGCGGCAGGATGGAAAAGAGCGCCGGATAGGAGGAATCCGAGTCCTCGCAGAACGCGACCGCCGTCCAGCCGGGTGATGACTTTCGCGGATAGACCTGCACGAATTCGCACTTGAGACTGGTACCTTCGAGCCCGGTCGCGCTCACGAACAGGAAGTCGCCGCTGTTCTGCTTCTTGGCCTTCAGCGCTGCGCACCCTTCAGGCGTCGAGTAGACGCCGTTGAGGAAGGCGTCCTCGGCGGCCGCCGGGTGAACGAAAAGCAGCGAAGCGGCAAGAAACGCGATGCGCAGGCTCATGGCAGCCTCCCGTTGGATGGTCGCTCGCCTATAGATCGCGCCCGCCGGCGGTTCAATCTCTGCCGCGCATCCCGCTAAGCTGCCCGCGCTTCGTCGCCGTAGGGATGCACCGGGTAGCCTGGCCCGATCTCCGCCGCGACCCGGTAGACCCAGGCCTTCACCGCGGGATAGGCGGAGAGCGCGAAGCCGCAATCCTCCGCCCGGTGGCTGTAGGCGTAGACCGCGATATCCGCGATGGTGAATGCCTCGCCGGCAACGAACGGCCTTTCCGCCAGTCCGCGCTGCAAGGCAGCGAGAGCGCGGTGTCCTGTCTCGCGCTTGCCTTCGACCAGGGCGGCGTTGCGGTCGAGGCGCCCCGTCAGCGTCCAGAACCGCAAGGAACCGATGACCGGCTCGACATAATATTGCTCGAAGAAGAGCCACTGCATCACCTTGGCGCGCGCGAAGCGGTCATCGGGCAGGAAGGGCGTTCCCTCGCCAAGATACGTGAGGATCGCGTTCGATTCCGCGAGCGCGCGACCGTCTTCGAGTTCAAGCACCGGGATGGCGCCGGCGGGATTGAGCTTCAGGAAAGCCTCGGTTCGACTTTCGTCAGCGAAGATCGCCACCGGCTTGGTGCGGATCGGAAGGCCGAGAAGCCCAAGCAGTACGCGCACTTTCCAGCCGTTCTGCGAGGGAAGATAGTCGTAGAGCGTAAGCATGGGAGAGCTTCCGTGTTTGGCCTGTTCGCCCCAACTATCATCCTCGCTGGCGGACGGTCATTCCGTTTCTTGCACCGGTCGGTTGCCGCGCGGAAAACCGACCCGGCCGGCGCCAAGCCGATTGCGCCAAAGTCGACGCCGCGCCGCGCAGGCGCAGCTACTAAAGCTCCGTCGCCTTCCCTTTCTCCGGCACCAGCACCTTGCCGCCGTCCGGTCCCATCTCGGCGATGAACTTGTCGGCTGTCTGGTCGATCATCGGGAACGTGCCGTAATGACACGGCACGATCTTCCTGAATTTGAAGAAGCGGCGACAGGCCATCGCCGCCGTCTTCGCGCCCATGGTGAAGCGGTCACCGATCGGCACGATGCCGATCTCCGGCTGATGGATTTCGTTGATGAGCGCCATGTCGGAGAAAATCTCCGTGTCGCCCATGTGGAGGAGAACAGGCTCGCCCGGTGCCTTGACGACGAGCCCGGCCGGATTGCCGAGATAGACGTTCGTTCCGTCCTGCTGCACGGACGACGAGTGGAACGCGATGACAAACGACGTGGTGAAGCCGCCGCAGTCGACCGTGCCGCCGTGGTTGCCGGGATTGGCGTTCTCCACGCCTTGACCCGCGAGGTAAGAGTAGATCTCGAAATTCGCCACCAGCTGAGCGCCCGTCGACTTGCATATCTCCGCGGTGTCGCCGAGGTGGTCGCTGTGGCCATGCGTCAGGAGCACATGCGTCGCCCCGGCCGCCGCCGCCTTCGGATCGCCTTTGAATGAGGGGTTCCCGGTCAGGAACGGGTCGATCATGACGCGGCAATTCCCGAACTCGACGCGAAATGCCGAGTGCCCGAACCAGGTGAGCTTCATCGCCTCTCTCCTCCTCTCTTCGCCGATTGTTACTTACGCTACCGCTTCAACGGCACGCGATACCGCCTTGAGAAAATTGAGCCGGACCTCCGGCAGCCCCTCGCCGCGCGCGTCGAAGACGTGCCGCTCGAGGAAATAGCCGGTAAGCAGAAACGCCTCTTCCAGGCGCGCCCGCTCGGCCTCCTGAGCGCCGGGCCGGAGCAGGAACGGGGGTAGCGGCAGCAGCCGGTCGCGATAAGGCTCGCCCGCCTCGCGGCTGACCGCCCGCCCGCTCTTCGGCGACACGAAAGCGAGGTCCTCGCGCGCTCCGGTTGCGGCGCAGCTCTCAAGGTCGAGCCCGAAGCCGAGCTCATCCAGAAGCAGAAGCTCGAAGCGCACCATCATCTCCGCCGCGAGCGCAGGCGCGTCCAGCCGGTCGAGCATCACGGCAAGCGCCGCGTAGAGACGCGGGTGCGGGTCGCGCTCCGGCAGCAGCCTCAAATGCGCGCCGGCGAGCGAAAGCCCGAACGCGCCGATTGATGACGCCATCAGCGCGGCGCTACGCTCCGTCACCGCCTCGGCGCGGAAGTTGCCGAGGTGCTCGTGGAGCCGCGCGCGCCAGGTGAGCGAAAGCGTGTTTCCAGGCTGCAGGATCGGCCTAAGCCGCCGGGAGCGCCCGCCCTTCACCAGGCCGAGATGCCGGCCGTGACCTGCGGTCAGGACCTCGATGATCACGTCGGTCTCGCCGTGGCGCCTGGCGCCGACGACGATGCCTTCCTCGGACCATTCCATCGCTAAGTCTCAGCGCTTCGTCACATCGCGCACCATAGCCTGGCGAAGAATGGCATTCAGCTTCGTCTGATATCCGCGCCCTTTCGAGCGGAGCCACGCGAGTACGTCCGCATCGACGCGCACGGTGAGTTGCCGCTTCACCGGCCGATAGAATGGGTTCCGCACTGCATTCCGCCAGAACGCATCGGAGGCGGGTGGAATGTCGCTCGTGTCGACGGCGGTGTCCGGCAACGCCGTTAGCGCCGCGATTTCCGCGCGCTCCTCCCCGGTCAGAGGCCTTTCCGGATCGATCTCATAGCTGACGGTGTTTCGCTTCTTCATAGCGCCTTCTTTCCCGCCGTTCTGCACGGCGGGCCGAAATGATATGGATGACCTCGCTCTCATCGTCATCGTGTACTGTGTGAGCCACAAGGAGAACGAGCACACCTTCGACAGAACCGACCGTCTGCCAGCGATATTCTCCGCCTTCGATGCGATCCTGCTCGCTGAGAGCGAAGGGATCGAAGAATACGCGGGCTGCGACTTCGAAACTGACGCCGTGCTTCTGTTTGTTGCTAGCGGCCTTCGCGAGGTCCCAGGTGAACCGCAGCGTCATGGCGGGTAATGTAACTCTTCTTTTGTAGTTACACAAGAGACTGCCGGCCCACCGCGACGATCGCGCCGCCGGTCCTTGCGATTCCGGTTGAACAGTTCCAATTCCGGAGATGTCAGCCGCACAATTCACTTGGCCCGCATGATTCCCTTTTCCATTCTCGACCTCGCGCATGTGGTCGAAGGCGCCACCCCCGCCGACGCGCTCCACAATTCGCTCGATCTTGCGCGCCGCGCCGAGGCGCTCGGCTACCACCGCTTCTGGCTGGCGGAACACCACAACATGGTGGGGATCGCGAGCGCCGCGACGTCGGTCGCGATCGGCTATGTCGCCGGCGGTACTGAAACGATCCGCGTCGGTTCGGGCGGCATCATGCTCCCAAACCATTCGCCGCTCGTCATCGCCGAGCAGTTCGGCACCCTCGCCTCGCTCTATCCCGGCCGCATCGACCTCGGCCTCGGGCGCGCGCCGGGCACCGACCAGTTGACGCTGCGCGCGCTCCGCCGCGACCCGATGGCGGCCGACACCTTCCCGCAAGACGTGCTGGAGCTGCAGGCGCTGCTTGGGCCGGTGCAGCCGGGACAGTTCGTACGCGCCGTTCCCGGCGCCGACACGAACGTGCCGCTCTGGATCCTCGGCTCAAGCCTCTTCGGCGCGCAGCTCGCGGCGATGCTCGGCCTCCCCTACGCCTTCGCCTCGCACTTCGCGCCCGACGCGCTGATGGCGGCGCTGCAGAACTATCGCCAGATGTTCCAGCCTTCGGCTGACCTCGACCGGCCTTACGCGATCGTCGCCGCCAACGTCATCGCCGCCGACACCGACGCGGAGGCGCGCCGCCTCTTCACCTCCCTGCAGCAGGCCTTCACCAACATGCAGCGCGGCACGCGGGGGAAATTGCAGCCGCCGCTCGACGATATCGAGAGCTACTGGACTCCGACCGAGAAGGCGCAGGCCTCGCGCATGCTGGCGCGCTCCTTCGTCGGCGGCCCGGAGACGGTTCGGCGCGGCCTCGAAGGCTTCATCGCCGAGACGGGAGCCGACGAGATCATGGTGGCCTCCGCGATCTACGATCACAAGGCGCGCGTCAGATCATATGAGCTATTGGCGGAGGTGCGGGAGGCGATGCAGCCGAAGGCCGCCGAGTAAGCGGAGGCAGTCGCCCTGCCCTTTCAGTTACGCGCGGCCGGATTGATACTCCCTATGCCGACCAAGGATCGACAACCTTCAAGGCAATCCCGCGAAAATGTCGGACGTTTCGCGTGGCGAGCGTTGCCTTCCGCGCTCGGGCAATCCCGGCAATGAGGGCGTCGCGGATTTCAATCGAGCGGCCGGCACGCCGGCGTTCCGCAGAAAGTGCCCCCGCGGCTTCTGCCGCATCCGTTTCAAGCGGCAGCACGCGGCTTTCAAGGTCGCCTTCAATGATCTCGGAGAACGCCTTTTCGAGCGCACGGCGGCGCCGTCCCGCACTCATGATTTCCAGACCGTGACGGATCTCAAAGACTGTGATCGACGTTGTCCATACCGATTGATCGGGAAGGCCATCGAGCCAAGCCAGCACGGTCGGCTCGGGCCGGTCGAGCATGACCTCGGAAATCACATTCGTATCGAGGATAATCACCGATCGAACTTGGCCGGACGGGCTGGCTCGCCGCGCAGCTCATGGATCGGCTCATCGAAGCCAATCCCCTTGAAGCGAGCAGCCATCCGCGATCCGAGGCCCAGGCGCGACCGGGCCTCCTCCTTCACCGCATTGCGCAGAATGTCGCGCACTTCCTCTTCCGTGCTGCGACCATGGCGCTTGGCGCGACGTTGCAGCTTCGCCTTAACGTCGTCATCGAGATTGCGAACAACAAGCTGGGCCATTCGATTTCTCCACAATTGATATCATGATATCAAAATAGGAGAAAGCGCGCAAGAGACTGATTTTGCTCGGAAAGCAACGTTCTACTTCGGAAACTCGACGCCCATCTCTCGATATCGCTCCGGATCGTCGCTCCAGTTCTCGCGCACCTTCACGAAGAGGAAAAGATGCACGGGTTTCTCCACCAGCTTTGATATCTCCGTGCGCGCGGCGATGGAGATCGCCTTGATGGTCTCGCCGGCTTTGCCGAGCACGATCTTTCGCTGCCCGTCGCGCTCGACATAGATCGTCTGGTCGATGCGCACGCCCTTCTTCGTCTCGGTCCACTTTTCGGTCTCGACGGTCGCGCGATAAGGAAGTTCGTCGTGGAGACGGAGCGTCAGCTTCTCGCGCGTGATCTCGGCGGCAAGGAAGCGGAGCGGCAGATCCGTCATCTGGTCTTCCGGATAGAGAAACGGCCCCTCCGGCATCTTCCCCGCAAGGTCGTCGAGAAAATCGGTGACGCCGTCGCCTGTGAGCGCCGAGATCATGAAGGTACGCGCGAAGCTTCCCGCCTCGTTCGCCGTCTTGGCGAGTTGAAGCAGCGTGTCGCGCTTGACGAGATCGATCTTGTTCAGGACGAGCACGCGCTCGCGCTTCGCCGGCAGTCCCGCGAGCTTTTCCAGGATCGCGCGATCCTCGTCGGTGATCGCACGCTTCGCGTCGAGGAGAAGCGCGAGCACGTCGGCGTCGGCGGCTCCACCCCATGCCGTCGTCACCATGGCGCGGTCGAGCCGCCGCTTCGGAGCGAAAATGCCGGGCGTGTCGACAAAGACGATCTGCGCGTTGCGATGGACCACGATGCCGCGGACGAGCGCCCGCGTCGTCTGAACCTTGTGGGTGACGATCGAGAGCTTCGAGCCGACGACGGCGTTCAGAAGCGTCGACTTTCCGGCGTTCGGCGCGCCGATCAGCGCAACGAAGCCCGCGCGGGTCGCGGCGCGCTCCTCGCTCACGCCTTCCACACGCCCTCGCGCCGGAGCAGGCTCGCCGCCGCGTCGTGCTCCGCCTCGCGCTTCGAGGCCCCCTTCGCCCGTGCCGGCGCGACGGTCCCGACGGAGACCTCGATCTCGAATTCCGGTCGATGGTCGGGGCCGGTGCGCAGCGTCTCGACATAGGACGGCGCGTCGAAGCCGCGCTTGTGCGCCCATTCCTGCAGCTCGGTCTTGGCGTCGCGGAGCGGCCCGTGCCCCGATTCGATGCGCGGCCCCCAGAAGCGCTCGACGAGCCCGCGCGCAGCTTCAAGCCCACCATCGCGATAGACGGCCGCGATCACCGCCTCGCAGGCGTCCGCGAGCACGCTCGGCGTCGCGGCGACACCACCCTTCTTGGCGCTCCCGCCCATCTTCAGATGTTCGGCGAGTGTCATCGCCTCTGCGACCTCGGTGCATGTCTCGCGGCTCACGAGCCGCGCAAGGCGTCGCGAGAGTTCGCCCTCCGGCGCGTCGGGAAAGCGCTCGATCAGGGCATCCGCGATGACGAGGCCGAGCACGCGATCACCGAGGAACTCGAGCCGCTGATAGCTCTCCGGCTGCTTGCGGGCGCGCCCGGCGACCGCGCTCGCATGTGTCAGAGCGCGGTCCAGGAGTTTAGGATTGGCGAAGTGGTGTCCGAGCTTTTCTTCCAGATGCGAGCGCTCGCTCGTCTTCATAGAAGCTCGAAGATGCGGCTCGGACGGACCGACCACGGCCACTTCCAGAACGCCCACGCGGGCGCGCCGTTGACCGAGAAGAAGATGACCTCCGCGCGGCCGACGAGATTTTCCGCCGGCACGAAGCCGACTGGCCCGTCCAGGAAACGGCTGTCCTGCGAGTTGTCGCGGTTGTCGCCCATCATGAAATAATGGTCCGGCGGCACCTCGAAGACGCGCGTGTTGTCGCCCGGCCCGTTCTCGGTCATGTCGAGCGTGATGTAGCTGACGCCGTTCGGCAGCGTCTCGCGATATTCCTTGATCGCCGCCGGCGCGCCGAAGCGGCCCTCGCCGTCCCACTCCCCGGCCGGCTCGCGCTTGACCGCCTCGTCGTTGATGTAGAGGACGCCGTCCTTCACCTGGATGCGATCACCGGGAAGCCCGATGACGCGCTTGATGTAGTCCGTGCCGGGCTCCCGCGGCGGGCGGAACACGGCGATGTCGCCGCGCTTTGGCCCGCTCCCCTCCCAGATGCGCCCGTGGACGAACGAGAGATCGACGGGAAACGAGTAGCGGCTGTAGCCGTAGCTGAACTTCGAAACGAAGAGGTAGTCGCCGATCAGAAGCGTCGGCTCCATCGAGCCTGACGGAATGTTGAACGGATGGTAGAGGAAGGTCCGGAAGACGAGCGCGATCAGAAGCGCCTCGATGACGACCTTTATGGTTTCCCATGCGCCGCCTTGTTTCGCTTTTTCGCTGGCGCTTCGCTCTGCCACGCTCATGGCTCCGTCCTGATGTCTCTGATTAGGGGTTTAGCGGCCCGTTGTCGCCGCCGCAATTGCCGCGGCCCTCTAGCGCGCCCTTTGCGGCGCCTTTGCGGCGCTAGGTCCCACCATTAGGCACCGCTTCGATGACGACGAAGGCCTGCGCAAGCGGAAAGTCGTCGGTAATCGTGATGTGGATCATCGGGGACATCCCCGCAGGAATCAGGGCGCTGAGCCGCTCGGCGGCGCCGCCCGTCAGCACCATTGTCGGCTTTCCGGAGCGGAGATTGACCACCCCCATGTCGCGCCAGTAGACGCCGCGGTGGAGCCCCGTGCCGAGCGCCTTGGCGCAGGCTTCCTTGGCGGCGAAGCGCTTGGCGTAGGAGGCTGCGCGCATCCGCCGCCCCTCCGACTTCCGTCGCTCCACGTCGGTGAAGACGCGGCCGATGAAACGCTCGCCATAGCGCTCGAGCGTCTTCTCCACGCGCCTGATGTCGATCAGGTCGCTGCCGATCCCGACGATCATGACGCCGCGGCGTTCGCCGGAAGGCGCGCTTCGTCCATCAGCGCGCGCATGCGCCTGACGCTCAGCTCCAGTCCGACGAAGATCGCCTCGCCGATCAGGAAATGCCCGATATTGAGCTCCGCCAGCTCCGGAATGGCGGCGATCGGAGCGACCGTCGCGTAGGTCAGGCCGTGGCCGGCATGGACCTCGAGGCCGAGCGCCGCGCCGTGCTGCGCCGCCTCGCTGAGCCGCGTCAGGTGATGCTGCGTCGCTGCGGCGTCGCCGGCGATCGCGGCGTCGCAATAGGCGCCGGTATGGAGTTCGACGACCGGCGCGCCGAGGAGCTTCGCCGCATCAAGCTGCCGCCGGTCCGGCTCGATGAAGAGCGACACGCGGATCTTCGCCTCGCCGAGCCTTGAGACGAAACGCTGCAGATGGTTGTGGCCGCCGGCCGCGTCGAGCCCCCCTTCGGTGGTGCGCTCCTCCCGCCGCTCAGGCACGATGCAGGCGGCGTGCGGCCCGTGCCGGAGTGCGATGTCGAGCATCTCGTCGGTCGCCGCCATCTCGAGATTGAGCGGCCGCGTCAGCTCCCCCATCAGCCGGCTGATGTCGGTGTCGGTGATATGGCGACGGTCCTCGCGAAGGTGTGCGGTAATGCCGTCGGCGCCGGCGCGCTCCGCGATCAGCGCGGCGCGAACGGGATCCGGCTGGTTGCCGCCTCTTGCGTTCCGAACCGTCGCTACGTGGTCGATGTTGACGCCAAGGCGAAGCCCCGTCCGGCGCGTCAAGATTTGCCTCCGATCATCGCCGGCGCACCGGCGGCGCCGTTCCGGCGACCTTCGAGCCGCCGTCTGCGCGCCTCCTGGTATGCTGAAACCGCCTTATACGTAACGAGATAAGTCATGCCGCCAAGCGTCAGCCCAAGCGGAATCGAGCCGACGATCATCGGCTCGAGCAAAGGTATGATCTCTCCGAAAGGCCGGTGCATGATCAAATGCTCGAGGCGCGGCGGAGGCGTCCTGTTCGCGCCTTTCAAGATCAGATAGCCGATCTGATAGGTGCTCGCCCAGATGAAGGGGAAGGTCAGCGGATTGCCGATCGAGGTGGCGAGCGCGCCGGCAATCATGTTCGCGCCGATCGCCCATGTGATCAGGAACGTGATCACAAGGTGAAATCCGAGAAACGGCGTGAACGACGTGAAGACACCGATCGCGGCGCCCAGGGCGATGGCGTAGGGCGTTCCGGAAAGCCGCAAAATCCGCTTCAGGTAGTAGAGCACCGAGCGGCGCCAGCTCACCCGTGGCCAAAGCCACAGCCGGAGGCGCTCCCAGAGGCCCTGCTCCCTTCTACGCCTGAACAGCATTCCAACCCTCAATTCAGCGGCAGGCGCCGGCACGACGGTCCGCGCCCGCGGTCACCCGTTGACGCGTTCGGCGTGGCTCACCACCCGTTTTTCCCGCAGACCCGTTACGATCCGGTTCAGATGCTTCAAATTCCATACTTCGAGATCAATCTCGATTTCCGTGAAGTCGCGCCCCCTGTTGAGCATCTTCAGATTGTCGATGTTTCCGTCGGCGGATCCGATGACCTCCGCGATCGTCGCCAGGGTGCCCGGCTCGTTCAGGGCTGAAACGTGGATCCGCGCCGGAAAGCGCTCGGTGGAATTCTCCGAAATATCCCAGCGCACGTCTACCCAGCGCTCCGGCTCGTCGTCGTAGCGGCTGAGTTCCTGCGAATGGATCGGGTAGATGGTGATCCCCTCGCCCGGTGTCAGGATGCCGACGATCCGGTCGCCCGGGACGGCGCCGCCGTTCGGCGCAAAGCCCACGGGGATGTCGGCGCCGAAGCCGCGGATCGGGATTCCCCGCTCTTCCCCGGCCGCGCCGTCCGAGGCGGGGAGCCGGAATTTCAGGCTCGTGCGGCCGGATGAGGTCCATCCCTCCTCGCGGCCGCCGTCAGCCGCGGTGACGCGCTCGTCGCGATAGTCCGGATGCATCTCGCGCAGCACCGCCTCCGGCGAGACCTGGCCGCGTCCGACCGCGGCGAGAAGGTCGTCCACGTCCGGCATCGCGAGCCGCGCCGCTGCGGTCGAGAGCGCCGCCGGGTCGAACGGCTTCCCGGCAAGCTCGAAGCGGCGTTCGAGCGTGTGGCGGCCGAGGGCCGCGTATTGGCGGCGCGCCTGCGTGCGGCTTGCGCGGCGGATCGCGGCGCGCGCCTTGCCGGTTACGACGATCGCTTCCCAGGCGGCGGGCGGCCGCTGCACGGAGGAGCGCACGATCTCGACCTCGTCGCCGTTCTCCAGCGGCTGCCCGATCGGAGAGAGTTGGCCGTTGACCTTCGCCCCGATGCAGGTGTCGCCGATGTCGGTGTGGACGGCGTAGGCGAAGTCGATCGGCGTCGCGCCGCGCGGCAGCGCGATCAGCCGGCCCTTCGGCGTGAAGCAGAAAACCTGGTCCTGGAAGAGCTCCAGCTTGGTGTGCTCGAGGAATTCCTCCGGGGCGTCGCCGTGGGCGATCTGCTCGACCGTCTGCCTGAGCCAGGCATAGGCGCGGCTCTCCTCGGCGAGCCTGTCGCGGTCGTTGCCGATCCCGTCCTTGTAGAGCGGGTGCGCAGCGATGCCGTATTCGGCGATCCGGTCCATGTCCCGCGTCCTGATCTGCAGCTCGACGCGCTGGCGGCGCGGACCGATGATCGTGGTGTGAAGCGAGCGGTATTCGTTCTGCTTCGGGGTCGAGATGTAGTCCTTGAAGCGCCCCGGGACCATCGGCCAGGCGGTGTGGACGATGCCGAGCGCGCGGTAGCAATCCTCCTCATTGTCGAGAAGGACGCGGAAGCCGAACACGTCGGAAAGCTGCTCGAAGCCGATCGCCTTCCGCTGCATCTTGGAGAAGATCGAATAGGGCGTCTTCAGACGGCTCGCGATCTCCGCCTTGATGCCGTGCTTGGCGAGCCGCTGGGTGAGGTCGTCGCGAATGATCTCCACGAGCGGACCGCTCTTTTCCCTGAGCGCGTTGAGCTTCGTGCTGATCGCCTGATAGGCCTCCGCGTTGAGGATCCGGAACGAATGGTCCTCAAGCTCGTCGCGCATTCCCTGCATCCCCATGCGCCCGGCGAGCGGCGCATAGATCTCCATCGTCTCCTCGGCGATCCGGCGGCGCTTTTCCTCCGGCACATGCTGGATCGTGCGCATGTTGTGGAGCCGGTCGGCGAGCTTCACCAGGAGGACGCGGATGTCCTCGGCGACGGCGAGCAGCAGCTTGCGCAGGTTCTCCGCCTGCTGGGCTTCGCGGGTGACGAGTTCCAGCCGCTGCAGCTTGGTCACGCCTTCCACCAGCTTTCCGATGGCCGGCCCGAAGAGGTGGTCGATCTCGTCGCGTGTGGCGCCAGTGTCCTCAATGGTGTCGTGGAGGAGCGCGGTCACGATCGAGGAATTGTCGAGCTTGAGGTCGGTCAGGATCGCGGCCACCTCGAGCGGATGCGAGAAGTAGGGATCGCCGGAGGCGCGCTTCTGCGAGCCGTGCCTTTGCATGGCAAAGACATAGGCGCGATTCAGAAGCTCCTCGTCGACCTGGGGGTTGTACGCCGCCACCCGTTCGACGAGCTCATATTGGCGCATCATCGCCGGCAGTCCCGCGGGAGCCGAAAAGTGCCTCCCAGATCAACAATATAAGTATTGCGGGGACTATTGCATCCCGGTGAACGCCGAAGCGAGGGCGAGGACGATGCCCGCGCAGCAAAACGCCGCCCGAGGGGGCGGCGCCTTTCAACGGACTTCGCTCGCTCAGTCGTCGCGGCGCTCGGGCGGATCGATGCTCTCCAGGCCGCGCAGGAGCTCCTCCTCCGACATGCGGTCGAAGGTGATCTCCGATTCCTCCTCCGGCTGATCCGCCTCGATCGGCGTCGGCGCCGGCTCCGGTTCGTCCACCTCGACGTATTTCTGCAGCGAGTGGATCAGATCCTCGTTCAGATCCTCCGGCGACACCGTCTCCTCCGCGATTTCACGGAGCGCGACCACCGGGTTCTTGTCGTTCTCGCGGTCGACCGTGAGCGGCGAGCCGTTCGAGATCATCCGGGCCCGGTGGGCCGAGACGAGCACGAGCTGAAAGCGGTTCTGAACCTTGTCTACGCAGTCCTCGACGGTAATCCGCGCCATGGACAGGAATCTCCAGTTTTCGGGAATTCACGCCTGAATAGGGGTGAACGGCGGCTTTTTCAAGGGCTGCCGCGGGAATTGCGGATTCCGCTTGCACGTCAAAGTTCTATTCTCTATCCGGCAGGCGTTTGAAGCTAACGATATTAAGAATTTCCATTCCCGAGGTCCCACTATGTTCGATCCGCGTGAAAAGATCGCCGTCCTGATCGACGGCGCCAATCTCTATTCTGCCTCCCGTTCACTCGGCTTCGATATCGATTATCGCCGCCTGCTCGCCGATTTCCGGCAGAAGGGCTATCTGGTCCGCGCGATCTACTACACGGCGCTCGCCGAAGACCAGGAATACTCTTCGCTCCGCCCGCTGATCGACTGGCTCGACTACAACGGTTACCGCGTCGTCACCAAGCCGCTGAAGGAGTTCACCGACGCGCAAGGCCGCCGCAAGGTGAAGGGCAACATGGACATCGAGCTCGCCGTCGATGCCATGGAGATGGCCGACCATATCGATCACTTTGTCCTTTTCTCCGGCGACGGCGATTTCCGCTGCCTGGTCGAGGCGCTGCAGCGGAAGGGCAAGAAGGTCACTGTCGCCTCCACGCTCCGCACGCAGCCGCCGATGATTGCCGACGACCTCCGCCGCCAGGCGGACCATTTCCTTGAGCTCTCGACGCTCGCCGAATCCCTCGGCCGCGACCCCGCCACGCGGCCGCAGCGGCCGGTGCGCGCGATGGATGACGAGAGCGAAGACGAGGACGAGTACGAAGAGCTTTAAGAGTGGGACCCGTGAGCGCGGCGACGTCGCCAGAAAGCGCTAGCGCCGGTCCGCCCCGCGATTGCCCGCTCTGCCCCCGCCTCGTCGCCTTCCGCGAACTTTGGCGTGAACGCGAGCCGGCTTGGCACAACGCTCCGGTTCCGGCCTTCGGCGCGCGCGATCCGCAACTCCTGATCGTCGGGCTTGCGCCGGGCCTCCGCGGCGCCAACCGAACCGGCCGCCCCTTCACCGGCGACTATGCCGGCGACCTTCTCTACGCGACTCTTTTGAAATTCGGCTTCGCGCGCGGGCGCTATCGCGCCGACCCCGCCGACGGGCTGAAGCTCGTCGATTGCGCGATCGCGAACGCCGTCGCCTGTGTGCCGCCAGAGAACAAGCCCAACACCGCCGAGATCAATACCTGCCGCCGCTTTCTCGCGGCGGGGATCGCGGCACGCCCGCGCCTCAGCACGATCGTCGCGCTCGGCCGCATCGCGCACGAGACGACGCTCCGTGCGCTCGATCAAAAACCGTCGCGCTTCCCCTTCGGGCACGGCGCCGCACATGCCGTCGGCAAGCTTCGGCTCTACGACAGCTACCATTGCTCGCGCTACAACACGAACACCGGCGTCTTGACGGTCGCGATGTTCGAGGCGGTGTTCGCGGAGGTTCGCGACGATCTTGACCGCGGGCGCGGCGTCGGAGCAACAAAGCCCACGCCATGAGCACGCACGCCGAAGCCTTCGACCACTGGATACGCACCGCTTTCGTCGAGTTGAACACGGAGCTCGAGGAACTCTACTTCGCGCAGGCCGACCGCGCGAACGTGGAAGGCGTCGGCGACGCCATCAAGGCGCGGCTCCGCGACCAAGGGCACGGGCTTGTCGTCGATCTCTGGCACGAGGGAAACACGGGCGAAGGCTTCGAGAGCGCTTTCGGCGTGCTCGGCAACGTCGGGCTCTATATGGGCGCGCTCCGCCGCCACGAGCTCACCAATCCCGACCGCGACCAGCGCTCGCCCTTTGCCGAGGCCTCGTCGCTGGCCCTCCACGTCGGCGCGTCGATCGGTATGGCGCCGCGCTTCGCCACCGCGCATCTCGCCACCCACAATCTCGCAGTGGCAGGGCTCCGCAAGAGCTTCACCGCGCTCGCCGACGAGTTCCTCTTCATTGACGAGAACACCCGCGGCATTCTAGGTTTTCAGCGGACCGCCGACGCGCTCGCCCGCGTCGTGCCGCTTGGCGTATCGAGCCCGGTGGCCGACGTCCTCTTCGAGGCGGCCAAGGACGGGCTACACGATGTCGTTCGTGCCAACGACCGGCTCTTCGCCGATCTCGATGTCGACCGCTTCTTCTATAGCGTCCGGCCCTACTACAAGCCCTATCACGTCGGCCGCCAAGTCTATCGCGGCGCCAACGCCGGCGACTTCTCCGGTATCAACGAGATCGACCTTCTCCTCGGGCTCTGCCGCGCGAGCGACACCTATTATGCCGGTCTCCTCGTCGACAAGATGCTCTTCATGCCGCCCTCGGACCAGGCACGGCTTCGGGACTGCATGACTCACCGGAACCTGCTCGACGAGCTGCTGCCGCTCGCCGACGAGCATTGCGGAAAAGATTGGTTCCAGCGGAACGCGCGTCTCTTCCTCGAGGTCTGCGACCTCTTCGCGCGCACGGCTGTTCAGCATCACGACCAGCTGGTCTCCCGCTTCATCGTCGCCCCCGCCGGCGATCTCGACGCGGCGCATCTCCAAGGGATCACCGCGAGCGGCCCGCCGCTTCCCGTGTTGATACGTTCGCTGGAGGTCCTGCGCGACTACCGCGCGGCGGCGCTGCGGCCGGACCTTGACACCCGCCACGCCGACCTGGCGAAGCTTCGCGCAACGCTCAAAAAAATCGAAGCGGCCGTCTGAGGTCCTCGACCAAGGTTGCGTGACGACCTTGCCAGTCCGCTCCGTTGGACGAAGACGAGGCAAATGTTTCCATCGAATTTGGCGAGGTGATAGAAGGACGGCTTCCACCGGCCGCCGCGCGGTTGGTACGGGAATGGACGGCACTGAACCGAGAGCAATTGCTCGACAACTGGAACCGGGCTCGAAGAAGCGAGCCCTTAGAGCGCATTCCGGGTCTCGACGATGATAAAGGTGACTGACGTCAGGAATTTGGGCCCCACCGACTCCGAATTCGTTTCTCGGACGAGTTGTTTGGAGAGCACGACTTCACCGCCCTCGTGAATGAGCCGGGACCACTGCTCGAGCCGCTCAGAGACTCGGACTACTTCGCGAGGGTGTTCCTTGATTTTGGAGCACTAACTTGGCCGAACGGCTTCGACATCGCTCCCGAATGGCTGCGCCGCGAGATGCAGGCCGCCGGCGAACTACAGCGTGACGCCGCCTGACTACCCCTTCTCCCGTAGCAGCCTTCCCTTTTCGCGCTGCCAGTCGCGCTTCTTCTCGGTCTCGCGCTTGTCGTGGAGCTTCTTGCCTTGCGCGAGCGCGATCTCGACCTTCGCCCGGCCGCGCTCGTTGAAATAGAGTTTGAGCGGCACGATCGTCATGCCCTCACGGTCGACGCCGCCCATCAGCTTTTCGATCTGCCGCTTGTGCAGGAGCAGCTTCCGCGGCCGGCGCGGCTCGTGGTTGAAGCGGTTGGCCTGCAAGTATTCCGGGATCGTCGCGTTGACGAGCCAGATCTCGCCACGCTCCGGACTGACGTAGGATTCCGCAATCGTCGCCTTGTTCGCCCTGAGGCTCTTCACCTCCGTGCCGGCAAGCTGGATGCCGGCCTCGAAGGTCTCGCCGATCTGATAGTTGAAGCGGGCCTTGCGGTTTACGGCGATCGTCTTGCGGCCGGACTCGTCCTTCTTCGCCATCGCCTCAGTTCAGAAGGCCCGCATAGCGCAGCGCAAACTCGACCTCTTCGCGCGTGTCGGAGCCGACCGACACGATGGGCGAGCGCACGTCCGCCTGCATCTTGCCGAGCAGCGACAGGGCGAACTTCGCCGGCGCCGGGCTCGGATCGAGGAAGAGCGCGCGGTGGAGCGGCATCAGCCGGTCCTGATAGCCGAGCGCCGTCTTGAAGTCGCCGGCCAGGCACGCCGTCTGAAACTCCGAGCAGAGCTTCGGCGCGACGTTCGCGGTGACCGAGATGCAGCCGTGCCCGCCATGCGCCATGAAGCCGAGCGTAATCGCGTCGTCGCCACACAATTGGACGAACTCAGGTCCCATACGATGCCGCTGCAGACTGGCGCGCGTGAGATTGCCGGTCGCATCCTTCACGCCGACGATGTTGTCGCAGTCGCGGAAGAGCTTGCCCATCGTCTTCGGGCTCATGTCGACGACCGAGCGCGGCGGGATGTTGTAGATGATGAGCGGAAGCTTGATCGCCTCGGCGACATCGCGGAAATGCGCGTAGAGGCCGCGCTGGTTCGGCTTGTTGTAATAGGGTGTGACCACGAGCACGGCGTCGGCCCCGGCCTGCTCGGCGTGCTTCGCGAGGTCGATCGCCTCCCTGGTGGAGTTCGAGCCAGCGCCGGCAATGACCGGAACGCGCTTCGCCGCGACCTCCACGCAAATCTCTACGACGCGGCGATGCTCCTCGTGCGAAAGCGTCGGGGACTCGCCGGTGGTCCCGACCGGGACCAGTCCGTGCGATCCCTCGGCGATCTGCCATTCGACGAAGGCGCGGAACGCTTCCTCGTCGATGGAGCCGTTGCGCATGGGCGTAACCAGCGCCGGGATCGACCCTCTGAACATGGCTCTTCGTCCTTTCGCGCGGCGACGATAGTGACGGCTCGCGGCAAGGGCAAGCAGAACCCCCGGCAGCCGGGGCGGGAGAAGCCGCCGGCTGCCTGCCATGTTAAAGTCACGCCGAGATGATCCTGATTCAACCGTGACCGCGTTCCGCCAGATAGGCCAGCTCCGCTGCTCTGCCGCTTTCGCGGCGGCAATGTTGGTGCTGTCGCTTCAGCCACCGCCGGCGATGGCCGACGGCGCACGCCTTCCACGTCCGCGCCCGGAGCAGGTGAAGGCTGCGGCGGCCAAGGATGCGACGCCACAAGCGCCGAAGTCCGCCGCCGCCGGCGACCTGTCCGGCGCGCCCGTTCCGCGGCCAAGGCCCGGGGGCGAGGAGCCGGCTTCAAGCGATCAGGCCGGGCCGCCCGTCGCCGACCAGACGCCGACGGCCCCGGCGGACCAGCCGACCGCCGACCAAGCGCCAACGGACGCAGCGGCAGATCAACCGCTCGCGGACCAGCCCGCGGCAGATCAGGCTGCCGACACCACGGTAGCGACACCGGACCAGCCGCCGGGCGACGCCGCCGACTCGGCCGCGCCGCCGGCCGACGCCACCGGAGACGCGACCGCCGCCACCGACGCCGCGGCAGCGGACGATGCCGCGTCCGGGGGCGCGGACGCCGCACAAGCAACCGAAGACAACAGCGCGCCCCTGCCGCGCCCGCGCCCCGAGATCACAGCGGAGGAGGCGGCGAAGTTCCTGGCGACGCAGTTCTACGGCTTCAAGCCGGATTTCGCCCTTCGCGCGGCGCTCGATGCCGTCAACGACGGCCGCTACGCCGACGCGCGTCAGGTCGCGGCCGCCCACGACAATCCGATGGTGCCAGCGCTCGTCGATTGGCTGATCGCGCGCCAGTCTGACTCCGGCATGTCGGCACCGGAGATCATCAAGGTCTTGCAGACGCACCAAGGCTGGCCCGAGCCGGAGAGGCTGCAGCTTCGCGCCGAGCAGGCGTTTCATGCGCAGGGTCCAAGCGGCGAGCCGGTTCTCGCCTTCTACCATCTCGTCGAGCCGCTGACCGTCGGAGGCCGGCTCGCGCTCGCCGCGGCGCTTCGCGACGCCGGCCGCAACGCGGAGGCGGAGCCGATCATTCGCGATCTTTGGCGCAACTGGTCGCTCGCTCCCGGGCAGACCGCGTCCATGCTCGCGCGCTTCGGCGCAACGCTGACGCCGGAAGATCACATCTACCGCTTTCGCCGCCTGGTGCTGCGCGAGCGGTCAGCAGACGCGGATGCGCAGGCGGAGCTTCTCGGCCCTGGCTACTCGGACCTCGCCGACGCGGTCATCGCCGTCCTCGACCGCAAGAAGGATGCGGCGCACCGGCTCGAGGCAGTCGCGCCGAAGTTCTTCGGCGACCCGCTCTATATCTTCGCCCGAGCGCACCAGCTCCTGCGCTCCGGCCAGCCGATCGAGGCGGCGCGGTTCCTGCTTGAAGCGCGGCCTGACCTCGATCTTTCCGGCGATGGCGATATCTGGTGGGGGGAGCGGCAGGATCTCGCGCGCGCACTCCTCGACAGCGGCACGCCGGACCTTGCCTATCGTATCGTCGCCGCCGGACAGCCGGACGGCGAGACCGAGCGCGTCGAAGCCGCGTTCCACGCCGGATGGATCGCGCTGCGGTTCCTGCGCGAACCCAATCTTGCCGAGCCGCATTTCCGTGAGCTCCACACGCTGGCGACCCTGCCGCGAACGCAGGCGCGCGCCTCTTATTGGCTGGGGCGGACGCACGAAGCGCAGAACCGCCCTGCCGCCGCGCATCTCGATTATGTCGAGGCGGCACGTTTTGGCGGCACGTTCTATGGCCAGCTCGCGCGCGAAAAGCTCGGTATCGTCACGACGGGGTTCGAGCGCCTGCCGCGGCCGTCGGCGCTCGACCGCATCCGCTTCTCCGAGCGCCAGATGGTGAAGGTCGTGCGGCTTCTCGCTGCCGCGGGTCACAGCGACATGGCCTTCCCCTTCCTTGCTGCGCTCGGCGAGAACGTCGACACGCCGGGCGAGGTCGCCCTTCTCACTACGCTCGCACGACGGATCGGGCGGCCGGAGGCCGGAAGCCAGGCGGCCGCCGAGGCCGAGGAACGCGGCCTCAAGGTGGCGTGTCTGCCGGCGCTCTTCTTCGGCGTTCCCGTCGACCTGCGCACGCCCGACGCGGTCGACCGCGCCCTCGTCTACGCCGTCGTGCGCCAGGAAAGCGGGTTCAACCACACCGTCGTCAGCCATGCCGGCGCGCTCGGACTGATGCAGCTCATGCCGGCGACCGCCCGCGCCACGGCGCGCAACGCGAGTATTCCCTTCTCCCAGCAGCGCCTGACGACCGATCCGCTCTACAACGCCACCCTCGGCGCACACCATCTCGGCGAGCTGCTCGGCGGCCTCAACCGCTCCTACGTGCTGACCTTCGTCGGCTACAACGCCGGCCCTGGACGCGCGCTCCAATGGGTGCACGATTACGGCGACCCACGCGGCGGCGAGGCCGACCCGATCGACTGGATCGAGCGCATCCCGTTCGACGAGACACGCGACTACGTTCAGAAGGTGATGGAGAACTTGCAGCTCTACCGGTCGCGAATCGGCCACCCACTCTCGCTGACGCAGGATCTGGTCCGTGGCGGCCCGCAAGGCTGAGCTGCCGGATCAGGCCGGCGGCTCTAACGGGCCGGAGCCTGCGCCCGAGAGCGTCGAAGGACGCGTCGCATGGTTCCGTTCACAGGACGGGCTGGCGCTCGCCGTCCGCTTCTTCGATGACGCCGATTCCACCCGCCTGCCGCTTCTCTGCCTTCCTGGTCTGTCGCGAAATTCGCGTGACTTCATTGCGCTCGGGCAATTCTTCTCTCGTCACCAAGGCGAGCCGCGGCAGGTGATCGCGGTCGACTACCGCGGGCGCGGCCTTTCCGACGACGACCCGACTTGGTCGAACTACAGGCCGATCACGGAGGCTCAGGATGTGCTCGCCGCCACGGCAGCCTTCGGCATCGAGCGCGCGATCCTTGTCGGGACGTCACGGGGAGGCATTCTCGCAATGCTCTTGGGCGCGCTCTGTCCAGCGCTCATCGCCGGCGTCGTCCTGAACGATATCGGACCGGTCATCGAGAGCCGGGGCCTGGCGCGGATCAAGGGCTATCTTGGCGTCAAGAAACGCACCTTGGCGACGTGGGACGCAGCGGTCGCGGAAGTCCGCGCGGCGGGCGAAGTCCAGTATCCGGGTCTCTTGGAAGAGGATTGGCGCGCGCTGGCCGCAGCCTACTACGGCGAGACGGAGAACGGATTCGCCCCGCTCTACGATCCCGATCTTCGCAAGGCCATGGTGGACGTCGATCGGGCAACGAAGATACCGCAGCTCTGGCCGCAGTTCATGAGCCTTGCCCGGGTTCCCGTGTTTGCGATCCGCGGGGCGCTCTCCGACGTCCTGAGCGCACAGACGCTCGCCGAGATGGTCGAACGCCACCCGCGCCTTGAATCGCTGACCGTGGAGCGGCAAGGGCATGCGCCGCTTCTCCGCGACGCGGCGACCCTGGAACGAATCCGCGCCTTCGCCGCGCGCTGCGACGCCGAGGCGGCCGTGTTCCCGAAGCGGGCAGTACGCAGCGCCTAGCGGCGACGGCGCGCCTTCCGCTCAGCAGGCGCGCTCGTCAGCCTGCGCTTGAGGGCGAGATCGGTAACGATCCTGCGACAGCCAAGAAGGTGAGAAAGCCGGCGCGGCCCGCACGCCGTCGCTTCTCTGATTCCGCGAAGCGATTGGTGCAAAAGCAGAAGGCCCGGCGCGAGCCGGGCCTTCCTCATTCAGATTGCGCTATTCAGCTTACCAGCCGAAGTCGCGCTGGATGCGCCACATCACACCCCAGACGTCCGTATCCACCTGAGCCGTAGCGAGACCCACGTGCCCAGTCTGCAGGTTGATGTCGGTGTGCGTAAAGCCAACTTCCGGACCCATCGTCAGGCCAGGCGCCGGTTCCCACACCAAGTTGCCGACCACCGCCCACGCGTCGAAGTCGTCGCCCGTGTTGGTCGGACCGCCAGGCGCGTTGTCGACTTCGTTGTAGTGGGTGAAGCTGCCGTCCACGTGGCCGGTCAGATTCGGCGTGATCGACGCGGTCAAGCCGGCGTGCACGTTCCAGGCCTTCGAAAGCCCGTCCGTAAAGCCGTCGAGATCGGCGTCCGTGCAAATACCCGGGCAACCGGTGACGTAACCGATCGCGCCCTCGCTGTAGGCGCCCTGCGCTTCAAGCGTGAGGCCGGTCCCGGGAACGCCGAACCGGAAGCCGGCACCCGCCGCCCATCCGATTTCGTCACCGATACCCGGCGTCGCCGAGACGACCTCGTGCACCGCACCCATCACCTGGATGCTGCCCCAGCCCTGGTCGACACGGAAGTTAACCACGCCGTCCGGGAAGTCCTGGCCGCCATAGAGGCCATCGTCAGTGATCGACCCGAAGGCCATTACCCGCTGCCCGCCGACGAACTTCTTGCGCGGCTTGGTCGCCGGATCCTCGGCCGACAACGTCACCGAGAAGCCGTTTCCGACCGCGAAGGTCCAGGCGGAGAGCGTCGATTCACCCGTCGGATCGTCGACCGCAACGCGCGTGCCGAACGTGTTCGAACCGAAGATGTCAAAGAACGACGTCGTGTGACCCGCCGTAAACGTCCCCCAGTCATTGATGACTTGGATATAGGCGTGGTTCAGGTTCGTGCCGGTTCCCCCATAGGTGTCCGCCGAAGAGGCCGGGCCTACCGTGAACTGATACTCGATATAGGCGCGGATCAGGCCGATGTCGGTCTGCGTCCTACCGTCCATCTTGATGGCGGCACGGGCACGGGTCGTATAGTGGTTGAAGTCCTGACCCGGATCGGGGTCTGCGTCGACCCAATGCGATTCGACGCGGACACGGCCGCCGAACTTCAGGCAGGTTTCCGTCCCGGGAATGTAGTAGAAGCCCGTCCCGAAGGCATCGCAGATCCGCACATATTCGACCGGCTCGACGGTCGGAAGGTCGGCGGCCTGCGCCCCGGTGCCGGCGGCGATGATCGCCGCGGAGCCGAAGAGAAGGCTCTTGAGTTTCATATTAGACCTCCAGTCCAAGTTGCTTGAGCCGGGGTATCCGTTTTCGATCTGGCTGATGCCACCCGATTCGGGGCCCCCCGCCCCTTGTGCTGCCCAAAGACAGCGGCCGCCGATCGGCTGCCTGACACGACACTATCCATCCGCATGGCCGAGGCAACAGCGATGCTTCGCCCCGACAACCTTTCCCCACTCCATGTTGCAGAATTGCCACGAAAACCCCGGTTTCCGGGGCATATTCGGCCAATTCTGAAGCGACTACTAACAGCCAAAATCAGCCTCGCGACGTCTCTCCACAGGACCCGTCTGGCCAACCGGCGGCAGTCCCGAGGCTCGCGGATCGAATTGGCACAACCCCGCGTCGCGCCCCGCACATTTTGCGACTTGCTTGCGCCGCCCGGCCGGCCTGTTGCGCGCTCCGCGCCGAGCGGGCATTTACCGCTGGCGCTGGCGGTGCGGAGTGCGCAAGACGGGCAAATCCCGCGTGTTTGCGCACGGGTGAGGAGGACGGATGGCGCGTATCCTGGTTCTTGGCGGCGACGGCTTTTGCGGCTGGCCGACGAGCCTTTACCTCTCTCGCCGGGGTCACGACGTCACCATTGTGGATAACCTCTCCCGGCGGAAGATCGACGTGGAGCTCGAAGTCGAATCACTGACGCCGATTCGCCCGCTTTCCGAGCGTTTGCGGGCCTGGAAGGCGGTGAGTGGCCGCAGCATCGGCTTCGAGAGCTTCACGGTCGGCGAGAACTATCACCGCCTGCTGACCAAGATTCGCGACGAGAAGCCCGAGGTCGTCATCCACTTCGCCGAGCAGCGCGCCGCGCCCTATTCGATGAAGTCCTCGTGGCACAAGCGCTACACCGTCAACAACAACCTGAACGCCACCAACGACGTCCTCTGCGCCATCGTCGAATCGAAGCTTGACGTGCACTTGGTGCACCTCGGGACCATGGGCGTCTACGGCTACGGTACGGCCGGGATGAAAATACCCGAGGGCTACCTAAAGGTGTTCCTGAATACTGATGAAGGCGGTCAGATCGAGCACGAAATACTTTATCCGTTCAATCCTGGGTCGATCTATCACATGACGAAGACGCAGGATCAGCTGTTCTTTCATTTCTACAACAAGAACGACGGCGTGAAGATCACCGACCTGCATCAGGGAATCGTCTGGGGGACGCAGACCCCGGAAACACAGATGGACGAGCGCCTGATCAACCGCTTCGACTATGACGGCGACTACGGCACGGTGCTCAATCGCTTTCTGATGCAGGCGGCGATCGGCTACCCGCTCACTGTCCACGGGACGGGAGGGCAAACCCGCGCCTTCATCCACATCCACGACACCTGCCGGTGTATCGAGCTGGCCATCGAGAACCCGCCGCAGAGCGGCGAAAGAGTGAATATCCTCAATCAGATGACCGAGACGCATCGGGTGCGCGACCTGGCCGAGCTCGTCTCCGGCATGACGGGAACCCCGATCCAGTACCTGCCCAATCCGCGCAACGAGGCGAAGGAGAACGACCTCCACGTCACCAACGACCAATTCCTGCGCATGGGACTCGAGCCGATCACGCTGCAAAACGGATTGATGCAGGAAGTGACCGACGTCGCGCGGAAGTACGCGACGCGCTGCGACCGCTCGAAGATCCCTTGTGTTTCTCTTTGGCGCGACCGTCCCGCCTGAGGGCCGAGCAACCGCACTTTCCACCGCGCGGGGATTGACTGACATCCCCAAACCCAGCATCTCCGGCGGCGGAGAGGTGGCCGAGTGGTCGAAGGCGCTCCCCTGCTAAGGGAGTAGACGCCTTAAAAGCGTCTCGTGGGTTCGAATCCCATCCTCTCCGCCATCGGCACTTGTCCATTCGATCGAGCGGGATCGCATCCCGGCCTGCTCAAGGATAAGCTTCCCGCGTTTCGAGAGTAACCGAGCGGCGGCGTTCCTCGCCATGAGCACAATCCTCTACCTGACGACGATCGAATTCGGCCCCGCGTCGCGGAAGACCCTGCCACGCGCGCTGAACGAGCTCGGCATCCGCCAGCCGCTCATCGTCAGCGACCGTGGCGTCGCCGCCGAAGGCATGCTCGACGAGGCGACTCGCGGCGTCGAGGCGCCGCGCTTCCTCGATGTCCCCGCGAATCCAACCGAGTCGGCGGTGAAGGCCGCACTCGAGACCTATCGGGAGCGCGGTTGCGACGGGGTCGTCGCGGTCGGTGGCGGCTCGCCGATCGATCTCGCGAAGGGCGTGGCGCTTCTTGCGACGCACCCGGGCCCGCTGGAGAACTACGCCGCTATTTACGGCGGACTAGCGCGGATCGGCGCTGCGGTAGCGCCGGTCGTCGCCCTGCCGACCACCGCCGGCACCGGCGCGGAAGTCGGCCGCGCTGCGCTCCTCACGCTCGACGACGGCCGCAAGCTCGGCTTCATCAGCCCGCATTTGATCCCGAAGCGCGCGATCTGCGATCCCGAACTGACGCTCGGCCTCCCCCCTCGCCTGACCGCCGCGACCGGTCTCGACGCGCTGTCGCATTGCATCGAGACGTTTCTGTCGCCGCGCTTCAATCCTCCCGCCGAGGCGATCGCGCTCGACGGCGCACGTCGCGTCTGGGGCAACATCCGGCGAGCCTATTCGAAGGGCGACAACCTCGATGCGCGGAACGAGATGATGATGGCAGCGCTTGAGGGTGGGCTGTCGTTTCAGAAGGGATTGGGCGCGGTGCACGCGCTAAGCCATGCGCTTGGCGGGCTTCCCGACCTCAAGCTTCATCACGGCACGCTGAATGCCATGCTGATGCCGGGCGTGCTGCGCTTCAACGCCCCGCATGTCGGCGACAAGCTTGAGCGGCTGAAGGCGGCGAT
Source organism: uncultured Alphaproteobacteria bacterium (assembly GCA_963739005.1). Taxonomy (GTDB): domain Bacteria; phylum Pseudomonadota; class Alphaproteobacteria; order Rhizobiales; family Afifellaceae; genus DASWJZ01. The sequence continues at coordinate 239,163 of CAVTYQ010000001.1, read as the reverse complement.
GGGGCTCGCGGACGATGCGGATCTCGCCACCGAACTCGACAGGCTCAACATCGACCTCGGCATCCCGGCCGGCCTTGCCGCGCTCGGCGTCGCGGAAACAATGTTTCCGTGGCTGGTGGAACGCGCGCTCGCCGATCACTCGACGCCGACCAACCCCCGCCAGCCGACGGCGGAGGACTATCGGACGCTTCTCGCCGAGACGATGGGTTAGGCCGAGACGAGCGTCCGCGAGATCCATTCGCGCGCCGCCTTGAGCGCCGCCGCGATCTCCTGCCGGCTCATCTCGCCGGCAAGCTCTTCGCGATGCTGCGCCGCCACCCGGTCGCCGCGCGCGGCCGCGATGTTGAACCATTTGTGCGCCTCGACGAGGTCGATCTGACCCTCGCGACCGGTCGAATACGCCAGTCCCAATTCGAAAAAATTGTTCGCAACGTCGCTGACGCCGCTCGTCTCAATTTGCAAGCTCATTGACCCCGATCCCCATTGGTCGACGGTTCGGTTCCGTCGTTCGCACCACGATCTTCGGCCGCCCCGCGCTGTGCAGCGTTAACAGCGACGCTTAACGAACCGTGACCAAATGGTTGACGAAGGGTTTAACAGGTCAGAACGATTTGATCCAAGATACTGGAAAGATTGATCTTTCGAACTTCGACGCTGGCGTGTAAATGGCTCCGAAATTTGCCGATCGTTCACCACAGTGGCAATCAGGCATCAGGCGCCGACGGGCGCCGATGCCGATCGCGTCGCGAATTTCTCAGCGCGCCCGCTGCCCGAAGAGGATCTTCTGCGCCTCCTTGTCTTTCGACAGATCGACAGGCGGATCGCGCCTGATCTCGATCGCCTTCGCAACCGCCGGGCGCGCCAGCATCCTGTCGATCCAGGCGCCGACATTCGGGAACTCGGCGATGTCGACTCCCTGCCGCTCATAGGTCTTGATCCAACCGATCAGCGCCATGTCGGCGATCGAATAGTCGCCGGCCACGTAGTCGCGGCCGACGAGGCGCTTTTCCATGACGCCGTAAAGCCGATGCGCCTCATCGCCGAAGCGCTTGATGGCATAGGGCACCTTCTCCGGCGCGTAGTTGCGGAAGTGATTGTTGTGACCAAAGACTGGGCCGACATTTGAGACTTGCCAAGCCAACCATTCCTCAGCGGCGACGCGGCTCCGCTCGTCCCTACCGTAGAAAACACCGAACTTGCGGCCGAGATAGATCAGGATGGCGGCGGATTCGAAGACCGATATCGGCTTTCCGTCCGGTCCCTCCGGATCGACGATAGCCGGCATGCGGTTGTTCGGCGCGATCGCGAGAAACGACGGCTCGAATTGCTCGCCCTTTCCGATGTTCACGTATTTGATTTCGTAGGGAACGCCCGCCTCTTCCAGGAAGATGTTGATCTTCCAGCCGTTCGGCGTCGGCCAATAGTAGAGTTCGATGGGCTTTGTCTGCTTGTAGGCCATTCCGGTCTCCCTGGGAGGTCTTCGCGTCTCGCCGGTGCATGTGGCGCGCGTGTCGCCGCGTTGCAATGCGAAAGGCCGTTACTCGCGCTTGAACACGGCGAGGAAGAACCCGTCGGTCCCCGACCGCCGCGGCGTCAGGAGAAGCGAGGCTTCGCCAAGCGTTTGCGGCGGCGGTGCGACGCCCGGCAACGCTGCGCTCCACACCGCCTCGATCGCGAGCGCGCGGAAGTCGGGGTGCCCCGCGAGGAAGGCGGCGACGCGTTCGCCGTTCTCCGGCGGCAGCAGCGAGCAGGTGACGTAGACCAGAATTCCGTCCGGCTTCACGAAGCGCGCAGCGTCGGCAAGCACGGCATCCTGCTCGGCAATTCGCTTGGCGAGCGCCTCGGGCGTCACCCGCCACTTCGCATCGGGCCGGCGCCGCCATACGCCGGTGCCGGTGCAGGGCGCGTCGACCAGCACGCGATCCATCTGCCCTGAGAGGTCGCTCAAACCGCCGGCGGCCGGCGATCGAACCTGAACGTTGCGCGCGCCAGCGCGCTTGAGCCGTTCGAAGATCGGGGCGAGCCTGCTTTTGTCGGAGTCGGTCGCGTGGATCTGCCCACGGTTTTCCATCGCTGCGGCAAGCGCGAGCGTCTTGCCGCCCGCGCCTGCGCAAAGGTCGAGCACCTGCTCGCCCGGTTTGGCGCCGACGAGGAGAGCGCAAAGCTGGCTTCCCTCGTCCTGCACCTCGAAGCGGCCGCGCTGAAAAGCCTCCTCGACCTGCACGTTCGGATGCCGGCGCGCGCCGTCGCTTGGCGGAATGCGAAGACCGACCGGCGAATAGCGCGTCGGTACGGCCCCGAGATGTGCAAGCCGCCGCGCGACCTTTTCGCGATCGGCCTTGAGCGTGTTGACTCTGAGATCGAGCGGCGGCCGCCCGGCGAGCGCCTCGCCCTCTGCGACCCAGTCCGTCCCGAGCGCCGCGGCGAAATGCGGCGCCAGCCACTCGGGAAGGTCGGCGCGCACGTGGTCCGGCGCGGCGGCGAGGTCCGCGGCGGCAAACGTCTCGGGAATTTGCGGCGGCCCATGGCTGTCACCGGCAAACGCGGCGTTTAGCGCGGCGGGCGTCTCGCCCCATTCGAAGATCGCGACGCCGAGCGCGAGATGCCAGGGCGTATCGCCGCCCATGCGCCAGGCGAGCGACGATCGCTTGCGGAGCGCGTCGTAGACGAGATTGCCGATCGCCGCGCGGTCGCCCGAGCCCGCGAAGCGGTGCGACAGTCCCCAATCCTTGAGCGCGTCCGCCGCCGGCCGATGACGCGATTCAAGATCGGCGAGAACCTCGATCGCCGCGGCAAGCCGGCCGGCGAGCTTCATCAGCCCACCGCAAGATGCGCGACGATCGCGATCCACATGGCGATCAGCGAGAGGACGCCCGCGAGGAACGCGTAGAAGCGGTAAGGGACGAAGTTCGTCGTCGTGTGGATCGCCGTGTGGACGACGCGCGTGGCGAAATAGAACCACGCGAGGGCCACCATGATGGGATTGGTCGCGCCGACATAGGTCGCGATGCCGAGGAGCACGAAGAACAGGAGCGGCGTCTCGAACTGATTGTGCATGTTGTTCGAGATTTTGCGCACGTCGTCGGGATAGGCGTCGGAGCTGAGCGTGATCTCGGCGAAGCGCACGCGGCGGCCGCGAAGCGCGCGAACGCGCGCGCGCCCGTTCCACGTGATCAGAACGAGGGTCCAAAAAACCTGCGCCCGTGCCGGATAGACGAGCGCGAGCGGCCCGCTCATTGCGCGCCTGGATAGTTCGGGCTTTCGCGCGTGATGGTCACGCCGTGCGCGTGGCTCTCGCGCCATGCGGACGCGGAGATACGCACGAACTCGGCCTTGTTACGGAACTCTTCGAGGTTCTTCGCGCCAACATAGCCCATCGCCGCGCGCAGCCCGCCAGCGAGCTGGTGCAGCACGGCGCTCGCCGGTCCCTTATAGGGAACCTGCCCCTCCACGCCCTCCGGCACGAGTTTCAGCGCGTCGCGGATCTCCGCCTGGAAGTAGCGGTCGGCCGAGCCGCGCGCCATCGCGCCGACAGACCCCATGCCGCGATACGCTTTGTAGCTGCGGCCCTGATAAAGATAGGTCTCGCCGGGGCTCTCTTCGGTGCCGGCAAGAAGCCCGCCGACCATCGCCACCGATGCGCCCGCTGCCAGCGCTTTGGCGAGATCGCCCGAATATTTGATGCCGCCGTCGGCAATAACAGGCACGCCCGCTTTCTCGGCAACGGAAACTGTGTCGAGGACGGCGGTCAATTGCGGCACGCCGACGCCGGCGACGATGCGCGTCGTGCAGATCGAGCCCGGGCCGATGCCGACCTTGATCGCGTCGGCGCCCTTGTCGATCAGCGCGCGCGCCGCCTCGCCGGTCGCGACGTTGCCGGCGATGACCTGCGTCTCGTTCGACATGCGCTTCGCCATGGCGACCGCCTCGAGCACCTTCTCCGAATGCCCGTGCGCGGTGTCGACGACGATCACGTCGCAGCCGGCGGCGAGGAGCCGCTCCGTGCGCGCGAGGCCCGCGTCGCCAACCGTCGTCGCCGCGGCGACGCGCAGCCGTCCCTGATCGTCCTTCGAGGCGAACGGATTGAGCTGCGCCTTCTCGATGTCCTTCACCGTGACGAGCCCGATGCAGTTCCCGTCATTGTCGACGACGAGAAGCTTCTCGATGCGATATTGGTGCAGGAGCCGCTTCGCCTCTTCCTGGCTGACGTTCTCCGCCACTTTGATGAGCCGCTCGTGCGTCATCAGCTCGGCCACCCGCTGCCGCGGATCGGAGGCGAAGCGCACGTCGCGATTGGTGAGGATGCCGAGGAGCTTGCCCACCACCTGGCCGCCGGTGCCGGCGCCATCCACGACCGGAATGCCGGAGATGCGATAACCCTCCATCAGCGCCAGCGCGTCGGCGAGTGTCGCGTCCGGTCCGATCACGACCGGATTCACCACCATGCCCGACTCGAACTTCTTCACCTGCCGGACTTCCTCGGCCTGCACGTCGGGTTCGAGGTTGCGATGGATGACGCCGATGCCTCCGGCCTGCGCCATGGCGATCGCCAGCCGCGCTTCCGTCACCGTGTCCATGGCGGCGGAGAGGATCGGCAGGTTGAGGCTGATCGTGCGCGTCAGCCTGGTCGAGATGTCGGTCTCGGCGGGAAGGACTTCGGAGCGCCCCGGCTTGAGCAGCACGTCGTCGAAGGTGAGCGCTTCGCGCCCGGTGATCACGTCGACGATGCGGGCCATGCCAAGCCTCCGGAATGGGGTGCCGATCGCGGGCCGTGGCGGCCGCGCACTGGGGAATCGGCTCTGGGGTTGGCGGGGGTCACTAACACGCGCTCGCGGTGGTTGGGAAGCCATCAGACGGTGTCAGCACCCCAACACATCGACATAGCCGGCGCGCGCGTACGCCAGGATTTCGCGAGCCCGGGTCACGAGGCACAGCGATGCCCGTCTTGCCGTCGATATCAGTATCCGGTCGGCGGGATCGTTCGGCGGCTCGCCCGGCAGCGTCACCGACCTGACCAGTATCTTCCAGTCGAATTCGACCAACGCCATCCCGGGAATGCTGAGGACACCATCAAACCAGTCCTCGACGTCGCGGTTCAAGGCCAATCGCCGTTTCCTTATGAGGGTGGCTATCTCCCATGAGGAGATCGGAGACACGAACAGCGCGGAGGCGGATGCCGCGGTGCGGATCGCCTCCCGCGCCGGCTCACCCATCTTCTCGCCGTTGACAAGCCAAAGGAGCGTATGCGTGTCGAGTAAGAGCTTCCTATTCACGGCCGCCGCGCTCGGCCGCCCATTCCTCACCCGTCGGCTGCGTCAGATCCACGCCCGGGAAGAAGGTGACGCTGCCGCGCATTGCGCCGAAGGGATCTGCGGCGGGGCCGTTGCCCGACCGCCTTCCACCGCTCTTTCCCTGCTTTGAAAAAACGAGGACGCGTTTCTCGAGATCGACCTTTTGCGTCTGCCAACCTGCGGCGGTCCAGGACCGCGCATGCGAGTGGCCGGTCGGGTTGTTCGACCACCATTCGCGATAGCGATACGCGCTTCTCGGCAGCGGGCGGCCGATTATCTTTTCGACTTGGGCGAATGTCAGCCGAATGCTGCTTCCCGAAGCCCGGCTCAGATAGTGGGTGATCGGCTCGTACACGCTCATTGAATTCCGCCATCGAGAATAGCCGTCATATCCGCTCATATGACTTCATATGTAGGGCGCCAAGTCATCCCCGGCGGGGGCGCAGGCGTGGACGAGCAGCGTTGTCACGCGTAAGGCTGGTGTCTCCTTCGCTTCCGACTCGCCCCAGCGACATTCCGCCTTGCCCGACCGTATCCTTCTGCCGCTCATCGTTGCCTGTGCGCTGTTCATGGAGAACCTCGATTCGACGGTTCTTTCCACGGCGCTTCCCGCGATCGCGGCCGATTTCGGCGAAAGTCCGATCCACCTGAAGCTGGCGCTGACCTCCTACCTCCTCGCGATAGCGGTATTCCTGCCGGCCTCCGGCTGGCTCGCCGACAAGCATGGCGCGCGCAACGTCTTCCGACTCGCCATCGCGACCTTCACCATCGGTTCGATCCTCTGCGGCTTCTCGACCTCGATCGGCACGCTGGTCGGCGCCCGCATCATCCAGGGGATCGGCGGCGCCATGATGGTGCCGGTCGGCCGCCTCGTGATCCTGAAATCGGTGCCGAAGCGCGAGCTCGTCGGCTCGCTCGCCTGGCTGACCGTCCCGGCTCTGATCGGCCCGGTCATCGGTCCGCCCGTTGGCGGCTTCATCACGACCTACTTCGAGTGGCGCTGGATTTTTTGGATCAACATCCCGGTCGGCATCCTCGGGCTCGTCCTCGCCACGTTCTTCATCCCCAATCTCACCGGCGACGCGCCGACCCGCTTCGACGTGCGCGGGTTCGCGCTTTCCGCCCTCGGTCTCGCCGGCTTCATGTCGGGGTCGACCGCACTTGGCCTCGGGCTGCTGCCGAAGAGTTTGACGCTCACGCTTCTCCTCGGCGGCGCGGCCCTCCTCGCGGCTTATGTCGTTCACAGCCGCCGCGCCGCGAACCCGATTCTCGATCTCTCGCTCTTCCGCATCCCGACATTCGGGATGTCGCTCATCGGCGCGCTGCTCTTCCGGCTCGGTGTTGGCGCGACGCCGTTCCTTCTGCCGCTGCTGCTGCAGATCGGCTTCGGCCTGTCGCCGTTCAAATCGGGGTCGATCACGTTTGCCTCGGCCGTCGGCGCGATCGCCATGAAGTTTGCCGCGCCACCGATTCTGCGCAGCATCGGCTTCCGTCGTGTGCTGATCTGGAACGCGCTGATCGCCGGCGTGTTCGTTGCGCTTCCCGCCATCTTCACGCCGACGACACCGATTGTGGTGATCCTCGCGCTGCTGCTGATCGGCGGGTTCTTCCGCTCGCTGCAGTTCACCAGCATCAGTGCGCTGAGCTTCGCCGATGTGCCGCCGGAGCGGATGAGCCGGGCGACGACGATGACCAGCGTCACGCAGCAATTGTCGCTGAGCATCGGCATCTCGGTCGGCGCCATCACGCTCGAATTGACCACGCGCATGAGCGGCGGCGTCATCGAGGCAAGCTCGTTCGCCCCGGCCTTCCTCGTCATCGGCACCTTCTCGATGCTTGCGATGGTGCCGTTCCTGCTTCTCTCGCGCGACGCCGGCGATGAAGTGTCGGGCCGCCTGCGCCAGCCTGCGCCCGATCCCGTCACCGTCATGCGCGAACGCGGTTAGGCCGAGCGGCCGCGGAACCCCGTCGCCAGCAGATAGAGCTCCGGGCTGTCGGAGCGGCTCGCCGGCGGCTTGACGTGCTGCACCTTGGAGAAATCGCGCTTGAGGTCGGCGAGGAGCTTGTTCTCGGTGCCGCCGCGAAAGACCTTGGCGAGGAAGGCTCCGCCCGGCTTCAGCACGTCGCGGGCGAAGTCCGCCGCCGCTTCGCAGAGCGCGACGATACGCAGATGATCGGTGGCGCGGTGCCCCGTCGTCGGCGCCGCCATGTCGGAAAGCACGACATCCGCCCGCTCCCCGCCGAGCGCCTCGCGGATCAGATCCGGCGCGTCAGGATCGAGGAAATCCTTCTCGATGACGACGACGCCCGGCAATGGGTCCATGCCCAGGTAGTCGATTGCGACGACCAGCGGCGTCGCATCCGACGAGCCGACGCGCGCCACGGCGACCTGCGACCAGCCGCCCGGCGCCGCGCCAAGGTCGACGACGCGAGCGCCCGGCTTCAGGAGACCGAAGCGCTCGTCGATCTCGGTGAGCTTGTAGGCGGCGCGCGATCGGAATCCTTCGCTCTTGGAACGCGCGACGTACGGATCGTTCAGCTGCCGTTCGAGCCAGCGCTGCGAAGAGAGCTTTCTACCGCGCGCCGTCTTCACGCGCGTGTGCAGCGCGCGCAGACCTGAGCCGCCGCCCTTCGCTTTCTTCACTGCCGCCGCGCGCCCTCAAGTTCGGAACGGGGGCGCTGGCCGAGATGGCCGTCGGCGCGCATCAGCTGCATCAGGATGCCCTCGCGCAGGCCGCGATCGGCGATGCGCAGCCGGTCGCATCGCCACTCGCGGCGGATCGCCTCGAACACCGCGCAGCCGGCGAGCACGAGGTCGGCGCGCTCGCGCCCGATGCAGGGATTGGTGCGGCGCGCCTCGTAGTCCATGCCGCGGATCTTGATCATCATCCGCTCGATCTCGTCCCCTTCCATCCACAGGCCGTCGACATGGCGGCGGTCGTAGCGCGGCAGGTCGAGGTGAACGCCGGCGAGCGTTGTCACGGTGCCGGACGTGCCGAGATAATGGAAGGCGCGGCCATCGATGGCGTCCTTCAGGGCGTCGCGCGCGCGGAAGCGGTGAAACTCGGAGCGCACGTCGTCGACCATCGCCTCGAAGACCCCCTCGTCGACGTCGATGCCGCCATGCCGCTCGGCGAGCGTGACAACGCCGACCGGGAGCGAAACCCAGGCTCGGACGAGGCTGCCGCGGCGGCGCGCCTTGCGCCGATCGAGCCACACGATCTCCGACGAGCCGCCGCCGATGTCGAAGAGGACGGCCCCCTCCGCCGCCGGATCGAGCAGGGAGAAGCAGCCCTCGGCGGCGAGCCGCGCCTCGGTCCGCCGGTCGACGATCTCAAGGTCGAGCCCGACTTCGTCACGGACGCGACTGAGGAAGTCGGCTCCGTTCTCGGCTATGCGGCAGGCCTGCGTGGCGATGAGACGGGCGCCCGCCATCGGACGCTGCTCAAGCTTCTGCCCGCAGATGCGCAGCGCGCCGATGGCGCGCTCCATCGCCTCCGCGCCGAGGCGTCCGTTCTGCGCCACGCCCTCGCCGAGCCGAACGATGCGGGAGAATGAATCGACCACGCGGAAGCCGTCGCGCGACGGCTCGGCGATCAGCAGCCGGCAATTGTTGGTGCCAAGGTCGAGCGCGGCGTAAAAAGGACCGCGTTCCGGGCGGCGTCCATTGCGGCCGCGGCGGAAACGATCCCCGGCCCGACGGCTTGCGCCCTCCTCCCGTCGCAACAGCGCGGATGCGCCGTCGGTCTGCCCGGAGGCCGAAGCCTGGGCGCCGCGGAAGGAAGGACCCTCCGCCGACGCAAGGGCTTCGGCGGAGTCCGAGGTCGGGCCGGGCAGTGAACCCGAGTCTCTCGAGTCCGTGCCCTTGTCCATGTCTTGCTCGCTTTCGAGGGCCTTTCGGCCCTGCGCGTTGCGGTGAGGATATGCCCTCAACCGCGGCGAAGCAAACGTCAGGCCATCGAGCGGTTACTCCGCCGGGCCGGCACGCCCGCGAAGCGGCCGCTCCTCCATGCGAAGGAGGAAAAAGAACGCCAGCGCATATCCCGCCGCGGCGACGAGGAACATCGCGCTGAAGCGGCCGATCTGCTCCGGGCTCGCTGCCACGTGCACCGCCTCCGGCGCCGCGCCTTGCATGACATGCGGCCCAAGCACGACCGCACCGAACACGGCCACCATCAACGCGCCGCCGAGCTGGCGGAAGAACCCGATGGCGGCCGTGGTCGTGCCCATTTCCTGCGGGGCGACGGCATTCTGCACGGCGACGGTGGTGACCGGCAGCATCGTTCCCATGCCGACGCTGATGAGGGCGAGAGCCGCATCGAGAAGCGCGAGCGGCATGTCGGCCGCGAAGACGGAAAGGACGATGCACCCGACGCATGCGATCGCGGTTCCGGCGAGCGGCAGCCGTTTGTAGTGCTGGACGTGCGACAGGCGGCGCCCGACGAGCGTCGCCCCGCACACGACGCCGACCGTGAGCGGAATGAGCGCGAGGCCCGACTGCCCGGCCGTCAGCCCGGTCACGACCTGGAAGAAGAGCGGCAGGAACACCGTCAGTCCGACAAGCGTGCCCATTCCGAAGCAGGAGGAGACGGTGCCGGCGCGCACGACGCCGTTGCGCAGGACACTGAGAGGGATGAGCGGCTCGTCGGCGGTCAGGAGGCGCGCGGCGAACGACACCCAAAGAACGAGCGATCCGACAAACAGCCCGAGCACGCGCGGCGACGTCCACGCATAGCGCGTTCCGCCCCAGTTCAGCGCCAGCATCAACGTGACGCTCGCCGCCGTGATGAGGACCGCCCCAAGGAGGTCGAGCCGGTGCCAGCGCTCGTGTCTCGGCAGGCGCTTCAACGACCGGCTCGTCATCGCATAGGCGAGGAGGCCGAGCGGCAAGTTGATCCAGAAGATCACCGACCAGTGGAGATGCTCCGCGATGACGCCGCCGAGCACCGGTCCGGCCAGGCTGGAAGCGACGAAGACCGAGGCGAAATACGCCTGGTAGCGGCCGCGCTCGCGCGGCGCCGCGACATCGGCGACCGCCGTCTGCGCAAGCGAGATCAGGCCGCCGCCGCCAAGCCCCTGCAGCCCGCGCGCCACGATCAGGGCGATCATGTTCGGCGCGAGCGCGCAGGCGAGCGAGCCGGCGATGAAGGTTGCGATGCCGATCAGGATCGTGACCCGCCGCCCGTGGATGTCGCTGAACTTGCCGTAGAGCGGCGCCGCCGCGGTCGCCGCGAGCAGGTATGCGGTCACCACCCACGGCAGGTTGGAGACGTTGTGGAGTTCCCGGCCGATCGTCGGCAGCGCCGTCGCGACGATGGTCTGGTCGAGCGCCGCCAGAAACATCGCCAGCATCACGCCGGTGACGATCTTGCGGACTTCCGCATGCGAAAGGGGGGCCGGCTGATCGGCGGCGCGGACGGCATCCATCGGGTTGATAGTCCTGGTGGGAGGCTTAGATAACGTAGCCGCTCAACGCTTTCGAGGCGACAGATAGAATGGCCGGCGGCTTGAAACCGCAGACCGCCCGGTCTAGGAAGCCGCCGGCCCTCTTGGGGGATAGTTCAACGGTAGAACAGCGGACTCTGACTCCGTCGATCTTGGTTCGAATCCAGGTCCCCCAGCCAGCTTCTCCGGTCCACCGGAATCGGAAGCGGCGGCGCTAGCGCCGCCGCTTTGATCGTGTCAGGCGTCGTCGCCATTGTCGTCGTCGCCGCCCCGACCGCCGTAGTTGCAATTGTCGTCATCGTCGCCCGGAGGGCTGTCATCGCCCGTCGGCGTGCTTGACGGCGAAGGACGATCCCCCGGCTTCTGGTCCCCGCCCTCGTAGGGCGCGCCGAACGAGCGGATGTCGGCTATGCCGCAATCCGTGGTGTCGACCCGGAAGTCGACAGCCAGCCGGGACTGGTCATTGAGGAACGGGAATGCGGCCGACAGGCGCCGCTGCCGGTCGACGCCGGTCGATTCGCTGACCGCGCCGCCGCCGCGCGGAGCGACCCAGATCTCGCAAACGTGCTTGACGTCGACGCATCCACCCGCCCCGCAGATGCTGCCGCTGCCCTTCTGGAAGACGGCGCTTGAGTCGACCTGGCCGACGTTGATGTCGACGATGGTGCCGCGCACCCCGATGGTCATCGACGGCGTGCGGATCGTGTAGGCCTCGTGCGGGCTGTTGCCGCTGATGAAGCGGAACGTGCCGCGAAGCGCGCTGATCGTGACCTTCTTCGCCGTGTTGTTCGGGTTGAACACGAACGTGTCGATCTTGAGCCGCGAGTTCGGCCCGATGACGAGACGCGTGTCGTCGATGAACTTGATCTGCGCCAGTCCGTTCGGGCTGGCGACGATCTCGTCGCCGACGAAGACCGCGCCCTCAAGCTGCAGGAGGCGCTCGCCCCCTGCCCCGTTGGCGTTTACGGCCGGATCGACTCTGACAGCATTTCCGCTTGGCTGAAGGGCGAAAGCAGGCGCGCCCAACACGGTGCTTGCAAGCAATAGACCCAAGAGCACCCCACGGGTCGATACTCTACTCAACATCACACTACACCTCCGCTTACGCGTACCGCGGCAAAGGCCTGCGAGACTGCACGCGAGCCAAAGGTCAGTTTACGAAGATTGTTACAAATCGGGTAGCAAGTTATTATGGTTAACAGTTCCTTGCCGAGGCAAGTAATCGCAGCAGCTCAGCGCGCCGGACACGCAATTTTTGTTGAGCTGGGTCGGTCGATGCTTCGGCAATCTTCGCGCGCGGCGCCGGGCACAGGGGGCACGTTGGCCGTGACTTATCCCCGCATTGCGATACGCCGCGCTTTACGCGATGCGGCAACCCCGGTTACCTGCTGCCATTCGGGCGGCGTGAGCGGGGGGACATTGCTCGCATGAAGTCGGCCACGACTCGGCGGCGCGACCGGCGGCGCGCCATCCAGGTGGGCATCGCCGGGTTGCTGGCGCTCGCGGCGGTCCTCGTTGCGTTCGCCGGGGATTTGCCGGTCCTCTACCGGCTGAGCGCGCTGGTCTTTGACTTTTACCAGAACTTGAAGCCGCGCGCAGAAGCCGGCGCGCCGCTTGCGATTGTCGACATCGATGAAACATCGCTTCGCGAGATTGGGCAGTGGCCCTGGCCGCGCTCCCAGATTGCCGAGATCGTCGACCGCCTGGGCGAGCTTGGCGCCGCCACGGTCGCTTTCGATATCGTCTTCTCCGAGCCCGACCGCACGTCCCTCGGCGCCGCCGCGGAGACCCTGAAGCGCGCCGGCGCCAAGGTCGATCTCCCGGCGAATCTCACCGACAATGACGACCTCCTGGCCGCCGCCTTCAAGCGCAACACCGTAACCGCGGGTTTCGTGCTGACGAACGAGAGCGACGCGGCGCTTCCCACACCCAAGGCCGGCTTCGCGTTCGCCGGCGCCGACCCGCAGTCCTACCTGTTGACCTTCAGTGGCGGCCTTTCGAATCTGCCGCAGTTGAACGAAGCGGCGGCCGGCCTCGGCTTCTACAGCTTTCCGCCGAGCCCCGACGGCATCGTCCGCGTGGTCCCTCTCCTCGGGCGCAGCCAGGGCAAGCTCTACCCGGCCCTCTCGATCGAAGCGCTGCGCACCGCGCTCAGCGCGAGTTCCTTCGTGATCCGCGCGACCGGCGCGAGCGGCGAGGCGGACACCGGCCGGCCTGCAATGACCGCGCTGAAGGTTGGCAACTTCGAGGTGCCGACCGGCGCGCAGAGCGAATTCCGCATCTATTTCTCCGGCCTCCCAAGCGTGCCCCGCATCCACGCCGCGGACCTTCTCGACCCGGCCAAGGCGGCGACGCACGTCGATGACGTCTCCGGCCGCATCGTGCTGATCGGCACCAGCGCCGTCGGGCTGCGCGACCTCGTGGCGACGCCGCGTTCCGCCTCGCAGCCCGGCGTCGAGGTGCACGCGGAGATCATCGACCAGATTCTGAGCGGCGAGTTTCTGACGCGTCCGGACTGGGCGCCCGGCGCGGAGATCGCGCTCGCCGTGCTGTTGACGCTGATCCTCCTCATTGCCGTGCTCTCGCTTGGTCCGTTTCTCGGTGCGGTCGCGGCTCTGGTGATCATCGCGGGCGTCCTTGCGACCTCGTGGTTCGCCTTCGCCAACGCCCACCTGGTTCTTGATCCGATCCTGCCCAGCGTTTCCGTGCTCAGCGTCTACTTGGTCTCGACCGCGGTCCTCCTGCTCCTCACCGACCGCGAGCGGCAGTTCGTGCGCCGCGCCTTTGCCTTCTACCTGGCGCCGGCGATGGTCGAGCGGCTGGCCGAGGACCCGGCGGCGCTCGCGCTAGGCGGCGAGACGCGCGAGATCACCCTCCTCTTCAGCGATATCCGCGGCTTCACGTCGATCTCCGAGCATCTCAACCCGCAGGAGATCACCGGGCTCCTCAACCGCTTTCTGACGCCGATGACGGACGTTTTGCTCGAGTCGGGCGCCACGATCGACAAGTATATCGGCGACGCCATCATGGCTTTCTGGAACGCGCCGCTCGCCATGCCGGAACATCCGCGCGCCGCATGCCTCGCGACGCTCGGCATGTTCAAGGCGCTCGAAGAGCTCAACAAGTCGGAAGAGACGAAGATCAAGATCGGCGTCGGCCTCAACACCGGCATCTGCTGCGTCGGCAATCTCGGATCCGCGCAGCGCTTCAACTATTCGGCGATCGGCGATTCGGTGAACGTCGCCTCGCGCGTCGAGAGCCTCACCAAGCAATACGGGCTGCAGATTCTGGTCACCGAGAACACCGCCGCCCATGCCTCCGACCTGGCGCTCCTCGAAGTCGACCTCGTCCGCGTCGTCGGCCGCGCGACGCCGGTCGCGATCTTCACGATGCTCGGGGACGACGCCTTCGCCCGCAGCGAGGAATTCCGCCGCATCTTCTTGGCCCACAGCGCCATCACCGCACACTATCGCGCGGCACGCTTCGCCGAAGCGGCGGAGGCGGTCGAGGCGGCGCGGAAGATCGTGCCACCCGTGCTCCACACCCTCTACGACATCTACGCCGAGCGGACCGCGACCCTGCGCGACAACCCGCCGCCGCCCGACTGGGACGGCGTCTTCACTCTGCTTGAGAAGTAGCGGCCGGCTCGGGCCCGGCCGGAGACGGCTTGCCGCGCCGCGATTTGCCGCGCGCGCCGGCCGTGGCCCCATCCCAGGCCTTGCCGAGAGCGGCGGCGAAGCTTTTCGCGTTCCGCGATGAGAACCCCTCCCCCTGCGCGAACGCCAGGCGCCGAAGCAGTGCGCGCCGCTTCTTGATCGTCGCAAGGAGCTCGTCGCGCGACTTCTCGACGCTCGGCGGAACGGACTCAGCCGCGAGGCACTCCGACAGGAGCCAAAGATCGTGCTCCTCACCGAGATGCTCGGCCGTCTCCTTGGCGTCGTTCCTGAGGTCTTCCAGCGCGCGCGGCGCGATGCTGCGGAAGAGCCGGAGCTGCGCCGACTGGTCCTTCACCCTCTTCCGCCATTCATGCAGCGCCTCCGGCGACCGCAGCTTGCCGGCCTTCTTCCAGCGCTTCCGAAGTCGCGCCTGCCCTTGTCGAAGGCCCTTCAGCAAGACTACGGTGTCGTTCGGCCAGTCGAGCACGGCGATCTCTCCGGCCGCCGTGTCGAGGAGGCAAAGCACGTGTTCGACCTTCGCGTCGGCATCGCCGGCGGGCGGCACAGAACCTCCGCCGGCGATCCGCTTTCTCAGCGACCGCGCGGCGGCTGCGGGAAGGTCGAGATCAAGCTCCGCCAATGCCTTTTCGAAGCTTTGCATCAGGACGGTGCGGTCGCGCGAGCCGGAGAGCAGCCGACCCGCGTCGCGCCAGCGGCGGTTCTCCGCCGTAAATCGCGCCCCAAGCGCGGGCCGCGCAAGCCGTGCCAGCGCGCGCAGGCGCTTGAACCCCTGCCGCGCTTCGTGGATGGCCCGAGCGCGGTCGGCCTCGCCCGCCCTAAGACCGGCGCGGATCTTGTCGATCTCCTCTTTTGCCACCCGGCGGAACGCGCTCCGCAGCTCTTCACCGGGCTCGAACCGCCACACCATCGTCAAGCCTGGGCGCCTGCGCCAACCCAGGAGCGATACGGCTTAAGCGCCAGCCGCGAGGCGTAGTAGCGGGCCTCTCCGGTGACCTCGCGCCCGACCCAGGGCGGAAGCTCCACTTCGGCCGCCTCGTGCTCGAGCTCGATCTCGGCGATGACGAGGCCCTCGTTGTCGCCGGTGTAGACGTCGATCTCCCAGTCGCGGCCGGAATGCCGCGTCCGGAAGCGCGTCTTCTGCAAGACGCTCCCCTCGCGCAGCGTCGTCAGCAGCTCGGCATCGCCAAGCGGCAAAGGGTACTCGAACTCGATTCGGGAGAGCCCCGGATTGGCGCTCTTGATAGTGAGGACGGCATCGACGCCGGGCTCGATGCGGACGCGAACGGCAACGCGCTCGGTCGCGGCAAGATAGGCTTGCCGCAGCCGCCGGCCGTTATCTGCCCCCGCGCGCCAGCCGTCGTTCGCGACGAGAAACTTGCGTTCGATTTCCTGCGCCACGGGAAATCATGCGTTCATGGCGCTGTCATATTCAATCCGCCCTCGACGGGCCTGCGAAACCGGAATTCCGCGGAGTTCAGCGCTCGGAGAGTCGTTGGGCGTTTCGCCGCACGCGTCGGCGAACCGGAACGGCGGCCGCCGCCATTGCCAGGGCGGGCGCGCTGGACAGTGATTTCGTCGAGCCGCGCGCGAGCTCCGACCAGAGCTTGAGGCCGCTGTGCCAGAGTGACGTCTGCAGCGCCATTGCGACTTCCGCGGCGGCGATATGCTTTTCCGTCGTCATCCGCACGATCTCGCGCTGACCCTTCCGGGTCGGCACGAACATCTCGGAGAGGAGCATTTGCGCGCGCGCCGAGACGACGAGCGGCGCGTAGAGGCAGATCGCCATCAGATCAGAGGCCAGGCTGGATTCCCGCACGTTCTCGCACTCCACGATGGGGCGTCCGGAAACGCCGTCAGCCGCCATTGGGTTCCGGTTTTGCTTCCCGCGCGCCCGTCTCCTCCGACGCGCCGGCGCCGCCCGCGTCGCTCTGTCCGAGGCGACGCTTCGCCTCTTCCATGGTGACGAGGCGCGGCCCGGTGCTGACGTTGGAGACCGGGATGACGCCGCGGCGCTTCAGGAGCACAAGGTACTGGACCGGCAGATAGCCCTGAAGAAACGGCTGCTGATCGATGGCGAAGGAGGCGCTCCCATCGGCTATGGCGCTCAGCATGGTGTCGGTGACGTCGAACGTCCCGACCCTGACCGTGCGCCCCTCGAGGGCCTTGGCCGCCGCCACGGCAGGCTCGCCGGCGCTCGTCGCGCTGAGCGCGAGGATGGCATCGATGTCGGTGTCCCCGGCCAGCCGGTCAGCGATGGTCTTGCCGGCTTTCGCCGGATCGGGATCGACCGGCACCACCTCGACCGACCCGGCGAAGCCGTCGATAAAGCCCTTGCAGCGGAGGTCGAGCCCGACATTGCCGAGCTCGTGGTTCAGGCAAAGCGCCTTCTTGCCCCCGAGGCTGCGCATGGTGTCGCCGGCGACCTTTCCGGCGTCGTATTCGCTCTGCCCGACATGCAACAGCGCGCCCAGCGAATGGCTGACGTCGAAGCCGGAATTGATCGTGATCACCGGGATGCCCGCGTCGACCGCGGCGCGGATCGGCGGCGCAAGCGCGTCGGCGTTCGGGATCGAGACGATGAGGCCGTCCGGTGCTTCCTTGACGGCCGCCTCCACGAGCGCGGCCATCTTGTCGACGTCGAATGTCGGTGGCGCCCGATAGACGACGCTGACGCCGGCCTCCTTGGCGGCGCTATCCGCGCCCTCCTTGACCGACGACCAGAAGCCATCGGTCGCCGCCCCGTGCGTCACGACGATAAAGCGAAGCTTGTCCTCGGCATACGCTGCGGCATGGACGACGAACAATGCCGCGACGCTGATTGCCAGCGTCCGCAATAGGCTCGGGATCATTTTCGGCTCCGAGCGCCCCGCTCTCGTCTGTTGCGTAGCACAGGAAAAGTATTCGGCAAGGCGACGGATCGCCTTTTTCGCGCGAAATTGCGACGTAAGCCGAGAAAACTTGGCGAAATCAGTCGCCGGGCTCGTCAGCGCCCTCGGTGGCCGGCATTGCCTTCGCCTCGGCACGCTGCCGCGCCCGCCATGCAAACGGGATATGCGCGAGATAGGCGACCGCCGCCGTCGCCAGGAACGAGAACGGATAGCTCGCGAGGAGAGCGACGAGGAGGACGCCGATGACGAGCACGGGAAGCACCCGCTCGCGCGGGATGCGCTGCCCGAAGCGCTTTCCGGAAAGCGTCGGCAGCCGGCTCACCATCAGGAGCGCGATGACGATCGTGTAGATCGCCACCACGACTGCAGCGTTGCTGAAGTCGATGGCCTGGCTTCGCTGCAGGAAGAAAGGCAGCATCACGAGCCCCGCCCCGGCCGGCGCCGGCACCCCGACGAAAAAGTCACGATGCCAGTCGGGGAGCGGCTCCTCCGCAAGCAGCGCCGCGTTGAAGCGGGCGAGCCTGAGCCCCGTGCAGATCGCGAAGACAAGCGCGCAGATCCAGCCGAACGAGGAGAGATGGTCGAGGCTCCATATGAATACGAAGATCGCCGGCGCGACGCCGAAATTGACGAAGTCGGCGAGCGAGTTCGAGCTCCTCGCCGAAGCGCGAGGAGGCGCGAAAATAGCGCGCCAGGCGCCCGTCGATGCCGTCGAGGATGATGGAGAAGATGATCCCCGCGACGGCGAGGTCGAAGCGATGCTCGACCGCCATCCGGATCGCCGTCAGCCCGGCGCAAAGGCCGAGCAACGTGACGAGGTTCGGGAGGACGGCGGTGAACGGCACGAGCCGTCGTCGCGGCCTGCCGCGCTTGGCCTCCGGGTCGATGGGGGGAAAGAGGCCGGCCATCGGCGCTAGTCGAGCCGCGTCGGGAAGGGCGGCGTGGGCGGCGTCCCCGGCATCAGCGCGATTACCGTTTCGCCGGCGATCGCGCGCTGCCCGGTATTGGCGACGACGGTGGACCCCTCTGGGAGATAGACGTCGACGCGCGAGCCGAAGCGGATCATGCCGATCCGCTCGCCCGCCTCGACCGACGCGCCTTCGCGCGTCCAGGAGACGATCCGCCGCGCGACGAGGCCGGCGATCTGCACCACGCCGATGACCTGACCGCCCGCCGCTTCTAGCATGACCCCGTTCCGTTCGTTCATCTCGCTCGCCTTGTCGAGGTCGGCGCTCAGGAACTTACCAGCCTTGTAGGCGATGCGGAGGATGCGACCGGCGACCGGCGCGCGGTTAATGTGGCAATCGAAGACGTTCATGAAGATCGAGACGCGCAGAAGCGGCGAGCCGGCGAGGCCAAGCTCGGGCGGCGGCACAGCGTGGGCGAGCGGCTCGACCCGCCCATCGGCCGGGCTGACGACGAGACCGGGCGCGACCGGCACCACGCGGACCGGGTCGCGGAAGAAGATCGCCATCCACCCGGCAAGGATCAGGAGCAGCCAGAAGAGCGGCGTGAACAGAAAGGCGAAAACCAGTGCAAGCGCCAGCGTGCCCATGATGAAGGGCCAGCCTTCGCGATGGATATTTGGAATGGCGGCGCCGATGGAGTGCAACATCCGGCGCTCATAGACAATGCCGAGTGCCCGGGGAAGCCGCCCTACTCCGCCGCCTCCTCGGGGACGAAGGCGGGCGGGATGAAGGCGCGCGCCTCTTCGCGCGTACGGCGCAGCTGTTCGGCGATCTCGTCGACCTCGCGCTGGCGCTCCCACATGGCGGCGTAGAGGCCGCCGCGGGCGAGCAGCGCGTCATGCGTCCCCTGCTCCGCAATCACGCCGTCCTCGAGCACGATGATCCGGTCTGCGTTGACCACCGTCGACAGGCGGTGGGCGATGACGAGCGCCGTGCGGTTTTGCGCGACCTCTTCGAGCGCCGACTGGATTTCGCGCTCGGTTGCCGTATCGAGCGCCGAGGTCGCCTCGTCGAGGACGAGGACGGGCGGGCCCTTCAGGATCGTGCGCGCTATCGCGACACGTTGCTTCTCCCCACCGGAGAGTTTTAGCCCGCGCTCGCCGACCTGCGTGTCGTAACCTTTGGGCAGGCTCTCGATGAAGCGCGCCACCTGCGCCATGCGCGCCGCCTCGCGTACCTCCTCTTCGGTGGCGTCCCAGCGGCCGTAGCGGATGTTGTAGCCGATGGTGTCGTTGAAGAGCACGGTGTCCTGCGGAACGATGCCGATCGCCGCGCGCAGGCTCTCCTGCGACACGTCGCGGATGTCCTGCCCGTCGATCGTGATCTTGCCGCTCGACACGTCGTAGAAACGGAAGAGCAGGCGCGAGATGGTCGATTTCCCTGCGCCCGACGGCCCGACGATGGCCACCTTGGCGTTGGCCGGGACCTCGAAGGTCAGCCCCTTCAGGATCTTCCGCGAGCTCTCGTAGGAGAAGTGCACGTCCTCGAAGCGGATGACGCCGTCGGAGACGACAAGCGCCGGCGCGCCCGGGCGGTCCATGACTTCCGCCGGCACTTCGAGGAGCTTGAACATCGCTTCGATGTCGGCGAGCCCCTGCACGATCTCGCGGTAGATGAAGCCGATGAAGTTCAAGGGCATCGAAAGCTGCATCAGGAGCGCGTTGATCAGCACGAAATCGCCGATCGTCTGCTCGCCCGCGATGATGGCGCGCGCCGACATCACCATGCAGATCGCCATACCGGTCCCGAAGATCGCGGCCTGGCCGAGGTTCAATCCGGCGAGCGTCACCCAGGTGCGCACGGCGGCGCGCTCGTAACGCGCCATGGAGCGGTCGAAGCGCTCCGCCTCGCGGCCCTCGTTGCCGAAATACTTGACGGTCTCGTAGTTCAGAAGCGAGTTGATCGCCTTGGAATGCGCGTCGGTATCGGAATCGTTCATCTCGCGGCGGATCGAGATGCGCCAGTCGCTCGCGCGGATCGTGAACCAGACGTAGAGGCTGACGGTCGCCGCGATCACCACCACGTACCAGAAGCCGAACTGATGCCAGACGATGCCGGCGGTCAGCGCGAATTCGACCACCGTCGGCGCCGAGTTCAGGATGACGTGGCGGACGATGTTCTCGATGCCGGTCGTCCCGCGCTCGATGATGCGCGACAGGCCGCCGGTCCGCCGCTCCAGATGGAAGCGGAGCGAGAGATCGTGAAGGTGGACGAAGGTGCGGAATGCGAGCTGCCGGACGGCATGCAGTCCGACGCGGGCGAAAAGCGCGTCGCGGATCTGCGTGAAGCCGGTCGTCAGGAACCGCCCGACATTGTAGGCGATCACCAGCGCCACCGGCGCGGCGATGAGGAGCGGAATGTAGGACGGCGGGCTCGCCTGTCCGGTCAGCGCGTCGGTGATCCACTTGTAGGAATAAGGCACCGTGACGCCGACGACCTTTGCGGCGACCAGCGCGAGGAACGCGATGCAGACGCGGAACTTCAGGTCCGGCCGGTCGCCTGGCCACATATAAGGCCAGAGGTTCCAGAGCGTGGAGAACGTGCGGCCGCTGTCGGCCGAGACCTTCGGTGTCGCCGTCGCGTCCGCCATCACTTCGCCCCATCTTGCGAAGCGTCTCCGGGCACCAACGGAAGCAGCGCGACGATCGCCTCAAGGTCGGTCCGCAAAGCGCCGAACGCCGCAGGGTTCAGTACGTAGCTCGAGCGCACGCCGTCGCGGCGGAAGCTGATCAGGCCGGCCTCCTTCAGAACCTTCAGGTGCTGCGACACGGTCGACTGCGCGAGCGGCAGGCGGCTGCACACATCGGCGCAGCAGCACGCGCTCCGCTCCGCCAGCGCGCGCACGATCGCAAGGCGCACCGGATGGCCAAGGGCCTTCAGCCGCTCGGCAGCCGCGTCGAAGCTTTCCACGTGGTCCCTTCTCGGGTTCGCGCCTTGTCCGGGCCGTTGACCTTGCCGCTCGGCAATGAAGCCGCGGTTGGCTATCGTCTATCGTCGATTGACGATGAAAGCAACCGCGTCGGCGGCGACGAGGTCAGTTCGCCGCCGTCTCCCAGCTGCGGTCGCGGGTCGGAATGATGAAGACCTGGCCCGGGAAGATCCAATGCGGATGCTTGATGCGGTCGCGGTTGGCGGCATAGATCGCCTGGTATTTGATGCCGCGGCCGTAGTTGCGCCGCGCGATCCGCCAAAGGTTGTCGCCGCGACGGATGATGACGTAGGTCGGTCTCGGCAGCGAGCCGGCCTCCGAAAGCGAGCCGTCGCTTCCAGCCTCCGCCGTCGCGACCGGCTCGAGCACCACGCCATCCGGGTAGCGCATGAACGGGATAGACGCCTCGACGATCGGGCTCTCGCTCTTCGCCTCCTCCGGCGCCGCTTCGACCCGAAACACGATTTCGCCCACGGGCACCTCCCGTTTCGCCTCGAGCAGCCAGTTGCCCTCCGCCCCGGCGCGCGCCTCGCCGACCAGTTCATCGTTGGCGTAGACGCGGACGAGCGTGCCAGGAGGGGCGTCGCCGGCGACGTAGAGCGTCCCCGCCTCCGCCTCCGCGGCCTTGATGGTGATCGCGCTGGTGCTGAGCGCGCCCGGCGCGGCCTCAGCCACAACGGCGGAGCCTTCCAATTGTCCCGCCGCCGAGGCAACGGCGGTAAGGCCCGACATGTCGAGCGCACTCACCTCGGCTTCGGCCGAGCCCGCATCCGTCGGCACATTGGCTTCGACCGGACCGACCTCGATCCGCTGCACGAGGTCCGCGGCCGGCGCGGCGCTTTCCCCGCCGGCGGCTGCCCCTTCGGAGGCCGCGCCCGACGCCTCGCCGGTGGCAGGCTGATCCGCCGCGGCGACTTCCTGCTCGCTTGCAGCGGCGGTTCCTTCAGCGGTCGCGCCGGAGGCTTCACCGGAAACCGGCGGAGTTGCGGCGGCGACGGCCTGCTCACTCGTGGCCGAGGTCCCTTCCGACGTCGCGCCCGCAGCCTCGCCCGAGACTGGCGGCTGGACCGTGACGACTTCGCCGGATGCGGCGGTCCCTTCGGACGGCGCGCCGGAAGCCTCGCCGGATGCCGGCGGCGTCGCGGTGGCAACGGCCTGCTCGCCTGTCGCTGACGCGCCCGCCGACGTGGTGCCCGCGGCTTCTCCCGAGACCGGCGGCTGAGCCGCGACGACTTCCTGCTCGCTTGTAGCGGCGGCGCCTTCGGCCGGCGCGCCGGAAGCCTCGACGCTGACTGGAGGCGTCGCAGCGGCGACGCCCTGCTCACCCGTCGCCGAGGCGCCTTCCGTCGGCGCGCCCGCGGCCTCGCCCGAGACTGGCGGCTGAGCGGCAGCGGCTTCCTGCTCGCCCGTAGCGGTCGCGCCTTCGGTCGACGCCCCGGAAGCCTCACCACTGACCGGCGGCGTCGCAGCCGCGACAGCCTGCTCACCCGTCGCCGAGGCGCCTTCCGTCGGCGCGCCTGCGGTCTCACCCGAGACTGCTGGCTGAGCAGCGGCGACTTCCTGTTCGCCGGACGCAGCCGCAGCCGCGCCTTCGGCGGTCGTGCCGAAGGCCTCGCCGGCTGCCGACGGCGCTGCGGTGGCAACGGCCTGCTCGCCTGTCGCCGAAGCGCCCTCCGACGTGGTGCTCGCGGCTTCTCCTGAAACTGGCGGCTGGGCCGCGGCGGCTTGCTGCTCACCGGATGCAGCCGCGCCCTCGGCAGTCGTGCCGGACGGCTCGCCGGCTGCTGGCGGCGTCGTTGAGGCAGCCTGCTCCCCACCCGACGCCGCAGATCCTTCCGAGGTCGTGCCCGCGGCTTCGCCGGCGACCGGGGGCGTCGAAGCGGCCTCTTGTTCACCGCTGGCGGCCGCGCCCTCGGATGCCGCGCCCGACGCTTCCCCCGCTGCGGGTGCGGGGCTTGCGGCTTGCGGCGCTGCGGCTTCTACGGCCGGCTCGGGCGCCGTGGCGGGCGCCTCGGCCGTCTCTGGCGGCGCTGGGGCGGGTTCGGCGGCAGGCGCCGCCTGCTGCGTGGCTTCGTGGACCTGTTGGTAGTCTGCTCTGTAGAGAAGAACCGCGGCGACGCCGATGACGATGGCGAAGATGACGGCAAGCGCGACAAGGGGACGTGGCATAGGGCCGCTACGGAGCCTCATACAGGAATCGACGGGGCGTCACAGATTGGTTGTATTCCGCCCGGCCCGTGTGCTCAAGGCCGGCGGAACCGAACCGCCTCGCGCTTGATTACGCGGCGGGGCGATGCAACGTTTCGATTCATGCCAAGTTTGACAAGCCTTTGCGTCTATTGCGGCTCCGGGCTCGGAACTGATCCCGCCTACGAAGCGGCGGCGCGCATTCTCGGCCGCGCCATGGCAGATTCCGGCGTGCGTCTCGTCTATGGCGGCGGCTCGGTGGGTCTGATGGGAACCGTGGCGCGCGCCGTTCTCGACGGCGGCGGCAAGGTCACCGGGATCATCCCGCGTTTCCTGCAGAGCCGCGAGCGCCCGGTGCCCGATCTGACCGAGCTCATCGTCACCGAGGACATGCATCAGCGAAAGAGGCTCATGTTCGAGAGAGCCGACGCCTTCGCCGCGCTTCCGGGCGGGGTCGGCACTTTGGAGGAACTGGTCGAGCAGATGACGTGGGCGCAGCTCGGCCGCCACGAGAAGCCGGTGCTCCTCGCCAACATCGCCGGCTTCTGGGACCCGCTCGTGCGCCTCCTCGACGAGATGCGGCGCGTCGGCTTCATCCGTGCCGACCTCGAGGTGTCCTGCGCCGTCGCCAATCGCGCGGAGGATATTCTGCCGATGCTTGAGCAGTCCTTGGCGGAACGCCCTCGGCAGGCGCTTGAGGCCGCCGCTCCGATCGGGCGGATGTGACGGCTACTCCGCCGCCGTGCGCACCGGCGCCTGCAGCGACTTCACGAGCTTGTAGTTGACCGCGTCGAGGAGCGCCTCGAACGAGGCGTCGATGATGTTCGACGACACGCCGACCGTGAGCCAGCGGTTCCCCTCCCCGTCACGGCTTTCGATCAGCACGCGCGTCACTGCCTCCGTCCCGCCGTTCAGGATACGGACCTTGTAGTCGACGAGCTCCAGATCGTTGATGAAGCCGTTCAGCTCGCCGAGGTCTTTCCGAAGCGCCTTGTCGAGCGCGTTGACCGGGCCGTTTCCTTCCGCGACCGACATGCGTTTGTCGCCGTTGACGTCGACCCTGACGACCGCTTCCGCGACCGTCTTCAGCCGCCCCTTCGCATCGAAGCGCCGCTCCACGTTCACCCGAAAGCCTTCGACCTTGAAGAAGTCGGTGAGCGTGCCGAGCCGGCGCCGCGCGAGCAGCTCGAGCGACGCGTCGGCACCCTCATAGGCGTAACCCTGCGACTCCCGCTCCTTGATCTCGGAGAGGAGCCCGTCAAGACGCGGGTCGCCGCGATCGAAAACGACGCCGAAGCGTTCCAGCTCCGCGATCAGGTTCGACCGGCCGGACTGGTCGGAGACGAGAAGCCGCCGGCGATTGCCGACCGCCTCCGGCTTGATGTGCTCATACGTCTCCGGCGCCTTGACCAAGGCCGAAGCATGGATGCCGGCCTTCGTCGCGAAGGCGGAAGCGCCGACGTAAGGCGCCTGGCGGTTCGGGGCGCGGTTCAGGATCTCGTCGAAGGCGTGCGAGACGTGCGTCAGTTCCGTCAGCTTCTCGGCGGAGATGCCTGTCTCGAAGCGCTCGGCGAAGCCGGGCTTCAGGATCAGCGTCGGGATGATGGTGGTGAGATCGGCGTTGCCGCAACGCTCGCCGATGCCGTTGAGCGTCCCCTGGATCTGCCGAGCGCCGGCGCGGACCGCCGCGAGCGAGTTCGCCACAGCCTGCCCCGTGTCGTTGTGCGCGTGGATGCCGATCTTCGCGCCGCCGAAACGCTTCACAACCTCGCCGACGATCGCCTCGACCTCGTCGGGGAGCGTGCCGCCGTTGGTGTCGCAAAGCACGGCCCAGCGCGCACCGGCTTTCAGCGCCGTCTTGACGCAGGCGAGCGCGTAGTCGCGGTTCGCCTTGTAGCCATCGAAGAAGTGCTCGCAGTCGAGCAACGTCTCGCGCCCCGCCGCAACCGAGGCGGCGACCGACTGCGCGATCGATTTAAGGTTTTCTTCGTTCGTGCAGCCAAGCGCGAGGCGCACGTGGAAGTCCCATGCCTTGGCGACGAAGCAGATCGCGTCCGCCTTGGCGCGAAGCAGGTCCTGCAGCCCCGGATCGTTCGACACGGAGCGCCCTGCCCGCTTCACCATGCCGAAGGCGGTGAACTTCGCGCGGCGCGTCCGCTTCTCCGCGAAGAACGCCGTGTCGGTCGGGTTGGCGCCGGGATAGCCACCCTCGACGTAGTCGAGTCCGATATCGTCGAGGAGCCGCGCGACGAGAATCTTGTCTTCAACCGAGAAGTCGATGCCCGGCGTCTGCTGGCCGTCGCGCAGCGTCGTGTCGAATAGATACAGGCGCTCCTTCATCGGCCCGCTCCTTTTGGCGGCCATCGATCCGTGTCGTGGTCGGGATGCTGGTGGTTCGAGGCGGCGATCCGTGCCGTCAGCTCCGGGTCTTCCTCTTCGGTGGTCTTGTCCCCCGGCAGGTGGGCAAGCGTATCGAACCACGGCATCCGCCCCTCGATCCCGTACTCGATCTTCGGCGCGACCCGCGCCGGCTCGTCGAGCGAGCCGAGCGAGACGAAGATGCGGTTGTGGCCAATCGTCTTGATCGTCAGCGGCGTGCCGCAATCGCGGCAGGAGCCGCGCTCCGCGAGGTCAGAGCTCCTGAAGATCGCCAGCTCGCCGCGCGTCACCTCGAACTTGTCGAGCGTCACCGCGGCAAGCGGCGCGAAATAGGAGCCGAACGCCTTCTGGCACATGCGGCAATGGCAGATATGCGGGTTCGTCGGCGGCGCCAGCAGCGCATAGCGCACCGCCCCGCACTGGCACCCGCCGGATAGGCGCGCGTCGCTCATTAGGCCCCTCCACCCTGCGGCGGCCACACGGCGGTGTCGTGGTCGGGATGCTGGTGGTTCGAAGCGGCGATTTTGGAGGCGCTCTTTGGATCGTCGGCCTCCGTCGTCGAATTCGAGACCGGCGAGACCGGGAAGCTTGTCGAACCACGAGAGCCGTCCCTCGTTGCCGCATTGCAGCTTGGGCTGGACCTTCTCCGGCTCGTCGAGGGAGCCGATCGCGACGGAGATGCGGTCGCTGGCGACGAACCGGAACGACAGCGGCGTGCCGCAGTCACGACAAAAACCGCGCTCCACGAGGTCCGAGCTTTTGAACTTCGCGAGCGTGCCCCTCGTCACCTCGAATTTGTCGAGCGTCACACCCGTCAGCGGGGCGAAAAACGACCCGAACGCCTTCTGGCACATGCGGCAATGGCAGATGTGCGGATTGTCCGGCTGCTCAAGCAGCGCATAACGCACCGCGCCGCACTGGCACCCCCCGGTCATTCGGAAGTCGCTCATCGCTTCACCTCCCAGGTCGTTCCCTCCGGCCCGTCCTTAATCACCACGCCCATCGCATCAAGCTCCCCGCGGAGCCGGTCGGCCTCGGCGAACTTGCGTGCTGCGCGTGCCGCGCTGCGGTCGGCGATGAGCCGCTCGACCGCCGCTTCGTCGACCGTCATGCCCGCGTCGCGCAATGCGCGCCACTCCGTCTCGGTCGCTGCGAGCAGCCCGAGGAGGTCCAGCGCAGCGCGGAACATCGCCCGGTCGTCACCCTCGTGGTCGTCGGCCACCTCTTCGGCGATGGGATGGATCGCCGTGATCGCAAGCGGCGTGTTGAGGTCGTCGAGAAGCGGCTCGAGCACCTTCGCAAGGTGCGGGTTCTCGCCCACCCACGCCGGGGAATCCCCCGCGGCGAGATGCCAGCGATCGAGCACCTTGCTGCTCTCCTCCAGCCCCTTCAGCGTCCAGTCCATCGGCTGGCGGTAGTGCGTCCTGAGCATGTTCAGGCGCAGCACCTCGCCCGGCCAGTCGGCGAGAAGATCGTGGATGGTGACGAAGTTCCCCTCCGACTTCGCCATCTTCTTCCCTTCGACCTGCAGGAAACCGTTGTGCATCCACACCTTCGCCATCAGGTCCGTGTGGTTGGCTGAGCGCGACTGCGCGATCTCGTTCTCGTGGTGCGGAAAGACGAGATCGATGCCGCCGCCGTGGATGTCGAAGACCTCGCCGAGATGCTTCTTGGCCATTGCCGAGCACTCGATGTGCCACCCCGGGCGACCCTTCCCCCAAGGTGAATCCCACTCGGGCTCGCCCGGCTTCGACGGCTTCCACAGCACGAAATCCATCGGGTCTCTCTTGTACGGAGCCACTTCGACTCGTGCGCCGGCGATCATGTCGTCGAGCGAGCGGTGCGAAAGCTTGCCGTAGGCGAGCGAGCCGTCGGCCGCCTTCCATGATCTGACGTCGAAGAGCACGTGCCCCTCGGCGGCGTAGGCGTGGCCCTCATCGACGAGCGTCGCTATCATGGCGATCATCTCCGCGATGTGTTCCGTCGCGCGGGGCTCGACGCTCGGCGCCAGGCAGCCGAGCGCGGCGACGTCGTCGTGGAACTGCTTCTCGGTCGTTTCGGTGACCTTGCGGATCGCCTCATTGAGCGGGAGGTCGGGAAAGTCCTGCGCGGCGCGCAGGATGATCTTGTCGTCGACGTCGGTGATGTTGCGGACATAGGTGACGTGATCCGCGCCGTAGAGGTGGCGGAGCAGGCGGAAGAGCACGTCGAACACGATGACCGGCCGCGCGTTGCCGATATGCGCATGGTCGTAGACCGTCGGCCCGCAGACGTACATGCGGACGTTCGTCGGATCGAAGGGGACAAAGTCCTCCTTGCCGCCGCTCAGCGTGTTGTAAAGCTTCAACGTCATCGTCCGATCCGAAACGCAGGTATCCCTTGGCCGGGACGTTCAGACGGATCGAAAGGACAAGTCGAACGGCGCCGGCCAGCGAGTGCTAGCGGCAGATAATCCCGATAATGCAAATGGCGGGTGAAGACGCGCCATTCGTTGGGAGATTCCCGTTCATGGCGGCGCTTATCGCCGCGCGCAGGGCTCCGGTCAAGCGGATATCGGCGGCTCCGCCGTCAGCAGATCCCTCGGCAGGCGCTGCCAACGACCGCAACTACTTCTTGGGAATCTCCGACCGGCAGGCTCCCGCATATGCGACATCGAAGCCAGCGGCATGCGCCTCGCACGAATTCCCGTAAGTCATCCCGTCGCAACCGCAGACCGGCATGAATATCCTGAAGCACACTTGCGGCCGTGTCTCGCAAGCGCCGAATTGATCGGTGCTCCCGCACGCTCCCGACTCCGGAAAGTTGCACCACTCATTGTCGCCACACACGAAGCCGAGTAGCCCGCCGCACACTGGCACGTTGTCCGGGGCACGCTTCGGTTCGACCATCTCGAGGGCAATCGCCGTCGTGCCGCTCACGAGAAGGACTGCAGCCGCCAAAACAGACGCACGCATTTTGATACCCCTCTGATTGAGACGCGCGCACAATACAACTATAAAGGGCATTCGGGCAAGCGACTGCACCCCGGGCGGAAGTGCATTTCCTAAAGGAGCCGCGCGTTCTACCCCGCCGAAGCCGCACCAAGCTTCCGCGACGCCCGCGGCGCGAAGCGGATTAGGCCGAAATGGCACGCGAGGACGGCGAGGTAGGCAAGAAGCTGGGCGGCGGTGGGCCGGTCGCTGTAGCCGACCAGGCTGTGCAGCATCCGCCCGACGATCGTGTCGTCGGCCAGGATCCACGACGTGTTCCACATCGTCTGGCCGAGTTCCGTGACGACGCCCGCCTGCTGCAGGAAGGCAACGCACTGCGCCGCCATCCCGGCGGCGAGGAAGGCGATCAGCGCGCTCGTCACAGCGAAGAGATGGCGTGGCGGGATGCTGACGAGCCCGAGGAAGGTGAGCGCGCTCAAGGTCACGCCGCCAGCAAGCCCGAGAACGCTTCCGACCAACCTGCCCGCCGCGGTCGTACCGCCTGCTGCGGCGATGCCATAGAGGAAGAGCACGACCTCCGAGCCTTCCCGGAGCACGGCGACCGCGACGACGACGGCCAGCACCGCAAGCGAGCGGTTGCCCGACGCGACCTCGGCGCCGACACCGCGGAGTTCGGCAACAAGCGCGCGACCGTGCTGCGCCATCCAACCGTTGTGCCAGGTGAGCATCACCACCGCGATGGCAAGGATCGCGGCATTGAAGAGTTCCTGCCCCATGCCGGCGAGTGCGCTTGAGATCGCCTCGGCGAATCCCGCGACGAGCGCTGCGCCGATGACGCCGCCCGCGACCCCCGCCGATATCCAAGCGCGGTGACCCGGAATGCCGTTTGCGACGGAGAGCACGACGCCAACGACGATGCCGGCCTCGATGACCTCGCGGAAAACGATGATGAGCGCGGAGAGCATCGGCCTACTGGGCGGTTACCAGGCCGTGGGCCGTCGCTTCGTTGTATTCGCCCATGAAGCTGTAGTGGCCTGGGTCGAGTGGACCGATGCGGACCACCGCCTGACCGCCGCCGGCGATCACCTTCTCGACCTTGAGGTCGTGGCTGTCGAACTCCTCAGGCGTCGGGTCACCGTTCTTGACGGTGAGCAGAACGACCTTGCCGGCCGGCACCGAAAGCTCGGCGGGCGTGAAAACGTGATCCTTGAGCGAAAGCTCGACCTTGACCTCGTCCGCGGCGAGCACGGGCGTCGTCGCCAGAAACAGGGCACCCGCAACGAACGGCGCGGCCGCCAGACACTTGAGCTTCATGACGCTTCCAAACGAATTTAGAAATGTTCCAAACTACTTTCCAGTTTTGTTGTTAGCAGTTCCGCCGGTCGAAATGCAGGTGTGCAAATCGTCGCGGGGCGGGCACGCAGCCTCCTCCGCGTCGCCGCCCTACTCCACCCAGTCCGCGCATTTCGGCGGCGCCTCGGCTGTCCCCCATGGCATGATCGGCACGGTGGAGGTCGAGTTCTTCGGCGAGCCGTCGATGAGCTTGTCGGAATAGACCACGTAGACGAGCACGTTCCGCTTCACGTCGCAGCCGCGCACGATCTGCATCTTCTTGAAGAGGATCGAGCGGCGCTCACGGAAGACCACGTCGCCCTGCTCGAACTTCCCCTTGAAGGCGATCGGCCCGACCTGCCGGCAGGCGAGCGAGATGTCGGAGACCTCTTCCGCGACGCCGAGCGCACCGGCGACCCCGCCCCTCTCCGGCACGGTGAAATGGCAGGCGACGCCGTCGACGAGCGGATCGTCGATGCCGTAGGTGGCGAGCTTGTCGTCGGGCGTCAGCAGCTTGAAGACGGTCGACTTCTTGAAGATCAGGTCAGGCCCCTCCGCGGCCGCCGGCGCGGCAAGAAAAAGCACGAGGATCAGAGCGAAAATGCGCATGACGGTCTCCGCAGAGGGCCGCGCTCAGATAGGGATTGCCGGCAGTGGCTGCGAGGTTTCCATCAGGCCGGCGGCCCGTTTGCCTTGCCAGCGCCCAATTCGCGGGCAGGATTGAGGTTCGCTTTGTCGCGCTGGCCCATCTCGATTCGTGCGGGAGGAGTTTTGGGCGTTTGTTTCCGCCGCCTGGCCGCCAGCCTGCTTGCAGGAACGCTCGGGCTCGCTTTGTCGGCGCCGGGCCCCGCGGTCGCGCAATCCTGCTTCAACCTGCAGGCGGAGATGATGCAGCTTCAGGCGCGGGGCGCCGGCGGCAACGACAGCGGGCGCTACGAGCAGGCCTACCGTGAGCAGTCGGCGGTCATTGCCAGAAGCGAAGAGCGCGCGCGGAACGCGGGCTGCTTCGGCACGGGCTTCTTCCTCTTTCGGCGCACGCCAATGCAGATTTGCAGTTCGCTGATGCCGAAACTGCAGGAGATGCAGGACAATCTCGCCCGCCTCGACAGCCTGCGCCGCCGCGGCGGGGGCGGCGACAGCTATCGCCTGCACGAGCTCGAAGGCATGATGGCCGCGCGCGGCTGCCGGGTGCCCGACGGCAGCCTCTATCAGGCGCATCCGGACGACAACTGGTTCTTCAAGCAGAACCCCGCCTATTCCACGGGCGGGACCTATCGCACGCTCTGCGTCCGCACCTGCGACGGCTACTATTTCCCGATCAGCTTCTCGACCACGTCCGATCGCTTCGCCGATGACGCGAACACCTGCGCGGCGATGTGCCCGGGAGCGGAAGCGCAGCTCTACTACCATCAGAACCCGGGCGGCGGGCCGGAAGACATGGTCTCGATCGCCGGCGAACCCTATTCGGCGCTGCCGACGGCATTCAAATACCGGACCAGCATCGACGCCTCATGCACCTGCAAGCCGGCCGGCGGCTATCAGGTCGCCGCCGCGCAGTCGGTCCCGGCTCCCGGCGTCGCGATCGACCTGACCGCGCCGCTGCCACTCCCGCGCCCGGCGCCGGGCGAGGATCCGGAAACGCTCGCCGATCGCGCCGGGGACTTCGTGCCGCGCGCCCGCGCGGCGGAGCCGGACACCGAAACCCCCGTCGCGACGGAAGCCGGCGGCCACTCGATCCGCATCGTCGGGCCGGCGCTCGGCAACGCCGCACAGGACGCCTTGGTCATCACCTCCGTCCCGAACTAGCTCTCGTCGCGGAATCGGTTGGTGATCGGGTAGCGGCGGTCGCGCCCGAAATTCCGCAGCGTGATCTTCACGCCCGGCGCCGCCTGCCGGCGCTTGTATTCCGCGAGATAGAGGAGCTGCTCGATCCGCTTCACCGTCGCGCGGTCGTGTCCGAGCGCGACGATGTCGGTGACGCCCATCTCCTTCTCCACCAGGCATTCGAGGATCGCGTCGAGCTCTTCGTAGGGCGGCAGCGAATCCTGGTCCTTCTGGTTCTCGCGCAGCTCCGCCGTCGGCGCCTTCTCGAGGATCGAGACCGGGATCACCTCGCCCTTCGGCCCGAGACAGCCGTCGGGCCGCTCGCGGTTGCGGAACCGCGCGAGGCGGAAGACCTCCGTCTTGTAGAGGTCCTTGATCGGATTGAAGCCGCCGTTCATGTCGCCGTAGATCGTGGCGTAGCCGACCGACACCTCGGACTTGTTGCCGGTCGTGACCAGCATCAGGCCGAGCTTGTTGGAGAGCGCCATCAGCGCGACGCCGCGCACGCGCGACTGGATGTTCTCCTCGGTGATGTCGCGCGGCAGGTTGGCGAAGAGTTGATCGAGCACCGCCGCCACGCCCTCGACCGCCGGCGCGATCGGGAGCACGTCGTACTGCACGCCGAGCCGCCTGGCGCATTCGGCGGCGTCGATGAGGCTCGCCTCGGCCGTGTAGCGATAGGGCAGCATGACGGCGCGGACGCGCTCCGGCCCGAGCGCGTCGACCGCCATCGCCGCGGAGACGGCGGAATCGATCCCGCCGGAGAGACCGAGCACGACACCCTTGAAGCCGTTCTTCTCGACATAATCGCGGAGGCCGAGAATGCAGGCCTGCCAATTGGCAGCCTCGTTTGAGGGAAGCTTCGCCATCGGGCCGTCGACGCAGCGCCATCCTCCTTCGCCGCGCGCCCAGCGCGTCAGCGCCACGCCGGTCCTGAACTGCGGCATCTGGAATCCGAGCGTGCGATCGCCGTTCAGCCCGAACGAGCCGCCGTCGAAGACGAGCTCGTCCTGGCCGCCGACCTGGTTGGCAAAGAGAAGCGGCAGCCCGGTCTCCACCACGCGCGCCACCGCGATCTGCATGCGCTCCTCCGACTTGTCGCTCCAATAGGGCGATCCGTTCGGCACGATGAGAAGCTCCGCGCCCGTCTCCGATAGGCAGTCGCTGACCTCCGGCAGCCAGATGTCCTCGCAGACCGGGAGCCCGATCCGGACGCCGCGGAAATCGACAGGCCCGGGGAGCGGCCCCTGCTTGAAGACACGAAGCTCGTCGAACACGCCGTAATTCGGCAGCTCCACCTTGTGGCGGATTGCGGCGATCCTGCCGCCCTCGAGGAGAAGTGCGCTGTTGTGGAGACCGCTTTCGTCGACCCACGGCGCGCCGACGACGATGCCGGGCCCTCCCCGCGTCTCCTCGGCAAGCGTCTCCGCCGCCGCGCGGCACGCCCGCTGCACTGCCGGCTTCAGGACAAGGTCCTCGGGCGGATAGCCGCAGAGAAAGAGCTCGGTCAGCACTAGGAGGTCGGCGCCAAGCGCCGCCGCCTCGGCATACGCCGCGCGCGCCAGCTCGAGGTTCCCGGCGATGTCCCCCATCACCGGGTTCAACTGCGCGACAGCGATGGAAAGCGTCTTCTGCGGCTCGTCGGTCATGCCGGCGCATGTAGCTTTTGCCGCAAGGCGCGGCAATGCGGGCGTCAGACCTCGCGACCGATCAGCCGACGATGCCGAGCCGGTCGAGCACCGCGACGATCCACACGAGCCCGGCAAGGCCGAGCGCGAAGAAGACCGCCGTCGAGGCAAGATCCTTGGTGACGCGGATCGCCTCGTGTTGCTCCGGCGTCACGTGGTTGCAGAGGCGCTCGACCGCCGTGTTCAGGAACTCCACGACGAGAACGAAGAGCACGCTCGCGACGAGCGCCAGCCAGATCCAGACATTCGCCGCCACGAAAAACGACACAGGCAGAAGCAGCGCCGCGATCGCGACCTCCTGCTTGACGGCGGCCTCGGTGAGCAATCCCACGCGAAGCCCGCGCACCGAGTTGGAAGCCGCGGCGGCGATGCGCACGAGCCCGCCCTTGCCGGGAAGCGCCGCCTGGTTCCCGTGCGTTCCGTTGACGGCGTCGCGGGTCGCGCCGCTCGCGCTTCGGTCCCGCGTCAGCGTCAACCGACGTGCTCCCGGAAAAGCTTCAGCGTGCGCTCGCGCGCGAGCTTCGCCGATTGCGGCTCCCAGTTGGCGCCCGCATCGCGATTGAAGGCATGGCCAGCCGGATAGACGAAAATCTCGACCAGCCGCGCCGGCACGTTCGCGCAAATCTTCTCAACGTCGGCCATCGAAATCGACTGGTCCTTTTCGCCGAAGTGCATTTGCACCGGACAGCGCGGCTTCTCGCCCGCCTGCGCGACGATGCGGCCACCATAATAGCAGGAGGCGGCGGCGATCCCTTGCAGCCGCGTCGCCGCCAGCCACGCAAGCGAGCCGCCGAGGCAGTAGCCGACGATTCCGACCTTCCCCGCGGACGCCGCCGCCGCCCGCGCTGCTTCCACGTCGAGAAGCATGGCGTCCAGGCCGATCTTTCCGGCGATCGTCCGCCCGGCTTCCGTGTCGGGCTGCGCATAGCCGCGATCAAAGCCTGGAGTGTCGCGGTCGAAGATAGCAGGGGCGATGCAGTAATAGCCGTCCGCAGCCCAGCCGTCCGCGACGGCGCGGATATGCGCGTTGACCCCGAAAATCTCCTGGACGATGACCAGCCCGCCGCGATGGTGCGCCGCGCGCGGCGAAGCCTCGTAGGCGGAGAAGGTATGCCCGTCCGCCGCTTCAAGTTCGATCGTCTGCCCCATCCGTTCGCTCCGTCTACGCTTGCGCCGCGACCTTGACCTCGCGCGTCGACCGCTCGCGCTTCAGAAGCTCGGCGATCAGGAAGGCAAGCTCGAGCGACTGCTCGGCGTTCAGGCGCGGGTCGCAGTGCGTGTGATAGCGGTCGGAGAGGTCCTCCGCCGAGATCGCCCGCGCGCCGCCGGTGCATTCCGTGACGTTCTGCCCGGTCATCTCCACGTGGATGCCGCCGGCGTGCGTGCCCTCCGCGTGGTGCACGGCGAAGAAGTCCTGCACCTCCCGAAGGATCAGGTCGAACGGCCGCGTCTTGTAGCGGTTCAGGGTGATTGTGTTGCCGTGCATTGGATCGCATGACCAGACGACCGTGCGTCCCTCGCGCTCGATCGCGCGGATGAGCGGCGGCAGCTTTGCCGCCACCTTGTCCGCCCCCATCCGGCAGATGAGGGTGAGCCGGCCCGGCTCGTTCGCAGGGTTCAGGATGTCGATCAGGCGGATCAGCCCGTCGGTGTCGAGCGACGGGCCGCATTTCAGGCCGATCGGGTTCTTCACGCCGCGGCAGAACTCGACATGCGCGTGGTCTGCTTGGCGCGTGCGGTCGCCGATCCAGATCATGTGGCCGGAGGTGGCGTACCAGTCGCCGGAAGTGGAATCGACGCGGGTCATCGCCTGCTCGTAGCCGAGCAGCAGCGCCTCGTGGCTGGTGAAGAAGTCGGTCTGACGCAGCTCCGGATGCGATTCCGGGTCGACGCCGATCGCCCGCATGAATTCCATGGTCTGGCTGATCTGGTCGGCGAGCTTCTCGTAGCGCTCCCGCTGCGGGCTATCGGCCACGAAGCCGAGCATCCATTGATGCACGTGCTCAAGGTTGGCGTAGCCGCCGGTGGCGAAGGCGCGAAGCAGGTTCAAGGTCGCGGCAGACTGGCGGTAGGCCATCTCCTGCCGCGCCGGATCGGGAATACGCGCCTCCGGGGTGAACTCCGGGCCGTTGACGATGTCGCCGCGGTAGCTCGGAAGGTCTTGGTCGCCCTGCCGCTCCATGGGCGAGGAGCGCGGCTTGGCGAACTGTCCGGCGATGCGTCCGACCTTCACCACCGGCGAGGTCGCCGCGAAGGTGAGGACGACCGCCATCTGCAGGAAGACGCGGAAGAAATCGCGGATGTTGTCGGCGCCATGCTCGGCAAAGCTCTCGGCGCAGTCGCCGCCCTGGAGCAGAAAGGCCTTGCCATGCGCGACGTCAGCAAGCTTCGCCTTGAGCTTGCGCGCCTCGCCTGCAAAAACGAGCGGCGGATAAGTGGCGATCTTCGCCTCGACGGCGGCGAGCGCTGCCAGATCCGGATAGACGGGCGCCTGTTCGATGGGCTTCGCCCTCCAGGTCGCCGGCGTCCACTTCTCGCTCATCACACGCTACTCCGACCGACGGATATCCCCGCCGGTTTCTTCCAAGCAGGCCACGGATTTGCGCGGCTCTATACGCCGTTGAGATTAAGCTGCCAACAATCGCGGCCGACCGCCGCGGGGCTGAAACTTACCCCTCTCCGGGGTCGCGCCAGCCGATCCCGTGATGGACGGCCTCGTCGTAGCCGTTTCGGGCGCTGCAGAAGATCAGGAACATCAGCCCGCCGCCGACCGCGAAGCAGCCGAGCACCATGAAGACGACGAGAGTGACCGCGTAGCCGGAAAGCGCGACATGCGCCGTCATCACCCACATCGGCACGATCGCCGCCACGATGATGGCGAGAACTGCGGCTGCCCCGGCGATGACGATGACCTTCTTCACCCGGCAGATATAGCGTGGAAGTGCGCGCGCACCAGCGCAAACCGGCTATGCGGCGGTCAGCGGCCGAGATAGCGGTCGATAGCCTGATGCCTGCCGACCGCCAGCATTTCCTTCGGCGACGCAACTGCAAGCACCCTGCCCTCGTCGATGAAAGCCATGAGCTCGGCGGCAGCGTACAGGTCCTCTGGCGTGTGGATTGAGACGAGCACCGTCAGTCCCTCGGCGCGCCGGAGCTTGTCGACCAGCGCGATCATCTCGCGGCGCAGCCCCGGATCGAGTCCCCCGAACGGCTCGTCGAGAAGCATCAGCGGGCGCTTCCGGACCAGCGCCCGGGCGATAGCGACCCGCTGGCGCTGCCCGCCGGATAGCTCCGCCGGCCGACGCTGCCCGAGCCCGGCGAGGCCGACACGCTCAAGCGCCGTCTCGACCTCTCGCGTCTGCGTTTCGGACAGGCGAAGCCTAGGATCGACGCCGAGGCCGACATTCTGAGCCGCCGTCAGATGCGGGAAAAGATTGTGCTCCTGGAAGAGGATGGAGAGCGGCCGCTCGGCCGGCGCGAGAGGAATGAGGTCGCGGCCGGCGAAGCGAAGCGTGCCGCCGCTCGGCCGCTCGAAGCCGGCGATGGCATGGAGGAGCGTGGTCTTTCCCCCGCCGGAGGGACCGATCAGCCCACAGAGCGCGCCCGCCGGCACGTCGAGCGAGTAGCGCGCGTGGAAATCCGGATAGGAGAGCGCAAGGTCAGCGACTTCGAGCAAGCGGGTCACCGGACCATTTCTGCGCCGCGAGAAAGAGCACCAACACGAGAAGCGCAAGAAGCAGCGCCACCGATGCGGACTCCGCCATCCGATAGTTGCCGAGGCGCTCATAAAGAAGAAGCGGGAGGGTCAGGATGGTGCCGGAGCCGAAGAAGGCGGCGACGCCGAGATCGCCAAGCGAAAGCGCGGTCGCGACCGCGAGCGCCGCCAGGAGCGGCCGGCGGAGCAGCGGCCAGTCCACGAGCCGCAATCGCGATACTCCGGAAATGCCGAGGCTCTCCGCCAGACGCCCGTAGCGCTCGGCCGAAAGGAGCAGCGGCGGCTCGACCTGGCGCAGCACGAAAGGCAGCGCGGTCAGTGAATTGACGAGGATGATCAAAGGGATCGCCAGCGCGAACGGGTCGGTGAGCGGGCGCAGCACGACGAAGAGCCCGGCCGACACGGCGACGGGCGGGACGGCGAGGATTGCGCCGCTTGAGAGCGACATCAGCCCGGCCGCATGCGGGCGCCTCTCACGCCGCAACACCCGCGCCGTCGCGGCAAGCCCGAGCGCCAGTGCGAGCGAGATGACGGCCGCCGGAATCGCGATCGTGAAGCTCGTAGCGGTGGCCCTTGCCACGTCGGCTTTAAGAAGGCTCGCGAGCCCCGCGACCCCGGAAAGCGCCACGGCAAGAAGCGGCGGCAGGACGAGGAGCGCGCCGAGGGTCAGCGCCGCGCCGTCGAAAGCCCGCATCCCGGCGCTTTGCGCATCCGGTCGCGCCGCGCCGACGCCGCTGGATGCCGCTTCCGCCGGCCGCCGGCCAACCCAGAGCAATGGGAGGACCAGCGCCAGGCAGATCGCAACCTGCAGCAACGCCAGCAGTGCGGCGCGGGCGAAATCGACGTCGAAGCGGACGGAGGCGTAGATCGCCACCTCGAGCGTAGCCGCGCGCGGGCCCCCGCCGAGCGTGAGCACGATGGCGAAGCTGGTGAAGCAGAGAAGGAAGATCAGCGCCCCGACCGCGGCCGCCTCGCGTCTCAGGACCGGGAGATCGAGGACCCGGAAGATGGTCATTGGCGGCATGCCGAGCTGCGCCGCGAGCCGCCAATGCTCGCCCGGAACCGCGGCGAGCGAAGCGAGGAAGACGCGCGCCGCAAGCGGCGCGTTGAAGAAAACGTGCGCGATCAGGATTCCCGGGAGCCCGTAGAGCCAAGTCCCGGGCTCGAAGCCCATGAAACGCAGCCCCTCCCCCAGCCAGCCGGCGCGGCCAAGGACCTCGACGACGCCGAAGACGACGACGATTGCCGGAAGAACGCTTGCGAGGTTGAGCGCGGCGATGAAAAGGCCGCGGCCGGGGAACCTTGCCCGGCGCGCGAGCGCCAGCGCGACCGCCGCGCCGAGCGCGAGGGCAAGGGCCGTCGAGAGCGCCGACTGCAGAAGCGTGAAGCGGACGACGCTGCCGACATAGCGCCACGGCAGGCTCGCCGGCTCCGGCCCGGCCGCCAGGAACAGCCCGCAAAACGCCGCCGCGACGATGCCAAGGATAAGGGCAAGCGCGAGAAGGCCTGGAAGGAGTTTCATCACCGAATGAGCACGGGCACCCCTCCCCCTCGTGGGGAGAGGGTCTGGGTGAGGGGCGTCGAACGAGACCTGCGAGGCAGAGAAACCCCTCCCCACAACGGGGAGGGGTTAGCGCTCACTTGCTCGTCGCGGCGAGCCATTCGTCGATCCAGGCGCGGCGGTTCGCCTCCACCTCCTCCGGCTTGGCGTAGAGCGACTTCTCAGGCTTCGAGAGCCCCTGGAACGACGCTGGGAGCCCCTCCGCCGGCATTTTGGCCGGATACATCCAGTTCCCCTCCGGAATCGCCGACTGGAAGGGCTCGGAGACCATGAAGCTCAGGAACTTGCGGGCAAGCTCCGGCTGCTGCGTGGATTTCGTCATCCCCGCGACCTCGATCTCCAGGTAATGCCCCTCCGGGAAGATGGCGGAATCGTAGTTCGGATCGTGTTCCTCCGCGATGTGGTAGGCGGGCGAGGTCGTGTAGGAGAGAACCATGTCCGCCTCCCCCTTCAGGAACATGCCGTAGGCCTCCGTCCAGCCGGGCGTGACCGTGACGATCTTCGGCTGCAGCCTGCGCCAGGCTTCGCCCGCTTGGTCGCCGTAGACCCCGCGCATCCAGACCAGCAGCCCGAGGCCCGGCGTCGAGGTCCGCGGATCCTCGATCACGATCGCCGGCCCGTCCTTTGCGTCGACCAGCGCGGCGAGGCTCGCCGGCGGGGTTTTCAGCCGCCGCTTGTCGTAGACGAAGGAGAACCAGCCCCAGTCGAAGGGAAGAAAGGTGTCGTCGGTCCACTCGATGGGCAGGTCGAGCTTTCCCGCATCGACGCCGTGCGGCTGGAATAGCCCGCTCGCCTTGGCGTCCTGCACCAGGTTGGTGTCAAGTCCGAGCACCACGTCGGCCTTGGTCCCGGCGCCCTCGAGCTTGAGTCTCGAAAGAAGCGTCCCTGCGTCGTCGCTGGTCACCCATTCGAGCGTGCAGCCGCAGACCGCCTCAAAGCGCTCCTTGATGACCCCGCCCGGACCGTATTCGCTCGGGAAGCCGCTATAGGTGTAGACCGTAAGCGTCGGCTTTTCTTGTGCTGCAGCAGGCGCGCATGTGAGCCCGGCGACAAGCGTCAGGATCGCCCCAATGCGGTGAACAGGTTGAGAGATTTCTGGCATCGGCTTCTCCTTGCGGAATTGGCAAAACGAGCCGGAAGCCGAGGCGGGCGAAAAAGCGTTCGGATGAGGCATGATCTCAATCCCTCCGCCGGCATGATCCGGATCAGGTTCGACGGGTCGGCGGAGTTCTCCGCCTCTCAGCCCCTGGGGCACCCCGTGAGACAGGACGGAAGCTAGGGCGGTCCTCGACGGATGGCAAGGCTCCGGCGAGACAGGTCGCGAGTGCGGCTAAACCTGCTAGAGTGCGGGCTGAGCCGATTGAATGGAGCTTGCGCCCTCCTTGCAGGCACCGACGGCCGGGACTGAGAGGTGTAACGTGTTGGGTCTCAGCATTTGGAAGATCGTCATCATCGCCGGAATCATCATGCTGCTTTTTGGACGCGGCAAGATCTCGGAGACGATGGGTGACGTCGCGAAGGGCATCAAGAGCTTCAAGAAGGGCATGGCCGACGACGACGACGCGCCGAAGACCATCGATCATCCCGCCAAGACGCCGGCGAAGGAAGAGACGCGCTGACGTCGATCGATAGCGAGGCCGTGCGCGATCATCGCGCGGCCGCCTCTCCGAGAGCCGAAGGGGCTTTGCCTAGCGGCGCGATTCGATCGCCGGTCCGGACACGACGTCACCCGGCTTGATACCGAGTTTCGCGCTCAACCCTCCATTGATCTCAAGCACGTAGCGGACCGGTCCCTTCGACGGGATCGATCGCTCCGACAGCGGCGTCGCCCGCTCCGCGATCGAAGCGATCGTGCCGTCGGCTTTGATGAAGAGCATGTCGAGCGGGATGTAGGTGTTGCGCATCCAGAAGCTCATCTGCTCCTCTTGGAAGAAATCGAAGAGCATGCCTTCGTCGTCCGCCATCGAACGCCGGAACATCAAGCCGAGCTGGCGCTCGCGATCGTCGTCGGCGATCTCGACCTTGAAGTCGTGCTCGCCGGTGCTCGCAGTGATGACGAGGGCTTCGCGCTGCGCATCCGCCGACTGCGCCGGCGATTGCGAGAGCGTGAGCACTGCAGAGAAAAGAAGCGCCGCGAGAGCGGCGAATGAACGAATGCGCATGAAGGGATTCTAGCGCGCCCGAAGACTAATGCGATGCGGGAAGTTGTCCGCCGGTGTGCGGCCGAATCTCAGCGGCCGTGCGCCCCTTCGATCCCTCGCCATAACGTACGAGGACGAGTTGGCCGGGTCTGAGCTCCGCCATACCGAAGCGCCTAAGTGTCTCCATATGCACGAAAATATCTGGCATGCCTTCGCCTTCCGTGACGAAGCCGTACCCGCGCATGCGGTTGAACCATTTGACGGTGGCGGCGACGAGCGGGCTCGTCGGCGTTACGGCCGAGCGCTGCCGCGTCGACTGCATCTGCGCCGGATGCGTCGCCGTCGACTCGTCCATCGAGACGACGCGGAACGCTTGCAGGCCCTTCGGTCGGTCCTGCACTTCACACACCACGCGCGCACCTTCGTACGCGGTTTGGAATCCGTCACGACGCAAGCACGTGACATGCAGAAGCACGTCAGGCATGCCGTTATCCGGTACGATGAAACCGTAACCCTTCGCGACGTCGAACCATTTTATGACGCCCGAGATCTCGATCAGATCGACCGGAGCCTCGTCCTGCGGCGCAAGTTCGGGCGTGGCGTCGGCGGTCGGTTTGGCCCCCATATGCGACTCCATCCGAGCCTTCATATTCGCTGGTCCGCCGCCTCCTGTCGCGCCCGCATGAAGCGACGCGCCCGATTCGAACGAAGAGTAGCATTGCTGCCACACTGGAGGATTACAAATCTGCCACAGTCAGCGATTGCCAGACAACTCATCAACAGCTTGTGGATAGAGCGTTGAAAACACGAGCCCGATCGGCGCGCGCAGCGTGAGGTCGGCCTCGTCGTCGAGCGGTGTTGCATCGCGATTGAGGATCGCCAGTGCCGCGCCGGAGCGTTTGGCGACGAGCGGCAGCGACGCCGCCGGCTGAACGACGAGCGACGATCCGACGACGAGGAAGAGATCGGCGCCTTGCGAAAGCGCTGTCGCCTTCGCCATCGCCTCCTCCGGGATGCGCTCGCCGAACGAGACGATCGCCGCCTTGATGAGCCCACCGCATTCGCAACGCGGCGTCACGCCCGTTGCGTCGATGATCGCGCGCACGTCTTGAAGCGCCATCGGCGAACGACAGTCGAGACAATGCGCGCGCATCGAGTTGCCGTGGATCTCGATCACGCTATCCGACGGCAGGCCGGCACGCTGGTGCAGCCCGTCGATGTTCTGTGTGATGGTGGCAAGGAGCTTGCCAGTCCGCATGAGACGCACGAACCCCAGATGCCCTTCGTTCGGCTCGGCGTTGGCGAACGTCTCGTTCATGCGGAAGCGGCGGCGCCATTCTTCGAGCCGCGCCTCCTCCGAGGCGACGAATTCCTGGTAGGTGATCGGCCGCATACGCGACCAGAGGCCTCCCGGGCTCCTGAAATCCGGAATCCCTGACTCCGTCGAGATGCCAGCGCCGGTCATCGCGACGATGCGCTCCGCACCTTCGATCAGGTCGCGAAGCCTACGAATTTCGTCGTTGCCTTCAGCGCCTCGCGCCATATTCTCCCGCCGCAAAAGAGGAGCCCCCCATGCGATATTTGCACACCATGGTCCGCGTCGCCGACGTCGACCAGTCGCTCGATTTCTATGTGAAGAAGCTCGGCATGAAAGAAGTTCGGCGGACGACCAATGAAGCCGGCCGCTATACGCTTATCTTCCTTGCCGCGCCGGAAGACGAGACGAGCGGAAAGTCGAACAAGGCGCCGCTCCTCGAGCTGACCTTCAACTGGGATGCGGAGAAATACGGCGAGGGCCGCAATTTCGGCCACCTGGCCTTCGAGGTCGACAATATCTACGACACCTGCGCCAAGCTCCAGGCCGCCGGCGTCACCATCAACCGCCCCCCGCGCGACGGTAACATGGCCTTCATACGCTCGCCCGACAACGTCTCCATCGAGCTCCTACAGAAGGGCCCGGCGCTGCCGCCGCAGGAGCCGTGGAAATCGATGCAGAACACCGGGAAATGGTGAGGCGGCGACCTTATCTCAGCACCGCGCACTTCTTACGGTGCCGCTTGAGCGGGGGGCTGCTTGTGGGGCCGGAGCCCTCCGCCTATAAGCGCCCCTCGCGACGCGCCCATCGTCTAGCGGTCCAGGACGCCGCCCTTTCACGGCGGAAACAGGGGTTCGATTCCCCTTGGGCGCGCCACGCGGCCTCAACACGGAAGTTGCAGCGCGAAGCGTCCACCTCCTGGTGGAGCGCTCAAGCGTCTTCGCGTTCGAATAGCGAAGTCGTCGAAGGCTACAGCAAAGAAAACCCTTGCGGTCGGACTGTTTGTCCGACCGCCGATGATTTCTGGAGACTTTTGA
The DNA here is from genome assembly GCA_963739005.1 of uncultured Alphaproteobacteria bacterium. Taxonomy (GTDB): domain Bacteria; phylum Pseudomonadota; class Alphaproteobacteria; order Rhizobiales; family Afifellaceae; genus DASWJZ01. Next base: position 195,856 of record CAVTYQ010000001.1, on the reverse strand, counting down.
ACGTGTAGTCGCAGCCCGGGCTCAACGAACCGCCGGGCACAATCCAAACTCACCGAAGGGCCTCACGTCTTGCGCGGCCCATCTGGCAAAAAATCAGCGGCAAAAACGACCGCAGGCGCCGCCCTACCCGCGCTACTGCTCGCCGGATTCGTTCCCCTCCGGAGACTCGTGCTCGTGCCCGGTATATTCGTGATCCCCGGACTCAAAGACTATCTTGTTGCTGGTCTTGGGTGTCTTTACCCGGTTGCCATCTTCGTCCTTGACCTTGTCGCCCTTATGCCACCACCAGTGATGTTCACCTGCTTGGGCAGGCGACACAACCACTGGTGCAGAAAGCAACAGAAGGGCGCCAGCCAGCGCTAGAATAACTCGATTCATGACGTGTACTCCCTAACGCAAACGTATTATTAACCTATTTGTATTCCCGATTTCGCAGTAGTGCAAGAAAGACACACTACTCGCCGCTAATTGATTTCGGGACGCCTGGCGCACGCCTCCATGAATCTTGGAATTCGCCGCCGTCCTGACGTCACCGATGAACGGGAATCACCCCCTTCCCGAATCGATCAACCGCCGCGCGAATTGTGGCCGCGGATTGGCCACCGGCTCGAAATCAACCGTTTCCGGCCACGCCTGGGCCGTAAAATCCCTCATTTTGCTGCCGAGCATCTTAGCCGGCTCGGGGGCGTGTGTGTTGGGAGGGTGCGTATGTCACACGCGCGCAGCAAACCGGCCATTGGCGCGATCGAGGACCCCAAGGCGGGCGTTCCGATCGAGCAGTGCCTGCTGGTCCAGGACGAGATTTGGCGGATCGTAGCGGACGCCGCAAAAAGCGGTTCACGCCTTTCGCTTGGAAAGCAGGCGCGCAGGATCGCCGGCAACTATCCGGCGGCGGGCTTGGCGCTCCAGAGCATCATGGATGCCCTGGTCTACGCCGCCGTGGATTGCGGCGTCGCGTTCGAGGTGGCCGGCTCGGCGGCGCGGCCCACGATCGACGTTCCAGGCCTCTTCGCCTTCGTTGGTAAGAAGCGGAAAAGCGGGGCAAAGACCCGGCCGACCTTCGCAGGCGTTCCGATCCCTGCGACAACCTGAAACCCTCCTCCATCCGCCTAGGTGGACGAGGCCGCCTCCCTCTTGCGGGGCGGTCGAGGCTTGGCGGCGGAGCGAGGCAGTTTCGGGGGGCGATTGTCGCGCGCCCTTCCCCAGTCCCCGGGACCCAGCCCGGGAGCTCTCTCCGCTTGGCTGCGTAGCCTCGACCTCCCCGCCGGCGGGAGGTTTCACGGACCGGCCCTTCTTGGGCCGGTCAGCCTGCCGCGATCTCGGCGGCAACGGCGCGCTTCGCGCCGCTTAGATAGAGGCGCTCAAGCTTCTCCGTCACCGCCGCCAGGAAACGCGGATCGACGGCGAGATCGCTTCCAAAGACCGCCTCGACACTGACCAGCGCCCGCGCCAGCCGCTCTGCCGAAGGGCCGGCCGCGTTTGCGATCCCGCGGAGGCGCTCCGCGAGCGGATCGCGCACGTCGATCGCCCCACCCTTCTCGTCGACCCCGGTGACGTAGCGCATCCAGCCGGCGACGCCGAGCGCCAGCCGCCCGAAGGGCAGCCCCCGCTTCAGGCAGTCGCGGATCGTCCCAAGGAGCCGCTGCGGCAGCTTCTGGCTCCCGTCCATGGCGATCTGCCAGGTGCGGTGCTTCAGCGCCGGGTTCTCGAAGCGCTGGATCAACGCCGCCTTGTAGGCGGAAATGTCGGTCGAGGGCGGCACGCTGAGCGTCAGCGTCGCCTCGTCCATCAACGTCTTGATGAAGCGCGCGAATTCGGCATCCGCCATCACGTCGGAGACGAGCGCGTATCCGGCCAGGTAGCCGAGATAAGCGAGGCTCGAATGCGCTCCGTTCAGAAGCCGGAGCTTCATGTGCTCGTAGGGCTCGACGTCGGCGACAAGCTCCGCGCCCGCTCTCTCGAGCGCCGGGCGACCGGCGGGGAAATGGTCCTCGAGCACCCACTGCGAGAACGGCTCGGTCACGACCGGCCAGGCATCGACGACCCCGAGCGCGGAAGAAATCCGCTGGCGATCCTCGTCGGTCGTCGCCGGCGTGATGCGGTCGACCATGGTCGAGGGACAGGCAAGCTCGCCAGCAACGTAAGCGCCGAGATCGGGGTCGCGCAGCGCCGCGAAGCGGTCGAGGATGCGCTTCGCCACCCGACCGTTCGAAGGAAGGTTGTCGCAGGTCAGCACCGTGAACGGGGCGACGCCGACCGCGCGCCGCCTGGCCAGCGCCTCGACGATCAGTCCCGGCGCGGTGCGCGGTGCGCTCGGATTGGCGAGATCGTGGCGGATGTCGGGATGCGTCTCGTCAAGCTTCCTCGTCGCCGGGTCGTGGCAATAGCCCTTCTCGGTGACGGTGAGCGAGACGATGCGGATTCTCGGGTCGCTCATCGCCACGATCAGCCGCCCGCGCTCTCCCTCGGCGACGAGGATGTCGACGATGCTCCCGATCACGCGCAGCCGCTCACCCTCGCCCGATCGCACCGACAGGGTATAGAGCCAGTCCTGCGGCTGAAGCGCGTCGCGCGTCGTCGGGCTTCTGAGGCTCGCGCCGACGATCCCCCAGCCAGGCTCGTCTTTCAGCACGCCGTCGACAGTGACAGCCTGGTGCGCGCGGTGGAACGCGCCGATGCCGAGATGCACGATGCCGGGCGTGACCGCGCTTCGATCGTAGGCCGGGCGCCGAACAGACCGCGGCAGGCCGGCAAGCGTCGCGTTGCTGAGCCACGCCGACGCCCCCTCCCCGCTCACAGCCGATAGGCCTCCTTGACGAGGCCGTAAGCGAGGTCGTGGGCGACCTCATGCGCCTCGTCCTCATCGAGCCGGTGCGTGGTCACGCGATCGGCGAGAAAGGCGCAATCGACGCGCCGCGCCATGTCGTGGCGCGCTGGGATCGAGAGATAGGCGCGCGTGTCGTCGTTGAAGCCGACGGTGTTGTAGAAGCCGGCGGTCTCCGTCGTCAGCTCGCGGAAGCGGCGCATGCCGTCTGGGCTGTCGAAGAACCACCAGGGCGGCCCAAGTCTCAGGCACGGATAGTGCCCGGCGAGCGGCGCCAGCTCGCGGCCGTAGGCCGTCTCGTCGAGCGTGAAGAGGATGAGCGTCAGCTTCTTCTCGTTGCCGAAGCGGTCGAGAAGCGGCTTCAGAGCGCGCACGTAGTCGGTCGGCTGCGGGATGTCGGCGCCCATGTTGCGCCCGAAGTGGCGGAAGATTTCCGGGTTATGGTCGCGGAAGGAGCCCGGGTGGAGTTGCATCACGAGGCCGTCCTCGACGCTCATCGCCGCCATCTCGGTCAGCATCTGGCCGCGGAAGATCTCCGCCTCTTTCGGAGTGAATTCTCCGGAGACGATCTTCTCGAAGAGCGCCGCCGCGTCGGCGCGCGGGAGGCTCTCGGTCCGCGCCGAAGGATGCCCGTGGTCGGTCGCGGTCGCGCCCTGCGACTTGAAGAAGGCGCGGCGGTTCTGGTGCGCTTCGAGGTAGCCGCTCCAGGTAAGCGTATCGCAGCCGCTGACGGTGCCAAGCTTCACGACGTTGGCGGCAAAGTTCGGGAAATCCGGATCGACCACAGGATCGGGCCGATAGGTCGGGAGCACCCGCCCCTTCCAGCCGGACTTTCGCATCGCCGCATGCTCGGCGAGCGGATCGAGCGGACTGTCGGTCGTCGCGATCGCCTCGATGTTGAAGCGCTCGTAGAGCGCGCGCGGCAGGAATTCCGGCGTCTCCAGCGCCGCCGCGATGCGATCGAAGTAGAAGTCCGCGACCTCGCCGGAGAGCCGCTCCTTGAATCCGAAGAGCGTCGCGAAGACGTGGTCGAGCCACATGCGGCTCGGCGTGCCGCGGAAGAGGTAGTAGTGCTCCGCGAAAATCCGCCACACCGCGCGCGGATCGAACTCGGCCTTCTCCTGCCCGAGTTCCGGGATGCCGAGCGCGGAGAGGTCGATCCCCTGGCTGTAGAGCATGCGGAAGATGTAGTGGTCGGGCACGACGAAGAGCGTCGCCGGATCGGGAAAAGGCGCGTCCTCCGCGTACCAGCGCGGATCGGTATGGCCATGCGGCGAGATGATCGGCAGAGCCTTGACGCTTGCATAGAGGCGGCGCGCCACGGCGCGGGTCGCGGGATCGGCCGGAAACAGCCGATCGTCGTCGATCAGACGCGAATTCTCGTTCACGGTCGAAGGTCCCCTTGTGTGGGGTTCACATCAGCAGGTTGGGCAGGAAGAGCACCAAGCCGGGCCACAGCGCAAGCACCGCGACGAGAAGAAGCACCGCCCCGATGAAGGGGATCGACTCCACGATGTATTCCTCGATCGGGCATTTGAGCAGACTGCACACGGTGTACATGCACACGCCGACCGGCGGCGTCATCGAGCCGAGCGTCACGATCGTCATCATTAGGATGCCGAAATGCACGTCGTTCACGCCGAGCGGCCGGACGATCGGCAAGAAGATCGGCGTGAGCAGCAGCACGAGCACGGTACTCTCGACGAAGAGCCCGGCGACGAAGATGAAGACGAGGATCAGCCCGACGACCGCGAGCGGCTGGCTGGTCAGCGTCGTCAGCGCCGCGGCGACGGTCTGCGGCGCCTGCTCGAAGATGATCGCGTAGCCGACCATGCCCGAGAAGAGAATGATCAGCATGATCATCCCAACGTCGACCACCGCCTCGGCGAGCGCCGTCGAAAAGCCCTCCCAGGTCAGATCGCGGTGCGCGAAGACGCCGACGACCGCCGCATAGACGACCGCGAAGGCGCCGACCTCGGACGGCGTGAACAGTCCGCCGCGAATGGCGATAAGAAGCGCGAGCGGAAAGACCAGCGCCCACTTGGCTTCTGCGACGGCTGTGAAGACGGCGCGCATCGTCGGGCGGACGGCCGTCTCCGAGCGATAGTTGCGCCGTCGCGCAATGATCCAGACGGTGGTCATCAGGAGCGCCATCATCAGGAGCCCCGGGATGACGCCGGCGAGGAACAGCCGCCCGATCGATACGCCACCGACGAAACCGTAGAGGATCAGGCCGAGGCTTGGTGGGATGGTCGCAGTGATAAGCGAACCGACGGCGATCACCGCGGAGGTGAAGCCGCGCGAATACCCGCGCGCGATCAGGTCAGGCCCGAGGATGCGCGCCTCCATCGCCGCGTCGGCGACGGCCGCGCCGGAGACGCCGCCCATCAGCGTCGAGAGCACGATACAGACCTGCGCGAGCCCACCGGCCATCCACGAGACGAGCGTGTTCGAGCAGCCGATGAGCCGCGTCGTGATCCCCGAGTGGTTCATCATGTGACCGGCGAGGATGAAGAACGGCACCGCGAGCAGCGGAAAGCTCTGCGAGGCGGTGGCCACCTGCTGCACGCCGATCGATACGGGTATCGTCCCGTTGGTGAGAAAGAACGTGAAGCCGGCAATCCCGATCGCGAACGCGATCGGAAGGCCGGCGAGCATCAGGACGAGAAACGTGAGGGAGAGCACCGTCAAAGCACGTCATCCACTTCGCCGCGGACCGGATCGGCGAAGACCAGACGCTTCTCCGTCCGCCAATGGCGGAACAGATTCACGAGGTGGCCAGAGACCGTGATGGCGAGAAGCAGGCAGCCGATCGGCACTGCGCCGGTCACGAAAGCGTAGCTGATGCCGCTGTCGCCATAGACGCGCTGCAGATTGAGCGTCGTCAGCCGGTAGCCCATCACGACCATGATCAGAAGGAAGACGAGCGTGACAAGCGCCAGCGCGATCTCCACAACGCGGCGGACGCTGTAGGGCAACGGCCGTACCAGAAGATCCATGCCGATATGCGCGCGATTCCGCAGCGCCTGATTGGCGCCGATGAAGCTGACCCAGAGGAAGAGCAGCTGCGCGAGGTCGACCGACCAGATGAGCGGATGGTCGAACCAGCGGAGCACGCCGGCGGAGAAGACCAGGACGACGATGATAACGAGGAGCAGCTTCCCGATCACCGCTTCGGCGCGCACCAGTAAAGACAGCATCGGGCCTACCCCAGCGGACTTGAAACGGGCCGGCCCACCTTCGAGCCGGCCCGCATTATCCTATTGGGCGAGGATCGGCTCCAGCTGCTTGCGGAGGTCGCCGTAGCCGAGCTTGTCGTAAACCCCGGCGGTCGCCTGCACGAAGGGCGTGACGTCGATCTCGTCGATCTCCACACCCTTGTCGGCCATCATCTTCTCGTAATTCGCGAGCGAGTCCTGCGTCATCTTCGAGGCCTCGTCGCCGGCGGCGAGCGCCTCGTCGCGAAGCACCTTCTGCACATCCGCAGGCAACCCGTCGAACCACGCGCCGCTCGTGACAATGCCGGTGATCAGATTGATGTGGCCGGTCTTCGTAATGTACTTGATGACTTCATAGAGGCGCGCGCCGTAGGTCGCCGGGTCCTGCGCCTCGGCGGCGTCGATCACGTGCTGCTGCAGCGCCGGATAGACCTCCGTCCACCCCATGGGCGTCGGCGTCGCGCCCATGGCGCTGATCGTCTCCATCCAAACCGGGGCGCCCGGCGTGCGCATGCGGATGCCTTTCAGATCCGCCGGCGTCTTGACCGGGACGTTGGTCAGGAGATACCGCTCGCCCTGCCACCAGTTGAAGGAGAGCACCTGCAGGCCGGCGTCGTCATGCAGCTTCTTCACCCATGTCTCGAAAAGGTCGGAGGTCACCACCTTGCGTATGCCCTCGAACCCCTGCGCTAGGAACGGCGCGCCGAGGATGCCGAATTCCTTGGTGAAGACGGCGAGCCGCCCGCCGTCGACGACGACGGCGACGTTGCCGCCGGCACGCGCCTGTTCCAGCACGTCCTCGTCCTTGCCAAGCTGCGAGCTCGGGAAGAGCCGGACCTCGAGCTTGCCGCTCGTCCCCGCCTCGACCTTCTGCTTGAAGATCTCGAGGCCCTTGTAGAGCGGATCGTCGGTGGTCAGCGCCGTGTTGACGTTCAGCGTATAGTCTGCGGCAAGGCCTACTCGTGGCAGCGCCAGCGCGGCGACGGCGGCGAGCAGAGCAATTCCAAGGCGTGGAAAGCGCTTCATCATTCCCTCCCGGTGCGGATAGCCTGTTTCGACGTTCTTATTGACTGGTATGGTAGTATGGCACATACCGAAGCGCAACAATCTTGTTCGGACTATCCGACGCTGGCTCGGGGCCAAGAACAATGAGGCGAGGAAACGGACGATCGGCGGCGAAGGGGGCCGGCCTTGACCGCTGGGCGGGCGACGCGCGTGCCACCGGCGAGCCGGCGGCGCGCCGCGTCTATAGCGAGCTGAAGAGCGCGATCGTCACGATGAAGCTGACCCCCGGGCAGGCGCTTTCGGAGAACGAGATCGCGGCACGCCTCGGCGTCAGCCGCCAGCCGGTGCGCGAGGCCTTCATCAAGCTGAGCGAAGCGGGGCTCGTCCGCATTCGCCCGCAGCGCGGCACCTTCGTCGTGAAGATTTCGGTGAAGCAGGTGACCGACGCGCGCTTCGTGCGCGAGGCGGTCGAGGTCGCCGTCGCGCGGAAAGCGAGCGAGGTGATGTCGGCCGACGCGATCGCCGACCTGAAGCGCAACCTCGATGCGCAGCGCGCGGCTGCCGTGGAAGCGGTTCCCGCCCGCTTCCTCGCGCTCGACGAAGCCTTCCACCGCGGCCTCGCACTCGGCGTCGACTGCGACTATGCATGGCGCGTCGTGGAGGAAGTGAAAGCCCAGATGGATCGCGTGCGCTACTTGAGTCTCCCGCAGGCGACGCCGATTTCGCGCCTCGTCGACCAGCACGCCGCGATCCTCGCCGCCGTCGAAACCGGCGATGCGGACGCCGCCGAGGCAACGATCCGCACGCATCTTGCGGAGATACTGACCTCGCTTCCCGTTCTCGAGCGGCAATTCCCGCATCTCTTCGAGGATCACGAGGATATCGAAACCACGACGGCGGCGCAGACGGTGGAGACAGTGGGTGCGTAAGGAAGCGTCATGAAGATCACGGAAGCCAAGGTCATCGTCACCTGCCCGGGCCGCAATTTCGTCACCCTCAAGATCGTGACCGACGAAGGCCTTTACGGCATCGGCGACGCCACGCTGAACGGGCGCGAGCTCGCGGTCGCCTCATATCTCAAGGATCACGTCGCGCCCCTCCTCATTGGTCGCGACCCGCGCCAGATCGAGGACATCTGGCACTACCTCGCCAAGGGCGTCTATTGGCGGCGCGGCCCGGTGACGATGGCGTCGGTCGGCGCGGTCGACACCGCGCTCTGGGACATCAAGGCGAAGCTCGCCGGCCTGCCGCTTTATCGAGATTCTCGGCGGCAAGAGCCGCTCCGGCGTCATGGTCTACGGCCACGCCAACGGCAAGGACATCCCGGAGACGCTCGACGCCGTCGGCCAGTATCTCGAGCTCGGTTACAAGGCGGTGCGCGCGCAATCCGGCATTCCCGGCCTCGACGATGTCTACGGCGTCGCGCGCGGCAAGCTCTATTACGAGCCGGCCGTGAAGGGCCTCGCCGAGGAATCGATCTGGTCGACAGAGAAGTATCTCGACTTCGCGCCGAAGATCTTCGACGCCGTGCGCGACAAGTTCGGCTTCGGCTTCCATCTCCTCCACGACGTGCATCACCGGCTGACGCCGATCGAAGCGGCGCGACTCGGCAAGAGCCTTGAGCCCTATCGCCTCTTCTGGCTGGAGGACCCGACGCCGGCCGAGAACCAGGAAGCGCTGAAGCTGATCCGCCAGCATACCGTCACACCGATCGCCATCGGTGAGGTGTTCAACTCCATCCACGACTGCCGCGAGATCATCCAGAATCAGCTCTGCGACTATATCCGCACCGCCGTCGTGCACGCCGGCGGCATCACGCAGCTCCGCAAGATCGCCGCGCTCGCCGAGCTCTACCAGATCAGGACAGGCTGCCACGGCGCGACCGATCTCTCGCCGGTCTGCATGGGCGCGGCGCTGCACTTCGATCTCTGGGTGCCGAATTTCGGCGTGCAGGAGTACATGCACCACACCGAAGAGACCGACGCCGTCTTCCCGCACGCCTATTCGTTCAGCGACGGCTATCTCTATCCCGGCGACACCCCCGGCCACGGCGTCGACATCGACGAGAAGCTCGCCGCCAAATACGAATACGACCCGGCCTACCTGCCGGTCGCCCGTCTCGAAGACGGGACGATGTGGAGCTGGTGAGGCAGGCTCAGCCTAGCGGCCGCGCCTGACCTTCTTCGCCGCTCATTTCTTTGCGGCGGGGCGCTTCGCCTTCTTCGCTGCCGCGCGCTTCACTTTGACTGGCCGCTTCGGCTTCCTCGCCGCCGGCTTCTTCGCCTTGTTGGCGGCTATCTTCGCCGGACGCTTCCTGCTCCATGCCTGCGATCGCCCCGGCAGCGGCCCGGCAACGGAAGGCGCGAAGACCTCCGCTGCGTCGCCCTCGGTGAAGACGGCGGGACGTTCCGCCGGCGCGAGCGTCGAGCTGCCGCCGTTCACCACCGCCTCCATCACTTCGAGCACATGGAGCGCGAGCTTGCCGCTCGCATGGTAGGCGCGCCCGCTCCGGTGCGCGGAGATCATGTCGGCAACGCCGAGCGCGCGGTAGTTCGCGCGGGTCGGCGCATCGGCCGGCCAGTTGGCCCGGCCGAGGGGCATCTTCTCCGAATCGTGCGCCATCCAGTCGCCGTTCCGCGTGCTGGTCTCGACCACGCCGCCATAGAAATTCGGGTCAGGCACGCGGAGCGTCCCCTCCGTGCCGTAAAGCTCGATCGGCGGGTGGCTGTGTTTCCAGACGTCCCAGGTCGCCGCGAAGGTCAGGAGCGCGCCCGAGGCGAACTCAAGCAGCGCCAAACATGTCGTCGGCGTCTCAACCTTGATCCGATAACCCTTGCGCGGTCCCTCCGAAGTGACGGTCCGTTCGGGGAAGCCGGTGCTTGTCATCGAGTGCACGCGCGCCACCGGCCCGAGCAAATTGACGAGCGCCGTGATGTAATAGACGCCGACATCGAGCACCGGTCCCCCGCCCTGCTTGAAGAAGAACTCGGGGTCCGGATGCCAGTGCTCCATGCCGTGCGACATCAGGTAGGCGGTGCCGGTGAGGATACGGCCGACCGCCCCGTCGTCGAGGAGCTTGCGGGAGAGCCGTCCGCCGGCGCCAAGGAAGGTGTCGGGTGCACACCCGACCATCAGGTGACGCTTCTCCGCCTCAGCCACGACTTTGCGACCGAGATCGACGTCGATCGCAAGCGGCTTCTCGGAGAAGACGTGCTTGCCCCCAGTGAGCGCCGCGAGCGACACGGCCCCATGCGCCGCCGGAATCGTCAAGTTCACGACGATGTCGATGTCGTCGCGTGCGAGCAGCGCGTCGACCGGCATCGCCTCGATGCCAAACCTCTTGCCCTGCGCCTCGGCCACCTCGGCCTTCATGTCGGCGAGCGCGCGGACCTTCACCCCCGGCGCATGCGGGAGGTTGGTCACGTAGATCGTGGAGATATTGCCGCAGCCGACAATTCCAACGCCAATTTCGTCCAAGCGTGCCTCCTTACCAGGCGGATACGGTTTCAAACGACCGGCGCGCGAAGCGCTCGTAGTCGCTCGGATTGTCATGCTCCAGCACCAGGTATTTGACGCTCGGCGCCTTGATCGCCGGCATCAACCTCTTCCAGTCGAGCACGCCGTGGCCGACATCCGCCTGGCCGTCTTCGGCGGCGTTCTCGCCCTTCGGCGCCAGATCCTTGACGTGCAGCGACGTCGCCCGGTCCTTGTGCTTGTCGATCCACGCCGCGGCGCTCTCTCCTGCCCATTCGATCCAGCCGATGTCGGCCTGCCAGAGAAGCCCGGGCGCCGCCGCGAAAATGTGGTCAAGCGGATAGCTCCCGTCGGGGAGCTTCGCGAACTCGAAGCTATGGTTATGCCAGCCGAATTCGATTCCCTGCGCGGCAAGCTTTTTCTGATAGCCGCCGAGCTCCTTGCCGAGCTTGTCCCATCCCGCGGCGCCTTGCGCCCGCTCCTCCTGCGGGACGGCCGGAACGATGACCTCCTTGACCCCGAAGTCCTTGGCGATCTTCGCGACCGCCTCGACGTCGCTTCTCAGCCGCTCGATGCCGATATGCGCGGTCGGGACGCCGAGCCCGTGCTTCTTCAGACCGGCGCGAAGCGTCTCCGGCTCCGCGAATAGCCCCCCGTAGGGCTCGACATTGCGAAAGCCGAGCTTCGCGAGCGCCGCGAGCTGCTTGTCGAGCGGGGGGAACTTCCGAGCCGAATAGAGCTGGAAGGAAATGCGGTCGGTATTCAAGGAGATGCTCCTGGTTAGAGACGCAACCCGGTCTTTGCGTCGAAGACGTTGACCCTGTCGATGGGGAACGCGAGCGACAAATTCTCCCCCGCCTTGATCGGACTGTCGCCCTCCAATCGGACGGAAACCGACTGGCCGGCCAAGCGGCACCAGACGATCGTCTCGGCGCCCATCGGCTCGACCAGCTCGACCTTGGCCTCGTGACTGTGCGGCCCGCCGCCGCCGACCACGATGTGCTCGGGCCGCACGCCGAGCTCGATCTCCCCCTTCGGCAGCGAGCCGTTCCGCCAGGGATAGCCGTGCAGCGGCAAGCGCACGCCTTCGGAATCAAAGACGGGGCCGCCTGCATCCGCGATCTTGCCGGTGCGAAAGTTCATCGTCGGCGATCCGACGAAGCCGGCGACGAAGCGGTTGGCCGGGCGATGATAGATGGTGTTCGGTGTGTCGAGCTGCTGGATTACGCCGGCATGCATCACGGCGATGCGGTCGGCGAGCGTCAGCGCCTCGACCTGGTCGTGCGTGACATAGATCATCGTCGAATTGCCGAGCTGCTGATGCAGGCGCTTTAGCTCGACGCGGAGCTCGGTGCGAAGCTTGGCGTCGAGGTTCGACAGCGGCTCGTCGAAGAGAAAAACATCGACGTCGCGCACCAGCGCGCGCCCGATCGCGACGCGTTGCCGCTGCCCGCCGGAGAGCTGCGCCGGCCGACGCTTGAGCAATGACTCGATCTGCAGAAGCTCCGAGGCGAATTTCACCCGCCGGGCGATCTCGTCGCGCGGCACGCGAGCGATCTTCAGCCCGAAGGTGAGGTTCCCCTCCGCCGTCATGCGCGGATAGAGCGCGTAGGACTGGAACACCATGCCGATGCCGCGGTTCGCCGGCTCTTCCCAGGTGACGTTCTTGTCGCCGATCCAGATCTGGCCCGCCTCGATATCGAGCAGCCCGGCGATGGCGTTCAGCAGCGTGGACTTGCCGCAACCCGAAGCACCGAGGAGGACGATGAATTCCCCGGCCGCTACCTCGAGGTCGAGGTCACGCAAGACCGTGAGGCTGCCGAAGGCGACCCCAAGCTTGCGGATGGATACGCTTGCCATCGGTTCAGCCCTTCACGGCGCCCGCGGCGATGCCGCGCACGAACAGTTTGCCGGAGACGAAGTAGATGGTGAGCGGCACGAGGCCCGTGATGATCGTCGCCGCCATGTTGACGTTGTATTCGCGCACGCCCTGGATCGAATTGACGATGTTGTTGAGCTGCACGGTCATCGGATAGTTGCGGAGCCCGGCGAAGACGAGGCCGAACAGGAAGTCGTTCCAGATGCCGGTCACCTGGAGGATGATCGCGACCGAGAAGATCGGCAGCGACATCGGCATCATGATCCTGAAGAACACGCCCCAGAATCCGGCGCCGTCGACGCGCGCCGCCTTGAAGAGCTCGTTCGGCAGCGATGCGAAGTAGTTGCGGAAGAGCAGCGTCAGGATGGGCATGCCGAAGATCGTGTGCACCATGATGACCGCGTAGAGCGTCGAGTAGATGCCGAGCTTCGAGGTCAGGATGACGAGCGGGTAGATCATCACCTGGTAAGGGATGAACGAGCCGACGAGCAGGATCGTGAAGAAGACTTCGGAACCCTTGAAGCGCCAGTTCGCCAGGCCGTAGCCGCTCACCGATCCGACCGCGATCGAGACGGCGACGCTCGGGATTGTGATGAAGAGCGAGTTGAAGAAGCCAACCTTCAGACCCTCGCAATAGAGGCCGGTGCAGGCGGAGGTCCAAGCCTTCACCCAAGGCTCGAAGGTGATCTCGACCGGCGGCGAGAAGATGTTGCCGAGCCGGACCTCGTCGAGCCCCTTCAGCGAGGTCACCAGCATGATGTAAAGCGGCAGCAGATAGTAGAGCGCAGCGACGATGAGGACGCCGTAGACCATGATCGTCGCTGGCGCGAAACGCCGCTTTGGACGCGGGCCCATCGGCTCTAAAGCGTTGCGCGCGCCGACGGCGCTCATTGCGTGCGCCTCCGGCCGAACTCGTAGTAGGCCCAAGGCACCACGATGATGGCGACCGTAACTAGAAGAACGGTGGACGCTGCTAGGCCCTGCGACAGGTTCGAAACGAACATGTACTCGTAGATGTAGAGCGTCGGGAATTGCGACGAGAGGCCGGGTCCGCCACCAGTCATGGCGACCACCAGATCGTAAGTCCTGACGATTCCCGCTGCGACGATGACGAGCGCCGTCACGAACACCGGGCGCATCATCGGGATGACGATCGAGATGTAGGTCCGCCACTTCGGAATCCCGTCGACACGCGAGGCTTTCCAGATCTCCTCGTCGATGCCGCGGAGCCCGGCGAGCATCAGCGCCATCACCAGGCCGGTTCCCTGCCAGACGGCGGCAATGACCAGCGTGTAGACCACCATTTTCCGATTGGCGATCCAATCGAAGCTGAAGCTCTCCCAGCCGAGGCCGCGGATCGATTTCTGCAAGCCGAAGGCGGGATTGAGCATCCACTGCCAGACGAGGCCCGTAATGACGAACGAAAGCGCGAAGGGATAGAGGAAGATCGTGCGGAACGTGTTCTCGAAGCGGATCTTCTGGTCCATGAACACGGCGAGCAGGAAGCCCACCACGAAGACGAAGATCAGCGTAAGCGTTCCGAAGAGCGCGAGATTGTGAACGGATATCTGCCAGCGCCGGTCGTGGAAGAGCCGGCTGTACTGGCTGAGCCCCGCCCAATCCGCTCCGAGCGGGTCCGCAGCCGGCAGAACCCGCGACGTCGTCAGCGAATAGAAGATCGTCCAGACGGTGCAGCCAATGAAGACGAAGATCACCGTCGCCATCATCGGGGCCATGGCGATCTTCGCCGCCATGTTGCGGAAGAGCCTGATCGGCGGCTTCGCGGCGCGCGCCTGCGCGGCCACCGCCGTGGCTGCCTGAGACACGTTGGCCATTTCGCCCCGCCCCGCCCGTTAAGCTAGTGCCGGCGCGGTCGGCTCAATCGCCTTGAGCCGACCGCGCCAATCTTGGCAAAGCCCGCGAGACTATTGCGGCGCGCTCGAGATGATGTCGACGAACGAGGCCTGCACGTCGTCAACGCTCATGCTCGGGTCGGTGAAGAACTCGTTCAACAGGTCCCGGATCTGGTTGATCGTGTCACGCTGCATGAGCTGAGCGTTGTCCGGAATGATGTTGTTCGGGTCCTCGAGGATCTTCAGCCCCTTCTTCATGCAGGCATTGGCGTTGGTGAGGTCGACGTCGCCGCGGATCGGCAGCGAGCCCTTCTTCAGGTTGAACGCCACCTGCACCGGCTTCGAGATCATCATCGAGGCCATCTTCATCTGTGCCTCGGTGATCGCCGGGTCGGTCTGCTTCGGGAAGAAGAAGACGTCACCGCCGGTATTGAGCAACGGGTGATAGCCCAAGCCCGGGATGCAGTCGTAGTCCTCGCCGGCGATCATCTTCGCCACCTGGAACTCGCCCTGTGCCCAGTCGCCCATGACGTTGGCGGCCGCCTTGCCGGTGATGACGAGGCTGACGGCGTCGTTCCACTGCGGGACGATCGTCGTCGGATCGACGATCTGCCGGGCCTGGTCCATGGCCTCGAACACTTTCTTCATCTCCGGACCGCCGGCCGCGGTGACGTCCTTGTCGCGGTAGATTTTGAGATAGAGATCGGGACCGCCGATGCCGGGGATCATGTTGCGGACGAGGAGCAGCTCAACCGGCCAGCCCTGTGCCATGGAGATCGGCATGATGCCCTTCTCCTTCAGCTTGGGCGCTGCGGCCACGACCTCATCCCAGTTGGTCGGCGGCGTGATGCCGGCGTCCTGGTAGACGTGGCGGTTGGTCCACATCCACTGCGCGGAGTGCAGGTTGACCGGCACGCAATAGACGTGCCCGTCCTTCGTGCAGCCTTCGATCTGCGACTTCGGGCGGACGATGTCGTACCAGCCTTCCTTGGTCGCGAGCTCGGTCATGTCCTGCATGAGGCCGGCGGCGATCAGGTCGTCGGCATCCTTGCCGGGATTGAACTGCGTCGCGCAGGGCGGATTTCCGCCCATGATGCGACTGATGATGATCGGCCGCGCGGTGTCGCCTGAACCGCCGATCGCGCCGTCGACCCACTTCTGGCCCGGGATCTCGTTGAACGCCTTGGCGAACTCTGCCACGGCGGCGGCTTCGCCGCCCGACGTCCACCAGTGCGTCACCTCGCAGTCGGCGGCCGAAGCCGTTCCGCCCGTAAGGGCAAGGAGAGCGGTCGCTCCCAATAGATTCGTCAAAGAAAGTCGCATTGATTTCCCTCCCTTGCGACGAGTGCCGATTAGCCGGCACTTTCGTTTCGCTGACCGCTGCTGCGGCCTCTTGCGTCTTCTTGTAATCGTTTACATAGAGTGTATAAATAAAATCAGAAGTGTCAATCCGTTTCTGCAATTGCGCCGCGCAAGACCTGTTGAAGATGAAAAGAACGCAGTCCTCGAACGGCCGTTCGTCGCATCGCCCCGCGACCATTCACGACGTTGCGGCGCGCGCGGGCGTCTCGACGGCAACGGTGAGCCGCACCCTCGCGTCTCCCGATCTCGTCAGCGAGGCGGCGCGGGCGCGCGTCCTCGCCGCGATCGAGGCGACCGGCTACACGCCGAACGTCGCCGCCCGCAATCTGAGGGCGCGGCGCACCATGATGGTGCTCGTGGTCGTGCCGAACATCGCCAATTCATTCTTCGCCGAGATTCTCCGCGGCATCGACGACGAACTCGTCGCCTCCGGCTACGGGATCATCATCGGCAACCTCGACAACCAGGCGGAGCGCGAGCCGCGCTATGTCGATCTGGTCTTCTCCGGCCAGGTCGATGCCGTGCTTTCGATGAGCGCGCGCGTTCCGACAGCCAACGGCCGCGTCATGCGCGCCGCCGGCTTGCCCATGGCCACCATCTGCGTCGCCATTCCGGAGACGGATCTGCCGTTCGTGATGGTCGACAATCGCAAGGCTGCGGCCGCCGCCGCGGCGCATCTCGTCGAACTCGGCCATCGCCGTTTTGGCTACATCGCCGGCCCGGCCGACAACCTGAACAATGTCGAGCGCCGAGCCGGCTTCCTGGCGGGAATCGCGGCCGCCGGCCTCGATCCGCGTGCGGTGATCCAATGGCCGGGGGACTTCTATCTGCAATCGGGCGCGGCGGTGGGGCGCGAATTTCTTTCCCGCGTCGATCGTCCGACCGCCATCTTTGCTGCGAGCGACTACATGGCGATCGGATTCATGAAGACCGTGAGCCTCGCGGGCGTGCGGGTGCCGGGCGATGTCTCCGTCATCGGGTTCGACGGGATCGAGTTCTCCGAGGTGGTGACGCCGACGCTGACCACCATCTGCCAGCCGCGCTACGAGCTCGGCCGCGTCGGCGCCCGGCTCCTCCTTGAGCGCCTGAGGGACGGGACATCGCCGGCGAGCGTCTATCTCGACGCTCCGCTCATCGTGCGAGACAGTACCGCCGCGCCGGCAGCCGCGATCCGCGCCCGCCGGCAGGCTGTTATCTAGCGTCCGCCGTCCCCGGGGGCGCGGTCGCCCGCCGGAGAGCCCGCCAAGCCTTTGATAGCGTTTACGATTCGGTAACCGACATTGCCGCTACGCACGGGCGTCGAACGAAACCATTTTGCACTGCAGCGAAATCGTCCTGAAACAATTCGGGGCTACTCGCGCGTCATCTTCAAGGACGGAAATCATGAACACGAATGCGGCCACCTGGGGCGCCGGAAGACCCCAGCAGAACGCCATTGTCGCCATCATCACCCACATCGGGGACGCCATCTCTCGCGCCCGCTCGAGGCGCCAGACCACCGCCGCGCTCGCCGAGCTCGACGATCGCGCGCTGCTCGATATCGGAGTCAACCCTCGCGACGTGCGCCGCAGCACGCGCGCGGCGGTCGACTGGGTCGTGCAGTCGCACAGCGGCACCGCGCGCCTCATCTTCATCGGGCGCTAGGCGCTCATACGCTCCATCAGTAACGGCCTTCGGCCTCAGCGGCGTCGAGCACGCGCATCTGCGCGCGTGCCGATCCGCCGTAATGGTCGAGACTGAGCGTGCCCGCGACGTGAAGCGGCCTACCGCGCGCCGATAGCAGCGCGCGGCCGAGCGGCGCGTCGGCGGCGCGGAAAGCGATCGCCTTCAGGCTTTCGCCCGATGCGGACGCGAGCGTCAGCCGCACGTGTCCCTTGCCGACCGTATCGGCGAACGCAATGCGATGCGCCGGCAGGGCGAAGACGGGCTCCGGACTGGCATTGCCGTAGGGTCCGGCACGTTCGAGTTCCTCGACCAGCGCCGCGGTCGCGCCGCCGGCCGACAGCGCGCCGTCGATCTCAAGGTCGCTGTCGGCGCCGGCCGCCATCACGTCAGCACCGAGACGCGCCTCGAGAAACGCGCGGAGCGCCCCCAGCTTGCCGCGCTCCACCGTTACGCCTGCGGCCATCGCGTGCCCGCCGCCCTTGACGAGGATCCCCGCCTCCACCGCAGCGCGCACGGCGCTGCCGATGTCGACGCCGGGTATTGAGCGCCCCGAGCCGGTCCCGACTCCGCCGCCGTTCCAGGCGATGGCGAAGGCGGGTCGTTCGAAGCGTTCCCTCAGCCGAGACGCGACGAGCCCGACCACGCCCGGATGCCAATTCTCTCCGCTCGCCACGATGATCGGCGGCCCCTCGCTTGCTCCAATCTCGGCGTCGGCTTCGCTGACCGCCTCGGCGACCGCCGCCGCCTCGATCGCCTGGCGCTCGCTGTTCAGCCGGTCGAGCAGGCCGGCGATCTTCGCCGCCTCGGCCGAATCGGTCGTGGTGAGGAGGCTCGCGCCGAGCGTCGCCTTGCCGATCCGCCCGCCGGCGTTGATGCGCGGCCCGAGAAGAAAGCCGAGGTGCCCCGAGTTCGGGCGGGCTCTTCAGCCGCGAGGCTTCGATCAGCGTGCGCACCCCAGGCCTTTCGCTGTGGCGGAGCGCGATCAGCCCCTTCGCGACGAACGCGCGGTTCAACCCGGTGAGCTCGACCATGTCGCAGACGGTCCCGAGTGCGACGAGTTCCAGAAGCGGCAGCAGGTCGGGAAGTGCGCCGGAGAAATTCCTGCGCCGAAGTTCGCGCAGAAGCGCGACGGCGGTAAGGAACGTCACCCCGACCGCCGCGAGCGGCCCCTGCCCGGAGATGTCGTCGCGCCGGTTCGGATTGACGATGGCGACGGCGGGCGGCAGCTCCGCGCCCACCTGGTGATGATCGAGCACGACGACGTCGACGCCGCGCGCCTTCGCGCGCTCCAGCGCATCGAAGCTGGTCGAGCCGCAATCGACGCAGACGATCAGCCGCGCGCCCTCCCCGGCGAGCGTGTCGATCGCGTCGACGTTGGGTCCGTAGCCCTCGAAGATGCGGTCGGGGATGTAGATGCGCGGCGCCGTGCCGAGCGCCGAAAGCACATCGTGGAGAAGCGCGGCGGAGGTCGCGCCGTCGACGTCGTAGTCGCCGAAGATCGCGACCGGCTCGTGCGAAACGACAGCGTCGGCGAGCCGAGCAGCCGCTTTATCCATGTCGACGAGCGTTGAGGGATCTGGGAGATCCTGCTTGAGCGTCGGCGAAAGGTAGGCCGCCGCGCCTTCGACCCCGACGCCGCGCGCCGCGAGCACGCGCGCCAGGCTCTCCGAAGCGATGCCGCGCTGCGCGATTGCCGTCGCGATCGCCTCGCCACGCTGGTCGAGCCGCGCCCGCCAGCCGCGTCCGGTGAGCGAACGCGAAACGCCGAGAAAATTGCGGTCGAGCGTGCGGTCTTCGGCGAATCCCAACATCGACCGGACTATGGTCCCAGATGACCCCGGCGTCGATTGCTAGCGGGCCTTCATCCAACGGCGAAACGCCACGCCGGCCCAGACGATCTCAACCACGCCGAACGGCCATGCACCGCTTAGGAATCCATAGAGCGAGGCGAGCAGGCAGGCACCGGCGAAGGCGAGGATGAACCACGGTGTTCGATGTTCAACCGCATAGAAGCCGAGCATCGCGGTGACGGCCACAAGGCCGAAGAGCGTCAGGCCGTCGATGCTATTTCTCTCCGTTGCGATGCCGCGCCCGTATCCAGCGCTGCGTGCCGGTCTCCGAACGTGTCACGATCGAGTACGTCGTGGCGCTGTCGCGCTCGAAGCGCACGCCGGCGAAGAGGCTCCCGTCGGTGATCCCGGTCGCGGCGAAGAGAACGTCGCCCGACGCCATGTCTTCGGCGCGATAGACGCGCTTCAGGTCCTTTATTCCGTGCTCTTTCGCGCGCTGCCGCTTGGCCTCGCTGTCGGCGATTAGCCGCCCGCACATCTGGCCGCCGATGCAGCGAAGCGCCGCTGCCGCGAGCACGCCTTCCGGCGCGCCGCCGCTGCCGAGATAGATGTCGATGCCGGTCGTTTCCGGGTCGGTCGTGTGGATGATGCCGGCGACATCGCCATCGCCGACCAGTCGTATCGAGGCGCCGGTCCGGCGCACCCGCTCGATGAGCTTGGCGTGGCGCGGGCGATCGAGGATGCAGGCGGAGATGTCGCGCGGCCGAACGCCCTTCGCTTCGGCGAGCCGCCCGATCGCCTCCTCCGGCGGCATGTCGAGATCGACGAGATCGGACGCGTAACCGGGGCCGATCGCGATCTTGTCCATGTAGATGTCGGGCGCGTTCAGGAGCCCGCCGCGGCGGGTCACAGCGATCGCCGCAAGCGAGTTCGGCAGGTTCTTGGCGCAGAGCGTCCGGCCGTCGAGCGGATCGACCGCGATATCGACCTCAGGTCCCTTCCCCGTGCCGACCTCCTCGCCGACGTAGAGCTTTGGCGCCACGTCGCGCTCGCCTTCGCCGACCACGATTCGGCCGCGCACGTCGAGCCGGTTCAGTTCACCCCACATCGCTTCGACGGCCGCCTGATCGGCCAATTGCTCGTCGCCGCGCCCGCGCGCAGCCGCTGCCGCGACCGCCGCCCGCTCGGTCACACGCACGAGCTCGAGCGTCAGCATACGATCCATCTTTGCGTGGGTGGGCCGAGCCATCGCGCTCTCCCCTAGAGCGCTTCGATGCGGATCATCTGCGGCCGTCCGAAGACCTCGCCCTCCGCTTCGATAGCGGCAAGCGCCCCGCGCACCGCGTGCTCGGTCGTCGAATGCGTGATGATCGTGACCGGCTGCACCGCCTCGGTGCTCCGCTTCGGCGCTCTTCCGATCGGACGGTTCCGCTGCAGGATCGAGTTCGAGCGAGATTCCGGCCTCTGCCATGCGCCGCGCGATCGCGGCAAAGGCGCCCGGACGGTCGTGCACCTTGAGGCGGAGATAGTAGCCGCCCTCGTGCGCGCGCATGCGGGCGCGCTTGTAGGGCTCCAGGCTCGCCGCCGGCCGCCCGAGTGGCGGCATGCGCACGCCACGTGCGAGATCGACGATGTCGCCGACGACGGCCGACGCCGTCGCGTCGCCCCCGGCACCCGGCCCGGAGAGCATGACTGCTCCGATAAAGTCACCCTCCACCGCGACCGCGTTCGTCACGCCGGAGATCCGCGCGATGTCGCAGTCGCCGGGCACCATGGTCGGATGCACGCGCTGCTCGATGCCGGAATCGGTCCGCTGCGCAACGGCGAGCAGCTTGATGCGGTAACCCAGTTCATCGGCCGCCACGATGTCTTCCGGCTCGATCGACGAGATGCCCTCCACGAGACTGGGCTCGCGGTCGATCTCGGTGCCGAAGGCGATGCTGGTCAGTATCGCGAGCTTCTGTGCGGCGTCCATTCCCTCGACGTCGAAAGTCGGATCGGCTTCCGCGTAGCCAAGCGTCTGCGCTTCCTTGAGCGCGCTCGCATAGGTCTCGCCCTCCTCCATCCGGCTCAGGATGAAGTTGCAGGTGCCGTTCAGGATTCCGTAGATGCGGGTGAGCCTGTTTCCGACGAGCGCCTCCCGAAGCGTCTTCACGATCGGGATGCCCCCGCCGACCGCCGCCTCGAACGAGAGCTGCCCGCCGCGTTCCTCGGCGAGCTTGGCGAGCTTCACGCCCTGGCGCGCAAGCAGCGCCTTGTTCGCAGTGACGACGCTCTTGCCCGACTTTAGCGCCGCCCTGATGCTGGAGCGCGCCGGCCCGTCATCGCCGC
This sequence comes from uncultured Alphaproteobacteria bacterium, assembly GCA_963739005.1. Taxonomy (GTDB): domain Bacteria; phylum Pseudomonadota; class Alphaproteobacteria; order Rhizobiales; family Afifellaceae; genus DASWJZ01. Next base: position 174,455 of record CAVTYQ010000001.1, on the reverse strand, counting down.
CCCCGATCAACTCGACGAACACATCGATCGAGTTCGAGCGCGCCATGGTGACCGGATCGTCGTGCCAGGCGTAGCGGTCGATCTTGAGGCCGCGCGGGCGCTCGCGCTTGCGGGCGCTGACGGCGACCACGGAGATCGGCCGGTTGACCTGCGCCGCGAGCGCGTCGCTGTGCGTCTCGAGGAGCCGCACGACCGACGCGCCGACAGTACCCAGTCCGGCGATCCCGAGCCTGAGCGGTGCGTTCATTAAGTCCCTGTCTTATTTGGATAAATCAGCGGCTGGCGCTGATCGGAATCACGTTGTGCAATGTTTTGTCCGCAGAGGCAAGGAAACGCCCGATATTGCGCGCCGCCTGGCGGATACGCTGCTCGTTCTCGACGAGCGCGATCCTGACGAAGCCCTCACCGTGCTCGCCGAAGCCGAGGCCAGGCGCGACAGCCACGTCCGCCTTCTCGATCATGAGCTTGGAGAATTCCACGCTGCCGAGCGAGCGGAACCGGTCGGGGATCGGCGCCCAGGCGAACATCGACGCCGACGGCGCCGGTATTGGCCAGCCGGCGCGGGCGAAGCTGTCGACCAGCACGTCGCGACGGCGCCGATAGGTGGCACGCATCTCCTTGATGCACTCGTCGGGACCGTTGAGCGCTGCAGCGGCGGCCACCTGCACAGGTGTGTAGGCGCCGTAGTCGAGATAGGATTTCACCCGCGACAGCGCCGCGATCAGGCGCTCGTTGCCGACCGCGAATCCGACCCTCAAGCCCGCCATCGAGAAGGTCTTCGACATCGACGTGAACTCGACCGCGACCTCGTCCGCGTTCGGCACCTGCAGCACCGAGGGCGGCGGCTCGCGGTCGTTGAAATAGACTTCCGCGTAGGCGAGATCGGAGAGGATGAAGACGTCGTTCCGCCGCGCGAAGGCGACGACGTCGCGATAGAAGTCGAGTGTCGCGACCGACGCCGTCGGGTTCGCGGGATAACAGAGGATGACGGCGATCGGCTTCGGGATCGAATGATGCACCGCGCGTTCCAGCGCCGCGAAGAATTCCGGCCCCGGCTCCGCCGGGACGTGGCGGATCGCCCCGCCGGCCATCAGGAATCCGAAGGCGTGGATCGGATAGCTGGGCGAAGGCACCAGCACGACGTCTCCCGGCGCGGTGATCGCCTGCGCCATGTTGGCGAAGCCTTCCTTCGAGCCGAGCGTCGCCACGACCTCGCGGTCGGGATTGAGCTTCACCCCGAAGCGGCGGCCGTAATAGGCGGCCTGCGCGCGCCTGAGGCCCGCGATGCCACGCGAGGCGGAGTAGCGGTTGGTGCGCGGCTTGCCGACCGTCTCGACCAACTTCTCCAGGATGTGCTGCGGGGTCGCCAGGTCGGGGTTGCCCATCCCGAGGTCGATGATGTCGGCGCCGGCGGCGCGCGCGGTCGCCTTCAGCCGGTTCACCTCCTCAAAGACATAGGGCGGCAGCCGCCTGACCCTGTAGAAATCGTCCATCGTCGACACCTGCTCCCGCGGCCCGCCGGAATTCCCTAGCCGGACCCGTCGAAACGTCAAACCTCTATCGCAGCACCGGCTCGCCGCCCGAGCGCAGCATCAGCCGGCGAAGCTCGCGGGCACGCGCCTCGAGCGAGGCGATTTCGCGCGCGTTGGTCGTCTTCGCCCGGCGATCGGCGATGAGCGCGAGCTCCGCCTGGATCGCATCCACCTCCGCGACGCTGAGCGGCTCTTCGCGCGCCGCGAGCTCCCGCGTCTGGTCGGCCTGGAAGGCGTCGGGATAGGGCATCTTGTCTCCGGCAGCGGCCTCCGCGCGCATCTCCGCGACTGCGGCGGCGCGCGGCGTCGCCGGCTCCGTCATGGCGGCGGGCGAATCGAGGTCGGGAAGCCCGAAGCAGCCGGACACCGCAGCGCACAAAACCCCCGCCGCCGCGAGGCGCGAGAACATGGTCGCCGCTCGGTTAGCTGTGAAGCTCATCCTCTGACCGTCGAAAAATGCGCCGGCACCGGCTGAAATCCGGGCCGCTGCCTTATAGCCTCTATACCTATAGTGCCTATATTGAGCCTCGAATATGACCATCGGGGAAACGCTCGGGCGGAAGATGGCGGGAGCGGACGACAACCGGCCGGCCGGCGGGGACGGAACGCCGTCGCCTTACATGGTTCGCGACGCGGAAGCCTTCGCGCGCAACCTTGCCCGCGCCGTCGAGCAGGGCGGGCGCGCGCTCGCGGCCTATCTGAAGCCGCATGAGGAGGGCAAGGCCGCCGATCTCATCGCCGACGCGACGACCGAGATCGTGAAGACGCTCGGCCGGATCGGCGAATACTGGACCTCCGACCCGTCGCGTCTGATGGAGGCGCAGACGCGCCTCTTCGCGAGCTACTTCGCAATCTGGCAGAGCGCCATCGGCGCCACCGGTGCGGCGAGCGGGAATTCCGACGACCGCCGCTTCGCCGACTCGGAGTGGAACGAGAACCCGATGTTCTCCGCGCTGAAGCAGCTCTACCTCGCCACCACGAACTGGGCCGAGCAGCTGGTCGACGAGGCGGACGGCGTCGACGACGGCACGCGGCAGAAGGCGCGCTTCTATCTGAGGCAGATCAACAATGCGCTTTCGCCCACGAACTTCGTCCTCACCAACCCCGAGGTTCTGAAGATCACCGCGGCTAGCAATGCTGAGAACCTCGTGAAGGGAATGCGGATGCTCGCCGACGATGTCTCGGCCGGCAAGGGCCTGCTGCTTCCGCGCCAATCCGACATCTCGGCGTTCAAGCTCGGCAAGAACCTGGCGACGACGCCGGGCAAGGTGGTCTTCCAGAACGAACTCTTCCAGCTCATCCAGTACGCGCAGACCGCCGAGAGCGTGTGGAAGCGCCCGCTCCTCGTCGTCCCGCCGTGGATCAACAAATTCTACGTCCTCGACCTCACGCCGGAAAAATCGCTGCTCCGCTGGCTCGTCGAGCAGGGGCACACCGTCTTTGTCGTCTCCTGGGTCAACCCCGACGCGCGCCATGCCGAGATGGGCTTCGAGCAGTACATGACGCGGGGGATTCTCGCGGCGCTCGACGCGATCGAGAAGGCAACGGGCGAACGCCAGGTCAACGTCGTCGGCTATTGTGTGGGCGGCACGCTCCTTGCCATCACGCTTGCCTATCTGGCCGCCGGCGGCGAGGAGGCGCGGATCGCCTCGATGACGTTGCTCACCGCGCAGGTCGACTTCGAGTTCTCCGGCGATCTGAAAGTGTTCGCCGACGCCGACCATGTCGCAAGCATCGAAGCGGAGATGAAGAAGACCGGCTATCTCGAAGGCTCGAAGATGGCGACGGCCTTCAATCTCCTGCGCTCGAACGATCTGATATGGCCTTACGTCGTGAACGACTACCTGAAAGGTAAGGAGCCCCTCCCCTTCGACCTCCTCTACTGGAACGCCGATGCGACGCGCATGCCGTGCGCGAACCACTCCTTCTACCTTCGCAACTGCTACCTGGAGAACAACCTCTCCAAGGGGCGGCTGACGATCGGCGGAAGGAAGATCGACCTCTCGAAGGTGACGGTGCCCGTCTACAACCTCGCCACGCGCGAGGATCACATCGCGCCGGCGAAATCCGTCTTCATCGGCTCCTCGTCGTTCGGCGGCCCGGTGCGCTTCGTCCTGACGGGCTCCGGCCATATCGCCGGCGTGGTCAATCCTCCGGCGCGCCGCAAATACCAGTATTGGACCGGCGGCCCGCCGGTCGGCTCGCTGGAGAGCTGGTTGAAATCCGCCAAGGAGCTTCCGGGCTCGTGGTGGGAGGACTGGCAAGCCTGGCTCGAAAGGCTCGACAATACGCGCATCAAGCGGCGGCGGCGTCCTGGCGGCGGCAAGCTGAAGCCGCTGGAGAACGCCCCGGGCTCCTACGTCATGGCGCGCGCCGATTCTGGCCCCGGCGCAAGCATTTCGCCCTCCTGACGGCGAGCGCGGCAAACGATTGCCGGAACACGCGAAATCGCCTGTCAAAATTGTAATCGAGGCGGCGCTTGCCATGCGGGAGGGGCGCGGCCAAGATCGTGCCCGCGTTCTTGCAAGGGATTCCCATGACGTTGCGTCTCCTGAGCGTGTCCCTCGCGGCCGCGGGTCTCGTTATCGCCGCCACGCCGCACGCCTCCGCTCTCGAGCCCGACGCGGTCGCGAAGGCGCTTGGCGCTGCGCTCGTCAACGGCACCAACGTCGCGGCGAGCTATGACTCTGCGCACGCGGACGGGGACAACGTGGTCGTTGATGGCCTCACGGTCACGCGGCAGTCGACCGATCAGACACTCCGCTTCGACAAGGTCGTGGTCGACAAGCCGACCAAGGGCGGCGTTGGGGTGTTCCAAAGCCCGATGATCAGCTTTGCCGGCGGCACGCTCGCCGGCAACTCGAAAGGCACGATCGATGCGGCGACGGTCACCGACGCCGTCGTCCTCGACGCGTCGCTTCTCAAGGGCGGCATGCCCGGCGAGGGCATTCTCTTCCGCACCGCCGAGGTGAAGGGCATCCAGGTTTACCGCCAGGCGGAGCCCGGATCGATTTCCATCGACCGCATCGAGCTCGAGTCCGGCAACGTGGTCGACAACCTCGCGCAGGACAGCAAGGGCCGCGTGGAGAACGTCACGCTCTCGCCCGACCTCTTTCCGGCCGGCGCCATCACGCCCGCCTCGATCGGCTACGACAACCTGGCGCTCGACGTGAGCTGGGACAGCTCGCGCGACGTCAGCGCCAAGACCATCACCATCCGCGATTTCACCGTTCAGGTACATGACGGCGGCGCGCTGACGATCAAGGGCGTCATGGGCAACCTCCCAGATCCGCGCGTGCTCGACGATGCCGGCGCCGCTTCCAAGGCGTCGAAGACGGAAGTGCACCAGCTGACGCTCCGCTACCTCGACAACTCGCTCGCCGACCGCGTTCTCGACGCGCTCGCGAAGCAGCAGGGCCTGACCCGCGAGGCATATATCCAGCAGCTCTCCGCCGCCCTGCCCTTCCTGCTTCTGACCCTGAACAACCCCGCGTTCCAACAGGAGGTCACCGATGCCGTCCAAGGCTTCCTCAAGGACCCGCATTCGCTCACAATCAGCCTCGATCCGGATGCGCCGGTCTCCGGCTCCGATATCTTGAGCCTCTTGAAGACCGACCCGTCGACCGTGCCCGACCGGCTGAAGGCTTCCGTGACGGCGAATACGCCGGAATGATCGAAAGGGGCGGCTCATGAGGCGCCTCGCGCAAGTCCTGGCGCTCATCGTCCTCGTCGGCGCGACGCCGGCAAGCGCCGACACAAAGAGCGAAGCGCTGCTCCGCGGCTTCATCGCCTGGGTGGACTCGTCGCCGGACTGGTCGGCATCCGCGAGCCTCGTCCGCTCCGACGGCGCCGACACGTTCGCCGAGGGGCTGGTCTTCGCGCGCACCGACCCGAACGAGTTGATCAGCGTCGAGGAATTGCGCCTTCGCGATCTTTCCGAGCGCCCGGGCGGCGGCTTCAGCGCTTCGGAAATGGAACTGCGCTCAGGCGAGGTCGTCACCGACAAGGTCGATGCGAAAATTCCCTCGGCCACCGCCTCTGGCGTGTCGCTGCCGAGCCTCGCCGCTGTCGCCATCGACCCGAAGCACGTGATGCGCTCGCTGGCGCGCCTCTATGCGATCGCCGTCGACGGCACGCTCGACGAGCTGCGGATCCCGGAGATCACCCTTCTCGATCGCCAGCCGACAATGGGCGAAGGGACCACCGTCTCCTATCGCAACCTGTTGCTGACCGGACTTTCCAAGGGCGTGCTCAATCATGAGGAGGTCGGACCCGTCTCAATCGCCGCACACGTGGCCTCACCACAGGCGTTCGACGTCGCCATCGACAAGATCGAGATCGACCGCACCGACCTCGGTGCCATGGCGCATATCCTCGACGAGACGCAATATCGCGACGGCCGCGGTGACGATGTCTGGCGGCCGCTGATGTCGCGCGCCGCCTATCAGGGCATCATTGGAAAGGGCGCCGACGGCGCCAACTTCCATCTCGGCGGGGTCGCCATCGAGAACATCGACGGGCGCCAGCCCGAAGAGCCCTTCACGTCCACCTGGGACCAGATCATTGACCCGGACGTTCCGAGCGACGCCAAGAACGATCTCGCGCTCGAAGCGGTGACGGGGATGGCTGGCGCCTTCCGTGTCGGCACCGTGCGGCTCGACGGCCTTTCGGGCGAGGCGCCAAAGGAAGGCGCGTCGTTCTCGCTCGACGGCGTGACTTTGACCGGGTGGTCGAGCGATGGGCTCGACAGCCTCATCATGAAGAGCCTGAAGTTCGCCGGTCCGCAGGGCTACGCGTCGCTCGGCTCGATGGAGCTTGCCGGCTTCGTATCACCGGATCTGGGCGCCCTGATGCAGTTCGCCGCGCTCGAGAACGATGCTGATCTCAAGACGCACGCCGCGGCGATCGACAGGACCTTCGCCGCGCTGCCGCGTTTCAGCCGCTTCGGGATCGAGGGGCTCGCAGTCGGCAAGAGCAAGGAGGATGCGGTTTCGCTCGATCGCCTGAGCGTCGACCTGCGCGACTGGAACAAGATCTTCGCCGAGCAGACCGATATCCAGATGGAGAACCTCAAGCTTCCGCGCGGCCTCCTCACGATCGATCCGCAGGCCGCCGAGATTTACGATGCGCTCGGCTATCAGGATTTGACGCTCGGGATGTCGCTTGCCGACCGCTGGACGCCGGACATCGGCACCGACCAGGCGACCTGGACGGTCAAGGTCGCTGACGCCGGCGACGTTGCGCTTTCCTACACGCTGACCGGGCTCACCATGGACTGGCTCGTCCGCGCCACCTCCGCGGCCGGCAAGGGTGCCGACACCCAGGCCGCGGTGATGGCGATGTTCAACGATCTCAGCCTCGCCAAGGCGACGCTCAGCGTGACCGACCACTCGCTGCTCGACCGCGCCTTCGCCTTGGTGGCGAAGCGGCAGGGGCTCACGATCGACGGCGCGGCCTACCGGCAACAGATGCGCGCGGCGCTCCCCTTCATCATCTCCGCCGTCATCCCGGCTGAGTTGGCGAAGCAGGTGGCGCCGCCGCTGCAGGGCTTCATGGCCGGCGGACAGACGCTCTCCGCCGACGTGACGCCGCCGGCGCCGATCGCGCTCCTCGACCTTCTCGACGCGGCCAACGATCCGCTGACGCTTCCAGACCGGCTGAACCTTCAGCTCAAGTCGGAAGCGGCGAAGGAATAGCGCCTCGTTTTCCATTCCACTCTCGTCATGCCCGAACTTGATCCGGGCATCCATTCCGCGCGACTTCCACCAGTCGCGACGGTCGCGGAATGGATTGCCGAGCCGAGCCCGGCAAATGAAGACAAATAGCGGGCTCGCCTACTCCGTCTTCACCACGCGGATCGAAAGCTCGCGAAGCTGCTTCGGCGTCGCCTCGGACGGCGCGCCCATCAGCAAGTCTTCCGCCTGCTGGTTCATCGGGAACATCGTGATCTCGCGCAGGTTCTTCACCCCGCAAAGGAGCATCACGATGCGATCGAGGCCGGCCGCCATACCGCCATGCGGCGGCGCGCCGAACTGCAGCGCGCGCAGCATTCCGCCGAAGCGCTGTTCGAGCACGTCCTCGTCGTAGCCGCGCATCGCGAAGGCCTTCTTCATGATCTCGGCCTTGTGGTTGCGGATGGCGCCCGACGCGATCTCGTAGCCGTTGCAAACGACATCGTATTGATGCGCCTTGATCGCGAGCGGATCGAGCGTCTCCAGCGCCTCGAGCCCGCCCTGCGGCATCGAGAAGGGATTGTGGGCGAAGTCGATCCCCTTCTCCTCCTCGCTCCACTCGAACATCGGGAAGTCGACGATCCACGCGAGCGCGAAGGCCTCGTGGTCGATCAGTTCCAGATCGCGGCCGACCTTGTCGCGCGCCGCGCCGGCGAAGCTCATGAAGTTCGCGGGGTTTCCGGCGATAAAGAACACCGCGTCGCCGACGTCGAGGCCGAGTTGCTCGCGAACCGCATTCGTGCGCTCCGGCCCGACGTTCTTCGCGATCGGACCGGCGCCTCCCTCCTCGCCCTCGCGGAAGAAGATGTAGCCGAGGCCCGGCTGCCCTTCGCCTTGCGCCCAGTTGTTCATGCGGTCGCAGAAGGCGCGGTTGCCGCCACCCGGCGCCGGTAGCGCCCACACCTCGTTCGTCTGGTCGCGCTCGATCATCGAGGCGAAGACCTTGAAGCCTGAACCGGCGAAGTGCTCCGTCACCGCCTGCATCTCGATCGGATTGCGGAGGTCAGGCTTGTCGGTTCCGAATTTCCGCATCGCTTCGTGGAAGGGGATGCGCGGAAACGTCTGCGTCACCGACTTCCCGTCGGCGAATGCTTCAAACACGCCGCGGATCACCGGCTCCATCGCTTCAAAGACATCGTCCTGCGTGACGAAGCTCATTTCCACGTCGAGCTGATAGAATTCGCCCGGCAAACGATCGGCGCGCGGGTCCTCGTCCCGGAAGCATGGCGCGATCTGGAAATAGCGGTCGAAGCCCGCCACCATGATCAGCTGCTTGAACTGCTGCGGCGCCTGCGGCAGCGCGTAGAATTTCCCCGGATGGATGCGCGACGGCACCAGGAAGTCGCGCGCGCCTTCCGGAGAGGACGCGGTCAGGATCGGCGTCTGGAACTCGTTGAAGCCGGCGCCGCGCATCAGTTCGCGCATCTTCGCGACGACCGCGACGCGCCGCATGATGTTCTTGTGGAGCGACTCACGGCGAAGGTCGAGGAAGCGGTATTTGAGCCGCGTGTCCTCAGGATACTCGGGCTCGCCGAAGACCGGCATCGGCAGCTCCGGCGCCTCCGACAGGATTTTGATCTCGCTGGCGAACACCTCGACGCCGCCGGTCGGCAGGTTTGCGTTCACCGTCTCGGCCGTCCGCGCCTTCACCTCCCCGTCAACCCTTATGCACCACTCGGCGCGCACCTTTTCCGCCGTCTTGAAGGCAGGCGAATTGGGGTCGGCCACAACCTGGGTCAACCCGTAGTGGTCGCGAAGGTCGATGAACAGCAGTCCCCCATGGTCGCGCACGCGATGCACCCAGCCGGAGAGCCGGACCGTCGCGCCGACGTCGCCCGGGCGGAGCGCGCCACAGGTATGGGTGCGATAGGCGTGCATCTTCGTCAGCGATCCTGGTTGCGGGTGCGGGGAAACCGCGCGGACAAGCGCAGAAGCCCGGAAAAGTGTCAAGGTCGGCCGCGGCGCGGCCATTTCGGGAGGACAGTTCGCGCAGCATTCGCTATACGGCGCATATGCATAGTGAAGCTACCGAACACGAAATCATCACCGACACGGCGGCCCTCTCCGCCCTCTGCGACCGCCTCGCCAAGGCGCCCTTCGTCACCGTCGATACCGAATTCATGCGCGAGAGCACTTTCTGGGCGCAGCTCTGCCTGATCCAGATGGCCGGGCCGGGCGAAGCCGCGATCATCGATCCGCTCGCCGACGGCATCGACCTTGCGCCCTTCTACCGCCTGATGGCCGACGAACGCGTGGTCAAGGTCTTCCACGCGGCGCGCCAGGACATCGAGATTTTCGTGAAGCAGGCCGGCGCCGTCCCGCATCCGCTCTTCGACTCGCAGATCGCGGCGATGGTCTGCGGCTACGGCGACCAGGTGAGCTACGACCAGCTCGTCTTCCGCGTGACCGGCGACCAGATCGACAAGTCCTCGCGCTTCACCGACTGGTCGCACCGACCGCTCTCGGCAAAGCAGACCGCCTACGCGGTCTCCGACGTCACCCACCTTCGCGACATCTACCTCTCGCTCTCCGCCCAGCTCGCCGAGCAGGAGCGGACGACTTGGCTCGACGAGGAGATGGCGGTGCTGACCGACGTCAATACCTACCGCACGCACCCGGAGGACGCCTGGCAGCGGCTGAAGCTCAGGGTCAAGAAGCCGCGCCAGCTCGCCATCCTGCAGGCGCTCGCCGCATGGCGCGAGCGCGAGGCTCAAAGCCGCGACGTGCCGCGCGGCCGCGTCTTGAAGGACGATGCGATCTACGAGGTCGCGCTGCAGCAGCCGCGCGACGTGGAGGCGCTCGGCCGGCTGCGCACGATCCCGAAGGGCTTTGAGCGTTCGAGCGTCGGACGCGCCATCTTGGCGACGGTCGAGAGCGTGTTCGAGATGCCGGAGAGCGCGCTGCCGCGCGTGCCGCGCCCGCGTCCCGCGCCGGAGCATTCGAGCGCTGCCGCCGAGCTTCTGAAGGTGCTTCTGAAAATGGTCGCGGAAGAACAAGGCGTCGCCGCGCGCATCATAGCGTCGACCGAGGACCTGGAGCGGATAGCCGCCGATGACCACGCCGACGTGGCGGCTCTCAAGGGCTGGCGCCGCCAGCTCTTCGGCGAGCAGGCGCTGGCGCTGAAGCATGGCGAGCTGGCGCTTTCCATGTCGCGCCGTGGCGTGGTCGCAATCTCAGTCGACCGCGCGACCGACATTGCGGCCGAGTAGCTCCGGCTCTATTCGGAGACCACCGCGAAGCCGAGGCCGCCGAGCGCCGCGAACTGACGCATGCGGCTATCGAGTCGCGCGCCGCGGAGTTCGGCGAGCCCCGCCGGCAGCACCAGCTCGACCTTGTCGCCGGCACGGCGAAGCGTCGTCTTCGGCAGCACGCCCTCAACCGCACCCGATACGAGATAGGCGACGCGGAACGCGCCGGCCAAAGCGCGCGCGCTCTCCCGGTAGCGGAGCGGCGCAAGCTCACGAAGGCCCGCGCCAAGGTCCTCCTCCGAGAGGCCGGCGTGGCGGTAGTAGATGGCGAGCGCCAGATAGGCGCGGCCCGGATGGTCGATGCCGACGAAGGCCGCGTTGGTGATGATGTTCAGGCTCTGCACGCCGCGATAGTCGGGATGCGCGCGCCAGCCGATATCGGCGAGCAGGCAAGCTGCGGCGCGAAGCCGCTTCTCCTCTTCGGTCTCCTCAAGGCCGAGCACCGCCATGGCCTGCGCCGTCCACGGAATCAGCTCCTCGCCATGCGCCGGCGAGCGCGAGCGCAGCACGTTGAGCTCGGAGGCGGCCGAGAGCAGCGGATCGACCTGCTGCTCCTTGGCGGAGAGCTTGCCGTAGAGCAGGCCTTCGCGAAGGCCGAGCGCGGAAATCGTCACCGAGCCCGGCTTCCCCAACTTGATGAGTTCCGACAGGACAACGGCGCCGTAAGGCAAGAGCGCCTGGCGCTGCTTCGACACGACCGCGATGCCCGGCACCTGGTCGAGCGGCCCGCGGATCAACACTTTCAGGAAGTCGTCGAGCTCGTCGGGATCCATCTGGTATTCGTGCATGACGTGGAGCGGATAGCCGCTGTCGTGCATGTGGAGCCGCGCAAGCGACCGCCAGGTCCCCCCGATCGCATAGAACACCCGGCCTTTGAGGCGGGTGATAGCGTCGGACTGATCGAGCGCCTTGCGTGTCAGATCGCGGGCGGTCTTGAGCGACCCCTTGGCATCGGCCTGAAGTCGGAGACCGCCGAGCGGCAGGCTCTCACCCTTGCCGACCTGGCGCCCGGCGACGTCGGTCAGCTCCAGGCTGCCGCCGCCAAGGTCGCCGGCCACCCCGTCCGGATGCTCGAAGCCGGCGACGACGCCGAGCGCCGCCATCCGCGCTTCTTCCGTGCCGGAGAGAACCTTGACCTTCACGCCGCAGATCGCTTCGACCTCGGCGATGAACTGCGGCCCGTCCTTGGCCTCGCGCGTCGCCGCCGTGGCGACGACCTCGAGCTCCTCGACGTCCATCTGCCGCGCGAGCGCCGTGAAGCGTCGAAGCGCCGCCCGGGTCTTTTCCGTGGCGTCGGCGCCAAGCCGCCCCGATTCGGCGACGCCGGCGCCGAGCCCGGCCAGGATCTTCTCGTTGAAGAGCGGCGTCGGCGAACGCGCCAGGCCCTCGTAGACGACGAGACGCACCGAGTTCGACCCGATGTCGATTACGCCGATCGGGCCGCGTCCCGGAATGCGGCCGAGAGCGGGCGGCTCAGCCGCGGGGGAGCGGCGAGAAGGCACGCGGTGAGGACGACTTCAGCGACCGGCCCCGGCCGGAGAGGCTCGGATTCGTCATGAAATAGCGATGCGCGTTGAACGGCTCCTCGCCCTCCTTCAGCCGAATCCGCCGCGATGTCCCATCGGGCAGCACCTCCCAGCTCTGCTCGTTGTCGCGGAAATTCGCGACCATGATCTGATCGAGCACCTGCATGTGGACGGTCGGGTTGACGAGCTGCACGATGGTTTCCACCCGCCGATCGAGGTTGCGCGGCATCATGTCGGCGGAGCCGATATAGACGATCGCCTCCTCGGAGGGGAGCCCATGTCCGTTGCCGAAGCATAGGATGCGCGAATGCTCCAGGAAGCGCCCGACGATCGACTTCACGTGGATATTGTCGGAGAGCCCGGGCACCTGCGGTCTGAGGCAGCAGATGCCGCGCACCACGAGGTCGACGCCGACGCCGGCCTGGCTCGCGCGGTAAAGCGCGTCGATGATCTCGCGATCGACGAGCGCATTCAGCTTCATCCAGATGCGCGCAGGCCGGCCGGCCTGCGCATACGCGATCTCCGCCTCGATGTGCTCCAGGATGCGCGGACGCATCGTGTAGGGCGACACGGCGATGCGCTTCAGGTCCTGCGGCGGGGCATAGCCGGTGATGAAATTGAACACGCGCGCCACGTCACGCGCGAGGACCGGATCGGCGGTGAAGTAGCTGAGGTCGGTGTAGATGCGCGCGGTCTGCGGGTGGTAGTTGCCGGTGCCGACGTGCACGTAGCTCGCCAGCCCGCCCCCTTCGCGGCGCACGACCTGCGACAGCTTGGCGTGGGTCTTGAGCTCGATGAAGCCATAGACGACCTGCGCGCCGGCGCGTTCGAGGTCACGCGCCCAGCGGATGTTCGCCTCCTCGTCGAAGCGCGCCTTGAGCTCGACGAGCGCGGTCACGGACTTCCCAGCCTCCGCCGCCTCGATTAGCGCCTTCACGATGGGCGAATCGTTGGAGGTCCGGTAGAGCGTCTGTTTGATCGCCACGACGTCTGGATCGAGCGCGGCCTGACGCAGGAACTGCACCACCACGTCGAACGACTCGTAGGGATGGTGGACGATGATGTCCTTCTGCCGGATCGCCGCGAAGCAGTCGCCGGCATGCTCGCGGATGCGCTCCGGAAAGCGCGGCGTGTAGGGCTCGAACTTCAGGTCGGGCCGATCGATGCTCACAAGCTGCGACACCGATTCGATGCCGAGCATGCCCGGAATGATCTGCACCTCCGCGTCCGAGACCGCGAGCGCCCGCTGCACCAGCGCGCGCAGCGTCTCCGGCATCCCCTCTTCGATCTCCAGCCGGATCACCAGGCCGCGCCGTCGCTGCTTCAGTGCACGCTCAAAGAAGCGCACGAGGTCTTCCGCCTCTTCCTCCACCTCGATGTCGGAATCGCGGACCAGCCGGAAGGCTCCCTTGCCGCTCACCTGATAGCCGGGGAAGAGCCGCGGGATGAACAGCCCGGCGACGTCTTCGAGGAGCACGAAGCGGAGCGGGTCCGTGTCCGCCTTGCGCGGCACCTGGATGAAGCGCTCGAGGCTGAGCGGAAAGCGCAAGAGCGCCTGCATTGTCCGGCCCTTCGTGCCGGCGAGCTGCAGCGCCAGCGTGAAGCCGAGATTGGGAATGAACGGAAACGGGTGCGCCGGGTCGATCGCAAGCGGCGTCAGCACCGGGAAGATCGAATCGAGGAAATGGCCTTCGAGCCAGCCGAGATCCTCCGCGCTCAACGCATCCGTCGCGACGATGAGGATGCCGGCCTTGGCAAGCTCCTCCCGCAGCGTCTTCCAGTTGGCGTGCTGCTGCAGCACCAGCTCGCTTACTTTGGCGTCGATGGCGCGAAGCTGCTCGGCGGGCGAGAGCCCGTCGTCGCTCCGCGTGGCAATCAGCTCGCGCGCCTGACCGGCGAGGCCGGCGACGCGCACCATCATGAATTCGTCGAGGTTGTTTCCCGAGATCGAAAGGAAGCGCAGCCGCTCGAGCGCCGGATGATGCGGGTTCTCCGATTCCTCCAGCACACGCCGATTGAACTCCAGCCACGAAATCTCGCGATTGATGAAGCGCGCCGGGCTCTCCGCGAGCTCCGGGTCGAGCCGAAGGACGCGGGACGCCTCAACAGCCTGAGGCAACGGGATTTTTGCAGCAGCTTCACTCACGATATTGGCCCCAACCGTGCCTTCTCTTCGGCCGGCGGTTTATCATTATGATGACAGTTATTGCTGATCCGCAAACTCTTCCGGCCCCTCCGGCGCTTGCGCCAGGATTTCGGCAGCCATTGGGCGGGTGATCCGCCGGCCGGCCGAGAGCCCGGCCTGGTCGAGCGCGTCTACCAGCTGAGCCGCAGCGCTCAGCGACCGCTCCATCCGGGCGACGAGATAGTCGATGACGGGCTTATCGACGAGGAGCTGCCGGTCGGCGAAAAGCTTAACAAGCACCTGCCGAAGAAGCGCGTCCTCCGGCGCACCGAGCGCGACTGGCGTCGCCAGCCTCAGACGCGAGCGCAAATCCTTAAGCAAGACGCGCCAGTCCTCCGCACGGGTTCGGGCGGTGATTAGGAGCGAACCGCCGCGCTCGCGGACGCTGTTGAAGAGATGGAAGAGCGCCGCTTCCGGCACCGCGTCCGCGCCAACGTCCTCCACCACGACAGAGCCGCCGGCCACGAGCGGAAGCGGCTCGTCGGCGCGAAGCGCCCCCGCCGCGACGATTGCCGCTTCGGCGCGCGCCGCCCAGATGTGCGCGAGATGCGTCTTTCCGGATCCCGATGGGCCGGTCAGCAGGACCGCCGGCGAAGGCCAGTCGGGCCAGGTTTCGATCAGCTTCAATGCCGCGCTGTTCGATGCGCCCGGCATGAAGTCGTCGCGCCCGAGGCTCGGCGCGTGCGGCAAGACAAGAGGCAGTTGCGTCGGGGCCGGCACGGTCACTTGAGCAGGCGGTCCGTCGGCGGACCGTCACCCCGTTCGAGGTAGAGAGCACTCAGCCGATAGCGCGCGACGGCGAAACGCACGAGCACGCCGATCGCCGCCGTGACCGGTACGGCAAGAAGCACGCCGACAAAACCAAAAAGCGACCCGAAGGCGAAGAGCGCGAACATCAGCCACACCGGGTGCACGCCGATCGACGACCCGACGAGGCGCGGCTGCAGGATGTTGCCTTCCAGGAACTGGCCGACCACGAATACGGCGACCACCACGCCGATCCATATCCAGTCGGGCCAGAACTGCACCAGCGCCACGCCGACCGAGAGGAAGAAGCCGACGATGGAACCGACATACGGGATGAAGCTGATCACGCCGGCGAGCGAGCCGATCAGAAAGCCGAAATTCAGCCCGACCACGGTGAGCGAGATCGCATAGAAAAGACCGAGCAGCAGGCAGACGGCGCCCTGCCCGCGGATGAAGCCGCCGATCGCGTCGTTGATGTCGCGGCCGAGCGCCCGGATCGTCTCGGCATGCTCGCGCGGCAGCAGCGCATCGATCCGCCCGATCATCCGGTCCCAGTCGTAGAGCAGATAGAAGGCGACGACCGGCGTGACGACGGCGAGGCTGATGACGCTGATCAGCGCTTGCCCGCCCGCCCACACCGATGCCAGCAGCGTTGTCACCCAGGATACGGCTTGCGTCACGATCTGGCTGACGCTGGTGCTGTCGCTCTGGGTCTGGAAATATTGTCCGATGCGGGTCTCGAAAAAGCGGTTCCCGAGCGCCTGCAACTCCTCAGCATAGTCTGGAAGCTTCTCCAGGAAGGCGGAGAGCTGACCCACGAGAAGCGGGATGCCGATCAGCGCGAGGAGCGCAAAGACCAGCACCGAGAGAACGACGATCGTGATCGTCGCCCAGAAGCGGCTCATCCCGGCCCGCTCCAGCCGGTCGGCGATCGGGTCGAGCAGATAGGCGAGCGCCATCCCCATGATGAAGGGCAGAAGGATCCCGCTGAACACCCAAAGGAAGAGGAGCAGGAAGACGAGCGCTCCCAGCCAGAACGCGGCCTGTACGCGAAGGTTCATGACGGCCTCGGGCCGACCTCGCCCGGCCCGCCGGCCATGTGCCGGAGCCACCCGACGAGGTAGGCGCCGGCGGAAGCCACCGTCAGCCCGGCGACGATGATGACCACGGGGGCGATCAGCGGCCCGAATCCGGTCACGCCCGAGCGATCGCCGAGGACGAAAGCTATCAGCACGATCTGCGCCACCGTGTTCACCTTGGACACCCAGAGGGGGTGTACCGCCATCGGGTTGCTAAGAACATAGGCAAGGAGCATGGCGCCGATGATGAAGAGGTCGCGGCTCACCACGAGCACGATGAGCCAGGCCGGCAGAGCGCCCTTCAGCCCAAGCGTTACGAAGACAGATACGAGAAGCGCCTTGTCGGCGACCGGATCGAGATAGGCGCCAAGCTCCGACGTGGCGCCGAAGCGCTTGGCGATGAACCCGTCGGCGGCGTCGGAGAGCCCGGCCAGGATGAACAGCATCGCCGCCGCGAAAAACCGGTCCGCGATCATCAGCCATACGATGAGCGGAACGCCGATCAGGCGGGCGATTGTGATGAAGTTCGGTAGGGTCAAGACCGGAACCTGGCGTAGCAGCGTGCGCGGGACAGGGACGAAAGGCGCATCTGCCGACGAAAACGCCCAGTGTTCTTGCAATCCCCCCGCCGGCACACTAGGCGCTAGCCACAATGCCGAACGAACGCAATACCCTGACCTACCGCGACGCGGGGGTCGACATCGACGCCGGAATAGGCCTGGTGGAGCGCATCAAGCCGGCGGCGGCGGCGACGAAACGCCCGGGCGTGCTCGGCGGTCTCGGCGGATTTGGCGCGCTCTTCGACACGAAGGCGGCCGGCTTCCGCGACCCAGTTCTGGTGGCGACGACCGACGGGGTCGGCACCAAGCTCAAGATTGCGATCGAAAGCGGCGAGCACCGGACGATCGGCATCGATCTCGTCGCCATGTGCGTCAACGACCTCGTCGTGCAAGGCGCCGAGCCGCTCTTCTTCCTCGACTACTTCGCCACCTCCGCGCTCGACGTGGCGACGGCTGCGACAATCGTCGAAGGCATTGCCGAAGGCTGCCGCATGGCCGGCGCGGCGCTCGTTGGCGGCGAGACGGCGGAGATGCCGGGGCTCTACGCCAAGGGCGACTACGATCTTGCCGGCTTTGCGGTCGGCGCCGTCGAGCGCGACCGGATCCTTCCGCGCGATGTCGAAGCCGGCGACGTGGTCCTCGGTCTGGCCTCTTCAGGACTCCACTCGAACGGCTTCTCGCTCGTTCGCCGCGTCGCCGAGACATCCGGCCTCGCATGGTCCGATCCCGCGCCGTTCGAGCCGGAGACGCAGCTTGGCGCGGCACTGCTTCGACCCACCCGCATCTATGTGCGCGCCTGCCTCGACGCGATCCGCGAGACGGGCGGTGTAAAGGCGCTCGCGCATATCACCGGCGGCGGGCTCGTCGATAACGTGCCGCGCGTGCTCCCTGCCGATCTTGCCGCGGAGATCAACCTCTCGGCGATCGCCGTGCCGCCTGTCTTCCGCTGGCTCGCCGCATCCGTTGCGCAGCCGGAGATGCTCCGCACTTTCAACTGCGGCATCGGCATGGTGATAGTTGTCGCGCCGGATGCCGCAGCTGATGCGGCCGCCGTCTTCGCGCGCCACGGCGAGATGGTGGCGACGCTCGGCCGGATCGCGCCGCGGAAGACCGACGCCGTCGTGCTCACCGGCAAGCTCGCTCTCGATGGCTGAGCCGAAGAAGAAGACCGCCGTCGTCATCTCCGGGCGCGGCAGCAATCTCGCCGCGTTGATCGCCGCTGCGAAGGATGCACGCTACCCCGCGGAGATCGCGCTCGTCGCCTCGGACAATCCCGATGCGCCGGGCCTTGCCTTTGCGCGCGAGGCGGGGCTCGCGACCACTCCCCTCGACCGCCGCGAATTCGCAACGAAGGCTGCGTTCGAGGCAAAGCTCAATGCGGCGCTACGCGGCGCGGGCATCGAGCTGATCTGCCTTGCCGGCTTCATGCGGCTCCTGTCGGCGGGTTTCGTCGAGGCTTGGCGCGACCGTATCCTGAACATCCACCCCTCCCTGCTGCCGCTCTTTCCCGGCCTCGACACGCATGCGCGCGCGCTCGCCGCCGGCGTCAGGCTGCACGGCGCGACGGTGCATTTTGTGCGGGCCGAGATGGACACCGGCCCGATCGTCGCTCAGGGCGCCGTGCCAGTTCTGCCCAGCGACACGCCGGAGACGCTCGCCGCGCGCGTGCTCGAAATCGAGCACCGCCTCTATCCGTTGGCGCTGAAGCTCGTCGCAGGCGGGCGCGCGAAGGTCGTCGGCAATCGAGTCGCGATCGAGGGCGAGAAGTTAGCCCCCGACGCGTCGCTCCTCGTCCCCTCGGACTAGTCGGCTTCCCGCGCGAAGACGCTCGCGTTCCACACGAGGACGAAGAGCAGGATCATTGCGACCGCCTGGTGCGCAAGCGCGAGCCAGGTCGGCACGGCCTGGATTAGCGTGGCGATGCCGAGGCCGACCTGCAGGACGACAAGGAGCGCCATCAGCGTCGCACGCTCGCGCGCCCGCCGGTCGCCACGACGCAGCATCCCGAAGCCGTAGGCGAGGATCGTGGCGGAGAGCACGTAGGCGCCGAGCCGGTGATTGAACTGGATGGTCGTTAGGTTCTCCAGCACGTTGCGCCACACGGGCTCGATCATGCCGAGTCCGCTCGGCACCAGCTGCCCCCCCATCAGCGGCCAAGTGCTGTAGAGGAGGCCGGCATTGTACCCGGCGACGAGGCCGCCGAGCGCGACCTGCAGAAAGACGAGCACGACAAGCACCCACGCTGCGAACACTCGCGCGCCGGATGCCGGCTCGCGTATCGCACCGCCGAGCCGCACGAAGAGCGCGATCAGGGCCGCGAATAGAAACGCGGCAAGCTCAAGGTGCAGCGTCAGCTTGAGGGGCGCCACCGCTGTCATCCCCGGCTTCAGTCCGGAGGCAACCATGATCCAGCCGGCGACGCCCTGCGCGGCGAGAAGGACGCCGACGCCGGCGAGCGTCAGCGCCGTGCGAAGCGGCACGCTCCGCCGGCCAACGAACCAGAAGAAGCCGGCGGCATAGACGAGGCCGATGAACCGCCCAAGCTCGCGATGCGCCCACTCCCACCAGTAGATGGTCTGGAAGTCCGCGAGGGTCATGCCGCGGTTCGTGAGCGCATATTGCGGGCTCTGGCGATAGAGCTCGAAGGCCGACTGCCAGCCCGCGTCGTCGAGCGGCGGCACCGTCCCGGTGACGAGGTCCCACTCGGTGATGGAGAGGCCGGATTCGGTGAGCCGCGTCGCGCCGCCGACCATGACCATGGCGAAGACGAGGAGGATCAGGAACAGCAGCCAGCCGCGCAGGCCGCGGACACTGTCCGTGGCCACGCCGACGGCATCATCCATCTCCGCTGGAATCGCGACCATTGCTCTCCTTAGGTGGCAAGTCTCAACCCGGCAAGCCGGCCTCGCGCGACACCCCGTCGCGAGGCTTGCGGCGCGCGCGGATGCGCCCTAGCACCTTCATCCATGCCGCCGCGCCTGAAGAAACTCGTCGGGACCATTCTCCTCGTCGCGTTCGTCTGCCTCTATGCGCTGACGGCGATGACGATCGCCGCCGCCAAGCTTCCCGGCACCTCGGGCCTGGTGCAGCTCGCCTATTTCGTCGTCACCGGAACGATTTGGATCATCCCCGCTGGTGCTCTTATCGCGTGGATGCAAAAGCCCGCAAAGACAAACGCTTAACATGCATTCTAGATTATGTTTCCGAAGCGCCAGAGGCCGGGCGACAGAAGCACGTCGAGAAAGCGGAGTTCCTGAAAGAGCCCGTTGACCGACACCCGCGGGAGCCCGTGCCTTGAGCCCTCTGCGGGGATGAAGCCCGGTTGCGTGGTGAATGACGCGCGAAGCCCTGCCTCTTCGGTGAGCCGCGCCTCGCGCGCGCCGGCCGCCGCCGGATAGCCGTAGGGGAAGGCCAGGCTAGTCGGCCGCTTGCCGAGCTTCGCGGCGATCTCCTCCACGCTTCCCGTGATCTCGCGAAGTGCGGCTTCGCGCGGGAGCCGCGCGAGCGCCGCATGCGTCATCGTGTGAGCGCCGATCGAGCAGAGCGGGTCGGCGGCCAGCTCGGCGATCTCCCCCCAATCCATGACGAGGTCGCGGGCGAGCGCGGCAAGGTCGAGACCGTGCTTTTCGGAGAGCGCGCGGATCGCTTTCCGCTGCAGCATTTCGTCGGCGTCGGTGGTGAGCCAGCGCCGCCAGAGCGCAAAGGCCCTCGCCTTTTCCGATACGCTCCGCGTCGGCAGCTCCCGCGCCGGGTCGCCGGGCGCTTCCATGACATCGGCCGCGGCGACGATCCGATCGAGCGCCTCCCACCAGAGCTCCGCGGTGCGATCGGAGAAGCCCGCGCACACGTAGATGGTGAAAGGTGCGCCATGTCGCCGGAACACAGGAAGCGCATGTTCGCGGTTGTCGCGGTAGGCGTCGTCGAGCGTGACCGCGATCCGGCGCGGATCGGCGGGCCCAGGCGCCGTGATCTCGTCGACGGAAACGAAGCGCCAGCCCCGCGCCGCGAGATGTCCAAGCAGGCGGTCAAGGAATTCAGGCGTGATCGAAAGGAGCGCGTTCGGCTGGAACGCCGCCGACGACGCCGGAGCGACGTGGTGGAGCGTCAGCGCGAAGCCGGAAGCATCGGGCGCCGCGGGCAGCCAACGTGGCGCGCGCGCGACGGCAAGCGCTTCGAGCGCGGTTCGGATCAGCGTACGACGCGACATCTCGTCGACGGTCTATCCATTCAAGCCGCCGCGCTCTCCTCGTGGCCGCCGAAGTCGATTTCGCTCGTGTAGCGCACGATGACGGCGCTCTTCGCGCCGCGCTGAAGCGCCGTGTCGTAGGCTTCGGCGCGCAGGCGTTCGGTCGTCTCCGGGCCGCAGACGATCGCCGCGACGTCGGGGCGCAGATGCTGATCCGGCCAGTCGTCGAGATTGTCCGCGACAACGATGACCTTGTCGTAGGAGTGCGCGAGCGCGGCGATGACAAGCTGCATGCGCTGCAGCGGCGGCTCCTCGCCATTCTCCCCGTAGGGGATGATGTGCACACCAGCCGCCTCATAGCGCTGGATGACTTCGCCGAACGCGGCGTTCCCCGCCAGAAGGTCGCCGAGGCCGGGGCGCTCGTGGCCGAGCACGTCGGAGGGCCTGCGTCCCATGTCGATCACGATGCTGCGGATCTTCTCCCTCGCGGCCTGTCGAGCCGCGGAGAAGGCGATCCCCCCTGCCCCCTCGCCACCTTCCGCGCCGGCGAAGAGCGCAAGCCGTATTCCAGGATCGGCAATGATCTCGGCGAGTTCCGACGCACCGGTCTTCTCGTCTTCGGCGCCGCGAGCCGCAGCCGGTTCGGCCGACGGCTCATCTTCGGCCGCCTCGGTCGGCGCCTCGGGCGTCGGCTCGTCGGCCGGCTCGGAGCTTTCGGCGGGAGGAGCGGCGGCGCTCTCCGGCTCTTCGCTCGCCTCTGGCTCGGACTTCTTCGGCGCCGGCGGCGCCGCGGTCAGTCGCAGCGGCCTCGCCTCGCCATCGATCACACTGAAGCCGATCACCCGGAAGGCGCGACCCGACATGAACTCACGAAGCAGCACCACCGCCACCGCGATCAGAAGCACTGCGATGGCGGCGGCGATCGACATCATCGTCTTCTTCGGGAAGGACGGGTCGGTCGGCGGGACCGCGCGCGAAATGATCCGCGCATCGGCCGGAAGGTAGTTCGCGTCGGTCCGCGCCGCTGCTTCGCGGTAGCGCGACAGGAACGACTCGAGCAGATCGCGTTGGGCGGTCGCCTCGCGTTCGAGCGCCCGAAGCTCGATCCCCTCGTCGTTGGATTTGGAGACGTCGCCCTTCGCCTCGTTCAGGCTCTTAAGAAGCGACTCTTCGCGCGCCGCGGCGATGCGCGCGGCCGTCTGCAACGAGGCGAGGACTTTCTTGGCCTCGCCTCGGATTTGAGTCTCGAGGTTCGCGACCTGCCCTTCAAGCGCCCGGATGCGCGGATGTCCGGGCAGCAGCGTCGTCGACAGCTCGGCGATCTGCGCCTGGAGCGCCACCTGGCGCTCGCGCAGCCGCTGGATCAGCTGCGAGTTCAGCACCTCCTCGGAGGCGTCGATCGCGCCGCCTTCATCGAGGACCTTTTGCACTAGGTCGGCGCGTGCCTGCGCCTCGGCCCGCGCCGCGCGCGCCCGCGCCAGCTCGGAATTGATATCGCCAAGCTGCTGGGTGGAGAGGTTGCCGCTCCCCGTGTCCTGCCCCCCCGACCCGTTGACGTCGAAGAGGCCGTGGTTCGACCGGTAGTCGGCGACCGCCTGCTCGGCGTCGGCCACGCGCCCGCGCAGGCGCTCGATCTCCTGCTGCAGCCAATCGGTCGCGGCGACGGCGGATTCGCGTTTGGCGTCCTGCTGCAGCTTGACGAAAGCGTCGGCCGCGGCGCTGGCGACCTCGGCGGCAAGCTGCGGATTGGGCGCCGAGAACTCGACGCCGATTACCCGCGATTTCTGTAGCGGAAAGACGGACAGCCGCTCGAAGTAGCTGTCCATGACCCGCTGGCGGATCGACGAATCGGTCGGGTTCTTTCCAACCCCGACCGCGACGAGCAGCGAGCTGAACACCGATGCCCGGCTCGCCGGGTCGAATTCCGGCCGGGTCGTGAGATGCAAATTGTCGATGACCGCTTCGGCGATCTCCCGCGACTTCAGGACTTCGACTTGGCTCTGGATCGCCGATTCGTCGAAATCCGACGTAGTGTCGGTGGTCTGGCCGCCCGGCCGGGTGAGCGGCGATTCGCGTTGCTCGATGAGGATGCTGGTGTTCGCGGTGTAGAGCGGGCTGACGAAGCCCAGGCCGACATAGGTGCCGAGCGCGGCGCAGATGCCCAGCGCCACGAAGAGCCATGCGCGGCGCCAGAGCGCCTGCCACAAAGCGCGGAGATCGAGCTCCGTTTCACCAATCTGCGCCATTGCGGTGCTCCGAAAATCCGGCCGGAGACTAGACCGAGTCATGGTTAGGAGGACGTTAACGCTCAGCAACTATCGTTAATCAGGATTAGCAGCGCGTTAACCATAGGAATGCAGTCTGGAGCCCAGCCGCGCACTTCGGCTTGCCGGATGAACCTCATGATTCGCTTGCGAATTCTCGCCACACTCATGCTCGCGGGCCTGGCCGCCTCGCTGGCCGGCTGCACCGACCGTGCGCCCCTTGTGGAGCCGGCAACCGTCGGCTCCGGGCCGTATCTGCTCGGATCCGGCGACCGACTGCGCATCGTCGTCTACGACCAGCCGAGCCTCACCAACATCTATGAGGTCGACCAGGAGGGACAAGTCTCCTTCCCCCTGATCGGCGACGTTGCGGCAAGTGATTCGACCGTGGACGAGCTGGCCAATCGCATCCGGGGACAGCTCGCGACACATTACCTGCGCGAACCGAACGTCACCGTGGAGGTCGCCACCTACCGGCCATTCTTCGTGCTCGGCGAGGTCGGCAATCCCGGCCAATATCCCTACGTGCCCGGCATCACGGCGGAAACTGCGGTGGCGGTCGCCGGCGGCTTCACCGACCGCGCCAATAAGCGCGTCGTCAGGGTCAGCCGCACGGTGAAGGGCAAACTCTACGAATCGCGCATCCGTGTCATCGAGCCGATCCGGCCGGGCGACACGATCTATGTTCCCGAGAGTCTGTTCTAGGTGCCGAACAGGTAACCTTAAGAGTTGGATAAAATTGATTCTTCGGGTCCGCGGGGTCACGCAGTCATAGCGGGGACTTGAGGCGGCTCGAGGCCATGACCATCACAGAATCGACTGCAGCTTTCGGCGCGGGAGACGCGGCTTTCGCGCCTGCGATTCCATACGCGCCCGGCCGCACCCCCTTGAACGTGGCCGCTGCGCAAGTTGCCGCCACGCTGAAACACCGCGCCCTGACGCCCGGCATCCTCGCCGGCCTCGCCCGCATCGCGGACTTCGCCGGGATGGCGATCCTGAGCTTCGCGATCTTCTCGGTCTATGTCGATCCACGCGACGCCGGAGACGCCGGCTACGTTCTGACCTCCCTCATGCTTCCGGCGGCAACCGTCATCCTGATCGGCTCCTTCAACGGCTACGGCCTTGCCGACTATCGCCGCACGGCGATCGAGATCGGCCGCGGGGCACTGATCTGGGGGGCGGTCTTCGGCTGCTTCACGCTTGTGCTCTTCTTCATGAAGATGGGCGAGGAATTCTCGCGCGTCTGGCTGGCGACGTGGTTCCTCGGCGGCATCGCCGTGCTGACCGCGCTTCGCGCCACCTTCGGCCGGCTGATCGCGGGCTGGCGCGCCAGCGGCGTCGTCGAGCGGCGCGCTGTCCTTGTCGGCGGCGGCCCCGAGGCGGTCGAGCTCATCCGTGCGCTTCGCGCCGAGCCGGCGAACGACATCCGCATCTGCGGCGTCTTCGACGATCGCGAGAGCGCGCGCGTGCCGGCGCTGGCGGAGGGTCTGCCGAAGCTCGGCCGCATCGACGAGCTGCTCGAGTTCGGCCGCCAAGCGGAGATCGACATGCTCATCGTGGCGCTGCCGATGGCCGCGGAAGAGCGCCTCGTCAAGCTCCTGAACATCCTCTGGGTTCTGCCGGTCGACATCCGTCTGGCGGCCGGGTCGAGCCGGCTGCGTTTCCGCCCCCGCTCTTACTCGTATGTCGGCGAGGTTCCCTTCCTCGATCTCTACGACAAGCCGATCGCCGACTGGAACCGGGTCGCAAAGGCCTGCTTCGACCGCATCGTCGGCGGCGTCCTGCTTGCTCTCTTCACGCCGTTGATGCTCGCCGTCGCCCTCATCATCAAGCTCGACAGCCCCGGCCCGGCGCTCTTCCGGCAGAAGCGCTACGGCTTCAACAACGAGCTGATCGAGGTGTTCAAGTTCCGCTCGATGTACACGCACATGACGGACCCGAACGCCGTGAAGCTCGCCACCCGCAATGACCCCCGCATCACTCGCGTTGGCCGCTTCATCCGCAAGACCAGCCTCGACGAGCTTCCGCAGCTCATCAACGTCGCGTTGAAGGGCAGTCTTTCGCTGGTCGGCCCGCGCCCGCATGCGCTCCAGGCCAAGGCCGCCGACCGCCTCTACGAGCAGGTCGTCGACGGCTACTTCGCCCGCCACCGCGTGAGGCCCGGCATCACCGGCTGGGCGCAGGTCAACGGCTGGCGCGGCGAGACCGACACGCCGGAGAAGCTCGAGCACCGCGTGGAGCACGATCTTTATTATATCGAAAACTGGTCGGTCATCTTTGACCTCTACATTCTCGCGCTCACGCCGTTCCGGCTGCTGAACACGGAGAATGCCTTTTGACCCTGGCCTCGGTGGCGCCTGAGCCGCTAGCGGGTCGACCGACCGGACTGCCGACGAGGGCGATCGCCAGCGGGCTTCTCTGGCTCGGCGTCTTCCTCGGCGGCTTCGTCTTCTTTGAGCCCGCGCCTTACGAGATATTCCTCGCGCTCCTGATACCGGGATGGCTGCTCCTCGGCCTGCCGGTGCCGCGCGCGATAAGCCCGCTCGTCGTGCTGATGCTGCTCTTCCTGGCCGGCGGCGTGATGGCGGCGACGCAGGCAAAGAATTTTTCGACGCAACCGATGTACTACGCGGTGACCGCGTTCCTCGCTTTCAGCTCTTGCTTCTTCGCGGCCCTGATCGCGCAGGACCGCTCGCGGCTCGACACAATCGTCAGCGCCTGGATCGCCGCCGCCTTCTTCACCACCCTCCTCGGCATTGTCGGCTATTCAGGGCTGGCCGGAGGTCTCTTCACGAAGTTCGGACGCGCCGCCGGCGGCTTTCAGGATCCGAACGTCTTCGGCCCGTTCCTGATCCTCCCATTCGTCGTGCTGGTGCGCCGCACGCTGACGCAACCTTTCAGCCAGGCGCTCCGAAGCGGCATCGTCGCACTCGTCGTGTTCATCGGCATCTTCATCTCCTTCTCGCGCGCGACGTGGGGCCTCACCGTCATCACCACGCTGATGGTCTCCGGTCTGCTCTTCGTCATGGAGCAGAGCGTCAAGATGCGCCTGCGCTTCATCGCGCTCGGCGCGGTCGGCGTCGTGCTGATCGCGATCGTGATTGGAGCTGCGCTCTCCATCCCCGCGGTGTCGAGCCTCTTCGAAGACCGCGCGCATATCGAGCAGGATTACGATTCCGGCCACCTCGGGCGCTTCCAGCGGCACGCGATCGGCTTCAACATGATGCTCGACCACCCGCTCGGCATCGGAGCGATCGAGTTCGGTCGCCAATTCGGCGAGGACGAGCACGACATCTGGCTGAAGACGCTGACCACCTACGGCTGGCTCGGCTTCGCCTCTTACGCGACGCTCGTGCTCTGGACGCTCGCCGCCGCCTTCCCGCTCGTCTTCCGCTCCGGCCCGCTGCAGGCGGTGACGCAGATCGCCTATATCGTCTTCCTCGGCCACGTTTTGATGGCGACGGTGATCGACATCGACCACTGGCGCCACGTCTATCTCCTCTTCGGCATCCTCTGGGGTGCGATCGCCTCCGACAGGGCAGCGACGCAGACGCGGCTCAAGAAATGGCTGCGGTGGCACGGGCAAATGGCCGCAGACCCCGAAGCGACAGCCGCTCCGCGGCATTGAACCGATAGGCGGCCGTCACTATAGTCCGCGCCGTCGGAGCGTGGCGCAGCCTGGTAGCGCACCTGAATGGGGTTCAGGGGGTCGGAGGTTCGAATCCTCTCGCTCCGACCATTATAACATACTGAAAGAGAACAGTAATCTGAAGTTTATTTTGCTTCCGTGTTCGCGTTGGCGCGCCGTTGGTGACCACATGGTGACCACGAAGACGTGATCTCATGGCGGACCTTCGATCGTACATTGCTGAGCTCAAGCGGATGCAAGCCGAGGCTCAGCGACTCCTCGATCACCTGAATAACAGTACGCCGGAGGGTGTCGATTGGGAGGCACGCGCCGAGAGCCTGCGAGAACTCAATGTCGCAGCCGAGATCGATAGCCGCGTCATTTCGCGTGGCTAATCGGGAGGGCGCTCCGCTACATCTTCGCGGGCGACTGGGCGTCGCAGTCAGCCCCGACCTTCGAGCGGGCGCGAGCGCAATTATCCAGCAAGGCCTGAAGTTCGCGGCCAGGCGGCAACTCCGCTGGGTGGGCGGCTCACGCTCACTAGCTAGTCATGGACCTGTCCTCGGGCAGTCAACATTCCCGCTGGACGCGCGACCGTGCTGCTGCTCGGCCCCAGTGCCAATGATGGCCGCACGCATGGATTTCCCCCCTTTGTCCGCGCGACGGTCGCGCTCAGGCTTGTGCCTTGCCGCGCATTGATCTCTTGCCGGTGGGGCTCGCCGTTTCGTCCGCCGCCAGGGCAGGTCGTTCCCCTCACCACCAGATGCGGCTTCACCAAGGTCCTCGACGTAGGTCTCGGTGGCGGCACCGTCGATGCGAGCGGCAAGCGTCTCGATCGCAAGCAGGGCAAGCCGCTCAGAAATGTCTGCGGCCAGCCTCTCGGCTTCTACCAGCGCCATCTAGCCAGGTCGCCGGGGATGCGCAGATGGCGGGCTAGGAAGAAATCTCCTTCGGCCTGACACCGCGAAGCACAATCTCGTTGACAGTGCGGATCGGGTTATCAGCATTTCCGGCTACCTGCAGCGGAAGCAGCTTGGGATAGATCGTGCCCCAGAATACCCGCTCATTTTGCGGTTCTTCCCTAACCCACGCAACGAGTCGCTCAGCGCCTCCAAGGCGATCAGCAGCCTCCGCAATCGCCTCCTTGGCGGATTTCGTTGTCTTATTCGGCGTGCCCTTCTGCCGGCCGCCCGTCTTGTTGCCGTTCGCATCCATCCGAGTGTCTATTTCGGTCTATTTTAGACCGGTATCATATTACCACTGGAAAGCTGCAGTTCAATCCCTCCTCTGCCGGGGCGGGGTAGCAGTACAGCGAGAGATTCGAAAGTGGTCCGATCGTGAATTGGATGCGGCTCTCCTTTCTCTGCGGGCACAGCTGCAGAAAGAGGCTCACGCCCAGAAGCTAAACTTCTACGCACCGGTGCTGAGAGAGCGATGGTCGCCGAGCCGAAAAAAGCCGGATCGCGCGGCGGCCGCAGGAAGGATAGCATCTGCTGGCCAACCGGCGCCCTGCGCCCGTCGCCGACGGAACGAGGCGAACGACCATGTCAAAGCGGATGCCCGGCCCCCTCATTGACGATCAGAGGTTCGAGGACCTGTTGAAGTCGTCCGAAACCCAGAAGCTCGACTTCAAGCGCGATCTCTATCGCTTCGACACGGATCATCTGAAGTCGGAATTTATCAAGGACGTCATCGCGCTCGCGAACACTAATCCACCGGATCAGTACGCCTTCATCGTGCTTGGGATCAAAGAGCAGAAGGACGCTGTGGACCTCGTCGGGCTGCCGTCGCACCATGACGACAACGACCTGCAGCTTCTCGTGAAGGACAAGGTCACACCCGTCCCCGATTTCGTCTACTTCCGACACAAGCGGGACGGAAAGGAGTACGGGCTGATCCGCATCACGCCCGGCCGCCAGCTCTGCCAGGCGACGCGCGACTACGGAGTCCTAAAGCGGAACGTCTTCTACACACGGAAGGGGAGCAGCAACAGCGAGGCGTCACCGCACGACATCGAAGTGCTGACCCTCGCCCGGCTGCGCGAATTCGTCATGCCCAAGGTGGCGGAATCCGCGAAAGAGCTTGAGAGCGAGCTCGACGCGCAGAAGAAGGCCAGCGTTTCGGTGCCCGTCGCCGCAGCGGGCAAGGGGGTGGGCCGCGGCGACCGGCTGCGCGTCCGCTTCGACCACCGGCTAAACGACAAGTGGAAGGACCCGCTAGCCATCATCTCTGAGATTGTGGTGCCGGGCGGAGCCCTGCGGGAGGTGGCGTGGCCGCTCGCGCTTCGGTCGGCGGGCGCAATCAAGGAAAGCTATCGCTGGCTCTGCATCCCCGGCTTTAGCGTCGAGATGGAGTGGCGCGAACGCGCCTACGTCATCGACAGCCCACTCTGGCGCCGGATCAAGGAGCATGCGGTCAAAGTCTTCATCGCGGAGCGGGAGGGAAAGCCGACGGACGCCGTAGTCATCACGACGGGCGAGCGCGAGGGTCGGTACTATGCCTATCTGAATTGCCCCGACTACGATGCCTTCCTAGGTCGAAACTGGCCCTATTATCGCGGGCTTGAAGCCGCGCTGCGCCGCGCCGGCATCGCCGCCACGGCCGAGCTCTCGGGCCTTTCGGAGAAAAACCTCGCCCGCTTCGCCGCGGACGTCCTGCTACCTTCCGGACAGCTCGCGCGGCTGCTGCCCGCGAACTATGCAGGCGCGGTGAGGGATCACGAGGCCGACAGCAAGGCGGTCGCGGCTGTGCTCAAAGGCCTCATCGAAGAGTCTGCACAAATCCCCGCCGCGTATGCGGGGCCGGCACCCTCCGCTGCAGCCTGAAACCTAGCGAGGCACCACATCGTCGCGGTGGATCATCTCGGCGCGGAACTCAATACTTTTGTCGGCGCGCTAAAAGCGGCCGAGGGCGACATCGAGGTGTCCACGCTGGAGCCGTCGGGGGGTTCGAAGCTACCGACGGTCGATGTCGCGAAATCTCGCTAACTCAGTCCATCCAGCCTGTCATCGTGCGCTCAAAGCTCCGCTGAATGTCGCTGGAAACTTGGCCATGGTTGAAGAGTACGTCGCCAAGAAAGAAAGCGGCGATCAGAATTCCGATCAGGACAACGGGTTTCATCGCCGCATCTTGCGGGAACGTAGATTAAGCCCCAGAAGCCAAACGAAAAAAACCAAACTCGTTGCGTGTGCGCGGCGAACTGCGCTGCAGCCCAATCCACTGCCCACTCTGGATCAGGCGCCTGTGTCGGATGAGGCGGCTAAGCGTCTCACGGTTAGCCGTCCGCCTCGCTCGTCGCGACGCCGGCGACTAGACGCGGAAGATCGCGCGCACCTTCGCGGTTTCTCACTTGACGATTTCCAGGCGGCCGTAGCGTCGCAAGATCGAACCGAAGATTGCGAACGGGCGAGGCCGACCAGGCGAGCGGCGCGCTACTGCGTCGGCGGGTTTGAGACCTGAACCGTCTTGACCTTCCTGCCTATGATTTCGGGTCCGCTTGTGATCTCGATCGCGGCCTTCGCCCCGTATGCGGCGCAACAGATCGTCACGATAGCTTGCGAGCCGGGCGTTTGCGGATCGACGTAGAACACGAGATTCTCGGCAATTCTGAGTCGTTCCGTAGGTGGCCGAACTGAAAACGCGAAGTAGGCTACGTCATCTCCGATGTAACTCGGCGACGCAAGTGAGGTCACTAAACCCGTGGTCTTTTTGGTTGCGAAATCGTCGGTCATTTCCTCTTCCTCCCTTCGAGCGCAGGCGCTCGATCGAGTCAGCCAATCAATGTGGCCCGCCAATCAACGCTACTTGTGGCCCTGGCTCGCTGTTTGCGCCGGTCTGGACGGTTCTCTACCATCTCATCGCGGTGCGGATGCGCCAACAGCTAACCGAGGTCGCCGGTGCGAAAACTTGCCGGTCCCGTTCTTTGGCAGCAATCTCAGGTCGGCAAATTGGTGATCTGGTGGATGTCTGATCAGGATCGGGCCTTGCCTGAGTTCGTTGTTGAGTTCGACCGCAGGACGGATGCGGCAGATGATCGGCTCGACGCGGCGGCCTATCACCGCAACTTTGCACCCATGCTGGCCGCATTGCGGCGCGTCCTTCGCGACCGGTCGGGCCACGTGCTTGAGATCGGCAGCGGCACTGGACAGCACGTCGTCGGCTTTGCCGAAGCCTTGCCCAAGCTGACCTGGTGGCCGACCGATCCAAATCCCAAACACCTGAAAAGCATAGAGGCGTGGCGACGGCACGGTGGTATGGCCAACGTCGCGCCACCCTTTGCGCTCGACGTAGTGGACCCCGAAGCCCGTCTTGACGGCGAGGAAAGGCCGCCGAAGCCGCTTGCAGCGATCGTTGCGATGAACGTCATTCACATCGCGCCGTGGTCGGTGTGCGAGGGCATCATGCGTCTCGCCGGACGCTTTTTGGCGATCGGCGGGTTTGTGGCCCTGTATGGTCCATTCAAGCGGGGCGGTGAGCACACTGCGCCGAGCAATGCGGCCTTCGATGCATCGCTACGGCAAGAGAACCCGCAATGGGGTGTGCGCGATCTTGAGGCGGTAGGGGAGGCAGCGATTGCGGCGGGATTGCACCTAAGCGCGGTCGAGGAGATGCCCGCCAACAACCTGACACTCGTGTTCGAGCTTTGCCGGGCCGACTTGAAACCGTGAAATAGGCGACGGCGTCGCAGATCAACTCCCAAGGCCGTTGCAACGCTCGCCGCGAGTTGGCATTCGCGTTCCTCGATGCGACGTGACAAAAACGCGTTCCTCGTCGTGGGTCATTCAGGCGATCTCTGCGGCGCGAACCGGACGGGCTGTTCGTAGATCAACAGTGCCACGCAGCCCTCCACGCTGCCCGGCGAGTGTTTTGTGCCGGGCGGGTGAATGACGAAGGTGCCCGCCGGATAGGAGCCGTCCTCGTCGAACTGGTCACCGTCGAGGACGAACATGTGCTCGTAGCCGACATGTTCATGCTCGGCGACGCGGGCGGAGGGCTCGTAGCGAAGCAATACCGCCGACGGTCCGCCGTGGAAGTCTCCGTACAGCCACTGCGCGGTCACGCCCGGACGGAACGGCTGCCAGTCGCCCGTCTGACGAAGCTTCCTTGCATACTCAACGAGAGCGCGAAGGACGATCGAGTCGCTCGGTTCGGACATGGGTCAATCTCCTTGATGGGCGTGCGCGGCCTTGGATGTGGGCGTGCATTTCGACGCCAACGCGGCAACTAAGCGCTCGCACACCTTCGAATTCGCTCGCCGCAGAGTCTCGGAAGGCTCTTCAGTCGGCAGTCATTGCGTCGCAATATGCAAACTGGACTTTGTAGTTGCCATCTAGAAAATCATCGATAAGTGCAGTCTAATTCCGGGCGGCGTGACGCTACGAGTTTCTCCGTGCCCGCCAACCAGCGCGGGGACGCACGAGTTCGCGCAACCAAATGCCAGCGAGGTGGCTCAAACGGTTCGACGGGGGTGGCCGTTCCGGCTCAACAGCAGGCGGCGCCTCAGGGTGAGGCGGCACAATTCGGAGATGGCAAGCGCAGGAGCCTCGCTGGCAGGCTGCCTTCGGTGTCAGCCGCCTTTTCGATAGCGGTCAGCCGAGAAATCGACTCAGCGAGTTACCGTGGCTCCGCAATCGGCATTGGCGGCGCGCTCGCCGGGAGTATTCTGAGGCTAGGAGGGCATCGCTATGCTTAACCGCGCAGTGTCCGGGCAGGCCGCGGCAGTTGTGATAGTGAGCACCGCTGTAGTCTCGGTTTTCGTGGCCTGGCCCGACCCCGGTTGGGCGCGCAGTGGATGCGCGGACCGAGACACGCAAACAGGAATGAACCAACGCAGTGCGGCTGATGTCGATAAGGCCAACGGCGCGATCCAAGCCATCTACAATCGCCTGCGGAGCGAACTGGACCCTGAGGCCGCGCCGTCCGGAGTCTCCACGATATGCTACCGATGGGCGGGAGGAATGAGCCATGCGGAAGCGCAAACGCAAGCCGGAATGGCTGCCATGGTATCGTGCCCGCAACTACAAGGGCAATCTGACGGAAGCAGAAAAACGCGAACTTGACGCTTTCCGAGCGCAGCCAAAGCACCCTGCCGCAAGTAAATATGATTTGCCCGAAGAAGTTCAATCATACATCAATCGGATTGAATTAGAATTGCATGACGCTAAAGAGGACGCGCTTTTTGGCGGAACTCTTTTATTGAGTCTAGCCGGTGGTGTCTGGCTCATTCTTAGTTTTACAGGCGGGATCATTATCACGCCAAGAGTATGGTCGTTTGTGGCGGCAGGCGTTTGGTTAGTGGTGCCGTGGTTTGTCTATAGCCATCAGAGGAAAAAGAACGCCTACGAGTTCTTGCCCAGAGACCCGGACTACCCAGCTGGCACAGATGAAGAGATACGGAAGGAATGGGAGTTCGAATATCTATTCCGTAGAAGCAGAGGTCTTCCCGATCCAAAGGAGACCGCCCAAGCGCGCTCGCGGGCCGTCCAGGAGATTGGAGAGGCGTTCGGAGAGACCTTTCTGGAGCCCACCGAATATGGCTACATCGGCTCAGACGAAGAAGGCGAAGCTGACTCAAAAGCAGCGATGCTCGTGAAGGCCAAGGCAGAGTGGGCAGGTTTTGCGATTCCTGATCTAAACTCTCCTGACGAATTTACGCGCTCTGACGCGCGAGAGCGCTACCGCCGATTTCGGAACGCGGCGACAAGGGAAGCCCTTTCGATCAAAAACGAGTTTTGCCGGGGGCTTGCGATTGACGCACTTGTGAGCCTTTGCACCCGCGCCGGTGAAGTCGAACCTGCGCGCGCGCTCCTTAAGTTGCTAGATGACAATGACATTCGCGAGCGGATACTTGAGGATTTCCCCGAACTAAGAACCTGACCAGAAGAAAAACGATTGCAGGTCTTTCAGCGCGTCCAGTTCTGCCTCTGCAAAGAGAGCGCCACGCGCTGCGGATCACTAAAGACAACGCGCCGCGCGGAATATTTGAGTATCGGAAGGGGGCGACTCCCTTGCCCTTCGTTTGTTTCAACTCCGGGACAGGAGGATAGACCCCTTTGCCAGCCGGGAGTGCAAACCAATAGCGGCCAAGTATGGGGATTGGCTGGCGAGTCGGCTAGGGTCTAATCGGGCCTGCCTTATTCAAAATGGCCCACTACCCCGGGGCATCTTCGCCTTGCTCCTGCTTACCGCTAAGCATACATAGGAGATGCGTCGCCGACGCGATCCCGAACAATGACACCCCACGGCGAAGCTGCAACACGGCGCGGCAATTTGCGGCGTAGTAGCGCACAAAGAGGGAACGCCACTTGTCGGTAACAACTGAGAGGATAAGGTCGCACCGCGATTCACGGAGGAGCACACATGGCAGCACGGAAATCATATCTAGGGCCGCCCCCAGTGCATCCCGAGCTCGATAAGCTCCTGGAGGAAGCCCGCAAAAAGCCTGTAACGGAGGCGCAACTACACGAGCAACGCGTGAGCTTTGTGTACGGCAATGCGCCGCACAATTCAGGCATCACCAAAGACTCGGCCAGGAAGGCCGCAGAAAGCATCCGCATCGACAGATAGTCACGTACTCGAACTCGAAGCCCGGTCGAAACCGGGCTTTTTTCATGCTTGTTTTGGAACAGGAAAACGCAGCCCATTTCCAACTGGTTCAGGAAAAGAACCTGAGCCGGCAATATGATCTCCTATTGAATTGCATCGAAATCGGACTGACTCAGGGTCCTACCGCATTCGATAGGTACACCCTATGGGCTCTCAATCACGTTGCAGTAGCGAACATCTCGCAGTTCGGGGGCCGATTTCGGGAAGAACCGATATACGTCGGGAACCACATCCCTCCGCATTTCCGAGATGTGCCCGAACTCATGGATCAATTCATTTCTACGATTCATGAGAATTGGTTCGGCTGGTCTGCCACTGACTTGGCCGCCTATGCGCTCTGGCGGCTCAATTGGGTCCACCCCTTCATCGAAGGAAACGGACGTACCGCACGCGCAACCTGCTACTACATGCTGTGCGTCCGTTCCGGGCTTCTCCTCCCCGGCAATAAAATTGTGCCGGAACGGATACGTGAGAACCGCCAGCCATATTACGCTGCCCTCCAAGCCGCCGATCAGGCTTGGGAACAAGGCAACTTAGATTTCCGCGTGATGGAAGGCTATCTCGCTGGGCTGCTAGAAGATCAGCTTCGCGAAGCGCCATAACCCAATTTCAAACTGACGCACTACCGCGAGCCGGCGTCGGTTGACGACGAAGCGTCGTCACACCCATTCTGTGACGTCCTACTCGGCATCGTGGGCGCGCAGTGGCATGGGTTGTCGGAATCTTTCTCTTTGTGCTGCTCTTGGCAGCCTGTCCTCCGCTGCGACAGCTCACATAAGGGCAAGACTTAAATAGGAACCTTGTCGAGGCGGGGTAGCGGGGGTGCAATGAAGGACCAGACGGGTTCGGCTTTCGTGGCTTGGGGCACTCAGATATTTGCAGTGCTCGTGATTGCATATGCCTTTCTTGTCCCGATGCCTACCTCATATGCTGTCTTGTTTGGCTCTTTTGTTTCGCTTGCGATGATGATTTTTGAAGCACAAGACGTCATTTTACGTAACCTGATGGCTCATTATCAAGATAAGACTGCTAAGCAACTGTTGTGGCACGCGCGTTCGGCGGAGCATGCGACCGATGAGGCTCTCTTGTGCTTGAGGGTGGGCCATGACGTTAAGGTGGACTGGAGAGAAATCGCTGACAAAGTCGCCTTCGATATGCGGGCGGATGTAGCAGAAGAACGTTTCAATGATGAAATAGACCGGATGGGTAGACTTAACGCGGGAATGCTTTGGGTTCTAGTTATTCCCATTCTTATGCTCGGCAGGCCTGCAGTTGGATGGGGGCTCGCGAAGCTTGTTGAGGAATTCGCACCAGGATTCGCGCAATTGGTGGTTCCGGCATGAGGCGCGGGCGGGCCTTTCGCCGCCAACACCTATTGCATGACGCTGGAAACGATCGCCCCCTTGAGCGATGATCAATTCATCAGCCTGTCTGTAGAGCTGCGGCGGGATCAGTGCGCGCAGCGCGCGCTGCCGAACTCGGTGGAATGCTTCGCGGCTCCGCCCTTCCTTCAACCCTCGCGCTCCAGCTCGGCCTATTGTTCACGGGCGATGAAGGTGCCAGAGCCAGGTCGCGAGGCTCAGCATTCCAAGCAATAGGCCGACGAAGATTGCTGACCAAAAAGCGAGGAGAGTATAGATATAGATCCACCCTCTTGCTTCAGAGATCGTCATGGCGTTAACCGCTTGCCATGTTGTTGGTTCAGGCAGCTCGCTGAGAAATGATTGGAAGAGCAACCAGTCCTCGGCGCTGGAAGCATAAACGCAGTTTGGGTCCCCCTCGCCGCGATTCAGCGGGTGGATATTGTCGATCCCCATGATCAGCCCGTCGGGACACAACGTCAAACTCGGCGCTCCGCCATCAACTCCCCGAGGATGTTCGAGCCCGATGAAGCGCGTATCGCTTTTTACTCCCAATTCGGCCCGATAGCCTTTCTGCACGAGAGCATGGAGACGGACAAAGGCCGCATCCTGTCTGTTGGGATAAAGTGTTTGCTGGGCCATCGCTGGAATTTGTCCCCAGACCTACGAGCCAGTAGATGCCGATTTTAGGAGCAAGTCACGTATCTAAGAACCCGCGCGCCAGGAACGCTCCCGCCGCGGCGTCGCGCTATTCACCACTTCTCGAAATCAAGGAGGATAGCTTGCCTAACGGGAGCCCTGACGAATGGCCCAAACTCTTCGATCTGCTCGTTCAGAGAGTCGTCGCAGGCCCAGCCGCTCGGTCAGTGTGGTCAGTGAAGTCAGTGGTTTTTCCACTATCTCCCTACGCCCCATCTTCGAGAACCTTCTGAAAATCGCAAAGCCGGCGCGCGCGAGGAGGATGGAGAAAAGGGCTACGTAGAGATAGTACACGGATCACTGACTTCACTGACTAGACTGATCCAGTCAAGCTGCGAGCGGCTGCAATGCGGTCGCATTCGGCGAGATCGCGGCGGGCGTAGACGGCCTGCCTGCGGTTGCCGATTTTCCAGAGCCCGTCGTCTGCATCGGGGTTTCTTGCCCGGACATAGCCGACGGCTTCGAGGCGATGGGGAACTGACGCGCCGATTCCTGCGGTCGTTCAGCCATTCCTTGAAATCTTCCGAGGCCGAGCCCGCGAGCCGATCAAGCGTCG
The DNA here is from genome assembly GCA_963739005.1 of uncultured Alphaproteobacteria bacterium. Taxonomy (GTDB): domain Bacteria; phylum Pseudomonadota; class Alphaproteobacteria; order Rhizobiales; family Afifellaceae; genus DASWJZ01. Next base: position 137,547 of record CAVTYQ010000001.1, on the reverse strand, counting down.
TAGCGTCAGGATTGCCGAGCCGGTCCAGCACGTCGGCCAATTCCGCATCTTCGGGAGCGCGGTTCGCATCCACGATATCCCAGAAGGCGTCCGTCTTCGGAGGCGGAGCTTTGGCGTCGAAGTCGGCTATGTCGAGCGCGGCCAGGTAGGCGGCAACATGGCCAAACCCGCCCTCGTCATACCAGTTCCAAAGGCGGTTCCAGTAGGCTGGGGTGAAATCCTCCTTGGTCTTGTCGCTCCAGGCGACGAAATGCCGGCGATCGTCGGCGGGTAGATAGATGCCGTCCGATTTGTGGTTGGTGGTGATAACCACACCGCAGCAATTGAAGACGGCGTATTCGCGAAGATGCTTTTCATCGACGCGCAGCACGTCGGGCGGTGCGGCCGTGTATGCCTTCATGTGATCGTAAAAAGCGAAGCGATCAACGTCGCCGAGGTCACGCGCCTCCGACACGCGAAGGATCACGCTGCGCACGAAACCGTTGAAGCGGCCGAAGCATATGCTGCGGTGAAACCTCGCTGAAATTCCACGGCCCGACTGGCCTGCTTGACCGGCTCCAGCAACGTGTCCTTGCCGATGCCCTGCGACCCGCCGAGCACGAGAGCGTGGTTGATCTTCTCGCCCGGCTTTTGCACGCGATGCGCCAGCCAGCGAACGATATGCTCGGTCTCGCTGGCATAGACTTCGCGCACATGATCCAACCATGGGTCAGCCTTGCTGGCGTCGCCGTGCGTGAGCGTCGGCGGCCGGTAGAGGTTGAGGCACGTCACCTTACGACGTTCGATCCACCCACCGTCAGAGATCAGCCTATCGGCAATAAGCGTCGGAAGCCCGGGAGCCCAGGTCATCTGCTCGACCGGCCGGTTACGATCAAGCCAGGCACTTGCCGAAAGTCGGACTTCTTCGCCCTTGTCGTTGAGTACTGGAGCGCCTGCCTTGTCCCGAAGGGGAACAGGGGGACAACGCGCGTTGACGGACGCGGCCGGCCACATCTCACGCGCCGGCAAAAAGCAGTAGCTATGCGTCGGCATGAAGGCGCGGAAATCGTCGAGCGATACGCCCACCCCCGGCTCGGCGAGCGTCGCGGCGCTCGCCGTCGTGCCGCCGGCGTCCGCACACATGGGCTGCTACGTAGTCCGCGCGATTTGTGGCGCGGCCTCCGGCAACGGATTTCCGGCTTCGAGAACCTGCCGTTTCGGCGCGAAATGCCATCTGCCGCCTTGCGAAACGCCACGCGGTCGACCCCCGCCGGTACATCGACGCCGAAATCCGCTTCGCCTTCAGTCATGCGGCTCGTCCGAGCCGGAAGCGGCGCTCGACTTCGGTGTGGCCGTAGGTGTCGGCGGCGGCGATCATGCCGGTCGCCGCGCAACCGAGGTCTTCGAGCAGGCTGACGAGTTCCGGCGTCAGTTCCAACCCGGCGCCGTCGAGCGCGACCCCCGCGCTGACGGCGAGACGGTGAGCGTCAACCAGGAGGCCGGCGGCTTTCCCGAGCGCCGCCCCGTGCGGATCGGCGCTCATAGGTAGCCTCCGGTGTCGGCATTCAGGGTTTCGAAGCGTCGGAAGATCAACGACGGCGGAAGCCCGACGAGTAGGCGCTCAGCCTCCTCACCCTCGGGAGGTAGTACGCTCCTGAGCTGACGGACGGCGATTCTGACGACGACGGGGAAGGCGGCGTCGGCTACGTGCTGCCAATTGTCTTGATGTTCAATTCGCGGGTGGCTATCTTCGCCGCGTCCAAGTTTCCCAACAACGACACCGCGCGGCTCGGGAGTGCCACCTCCCGGCCGCGTTTCTGTTGAGGCCATCGGATCACGCTGCCTCCAAGCTTGAACTAGAGGATTTTCTGCGCTCAATGTGGAGCGGTTCGGAAGTTGAGGATCGCTTGCGCTCGTTTAGAAAGGCATCGAGGTCATCGGGGTCGTAATTCACACGACGGCCGCACGTGATGAAACGAGGCCCGCCGCCTACAAGCCTGAGCTTGTCGAGAGTGCTTTTGCCGAGGCCGAGATATGACGCGGCTTCGTTCGTTGACAGCATCCTGCGATATTCTTGGGGGTGCATCTGTTGTCCTCACTACAGGCAAAAAGCCTAAGCATTCGAGGACTATTGGAGGCACACGGCGACTACGTCACGGGACAGATGCGCGAGGTTTCTGCGACGTTATTTGTCCCGTAACTTTGCCTCCTGATTTGCTTTGGCTCTTTGTTTCCGAGCCCGAGAAATCGCTTTGGCAAGGGCTTCAGGAGAGTGTTGATGTTTCCGAAACTGAGGGGCTATTTCCAGCTGGATCTGTTTGACCAGACGAACGAACTCGCTCTCCTCTCCGATTGATGCTGGATAGCCCTTCTCTTCCGCCCATTCCGATACGTCGCAAACGAAGTCGATCCAGGCTGCACCATCACGGAATCGCGCACGATCGGGCGCAATCAGCTCAGCCTCAGCACGCTTGCACGCGACAACTAGCTCCGTCGTCTCGTGTTCCATCCAGCGCCATTTTGACAGTCCAACAAGTCTCTTGGCGCGAATGAGCTTCGATAGTGTCGTATTCATCAAATTCGACCGCGACCGGAACCCAATGATCTTCAATTGCCGCACGGGCAGCATGCGAATGTCCCATTATATGTTCAATTCGCTGAGGTCCTGTCGGAGGCCGCGATGGCTGCTTCCCGCCTTGGTTGATCATCGCTTCCAATAAGCTTTCTGCCGCAAGCCGGATGTTCTTGACGCACTCGACTGCGCCAGCGGCGTCAGGCGCTGCCTGCTCCCATTGGGCTACCCGATAGTACCCGCTGATTATGTGTCTGAGCTCCTGAGCATCGCGCCAGGTAATGCGACCACCATAAGCGTCTCGAATACGGTGCCACGCTTTGCGGCGGGGCATAAACAACAGTACGGCGTGAACTGTGGAGGAAGCCAACTTGAGGCTGGTTCTACCCATCGCGGGCGCCTTTTCTTAGCTGATGGACAGCAACCTCTCGACCCTCTCCCATCGCCTCAGCGATGCGCTTGCCGATCAACTCCGACGCAAGCCTGATCGGATCGGCGTCGAGATGCGAATAGCGCTCCGTCGTTCTGATCTGCGAGTGACCAAGCAGCTTCGCGATGATCGGCAGTCCCAAACCCCCGCCGACGCCAAAACTGGCGTGCGTATGGCGGAGATCATGAAGCCGAACGCCTTCCAGCCCAGCCAGACGTCGAACGCCCTCCCAGGGACGCTTTAGATCGTGACGCGGCTGCTCCGCCGTCTTGTCGGCGACCTTCCGCTTCGGCTCGCTGGGGAATACGTAGCTACCGGCGTGTGGCAGGGCCTGAAGCACTGCAAGAGCTGGCCCGTTCAAGTAGATCGTCTTTTTCCCGGTTTTGCTGTCAGGCAGGAAGAGCGCGGCGCGCTCGAAATCAACGTGCGCCCATTTCAAGTGGAGGATTTCCCGTAGGCGGGCGCCGGTGAAGAGAAGCAGGCGTAGAGCAGCCGCGGCACCCGAAGAAATCGGCGTCTGACGCTTGTCAGCCTTGGGTGTGTGCTTGGCGTTCGGTCTGCCTTCGTCGACCTCCCAGGGGATGCCAATAGTCTCCGCTTCCCGGATGGCGGCACCGAGACGATGGAGCTCGTCCAAGTTCAGGAACCGCTCGCGCGTTTTTTCGGTGTAGCGCTCGATGCCAGTAGCGGGATTGTATCCGGCCGAAACATAACCGCTCGCGCCGGCCCACGAGTAAGCCGCGGAGAGGTAGTTTAGAACGCGGTTGCCAGTCGCCTTGCTTCGAGCGAGCCCTGCGTGGAGCTTCGCGAGATCGGCCCTGGAAATATCCTCAGCCCGGCGATTTCCCCATTTGGGCAGCACATAGAGTTTGAAAATCGTCCGATAGGCAGTCGCCGTATTTGGCTTCAGCTTTGGCTCGACGTGGAGCCGCATGAAATCGTCGATGACGGCCTTCAGGGCGGGACGGGCCTTCGCTGTCGCTTTTTCGCTTGCCGGATCGCGCCCGCTGGCCACCAGGCCCAGAATGCGGGCAGCCTCTCGCCGCGCCGCATCGGGTGTCAGGTTTGCACCCTTTCCCCCGAACGGCCTCCCATGCTGTCCAATCGTCAGAAAGCGCTTAGGTGCCTTGGCGCCACCGTCCCGCGGCCGATAGCGCACTAGGTAGCTCTTGGTGCCACTGGTTTCGATCCGAAGGCCAAAGCCCTTCAGGTCGCTATCCCAGATGATGTATCGCTCGCCGTCCGGCCGCGCCGCGTCCACTGCTCGCTTCGTGAGCTTCTTTACCGCCTCCGTCATTCCCGCCGCTCCAAGGTCTTGGTGACCACATGGTGACCACGGCAAATCAAACGCCCGGAAACACCATCAAACGCGGGATAAGGAAATTCAGAGACTTAGGCAACACCCGGACACCACGGGAAACTGCGGAATACACAGGATTTATGAATGGGGTTCAGGGGGTCGGAGGTTCGAATCCTCTCGCTCCGACCATCTTCCCCGCCTCCCCTCCCACGTCCCCCGTCGTCATCATCATCCCCTCCGCCGCGGGATCGTCACCACCACGCGGAGGCCCGGCGCGGCGTCTTCGAGACTGAGCGACCCGCCATAGGCTTCCGCCGTCTCCGCGACGATCGAGAGGCCAAGCCCGCTCCCCTCGGAACGGAGGTCGAGACGCGTGCCGCGCTGAAGCACCACCTCCCTCTGCGCCTCCGGAATCCCCGGGCCGTCATCGACCACCGCAATCGTGATCGCGCCGCCGGTGTCCTTGACCTCGATCCGCACGTGCGTCGCCGCAAAGCGGCAGGCGTTCTCGGCGAGGCTTCCGAGGATCTCGACCAGGTCTGCCTCGTCAACGGGAACGGCGAGGTCGGCCGGCGCATCGACAGCGAACGCGATCGTGCTGCCGCGCGGCGTTCTTTCAAGCACGCTCACCACGCGCTCTGCCGCGCCGCGAAGGTTGGTCTCGGCCAGGTCGGTGGCGGCCCCGGCGCCGATCCGGGCGCGTGCAAGCTCGCGCTCGACGTGCCGCCGAAGCGTCGTCGCCACCTGATCGATCTCGTCGGCGACCTGCGTCTCGCCCTTCTCGCGCAGCGTTCGGACGTCCGCGGCGAGCACCTGCAGCGGCGTCTTCATGCCGTGCGCCAGATCGGCGGCGTGCGAGCGCGCCTTGGCGATCGCACCTTCGCGCGCGGCAAGGAGGTTGTTGATCTCGTCGACGAGCGGCACGACCTCGGTCGGTACTTCCGTCGAAAGCCGCGTCGCCGCGCCGGAAACGATGTCGGCGACGCCGTTTCGAAGCCGCGCGAGCGGCGCGAGACCGACGGTGATCTGGAACCACAGCGCCGCGATCAGGAGGACGGCGAGAACCACGAGCGAGGGAATCGCGTCGGCGGCGAAAGCGTCGGTCGCGGCGGTGATGTCCCCATGGTCGACGGCGACCACGATGCGGAGCGCCTTGGCGCCACCCGTGGCCGGAATCTGCACATCGCGTACGACGGCGCGGAGCAGCGACTTTTCCGGGCCTGAGACTTCTTGCAGGCTCGCGCCGCCGTCCGCCGATGCGTCGCGCGCAACGGCAATCGTCGCGTCCCACAGCGAGCGCGAGCGAAGAAGCATGTCGCCGATGGGCGATTCCACCTGCCAGTAGAGGCCGGAGAGCGGGCGATTGAAACGCGGCTCGGTCGGCGCGTCGGCGATCGTCACCTTGCCGTCGGAGAACGCGACGCCGGCGATGAGCTGATCCATGTAGACGGTGAGCTCGGCGTCGATGCGGCGCTCGACGTGGCGCTCGAACAGATAACTCAGACCGATCTCAGCGGCGGCGAGCGCCGCGACCACGCCGATGATCGCCGCGACGAGCAGGCGGAAGCGGATCGAGCCAGGCTTCACGGCGGTTCGCCCGGCACGAAATAGCCAAACCCGCGCCGCGTCTCAATGAGGTTCGTGCCGAGCTTGCGCCGCAGCCGCGCGACAATGACCTCGACCGCGTTGCTGTCGCGGTCGTGGTCGAGGTCGTAGAGGTGATCGGCCAGCTCCGTCGCCGGGATCACCCGCCCGGCATTGTGCATCAGGTAGGAAAGCAGACGGTATTCAAGCGGCGAGAGCTGCACCGGAACGCCGCGCACCGCGATGCTCATCTGGCGCGTGTCGAGCGCCACCTCGCCCGCCGTCAGCACCGGCGAGACTTGACCGGCCGTGCGACGCAAGACGGCTCGCAGTCGCGCCAGGAGTTCGTCCATCTCGAACGGTTTTGGAAGATAGTCGTCGGCGCCGGCGTCGATACCCTCTACGCGCTCCGTCCAGGCGCCGCGCGCGGTGAGCACCACGACCGGGAAGCGGCGGCCGTTGGCGCGCCAGCGCTTCAGCACATTGAGACCGTCGAGCTTCGGCAATCCGAGGTCGAGTACGGCGGCGTCGTACTCTTCCGTGTCGCCCTGGAACCAGGCCGCCTCCCCGTCGGCGACGCGGTCGACGACATAGCCCGATCGCTCGAGCGCAGCAGTGATGTCAGCCGCGACGCGCGGCTCGTCCTCGGCGAGAAGGATCCTCAATTGCCGCTCTCTTCGCGGATGACATCCATGCTCTTCGCGTCGACGCTCACCTCCTGCAACGTCCCGTCCGCGGTCAGGATCTTGAACTTATACACCCAACGCTGGTGTTTGCGGACGAGCGAGATCCCGATGACCTCGCCGGGATGCTGGTCCGCGACCCGGCCCATGATTTCGCGAAGCGAGTTGATCTCGCCGCGCTCGAGGAGATCGCGCGCGCGGTCGTGATCGGAATCGCTGTCGAGCCCCTCATCCCCGGCGTAGGCGCCGTCCTCGGCGCGGAGCACGACGGGCGCGGCGATCGCAAGCGTGGCGACGATCAGAACCAGGAGTGGCAGTCTGCGAAACATATCGGACGGACCTAGCGCTTCGGTTTCGCACGGGGAAGCTTGCAAATCGCTGACGGGGCGGCCGGCACGCCAAAAACGGCGTCCCAAAGAGATTTTCGCCATCACGAGATGGTGGCCGCGGCAACGAAAAGAACGAACGCGCAAAGGTCGATTGGAACGTGCGCGGAAACGTAGGGCTATCGCACCTGTTCGAGCAGCCGCTTCGCTTCGAGCAGATCGGAGAGCGCCGTTTCCATCCGTCGCCGCCTGTCCGGCGCAAGTTTGAAGACTGTCGGCGCGGGCACCGGGATGGCCACCGGCGCCGGTGTCGCCATCATCGCCGCAGGCAGTTCCTCGTCGGCGGACTGAACGGCCGGAGCGCGAACGGCTCGGCGCGCCTCTTCGTCGCCCTCCTCCTCGGCTTCCGGCTCCGCGGCCGTCACGGTCTCGACCGAGCCCGTCTGCCCGACCTCAACCACGAAGCTGACGCCCTTCTCCTTCAGGAGGCGCTGCACGCCGCGGATGGTGAAGCCCTCGCCGTAGAGGAGCAGGCGTATCCCGCGCAGGAGGTCGACGTCCTCGGGGCGATAGTAACGGCGCCCGCCGCCGCGTTTCATCGGCTTGATCTGCGCGAAGCGCGTCTCCCAGAAGCGCAGCACGTGCTGCGGCAGGTCGAGCTCCTGCGCGACTTCGCTGATGGTACGGAAAGCGTCGGGCGCCTTCATTTCAACGCCGCCTTCGCCGCTACTCCGCGGCTTCTTCGGCCCGCGGCTCGCCCGACAGACCCTCGTTGATGCGGCTCTTCATGATGTTGCTCGGCTTGAAGACCGTCACGCGGCGCGGCGGGATCGGGACCTCGCGCCCCGTCTTCGGGTTTCGCCCGACGCGCAGCCCCTTGTCGCGGATCATGAAGGACCCGAATGACGAGAGCTTGACGGTCTCGCCGGAAATGATGGCGTCGGAAATCTCCTTGAGCACCATCTCCACCATGCTTGCAGATTCGGTCCGTGACAGGCCGAGACGCCGGAACACGGCCTCGGCCAGGTCAGCCCGCGTTATCGTCTTGCCCCCCATCGCCGCCCGCACCGTCTTTTCGAGGAATGGTTTTGTATTAAGGGACTTAGCCTATGCGGCCGGGCATTCCCGGTCAACATCGGCGAATCACCAGCGGAGGAGCGCGGAGCCCCAGGTAAAGCCCCCGCCCATCGCCTCCAGCATGACCAGATTGCCGCGCTTTATGCGTCCGTCGCGGACGGCGACGTGGAGCGCGAGCGGAATTGAGGCGGCCGACGTGTTGCCGTGCAGCGCCACCGTCGAGACGACCTTCTTCTGGGCGATGCCGAGCTTCTTCGCGCTCGCGTCGATGATGCGCTGATTGGCCTGGTGCGGCACGAACCAGTCGATGTCGTCGGCGGTGGTGCCGGTCGCCGCGAAGGCGGCGTTGATCACGTCGGAGATCATGCCGACGGCGTGCTTGAAGACCTCGCGCCCCTCCATGCGGACGTGGCCGACTGTGCCCGTCCCCGACGGGCCGCCGTCGACGTAGAGCTTGGTCTTGTGGCTGCCGTCGGAGCGCAGATGCGAGGTGAGCAGTCCGCGATCGGCGATCGTGCCCTTCCCTTCTTCCGCCTCGATCACAAACGCGCCGGCGCCATCGCCGAAAAGCACGCAGGTCGTGCGGTCGCTCCAGTCGAGGATGCGCGAGAAGGTCTCAGCGCCGATCACGAGCGCGCGCTTGCCGTGTCCCGACTTCAGCATCGCGTCGGCGGTGGAGAGCGCATAGACGAAGCCGGTGCATACCGCCTGGAGATCGAAGGCGGCGCCCTCGTGGATGCCGAGATTGTTCTGCACCGTGACGGCGCTCGCGGGAAACGTGTTGTCGGGCGTCGACGTCGCCAGCACGATCAGGTCGATGTCGGAGGCGACGAGCTTGGCGTCTTTCAACGCTTCGCGCGCCGCCGCGGTCGCCAGATCGGAGGTGACCTCGCCCTCCGCCGCGATGTGCCGCTCGCGGATTCCGGTCCGCTGGACGATCCAGTCGTCGGAGGTGTCGACCATCGCTTCGAGGTCGGCGTTGGTCAGAACTTTGGCGGGAAGGTAGCTTCCGATCCCGCGCACCACGGAACGCATCATGCGGACGCCGCCGCCATCCGCTGCGGTTCTGCTGCGCCCGCGCCGAGCGCGCGATCCTCGGCGATCAGGCGCACGAGGTCGTTCCGCGCCATCTCGCGGGCAAGATCGATGGCGCTTGCGAAGCCCTCCGCGTCGGTCCCCCCGTGCGACTTGATGACGACGCCGTTCAGCCCGAGGAAGACGCCGCCATTCACCTTGCGCGGGTCCATCTTCTCTCTGAGCAGCCGGAAGGCCGAGTAGGCGAAAATGTAGCCGAGCCGCGACGCCCAGGTCCGCGTCATCGCCGCGCGCAGGTACTCGGCGATCTGCCGCGCCGTCCCTTCGGCGGTCTTCAGCGCGATGTTCCCGGCGAACCCTTCGGTGACCGCGACGTCGACGGTGCCCTTGCCGAGGTCGTCGCCCTCCACGAAGCCGCGATAGTCGAAGCCCGGATGATTCATCGCGCGCAGGATGCGTCCGGCCTCGCGCACCTCCTCCACGCCCTTCATCTCCTCGACGCCGACGTTCAAGAGCCCGACCGTCGGCCGGTCGAGGCCGAACACCGACCGCGCCATCGCCGCGCCCATTACCGCGAAGTCGGCGAGCATGCCGGCATCGGCCCCGATCGTCGCGCCGACGTCGAGCACAATGCTTTCGCCGCGCATCGTCGGCCAGATCGCGGCGATCGCGGGGCGCTCGATGCCGGGAAGCGGCTTCAGGCAGAACTTCGCCATTGCCATCAGCGCGCCGGTGTTGCCGGCGGAGACGGCGGCGCCTGCCTCGTGATCGCGCACTGCCTGGATCGTCCGCCACATCGACGATTTCCAGCGCCCTTTCCGGAGCGCCAGGCTCGGCTTGTCGTCCATCTGCACGGTCACGGTGCAATGCCGCAGGTCGGACTTCTCTTTGACGCGCGGATGCGCTTCGAGCACCGGCCGCACGACCGCTTCGTCGCCATAGATCAGGAAACGCAGATCCGGCCGGCGATCGAGAGCAATGGCCGCACCTCCGATTACGGCGTGCGGTGCGGCGTCGCCCCCCATGGCGTCGAGGGAAATCGTTATCGTCTGGGACATCAAGACGTCGCTTCTCGCGCGGGAGGCCGGAACATAACCCTTGCGCCTCGCATGGCAAGTAGCGGGGGAACCCGTTCCCCCTCTATTCCTGGTCGCGTTTCAGGCGCTGAAGCGCTGCAAACGGGGAGCTTGCGGCCGTCGGATCATCCTCGATGTAGCCGGGAAACTCGACGCCGGCCGCCCGCGGATAGGGATCGAGCCCGATCGCCAGATGCTCGACCGCGATAGCGCCGAGGTCGACCTGCCCGTTATGGTAGACGTCGCGCTCCTCCGCGGGCTCCGCGTCGGTCACAGCCTTCTCCCTTCGGCGGCCGGTCGCCTCGGCCGGCGAGAGAGCGACGTCGATCTCTTCGACCATCTCCTGCGCGAGCGGCTCGATCGTCACCACGTCAGTCTGCACGACCGAGGCGGTCACCGTGCCGCGGACGCCGATTGACGCCCCCGCAAGCGGCCGGATGTCGACATCGACGGCAAGCGCCGCGACGCCGACGATGCCGAGCGCCTCGGCGATCGCACTGCGCTCGCTCTCACGCGCCTCGACGCGGAAGTGCTTGCCGCCCGGCGGGAGGCGCTCGACTCGCACAAGATGCGAGAAAGGCCGGCCGCTCACGCCTGCGCCTCCCCGATCTCGACATCCGGCAACGACAGCTCGCCGCGCCTAAGCGCCGAGAGGTCCGCAGCGCCGACCGCGCGAACCGCGTCGCAGAGGTAGCGCGCGAGCGCCACGACATGCCGCGCCTCGCCGCCATCGGGAAAGACGTTCCGCGCGATTGCCGCGCCGACCGCTTCCTCACTTTCGCCGAGCGCCTGCCCGTAGGCCACGACCCGACCGGCAAACGAGGCGTAGAGCGTCTTCATGCGCTTCGGCACGCGCGTGTCGCTGACGCCGACCCCGCGCAGCGCGTCGTCCATATCGTCGACGAAGCTTTCGGCCACACGCCGCGCGAGCTCCGGATCGTCGCCGGGGTCGAGGGTCAGCCGGTGAAGGACGGGAAAGAGGTTGAGCGCAACCATCTCGAAGCGCCCCTGCAAGGTGTCGGGGACGCCGCATCGCAGGTAGAAATGCGGCCGCCGCGCGGCGGCAAGCGCCGCACCGTAGACCCGCTCGGCGGCCTCCCGTTCGTTTCGCCGCGCCCTCGAAAAGAGCATCCCCGGCTCCTTCGCCTCACCCCCGCCATACACGCGCGCGATGCCGACCGCCATTGCAAAGGGCCGGCGACGCGGCTAGCAAGCCGCCAGAGGAAGGAAACGATGCGGGCACGGAAATTCCAAGGGGCTGCGGTGGCGCTTTTCGCCGCCGTCGCGCTCAGCGGCTGCATCGGGGAGACGCTGACGCGCGGCTACGTCCCTTCCGAATCGTCGCTGCAGCAGGTGCAGGTCGGCGCGCCGCGGGAACAGGTGCTGCTGACGCTCGGCACGCCCACGACCACCGCCGACTTCGGCGGCGAGGTCTTCTACTACATCTCGCAGAAGACCAACCGGCCGATCGCCTTCCTGAACTCGCACGTCATCGACCAGACCGTGCTCGCCATCTATTTCGACCAGAGCAGCCAGGTCGCGAAGATCGCCAATTACGGGCTGAAGGACGGCGTGATCGTCGACCTGGTGTCGCGCACGACCCCGACCGGCGGCAAGGATATGTCGTTCGTCTCGCAGCTCTTCGCGGCGACCGGCCTTGGCCCGAGCGGCGTGCCGCACCCCTCCGCTCCGGGGCCCGGCCAATAACGACGGGATCGGCCGCGCGGTCCTCGACGCGGCGTCGACGACCGATACCGCTCAGTGCGCCAGCACGGCTAAGAGCAGCAGCGCCACGATGTTGGTGATCTTGATCATCGGGTTCACCGCTGGGCCGGCCGTGTCCTTGTAGGGATCGCCGACCGTGTCGCCGGTCACCGCCGCCTTGTGCGCCTCCGACCCCTTGCCGCCGTAATGGCCGTCCTCGATGTATTTCTTGGCGTTGTCCCAGGCCCCGCCGCCGGCCGTCATCGAGATCGCCACGAAGAGCCCATTGACGATGACCCCGAGCAGCATCGCCCCGAGCGCCGAGAACGCCTCCGACTTGCCGGCGATCAGATAGATCACGCCGAAGCAGACGAGCGGCGAGAGCACCGGCAGAAGCGATGGCACGATCATCTCGCGGATCGCGGCGCGCGTCAGGATGTCGACGGCGCGGCCGTAATCCGGCTTCTCCGTGCCCTGCATGATGCCCGGCTTCTCGCGGAACTGGCGGCGCACCTCCTCCACGATGGAGCTTGCGGCGCGACCGACCGCGGTCATCGCAATGCCCCCGAAGAGGTAAGGCAAGAGGCCACCGAAGAGCAGGCCAACGACGACGTAGGGATTGGAGAGCGAGAAGTTCACCGTCACGCCCTCGAAGAACGAGCCCGGTTCGGCGTGCGCGGAAAAATACTGCAGATCAGAGGTGTAGGCGGCGAAGAGCACCAGCGCGCCGAGGCCGGCGGAGCCGATGGCGTAGCCCTTGGTCACGGCCTTCGTCGTGTTGCCGACGGCGTCGAGCGCGTCGGTGGTGTTGCGCACGTCGGCCGGCAGGTCCGCCATCTCGGCAATGCCTCCGGCGTTGTCGGTCACAGGGCCGAAAGCGTCGAGCGCGACGACCACGCCGGCGAGCGCCAGCATGGTGGTGACGGCGATCGCGATGCCGAAGAGGCCGGCGAGCGCGTAGGCGACAAGGATGCCGGCGATGATGACGAGCGCCGGCAACGCCGTCGATTCGAGCGACACGGCGAGCCCCTGGATCACGTTGGTGCCGTGGCCTGTGATCGACGCGGTCGCGATCGACTGCACCGGGCGGTAGTTGGTACCGGTGTAGTATTCGGTGATCCAGATGATGAGGCCGGTCACGGCGAGGCCGGTGACGCCGCAGAAGAGAAGGCTGAGGCCGGTGAAGCTCCGCGCTCCCGCCGTTGTCTGGACCGAAAACTCAGTGGAGAAGCCGGTCGCCCACCAGATCACCAGCGCCAGCGCAACGATGGAGAGGAGCGCGGTGGCGATGAAGCCCTTGTAGAGCGCTCCCATGATGGAATTGTTGGAGCCGAGCTTCACGAAGAACGTGCCGATGATCGAGGTGACGACGCAGGCGCCGCCGATCAGGAGCGGCAGCATCATCATGGTGAGCGCCGTCGCGCCGTCGAAGAAGATCGAAGCGAGCACCATCGTGGCGACGACGGTTACCGCGTAGGTCTCGAAGAGATCGGCGGCCATGCCGGCGCAGTCGCCGACATTGTCGCCGACGTTGTCGGCGATGGTCGCGGGATTGCGCGGGTCGTCCTCCGGGATGCCCGCTTCCACCTTGCCGACGAGGTCGCCGCCGACGTCGGCGCCTTTGGTGAAGATGCCACCGCCAAGACGGGCGAAGATCGAGATGAGCGAAGCACCGAAGCCGAGCGCGACGAGGGCGTCGATGACTTCGCGGCTCTCCGGGTCAAGGCCGAGCGGACCAGTCAGGATGGTGAAATAGACGGCGACGCCGAGAAGCGCGAGGCCGGCGACCAGGAGCCCCGTGATCGCGCCGGAGCGGAAGGCGATGGCGAGCCCTGCGCCGAGCGACTGCGAAGCCGCCTGCGCCGTCCTGACGTTGGCGCGCACGGAAACGAGCATGCCGATGAACCCGGCCGTGCCGGAAAGGATCGCACCGATCGCGAACCCGATGGCCGCAGTGACGGTGAGCAGCCACCAGGCAAGCGCGAAGACGACGACGCCGACAATCGCGATCGTCGTGTACTGGCGCGTCAGATAGGCGGTGGCGCCCTCGCGGATGGCGGCGGAGATCTCCTGCATTCGCGCATTGCCGGCGTCGGCGGCGAGCACGGATTGGATGGCCCAGACCGCGTAGACGATGCTCAGCACGCCGCACGCGATGACGAAATAAAGCGGAAGCATTTAGGGTTTCCTCGGGACACGGGACGAGCCGGCCGGGCGGGCGAAAAAACACGCGCCACCGCGGGCCGGCAGGGATGGAACAGTCCCGCGGGGGTATTGCGGAATCGCCAATCCCCGTCAAGGGAGCCGGGCAGCCTTCAGGCCGGCCGCGGACGCCGCGCCATCCGCCAGAACAGGGCCAGCAGGCTGCCAAGAGTAACCGGGAGCACCAGAAGATTGAGGAGGTCCCAGCCGCCGAAGATCAGCAGCTGGCCGGAGGAGAAGGAAGCGATCGCCACGGCGCCGAAGACGAGGAAGTCGTTGAGCGCCTGGACCTTCTCCCTCTCCTCCGGCCGGTAGGTCTCGGTGACGAGCGCCGTGCCGCCGATGAAGCCGAAGTTCCAGCCGACGCCGAGGAGGATGAGGGCGAGCCAGAAATGCCCGATTGTCGCCCCGGAGAGCGCCACCAGCGCGCAGCCGATGAGGAGCAGGAGCCCGGCCGCGACCATCCGCTCAGCCCCGAACCGGGCGATCAGCGAGCCGGTGACGAAGCTCGGCCCAAACATCGCGAGCACGTGCCACTGCACGCCGAGCACGGCAGCGTCGCGTGGATGATGATGCATGACCATGGCGAGCGGCGCCGCGGTCATGACGAAACTCATCACGGTATAGGCCGAGATCGCGCATCCAACCGCCACCAGGAATTCCGGCTGGCGGGCGATCGCGCCGACTGGCCTGCCGCTCGCGGCGCGGGTCCTCGACGGCGCGTGCGGAATGTCGAGGAAGGTCAGGACCAACGCGGCGGCGATAGTCAGCACGGCGGAGCCCAGGAACGCTCCTGCGAACGGCGCCGTCGCGAAGAGGTCGGCGGTATGGATCACCGTCTGCGGTCCGAGCACGGCCGCGACGACGCCACCCGCGAGCACAAGCGAGATGGCGCGCGGCCGGAACATCGAACTTGCCATGTCGGCGGCGGCGAAGCGGAACTGCTGCGCGAAGGCGTTCGCAAAGCCCACGAGGAAGGAGCCTAGGCAGAGCAGCAGGAACGTGGATGTCAGCATCGCGGTCGCCGAAAAGCAGGCGCCGATGGTCGACACGATCATGCCTGCGATGAAGCCGGGTCGCCGCCCGATCCTGCGCATGAGGAGCGCGGCCGGAACCGTGCCGCACGCAGTCCCGACGACGAAGGCGGTCGCCGGCAGGGTCGCGAGCGCCTTGTCCTCGCCGAGAAGCTGATAGGCGGCAAGCGAAGCCGCGGCGAAACTGATCGGCGGCGCAGATCCCGCCAGCGCGCCGGCGGCAGCCAGCACGATCATGTTCCGCCGCGCCTTGCGGTCGTCAACGAAGATTGCCGGGGCGGTCAGCTCCGTCATGCGCTCTCCTTGCCCCCGGCCCCGTGCACGTAAGCCCGTTTTGATAAACGAAGATGTGCACCCTTGAATAGCATTTCGGCGGGCGTGCTTCCCTCGATGAGGGCTCCGATCAGTGTCACCGGCACGCCGGCGACCGCCGCAACCTCGAGAAAGCGCCGGTCCTTTGCCGGCGAAACGGCGAGAAGGATTTCATAGTCGTCGCCGGAGCCGAGGAGCCTCGCAAGCGTCGCGGCGTCGCCGCCGTCGAGCCCGGAGGGCAGCGGGACGTCGCCCGCCTCGATCCTGGCCGAGCAGCCGGAAGCGGCGCAGAGCTTGTCGCAATCGCCGGCGAGCCCGTCGGAGATGTCCATCGCCGCAGATGCGAATTCGATGATCGCGCCCGAGAGTGCGACGCGGGGCTCAGGAACACGAAAGCGTGCCACGAGCGCCGCACGCGCGTCCGTGGAGAGCCCGTCCCACGGGCCCCGTTCCTTCTTGAGAATCGCCAGCCCGGCGGCGCCCGCGCCGATGACCCCGGAGACGTAGAGGAGGTCGCCCGGCTTGCCGCCCGAGCGGTGCACCATGCGCCCCTTCGGCAGGAGGCCGAAAGCGGCGATCGAAACGACCGGACCGTTCGGCGCGTCGATGGTGTCGCCGCCGAGAAGGTGGATGGCGAAGCGCCGCTGGTCGCGCGCCAGCCCGTCGGCAAAGTCGGTGAGCCAGGGCTCGCCGACACCCGATGGCAGGCCGAGGCTCAGCGTGTAGGCGAGCGGCGTCGCTCCCTTCGCCGCGAGGTCCGAGATGTTCACGCGGAGCGCCTTCTGCGCGATCGTCTCGGCCGGATCATCGGGAAGGAAGTGAATGCCGCATGCCACCATGTCGGTGGTCACCACGAGATCGCTGTCCGCCGGCACCGCGATCAGCCCGGCGTCGTCGCGGAGATCGAAAGCCCCCTCTCCCGCGAGCGGACGGAAGAAGCGATCGATGATCGAGAGCTCGTCGAGCGGCACCGACGGCGCCTTCAGCCGGACGCCGCCTGCGGGAACTCCTCCGGGCGGCAGTCGTGCGCGACGCGATCGAGTACCCCGTTCACCAGCCCCGGCTCGTCGGCACAGAAGAACGCGTGCGCGACGTCAACGTATTCGCTGATCACGGCTCGGCCCGGCACGTCGCGACGCTCGAGCAGTTCGAACACGCCGCAGCGAAGGATGGCGCGAAGCGTCAGGTCGATGCGGGTGAGCGGCCAGGTCGGCGGCAGGGCCGCGTGGATGATCGGATCGATCCGGCGCTGTGCCGCAACGACCCCCGAAACGAGCGCGCGGAAGAAGGGCCTGTCGGCGGGCCGGAGCTGCACGCCCTCGATCTCGGCGCCGAGGCGATGCGCCTCGAACTCCGCAAGGACCGCAGGAAGCGGCGCGCCGCCGATATCCATCTGGTAGAGCGCCTGCACGGCGCCGAGCCGTGCCGCGCCGCGTTGATTGGCCGGCCGCGCCGGCGCGGTCACGACATCCCCGCTTTCATGGCGATCATGGCAAGCGCGGCCTCTGCGGCCGCCCCGCCCTTGTTCTGCTCGCCGACGCGGGCGCGCGCCCACGCCTGCTCGTCGTTCTCGACTGTCAGGATGCCGTTCCCGAGCGCCAGCCGATGCACCACGGAAAGCTCCATCAGCGCGCGCGCCAACTCGTTCGCGACCGTATCGTAGTGCGTGGTCTCGCCGCGGATGACGCAGCCGAGCGCGACATAGCCGTCGAAGCGCTTCGGTCCGGCAAGCGCCATCGCGATTGCTGCCGGGATCTCCAGCGCGCCCGGCACCGTCACGCGCTCGAACGTCGCGCCGGCGCGCTCGATCGCGGCCGTGGCGCCGCGAAGCATCTCGTCGGCGATGTCGTCATAGAAGCGCGCCTCGATGACGAGCAGATGCGGCGGGCGGTCGGCCATCGGCACCAAATTTCGAGTGAAGCCGACCATCTAGACCGGCTCCGCGAGCCGCGCAACGTAGCGCGCGACTTGATCGATCTCGAGGTTCACGCGCTCGCCGGCCTGCCGGCTGCCCCAGGTGGTGACCTGCAGCGTGTGTGGGATGAGCATCACCTCGAAGCGCCGGCCATTGACGGCGTTGACCGTGAGCGACGTGCCATCGAGCGCGACCGAACCCTTCTCCGCGATGAAGCGGGCAAGCTCGGCCGGCACCTCGAAGGCGAAGACCGCCATGTCGCCGTCGTCGCGCCGTTCCATGATCGTCGCAAGTCCGTCGAGATGGCCGCTCACCATGTGCCCGCCGAGCTCATCGCCAAGTTTCAGCGAGCGCTCGAGATTGATGCGCGTCCCCCCCGCCCATGCGCCGAGCGTCGTGCGCGACAGCGTCTCAGGCGAAGCCTCGACGTCGAAATAGCCACGATTCCCATCGATGCCGCGCTCGACCGCCGTCAGGCAGCAGCCGGAGCATGAAATTGACGCCCCGATGTCGATCGTCGCCGGATCGTAGCCGGTCGCGATGCGGAAGCGCGTGCCGACGGGACGAGCCGTCGCGCGAAGAATTTCTCCCACATCCGTCACGATCCCGGTGAACATATCACCGCTCTTTGCCCGGGCGCGCCTTGTCCTCGGCAAGTTCGCCGACGAAAGTCTCGAAGTCCTTCGCCTCGGAGAAATCGCGGTACACCGAGGCGAAGCGGACATAGGCGACGGCGTCGAGGTTCTTCAGCGCCTCCATCACGAGCTCGCCGATATCCTGCGCCGGAATCTCCTGCTCGCCGCGGCTTTCGAGCTGCCGCACTATGCCGGAAACCATGCGCTCAACACGCTCCGAATCGACCGGGCGCTTCCGAAGCGCCACCTGCACGGAGCGCATCAGCTTGTCGCGATCGAACGGCACCTTGCGGCCGGAGCGCTTCAGCACCGTCAGCTCGCGAAGCTGCACGCGCTCGAACGTCGTGAAGCGCCCCCCGCATTCGACGCAGACGCGTCGGCGGCGGATCGCGGCGGAGTCTTCCGTCGGCCGTGAGTCCTTCACCTGCGTGTCGTCGGCGCCGCAATAGGGACAGCGCATGGCGGTGTCAGGCCCCGCTGGTCACGGCATAGATCGGGAAGCGGTCGGCGAGCGCTCTCACCTTCTGCTTCACCGCCGCTTCGACGAGCGGCGCGGCGCCGTCTTCCGACTGCGCCACCGCGTCGAGCACCTCCGCGATCATCTGTCCGACCTGGCGGAACTCGGCGACGCCGAAGCCACGCGTCGTGCACGCCGGCGTGCCGAGCCGGATGCCGGAGGTGACAAAGGGCTTCTCGGGATCGAACGGAATCCCGTTCTTGTTGCAGGTCAGCCCGGCGCGGACGAGCGCCTTCTCCGAGACGTTTCCCCTCACCCGCTTCGGCCTGAGATCGACGAGCATCAGATGGTTGTCGGTGCCGCCCGACACGATGTCGAGGCCAAGGCTTTTCAGCTGCTCGGCGAGCGCCCGGGCGTTCTCCACGATGTTCTTCGCGTAGATGCGGAAGTCTGGCCGAAGTGCCTCGCCGAAGGCCACCGCCTTCGCTGCGATGACGTGCATCAGCGGCCCGCCCTGCAGGCCGGGGAAGACGGCGGAATTGATCTTCTTCGCCATCGCCTCGTCGTTGGTCAGGATCAAGCCGCCGCGCGGGCCCCGGAGCGACTTGTGCGTGGTCGAGGTCACGACATGCGCGTGCGGCATCGGCGAGGGATGCGCGCCGCCGGCGACGAGGCCGGCGAAATGCGCCATGTCGACCATCAGGGTGGCGCCGACGGAGTCCGCGATCTCGCGGAAGCGGCGGAAGTCCCAGATGCGTGAATAGGCGGTGCCGCCGGCGATGATGAGCTTCGGCTTCGCCTCGTGCGCGATCCGCTCGATCACATCGTAGTCGAGGAGCTGATCCTCGCGGCGCACCCCGTAAGGCGCGACCTTGAACCACTTGCCGCTCATGTTGACGGGCGAGCCGTGGGTCAGATGACCGCCGGCCGCGAGGTCGAGGCCCATGAAGGTGTCGCCTGGATTGAGGAGCGCCAGGAACACCGCCTGGTTCATCTGGCTGCCGGAGTTCGGCTGCACGTTGGCGAAGTTCGCGCCGAAGAGCTTCTTTGCGCGTTCGATGGCGAGCGTCTCGGCGACGTCGACGAATTCGCAGCCGCCGTAGTAGCGCTTCCCGGGATAGCCCTCGGCGTATTTGTTGGTCATCACCGAGCCCTGCGCCTCGAGCACGGCACGCGACACGATGTTCTCAGACGCGATCAGCTCGATCTCGTGGCTCTGGCGACCGAGCTCGTCAGCGATTGCCTCAGCGATCTCCGGGTCCGATTCGGCAAGCGTCGCGGAGAAGAAGGTATCGGGCCCGGCGGATTCGCGGGCGGGCTTGGTTGGCGACATCGAAGGTCCCGGCTCTGGTGGAATACCGCGCCTCTCTACCGCGCTGCGGCAAAGGGAGCGGCCGGCCGATACCACAGACCCCCGCCCCCGCCAAGCGAGAGGCGGGACCTCAGCCCTACTGCTGCGCGGTCTCCTCCGGACGCCCGATCCTCTTCGGGTCTTGCGCGAGCGCCACGGTGCCCTGGTTGTCGAGGCCGTAGATGTCGTCGCGGAAGTGGATGACGCCGTCGCCCGTGGTCCAGGCGGTGAGATAGGCAGTGAAGATCGAGGGCGGGTTCGTCACCTCCTGGTCGAGCCGCTCGCCGGAGCGGATCGTCTCGTCCACACGCGCGCGGTCATAGCCGGTATCGCGCAGCACCCAAGCGACCAGTTCGCGCACATTGAACACGCGCACGCAGCCCGACGACTCGAAGCGATAGTCGGAG
Source organism: uncultured Alphaproteobacteria bacterium (assembly GCA_963739005.1). Classification (GTDB taxonomy): domain Bacteria; phylum Pseudomonadota; class Alphaproteobacteria; order Rhizobiales; family Afifellaceae; genus DASWJZ01. Next base: position 117,468 of record CAVTYQ010000001.1, on the reverse strand, counting down.
CCGAACAGGCCCTTCGCCGGCGTGTCGTGCAGATAGACGTCGTAGGGATTGTGGAACTGCAGCTTGACGAAGCCGAGCGAGTTGTCGTCACCCGGATCCTGGCGGAACATGTAGTTCACCGCTTCGTCGGTGTTCCAGTCCACCTGGTCCGCCGTCAGCTCTTGGCCCTTCTGATTGAAGATGCGGATATGATGGTCGGTCAGATAGGTCGGCTCCTTTTGCATCTTCGGGATCAGATCCTTCTTGATGATGGAGGCTGGCACCGTCCAGAAGGGATTGAAGCGGATCTCGTAGATCTTGCTCGAAAGGATCGGCGTCTGCCGGTCGACCTTGCCGACGACCGCGATATGGCGGGAGACGACCGTGCCGTCCTCGACGGCTTCGATCTGAGCGCCGGGGATGTTGACGAGAACATAGCGCCCACTCGGCGCTCCCATCGCCTTGATGCGCTCGACATTCGCCTGCAGCTGCGCGAGGCGAACATAGGCGGGCACGTTGAGCGCCTGCAGCGTGCTCGCATTGACGACGCCGTCGTCGGGAATGCCATGCCGCTCCTGGAACCGCCTGACCGCGGCCTGCACGTAGGAATCGAAGGCCGAGGCGTCGCCGCTCGCCTGGCGAAGGTCGCCGGAAGCGATGAGCCGGCGCCGGAGCTCGATCACCGCCGGGTCGCGCATGCCGATCTTGAGTTCCTTGTCGGCGGGCACGCTGTTCCAGCCGCCGCGCGCGACGAGGTCCTGGTAGGCGTAGATCGCCTCCTCCATCGCCGGCACGGTCTGCGGCGAAAGGATCGGAGTCGTTGTGGTGACCGGACGCGTGACCTGCGACTGGGAATCGAAGCTCTCCGCCCACTCCGATTGCTGCAGGCCCGCCGCTTGTTGCTGGGCGAACGCCATAGCCGGCGCGAAAAGTGCCGCCGAAATCACAAGCAACGAGAGCGATCGCATCGGTTCGAGATTCCTGTCCTTCAGCCGGTCATCGTCGGTCGGCCTCAGCCCGTGTTAGCCCACCTGGCTTAACGGTGCACTAACCATCACAGTCAACCCGCCGGGCGACCGCGACGACGCCGCATTTTGGAAGATGTCCAGACCCTGCCGCAACCCCGACGATTCCTCTTGGCCGGCCTTTATGGCCAATCAATGTCGGGTGCTCCCGAAATGGCGCCGCCGCGGCGAGCGGCCCGGCAAACGGCGACACTAGCGCGCCGTGTCCGGGCCCCTAAAAGCAAGCAGCCCGCGGCGCTTGCGCGACGCGGGCCGAAACCAAGATCGGCTGGAGATCAGAGCCGATAAAGGATCTGGTCGGTCCAGAAGCGCTCAAGCCGCTGCAGCGCCTTGTTCATGCGGATGAAATCATCCTGGGTGATGCCGCCGACCTTCTCGATCGACTGGATGTGACGGTTGTAGAGTTCGTTCACGACGCTCGCCACCTCGAGGCCCTGGTCCGTCAGGGAGACCCGCACCGAGCGGCGATCGACGCGCGAGCGCTGGTGGCGGATGAAGCCGGCATCGACCAGCTTCTTCAGGTTGTAGGAGACGTTCGAGCCGAGATAATAGCCGCGGGTCCTGAGCTCCCCGGCCGTCAGCTCTGAATCGCTGATGTTGAAGAGGAGCAGCGCCTGCACGCTGTTCACGTCGGACCGCCCCATCCGGTCGAATTCGTCCTTGATCACGTCGAGAAGCCGCCGATGCAGCCGCTCCACGAGGGTCAGCGCATCGAGGTAGAGCGTCTTCGTATCGTCCGGAGCCGTGTCCGCCGCCTCATAGCGAGCCGCCGCCTGTTCCGACATAAGCATGTCCAATCCTCGCCCATCCGCCTTTGCAGCGGTTGCATTCGGGGCACCATAGAGTTGCCGGTTGAAGATGCACTTAAGCGAAACGCTTAATTAAATCTTTCCACGATCGAACCGGTCTACTTCGCGCGGAACCGGCTCAGTCGGCAATAGAGCGCCGCCACTCCATGAAGGTGAGGGCAAGAAAGCCGATGAAAATGCATCCGTGAATGAAGACGCGCAGCGGATAGCTGCCAAAAAGATCGGAAAAAAGCGTGTACATCGAAACCTCGACCGCGAGCGCCACCGCCCACATCACCGGTCCCCAGGCGGCCCCAACCCAAAGCCCAACTGCGGCCAGGAGATCGACCAGGAGGAGCGTGACGGCACTCGCTCGCTTTGCCGGCTCAAGATTGTCGAAGGTCAGCGACTCCGGGGTCAGAATGCCCAGGATCTGGCAGGCGCGCGCGAGGCCGGCCACGAGCAGGAGCAGCGCTACGACGCGCATATAGATCAAGGTGAGCGGCATCCGCGCACCCTCTGGCGCGACGGGCCCGCCGAGCGCGTCGCTCATGCTCTTTCAGCCCGAGGCAGGGAGCAAGAAGTCCTGACGGCCGGATGTCTCGCCATGAGCCGAGCCATAGGAGTGCCGCTCGTGGGCGTCAATGCGCCGCCCGCCCGACAACGAGAGGCCGCCACCGGGTGCCCCCGGCGGCGGCTCGCGATCGGTTGATCTCGGATCAGATCGTGTAGAGGTCGAAGGTGTCGCCGTCGGTGACGAGGTCGACGGCTTCGCAAAGGTTCACGTCGTAGATGTCGGCGGTGTCGCCGTTGTCGTAGGTCAGGCGGATGTCGAAGCGGCAGTAGCCGCGCGTGCGGGGCGGATCGACCTCGGCGACCCCACCGACCGGGATAATGCCGGGGAGGACGTCGGGACCCCAGTCGTTCCTGCCGATGTCGCTGATCTGGACGGCGACGACAGCGGCGTTGCCCACGTTATGAATGTCGACCCAGCGCTCGTAGGCGGAGGCTGCATTGGCGGCGACGAGACCGGCGACGACGACGAACGCGGCGGCGGTGGTGCGGAACAGGTTCATTTTCATCTCCATCTCTGTGCCCCGGCTCAGTGCTGGGGGCGTTGCGATGGAGGCGGTGTCGCATCTGGCGGCGAAGGCGTTTGTGCGCGCCCTCACAAGCGCGGAACTTGGTCCGCCCGCCGGAATTCCGGCGTTTCCGGCGGTCGCATTTTGAGGGCCGGGAAGCGGATGCTATTCTGCGGCACTCGCTCTTGGATCGCCGATGACCGCGCCGCTGAAACCCGCCCACCCCGACATCGACCGCATCACCGGCCGCCGCCGAATGCGCCGCAACCGCCGCACCGACTGGTCGCGCCGGCTGGTGCGCGAAACGTCACTCTCGGCGGACGATCTGATCTGGCCCATCTTCCTTGTCGACGGCGAGAAGCGGCGCGAGCCGGTCGCCGCGATGCCGGGCGTCGACCGGCTTTCCGTCGACCAGGCGGTCGCCGAGGCCGAGCGCGCGGCGCGCCTCAAGATCCCGGCGATCGCGCTTTTCCCCTTTACCGATCCGTCCCGCCGCGACGCCCTCGGCTCGGAGGCCCTCAACCCGAAGAACCTCGTCTGCACCGCCTGCCGCGCGATCAAGGCCGCGGTCCCCGACATCGGCCTGATCGTCGACGTCGCGCTCGACCCCTACACCAGCCACGGCCATGACGGGATCATGGAAGGCAGCGAGATCGTGAACGACGCGAGCGTCGCGCAGCTTGTCCGCCAGGCGTTCGTGCAGGCGGAGGCGGGTGCGGACGTGATCGCCCCCTCCGACATGATGGACGGGCGCGTCGGCGCGATCCGCGAGGCGCTCGACCAGGCCGGCTTCGGTCGCGTGCAGATCATGGCCTACACGGCGAAATATGCTTCCGCCTTTTACGGCCCCTTCCGCGATGCGATCGGCACCAAGGCGACGCTCCTCGGCGACAAGCGCACCTACCAGATGGACCCGGGTAACGGCGACGAGGCGCTGCGCGAGGCGGAATTGGATATCGCCGAGGGCGCCGACATGCTGATGGTGAAGCCGGGCCTCCCCTACCTCGACATCCTCTTTCGCGTGAAGGAGGCGTTCGGCATGCCGACTTTCGCCTATCAGGTGTCGGGCGAGTATTCGATGATCGAGGGCGCGGCGCGGGCCGGCTGGATCGACGGCGACCGCGCGATGCTGGAAAGCCTCCTCGCCTTCAAGCGCGCGGGCGCCGATGGCATTCTCACCTATTTTGCGGCGCGGGTGGCGGAGATGCTCGCCAAGGGTTGAGCCCGGTCCCGCGAGGGGCCGCCGGCAATCCTTGAACCGCCGCGGGCCTGCCCCCATTTTTTCGGCGAAAGGTGACGCCATGAGCCAGACAATGACACTCGACGCGGGCGAGCTTGCGTTCGATCCCGCTGTCCATCCGGAGCGCTACGACAGTGTGCGCACGCGCCGAATCTTCGCGTTCCTGATCGACGCCGCGGCGATCCTATTTCTCATGGTCGCCGCCTATGTCGTGATCGCCGTCGTCGGCCTCTTCACGTTCGGCCTGCTTTGGTTTCTCCTGCCCGCCGTCTGGCCGGTCGTCGCGATCCTCTATTCCGTGCTGACCCTCGGCGGCCCCTATTCGGCGACGCCGGGTATGCGCTTCGCCGGGGTCGAGATGCGCACCGTCGGCGGCGCTCGCATGGACCACGGGCTGGCGCTTCTTCAGACCCTGCTCTTCTGGGTGTCCATCGCGATCCTGACGCCCCTGATCCTCCTCGTCGCGCTCTTTTCCGAGCGCAAGCAGCTGCTTCACGATCTGATCATCGGCACGGTCGCCGTCCGCGCGTTCTGAGCGCTTGCCACCCGACGTCTCCAGAGGCCGGGAGAGGCTGAGCCGGCTCTTGAATCAAGCTCTTGTCTTGCGCCGCGCTCTGGCGTGGTATGAGTCTTGCGCGAGACTGCTTCGATGACGAAGATCGTAACAGACGCCCATCAGTTCTACCTGACCGCCCCGAGCCCGTGCCCGTATCTGCCGGGCCGGCAGGAGCGGAAGGTCTTCACCCATCTCGTCGGCCCGGACTCCTCGGAGCTCCACGATCTCCTGAGCCAGGGCGGATTCCGCCGCAGCCAGGGTATCGCCTACCGTCCGGCCTGCGAATCCTGCATGTCCTGCGTGTCGGTGCGCGTCTGCGTCGACGCCTTCCGCCCGACCGCCAGCATGCGCCGGGTGTGGAAGGCGAACCGCGACCTGATCGGCCGCTTCCGCCCGGCCCAGGCGACGAGCGAGCAGTACAGCCTCTTCCGCCGCTATCTCGACAGCCGGCATTCGGACGGCGGCATGGCGCACATGTCGGTCCTCGACTACGCGCTGATGGTGGAGGACAGCCACGTCGAAAGCGGCGTCGTCGAATATCGCCGCCGCGGCCCGGACAGCGCCATCACCGGCCGAGACGAGGGCGGAATCATCGCCTGCACGCTGACCGACCTTCTGTCGGACGGCCTGTCGATGGTCTATTCGTTCTTCGACCCGGATCTCCTGGACCGCTCGCTCGGAACGTTGATGATTCTGGAGCACATCGAGCGCGCCCGGAAGCTCGGCAAGCCCTACGTGTATCTAGGTTATTGGGTCGATGGCTCGCCCAAGATGAACTACAAAGCCCGTTTTCGGCCACAGGAGCGGCTTTCTCCGCGGGGTTGGGTGCGCATTAACTAAGATTCCGCAAGTCTAGGTACCTGCGGCAAAGGGCGGCACATTTGTCACATATGCGATTGGCACTATGAATTGAACTCGGCTACAACCTGACGCCTGAGAATTGTGAAAGTGAGGTTCCCGCAAATGGCAAAAGCAGCGACACCAATGGACGCGTTGGTTGGTGCGCGCCTTCGTTCGCGGCGGAAACAGCTGAGAGTAAGCCAGGAAAGACTTGGCAAGGAAATTGGGGTCTCCTTTCAGCAGGTGCAGAAATACGAGAATGGGACGAATCGCATTGGTGCGGGACGTCTCGCCGAGATCAGCAAGGTCCTCGACGTTCCCGTCGCCTACTTTTTCACGGGAAGCTCCGGCTCCGCCTCGGCGGACGGCGACCGCGCCGACACCAAGGCCATCCTGAGCGAGCCGGGCGCGACCGAGCTGCTGCAAGCCTACGCGCAGATCGGGAGTCTGGCGCTTCGAAACGCCGTCGTCCGTCTGGCGCGGGATCTCGCCGGCAACTTTGGCGAAGGCCGCCTCCCAGCGAAGCGCGCCGCCACCCGCCACGTCGCCGCTTCCAAGGCCAGCCCGTAGGAAGCACTCGAAGACGGCGGGCCGGTTAGCCGTCACCGAACCTGTTCGACTTCGGAAAGCCCTGCGGCGAGAGCCGGCCGGCCTGGGCGCGCTCGCCCATCCAGTCCTTCAGCTCCGTGACCGGGCGCGTGTGGACGCGGCCGGCGCCGTCGGTCCAGCTGAGCCCTTCCTTCTTGAGAAACACCCGCGCGTCCGACAGTTCGCCGTCTTTGTAGCGCTGCAGGCGGACGCCTTTGCCGCGCGTCATCTCCGGGAGCTGGTCGAGCGGGAAGATGACCATCTTGCGGTTCGTGCCCACGACCGCGACGAAGTCACCGGCAACAGGCACGCAGACCTTCGCCTCGTCTGTGCCTGAGACGTTGAGGACCTGCTTCCCCTTGCGCGTGTTGGCTACGAGCTCGCTTTCGGCCACGCAAAAACCGTAGCCGGCGCGGCTCGCGACGACCCGCTTGCCGTTCGGATCGAACGGGAAGATCGCGGCGACGTCCTGTTCCTTGTCCATGTCGAGCATGAGCCGGACCGGCTCGCCGTGGCCGCGCCCACCCGGAAGCTTCGCCGCCTCGAGCGTGTAGACCTTCCCGCCGGTGGAGAGGATGAGCACCTTGTCCATGGTCGTCGCATGGAAGGCGCGCTTTAGGCGGTCGCCCTCCTTGAAGGTAAGCTGGCTAAGGTCGGTCATGTGGCCGCGCATCGCGCGGATCCACCCCTTCTCGGAGATGACGACGGTAACCGGCTCGCGCTCGATCATCGCCTCCTGCATCTCTTCCAGGTCGATCTCCGGTGCGTCGGCGAAGCCGGTGCGACGCTTGCCGAGCGGCGTATTCGGCCCGAACGTCTTCTTCACTTCCGCTATCTCGTAGGCGACGCACTTCCACTGCCGCTCCTCGGACTTGAGCAACGCTTCGAGGTCCTTCTTCTCGGTTTTGAGCCCGTCGAACTCCTTGCGGATCTCGATCTCGTCGAGCTTGCGCAACTGCCGGAGCCGCATGTTCAGGATCGCCTCGACCTGCGGCTCGGTGAGATCGAAGCGCTTCATCATCACCGCTTTCGCATCGTCCTCCTCGCGGATGATGCGGATGACCTCGTCGAGGTTCAGGTAGGCGATGAGATAGCCGCCGAGCACTTCCAGCCGCTCGGCGATCTTGCCCAAGCGGAAGCGCGAGCGCCGGATGAGCACGACCTTCCGATGCTCCAGCCATTGCAGGAGCACGTCGCGGAGCGAGAGCACGTTCGGAACGACGCCGCGCGAGAGCACGTTCATGTTGAGCGAGAAGCGCGCCTCGAGCTCCGTCGTGCGGAAGAGCGATTCCATCATCAGGCTCGGATCGACCGCGCGGCTCTTCGGCTCGATGACGATGCGCACGTCTTCCGCGCTCTCGTCGCGGACGTCGTCGACGAGCGGCAGTTTGCGGTTCTCGATCAGCCCGGCGATTTGCTCGATCAGCCTGCTCTTCTGCACCTGATAGGGAATCTCGGTGACGACCGCCGCCCAGGTGCCGCGGCCGAGGTCTTCCGTCTCCCAGCGGGCGCGCACGCGGATGCCGCCGCGCCCGGTCTTGTAGGTCTCCGCCAGCGTCTCGCGTGTCGACACGATGATGCCGCCGGTCGGGAAGTCCGGCCCCGGCACGAACTCCATCAGCTTGCCGAGCGTCGCATTCGGGAACTTGATGAGGTGCAGCGCCGCGTCACAGAGCTCCGCCGCGTTGTGCGGCGGGATGTTTGTCGCCATGCCGACCGCAATGCCGGCGGAGCCGTTTGCGAGAAGGTTCGGGAAGGCGCCCGGCAGCACCACCGGCTCCTCCCCCTCCCCGTCATAGGTCGGGCGGAAGTCGACGGCGTCCTCGTCGATGCCCCGCAGCATCAGCTCGGCGACCGCCGTCATGCGCGCTTCCGTGTAGCGCATGGCCGCGGGGTTATCGCCGTCGACGTTGCCGAAATTGCCCTGCCCGTCCACGAGCGGATAGCGGACGGCGAAATCCTGCGCGAGACGTACGAGCGCGTCGTAGATCGACTGGTCGCCGTGCGGATGGAAATTCCCCATCACCTCGCCGACCACCTTGGCGGACTTCTTGTAGCCACCGGCCGGCAGGAGCCGCATCTCGCGCATCGCGTAGACGATGCGCCGATGCACCGGCTTCAGCCCGTCGCGCACGTCCGGCAGCGCGCGGTGCATGATGGTGGAGAGCGCATAGGCGAGATAGCGCTCCTCGAGCGCCGTCCTGAGATTGACCGGGACGATCTCGCCGCCCGCGCCGTTCTCGCCACCTTCAGGCGGAATCACTCGTTTTCCCATGACGGCTGCTTAGCACTCCCCTCCCCCTTGCGGGGAGGGGTTGGAGGAGGGGTAGTGTGCGCCATGCCCTCTAGCCCCGAAACCCCGATCGAAGCACTTGTGGAGAAGCTCCCGACGGGCGCACGGCTCGCCGGCCTCGACCTGGGCACCAAGACGATTGGTATCGCGCTCTCCGATCCCGGGCTCCGCATCGCGACGCCGTTCCACACGATCCGCCGCACCAAGTTCGGCAAGGACGCGGAGGACCTTCTCAGACTTTGCGCGGCTGAGAAGGTCGGTGGGCTCGTCCTTGGCCTGCCGATCAACATGAACGGCACCGAAGGTCCGCGCGCGCAGGCGACGCGGGCGTTCCTCCGAAGCCTCGCGCCGCTGACCGACCTCCCGGTCGTGCTTTGGGACGAGCGGCTTTCAACCGCCGCGGCGGAGCGGGCGATGATCGAAGCCGACATGTCGCGCAAGAAGCGCGCCGTGAAGATCGACGCCGCCGCCGCCGCCTTCATCCTGCAGGGCGCGCTCGACCGCCTGACGCGATTGCGGACAGAGATATGAGCGCCGCGCTTCAGGCGTTGCTGCCGGTTCTCATCATCATTGTCGTCGGCTGGACCACCGTCAGCAGCCGGCTTGTTCCGCGCGAGCAATGGGTCGGCATCGACGCCATCACCTATTACGTCCTCTTCCCCTGCCTCCTAGTCACCTCGCTTGTCGGCGCCGACCTGCGGGCGCTCCCTTTCGCGACGCTCGGCCTGGCGCTCGTCCTTTCGGTGCTCGCGATGTCCGCTCTTTGCCTTGCGCTTCGTCCTGCCCTTGCCGCGCGATTCGGGATCGACGGCCCGCGCTTCAGCTCGCTCTTCCAGGGCGCGACGCGGTGGAACACGACGGTCGGTCTTGCGCTCGCCGGCTTTCTCTATGGGCCGAAGGGCGTGGCGCTGATGTCGGTGGCGATCATCGCGATGATCCCGCTTCTGAACGTCTCGAGCGTCGCGGTGCTTTCGTGGTTCGCTGCGGCGAGCGCGCCATCGGCGAAGCGCATCATCCTGGAGCTCATGCGCAATCCGCTGATCTTGGCATGCGCCGCTGGCATCGCGCTCAACCTCGCCAGTATACCGCTCCCCGCGCCCGTCGCGTCGGCGCTCGAATTGCTCGGGCGCGCCGGTCTCGCGAGCGGCCTCCTTGCTGTCGGCGCTGGGCTCGATCTCTCGTCGCTAAGACGCCTCGGCCCCGCGCTCGCCAGCGGCACGTTGCTGCGCCTCGTCCTGATGCCGCTCTTCGCCTTTGCCTTCACCGCCCTTCTCGGCGTCACCGGGACTGCGCGTGGGGTCGCGATCCTCGCCGCGGCGGTTCCCGCCGCCAGCTCCTCCTATATTCTTGCCCGACGAATGGGCGGCGACGCGCGGCTGATGGCGGAGATCATAACGTTGCAGACGCTCCTCGCCGTCGTCACGTTGCCGTTCTTTCTCTGGCTCCTGGCTTGACCATGCATGTCGCGATCGTCGGCGGCGGAATATCGGGGTTGGCGGCGGCCTGGGCGCTGACCCGCGAAGGCCACCGCGTCACGCTCTTCGAGCAGGGCCCGATTCCGAACCCCCTTTCTGCCTCCGGCGACGAGCATCGCATCATCCGCCGCGCCTACGGTTCGGCAGACGGCTACGCGTTCATGATCTCCGAGGCCTTCGAAGCGTGGGAGGCGCTCTGGCGTGATCTGGGCGCAAGCCATTTCGCAGCGACCGGGGTACTCGCCGTCTCGCTCGAGTCTGGCGACGGCACCGACATCTATCGCGACGGACTCGATCGCACCGGCTTCGCCTATGAGCTTTTGCATCCCCAAGCGGCGGCCGAGCGCTACCCTTTCCTCGACGCCGCTTCCATGCGTTACGCCTTCTTCACCGCCGAAGGCGGCGTGCTCTTCTCGCAGCGCATCGCGCGCGACCTCCTTACGTGGCTGACAAAACGCGGCGCCGATGTTCGCCAACAGACGCCCGTCCGCGCCGTCGATGTCGACGCCGGCCGGGTCGAGACCGCATCCGGCGAAGTGATCGCGGCGGATCGTATCGTCGTCACCGCCGGCGCGTGGACGCTCGGCTTCTTCCCCGACCTCGCAACCTCGCTCCGTCCCTTCCGCACCGTCGTCGCCTATCTCGAGCCGCCGAAGGACCTCAGGTCCGCGTGGGAAAACGCGCCGGCGATCCTCGATGTCGGCGGCAAGGTCGACGGCTATGTCCTGCCATCGGTTGACGGCACCGGGCTGAAGGTCGGCGCGGGCATCGTCAAGCGCGCTTCCCCGCCTGACCTCGATCGTGAGCCGGCGCCGGGCGAAGGCGAGCGGCTCCGTGACCTCTTCGCGCCGCCATTCGCCCGCATCGCCGAATATCGTGTCGCCCGCGTCGCCACCTGCGCCTACACCTTCACGGCCGACGAGCGCTTCTTCGCGACGCGGCGCGGGAAAGCGCTCATCGTCTCCGCCTGCTCCGGTCACGGCTACAAGTTCGGTGCCGCCATCGGGCGGCGCATCGCAGAGGCCGTCGTCTCCGGAGACGCCCAGCGCTTCCAGCGCTGGCTGGCGGCGGCACTCCCCGTGCCGAGTTGACCCGCGCCAACTCGCGGTCTTCGGGACGCCCTTCCCGTACATCTCCCATGAGCTTATCTACTATCAAGCTGCATTGGAGCGCCCGATGAAGATCAAAGTCATTGTCCACGATGCTGAAGAAGGTGGATTCTGGGCTGAAGTGCCGGCAATTCCCGGCTGCGCTACCGAGGGCGAGAACATGGAGGAGCTGAAGCGGAACCTCCGCGAGGCGATTGAAGGCTGCCTCGCAGTCGACGTGGCCGAGACGAAACCGGGCGGAAGGGAGCAAATATTGGAAATCGCCTTGTGAAGGCGATCTCTGGAAAAGACTTCGCCCGACTTTTGGAACGGCGCGGATGGCGATCGCTGCGGGTGAACGGAAGTCATCACATCTACGGAAGAGAAGGAAGTATCGTCCGCCTATCAGTGCCAGTTCACGGAAACCGCCCTCTCAAGATCGGTTTGTTGCGGCACCTCGCCAAGCTTGCCGAAATCCCCGACTCCGACCTCAGCTGACCACCGCCGGGGCGATGTAGTCGACGATCTGGCGCGCGCCGAAGCGGGCGTCGAGCATGCCGTAGGTGGAGCGCCACGGCCGTCCGAGCCGCGTTTCGATGAAGGCGTCGGCGATCGGCGGCGGGAAGTCGCGCCGAAGCGCCGCCGCTGCGGCGGTGAGCGCCAGCTGCTCGACCAGCACGCGCGCCGAGCCTTCGTCCTCCGTCGCGACGCCCGCTGCGGCAAGAAGCACATCGAGGGCGGACTTGGAACCCTGGCCGAGCTCCGCCCCGATCGTGGTGATGACGTGCTGCAGCACGCCGTCGGCCTTCAGCGCGCGCACGACATCGAGCGCCATCACGTTGCCGGAGCCCTCCCAGATGGCGTTGACCGGCGCCTCGCGATAAAGCCGCGGCAGCATGCTTTCCTCCACGTATCCGTTGCCGCCGAGGCACTCCATCGCCTCGTAGAGGAAGGCCGGGGCGGTCTTGCACACCCAGTATTTCACCGTCGGCGTCATCAGCCGCACATAGGCGGCTTCGGCGGGCTGGCCCTCCGCCATGTCGAAGGCCTCCGCGAGCCGCATCGAAAGCGCCAGCGCGGCGGCAAGGTCGAGCGCCATGTCGGCGAGCACGCGCGTCATCAGCGGCTGGTCGATCAGCGCCTTGCCGAAGACGGCGCGATGGCGCACGTGGTGGACGGCCTCCGCGAAGCCGCTCCGCATCAGCCCGGCGCTCGCCACCGCGCAGTCGAGCCGCGTCAGCGTCACCATTTCGAGAATGGTGGCGACCCCCCGCCCCTCGCCGCCGACGCGCCAGGCGCCGGCGCCTTCGAACTCGACCTCGGCCGAGGCATTTGAGCGGTTGCCGAGCTTGTCCTTCAATCGCTCGAGCCGGATCGCGTTCACCGAGCCGTCGGGAAGGAATCGCGGCATCAGGAAACAGGTGAGCCCCGTCTTCGCTTGCGCGAGCACCAGGAACGCGTCCGACATCGGCGCGGAGAAGAACCATTTGTGGCCGGTCAGGCGGTAGAGGCCGCCCTCGCCCGCCTCCGCGCGCGTCGTGTTCGCGCGGACGTCGGTGCCGCCCTGCTTCTCCGTCATCCCCATGCCGAGCGTGACGCCGCGCTTCTCAGCGGCCGGACGGAAATTGCGGTCGTACGTCCGTGACAGGACGCGCGGCGCCCACTCGGCAAAAAGCTCCGGCGCGTGCCGAAGCGTCGCGAGCGACGCGTTAGTCATCGTCATCGGGCAGAGATGGCCGCACTCGGTCTCGGCGGTCATGTAGAGCCGCGCGGCGCGCGCTCGATGCCTGAGACCGGCTTCGTCCTCGCCGTGATCGAAGGCAGAACAATGCAGCCCGGCCAGCACCGAGCGCCGCATCAGCGCGTGATAGGCCGGGTGAAAGGTCACCTGGTTCAGCCGTTCGCCTTTCGCGCTGTAGCGCTCCAGCTCCGGCGTGTGCCTGTTCGCGAGGCGGGCGAAATCGCGCGCCTCGTGCGTTCCCCAGAAAGCGCCCACCTCGGAGATCTCGGCCCGCACCGAATCCGGGAACCCTGCCGCTGCGGAGTTCAGCAGCGGATCGGCCTCGAAGAAATTCACGCCGCCGTAGGGAGGCGACTGGTTTTTGACCGCGTGCGTTTCCCCCGTCATTAAGCGTCTTTCTGTGCGCAAGGCGGCAAAGGGTGCGCCGTGCGGTTGCCCCGGCAGAGCTTAGGTCCTATAGGGGCGACTTTAATGGCTTCGGCGTTTCCGCACAGGCACCTTCTCGGGATCGAGGGCCTTTCCCCCCAGGATATCGCGGTTCTTCTTGATTCGGCGGAAGCCGCAATCGATGTTTCCCGCCAGATCGAGAAGAAGAAGGCGACGCTCCGCGGCCGCACCCAGATCAACCTCTTCTTCGAAGCCTCCACCCGCACGCAGTCGTCCTTCGAACTGGCCGGAAAAAGGCTCGGCGCCGATGTGATGAACATGGCCGTCAGCGCCTCTTCGGTGAAGAAGGGCGAAACCCTGATCGACACGGCGATGACGCTGAACGCGATGCGGCCGGACATCCTCGTCGTCCGCCATCACGCTGCCGGCGCCGTCGCGCTTCTTGCGCAGAAGGTCGAGTGCGCGGTCGTCAACGCCGGCGACGGCGCGCACGAGCACCCGACCCAGGCGCTCCTCGACGCGCTGACAATCCGCCGCCACAAGGGCCGTCTCTCCGGACTGATCGTGGCGATCTGCGGCGACATCGCGCATTCGCGCGTTGCGCGGTCGAACATCCTGCTTCTCTCCGCGATGGGCGCGCGCCTGCGCGTCGTCGCGCCATCGACGCTGCTTCCGGCCGGCATCGAGCGGCTCGGCGTCGACGTCTTCTCCTCGATGCGCGAAGGTCTCGCCGGCGCCGATGTCGTGATGATGCTGCGCCTGCAACGCGAGCGGATGAACGCCGCCTACGTGCCGAGCGTGCGCGAATATTTCCGCTTCTTCGGCCTCGATGCCGAGAAGCTCGTCTACGCGAAGCCCGACGCCATCGTCATGCACCCAGGGCCGATGAATTGCGGCGTTGAGATCGACCCGTTGATCGCTGACGGCGTGCAGAGCGTCATCCGCGAGCAGGTGGAGATGGGCGTCGCCGTCAGGATGGCGGTGCTGGAAGCGCTCGGTCAGCACCTCCCCAACATTGTCGGCCTCGTCGCGTGAGCGCGCCCATTCTCTTCACGAACGCCCGCGTCGTCGACCCGTCGCGCAATCTCGACGCGATCGGCGCCGTGCTCGTCGCCGAAGGCAGGATTGTTGCGGCCGGCCCCGACGCCGTGAACCAGGGCGCGCCGGAAGGCGCGGAGATCGTCGATTGTGGCGGTGCGGCGGTGCTCCCCGGCTTGGTCGACATCCGCGTCTTCGTGGGCGAGCCGGGCGGCGAGCATCGCGAGACGCTGGAGACCGCGAGCCGCGCGGCCGCCGCAGGCGGCGTCACCGCCATCGTCACCATGCCTGACACCAACCCGGTGATCGACGATCCGGCGCTGGTCGATTTCGTCTTCCGCCGCGCGCGCGATACGGCGGTCGTCCGCGTCCACCCGATGGCTGCGATGACGCGCGGGCTTGCCGGCGAAGAGCTTGCGGAATTCGGGCTGCTGAAGGAGGCCGGCGCCGTCGCCTTCACAGAGGGGCGGCGCTCGCTGAAGAGCGCCAAGGTCATGCGGAACGCGCTCACCTATGCGCGCGACTTCGATGCGCTGATCGTGCACCACGTCGAGGACGACGATCTCGCGAACGGCGGCGTGATGAACGAGGGCGAAACGGCGACGCGCCTCGGCCTCCCCGGCATTCCACGCGAGGCGGAAACGATCATGCTCGACCGCGACATCCGGCTCGCGCGGATGACCGGCGGCCGCTACCACGCCGCACAAATTTCCTGCGAGCCGGCCGTGTCGGCTCTCCGCCGTGCCAAGCTTGCCGGGAACGGCATCACAGCCGGCGCCGCCATCGCGCATCTCTCGCTGAACGAGAACGACGTCGGCGCCTACCGCACCTTCTTCAAGATGTCGCCGCCGCTCCGCTCCGAGGACGACCGGCAGGCGCTGGTCGCAGCACTCGCCGACGGCACCGTCGACGTGGTCTGCTCCGCCCACGATCCGCAGGACGTTGAGGGCAAGCGCCAGCCTTTCGCCGAGTCTGCCGACGGCGCGATCGGGCTGGAGACGATGCTCGCCGCGGGCCTCCGCCTCGTCCATTCGGGCGACGTCAGCCTCATGCGCCTGATCGACGCGATGAGCACCAAGCCAGCAAGACTCCTCGGCCTCGATGCCGGCACGCTCGCGCCCGGCGCGCCCGCCGACCTTATCGTTGTCGATCTCGACCGCCCGTGGATCGTCAGGGAAGAGGAGTTGCGGTCGCGCTCGAAGAACTCCGCCTTCGAAGGCGCGCGCCTCACCGGCAAGGTGACGCGCACCATCGTCGGCGGACAAACCGTCTACGAATACGCGGCGACGTAACTCTGCGTTTCGCTTCAGCGCACTTTCAAAATAGGATGCCCGAATGACCTGGGGCACCCCCGCGGCGCTGGTGATCGGCTATCTCCTCGGCTCGATCCCCTTCGGATTGATCCTCACCCGCCTCGCCGGGCTCGGCGACATCCGCGCGATCGGCTCCGGCAATATCGGCGCGACCAACGTGCTGCGCACCGGGAGGAAGGAACTTGCGGCGGCAACGCTTCTCCTCGACGGGCTGAAGGGCACCGCTGCTGTGATGATCGGCTGGCGCTTCGGCCTTGACGGCGCACTCGCCGCCGCGGTTGGCGCC
The DNA here is from genome assembly GCA_963739005.1 of uncultured Alphaproteobacteria bacterium. Taxonomy (GTDB): domain Bacteria; phylum Pseudomonadota; class Alphaproteobacteria; order Rhizobiales; family Afifellaceae; genus DASWJZ01. The sequence goes on along the minus strand of CAVTYQ010000001.1, from coordinate 101,749 downwards.
TATCTTGGCCACTGCTTTCCGGTATGGCTCAAGTTCAAGGGCGGCAAGGGCGTCGCCACCTTCCTCGGCGTGCTCCTCGGGCTCCATTGGCCGACGATGGTCGCAACCGCGCTGGTCTGGCTCGGCATGGCCGCCGCCAAACGCTACTCGTCGCTCGCCGCGCTCGTCGCCAGCACCGCCGCGCCGGTCGTGCTTGTCCTTTTCGGGCTCTACGAGATGGCCGCCCTCTGCGCGGTGCTGACCGCAATCATCTGGATTCGCCACCGTGAAAATCTGCGGCGGCTGATGGCCGGCGAGGAATTGCGCATCGGTGCGAACGGGTAGCGGCGCCTACTCCGCGGCTTCCACGACCGCCGGCTCGCGCGGCGGAGCGCCATGCGTCTTCGGGATCTTGTCGGCGAACACCTGCACGAAGTGCGGCATCGCCTCGTCCGCGGTGGGCGGCGTCAGCGCTTCGTCGACATAGTGCTTGGAGGCCGGATCGGCGAGCACGCGGCGCGCGATCGCATGATAGCGTCGGTAGAGCCCATACCAGGCAAATGCCGCAGTCGCGAGTTCGGCAGCGCGGCGCGGATAGAAGACGAGCGGGCTCTCGATCGGAAGGCCGTGCCGGCGCGCGCGCCTGACCTTTCGGCGCACGAAGCCGAATTGCAGCGGATGCACCTTCTCGATCCGCGTCGCGCCCGAGAACACGATGAGCGCTTCGATGATCTTCTTGGTGCTGATGCCGCTGGCGACGCCGCGGCGAAGGACGGTCTCCACGTGCTCGTCGGTGTAGTAGATGCCCCAGGCGTCGCGATAGATGCCCTCCCACTCTTCCTTCGACATGACGGGATGTGCGGTCAGCACGTGCTCAAGGTCGTATTTGTTCATGTCGGGGTCCATTGGGACCCCCTTCAGGAAGAGCTTCTTATGGTCCTCCGAGCCCGGTAGCGGAGTCAGGCAGAAGAACTCGAGGATGTCGATCGGCAGCTCCTTCTTGATGATCTCGATGTCGCGGCGGATGGACGCCGGTGTATCTGTCGGGAAGCCGAGGATGTAGCCCGCCCAGGTCATCACCCCGGCAGCCTTCCAGTCCTGCAGCATCTCCCGGTATTCCCAGATCTTGTTCTGCCGCTTCTTCGTCCCCATCAGCGACTCGGGGTTGATGTTCTCAAGCCCGATGAAGACCATGTTGCAGCCCGCACGCGCCGCCTTCTCGATGAAGCCCGGGATGCGGTGGCAGAGCGTATCGACCTGCAGGAGCAGTCGGATCTTGAAGCCTTCGTTCTCGCGCAGCTCGATCAATCGGTCGAGGATCGGCTCCCAGTTCTTGTTGCGCGCAAAATTGTCGTCGGTCACGAAGAAGCGGGTCACGCCCTGCGCGGCGTTGGCGCGCACGATCGCCTCGACGTCGTCCGGCGTGCGGTAGCGCGACTTCCTGCCCTGCACATTGATGATGGTGCAGAACGAGCACTGGAACGGGCAGCCGCGGCCAGCGTCGAAGCTGGTGTAGTGTCCGGCGACGCGCGTCACGATCTCGCGCGGCAGGATCGGATATGTCGCCGCCGCCATACCGGGCAGATCGTGCAGGAAGTCGTAAACGGGCTTTGCCTCCCCGGCGTCGATGTCGCGAAGAAGGTCGGCCAGGCGCCCTTCGCCCTCGCCGGCATAGATCGTGGCGCCGAGCTCGATCATTTCCCTGATGTCGGCGGGCAGTTCCGGCAGCATCGAGATGCAGCCGCTCACATGGAACCCGCCGATTACCACGGGAATGGCGGCGGCGCGGAACCGTCGCGTCAGATCGGCCGCACGCGGAAACTGGTTGGACTGTACCCCGACCAGCCCGACGAACCCCGAGCCGGCCGCCTTGATGCGGCCGATCGCGCCTTCCACGTCGATGATCGCGTTGCATTCGTCATAGGCTTCGACCTCGATCGCGACATCCGCGCCGAGCGCGCGCTCGTCCGCGCATTCGCGGACGAGACCGTGAACGCTGGCGAGGCTGTTCGACGGGATGGTCGAGCGCAGCCATTGGATCACGTAGCCGTCGTCGTCGTAGTGCGACGGCTTGATCAATATGACGCGGAATGTGCGCGTGTGCCGCCCCTGCCCGCTTCGAGTGCGCTACCCGCCGCATCAGTAGCCCACGCAATGGCTGCCGGCAACGCCGCCGCTTGCCGGATTGATTTGCCGCCGTCATGCTTTCCGTGACCGGTAGGGAGAAATGCGGTGGCCATCGAGGCCGGCGGCGTCACATTGAGCGACGAACAGCGGCTGGCCTGGCTTCGCTTGATCCGGAGCGAAAACGTCGGGCCGGTCGGCATTCGGGCGCAAAGGAAGCAGCCCTAGCCAGCCCTTCGGGGGCGAGCCGATGACTCGCCTTAAGCAGTCGGCAGAGGCATGGTGTTCGCCATGCAGACTCGCACGCTTACCCGTCTCACGAGGCGGGCAGACAGCATCAATATTTGGTGGGATACAATCTGGAAGGTTGGCACGGTCGTATCCAGCCTTTGGCTGCTTTTCGGTCTGATTTTGCGAGCCTTCGCGCCAATCGCCGAACATGGCTTGGCCGCAGTCGTTCTCGCCGGCATTGCGGCTACACTGGCACTTTTGCTGCTTCTTTCGCTCGCGTTCCTCATTTTCGCGAGGGCGTGGAGATATTTCAGACCGTTTGCCTCCGTTCCAATCGCAGCGACCGCTATGCCAGCAAGACTGGGCGACGCCGATCTCGTGGTCGTGTCGGGCCTCGCCCGCGGCATCGACGCGGCCGCGCACGAGGCCGCTCTGCCGAGCGGAACGGTCGCCATCTTCGCCGGCGGGATCGACACCGTCTATCCGCGTGAGAACGAAGACCTCTTCCGGCGCATCCTCGACGCTGGCGGCAGCGGCATCAGCGAGATGCGGCTCGGCTGGGAGCCGCGCGCACGCGACTTCCCCCGCCGCAACCGCATCATCGCCGCGATGGCGCTCGCGACCGTGGTCGTCGAGGCGGCCGAGCGCTCCGGCTCGCTCATCACCGCGCGGCTTGCGCTTGAGCAGAACCGCGAGGTCATGGCCGTGCCCGGCTCGCCGCTCGATCCGCGCGCGGCCGGCGCCAACAATCTCATCAAGCAAGGCGCGCGCATGGTGACCGAGGCGGCGGACGTCATCGAAGCCGTAAGGCCCATGCTTGCCGGTTCTCCGGACACGCCCCCGCTGATCGCGAGCGCACCGCCGCCTGCCGAGCCGGTTCCGGAGCCGGACGACAGCGACCGCGCGCGCATCCTGGAAGCGCTCGGACCGACCCCGATCGAGGTCGATGAGATCATCCGCTTCACCGGCCTCTCGGCGCGGACCGTGCTCGTCGTGCTTCTCGAACTCGACGTTGCCGGGCGAATCGAGCGTCACGCCGGACAGCGCGTGTCCTTGCGCTGACGCGGTCTAGCCGTTCGCGAGAATCGGGCCCTTCTTGGCTTTCGGGGCGGCGCCAGCTTCGCTTGCCTCGCGCCAGGCCTCCAGCACGACCATGTCGATCAGGTAGGCCAGGAGTCCGAAATCGTTGCCGTTCGCGATCCGGGCCAGCCGGCTTGCTTCCAAGGCGATGTGCTCGGCCGCCTTGGCCCTTGTGCCCGGCGTCGGCTCGTCGTTGATCTGCTGAGCTTCCATGACACTCGCGCGTATTTCCTGCACGTTCTATAGTTGAAAATATGATCATAAACAACCATGACGCGTGCGTGGGATCTGCCCTGAAACCCGGTCGGATGCGCGGCGGGTCGCCGCAGCGAGTTTGCCGTGGGGGGTTGACCCCGGGGGGCGCGCCATCCAATTGACGCGAGCAGTCGGCGGCCCTGGAAGCCCCGTACGCGGCGGAGTGCTTCATGGACGTTGTGATTGTCGAGTTGCCGGCTAAGGCTAAGACGATCAACAAATATCTCGGTTCTGGCTACGAGGTTTTGGCCTCTTACGGTCACGTCCGCGACCTTCCGGCGAAGGACGGTTCGGTGCGCCCGGACGAGGACTTCGCGATGGATTGGGAGGTCGATCCGAAGTCGAAAAAGCGGCTCGCGGACATCGCCGCGGCGGTGAAACGCGCCGACCGCGTGATCCTCGCGACCGACCCCGACCGCGAGGGCGAGGCGATTTCCTGGCATGTGCTCCAGGTCCTCAACGCCAAGAACGCGTTGCGCGGCAAGCGTGTCGAGCGCGTCGTCTTCAACGCCGTGACGCGGCAGGCCGTGCAGGATGCGATGAGCCACCCGCGCGCCATCGACGAGCCCCTGGTCGACGCCTATCTCGCCCGCCGCGCGCTCGACTACCTCGTCGGCTTCACGCTCTCGCCCGTGCTCTGGCGCAAGCTTCCCGGCGCCCGTTCGGCGGGGCGCGTGCAATCGGTCGCGCTCCGGCTCGTCTGCGACCGCGAGGCGGAGATCGAGCGCTTCCGTCCGCAGGAATACTGGTCGGTCGTCGCGACGCTCCGCACACCACGGAACGAGCTGTTCTCCGCCCGCTTGACCTTGCTCGACGGCAAGAAGCTCGACCGGCTCTCGATAGGCGCCGGCGGCGAAGCGAGCACGGCCAAGCGGCGCCTGGAGAATTCGGTCTTCACCGTCGTTTCGGTCGAATCGAAGCCGCAGCGACGCAACCCGCCTCCCCCCTTCATCACCTCCACGCTGCAACAGGAGGCGCAGCGCAAGCTCGGCTTCGACGCGAGCCACACGATGCGGCTGGCGCAGCGGCTCTACGAGGGCGTCGACGTTGGCGGCGAGACGGTCGGCCTCATCACCTACATGCGCACCGACGGGTTCGACATCGCGCCTGAGGCGCTCTCCGCCACGCGCCGCGTGATCGAGCGCGAATACGGCGCGCGCTACATGCCCGACGCGCCGCGCCGCTATACCTCGAAGGTCAAGAACGCGCAGGAGGCGCACGAGGCGATTCGACCGACCGACCTCGGTCGCCTCCCCGCCGACGTCGCCCGCTTCCTCGATTCCGATCAGGCGCGGCTTTACGAGCTCATCTGGAAGCGCATGGTCGCGAGCCAGATGGCGTCCGCCGAACTGGAGCGCACGACGGTCGAGATCACCGCGCGGAGCTCGGAGGGCGAGGCGGGCTTGCGCGCGACCGGCACGGTCATCCGCTTCGACGGCTTCCTGACGCTCTACCAGGAAGGCCGCGACGACGAGGACGACGAGGAAGGTGGCCGGCTTCCGCACATGGCCTCGGGCGAGCGGCTCGAGCGCGAGAAGATCGACGCGACACAGCACTTCACCGAGCCACCGCCGCGCTACACCGAAGCCTCTCTCATCAAGAAGATGGAGGAACTCGGCATCGGCCGCCCGTCGACCTACGCAGCGACAATGGAGACGCTCAGGAAGCGTGAGTACGTGCGCCTCGATCGCAAGCGTCTCGTGCCCGAGGACAAGGGCCGCATCGTCACCGCGTTCCTCGAAGACTTCTTCAAGCGCTACGTGGAGTTCGACTTCACCGCCGACCTGGAGGAGAAGCTCGACAAGATTTCGGCCGGCGAGCTCTCCTGGAAGGACGTCTTGCGCGATTTCTGGCGCGACTTCGCGGTGAACATCGCCGAGGCGAGCGAGGTCAGCCGCTCCGAGGTGATCGAGGCGCTGAACGAGCTTCTCGCCGACCATCTCTTTCCGCAGCGCGCCGACGGCGGCGACCCGCGCGAATGCCCCGCCTGCAAGGCCGGCAAGCTGTCGCTGAAGCTCGGGAAATTCGGCGCCTTCGTCGGCTGCTCGAACTATCCAGAGTGCCGCTACACCCGGCAGCTCGGCGCGAACGGCGATGACGCTGCTGCCGCCGCGGCGTCGGTATCGCCGGAGGGAACGGTGCTCGGCGAGGATCCCGACAGCGGCCTCCAGGTGATGCTGCGAAACGGCCGTTTCGGCCCCTACCTGCAGCTCGGGCCCGACGGCGAGAAAGGCGGCGAGAAGCCGAAGCGCGCGTCGATCCCGAAAGGCTGGGTGATCGACCAGATCGACCTTGAGGCGGCGCTGAAGCTCCTCGCGCTGCCGCGCGAGATCGGAATTCATCCAGAGACCGGCAAGCCGATCACCGCCGGCATCGGCCGTTACGGGCCGTTCGTCGAGAACGCCGGCAAATACGCCAATCTCGACAGCGTCGATGAGGTCTTCACCGTCGGCGCGAACCGCGCCATCTCGCTTCTCGCCGAGAAGAAGAGCGGGCGTGGGCGCGCATCGCCGGCGTCGTTGAAGAGCCTTGGCGAACATCCTTCCGAGGGCGGCGCGGTCACCGTTCGCTCCGGTCGCTACGGCCCTTACGTGAATCATGGCAAGGTGAACGCCACGCTTCCCCGGGGCGTTAAGCCCGAGGACGTGACGCTTGAGCAGGCGGTCGAGCTCCTCGCCGAGAGGGCAGGCCGCGCGCCGGCGAAGAAGCCAGCATCGAAAGGGCGCAAAGTGCCCGCCAAGAAGCCCCGCGCCAAAGCCAAGGCGGCGGCCGAATAGGACTGAATTGCCGCAGAGGCCCAAAGAGAAGAAGCAGCCCGAGCTCCCGACCCGCGAGGCGATCCTCGAGTTCGTGGCCGAGCGCTCTGGCAAGGCGGACAAGCGCGACATCGCCCGCGCCTTCGGCCTTTCCGGCGGGCAGAAGATCGCCTTGAAGCACATGCTGCGCGAGCTTGCCGACGAGGGGTTGATCGAAACCCGCCGCAAGCATCTGCACCGGCCGGGCGACCTCCCCTCCGTCACCGTGCTTTCGGTGGAAGGCATCGACGACGAAGGCGAACCGATCGGCGTGCCGGTCGAGTGGGACGAGGAATGGGGCGACGCCCCGCGCATCGTCATCGCACCGGAAGGAAAAGGCGGACGCGCACGCGCACCGGGGATCGGCGACCGCGTGCTTGCGCGTCTGACGCCGGAGCCCGAAACCGGCGGCTTCACCGCCCGCGTGATCCGTGTGCTTGAGCGCCCGCCACGTGCCACACTTGGAATCTTCCGCCAGCGCGATGGCGAATCCCGCATCGTTCCGGTCGCCCGCCGTGACGCGGAGCTCGTCGTATCGCCCGACGCCGCGAAGGGCGCGCGCGACGGCGAACTCGTCTCCGTCGAGGTCGCGCGCGGCGGCCGTCTTGGCCTGCCGACCGGGCGCGTGATCGAGCGTCTCGGCGACGTCTCGAGCGAAAAGGCCGTAAGTCTGATCGCGCTCGAAGAGCATGGCGTCCCGCACATTTTTCCGCGCGCCGTGATCGAGGCGGCGGATGCGGCCGCGGCCGCCGACATGGCGCATCGCGAGGACTGGCGCGATCTGCCGCTCGTGACGATCGACCCGGCCGACGCACGCGACCACGACGACGCGGTCCACGCCGCTGCCGATCCCGATCATCCCGGCGGCTTCGTCGTGACCGTCGCGATCGCCGACGTCGCCTGGTACGTGCGCCCGGGCTCGGAGCTCGACCGTGAGGCGGCGAAGCGCGGCAACTCCGTCTACTTTCCGGGCCGCGTCGTGCCGATGCTGCCGGAGCGCATCTCGAACGATCTCTGCTCGCTCCGCGAAGGCGAGGCGCGCCCTGCCCTCGCTGTCCGCATGCACATCTCCGCCGACGGCAGGAAGCATCGTCAGAGCTTGCATCGCATCATGATGCGCTCCGCCGCAGAGCTCGCCTACGAGGAAGCGCAGGCGGCAATCGACGGCAGGCCGAACTCAGGGACCGGCCCGCTCCTCGATCCCATCCTGAAGCCACTCTGGGCCGCCTACGCAGCGCTCGCGCGCGCCCGCGACCAGCGCGAGCCGCTCGCGATCGATCTCCCCGAGCGCAAGGTGCTTCTGCGCGACGACGGCTCGGTCGATCGCATCGTCGTGCCGCCGCGCCTCGATGCGCATCGGCTCATCGAAGAGTTCATGATCCAGGCGAACGTCGCCGCCGCCGAGGTGCTCGAGGCGAAGAAGAGCCCAATCGTCTATCGTATCCACGACGAGCCGGCCTTCGAGAAGCTCGAAGCGCTCCGCGACTTCCTCGGCTCGCTCGACATGAATTTCCCGAAAGCCGGAAGCCTTCGCCCAAGTCAGTTCAACCGCGTGCTCTCCCGCGTCGCCGGCACGCCGAACGCCCTTCTCGTCAACGAGGTGATCCTGCGCTCGCAGAGCCAGGCCGAATACGCGGTCGAGAACATCGGCCATTTCGGATTGAACCTCCGCCGCTACGTTCATTTCACCTCGCCGATCCGCCGCTACGCCGATCTCCTCGTACATCGCGCGCTGATCGCGTCGCTCGGGCTCGGCGCGGGCGCACTCCGCGCCGCCGACGAGAAGAACCTGGAGCGCGTCGCCGGCGAGATCTCGGTCGCCGAGCGCCGCGCCATGGCAGCGGAGCGCGACACCGTCGACCGGCTGATCGCCTTCTGGCTCGCCGACCGCGTCGGCGCGCATTTCGACGGCCGCATCCGCGGCGTCACACGCGCCGGCCTCTTCGTGGAGCTTCGGGAGAGCGGTGCCGACGGCTTCGTCCCGATCTCCACGATCGGCGAGGATTTCTACGAATACCACGAGGCGCACCATCGCCTCGTCGGCCGCACGACGGGCGAGACGTTTCGCCTCGGCGATGCGGTCGAGGTGCGGCTCGTCGAGGCACTCCCCTATGCGGGAAGCCTCAGGCTGGAGCTGATCCGCGAGGCCCCGCGCGCCGGCCGCGGCGCGAGGCGGCGCCAGGCGGGCAGACGCCCCGACAGGAAGAAGGGGAAGCGCGGGCGGCCGCCCGGCGCTTGACTTCGCCAACGCCAGGGCTCATCTCACCGTCACGTTTTGAACTGGCAGGAATCCGCCGATGGCCAAGGCAGCAAGTGTTAAAATCCGCCTCGTAAGCGAAGAAGGCACGGGCTTCTTCTACGTGGCAAAGAAGAACTCGCGCACGATGACGGAAAAGCTTTCGCTCCGGAAATACGATCCGAAGGCGAGGAAGCACGTCCTCTTCAAGGAAGCGAAGATCAAATAGAGCGCCGAGAGCCGCTCGTTCGAAGGGCGCCGCAAGGCGCCTTTTTCATTTCAAGAGAGCCACTTGGTCGAAAAGTGGCCGGTCGGAGCGTGGCTGTACGAGGAGGCCACTCACCACGTCCGACCGGCCGACCCCACGGACCCAGGAGATGCGGCGGACCTGAGCAAATCCATGGGGTATTCTGTTTTCTGCAAGAACAACACGCACCCGCGCTGCCTCCCCGGCAGTCGCACTCAAGCGCAAGCGCGGGCGCTTTGCTACCGGATGGTTCACACTTGGTTAAAAGTGTAGCGAAAATTGCTGCATTTCAATGAATGCTGGGCCCGGGAGCCCTCAGGCGGCGCTTGCCACCACCCGGTTCCGCCCGGCGCGCTTGGCCGAATAGAGCGCCTTGTCGGCGCGCCTGATGAGCTCTTCCGCACTGTCAGACGCGCCCCGCCATTCGGCGATTCCGATGCTGACCGTGACTGGAATCTCGGCGCCTGACCGCGTCAGGAATGGGACCTTCTCGACGTCGCTTCGCAGCCGTTCCGCTACACCACTCGCAAATTCCGCGTCGGTCTCCGGCATCACCAGCATGAACTCCTCGCCGCCGTAGCGGGCGACGAGATCGATGCCGCGGACGCCGCGGCGCAGGCGATCGGAGAAGTCCTTGAGCACGTCGTCGCCGGCATCGTGACCGTAATTGTCGTTGATGCCCTTGAAGTGGTCGATGTCGAAGATGAGCGCGCAGACCGGCTTCTCCGTCGTCGATGCACGCGCGACGGCGGAGTCGAGGTGGGCATCGAGATAGCGGCGGTTGTAGAGCCCGGTCAGCGAGTCGGTGACGGCGAGCTCGACCGCGCTTGAGACCGTGTTGCGAAGGCGCTCCTGATAGAGCTTGCGCCGAAGCTGCGTTCTGACGCGCGCGCGCAGCTCGTTCGAGTCGATCGGGCGGATGATGTAGTCGTTGACGCCAAGATCGAGCGCCCGCATCACCAGTTGCGTCTGCTCGGCATCGGTGATGAGCACGACCGGCGTTTGCCTGAGGCCGTCGATCGTCCGGATCTGCGTGCACAGCCTAAGGCCGTCGCCGGCCTTGAGCGAGGCGCTGATCATGATGAGGTCGAAGCAACCGCTCGACGCCCGCTCAACCGCCTGCGCCAGATCGCTGGTGATCTCGATCTCGAACGGCCGCTGCAGCGCCTGGCGGATCGCCCGCGTGGAATTCTCGCGGTCGTCGACGACCAGGATGCGCCCGTAAACCTCTCTCTTATCTGCTAGAATCGCCGTGGCGCTGAGCCCGACGGATTCCAGCGCCTCGGCGCGAAGCTCCAGCTCGTCCGTCACCATCTTCAGCCGAAGCAGGTTCTTCACCCGCGTCAAAAGCGCGACATGGCCGACCGGCTTGGTCAGAAAATCGTCGGCGCCGCATTCGAGGCCCTTCACCCGGTCCTCGGAATTGTCGAGGGAGGTGACCATGACGACCGGCACGTGTGCGGTGCGCGGGTTGGCCTTCAGTTGCGCGCATACGTCGAAGCCCGTCATGTCGGGCATCATCACGTCGAGAAGCACGAGGTCGACCCGTTCCCTCTCGGCGACGTCGAGCGCTTCACGTCCGCTGAGCGCGGTGCGCACGTCGAAGTATTCGGCCTGCAGGCGCGACTCGAGAAGCCGCACGTTGGCGGCGATATCGTCGACGACGAGAACGCGCGAGGTCACGAGCGTCTATCCGAGCGCCGGACCTACGTACGACTTCACCGTCTCGATGAAGGTCGCGACCGAGATCGGCTTGGAGAGATAGCCCTCACAGCCGCCCTGCCGGATGCGCTCCTCGTCGCCCTTCATGGCGAAGGCAGTGACTGCGATCACGGGAATGTGTCGGAGCGCATCGTCCTGCTTGATGCGCTTCGTCACCTCCAGCCCGGAGATTTCAGGGAGCTGGATGTCCATGATGATGAGGTCGGGCTGCTGTTCTTTCAGCGCATCGAGCGCTTCGTAGCCGTTGCGCATCGGCATCGTCGCGTAGCCGTTCGCGCGCAGGAGATCGTTGAAGAGCTTCATATTGAGCTCGTTGTCTTCAACGATCATGACTGTCTTCGCCATGACGCCCTCCCTCGCTCCTGCCCACTGGCTGTGATTCTTCGCGATTCCCCTGCGAATTCAATGATGCATACCCGCGCTTAAAGAAACGGAAATCGGTCGGCCAAAGGCATTGAACAAAGCCGGAACAAGAACTTAGAAGCCGGCTTTGCACGGCACTTGTCGGCGCTCTCGCCGAAGATGAGAGTGGCGGGGTGGCAAGCGCTTCCGTCACCCTCTGCCGCGACTGCTTCGCGACCGCCGAGCCCGCCGTGAACCGTTGCCCGGTGTGCGGCAGCCCGCGCCTCGTCGCGCATCCGGAGCTCCTCGCCCTTTCGATCGCCCATGTCGACTGCGACGCGTTCTACGCGGCGGTCGAGAAGCGCGACGACCCCTCGCTCGCCGACAGGCCGGTTATCGTCGGCGGCGGGCGTCGCGGCGTCGTGTCGGCCGCCTGCTACATCGCCCGCACGTTCGGCGTGCGCTCCGCGATGCCGATGTTCAAGGCGCTCGCCGCCTGCCCCGACGCCGTGGTCGTCCCGCCCGACATGGCCAAGTATGCGCGCGTCGGACGTGAAGTGCGCGAAATGATGCTGGCGCTGACGCCCGCCGTCGAGCCGCTGTCGATCGACGAGGCCTTCCTCGACCTCTCCGGCACCGAGCGTGTGCACGGCGCGCCGCCTGCCGTCACGCTCGCCCGCTTCCAGCGCCGCGTTGAGCGCGAGATCGGCGTCACCGCCTCCGTCGGGCTTAGCCATAACAAATTCCTCGCCAAGGTCGCCTCCGATCTCGACAAGCCGCGCGGCTTCGCCGTGATCGGCCGCGCCGAGATGCTCGCCTTCCTCGCCGCGCAGCCGGTCTCGATCATCTGGGGCGTCGGCAAGGCGATGCAGGAGCGCCTCGCCCGCGACGGCCTCACGCGCATCGCCGACCTCCAGAAGCTCGACGAGAAGGGCCTCGCGAAGCGCTACGGCAGCATGGGCTTGCGGCTCGCGCGGCTTGCCCGCGGCGACGATGACCGCGCCGTCACGCCTGAGCGCAAGGCGAAGAGCATCTCGGCCGAGACCACCTTCGACAACGACCGCGCGACCGCCGCGGAGCTCGTGCCGATCCTGAGAAAGCTTTCAGAGCGCGTCTCCGCGCGGCTGAAGCGCGAAGGTCTTTCCGGACGGCTGGTGGTGCTCAAGCTGAAGGATACCGACTTCCGCCTGCGCACCCGCAACGTCAGGCTCGATGGCCACTCGAACCTCGCCGACCGCATCTTCCGCGCCGGGCGGGATCTGCTGGCGAAGGAGACGGACGGGAAAACCCGCTTTCGCCTGATCGGGATCGGCGTCGCGGAGCTCGGCGACGCCTCCCTCATGGAGCCGCGCGATTTGATCGATGCGGACGCGGAGAAGCGCGCCAAGGCCGAGCATGCCATGGACGATATCCGCGATCGTTTCGGGGTTGATGGCTTGGCGCTTGGACTCACCTTCGCCGGCAAGCCACCACGCGGAAAGAGATCAGCGTGACGCGCAGTCGGCGCTCGCCAGCGGCTCGATCGTCTTCAGCGAGCCGGAGAGCGCGTAGTTGCCGTAGTCCATGACGAGATCGTTGGTGACGCCGTTCTCGTAGAGCGTGAAGCTCATCTGATAGCTCGGCAGCTCTTCGCCCAATCCGCTTGCGCTCCCGCCCTCGGTCGCCGGGTCGAAGTAGCCGACCGAGACGGGCCAGTGGCGCACGCCGCTCCTGAGCGGGGCGTCGGTAGCCGGCATCGGCTCGCCGATCGCTGCGGCGGCCTCGTCGGTCGTCTCGCCGGTCCCGGCGCCCTCGTAGATGTTCGCCGAGAGAAATTTGCGATCCGCGCGCGCCGCATCGAGGATCGCTTCCAGGTGCTGGCTCGGGAAGAGGACGCCGCCGTCGAGCGTGACCGTCTTCTCCGTCGGCTGCTTGAGGCTGACCTCGATGTTCCCGCCGCTCCGCCGCGCCTCGCCCTCGACCGCTTCGACCACCTCCTGGTTCACCGTCGTGCGCGAATCGAAGCTGTAGACGTCCCCGTCGCCAGACTCGAAAGTCGTGATGCGGAAATCGAGAAGGCCGACATTGCCCTCGTCGTCGCCGATATTCACCAGCATGCGCTGGCGCATCTTGTAGCCTTCGCAGGCGTTTCCGGTGACCTCGAACACCATCTTCCCGTCGGCGCTCGACACGCCGGAACCCTGGTCGGTGCGGGCGAGCGCGATGTCATAGACGGCGCGGTGCGGCGTGAGCTTGCTGCGGAGTTGCGGGACGGTCTGCGCCGTCGCCAGGGTCGCACAGACGCCAAACGCGACGACGGGCGCAAAACACAGGATTCGCTTGAGGGACATGGGCCGGGCTCTCTTCGCGGGGATGAGCCACCGCGGCGGGCGAAAAGAGCAATAGTCGCAAAGCCTATTGAAGGGAAGCCGGTGATCTCCTACCGCTTCCGAACGGGGTTAAGCGTGATCTCGCCGAAAGACCTTTCCTGGCTCACCGCCCGGCCGATCGCGCATCGCGGCTATCACGACGCCGCGCGCGGTCGCCCGGAAAACACGCTCGCCGCCTTCGACGCAGCGGCCGCCGCCGGATACGCCATCGAGTGCGACCTGCAACTCGCCGCCGATCAAATCCCGGTCGTCTTCCACGACGACGAGCTGACCCGGCTGACCGGCCAGGCCGGCCCTGTCACAACTCGCACGGCGAAGGAGCTCGGGCGCCTCAAGGTGCTCGGTTCAATGGAGAAAATCCCGACACTCGACGAGCTTCTGACGCTCGTCGCCGGGCGCGTGCCGCTGGTGATCGAGCTGAAGCATTCACCCGGACGCGAGGCCAGGCTCGCGCGCGAAACCGTTCTGCAGCTGCGGCAATATGCCGGCCCGGCGGCGCTGATGTCGTTCGATCCGGCGCTCCTCGCGGCAGCGCGCGCGGCCGGCTGGGCGTCGCCGCTCGGCCTGACCGCGCACGGGAATTGGCGAAGCGCCGCAAGGCATTCCCGCGCGATCTTGAATCTCCACCTGGACTTCATCTCCTACGCCATCGACGACCTGCCGACGCCGTTGCCGGTCCTCGCCAACCAGCTGATGCGCATGCCACTGATCTCCTGGACGGTCCGCACCAAGCTTCAGTTGGAAAAGGCGAAACGGTGGACCGACCAGATCACTTTCGAAGGATTCCGGGCCTAGCGGCAGTTCGCGATATTGCACTGCAGCGGTTTGGGCCTAACCTCACGCGGAATGACAGCACCCAAGACCGACGCCTCGTCGATCCGTGTCGTTCCGGCGATTGCGGAAATCCCACGCGATTCGTGGGATTCTTGCGCCAACCCCGGATGGGGCGCTGGCTGCCGCGCGATACTCGATCCGGCGATAAGGACCGCCTACAACCCCTTCGTTTCATGGGATTTTCTGGAGGCGCTTGAAGCGTCCGGCGCAGCCTCGGCGAAGACCGGTTGGGTGCCGCGGCACGCCGTCCTCAGCGAAGGCGGAGAGATCACCGCGGTAATGCCCTGCTACGCGAAATCGCATTCGCAGGGCGAATACGTCTTCGACTGGGGCTGGGCCGACGCGTTTGAGCGCGCCGGCGGGCGCTACTACCCGAAGCTCCAGGTGAGCGTGCCGTTCACGCCGGTGACTGGGCCGCGGCTCCTGACCGCCCCAGGGCCACGCGCCATGAAGCGCAAGAAGATGCTCGCCGCCGGTCTGGCCGAACTCACGCGCCGGATGGGCGCCTCCTCCGCGCACGTGACATTCCTTCCCGAGGACGACGCCGCGAGCCTCGCCGAGCTCGGCTTCCTCCGCCGCACCGACCAGCAGTTCCACTTCACCGACGAGAGCTACGGCGACTTCGAGGGCTTTCTGTCGGCGCTCGCGTCGCGCAAGCGCAAGGCTGTCAGGAAGGAACGGCGCGAGGCGCTGTCGGGCGGCGTCGAGATCGAATGGCTGACGGGAAGCGACGTCACCGAGGCAGCCTGGGACGCCTTTTTCGCCTTCTACATGGACACCGGCTCGCGCAAATGGGGGCGGCCTTATTTGAACCGCCGCTTCTTCTCGCTCCTCGGCGAGCGCATGGCGGACAAGGTGCTTCTCATCATGGCGAAGCGGAACGGCCGCTTTGTCGCCGGGGCCTTGAACCTGATCGGCTCCGACGCGCTCTACGGCCGCTACTGGGGCGCGGTGGAGGATCTACCCTATCTCCATTTCGAGGTCTGCTACTACCAGGCGATCGATTTTGCGTTGAAGCGCGGTTTGAAGCGCGTTGAGGCCGGGGCGCAAGGCGCGCACAAGCTCGCGCGCGGCTACCTGCCGACGATGACGCACTCGGCGCACTACATCGCCGACCCGAACTTCCGCCGCGCCGTGGCCGACTACCTTGCGACCGAGCGGCGGGAGGTCGCATACCAGGGCACCATGCTTTACGAACACGCGCCCTTCCGCCACGAAGAAGCCGCCCGCGACGACGCCGCGGAGTAGTCAAACGACCTTCCTGATGCTGAGATGCTCCGCGGAACGCGGAGCCTCGAAACACACGGCCTTGCATCCGATCCTTTGAGGCTCGCGCCTACGACGCTCGCACCTCAGGATGAGGATGGTAGAATGCACCCACCTAGAGTCCGGAGCTCCGAATGCCCACGCCCACCTATGACGACTCGAACGTCTTCGCCAAGATCATCCGCGGCGAGCTGCCCGCGGCGAAGGTCTTCGAGGACAAGAACGTGCTCGTCATCATGGACGTGATGCCGCAAGGGCCTGGCCACACGCTCGTCATCCCGAAGGCGAGCGCGCGCAACATGCTCGACATCGGCGATGACGATCTGAAGAACGCGATCGTCGCCGTGAAGCGCGTCGCCGGCGCCGTAAAGAAAGCCTTCGACTCGCCCGGCGTTTTCGTCATGCAGTTCAACGAACCCGCGGCTGGGCAGACCGTGTTCCACACGCACTTCCATGTGATCCCGCGCTTCGAAGGCGTGCCGCTCAAGCCGCACGCCGGCGGCATGGCAGACGGCAAGCTTCTCGCCGAGCACGCCGCGAAGATCAAGGCGGCATTGGACTGAGTAACGGCGCCACCAGGTGAGCGACGAACGTGCGAGCGCCGGCGCGCTGTTTCTAATCCGCTTGTTGCACACGATTGTCTGGGCGGTGTTCGCCGGATCGATCGTGGCGATCCCGGTCACGACTTGGATGGGAAACTTCCGCGCCGCGCTTTGGCTGAGCCTCCTCGTGTGGGTGGAGGTCGCGATCCTCGTGGCGAACCGCATGCGCTGCCCGCTAACCGGCGTCGCCGCGCGCTACACCGAGAAGCGCGCCGACAATTTCGACATCTTCCTCCCCGAATGGCTGGCGCGGAACAACAAGACGATTTTCGGCGCGCTCTTCGCGGCAGGAGAAGTCTATCTCCTCGGAATGTGGGGGCTTCGCTGAGTCGCGCGGGTGACCTCTTCAATCCCCGCCCCGGTCGGGAGTAGAATTCGCAGATGCCCGAGACCGTCGTGAAGCCGCGCACCAAGGCGAAGACCAAGGTCGAGCGGCCGAAGTTGCACAAGGTCATCCTCGTCAACGACGACTACACGCCGCGCGAGTTCGTCGTGACGGTGCTGAAAGGCGTCTTTCGCGTGACCGACGACCTTGCCTACCGCATCATGATCACCGCGCACCGGCGCGGCGTCTGCGTGGTCGCCGTCTACACGAAGGACGTGGCCGAGACGAAAGCGACGGAAGGCACCGACGCCGGCCGCCGCGCCGGCTACCCGCTGATGTTCACCACCGAGCCGGAGGAGTGAAGGGTTTCTTGGTCGCGAATTGCCTTCTACCGGAAAATCGATTCAGTCCGAATATTGGGAGTCAGGTGAGAATCTCGGGTGGCAAGGTGAGGCAAATGAAAGCCGTGAAGGCCCGGGATGACGCCGGCGATTGACCTTGCTAACGCCGGTCGGTGGCAGCAGTCTCGCTCCTCGGGCGAACTGAGATTGGGACAAGAGCCATGACCGACTGGGAAATTCACGGGCTCATGTTTTCGAACTGCACGTGCGCCTACGGCTGCCCTTGTCAGTTCAACGCCTTGCCGACCCAAGGCCATTGCCACGCGATCTGCTTCCTGCAGGTCGATCGGGGTCGCTTCGGCGACGCCCGGCTCGATGGCCTGAACCTGGCCTTCGCCGTCGCGTGGCCGGGCGCCGTGCATCAGGGCCGCGGGACGATGCAGCCGGTCATCGACGAGCGCGGGGACGCGTCGCAAAGGGCGGCGCTGCTTAGCATCCTCACCGGCAAGGAGACCGACCCGATGATGACGGTCTTCTCCATCTACACCGCGATGTGCGAAACCGTCCGCGATCCGGTCCACACCAGGATCAGCATCGATTTCGACGTGAGCGGGCGGCGCGCCGCCTGCCATGCGGAGGGGATCGCGACGGGACGCGGCGAACCGGTCCTGAACCCGGTGACTAAGAAGGAGCTGAGCGCCAGGATCGTGCTTCCGAACGGCTCCGAATACGGTGAGGCCGAAGTCGGGCGGGGTTGGTCGGAATCTTCCGGCGCCGTCGCGATCAAGCTCGAGAATACGCACGCCCACTGGTGTGAGATTCACATGAACCGGCACGGGCGTATCCGCTAGGTGAGCGGCGACGGCAGACGCGTCGATCAACGGCCGCTTCGTTGATGCAGGCGGCCGACAACGCGCTTGCCGAATTGGTGAAGCGGGACCGCGTCGTCGTCGTGGCGTCCCTCGTGGTGCTGACGTTGCTTGCGTGGGCCTATGTGGTGTGGCTCTCCGCCGACATGGCGATGCCGGAGAACCACTCCGGCGCCGCGTCGTCCGACGGCATGGCCGGCATGGACATGAGCGGCGCCGGCGACGCCCTCGCTCCGAGCTTCAGATCCTGGGCGCCCGCCGACTTCGCCTTCATGTTCGCCATGTGGTCGGTGATGATGGTGGGCATGATGACGCCGTCGGTCGCGCCGATGGTGCTTCTCTACACGAGCGTCGGCCGCAAGGCGGCCGAAGGCGGCGCGCCGTTCGCCGCGACAGGCTGGTTCTTCGCCGGCTACATCGCAGCGTGGATCGGGTTCAGCGCATTTGCGACGCTTGCGCAACGGGCGCTGACGGCCCTCGCGCTCCTGACGCCGATGCTGGCGACGGCAAGCGCCGTCGTCGGAGGCGCCCTCCTCGTTGCGGTCGGTATCTATCAATGGACGCCGCTCAAGGACACGTGCCTCAGGTCGTGCCAGGCGCCTCTCGGCTTCCTGACGGCGCATGGCGGCTTTCGGCGCGACGTGCTCGGGGCGTTTCGCCTCGGCGCCGCGCATGGCGCCTATTGCCTCGGCTGCTGCTTCGCTCTGATGGCGCTGCTCTTCGTCGGCGGCATCATGAATCTGCTCTGGATCGCCGGCCTGACGATTCTCATCCTCTTCGAGAAAATTGTCCCCGGGCGACTGATCTCGCGGATTTCCGGCGCTTTGATCGGCGCGGTCGGAATCTGGCTGCTCGCCGGCGCAGTCTGACCGCTACCTTGCGATCGGCCGGATGACGGCCGGAGCGACAATTGTGGAGCCCCGGTCTCTCCACCGCGCGGTCCTATTGTGGACAAACTCCAAGCCAAGCTTCGGGCTCGGGAAGGGGCGCGTTTTCTTCGGCCGGAGAGGCAGATGTCAGCCAGTCTACCCACAGTCGTATATCTTCCCCCCGTCTCCGATCAGGCGTTCCTCAGGAACGCGGCGGAGCTTCTGGAGCGGCTTCGCTCGGAGAGCGAGCTGCGCGGCCATCCTCTGCTAGCGTCCCTCCTCGCGATAACAAAGGGCGAGGCCGAGGACGGCCTCCGTACGCAGGCGAAGCTCGTCACGGTGCGTTCGAAAAAAGCGCATAAAGCCCAGGAAGACGACGGCGCCGCGATGATGGCGCAGCGGCTCGCCTGCCGCGCGGTCGCGGGCGCTTGAGGCCGGTTGCCTCGGCGCGCTCAGGATCGGGTAGAGCGAGGGACCTGAAAGCGTTCCGGGCCGCTTAGGCCGGCCCGGAACGAAATCGCTGCCGTGGCCTAGACGGCCGTCGCCGGATCGATCACCGCCTTCACTTCGGTGATGACGTTGGCGGGAAAGCCGGAAAGCCGCGCATGCTCGCGGATGGCGAGAGCGCTGTTGGATTTGTGCGCAATTCCGCTGAGCCCGTTCTGGTCGTTTCCGCCGACGCCAGCGACGACGCGCTCGATGACGTATTTCTTCATTGCGTTGCTCTCCAATCTTCAGCCGCCACCCTATGGCGGCATTCAGCCGGATTCCGTGTTGTCCAGCGAGTGTCGAAAGTGTCATTCTAGGAGGGCGATTTCGCCACCCGATGAGACGCGCAGATGATTGATGTCACCATCCTTTATTGTCCAGACGGTTCGGTTTCGTCCTCGATCGCGCCGCTCGAGGTCTTCTACGCCGCGGGGACTCGATGGAACCTTTGCGTGAGCTCCGTGCCCGAGCCGCGCTTCACCGTCACCACCGTCTCGGTCGACGGAAAGCCGGTCGTCGGCGGCGCCGGCGTGCGCGTCATTCCGGACAAGCCCTTGTCCGCCGTCGGGCAAACCGACCTCGTGCTGATACCCTCCGGCGGAACGGATATCGACGTGATGCTCAAGAAGAGCGCGCCGGCGATTCCGTGGCTGCGCGCGCTGCATGAGAAGGGCGCGCTCATCGCCGGCGTCTGCACCGGCGTCGCCATCCTGGCGGAGGCGGGCCTTCTCGACGGACGCCGCGCCACGACCCATTGGGCGATCGCCGACCTCTATAAGAAGCGCTACCCGAAGGTCGACTGGCAGCCACAGCTCCTCGTCACCGAGGATCGCGGCGTGCTTTGCGGCGGCGGCGTCTACGCCTCCATCGATCTCGCGCTTTATATCGTCGAGAAGCTCTGCGGCCGCGACATCGCGATCGGCTGCGCCAAGTCGCTCGTGGTGCAGATGCCGCGCACCTATCAGACCGGCTTCTCGGTCGTTCCCTTCGGCACCGACCATGCCGACCCTGTCGTCCGCCGGGCCGAGGACTGGCTGCACAATCATTTCCCCGACGACGTCGATCTCGACAAGCTGGCGGAAGATCTGGCGCTGACGCCGAGAACGTTTCTCCGCCGCTTCAAGGCGGCGACCGGCGAGACGCCGCTTGCCTACCTGCAGCGGATCAGGACCGACGCAGCGAAGCGGATGCTTGAGGAAGACCGCATGACGATCCAGGAAGTCGGCCTCGCCGTCGGCTACGAGGACGTCGCCTTCTTCCGCAATCTCTTCAAGCGTCACGTTGGGCTCCCGCCCGGCGCCTATCGCGAGCGCTACGGGCAATCGATTCAATCCTCGGCCGCCTAGGCAAATCGTGGGCGTCAACCGCCCCGCGCCGCCTTCTGTCGTGTTCGCCCCCCCATATTGTCGAAAACGCCCCTGCCTTTCCGAAGCGAGTTCGCCGATCTAGCGCTCCCCCGACGCCGCGACGGAGCGCGAGCATGTGCCATGCTGTCGAACGGCGCCTGGAACTGCTTGCCCGTCAAATTGCCGCCGCCCGCGTCGGGCGTCTCTTCAGGCGGACGGCGCTGGAGTTGAAGGTCCGCCGCGACCTGCGGCGGCTCTCGTTCTTGGACGACCGCATGCTCCGCGACATCGGCATCAACCGCCGCGATATCGATGGCTCGGTTCGTCACCCCGCTGAACGGGCGGCGCATCTCGGCGACCGCGCGCCCCCGCGGGCCTGACCCGCGACGGCGCTCAGCCGGCTCGGAGAAGTGCGTCCCTCCACCGATTTCGCCGGACGCCATCGCTGCGAGTTGGCTGCATTCTTTGACAAGGCGACGACACTTATTCACCGCCCGTTCAGCGCGCACTTGTTCTTCTTGACATCGCCACATGTTTGCCCCGCTTTAAGGGCTAACGTCGTGCTCGGGCGTCGGCATGCCCGTGCACGGCCGGCATGGGGGCATTTGGGTAGTTTGCGGCATTCTTCCGCGTAACCGGAGGCGGGCCCTGATGCTTGATGACGCAAGTTTCGATTCGACGAACGCTGCAGCGGAAGACGCGCATTCGACCGGAGCCGGAGCGCTGACGGTCGTGCCGCGCGATCTTGCTGGCGCGCCGCGCGCCGCTACGGGAACCGACAAGGTTCCGGCCCGCCGTGAGCCGACTCTTGAGCCGGCCGCCTCCCTCGACGACCGCGAGGCGGAGCGCGTCGCCTTCGCCATGTGGCGCGAGGGCCGGACCGACGACGCGATCGCCTTCCTGGAGCGCGAGATCCTTCTTGAGAAGGACCGCCTGTGGAAACGCGACACCTTCGCCGGCCGGCAGGAGCCGCATTTCGGCAAGCCCGCGCCGGCCGTGATCGTGACCCCGCCCCCCACCGCAGAGGCGAAGCCGAAGGGCCGCGCCCGCAAGCGCAAACGCGACGCCGCGCCGGTCTCCGAGCCATATTTCTCCGACGCCTCCGCCCCGATGATCGAGCTCGCGGCGGAGACGGTCGCCGTCACCCCCGTTGACGCGCTTCCCGACAGGCGCATGGGGAGCGGCCCGGCGATCGTCGCGGCGATCGGGCTTCTCATCCTTGGCTTCGCCGGAGCGGCGAACTTCTGGGATAACCATCGCGCCGAGATCGCCGACGCGGCGCCCGCGATGGCAGTGCCGGCGATGGCCGCGCCGCCCGTCGACGCGCCTGCGCCGCAGACGACGGCGAGCATCATCCCGGCCTCGGCCAAGCCTGAGCCCACGACCGCGCCGGCCGTCACCGCCAGCATCCCGCCGGCGGATTCGCTCGCCGACGACGCCGCGTCCGCTGTGGCGCACGGCGCCCCGGAGCCTGATGTTACTGCCGCCCTTCAAGACACGCCGGCCGAAGTCCCCGCCCCGACCGCCAACGCATCCGAGGAAGCCGTCGCGCTTGCCGAACCGGATGCGCCCGTCGTCGACGAGTCCGCGCCGCCGGAGCCCGTCCTTGAGGATGCTGCGACGCCGCCGGACGAGCTCGACGAGGCCACGACTGATGCGGACGCGCCCCTGGTCGCGCGGCTCCCCTCGCCACGCCCCGAGCCGCCGGCCGGGCTGAGCTTCACGTCGCCGTCCTCGACCACGGCGCACCAGGTCGCGTCGAGCGCCCCGATCGACGCGCGGCCCCAGCCCGACGGCAGCGCCCTGCCGCTCCCGTTCTACGACAGCGACGGGATTCCTGCGCGCGCGACGCTGACGCCGGCGGAATACCAGGCGCTGCTTGAGCGGCGCGCCGTGGCGGCCGACTACATCGCGCGGCGCCGCGCACTTGCCGAGCAGTCGGTGCCACCGGAGCGGCGCGTGCTCCTGCGCCTCCTGCGGCGTTAGCGCTCAGCCTTTGAGGATTTCGAGCGGGTCGGCGGCGCCTATGCCGCCGGCTTCGTATCCTGCCCGGGCACTGGCCTCGGCCGCCGCGAGAAGATTTCGCCAAGTCGGCGGCAGGCCACATAAAAAAGCGGCGTGAAGAGCAGGCCGAAGAGCGTCACGCCGATCATCCCGAAGAAGACCGCCGTGCCGATCGACCGGCGCATCTCGAAGCCGGCGCCGGTCGCGAGCGCCAGCGGCACCACGCCGAAGATGAACGCAAACGAGGTCATCAGGATCGGCCGAAGACGCGTACGCGCGGCGCCGACCGCCGCCTCGCGCCGGAGCCTTCCCTCAGCTTCGCCCTGTCGCGCGAACTCCACGATCAGGATGGCGTTCTTGGCGGCAAGCCCGATCAGCACCACGAACCCGACCTGAGCCAGGATGTTCACGTCCATGGCGCGAAGGAGGAGACCGCTGACCGCGGCGAGCAGACACATCGGAACGATCAGGATCACCGCCAGCGGCAGCGTCCAGCTCTCGTATTGCGCGGCGAGCAGCAGGAAGACGAAGACGACCGAGGCGGCGAAGATGAGCAGGCTTGAGTTCCCGACAAGCCTCTCCTGCAGCGCGAGCTCGGTCCATTCGAAGCCGAAGCCCGTGGGCAGCGTCTCGGCCGCGATCTTCTCCATGGCCGCAAGCGCCTCGCCCGTCGAAAAGCCCGGCCGCGTCGATCCCTGGACCTCGGCTGCCGGGTAGAGATTGTAGCGTGGCACGCGGTAGGCGCCGGTGAGCTCACGGAAAGTCGCGACGGAGCTGAGCGGCACGATGCCGCCGCTGTTGCTGCGCGTCTTGAAGTTGCCGATGTCGCGGACGTCCTGGCGGAAGGCGCCGTCGGCTTGCGCGGTCACGCGATAGGTCCGGCCGAGAATATTGAAGTCGTTCACGTAGACCGAGCCGAGATAAACCTCGAGCGCCTCGAAGATGCGGTCGGTCGGCACGCCGATCATGTCGGCCCGCACGCGGTCGATATCGGCGTAAATCTTCGGCGTGCGCGTGTTGAAGAGAGAGAACACGCCGGCGAGGCCAGGAGTTTGATTTGCCTTGGCGACGATCCCCTGCGCCGCCGCTTCGAGCGCCTGGAGCCCGCGTCCGGCCTTGTCCTCCACCATCATCTTGAAACCGCCGCTGGTGCCGATGCCGCTCACCGGCGGCGGCGAGATGGTGATGATGAACGCGTCCTGGATGACCGACAGCTTCTTGTTGATCTCCGCTTGCAGACGTGCCGCCGACAGCCCCTTCGCCTCGCGTTCCGCGAAAGGCTTCAGCGGAAAGAAGATCGCGCCGGCGTTCGAGGCGTTGGTGAAAGTCGCCCCGTCGAACCCGGCGAAGGGAACGGCATGCGCGATGCCGTCCATGCCGAGGACGAGGTCCGTCGCCCGCCGCACCACAGCGTCGGTGCGCGCGAGCGAAGCGCCGGGCGGGAGCTGGATGACCGTGATGAGATAGCCCTGGTCCTGTTCGGGAATGAACCCCGTCGGGGCGCGGCTGAATTGCCATGCTGTCAGCGCCAGGAAACCAGCGTAGACGACGAGCATCACCGCGGCGAAGCGGAGAAGCGTCCGCGTCAGAGCGCCGTATCCGGCCGACATGCGCTCGAACCCGCGATTGAACCCGCCAAAGAACGCGCCGATCGGGCGCAAGAGTGGCCACGACCGGCCGCGTTCGGCGTGCGGCTTCAGGAGGATGGCGCAGAGCGCCGGGCTGAGCGTCAGCGAGACGAAGGCCGAGATCACGGTCGCGGCGGCGATCGTCACGGCGAACTGGCGGAAGAACTGGCCCTGAATGCCGCTGATCAGCGCCGCCGGAATGAACACCGCGCAAAGCACCAGCGCGATCGCGATGAGCGCGCTGCCGACTTCGTCCATGGTGCGATGCGCCGCCTCCCTCGGCGAAAGGCCGGCGCGCAACTCGCGCTCGGCATTCTCCACCACGACAATCGCATCGTCGACCACAATACCGATGGCAAGGACCAGCCCGAAGAGCGACAGGTTGTTCAGCGAATAGCCGAGCGCGGCCATCACGATGAACGTGCCGATGAGCGCGATCGGAATCGCCACGATCGGGATGATCGCGGCCCGCCAGGTCTGCAAGAACACGATGACGACGATGACGACGAGGATCGCCGCCTCCCAGATCGTCTTCGTCACCTCGTGGACGGACTCGGCGATGAATTCGGTCGGATTGTAGACGATGTCGTAGCGCAGGCCCGGAGGAAAGCTCTTCGAAAGCTGCTGCATCGTCGCGATCAACCGATCGGAGGTCGCGAGCGCGTTCGATCCCGGCCGCTGGAAGATCAGGATCGGCACCGCCGGGCGCTCGTCGAGATAGCCGTTGGCGGTGTAGTCCTGCGCCGCCAATTCAACACGGCCGATGTCCTCGACCCGCGTCACGCGCCCTTCCTCGTCGGTCTTGATGACAACGTTCCCGAACTGGCGCGGATCGGAGAGGCGCCCGAGCGTCTCCACGTTGAGCTGAAAGGCCCCCTGCTCCGGAACCGGCGGCTGGTCGAGCACCCCGGAGGCGACCTGTACGCTCTGCGAACGAAGCGCCGACACGACGTCGCCGGCGGTCAGGTTGCGCGAGGCCACCTTCTCCGGGTCGAGCCAGATGCGCATCGCGTAGTCGCGGGCGCCGAAAATGCGCACGTCGCCCACGCCGTCGAGCCGGGCGAGCACGTCGCGCACCTGAAGCGTCGCGTAGTTCGAGATGTAGAGCGGGTCGCGCGAGCCGTCGGAAGAGCTGAGGTGGATCACCATCAGAATGTCGGGCGACGACTTCTGCACCGTGACGCCGATCTGGCGAACCGCGTCCGGCAGCCGCGCCTCCGCCACCGAGACGCGGTTCTGGACGAGCACCTGGGCGGTGTCGAGATCGGTGCCGAGGGCAAAGGTGACCGAGATCTGCAGCTGACCGTCGCCGGTCGCCTGCGACACCATGTAGAGCATGTTCTCGACGCCGTTGACCTCCTGCTCGATCGGCGTCGCGACGGTGTTGGAGACGACCTCGGCCGAGGCTCCCGGATAGCTCGTGCGAATCTGGATCGTCGGCGGCGCGATCTCCGGATATTGCGCAACGGGCAGCGTGAAGTAGGCGGCTCCGCCGAGCAGCACGACCAGGATCGACAGCACCGTCGCGAAGATCGGGTGGTCGATGCAGAAATGCGAGAAGCGCATCGACTGCGCCCTCAGCCCTGCGTGAGGCTGGGTTCCGGTGCGATGACACCGGGCTCGGGCGTGACCTTGGCCCCCGGCCGGGCGCGCACCAGGCCGTTGATGATGATCTTCTCGTCGCCGGTCAGGCCCTCGCGCACGATCCTGAGGCCTCCCGGCTGAGACGGCCCGGGCCGGATCGGCTTCGGCACCACGGTTCCGTCGTCTGTGACGGTCATTACGATGCGGTTCGACTGGTCGACCACGATGGCGCTGTCGGGCACGAGCAGCGCCTCGTATTCGTTCGATCCGGGAATCCGGATGCGGCCGAACTGCCCCGGCGTGATGAAAAGATCGGAATTGGGGAAGAGCGCGCGGACGCGGATGGTGCCGGAGCCCGTATCGATGCGATTGTCGACGAAGTTCATCTTGCCATGATGCGGCCAGTCAGCCTCGTCGGAGAGCTGCGCTTCCACGTTGGTTCCCTCGTCGCGGGTCGAGGGAACGGCCCCGCGTTCCACGGCCCGCTGATAGGCGAGGAAGTCTCCTTCGCTCATGTCGAAGACGAAATAGAGCGGATCGAGCGTGACGATCGTCGTCAGCAGTGTGGCGTTCGGATCGCCCGTCACAAGGTTGCCGACGTCGACGCGGCGGTTGGAGACGCGTCCGGAGATCGGCGCGCGGACCTTGGTGAATCCGAGGTTGAGCTGTTCCGCCTTGAGCGCTGCCGTGGCCTGTTCGACCGCTGCCGCCGCGCTCTCCTGCTCCTGCACACGCTCGTCGAAAGCCGCCGCCGACAGCGCCGGAGTGCCCTCCAATGCCTTGGCGCGGTTCAGCTGGCTGGTCGCCAATTGCAGGCTGGCCTTGGCGCTATCGAGATCGGCCTGCGCGCGATCGACCGCGGATTGGTACGGGCGCGGGTCGATCTCGAAGAGCACATCGCCCTCCTTGACCATCGCGCCGTCGGTGAAATTCACGGCGTCGAGGTATCCCGACACGCGCGCGCGGATGTCGACTGCGGCCGTCGCGTCGAAGCGTCCGGTGAATTCGTCCCACTCGGTGAGGCTCTGCTTCAGCGGGTTCGCCACTGTGACCGTCGGCGGCGCCGGCGCCTGGCCCTGCTCGCCTTCGGACTGGTTGCAGGCCGACAGCAGCAACGCCAGCATCAGGGCCGCGAGGCCAGGCATCCGATCGCCGAGTTTGGAAGCGAGCCGTTCCTTGATCATTTTCCTGGCCCCCGCGGAACCCTCACGAAAGCGCTAGATGGCGAGTGTACGTTCCTATTGCAGTGCAGCAGAGTCAAATCATCTGATGAATTCTCCTGACGATCAGCGTCAGGATTCTTCACGCATTTGCCCCAAGGCTAGGGTGCGGTCGGTCTTTTGGGCATTGAGGGCGCGCGGACGCGCCCTCGGATCGGACCGGCGCTAGGCGCGCCCGGCGGGACGGAACGTGAAGGCTGCCACGATGCCGCCGAGCACGATCACTGCAAGCAGGACACCTGCGTGATGAGAAAGGGCGGCTCCGTCTGCGTCGGCGCCAGCGGCTGCAGGAACGAGAATTTCTGGAAGAATTGAATGACCGCGACCACGGCATTCAGCCAAAACACGAAGAGCGCACCGGCGATGTAGATCAGCCGCCACCAGCCGCGCATGCCGAAGGCGTAGCGCCCGAGCAGCACGGGAACCATCACGACGAGCGTGACCACGCCGAAGATATGCGGCGGTCCGAACTTCGGCTGCGTGACGAGGAAGAAGAAGCCAGAGATGCTCGTGACGGCCGTGGTCAGCAGGAAGAGCGCGGTCCACCCCGCGAGCCGGTTGTTGGCGAGCATCCCAAGAAGAACGACAACGCCGGCACCGATCGCGACCAGGCTGATGATGACGTGTGCGAGCGTGAAAGTGGGGACGGAGAGACCCAGGATCATGACACCCCCCTCGAAGGTCACTCCGCACTACACCTCAGCCGACGAAATTTCTACCGCCATCGGCGGTCCGCGCCGAGCACGGTCGGCATGCACATCCCGGAGCCGGACAGCCGGCAAGTAAAAGCGCCGGGCAACGCCGGCGCTCAAAGCTCGTGGAGCCGTATGTAGCTAGGCCTTGAGCGGCACACGCGGCACCGAGCCGCCACCCTTCGGTTTCTTCGGACGCGGGCGCGGCTTCGCCGTTTCGCCGCCCTCCCCCTCCTCCGAAGCGCCGAGCGGCTTGCCCTTGCGCGTCGCGTTCTCGTCGGGGATCGATTCGAGCTTCAGCCCGGTGCCGCCTTCCGGCTTCTCTTCGACCGAGACCTTGACCACACCGCCCTTCTGCAGCTTGCCGAAGAGCACCTCGTCGGCGAGCGGGCGCTTGATCACGTCCTGGATCAACCGGCCGAGTGGGCGCGCGCCCATGCGCTCGTCATAGCCGCGCTCGGCCAGCCACGCCGTCGCTTTGTCATCCAGCTCGAAGGTGACGCCGCGGTCGGCGAGCTGCGCCTCAAGCTGCAGAACAAACTTCTGCACGACGAGGTGCACGACTTCCGGCGGCAGCGAGTCGAAGGCGATGGTCGCGTCGAGGCGGTTCCGGAATTCCGGCGTGAACAGGCGGTTGATCGCCTCCTCGTCGTCGCCGGTGCGCTTGGAGTTGCCGAAGCCGATCGCCGCCTTCGCCGCCTCCGACGCGCCGGCGTTCGTGGTCATGATCAGGATGACGTTGCGGAAGTCGATCTGCTTGCCGTTGTGGTCGGTGAGCTTTCCGTGGTCCATCACCTGAAGCAGGATGTTGAAGAGGTCGGGATGCGCCTTCTCGATCTCGTCGAGGAGGAGCACGCAATGCGGCGTCTGGTCGACGCCGTCGGTCAGAAGACCGCCCTGGTCGAAGCCGACATAGCCGGGCGGCGCGCCGATCAGCCGCGAGACCGTGTGGCGCTCCATGTATTCCGACATGTCGAAGCGCAAGAGCTTGACGCCCATCAAGTCGGCGAGCTGCTTCGCCACCTCCGTCTTGCCGACGCCGGTCGGTCCGGAGAAGAGGTAGCAGCCGATCGGCTTTTCTGGTTCGCGCAGGCCGGCGCGCGCGAGCTTGATCGCGGCAGAGAGCGCGTCGATCGCCTTCTCCTGCCCGAAGACGACCCGTTTCAGGTTCGTATCGATGTACTGCAGCACCTCGGCGTCGTCCTTCGACACCGACTTCGGCGGAATGCGCGCCATCGTCGCAATCGTCGCCTCGATGTCCTTGATGCCGATCGTCTTCTTGCGCTTGCTCTCCGGCAGGAGCTTCTGCGACGCGCCTGACTCGTCGATCACGTCGATCGCTTTGTCCGGGAGCTTCCTGTCGTTGATGTAGCGGGCCGAAAGCTCCACCGCCGACTTGATCGCCTCGTTGGTGTAGCGGACCTTGTGGTGGTCCTCGTAATAGGGCTTCAGCCCCTTCAGGATCTCGATCGTGTCGGGAAGCGACGGCTCGTTCACGTCGATCTTCTGGAAGCGGCGGACGAGGGCGCGGTCCTTCTCGAAGAACTGCCGATATTCCTTGTAGGTGGTCGACCCGATGCAGCGCAGATTGCCGGCGGCAAGCGCCGGCTTCAAGAGGTTCGACGCGTCCATCGCGCCGCCGGACGTGGCGCCGGCGCCGATTACCGTGTGGATCTCGTCGATGAACATGATGGCGTTGGCGTGCGCCTGCAGCTCCTTGATGACCTGCTTCAAGCGCTCTTCGAAATCGCCGCGGTAGCGCGTGCCGGCGAGAAGCGCGCCCATGTCGAGCGCGAAGATCGTGGCGCCTTCGAGCACCTCCGGCACGTCGCTCTCGACGATCTTCTTGGCGAGCCCTTCGGCGATCGCCGTCTTGCCGACGCCCGGATCGCCGACATAGAGCGGATTGTTCTTGTTCCTGCGGCAAAGCACCTGAATGGTGCGCTTCAATTCAAGCTCGCGCCCGATCAGCGGATCAATCTTTCCGGCGCGCGCCTTGGCGTTCAGATTGACGCACCAGGCCTCGAGCGCGCTCTCCTTGCCGCTCGGCGACTCCTCGGCGTCGTCGGATTCGCGGCTCGTCTCCTCGCGCGCGCCGCGCACCGGACGGATCTCTTCCGCCCCCGGACGCTTCGCGATGCCGTGCGAGATGTAGTTGACGGCGTCGTAGCGCGTCATGTCCTGCTCTTGCAGGAAATAGGCGGCGTGGCTTTCGCGCTCGGCGAAGATCGCCACGAGCACGTTGGCTCCGGTCACCTCTTCGCGCCCTGAAGACTGCACGTGGATGACCGCGCGCTGGATGACGCGCTGGAAGCCGGCGGTGGGCTTCGCCTCCTCGCTGTCGACATTGACGAGGTTGGAGAGCTCGGTGTCGATATATTCGTTCAGATCGGCGCGCAGCTTGTCGAGGTCGACATTGCAGGCCCGCATCACGGCGGCGGCGTCCTTATCGTCGGCGAGAGCGAGCAGAAGGTGCTCGAGCGTAGCGAATTCCTGGTCGCGCTCGTTGGCCAAGCTCAGCGCCTTGTGGAGAGCCATTTCGAGAGAGCGGGAAAATGACGGCACCTTCGACCTCACACTTCTAGACGCCGGCTCACCCGGCGCGCCTCTTCGGCAATCCTCTATCCCTCCCCCTCGACGTCCTGTTTCCTATTTCACTGCTTCTCCATCACGCATTGCAGCGGGTGCTGGTGCTTGCGGGCGAAATCCATCACCTGCGTTACTTTGGTCTCGGCGATCTCATATGTGAAGACCCCGCATTCGCCGACACCATGATTGTGAACGTGCAGCATGATGCGCGTCGCGTCGTCCTGGCTTTTGCCGAAAAATCGCATGATCACGTGCACCACGAACTCCATTGGCGTGTAGTCATCGTTCAAGAGCAGCACGCGGTAGAGGTTCGGCCGCTTGGTCTTCGGCTTGGTCTTGGTGACCACCGCCGTTCCGAGACCGTCTCTCCCCTGCTCGTCTTTCCGCGTGCCCTTGGCCATGAATCGCGCCAGCGCCCTCCTCACCAGCGTAATTTAGGCGCTCCAAGCGAAATTGTCAGGGGATTCAAAGCCACAGGATGCTGGGGATCGCGGCGGCAGGCGCGGACAACGGCGCGCCCCGAAGCCGGGGAAAAAGAAAAGCGCCCGGTCGATGACCGGGCGCTTTGAGGGGAAAAGGTGTCGGGGCGTTACTTCTTGACCGAAGGAACGAAATCCTCAAACGGCTTCGTCACGTCCTTGACGAGGCCCATGTAGAGTTCGCCGATGCGCGCGGCCTGGCCGACGGCCTTCTCGTAGGACGAGCGCACGAATTCCGACTGCGCCTCGAAGGCGACGTCGACCGACTTCGCGCCGAGAAGCTTCTCAAAATGGGCGGCGCTGGCCTCGAAGGACTCCTTCGAGAAGCCCGCGGTCTCGCTGGCGAGCGTCTGCCAACCGCGCGAAAGCGCTCCAAAGCTCTCCATCGCACGGCTCATGCCCTCGCGCCCGGCCTTCTGGACGTCTTCAAACCCGTTCATCATCGTTTTTGTCCTCTCTGCCCAACTTTGGGCCGTATCTCTGCGAAAAATGGCCCGCAGTCGTGTTTGGTAGGCGGAATATATGCACTGCAACATAGAATGCAAGCGCTTTTTGCGATGCACAAAAGCGCTTTGGAGGGCGGGCCCGGCCGGGCATTTTACGGAATTGTAACGCCAACATTTTTAGCTAGGGGAAACCATCACTTGGGGGCGAGCGAGCCCCGGCATGAGTAACCGGCCGAACGAGGGTGTGTTGGAGTGAGGGGGCGTTCCGCGTTGCGTATCTCGAATAATCGGTACCTGCTTACCGTGGCGGCAGCGCTCTTCGCCCTGCTTAGCTTGGCTGCGTCGGCATCCGCCGCCGAGGACAAATATGCGGCTCTGGTAGTGGACGCGAATTCCGGCCGCGTCCTCTTTGCCCGCAACGCCGAAGCGCCTCGCTATCCCGCTTCGCTCACCAAGATGATGACGCTCTACCTCCTCTTCGAGGAGCTGGACGCCAAGCGCCTGACGCTGAAAAGCCCACTTTCGGTTTCCGCTAACGCCGCCCGCCAGCCGCCGTCGAAGCTCGGCCTGCACGCCGGCTCGACCATTGCCGTGGAAGACGCGATCCTTGCCCTCGTCACCAAGTCGGCGAACGACATCGCCGTGGTCGTGGCGGAGAACGTCAGCGGGAACGTCGACGACTTCGCGGCGCGCATGACGCGCACCGCGCATGCGCTCGGCATGAGCAAGACCACCTTCCGCAACCCGAACGGGCTGCCCGATTCTGATCAGACGACCACGGCGCACGACCTCGCCCTGCTCGGCCGGGCGCTGCAGGATCGGTTCCCGACCTACTACACCTATTTCGGCAAGGCGAGCTTCACCTACCGGGGCGTTCGCCACCGCAACCACAACCACCTGCTCGGCAAGGTCGCCGGCGTTGACGGCATCAAAACCGGCTACACGCGCGACTCCGGCTTCAACCTCGTCACCAGCGTCCGGCGCGACGGCCGCCACATCATCGCAGTGGTAATGGGCGGCAAAACCGCCTCCAGCCGCGACGCGAACATGCGCGAGCTGATTGCGAAATACCTTCCGCAAGCAAAACGCGGTGCACGCACGGCGCCGCTCATCGTCGTCGATACCGGCGCCGGCGCTGCTGCTCCGATTGCGGATTCGCGCGCGCCGCGCTCGCGCCCCGACGACGCGACCGTCGACCAGACGGCGCTTGCTTATGCCGCCGAGGATACGCCGGAGGATGTCGTCTCGCGGGCGATGGCGGAACCGGCCAAGGCAGAGGCAAGCGCGCCGATGGAAACCGCCGAGGGCGACATCGGCGATGCGCCCGAGGACGACCCGATCGCGCACCGCATCGAGGTTGCAAGCGCCGTCGCCGAGTTCGCCGACATCACGGTTGATAACGGCGGAAGCGACCCGATCGGCCGCCTGACCAAGCTCGCGCGCCTCCGCGCCGGCGTGCAGGACATCGTCGCGACCGGTCCTGCCCGCGCCGAAGACGACACCTCGGAGCCCGATGAAGCGGGCTGGAACATCCAGATCGGCGCCGTCCCGACCGCCGAAGGCGCGCAGGCGCTGATCGAGAAAGCGCAGTCCACGATGGGGACAGTGCTCGCGTCGCTGCAGCCGCTGACGCAGGAGATCGATCACCGCGGCACGACGCTCTACCGCGCTCGTTTCGCCGGACTCTCCGACAAGGAAGAGGCGCGCGCCGTCTGCGCCCAATTGAAGCGCAAGGACTTCTCCTGCCTTGCGGTTGCGAACTAAGGCGGCGGGGCTAGCGATGCCTACCGAGAATTCGGTCCTTCGCTTCGTTGATCTTGGCGGCGAGCGCCGACGAACCGCCATGGTCGGGATGAACCTGCTTGATCAGCCGCCGATGCGCGTCGCGGACTTCCGTTTCGCTGGCGTCCGGCTCAAGCCCAAGGATCTGATAGGCTTCCTTCGTACTCATGCCGCTCGCGCGCGCCGCCGCACTTTGCCGGCGCGTCGCGTCAGCGTGCACGTCGTCTCGCCATCCGGGATGAACGCGGTCGAGATAACCTTCGAGTAGGCGTAGCGACTCCGCGTCGCCGCGCATGTCCTCGGCCGCTTGCAGGAGTTCTTCGAGCTTAAGGTCCGACAGCCGCCGCCCCTCGTGGCGACCCGCGAGGATGCTGCCGTCCATCTCCCCGGTATCGTGGTCGAGGCTCATCTCGACGCCGGCCGCCCTGACGCTCGACCGTTGTCCCGTGCCGCCCATCTGACGAAGCCCGCGATGACGCCGGAACAGCATCAGGCCGGCTGCCGCGACCGGCAACGCGAAAGCGAATTGACGGAGGAAGAGGAGCCCCGCGCCAAGCAGCATCAGCAAGACGCCACCGAGAAGGTATATCTGGCGGACGAGGTCATGCGCTGGCGTTCGCAGGAAATGGCGGACAAGGAGCGCGATGATGCCGAGCCCCAGGAGGAGCGGAAGGACGATCCTCATCGCTTGAGCTGCGGAAGAAGAAGCCGCGCTCCGGCGCCGCCGCTCTTCTCCAATGCCTTCAGCCCGCCGGCCGCATAGGTGGCGACCGCGTTCAGGAGCGCGCGCAGCTCAGCGGCGGACGCGCGGTTGAACGGGAGATAGGCGCCGCCGGTCAGGCGGGCGATTTCGCGAAACGTACGTTCGGCGGTCGCGTCCTTCCCTTCGTGAAACATGAAGGCGCGCACGCCAAGGAGCCCGACTTCACCGGCGAGCTGGCAGAGCTGATCGGGGTTCTCCTCCATCGCGTCGCCGACGTAGGCGAGCGCTGCGATCGGCCGCTTCTCCGCCTCGCGGCGCACGTGCCCGAGTACTTTGCCGATCTGCGTATGGCCGCCGCGGCAATCGATCTTCACCATGAGGTCGCGGAGCGCCCGCGCATTGGCGACAAAGGGCGACGCACGGCTCTCGCCGATCCCGCGGAAATAGACGAGCTGGACCGAAAGCCCACCGACGGCGGCGGCCGCCTCGAACATCTCGCTTTGCAGCGCGCAGGCGAGATCCCAGGTCGGCTGGCGGCTCATCGTCGCGTCGAGCGCGAAGATCAGGCGTCCGCGCGCCGCCGCCGCCGGCGCGATCCGCTTGGCTTCGGCGAGGAACTTGTCGATATCCGAGCGCCCGGAGACGGCCGGCTCCGACTTGCGCGAAGTGATGTCGCGGTCCTTGGTCATTTCGCGTGAGAATGTGGCGGTTGCCGGCGCTTGCGCAAGGCCGGGGCGGAAGCTAGCGGAAGCGTGATCGGACGGAAGGTCGATGCAGCCCGAAACGATTCGAACCGTGACCGACCTTCGCCAGCGCGTCGTGGCATGGCGAAGCGACGGGCTTTCCGCCGGCATGGTGCCGACGATGGGGGCGCTTCACGCCGGCCATGAAGCCCTCATACAGGCGGCCAGGCGGCAGTCCGACCGGGTCGTCGTGACGCTCTTCGTGAATCCCACCCAGTTCGGCCCGAACGAGGATTTCTCCGCCTATCCGCGCGACCTGGAGGCCGATCTGCGAAAGCTTACCGCGCTTGGCGTCGACGTCCTTTTCGCGCCGGCCGCCGAGGAGATGTACCCGGAGGGCTTCGACACCAAGATCACCGTCGGCGGCCCGTCGGCCGGCCTGGAGACCGATTTCCGCCCGCACTTCTTTACCGGCGTCGCCACGATCGTGGCGAAGCTCCTCATCGCGGGCCTCCCCGACCGCGCCTACTTCGGCGAGAAGGACTATCAGCAGCTTCTCGTCGTGAAGAAGCTCGTTCGCGACCTCGCCCTTCCGACGGAGATCGTCGGCTGCGCGACGGCGCGCGAGCCGGACGGCCTCGCCCTCTCCTCGCGCAACGCATACCTGAGCCCCGACGAACGTGCGCGCGCGCCAAAGCTCCATGCGATGCTCCGCGCGCTCGCCGGACGGCTGAAGCGGAGCGCGACGCCCGACGTCGATCTTTTTGAGGGGCGGCGCGCGCTCGATCGGGCGGGGTTTGCCGTCGACTATCTGGAAGCCCGCAACGCCGACACGCTCGCCCCGGTCGCCGACTGGAAGAACGAGCCGCTCCGCCTTCTTGTCGCCGCCAGGCTCGGCAAGACGCGGCTCATCGACAACATCGCCGTGTGACAGCCGAACCCCGCGATTGTCATCCCGGTTTGCCGCGCAAGCGGCCAGAGCGGGGCCCATAAACACCGGGCTCACAAGTCAGCTTCACGCTCGCGCTCATCCGGCATCAACTGACGTTCATGGGGCCCGGAGGGGCGCGTTCCGCGCCTTCCGGGATGACAGTCTGAGATGGGTGCGGTCTAAAGCAGCCCGAGATCGGCGAGGTCGCGGCGAAGCTCCGGCGGCAGGCCGCGGAGGCCGGCGCGGGCATTGTCGAGGTCGCGCGGCGCATCCTCGGGCTTCAGGTAGCGCCAGCCCTGGAAGGCGCGCCGCGGCTGCCACTCCGTCGCCGCCGTCTTCGGGTCGAGAACCAGGTGGCAGCGCCCGATGCCCTCCGAATCGATGAACGGCCTGATCGCGGTGATGCGCTGGCGGACCTGCACGTTGCCGCGGATCACCCAATAGAGCGAGCCGCCGTCCAGGATTTCGTCCACCCGCTTCGGCACCATGCGAGTCGTGTGCTTGTGTTCGGGCTTGCGGCCGGCGCGGCGCGCCTCCTTGAGCCGGTCCGCGATCCAGCCTTCCAGGTCCTCGATGGAATCGCAGCCGACGCAGAGTTTCAGGATGTGGAGAGGCATCCGGCTGGCTTAGACCGGGAGCGACGCGGGGACAACGGGAGCCATCGCGCGATCCCACCAATTCACAGCGTCGGCGCCTCCTCCACATCGATGACGATCGCGACCATACCCTCCGCGATCTGCTGTCCCGGCGCGAAACGAACGGCCTTCACGACGCCCGCGCGAGGCGCGGTCACGCCGTGCTCCATCTTCATGGCCTCAACGCTGAAGAGCGCATCCCCTTTTTCGACCCGCGCTCCGGCGGCGACCGCGACCTCGACGACGCGGCCGGAGATCGGCGCGGCGATCTCGCCGCCCCCCGCGTCCTCCGCAAGCTCGCGCGCCAGGGGGTCGGGAAACCCGACGCGGAGCTGCCGGCCGCCCAGGAGCAGGAGCGCCTCGCGCTCGCCCCAGACGATCTCAAGGTCCGCGGCGTATTCCGGCTCATCGGCGCCAATCGCGAGTACCGCCGGACCGTCCTTCGACCACTCGATATCCGCGACGAGCGGAACGCCGTCGATCTCGACGGGAACCATCGACCGCCGCCACATAGTGCCGCCGAGCTCGAAGGCGTCGCTGCGCGTCCATGGTCCGACGGTGCGGCTCCCAGTCCGCGATGCCTCGCGCGCCGCGTATTCCGCGATCGCCGAGGCCGCGAGCGCGGGGGTAAGCGGATCGCCCCGGAGCTTCGGCAACTCGCGGTCGATGAAGCCGGTGTCGACGCCGCCGGCGTGGAATTCAGGGGCCGCCACAACCGCCGAAAGGAAGGCGAGATTGGTCTTCGGTCCGGCGATACGGACGCGGCCGAGCGCCGCCGAGAGCCGCTCCATCGCCGCCGCCCGGTCGGCGCCCACAGCGATCACCTTGGCGAGCATCGCGTCATAGTAGGGGCTGACAATCGTGCCCTCCTCGACGCCGGAATCGATGCGAAGGCCGACGCCGGACGGCGCTGAGAACGTCGCGATCCGCCCCGTCGAGGGGCGGAAGTCGGCGCCCGGATCCTCCGCGTAGAGCCGCGCCTCGATCGCGTGCCCGCTGAATGCGATCGCGTCTTGCGTGCGTGGCAGCGCCTCGCCCGAGGCGACGCGAAGCTGCCACTCGACGAGATCGATGCCGGTCACCGCCTCGGTCACCGGGTGCTCCACCTGGAGCCGCGTGTTCATCTCGATGAAGAAGAAGCTCTCTGGCGATAAAGCCTTAGATGCGTCGGCGACGAACTCCACCGTCCCCGCCCCCTCGTAGCCGACGGCCGCGGCGGCCTTCACCGCCATCGTGCCGAGCGCATGGCGAGCCTCGTCGGAAAGTCCGGGCGCCGGCGCTTCCTCGATCACCTTCTGATGCCGGCGCTGCACCGAGCAGTCGCGCTCGAAGATATGCACGATATTGCCGTGCCGGTCGGCGAAGACCTGCACCTCGATGTGGCGCGGCGTCTCCACGTAGCGCTCAAGCAGCATCTGGTCGTCGCCGAAGGCGGAAAGCGCCTCGCGCTTCGCGCTCGCCAGCGCGTCGTCGAAGTCGATGACACGTCCGACGCGCCGCATGCCCCGACCGCCGCCGCCGGCAACCGCCTTGATCAGCACCGGATAGCCGATCTCGTAGGCCTTCTGCTTGAGGAAATACGGCTCCTGCCGCTCGCCGCCGTAACCGGGCACGACCGGCACGCCGGCCAACGCCATCAGCCGCTTGGCGTCGGACTTCGAGCCCATGCTGCGGATCGCCGCCGGCGGCGGCCCGACGAAGATCAGGCCGGCATCCGCTGTCGCCTCGGCGAAGGCGGCGTTCTCCGAGAGAAAGCCGTAGCCGGGATGGATCGCCTCGACCCCGGAGGAGACGGCGGCCGCGACGACGCGCTCGATCGAAAGATAGGAGTCGCCCGCCGGCCCCTCCCCGATCGGCACGAAAGCGTCGGCCTCCCGCCAGTGCGGCCAGGTCCGATCCGCCTCCGTCATCACCGCTACCGTCCGGATGCCGAGGCGGCGCGCAGTGCGGATGACGCGGCGGGCGATCTCGCCGCGATTCGCGATGAGGAGCGATTTCAGCATCGCTCCCTTCTAGGGCCTGCGCGCGAAGCCGGCAAAGATTGCCGGCGCGGGCGCCGGCTTAAGGCAGCGGTTTACCTTTCGCTGCCATGGTGCGGCCGCGAGCGCCCCGGATTTCCCAGCCTCGGAGTTTATGTGTCGAACCAAGCTGAGACCCTGGTCATCGGAGCGGGACCGGCCGGCCTGACCGCCGGCTATGTCCTTGCCAAGGAAGGCCGTTCCGTCGCCGTCCTGGAGCAGGACCCGCGCTACGTCGGCGGCATCAGCCGCACCGTCAACCACAACGGCTTCCTGGTCGACGTCGGTGGGCACCGCTTCTTCTCGAAGGCGCGCGAGATCGTCGAAATGTGGGACGAGATCCTGCCCGACGACTTCATCGAGCGCCCGCGCCTGTCGCGCATCTACTACGACGGCAAGTTCTATGCCTATCCACTCAGAGCCTTCGAGGCGCTGAAGAACCTCGGCGTGTGGAAGAGCACGGCCTGCGTCGCCTCCTACCTCCACGCGCGCATGCGGCCGGTCGCCGAGCCGAAGACTCTGCATCAATGGGTCAGGAACAACTTCGGCGAAAAGCTCTTCTCGATCTTCTTCAAGACCTACACGGAGAAGGTCTGGGGAATGTCCTGCGACGAGATTTCGGCGGACTGGGCGGCGCAGCGCATCAAGGGGCTCGACCTCGGCGCCGCGATCCGCGACGCCGTCCGCCGCACGCTTTCGTCCGGGCGCAAGAAAAAGAGCGGCGGCGGAGAGACGATCAAGACGCTGATCGAATCCTTCCGCTATCCGCGCCGCGGCCCGGGCATGATGTGGGATGCCGCGGCCGCGAAGATCCGCGGCAACGGCGGGACGGTCGCGCTTGGGCGCGCCGTCGAAGGGCTCTCCTGGGACGCAGCGAAACAGCTGTGGACCGTGCGCGCACGCTGCGCCGACGGCTCGAGCGAAACCTGGACGGCGGAAAACGTCGTCTCATCCGCAGCGCTCAACGATCTCGCCCGCGCGCTGAAGCCCTCGCCGATCAGCCTCCTCCACGCGCGCGCGCTTCGCTACCGCGATTTCCTCATCGTCGCGCTCATCGCCGAGAACGGCGAGCGGATGCCCGACAACTGGATCTATATCCACGATCCGTCCGTAAAGGTCGGGCGCGTGCAGAATTTCGCATCGTGGTCGCCGGAGATGGTGCCCGACCCGCGCTACGTCAGCCTCGGCATGGAATACTTCTGCTTCGAGGATGACGGTCTCTGGTCGATGGAAGACGCGGACCTGATCGAAATGGCCAAGGGCGAGATCGCGAAGATCGGCCTGATCCGTGCCGAGGACGTCGTCGACGCCTGCGTGGTCCGCCAGCGGAAGGCCTACCCCGTCTACGACGAGGACTACACCGACCACGTTGTGCATATACGCCGCGACCTCGAGACGACCTTCCCGACGCTGCATCTCGTCGGCCGCAACGGCATGCATAAATATAACAACCAGGACCACGCGATGATGACCGCGATCCTGGCCGCGCGGAACATTCTTGCCGGCGAGCGTCTCTACGACCCGTGGGAGGTCAACGAGGACGCCGACTATGGCGAGGAAGGCGTGGCGGGCGCCAAGGAGGCGCTGAAGAGCGAGCGCATGGTGCCGCGCAAGGTGGCCTAACGGATGACCGCCGCGCCACCCGCGGCGCTTACGAACGACAGGCCGCCATCCCCTTCAAACGAAACCGCCGGCATCGTCCCGCGGCTCGCACTTGCCGCGCTCGTCGCGCTGCAGATCGCGCTGATCCTCAATCACGTCGCCTGGCGCGACGAGCTGCAGGCGCTGATGCTCGCCGTGCATTCGCCCTCGCTCGGCGCGCTCTTTGCCAACCTCCACTACGAGGGGCATCCGGCGCTCTGGTATCTGCTGCTGCGCGCGCTCTCGCCGTTCGGGGATCCGCCGGCGACGCTGAAGGCCGTCCAGCTTTGCGTCGCGCTTTCGACGATCGCGATCGTCTGGACCCGCGCCCCGTTCGGACCGTGGACGAGGCTTCTCGTCCTCGCCAGCTACCCGCTCCTTCTCGAATGGGGAACGATCGCGCGGAGCTACGGCCTCGGCGTCACGCTGTTCTTTGCCTTCCTCGCGCTCAGGCGACACCGGGTCGCCTACGTGATCCTCGCGCTGATGGCCAACATCTCCGCGCATTTCCTGATCCTCTCGGCGATCGGCATTCTGATGCTCTTCGCGTTCGAGCGGCGCGCCTCGGCGCTCGGGATCGGGATTTGGCTCCTCGGATGCGCCGCCGCCGTCGCGACCGCGTTTCCGGCGAGCGGGGTCGAGACCGTCGAAAGGCTTCCGCCGTCTTTGACGCCCAAGGTGCTTTCGGCGCTTGAGTTCGATCTCCTATGCGCTGGTCCCGATCGATCCGCGTTTCATGCCGCCGCACTGGACCGGTCTCGACGCGCCGATGAGCGCCGTCATCGGAGCGTTCGTCGCCGCGATCGGATGGTTTGCGCTTGCCCGCGACCGGAGGGCCGGCGCCATCTACCTCGTCTTCTTCGCCGCGATGTTCATCCTCGGCGCGTTCCTCTATCCGAACGCGGCCCGTCATACCGCGATGCTCTTTCTCTGCCTGATCGGGCTGGAATGGCTGCTCGCCGAGACCGCCGAGGGCCCGCCCTCCATCCTCACGAAGACCTGGGCGGCGATCCTGGTCGTATCGGGATTCTGGGTGGCGGCGTGGTCCTTCGTGGCGCCCTTCACCCCGATCGAGGCGATCACAGCGTGGGCCAAGGCGCATGACCGCGCGGACGCGCAATGGGCGGCCTACCCGGCTTCGCTCGGGGTCGACCTCGCTGCGAACCTTGAGCGTCCCTACTACAATCCGCAGAACGCGTGCCTCGCCTGGTTCCAGAAATGGAACGCGGGCGCGAACGCCACGCTCGCTCCGGCCGCGCTGAACGAAAGCCTCGTGCGCGCCGCCTCCGCCTCCGGCGGCCAATTGCTGCTCCTGACCGACGGCACAATCGACGCGACGGCAGCGCCCGACCTTACGCTCGAGGCGACATTCCCCGCCGACTTCCTGATGGAGACCTGGCACATCTATTCCGTGGCCGCGCCGGCCGCGTCCCAGCCGGCCGCAATCCCTTCCTGCGACTGACGGACCTGCCGCTCAGCACGCCACGACGTTGACCGCGAGACCACCCTTCGAGGTCTCCTTGTAGCGGTCGCTCATGTCGAGCCCGGTCTGCCGCATGGTCTCGACGCAATTGTCGAGCGGCACGAAGTGCGAGCCGTCGCCGCGAAGCGCGAGCGATGCGGCGGAGACCGCCTTCACCGCGCCGAGCGCGTTCCGCTCGATGCAGGGCACCTGCACCAGCCCGCCGATCGGATCGCAGGTCATGCCGAGATGATGCTCGAGCGCGATCTCGGCGGCATTCTCGATCTGTGCGTTGGTCGCGCCGAGCGCCGCGGCGAGCCCCGCCGCCGCCATCGCCGACGCGGAACCCACCTCGCCCTGGCAACCGACCTCGGCTCCGGAGATCGAGGCATTGTGCTTGATGATGCCGCCGATCGCGGCGGCGACGAGGAGGAACGTGCGGACACCGGCGCGGTCGGCGCCGACGCAATGCTCCAGGTAGTAGCGGACGACCGCTGGGATAACGCCGGCGGCACCGTTCGTCGGCGCAGTCACCACGCGCCCGCCGGCGGCGTTCTCCTCGTTGACCGCCATCGCATAGACGGCGAGCCAGTCCATGATGCGATGCGGCTGCAGGCTGTTCGCGCCGTGTTCGGCGATGAGCTTTTCGTGGATCTCGTGCGCGCGGCGCTTCACCTTGAGCCCGCCGGGCAGCGTCCCGCCGTGGCCAAGCCCGCGGTTCATGCAGGCCTGCATCGCATTCCAAATGCGGTCGAGGCTTGCGTCGAGATCATCGTTCGGCGCGCGGATGATTTCGTTCGTGCGCTTCATCTCCGCGACGGAGAGACCGGAGGCCTCCCCCATCCGCAGCATCTCGGTGGCGTTGGCGAAGGGATAGGGCACCTCGGGGTTCGCAGCCTCCGCGACGGCAATGCCCTCCCCGCCTGCCGCAGCCAACTCGTCGGCCCGCGCCACGAAGCCGCCGCCAACCGAATAGAAGACGCGCTCGACGAGCGTCGCGTCGGCGGCATCGAATGCGCGAAAGACCATGCCGTTGGCATGGCCGGGAAGCGGCGGGCCGTAGTCGAAGGCTGTGTCCGCCGCCGGATCGAAGGCAACCTCCGGCAGGCCGATCGTCGCAAGCGATTTCGTCCGAGTCATGCCTTCCAGGATCGCCGGCGCGCGGTCGGGCTCGATCGTGTCGGGCGCCTCCCCGGCAAGCGCCAGCGTAATCGCCCGGTCGGTGCCGTGGCCCTTGCCCGTAAAGGCGAGCGAGCCGTGCAGGCTGACCGTCAGCCGCCGCGCCGTGCCGGCAAGCG
Source organism: uncultured Alphaproteobacteria bacterium (assembly GCA_963739005.1). Lineage (GTDB taxonomy): Bacteria > Pseudomonadota > Alphaproteobacteria > Rhizobiales > Afifellaceae > DASWJZ01. Next base: position 59,633 of record CAVTYQ010000001.1, on the reverse strand, counting down.
GGCGCACCTCCTCCTCGACGAAACGGCGCGCCGCCACCATCGGCCCGACGGTGTGCGAGCTCGACGGGCCGATCCCGATCTTGAAAATGTCGACGACGCTCAGGAACATGGGCTCGCTTCCGCCCCCGTCTTAACCATAAGGGCCATGTCACGGTGGCTTTGCCGCGACAAAGCGGGGCGCGCGGCGCCACGGTTATGCGTCAAGGTAAATAGCTCGAATTGAGTTCAATTCGCGTGAAAATCGCCTAGTCCGAAGTCGCTCCGAGAGCGGATGCGACGAGGCGAAAAGCGATGCGGACGAAGGCGAAGGGCGCAAGCAGGCGGGTCGCGGACCCGCATGCCGACATGCGCAAAGCGGCGCCGAACGATGCGCCGCTTGCCGTCGTCTATCTCGCGATCATCTGCTGCGCGGTCACCATCATGATCGCGCTTGCCGTGGCGGCGGCCTAGCCGGTCTGCGCCGCGGCCGGGTGGAAGACGATCGCCACCCCGTTGATGCAGTGACGCTTGCCGGTCGGGGGCGGACCGTCGTCGAAGACGTGGCCAAGGTGCCCGCCGCAGCGGCGGCAGTGCTCTTCCGTCCGCAGCATGAAAAACGCGCGGTCTTCCTTGAAGGCGACGTTCCCTTCGATCTCCTGCCAGAAGCTCGGCCAGCCTGTGCCGCTGTCGAACTTCTTGTCGGACTCGAAGACCGGCAGGTCGCAGCCGGCACAGGCGAAGACGCCGTTGCGGTGCTCGTCGAGGAGCGCGCTGGTAAACGGAGGCTCCGTCCCCTCCTTGCGGAGGACATTGAACTGGTCGGGCGTCAGCACCTTGCGCCATTCGTCTTCGGTCTTGGTGACCTCGAACGTTCCGGCGGCGTCCTCGCTCCGCGCACCGCCGATGCCGAACCGGGCGCCGAGCGCCGCTAGCCCCGCGAACGCGGCACCGGAAAAGAGAACCTGGCGCTTCGTCATCATGTTGAGCTCCGCTGATCAGGGGCCGCCGGCTGCGCCGGAACCGCGAATTTCCGAGCGGAATGTAGTCGCTGACACCGCCGCCGACCAAGGCTTTCGCGTCACGCCGCTTCAATCCGAAGTGAAAAAACGCGGCCCCCGGCGCTCCGCCCTGTGAGGAAAGCTGACCGATGGCCGGCCTCAGGCGGCCATCGCCACCTCCTTCTTGCGCCCGACCCGCTCGATCATCTCGGCGATGTCGGGGCGGCGGCGGATCTGCTCCGAATAGTGCCGGCGGAGCGCCTGCACGAGCCGGCCCTCGCGGTTGAGCAGTGCGTCGGCCATGCCGATCATGCGCGAATTCGGCCACGCTTGCGGCCTGATCTCGCGGATGTGCTCGAAGATCGTGTCCTCGGCGGTCTCCGGCCGCGCCTCGGCGAGGAGGATCGTCATCGAGGCGGTGGAGCGGGAAATCCCCGCGTGGCAGTGGACGAGGAGGTGTCCGAGCGGGTCGTCGATCGCCGCGGCGAGCCCCTTGCCGAATTCGAGCAGCGCCTCGATGTGGTGCGGCTCCGGCGGCAGGTGACGGGGTCCCGGCTCGATGACGTCGTCGAAACGAAGCGTCAGCCGCTTGTGCGGTCCGTATTGGGCGAAATCCGCCGGCTCGGGGAAGTTCGGATCGAGGATCGAAAGGACGTGCGTCACCGAGGCGTCGCGGAACGCGCCGAGCTCGGTCAAGCCGCAGATGGACAATTGGCGCTTCGGGGCGCTCGCTGACATGGGAATCTCCTTCACCGGAGAGATAGTTACGAAGTGTGGCGAGCGAAAGACGCCACTCGGCCGCGCCGGAAATGCGCAAGACCCTCTCTCCTCGAGGGAGAAGGTCTTACCCGCGTTTGGCTCGACCCCGGTCCCTGCCGCGGGATAGAGTTGGAGCGAATTGCCAGGCGAACGGTATGCGAGGTCTTCTGCTTCGGATCGTGATCGTGGCGATCGGCCTTTGGGTCGCTTCCAAGCTCGTGCCCGGCATCAGGATCAACGACGCCTGGTCGCTCCTCTGGGCCGCGCTCCTCCTCGGCATCGTCAACGCCATCGTGCGGCCGGTGGTGATCCTCTTGACGCTTCCGCTCACCATCCTGACGCTCGGGCTTTTCCTGCTCGTCATCAACGCTGCCATGCTCTCGCTCGTCGCCTGGATGCTCGCCGGCATGACGGTCGCCGGCTTCTGGTCGGCCTTGTTCGGCTCCGTGGTGGTGTCGATCACCGGCTGGATCGCATCCGCCTTCATCGGCGACCGCGGCCACGTCGAAGTGATGACGATCGAGCGGTTCTAAAGCGGCGACCGCCGCGGACCCTACCCGTCGCAGGCGCAACCCGGGCCGACGTGGCATTCGTCGTTGCGCGAGATGCAGCTGTCGCCGCAGGCTTTTCCCTGCGAACAATGTTTGCAGCACCCCTGGACGGGCGTCGGGATCAGCGACTGGTTTGCCGGCGCCGCCGGGCGGAGCAAATCCGGCAGCGTCAGCGCACTCGCCGGGACGGCAGACCCAAGCACAAGCAACGTCACGGCAATTGCGGAGCGAATGCCGCTTGACCGCATATCGCCCTCCTCCCGGTCCCGGTTGACAGATATGCTCTTATAGGTTGTATTAAGAATAAATACAATCAGGGAGGAAATGATGCCTGCGCCGAAAACACGGAAATGGAGGGCTTGGCTGAACCTGCAGCCAGGTTCGGAAAATCAACTTCACGTAACCGGCGATGTTGAGGTCTCGGCGACCAACAAAGAGCCCGTACTGAGGCGGGCTCAGCCGCAGGGAATCAATCCCAAGATACTGATCCTGGATTTGAGCATCCGTGAATTGGGTATCGGCGAGCAAGTCATCACGTGGCGCGAGGCGCAGTACATGGAGATGGGTGTCGCCCCGGGCCAATACACCCAAGTCGAAATCCGGTGGGAGACGTCAACGATCGCCACGATCGACAGGATCGAGGAGACGCACTGACCGGGGCGCCTCCGGCTGGCTCGCCTTCGCGCAGATCGCTTCAGGCTGAGCGAAGCACGCCGGCCAGCCGGGGGTCGCGCGAGAATGCGCTTGCTGGGAATTCCAGGCGCGCTTCCGGGAACTCGCAAAGCGCCCGCGCGCCAGTGTCGCCAAGGCTCAAACGCCACGTCTGCCGCTCCTCCGGCTCTGCCGCGGCAAACGCTGCACAGGTGAGAAGGGAGACATTCCGCCCGCCGGCCGGATCGCGCACCGACTCCGATCGGATCACTTCGATGCCGACGCTGCGCGCGGCGTCGGCGAGTGCCTGACACGGGCCGTAGTCGGTCGGATCGGTCCAGGCCGCGCGGTCCTCCGCAAGCGGCGGCCGCGTCAGATCAACGCCGCGCCCACGATAGCGCGCGCTGAATGCCGTAAGCTCCACGGCGTTCGTCGGCCATGGCAGGCCCGGCGACTCCGCGAAAAAAAGCAGCCGATGGAACGCGATCTCGGCGACGGCCGTCGCCACCTTCGCGGATGCATAGTAGACGCTGGGCGTGAATCCGGCGCGTCGAAAGCGCGAGCCCTTCGGGTAGGGCGCCCCGTAGCGGAACGGCGTCGAAAGCAGGTAGTGAAGGTGACGGCACTCCGGCGGTACGGGGGGCTTCGTCCCCTCGAGAAGGTCTTCGAGGAGGCTCTGCTCGGCAAGCGTGTCCACGAGCTTCAGCGTTGAGATGCGGTGCTGCGCCTCGACCAGCCGCCAGTAGTCTCCGCTGAGCAGACGCGCCTCAGACGAGAGCGCGTCGGGCGTCCAGGTAGGCAAGGACGTTGGTGAGACCGGGCACGGTCTCGATCTGCTTGAGCGGCACGCCGCCGAGAACGTTGTTGTCGTTGCGCAGCCAGGCGCGCGCCACCGTCTCGTCGCCGCCGACGATCGAGTTGAGCGAACGGAAGAGCCGGACGAAGAGGAGCCCGAGCTCGAACGCCTTGTCGCCCGGTGCAACGGCGAAAGCTCCCCTCCCCATGCGCGATACGCTCGCCTCGGAGAGCCCGAGAATCCTGCCAAGCACGCGGTTGGAAATGTCGAGCCGCTCGGCGGCGCGAAGCACCGCCTTCGTCGTCACCGCCGGCGCAGTTACGTCGGCGTGACTTTCGCTGATTTCACTGGCTATCTTTCTCATGAAAGAAATATAGATAATTCCTTCTCAGGAAGCAAGTGCTACATCCGCCACACCCCGAACTTCGTCTCCCCCACCGGCGCATTCGCGCAAACCCCGAGCGCAAGGCCGAGCACGTCGCGCGTCTCCGACGGCAGGATGATGCCGTCGTCCCAGAGCCGCGCGGTCGCGTAGAGCGGGTTTCCCTCCGCCTCGTAGCGCGCACGGACAGGCGCCTTGAAGGCCTCCTCGTCCTCGACCGCCAGCGCCCCGCCTTCCGCCTCGATATTGTCGCGGCGGAGCGTGGCGAGCACGGACGCCGCCTGCTCGCCGCCCATCACCGAGATGCGCGCATTCGGCCAGGTGAAGAGGAAGCGCGGTGAGAAGGCGCGCCCGCACATGCCATAGTTTCCGGCGCCGTAGGAGCCGCCGACGATGAGCGTGATCTTCGGCACGGCGGCGCAGGCGACGGCGGTGACCAGCTTGGCGCCGTCCTTGGCGATGCCGCCCGCTTCGTAAGCTGCGCCGACCATGAAGCCGGTGATGTTCTGCAGGAAGAGCAGCGGAATCTTCCGCTGGCAGCAGAGCTCGATGAAATGCGCGCCCTTCAGCGCCGACTCGGAGAAGAGGATGCCGTTGTTGGCGAGGATGCCGACCGGCATTCCCTGGATGCGCGCGAAGCCGGTGACGAGCGTCTCGCCATAGAGCGTCTTGAACTCGGAGAAATCGGAGCCGTCGACGAGCCGCGCGATGATCGTCCGCGCATCGTACTGGCGCCGGAGATCGACCGGCACGATCTTTTCGAGCTCCGATGGCGGACTGAGCGGCGTGACCGCATCGGCAAGCGCCGGCGCGGCCGGCGCCGCGCCGAGATTGCCGACGATCTGGCGCACAATCGCGAGCGCGTGCGCATCGTCGAGCGCGTAATGGTCGGCGACGCCGGAGCGGCGGGCATGCACATCGGCGCCGCCAAGCTCCTCCGCCGAGACGATCTCGCCGGTCGCGGCTTTGACGAGCGGCGGGCCGGCGAGGAAGATCGTCCCCTGCCCCTTCACGATCACCGTCTCGTCCGACATCGCCGGCACATAGGCGCCGCCCGCCGTGCACGAGCCCATGACCGACGCGATCTGCGGGATGCCGGCCGCCGACATCTTCGCCTGGTTGAAGAAGATGCGGCCGAAATGCTCGCGGTCGGGAAAGACCTCGGTCTGGTGCGGCAGGTTCGCCCCGCCGGAATCGACGAGGTAGATGCATGGCAGTCGGTTCTCGAGCGCGATCTCCTGAGCCCGCAAATGCTTCTTTACCGTCATCGGATAATAGGTGCCGCCCTTCACCGTCGCGTCGTTGCAGACGATCATGACGAGGCGGCCGGCGACGCGCGCGATCCCGGTGATGATGCCGGCGCCGGCGATCGCCTCGCCGTACATTTCGTGCGCCGCAAGCGGCGACAGCTCCAGAAACGGCGAGCCCGGATCGATCAGGCCGGCGATGCGGTCGCGCGGCAGGAGCTTGCCGCGCTCAAGATGCCGCTCGCGCGCCCGCTCCGGTCCGCCCATCGCCGTTTCGAGCCGAAGCGCCCGATAGTCGGCGACGAGCCGCGCCCAGGCCTCCGCGTTTTCCGGCGACGCGGCCGGATCGACCGTCTCCGTCTTGATGATCGCCAAGCGCATTCCCCCAAACCCCGGGCAGACTACGGCAGTTTCCCTCCCGCCGGAACCGTTGGACGCTTGCGGCAGGCCGCAGCGTCCGGCAGGCTCGGTCAGGGCCAATCATGTCGACCCTTCGACCCTTGGACTGGATCACGCTCGCCGCCTTCGTAGCGAGCTGGGCCGGCTATTCGTGGCTGGTCGATTTCAGCCCCTGGCGTCATCGCACGCTGACGGCGGCGATGGACAGGCAGCGGCGGCGATGGATGGAAATGCTGTCGCGCCGCGACATCCGCATCATCGACACCGCCATCGTCGCCGGGCTGCAGAACGGCACCGCCTTCTTCGCCTCAACGTCGCTGCTCGCGATCGGCGCCGCCTTCGCCTTCCTCACCACGTCGGAGCAGGTGATCACCGCCGTCGAGCAGCTCCCCTTCCCACTGGAGACTTCGCGCGCCGGATGGGAGGCGAAGGCGATCGGGCTTCTTGCCATCTACGCCTATGCCTTCTTCAAGTTCGGCTGGTCCTACCGGCTCTTCAACTACACCTCGATCCTGATCGGCGCTGTACCGCCGGCCGTCGAGGGCGATACCGAGGAGGCGCGGCGCGCGCTCGAGCGCGCCAGCCACATGAGCGTCCTCGCCGGCCTGCATTTCAGCCGCGGCCAGCGCGCCTTCTTCTTCTCCGTCGGCTTTCTCGGCTGGTTCGCCAGCCCCTGGATATTCCTGGTCATCACGCTGGCCGTTCTCGCCGCGCTCGTGCGGCGGCAGTTCACGTTCCCCAACCTGGAGCTTTTCGAGCCGGGTTAGGCGCTACGAGGGCATCTCCACAGGGCGCTTCATGATGACCTCGCGGTGCGGGTACGGAATTTCGATGCCGGCCGCCTTGAAGGCATCCCAGCACGCAAGCAGCGCAGCGCCGCGAACATTGGTGACTCCGGCCTGTGGATCGGCGATCCAGAAGCGCAGGATAAAGTCGAGCGAGGATTCGCCGAAGCCGGTGAGGTGACAAAGCGGCGGCGGGCTCGTCTGCACCCGCTCGACGCCTCTGATCGCCTCGACGGCGAGCTTGCGCACCACGTGCGGATCGCTGTTGTAGGAAACGCCGAACGTGACGTCGATCCTGACCAGCGTGTCGGTGAACGACCAGTTCTCCACGCGCTGCGTGACGAAATCCTCGTTCGGGATCAGGTACTCGCGCCCGTCGCGCGTGATGACGGAGACGAAGCGGGCGCGGAGCGACCGCACCCAGCCGAAGGTCTCGCCGATGGCGATCGTGTCGCCGGGCTTTATCGACTTGTCGAGCAGGATGATGATGCCGGACACGAAGTTCGAGACGACCTTCTGCAGGCCGAATCCGATGCCAAGGCCGAGCGCGCCGCCGAAGAACGCCAGCGCCGTGAAGTCGATGCCAAGCACCGCCAGCGCGATGGCGCCGGCGAGGACGAGAAGCGCGATCTGCACGAGCTTGCCGAGGAGCACGCGGAGGCTCGGGGTGAGATCGGTGCTGCGTGCGATCCACCGCTCGGCGATCTGACCGAGCACGACCGCCGCCCAAAGCAGGATTGCGGTCAGCGCAATCGCCTGTAGCGTGAACCAGAGCGAGATCCTGACCGTGCCGACCTGGACGGCAAGGGCGTCTAGCGACTGCGCCACGGCGTCGAATGTGCCGGTGACGCGAAGCGCGACGACGATCCACGCGACCCCGGCGACAAAGCGCGCGAGCGCGCGGTTGCGGATGAGCCGCGCGACGATGGATATCGCCACCCAGGTCGCGATCAGCGCGAAGGCTATGCGGATCACGGCATCCGGCGCGCGCGGCGCCGCCGTCTTCACCACGAGGAGCGCAATACCGAGCAGGATCGCCGCCGTGATCCATTGCGTGCGGCGGAGAATGAGCGCCAGGAACCTGAGCAGGCGCGGGTTGCCGCGCACCGCGCGCACCCGGAGTTCGAGCGCCGCCTCCAGCCTTTTGCCGGCAAAGACCGCAACGAGGAGACAGATCAGGACGACGACGAACTGGACGAAGGTCCACGGCTCGAAGACAGTGTTCGCGAGGGTCTCGAACCCACGTTCGGCGTCACCGAGGCGTCCGGAGAATTGGTCGCCGAATACCTGATCCAATCCTGGCTCCTGCGAGTTCAACCGCAGCGCAACGGCCGAGTTCCTTCGGCCGGCACACTACCCTACATCGATCGCGGGAGGTGCCGCCAGGAGAGCCATCCGCAGACGGCGCAGAAGACGCCGAGCGTCGCAAAGACGCCGCCGAGGCCGGTGAACCCCAGGATCACCGAATAGACGAGCGGCGGCACCAGCTCCGACATGTCGAGATAGGTGCGGTAGACCGCTGTCATCTGCGGGCGCTCATAGACATGGACGGCGCGCAGGAACGGCGCGCTCCCGACGGCATCGAGCGCCACCGCGAAGACGGTGCCGACGAGAAGCAAGACCGCGGCGCTCCACGGATGCGCCTCGCCGAAAATGCCCGCCACGAACGCGCTGACTGCCGCGGCCGCGAAGGCAAGCACAATGACCGGGCGCACGCCGAAGCGGCTGCCGAGCCGGCCCCACCCGATGGCGAAGAGAAGCAGCGCGTTACCGAGCGAGACGACAATGCCGCCGGCGAGCTTCCCCTCGCCCGTCGCCACCATGAGGATCGGCGCGTAGATGAAGAACGTCGCCCAGTAGCAGGAGCGGCCGAAGGCGATCGCCCAGGCGAGCCGCATGCGCGGCTGTGCGACGAAGCGGCGGATGTTGGCAATCGGATCGGCCGGCCGCAGAGGGCCCGGAGAAATGGCTGTGCTGTTGGAAAGGCGAAAGTACCAGAAGGTCGCGATCAGGATGAGCGCCCACGACGCGCTCCAGAGATAGGGCGCGACCGGTCCGAAGCGAACGTAGAGCCACACCCCGAAGGTCGGACCGAGGCTCCACGAGATCGTCGACAGCGCCAGCCTGAGCGACTCCGACCGCACCAGCCCGTGCTTCGGGATGTATTCCATGATGTAGAGGTTCAGGACGATCGCGAGCGTGGCTGCGCCGAAGACCCTGAGGAACATGCCGGCCGCTTGCCCGGCAAGCGTGTTGGTGGCCAGCGCCGCGCTGGCGCCGACGAGCGTGAGAGCGCCGATCGTGTAGACGTAGCGGCGCGGGACCGGGCGGAACAGCTTCGGCGCATAGAGCGTGGCCGTGATGCCGACGACGCCGATGACGAAATAAAGGACGCTGACCCCCTGCTTGTCCTTCAGGAGATCGTAGGCCTGGATCGGCACGATGGAGGAAAGCGAGGCGCGGCTGATCGATTCCACCGTGTAGAGGATGGCAAACGCCCACGCCCCCGGCTGCGTGGCAGCGGGCAGCCAGATCGGATGGCGGGCGTTGGTGACCAGGGCGGGACTCTGGAAAGAACTAAGGCGCGCAGCCTTCGCTTAGTCAGGTCGGCGCCGCAAGCAGCCTCACGACATCGGCGGTCGCGATTGGATCAAACGAGAAGCGCCCGGTCCGGTGCTGACGCCCGGCTCATCGGGACAAGGCCGAGATGCGGCGCATCTCCTCCGCCGTGAGATCGAAGTCGAAGACACTGATATTCTCCACGATGCGCTTCGGCTTCGAGGAGCGTGGGATGGCGATGTTCATCGGCTGCTGAATCTGCCAGCGGAGCACGATCTGCGCCGGCGTCCTTGCGTGCGCGCGAGCGATCTCGGTGACCACCGGATCGTCGAGGTTTCGGGCCTTGCCGAGCGGCGAATACGAAGTGATCGAAATGCCGTGCTTCGCGCAAGCCTTGAAGGTCGCGCTCTGGTCGCGCCAAGGATGGTGCTCGATCTGGTTGGTGACGATCGGCTCGTCCGCCACAGTGACCGCCTCCTCGACTTGGCGCGGCGAGAAATTGGAGATGCCGATATGCCGGGTGAGCCCGCGGCGCTTGCTGTCGCAGAGCGTGAATATCTGCGCCTTCAGCGACACCGACGTGCTCGGCCAGTGGATGAGAAGAAGATCGATGATGTCGAGCCCGAGCCGCTTCAGGCTCGCTTCCGCCGAGCGCTGGAACGGCCCGTCGCCGGCCTCCGTCGCCCACACCTTTGTGGTAACGAATATCGCCTTGCGCGGCGTCGCATGGCTGGCGATAGCCTCGCCGACCTCGCTCTCGTTCGCATACATCGCCGCCGTGTCGATGTGGCGGTAGCCTGCGTCGAGCGCCGCTTGAACGCAATGGATAGCCGTTGCGCCCCTGAGCTCCCAGGTCCCGAACCCCATCGCCGGAATCTCGGCTCCGTTGGCCTTCACCGTCATCGTCATCGCGCACTCCTTAGCCGCTGCGCCGCCGGCTTCTTGGTCGGCCCCGAGACGGGGCTCTTTGCCTGACGCCGCAACCCTTTCCGCATCAACGGACGGGTCGGCGAGCGCCGCGCCACTTCTTCGAAGCCGGCGTCGCGGAAGACCGATGCGATGCCAACATAGCCCTCGCCCCAGACGAGCTTGCGCTCCGTATCGATCGGGCAAGCCTCGACCGCCGCAGCGCCTGCCTTCCGCGCGACGGCCACCGCGCCGTCGAGGAGCCGCCGCATGAGGTTCTGTCCACGATAGCCCGAGCGGATGTAGAAGCAGTTCACCGCCCACACCGCTTCCACGCCGTCGAGCGGCGCGGCGACGCGGGAGCTGTTCAGCTGCGGTAGCGTCGCGCGCGGGCCGACCGCGCACCAGCCGATCGCCGCCTCGTCCTCATAGGCGAGGATGCCGGGCGGCGGGCCGGCTTCCACCAGTTCGTGGAAACGGTCGCGCTTCCCGTCGCGCGGCGTCGCCTTCCATTCGCTGCGCGGCATACGCCACCACATGCACCAGCAGCCGGAATTGGCGCCGCGCTCGGGGCCGAAGAGATCGATGAGATCGTCCCAACGGTCGGGCGTCAGCGGATGCAGTTTGATCGCGCCCATACTCAGCGTCTGCGGCGCGCGGCACGCTCGCGCGGCCGGCGGCGCTCGGCGCCCGAGGCATCCTGCTCGCGGCGGTAGTGGAGATAGATGTAAAGCGCGAGCGGTATCGACGGATAGATGAACCAGGGATGCGCGATTCCGTCGAAGAGCACGTTGATCGCGAAGAGGAAGGCGATCACGCCCGCCGCGACGCGGACACGGCGGGGCTGACGCTTGAGCCAATTGTGCGCGCCCTCGATCCGCGAGGCCGTGCTTGCGATCGCCGACGGCGGCTCGCTCGGCGGCGCCGGCTGAGCCGGAGGTGCCTCGGGGTGCGGTTCGGCCGCACCCTCCCCGACGACGATCTCCGGAGCATTGCGCCCGCTCATCCGCACCCGGTAGCTCGGGACCGCCTCGCCGCCGTTCGTGACCTTCTGCTCGCCGGCGAAGTCGAAGCCGATCGCGAGCTGCTTGTGGGCGAGGCTGTAGACGGTACCCGACACCAGGATCCCGCCGGGCTCGGCGAGCGCCTGCAGCCGCTGCGCGACGTTGACGCCGTCGCCGTAGAGGTCGTCCTTGTCGATCATGACGTCGCCGAGGTTGAGCCCGATGCGGAACCGCATCTGCTTGCCGTCGGGCAGGCTCCGGTTCTCGGTTGAGAGCGACTCCTGGATCTCGACCGCGCAGCGCACCGCCTCCACGACGCTTGCGAACTCCGCGATGACGGCGTCGCCCCAGGTGTTGATCTGCCGCCCCTCGTGGCGCTCGAAAAGCCCGCGCATGATGGCGCGATAGCGGTTCAGGCGCTCAAGCGTCGCCGCCTCGTCGCTCGCCATCAGCCTGGAATAGCCCTGCGCATCGGCGAAAAGGATCGTGGTGAGCTTGCGCTTCACGGGGCGCGCCTCGCGGGTTCCGGGCCGCGCTCCCTATGCGTCAATTCCGCCGAAAACCCAAGCCCACGCCGACCTGTTTTAAGACGATGGAAACCATGTTTTGCCATCTTTCCGAGACCGCGTCGGAGCGAGGGGAACGTATGCGTCGCGTCGGTATGTCAGGCGAGATTCAGCGCCTTGCGGCGTCGCCGTCTGCGCTTGGATTTGCACTCGCCGGAGTGGGCTTCATTGTCTGGATCGGGCTTTCGATCGTCGGCGGCCTGACCGCGGCCGACGTGGGCTTCCGCCTCCGCGACGCCTGGGATACGGCGCCCTATTTCTACGTCGGCCTGCCGATCATGGCGCTTGCCGTGGCGCTCGCCGCATTCCTCCAGCCCGAGCGCCCGTGGCGCTGGCCGGTCTGGCTCGCCGCCGGCCACCAGGCGGGCGTGCTTCTCGTCGGGCTCGGGATGCAGTCCGGCCTGAGCCTCGCGATCCTGACACTGATCCTCGGAACGCTGCTCGCCGCCATCTTCGCCATTCCGGCGCTCGCCGGAGCGGAGGCGGCCAGGCGGCTCACGGAGCGGGCTTACTGAGAGGGACGGGACTTTTGTGCCTGATGATCCGCCGATCGCCGGAACATCCGAATCTCGACATCGATCGGCAGCTCTTTCCACCGCTGATCGGAGGTGAGCACCGGAAGTCTCTCGCGTTCGGCAAGCGCGAGGCAGCAGCGGTCTCCCAGAGAGAGACCGCGCGGTCGCATATCACGCCATAGAAGGCCCGCTCGTCGCGCCAACTCGGCGTCGAGATCGATTTGTCGGTACGGAAGATCAAGAACAGAGCTTAGGGCCTGAGCGGGCAATCTTCCTTGCCGGATAAGAACGCCAATGACCTCCGCCTCATTGACGACGCTCACGATTGCGGCAGGCATGGCTCGCGCAACCGCTTCCGCGCCCGGCTCCGCTCGCAGGACTGCCATGATGGCCGAGGAGTCGAGGACAGCTTCAGTCATCCTCGAGCTCTTTAGCCGCCTCCCATCGCCGCTCCTCAATCAGCTCCCCGACCAGATCAACATCTGGCGGGATCGACTCGCGAACTATCTTTTGAGCGCGCCGGATCGCCATTGCCGGTGTGATGAGCTTCAGCTCACCGTCAACGACGCGCGCCATTAGGCGGTCCCCCTCTTTCACCTGCATTGCCTTACGAAAAACGGCCGGGATGACGACCCGCCCGCCGGGGCCGAGGCGCAAATCAATTCGCTCCGGCGCTGCCGTTTCCGCGGGCCGGGCCTTGAACCTTCGCTGGCGCTCCGAAAATCCGCCCGCAGATTTTTTTGTACGGGGCATCGAGCCTCCTTCTGGCGCTCTCTTTCTTGTATGCCATGAGTTCTTGGGTATGCCAATTCAGTGTGAAATTGGCAAGTCCGCGCCTATCCCGTCTTCTCGAAGATCTCCCGCCCGATGAGCATGCGCCGGATTTCGCTGGTGCCGGCGCCGATCTCGTAGAGCTTGGCGTCGCGGAGCAGGCGGCCGGTCGCGTAGTCGTTGATGTAGCCGTTGCCGCCGAGGCACTGGATGGCGTCGAGGCACACCAGCGTTGCCTTCTCCGCCGCAAAGAGGATCGCGCCGGCCGCATCCTCGCGCGTGGTCTCGCCGCGGTCGCAGGCTTTCGCCACGGCGTAGACGTAGGCACGCGCCGCGTTCAGCGTGACGTACATGTCGGCGAGCTTGCCCTGCATCAGCTGGAACGAGCCGATCGGCTGGCCAAACTGCTTTCGCTCATGGACATAGGGAATGACGACGTCGAGCGCCGCCTGCATCAGCCCGAGCGGCCCCGCCGCGAGCACCGCGCGCTCGAAATCGAGGCCCGACATCAGGACCTTCACACCCTCGCCCACCTTGCCGAGCACGTTCTCCGCCGGCACCTCGCAGTCCTCGAACACGAGCTCACCCGTCTCCGAGCCGCGCATGCCGAGCTTGTCGAGTTTTTGCGCGACGGAGAAACCTTTGAAGCCTTTCTCGATGAGAAAGGCGGTGATGCCTCGCGCACCGGCCGAAGGGTCGGTCTTGGCATAGACGACGAGCGTGTCGGCCTGCGGACCGTTGGTGATCCAGAATTTCGTGCCGTTCAGGATGTAGCTGCCGCCGCGCTTATCGGCGCGAAGCTGCATCGACACCACGTCGGAGCCGGCGCCCGCCTCCGACATAGCAAGCGCGCCGAGATGCTCGCCGGAAATGAGCTTCGGCAGATAGCGCTCTTTCTGCTCCGCCCGCCCCCAGCGCGCGATCTGGTTCACGCAGAGATTGGAATGCGCGCCGTAGGAAAGCCCGACCGAGCCGGAAGCGCGCGAGACCTCCTCCATGGCGATGCAATGCTCGAGATAGCCGAGCCCGGCGCCGCCGTCTTCCTCGGCGACCGTGATGCCGTGCAGCCCGAGTGCGCCCATTTCGGGCCAGAGCTCGCGCGGAAACCAGTCTTCGCGGTCGATCCTGTCGGCAAGCGGCGCGATACGGTCGGCGGCAAAGCGCGACACGCTCTCGCGCAGCATGTCGGCGGCCTCGCCGAGGCCGAAATCGAAGGCGCGGGGGGCGTTAGGGAGCATTTGGCCTCCGTTCGCGGGCGGCTCACCATGCTGCCGCGCGAAGGCCCGATCAAGCACGCGCGGTCAGTAGTTCGGCCAGAGGCCCGGCGTCGCCATCTCCACCACGTTCCCGTCGGGATCGTCGAAATAGAGGCTCCGCCCGCCGCTGGACCAGTTCGTCTCGCTCCGGATTGAAATGCTCGCGTTCTCAAGATGCGCCTTCCAGGCGGAATAGTCGGCGGCGGCGATGGCGAACGCGAAGTGCGCGGGGCCGTTCGCGTAGTGGCCCGGAATCAAGCCCTCCGCCGTCTCCAGATCGTCGCGCGACAAATGCCGATTGAAGACAAGAAGCACCTGCGCCGGCGCGACGACGTAGGTCAGCATGCGCGGCGTATCGAGCACGCGCTTCAGCCCGAGCGCGCCGCCGTAGAAGGCGTGCGCGCGCTGAAGGTCGTCGACGTAGACCGCGGTCTCAAGAACGCCGCAGATCGGCGGTGCCGGGTGGCTCACCGCTGGTATTTCATGAAAGGCGTAGCGCGGGCGACGCGATCGTAGAGCCGCCGCGCTGTGGCGTTGTTCTGCGCGGTCAGCCAGTAGACCTGGTCTGCCCCCGCCGCGTCGGCGGCCTTGTAGACCGCTTCGATCAGTACTCGCCCTGCCCCAGTGCCTCGCGCCGCCGGGCTGACGAAGAGGTCTTCGAGGTAACAGCGGTTCGCCGCCGACCACGTCACCGGATGGAAGAGATAGTGCACCAGGCCGATCATGCGGCCCGCATCGTCGAAGGCGCCGAAGCCGTAGATCGGCCCCGCCGGATCGACGATCCGCCGCCACGTCGCTTCGGTCACCGCGTCGGAGATCGCGGTCTCGTAGAATTCGAGATAGCCCTGCCAGAGCGGAAGCCAGGCGTCATGATCCTCCGCCGCAAGGGCGCGCACCAGAACTGGCATTCACCCTCTTTCTCAGTTAGGCCCGTCCCGCGACGCGACGAGCGTCGCGGCGCCCGCGACATCGTTTTGGCCCAGCCATCTCCGCCAGTCGCTCTCCGTGCCTTGGAACGCGTTCCTGTCGACGTCGCCGCTGATGCCGGGAACCCGGCCGGTCGCGGTGTACTGCCAGAACGTCCACGGCCTGTCTTCGAAGCGCTGATGCGGCTCCGCCGCGACGCTTCTGAGCCAGAACTGGTAGCCGGGGAAATGCCCTTCGAGCACATCGCGATGGAACGCGATGTCGGTGTAGATGATGGGACGCTTTCCCGTATGGTACTCCATGATCTCCAGCATCTTCTGGATCTTTTCGCGCGCGTCGGCCGGCGTCGTCTGCTGGGGGCAGGTCTTCGAGGCGTGGTTCCACTCGACGTCGAGCACGGGCGGAAGCTGCGTCGGGTCCTGCGGCACGGCCTGCGTGAACCAGACGGCTTGCTCGCTCGCCGTGCGGCACCAATACATGAAGTGGTAGACGCCGCGCGGAATGCCGGCGGCCGCCGACGCCGACCAGTTCTGATAGAAACGGTCGTCGACGTGGTCGCCGCCTTCCGACACCTTGAGGTAGGCGAAGCGGATGCCCGCTCGGCTGACGCGCTGCCAGTCGATGTCGCCCTGGTATTTCGAGATGTCGATGCCCTGCACCGGCATCGAATGGGCGCGGTTCACGCCCGGATGCGGGTCGGCGTCGCCGTGCATGGCGATCTGAGATGCCCCGCAGCCGGCGAGGAAAAGCGAGGCCGAAAGGGCAAGGACGGCGTTGCGGTGGGCGGTTCGAAACATGCGCGAGAATCCGTAAGCTCCTGACTCATGCCCCGTTATCGTTGCCGCCGCCTTAAGGCAGAAGGTTAATCCCGGCGCGTGGCGTTTCTACGTCAGCAGCCACGTGGCAAGCCCGAGAAATGCGAAAAACCCGGTCGCATCCGTCATCGCCGTGACGAAAATGCTCGAGGCGATCGCCGGGTCGACGCCGATCCGGTCAAGCGCCAGCGGGATGATGATCCCGACCAGCGCGGCGACGCTCTGGTTGGCAAGCATGCCGCCGGCGATCACCAGGCCGAGCTCCGGCCGGCTGAAGATGAACCCGACGATCACGCCGGTGATGCAGCCGAGCACGACGCCGTTGCAGATTCCGACGAGCGCCTCGCGTCCGATCAGCCGCCAGGTGTTGCCGGCGTTGAGCTGCTGCGTGGCAAGGGCGCGCACCGTGACGGTTAGAGTTTGCGTGCCGGCATTACCGCCGAGCCCGGCAACGATCGGAAAGAGCATGGCGAGAATGGCGATCCGCTCGATCGTGCCCTGGAAGAGGCTGATGACGGAAGCGGAGAGGAAGGCGGTGACGAGATTGACGAGCAGCCACGAGCTCCTGAGCCGCACGACGGTGAAGACGCCTTCGGAGATCTCTTCATCGCCGACGCCGGCGAGGCGCTTGATGTCCTCGTCCGCCTCCTCCTCGATGATGTCGACGATGTCGTCGACCGTGATCACGCCGACCAGCCGCCCCTCCTCGTCGACCACGCCGACGGAAAGAAGATTGTAGCGCTCGAAGAGGCGAGCGACGTCCTCCTGGTCGTCATCCGCCTCTACCGAATGCTTCGCCTCGTTGATGATCTCTTCGATCTTGGTCGGCCGCTTCGAGCGAAGCAGCTTGTCGAGCGGCACGGTGCCGAGAAAATGGAAGCTCGGATCGACGACATAGAGTTCGGTGAACTCGTCCGGCAGCCGCGATTCCTCGCGCATGAAGTCGATGGTCTGGCCGACCGTCCAGAACGGCGGCACCGCGATGAACTGCGAGGTCATCCGGCGGCCGGCGGATTCCTCCGGATAGTCGAGCCGCCGTTCGAGCGCGATGCGCTCCGCATAGGGAAGGCCGGCGAGAACCTCGTCGCGGTCTTCCTTGTCGAGGTCGGCGATGATCTCGACGGCATCGTCGGAATCGAGCTCGCGGACGACTTCGGCGATCTGCTCGTTCGGGATCGCTTCGAGGATCTCGCTGCGGACGGTGTCGTCGACCTCGGTCAGCGCCAGCCAGTCGAAGTCGTTGCCCATGAGGCGGATGAGCTGGTCGCGCTCTTCCGGCTCGAGCGCCTGCAGCACGCCGCCGAGATCGGACTCGTGCAGGTCGGCGACAAGGTCGCGAAGGGCAGCGCCGTCATGCGCCCTGATGGCGTTCGAGACGCGCTCGACGAACTCGGCGCGCACCGCGCCTTCGTCGTCGCGGATCAGGCTGCCTTCGTTCGGCTCCGGTCGTGTGGCGGTCTCTGCTTCCAAGACCCGGTCCTTCCGCACGGCCGCTGACGGCCGCGAAGACCCTCTAGCGCGGGGTGTCTCTCAGGAGAAGGCGATTTCGGCGTAGAAAATCGCTTTGTGGAAGAGCGCGGGAGCTGGCTGAGTGTGCGCTAGACGTGTCGCACTGCGGAACGAAGAGACGAGAAGGAAAGAGGCTCTTGAGGAGCGCAGCCATCCGGCCGACGCGTGCAGCCCGATCTCGCCACGATACGCAAGAACCTCGGACCCTGGCCGCCTGGCGATCGAGCTCCTTCAGATGCATCGTAGTCCCGAGCGGATTGATGTCATGCATGGCCTTGTCTCCTTGCGGCAATGCAGGGAGACTGGATTGTCGTCGTAAGCCGAACGTGGTGAGCACCATCAGGTACAGCGCAAATTCGGCGTCAGAGGTACCCAGCGGATATTGTTGGGCTGCGAATACGGCTGCTCGGGCCGATCATGGTCGAAAATGAAGGCAATCCGGTCGTCATAAGCTCGAAGAAAGCCCGAGCGCTGCTTGGTTACCTGGCCTTGCGGGAAGGAATTGAAGTTTCCCGCGAAATGTTGAGCGGCCTGCTCTGGGGCGAACGTAGCGAGGCCCAGGCTCGTGCCAGCCTGCGTCAGACCCTCTCCGAGCTCAAGCGCGCGCTCGGAGAAGTGGGATCGGCGCTGAAGGCAACCAAAGAGGCTGTCACATTCGCGCCCGGATCGGCCTGGATCGACGCAAAGGCCGTGGAGGCAGCCGTCGATTTGTCAGACGAAATCGAGCTTGAGAGCGCCGCGCAGCTGATTGCAGGCGAACTGATGGAAGGGCTTGCCGTCGGCGAAGCCACGTTTGAGCAATGGCTACAGGGTGAACGGGAGCGCTTTCGTCTGATCACGTCTAGGATCTACTCGCGTCAGATGGAACGCGCAGAGCAAAGGGACGAGCCGGAAAAAGCTCTGGCGGCCGGCCTGAAGCTCCTGTCTCTCGATCTGCTCCAGGAGCATGTCCACCGCGCGCTGATGCGAATCTACGCAGCACAGGGACGATCTGACGCTGCGCTTGCCCAATACGATAAGTGCCGGGGCGAACTCGTCAGCCAGCTCGGCGTGCGACCGGAGCCTGAGACGGAGAAACTCGCGCGCTCCATCCGTGCCAGTCGACGCGATGCACCGGCAGAAGCGCGTGAAAGTCGGTGGACCGCCGCGCCGGCGGACAAAAAGCTCGCTCTGCCGAGTCGCCCTTCGATCGCCGTGCTGCCCTTCGCCCTGATTGGCAGCGACGAGGACAGCCGCTACTTCGCGGAGGGCATCACCGACGACATCATCACTGAACTTTCCCGCAACAGGGATCTCTTCGTCATTGCGCGGCACTCGTCTTTCAACCTGCCTGCAGAGAAGCATGACCCGGCAACAGTGGGCGAGGTGCTCGGCGTCAGCTATCTGCTCACCGGGTCCGTCCGCCGCGCCTCCGACCGCCTGCGGCTCTCAGTCCATTTGATCCAGTGCGAAACGGGGATAGAGGCGTGGGCGGAGCGATACGATCGCCGCCTCGCCGGCCTCTTCGATGTTCAGCTCGACGTGGCGCGTACCGTCACCGCCACGATCGCGGGGCGGCTCGCTGACCTTGCCGGCGCCGTGAGCGCCACCAAGCCGCCCGACAACTTTGACGCCTACGATCATGTGCTGCGTGCCCAGCATTTTCTGCAGAAATACACCCGCGCTGACAACGACCGCGCTCGCGAGCACCTCAAAGCCGCGATCCGCATCGATCCTAGTTATCCCCGCCCCTATGGTCTGATGTGCATCGCGGGCGTGCAGGACTCGTTCTGGGAGATGTCCGAAGATGGGCTTGCGGAGGTTTTGGCGCTTGGCGTGAAGGCGCTCGCCCTCGACGACCAGGACGCCAAGACACATCTTGCGCTAGCGGTAGCGCATCTCTTTTCCCACCATCACGAGCGGGCCGTGCATCACATCGAACGCGCGATCGCTCTCAACCCGAATGAGGATCAGATCGCGGTGGAGCATGCCCGCATCCTACTGGCAATCGGTGAGCCGGTAAGAGCGCTCTCGCGTGTTCGCGAGGCGATGCGGCTCAATCCGTATCACCCGAACTGGTACTGGAACGTCGAAGGCCTTTGCCTTCATCGGCTGGGCCGCTACGAGGAGGCTATCTCGGCGTACGGGCGCATCGATCAGCCGCAGTTTTGGACCGAGGCCTATCTCGCTGCCTGCCACGCGATGTGCGGTCGTGATGAACTCGCAAGGGAGCATCGCGGGCGGCTTTTTGCAACGCGTCCGGATTTCAGCCTTACCGCCTTTCGCGTCGGATTGCCGGTCAGAAGCGACGTCGAACTCGAGCACTTCCTCGCGACGTTCCGAAGAGCCGGCATTCCAGATTGATCAGCCTTAAGGCTGGTGCGGTCGAGAGGACTCGAACCTCCACGGGTTGCCCCACAGCGACCTCAACGCTGCGCGTCTACCAGTTCCGCCACGACCGCTTGAGCTGGCGCCAGCCTCGGGCCGGCGGGCGGTCATGTAGCAAAGGGCATCGGCGGCCACAAGGGCGGCGGCCGAAGTGACTCTTGGCGCCCAGGCGCGCCTGACCCAGGTCGCCCACAATGGTATAGAGGCGCAATGAGCCTGGACGGCGATACTTTGACCAATCGCACCCGCCTCCGTAGCGGCTACCCCGTCGAGTGGGTCATCCGTGAAGGACTCCTCCCCTACCCCGATGCCGTCGCTGCGATGGAGGCGCGCGCCGCGGCAATTGCCGCAGGCGAGGCGGCGGAACAGGTCTGGCTGGTCGAGCACCCGCCGCTCTACACCGCCGGCACGAGCGCAAAAGAAGGCGATCTGATCGCCCCCGACCGCTTTCCGGTCTTCCGCACCGGCCGCGGCGGCGAGTTCACCTATCACGGGCCGGGTCAGCGCGTGGTCTATCTGATGCTCGACCTGAACAGGCGCGGACCTGACCTCCGCCGCTACGTCAGCGCGCTCGAGGACTGGATCATCGCGACGCTCGCTCGCTTCAACGTCGTCGGCGAAAAGCGCGCGGACCGGATCGGCGTCTGGGTGCGCCGGCCGGGCCGGTCGCCGCTACCGGACGGACGGCCGGCGGAGGACAAGATCGCGGCGATCGGCATCCGCGTCCGCCGCTGGATCACCTTCCACGGCATCAGCCTGAACGTCGATCCGGATCTCGAGCACTATTCCGGGATCGTTCCGTGCGGGGTGACCGGCTACGGCGTCACCAGCCTTGTCGACCTCGGCATTCCGGTTTCGATGGCGGAGGTCGATGCCGCGCTGAAGGCCACTTTCGAGGAGCGGTTCGGGCCGGCCGAACCCGTTCCCCCGCCATAGATGTCCGCTCGCGGCGAACCTCAGCACGGCGCCTCTACCCAAAGCGACGCCCGCGCGCGCATGGGGAAAGCTGGAAAGCTGGTCCTCGCCGCGACCGTGCTCGCGTCGGCCATGGCTTTCATCGACGGCAGCGTCGTCACCATCGCGCTCCCGGTCATCCAGAAGGAGTTCGGCGCCGCGTTCCGCGCGGTGCAATGGGTGGTGAACGCCTACACGCTGATGCTCGGCGCGCTGATCCTGGTCGGCGGCGCGCTCGGCGACCGCATCGGGCGCAAACGCGTCTTCGTCGTCGGCATCTCGGTCTTCGCAGCGGCCTCGCTTGCATGCGCCGCCGCGACGAATATTGGCATGCTCATCGCCGCGCGCGCCGTGCAGGGCGTCGGCGCAGCGCTTCTCGTCCCGCAGAGCCTTGCCATCATCGCCGCATCGTTTCCGCGCGCGACGCGTGGCCGCGCGATCGGAATCTGGGCCGCCGCCTCGGCGATCACGACGTCGCTCGGCCCGCCAATTGGCGGCTTCGTCATCGATGCGCTGAGCTGGCGCTTCGCCTTCCTCATCAACCTTCCGCTTTCGATCGCCGCGCTTTTCCTGGCTTTCACGCATGTCCCCGAAAGTCGCGACGAGGCCGCCGTGGGATCGATCGATTGGCTCGGCTCCTGCCTTGCGGTCGTGTCGCTCGGCGCGCTCACCTATGGGCTGACTCTCCTTTCCGGACGTGGGGAAGCGGGCGGGCGAACCATCGGCGCCGCGTTCGCGCTGGCTGTCGCGGCGTTTTTCGCCTTCATGTTCGTGGAGCGACGCGCTGCCAACCCCATACTGCCCGCCACACTCTTCCGTTCGCGCGCCTTCGTGGTCGCCAATGTCGTGACGCTCTTCCTCTACGGTGCGCTTGCGGGCGTGCTCTTCCTGCTGCCGTTCGATCTGATCGCGCGACGCGGCATGCCGGCCTCCGCGGTCGGGCTGACATTCCTGCCGTTCAGCCTGATCATCGGCCTCTTGTCGCGCCTCTCCGGCGGTTTGGCGGATCGCTTCGGCGCGCGCAATCTTCTCGTCGGCGGATCGCTCGCGGCAGCCGTGGCAATCGCCGCGATCGCGCTCGACATGCCGAACTACTGGATCGGCGTCTTCGCCCCGATGACGCTGATGGCGCTCGGGATGGCGGCCGTCGTGACACCGCTCACCACCGCCGTCATGAACGCTGCCTCCGATGAGCAATCGGGCGCCGCCTCCGGCATCAACAACGCGGCGAGCCGTGTCGCCGGCCTGATCGCCGTTGCGTTGCTCGGCGCGATGGCGGGGCTGATCTTCTTGCATCAGGGCGCGCCGCCCGACGCACGCTTCGGTGAGCTTCCGCCGATCGGAGACGCAACGCGCGACGCCCTTGAACGCGCCTTCGTCGCGGCCTACTCGGAGACCATGGCCGCGGCGGCAGCCCTAGCCGCGCTCGCGTCGCTGATCGCCTTTGTCGGGCTCAAGAAGAGGGCGTATGCGGCTGCGAAACCGCCCGCCGCGCTCGCCCCGCATCGCGGAGCGCAAGGATGAAGTGCTATTCGCCGGCGGTGATCGACCAGTCGTGTCCGCCCTTGTAGCGGTAGACGATGACCGTCGCGGCGTCGTCGGGGCTCGGATGCGAGGCCGGCATCAACCGCACGACGACGGTGATGCGGCTCAGATTGTCGCCAAGTCCGTGTTCGTTCAGCGCGGCGAAAAAGCCCTTCTCGGCCGCCATGCGCGCCTCGATGACGGTGAGCGGTTGCGTCTCCGGCGTAAGCTCCACGCGCACATGGCCGCTGTCCGGCCCGTCCTCCTGCACGAAGCGGAGCGTGAGATCGGCGGCGTCGCCAAGCGTGCGCGCGGTGGCTTCGGCGATCTGCCCAGGCTCGCCCGCTCCCGTCGCGGCAAGGCCGGCCGGAACCGGAAGAGCGAAAGCCGCAAGCCCCGCGGCGAGAACCAGGCTTCGAGACGCAACCCTACGCATGACAAACGCCATCCCTTCGCAGGGAAAGCTAACTTAACGAAGGGTTAAGGCGCTACGTCGAATTTTAGCGATCGATGCGGATGGTAAGCGGCGATGGTGAATCGCTGCGTCCCCGCCGCCGCGTCAGTAGCGGATCGCGAAACGGCCCAACGGCGCTTCGGCCGGGCCGAGCACCTCGACCCGCTCGACCCGCGAATGACGCGGGCCCTCTCTGCAGGCGGCAAGCATCGCCTCAACCGCCCCCGCCGGGCCGCTGAAGACCGCCTCCACGTCCCCGTCCTCTGAGTTTCGCACCCAGCCGGAGAGGCCGAGCGCGGTCGCGCGGCGTTCCGTCCAGGCGCGAAAGCCGACGCCCTGCACGAACCCCGAGATACGGACGTGGACGGAACGTGGTTCGGCCACCGATCCTCGCTTCAGGCGAATTCCATGATCACGGCGTCGACCGCCAGGCTGTCGCCGGGCTTGGCGAGAATGCGCGCGACGGTCGCGCGCCGTTCGGCGCGAAGGACGTTCTCCATCTTCATCGCCTCGACCGTCGCAAGCGTCTCGCCCGGCGCGACCATCTGCCCTTCCGCGACCGCGATCGACACGACAAGGCCGGGCATCGGGCAGAGCAGAACCTTCGATGTGTCCGCCTCGCGCTTCTCCGGCATCATCGCAGCGAGTTGAGCGGTGCGTAGCGTCATCAACTGGGCGACCACGGCGGCGCCGCGTCGCGACACCCTCCAGGCGGGACCGACCCGTTCCATCTGAGCAACGACATGCGCACCGCCGACGGTTCCGCGCCAGACGCGCTCGCCCGGCCGCCAGCCTGTCTCGACGCGGATACCCTTCGCGTCGCCGATCGTGAAATCGAAAGCCCCCGACCCCGCCTCTCCCTGCACATGCACGCTCAGCTGCTCGCGGCCGAGCATGATCATGCGGTCCGTGGGCCCGGCGGGCGCTCGCACGCCCTTCGGCCGCCGCGCGGCGATCAGCTCGGCTGATGTCACGATCGCGGCGAGGATCCTCCGCTCCTCCGCGCTCGGCTTCGCACCGTGGAAGCCGTCGGGGAATTCCTCCGCGATGAAGGCAGTCGAGAGACGTCCTTCGCGCCAGCGCGGATGCGCCATCAGCGCGGCGAGGAAGGGAATGTTGTGGCGGATGCCATCGATCGTGAAAGCGTCGAGCGCGTCAGCCATCGCGTCGACCGCAGCGTCGCGGTCCGGCGCGTGCGTGCAGAGCTTGGCGATCATCGGATCGTAGAAGAGCGATATCTCGGAGCCTTCCACGACACCGCCGTCGATCCTCACCTCGGCGACGCCGTTTCTTCCCGCCGCGGGCGGGCGGTAGCGCGTCAGCCGGCCGACCGACGGCAGGAACTCGCGGAACGGATCCTCCGCATAGATGCGCGCCTCGATGGCCCAGCCCTCCATGCGGACGTCATCCTGGCGAACGTTGAGCGGATCGCCGACGGCGACGCGGATCATTGCCTCGACAAGATCGAGGCCGGTGACGAGCTCGGTCACCGGATGCTCGACCTGCAGCCGCGTGTTCATCTCCAGGAAATAGAAATCGCGATCCGGCCCGACGATGAACTCGACCGTGCCCGCGCTCTGGTAGCCAACGGCTTTCGCGAGCGCCACCGCCTGCGCGCCCATCGCTGCGCGTGTCGACGCATCGAGGAACGGCGACGGCGCCTCCTCGACGATCTTCTGGTTGCGCCGCTGGATGGAGCATTCGCGCTCGCCGAGGTGGATGACGTTCCCGTGCGCATCGGCGAGCACCTGGATCTCGATGTGGCGCGGCTCGGGGATGAATTTCTCCAGGAACACGCGATCGTCGCCAAACGACGAGCGTGCCTCCGAACGGGCGCGCTCGAAGCCCTCGCGCAGCTCCGCCTCGGAGCGCGCGGCGCGCATGCCCTTGCCGCCGCCGCCGGCGGAGGCCTTGATCATCACGGGGTAGCCGATAGCCTTCGCGATCTTCGCCGCCTCATCGGCGCCGGCGACGACGCCGAGATGGCCGGGCACGGTCGCGACGCCGGCGCGCGCCGCCGCCTTCTTCGATTCGATCTTGTCGCCCATCGCCTCGATCGCCGCAGGCGGCGGGCCGATGAAGCCGATACCCGCGGCTTCAAGTGCGCGGGCGAAGGCAGCGTTCTCGGAGAGGAATCCGTAGCCCGGATGCACGGCCTCGGCGCCGCTTTGCCGTGCTGCCGCGACGATCTTCTCGATCGACAGATAGCTTTCAGCCGCCGGCGCCGGTCCGATCGCTACGGCCTCGTCCGCCATCTCGATATGGAGGGCGTTTCGGTCAGCGTCGGAATAGACGGCGACCGTCGCGATCCCCATACGCCGCGCCGTGCGGATCACACGGACCGCGATCTCGCCCCGGTTGGCGACGAGGATCTTCCTGAACATTCCGGCCACGTCCTCCCGGCCGAAGCTCTAGGCAGCGCGGTGCGGCGCGGCAAGCTTGTCCGCACGCGGGTTCCGGCGCAGTCTCCGCCGCAATTCAGCTCCGAGGCAACCTTGCAGCGACCGAGCGCCGAGCACTTTCGCCACCATCGCCGCTTCTACCTCGCGTTCCTCGGCGGCTTGGCGGTCGGGGGTGCGGTGGCCGGGGTCGGCCCCGGCGTTCGCATCGCCTTTGGCGGAAACACCTTCTTCGCGCTTTACCTCGTCTCGACCGCCTGGGTCGCGCGCGGCGTCACCGTGTCCGATCTCAGAAAGAAGGCGAGCTTCGAGGATGAGGGCATAGGGCTCATCGCCATCACGACCGTTGCGGCGATCGTGCTCTCGCTTGGCGCGCTCGGGCTGCAGCTCGGGAGCGGCGAGGTCACCGGCTGGCATCTCATCCCCGCGATTGTCAACGTGCCGCTCGGCTGGGCGACGCTCCACACGGTGATGGCGTTCCACTACGCCCACATCTTCTATTCGGAATCCGACGAGGCAGAGACCGACGAGGCGAGGAAGAGCTGCCACGATACCGGCGGACTCGAGTTCCCCAAGACGCAGGAGCCGTCGATGCTCGACTTCGTCTACTATTCGTTCGTCGTCGGCATGACCGCGCAGGTCTCCGACGTGCAGACGACGTCGCGGGAGATGCGGCGAACGACGGTCGTGCACGGCGTGATCTCGTTCTTCTTCAATACCGTGATCCTGGCTTTCGCCGTCAACGTCCTGACGCACTGAGCGCGGCGCCTGTTCAGCGCACGCGGCTCTCGCGCCAGAACACGTAGGCGCCGGAGCCGACGATGATCGCGATCCCGATCCATTTCACAAGGCTCGGGAAATCGCCAAAGACGAGATAGCCGAGAAGAGCGGCGCAAACGATCTCGACATATTGCATCGGCGCGATCAGCGAGGACGGAGCGAGCCGGGACGCCTGCACAAAGAGGAGATGACCCGACGTTCCGAAGACGCCCATCAGAAGCAGAAAGGCGATTTCTCTCGCGCCGAACGGCGAGGGCGAGAGCTCCCCAATCCCTGACAGCCAGCCGAATCCGAGAACAAAGGTCATCACGACAAGCGCCGAGACGCCTGCGGTGAACTGCATTGTGAGCGGCGAGTCGTATGCGGAGAGACGCCGGTTCAAGAGCACGTAGACAGCGAAGACAAAGCCGCCGAGCGCCGGAACGAGCGAGACCGGCCCGAACACGTCCCAACTCGGCTGGACGACGATGACGACCCCGACGAAGCCGGTCGCGACCGCAATCCGCCGACGCCATCCGACGTGCTCCTTGTCGATGACGGCGGAGAGGATGGTGAGGATGAAGGGCTCGATGAAGAAGATCGCGATCGCGTCCGCGAGCGGCATGAACTTGATCGCTGCGAAGAACATCGTGCTGCTCGTCGCGATCAGCGCGCCGCGCACCACGTTCGGCCAGAGCCGCTTCGGCACGAGCCCGTCGACACCCTGAAAATAGAGCAGAAAGGGCAGCGTGAAGAGCGACTGCAACAGGAAGCGCGCCCAGGCGATTTCGGCCGGCGAGATGGTATCGGAGATGTATTTGGCGATCGTGTCCTGCCCGGGAAGCAGGATCACGGCGAGGACGACAAGCCCGAGTCCGCGCACCACTTCGCGCGGATCGTCGGCGCGAAGCGAGGCCGAAGCGGAGGCGTTCATCGCGCCTCACATGACGTGAACCGCGACTTCCGGCAAGGGCGGCGGCGTCAGGCCGCCTGCGCGGTCTTGCCGGCAAGGTGCGCGCCCAAGGTGAGAATATGCGGGAAGCGCTCAGTCAGCTGAAGCAGAGCGCCGGCGGCGCCTGGGCGCATCGCGAGGTGCGCGAAGAGCTGGGCCGCGCGGAGGCGCCGGCCAAACCGCCGCCGCCACGCTGCTGAATACGCCGCGCCAGCGCGGGCGATGCCGGCCTCGTCATCCAGCGCGCTCCCACTCGCGATCAGCGTGTCGGAGAGGAGCGATGCCGACTGGATCGCCATGCTGATTCCCTCGGCGATTGCCGGATGCGCCTCCCCGGCGGCGTTCCCGACCGCGAAAACGCCATTTGCGTAGCGCTGCCGGATGCCCGGACGCAGCGGCCCGGCCGAAAGCCCGGCGCCGTCGAGCCGGGCTCGGGCCAGCGCCTCGCGCACGCCGCGACAGGATTGCACGATGTGGGCCAGCACGGCATCCCCGGCGTGCGTTCCGGGGAGCCGCGGCCGCAAGGCCGCCATTGCATCGCGGCGGATGCAACAGCTGAGCGTCACGCGACCGCGGTCGGAAGCGACCATCCCGCCGTAGCCGCCGGGGAAGGCAAGAAGCGGCATCAGCCCAGGCGGCAGCTCGCATTCGTCGAAATGCGCCTTGAAGGCGAGAAGGTCCGACACCCGGTGCGGCGTTGCGACCTGCTTGCCAAATGGGCCGCGCTCCCATGAACCGTTTGCCGCGATCACGAGGCGCGCGGCGAGCGTCGCGGTCTTGCCGCGCGCGGCGAGCGTGCAGACCCAGCCCGCGCCGTCGCGTGCAAGAGCGGCCGCCTTCCACGGCTGCCATATCTCCGCCCCGGCCTGCGCTGCGCGCTCGAGAAGCAGGTTGTCGAGCGTCTCGCGACCGAGCGCCCGTCCGAAGCTCGTCGCGTTCGCCCGCGACGACGTCAGCGGCGACGCCACGACTGTTTCGCCGGCGAAGAGTCCAATCCGCCGGACGTGGGGGCCGGCGGCAAAGCGAAATGCCTCCCCGACTCCGAGCCGATCAAGCGACGGCAACGTTCCCGCCGAGACGAATTCGCCGCAGACCTTGCGCCGAGGGAAGCTTTGCTTCTCGACGACGGCAACGGACCAGCCGGCCTTGGCGAGCAGGATCGCTGCAGTGGCGCCGGCCGGTCCCCCACCGATCACGAGCGCATCAAATCGCATTTTCATCCAAGCGCCGCGCGACAAACGCATGTGAGAACAGACCAGCCGAATGCTCGGCCAGGGTCCAGCCGCCGCCCTGCGGCCAAAGGCTCGAAAGTTCGTCGCCGTTAAATCCGGCTTTGACGCTCACCGTTGCGTCGTGCCTGCTCACATCGTTGCACCCTATCCCCCAGAGCATGCGGCTCCCGGCGAGCGCGAGCGCCGAGCGGCGCGGCTCGCAAGCCAGGAAGAGCGGAGCGGCGTCTGCGATCGCCGCAAGCAGCAGTGCGAGCCTCACGTCGTCAAAGTGATGCAGAAAGAGATTTGCCATGACGACGTCGGCGCGTGGTTTCTGGCGGAGGTAATCGAGCGCATCGGCCTCGACGACGTCGAGCTGCCAGCCGAAGACGCGAAACGCCTCCCGTGTCGGCTCGGTCACGATGCTTTGCCGATCGACGAGGACCGCTTCGACCTTCGGCCAAATGGCGGAAAGGCGGCGAGTCACCTTCAACAGAAAGGTGCCGTCGCCGCCGCCAAGCTCGACCACTCGGGTGGGCGGACATCCTTTCGAATGGCGGATGGCGAGGCGCCGCATGATCCCGGCCTGCAGCATGCAGGCGTTGACGCGGCGAAGGTCGCGCCGCGAGCGCACGGCACGCGGATCGCTGGCCGGGAGCAAGTCCAGCCATTCGGCTTCAACGCTCCGCTCGCCCCGCATTGTCGTCCAGGCGGTCATCCGGCGGCGTGAAAGAGCATCGTCTCGGCCACCAGCCCGGGGCCGAAGGCCATCGCGCACCCGGTCGCACCGGCGGCGGGCGCTGCTTTCAAGAGCGACTCAAGCACGAACATCACCGTCGCCGAGGACATGTTGCCGAATTGCCGGAGCACCTCGCGCGAAGCGGCAAGCGCGTCGGGCGCAAGCGCAAGCGCCCGTTCCACTGCGTCGAGCACCGAGCGGCCGCCGGGATGCACCGCCCAGAGGTCGATCGAGTTGGCCGGCGCACCTCCGAGGATGCTCGAAACGTGACCGGTCAGGGCATGGTGGATCGCAGCCGGAACCTGACCCGAGAGCAACATGTCGAAACCCGAGTTGCGGATGTTCCAGGTCATCAGATCGCGGGTTTCCCGCGCGACGACGGCCTTGAAGCTGTCGAGCGCGACGCCGACCGGATCGGCGGTGACCAGGCTCGCCGCGCAACCGTCACCCCACAGCAGGAAGGAGAGGATCTGCTCAAGGTCCGTGGTGTCCTTCAGATGCACGGTGCAGAGCTCGAGGTTGACGGCCAGCACGCGCGCATCCTTGTCGGAACGCACGATGTGGTGGGCGAGTTTCAGCGCGTTGATCGCCGCGTAGCACCCCATGAAGCCGATCACCGAGCGCTCGACCGAGTTCGGCAACCCGCAGCGGTCGATCAGCTCAAGGTCGATTCCGGGCGACGACAGACCGGTGCAGCAGGTGACCAGAACGTGGGTTATGCGCTGCCGCTCGGCGCCGAGCTCGAGCCCTTCGACCGCAGCGACGGCGAGCGCCGGAGCATGTGCCTCGAAGAACCGCATGCGCGCCGCCGTGTTGGGGAAGCGGCCGCGGACGAAGAAGCCTTCGCTGTCGAGGACATCGCCGCCGTCGCGCGCCGGCGCGAAGTAGGAGTAGCGATGTTCGATCCCGCCCCGCTCGGCGAGGCGGCGGAAGAGGAGCGAGCCGCGCTCATCGTCGCGCAGCTGGCATTGGGCGAAGCGCAGGAACAGCTCGTGCACGTCGTTCGGGGGCACGGCGCTCGCGATTTGATTGACATAGGCGGCCGTCATCGCCGGCGCTCGCCAGCGGACTGATTGTGCGCCGGCGCATCGGCAAGGTCGTGAGCGACGCGCATTGCCATCTCCGATCCCGCCCCCGGCGAGCTCGGAGACTGAACAGGCTTGCATCAACGGTCGAGTAAATTGGGCCGGACGAAATCGCGCGCGCGGCTCACGGAGTTGCGCTTCGCAGAGCGTCACAAATCACGGAGCTCGTGAAGAACGATTTCTGTGCAAACGAGCGCCGCTGCGCGGAGCGCGAACCGGAAATCGGGTCAGGCGGCCTTCGCCAGGGTCTCGGCGACCTTGCGGACGGTATCGCTCGCCTGCGGCTGGACGAGCGCGGCAATCGCGGCCCGCGCCATGAGCTCCGCCCAGCGCGGGTCGCGCCGCTGCAGATAGGTGTCGATCAGGAAGACCAGGTCGAGCTGGTCGCTGCTCGGGGCCCCGCACTCGAACACCATGCGCTCCAGGGAATCGACCTGATCGTGCGAGATTGCGCGGGAGGCGCGCACGTCCATAAGAAGATCGGATGCCAGCATGGCTGCCTCGGCAGGGTTTAGATCGTCTAACTCGCATCATTCTAATGCCGCTCGATTGTTTTCGTTTCACGCAAACTGGCGGCAAGGTTAGCAATGCGTTATCAGGATGATCCGGGCCCGGTGCCCCCCAGAAGCGGGTGCCGTGGCGTTGCTTGAATGCCACGCCGGAAGGCCGGAATTCTGCTATGTTCGGGTGGTTCCGGAACTGAAAAGGCCGCGAGCGGGGCGTAATGCAAACTTTCCACGTCGAGATCGTCAAACCCTCGCACTACGACCGCCAGGGCTACGTCATCCAATGGTGGAAGAACTGGATCCCCTCCAATTCGATGGCCTGCCTCTATGCGATCGCGCTCGATTGCGCCTCACGGAAGGTGCTGGGTGACGAGGTCGAAATCGCGGTCGACGCCTACGACGACATGAATATCCGCGTGCCGGTCGAGAAGATCGCGGCGCGCCTGGAGCAGCCCGGACACGCCGGAATTGTCTGCCTGGTCGGCGTCCAGTCGAACCAGTTTCCGCGCGCCATGGCGATCGCCCGCCGTTTCCGCGAGCGCGGCATCGCGGTCGCGATCGGCGGCTTCCACGTCTCCGGCTGCATGTCGATGCTGAAGGAGCTGACGCCCGACCTGAAGGAGGCCGTCGACCTCGGCATCACGCTTTTCGCCGGCGAGGCGGAGGAGCAGTTCGAGTCCTTCCTGAAGGACGTGCACGCCGGCGCGGCGAAGCCGATCTACAACTACATGCACGACCTGCCCAACCTGCAGCACCAGACGATCCCCTATCTGCCGGAGCGTCTGGTGAAGCGCTATGACGGGCTGCTCTCGTCATTCGACGCCGGCCGCGGCTGTCCCTTCCAGTGCTCCTTCTGCACCATCATCAACGTGCAGGGCAGAAAGTCGCGCTGGCGCGACGCCGACGACATCGAGCGCATCGTGCGCGAGAACGCGGCGCAGGGCATCACGCGGTTCTTCATCACCGACGACAACTTTGCCCGCAACAAGAATTGGGAGCCGATCTTCGATCGCCTGATCGAGTTGAAGGAAAACAAGGGTCTGCCGATCACCTTCCTGATCCAGGTCGACGTGCTCGCGCACCTGATTCCGAATTTCATCGACAAGGCGGCGCGTGCCGGCTGCCACTACGCCTTCATCGGGCTTGAGAGCATCAACCCCGACAATCTGGTTCACATGAAGAAGAACCAGAACCGCATCACAGAATACCGCAAGATGTTCCAGGCCTGGAAGGAGGCCGGCATCGTCACCTATGCGGGCTTCATCATGGGACTGCCGGGCGACACGCCGGCGACGATCAAGCGCGACGTGGAGATCGTCCAGCGCGAGCTGCCGGTCGACGTGCTCGAATTCACCATGCTGACGCCGCTGCCCGGATCGGAGGATCACCAGACCCTCTTCAACAAGGGCGTCTGGATGGACCCGGACCTCAACAAATACGACCTTGAGAACGTCACGGTCGCGCACCCGAAGATGACGGCCGCCGAGTGGCAGCAGGCGTATCGCGACGTGTGGACCTGGTACTACACCGACGAGCACGTCGAGCGCATGATGAAGCGCAACATCGCCTACGGCATCAAGCCGGTGAAGATCTGGCGCGTGGTGCTGCAGATCTACGGGGCGATGCATTTCGAGGACGTGCACCCGCAGCAATGCGGCTATCTCCGCCTGAAGCGGCGGACGGAGCGCCGGCTGGAGCTGCCGCAGGTCCCCGCCCTCCTCTTCTATCCGCGCTATGCGTTGGAGACGGTGGTCAAATACCTGCGTTTTGGCGCTTATGGCTGGAAGATCCATCGCATGCGGCGGCGCCTTGCGAAGGACCCGTCGGTCGCCGCCTATCGCGACCTCGCCACCACCAGGGTTGTCGAGGCGGAGGCCGAGCACCTCGAAATGTTCGAGCTGAACGACTCCGCCCGCGCCGCGGTGGAGAAGGCCAAGAAGCAGGCCGAGCAGCGCAAGCTTCGCAAGGCCCACGCACACGAAGAAGAAGTGCATATCGAGGCAGCTGAGTAGCCGCCGCGGCATCTCTGACCGCGCTATTCCAATTCCTGCCGCGCTCCTGACAGAATGCTGTCAGGAGCGATGTGCCATCGTTCCCTTCGCTGACACGAGCGAGAGGAGAACGCCATGGCGATCAAGGGAAGCTGCCATTGCGGCGCGACGCAGTTTGAGGTGAGCGCGGCGCCTGAGAGCGTCACCCGCTGCACCTGCTCGTTCTGTTCAAAACGCGGCGCGCTCTGGGCCTACTACTCACCGGCCGACTTCAAGCTGCTGACGGCGCGCGACCGCGTCTCCACCTACCAGTGGCAGACCTACACCAACCACCATCACTACTGCGCGATCTGCGGCTGCGGCACCTATAGCGAGAGCCCGGACTGGAGCACGGGCCAGCCCGACTTCGACAACCCGAGGATCGGCGTGAACGCTCGGCTCTTCGACGACTTCGATCTCGACGCGGTCGAAGTCGTAACGATCGACGGCAAGAACCTCTGGTAGCCGCTCAGTGGGAGCGGTCAGTTGCAGCCGTTCGCCTTCTCCGCCTCGACAATGGCGTTGACGTTGTGGCGCTCGATCGACGAGAGTTTCACGTTCGCCTGGTTCTTCACCCAGCAGCCCGAATTGTCGAACTGACTGATCGCGCGGGCGGTTTTGAAGCAGTAGCCATTCTCGTCGTAGATGCGATTCCTGACGAACCAGAGGTTCTCGCAGGAGAGCGCCTCAAGGTCGTCGACGGTATACATGTCACTGTCGGTGCAGCCGATGCCTTCGTAGCAATCCGCATAGGCCGGCGCGCTTGCGGCGGTCAGCGCAAGCGCAAACCCGGCAGCCAAGCCGGCACGCACAAAGAAACCACCCACGTTCCCCATGGATGCCTCCCAATCCCGGATAGCCGGGTGAGAGGAATCTACCACCGCGCAGGTCAGTTGTCCGCCGCGCACGCAACCTGCGTTGAGAGGCCACTCTTCCCATCGTGGTCCCCGCGGGCCTTGGCTATCGCCTTGATCGCCGCGTGCACATCATCATCAAGAGTCAACGTTTGCCGCATGAAGCCACTTGCCTCTCACAGCGGAATATTATCGTGCTTCTTCCACGGGTTAGCCAAATCCTTTGACCGCAGCAGCCGCAGCGCCTTGGCCACGCGTCGCCGGGTCGAATGGGGCATGATCACGTCGTCGATGTAGCCGCGTTCCGCCGCGATGAAGGGATTGAGAAACCGCGCCTCGTATTCCTTCGTGTGCTTGGCGAGAAGCTCCGGATCGCCGGCTTCGCTGCGATAGATGATCTCCGCCGCACCTTTCGCGCCCATCACCGCGATCTCCGCCGTCGGCCAGGCGTAGTTGATGTCGCCACGCAGGTGCTTCGAGGCCATGACGTCGTAGGCGCCGCCATAGGCCTTGCGTGTGATCACCGTCACCTTCGGCACGGTCGCCTCGGCGTAGGCGAAGAGGAGCTTGGCGCCGTGCTTGATCAGCCCGCCGTACTCCTGCGCCGTGCCGGGCAGGAAGCCGGGCACGTCGACGAAGGTCAGGAGCGGGATCGAGAAGGCGTCGCAGAAGCGCACGAAACGCGCGGCCTTCCGCGAGGCGTCGGAGTCGAGCACGCCGGCGAGCACCATCGGCTGGTTGGCAACGACGCCGACCGTGCGCCCCTCGATGCGGCCGAAGCCGGTCACGATGTTCTTGGCGTGCGCCGCCTGGATCTCGAAGAACGTCGCCTCGTCCACCGTCTTTCCGATCAGCTCCTTGATGTCGTAGGGCTTGTTGGCGGCGTCGGGGATCAGCGTGTCGAGCGAAGGCTCCATCCGGTCCCACGGATCGCTGGTCTCGATCTCAGGGACCGGGCCCCGGTTCGACGACGGCAGGAAATCGAAAAGCCGGCGGATTTCGAGCAGCGTCTCGACGTCGTTGTCGAAAGCGCCGTCGGCGATCGAGGATTTGACCGTATGCACAGAAGCGCCGCCGAGCTCTTCCGGCGTTACCGTCTCGTTGGTCACCGTCTTCACCACGTCCGGCCCGGTCACGAACATGTAGCTCGTGCCGCGCACCATGAAGATGAAATCGGTCATCGCCGGCGAATAGACATCGCCGCCCGCGCACGGGCCCATGATCACCGATATCTGCGGGATGACGCCGGAGGAAAGCACGTTCCGCTGGAACACCTCGGCGTAGCCGGCGAGCGAGGCGACGCCCTCCTGGATGCGCGCGCCGCCGGCGTCATAAAGGCCGATGATTGGCGCCCGGTTGCGGAGCGCCATGTCCTGCACCTTCTGGATCTTCTCCGCGTGCGCCTCGGAGAGCGAGCCGCCGAAGACGGTGAAATCCTTGGCGAAGACGAAGGCCGGGCGGCCGTTGATCGTGCCCCAACCGGTGACGACGCCGTCGCCGGGGATGCGCCGCTTGTCCATGCCGAACTCGGTCGCGCGGTGCTCGACGAACATGTCGATCTCCTCGAACGAGCCTTCGTCGAGAAGCACGTCGAGCCGCTCGCGCGCCGTGAGCTTGCCACGCGCGTGCTGCTGGGCGGTGCGCTCTTCCCCTCCGCCGCTCCGCGCCTCCTGCCGCCGCCGCTCAAGCTCGTTCAGAACCTCGCGCATGGGACCTGCCCCGATTCGCCCGCCTCAAAGTGGTGGAGCGTGATAGCACGCGGCTCCCGGCGGCGGTAATGTCCGCCGACCGCGGGTAGTGTCTCAGTTTGAATCCCGCATTGTAAAAGGCAGCTATGCCACCGCCGATTCCAGTCATCCTGACCGCGTATGATCCCAAATGGCCCCAGACGGCGGCGAGCCATGCTGAGCGCTTGCGGGTACTCGGCTCGTGCCTCGTGACCGTTCATCATATCGGCTCTACGTCGGTGCCGGGACTGGCCGCCAAACCGATCATCGATCTGATGCCGCTCGTCACCGATTTGGCTGACCTTGACCGAGAACGTCGGCGCATCGAAGCACTTGGCTACGATTGGCATGGCGAGCTTGGCATACCGGGTAGACGCTATTGCACGCTATCCGATGAGGCTGGCATTCGCATCGTACAGCTTCATTTTTTCAACGCGGATTCGCCGCAGGTCGAGCGTCACATCGCCCTTAGAGACTACTTGCGCGCGTATCCGGACGCGGCCAGCGCGTATGAGAAGGAAAAGCGCCGCGCGCGCGACCTTCATCCCAACGATTCACACGCCTACACTGATGAGAAGGACGCATGGATTCGCGCTACGGAAGCTAAAGCACTTGTTTGGTTTGCCGAGCAAAAAGTCGCCCGGCGTCGCCTCGTTTCAAACTGAGGCGCTACCCGGCCGCAACGGAGAGACCGGCATGCGAGAGATTTCCGGGACGACGATCGTGCTTCGCCTGGAAGGGCTGGCGCTGGCGCTTCTCTCGGTCTGGCTCTACCACGCCTTCCATCAGCCCTGGTGGATCTTCGCGGTGCTCTTCCTGGCGCCGGACCTCTCCATGCTCGGCTATCTCGGCGGCCCGCGGATCGGCGCAACGGTCTACAACGCCTGCCACAGCTGGGTAACGGTCGCGGCGCTCTTCTTCGTCGTCTGGTATCGCTTCGGCGACAGCACCTTCGCGCTATCGCTTCCCTTCATTCTCGGCGCGCATATCGGCGTCGACCGCGTGCTCGGCTTCGGGCTGAAGCATGCGAGCGGATTCAAGGACACGCATCTGGGGAGGCTGGGGAAAGCCGCCTGAGGTCCCCTCCCCCCTTGCGGGGGAGGGTCTGGGAGGGGGGAAAGAAGAAGGCCGCGGCGGTGTCCTTCCCCCCTCTCCGTCTCTCCCCCGCAAGGGCGGAGAGGGCCCTACGGTCGAAGCGCCAGCGCGGCGGCTTTGAAATCCTCGAGGCGGGCGGCGCGGCGCCGCATCGCCTCCGCGTCAGCGCCCCAGAGCGTGATGTTCCAATCCTCGTCGACATGCGCCGCCGCCCAGGCTGCATCGACGTCGAGCGCGCCCGCGGCGAGCGCCAGCGCAATCAGCGCCGAGCCGGAAAGCGTCGTCGCAAGGCTCAAGCCCGCGAGGCGGAACGGATCGTCAAAGCCATCGACGGCGGAGGCAAGCGCGGCAAGCGTCGCATCCGGCTGCGCGACATGCACGATTCCCTCCGCGAGCACGAGCCGGCCGAAGCGCTCCTCCGCCCAGGCGAGGATCGGGTCCCACGCGGCGCGCTGCCGTGCGACTAGGCCCTCCGGCTCCCCAGCCCGGTAGCAGAGAAGATCGGTGCCGGCATAGGCGAGCACCTCGTCGCGCACGTCGGCAAGCCGCGTGGCGACGCCGTCGATGGCGCTGTTCGCAAGCCGCGTGACCGGCATGGAGAGAGGATCGAGAAATTCGGCCTGCCCCGCCCATTCCGCCGCGATGGCTTCGGCAAGATGCGCGTGCGGCACGGCGAGAG
This sequence comes from uncultured Alphaproteobacteria bacterium, assembly GCA_963739005.1. GTDB lineage: Bacteria > Pseudomonadota > Alphaproteobacteria > Rhizobiales > Afifellaceae > DASWJZ01. The sequence continues at coordinate 22,923 of CAVTYQ010000001.1, read as the reverse complement.
GACGGCGCGCCGGCGTCATCGCGCGCTTGCCGTCGAGACGCAGCGCGAAGCCGCCCTCCTCCGCATCCATGGCCGCCGTCTTGTAGAAGCGCTTCTGGCGGACTGGCGCGGTCAGCCGGCGCGCCGCCTCCATCGGCTTGCGCGTTTCTCCCTCAGGCGGCGGCATCGGCGTCGGCCCTCTTCGATCGGGTGGAGGCTCGCGTTGAAGGCCGATTGACGAGATAGATACCGGCGGCGACGAGAAGAAGCGCCGCAAGGAGGCGGAGCGACAGCGGCTCGCCCAGGAGCGCCGCTCCGAAGGCGACGCCGAAGAGCGGGGTCAGGAAGGTGAAGGAGGAGAGCAGCGAAGCCGGGTAGTCGCGCATCAACGCGAACCACGCCACGTAGGTGATCGCCGCGACCCAGACCGCCTGGTAGAGAAACGCCAGGAGGACCACGGCGGTAGGATCGGGGCCGATGCTCTCGCCGCTCGCGATCGACACCGCAAGGCCCAACACCGCCGAGACGGCGAGTTGGTAGAGGAGCGTCTTCTCCGCCGAAACCTCTCGCAGCACAGAGCCCTTGATCAGCACGGTGGTCGAGCCCCAAAGCACGGCGCCGAGCACGCAAAGCGCGTCGCCGAAGAGCGCGTCGCGCGACGGCAGCGAGAGGCCGTCGGAGAACGCCAGCACCACGCCGAGGAAGGCGGCTATGAGCCCGGCGAGCTTGCGCGTACCGAGCGGCTCCGCGAGGAAGAAGTGCCCGCCAAGCGCTACCACGAAGGGCGAGAGGTAGATGAAGATCGCGCCGCGCGAGGCGGTGGTGTGCTGAAGTCCGAGGTAAATCGCAAGGAACTCGAGGCCAAAGAGAACGCCGACCGCGAGGCCGGGCCAGAGCGACCCGTCCGGCACGAAGAGCCTCCGCCCACGGAGCGCACACCAGAGGAACACCAGCAAGGCGGCGGTCGCGGAGCGCAGGCCCATCTGCAGCGCCGGTGGGATTCCGGAGAGCGCCACTTTTATCGCGACCTGATTGAGGCCCCACGAAGCGCAGAGCACGACCAGCGTCGCCATTGCGCGGAGATCGAGCGCGGTCTTCATCGCGTCGCGCGCAGCGCCTCGCCGGCTTCGTCCCCGCTCCGCTCGTCGAAGCCGAGGACGGCGAAGCTCTGCTGCATGTGCGGCGGCAGCGGCGCGGTCACGTCGAGCATGCCGCCCTTCGGATGCGGCAGCACGATGCGGCGGGCGAGAAGGTGCAGCCGATTCTGCAGGCCGCCGGGCAGCTCCCAGTTCTCCACGTTGAAATATTTCGGATCGCCGACGATCGGATGCCCGATGAAAGCGGCGTGCGCGCGGAGCTGATGCGTGCGCCCGGTGATCGGCCGCATCACGAGGAAGGCGATCTTCTGCCCGGCCTGGTCGGCGAGCCGGTAGAGCGTCACGGCGTGGTCGGCGCCCTCCCCGTGCTTGGCGATCCGCATCCGCTCCCCGCCTTCGTCTCTGGCGAGGAATGTGGAGATGCGGCCTTCCGCGGGGCGGGGCACGCCGGCGACGAGCGCGAAGTAGAGTTTTAGCGTCTCGCGCGCCTTGAAGGCCTCGCCGAGGAAAGCCGCAGCGGAGCGGGTGCGCGCGACGACGAGCACACCGGCCGTGTCCCGGTCGAGACGATGCACAAGCCGCGGCTTCCGCCCGTGCCGGTCGGTGAAGGCTTCGAGCATCTGGTCGATATGCCGGGTCAGGCCGGAGCCGCCCTGCACGGCAAGCCCGTAGGGCTTGTTGAAGACGATGACGTCGGAATCCTCGTGCAGGATCGTGGCTTCGAGCGCCTCGCGGTCGTTGCCCTTTCGCGGCGACGCGGGTTTCGCCAGGCGGGCGTCGCTCGCGGCGAGCGGCGGAACGCGCACCGCCTGGCCGGCGGCGAGCCGCGCCGAGGTCTCGACCCGCGCGCCGTCGACCCGCACCTGGCCGGAGCGGATGAGCTTCTGGAGATGGCCGAAGCCGAGGCCGGGGTAGTGCAGCTTGAACCATCGGTCGAGCCGCATCCCCGCTTCGTCGCGGTCGACCTTCTTTGTCTCAACGTTCACGGTCGGGCTCCGCCGGGTGGAAGGCAAGCATTTAGACTCGGCGAACGCATTCGTCATCCGCCGACGGCCGGATTTGACGCGCGTCCAGCCGTTGACCGCCCCCCGGCAGGCAAATACGCTCGTTTTCGATGGGGATGGGGTCCCCCGAAAACCGCCGAAGAGGGCTGATGACTCCTGCTGCTCCGGGCTGATAGCCCTGCACGGGGACGAGGCGTCATGGAATCGGCGATAGTCTATCTCTGGATTGCGGTCGGGAGCGCCGTCGGCGGCGCCGCGCGCTACTTCTGTTCCGGTGTCGTGGCGCGGCTGATCGGCGAGACCTTTCCGTGGGGCACACTCGTCGTCAACGTCGTCGGCTCGTTCATCATCGGGTTCGTTGCCGTGCTGACGTCGCCCGACGGCCGTCTCCTCGTCGGCTCGACCACGCGTCTCGGCATCATGGTGGGCTTTTGCGGCGGCTACACGACGTTCTCGTCCTTCAGCATCCAGACGCTCAACCTTCTGAACGACGGGCAATACCTCTACGCCGGCGCAAACACGCTTCTCTCCGTCGTGCTCTGCCTCGCGGCGGTCTGGGCGGGAAGTGCGATTGCCTCGAACATCAACGCGGTCGGATGGGTCTGATCATGCAGGTACCTCGCGACGCCGTTCTCCTGCGCATCTTTCTCGGCGAAGACGACAAGTACGGCAATTTGCCGCTCTACGAGGCGATCGTTCTGAAAGCCCGCGAGATCGGCCTCGCCGGCGCCACGGTGCTCCGCGGCCCCCTGGGCTTCGGCCATTCGAGCCACATCCACACCGCCAAGATCCTGCGCCTCTCGCAGGATCTTCCCTTCGTGATCGAGATCGTCGACGCCCCGGAGAAGATCGACGCCTTCCTTCCCGCCCTCTCCGAGATGATGGGAAGCGGACTGGTCACGCTGGAGAAGGTGCAGGTGCTGCGATACGGAGACGAGGCGAACGCGGCTAAGAGCTGATTTCGTCAGACGAACCCCGCCGCGCCAAGCGCTGCGCCGATGGCGAGAAAGATCAGCGGATGGAGGCGCGTCAGCGTCAGTACGGCGGCGGTCGCGAGAGTAAGGACGGCAGCCACGAAGCCGGTATCGACGGTGCGCCCGAGAAGATAGGCGCTCGACGCCACCAGCCCCACGGTGATCGGCGTGACGCCCGCCTGTATGGCGATGCGCCAGCGGGCGTGGCGGAAGCGGTGCCAGAAATGCCCGACGAAATAGGCAGCCACGCTCGTCGGCGCGAACATCGCGAACGTGGTGAGGAGCGCGCCGGCGACGCCCGCCACTTCCCATCCGATCAGCGTGACCACGATGATGTTCGGCCCTGGCGCCGCCTGCGCGATGGCGAAGAGATCCGTGAAGCGCTGATCGGTCATCCAGCCGTGGACCTGCACGACCTGACGGTGGATCTCGGGGAGCGCCGCGTTCACCCCACCAACCGTGAAAAGCGAGAGCAGGGCGAAATTCAAGAATAGCGACGTGAGCGGCGAATGGTCTTCGCTCATGCAGTCCCCCGCCACGCGAAAGCGGTGCTGAGCGGCGCGAGGATCACCACGGCGAGAGGCAGCGACACCTTGAAGACTCCGACGGCCACGAAGGTGAGAATCACGAAAAGAAGCGGGACAAGAGCCCGCTTGGCGACCAGCGGCTGCAGCATCTTCACGCCCATCGAGACGATAAGCCCGATGGCCGCGGCCGCCATGCCGGTCAGCGCGCCGTGGACGCTCGGCACGCTCTGGTATCGGATGTAGAGAGAGCCCGCCAGGATCACCACCACGGTCGGCGCCGCCATCAAGCCGATCACGGCTGCGAACGCGCCGAGCGGCCCGCAGAGGCGCCCGCCGACGACGACCGCGACATTGACGATGTTACCGCCCGGCAGGAACTGTCCGAGCGAAAGTACCTCGGCGAACTCATCGGCGCTCAGCCAGCGACGCTGCTCCACCAGCATGCGCCGCGCCCACGGCAGCACGCCGCCGAAGCCCATCAACGCGATCCCCGAAAAGGCGAGGAAGAGGTCGAGGAGGTTCGGCTTGGTATCGACGAGGTCTTCGGTGCCGGCGGGAGAGGACATTGGAGGATCGTGTGCGCCATCTCTATCCGCACCCGCGGCGGCACTCAATCGAAAGTCGGCACGGCCCTGAGCATGGCGACATAGTCCGCCGGCAGCCCGTGCGCGAGCGCGCCGTCGATCAGCTGCTTCAGGTAGCGCGCGGACGTCAGGCCCGCGTCGGGCCGCTCCGGATGCAGGTTGGCGATGTAAGTGTGCGCCGCGGTCCGCGCCGGCGCTGTCCCGTCGCAGATGCCAACCGCCATCAATTCGTAGCCGTTCTTCGGATGGCCGGCCCCGAAATGCCCCTCGAAACGATGCAGCGCGGTCCAGTCGTCCGGCGTCATGTCGAAAAGCACGCCCCAGACATGCGCGCCGGGGAAGGCTTCGACGCTCGCCACCGCGTGCAGACGCCGGTCCGACCAACGCGGGAAATGGAGCCGATGGTCGGCAAGAAAGCCGATGCCCCGCGCCCTCGCCCCGACGCATCGCTCCCGCATCTGCGCCGGGTCCATGTTCGACCCGTAGGCGAAGTAGATCACGACCTTCCGCGTGTCCGCCGGAGCCGTTCCCATTCGGCGAGTCGCTCCGAAATTCGCTTCTCGTAGCCGCGCTCAGTCGGCCGGTAGAACTCTTCGCGCGCCATCGCGTCGGGGAAGTAGTTCTGGCCGGAGAACGCTTCTTCGGCATCGTGATCGTATTCGTAGCCGGCGGCGTAGCCTTCTGTCTTCATGAGCTTCGTCGGGGCGTTCAGGATGTGCTTCGGCGGCGGCAGCGAACCGTGCTCCTTCGCCGCCCGCTTCGCCCCGCTGAAGGCGGTGTAGAGCGCGTTCGATTTCGGCGCGACCGCGAGGTAGACGCAGGCCTCGGCAAGCGCCAGCTCGCCCTCCGGCGTGCCGAGCATGTGGTAGGCCTCCTTCGCGGCATTCGCGACGACGAGCGCGTTGTGGTCGGCAAGCCCGATATCTTCGACCGCCATGCGAATCATGCGGCGGGCGAGGTACATCGGGTCCTCGCCGGCATCGAGCATACGGGCGAGATAATAGAGCGCCGCCTGCGGGTCGGAGCCGCGCACCGATTTGTGCAGCGCCGAGATCAGGTTGTAGTGTCCGTCCTGGCTCTTGTCGTAGATCGGCGCGCGCCGCTGCACGATCTCCATGAGCCGCGCCGCGTCGAAGGTTTCCTCCGGCCGCGCCGCGCGCCAGACCTCCTCGGCAAGCGTCAGCACGGCGCGCCCGTCGCCGTCGGCGAGCCGCACGAGGACCTGCCGCGCCTCTTCGTCGAGCGGCAGCTTCCGCTTCTCGATCTCCTCGGCGCGGTCGACAATCTTCTGTAAAGCCTCGGCGTCGAGCGGCTTGAAGACGAGGACGCGAGCGCGAGAGAGAAGCGCGGCGTTGAGCTCGAAGGACGGGTTCTCGGTCGTCGCGCCGACGAGCGTCACGGTGCCGTCTTCCATGACGGGGAGGAAGGAATCCTGCTGCGCGCGGTTGAAGCGGTGGATCTCGTCGACGAAGAGGAGCGTCCCCTTCCCCGTCTCGCGCCGGGCGCGCGCCTCTTCGAAGATCTTCTTCAGCTCCGCGACGCCGGAATGGATGGCGGATATCTGCTGGAACTCGAGATCGGTCTCCTTGGCGAGGAGCCGCGCGACGGTCGTCTTTCCCGTCCCCGGCGGTCCCCAGAAGACGAGCGAGCCGAGCGAACGGGTGGCGAGCATGCGCGTCAGCGCCCCGTCGGGCCCGATCAGAGCGTCCTGACCGACGATCTCGGCGAGCGTGCGCGGCCTCAGCCGGTCGGCAAGCGGACGCGGCGCGTCGCGGTCGAGACCTGAGGCCTCGAACAGGTTTTTCGTGCTCTTGGTTACGCCCCGGCCCACAGTTCGACCGTGTCAGCCTCCGATGACGAGATTGGAGACGCGGCCATCGCGGCTGAACTTGATCCGCCAGAGCCGGCTGTCCGCCTCGACGAGCTTGGCGAGTTGCTCAGCGGTCGTCACGTCCTCGCCCTGCGCGCCGAGCACGACATCACCTTTGCGGAAGCCCACGCGCGCCGCCGGCGACATCGGCTCGATGTCGACGATGACCGCGCCCTTGTCGGCGCCGCGGATGCGCATGCGGTCGGCAAGCGACGCGTTCAGGTCGGCGACGACGGCGCCGGTCAGCGGGCTCCGCCCGCCGAGCAGCGTCAAGTCGGATTCGCTGAGCTGCGGCTCGGCCTCGGCCACGACGTCGACGGTGCTCTCCGTCCCGTCGCGCCAGATCGTGACCGCCATCGGGTTGCCGACGCCGGTGACGGCAAGGCGGTAGTCGAAGGACGCCGCGTCGCCGACGTCGCGGTCGCCGGCCTTGAGGATCAGGTCGCCGACCTTCAGCCCGGCTTTGCCGGCAGGCGAATCCTTTTCGACGCTCGTGATGAGCGCGCCGCGCGGGCTCGCCAGTCCGAGCGATGACGCGATTTCCGGCGTCAGGTCCTGACAGACGACCCCGATCCACGGCCGCGCCACCGACTTCGAGCCGGCGACCGCCTGCTGCACGACCGTGCGCACCATGTCGGAGGGGATGGCGAAGCCGATGCCGATCGAGCCGCCGCTGCGCGAGAAGATCGCTGTGTTGATCCCGACCACCTTGCCGTCGAGGTCGACGAGCGGTCCGCCGGAATTCCCCGGATTGATGGCGGCGTCGGTCTGGATAAAGAAGCCGAAATCGTTGATGCCGACATTGGTGCGCGCCACCGCGGAGACGATGCCGCTCGTCACCGTCTGGCCGACGCCGAAGGGGTCGCCGACCGCGAGCACAAGGTCGCCGACTTCGAGCGCGTCGGAATTGCCGAGCTCGAGCACCGGAAGATCGCCGGCGTTCTCGATCTTCAGGATGGCGAGATCGGTGCGCTCGTCCTTGAGGAGGATCGTCGCGGGAAGCTCGCGCCCATCCGACAGCGCGACCTTGATGTCGGTGGCATCGCCGACGACGTGGTTGTTGGTGACGATGACGCCGCTCCGATCGACGATCACGCCGGAGCCAAGCGAGGAGCGTTGGCGCTCCTGCGGTCCGCCGAAGAGACCGCCGCCGAAGAAGCGCTCGAAGAAGGGGTCGCCCTCGAATGGCGAGCGCACCTGCACGCGCGACGTGGCGTAGACGTTGACCACGGCCGGCGCGACGCGCTTCACGATCGGCGCGAAGGAGAGCCGGATCGCCTCGCGGCTGTCGGGCACGGTCACCGGCTGGGCGGATTGGGCCGCGGCCGGCTGGGCAGCGAGCACTGGGGCGCGCAAGGCCGGCGCGGCGACCGTTGCGGCGTTCGCCGTCGCGCCGACAAGCGCCGTCGCGACCGCGTGACGTTGCGCCGGCAGCAACAGCGCCGCAGCGCCAATTGCGGCAACCACAAATGCCGTGACGAGGCCGATGCTCCGTCGCATCCCGGTCCTCCTTGAGATTCGGCGCCCCCGAGCCCCTCGAAATAGGCGGCGGCGCACGGAACGGCAAGGCAAACCGCTGGCACCTCGGATTACGAAAGCGAAAGGAACGGCGCCGCCGACAGAAAAGTCAGCCAAAGCCGCCTTCTTTTGGGCCGTCGCCATGCTCCGCCGAGCGGAGGTGATGGCAGAAAGGAGAAGGTCGAAAAGGCACGCCGTCTGCCGTTTCGCCGCAGTCCCGAAGCCAAAGAAAAAGGCGGCGCAAGGCCGCCCTTTCGAATCCCGGAATTAGCGCCGTCTCAGGCGGCCGCTTCTGCGCTCCCGCCCCGCGCCTCCATCTCCTCGGCGTGACGTGCCTTGTCCGCGGCGCCCTTCGCCTCCGTGTCGCGGTCGACGAACTCGATCACCGCGACCGGCGCGTTGTCGCCATGACGGAAGCCCGCTTTCAGGACACGCGTGTAGCCGCCGTTCCGCTCCTTGTAGCGCGGGCCGATCGTCTCGAAGAGCTTCTTGACCATCGCTTCGTCGCGCATGCGGGCCATCGCCAGCCGGCGTGCGGAAAGGTCGCCTTTCTTTGCCAGCGTCACGAGCTTCTCCACGACCGGGCGAAGCTCTTTCGCCTTCGGTAGCGTGGTGACGATCTGCTCGTGCTCGATCAGCGACGCCGCCATGTTGGCGAACATCGCCGTGCGATGCGTCGAGGTGCGGTTCAGCTTGCGGCGCGCTTTGCCGTGGCGCATGGCCCGTTCTCCTAAAATCCCGACGCCGGAGGGCGCGCGGAAAGGCTCAATACTGGTCTTCGAAGCGCTTGGCGAGGTCCTCGATGTTGTCGGGCGGCCAGTTCGGCACTTCCATGCCGAGGTGGAGGCCCATCGACGCCAGGACTTCCTTGATCTCGTTCAGCGACTTCCGCCCGAAGTTCGGCGTCCTGAGCATCTCCGCCTCGGTCTTCTGGATGAGGTCGCCGATATAGACGATGTTGTCGTTCTTCAGGCAGTTCGCCGAGCGCACCGAAAGCTCCAGCTCGTCGACCTTCTTCAGAAGCGCCGGGTTGAAAGCAAGCTCCGGCGTCGACTCTTCGACGGTCTCCTTCTTCGGCTCCTCGAAGGAGACGAAGATCGAAAGCTGGTCCTGCAGGATGCGCGCCGCATAGGCGACCGCATCGTCCGGGGTCACCGAGCCGTCGGTCTCGATCGAAAGCGTGAGCTTGTCGTAGTCGAGCACCTGGCCTTCGCGCGTGTTCTCCACGCGATAAGAGACCTTCTTCACCGGCGAGTAGAGGCTGTCGACCGGAATCAGCCCGATCGGCGCGTCTTCGGGGCGGTTGCGCTCGGCCGCCACGTAGCCTTTGCCACCGCTGACGGTGAGCTCCATGCGGATGTCGGCGCCCTCGTCGAGCGTGCAGATCACATGCTCGGGGTTCAGGATCTCGATGTCGCCGACCGTCTGGATGTCGCGGGCGGTTACGTGGCCCGGCCCGGTCTTCCTGAGCGTCATGCGCTTCTGGCCCTCGCCGTCCATCTTCACGGCGATTTCCTTGATGTTGAGGACGATGTCGGTCACGTCCTCGCGCACGCCCGCAATCGAGGAGAATTCGTGCAGCACGCCATCGATCTGCACGCTCGTCACCGCCGCGCCCTGCAGCGAAGAGAGGAGCACGCGTCTCAGCGCATTGCCGAGCGTCAGCCCGAACCCGCGCTCGAGCGGCTCCGCCACCATCGTGGCGACGCGCCGCCGATCCGAACCAAGCTTCACGTCGAGCTTGTTCGGTTTGATCAGGTCTTGCCAGTTCTTCTGGATAACCATCCGTGCCTCTCAAGGATTGGAGGCCGCTTTAGACAGCGGCCCATGCGCCGCCCGCTGGCGGCGCATCTTTTGTTTGTTACTCAGACGCGCCGGCGCTTGGGCGGCCGGCAGCCGTTATGCGGGATCGGCGTCACGTCGCGGATCGTCGTGATCATGAAACCGGCCGCCTGCAGCGCCCTGAGCGCCGATTCGCGGCCGGAGCCGGGCCCGGAGACTTCCACCTCGAGCGTTCTTACCCCATGATCCTGCGCCTTGCGCGCCGCCGTCTCGGCGGCGATCTGCGCAGCGTAGGGAGTCGACTTGCGCGACCCCTTGAAGCCCATCGCCCCTGCCGACGACCAGGCGATCGTGTTGCCCTGCACGTCGGTGATGGTGATCATGGTGTTGTTGAAGGTCGAAGCCACGTGGGCGATGCCCGACGTGATGTTCTTGCGTTCGCGCTTGCGGATGCGCGTTGCTTCCTTGCCCATCGTCTAGCTGGCCCTGTCCTGTGTTATTTCTTCTTGCCGGCGATCGGCTTCGCGGGACCCTTGCGGGTGCGCGCATTCGTGTGCGTCCGCTGGCCGCGGACCGGCAGGCCGCGGCGGTGGCGCAGGCCGCGGTAGCAGCCGAGGTCCATAAGCCGCTTGATGTTCATCGCGACTTCACGGCGGAGGTCGCCTTCCACCATGTACTCGCGGTCGATGGCCTCGCGGATCTGCAGCACTTCCGAATCCGACAGCTCGTTGACGCGCCGCGAATCCGGGATGTTCACCTTCTGGACGATCTCCCGCGCCTTGGACGCGCCGATCCCGTGGATGTACTGAAGCGCAATCACAACGCGCTTGTTCGTCGGAATATTGACGCCTGCAATGCGTGCCAAGTTCTGCTCCCTCTGCCGCGCCCGCCCGGCGCCGTCGCCAAACCCGGCCGGAAACGCAAAAAGGCCGGTTCCGGACCGCTCTCAAGCCCCGGCACCGCTCCAGACTCTCTAGGATTGGTGCCGTTATCTAATGTTTCGCCGCCCCGCCGTCAACTGCCCGAAACAGGCGAATTGGCCGGCAAAGCCGCGGCAATCGAGCGCGTCACCGTGTCGATCCCGGCCATGCCGTCCACGCTCTTCAGGTGACCCGTCCGCCTGTAGTAGTCGATGAGCGGCGCGGTCTGCTCGCGGTAGGCGGCGAGCCTGATCTTGAAGGACTGAGGGTTGTCGTCCGCCCGCACCGGCTCGCCCCGCGCCTGCATGTCGGCGAGCCGCCTGCCGATCCGGTCGAGCAGGATGCCCTCGTCGACCCTCAGCTCGACGACGCCGTCGAGTTCCAGCCCACGTTCGGCGAGGAGCGCGTCGAGCGCTTCCGCCTGTTTTACGGTACGCGGAAAGCCATCGAGCACGAAGCCGCTGCGCGCATCCTGCGCGTCCATGCGGTCGGCGATGATCCCGACCACCACTTCGTCGGGGACGAGCTCGCCGCGCGCCATGATGTCCTGCGCCTTCTTGCCGATCGGCGTGCCTGTCTTGATCGCCGCCCGCAGCATGTCGCCGGTCGAAAGCTGCACGATGCTGTGCTTCTCGACCAGCCTCTGCGATTGCGTGCCTTTGCCTGCCCCGGGCGGTCCGAGGAGGATCACCCTCATCGGCGCCTGCCTCGGAGCTTCGACTTCTTGACCAGCCCCTCGTACTGATGCGCGAGAAGGTGGCCCTGCACCTGCTGCACGGTATCCATCGTTACGTTGACCACGATCAGCAGCGACGTGCCGCCGAAGTAGAACGGTATCCCGAGCCGCGTGATGAGCGTTTCTGGAAGGAGGCAGATGACGACCAGGTAGATCGCGCCGAGCGCCGTGATCCGGGTCAGGACATAGTCGATGTATTCGGCCGTGCGCTGGCCCGGCCTGATGCCGGGAATGAAGCCGCCGTGCTTCTTCAGCTGATCGGCCGTGTCCTTCGGATTGAAGACGACGGCCGTATAGAAGAAGGCGAAGAACACGATCATCGCGCCGTAGAGCAGCATGTGCAGCGGCTGTCCGTTGCCGAGGAGCGCCGTCACCGACGTGAGCCAGCTCGGCCCCCGGCCCGACGAGAACTGCGCGACCGTGATCGGCAGAAGCAGTAGCGACGACGCGAAGATCGGCGGAATCACGCCGGCGGTGTTGAGCTTCAGCGGCAGGTGCGAGGAATCGCCCTGGAACATGCGGTTGCCGATCTGCCGCTTCGGATACTGGATCAGCAGCCGCCGCTGTGCCCGCTCGACGAAGACGATGGCCGTCACCACGACGACCGCGAGCACGGCGACGAGCAGGATGACCGGCGAGGAAAGAGCGCCCTGCCTGCCGAGTTCGAGCGTGCCGGCGAGCGCGTGCGGTATGTTGGCGACGATGCCGGAAAAGATGATCAGCGAGATGCCGTTGCCGATGCCGCGCGCCGTGATCTGCTCGCCGAGCCACATCAGGAACATGGTTCCGCCGGTCAGTGTGATGACGGAGCTGAAGCGGAAGAACCAGCCCGGATCCACGACGATGTTCGACGAGCCCTCAAGCCCGATCGCGATGCCGTAGGATTGGAAGGCAGCGAGCACCACCGTCAGGTAGCGCGTGTACTGGTTGATGACCTTGCGGCCCTGCTCCCCTTCCTTCTTCAGCTGCTCGAGCTGCGGGACGACCGCCGTCATCAGCTGCAGGATGATGGAGGCGGAGATGTAGGGCATGATGCCGAGGGCGAAGATCGCCATCCGCTTCACCGCCCCGCCGGAGAACATGTTGAACATGCCCAGGATGCCCTGGGACTGCTGCTCGAACGCCTGCGTCAGCGCGTCGAGGTTGATGCCGGGGAGCGGCAGGTAGGTGCCGAGCCTGTAGACGAGGAGCGCGCCGAGGGTGAACCAGATGCGCTTCTTCAGCTCTTCCGCCTTGGAGAAGGCGGCGAAGTTCAGATTAGCGGCAAGTTGCTCGGCTGCTGAGGCCATGATCGCTCCTGTAAGCCCCCGCTCGGCCCCTCATCTCAGGCGCCGGCTTCCGCCGGTTGCGCCGCCTTGGGGAGCCTGACGGTTCCGCCCGCTTTCTCCACTGCCGCGATCGCCGGACGCGAGGCGCCGGCGACGTCGAGCGTGAGCTTCGCCTTCGGCGCAGCGCCGCCCAGGATACGCACGCCGTCCTTCGTGCGCCGGATGATGCCCGCCGCCTTCAGCGCCGCTGCATCGATCGTCTTGCCGGAGTTGAGCTTCCCCGCCTCGATCGCCGCGGCGATCCGGTCGAGCCCGACTTCCACGAAGGTCTTGCCGAAGATGTTGGTGAAGCCGCGTTTCGGCAAGCGCCGATGCAGCGGCATCTGGCCGCCCTCGAAGCCCTTGATGGCGACGCCGGAGCGCGCGGTCTGGCCCTTGCCACCGCGCCCGCCGGTCTTGCCGGTGCCGGAGCCGATGCCGCGGCCGATCCGCTTGCGCATCTTGGTCGCGCCCGGCCGGTCGGAAAGTTCATTGAGCTTCATGGGGTTAGGTCCCGTATCCTGAATCTTTTTCTTAGCGCTCCTCGACGACACGCACGAGGTGGTGCACCTTCGCGATCATGCCGCGCGTCGACGCATTGTCCTTCAGCGTCGAGCGGCGGTGGAGCCGGTTCAACCCGAGCCCGATCAGCGTGTCGCGCTGGTCGAAGCGGCGGCGAATCGGGCTCCCGGTCTGCTCGACGACGATTGTCTTTTCGGCCATGGCGCCTTCCCTCAGCCTTCGGCGGCGACGGCAGCCGCATCGGCGTCGCGCCTGCGCGCCTGCAGCGTCGACACCTTGATGCCACGGCGCGCGGCGACGCCGCGCGGGCTGTCCTCGCGCTTCAGCGCGTCGAAGGTGGCGCGAACCATGTTGTAAGGGTTCGAGGTGCCCATCGACTTCGCCACGACGTCTTTTATGCCGAGCGTCTCGAACACGGCGCGCATCGGGCCGCCGGCGATGATCCCGGTGCCCGGCTCGGCGGCGCGCAAGATGACCTTGCCGGCGCCGTGGCGGCCGGCCACGTCGTGATGCAGCGTGCGGCCTTCGCGAAGCGGCACGCGGATCAGCCCGCGCTTCGCCGCTTCGGTCGCCTTGCGGATCGCTTCCGGCACTTCGCGCGCCTTGCCGTGGCCGAAGCCGACGCGGCCGCGCTGGTCGCCGACCACGACGAGGGCGGCGAAGCCGAAGCGGCGCCCGCCCTTCACCACCTTGGCGACGCGGTTGATGTGGACGAGCTTGTCGACGAATTCGCTGTCGCGCTCTTCGCCGCGGTCCCTATCCCTGCCGCGATCTCGCCGGCGTCCATGTTCTGACATATCGTTCCGTCCGTTCCTCGATATGGGTTCGGCCTCGCGTGCGCGAGGTCAGAATTCCAGTCCGCCCTCGCGGGCGGCATCGGCCAGCGCCTTGACGCGGCCATGATAGATGTAGGCGCCGCGATCGAACACGACCTTGCCGACGCCGGCCGCTTTGGCCCGCTCTGCGACGAGCTTGCCGACTTCAGCGGCGGCCGCCTTGTCGGCACCGGTCTTCAGCTTCTCGCGAAGCGGCTTCTCTAGGCTCGAAGCGGCGGCGACCGTGTGGCCGCGCGCGTCGTCGATGACCTGCGCGTAGATGTGCGAGGACGAGCGGAAGACCGTCAGGCGCGGGCGCCCGCCGGCCGCCTTCTTCAGCACCTTGCGCACCCGCACTTCGCGGCGCGCGGCTCCGGGTTTCTTCGTTGGCATGTCCCGACCTACTTCTTCTTGCCTTCCTTGCGGAAGACGTATTCGCCGACGTATTTCACGCCCTTGCCCTTGTAGGGCTCCGGCGGCCGCCAGCGGCGGATCTCCGCCGCCACCTGGCCGACCTTCTGCTTGTCGATGCCGCTGACCACGATCTCCGTGGGCTTCGGCGTCTCGATCTTGATCCCCTCCGGGATCGCGAACTTCACGTCGTGGCTGTAGCCGAGCGCGAGGTTCAGGTTCTTGCCCTCGACCTGCGCGCGGTAGCCGACGCCGCTGATCTCAAGCCGCTCCTCGAACCCGTTGGTGACGCCGACGAAGATGTTCTGCACCAGCGTCCGCGACATCCCCCAAAGCGAGCGAGCCGACTTTGACTGGTCGCGCGGCTCGACCTTCACACCGGTATCCGTCATCGCCACGGAAACCTGGTCGACCAGCGCCACGGCGAGCTGGCCCTTCGGCCCCTTCGCGCTGACCGTCTGGCCCTCGACGTTCGCCGTCACACCTTTCGGCACCGGCACCGGCTTCTTGCCAATTCGCGACATCGTCCTACCCGTTTCCTTTTCCGCCGCCCTAGAACACGCGGCAGAGCACTTCGCCGCCGACGTTCTGGAGCCGCGCCTCGTGGTCGGCCATGACGCCCTTCGGCGTCGACAGGATCGACACGCCGAGCCCGTCGGCGACACGCGGTATGCTCTTCACCGAGGAATAGACGCGGCGACCCGGCTTCGACACGCGCATGATCTCGCGGATGACCGGCTGGCCGTCGGAATATTTCAGCTCGATCTGGTACTCCGCCTTGCCGTTCAGCGCGACCTCGGAATAGCCGCGGATGTAGCCCTCGCTCTCCAGCACGTCGAGGACACGCGCGCGCAGCGCCGAGGCCGGCGTCGAGACGGACGGCCGCTTCCTCATCTGCGCATTGCGGATGCGGGTCAGCATGTCGCCGAGCGGATCGTTCATCAGCATCTTCAGTTCCTCACCAGCTCGACTTCACCATGCCCGGGACTTTGCCGTCATTGCCCATCTGGCGAAGCGCGATGCGGCTCATCTTGAGCTTGCGGTAATAGCCGCGCGGGCGGCCGGTAACCTCGCAGCGATTGCGTATGCGCGTCGGCGCGGAGTTGCGCGGCAGCTCGGCGAGCTTCAGCCGTGCGCTGAACCGATCCTGATCGCTCAGGTTCGGGTCGGCCGAATCAGCCTTCAGCTTCGCCCGTTTGCCGGCGTATTGCTTCGCCAGCCGCATGCGCCGCTTGTTCTTCTCGATCGCGCTAGTCTTCGCCATCGTTCAAACCTCGTTTCGTTCGGTCACTGCCGGAACGGGAAATTCATCGCGCCGAGGAGTGCCCGTGCCTCCTCGTCGGTCTGCGCCGTCGTGCAGATCACCACGTCCATCCCCCAGACCTGATCGACCTTGTCGTAGTTGATCTCCGGGAAAATGATGTGCTCCTTGATTCCGAGCGCGTAATTGCCTCGGCCGTCGAAGCTTTTCGGGCTCAAGCCGCGGAAGTCGCGCACTCGCGGCAGCGCCACGGTGACGAGCCGGTCGAGGAACTCGAACATGCGCGCCTTCCTGAGCGTCACCTTGGCGCCGATGGGCATGCCCTCGCGCACCTTGAAGGTGGCGATCGACTTCCTGGCGCGCGTGATCACCGGCTTCTGCCCGGCGATCATGCCGAGATCGTCGGCGGCGAGTTGCGCCTTCTTGGTGTCGCCGGTCGACTCGCCGACGCCCATGTTGAGCACGATCTTCTCGATGCGCGGCACGGCGTGTGGATTTTGTAGCCGAACTGCTCGTTCAGCTTCGGAACCACGACGTCGCGGTAGTGCTTCTGCAGCCGCGGCTCGTAATCCGAGCCGTTCGCGGCCTTCTCGGCCTCAGCCATTGATGGTCTCTCCCGAGCTCTTGGCGAAGCGCACCTTGCGGCCGTCCGCCAGCATCTTGAATCCGACCTTGGTCGGCTTGCCCGTCGTCGGATCGGCGAGCGCGATATTGGAAAGGTGGATCGGCGCCTCTTTGCGGATGATGCCGCCCTCCTGCGCCGCCGTCTGGCGCTGATGGCGCGACACCATGTTGACCCCGCGCACGAGCGCCCGGTTTTCCTTCGGCATCACCTTGATCACCTCGCCCGAGCGCCCCTTGTCGCGCCCGGTGATGACGACGACCTTGTCGCCCTTCCTGATCCGCGCGGCCATTAGAGGACCTCCGGCGCAAGCGAGATGATCTTCATGTGGTTCTTGGCACGCAGCTCGCGCGGAACCGGGCCGAAGATGCGCGTGCCGACCGGCTCAGCCTTGTTGTCGATCAAGACGGCGGCGTTGCGGTCGAAGCGGATGACGCTGCCGTCGGGCCGGCGGATGTCCTTCGCCGTTCTGACCACGACCGCCTTCATCACGTCGCCCTTCTTCACCCGCCCGCGCGGGATCGCTTCCTTCACCGACACCACGATGATGTCGCCGACATGCGCGTATTTGCGCTTCGAGCCGCCCAGCACCTTGATGCACTGCACCCGGCGCGCGCCGGAATTGTCCGCGACATCGAGGTTCGTCTGCATCTGGATCATTGCGCGACGTCCTTCTTCTTAACGCGCGGACGGGCCCGGCCCGCCGCTCAGTTCCTTCAGCCCGCCGCCCCGGCGGCATTCTCAGCGCCGACCACGACCCAACGCTTGGTCTTGGAGATCGGCTTCGACTCTTCGATCATCACCCGGTCGCCGATCTTGAATCGGTTCTCCGGATCGTGCGCCTGATACTTCTTCGTGCGCCGCACGGTCTTCTTCAGGATCGGATGCGTGAAGCGCCGCTCGACATTGACCACCACGGTCTTGTCGGCCTTGTCGCTGACCACGACACCCTGCAGCTGTCTCTTCGGCATAAGCCTCTCCTCAGCCCTTCGCCTCGGTCGCGCGCTTCTGCGCGGCGATCGTCTTGACGCGGGCGATGTCACGGCGCACCACGCGGATGCGCGCGGTCTTCTCAAGCTGCCCCGTCGCCGCCTGGAAGCGCAGGTTGAACTGCTCCTTCTTCAAGCTCGCGAGGTTGTCGCGAAGCTCGTCGAGCGACTTGGTGCGGACGTCTTCAGCTTTCATCGTCGTCACTCCGCGATTCGCATGACGACGCGGGTACGGATCGGCAGCTTGGCCGCGCCGAGCCGCAGCGCCTCGCGCGCCGTCTCTTCGTTGACGCCGTCAATCTCGAACATGATGCGGCCCGGGTTCACGCGCACCACCCAGAGTTCCGGCGCGCCCTTGCCCTTGCCCATGCGCACTTCCGTCGGCTTCTTCGACACCGGCACGTCGGGGAAGATGCGGATCCAGACGCGCCCGGAGCGCTTCATCTGGCGCGTGATGGCGCGCCGCGCCGCCTCGATCTGCCGCGCCGTGACGCGCTCGGGCTCGAGCGCCTTCAGCCCGATATTCGCCGAAGTTGAGGATCGTCCCGCCCTTGGCGGTGCCGTGGATACGGCCCTTGTGCGCCTTGCGGAACTTGGTGCGGTTCGGTTGCAGCATCGTTCTGTTCTTTCAATTCTCCGTCAGCGGGCGTCAGGCCGCGTGGCCGCCGCGCCGCGTCGACTCGGTGCCCTCGAGCGCCCGCTTCTCCGAGCCGAACGGATCGTGCTCGAGAATCTCGCCCTTGAAGATCCACACCTTCACGCCGATCGTGCCGTAGGCGGTGTTCGCGGTCGCGTGGCCGTAGTCGATGTCGGCCCTCAGCGTGTGCAGCGGCACCCGCCCCTCGCGATACCATTCGCTGCGCGCGATTTCCGCGCCGCCGAGGCGGCCGCCGCAGCTGATGCGAATGCCGCCGGCGCCAAGCCGCATCGCCGACTGCACGGCACGCTTCATGGCGCGCCGGAAGGCCACGCGGCGCTCCAACTGCTGCGCGATCGACTGGGCGACGAGATGCGCATCGATCTCGGGCTTCCTCACCTCGACGATGTTGATGTGCACCTCGGAGCTCGTCATCGAGGCGACCTTCTTGCGAAGCTTCTCGATGTCGGCGCCCTTCTTGCCGATGACGATGCCCGGCCGCGCGGTGTGGATGGTCACCCGGCACTTCTTGTGCGGGCGCTCCACGATCACGCGCGACACCGCCGCCTGCTTCAGGTCGTCCATCAGCGCGTCGCGGATACGGATGTCCTCATGCAGGAGGTTGCCGTATTCGGTCTTGTTGGCGAACCAGCGGGAATCCCAGGTCTTGTTGATCCCGAGGCGAAGCCCGATCGGATTGACTTTCTGTCCCATGCGACTGCGTCCTCAGGCGGTTTCTTCGACTTCGCGAACAACGACTGTCAGGTTGGAGAACAGCTTCTGGATGCCCGCCACGCGGCCGCGTGCGCGCGGGTTGAAGCGCTTCATGACGAGCGCCTTGCCGACATGCGCTTCGGCGACGACGAGATTGTCGACGTCGAGCTGGTGATTGTTCTCCGCGTTCGCGATCGCGCTCTGCAGCGTCTTCCTGACCTGCCCGGCGATGCGCTTCTGCGAGAATTGCAGGTCGGCGAGCGCCACCGACACCTTCTTGCCGCGGATCAGCTGCGCGACGAGGTTGAGCTTGCGCGGGCTGATGCGCACCATGCGCAGCACCGCCTGCGCCTCGTTGTCCTTGAGCGTGCGCGGACGCTTGGCCTTGCCCATGCTATTCCCTCTTCGCCTTGCGGTCGCCGGAATGGCCATGGAACGACCGCGTCAGCGCGAACTCGCCGAACTTGTGGCCGATCATGTCTTCCGACACGAGCACCGGGACGTGCTTGTGACCGTTGTAGACGCCGAAGGTGAGCCCCACGAACTGCGGAAGGACCGTGGAGCGCCGGCTCCAGATCTTGATCACCTCGTTGCGACCGGACTCGCGCGTCTTCTCCGCCTTCTTAAGAAGGTAGCCGTCGAAGAACGGGCCTTTCCAAACTGACCGTGCCACGTCTTTCTCCTAAGACCTGCCTTAGCGTCCCTTGCGGGCGTGCCGCGAGCGCAGGATGTATTTCGACGTTGCCTTGTTGGTGCGGGTCTTCTTGCCCTTCGTGGGCTTGCCCCACGGGCTGACCGGATGCCGGCCGCCGGAGGTGCGGCCCTCGCCGCCGCCATGCGGATGGTCGACCGGGTTCATGGCGACGCCGCGGACCGACGGCCGCCAGCCGAGCCAGCGATTGCGCCCCGCCTTGCCGATCGAGATGTTGGCGTGGTCGGGATTCGAGACCGCGCCGATCGTCGCCATGCACTCGCCGCTGACGAGCCGCTGCTCGCCGGAATTCAGCCGCAGGATCGCGTAGCCCTGGTCGCGGCCGGCGATCTGCGCGTAGGAGCCGGCGGCGCGCGCAATCTGTCCGCCGCGGCCGATCTTGAGCTCCACGTTGTGCACGATCGTGCCGACGGGAATGGCGCGGAGCGGCATCGCGTTGCCCGGCTTCACGTCCACCTGCTCGCCGGAGACGATGGTGTCGCCCTCCGCCAGCCGCTGCGGCGCGATGATGTAGGCGAGCTCGCCGTCCTCGTAGCGGATCGAGCGCGATGAAGGCGGAGCGGTTCGGATCGTATTCAGCCGCTCGACCTTTGCCGGAATGTCGAACTTCCGCCGCTTGAAATCGATGATGCGATAGGCGCGCTTGTGCCCGCCGCCGCGACGGCGCGCGGTCAGCCGGCCGAGATTGTTGCGCCCGCCGCTCTTGGTCAGGCCCTCGGTCAGCGCCTTCTGCGGCTTGCCCTTCCACAGCCGCGAGCGGTCGACCAGCGTGAGCTGGCGGCGGCCCGGCGTCGTGGGATTGTATGTCTTCAGTGCCATCTTCCCGCGTCCCGCCTAGAGGCCCGTCGTCACGTCGATCGACTGGCCTTCGGCCAGCGTCACGATGGCTTTCTTGTGGCCAGCTGCTTGCCGGCGACGCCGCGGAAGCGCTTCGTCTTCCCGGCCCGGTTCAGCGTGTTGACCGCCGTCACCTTGACGTTGAAGAGCGCCTCGACCGCCGCCTTGATCTCCGGCTTCGTCGCCTTCGAGGCCACGCGGAACACCACCTTGTTGTGCTCCGACGCCGCCGTCGACTTCTCGGTGATCACCGGCGCGATGATCGTGTCGTAGTGCCTAAGATTGGCCATTGAACCGCTCCTCCAGCGCTTCGACCGCCGCCTTGGAAAGGACCAGCGTGTCGCAACGCAGGATGTCGTAGACGTTGATGCCCTGGATCGGCAGCACGTCGATCCCGCGATGTTGCGCGCGGCGCGGCCGAAGCCCTCGTCGATCTCCGCGCCGCCGACGATCAGCGCCTTGGAGAAACCGAGGCGCGCGAACTGCGCGACGAGCCCCTTGGTCTTCGCCTCCTTGGCGTTCAATCTTCGACCACGACGATGGCGTCGGCCTTCGCCTTGGCGGACAGCGCATGCTTCAGCGCGAGCGCCCTCACCTTCTTCGGCAGCCCGATCTCGTGCGAGCGCGCCACCGGTCCGAATGCCTTGCCGCCGCCGCGGAATTGCGGCGCCGCCTTGTTGCCATGACGGGCGCTGCCGGTGCCCTTCTGCCGATACATCTTCTTTGAGGTCGCCTTGATCTCGCCGCGCGTCTTGGCCTTGTGCGTCCCGGCCTGCCGCTTGGCGAGCTGCCAGCGCACCATGCGCTGCAGGATGTCCGGTCGCGGCTCAAGCCCGAACACGGCGTCGGAGAGCTTCAGCGTCCCCGCCGCCTTGCCGGCGAGCGTCTTCACCTCGATCTCCATCAGGCTTCTCCGCTCTCTTTGGCCGCTTCCGCCGCCTTCGTCTCGCTCTTGCCGTTCGCGCGGATCGCGGCCGGCGTCGGCGCTCCTTCGGCAGCGCGCGCTTCACCGCGTCGCGGACGAGAAGCCAGCCGCCCTTCGCGCCCGGCACCGCGCCGCTCACCAGGATCACGCCCTGATCGGCATCCGTGCGCACGACCTGAAGGTTCTGCGTCGTCACCCGGGTGTTGCCGAGATGGCCGGCCATCTTCTTGCCCTTGAACACCTTGCCGGGGTCCTGGCGCTGGCCGGTCGAGCCATGCGAGCGGTGCGACACCGATACGCCGTGCGTGGCGCGCAAGCCGCCGAAATGGTGCCGCTTGATGACGCCGGCGAAGCCCTTGCCGATCGAGGTGCCCGTACATCGACGAACTGCCCCGGCACGAAGTGCGCGGCGGTGATCTCGGCGCCGACGTCGATCAGGTTCTCCGGGCTCACGCGGAACTCGACGACCTTCCGCTTCGGCTCGACCTCGGCGCGCGCAAGTGGCCGCGAAGCGCCTTCGGCGTCCCCTTCGGCTTGCGCGTGCCGGCGCCGAGCTGCACGGCGGTGTAGCCGTCCTTCTCGGCGGTCCGCTGTGCGACCACCTGGCAATTGTCGACGCGCAGCACCGTCACCGGCACGTGCTCGCCGGCTTCGGTATAAACGCGGGTCATCCCCAGCTTCTGTGCAATCACGCCTGAGCGCATGATCTTCTGCTCGTCCGCTTTCGCGCCTCAAATCCCTAGAGCTTGATCTCGACGTCGACGCCGGCCGCGAGGTCGAGCTTCATCAAAGCGTCGACGGGCTTCGGGGTCGGCTCGATGATGTCGAGCAGCCGCTTGTGGGTGCGTATCTCGAATTGCTCGCGGCTCTTCTTGTCGACGTGCGGCGAGCGGTTGACGGTGAACTTCTCGATCCGGCTCGGCAGCGGGATCGGCCCGCGCACCTGGGCGCCGGTCCGTTTCGCCGTGGACACGATCTCCGCGGTCGACGAATCGAGCACGCGGTGATCGAAAGCCTTGAGGCGGATTCGAATGTTCTGGCCGTTCATTTTCTTGTCCTTCAAGAGGACGGGCGCGGCGGGATGGCCGCGCCCGTTTCTCGCTATTCGATGATCGAAGCCACGACGCCGGCGCCGACGGTGCGACCGCCCTCACGGATGGCGAAGCGGAGCTTCTCCTCCATGGCGATCGGCACGATCAGCGATACCGTCATCTGCACGTTGTCGCCGGGCATCACCATTTCGGTGCCCTCCGGCAGCTCCACCACGCCGGTCACGTCGGTCGTGCGGAAGTAGAACTGCGAGACGGTAGTTGGTGAAGAACGGGGTGTGGCGGCCGCCCTCTTCCTTGGTGAGGATGTAGGCTTCCGCCTTGAACTTCGTGTGCGGGGTCACCGAGCCCGGCTTGCAGAGCACCTGCCCGCGCTCAACGCCGTCGCGCTCAACACCGCGCAGCAGACAGCCGACGTTGTCGCCCGCCTGCCCCTGGTCGAGCAGCTTGCGGAACATCTCGACGCCGGTCACGACCGTCTTCGAGGTCGGACGGATGCCGACGATCTCGACCTCCTCGCCCACCTTCACGATGCCGCGTTCGACGCGGCCGGTCACCCCGTGCCGCGGCCGGAGATCGAGAACACGTCTTCGATCGGCATCAGGAACGGCTGGTCGATCGGGCGCTCAGGCGTCGGGATGTAGGAATCGACCGCTTCCATCAGCGCCCGGATCGAACTCTCGCCGATCTCCGGATTGCGGCCTTCCATGGCCGCGAGCGCCGAGCCCCTGATGATCGGAATGTCGTCGCCCGGGGCTCGTCCTTGGAGAGAAGCTCGCGCACCTCCAGTTCGACAAGATCGAGAAGCTCCGGATCGTCCACCTGGTCGACCTTGTTCATGTAGACGACAAGCGCCGGAACGCCGAACTGGCGAGCGAGCAGGATATGCTCGCGCGTCTGCGGCATCGGACCGTCGGCAGCGGAAACGACGAGGATGGCGCCGTCCATCTGCGCCGCGCCGGTGATCATGTTCTTCACGTAGTCGGCGTGGCCGGGGCAGTCGACGTGGGCGTAATGCCGCTTCGTCGTCTCGTATTCGACGTGCGCCGTGTTGATCGTGATGCCGCGCGCCTTCTCTTCCGGCGCAGCGTCGATCTGCTCGTAGGAGCGGAATTCACCGAAATACTTGGT